>NZ_JAFBFC010000001.1 GCF_016909075.1 Priestia iocasae
ATACAGAACCGGCTAGTTCTGTACAAGAGAGCGCACCAATTCAACAAGTGGAAGAAGTAAAAGAAGAAAAAATTTACAATGAAAAAGAATCAGCACCTGCTTTACTTTTTGAGAACGCGTCTAGTGTTGATGTAGAACAGCAAGAAGAAAAGCAAGAAGAAAAACAGGAAGAACGATCAAATCCATCAAGGCGTTATGTACCTTACAATGTCATGATGTTAAAGAAGGATCGTCGAAAAATGGAACAGAAGCAAATCGAAAAAAAACCGGAATTAACGCAACCTCAACAAGGAAATTATAGATTTCCTTCCATGAACTTGCTTAATATCCCACCAGCTAAAATGGAAGATGACAATCAGTGGTTAGAGGATCAGCGAGAGTTGCTTGACATAACATTAAAAAACTTTAACGTACGTGCGAAAGTAGTGAATGTGACACAAGGGCCTACTGTAACAAGGTTTGAAGTGCAGCCCGAGCCAGGTGTGAAAGTTAATAAAATTACAAACTTAACAGATGATATTAAGTTAAGTTTAGCGGCGCGTGATATTAGGATTGAAGCGCCGATTCCTGGGAAAAATACAATCGGAATTGAAGTCCCTAATCGCCATAGCAAGCCTGTTTTATTGAGAGAGATTTTAAGAAGTCCAGCTTTTAATCAAAGTCAGTCCCCATTAACTGTTGCATTAGGGTTAGATATTTCGGGTGATCCAGTTGTAACAGATTTAAATAAAATGCCACATGGGCTAATTGCAGGGGCAACAGGATCTGGAAAAAGTGTATGTATTAATACAGTTATTGTGAGCTTGTTGTACAAAGCAGCTCCTCATGAAGTAAAGCTAATGCTCATCGATCCAAAGATGGTGGAATTAGCTCCTTATAATGGTATTCCTCACTTAGTCAGTCCTGTTATTACCGATGCAAAAGCGGCTACAGCTGCTTTAAAGTGGGCAGTTGAAGAGATGGAACGTCGTTATGAACTGTTTGCTCACACAGGTGTACGTGATATTACAAAATACAATGAGCGTGTTCGTGCTCATAATGAAAAAAGTGGGGAGCTTCCTTACCTCGTTATTATTATTGATGAGTTAGCTGACTTAATGATGGTTTCACCAGGGGAAGTAGAAGAAGCGATTTGTCGCATTGCGCAAAAAGCACGTGCATGTGGTATTCATCTATTGCTGGCTACGCAACGCCCATCAGTGGATGTAATCACAGGTTTAATTAAAGCGAATGTTCCAACACGAGTTGCATTTTCAGTCTCTTCACAAGTAGATTCTCGTACGATTATTGATACGGGTGGAGCTGAAAAACTACTAGGTAGGGGAGACATGCTACTTTTAGAAAATGGATCTTCTAAAACCGTTCGTGTTCAAGGGAACTTTGTTTCAGATGAAGAAATCGACAATGTAGTGGCTCACGTGAAATCACAGCAAAAACCTACCTACTTGTTTAGCCAAGAGGAATTACTGACAAAAAATCAAACATCGCTTTCTCAAGAAGAGGATGAGCTTTTTTATGAAGCATGTGAATATGTGTTAGAGCAAGGTGGAGCATCTACTTCAAGTTTGCAACGTCGCTTTCGCATTGGATATAACCGTGCAGCACGACTTATTGACATGATGGAAGAACAAGGCATTATTTCTGAAGCAAGAGGAAGTAAACCAAGAGATGTATTAATTACAGAGGGCGACTTACAAGAGATTCATAGTTCATGAATCTTATAAGAATAATAAAAGAATGGGTTAATCTATTAAGGTGAATGAAGACCACAATAGATTAACCTCTTTTATTGTGATATCAATTAACTTCATCATGATGGTACATCATTTTCATAAAAAGAGATCCGTTCATAAATCGTTACCTAGGCCTCTTAACATCTCTCAAAGGTTAGGGGGTATGACATAAAAGCTCTTTTATCATGTTAAATTTTCTAAACCAATTTATATAATAAGCTTCAAGATTGCTGCCTTTTTTAAAAGGTTTGTCATTATGTTTAAAATGATTTACTATATGTAAAGATAAGTAAAAGTTCATTCATATAGATTGTATAATTGTTTCGCACTTATTAGCTAAAGCATGATCATTGGTTTTAGCTTATTATTGTTATGGGGATATGTCAGGTATTAAGAATGGATTTATAAATAAAGGGAGTTTAGGGAATGAAGGAAATAGAGTTAAAACTACAAGGTAAGATTAAACGTCTGACAAATCGAACGTTTAAATTTGATGACCGTGTAAAAGAAGGTTGGTTTTCAGCTGTTTATTTTCTTAAAACAAAAGAAATTGTCAAAGAGTTTAAGACTGATAATATTGTAACAATGCAATTTTTTCAAAAAGACCATGCTGTTTTATGTGGGACAGATGAAGTTATTGCATTAATTAAAGCCTATGCCGATAAGCCGGAAGACTTAGAAATTTATTCGTTAAAAGATGGAGATAAAATTAAACCATTTGAGACCGTTTTAACCATCACTGGACCTTATCAAAACTTCGGGTTTTTAGAAGGTGTAATTGATGGAATTTTAGCGCGTCGTACATCTGTTGCGACAAATGTGTATAACGTCGTAAAGGCGGCTGGAAAAAAGCCTGTTATCTTTATGGGAGATCGAGATGATCACTTCACACAGCAATCGGGAGATGGATATGCAGCCTACATGGGGGGCTCTACTGCTCAAGCTACTCATGCGATGAATGAATGGTGGGGCAAGCAAGGTATGGGTACAATGCCTCATGCACTTATTCAGCTATTTAATGGCGATATTGTAGAGGCGACAAAAGCTTATCATGCTAAGTTTCCAAATGATGAACTAATTGTTCTTGTTGACTACAACAACGATGTGATTACAGATGCATTGAAAGTAGCAAGAGAATTTGGTGACAAGCTAAAAGCAGTTCGTGTAGACACATCGCGGACAATGATTGATCAACATTTTGTTAGACATCCAGAAGTGTTAGGAACGTTCGACCCTCGAGGGGTGAATGCAGAACTAATTTTTGCACTGAGAGAAGCATTGGATCAAGAAGGATTCAATCATGTCAAGATTGTCGTAAGTGGTGGGTTTACAGAAGAACGGATTTCTAAGTTTGAAGAAAGACATGTACCAGTTGATATGTATGGAGTTGGCAGTAGCTTACTAAAAATTCATATTGGCTTTACCGGAGATAATGTCTTATTAAATGGTAACCATGTTGCAAAAGCAGGAAGACGTTATCGACCAAACCCTCGTTTAGAAAAAGTGGAGTGACTCAAACACAGATAGGCTCTTTCTCTCGTGCATATTTAAAAAGATACTGGTCAATAGGTGATCGAGGATGAAAGATGAAAGAAAGATTGTACACTTTTCAAGCATTCGTGAGCAAAAACAAGCACAAGCAGACGACGGTATTATCCATTTTTACAGCCAAGTTTTGTCTTTTGTGAAAAGATATGCAAACATTCGAGAAAAAGTAAGAGCAAGTTATTTATTTCGTGAAAAAGTTGGATTTCCTCATAATCAAACACTTACAAGCGAATTAGAAGAGACTTTTTACGATTGGTTTGCTTTTGATTACGTGACGATACAAGGTAAAACAATGTTGCATGTTTTTTTAGATGAAAACAAGCATGAGAAACAAGAGCCCTTTTTTATTCAATTAGCGCTATTTTTGACGAGTGTGTGGGAGCCTGTTTATGTGTCAAAAGTACCTGATTCATTTTTCGTAAAAGGATATAATCCATTGACAAATGAGCCCACAATCATCAAAGATGTAAGAGGGAGATTTACAGAAGTTAAGCAAGGTAAGATACTATGGGTTCGAAAAATAAAATCGATTGGATATGATGTGTTAGTTAGCTCTCGTCTATTATATGTAGACAATACAACATGTGTAATAACCGAGTTACATCATCGGTTTATGTGTACGCAATTACAAATGGAAAAGCCATCGTGGCGCACATTTTTTAAAATGTATGCAATAGAGTATGTAGTAAATGGAGATACTAAAAGAGAAGATGATTGAAATTGGACATATTTACATGTATATGAATCCATGGTGTCATCAGAGTATCAATGCTATAATAAACAATCGTTATTGACGCGTATACATTATTTACATATGTTGATAAGAGCAATTCTAAATAACCGTCATATACTGTCTTACAGATAGACGAATGTTGGAGGTTCTTTATATGACAGTTTACCATTTTGTTGGAATTAAAGGTGCAGGAATGAGTGCATTAGCACAAATTTTACACGATATGAACTTTCAGGTTCAAGGATCAGATATCGAAAAAGAAATCTTTACACAAAAAGCACTAGAACAAAGAGGCATTAGCGTTTTACCATTTGATAAAGACAATATTAAGACAGGCATGACTTTGATTGCAGGAAATGCGTTCCCTGATACACATGAAGAGATTGTAGCGGCAAATGAATTAGGTGTTGAGGTTATTCGTTATCATCGCTTTTTAGGCGACTTTATGAAACGTTATACAAGTGTAGCGGTAACAGGAGCTCATGGAAAAACATCAACAACAGGTTTACTCGCACATGTGATGCAAGGTGGCCAGCCTACTTCTTATCTTATTGGAGATGGTACAGGTAGAGGCGTAGACAATGGAACGTATTTTGCATTTGAAGCATGTGAGTACCGTCGCCATTTCTTGTCCTATACTCCTGACTATGCAATTATGACAAACATTGATTTTGATCATCCAGATTACTTTACAAGCGTTGAAGATGTGTTTAGTGCATTTCAAGAGATGGCACTTCAAGTGAAAAAAGGTATCATTGCTTGTGGAGACGATGAACATTTACAGAAAATCCAAGCAAAAGTACCTGTTTTATACTATGGACTTGGAGCAGAGAACGATTTTCAAGCTCGAAACATTGTAAAAAGTACAACGGGTACAGCCTTTGATGTATTTGTGAGAAACACATTTTTTGCATCATTTGAGATACCAGGTTACGGAGATCATAATATTTTAAATGCATTAGCAGTAATTGCAATTTGTCATTATGAAGAAATTGACGTTGAAGTGATTCAAGCACAATTACAAACATACAAAGGTGTAAAGCGTCGCTTTAGTGAAAAGACAGTTGGAACACAAGTACTAATCGATGATTATGCTCATCATCCAACTGAAATTACGGCAACCATTTCTGCAACTCGTCAAAAGTATCCAGAGCGTGAAATAGTAGCGGTCTTTCAACCACATACATTTACACGAACACAGACGTTTTTAGAGAACTTTGCAGAAAGCTTACAAAAAGCTGATAAAGTTTATTTATGTAATATCTTTGGTTCAGCTCGTGAGCATCAAGGTAAATTAACAATTGAAGATTTACGCGAAAAGATTAGTGGTGCCGAGCTAATTGGCGAGCAAAACGTTGAAATTCTGAAAGAACATGAGGATGCTGTGCTTGTGTTTATGGGTGCAGGAGATATCCAAAAGTTTGAAGAGTTATATCAAAACACAATTTAAATAAAAGCTTTGTCAAAAGGAGCAAAAAGTGCACCAGTTGGCAAAGCTTACAATAATCCCTTTCACGTTTAACTTCATTTATACAATGGAGTTAAACGTGGGGGATTTTTTATTTTAAATTCTCAGGATTAAGAGGTTCTAATTCTGAAATGACGAATCGTCCATCTTTACGAATTAATACGTCATCAAAGTAAATTTCTCCTCCTCCATATTCAGGACGTTGAATCATTACCATATCCCAATGGATATTTGATTTATTTCCGTTGTTCGTGTCTTCATAGCATTCACCAGGAGTAAAGTGGAAGCTACCATCAATTTTCTCATCAAACAGAATATCTTGCATTGGATGTTGAATATAAGGATTTACCCCAATTGCAAACTCACCAATGTATCTAGCTCCCTCGTCTGTATCAAAGATTTTATTAATGCGATCTGTGTCATTAGCCGTTGCTTCTACGATTTTACCATCTTTAAATGTTAGTTTTACATTTTCGAAGGTGAAACCATGATAAGGTGAAGGAGTATTATAAGTAATGGTCCCGTTTACAGATTCACGGACAGGAGCTGTATAGACTTCGCCGTCTGGAATGTTCATTTCTCCTGCACATTTGACAGACGGAATATCCTTGATTGAGAAAGTAAGATCTGTTCCTTCTCCTGTAATGCGAACTCGATCTGTTTTATTCATTAAAGCAACAAGGCCATCCATTGCTTTTGACATTTTGCTATAATCTAAGTTACAAACGTCAAAGTAGAAATCCTCAAAGGCTTCTGTGCTCATTTTTGCCAGTTGAGCCATTGAAGCATTTGGATAACGTAACACAACCCATTTTGTTTTTGGAACACGAATGTCTCTATGTACTTTTTTCCCAACTGTGTTCCCATAGAGTGCCATTTTATCGCTTGGTACATCTGATTGTTCAAAAATGTTTTCACCAGATCGAAGTCCTATGTAAGCATCCATGTTGCTCATAACGTTTGCTTCAAATTCAGCAATCATATTAAATTGCTCCTCTTGAGCACCGTTTAAAAGAGAACGGTCTACTGCATGATCTTTTAAAAGAACAAATGGATAGCCTCCAGCTTCATAAGCTTCGTTCACTAAAGCAGTTACAAGCTCACGTTGAAGACCAAAATTTTCAATTAATACTTTTTCACCTTTTTGAAGACGAATGGAGTAATTAATTAGATTTTTTGCTAATTTTTGAATTCTAGGGTCTTTCATTTTGTATGCCTCCTAATGTATCATCAATACTGTAGATTATTATATATGACTTTTAGTAAAAAACATAATATTTCAACATTTAAAGGAATTACGTTATACTTTAACGAAAACAAGGTAATACATGTAATACATTCAATGTTTACATAGTCTATAAAATCGAGCCTCTAATCATATACGGCTAACGATGTTTGATTTTTGTTAACAACGGGTATCGTTTTGTAACAACAAGACTAATTGGAGGTGTCATCAACCTGATGATCATTATTTTATATCTAAGTGCAGCAGTAGCTGCGATTGCATTTCTCTATCTCGTTATTTCTATTTCAAAAACATTAAAGTCTGTTCAGCAAACATTAGACTCAGTGGGGGGTACACTTACTGGGCTTGAGAAACAAATGACTGGCATTACAACCGAAACAACTGCATTATTACATAAAACAAATCTTCTAGCAGAAGACATTCAACGGAAATCAGAGTCCTTAAATGTGGTTGTGGACTCAGTTAAAGATGTCGGGGATTCTATTCATGATTTGAATAAATCCATTAAAAATGTTTCTAACAGTGTTACGCAAAAAGTAGAAGCAAACAAAGAAAGCGTTGCGCAAGTAATACAGTGGAGTAACGTTGCTTTGGACATTTGGGGTCGCATTAAAGCAAAAAAGCAGCAAAATGAAGGGACAGACGAGCAAGTTGAGCTTAGAGAACCTGTAGAATCACAAATGAAACGATCGAGGTCGTACTCTTAATTTATTTTGATGAGGAGGAGTTTTCATGGGTAAAGAAAAAGAAGGTTTAAGTAGCAAGGATTTTTTACTCGGATCAATCCTAGGTGGAGTGGTAGGAGCAGCAACTGCTTTGTTACTTGCACCGAAAGCAGGTAAAGAGTTACGTTCAGACTTAAATGAACAAGCAACGTTTGTAAGGTTAAAAACTGAGCAAATTGCTAATACAGCCAAAGACAAAACTACCGACTTATCTCAAGCATTCTCAGAGCAATCTGCTCAAGTTGTAAATAAAATTAAGTCTATTGGTAAAAAAGAAGCAGAACAAGAAGAACTACCACAGCCAAGCTTAGATATATTAGAGGACGAAGTAGAAAGTCAGCATATTGAACAACAAGGCGATGTGCAAAAGAAGTTGCAAGAAACACAGCAAGCATTGCAAGAATTTGAAGAGAATGTAACAAAATAAGACAGGTGGCTCACTAAAAGTTTGTTCTTTCCTTCCTTTTCTGTAGAAAAGTGAAGAGGTGTAAACGTTAAGAGTGAGCCTTTTTATTTATCATGTTATAGTGATAGACAGTAAACAAAAGCTGTTTGAAAGGAAGAGAATAGTATGAAGAAAATTTCAACTAGAGAAGAATTTAATCAAGTTATAAAAGATAACGAAACATTTTTATTCTTAAAACATAGTATAACGTGCCCAATTAGCAGCGCGGCATATGAGGAGTTTAAAAGCTATGTAGAGGAAAATCAACACATTCCTTCTTACTACTTGCATGTTCAAGAAGCAAGACCACTTTCAAATGATATAGCAGAAGAATACAATATAAAGCATGAGTCACCACAGGTGTTTCTGTTTAACCAAGGAAACGTAAAGTGGCATGAATCACATTGGCGCATTACTAAAAGTGAATTAGCTAATCAATTAAATAAATAAGCGATGTATCATAACGGACTTTGCCCTTCTTGTTTGCATAGAACTTGAAGGGCAAAGTCTTCTTTATTTCCTTTATGTTCTTCATTACTCGCTCTCAAAAAAGAGTTTAATCTCAAGGGTGGCATACTCATGAATCAATGGAGGAAGGGAGAGAGCAGTGATAACGTGTGTTCTTTTAAATTGTTGAAATGTTTTTACAAAAGTGCTATCCTATCTTTGCAAGCTGTTCATTGAAAGAACAGGCTAGAAGCTTCTAGAAGAAGTTTTTCACTTTTAACGTTAGTTCAGTAGTGGATAGCTTATATCGTGAAGTTAGTCGAGATTAGTTGAGTAGAGAGAAGAGTTGCTTAGATGAGCTGAGTCGCATTTTTTATATAGATATTTTTACCTCTTCTCCTCTTGTAAAAGGGGGCCTCAAGATGTTTATCTTTTGTTATCCACTTCTTTGTTAAACATATCAAGATCTATTCACTTATCAAACACATTTCAATTTAGTGAGATCATTCATAAATGCATATAAGCTAATATAATGAGAGTTAAATGTAAAAAATGTTTTTAATAAGTAATTATGGAGAGGAATGGATGATATGTCGAATCCAAAGTTAACAGAATTACGTACTCAAATTGATGAGTTGAATTTACAGATTCTAAACCTTATTAATAAGCGGGGGCAGCTTGTGCAAGAAGTTGGTAAGCTAAAAGAAGTGCAGGGAACGAACCGCTTTGATCCAGTACGTGAGCGTGCTATGCTTGATTTAATTCAAGAGAACAACAATGGACCGTTTGAAACATCTACGTTGCAACATATTTTTAAAGAGATTTTTAAAGCAAACCTTGAATTACAGCATGATGATCACCGCAAAGCATTGCTTGTTTCTAGAAAGAAAAAAGCTGAAAATACAATTGTAGATATAAAAGGTGAAAAAATTGGCAATGGAAGTCAGCACTTCATTATTGGTCCTTGTTCAGTAGAAAGCTACGAACAAGTAGCTGAAGTAGCAGCAGCGGCTAAAAAACAAGGAGTAAAGCTGTTGCGTGGTGGTGCGTATAAACCAAGAACATCTCCATATGATTTCCAAGGGCTAGGATTAGAAGGGTTGAAAATTTTAAAGAAAGTAGCAGACCAATATGATATGGCTGTTATTAGTGAAATTGTAAACCCAGCAGATATTGAAACAGCTCTAGATTATATTGATGTTATCCAAATTGGTGCGCGTAACATGCAGAACTTTGAATTATTAAAAGCAGCAGGCTCCGTAAACAAGCCAGTACTATTAAAACGAGGATTAGCCGCAACCATTGATGAATTTATCAATGCTGCTGAATATATTATCTCAAGAGGAAATGACCAAATTATTTTATGTGAACGTGGTATTCGTACGTATGAGCGTGCTACGCGTAATACGCTTGATATTTCAGCCGTTCCAATTTTAAAGAAAGAAACACATTTGCCTGTGTTTGTAGATGTTACTCATTCAACAGGTCGTCGTGATTTGTTACTGCCAACGGCGAAGGCAGCCTTAGCAATTGGAGCTGATGGTGTAATGGCTGAAGTACATCCTGATCCAGCCGTAGCATTATCAGATTCAGCGCAACAAATGAATATTCCGCAATTTGATGAGTTTATTTCACAACTAAAACCATTATGTAATTTAAATACGTAATGTAATAAACATGTTTGGTAAATAAAAAGCAAATAAATTGGTAGATGAGGCTTCTTTATGTAATTGAGTTTTTGGACTTTATTACGCAAAGGAGTCTCTCTTTCATTAAGAAATATGTAAAGGTTACAATATTATGAATGATGTACGAAAACAACGTAAATACATTGCGGTCATGTACAGAGTATCGTATATTAATTAAAGACATTCGATGAAAATGTTTTATGTATATACATAATTACAAATTTTTAAATAAGGGTAGACTAAAACAAAAGGTTTTAAAATAAGGAGTGTTTTTTTGTGAATGTAACAATATATGATGTAGCAAGAGAAGCGAGTGTATCAATGGCAACTGTTTCACGTGTTGTCAATGGTAACCCAAATGTAAAGCCATCTACACGAAAGAAAGTACTAGAAACAATTGAACGTTTAGGATATCGTCCAAATGCTGTAGCGAGAGGCTTGGCTAGTAAGAAAACAACAACAGTAGGCGTTATTATCCCAGATATTTCAAATATCTTTTATGCAGAACTTGCGCGTGGTATTGAAGATATTGCAACGATGTACAAGTATAATATCATTTTAAGTAACTCGGACCAAAATCAAGATAAAGAATTGCATTTGTTAAATACAATGTTAGGTAAACAAGTGGACGGAATTATTTTTATGAGTGGTAATGTAACAGAATCTCATGTAGAAGAATTGAAAAAATCACCTGTACCAATTGTCCTTGCTGCTTCAATTGAATCAACTAACCAAATTCCATCTGTCACAATTGATTATGAACAAGCTGCTTATGATGCTGTAAAAGCATTAATTGACAATGGACATGACAAAATTGCATTTGTATCAGGTACATTAGAAGAGCCGATTAATAAAGAAAAGAAAGTAAAAGGCTATGAGCGTGCATTAAAAGAGAGCGGTTTATCTCTTCGCGAAGAATATATTGTCGAAGGAGATTATACGTACGATTCTGGAATTGAAGCAATTGAAAAATTACTTGAAGAAACAGAAAAGCCAACAGCTATCTTTGTTGGAACAGATGAAATGGCATTAGGTGTTATTCATGGTGCACAGGACCGTGGATTAAATGTTCCAAATGACATCGAGGTAGTTGGATTTGATAATACACGATTATCTACAATGGTACGTCCACAGCTAACAACAGTGGTACAGCCAATGTATGATATCGGAGCGGTAGCGATGCGTTTACTTACAAAATATATGAATAAAGAAACAGTGGATAGCAATATTGTACAACTTCCACATCGAATTGAGTATAGACAATCAACAAAATAAAAAACTTGTCGATATAAAAAGGGAAGGAAGTTTTTAGTCGACAGGGAGAGAAATTATGAAAAAGTTTGATGTGCTTACACCGATTGGATTAATTATCGGTATGGTAATGGTTATCTTTGGTATTGTCTCAAGTGGTGGTCTAGCAGGTTTTATGGCTTTTGTTAGTATATCGTCTCTTTTAATTGTAATAGGTGGAGTTTTGGGAGCTTTATTTATTAGCTTTCCTATGTCTGATTTAAAGAGTGTCTTCAAAGTAGGTAGACAAGCATTTCATACAGATGAACAAGATTTAAAAGGACTGATAGAAACTTTCGTGTCATTAGCTGAAAAAGCTCGCCGTGAAGGGTTACTGGCATTAGAAGCAGAAATGGAAGCAATTGAAGATCCTTTTATTAAAAAAGGTGTTCTATTAGCAATTGATGGCGTTGAGCCTGAAGTTATTAATGATATTATGACAGCTGAAATTATTGCAATGGAAGATCGCCATGCAAAAGGGCGCAATATCTTTGAAAAAGCAGCGGAATTTGCTCCTGCATGGGGAATGATTGGAACATTAATTGGCTTAGTATTGATGCTGAAAAATTTAAATGATCCTTCAACATTAGGCCCTAACATGGCAATTGCGTTGTTAACAACGTTATATGGATCGTTAATGGCAAACTTATTTTTTCAACCAACTGCAGCTAAGCTAGCAATAAAATCAGAAAAAGAAGTGTTTTTAAAACAAATTGTCATTGAAGGCGTTATTGGTGTTCAAGGTGGTCAGAATCCTAAGATTTTAGAAGAAAAACTTAGTGCTTTTCTTCCAATTAATGAGCGTATAGCAGAAAAGGTAGTCGAAGAAGAAGAAGAGGGTGTGCTCAATGCATAGAAGAAAAAAGCGCCCTCTTTCTTCTGATCAAAAATGGCTCGTCACATTTTCAGATTTAGTAACCTTAATTCTTGTGTTTTTTATTTTACTATTTTCAATGTCACAAATTGATAATGTGAAATTTAGAGCATTAGCTCAGTCACTGCAGAATCGTGAAATTTTTGAATACAATCAATCTGTCATTCCTTTTGAGTATATGGAGTCTTCTACTGTAAAAAATGTCGGTGAAAATCAAAATAAATCGTCAGAGCTTCAAGATGAACAAAAGTTTTCGCCAAGTACCGAATTAACACCTAAAGAGAATAATGTAATAGCTAGTACTCAAGGAGAATCTGATTCATTAGATCAAATATTAGTCGAAGTCAGACAATACTTAGATGAAGCAGACTTAACAGATGTGATTGTTGCCAATCGAGATGACCGTGGAGTAGTACTCGTTCTACAAGAGCAGGTACTATTCGATACAGGTGAGGCCATCCTTCTTCCACAAGCATACCCCTTTCTTAGTAAAATTGGAAACCTCCTTTCAGGTATTCCTAATTACGTAAAGATAGAGGGTCATACAGATAATCGTCCAATTACGACTTATCGTTATCCATCAAATTGGGAACTATCAACAGCAAGAGCTAGTAGTGTCATTCGTTATTTTACTTCTGAGCATAATGTTGATCCTAGGCGTTTTATTGCAGTGGGTTATGGGG
This sequence comes from Priestia iocasae, assembly GCF_016909075.1. Classification (GTDB taxonomy): domain Bacteria; phylum Bacillota; class Bacilli; order Bacillales; family Bacillaceae_H; genus Priestia; species Priestia iocasae. The sequence goes on from NZ_JAFBFC010000001.1 coordinate 12,881, forward strand.
ACACACGTCCAATTGTTTCAAACACAAATCCGAACAATTTGCAAAAAAATCGTCGTGTTGAAATTGTAATTTCAGATCCAGCAAGTAAGGAAGTTATTGATTAAAAAACGTCTAACAATTTAAAAGCCTTATTTGATAGACAAAACAAAGTACCCTGCCTTAAATCCGTTAAAAGGAATGGATTTCGGGCAGGGTATTTTTTATAGCGGTTCTATCAATGCTAGTTTGCCATCAAATCAAGCTTTCTTTAAGTGTTGACGAATGGGAAAAAGTGCTTTGTTAAGTGTTTGGGTATTCTTCTCCGTAATTTCAGCCTTTCGAGGAATAGGCTCATATAGGCCATCGTGATCATCCCACTCTTTGCAAATTGGTAAAGGGGCAATTTTGGACCACGTATCAATCCAGGAATGAGGCAGAGGTCCTTTTATATCTTGTTGCCCAATCATTTCAAGCCAAATAAATGACCATGCTCTTGGAACAACACGCCAAATATCATATCCACCTCCACCAACTGCAATCCATCGACCGTTGCAATATTGATGAGCTATTTCATGGGCTAATTTAGGAATCTCACGGTACATACGTGTTGTCCCACAAAGGTGTGTGAGAGGATCATAGTAATGAGAATCTGCACCGTTTTGCGTTAAAATAACGTCGGGTTTAAAGAAAGCTGCTACCTCTTTTAAAGATGTTTTGTAGGCTTCAAGCCATGAGTCATCCTCTGTATAGGCATCAACAGGAACATTAAAAGAATATCCATATCCTTCACTATGTCCTCGTTCGTTAATATTACCCGTTCCAGGAAACAGGTATCTTCCTGTTTCATGAATAGAAAGTGTGCAAACATTTGGATCATCATAAAATGTCCATTGTACACCATCTCCATGATGTGCATCTGTATCCACATAAAGCACTTTTGCTCCATATTTTTGTTGTATATACTTAATGGCAACAGAACTGTCGTTGTAAATGCAAAAACCCGATGCTTTGCCTCTAAATCCATGGTGCAATCCTCCACCTAAACTTAGTGCATGATTAGCTTTACCAGTCATAACATGGTCCACGGCAGTTAAGGTCCCACCAACTAAGTAGGAACTTGCTTCATGCATATTTGGAAAGATAGGTGTATCTTCTGTCCCTAATCCATAGTCGGATGCTTTTTCAGCAGGAAGCTTTCCTTCACTTGCTAATTTTACAGCTTGAACATAATTAGAATCATGTACTAATTCTAGCTCTGAATCTGTTGCTAATCGTGGTGGAACAATGTCTTCTGGACGTAATGCACCTAGACTAGTCAATAGGTCATATGTTAATTTTACTCGTAATTGATTAAAGGGGTGATTGTTACTGAATTTATAGTTTAAAAATTCCTTTGAATAGACAAATACACAATCTTTTTTGGTCATAAAGAGATACCTGGTAAATTAGGCCACAGGACATCATAGCCTTCCTGTTTTAGTTCAGTAATAATCACCGTAGGATTTAATGTTTGAATTCGAAAAACGATAACCTTATAACGATCATCCTTATCAGGGTAGACGAGTACACTTAAAATGTTAATCTTATGTTTTCTAAACATAGACGTTACTTCACTTAGAACACCAGCTTTATTTTCTACTTTTACTTCAATTTGAGAGCCAGGCTGATGAGCACCGGTTAATTGAATGAGTGTATGTAAAAGATCTCGCTCTGTTATGATACCAACTAACTTATTATTCTTTGTAATAGGAAGACAACCAATTTGATACTCATAAAATACCGATGCTACTTCTTCTACAAAATCAAGTGGATGAGCGGTAATAACAGATGTTTTCATAATAGATTGAATAGGTTGCTGTAAGTCCTCTAAATGAGTATTGCGATGAAAAATAGACGGACTTGCATCTCGTACATCACGATCCGATATAATTCCTGCTAATTCGTTATGATCATTCACAATAGGGATATGTCTAATTTTATGTTCTTCCAGTAGTTTAATTGCTTCTTCGATGGTATTAGTAGGCCTTAATGTAATCACATCTTGAATCATCATCTCTTCAACAATCATATGAAAACGACTCCTTATTCATTTATATCAAGTATGCTTGAGACTACGATGAAATCTAGTTGTTAATACATAAAACGATTTTGAAAGCGTAACCGGTCAAATTCTTGAATTGCAGTTGGTTGAATTCGTTTTCCGATACGTGCCATTAAGCAATTAGCAGGGTGTGAGCTAATTTCTGGGTCATCGGTTGCGAACCATTCTAGACCGCCTGCTTGCATCATCTTCTCCATTACTTTACGGTAATCCCATACATTTAATCCCGTTCCTTTGAGATCCCAATGCCAATAGTATTCAGTTGTGATAATAATATAATCTTCCATTGCATCGTCCATCATCGATACTTGTAGTAAGTTCTTTCCGATTGCATATCCTCGAAAAGGAGCTGCCACCTCAATAGCGCCAAGCTCAATTAAATTTTCCATGTTGCCCTCTGACCATCTTTCTAACGGATCTGGATAAAGGTACGTTACGTATCCAATGATTGTATCTAGATGACGTGCAATTAGTATTCTACCTTCTGGTAAGTCTGCAATCTCAATTAATGCTTTCTTTTGTTGATCTGGAGGTCTAAAAGCAACGAGTTGTTTATGAAATTCAAGCTCTCTTAGTTTATGAGAAGGAATGGGACCTTCTATGACGATTGTTCCAATAGGTGTTTTTAATTCTTTTGCATTATAGGTTTTTGGATGATTCACTTTATTCACCACCTGAGTTTTTCATAGAAAAGTATAATATTCTTCTATTATACATAAAAAAGCAGAATATAAAGCGTTTTCAAAAAAATAACACATTTTAAAGGGAATTGATAGGTTAAGTAGAATATTAGGTTGTATAACGACTTTTCTACTAATTTTCTAAAAGAATATTTTTAAAATTGAGAAAAGTTAAATAATGTATTATAATAGATTTGTAAATTTCATACATAAGGGGGAGTTTGTGATGAAAGTGGAAGCGCTTCCTGTAACAAAAGGGGATTATAACTTACAGGACTATAATCAAGCTTACGAGACGTTTGATTGGTCACAAGTGGAGAAAGAATTTTCATGGTATGAAACTGGAAAGGTAAATGCTGCTTATGAAGCAATTGATAAGCATGCAAACTCTTTTAGGAAAAACAAAGTAGCTCTTTATTATCGCGATGGGAATAGAGATGAAAAGTATACCTATAAAGAAATGAAAGATTTATCTAATAAAGCAGCGAATGTGCTAAAGCAGGCAGATGTAGAAAAAGGAGATCGTGTTTTTATTTTCATGCCTCGTTCTCCAGAATTATACTTTTCTGTTTTGGGAGCAATTAAGTTAGGGGCTATTGTTGGTCCTTTATTTGAAGCTTTCATGGAAGGCGCTGTTAAAGACCGCCTAGAAGATAGTGATGCAAAAGTATTAATTACAACTCCAGAATTACTCCAACGTGTTCCCGTCGATGAATTACCTGCACTTAAACATGTTATTCTCGTAGGAGAAAACATTACTGAAGAAGGTCCATTTTTAGATTTCCATAAACGTTTAGAAGAAGCTAGTAAAGATCTTCGAATTGAATGGGTAGAGCGTACAGATGGTTTGTTGTTACACTATACATCTGGATCTACTGGGAAGCCAAAAGGTGTACTTCATGTACATAATGCGATGATTCAACATTATCAAACGGCCAAGTGGGTGTTAGATTTAAAAGATGACGATGTATACTGGTGTACAGCCGATCCAGGCTGGGTAACAGGTACTTCATATGGTATTTTTGGTCCATGGTTAGTTGGCGCGTCCAACGTCATTATTGGTGGACGCTTTAGTCCAGATACTTGGTACCAAGCCCTTGAAGACTATGGGGTAACAGTATGGTATAGTGCACCAACGGCATTTCGCATGTTAATGGGTGCTGGAGATGATTTAGTTAAAAAGTATGACTTGAGTGGACTGCGTCATATTTTAAGTGTTGGTGAGCCACTTAACCCAGAAGTAGTACGCTGGGGTGTGAAAGTATTTAATAATCGTATTCATGATACGTGGTGGATGACGGAAACAGGTGGACAAACCATTTGTAACTACCCTTGCTTAGAAGTAAAACCAGGCTCAATGGGCAAACCAATTCCAGGTGTGAAAGCTGCAATCGTTGACGATCAAGGAAATGAGCTTCCTCCATATCGAATGGGGAATTTAGCGATTAAAAAAGGCTGGCCTTCAATGATGTATACGATTTGGAATAATCAAGAGAAGTACGAATCCTACTTCATGCAAGGGGATTGGTACGTATCTGGAGATTCAGCCTATATGGATGAAGAAGGATATTTCTGGTTCCAAGGCCGAATTGATGATGTGATTATGACAGCTGGTGAACGTGTTGGACCATTCGAGGTTGAGAGCAAACTAGTGGAACATCCAGCAGTAGCAGAAGCAGGTGTAATTGGTAAGCCAGATCCAGTTCGTGGAGAAATTATTAAAGCGTTCATTGCGTTACGCGATGGATATACAGAATCAGACGAATTAATTGAAGACATTCGTCAATTCGTAAAGAAAGGCTTAGCCGCTCATGCAGCGCCACGTGAAATTGAGTTTCGTGATAAGCTACCAAAAACACGCAGTGGTAAAATTATGCGTCGCGTCTTAAAAGCGTGGGAGCTTGATTTACCAACTGGTGATTTATCAACAATGGAAGATTAATAGAAGGGGCTGAGACAGAAGGGATAAAGAACATTCCTGTTTGGCTCAGCCCACAACATCCCTTACCCCAAAAATCCAGTAAAATCAATGGATAGAGAGGTAAGGGATGTTTTATGAGTGTACTCTTTCTTTAACGAAACTAGAGATAATGCGCCTTAACATCTCCTCATCCATGTTCAGCTCATTTCGATTAGCTTCTTCTAACATCTCTTTTGTATGTTGACTTTCAAATATAATGGAACGATTCCAGTATGAGTGGAATACTTTGAGCGGCTCGTTAACGAAATGCTCTTCCTTAGAAAATGTTGCTTCATCAGCTGTTGCCACCATTTTAAGATTTGGAAACTGTAAAACATCTTTTACAATCTCAAAGATTACTTGATGGTCTAGAGGATGTGGGTTTGTAATATTATAAATTTTGTTCGGCTGTGCGTAAGTTAACCCAATGGTTAAAACATCAGCTACGTAATCAACAGGTACAAAATTAGATTGTGTTGATGGATTGATTAGTAAGCGATACATGTTACTTGTCCAATTGTCTTTTCTAGATATTTTTCTTTTTAAGAGCTTTAACCCTTTTAATAACCCGTACAATGCAAAGCTTGTATCTGCTTCACCTGTTATTGAATCACCAATAATGATGGCAGGGCGCATAATGTAAACATTGAAATCTTCTTTGTAAGAGAAAACGAGATGTTCACTTACGCATTTGCTTTCTTCATAGTAGTTAACAAATGAGCGATCCGTCGAATAAAGTTGTTCGTACCCTTGCTCGCTTTTTCCTAGCGTATAAGCAGTACTTACATAGAAAAACTTTTTAGCTGCAATCTCTTTAGCGAATTCTAAGACATTTCTTGTTCCGTCCACATTCACGTTAAATGTCACATCTTTATCAGCAGGGTCAAACGATAAAAGTGCAGCCATATGATAAATGGCATCAATTTGCTCATTTATTCTTTCATAATCAACGTCTGATATGCCTAACTTTTCTTTTGTAATATCTCCATATATGGCGGTTAAACGAGTTGATTGCTGAGAAGAAAGTGATTGACACAGTGTATGAAACTTATGTTTATTACGAACAAGCACATAGATGTGGTGGTCTTGAGTTAATAAATTTTTGATTAATCGTTTACCTAAAAATCCTGTTGCTCCTGTTAAAAAGATATTCATTTGTTCAGCTCCTTTATGTTTTTCTAGAGGAGAAAAAATTGTCTTGTAAAATAACGATTAAAATTAGTTGCTCGTCATATTTAAGTTCAATTAAATTTAACATTGCTTCTCCAAAAAGAAGCTACTTTACAATCCATGATGTAGACTTCCTGAACCTCTATTAAACGCATACTTATACCTCTATGATACCATTATCTCTTTTAACTTGACTATTGAAAGCATTTTCTTTTAAGTTGCAGTAAAGTGAACGATAGAAGCTACAATTTTAATAATTGCACTTGAATTTCCTTTTTAAATAGGGCATAATGTTGCTGTATAGACTTTTTTACTCAATCAAATAATTAGGCATAGATAGGAATAAGTAGTGAGAATCTCCCTGTTTTAGAGAGCTGATGGTTGGTGAAAATCAGCACATAGATGATCATGAATTACATCCTTGAGCATCTTTTGTGAACCTATAAATTAGTAAGTAACAAAAGACGGGTAGACCGTTACATCGTTTTAAGTGGAGGCTTATTTTTTAATTAAGCTTCAAATAGGGTGGTACCGCGATATTTTCGTCCCTTCTTCTATAGAAGGGGCGTTTTTTGTTTTTATTTATCTTTAATAACAAATTAAAAGGAGAGATTATAAGTATGGATATCCTAAAGGATTTAACCTTTCGAGGGCTTATTAATCAGCAAACAGATGAAGAAGGTTTAACAGCTCTCTTAGCAAAAGAAAGTACAAGATTATACTGTGGATTTGATCCGACAGCAGATAGTTTACACATTGGTCACTTACTTCCAATTCTTATTTTAAGTCGATTCCAGCAAGCAGGTCATCAACCGATTGCGCTTGTAGGAGGCGGAACAGGACTAATTGGAGATCCAAGTGGGAAAAAAGCAGAACGTACATTAAACGAAAAAGAAACAGTTGCGATGTTTAGTGATCGTATTAAAGATCAACTTTCTCGTTTCTTAGATTTTGAAGAGAAGGAAAATGCGGCGATTATTGCTAACAACTATGAGTGGATTGGCTCATTAGATGTTATTACATTCCTACGTGATATTGGTAAAAACTTTGGAATTAACTACATGATGGCAAAGGATTCTGTTCAATCGCGAATTGAATCTGGAATTTCCTTTACTGAATTCAGCTACATGATTTTACAATCATTTGACTTCTTAAAGTTATACCAAAACTACAACTGTCGTCTACAAATTGGTGGAAGTGATCAGTGGGGGAATATTACGGCTGGATTAGAATTAATTCGTAAATCTGAAGAGGATGCAAAAGCATTTGGATTAACAGTGCCACTCGTTACAAAAGCTGATGGTACAAAATTTGGTAAAACAGAAGGTGGCGCAATTTGGTTAGATGCTGAAAAAACAAGCCCATACGAATTCTACCAATTCTGGATTAATACAGATGACCGTGATGTTGTGAAATACTTAAAGTACTTCACATTCTTATCTCATGAAGAAATTATAGCATTAGAATCCAAGGCATTAGAAGCGCCAGAAAAACGTGAAGCACAAAAAGCATTAGCTTCAGAAATGACAAAGCTGGTTCATAGCCAAGAAGCGTTAAATCAAGCAATTCGTATTTCAGAGGCCCTATTTAGTGGAAGTATTGCTGAATTAACGGCAGAAGAAATTAAACAAGGCTTTAAAGATGTACCATCTTACCGTCATGAAGGTGGAGAAATTGGTTTAATCGATTTATTAGTAAATAGTAAAATTTCGCCTTCTAAACGCCAAGCTCGCGAAGACATTTCGAACGGAGCGATCTATATCAACGGAGAGCGTGTGCAAGACCTTCAACAAGTTGTAGGAGAAGATGAGCGAATTGAAGGGCAGTTTACAGTTATTCGTCGTGGTAAGAAAAAATACACATTAATTCAATACTAATAAGTGATGTTACAAAGAAGTAATCATCCATAGTTATAAAAAATACCCTGCTTCCTAAATCATATCCATAAAAATGGATAAACAGGGAGGAGGGTATTTTACTAACCTAATAGTCATGAATAATAAAAAAATCTCTCCAAAAGGAGAGATTTTTTTATTATTAACGAGAGTAGAACTCTACGATTAGTGCTTCGTTGATTTCAGCAGCTAATTCAGAACGCTCAGGTAAACGAGTGAATGTACCTTCTAATTTCTCAGCATCTACAGTTAAGTAGTCAGGAACGAAGTTTGTAGCTTCAACAGCATCTTTAACTGCGCTTAGGTTGCGAGATTTTTCACGAAGGCTGATCACTTGACCAGGTTGTACACGGTAAGATGGGATATCAAGACGTTTACCATTCACTAAAACGTGACCATGGTTAACTAATTGACGAGCTTGACGACGAGTGCGAGCAAGACCCATACGGTATACTAAGTTGTCAAGGCGAGCTTCTAAAAGGATCATGAAGTTCTCACCATGCTTACCAGTCATTTTACCAGCAGCAACGAATAGGTTACGGAATTGACGCTCATTTACACCGTACATGTGGCGTAATTTTTGCTTCTCTTGTAATTGTAAACCATATTCAGAGATTTTTTTGCGTTGACCTGGGCCATGTTGACCAGGAGCGTAAGGACGCTTTTCTAATTCTTTTCCAGTACCACTTAAAGAGATACCAAGACGACGAGATAATTTCCAGCTTGGACCTGTATAACGAGCCATGAATGACTCCTCCTTATTGTTTTTATTTTATGCAAAACAAAAACAGACACAATCTTTGGCTACGCTCATTTTGTTTTCATGTACCTTCGCTCTAGCAGCAGAGAGTTACAAGATACACCTCAATGATGAGGAACAAAATGAAAACATAAAAAAGAATGTATAGGCTGCAATATTTCACACAACGAAAATTATATGATTTTTATATACTAATGTCAAGAAGAAAAGAAAAAGAATGAAGAAGCACATCAATTATGGGATAATCTCATGTTATCCTATGAAGAGTTTATCAAGACTTCGTAAACAATTCTCTACCTTTTCTAAATAGACGTATATACATTAGAAAAGGTAATATATAAATGATAGGAAAAAATTACTTTATTCATTATAATGGTAATATTAGCGTTTAATGTATCGGTGTACTTTTAACTGTAGGTGATAATGGTGAATGAATTGAATAAAAGGAACTTAGAATATTTACAAGCTTACTTTTTCAAAGTGTTATCTTTAGACGAAAATACAAGTTCTCTTCAATATATGATGAATAAAATAGTAAAGTTTCTTGTGAAAGAATACAGTTTGCAAAGCGTGTCGTTCATCATATGGGATGAATTTACAAACCGTTATACGGTCGAGTCTACAACAAATGAGATAGAAAGAGAATCTGTTTCACACCTCGTTTTTGAAGCGTTCTCATTTCTTCGGCAACAAAATCAACAGTCTTTTACTGTAGAAGGAAACGACGTATCTATATGCTTGCGTACAGATGAAAAAAAGTACTATTTGCATATCGTGCAAAGTGAAGAAAGTCAAATAGACGCTGAATTTTGGGAACAATTATCAACGGAATGCGGAAAAATGCTTGAGCTATTATTAACGTATAAACGTGCTGTCAGTCAAGAGATGAAGTATGAACAGCTTTATCAAATTACAACAAAATTCCATTTATCTTTAGAAATGGAAGATATTCTCGAAGAAACGGTCTATACGTTACAGAAAGTTTATCCAGATTTCACCTACCTGTTGCTGTTGTCGTATGATAATAAAAATGATCGGAAATTACCAATTGAATACTTACAATATGATAATAAAAATATTAGTGAAAAAGCAATGGAAGCTTATGTGTGTGGAGAAGTAGAAGTAGAATATGACTTAGTAAATCAATCTGCTATTTTATATGCACCTTTAAAAGGAAAGCAAGGGAACTATGGTGTATTGCAAGTGGTAACAGAAGATAAAGAGCTATTCTCAAAAGATATTGTTAAATTTATTACGGTTCTGGCACATACAGCTGGAAGTGCATTAGAAAAGGCACAGCTTTATGCTCAATCACGAAGACTTATTGATGATTTAAGACTAATTAATGAAACATCACATCAGCTGAACTCTAATTTACGGTTAACGGATACAATTTGTTATATGTCACATCAAATAAGAGAATCATTTCATGCACAAGAAGTTGGATTTGTTTTGTTTTCGGAACATAGCGATAAATATCAGCTGTTAAAGGGAAGTACCTTATTTTTCTCAGAATCATCCGCCCATTTTTATATTGAGTATGTATACAACCGATTGCAAGAAGAAAAAGAAGCTATTTTTGTAAATGAATCACCTTTTTCTTTTTCAAATGAAGAAATGTACTATCATTCCATTATTGCTGTACCAATGGTTCAAAATGGAGTTGTTAAAGGAGCAGCGATTGTACTACATAGCGACCCGTACTCTTTTACATTTGATACATTCAAACTTCTTCAATCTTTAATTCATCATTCAACGCTAGCATTTACAAATTCGATGTTAAGAGAAGAGCTTGAAAAGCTTGTTGTAACAGATCATCTGACAGGCTTATATGCTCGCAATTATTTAGATGATAAAGTAGAAAAGTCGATGATTCAAGACCCATGTGGTACTTTTCTTTTAATTGATATTGATGATTTTAAGAAAGTAAATGATACATATGGCCACCAAATAGGCGATCAAATTATTATTCAAATTGCTAACATTATTATCCAAAATATACGGGTGAAAGATGTTGGAGCAAGATGGGGTGGAGAAGAATTAGCTGTCTATCTTCCATCTGTTCCAATTGAATTAGGGGTAACAATTGCTGAAAGATTAGTCAAGAAGGTAGAAGCAGAAACGAAGCCAAGTGCAACCATCTCATGTGGTGTTTCCTGCTGGTCAAGGGATAAAGTGGATACGCTTGAAGAGCTGGTTCTGCGTGCAGATCAAGCATTATACTGTGCAAAAGACTTAGGGAAGAATAGAGTAGTTGTGGAACGAGAAAAAGAAAACACCTCTTATTCAGAAAAGTGAAAATGATTTTTGTGTAAGATGTATCGTTACAACCTAAAATAAACGAGGCTGAGGCAAAACCTAGTGAATGAAAATGAAAGAAGCGGATGGGAACAAATTTGTTCCCATCCGCTTCTTTCTGGTTTAGGTTAGTTAATGTGATTGACTAGCTCAGCTACAAATTTTTCGAGATATTGTTGATCAATTTCATCGAAGCGATTTTTACTAGGACTATCAATGTCTAATACTCCTAGTAATTTTCCATTCTTTAAAATAGGGATAACAATTTCAGATTGTGATGCTGCATCACAAGCAATATGACCTGGGAATTGGTGAACATCTGCCACTAGTTCGGTTTGCTGATTCTTTGCAGCAGTACCACATACTCCTCTTCCGTAAGGGATACGCACACAAGCTGGTAAACCTTGGAATGGTCCGAGAACAAGTTCACCTTCTTCTGCTAAGTAAAAGCCAACCCAATTGACTTCCGTTAAGAATTGATTAAGTAACGCAGAAGCGTTTGACAAGTTCGCAATTGAATTTGTTTCTCCATCTAATAATGCACGTAATTGTTTAATTAACAATTCATAATCTTTTTCTCGTGAACCACTGTAATTTTCTACTTGAAACATGAAGAATTCCCCCGTTTTCGTAATCAGTATTTAGATACATCGCTTTTATACATGTCGAATTCCCTAATAAATACGTGTAACATCGTCATTTTTACCACAACTTTGTCGATAAGAAGATAAAGGAATGTGTCTAAATCTAACGAACCTTTAATAGTAAGACTATTTATTTTTACTACACTTTAAGAGTTCTCTAATAATGTAACTATTCTGTCACATCGTAAATGATTTTTCAATTAATAAGTTGTGGGGTGTGATTATAATGGCTGTTAAGACAAAAACAAAAGAAAAAGTTATTGATGCTGCGGTATCTCTCTTTAATACAAAAGGATTTGATGGGACTTCTGTTCGTGAAATTGCTAAGAAAGCAAAAGTAAATGTCGCTAACATCTCATACTATTTTGATGGTAAAGAAGGTCTTTTAGAAAGCTTAGTTACTATGTTTTTTGAAGGATACATTAAAGAGATTGAAAAAGCATTTCAGTTTCTTGATACACATTCCCCAAAAGAATGTTTAATGTTATTAGTTAGGAACGTTCTAATGTATCAACATGAACATCGACATATTGCTCGGTTTGTTTATCGAGAAATCTCCCTTGATACTATACTGATAAGAGAAGTTATGACGACATATTTAACAAAAGAGAAATTTTATATTAAGACGATACTAGAAAGAGGGATGAAAGAGAGGCAATTTCGAAAAGTGCAGCCTCCTTTTATAATCGTACAATTAAAAGGGATGCTAATGATGCCATATCTTCACCCTCAATACATGACTGAAGTGCTTCATTTATTTGCTCATGAGCCTTACTTTGTCGATCACTATCGAAAAGAAGTAGAAAGTTGGATTTCCTATACAATTTGCGGAGAAAATGACTCAAGTAACAAAGTTATTCTTCAATTAAAATCATAACGGAAAAAGAGATGTGTAACCTTGACCTAAATCCTTTGAACAGTGGGCATCTGACCCATATACAAGAGGGATTTTTTTCTTTTGTGCTTCTTTTACAATCCAACTAGGCGGATACGCTTCTTGGCAAAAAGGCTTGTATAAGCCCGCTGCATTGTAATCTAACTGTAATTGTCGACGTTTTATTTCGTCTAAAATAGTTGTAATGGTTCCTTTAAAGTTTTTCTTACAAGGAAAACGTTTTTGAAACTTATGAACGAGTGTAACATGTCCAATTCGATTTGGTTTGTGCTTCCCTAACTCTGCTTGAATAGATTTCAAAACCGTTTGATAATATGCTTCATATACATGTTCTACGCCTGAAAATAAGTGGATAATACGTGCAAACTCATCATCGCTGTAATCAAGACAATAATATTGATCTCCTTGCGTTAAGAAATGCACAGATAAGATACTGTCATCTAAATAAGGTCCGTATTCTTCTAACAATATGGTTGTTTGCTTTTCAAAGTTGATAATGTAATCCACTTCTAGGCCAATATGAATCTTTATGTCGTTTGCATAGCTCTTCTTTAAGTGTTCTAGTTGAGAAATATATTGTTCCATATGACTTCTTGACATAGCGCTATCTTTTAAGGGTGTTGGGTCAATGAAGCCTTCTGGCAATGGTGCGTGCTCGGTAAAAGAAATTTCATTAAATCCAAGTGATAGAGCTTGGTTGATATACTGTTCAAATGTATCTGCAGATCCATGTGGACAAAAGGGAGTATGGAGATGTTTATCAGCTTTCATGTTTTGTTCCTCCTATAGTTTCATCATTTAAAGAGTCGTTATATACAAACTCATTACGGGGGGTGAAATCACCTTCTGTAATTGTCGATTTTTAACGATAAAAAGGTCGAAAAAATATGAGATTTATCTGTTGTGTTTATTGTAACGACACCATTTGACAGATTGCTAATATTTTTTGAGCAAAAATTTAAATTTTTGCTCAAAAAATAGTGTTAACATGGTATCATTAAAACATTGACGCAAAATCTTTAAAGGGTATCTTTTCCTTTTTTTATAAATGTCTTATGATGTCATTGGGAGAGTCGCGTAAGGGGGCTTAATATGGAACTCATTATAGCACTAATCATACTAATTATTGGGTTAATTGTGTATGGGATGTTTTCACGCAAGCAAATATATAAAGAAGTGGATCGGCTAGAAGCTTATAGAATGGAATTAGCAAATATGCCGGTAGCAGAAGAAATTTCAAAAGTCAAAGAGCTAAACATGACAGGGCAGACAGAAGAAATGTTTGAGCGTTGGCGTGAGCAGTGGGATGAAATTGTTGCTGTTCAACTTCCAAAAGTCGATGAGCTTCTATTTGAAACAGAAGAGGCTACGGATAAATATCGCTTTAAGAAAGCCAAGCAACTCGCTACGCAAATTGATACAACACTCTTGCAAATTAAAGCAAACATTGATGAGATTTTAAATGAACTACAAAGTTTAATTGGAAGTGAACAAGACAACAGACATGATATTGAAGCGCTACAGCAGTCATATCGACAAGTAAAGAAAAAGCTTTTATCTCATCGTTACTCATATGGAAAGGCAGAAAAAAGCCTAGAGCAAGCTATCGAAGAGTTAAAAGATCGTTTTACGTTATTTGAAGAAGAAACTGACAATGGTAATTACCTTCAAGCGCGGGAAGTAGTCTTGAGTATTCAAAGGGACTTACATACGATTGATACTTATTTAGATGAAATTCCAAAAGTGTTTATCGAGTGTCAAACAAGCATACCGACTCAATTAGACGAATTATTTGAAGGGTATCAAGAGATGGTTCAACAAGGTTATGTTCTTGAACACCTTCAAATAGAAGAGTCCATAGAAGCTTTAAGAGTTTCAATAGCTGAAATTATTCGAGCAATTGAAAACCTTCAAGTAGTAGAAGCAACAACAAAGCTAGATGAAGTAAATGCAAAGTTAGAAAGTATGTATGATTCATTAGAGCACGAAGTGATGGCTTATCATACCATCAATCGTGAAGTACATGTTATTATGACGTCATTAAGAGCGTTGCAAGAGAAAAATAAAGAACTAAGAGAAGAAACAACATTTGTACAACATAGCTATCAAGTGAATGAAGCGGACTTAGACATTTATTATAAAATGGAACGCGAGTTAAAACGCTTAACAAACTTTTATTACAATATTTCAGACAAAATTGCTGAACATAACATTGCATATAGTGTCATCCAAGAAGAGCTAGAAGAAGTAGCCAAGCAACTTGAGAAGCTAAAAGAAACGCAGCATGCATATGTAGAGATGCTACAAGCGTTAAGGAAAGATGAAATTATAGCAAAAGAAAAAATTAATGAATTAAAGCTACAATTACAAGAAACGAAAAAAATTATTCAAAAAGGTAATTTACCTGGTCTTCCACAAGAATACAAAGCGCAAGTAGAAAAAGCGAAGAAACGCTTAGAGGAAGTAACGGTTAAGCTACATGAAAAGCCGTTAAGTATTCGAGGAGTAAATGAATTGCTTGAAGCTGCTATTGATGATGTACAAGCAACTTTCATGGCAACAGAGGATATGGTAGAAGAAGCATTTCTTGTTGAAAGGGTTATCCAATACGGTAACCGCTATCGTAGTAGCTACAGTACCGTTGCACAATCCTTGCAACAAGCAGAAGAAGCATTTCGTAAATATGAGTATAAAGAAGCTCTTAGCCAAGCATCTGCTGCTATTGAACAAGTAGAACCAGGTGCTGTAGAGCGAATTCAAAAGCTTGTAGCAGCTGACAAATAAAAAAGATGACTCGTAAAAGTTTAGCATCCTTTCAATGAAGGTTACTTACACTTTTAGTCAGAGTCATCTTTTTTTATTTAAGAAGCTTTTTTGGAGTGATTGTCTGAGTTCGCTGTATGACGCACTTTTCCAATTACATAACCAATTATGGCTGCTATGATGGTAGGAACTATCCATCCGATACCTTGGCTATATAATGGTAAGTAAGCTTCAAATAATGAATCAATAGCTCGAATTGGCATTCCAGCTCCTTTTAACGCATCCATTAAGCTAACAATACTACCAGCAATAACCGTACTTACATATACTTCTTGATATAAGGAACCTTTTCGGTCTATAAAAGATAAAACAATTAAAATAATGGCAATTGGATAAATAAACACTAAAATTGGCACTGAAATTTGGATGAGCTGAGTTAATCCTACATTTGCAATGATTGCACTAAAGATGGTTAACACAACAACAATCGTTTTATATGAAAGCGATGGAAAGATAGTTGTGAAAAACCTTCCGCAAGCTGTTGTTAGCCCAATTGAAGTTGTTAAGCAAGCAAATGTAATAGCCAATGCTAAAATCAATGTCCCAAACGAGCCAAATAAATAAGTAGCAACAGAGGTTAAAATAGATCCACCGTTTTCTTTTAATCCAATTGCTTCGACACTTGAAGCCCCGATATAAGCCAGTGACAGATATACTAGTACAAGACCTACAGCTGCAATTATTCCTGCTTTTACACAAATAGAGGCTATAGTTGTTTCACTCTTTATTCCCTTCTCTTTAATCGCTGTAATGATCACAATTCCAAATACTAGCGCTGCGATCGTATCCATCGTTAAGTAACCATCGATGAACCCTTGAGTAAATGGAGAAGATGTGTACTTTTGTTCAGGTGCTTGAAAAGAACCCATAGGAGTGATAAAGCTCTTAATCACTAAAAGAGCTAATACACCTAGCAGTAAAGGAGTGAGTACCTTTCCAATTCGATCAACAATCTTAGTTGGATTTAGTGCAAGCCAAAGGGTTACTCCAAAAAAGACAACAGTATATAAAGCTAGTGGGACACCTGTTGAGTTCATATCACTTCGCAAAAAAGGTGTTAATCCAATTTCAAAGGCTACTGTGCCAGTTCGAGGGATACCGAATAAAGGCCCAATAGCTAGATATAAAACAATTGTAAATAATATTCCGAAAATAGGATTTACACGCTTGGAAATTTCAGTGAAATCACCATTTGTTTTAGAGATAGCAATGACACCCATAAGCGGTAAACCTACACCGGTAATTAAAAAGCCTAATGTCGCACTCCACATGTTTGTTCCAGCTTCTTGTCCTAATGCAGGTGGAAAGATCATGTTGCCAGCACCGAAAAACAGGGCGAAAAGCATTAAGCCGATGGCAAATGTCTCTCTCTTTGTAAGCGTTTTCTTATTCATATTTCCTCCTAAAAGCAAAACCAAATTTATTTTCTGATACATATTAACATACTTTCTAAAAAATTTGTCGAATATTTTTAAAAACTAAATATTCTGTCTAGTTGTTGAGTAAACTAACAATTCAATTTAAAAAGTACATTAGATATGATATGATAATACGATGCCTACAATTAATCAACAGGGGGCGCATACATTGATTTATTTAGACAATAGCGCTACAACAAAGCCTTATAAGGAAGTAGTTGATTCATTTGTAAAAGTTTCATCTACTTATTATGGTAACCCATCTTCGCTCCATAAATTTGGTGTTCAAGCAGAAAATTTATTAACATATGCAAGAGAACAGGTGTCTAGCTTGTTGCAGGTTCAATTTAATGAAGTTATTTTCACTTCTGGTGGTACAGAAGGGAATAATTTAGCTATAAAGGGTGCTGCCTTGCAACACCAAGGGCGTGGAAAACATATTGTGACGACAACGATTGAGCATGATTCAGTGCATGAACCATTCAAACAATTAGAACAGCTAGGGTTTTCCGTCACGTATGTTCCTGTAAATGAGAATGGCTTTGTTGAGGTGGCTGATATAGAGAAAGCCATTACGAATGAAACCATTTTAGTTTCGCTTATTCATGTAAACAATGAAGTAGGAGCCGTTCAGCCAGTTAAAGAAGTTGGAATGTTAGTAAAGAACTATCCAAAAGTCATTTATCATGTAGATCACGTACAAGGGCTTGGGAAAGTTCCTTTAAATATTAAAGATGCACACATTGATCTTTGTACAATTTCTGGACATAAGATTCATGGTCTAAAAGGTACAGGTGTATTATATATACGAGATGGTGTGACTTTATTTCCTTTAGTAAGTGGAGGATCGCAGGAGTTACAGAAACGCTCTGGAACGGAAAATGTTGCTGGTATTGTCTCCTTTGCTAAAGCGTTACGCCTAACTGTTCAAAATCAAGCAGAACATATAAAGAAAATGGAACGTATAAAGGAGAAGTTAATAAACCGTCTTGTACAGCATGAAAGAATTGTTATGAATACGGCACGAATGAATACGGCACCACACATTATTAATATAACCATTCGAGGTATGAAAGCGGAAGTACTTGTACACAGCCTTGAAGAGAAAGATATTTTCGTCTCTACAACATCTGCTTGCTCATCAAAGACAAAAAAGCCAAGTAAAACATTAATGGCGATGGGGAGAAGTATGAGTGATGCGAATGAAGCAATTCGCATTAGTTTGTCTCATCTAAACAATGAAGATGAACTAGAAATAATTGTTAGTGCGCTTTTTGAAACAATTGATGAACTAAAAAAAGTAATGAGGTAAAACGTTATGATTTATAATCACATCTTAATTCGTTACGGTGAAATTTCAACAAAAGGTCAAAATCGTAAAAAGTTTGTGGAGCAATTGAAACGAAATATTGCCCAAGCTCTTGAAGCTTTCTCAAACGCCAAGATTAAATTTACGAGAGATCGTATGTATGTTCACCTAAACGGTGAAAACCATGAACCAATTGTTGAAGAGCTACAAAAAGTATTTGGTATTCAAAGCTTTAGCTTGGCACTAAAAGCTGAAAATGATATTGAACAAATTAAAGAATTTGCTTTGCAAGCAGCACAAGAATTTGATCAACCTAATACAACATTTAAAGTGAGTGCTAGACGAGCAGACAAACAATTTCCTCTAGATACACACGAATTAAATTATGAAATTGGTAGTCACATTTTACGTAATACTGAAAATTTAAAAGTAGATGTACGCAATCCAGATGTAAATGTACGCGTGGAAGTAAGAAAGGAAGCAACCTATATTACATGCTTTGATTATCCCGGCGCAGGAGGCTTACCGGTTGGGGCAAGTGGAAAAGCAATGCTTATGCTTTCAGGTGGTATTGATAGTCCAGTAGCAGGTTTTCTAGCAATGAAGCGAGGATTAGAAATTGAAGCCGTTCATTTCTATAGCCCTCCGTTTACGAGTGAGCGCTCAAAACAAAAAGTAATTGATTTAGCACAGAAGTTAACAGCATATAGCGGGAAAGTAAGATTGCACGTTGTTCCATTTACTGCTGTTCAACAAGCTATTCAAAAGCAAATACCAGAAAATTATACAATGACATCCACACGAAGAATGATGTTGAAAATTACGGACAGAATCCGTGAGAAACAAGATTCATTAGCCATTGTAACGGGAGAGAGTCTGGGACAAGTAGCAAGCCAAACAATTGAAAGTATGTTTGCTATTAATGAAGTAACAAACACGCCTATTATTCGTCCGCTTATTACGATGGATAAAACAGATATTATTAAAATTGCTCGTAAGATTGATACGCATGAAATATCAAACCGTCCTTATGAAGACTGCTGTACGATCTTTACACCAAGCTCACCTAAAACAAAACCAAAGCGTGAGAAGGTAAATCGATATGAACAATTTTTTGATTTTGATCCATTAATTGAAGAAGCTGTTCAAAATACAGAGGTAATGGAATTAACATCTGAATTGAATAACCAGTCATTGGTTGCTGAAGAGGATTTATTCTAATATAACGCATTCAAAAAATTACCAAATATATTTTGTATGAAGCCATGTGTTTTTACACAATCTATACTCACAAGGAGGTGAAAACACATGGCAAACACAAACAAATTAGTAGCTGCTGGTTCTCAAGCTGCTATCGATCAAATGAAATATGAAATCGCTTCTGAATTTGGTGTAAACCTAGGTCCTGAAGCAACAGCTCGCGCTAACGGTTCAGTTGGTGGTGAGATCACTAAGCGTTTAGTTCAAATGGCTGAACAACAACTTGGTGGTAGCTACAAATAAGCAATTCACAAATAAATAAGCATGGCTACAAAGAGTGGGGTTTCCCCACTCTTTTTATTTGTAAAGAGATGGATGATTTTTGTGAATTTAATAAATTTTCTATTATAATGGATGTATGAAATAGTATGTCATAGCTAATTAAGTGAATAGACATAAGCTAGGGAGCTGGTTTAAGTGAGCACACTTTGGTATGGTGGAACAATTTATACAATGAGAAGGGAAGGGGAGACAGTAGAGGCTGTTTTGGTAGAAGACGGTGTCATTCAAGCGGTTGGAAAAGAAGACGTTCTTAGAAGAGAATGGCAACATAAAATAACAGAAGAAATTTCTTTACATAATCGAGTCATGTATCCAGGGTTTGTGGATAGCCATTTGCATCTAATTGGCCATGGAGAAAAACTTCTTCGTCTGGACTTAACAGAGGCTAAATCAGGAGAGGAAGTACTAAGATTATTAAAAGAAAAAGTAAACGAGGTTGAAGAAGGAGAATGGATTATTGGCGAAGGATGGGATGAAAACCAATGGGAGAACCCTTATATCCTTCATAGGCGACAACTTGATGAAGTGACAACAAAGCACCCTTTAATTATTAAAAGAGTTTGTCGTCACGCACTAATTGCCAATAGTAGAGCGTTAGAAATGAGTGGCTTTTCTGCAGAAGTTCAAGATCCTAGTGGTGGCGTCATTCATCGAGATGAAGATGGCACTCCTAATGGATTTCTGCTTGATCAAGCCCAAGAGCTTGTTACAGCTCATATTCCATTAGCATCTGAAGCGTATCTGCAAAAAGCGTTAACAGTTGCCATTGACGATTGCATAAAACATGGATTAACAGGAGGACATAGTGAGGATTTAAATTATTATGGAGGATTTTTACGTACATATGAAACATTTAAACGCGTAATTGATGGGGAAAAAACAAAATTCAGAGCGCATCTATTAGTTCATCATGAGGTAGTTGATAACATGATGGAGCTGTCTGAGGAAGTACGAAATGAAAACTCTTTTATTGAGTTAGGTTCGGTGAAGATTTTTTCAGATGGCTCTTTAGGTAGCCAATCAGCGTTATTAAGCTTTCCGTATCACAATGATCCATCTACGAATGGAGTAGCTATTCATTCATTAGAGAAGTTAAAAAGTATTGTAAAAAAAGCGCGGGAGTATGGTCGAACAGTTGCTGTTCATGCTATTGGTGATTTAGCATTTGAATATGTGTTAGATAGCATTGAAGATTATCCTCCAAAAAAAGGGCAAAGAGATCGTATTATTCATGCTCAGATTTTGAGAGAAGAGTTAATTGAGAGAACGAAAAAGCTTCCAGTTGTATTAGATATTCAGCCACGCTTTGTTGTAAGCGATTTTCCATGGGTCATTGGACGAGTTGGAGAGAAAAACCTTTCTTATTGTTACGCATGGAAGACGTTGATAAAAGAAGGGATTTTATGTGCAGGTGGATCAGATGCGCCAATTGAGCCTATTAGCCCTTTATTAGGTATTGAAGCAGCTGTTACACGTCAATCGTTATCAGATGGGAAAGTGTACATGAAAGAAGAGCAGTTGAGTGTATTTGAAGCTATTCAGCTGTTTACCATAGGAAGCGCTTATGCAATTAGTCAGGAAGACAAAAAAGGATATATTGAAAAAGGGTACGTAGCTGATTTTACCGTTCTTGAAAAAGATTTATTTAAAGTCAAAGAAACAGAAATTTCTGGTGTAGAAGTTATCTATACTGTTATAGATGGGGTCATTATGTACAAACAATAAGGCAGTAAATTTGTTAAGAGAAGAAAAAATGACTCGAAAGGAATGGAGCTGACCTTTCGAGTCACGTTTAATTATTATAAAAATGTACGTTGAACACGTTGCCAAAACGAGTTATCTTTTAATTTCAATGTTTTAATCTGACGATCGCTTAAATTAATTTTAATTTGTTCAATTTGTCTTGCGCTTAGCGCTTCATTGTCAATGCCAATCGTCGGCCAGTGACTATTATCAGTGCGTAGTTTCAATGTGAGTGTATTTTCACCACTTAAAATAAACGAAGAACCAAGTGTACGATAGTCGTTGTTATTTAATGATGCGATTTCACTTACTTGCATGCACGGTAATAGTGGATCGACAACAGCACCATTTAATGATTTATTGTAGGCTGTACTACCAGTCGGTGTTGAGATAACCATTCCATCTCCACGGAATGTCTCGAAGTAATTTTTATTAATAAATACATCCATAGAGAATGCTTTTATAACAGAAGATCGAATAGAACACTCATTTAAGCAGTAAAAGGATGGATTATTGTCAAATTGAACTTCGATGACAGGGAACCTTCTTACTTCAAGGTTTTCCGTTTTCATCGCTTCAATGATTTTTTCAGTATCATCAATGTGAAAGTCGCAATAGAAGCTAAGGTGATCAGAAGTTGCGATTCCAGCATATAAACAATCGTCGCGGAAACCTGTCTGACGTACAGCTTGCAAAAATGCACCATCTCCACCAATTCCAATAACGATGTTTGCTTCTTTCATATCGTTAACAATATGAAAGTTGTGTTCATCAGCTAATTTGTATAATGGCTGAATTCGTTCATTCATTTCTTTGCTTTTACGATAAAATAAGTAAACATTACGACGATTAGGCATATCTGTTCCCCCTTGTGTGACTATGGTGTAAACTGGTAAAAAAGTTTGCTACAATAATTATATCATTATTTTGAAAAAAATTAAAAGAATTATCTTGCAATTTAGTTATCTTTTTAGGAGGGTGTACAAGATGAATAAAAAACGGTGGATTGCACTTAGTTTAGCTTTAGGCTTGTTTGTTGTATCTGTGATCGCAAGCTTTGCAACAAATGTGTTGTTTTCAGGAAAAGGAGAAGGAATAAGCTCTATGTTTGGGCAAGGAAGCGATGACCTTTATGCAGAAACAGTACTAGAAGAAGGAGATCCTACAAAGAAAGTCGTTGTCCTAGAAGTAAATGGCGTCATTCAAGATACAGACGCCCAAGCAAGTCCGTTTTCAGGACAGAGTGGATATAATCATCGAGTTTTTTTGGAAACATTAGATGAATTAAAGGAAGATTCATCAGTTGGGGGAGTCATCATTAGGGTCAATTCACCTGGTGGTGGTGTAGTAGAAAGCTCAGAGATTCATAAAAAAATAGCAGAATTTAAGCAGAAAACAAAAAAGCCAGTGTACATATCAATGGGAACAATGGCAGCTTCAGGAGGCTATTATATTTCAACAGCTGCTGATAAAATTTATGCAATTCCTGATACGCTAACAGGTTCATTAGGTGTGATTATGCAAAGCATTAACTATAGTGAATTAGCAGGACGCTTAGGTGTAGAAGATGTCACAATTAAAAGTGGTCCGTATAAAGATATTATGTCTCCTGGACGAGACATGACAAAAGAAGAAGCAGCGATTATGCAAAATCTTGTTAATAATGCGTACGATGGCTTTGTGGATGTGATCAAAGAAGGACGTAATTTATCTGAAGATGAAGTAAGAAAAATTGCTGATGGACGTATATACGACGGGCGTCAAGCAAAAGAGTTAAAGTTAGTTGATGAGCTAGGGTTCTTTGAAGATACAATCAAAGCTATCAAGAAAGATCATCAATTAAAGGGTGCGCAAGTTGTTCAATACAACCAAGCATTCAGCTTTCCATCTTGGCTTTCAATGAGTATGACACAAGCTTTTAGTGGTCGGTCAGAGCTTTCAGGTGTATTAAATCTGTTAGGGAAACCAAATTCACCACGCCTTATGTATTTATATATGGAATAGGGGTGAAAGGTATGGATGTACAAAAAAATGAAGGGCTAATAGAAGCTGAAGTGGCTAAGCTAGATGAGAGAGAGAGCGTTGTTGAACAAAATAGAGTAGATCCTTCTATTTATTATGCGGGCTTTTGGATGCGCTTTTGGGCGTATGTTCTTGATATTATTGTCATCGGTAGTTTAAATAGATTAGTGATCAAGCCAATCTTTCAAGTGTTAGATATATCAAGAGAAGGGGGAATTTTATCTCCTTATGCAATTACAACAGCCATTGTATTCTATCTTTACTTTATTTTAATGACAAAGATTTGCAGTCAGACGCTTGGTAAGATGGTATTTGGATTAAAAGTTGTTCATATAAAAGGAGAACAATTAAGTTGGCCAGTTATCGTATTTCGTGAATTAGTTGGTCGCTATATATCAAAAACCCTTTTATTTATTGGGTATCTTCTTGTAGCGTTTCTACCAAAAAATCAAGGGTTACATGACTATTTCGCTGAAACAACGGTTATACATGAAAACCGAGGGTAAAGAGGCAGACTAATAAGGTCTGTCTCTTTTTCTATGTAAAGGATAAGTAGCTTCATTCATTTCATAAACATAGAGAGGGTTCACGTCTATGTTTATTTCTGACGGAGAAGGACATAATGGAAAGCTAAGAAGGGGTGAACGTAGTGTTATGGATTGTTAGTATATGTGGCTTTCTACTCCTCTTTCTTTTGCTTGTCATTTTCACGAAAATAAAGGTATTCGTTACTGTTAATCATGTGAAAGATAATGATTATGCAAAAATTACTTTTTCAGCTTGGTTTGGGCTCATTCGTTATACATATGAGATTCCAGTGATTAAGGTTCAAAAAGATTCTCCCACCATATTAGTTGAAGAAGAAAAAGGAACTGGAGATAAAGGAAACGAGAATCAAAAAACAGCAAAGGATTATTCTGTTAATGATGTACTAGACTTCTTGCAAGATACAAAACAATTTCTACAACATGTTGTGGGATTTCATAAAATTTTAAGAAGGTTTCTAAAAAAAGTCTCAATTAGAGAGATGAAATGGCATACGAGATTTGGAATTGGAGATGCAGCTCATACAGGAATGGCCATTGGGGTAGGGTGGACATTAAAAAGTGGAATTATTACACTTATCGGTCAGTATATGAAATTGAAAGATTCTCCAGAGATGTCCATTACACCTGTGTTTCAACATGTTTGGTCAGAATTTCTATTTGAATGCATAATTTCTTTTCGTATCGGACATGCTATTCTAGCAGGATTTCGGACATTTAAGTATTGGCGCAGCGCGTATGAAGGAAAAAAAGAATTTTTTACTCAACTAAGGCCGAAACCAGAACATGAAGAACGTTCTTTAAAAACATAAGGAGGCTACCAATATGGGAGAACATCCAATTAAAGGTCTAATGTCAACAGCGATGGAAAATCTAAAAGAAATGATTGATGTGAATACAATCATTGGCGATCCCGTAGAAACACCTGATGGCAGTGTCATTTTAACAGTTTCAAAAGTAGGTTTTGGGTTTGCAGCAGGAGGCAGTGAGTTTCAGGCTGAAGGACAAAAGTCATCTAAAAGTGAAGAGAATCAGCAGCAAAACGAACCGAAGCTCCCATTTGGAGGAGGTAGTGGGGGCGGTGTCTCAATCACACCCATTGCTTTTTTAATTGTCAATGCAACAGGAATTAAAATGCTACATTTGAATGAAAGTGCTCATCTTTACGAAAAAATCTTAGATACAGCACCTCAAGCAATTGAGAGAATCCAACAGATGTTTAAGAAAAATGAAAATACAAATAATCAGCATTCAACACAACAATCCCAGTCTACTCAACAGCATGGAGAGGGACATACGGGGCAAATAAATTTATAACGATTTTGAATTGAAATACCTAAAGAGCAACTTATGAGAGAGTGAATCTCTCATAAGTTGCTCTTTTTCATTTATTCGTTACTGAAATAATTGCATTCTAGTAGTGGAAAGGCTATATTTACACTGTACATATCTTTAAAAGGGAGGAATTAACAATGGCAACAGTTACATTTAAAGGAAATGAAGTAACATTAGCGGGTAGTCCAGTGAAAGTAGGGGACGCTGCACCTAACTTTACGGTTCTTGCAAATGATTTATCGGAAGTAACGCTTAATGATACAAAGGGATCAGTGCGTTTAATTAGCGTTGTACCTTCAATTGATACAGGTGTTTGTGATGCTCAAACTCGTCGTTTTAACGAAGCAGCAGCTCAGCTAGATAATGTAAAAGTATTAACGGTAAGTGTTGATTTGCCATTTGCTCAAAAGCGCTGGTGTGGAGCAAACGGCATTGAAAATGTCCAAACTTTATCAGATCATCGTGATCTATCATTTGGTGAAGCATACGGAGTAGCGATTAAAGAGCTACGTTTATTAGCTCGTTCTATTTTTGTAGTTGATTCAAATGATAAAGTAATACACGTAGAGTATGTGAACGAAGTAACAGATCATCCTAATTATGAGGCAGCAATCGAAGCAGCAAAAGCGGCTCAGTAAAAGTGAGGATGGCTTATTTTATAAGCTGTAAATAAGAAAAGAATAGTTTAACAAAGCCCCCTGTACATTATCCAGTCATTCAATGGATGGAAGAGTCAGGGGGTTTTGTCTTTGTTGGCGTTAGCTCGTTTTTCTTTTTTGTGTTCAATTTAGTATTTATGATAAAATGGGATGTTCTTATTATCATGATTACGCTGTTTATAACGGTTCGTAAGTATATAGATAGAAGAGAAAAAAGGAGGACAAGACATGAGTCATTTAACAGAAATGGAAAAAGTGTTTTCTGCCATTGATCAAACTGCGATTATTTTACGTAAAGAATTAAACTGTTTATACCTGGAGGCCATAGCTGAGACAGGGGAAAACATGTTTCATGGAGAGATTTTACAGGATGAACTAGATGAAGTAACCAAGAAGCGATTAGAAAGAGAGTATGAATCCATTAACTTAGAAAAAATAGATGGAGAAACAATTCGTAAAGCCTATCAACTTGCCATTTTAAAAGGAATGAAAGAAGCGGTTCAACCAAATCATCAAATGACACCAGATGCAGTGTCCTTGTTTGTAAGTTATTTAATTGGGAAGTTTATGGAAGGTAAGTCGAATTATAACCTACTAGACCCAGCAGTTGGAGCTGGTAACTTACTAACAACCATTTTAAATCATCATCATCAATTAATTGATGCAGCTTATGGAATTGATGTGGATGACTTATTAATTAAGCTGACGTATGTAAATGCAAACTTACAAAAGCATGGTGTTCAATTGTTTAATCAAGATAGTTTACAGCCATTATTCATTGATCCTGTAGACTTAGTTGTATGTGACTTACCAGTAGGATATTATCCAAATGATGAGGGAGCAAAGGCATATCAAGTAAGAGCGGAAGAAGGTCACTCATATGCTCATCATTTATTTATTGAGCAAAGTTTAAATCATATGAAAGATGGGGCTTACGGTATTTTTCTCGTGCCAAATAATTTGTTTGAAACGGAACAAGCAAAGAGTCTACATGCATTCTTAAAAGAGGTAGCAGTCATTCAAGGACTAATTCAGCTTCCACTTTCTATGTTTAAGCAAGAAAGTATGGCGAAAAGTATTTTCATTATACAGAAAAAAGGCGAAGGTGTTGTCACACCTAAGCAAGCTCTTCTTGTTCAGCTACCAAAGTTTTCAAACCGTGAAGCAATGAATGATATGATGACTCAAATGAATGAATGGTTCCGTAATTGTTAAATAGCTATTTTTAGAAAATAACGAATATTTTCAGGTACCGCTTTCAAAGCGGAGTAGCTCTTGAAATATGTTGTAGTGAATGATTAAATGGATAAGGATAGAAAACGTGTCGAAATGCATAGAATATTGTAGAGAGCCTACTTTTTAAGTTCGTTCTGTTCGTCATGTTGATGATGTGCGTACAACAAAAAAGGAGCTGTATTAACTTATGTCAAAAATTATGGCCATTAATGCCGGTAGCTCTTCACTTAAGTTTCAGTTATTTGAAATGCCAAGTGAGAACGTGTTAACAAAAGGTTTAGTAGAGCGTATTGGTTTAGATAATGCGGTATTTACCATTTCAGTAAATGATGAAAAGCAAACAGATGTTATGGATATTCCGGATCATTCTGTTGCAGTAAAAATTTTAGTAGAAAAACTTCTTTCTACTGGAATCATTAAATCCTACGACGAGATTACAGGTGTAGGTCATCGTGTTGTTCATGGAGGAGAGCGCTTTGCGGATTCTGCTTTAATTACAGATGAAACATTAGCAGAAATCGAATCTTTATCAGACTTAGCTCCGCTGCATAATCCAGCTAACGTTGTTGGAATTAAATCATTCCAAGAGATTTTACCAAATGTTCCAGCTGTAGCGGTATTTGATACTGCATTCCATCAATCAATGCCAGAGCAATCGTATCTTTATAGCTTACCTTATGAGTACTATGAAAAATATGGTATTCGTAAGTATGGTTTCCATGGTACATCTCATAAGTACGTATCAGAACGTGCGGCTGAATTATTAGGACGTCCAATTGAGCAATTACGTTTAATTTCTTGTCACTTAGGAAATGGTGCAAGTATTGCTGCAATTGAAGGTGGAAAGTCAATTGATACATCAATGGGCTTCACGCCATTAGCAGGTGTAGCAATGGGAACGCGCTCAGGAAATATTGATCCTGCGTTAATTCCATACATCATGGAAAAGACAGGAAAAACAGCTGATGAAGTATTAAATGTTTTAAATAAAGAAAGTGGTTTATTAGGAATTTCGGGTATTTCGAGTGACCTACGCGACTTAATCAAAGCAAGTGACGAAGGTAGTGAACGTGCAGAAACAGCACTTGAAGTATTTGCGGGCCGTATCCACAAATATATTGGTTCTTATGCAGCACGTATGTCTGGTGTAGACGCTATTATCTTCACAGCAGGTATTGGTGAAAATAGTGATATCGTACGTGCACGTGTTCTTCGTGGACTAGAATTTATGGGTGTATATTGGGATCCAGCGCTGAACAACGTACGAGGAGAAGAAGCATTTGTGAGTTACCCTCACTCTCCAGTAAAAGTAATCATTATTCCTACAAATGAAGAAGTAATGATTGCGCGTGATGTTGTCAGATTGTCTGAAAATTAATAAATGATGTAAATAGCCTGCCTATCTTATTCAGTGTTTCTGAGTAGATAGGCAGGCTATTTTATTACACAATCGATTCGACGCTTATTTCACTGTACATATAAACATTTGATATAATGAAGGAAATGGCATTAGGAAAAGGGTGATGATTGTGAGATTAACAAATCGAGAGCAACAATTGCTTAGTGAGATTGAGCAATGGGAGAAATCACTGCAACATTATGAAGCGACTGAAATGCAAGTAACATACGAACAGTGGTTAGATCGTTCATTGTCGCTCATTCCAGATGATGTACTTTCTACATATTTACAAAAAGTAGATAATTGGATTTTTCATTTAAATGGAATTATTCAAGGAACACAAATTCATGAAAATGCCAAAATACAAATTCTAGAGTCTTCACGCGTGTTTAATGAGGATATTAAACAGTTATCAGAAATAAAAGGACTACACCTTGATCAACTTTCTTATATATGTGAGCAGCAATTAGCGAAACAGCGACTTTATTCTCTCACACAAGGTGCTCTTTCTGGAACGGGGAATATTTTGTTTCTAGGTGCCGATATACCAGGGTTGTTAGTCTTGAACTTACATGCTATCCACGTCACCGCGATGAGCTACGGCTACGAAGTAAATACTCCGTTTGAAATGATGCTTGCTTTAAAAGTTTTTCATGCAGCTACTTTACCAAAGCGCTGGCAGTATGAAGGATGGGAACATATAAAAGAAGAAGTTACGCAAGACTACGATCTTTTCTTTTATGAAGGAAATGAACGTATAGTCGATAAAACATGGGTTGAAAAAGTGTGTACGCAATTACTCAAAACCATACTCATTTTAGTGACAAAGAGAAAAGCGTATGATCGCTTACCCATTATTAGCATGGCAATTGGTGGAGGGTTAAATTACCGCTTTACGCGAGAAGTAACAGATTTTGCAAAGAAGTTCTACCAATATCGATCGATTATGGACAAACATACCGAACATATAGATGTATAAAAAGGAAAGGTTATCTCCAAAAGAGACACTGTTTTGTCTCATTAGAGATAACCTGTTTTTATGTGTGAATAGCCTTTGATACATGTTGATTAAGACGATACCAAATCCACAAATCATTAATAATGGAAGCTAATTCTGAAATATCATGATTCAATTGACAAGATCGTTCAAAATTACTTTCTTCACCTAACTGCGCTTGTTTCTCATTAATGATTGTTTCTAATTCATAAATACGATCAGGAATGGTCCCTCTTATTTCTTCCCATTTTAATAGAATAGCTTGCTGCTCTTCTTTCGTGTAATCCTCCCACTCTTTCTGAAGACGTGGTAAAGAGATACCTAACCGCTCATCCATTTTAAAGATTGATTTCATTTACTAGCTCACCCCATCTTATCTTAGTTTCTATTGTACATAATATGTGTTGAAAACTCATCATGTTTTCACACGGAAAAACATAAGAGATAAATTTTTATACTTTTTTGTGAATAAGTATTGAAAAGAAGAGCTTTAATTGTTACATTATTATTAACTTAAATGAATAAAAATTAATTTATGGTTATATAGAGGAGGACATATAAATGAGTCAGCAGAAAGTGGTATTAGCGTATTCAGGTGGATTAGATACATCCGTTGCAATAAAGTGGCTACAAGATAAAGGTTATGATGTAGTAGCTTGTTGCTTAGATGTAGGAGAAGGAAAGGACCTTCAGTTTATTAAAGAAAAAGCATTAACAATTGGAGCAATTAAATCATATGTTATTGATGCAAAAGAAGAATTTTCGAATATTTATGCATTGTCGGCTTTGCAAGCACATGCTTTGTACGAAGAGAAATATCCACTTGTATCAGCACTCTCTCGTCCGTTAATTGCTCAAAAGTTAGTTGAGGTAGCGGAGCAAGAGCAAGCTGTAGCAGTTGCTCATGGTTGTACAGGAAAAGGGAATGATCAAGTTCGGTTTGAAGTATCAATTAAAGCGTTAAATCCTGATTTAGAAGTAATTGCCCCAGTTCGTGATTGGAAATGGTCTCGTGAAGAAGAGATTGAGTATGCCAAAGAACATAATATTCCAATTCCTATCAACTTGGACAGTCCATTCTCGATTGATCAAAATCTATGGGGAAGAAGCAATGAGTGTGGGGTATTAGAAGACCCTTGGGCAGCACCGCCAGAAGAAGCGTATGATTTAACAGTATCATTAGAAAAAACACCAGACACGCCTGATATTGTAGAGATTAAGTTTGAAAAAGGTGTCCCAGTAGCGTTAAACGGACAGTACTATGCCTTGTCACAGCTTATTTTAGAGTTAAATGAAATTGCAGGTAAGCACGGCGTAGGACGTATTGATCATGTTGAAAATCGTCTTGTTGGAATCAAGTCTCGTGAAGTATATGAGTGTCCAGGTGCTATGACTCTATTAAAAGCACATAAAGAATTAGAGGATTTAACGTTAGTAAAAGAGATAGCACACTTCAAACCAGTCATTTCAAAGAAATTGACAGAGGTCATCTACGAAGGGTTATGGTTTTCGCCGTTAACAAAAGCGTTATTAGCATTCCTACAAGAAACACAGCAATATGTAAATGGTGTAGTTAGAGTCAAATTGTTTAAAGGTCATGCCATTGTAGAAGGACGAAAATCACCTAATTCTCTATACAATGAGAAGCTAGCAACCTATACAAAAGAAGATGAATTCGATCATCAAGCAGCCGTTGGATTCATTACATTATGGGGACTACCAACAAAAGTAAGTAGCATAATCAACAACAAGAAGGTGACAAACGTATGAATAAATTGTGGGGAGGGCGTTTCACGAAACGTCCTGAACAATGGATTGATGAGTTTGGAGCGTCAATTGAGTTTGACCAACAGTTAGTAGAAGAAGATATAGAAGGTAGTCTTGCTCATGTTAAAATGCTTCAAAAGTGTGCCATTTTATCTGAATCAGATGCAAAACAGATCATTGACGGTCTTCATGTGTTACTTGAAAAAGCAAAGAAGAAAGAATTATCGTTTTCTGCTGAATATGAAGACATTCATCTTAATCTTGAAAAGTTATTAATTGACGAGATTGGGCCAGTTGGAGGAAAGCTTCATACAGGAAGAAGTCGTAACGATCAAGTAGCAACAGATATGCACCTCTATTTGAAAAAACATGTAAATGTGATTTTGTCACTTTTACATGAGTTAGAACATGTGCTTGTGACAAAAGCCGAGCAACATGTTGAAACGATTTTTCCAGGTTATACACACCTCCAACGTGCCCAACCGGTTTCATTTGCACATCATTTACTTGCTTATGTAGCTATGTTTAAGCGAGATGCACAAAGATATGAAGAATCGTTAAAGCGTATTGATCTATCTCCTTTAGGATCAGGAGCATTAGCAGGTACGACATTTCCTATAGACCGTCAGTATAGTGCACAGCTGTTAGGATTTCATGGTATCTACGAAAATAGCATGGACGCTGTAAGTGATCGTGACTTTATTATTGAATTTTTAAGTAATAGCTCTATTCTCATGATGCATCTTTCTCGTTTTTGTGAAGAGTTAATTATTTGGTCAAGTCATGAGTTTCAATTTATTGAAATGGATGATACGTATGCGACGGGGAGTAGCATTATGCCTCAGAAAAAAAATCCAGATATGGCTGAATTGATTCGAGGGAAAACAGGACGTGTATATGGCCACTTATTTAGTTTGTTAACGGTATTAAAAGGAACACCATTAACGTACAACAAAGATTTGCAAGAAGATAAAGAGGGCATGTTTGATACTGTTACGACCATTGAAGGGTGCTTGACTATTTTTGCTGGTATGATTGAAACAATGACGGTCAAAACGGATGTGATGGAAAAAGCAACGCAACAAGACTTTTCAAATGCAACGGAGCTTGCTGATTATTTAGCTGCAAAAGGTATGCCGTTTCGTGAGGCTCATGAAATCGTAGGGAAAGTAGTGTTAACATGCATTCAAAAAGGCATCTATTTGATGGATTTGTCGTTTGATCAATATAAAGAAGCTTCTCACCTATTTGAAGAAGACATTTATGAAGTTCTTCATCCCAAAACAGCTGTTAATCGTAGAAATAGTGCGGGTGGAACAGGATTTGAACAAGTGAAAATGGCCATTCAAAAAGAAAAACAACGCTTAAATGACGTGTAAATCAAAAAAGGCTTTATCATTCATGTATAAACGAATGATAAAGCCTTTTCGTTTTGTTAGGAGTATAACATATAAAAAAAGAAGGAAAATTAATGTGTGTAAACTAACAATAACAAAAGGAGCGAAAAAAATGAAAGACAAAAAGCATCCGCAACATCAATATGAATACGATCAAGCAGGAGAACAAGAAACGTTTCAACAATTAATGGATTCTTACGCAAGTGGTGTCGTTGGAGATGGGTATATGGCTCAGCCGATTGAAGATGTAGAAGCAAAGAGTGATAGTGAACTATACGAATAGTCATGAGCATATAATGTAGAAATCCATTTAGAAGATCTGACATGACAGCTTTTCCGTCATGTCAGATCTTCTAAAGCTAAGAGAACTTTATACACCTAGAAAGTGTGAAATTAAAAAAAGTTTAACGGCAGACTTTCTAGGTGTAGCCACTAATTGAACAAGGAGGAATAATTGTGAGAATTGGTGTACCGAAAGAAATTAAGAATAATGAAAATCGAATTGCGATGACACCAGCAAGCGCCATGTATCTGATTAATAATGGTCATGAAGTATACATTGAAAAAAGTGCAGGAATTGGATCAGGCTTTGATGATGACCAATATATTCAAGTTGGAGCAACCATTGTTGAGAGTGCCGAAGAGGCGTGGGCCATGGATATGGTGATGAAGGTAAAAGAACCGTTAGCAGAAGAATACCAATACTTTCGTGAAGGACTTATTTTATTTACATACTTACACTTAGCCGCTGAGTCCGCATTAACGAAAGCATTGATTGATAACAAAGTAATCGGAATAGCTTATGAAACTGTTCAATTGCCCAATAGATCTCTTCCGCTCCTTACACCTATGAGTGAGGTGGCAGGAAGGATGTCTTCGCAAGTCGGAGCTCAATTTTTAGAAAGAACAAAAGGTGGAAAAGGAATTTTACTAGGTGGGGTACCTGGTGTCCAACGTGGTGAAGTGACCATTATTGGTGGAGGAGTAGCAGGGACAAATGCTGCAAAGGTAGCGGTAGGGCTAGGAGCACACGTGACCATCATTGATTTAAATGTAGATCGCTTAAGGCAATTGGATGATATCTTTGGCAAAGAGATTACAACGCTTATGTCTAACCCTTACAATATTGCACAAGCTGTAAGAGAGTCAGACTTAGTAATCGGTGCGGTCCTTATCCCAGGAGCAAAAGCTCCGAAGCTTGTAACTGAAGAAATGATTCAAATGATGTCGCCAGGTTCTGTCATTGTTGATATCGCCATTGATCAAGGTGGCATTTTCGAAACGACAGATCGCATTACAACTCATGATCATCCAACTTACGAAAAACACGGTGTCGTTCATTACGCAGTTGCAAACATGCCAGGAGCC
Organism: Priestia iocasae; assembly: GCF_016909075.1. GTDB lineage: Bacteria > Bacillota > Bacilli > Bacillales > Bacillaceae_H > Priestia > Priestia iocasae. Next base: position 46,823 of record NZ_JAFBFC010000001.1, read on the forward strand.
GTTCCTCGTACATCTACATTCGCCCTTACAAATGTAACCATGCCATACGCGTTGCAAATCGCAAATAAAGGTTACAAAGCTGCTTGTCTACAAAATGAAGCATTACTAAAAGGGGTCAACACATTAAATGGATTTGTCACGTATGATGCTGTGGCTGATGCTCATCAGTTAACATATGCGGATGCACGAACGTTGCTTGGGCAAATGTAATCTAATCATTTAGAACGAGGAAATGTATCAAATAAAGCGTTTTTTGCTCTGTTTGGTACATTTCTTTTTTAGTATCTCTTTGCTGCAAAGATGTTAAAGATAGCTATATCCTACTAGTTGTTAAAAAGAAACACAGTTTAGTGGAACAGTCTTACATGAGTTGCATAAAAGTCTTCAAAGGTTAAAGTGAAACAAAATAAGGGTAATAGTAAAAAAGACAAGGAGTTCTTTGTTTTTTCTTGAACTAAATATAATGAAAACGACAATAGCAAGGAGAGAGTATAATGCGTATTTCATATCATGGTCATTCTGTTGTAAAAATCGAAGCGAACGATAAAGTTATTTTAATTGATCCGTTTATTAATGGAAATGAGCTTACAGATTTAGAAGTAAGTGATATAAAAGCAGATGTTATTTTGCTTACGCATGGTCATAATGACCACGTTGGAGATACGGTTGAGATTGCAAAAAACAATGATGCACTTGTCATCGCCCCATTTGAGTTGGCTACTTTTTTAAGTTGGAAAGGAGTAAATACTCATCCAATGCATATTGGTGGCTCTCATACATTTGATTTCGGTACAGTTAAACTGACACAAGCATTTCACGGTTCAAGTTATACAGATGAAGAGACAAAGCAAATCATCTATACAGGCATGCCTGCGGGGTTACTCATTACAATTAATGAAAAAACGATTTATCATGCAGGAGATACAGCTCTTTATTCTGACATGAAGCTTTTAGGTAAACATCATTCAATCGATGTCGCTTTTTTACCAATAGGAGACAACTTTACAATGGGACCAGATGATGCCCTTTTAGCTGCCGAATGGATTAATGCTAGAGTTGTGGTTCCTATCCATTACAATACCTTTCCTGTTATTAAGCAAGATCCACACGCTTTTGTAGAAAGATTAACAAAAGCAAAAGGTCAAGTGTTACATGCTGGAGAATACGTGGAGGTGTAAAAATCCTCATCTAAAAGGTGTTGTTTTTTGAAACGTAATTGCGAAAGGTTGATTAGAACAGAACGTGAACAATCTAGAATTAAAAAGACTTTCTACTAGTTGTTAAATTGCAACACCGTTTATAAAAATAGCCTAAATAAAAGAAAGATAGTGCTCTCTTGTCTGAGCGAAAAGGATGGCTTGGTTTTTCTTCATTCCTTTTCACTCAGACTCTTCTTTTTTTCCGGACAAGTGCATACAATGAACTAACTTTAATGCAAGGAGAGAGCAAAAGTGAAAAATAAAACGTTGCTTTATCTGTTATTATGTGGATTTATGCTTTATTATGCCGTGCCCAAGTTGGTCTTAAATACTGAAACGCTGCAGGGGATTTTTTCTTTATCATGGTTATTTTTATCTGTTCTTGTAGTAGGAGGAAACTTATCAGCATTTCTTTATCGTACTAAAAAAGAACGCCAGCAAGTTGTACAAACAAAACAAGGACAGAGAAGAATTTATCAACGGAGCTAAGATACATTGAATCAAACAACGTGCACCCTTATAATAAAAGATAGAAGAAACTATTTGCTGTAAAATAAAAAAGTTTTTATAAAATCTAGTAGAAAAGCATGAAGCGTGAAAATGCTTTAAAAGGGTGAACAAATTTGGCGACGAAGCACGAACAAATTTTACAATATATTGATTCTTTACCGATTGGTGAAAAAATATCGGTAAGGCAAATTGCAAAAGAATTAAGTGTGAGTGAAGGCACCGCATATAGGGCAATTAAAGATGCCGAAAATAAAGGATATGTATCAACGATTGAACGCGTCGGAACCATTCGAATTGAAAGAAAGAAAAAAGAAAATATTGAAAAGTTAACGTATGCAGAAGTTGTAAACATTGTAGACGGACAAGTATTAGGTGGACGAGAAGGATTACACAAAACCTTAAATAAATTTGTTATTGGGGCAATGAAGCTTGAAGCGATGATGCGTTATACAGGAGCTGGCAACCTTCTTATTGTTGGAAATCGCACAAATGCTCATGAGTTAGCGCTCGAAGCTGGAGCTGCCGTTCTTATTACGGGAGGGTTTGATACAGAAGACCGTGTAAAGCGTCTTGCTGATGAATTGAAGCTTCCAATCATTTCAACAACATATGATACCTTTACTGTTGCTACAATGATTAACCGAGCGATTTATGACCAACTGATAAAAAAAGAAATTGTACTTGTGGAAGACATTTTAACACCTGTTACAGAAACGATTGTTTTACGTTTGGCAGATACAATTGAAAAATGGCATGAGTGTAATGAAAGAACGAAGCATAGTCGCTTTCCAGTTGTAGATCAACAGCTAAAAGTACACGGGATGGTTACATCCAAAGACGTAATGGGTTTTGACCGCAGTACATCAATTGAAAAAGCGATGACAAGAAATCCGATGACGGTTCATGGAAAAACATCTGTTGCATCTGCCGCTCACATGATGGTGTGGGAAGGAATTGAGGTATTACCCGTTGTTGATGAGTATCATCGTCTTGAAGGAATCATTAGTAGGCAAGATGTATTAAAGGCATTGCAAATGATTCAACGCCAACCTCAAGTCGGTGAAACAATTGATGATATCGTGACAAATCAATTCATTGATGTTGAGGAAACAAAAGGAGAGCAATATTATCGTTGTGAAATTACGCCGCAGATGACCAACTTTATGGGAACAATCTCGTATGGTGTTTTTACAACCATTGTAACGGAAGCGGCTAATCGTGTCTTGCGCGCTTATAAAAAAGGTGATTTAGTTATCGAAAACATCACGATTTATTTTATTAAGCCTGTTCAAATTGAAAGTATGATTGAAATTCGTCCAAAAGTATTAGAGCTTGGACGAAAGTTTGGGAAAGTAGATGTAGAAGTTTACAATGAAGGCATTGTTGTAGGAAAAGCGTTAATGATGGCCCAAATTCTTGACCGAACATAATTCGTTAATCAGTCATTGGTCCTTCATAGAATGGGATGGCGTGAAACAGAGCTTTCTTTTTTGGTTCATCTTTGTAAAATGGAACGTCATCTAAGTCCTGAGATTGTTAGGATTTAAACGGACGTTCCATTTTGCATAAATGTACCTTATATACGCTAGTAAGTAGTGCGTTCTATTTTTGCTCTTGCGCTTCTTTGATAACAAAAGGTAAGTAATGTTTGTAAGCGCGAACCCCAGCCCATATGCTTCCGGCACCTATTAAGACAAAAAGAAGACCGACGATAATAGATAGAGTGGTTTGATAAATAAACCATTGATTAATGCCAAAAAATAGTACGAATACGCCTAAGGCAATACTGGATTTTGCAGACAACCATTGCTTTTCAATAGGACGTTTTGAACGAACATATTTTAATTTTAGGTATACATAGAAACCTAGTGAAGATAAGATTAATATAACAAGAAAAGGCATTGTTGTTCCTCCATTAAAACGCTTTAATTCATTCTCTTTTATTGTACCGATAGATGAAATGAAATTCTAGTGTTATAGACGTATTGTTTCAAAACATTCAAATTTTACGAAATGAATTGAGAGGGAGATAGATAAATGAAAGATCAAATACTCGAAGAAATTAAGCAGTTTGACACCATCATTATTCATCGACACGTTCGTCCAGACCCAGATGCTTATGGTTCTCAATGCGGATTGGCAGAAGTGCTGAAAGCTTCTTTTCCTCATAAGCAAATTTACGTAGTAGGTAAGCCGGAATCCTCCTTGCAATTTTTGTACGAAATGAACGAAATAGAAAATAAAATATATAAGGAAGCTCTAGTCATTATCTGTGATACCGCTAATGAAGAGAGAGTGTGTGACCAGCGCTATAAAGAAGGCAAGAAAATCATTAAAATTGATCATCATCCGAATGAAGATGCGTATGGTGACCTTTTATGGGTTGATACGGATGCTAGTTCAACAAGTGAAATGATCTTTGAACTGTATTTACACGGCAAAGAGCAAGGTCTAACGTTGACAGATAAAGGCGCTCAATTAATCTACGCAGGTATAGTAGGAGATACAGGTCGTTTCTTATTTCCGAGTACAAAGCCTAAAACCTTGGAATATGCTAGTCAGCTTATTCAATATAACTTTGAGTTTAAAGATTTATATGATCAACTTTATAATACAAAAGTGAATGTTGCCCATTTACAAGGTTATGTGTTGCAAAATTTCGTTATGAGTGCATCAGGTGTAGCTTCAATGATTATTTCAAAAGAAATTTTACAAAAATATGATGTGACCCCGTCGGATGCGTCACAATTAGTAGGCATATTAGGCAATGTCGAAGGAATTAAAGCGTGGGCGTTTTTCGTAGAAGAAGATAACCTTATTCGCGTTCGCTTACGTTCTAAGGGTCCTGTGATTAATAAAATTGCTCAAAGGTATAAAGGAGGAGGCCATCCAATGGCAGCCGGAGCTTCTATTTATGACTGGGAAGAAGTGAAGAGTGTATTAGCGGATTTAGAAGATGTTTGCTGCTACTAGAGCGTTGGTTGAAAAATAACGATCTAGTAGATACGCAACATCCCTTGTTCATCTATTTATTATGATAACTAGATGAACAAGGGATGTTTTAGTTTGAGTCAAATGAGGTGTTTTTTACCTTGTTTGACTTTTTCTTTTTTTAAATGATCTTTTTCACTGATTTAATTTTTAACTGAACAGACAGTGTTGTATAAAATAAAATTTCATGAACTTCAACAGTGTACAACATTTTGTCGATTTTGTACTCTTTATTTTCGATTGCTTTTTTTAATAATTGATTTGAATTATAGACATCTTCTATGTTTTTTGAGATTAAATATTCAATTTCTTCTTTCGCACTTTCTTGAATGAGATAAGCAGAATAGCTGTCCAATTTGTACTTCTCTTTTTGTTCGGTAGCGACTCTTACTTTTATATCTTGAATAAGTAGGTTTCGTTTGTTTTCTTTGTTTAGTGCTTCTTTTTCACTCATCCAAATTTCTTTGTCTCGCTTTAAATCCTCAAATTCTTCTTTTCGATCATTAAAATATTTAATCCTGGCATCTTGAGACATCCCATACAAGGCTAAAAAAACCCCCCAGCTTATAATAGCGCCGATTGCTAATCCAGCAAAGAAACGTTGCCAATCAGACCGTTTATAGAGGCGGTTATCTGGAACTCTCATGTACCTAGGTGCTCCTGAGTTAGCCATTTAATAATGATAGACCCTGTTTGAGCGCCGCCCATTGCGACTAAGATAAGAAGAATTTGCTTAAACACATCCTTTGTTGCTCCTTCAAACAAGCCTCGTTCAAAGCTGTAAAAGGTATCAAACGTTCCACCAATGGCCCCCACAATCGCCCAAATCTTTAGGCTATTGCTTAACATATACATCGTATATAGAGGGGGTTTGCCCACTAGAAATCCCCCGAATGCACCAATTAATGAACCGCCTAAAATAATTCCTAAAGAAGTAAAATAACTCCATATAAATAACGTCATGAATGGTTCTTTCATAAAATAGCCTCCTCTCTTTTCATATATATGGACAAACTGAGGAAGTTATGTAATTTGTGTGTATGGACAACAAATTTTATAATAAAGATAACGATAAATTATAAGGGTGGGAAGACATGTGCCTTTTGTTCATTTACAGGTACAAAGTTCATACAGCTTATTACAAAGCTCAGTGAAGGTAGAAGAGCTAGTTCAAAAAGCTAAGGAATTACACTATGATTCAGTGGCACTGACAGATGAAAATGTCATGTACGGAATAATACCTTTTTATAAAGCATGTAAGCAGGAAGGAATTAAACCAATTATTGGCTTGACGTTGTCTATTTTAGATAGTCAAGGAGACGAAGTGAGCGTTGCGCATCCGATGGTTTTACTAGCTGAAAATGAAGTTGGCTATCAAAATTTATTAAAAATGAGTAGCATCGTTCAAACAAAAGAAACAAAAGGACTAAATCGAAAATGGCTTCCTCATTATAGTGAAGGAATTATTGCTATTACTCCAGGACAGCGGGGAGAAATTGAGGATTTGTTGCAACAAGGACGTATAAGTGAAGCAGAGGAGTCTGTGCGTTTCTTTCAAAACACATTTGGAAGAGACCACTTTTATTTAGCTGTTCAACACCATGATGCTAAAGATAAAGAGTTACAATCCAAGGTCATAGAATTAGCTGAAAAATGTGACGTATCACTGGTTGTGACAAATGATGTGCGCTATTTAGAGCAAGAACAGCATCTTGCTCAAGATTGTTTGTTAGCGATTAAACAAGGTACACAGTTAGAAGACGAACATCGAGAACGATTAGAGGGGTCAGAGTATTATCTAAAGACAATTGAAGAGATGACAAGCCTCTTTACTCATTTACCTGAAGCGCTTAAGAATAGCGTTGAAATTGCAAAAAGATGTAAGATGGATTTGGAATTAGGATTAACGGTTCTACCTAGGTATCCTGTACCTGGAGAGCAAAGCGCTGATGAATATTTACAGCACTTATGTGAGAAAGGTTTAAAGGAACGAGTAGTCAGTATTTCAAAAGAATATGTAGAGCGCTTACAATATGAATTACATATTATTAGTAAGATGAATTTTAGTGATTATTTCTTAATCGTATGGGACTTTATGGATTATGCTCATCGACAGGATATTCTAACAGGGCCAGGACGTGGTTCAGCTGCAGGATCACTTGTTGCTTATGTACTGCGTATTACGAATGTTGATCCAGTTAAGTATGATCTTTTGTTTGAGCGATTTTTAAACCCTGAGCGAATTTCAATGCCTGATATTGATATTGACTTTCCTGATAATCGAAGAGATGAGGTTATTCAATATGTGGCTGAAAAATACGGACAACTACATGTTGCACAAATCATTACGTTTGGAACGCTAGCAGCAAAAGCAGCCATTCGCGATGTAGGAAAAGCAATGGGAGTGAATGCGGAAGAAGTTAGTACATTATCCAAGTTAATTCCAAACAAAGTTGGAATTACGTTGAGACAAGCTTATGAGCTTTCTCAGCCTCTAAGAGCTTTTGTAAGTCAGTCCGCTCAATCTCGAAACTTGTTTCAAACTGCGATGAAAATTGAAGGTCTACCGAGACATACATCTACTCATGCGGCGGGCGTAGTTATAAGTGAGAAATCGTTGACAGAAAAAGTCGCATTACAAGAAGGAAGCAATGGTGTTTATTTAACGCAATTTCCAATGGGAGCTCTAGAAGATCTTGGATTGTTAAAGATGGACTTTCTCGGATTGCGTAATTTAACTATTTTAGATGAAATTGTCAAGCAAATTAAGAGAGACACAAGAGAACGAATTGATTTAGAGAATATTCCACTGAACGATTCTGAAACGTTTACCTTGTTAGCCAAGGGAGATACGACTGGTATCTTTCAACTAGAGTCAGAAGGAATGCGCAAAGTATTAAAACAGTTACAACCTACGGAGCTAGAGGATATTGTAGCAGTTAATGCATTGTACCGACCAGGACCTATGGAACATATTCCTATGTATATCCGTAGAAAACATAAACAAGAGCCCGTTCACTACCCTCATCCAATTTTAGAGCCTATTTTAAAAAAGACATACGGTGTAATTGTTTATCAAGAGCAAATTATGCAGATTGCATCAAAAATGGCTCGCTTTACATTAGGTGAAGCGGACTTATTACGGCGTGCAGTAAGTAAGAAAAATAAGCTCGTATTAGATGAACAACGAAGTCACTTTGTGCAAGGGTGTATAAAAAATGGGTATGAAGAGCAGATTGCTCAATCAATATATGATTTAATCGTTCAATTTGCCAATTATGGATTTAATCGTAGTCATGCCGTGGCTTATAGCATGGTAGCTTATCAACTAGCCTATTTAAAAGCCAATTATCCTGTTCAATTTTTTGCTGCGTTGCTAACAAGCGTCATTGGAAACGAAGGGAAATTAGCACAGTATATTCAAGAGGTTAAGCAACGAAATTTATCACTTTTACCACCTTCTATTAATAACAGCATTTATTCGTTTAAGGTGGAAAAGGGACAAATACGCTATAGTTTAGCAGCGATTAAGCACGTGGGTGTTGCAGCTTTACAAGAAATAACGAAAGAAAGAAGAAAAAAACCTTTTGAAGATTTATTTGATTTTTGTATGCGTGTTTCAATGAAGATTGTGAACAGAAAAGTCTTAGAATCTCTTATTGTAGGAGGTTGTTTTGATGAATTTGAAGAGAACCGAGCTACTTTACTAGCAAGTATTGATGTTGCTATGGAGCATGCGAATCTTGTTCAACCAACCGACCATTCTACAGAAGGATTCATCGATGATGAGTTTATGCTAAAGCCGAAATATGTACATGAAGATGAGCTCTCCTTAGAGGAACGTCTCAAGAGAGAAAAAGAAGTTCTTGGGTTTTATTTATCAAGCCATCCTGTATTACCTTATAAAGAAATTCGTATATTTAATCAATGGAAAACCATTTATGAATTAACTCAATCTTTCTCTATATCTAATGCAGATACAATCATTTTTTTAGCAAGAGAACGAGTCATTCGTACAAAAGCAGGAGAAGAGATGGCGTTCTTTACAGTCAGTGATGAAACGGGTGAAATGGACGCCGTAGTGTTTCCGAAAGTATATAAACGCTTTTCTTCTTTGTTAAAGACTGGGGAAGTACTAGCTGTAAAAGGAAAAGTAGAAGATCGAGACAACCGAAAACAACTGGTTATTCAACATGTGCAATTCGCACAAGAGCTAAAAGAAACGCTGCGACATGAGGAGCTTTATTTAAAAATCGAACAAAAACATCAAACAACCAACATGCTTCGACAAATTCGACAATTATTATCGGCATATAATGGGAATACACCAGTTATTCTTTATTACGAAGATGAGAAGCGAATGCTGCGATTACCGAATGAATATGCAGTGAATGCTGATAAAACTCTTCTTGCTGAATTAAAAGGAATACTAGGAGATTTAAATGTTGTGTTGAAATAATCTTTACAGATTTACATTGTTGTTATATTGTAAAATAGTTAGAGTGGTCTGACCACCCTGTATAAATCTGTTAATTATATATTTTATTTATTTATTTATTTATCACATATGTTGAACCCATTATCTACAAGGAGTGAATTTAATTGTCTTTACGTGAAGAAGCACTACACATCCACCGAATCAATCAAGGAAAGCTTGAATCTAAATCTAAAATCCCTGTACGCAATGCGAAAGACCTCAGTTTAGCATATTCTCCAGGTGTTGCAGAGCCTTGTAAAGCAATCTATGACGATGTTAATAAAGTATATGAGTATACAATGAAGGGTAACATGGTTGCTGTTGTATCAGATGGTACAGCCGTTTTAGGTCTAGGAAATATTGGACCAGAAGCAGCAATGCCTGTAATGGAAGGAAAAGCTGTATTATTTAAAAGTTTTGCCGGTGTTGATGCATTCCCTATTTGTTTAAATACAACAGATGTGGACAAGATTGTAGAAACGGTAAAATTATTAGAGCCAACGTTTGGAGGCATTAACCTTGAGGATATTGCTGCACCAAATTGCTTTGAAGTAGAAGAGCGACTAAAAAAAGAAACAAATATCCCTGTTTTTCATGATGATCAACATGGAACAGCAATTGTAACAGCAGCAGGTCTTGTAAATGCATTAAAACTTGTAAACAAATCGATGTCTGAAATCAAAGTGGTTGCCAATGGTGCTGGAGCAGCTGGGATTGCGATTATAAAGTTACTCTATCGCTACGGTGTGCGTAATATTACAATGTGTGATTCAAAAGGCGCAATTTATGAAGGTCGTCCTTATGGAATGAATCCTGTAAAAGATGAGGTTGCAACATATACAAATCGTGACAAGATCGATGGTCAATTAGCAGATGTAATTGAAGGAGCAGATGTATTTATCGGTGTATCTGTTGAAGGTGCTTTAACACAAGAAATGATTAAGACAATGAATTCAGATCCAATTATCTTTGCCATGGCTAACCCAGTTCCGGAAATTATGCCAGAAGAAGCAAAGGCTGCGGGTGCTAAAGTGATTGGTACAGGACGCTCTGACTTTCCTAACCAAGTAAATAACGTATTAGCATTTCCAGGTATTTTTAGAGGAGCACTTGATGTGCGTGCTACTCATATTAATGAAAAAATGAAAATGGCAGCTGTAGAAGCAATTGCTAGTTTAATTTCAGAAGAAGAGTTACATGCTGATTATGTAATTCCAGCTCCTTTTGATGCAAGAATTGCTCCTGCTGTAGCGGCCGCGGTAGCGAAAACGGCGATGGAAACAGGCGTTGCACGTATGAAAGTAAACCCTGAAGAAGTAGCAGAAAAAACGCGTCGCTTGGCAATCATTGAATAAAGTGAGTGAGACGGTACGTTGATGAGTGAAAGGTCAAAAGTATATGTTGAGATTCTAGAGCAAATTCGAGAAATGATGGAAGCAGATGGATTAAAAACAGGTGACAAAATTCCATCTGAGCGAGAACTTGCTGAACGGTTAAATGCGGGACGGTCTTCTGTGCGGGAAGCTTTACGAGCCTTAGAACTATTAGGAATTATTGAAACAAGGCGCGGTGAAGGTACATTTATTAAAGAAGTTGGTGAACACCAATTAATTGATGTATTAGCTACCTTTTTATTGCAAGATCATAAAGCAAAAGATGATTTAGCGGAAACGAAATATTGGCTAGAACGTACGTGTTTATACCTATCTTTAGAGCGAATGACATCGTCATCACTGCAAACATTCCAGCGGCGAATGACTAATAAAGAAGAGCAGTATGACTATCTTTTTGAAGTGTTATTCGACGTAACAGACAACCATTTATTATACAGAATTTGGAGAGCAGTCGCTGGATATGCTCGAACGATGAAAGATGTAAGTGATTGTAATGATAAAGAGAGAATGGAAATGTTAATTGAAGCAATTATAAGTGGAAATAAAAAGCAAGCCCTCCATCTCCATGAGCAATTTTATAGATAACCATTACAAGCAGAAAATGTCGAATAGGACATGTCACCTTTCTACACAAACCTTTTTTGCTTTCTTGTAAAGTAGATAAAAAGCAATGGAGTATGAATAGAGATTCTTTTGCTCACGTGTAGAAGGATCAAGAGGAGGTCATACCTTGTTAAGAGATTTATTTGCAAAAAAAAGAAAATATGCACAGATACCGTCTGAACATATAAAGCAAGATGTACCGGAAGGCATTATGACAAAATGCAAAAAGTGCAAAAAGATTATGTACACAAAAGAGCTTAATAAAAACCTAAAAGTTTGCTTAAATTGTGGACATCATCATCAAATGACGGCAAAAGAGCGTATTGATAGTTTAGTTGATAAAGGCACGTTTGTTGAGTATGACAAACATATGTTATCAGAGAACCCGTTATCATTTCCTGATTATGTAGAAAAGCTAGAAAAAGATCGTGCATCAACGAATCTAAATGAAGCGATTGTAACAGGAGAAGGAAAGATAGATGGGATGAAAATGGTCATAGCTGTTATGGATGCACACTTTCGAATGGGCAGTATGGGCTCGGTTGTAGGTGAAAAAATTACAAGAGCAATTGAAAAAGCAATGGAGCTTCAAGTGCCTTTCATTATTTTTACAGCATCTGGTGGTGCTCGTATGCAAGAAGGTGTATTAAGTCTTATGCAGATGGCAAAGACAAGCTCGGCCCTCAAAATGTTTAGTGATCAAGGTGGACTCATTATTTCTGTTATGACACATCCAACAACAGGAGGAGTTTCCGCTAGTTTTGCTTCTTTAGGAGATTATAATTTTGCAGAACCAGGGGCACTCATCGGATTTGCTGGTCGACGAATTATTGAGCAGACCATTCGTGAAGATTTGCCTGAAGATTTTCAAACAGCTGAATTTCTATTAAAGCATGGCCAATTAGATGCCGTCATTTCGCGTCATGACTTAAAAGACAAACTAATCAATATTTTAGATATTCATGTAACAGGTGGTGAAATAGAGTGGTAGGAGAACTAGAGTTTGAACGCCCAATTATTGAATTGCGTAATAAAATTCAAGAGCTAAGGGATTTCGCGACAAATACAGATGTAGATTTATCGAATGAAATTGGAAAGCTAGAGACGCGCCTAGAAAAAGTAGAGAAAGACATCTATGAACATCTAAGTCCGTGGAATCGTGTTCAAATTGCTCGTCATCCTGAGCGTCCAACAACCCTTGACTATATTTCACGCCTATTTACGAACTTTTTTGAATGCCATGGAGATCGTACATTTGGTGATGACGAAGCAATTGTGGCGGGCATTGCTAAGTTTCACGGCATGCCTATCACAGTTATTGGTCATCAGCGCGGGAAAGATACAAAAGAAAACATTCGTCGTAACTTTGGAATGCCTCATCCCGAAGGATATCGTAAAGCGCTACGCTTGATGAAACAGGCAGAAAAATTTAATCGTCCAATCGTTTGTTTTATTGATACAAAAGGTGCTTATCCAGGAAAAGCAGCAGAAGAACGAGGACAAAGTGAAGCCATTGCACGAAATTTATTTGAAATGGCTGGCTTAACAGTACCCGTTATTTGCATTGTGATTGGCGAAGGTGGAAGTGGCGGAGCCCTTGCGTTAGGAATTGGCAATCATCTTCATATGCTGGAGAACTCTACGTATTCTGTTATTTCACCAGAAGGTGCAGCAGCGCTTCTGTGGAAAGATGCAACGTTAGCAAAGCAAGCAGCTGAAACAATGAAAATCACCGCACCAGATTTAAAGGGATTGGGTATTGTGGATGAAGTCGTTCAGGAGGTAAGAGGTGGAGCTCATCGACAAGTTGACGAACAAGCTCAATACATTGATAATGTATTGAAAGAATCGTTACAGAAATTAACAAAATTAACACCTGAACAACTCGTGCACGAACGTTATTTAAAATACAAAAAAATCGGACAATTTTCGTTTGAAAACGATACCATTGGTGTAAAATAAAGAAACGTGCATCCTATTGAAAGGTAGGATGCACGTTTTCCTGTCTTGACAATGCTCCTTCTCTATTGTTTTTGCAGGTTCTTCGTGTTATTTTATAGACAGCAAAAACCTATGAGGTGAGGATTTAAAAATGAGAAAAATTGGTGTTCTTACAAGTGGTGGAGATTCACCTGGTATGAATGCTGCTGTGCGAGCTGTTGTTCGTAAGGCCATTTATCATAACTTGGAAGTATATGGTGTTTATAATGGGTATGCTGGATTAATTGATGGGAATATTAAGAAACTAGAAGTAGGCGATGTAGGAGATATTATTCATCGTGGTGGTACAATGCTTTATTCTGCTCGCTGTGAAGAGTTTAAGACAGTAGAAGGACAGAAAAAAGGGATTGAACAGCTGAAGAAATTAGGTATCGAAGGACTAGTCGTTATTGGTGGAGATGGCTCTTATATGGGGGCTAAAAAGCTAACTGAGCACGGCTTCCCTTGTGTAGGTGTGCCTGGAACTATTGACAATGATATTCCTGGTACCGATTTTACAATAGGCTTTGATACGGCGCTTAACACTGTTATTGATGCCATTGATAAAATTCGCGATACGGCTACCTCTCATGATCGTACATATGTAATCGAAGTAATGGGAAGACATGCTGGAGATATTGCTCTTTGGTCTGGCTTAGCAGGAGGCGCAGAGACCATTTTAATTCCTGAGGCAAACTATGACTTAGGAGACGTTATCGGTCGCTTAAAGCGTGGTCATGAGCGTGGGAAAAAGCATAGTATTATTATGGTTGCTGAAGGTGTAGGAAGCGGTGTTCAATTCGGCAAAGAGATTGAACATGCAACTGGCTTTGAAACGCGAGTAAGTGTGCTAGGTCATATTCAACGTGGTGGATCACCAACTGCTTTTGATCGTGTGCTAGCAAGTCGCCTAGGAGCTAAAGCTGTTGAACTTTTACTTGAAGGTATTGGTGGACGAGCTGTTGGAATTCAAAATAATGAATTAGTTCATCATGATATTCTTGAAATATTAAATGAGAAGCATGATATCGATCATAGCATGTATAAGCTTTCTAATGAATTATCGATTTAATAGTATATAAATTATTATAAATGTTGGATAACAATGTAGGAGGAAATTTGAATGCGTAAAACAAAAATCGTTTGTACTATCGGACCTGCTAGTGAAAGCGTTGAAAAGTTAGTTGAATTAATTAACTCGGGGTTAAATGTTTGTCGTTTAAACTTCTCACACGGTGACTTTGAAGAGCACGGTGCACGTATCGTAAATATTCGTGAAGCTGCTAAACAAACAGGTAAAACAATTGCTATTTTACTTGATACAAAAGGACCTGAAATTCGTACAAATACAATGGAAAATGGTGCAATTGACTTACAAGAAGGTCAAAAAATCATTGTATCAATGGAAGAAGTGATTGGTACAGTAGATAAGTTTTCAATTACGTACCCAGGCCTAGTTGACGATGTTCAAGTTGGTTCGAAAATTCTTCTAGATGATGGTCTTATTGGTTTAGAAGTATTAGAAATCAATAAAGCTGCTGGAGAGATTACAACAAAAGTATTAAACCCTGGTACATTAAAAAATAAAAAAGGTGTAAACGTTCCGAACGTAAGCGTACAATTACCTGGTATTACAGAAAAAGATGCAAACGACATCGTATTCGGTATTGAGCAAGGTGTCGATTTTATCGCTGCTTCTTTCGTACGTCGCGCATCTGATGTATTAGAAATTCGTGAGCTTTTAGAAAGACATGATGCTGGACACATCCAAATTATCTCTAAAATTGAGAACCAAGAGGGTGTAGATAACATCGATGAAATTTTAGAAGTGTCTGACGGCTTAATGGTTGCTCGTGGAGATCTAGGAGTAGAAATTCCAGCTGAAGAAGTACCACTTGTACAAAAAGAATTAATTAAAAAATGTAATGCATTAGGGAAACCGGTTATCACAGCTACGCAAATGTTAGATTCAATGCAACGTAACCCACGTCCAACACGCGCAGAAGCAAGTGACGTAGCTAATGCAATCTTTGATGGTACAGACGCAATCATGCTTTCTGGTGAAACGGCAGCAGGATCTTATCCAGTAGAGGCTGTACAAACGATGAACTCAATTGCAGCTCGTGCAGAACAAGCGCTTGATTATCGTGATATTTTACAACAACGCAGTAAGCAAGTAGGTACGACAATTACCGATGCAATTGGACAATCGGTTGCTCATACAGCGTTAAACTTAGGTGCAGCTGCAATTCTTGCTCCAACTGAAAGTGGTTATACAGCAAAAATCGTTTCGAAATACCGTCCACAATCACCAATCATTGCTGTAGCAGCAAATGATTCTGTAGCTCGTCGTCTAGCTCTAGTATGGGGAGTAACACCAATCGTTGGTGAGCATGTAAGCACAATCGATGACATGTTAGATCATTCCGTACAAGCTGGATTAAAAACAGGAATTATCTCTCATGGAGATTTAGTTGTTATTACAGCTGGAGTTCCTGTAGGAGAATCTGGAGCAACAAACTTGATGAAAGTTCAAGTTGTTGGTGATGTATTAGCAAAAGGTCAAGGTATTGGACGTAAGTCAGCAGTTGGTAAAGTAGTGGTCGCTAAGACTGCAGCTGAAGCAAATGAAAGAATGACAGATGGTGCAATCCTTGTTACAAATAGTACGGATCGTGATATGATGCCTGCTTTAGAAAAAGCAAGTGCTCTAATTACAGAAGAAGGTGGCTTAACGAGTCATGCTGCTGTAGTAGGACTAAGCTTAGGTATTCCTGTAGTTGTAGGTGTTGAAGGAGCAACAAGCACATTCACTGATGGACAAGACATTACAGTACATGCAACACGTGGTGTTGTATATGATGGACACGCTTCTGTCCTTTAATCGTACGTAAAAGCATCTATGTTCGTCCTAGCGAGGACGGACATAGATGCTTTTTTATATAGAAACAAGAATATTGATATTTTCTATTTGTAAAGTATATAGTTAAGAAAGAGAAGAGCATGATGAAGTAATAGGAGGCGTATACTTGAGAATTTTATTTCCACTCTTAATTATTGTTCCTGCTTTAGAAATCTTTTTGTTACTTTATGCAGGTAAAACAATCGGAGCCTTCCCAACATTTTTAATTGTAATGGGTACAGGGTTACTCGGTGCTTTTTTAGCTAAGAAACAAGGGTTATCAACATTAACCAAGGCGCGTGAACAGCTTTCTTACGGTGAGCTTCCAGGACAAGCTATTTTGGATGGGATTTGTATTTTAGTTGGTGGAACCTTGTTGTTAACCCCAGGATTTGTGACAGATGCTTTTGGCTTTTTCTTATTGTTTCCGTATACACGTAAATTCGTGAAGCCGTCTTTAGCAAAATGGCTGGAAAGATTTTTTCAAAAGCGAAATCATATAACGATTATCCGAAGATAGTATGGAAAGGCCCTATCTGTAAATCTTCCACGAGGAGGAAGGAATAGATAGGGCCTTTCACTATGATGAGAAACTGGTTTGTTAGGTAGTTGGCTTTTTATTAATAATAAAATACCAAATATCTTGAAATACACCAGCTGTATAAAGGGTTCGAACAATAACAAGTGTGACCGGTCCGGCAATGAGTCCTAAAAAGCCAATAAGTTTAAATCCAATAAACAGGGAAATTAACGTGGCTAAAGGATCTAACCCAATACTAGATGATAATACTTTTGGTTCCATGATTTGACGTTGTACAATGACAATGCCATATAAAACGGAAAGTCCAATTGCAAACGAAATATTTCCACTAGCAAATGCGTAAATCAACCATGGAACGAAAATAAGCCCTGTGCCTAAATAAGGTAAGATGTCGACAAACCCTATTAATAAAGCGATTGTAATGGCATATTCTACACGTAAAATGAGCAGTCCAATTAATACAATAACCGTTGTAATTGAAATAAGGGTTAACTGCGCTTTTAAAAAGCCAAATAAAGCTTTCTTTAAATCCAAAAAGACCGTCTTACTGCTTTGTCTTGCTTTTGAAGGAAGGATTTTGCGTCCTAGCGCGGCTAGTCTGTCCCAGTCTTTGCTAATAAAGAATGTAGCAAGTAAAGAAAAAATAATAACGGTTGCGATGTTAGGAAGTAATGCAATAATGTTAGGGATGGCTTGCAAAAAATTTGTTAAAAACGCTCCAACTGTTTCGGTAATTTTAGCGCCAAAGCTTTGGATATTTGCAATAATCGTTTCTTGTTGACCTGAGTTTAAGCTATTGAATAAAGAGGAAATCTGGTTGTAGAGTGGAATAATCTGGCTTGCGATAAAGTTTTCAATATAGACAATAACAGCTTCCAAGTTTTCAGGAACAACCTTTGCTAAGTGTTCAGTGCCTGAAACAATTTCAGTAATTAATAATGTAACAAGACCAATGAGGAGGCCAAAAACAAGTATAAGAGAAATAAACACGGCCAAAGAACGAGGAACAGACAGTTTCTTTTCAAATACATTTACAATAGGATTAATGAAAAATGCAATACTAAGTGCAATGATAAATGGATAGGTAAGTGTTGACGCATAATAAACAATAAAGATGCCAATAATGACAGCTAATAATACGATTATAAAGCGAAGCGTACTATATACATAATGCATATTCAAGCTTGTGATCTCCCCCTTATATAAATTCTGGTTTGTTTTACCATTATTGTACAATGGTCATGGCAAATACGAAAGCTATTTTCATGATGAATATAAGATAAAATTTGATTTTCTAAAAACATAATTTAACGATATAAAATACATAAAAAAGGTGATGCGAATGTTTTCACAGCCTGTTCTATTTTTACTAGTTTTACTAGCAGTTGGATTGATAGCAAAAAATCAATCTCTTATCGTTGCGGTTGCTTTGTTGCTTATTATAAAAATGATTGGATTTGATGGAAAGCTGTTTCCGTATCTACAATCAAAGGGTATTAATCTAGGGGTTACAGTTATTACAATTGCTGTCCTCGTTCCAATTGCCACTGGTGAAATTGGATTTAAGCAACTAGGAGATGCATTAAAATCGTCTTATGCATGGATAGCTTTAGCATCAGGAATTGCCGTAGCTTTAATTGCTAAGTATGGATTAAATTTATTAGAAAATGATCCACATATTACTGCTGCTCTAGTGTTTGGCACCATTCTAGCGGTTGCTTTATTTCAGGGTGTAGCGGTTGGCCCATTAATTGGGGCGGGAATTGCTTATTTATTCATGAAATTGACACAGTTATTCTCTTAAAATTTTTGTATAATAGTAATTTTTTTAAAATTTATTTATTGTTTCCATTCACAAAAGTCTGATAATTGTTTATAATATAGTTTGAAGAGACATCCATTTACATATGAATGAACGTTGCACAGATGCTAACAGAAGTATTGTAATGTTACACGTATGCTTATCATACGTGTAACATTACGAGAAAAAGAAAATGTAAGCATTTTCTTTTTCTAGAAGCTATTATTCTATTACTCTCAACACCTAAGGATGTCCAATTTCAATTTGATGTTTTTATGTTGAGCAAACGCTCAATTGTCGTTACCGTAAGTTTAGTTAACAGGGTTATGGGGAATTTTTTCTGTAAAGGAGAGAAGTTTATGACAACGACTCGAGGTTTAGAAGGGGTAGTAGCAACAACGTCTGCTGTAAGTTCCATCATTGATGACACATTAACATATCGTGGGTACAATATTGATGATTTAGCAGATTATGCTACATTTGAAGAAGTTATTTATTTACTCTGGCATGGTAAACTACCAAACAAGCAGGAATTAGCAGCTTTTACACAACTATTATCTGAAAATGCAAGCTTACCAAACGAGGTTGTAGAACATTTTCAAACATATCCAATTAAGAATGTTCATCCGATGGCAGCATTAAGAACAGCGGTGTCACTATTAGGGTTATATGATCCAGTAGCAGATGAAATGGATGAAGATGCTAATTATTTAAAGGCAGTACGTTTACAAGCACAGTTACCTACAATTGTGACAGCTTTTTCTCGTATCCGTAAAGGCTTAGAGCCAATCGAGCCACGTAAAGGTTACGGGGTAGCAGCAAACTTCTTGTATATGTTGACGGGAGAAGAGCCAAGTGAAGTAGCAGTTGAAGCGTTCGACAAGGCACTTGTCTTACATGCTGATCATGAGCTTAATGCATCAACATTTACAGCCCGTGTTTGTGTAGCCACATTATCAGATATGTATTCTGGCATTACGGCTGCAATCGGTGCGTTAAAAGGCCCTCTACATGGAGGAGCAAATGAAGCTGTTATGAAGATGCTTACAGAAATCGAAGAGGTAGAAAACGCTGAAGTATACGTGCGTAACAAGCTGAATAGTAAAGAAAAAATTATGGGCTTTGGACACCGTGTATATCGACAAGGTGATCCACGTGCAAAACATTTGAAAAAGATGTCTGAAAAGCTGACAAAGTTGACAGGTGAGACAAAATGGTATGAAATGTCATTAAAGGTAGAAGAGGTAGTAACTACTGAAAAACAACTTCCACCAAATGTAGATTTCTATTCAGCATCTGTTTATCACAGCTTAGGAATCGATCACGACTTATTTACACCAATTTTTGCTGTTAGCCGTGTATCAGGATGGATTGCTCATGTGTTAGAGCAATACTCAAATAACCGTTTAATTCGTCCAAGAGCAGATTATACAGGGCCAGGAAAACAAGCGTATATTCCAATTGAGCAGCGCATGTAAGAAACAACAAAGTATGAAAAAGTGCTCAACCTATCTCACAAACCGTTGAGCACTTTTTATCATAATTAGGTGAGTGTCTTTCTCTTCACATGTTAGAAATCATTCACATACTTGAAATTGACAAGCTTCTAGGGAGGAATTTATTGTGACACAAGGACAAAAAATTACTGTAACAGATGGCGTATTAAATGTACCAAATAATCCAATCATTCCATTTATCGAAGGCGATGGAACAGGTCCTGATATTTGGGCAGCTGCATCTCGTGTTTTAGAAGCAGCAGTTGAAAAAGCATATGACAGTCAAAAGCAAATTGTATGGAAAGAAGTATTAGCAGGTGAAAAAGCATTCAATGAGACAGGTGAATGGTTACCTGAAGAAACATTAGATGCAATTCGTGAATACATAATTGCGATTAAAGGTCCATTAACAACACCAGTGGGTGGAGGGATTCGTTCTTTAAACGTTGCATTACGCCAAGAGCTAGACCTATTTACTTGCTTACGTCCAGTTCGTTATTTCCAAGGTGTACCTTCACCAGTTAAACGACCAGAAGATACTGATATGGTTATTTTCCGTGAAAATACAGAAGATATTTATGCTGGTATCGAGTATGCAAAAGGTTCAGCAGAAGTAGAGAAATTAATTCACTTCTTACAAACAGAGATGGGCGTTGGAAAAATCCGTTTCCCAGAAACATCTGGTATCGGTATTAAGCCTGTTTCCGAGGAAGGGACAAAGCGTCTAGTAAGAGGAGCAATCAACTATGCGATTGAGCATGGCCGTAAATCAGTAACGCTTGTTCATAAAGGAAACATCATGAAGTTCACAGAAGGTGCCTTCAAAAACTGGGGTTATGAACTTGCTGAACAAGAGTTTGGCGATAAAGTATTCACTTGGGCAGAATACGATCGTATTGTAGAAAAAGAAGGAACAGGAGCGGCAAACAAAGCGCAAGCGGATGCAGAAGCAGCTGGTAAGATCATTGTAAAAGATTCAATTGCTGATATCTTCTTACAACAAATTCTTACACGTCCACGTGAGTTTGATGTAGTCGCAACAATGAACTTAAACGGTGACTATATTTCAGACGCATTAGCAGCTCAAGTTGGTGGTATTGGAATTGCACCTGGTGCAAACATCAACTATGAAACTGGCCATGCTATTTTCGAAGCAACGCACGGTACAGCGCCTAAGTATGCTGGATTAGATAAAGTAAATCCATCATCTGTTCTATTATCAGGTGTATTAATGCTAGAACATCTTGGTTGGGTAGAGGCGGCAAGCTTAATCATGAATTCTATGGAAAAAACAATTGCATCAAAAGTTGTCACATATGATTTTGCACGTTTAATGGATGGTGCAACAGAAGTAAAATGTTCTGAGTTTGCAGATGCCTTAATTAAAAACATGGAAAAGCAAGTAACAGTCTAATTACGATACTCAATATTCTAAGTAGATGTAGCTCGTTTCAACGAGCTACATCTATCAATTGGTAAGAGTCCATCTATAAAGGTTGCTTTATAGATTAAGAATAGGGAGGATTTATCATGACATTAAAGCGTAAAAAGGTTTCGGTTATTGGTGCTGGCTTTACTGGTGCAACAACAGCATTTCTACTAGCTCAAAAAGAATTAGCAGATGTTGTGTTAGTTGATATTCCACAGCTTGAAAATCCTACAAAGGGTAAGGCGCTTGATATGTTAGAAGCTAGCCCAGTTCAAGGATTCGATGCAACTATTACAGGTACATCTAACTATGAAGACACAGCGAACTCTGATATTGTAGTTATCACAGCTGGAATTGCTCGTAAGCCAGGTATGAGTCGTGACGATCTTGTTACAACGAACCAAAAAATTATGAAATCTGTTACCAAAGAGATTGTAAAGTATTCTCCTGAATGTTATATTATCGTATTGACAAACCCAGTTGATGCCATGACATATACCGTATTTAAGGAATCAGGGTTCCCTAAAAACCGTGTGATTGGTCAATCAGGTGTGTTAGATACAGCTCGTTTCCGCACCTTTGTGGCTCAAGAACTTAATTTATCAGTAAAAGATGTAACAGGCTTTGTATTAGGTGGACATGGAGATGACATGGTACCTCTAGTACGTTATTCTTATGCTGGTGGAATCCCTCTTGAGACGTTATTGCCGAAGGATCGCATAGATGCAATCGTTGAGCGTACACGTAAAGGTGGGGGAGAGATTGTAAACTTATTAGGAAATGGTAGTGCTTATTATGCACCAGCTGCTTCTATAGTAGAAATGACGGAAGCGATCTTAAAAGATCAACGTCGCGTGTTACCTTCTATTGCTTACTTAGAAGGTGAATACGGGTACAACGGTATTTATTTAGGTGTACCCACTATTTTAGGCGCAGGTGGCATCGAGCAGATCATTGAGTTAGAATTAACGGAAGATGAAAAAGCAGGGCTAGACAAATCAGCTGAATCTGTCAAAAGTGTAATGAGTGTTCTAGCATAATAAGAAGGGAAAATTCGGAGGACGCTCCGAATTTTTTCTTACATAGATAGAAAACGCTTACATTAAGGGGTGTTTATTATGCTTTTTAAGAAACGAAAGTTAGGAAGAAGTATTGATGAGATTACCATTGGAGAAAAGTTAACATTAACAGAACGAATAGAAGACAAAGATTTACTTCTCTATCTAGGTTTAACCAATGATGCAAACCCTCTTTATATTCAACATGACTATGCTTCTCAGACACCATTAAAAAGACCAATCGTTCCAGCAATTATGATTACAGGTATGATGACAGCAGCTATCTCTAAATATTTACCAGGTCCTGGATGCCATATTTTAAAACAAACAATCGAATTTCCTAAAAGGGTTTATCATTACGGCACGGTTGAATTTTTGTTTAAAGTAATAGATGTAAATCATGAGGAGCATGTGATTACAATTGATGTTCAAGCAAAAGATGAAGAAGAACATCAAGTAGTGAAAGCTCAATTTGTTGTTTGCCCTCCATATAAAGTCCCTTCGATTGAAGAACATGAATTTGAAAATTTTTAAAATCAAACAAGAAGAAACGAAATCAAAGTAATCTTTTGAGTCACAATATCCTTTCTCTTTAAAATTTAGTGATAAATAAAAAGAAGAACAATGGGGAAAAAGAAAGCCAAATTCTTTTCGTCCTATTGTTCTTCTTTTTTACATGTGTAAAGAATTTTCTTTGAGAACTTGTATAAATCGTTGTATGATAATGGTGACATACTAAATAATATTGGATGAAAGTGCGGTTTTTAAATCTTTTATAATATGGAGGCAGACGTTATTAATATGAGTAAGAAACTATTAGTTGTTGACGATGAACAATCGATTTCTACATTGTTACAATATAACTTACAGCAAGCAGGGTTTACAGTGGTGACTGCGGCAGACGGAGAAGAAGGATATAATAAAGCGCTTGAAGAAAACCCTGACTTAATGGTTTTAGATTTAATGCTTCCTAAAATGGACGGAATTGAAGTGTGTAAAAAATTGCGTCAACAAAAAGTGATGATCCCAATTTTGATGCTTACAGCAAAAGATGATGAGTTTGACAAAGTATTGGGGTTAGAGTTAGGTGCAGATGATTACATGACTAAGCCATTTAGCCCTCGAGAAGTTGTAGCGAGAGTAAAAGCTATTTTACGTCGTGCTCAAGTAACGAATCAAGAAACAATGGATGAAGATGAAGGAGAACGCATTTTTATTGCTGGATTAAAAATTCTTCCTGAACATTATGAGGCTTATTTTAATGACGAGCGCTTAGAGTTAACGCCAAAAGAATTTGAGCTCTTGTTATATTTGGCCAAGCATAAGGGGCGTGTATTAACACGTGATCAGTTACTAAGTGCAGTATGGAATTATGACTTTGCCGGTGATACGCGAATCGTTGATGTTCATATTAGTCATCTCCGTGAAAAAATTGAAAAGAATACAAGAAAACCGCTTTATATTAAAACAATTAGAGGACTTGGCTATAAGTTAGAGGAGCCAAAACTGGATGAATAAATTTCGTTCACGCCTTTTATTTGCTCTTTTAACCTTGATCATTGTCGTGTTAGTAGGGTTAGGATTAGTGTTAGGCCAACTGTTTAAAAGCTTTTACTTACAAACCTTTCATGAACGCATGGAAAAAGAAGCAAGGTTAGTCGAGTTATTTGTGAGAGAAGAGGGCTTAACCAATCCGTTTTTACAATCAAAGATTGACCAAATGAGTGATGTTTTAAATGTTCGTACTACTATTATTCATAAAGAAGGAAACGTACTTTTTGATGCAAATCAACGTGGTGATAAATTTAGTGTGGAGAAAAGCGTTGTCATCCAAGAAATTATCCGAAATCATTTAAATAGTACAAAAAGCTTCTACAAAGTAGACGAGGAATATGATCTATATTATTATGGTGTTCCTCTTAGAACGGATAAACAGCAAGTGGGATTTGTTATATTAAGCACATCAGTTGATTCATTAAATAGAATTAACCAACAGATATGGGGATTGTTAATTGGTAGCTTAGGGATGGCGTTAATTGTTATTTTACTTCTAGGTGTACGAATCATGAATCAATATACCCGTCCAATTGAATCGGCAACGAAAGTAGCAATGGAGCTTGCTAAAGGAAATTATAAAGCACGTACATACGAAGATTATGTTGATGAGACAGGAATGCTTAGTCAAGCAATTAACATATTAGCTCGAAATTTACAAGAATTAATTAGTGCACAAGAAATGCAGCAAGACCGGCTTCGTACACTCATTGAGAATATGGGAAGTGGAATGATTTTAATTGATAGCCGTGGCTACATCAATCTTGTAAATAGAGCCTATAAAGAACAGTTTCAGATAGATCCTGCTGATTATATGTATCGCTTGTATTATCAAGCTTTTCAACATAAAGAAGTAGTTGGAATTGTTGAAGAAATCTTTATGACTGAAATTAAAGTAAGAAAGCAAGTAGTACTTCCGATTAAGATTGAGCGAAGACATTTTGATGTATATGGGGCTCCGATTATTGGCTTAAATGATGAGTGGAAAGGAATTGTGCTTGTTTTCCATGATATTACAGAATTAAAGAAGCTTGAGCAAATGCGCAAAGACTTTGTAGCAAATGTTTCTCATGAGCTTAAAACACCTATTACTTCTATTAAAGGGTTTAGTGAAACATTGCTTGAAGGAGCGATGGAAGATACACAATTACGTGAGCAGTTCTTGGATATTATTCTAAAAGAAAGTCAACGTATGCAAGAATTAATTCAAGATTTGTTAGATTTATCAAAAGTCGAGCAACAAGGCTTTAAGTTAAACATTCAAGCTGTAAACGTTAAAGTGATGTTAGAAGAAATTGTCATGATTTTATCGAATAAAGCTGAGGAAAAGACCATTCAATTACAAACAAATCTACCTGAAGATGAAGTTTGGATTCAAGGTGATCCACAGCGTTTGAAACAAGTGTTTATTAATCTTATTAGCAATGCTGTTACATACACCCCTCAAGGTGGTCGTGTTGAAGCAGAATTAATTGAAACGCAAGAATATGTAACAATTAATATTTCAGATACAGGTATTGGCATTAGTAAAGATGAAATTCCTCGTATTTTTGAACGCTTCTATCGAGTAGATAAAGCTCGCAGTCGTAACTCTGGAGGGACTGGATTAGGACTTGCAATTGTGAAACATTTAATTGAAGCACATAAAGGGCAGATTGAAGTGACCAGTACAGTTGGAGAAGGTACAACATTCTCTGTTCAATTAAGAAAAGAGTTACATATTTAAAAGAAATTGGACAAAATTGGACGAAATTTACGTTTGCTTTACATTGTATTTATGTCAGATTAATAAAATGTTGCTAGAATAATCTTTGGAAACCCCTTCATCCAAGGAGCCAATGTAGAAAGGCGGAAGCGTATTTGCTTCCGCCTCTTCTTTTTGTATAAGGCTTTAAATACCTAACTGAATTTTAAATTTTTTGAAACTTCTCTCTTTTTGAAGCGTATATATAGGCGTAGAAAAAAGCTAGCCAACTATTTTAGGGGGAATTAAGAGCTGATAGCAGAATTGCATCATAAAAGCTCAGAAGTAGTGTGGATATAGAAAAAGAGAGAGGGTGGTACGCATGGTTAGTGTGAAACAAATTAGTAAGTTTGTAGCGATGGGAGTCGGCTTAATCATACTCGGAGTTGTTGCCTTTACAAGTTGGTATACAGTAGATGAATCGGAACAAGCTGTCATTGCAACGTTTGGAGCAGTAAATGAGGGAATTTCAGAGCCCGGCCTTCACTTTAAACTCCCATGGCCAATTCAAACTGTAGAAAAACTTTCAAAGGAAACGTTTAGCTTGCAATTTGGTTATAAAGAAAAAGACGGAGAGATTAAAGAGGTTCCTAAAGATACAAAAATGATTACTGGTGACGAAAACATTGTCTTAGCAGATATGGTTGTACAATGGAAAATTACAAATCCAGAAAAATATCTTTATAATGCAGAAAATCCTGAAGAGGTTTTATATAATGCAACGAGTGCTTCTCTTCGCAGTATTATTGGAAGCTCCAAAATTGATGATGCACTCACATCAGGAAAAGCAGAAATTGAGGCAGATGTGCGTGAATTATTATCGAATTTGATGGGGAAATACGATGTTGGTATTTCAGTTGTCAATGTAAAGCTACAAGATGTAGAGTTGCCAAATGCAGAAGTACGTAAAGCTTTTACAGATGTAACGGATGCTCGTGAAACGATGAATACGAAGATAAATGAAGCGAATAAATACCGTAATAAGCGAACAAAAGAAGCAGAGGGAGAAAGAGATGCGCTTATTTCCAATGCGGAGGGTGACAAAGCTTCTCGTATAGAAACTGCTCGTGGAGATGTTGCCGTATTTAATGCTATTTATAATGAATATAAAAATGCACCAGAAATTACAAAAACGAGATTAATATTAGAGACAATTGACAAAGTGTTGCCTAATGCAGAAATTTATATTATGAAAGATGAAGGAAATACATTAAAGTACCTTCCACTAAAACCGATGGAGCAGCAAGCACCACCAGCTCAAGGAGAAGGAAGTGATAAGAATGGATGATCAAAATATCATCAACCTAAATGAACAAAAGAAAGACAAATTAGCTTGGAAGAAATATACAAAAGGTGGTATAACGATTGTTCTCATCCTAGCACTTCTTCTGTTTTTGCTTAGCAATTTATTTGTAGTAAAAGAAAATGAATATAAGGTAGTAAGGCAATTTGGTGAAGTTGTTCGCATTGTGTCTGAGCCAGGTTTGAATATCAAAATCCCGTTTATCCAATCAGTCACGTCACTTCCAAAATATCAAATGACATATGATGTAGAAGAAGCCGAGATTAATACAAAAGATAAAAAGCGGATGATTATTGATAACTACACAGTATGGCGTATTGAAGATCCAAAGAAGTTAATTGCTAACGCTCGTTCCGTTGTGAATGCAGAAACAAAAATGGGTGAGTTTGTTTTTTCTGTTGTTCGTTCGGAACTTGGTCGCTTAAATTATGATGAAATTATTAATGATGAAAATTCAGGACGTGGAAGTTTGAATGATCAAGTGACTGAGCAAGTAAATAAGCTTTTGAGCGACAGTAATTATGGTATTGTTGTAACAGATGTTAGAATGAAGCGTACAGACTTACCACAAGAGAACGAACAATCTGTATATACTCGTATGATTTCAGAGCGTGAGACAAAGGCGCAGGAATATCTATCGATGGGTGATGCCAATAAAAATCGCATTGTCGCTGAAACAGATCGTGAAGTAAAAGAAATGCTATCAAAAGCGCAAGCGAAAGCTGAAACGATCCGAGGTCAAGGGGAGACAGAGGCAGGTAAAATTTACAATGGATCATATTCACAAGATGCAGAGTTCTATGAACTACATCGAACATTACGATCTTATATTAAAACCATTGATGATAAGAGTGTCATTGTTTTACCAGCAGATTCACCGTATGCACGTATCTTAATGGGTTATACTGATTAAAAAAGAAGCTAAGCCATGAGGCTTAGCTTTTTCTTCTGCTCTAACTTTTGCTAGAATAAAGGCAAGACTAAATAGAGGTTGAGAAGGAAGCGGAGGATTATAAATGACAAAGAAATTAGTGTTAATTGATGGAAATAGTATCGCTTATCGTGCTTTTTTTGCGTTACCATTGTTGAACAATGATAAAGGAATACATACCAATGCTGTTTACGGTTTTACGATGATGTTAATGCGTATAGTAGAAGAGGAAAAGCCCTCTCACCTGTTAGTTGCTTTTGATGCAGGGAAAACAACATTCCGTCATGAAACATTTAAAGAGTATAAAGGTGGAAGGCAGAAAACGCCACCTGAACTTTCGGAGCAATTTCCGTTTATTCGCGAGCTTTTAGACGCCTACAATATTAAGCGCTATGAACTAGCGAACTACGAAGCGGATGATATTATTGGCACTCTATCTGCACAAGCGGAGCAAGAAGGACTTGACGTGAAAGTTATTTCAGGAGACAAAGATTTGCTTCAGCTCGTTTCAGATCGAGTGACTGTTGATATTACAAGAAAAGGGATTACGGAAGTAGATTCCTATACACCTGCTTTTATCGACGAAAAATATGGCATTACACCAGAACAAATTGTCGATATGAAAGGATTAATGGGGGATAGCTCAGATAATATCCCAGGTGTACCAGGGGTTGGAGAAAAAACGGCATTAAAGCTTTTAAAAGAGCATCATACGGTAGAGCAATTACTAGAATCCATTGATCAAGTGAGTGGTAAGAAATTAAAAGAAAAACTTGAGGAACATAAAGAGTTAGCGATAATGAGTAAAAAGCTAGCGACAATTTTTCGAGAGGCACCAATTGAAGTAAAAGTAGAAGATGTAAGCTATGAAGGACACGATAATGAAAAGCTAGCAGCTCTCTTTAAAGAATTAGGATTTAACTCTCTTCTTGATAAGCTAGGATATGAGGCTGAAGAAATCCATGAAGAATTTGAAGATATGAATTATGAGATTATCACATCTGTCAGGGAAGAGATGTTAACAACGCATTCAGCTTTGATCGTTGAACTTTTTGATGAAAATTACCACCACGCTGATATTATTGGCTTTGGTATCGCTAATGAGACAGGAAATTACTTTATTCCAGCTGATACGGCACTAGAATCAGAAGTGTTTTTATCATGGATAAGTGATGAACAAATGAAAAAAGTGGTGTTTAACGCTAAGAAGTCAGCCGTTTCTTTAAAGTGGAAAGGAATTAATTTAAAAGGGGTTTATCATGATGTGATGATTGCTTCTTATATTATTAATCCTTCTGATTCAAATGATGATTTAGCTACAATTGCAAAGCAAAAAGGCTACTCACAAGTTCAGTCAGATGAAGCTGTATATGGTAAGGGAGCAAAGCGAAAAGTACCAGAACAAGACATTTTAGCAGAGCATGTTGTTCGAAAAGCACTTGCTGCTTATCACCTAGAAAATCAGCTAACAGATGAATTAAAAGCAAACGAGCAATATAAGCTCTTTGAAGATCTTGAAATGCCTTTGTCCCTTGTGTTAGGTGACATGGAACATCAAGGTGTCAAAATCGATATGAATCGTTTAAACACAATGGGTACAGAGATTGGTGAACGATTAGATGAAATTGAGAAAAACATTTATAGATTAGCTGGTGAATCATTTAATATCAATTCACCAAAACAATTAGGAGTTGTGTTGTTTGAAACGCTAAATTTACCTGTGATTAAGAAGACGAAAACAGGCTATTCTACATCCGCAGACGTATTAGA
This sequence comes from Priestia iocasae, assembly GCF_016909075.1. Classification (GTDB taxonomy): domain Bacteria; phylum Bacillota; class Bacilli; order Bacillales; family Bacillaceae_H; genus Priestia; species Priestia iocasae. Next base: position 76,506 of record NZ_JAFBFC010000001.1, read on the forward strand.
GCAATTGGCAGATAAGCATGAGATTATCTCAGAAATTTTGCACTATCGTCAGCTCGGGAAGCTGCAGTCTACTTATATTGAAGGTCTTAAAAAGGTTGTGTATGAAGAAACCAATAAAGTACACACACGTTTTACGCAAACATTAACGCAAACCGGGCGGTTAAGCTCTACAGATCCAAATCTCCAAAACATTCCTATTCGCTTAGAGGAAGGAAAGAAAATTCGTCAAGCATTTGTTCCTTCTCAACAAGATTGGGTTATTTTTGCAGCTGATTATTCACAAATTGAATTACGTGTTCTTGCACATATTGCAAATGATGAAAAGCTAATCGAGGCATTTCAAAATGATTTAGATATTCATACGAAAACAGCCATGGATGTTTTTCATGTTGAGCAAGATGAAGTGACATCGAATATGCGTCGTCAAGCAAAGGCTGTAAACTTTGGGATTGTGTATGGAATCAGTGATTATGGTTTATCTCAAAGTTTAGGCATTACCCGAAAAGAAGCAGGAAAATTTATTGAGCGTTACTTAGAAAGCTTTCCAGGTGTAAAAGAATACATGGATGACATTATTCGAGATGCAAAAGAAAAAGGGTATGTCACAACGCTTTTACAAAGAAGAAGGTACTTACCAGAAATTACGAGTCGTAATTTTAACTTGCGAAGTTTTGCAGAACGAACAGCGATGAATACACCGATTCAAGGAACAGCGGCTGACATTATTAAAAAAGCAATGATTCATATGGCTGAACGTTTAAAAGAAGAAGGACTACAGTCAAAATTATTATTGCAAGTTCACGATGAATTAATCTTTGAGGCACCGAAAGAGGAAATTGAAACATTAAAAAAATTAGTGCCTGAGGTAATGGAACAGGCGCTAGAGCTTAAAGTTCCTCTGAAGGTAGATTACTCGTACGGAGATACATGGTTTGATGCAAAGTAATAAAGGAAGTGAGACAAGATGCCGGAATTACCTGAGGTCGAGACGGTTAGACGTACCCTTATTGAGCTCGTAAAAGGGAAGCAAATCCAACATGTGAAAGTGTATTGGCCAAAAATGATTAAGCAACCAGACGATGTACATCAATTTGCAGATGCATTAAAAGGTCAAACCATACAAGATGTATCACGTAGAGGAAAGTTTTTAAAATTTATATTAGACGATTATGTACTTGTTTCTCATTTGAGGATGGAAGGTAAATATGGGCTGTACGATAAAGTAGAAGAGTATGATAAGCATACACACGTTTTTTTTGAGTTTGCAGATGGAACAGAGTTACGTTACAGAGATGTTCGTAAATTTGGAACGATGCATTTATTTAAAAAGGGTGAGGAGGAGTTACATGCTCCTCTTGTTTCTTTAGGACCTGAGCCTTTTTCTAATGACTTCACTCCTGAACTTTTAGAAAGTAAGCTGAGAAAAACCAACCGTAAAATTAAGCCCGTCTTATTAGATCAAAATATTGTTGTTGGTCTTGGTAACATTTATGTAGACGAAGCGTTATTTCGAGCGGGAATTCATCCTGAGCGGATAGCAGCTACATTAACGAAAGAAGAAATTGAGCGTGTACATAAAGAAGTGGTGGCGACACTACAAGAGGCCGTAGAGCAAGGAGGAAGCACGGTTCGTTCTTATGTCAATACACAAGGGCAAATTGGCATGTTTCAACTTCGTCTATTTGTATATGGTAAAAAAGGAGAAGCATGCAAACGTTGTGGAACACTGATTGAAAAAAGCGTGGTAGGAGGACGTGGAACGCATACATGTCCAAGCTGTCAGCCACGTCCATGAGGTTAAAGTGATTGAGTATGCATCTTTAGGTGTATAACACACTGGATAGGCTCTTTCCATATACTATTTTAGAAATAGATGGAAGGAGCCGTAAAATGACTGTCACACTTTCCTTACTTGTATTAGCATTTGCAGTTAGTCTTGATAGCTTTAGTGTAGGCTTAACATATGGGCTTCGCAAAATGGTTATCCCTTTAAAATCGATTGTCATTATTGCGGGTTGCTCGGCAATCTCTTTAATGACGTCTATGTTTTTAGGAAAGATAATAGCTGCCTTTTTTTCACCTCAAATTATGGAGAAAATGGGAGGATATATCCTCGTTTTATTAGGGGGATGGATTTTATATCAATTTTTTCGTTCATCCGATTCACTAAAAAATAGTAACGAAGAGAAAGTTTTATTCAAATTAGAGATTCAGTCATTTGGAGTTGTCATTAATATTTTGAAAAAGCCAACGGTAGCTGATTTTGATCAATCAGGGTCAATTACTGGTATTGAAGCATTTGTATTAGGCGTTGCCCTCTCTCTTGATGCATTTGGAGCAGGAATTGGAGCAGCTCTATTAGGATACTCGCCTTTTTATTTAGCGATTGCCGTTGCGTTAATGAGTTCTATTTTTCTATATGCAGGTATTCGATTTGGAAAAGTATTTTCAGCATTGAAGTGGATGAAGGCCTTTTCTTTTTTACCTGGTATTTTACTTATTGTATTAGGCATTTGGAAGTTATAAAGATGTTTTGATGGAAGGAGAGCCGACATGGCGGTTGTAATTGGTCTAACAGGAGGAATTGCTAGTGGGAAAAGTACGGTTGCTTTCATGATGGAGCAGCTAGAAATTCCAGTTATTGATGCAGATAAAATTGCAAAAGAAGTAGTAGAGGTCGGCACAGATGCTTATCATAAAATTGTAAAAACATTTGGAGAGCGAATTCTTCAAGAAAATGGTTCAATTGATCGTGCTACATTAGGCTCCATTATTTTTCCGAATAAAGAAGAGCGTGAAAAATTAAACAAGATTGTTCATCCAGCTGTAAGAGAAATGATGCTACGTAAGAAAGAACAGCTACTACATGAAGGAAACGAAATAGTCGTACTCGATATTCCTTTACTATTTGAAAGTGATTTAACACATTTAGTTGATAAGGTATTAGTTGTTTATGTAGATGAGGATGTTCAATTAGAGCGATTGCTAAAACGAAATCAATTGACAGAGGAAGAAGCAAAATCACGTATTCAATCGCAACTACCACTTGTTCAAAAAGTGGCTTTAGCAGACGCTGTCATTAACAACAATGGATCAATAGAAGAGACGAAAGCTCAATTACTTAGCGCACTCGCTTATTGGAATAAATAATAAGTGATTTTATGTGCGACAATTTATAAAACCCCTTGCCTACTAAGTATTCAGTGAAATCACTGAATAAATAGGTAAGGGGTTTTCGTTGTACATCTTTATGTAGGCGAATTTTTCATTTTAATTTCATTGGCACTAAAAAAATAGATAAAATTAGAAAAATAAGCGTTTTCATCATTCCTTTTTCGATTATATGTGTTATACTTATTATCGTAAAACAACAATAAGTATAACACATATATATAGAGAGGGGAATGACCATGAGAGCGAAGATCGCGATTAATGGTTTTGGGAGAATAGGAAGAATGGTATTTCGTAATGCCATCCAACAAAATAATTTAGAGGTTGTAGCGATTAATGCAAGCTATCCTGCAGAGACGCTAGCACACCTTATTAAATATGATTCAATTCACGGTAAATTTGAAGGGGAAGTTATTACAGGAGATAATGAGCTTATTGTAAACGGGAAGAAAGTACGGTTAATCGATTCAAGAGATCCGTTGTTTTTACCTTGGAAAGAGTTAAACATTGATATCGTCATTGAGGCAACTGGTAAGTTTAATTCTCGTGACAAGGCGAAGCTACATTTAGAAGCTGGCGCTAAAAAGGTTGTTCTAACAGCTCCAGGAAAAGAAGAAGATATTACGATTGTCATGGGAGTAAATGAACAAAACTTTAACGTATGTGAACATCAAATTATTTCGAATGCATCTTGTACGACTAACTGTCTAGCTCCAGTGGTAAAAGTATTAGATGAAGCATTTGAAATTGAAAATGGATTAATGACAACTGTTCATGCTTACACAAATGATCAAAAAAATATTGATAATCCACATAAAGATTTAAGGCGTGCACGCGCATGTGGACAATCAATTATTCCAACTACAACAGGAGCAGCTAAAGCTTTAGCTTTAGTATTGCCTCATTTAAAGGGTAAGTTACATGGAATGGCATTACGTGTACCAACACCCAATGTATCACTAGTTGATTTAGTGGTAGACGTTAAAAAAGATGTCACAATCGATGAGGTCAATGAAGTATTCTTAAAAGCTTCACAGGGAGCGTTAAAAGGCATTCTTGACTTTACATTAGAGCCTTTAGTGTCAATCGATTTTAATACAAATTCAAATTCGGCTATTATAGATGGATTGTCAACGATGGTGATGGGTGATCGGAAAATAAAAGTGTTAGCTTGGTACGATAATGAGTGGGGGTATTCAACTCGAGTAGTTGACTTAGTACAATACATTGCTACTGAGATGTTTAAAAAAAATGAAATGAAAGTAGGATGAAAAAACGAGAGTAACATCTCGTTTTTTCTTTTTATGGTAGATACTGATGGCTTGTAATGTGAAAAAATTAACAAATTGTTTTAGTATTTATAAATAGGGTAAAAAGTAAACACATGGAGACAAGTTTCAAAGCTTGTAGAATAAGCATTTTTTATTGCGGGAATGGTAAATAAATGGTTACTTTGAAAAAACTTTAGAAATAAAAAAACAAAAAACATATATTGCAAAAAAAGTTTAAACAAAGTATACTATGTTTCGTGAACTTCTTATATACCTTTCGGCTATGTAGCTACTTAAAGGGTTAGGACCTCTCTGGACTAACTTTCCCCCGTGGTAGTTCACATTCCATATGGCGAAAGAAATTCATGTTTAACGATTAAAAATTGTTAAAGGGGGAAATACGAGTATGGAAACTATGGGTCGTCACGTTATCTCAGAATTATGGGGTTGCGATTTCGATAAGTTAAATGATATGGAATACATTGAAAAAACATTCGTTGATGCTGCACTAAAAACGGGTGCTGAGGTTCGCGAGGTAGCATTTCACAAATTTGCTCCTCAAGGAGTAAGTGGAGTTGTTATTATCTCTGAGTCACACTTAACAATTCACAGCTTCCCAGAGCATGGTTATGCAAGCATTGATGTTTATACTTGTGGTGAGTTAGATCCTACGATTGCTGCTGATTATATCGCAGAAGCGCTGAATGCACAAACTCGTGAAACAATTGAAGTTCCACGTGGTATGGGTCCTGTACAAGTAAAGCCAGCGCAAGTAAAAGCACTTTAATAACGAATTTGAAATCGGAACTAAGATAAGAGGTGTATATCATGCACCTCTTTTTATTATAGGTAAAAGGAGTTGCACAAATGGGGGCATTACAATCACTTAAGCAAGCGTTCTCAAATCATACAGAAACAAATGATCATCACCATGATCCGAATTTGAGAAGTCACTATTATAAAACAACAGCTCCAAATGGATTCAAAACAGTGAAAGAGATGGTTGAGAAGATTGAGGGCTTTCACATTTTAGCGGCTTACGAAGACCGTGGAGAAATTAGTGTCAATATCAAAAAAGGTCGGAAGGCATTTATGGTAATTACAGTCATTTCGTTACGACCATTTGAAACAGCCGTTGATTTGTCTGTTACAACAGAAACGAAGGTATTACCTTTTGATTTTGGGTACAGTAAGCAACTTGTAAAAGCAATGTATGAACAGCTAGATAAAAAGCTCGTTTTAGTGAGACAAGGCTCTACGTCTGTGAAATAGTTAAATTAAATCAGAAAATACTGTTCATTCCCTTGTATTTATGCATCATTTTCTATAAGATGAAAGAAAGCAAAACTTCCTTTTCGGGAAGTTTTTTTATCACGGAAATAAAATGGTTTGTCATTGTTATGGACCATTTTGAACAAAGTGAATATTTATCAATAGGAGTCTTACCTGTTGAGTTAAAATAAAATCAAAAGAAAATGTGTATTAATGGAGCTGAGAAGATGAAGTGTCCATCGTGTCAATTTAATGGAACGAGAGTATTAGATTCAAGGCCCGTTGAAGAAGGGCGTTCAATTAGAAGAAGACGAGAGTGCGAAGAGTGTCATTATCGCTTTACAACATTTGAAAAAGTAGAAGAGCTTCCTCTTATTGTGGTAAAAAAAGACGGAGCGAGAGAAGAATTCAGTAAGGAAAAAGTATTAAGAGGATTAATTAAAGCGTGTGAAAAGAGACCGGTGAGTTTAAAGCAGCTAGAAGATACAGTCATGGATGTTGAGAGAGAACTACGTAGCCAAGGAACGTCTGAAATTCAATCAGAGGTTGTAGGCGAAATGGTCATGGAGCGCTTAGCTTTAATTGATGAAGTCTCTTATGTTCGATTTGCATCTGTTTATCGACAGTTTAAAGATGTAAATGTCTTTATTGAAGAGTTAAGGGAATTAATAAAAAAAGAGCGGTTATAAAAGAGCGTATAAAGGTTCCTTTAGGCTCTTTTTTTGCACTTTCGGGGTTTTTACAGCAAAATTAATACATAATGAATTTAAAACGAATAGTAGGTAGGGTTAAAATAAAATGACAGAGCAACATTGGAAAGAACTAATACCAGTTGATCGCTATGTTGTACGAGCGAGCGCTATTCTTCAAGATTATGATCGAAGAATTTTGACGATGCTTTATCAACCGCTAATAGGATCACTTTCTTTCAGTTTATATATGACATTATGGAGCAGTTTAAATGAAGACCGATTATGGGGGAAAGAAGTGACGCATCATCATTTAATGGCTATGATGCAAATGAATTTACCGCAAATCCATCGTGAACGTTTGAAGCTAGAAGGGATAGGGTTATTAAAGACCTATGTGAAAAAACAGGATGAAGATCGTGTTTTTATTTATGAGTTAGTCCCGCCATTAACTCCTCGTCAATTCTTCAATGATGGTGTGTTAAATGTGTATTTATATAATCGATTAGGAAAAAATGTGTTTCAGAAAATAAAACAGTATTTTTCAGAAGAAGCTATTCATCATGAGGAGTTTAAAGATATTACACGACCATTTAATGAAGTATATCAATCGGTTCATGCAAATGAGTTGGCAATTAACTTTCAAGGTGAAGCCAAACATGATTTAATAGAAACACAAGGGTATGAATACATTGATTCCTCTCATGAGACAAGCTTTAGTATCTCTGGGGATACATTCAATTTTGATTTGTTTCATGCAGGACTTAGTGAAGCGATGATTTCTAAAAAGGCCATTACACCGAAAGTAAAGGCTGCTATTCAAAAATTAGCCTTCTTATATCATATTGATCCGTTACAGATGAAAAATATTGTGATTAGTGCAGTGGATGAATTCGATCAAGTTGATATTGAACAGCTACGAAAAGCAGCTCGTGATTTTTATCAATTTGAACATGGTGATTCATTACCTAGTTTGAGTGAAAAAGTTCAGCCGCCTTTATTGAGGACAATGGAAAATAAACAGCCAACTTCACAAGAAGAGCAGCTTATTAAGCATCTTGAAGTGATTTCGCCTAGACAGCTACTTATTGAAATATCAGGAGGAGCTGAGCCAACAAAATCAGATTTACAAATGATTGAAGACATTCTGTTTCAGCAAAAATTATCTCCAGGTGTTGTCAATGTACTCATTCATTACGTGTTACTTAGAACGGATATGAAGCTGTCCAAAGCTTATGTAGAAAAAATTGCTGGACATTGGGCAAGAAAAAATATAAAGACTGTTCAAGAAGCAATGAAACTGGCAAAGAGTGAGCATAAGGATTATCAAAACTGGGCTGAAAACAAGCAGCAAAAAACAACTTCTAAGAAGATTGTTCGAAAAGAAATGGTTCCAGATTGGTTAAAGCAGGAGTCGGAGGAGCAAGAAGTGAAGAAACCTGCTGCATCTCAAACATTTGAAGAAGAGAAGAGAAAATTAAAACAAGAGCTTGAGCAATTAGACCAAGACTTGAAGAAAAAGCGTCAAGAGTAAAAGGTTCATTTTATTCATTGTGTTGATTTAAAGAAGCACATACGATGCATTAGACTAAAAGCCAAGCGGTGATTAATAACCAGAAAGAGGTGAGATAGTTGAAGCCTATTAATGACTCTTTAGATAAGTTAGTCCAAAATAAAGGGTTTAAAGAACGCTATGAAGAGTTAAAGAAACAAGTGCTTAGTGATGAGGGAGTTCGTGCATTTATTCAAGAACATCGATCAATGTTAGATGAACAAATGGTCAATCGAGGTCTTGTAAAGCTAAATGAATATAAAGGTCAAAGTAAGCAATGTGAAAACTGTCCATCTCTAAATGGCTGTGTCAATATGATCAAAGGGTATCAGCCTCAATTAGTGTTAGAAGGTAAGGGTATTGAAATTCAATACGAGCGCTGCCCGCGAAAAATACGTGAAGATCAGCGAAAAGAACATGAATCGTTTATTCGTTGTTTATATGTACCGAAAGATATTTTAGAAGCCTCAATGGTGGGGGTTGAAATTGAAGAGGGACGATTTGAAGCGATTAAGCTAGCACGTGATTTCGTTCGTGAATATGAACCGAATAAAAAAATAAAAGCTCTCTATTTACACGGGCCTTTTGGTGTTGGTAAAACGTATATACTAGGTGCAATTGCAAATGCACTAGCGGAGAAGAAAATTCAGTCTACAATTATTTATGTACCTGAATTTCTAAGAGAATTAAAAGGTTCCTTTCAAGATCAAAGTTTCAATCAAAAAATTGAGTTTATTAAAAATGCACCTGTGTTGATGTTAGATGATATTGGAGCTGAAGGTGTAACTAGTTGGATGAGAGACGATGTATTAGGAACAATCTTACAGTTCCGTATGTTAGAGAATTTACCAACTTTCTTCTCATCAAATTTAAATTTTAAACAGTTACAACATCATTTTACGTATACACAACGTGGTGAACAAGAAGAGATTAAAGCGGCACGTATCATGGAACGAATTAAGTCATTAGCACGTTCTGTGGAAGTAATTGGTGACAATAAACGTAATCTATGAGGAAGTCATTTTACTTTTCAAGTAATGACTTGCTCATTTTTTTTCATTATCTCCCATATACATGAATTAAGCGTGTCCAAAGGGGGGATATGATTGATCAACATTTCATTTCAATATTCAAATGACGCATTAAGAATATATGAGTTAATTTGCGCAGAAAGCAGCGCTTTATCATATAATCCTCAATCTATTGAGGTTGTGGGTCATAAGGTTTTAATTAAATATGTCTTAAGAGATTGTGATTATGTGCTTGAGCAAATCGTCATCCCAGCATTAACAAAGTTTGTTCTTCTTTATAAAGAAAGCGAGTTGCTTATGACGATTTTGCAAGATAGGTTCTTTTATTGTGAAGTAGATGAACAAGTACACATTTTACAGATGGTACAATCAATTATAGAAGGAGAACGTGAAGATATTCCTCAACAAACGTTTAATGATTCTAAAGAACAATTAGTTAAAGAAGCATTAACTAATTTTATGAAGGATGGTCTTACGTTTACCTTTGAATCGTTTTTACAATTTCGATTAAAAGAATACATGGAACGTCTTGTCTATTATATCGGAATTGGAATTGATGAATATAAGCTTGAACAAGAGTACCAAGTATTTGTGAATCAATTAAGAATGCTCATTCAAGAGTCCAAAACAAATGTGCCGTCTGTACATGTTTTTCATCATGGTGAAGATGAATTTGCTTTCTACAATGACCAATTTAACGAGCTAACAGAGGAACAAAGGCAGCATTTCTCAGAGATGTTTTTTCAACAGCACCGTACGATATACATAGATAAACAAGTTGTAGCTCCATTGCTTCAAATGTCTCCTCTAAAAATTCATATCTACACGAGTTCGTCTGAGAATAGTTTGATTCAGACCTTGCAAAATATTTTTGAAGAGCGCATCGAAATTGCCCATACGAACCTGTTTTTCGAAGTGCAATCGTTCAATCTACAACAAGAGGTTGATTTCTAATTCTAAAATGCATATAATAAATTCAGATTGTTACAAAACGTCATAAAATGTAAAAAGTTATGATGAGGACATGAATATATTTCTACGGTTCACAGAGAGGGAAATCGAGGCTGCAAATTTCCTAACACGATTAATATATTTACCACCTTTAAACTTCAGTAATGAACAAATGATATATTTCATTAGTTACTGACGGTCTTTCCGTTATCAAGCCCAGAGATGTTTAGCGTATGTGTTCGTTCAATACATATTTGTAGAGACGATGAGTGATTACATAGGTTGAACTAAAAAAAGGGTGGTACCACGTGTATACACAACTCGTCCCTTATTTAGGGATGGGTTTTTTTGTGTTTATTCCCATTATTTATAAGGAGTTGAATAGAATGTCTGACGTAGTAAAAATGACATTTCCAGACGGAGCAGTAAAGGAATTTCCAAAAGGAACAACAACAGAAGAAATTGCAGGCTCAATTAGCCCTGGTTTAAAAAAGAAATCAATTGCTGGTAAAGTAAACGGTGAGTTAGTGGACTTACGTACATCAATTGAAGAAGACGGAACAATTGAAATTGTGACGCAAGATTCGGCGGATGCACTTGAAGTGATGCGCCACAGTACAGCACATTTAATGGCACAAGCGATTAAGCGTTTATACAAAAATGTGAAATTAGGTGTAGGCCCAGTTATTGAAAATGGCTTCTACTATGATATTGATATGGAAGAGTCATTAACACCTGAAGATTTACCGAAAATTGAAAAAGAAATGAAAAAGATCGTAAACGAGAACATTGAGATTGTTCGTAAAGAAGTGCCTCGTGAAGATGCAATTAAATTATATGAAGAAGTTGGCGATAACTTAAAGTTAGAGCTAATTGAAGCGATTCCTGCTGGAGAAGCAGTATCAATCTATGAGCAAGGTGAATTTTTCGACTTATGTCGAGGTGTGCATGTCCCGTCTACAGGTAAAATTAAAGAATTTAAATTATTAAGCATTGCAGGTGCTTACTGGCGTGGAGATAGCAAGAATAAAATGCTTCAACGTATTTACGGAACAGCTTTCTTCAAAAAAGCTGAATTGGACGAGCATTTACGTCTTTTAGAAGAAGCAAAAGAGCGTGACCATCGTAAATTAGGGAAAGAACTTAACCTATTTACTAATTCTCAAAAAGTAGGACAAGGTCTACCTTTATGGCTACCAAAAGGTGCGACAATTCGTCGTGTAATTGAGCGCTATATTGTAGACAAAGAAGAGCGTTTAGGTTATCAACATGTGTACACGCCTGTTCTTGGTAGTGTAGATTTATACAAAACATCTGGACATTGGGATCACTATCAAGATGGCATGTTTCCAGCAATGGAAATGGATAATGAACAGCTTGTTCTTCGTCCTATGAACTGTCCACATCATATGATGGTGTATAAAAATGATATCCATAGTTATCGTGAATTACCAATTCGTATTGCCGAGCTTGGTACAATGCATCGTTATGAAATGTCTGGTGCATTATCAGGGTTACAGCGTGTTCGCGGTATGACACTAAATGATGCTCACATTTTTGTACGTCCAGATCAAATTAAAGAAGAGTTTATTCGCGTAGTTCGCTTAGTACTTGATGTCTACAAAGATTTCGGTTTAGATGATTATTCATTCCGTCTTTCTTACCGTGATCCTGAAGATACAGAGAAGTATTATGATGATGATGAGATGTGGGAAAAAGCACAAGCGATGTTAAAAGAAGCGATGGATGACATGGGCTTAGATTATTATGAAGCAGAAGGTGAAGCAGCATTCTACGGTCCAAAGCTTGATGTTCAAGTGAAAACGGCGTTAGGAAAAGATGAAACACTTTCTACTGTTCAACTAGACTTCTTATTGCCTGAGCGATTTGATTTAACATATGTAGGAGAAGATGGGAAGCAACATCGTCCGGTTGTTATTCACCGCGGGGTTGTATCAACAATGGAGCGTTTCGTTGCGTTCTTGATTGAAGAATACAAAGGGGCATTCCCAACATGGTTAGCGCCAACTCAAGTACAAGTGATTCCAGTTTCTTCTGATGTACATCTAGAGTATGCAAAGAAAGTGCAAGAACAGCTGCAGCTAGAAGGCTTCCGCGTTGAGCTAGATGACCGCAACGAAAAGATGGGCTATAAAATTCGTGAAGCTCAAATGCAAAAAACACCATATATGCTGGTTGTAGGAGATAAAGAAGTGGAAGAACAAGCAGTAAACGTGCGTAAATATGGTGAGCAAAAGTCAGAAACAATTGAATTTGAAGCATTTCTTAGCAACTTAAAAGGCGAAGTGAAGCGCTAAAATTACATGTTGTTCATTTGAGTAGATCCTACGTGCCTTTGTACCTGGAGTAGGAATCAATCTCTCTTCACTATCGCGAGTAACAAAGTTTGTAGCAACAGTATTTTTTAAAAAACTATTGCATAATGGTTTTTCATTTGATACAATATTTTTTGTTGTGAAACAAAAGAAACCAAGTCATTGACATTTGTCTTTGTTAATAATATAATAGCTTAAGTAATTGAATACTTGTTTGTGCAGAAGAAGGAGCACCCGCTTCTCACCTGATTGACGCTACAGCAGTTGGCAGGTTTAAATCGTATGATAACTTTAACGATAGAAGTGTGGGTGCAGTATGTGTGCTCACACTTTTTTGTTGGGTCTATATGCAAGCTGACTAATAAGCGTTTTGTCAAACGAGTTATTCGCTCATTAAACCTTGGAGGTGGCTACTTATTAGCAAGGACATGATGGTAAACGAGGGCATTCGAGCTCGCGAAGTTCGCTTAATTGACCAAAATGGTGAACAATTAGGGATTAAATCAAAACAAGAGGCGTTAGATATCGCCACACGAGTGAATTTGGATTTAGTAATGGTTGCTGCAAATGCGAAACCACCAGTATGTCGTATCATGGACTACGGTAAATTCCGCTATGAGCAACAACGTAAAGACAGAGAAGCTCGTAAAAACCAAAAGGTTGTTAACTTAAAAGAAGTTCGTTTAAGTCCAACAATTGAAGAACATGACTTTAATACGAAACTTCGTAATGCACGCAAATTCCTTGAAAAAGGCGATAAAGTAAAAGCTTCTATCCGTTTTAAAGGACGTGCTATTACGCATAAAGAAATTGGTCAACGAGTACTCGATCGTTTTTCAGAGGCTTGTGCTGATATAGCTTCGGTTGAAACTTCACCGAAAATGGAAGGTCGTAGCATGTTCTTAGTTTTAGCACCTAAAAACGAAAAGTAATAGAACGAGGAGGAACACCCTATGCCAAAGATGAAAACACACCGTGGCGCTGCAAAGCGTTTCAAGAAAACTGGAAGCGGTAAGTTAAAACGTGCTCGTGCTTACACAAGTCACTTATTCGCTAACAAATCTACAAAACAAAAGCGTAAACTACGCAAAGGTACGTTAGTAAGCAAAGGTGACTTCAAACGTATCCGTCACTTACTAGACAACATTAAGTAATTCGTTTAAATAGAAACATTACAGGAGGGAAACGATTATGCCACGCGTAAAAGGCGGTACAGTAACACGCAAACGTCGTAAAAGAGTTTTAAAATTAGCTAAAGGTTATTTCGGTTCTAAACATACATTATACAAAGTTGCTAACCAACAGGTAATGAAATCATTAATGTATGCTTACCGTGATCGTCGTCAAAAGAAACGTGATTTCCGTAAATTATGGATCGCACGTATCAATGCGGCTGCACGTATGAACGGTCTTTCTTACAGCCGTTTAATGCACGGTTTAAAATTAGCAGGTATTGAAGTTAACCGTAAAATGCTTGCTGAATTAGCTGTAGCTGACGAAAAAGCATTCGCTGAATTAGCATCTGTTGCAAAAAGCAACTTAAGCAAATAATTCGATAAAATCTCGCTGTCAATTGATAGCGAGATTTTTTTATTAACAATAAGCTTAAATGAGGTGATTTAGTAGTGAAACCATTCGTTCTCATTTATTTAATCGTTGTAAATATAGTAGGTTTTTACTTAATGGGAGAAGACAAAAAAAGAGCAAAGAAAAGAGAATGGCGTATTCAAGAAAGTACGTTATGGTTGGTTGCAGCTGTTGGTGGAGCAGTAGGATTAACCATTGGTATGTATTTATTTCGACACAAAACAAAGCACATTGCGTTCAAGGTAGGCTTTCCTCTCTTAGCTATCACTTTTTTAGTTCTTCTTTTTATGAGAATGTAAAAAATGAAAAAAGGGTTGAATCAAAACATCTAATTTGACTCAGCCCTTACTATTTCTTACCTCTAAAATCTAGCAAAATGAATAGATAGGTACGAGAAGTTGCATACATGCATTCCCCTCTACCTAATGAATGTAAGAATCACGTCTTAGTGTTGAAGAAACTCTTTTATAGGGCTTTTCCACTGAACCTTTGCATGTGGATAATGAGCTCTTACTTCGTGTTCAATAATAGCGAAATCATCACGCGTTAATCCTTCTAATTGTTGAGCATTCTTAATAGCGATAATGATAGATACAATTTCAAAGGAGTCATGGGTTGTACCTAAATATTTTTCTCCTTCAAATAAAATCCCTTGATACGTTATTAAAAAGTTTTTACGAGTATTTCTCTTTTCATCTAACATATAAAACTGCTTTTGCTCATGAGCTAGTTCGAGCTTGCGCTTCGGATTTAAAAAGTAGCGAATGGATCTATATAGCAAGTAAATAAACAAAATAACAATCAGGATGCGTACGAGAAGAACAAAAAACATAGTACTTGTCCCTCCTTCTATAATCTTCTCATATTGTACGTATAAGAATAGAAAAGGTTTCACTATTTAAGAAGAATAGTTTATTCTTTTTCAATCGATAAGTTCCTTTTATAAATACTGATAATGAAGTAAGCTATGTGTAGATACATAATGAATGAGGAGTGAGAGTCATGAACATAACAAAGTTGTTTCAAATGCAACAGCAATTGGACAAGCATATCCAACAAAAGCATGAATTACAAAATGAAAGGCTGATTGAACGAAAGCTACTAGCCTTGTTAGTAGAAATGGGTGAATTGGCCAATGAAACACGATGCTTTAAATTTTGGAGCCTAAAGCCTTCCTCAGAGAAAAAAATTATTTTAGAAGAGTTTGTAGACGGTGTTCATTTCATTCTGTCACTAGGGATTGAAAATGGATATACTACTATTCAGACGCTTCCAACGATGCAACAGCAAGAAACAATGACAGGACAATTTTTACAAGTATTTAAAGAGGCGATGAACTTCCAAGAAGAGATGTCAAAGGATAAATATGTTCAATTATTTGCATCATACATAACGCTAGGTGAAATGCTAGGTTTTGAAGCTGAAGAAATAGAAGAAGCATATGTGTCTAAAAATGAAGTCAATTTTAAACGTCAAGAGCAAGGATATTAATGAGGCACTGCTCTATCATTTAGCGTTTTTTAAAACTTTTCTGTATAATTAGAGAATACATAAGAAGGGGGAAGTTAAATGAAGAAATTAGATGAAACTTTAACCATGTTAAAAGATTTAACGGATGCAAAAGGGATTCCTGGAAACGAGCGTGAACCTCGTGAAGTGATGAGGAAGTATATTGAACCTTACGCAGATGAATTAAAAACAGATGGCTTAGGTAGCTTAATTGCTGAAAAAGTAGGTCTTGAAAATGGACCTAAGATTATGATTGCAGGTCATTTGGATGAAGTGGGCTTTATGGTCACACAAATTGATGATAAAGGATTTGTTCGCTTTCAAACAGTTGGTGGCTGGTGGTCACAAGTTATGCTTGCACAACGTGTAACCATTGTGACAAATAAAGGTGACGTTACTGGGGTAATTGGTTCAAAACCACCGCATATCTTATCACCAGAAGCGCGTAAAAAACCAGTAGAAATTAAAGATATGTTCATTGATATTGGTGCTTCAAGTCGAGAAGAAGTGTTAGAGTGGGGAGTAAAGCCTGGCGATCAAGTTGTTCCTTACTTTGAATTTACCGTATTAAATAATGAAAAGATGTTATTAGCAAAAGCATGGGATAACCGTATTGGTTGTGCGATTGCAATTGATGTTTTAAAGCAGTTAAAAGGTGTTGACCATCCTAATGTTGTATACGGTGTAGGAACGGTTCAAGAAGAAGTAGGGCTGCGTGGAGCGAAAACCGCTGCTAACATGATTCAGCCTGACATTGCATTTGGTGTGGATGTGGGAATTGCAGGAGATACACCTGGTGTTTCAGAAAAAGAAGCGCTTGGTAAAATGGGCAAAGGTCCACAAATTATTCTCTACGATGCATCAATGGTGTCTCATAAAGGATTAAGAGATTTTGTAACAGATGTAGCGGATGAGTTAGCCATTCCGTATCAGTTCGACGCAATGGCTGGTGGAGGAACAGATTCAGGAGCTATTCATATTTCAGCTAACGGAGTACCAGCCCTATCCATTACAATCGCTACACGCTATATTCATTCTCATGCGGCAATGTTACACCGTGATGACTATGAGCATGCGGTAAAACTAATTACAGAAGTGATTAAACGTTTAGACGCAGACACAGTGAAAAACATTACATTTAATTAATGAGAAAGGGCGACTTCATTAAGTCGCCCTTTTTACTGACTTCTACTGTAAGCTTTTCTCTAATGTTGAAAGGATCTCTTGTTTATCTTGTTGATCGGAGTTTTGCCAAAGCACTTCAAACAACACACCTAATCCTGGAAGCATTTTTTCTTCACCTTGTTGAATGGCATCATTAATCGTTTCTTGGATCTCCTCCTGAGAGTTTCCGGAAACGTTTGAAAGAATAGCTTTTCGTAAGTTTAAGTTCATTTTTATCACCTCGTTATGTGTAAGATGCAAAATTAGTTTTTGTTTTCTAGACAAAATATATGTAAAATCAATAAGAGATTATAAAAAAGGAGTTATGTTCGTTGAAACGAATCGATTCTATTAAAAATCCGCAAGTGAAAACGTGGAAAAAACTACATACAAAAAAAGAACGAGATAAATCAGGACTTTTCTTTATTGAAGGCTTTCATTTAGTAGAAGAAGCATTAAAAACAAAGGCAATCATTAAAGAACTAATCATAACGGAACAAACAGAAATTCCTGCCCATTGGAACATAGATGATGTGTCGGTAATAATGGTAACAGATGACATTATGAAGATGATTTCAGAAACAGAAACCCCTCAAGGAATCGCAGCTATTTGTTATCAGCAAACCAATGAAGAGGTGCTACATACAGCACAGAAAATCTTATTATTAGATGCAGTCCAAGATCCTGGTAATTTAGGAACGATTATTCGTACTGCAGATGCAGCAGGAGTTGAAGTAGTTGTCATCGGAGAAGGTAGTGTCGATACTTATAATGGGAAAGTGATTCGTTCTACACAGGGCGCACTATTTCACTTGCCTGTTATAAAAAAAGACCTTCATGAAGTGGTGAAGCAACTAAAAGAACGCGATGTTAAGCTGTATGGTACGTCACTTGAAAATGGGCAGCCTTATACAGACGTACAACCATCTTCTTCGGTTGCTCTTATAGTTGGAAATGAAGGAAATGGCGTTAGTAAGGAATTGCTTGAGGCAACAGATACGAATCTTTATATTCCTATTTATGGTAAAAGTGAATCGTTAAATGTAGCTGTTGCAACAGGGGTTTTACTTTATTATCTATATGTTTGATAAAGAAATGCTTTGCTAAGGGGCGGTTGATTTTAGTGCCTCTTCTTGAAAGATAATCGTTTAAAGCTGTTAAAGAGATCCGAGATGAAAATCAACTATACATGATTACTTGGTAAAGAATACTAAAGTTTATGAAAACAGCTGTAAAGAATATAGGAGATGTAGTTGCAACTTTGAGTTGTTTTCAATATAATAAAAAAATAATTGTATATATAAAAACGATGATAGAGCCTAGTAACTTACTGCTCACTATTTAGGGAGAAAGTACCGCGACTGAAAGTACTTTTATGGCAGAGGTAAGTGAATTCATCTCTTGAGTTGACACTTGGACCATTGACATAATGTAAAGGTGTTCCGGGAATTCCGTTAAAATGAATGAAGTGAACAATACATAGATATCGTGTGTTGTTAACAAGGGTGGTAACGCGATTAATCCTCGTCCCTTTTTGGGGGCGGGGTTTTTATTTTGGAATTTTTTAGATAAAAGGAGGAGCAATAAGCGATGAAAGAACGTTTACAAGAGCTGCAACATGAAGCAATTGCAAAAGTTGAAGCAGCAACTAATTTAAAAGAATTAAATGATGTGCGTGTAGCTTACTTAGGAAAGAAAGGACCTATTACGGAAGTATTAAGAGGAATGGGTAAGCTTTCTGCTGAAGAGCGTCCTGTCATGGGAGCATTAGCAAATGAAGTACGTGAAGCGATTGCATCTAAAATTGAGGAAAAGCAAGTAGGATTAGAACAAGCTGAAGTAGAACGCAAGCTTGCGTCAGAAACCATTGATGTGACACTTCCTGGTCGCCCTGTAACAATCGGAGGACACCATGCGTTAACAGCAGTTGTGGAAGAAGTAGAAGATTTATTTTTAGGCATGGGCTATCAAATTGCGGAAGGTCCAGAAGTAGAGCAAGATTACTATAACTTTGAGGCGTTAAACTTACCAAAAAGTCACCCAGCGCGTGATATGCAAGATTCTTTCTATATTACAGAAGAAATCTTATTACGTACCCATACATCTCCTGTTCAAGCTCGCACAATGGAGAAGAACACAGAAAAAGGGCCAATCAAAATCATTTGCCCTGGTAAAGTATATCGTCGTGATGATGACGATGCGACGCATTCTCATCAGTTCACTCAAATTGAAGGTCTTGTGATTGATGAAAACATCAGCATGAGTGATTTAAAAGGTACATTAGAAGTATTTGCGAAAAAGATGTTTGGAAACGATCGTGAAATTCGTTTACGTCCAAGCTTCTTCCCATTTACAGAGCCATCTGTTGAAGTAGATGTATCTTGTGCGAAATGTGGCGGAAAAGGCTGTAACGTATGTAAACAAACAGGATGGATTGAAATTTTAGGAGCAGGGATGGTTCATCCGAACGTTCTTGAAATGGCTGGTTACGATTCAAAGAAATATCAAGGATTTGCATTTGGTATGGGGCCTGAACGTATTGCGATGTTAAGATATGGCATTGATGATATTCGTCATTTCTATACAAACGATGTTCGATTTTTACAACAATTTAAACAAGCGTAAAGGAGGGATTTCACATGTTTGTATCATATCGTTGGTTACAAGAATATGTGGATTTAACAGGAATTTCAGCAACAGAATTAGCAGATAAAATTACAAAGAGCGGTATCGAAGTAGAAGGTGTAGACGTACTAAACAAAGGTGTAAGCGGCGTTGTTATTGGGCATGTTGTCGTGCGTGAACAACATCCTAATGCAGATAAGCTAAGCCGATGTCAAGTGGATATTGGCGAAGATGAGCCAGTTCAAATTATTTGTGGAGCACCGAACGTTGCTCAAGGTCAAAAAGTAGCGGTTGCGAAAGTAGGCGCGGTGTTACCAGGTAATTTTAAAATTAAGCGTGCAAAGCTTCGTGGAGAAGAGTCTCACGGAATGATCTGTTCGTTACAAGAACTAGGTATTGAAGGCAAGTTAGTTGCCAAAGAATATCAAGAAGGCATCTTTGTTTTCCCTAGTGATGCAGAAGTAGGGTCTGATGCATTAGCGGCATTAAACTTACACGATGAAGTGCTTGAGCTTGGGCTGACACCAAACCGTTCAGATTGTTTAAGTATGCTTGGAGTTGCGTATGAAGTAGCGGCTATTTTTGGAAAAGATGTGAAGCACCCAGAAGTAGCGGTCGAGGAAACGACTGAAAAAGCGGCTGATTATGTGTCAGTAAAAGTAGAAGCAAGCGAAGATAATCCATTATATGTAGCGCGCATTGTGAAGAACGTAAAAATCGGACCATCGCCACTTTGGATGCAAACACGTTTAATGGCATCTGGTATTCGTCCTCATAACAACGTTGTGGATATTACAAACTACATTTTACTAGAATATGGTCAGCCACTACATGCATTTGATTACGATCGCTTTGGTTCAAAAGAAGTTCTTGTTCGCCGTGCAAAAGCAGGTGAAAAGATTATTACGCTTGATGATCAAGAGCGCGCATTAACGGAAGCCCACCTTGTGATTACAAATGGTACGGAGCCGGTTGCATTAGCAGGCGTCATGGGCGGGGCAAACTCAGAAGTACAAGAGGATACAACGACTGTACTACTTGAGTCAGCTTTCTTTAAAGGAACAACTGTGCGTCAAGCATCAAAAGACCATGGACTACGTAGCGAGGCAAGTGCACGTTTTGAAAAAGGAATTGATCCAAATCGCACACGTTTAGCTGCAGATCGTGCTGCTCAGTTAATGGCTCAATATGCGTCAGGTGAAGTTGTAAGTGAAGTTGTAGAAGTTGATACATTAACCGTAGAACCAGCAGTGGTAGCTGTATCATTAGAGCGGATTAACAGTGTACTAGGAACGAACTTATCAATGGATGAAGTAAAGGATATCTTTACTCGTCTTCAATTCACGTATAAAGAAGAAGAAGGTCAGCTTATTGTAACGGTTCCAACAAGACGTGGAGATATTACAATCGAGGAAGACTTAATTGAAGAAGTTGCGCGTTTATATGGCTATGATCATTTACCAACAACGTTACCAGTTTCAGCAGCAACACCTGGTAAATTAACAGAGTATCAAGCAAAGCGTCGCAAAGTACGTCGTTACCTAGAAGGTGCAGGTCTTTATCAAGCGATTACGTATTCATTAACAAGTCAGGACAAAGCGACTCAATTTGCTCTTGAAGAAGCAGATACAGTTCGTTTAGCTATGCCGATGAGTGAAGATCGTAGCATCTTACGTCAAAGCTTGATTCCGCACTTGCTAGAGGTTGTAAAGCATAACAATGCTCGTCAAATCGATTCAGTTGCGGTTTATGAAACAGGTTCGATCTTCCTATCAAATGGTGCAGGTCAGCTTCCAATGGAAAAAGAACGATTAGCAGGTGCTGTAACGGGCTTATGGCATATGCATGGCTGGCAAGGCGAAAAGAAGGTTGTTGACTTTTATGTGATCAAAGGTGTGCTTGAAGGCTTATTTGCGCAACTTAGCTTAGAAGATCGTATTGTGTACCAGCCTGTGAAAAAAGAAGGGATGCACCCAGGACGTACGGCAGAAGTACTTCTAGATGGTATGAGTGTTGGATATGTAGGACAATTACATCCAGTGACACAAAAAGACTATGATTTACGCGAAACATACGTATTCGAACTAGATTTACAAGCTGTACTAAATACGGAAGTAGCGCACCTTTCTTATACAGCAATTCCACGTTTTCCATCTATTACACGTGACATCGCACTTGTTGTAGATCAGTCGGTACTTGCTGGAGAAATCGCTCGTACAATTAAAGAAGTGGGCGGCGATTTATTAACAGATGTAACGGTCTTTGATCTATATGAAGGTGAACGAATGGAAGAAGGGAAAAAATCAGTAGCTTACTCATTACGTTACTTAAATCCAGAGCGCACGCTAACGGACGAAGAAGTAACAACGGTACATGAGCAAGTATTAACAACGGTTGAAGAAAAATTTGGCGCAACATTGCGTTCATAAAAAAGAGCGGTGTGGATATCCACACCGCTTATTTTTTAGCTAATTTTATCGCTTTTTGTGTATTCGCAAAATGAAGCTTTGTTAAGGAAGCAAGAGAGTCGATGCCTTGTTTTTGAATAAGTTTAGCGGCAGCTACATCTACTTGCGCACCTGCTCCTTTTGGAATCGTCATTCCTGCTACCTTACTTAGCTTATCCATCTCACGTAAAAATGCGTATCTTGCCATAATAGAGGCAGCAGCAACGGCTAAATGGATGCTCTCACCCTTTGTACTAAAAAACACATTTTCTTTGACAATCTGTTTTTCTTTTACAATATGCTTATAGTAGGTAGTTTGTTCGACGAATTGATCAATTAAAATAGCATCAGGTTTGATTGGTTCTATTTTTGTTAGAACATTGTGAATGGCTTTATTGTGGAGGAGAGCTTTCATTTTCCCTTGAGACATTCCTTTTTGTTGCCACTCATTATACTTTTCGTTATGTAAAATAAGCAGACTATAAGGTATGAACGTCACCAGTTGTTTGGCAATTTCTACAATCTTAGCGTCATTTAAATCTTTTGAATCACGAACCCCTAACTCCTTTAAAAGAGGGATTTGTTCTTTTGAGACGTATGCTGCGACAACGGTAATTGGACCAAAGTAATCACCCGTCCCAACCTCATCTGAACCGATGACCGACAATGAATGAAAGTTGGCGGGCAAGTTAGCAGTTTTGCCGTTCTTTGCTGAAGAAGGCTGGCTTTTTGATGTAGGTGCCTTTCCTTCCCATTTGTTTACTTCTTCTGAAGCAGCTCTTCCTTGAAATAATACCTTTCCTGAGCGATAAGCCGTAATACTGCAACCGTCTATTTTAGCAGCAAAGATGCCCCCCTGTGGAACTTTAGGTAGTAAGTAGGCATGATAGTGTGATTTCATCTTCATAACAGTGTCGTTTGAAACGACTAAAACAGCGTGTGACAACTATGTCAACTCCTCTATTAATATTTTCAATTAAAACAGAACATGGTAAATTCATTTTAGTTTACAATGTACGTATTTATTAAGTAAACTCTATACATCTACTTTTTTACTATGTCCATGATAACGTACTCATGGACATCTTTCCATTCCATCTCTTTTCATGGTATTATAAGGATTAGGATTTTTTTCATGGAACGGAGGACTTTCTCGTGTCAGAACAAGAAAAAACGCGTGCAACAGTCGATATATTTGGACAACAGTTTAAAATTGTTGGGACCGAAAGCACAAGCCATATGCGTCTTGTTGCTTCAATCGTGGATGATAAAATGCGGGAAATTAGTCAAATGAACCCGTCTTTGGATATAAACAAATTAGCCGTATTAACCGCTGTGAATGTGGTTCATGATTATATAAAGTTAAAAGAAGAGTACGAAAAATTAGAAAAGGAACGTCGAACGAAAAAGGAATGACAAACATGTTAGATATTATCTTAATAGGATTACTTCTTTTAGGTTTCTTTGTTGGAATTAAGAGAGGTTTTATTTTACAACTTGTTCATCTGATTAGTTTTGTTGCGGCCTTTCTTGTAGCTTATACGTTTAGTGGAGATTTAGCGCCTCGATTACGTATTTTAATTCCGTTTCCTAATTTCGATCAGCAAAGTGTTGCATCATTCTTTGTTAGCTCCGCATATATGGAAGATGCGTTTTATCGAATGATTGCTTTTGCAATCTTATTTTTCGCTACACAAATTTTACTGAGAATGGTTGGTTCTATGCTCACATCTCTAGCTCAGCTACCAATTTTAAAGCAGTTGAATAAGTGGGGAGGCGGTATACTAGGGTTTTTAGAAGTATACGTGGTTGTCTTCATTTTACTCTACATTGGAGCGGTTCTACCTGTAAGTGGCATACAAATACCTATTCAACAGTCGATTGTAGCGACACATATTGTTCAAAATACGCCATATTTGTCCGCTACTCTACAAGATTTATGGACACAGTATGGATCAATATAACGTTATGTCATAAAGGGTGTTCCAAAAGTAATTGAAGCTTTTTGGGCCCTTTTTTTTTATAAAGTGGATTTTTCATTCAATTATTTGTATCATTTTCCTTAGTGATACGTAGAAGAGGTGATAGCATGAATAAAAAAGAAATCATTCAATTGTTAGAAACGATTGCTACATATATGGAGTTAAAAGGAGATAATCCATTTAAAATATCCGCGTTTCGAAAAGCAGCGGCTGCACTTGAAAGCGATGAAAGAAGCTTAGCCGACATCGAAGATTTTACAGCTTTACAAGGAGTGGGAAAAGGTACATCAGCCGTTATTGTAGAGTTTATTGAAACAGGTAAATCCTCTGTTCTTGATGAGTTAAAAAAAGAGGTACCAGAAGGACTTATTCCTTTGCTTAAGTTACCAGGATTAGGTGGGAAAAAAATTGCCAAGCTCTATAAAGAGCTTGAGGTTACGGACCTTCATACATTAAGACAAGCGTGTCTTGATCACAAAGTCCAGGAATTAAGTGGATTTGGTAAAAAAACAGAAGAAAAGATTTTAGCAGCCGTAGAGGAATTCGGAAGTCGTCCTGAACGCTTGCCTCTTTCTTTTATGCTACCAATTGCGGAAGAAATCGATCTGCACCTATCAAGCATGAATGGAATTAATCGATATTCAAAAGCTGGTAGTATCCGTCGAATGAGAGAAACAATTAAAGACTTAGATTTTATCATTTCTACAAACAATCCAAAGCAAGTAAGAGAGCAATTGATTACCATGCCGAATGTAAAAGAAGTGATTTCAAATGGTGATACAAAAGTATCGGTCGTTTTATCTTACGAATACGATGTATCCGTCGATTTTCGTCTAATTGATGATACCGCTTTTGCAACTACTCTTCACCACTTTACCGGATCTAAAGAACATAATGTACGTATGAGACAGCTAGCGAAAGAGCGTAGAGAAAAAATAAGTGAATATGGCGTAGAGAATAGTGAAACTGGAGAAGTAATGACGTTTGAATCTGAAGCAGCTTTCTATGCGCACTTTGGCTTGCCATTTATCCCTCCGGAACTACGTGAGGATGGTTCAGAGGTAGAAAGCTTTTCTCAGTCACATACACTTCTTACGCTGGAGGATGTGAAAGGTGATTTGCACATGCATTCAACGTGGAGTGATGGTGCGCATTCAATTGAAGAGATGGCAGAAGCTTGTCGAGCAAAAGGGTATAAATACATGGCAATTACCGATCATTCTCAATATTTAAAAGTAGCCAATGGTTTAACACCTGAGCGCCTTAGAAAGCAATTAGAAGAAGTAAAAAGACTAAACGCAAAATATGATGACTTTACAATTCTAGCAGGAATTGAAATGGACATTTTACCAGATGGAACATTAGATTACGATGATGATTTACTGAAGGAAATGGACGTCGTCATTGCATCCATTCATTCTAGCTTTTCGCAATCTAGAGAAGAGATTATGAAGCGTTTAAAAACAGCGTTAGAAAGTCATCATGTTGATATTATTGCCCATCCAACGGGTCGATTAATTGGTCGACGTGAAGGGTATGATGTGGATGTTGAATTACTGATTGAACTAGCGAAAGAGACAAATACAGCCCTTGAATTAAATGCAAACCCGCATCGTTTAGATTTAGCGGCAGAACACGTACGAAAAGCACAAGAAGCTGGTGTGAAAGTGACCATTAATACGGACGCTCATCGAATCGATATGTTAGATCATATGGAGGTAGGAGTAGCGACAGCGATCAAAGGGTGGTTGAAGCCTGACACCGTGATAAATACGTACTCATTGGAAGAGTTGGTCACATTTTTAAAACGCAACGACGAATAGGAGGACCAAATTGTGCAGCAACGAGTTATGCATGTACTTGAATTTCACAAAGTAAAAGAACAATTAATGACACATGTCGCTTCTTCACTTGGAAGAGAGAAGGTATCAAACTTAACCCCTTCATCTAATTATGAAGAGGTTGTTAACTGGCAAGAAATGACAGATGAAGCAACAACTATTTTGCGATTAAGAGGCAATGTTCCTTTAGGCGGTATTTTCGATGTGCGTCCGAACGTAAAGCGAGCCCAAATTGGAGGAGTACTTAGTGCAAATGAACTTCTTGATATCGCAAGTACCATTTACGCTTCGAGGCAATTAAAAAACTTTGAAGAAGATTTAGCATCAGATGAAGGAATCGTTGTTCCACTTTTTCAAGAGCTTGTATCGAGGATTACGCCCCTTCCTCATCTTGAGCAAACGATTAAACATAGCATTGATGAGAATGGGACAGTGCTAGATGGAGCGAGTGACAAACTAAGAACAATTAGACAAAAGCTACGCTCAACAGAATCGAGAATACGTGAAAAACTAGAAAATATGATTCGTTCATCTTCGGCTCAAAAGATGCTGTCAGATGCGATTGTCACAATTCGAAATGAGCGTTTTGTTATTCCTGTTAAGCAAGAATATCGAAGTGCTTACGGTGGAATCGTTCATGATCAGTCTTCTTCAGGTGCAACATTATTCATTGAACCTCAAGCAATTGTTACGTTAAATAATGAATTGCAAGAAGCAAAGGTAAAAGAAAAACAAGAAGTAGAGCGGATTCTTATTGAGCTAACGAAGGAAGTTGCTGAAGTAGGAAGTGAATTGTACCAAAACGTTAATCAGCTTGCAGAATTAGATTTTATGTTTACAAAAGGGAAGTATAGTCATGCATTAAAAGCTTCAAAGCCAAAGATGAATAATCAAGGATATGTTCGATTATTTAAAGCGAAACACCCACTTATTTCACAAGAAGAAGTGGTCGCAAATGATATTGAGCTTGGAACAGACTTTACATCCATTGTCATTACAGGTCCAAATACAGGAGGAAAAACCGTCACATTAAAAACGTTAGGGTTGTTTACGTTGATGGCACAAGCTGGTTTACAAGTTCCGGCCCTAGACGGCTCAGAAATGGCTGTATTTAGTAAGGTTTTTGCTGATATTGGAGATGAACAATCTATTGAGCAAAGCCTAAGTACATTCTCCTCTCATATGGTAAACATTGTTGAAATTTTACGTGATGTAGATGAAGATAGCTTAGTGTTATTTGATGAGCTAGGTGCTGGAACAGATCCTCAAGAAGGAGCGGCTCTTGCCATATCTATTTTAGATGAGGTATATCAAAGAGGAGCTCGTGTCATTGCAACAACACACTATCCAGAATTAAAAGCATATGGATATAATCGTAAAGGTGTTGTGAATGCAAGTGTGGAATTTGATATTGAAACATTAAGTCCAACATACAAGTTATTAATTGGTGTTCCAGGGCGAAGTAATGCATTTGAAATCTCAAAGCGACTGGGTCTTGAGTTCTCTGTCATTGAACGAGCAAGAGGATATGTTGGAGCGGAAACAAATAAAGTAGAAAATATGATTGCATCACTTGAACAAAGTCGAAGAAAAGCCGAGACAGAGCTTGAAGACGCTGAGCAATTACGTAAAGAAGCTGATAAGTTACATAAAGAGCTTCAAAAGCAAATTATCGAGTTTAACGAAAAACGAGATAAGTTGTATGAAAAAGCGGAAGAAAAAGCAGAGAAAACGGTGGAGCAAGCAAAAGAAGAAGCAGAATCCATTATCCGTGAGTTACGCAATATGCGTAAAAATCAGCAAGCATCAGTGAAAGAACACGAGTTAATTGAGGCTAGAAAGCGATTAGAAGAAGCGGTTCCTACTCTTGAGAAAAGTAGTAAAAAGAAGGCGGTTCAGAAATCTCAAGTTAGAACCCTTTCAGAAGGTGATGAAGTAAAAGTACTAACATGGGGTCAAAAAGGAACGTTAATTGCAAAAGTGAGCAATACAGAATGGCAAGTTCAAATGGGTATTATGAAAATGAAAGTAAAGGAAAAGGACATAGAGTATGTAAGTTCTCCTAAACCAATCGAAACAAAGCCACTAGCAACGGTGAAAGGGAAAGACTATCATGTGAGCCTAGAATTAGACTTGCGAGGAGAGCGCTATGAAAATGCCCTTTTACGAGTAGAGAAATATATTGATGATGCTCTATTGGCAGGCTACCCGAGAGTGTCAATTATTCATGGAAAAGGAACAGGTGCATTACGTCAAGGAGTACAAGAGTATTTGAAGAATCACCGTTCCGTTAAAAGTGTGCGATTTGGGGAAGCAACAGAAGGTGGCACAGGTGTCAGTGTTGTAGAGTTTAAGTAAGGGAGAGCGTAATCATGCATAACTTCTGGAATAACCCATACGTAGAAACCGTAGGGTATTATAGCGTAGTAGTCTTAAGTATGATTGTCTTTTTGGTCATTTTTGAAGTTGTAACGAAGTATAAAAACTGGGAAGAAATTCAAAAAGGGAATCTAGCCGTGGCGATGGCTACCGGAGGGAAAATCTTCGGCTTGGCTAATATATTTCGATATTCAATTGAGCAGCATGACACGTTGTTAACGATGCTTGGCTGGGGTGTATTTGGTTTTATCATTTTATTAATGAGCTACTTTATGTTTGAATTTTTAACACCAAAATTTCGAATTGATGATGAAATTGAAAAAGACAATCGAGCAGTAGGGTTAATTTCTTTCATTATCTCAGTCGGGATGTCATTTGTCATTGGAGCCAACATAGGGTGAGGAGAGAAAGATGGAAACGTTAGCCAAAGTATTAATTGCTTTATGTAGTATATTTGTCATAATTGGTATGATTTATTGGGCGTTTTTCGCTTAAGGAAAGCTGGTTTAGAAACAAAAATAGTTATAAATGAGAAGACGACTATCTCAAGAGGCTTCTGCCTTCTTATTAGAGATAGTCGTTTTTATTTTACCATTCAAGGATCATATGAAAAGATGAGGAACATAGAGAGGAGAATTAAATCATTTGTTTATGAATGCCAAAAGCACCATTTTTCATTTTAGAAGTAAGCTTGGTTTATGACATGTTTACATCATTCCGTCGATATAGTTAAGTATAAAAGCTTTATATTCAAACATATTTTTAGTAATCTCACATTGAAACACATGAAGGCATGTACTATAATTTATGTATTGAATATTCAAAAAATTAGGTATATAGGGGGAGTGTATATGGAAAATACGAAGCCATGGTTAGCGTTATATCCAAAGGAGATACCTGTGTCTATTGACTATGGAGGAAAGACGCTAGTAGAGCTATTTGAAGAAGCAGCCGTTGAATATCGCGATAAGAACGCTATTCACTTTTTGGGGAAAACCGTAAAGTTTGGGGAGTTATATGAGCAGTCATTAAAATTTGCTTCCTATTTACAGAGCCTAGGCTTAACAAAAGGGGAAAGAGTAGCCATTATGTTACCAAACTGTCCACAAGCAGTTATTGCTTTTTATGGCGTATTACTTGCTGGAGGAACAGTAGTTGAAACAAATCCCTTATATATGGAGCGAGAATTAGAATATCAGTTAAATGACTCAGGGGCTAAGTTCATTATTTCTTTAGATTTATTGTATCCACGTATCTCTAAAGTGAAAGCGCTAACAAAGATAGAACACGTTATTATTACAAGTATCAAAGATTACCTTCCTTTTCCTAAAAATCTTATTTATCCATTCATTCAAAAAAAGCAGCATGGTATCACGGTTAAAGTAGAGCACCATGGCTCAACTCATTTACTAGCTGAGATTATGAAAGTAGCATCAGCTAATCCAACGGCTGTAGACATTAAACAAGAAGACTTAGCACTTTTACAATATACAGGAGGAACGACCGGCTTTCCAAAAGGTGTCATGTTAACACATCGAAACTTAGTTGCTAACTCTATGATGTGCTCACATTGGCTTTATAAGTGTAAAAAAGGAGAAGAAAAAATACTAGGTGTTTTACCATTTTTTCATGTGTACGGCTTAACAACGGTGTTAATTTTATCTGTTCTACAAGGCTATGAAATGATTTTACTACCAAAGTTCGATCCAGAGACCACACTAAAAACCATTCACAAGCAAAGACCAACGTTGTTTCCAGGAGCGCCAACGATTTATATTGCACTATTAAATCATCCAAACCTACAAAAATATGACTTGTCTTCCATTGACTCTTGTATTAGCGGATCTGCTCCGTTACCTGTAGAAGTACAAGAACAATTTGAAGAAGTAACAGGAGGAAAACTCGTAGAAGGATATGGACTTACTGAGACATCTCCTGTAACACATGCAAACTTCGTATGGGAAGAAAGAGTGACGGGAAGTATTGGAGTTCCTTGGCCAAATACAGAATCAATGATTATATCCTTTGAAACAGGTGAACAAGCAGATATAAAAGAAATAGGAGAGATTGCTGTAAAAGGTCCACAAGTGATGAAAGGGTATTGGAATCAACCAGAGGAAACAGATTCTGTGTTAAAAGATGGATGGTTTTTAACGGGAGATTTGGGATATATGGATGAGCGTGGATACTTTTATGTTGTCGATCGTAAAAAAGATATGATTATTGCTGGTGGATTTAATATTTACCCGAGAGAAGTAGAAGAGGTATTATATGAGTATGATGCAATTCAAGAGGTGGTCGTTGCTGGCGTTCCAGATCCATACCGAGGAGAAACAGTAAAGGCATATGTCGTATTAAAAGAAGGTGCTACTTGTACAGAGGAAGAGCTGAACAAATTTGCTAGAACCTATTTAGCGGCATATAAAGTACCGAGAATGTATGAGTTTAGAAAAGAATTACCAAAAACAGCAGTAGGAAAAATATTAAGAAGAGCTCTTGTTGAAGAAGAAAAAGAGAAACAGAAAAAAGCAACGTAGACACAAACGGCAGGTTTTGTTCTCTTTTTTTAAAACAATATTGACATAAGCCGTTTGTTTCTTTATTATAAAAATATGAATGAATGGTCATTCATATTTTAAAAGGAGCGTAAATAGATTGAAAAGAAACAAACCAAAATATAAACAAATTATTGATGCTGCTGTTATTGTAATAGCCGAAAACGGTTATCATAACGCACAAGTTTCTAAAATTGCAAAGCAAGCTGGCGTTGCGGATGGAACGATTTATCTTTATTTTAAAAACAAAGAAGACGTACTGATCTCCTTGTTTCAAGAAAAAATGGGACAATTTGTTGAAAAAATTGAAGAAGAAATTGCAGGAAAACAGAGAGCATCAGAGAAGTTATATATGTTAGTTGAAAAGCACTTTGCTCTTTTAGCAGAAGATCACCATTTAGCAAAGGTCACGCAATTAGAGTTACGACAATCAAACAAAGATTTACGTTTGAAAATTAATGAGGTGCTAAAAGGTTACTTGCAAGTCGTAGAATCGATTTTACAAACAGGAATTGAAACAAATGAATTTCACAAAGATTTAGATGTTCGCTTGGCGAAGCAAATGATCTTTGGAACAATCGATGAAACAGTAACAACATGGGTGATGAATGATCACCGATACAACTTAATTGAATTATCACCAAAAGTGCATCACTTATTGATCCATGGATGTGGCGGCTCTCAACCTTCTTAGGTTGAAGCCGTTATAATACATATTTTCAAACAAGGGGTGGGACAAAACAGTGGAATTTTTACAAGTTGAAACAAATGAATATATCACGACCATTACGTTAAACAGACCTCCTGCAAATGCTTTGTCACAAGCAATTTTGAAAGAGCTTTCAGAAGTGCTAGGCGAAGTAAGAGAAGATGACAATACAAGAGTGATTGTGCTACAAGGGGAAGGGCGATTTTTCTGTGCAGGAGCAGATATAAAAGAATTTACTACTCTTCAAAATGAAGGGGAATATGAAGAATTAGCGAAAAAGGGCCAACAATTATTTGAATACATCGAAACATATCCAAAGCCAATTATCGCTTCTATTCACGGGGCAGCACTTGGAGGAGGATTAGAGTTGGCCATGAGTTGTCATATTCGCCTTGTAAGTGAAAATGCGAAACTAGGATTACCAGAATTACAACTTGGTATTATTCCAGGGTTTGCTGGTACACAAAGGCTGCCAAGATATGTGGGGGCAGGAAAAGCAGTTGAAATGATGTTGACAAGCGAGCCAATTTCAGGGCAGGAAGCAGCTAATCTGACGTTAGCCAACAATGCTTATCCTGAAGAGGAATTAAAAGAGCAAACATTCAAGCTTGCAAAGAAAATTGCGAAGAAAAGTCCAGTATCAGTAAAAGCAACATTAGAGTTGATTCAGTATACAAAGTCATCTACATTCCATGAAGGTGTAGCGAAAGAAGCGCAGTTATTTGGAAAAGTGTTTGGCTCCAATGATGCCAAAGAAGGTGTAAGCGCTTTTATGGAAAAGCGTGAACCTAGTTTCTCAGGAAGATAATTTTTTATCGTAAATTTTCTAAAGATTTTTAACATATAAACTTTTTAATTATTCAGGAGGGGAACAGAATGAACATTTATGTGTTATTAAAAAGAACGTTTGATACAGAAGAAAAAATTGCGTTAAGCAACGGCCGAATTGCAGAAGATGGAGCAGAATTTATTATCAATCCGTACGATGAATATGCGATTGAAGAAGCAATTCAAGTCAAGGATCAACACGGTGGAGAGATTACGGTTGTGACAGTTGGATCAGAAGAGTCTGAGAAAGAGCTTCGTACAGCTTTAGCAATGGGAGCAGATAAAGCGGTATTAATTAACATTGAAGATGAAATTGAAGATGGAGATCAATACACAACATCTAAGATTCTAGCAGAGTACTTAAAAGATAAAAATGCGGATTTAATCTTAGGAGGTAACGTTGCGATTGATGGAGGATCAGGTCAAGTGGGACCTCGTGTTGCTGAATTATTAGAGATTCCTTACGTAACGACGATTACCAAATTAGAAATCGATGGTAAGAATGCAACGGTTGTACGCGATGTAGAGGGTGATTCAGAAGTGATTGAAACAACGTTACCTCTTCTTATTACGGCACAGCAAGGACTAAATGAGCCACGTTATCCATCTTTACCAGGGATTATGAAAGCGAAGAAGAAGCCATTAGAAGAGTTAGAATTAGATGACTTAGATTTAGATGAAAGTGACGTAGAAGCTAAAACAAAAACAATTGAGATTTATTTACCACCTAAAAAAGAAGCGGGTCGTGTATTATCTGGTGATGTTCAAGATCAAGTAAAAGAACTTGTAGGTCTTCTACATTCAGAAGCGAAAGTAGTGTAAATAGTAAAGGTGCTAATTGACTGAGCGCTAGCTCAACGATCTGAAATAAAGCAATATCATAAAACGGAATACATGATACGGGGGTATTAACATGGCGAGAAAAGTATTAGTAGTAGGAGAAGTTCGAGACGGAGTATTACGTAACGTATCTTTTGAAGCAATCGCAGCAGCAAAAACAATTTCTGAAGGTGGAGAAGTTGTTGTAGCTATTTTAGGAGAAAATGTTCAAACGCTAGGTGAAGAGTTAATTCATTACGGTGCAGATCGTGTAGTTGCAGTAGAAAATGAAAAGCTTGCAACATATACAACGGATGGATACTCACAAGCGCTACTAACCGTTACACAAGAAGAAAATCCTGAAGCACTTGTTATTGGTCATACTGCATTAGGAAAAGACGTATCACCAAAATTAGCAGCTAAGCTTGATAAAGGCTTGATTTCCGATGTTACGGCATTAGAAGTAGCAGGTGGTAATTTAGTCTTTACACGTCCAATCTATTCTGGTAAAGCTTTCGAAAAGAAAATTATGACGGATGATTTTATTTTCATCACTATTCGACCAAATAACATTACACCGCTTGAAAAAGATGTGAATCGCACTGGAGATGTAACTTCTCTAAGTGTAGATGTAAAAGATTTACGTACGGTAGTAAAAGAAGTTCTTCGCAAAGCAACACAAGGTGTTGATTTATCAGAAGCAAAAGTGGTCATCGCTGGTGGACGTGGTGTGAAAAGTACGGAAGGATTTAAGCCGCTTCAGGAGCTTGCAGATGTATTAGGAGGAGCAGTTGGGGCTTCACGTGGAGCGTGTGATGCAGATTATTGCGATTACTCTCTGCAAATTGGTCAAACAGGTAAAGTTGTAACACCGGATCTGTACATTGCATGCGGTATCTCAGGTGCCATTCAGCATTTAGCTGGAATGTCTAACTCAAAAGTAATTGTAGCTATTAACAAAGATCCAGAGGCAAATATCTTCAAAGTAGCTGATTATGGAATTGTGGGAGACTTATTTGAAGTTGTACCTTTATTAACAGAAGAACTGAAAAAGTTAAAAGTACAATCAGCATAATTATAATACTTAAAGCGGGCAAAAATGCCTTACTCAAAATAGCTTGAAACATCCTTTGTCTCAAAATCCATCTATATCAATGGATAGATGAGCAAAGGATGTTTTGTTAATATGCGTGGTTGTTTTTGAACTGATTTTTGACTAATTTTCTTTCTTCTAGAAGTGAGAAGGAAAGAAGGTTTAAGTTAAAGTGAATAGGGCATAGTAACAGTGGAAGTATAGAGATAGTGAAGAATTACATAATGAGCAGAAAAATAGCGTTAAGAATTTTTAGGTGCTATACTTTCTTTAGATTCATTTAAATGTATATTATATAGGAGGAATTACAATGGCAATCGTACATGCGACTGATCAATCTTTCAATAACGAAATCGGTTCAGGATTAGTTCTAACTGATTTTTGGGCACCTTGGTGTGGCCCTTGTAAAATGATCGCACCAGTTCTTGAAGAACTTGATGGTGAAATGAGCGATAAAGTAAAAATCGTAAAAGTAGATGTAGACGAAAACCAAGAAACTGCAGGGAAATTCGGCGTAATGAGTATCCCAACATTAATCTTATTTAAAGATGGTGAAGCAGTAGATAAAGTAGTTGGATTCCAACCAAAAGAAGCGCTTGCAGAATTAATTGCAAAGCATTCATAATAAAAAAAACCTAGCTCAAGCTAGGTTTTTTTATTTTCAAAAAACAGCTTAAAATAAGATTGACAATGAGAATCGTTCTCTATATAATTAACAACAGTTAATGAAATTCATTATCATTGAATTACATACAAATATGTTCGGGGGAAGTCAGAGATGAAAAACAGAAAATCACTAACATTATTTGCAAGCGTTCTCGTAGCAGGAGGAGTATTAGCAGGCTGTAACACTTCTACTGAAAAAGCTGAAGAAAAGCCAGCAGCAGAGGAGCAAGTAGAAGAAACAGAAGCTGAAGAAGAAACACAAGAAGAAGCAACAACTGAACAAGCGACAGCAGCAGAAGAAATTAAAGCGTTTCAAGATATAAAAGCACAAACGGAAAAGTCAAAAGAAGGACAAGAAGTAGATTGGGAACAAGTTTCTACTCTTTATAATGACCATTTAAAAACGGCAGTAAACCAATTAAATGGTGAATATGATCAAGCAATTGAAGCAGCAATTTCAGGTGGACAAAGTGGTGAGCTAGAAGCACTTATTGCACATCAGTTGATTGATAAAACAACACAAGCTTACTTCTACCAAAAGCAAAAGAGATTACATCAGGATGTCATTGCAGCTCTAGAAGCAAAAGACACGGATGCAGCAAATGCTTCATTTGAAGAATTAAAAGCAGTAGTAAATGACATTATTGTACCAACAGCTGAAAAGCGCGATGGCTATTATGAATTAACAGGTGAAGCAAGCCTAGTTGAAAACATTAACAATGGTCTAAAAACGCAAGAAGAAGCACTAGCAAACAATGATGTAGATTCATACAAAATCTATACACAATTAACAGATAAATCTGTGTATCGTAGCTACTATTTAGCAGCTAACTCTTATGCTGAAAAAATTGAAGCAGCAGTAAAAGAAGGAAAAGAAGAGATTGAACTTCAAAACATGCAAGCTGAAGCATGGGGCTTCTTACAAGCTATTAAAGAATCACTTTCTGGTGGAGATGAAGCTGCAGCAACTCGCCTAAATGAACTTTTCACTTTAAACACAACAAACCCAGCGGATATTAAAGCAGATGAGGTAAACAGCTTGTTTGTTAAAGCGATTGTTGGTAAAGTTAAAAGTTATCATGAAAAAGCACCAGTTGAGCTTGACAACGGAAATGTAACAGAAGCTCAAGTAAAAGCACTTGAAGGAAATATGTTCTTAAAAGCAATTGAAATTCAAGGAAAAGAAAAGCTAGGCGAAGAAAAGTATGCTGAAACAATGAAACAAGCAGAAGCTTGGTTTAATGCAATTGCTGAGAATAATAAAGAAGAAGCAGCAACACAGAGTGAGCAAATTCTTATGACTCTTGAAACACTTACAAAATAAACATCATTAAAAGCCGCATATGTAGCGGCTTTTTTGCTTGTGCTTATAACTTGTAAATTGAAAACACATTCATAAACAGCTAGGATAGAAGTTATAAGTTTGGATGGAAGAGGTGTAAATGGTGAAGGTTTTAATTACTGGTGGTGCAGGTTTTATTGGTAGCCACTTAAGCAAAAATTTTATTGAAAAAGGTCATGATGTAGCCATTGTTGATATGTTGCATCCATACTATTCAATTAATCGAAAAAAACAGCAGTTAGCACATGTGAGACAAGCTGGATCATTTCGCTTTTATGAAGTGAATTTATTAGATGAGGTAAAAACAAAAGAAATTTTTGAAGTTGAGCAACCAGAAGTTGTTATTCATTTAGCTGCTATTCCTGGCGTTATGCAATCATTAGAAAAGCCATTAGAATATGTTGATTATGATGTGAAAGCAACCATTAATACACTAAAGGCAGCAGGTGAAGTAGGGGTTAAGCGTTTTATGTTCGCTTCATCCTCTTCCGTTTACGGTGATCATCATGAGAAGGCCATGAAAGAAGAGATGGCTAACGGAAAGGTCATTTCTCCATATGCTGCTGCGAAGTATAGTGCAGAAGCTTTTTGTCATGCCTATCAGTCTATCTTTGGATACAGTTTAACGATTTTGCGTTTTTTTACTGTGTATGGACCTTGGGGACGTCCCGATATGGCAATTGGTAACTTTATTCAGTCTGCCATTCATCATGAGCCTATTACTATTTATGGCCAGCATACAGCAAGAGATTATACGTATATTGATGATATTGTTAGGGGAATCGAAGCCGCTATGTGGCATAACCATCAAAACGAAACATTTAATTTAGGATCCTCTGCACCTGTTACAATTGAACAGCTAACAACTATTATCCAGAAGCATTTTCCGCATTTAAAAATTGAGCGAGAAGTATCAAGGATTGGGGATGTGAGAAATACATGGGCGGATCTTACGAAAGCTCAACAGTTATTGTCGTATAACCCAAGTGTAACAATTGAAGACGGAATTGCAAGGACAGTTGAGTGGGCTAAAGGCTATGAAGCGCCTTAAATATATATCTGCTTTTGTAAGTCTATTATTAATCGTTGCTTTTATTGTACTATCGATGCAAGCTCTTGATGTTACGTATTTGACTAAGGCATTTTATCTTGTGTTTACCTCACCTCTGTTACTACTAACTTTAACCATTTGCTATACCATTGCCTTTTTTTTAAGAGCAATTGCTTGGAAGTTATACGTAAACCATAAAATCACATTTAAAAGTGCTTTAATAGCTTTGTTTTATAGTTTGTTTTTAAATCACCTTATTCCTGTGAAGGTGGGAGATGTCTTAAGAGTTGGGATTATTAAAAAAGCGAATAAACGATTGCGTTTAGTAGAAGCAATTGAGTCTGTGATCATGATGAGGGTACTCGATATGCTGACTCTTATCACTTTTTCTGCTATAGGTGTTTATTTACTTATTGGTTGGATTTCTTTTCAGTGGCTGTATGTTGTTATAGGAGTGGGTTTACTTCTAAGTATAGGAGGACTATTCTATTATAGAAACCGCAGGTACTTTTTATTTGATAAATTAAAAGAAATCAAAGAAAAAGTAATGACAAAGCATTTTTTAGCAATTGCTTTTCTTGTAGGATTGAGTTGGGTTTTTGAGGGTGCTGTTGTCTTCTTAGTTGCATCTATTTTAAACGAGTCAATCTCATTTATGGAAAGTATATGGATAAACAGCATGACGGTAGGTGGGCAGGTCTTTCAAGTAACACCTGGAGGCATTGCTACGTATGAAACAGTGATGAGTGCATCACTTGCAATGGTAGGAGTTCCTTTAAAAGAAGCTTATACTATTGCATTTACTAGTCATGGCTATAAGTTTTTTTATTCGTATTTAGTAGGAGCTATTTGCATCATTGTCATGCCTATATCTATTCGTCAAATTCGTGAATGGATACGAGAGAGGGGAGAGCAAAAAAACGTATGAAACAAGCATCATCATTTGAGAAAGTAGCAGCGCGATGCTGGAATTTGCTTAATGAAGGGAAACCTTTCACACCAATCTTTGTAGTAGGAACCATGAGTTTATTTTACTTTTCTGTTTTACTACAAGATGCTGTGTCTTTCTTCATTAGTTTCTTAGTGATTTTACCGCTACTAATTCTATATTATCTATATGATTTTCCACTTTTTTTAAGGAATTATTTATGGATTCCGTTTATTGCTTATCTAATGATTTGGCAGCAATATTCATTGTCGTTATTGTTATTTGCAGCGGGGTTATACTTCTTTTTTACTATCCTTTTTTGGGGAACATTATATTACCACTTAAGAATTGGTACATCATGGTTGAACTTTACACGCTTTTGGAAGCTAGTGCTGAAAAATAGTGATTCTACGAGTGGAAACGCTCAAGAACAGTTACCTAAGTTTTTGTTAATTTTATCATTATGGTCATTTTACTTTGAAGAGGTTCGTGTAAGTGGATTGTCTGCCATTACAGTCGATCTTATGACATTGCTTCTTTTTTATGGAGCTCTTTTTGTATTTACATTCATTTTGCATCGTTATTTATTTGATTGGAAGCCAAAAGTGATTCCTACGTATACAGAAGATGAAGCACCATCAAAACCTTTAAGTGATAAAGTTGTTGTGATTGTTGTAGATGGGATGAGAAAAGAAAGATTTGAGGAAGCAAAGACACCATTTTTAGATAAGTTAAGAAAAGAAGGAACCGATTATGCTCAAATGGAGACGGTTTATCCGGCTCGTACTGTCGTTTGCTTTACTTCTATGTTTACAGGAACATATCCGTTTGAACATGGAATCAAATCAAATATGGTTTGGAAACTAGGTATAAAAGTAGAAAGCATTTTTGACTCTCTACGTAAAGTCAACAAAAAAGGACGTATGCTAGCAGTTGCTCACCTTGTTGATTCCATGGGGAAAGATGTTGAGACATTTACGGCAGTTATGAACAAAGATCAAGCAGACCGCAACATCATTGAACGAGCCAAACAAGTAATGAAAGAACAAGATCCTGATCTTTTTATTGTTCAGTTAATTGGAACGGATCAAATTGGTCATAGTCGTGGTGTTTTATATAATGAGTACATTGAAAAGATTGAAGAAGCAGACGCTCTTATTGAAGAGTATGTAAAGTGGTTAGAGAAAGAAGGGAAAATGGACAATACGACACTAGTCATTTGTGCAGATCATGGACAAGCCGATGGAATTGGTGGACATGGCCATTTAGATGAAGGAGAGCGGTATGTTCCATTTTTTGTACATGGTCCACATATTGAAAAAGGAAAAGTAGTGAATGAAAAGCAGAGCTTAGTTTCACTTGCTCCAACCATTGCTTATTTATTAGGAGCTCCTTATCCTAGTCATAGTCGAGGGCGTGTGCTAAAAGAAGCGATTAGAAAGGAAGAGCAGCATTGAGAAAACAACATGTGATGGTTTTTTTACCGGCACATAACGAAGAAGATGTAATTGGAGAGGTGATCTCTCGTATTCCACGTGTGTTTCATCCAGCTGTCAAAGTAGAGGTGCTTGTCATAGATGATGGCTCTACTGACCGAACAGTTGAAGTATCAAAACAAGCAGGAGCAGATTATATTGTACAAACTGAATCAAATCGCGGACTAGGAGCTGCTGTTCGATTAGGTCTTGAAGAGTGCGTGAAGCGTGGTGCAGATATAGGGGTAATGATTGATGCTGATAATGAATATCCACCTGAGCAGATTCCAGATTTATTAGCACCCATTTTTCAAGGAGAAGCGGATTATACAATGGGCTCTCGCTTTTTAGGAACAATACAAGGAATGAAATTGCATCGCCGATTAGGAAACTACTGCTTTACACTCGTGCAGTCTATTTTATTGCGACGTTGGATTCATGATGGACAGTCGGGGATGAGAGCTTTTACGTATCAAGCAATGATTCATGCTGAAATTATTCATGATTATAACTATGCGCAGGTCATTACGTTGAATTTAGTGAGAAAAGGTTTTCGAATGAAAGAAATTCCTATTCAGTATCAAGTGCGAAAAACAGGAAAGTCGTTTATTAAATTTAAGTCATATATGAGCAGTGTATTGCCAGCCATTATACAAGAGATGAGACGTCCAGTTGAGAAAGTGAATGTTAAGCATAATACGCATTTTCTACCAAACGAAAAGGCACAGCGCTAGTCAAATGG
Source organism: Priestia iocasae (assembly GCF_016909075.1). Lineage (GTDB taxonomy): Bacteria > Bacillota > Bacilli > Bacillales > Bacillaceae_H > Priestia > Priestia iocasae. Next base: position 116,521 of record NZ_JAFBFC010000001.1, read on the forward strand.
ATTGATGCGTACCCAAAATTCTTTCTACTATCATTCAATAAAATGGATGAGTAGAGAATTTTGGGTACATGTTTTTGATAGAAAATAAAATGCCGAATGAAATGAGTTGCTTTCACTTTATTTTCTGAAAAAAGCAGATACCTTATTGACAACATTTTTGATAATCATTATCATTATCATTGTGGAGGAGTAAAAGATGAAAAAACAGATCTTATTTTTTTGTTCAATATTGATATTAATTCTCAATACCACCTTTGTTCAACAAGCATCTGCCTATTCATATGGAGATCCAGGAGAAGAGCAAATGGCGGAAGCGTATAAAGAAATGGATAAGCATTTACAAGCGGATGATTGGGATCGTGCGCGTTCCGTATATGATACATATGAAAAAGACTTTGACCTTTATTTTAAAGCTACTCAACCTCTAATTGAAACAGCTTTTGAAGAGAAAGATAAAGAATTGTTGTTAGAGTCTTATCAATATGCGATGCTCCTTAATGTCGAACGTCGATTGCATTTTGCAGAAGATCAGTTTGAAGATTATGGGCAGGCAAAGCTTTTGTTAGCAAAAGCTCGTGGAACATTCAATGTAATGGAGCCACTTTTAGTCGAAAGAGCTGACCAAGAAACATCGGATAACGTGTACAAAGCATTCGATGACGCTTTAAAAGCACTTGGTAATCCTGGTTTGTTCGGTATCGGGAGTAAAGGAACAGATGAGGATGTATTTAAAGAGAAAACTTCTTTTATCATTACAACTTTAAAAGAACATTTTAAATTACCTTCTGATGAAAAAGAAGATGAAAGTCACTTAACCGAAGAAAATTTAGGGTTTTTAAATGGGATGGACGAAGAAGGAAATTCTACGTTTTGGCTTCTCTTTTCAATTGGTTTATTCATCGCCCTTATTATCATCATTGTGTTAAACAAATTAAAAAATAAAAAGAAATAGGAGAGGATGCGAAATGGACTTTCAAGCGTTTCTGATTACACTTCGTGAAGCTATAGAAGCCATTTTAATTGTTGGGCTAGTTTTATCATACTTAACACGTCTTAATGCAAATCAATATAAAAAATGGGTCTATGTAGGTGTCGGTTTAGCGCTTGTTAGTTCGTTTTTAGTAGCCCTTCTGTTTCAAGTCGTGTTTACAGGGTTTGCAAGCTTTGGCTCAGAGGTCTATTTGAAAGTGGGGATTATGTTTGCTTCTGTCTTCCTCTTGACCCACATGGTGGTTTGGATGAAGAAGCAAACGAATGACATTAAATCTGACATGCAAGAGAAGATAAATGCTGCTGTTACAGCAGGTAGTGTGTCAGCGATGGTGATTCATTCTTATTTGATTGTCGTTCGTGAAGGGGTAGAGACCGTGTTTTTCTTTGCTGCCATTAGCGGTGGAGATATTACGAAAGTGTTTACAAGTCATGGTGCGCTTAGTGGATTGTTGTTAGCGTTAATTATCGGTTACTTATTCTTCTCTGGTACGATGAAATTTTCATTGAAGAACTTCTTTAATATTACAGGTATTTTAATTATGTTTATTGCAGCTGGTTTACTTGTTCAAGGAATTGGCGTGTTGCAAGATCTTGGGAAATTAGGATCTGTTGTTACAACAGCAGAAGGTAAACCACAAGAAATCTATAACATTGTTCATATTATGCCAGAGCATTATCAGGATGAAATGCACTATAAACGTGATACAGGAGAAGATGTATTAATTAGTGGTCAAATTGGTTTGTTTATGGCAGCGATGTTTGGTTATAGTCACAATCCATCTTTTGAGCAAGTAATCGGATATTGGGGATATTTCATCTTTATCTTTGTGATGATGAGGTTCTTTGATCGAGGTCGAATATCCTTTCAATTTTTAAAAAATAAGAAGATAGACAATAAAAGTAATAAAGCAATTAAAGTTTCATAATCGTTTGTTGAAAGAAAACTCACATGTGGTGGGTTTTCTTTTTTATGGTTAGCATTTTTTTATATAATGGAAATAAGTCTTATTTCTTTGTGAGATTAGATGTAGGAGGGCTTTATGCGTTACAAAGCAATCATTTTCACATGTGTTACCTTACTAAGCACAGTTTTTATCCTTTTGTTTCATTATGCAACAGATATTCCGAGAACATGGGACGAAGTAGATTTTGTACTTGCTCTTTCTCAATTTGATTTATTGGCGATGCAGCCTCACTTTCCTGGTTATCCTTATTTTATTTTAGGGGGAATGTTGCTTTCACCATTTGTAGAAGAGCCAACGAAAGCACTGGTTGTTTTTAATGTGTTGCTTCTTCTTACCGCTTCTATCCCTCTCTTTTTAATAGGGAAGAAATTTTTAACAAGCGAGAAGAGCCTTTTGCTTGTGACTCTTGTTCAAAGTCTAGGGTTTGTTGGAATTATGACAACGCAGCCAATGTCAGAAGGAGCGGCTTACGCACTTTTATGGTGGTATATCTGGATCGTAATGAAGGCAGATCAATCAGTCAAGCATTCGATTCTGTATCATTTGTTGGCTGTGTTTCTATTTAGCCTGCTAATGGGAGTGAGACTTTCTTATCTTGCATTTGGGGTAGGCTTATTATTTAGTTGGTGGAGAGACTGGAAGAAGCATCGACGCATGATGAGAGTGGTCTTTTTTATGTTCGCTGCTATTAGTTTTCAATTCATATGGATAACAGCTCTTGCTGCTACAGAAGGTGGGTTTGGTCCCTTCCTATCCTTGGCTTTGTCTTTTACAGAAGGTCACTTTCAAGATTGGGGAGGATCAATTGTAACAGAGAACCGCTCTTATGCAGAACGACTATGGCTGCTCATTCAAAATATTATGTGGACAGGCTTTTCGAGCGAAACCCCTGTTTTATTAGTAGGATATGTTGTATTAATTAGTATCTCACTTATTTGGTTTAAGAAGAGACAAGTAAGTGAAGCACCTTCTTATATCATACTGCTAGTATTGTTAATGGCTGCTTATATGGCATGGGCATTCTTTGCTCAAAATATTGATAAGCCTAGACACATTTTACCACTGCCAACATTCGTTTGTTTTTTGTTGTTTTATGTATGTTCTTTTCGAAGGAGCTGGAACGTTCTTTCTCTGTTTATCATATGTCTCATAGTTATTCAAACCATTATAGGAGCGCAGCTGCTTAACGAGCAAAAAAATGAAGTGCCGGCTGTTTATCAATTAGCTCATTATATGAATGAACAACAAGAACAGGCAATGATTTATACATGGGAAGAAACGCGCATCTTTGAATATTTACATGTACCATTTTCTTATAAACGTGTGTTAACATATGATTACTTTTTACAAGATGCTAAACATGGAAATTATAGTGACGTTTTTGTAACAAGTCATGTTGTAGAAGGATTTAAAAAGCAAGGAATTAACATGGAGAGTCATTTAGAAAAGGTAAAAACCTTTCATTCAAATAAATTGTTTGATCCTGTTTATTATGACATTACCTTGTATCGATGGGTACATTAAAAAGAGGTGAGGTGAAAAGGTGATGAAAGATCATTTAAAAGAAAAATTAAGTATTTTACCAGACCAACCTGGTTGTTACTTAATGAAAGATAAGTATGGTACGGTTATTTATGTAGGAAAAGCAAAGGTATTAAAAAATCGAGTACGTTCCTATTTTACAGGTTCACATGATGGAAAGACTCAAAGGCTGGTCCAAGATATTGTGGACTTTGAATATATTGTCACATCTTCAAATCTTGAAGCACTCATTTTGGAGATGAACTTAATTAAAAAGCATGATCCAAAGTACAATGTGATGTTAAAAGATGACAAAGGGTATCCTTTTATCAAAATTACGGCTGAAAAGCAACCTCGATTAGTGATTACGAGAAAAGTGAAAAAAGATAAAGGGAAATATTTTGGTCCATATCCAAATGCTCAGTCAGCAAATGAGACAAAAAAATTGCTAGATCGTATTTATCCATTACGCAAATGCTCAACGATGCCAGACCGTGCGTGCCTTTATTATCACATTGGACAATGCTTAGCGCCTTGTGTATATGAAGTAAAAGAAGAGCAAAACAAACAGCTCATTGAAAGCATTACAAAATTTTTAAATGGTGGACATGGTGAAGTGAAGAATGAGCTGCACGAGAAAATGATGAAAGCATCTGAGGAATTAGATTTTGAACGAGCGAAGGAATATCGAGATCAAATTGCTCATATTGAAGCAACGATGGAAAAGCAAAAAGTGGCGTTTAACGATTTTGTAGACCGAGATGTATTTGGCTATTCGTATGATAAAGGCTGGATGTGTGTACAGGTTTTCTTCATTCGTCAAGGAAAGCTCATTGAACGTGAAGTATCCATGTTTCCTTTCTACCATGAACCCGAAGAGGATTTTCTCACATTTATTGGACAATTTTATGCGAAAAATCTAAAGCCAAAAGAGGTTATGGTTCCACATACAATTGACGCTTCGTTAGCTGAACAGCTATTAGAAGTAGAGGTTCATCACCCGAAGCGTGGAAAGAAAAAGGAACTAGTTGAATTAGCGTGTAAAAATGCAAAAATTGCTTTACACGAAAAATTTTATTTAATTGAACGAGATGAAGAGCGTACGATTAAAGCCGTAGAACAATTAGGTCAAGAAATAGGAATTGATGCTCCGTATCGAATTGAAGCATTTGATAATTCAAATATTCAAGGAACGGACCCTGTGTCAGCGATGATTGTATTTATAGATGGAAAGCCTGAAAAGAAAGAGTATCGTAAATATAAAATCAAAACGGTAAAAGGTCCAGATGATTATGAATCAATGCGTGAAGTAGTCAGAAGAAGATATACACGTGTATTAAAAGAGGGCCTTCCGTTTCCTGATTTAATTATTATTGATGGAGGAAGAGGTCATCTCGCTGCGGTACAAGACGTATTAGAAAATGAGCTAGGATTATTAGTACCAACTGCTGGTTTAGTGAAAGATGATAAGCACCGTACAGCAAACTTAATGATTGGTGATCCACCTGAAATTGTTCAACTAGAACGAAATAGTCAAGAATTTTATTTGCTCCAACGTATTCAAGATGAGGTTCACCGATTTGCGATTACGTTTCATCGCCAAATTCGATCAAAATCAGCTTTTCAATCGGTTCTCGATGACATACCAGGTGTTGGAGAAAAGCGTAAAAAAGCCATCTTAAAACACTTTGGTTCTGTTAAAAAGTTAAGAGAGGCAACGGTAGAACACATTCAAGAAGCAGGTGTACCAGAGGCAGTAGCAAAATTAATTTACAATAAATTGCAAGATTAATCTTGCAAAAAAAAGTTATACCTGTTATTATTTTAACTAATTTCATAAGCCGCTTCACTATGATGAAGCGAAAGATAGAGGTGCGGGTTTTATTAGTAGCTAACTAGAAGAGTATGAGCTCTAGCGAAGGTTAGTGAAAGGAAAACTTGCCGAAGTGAACGTTACCTCATAGTAACCTTTGCTGGTTTTGCATTGAAGAAATGTAGGACTGTCAAGATGTAGTAGTCTTGGAGAGCTATCTCACCGCAAGGAACGTTAACGTATCTTTTTTTCGTTCGTAAAAGCAATGAGACCTCCATCTCATTGCTTTTTTTATTGTGAAAAAGGTGATTTATAGCCCAATGTTTTACATACTGCTACAAATGAAAAATAACAAAAAGGGAATGAGCAGAGATATGGGATTAGTGGTTCAAAAATTTGGAGGAACATCGGTTGGTTCAGTAGAGCGTATTCAACATGTTGCAAGTCGTGTTGTTCAAGAAGTAGAGAATGGAAATGAAGTAGTCGTTGTTGTATCGGCTATGGGGAAAACGACAGATCAGCTTGTATCACTAGCAAATGAAATTACGACACAGCCGAGTAAAAGAGAAATGGATATGTTATTAACAACAGGTGAGCAAATGACCATTTCACTTTTAACAATGGCTCTTCACCAAAAGGGATATGAAGCAGTGTCATTTACAGGCTGGCAAGCAGGAATGCAGACAGAAAGCATTCATGGAAATGCACGCATTCAGCATGTTGACACTACTCACATTCAATCGCAACTAAAACAAGGAAAAATTGTCGTGGTCGCTGGTTTTCAAGGCGTTACAAAAGATGGAAACATTACCACTCTGGGTAGAGGTGGCTCTGACACAACAGCTGTCGCATTAGCGGCTGCGCTAAAAGCAGAGAAGTGTGATATTTATACAGATGTAACGGGAGTGTTTACGACAGATCCAAGATATATAAAAGATGCAAGAAAGCTACAGGCAATTTCATATGATGAAATGTTAGAGCTTGCAAACTTAGGTGCAGGTGTACTTCACCCGCGTGCCGTTGAATTTGCCAAAAATTATCAAGTACCTTTAGAAGTACGCTCAAGCTTAGAAAATGAAAATGGAACAGTTGTGGAGGAGGAACCATCAATGGAACAAAACTTAGTGGTAAGAGGAATCGCCTTTGAAGATAATATTTCAAGAGTAACAGTTGCTGGATTACGTAATCAGCTTCAAACGCTATCTACTATTTTTACAACGTTAGCAAAGAACAACATTAATGTAGATATTATTATTCAGCATGCAACCTCATCGGACCGTATGTCGATCTCTTTTTCAGTAAAAACGGAAGATCTTCAAGAAACAGTCGCTGTATTAGAACAAAACCGTGAAATCTTGGAGTTTGAAAAAGTGGAGCATGAAAGTCAATTAGCAAAGGTTTCAATTGTAGGATCAGGTATGATTTCTAATCCTGGTGTAGCGGCGGACATGTTTGAGGTACTCGCACAAGAAAAAATTGAAGTGAAAATGGTTAGTACATCCGAAATTAAAGTGTCAACAGTCGTACCATATACCGACATGGTAAAAGCAGTTGAAACATTGCATGTAGCATTTGAGTTAGATAAACAGCTTGTTACTGCCTAACAAATTATTCATAAAAAGGGCCGTGTTAAAAGGAGCGTTTTGTTCCTTTGGACACGGCCACTGTATTTATGAAATGATATCTTTTTTATCCCATTTAACAGTGATGAAAACTTTTCCAGCTCTTTCTTTAACGGTTAAATAAGACTCTGCAATACATTGTTTTTGTTGCTGAATTTGATGAGCGATAAAACCAGCTTCGAGATGAAATGAGCAGTCGACTTGTTCATCCAGGCGTTTTTTTACAAGTTCACCATGCAACTCAAATTCAATTGTTTGCTTGTCTGCTTTTACTAGTAGAAGTGATCCCCACCCAGCTTCTGCAAAAAAGCTCACTATTTCATCGGATGAATGTAGTGGGAATTTACGAGCAATATTTTTTCCAGACCAATATAAGATTTGCTCTGCATCTTTACCTAATAAGTCTGTAAGTAAGATATCGCGAACAAGAGTGTATCCGAAAAATGGAACTTGTGTTTTTAACTTATCATCACGTTCAGTTGTTTCTTGTAAATCTTGCTTTTCCTCGGTATGTAAATGACTCATTTTTTCCCCTCTTTCTTTACTATTATTATATACAAAGATAGGTGATGTCTCATCCATTTTTTTATACGGTTTTGTGCTTTTTTTTATTATTTAAATATCTTCTTCACAAATAGTGAAAAAGGAAATAAAGCACGTGTAATAGATAGATTTATAGGTTAGAAAGCTTATAAATATCACGCAAAAAGAGCTTATATATAGATATGGATATTTTTTGAACAATTGCAGTTCGTGTCCTTGACGGTCTTTCTCTATAGGAGTAAAATGAATTTGTCACATACTTTCGAAAAATGCAAGGGTTTTCATTTTTGATCTTGTATAACAATCTATCAAGCTGGACCGGGAGTTACAATGATTTTCACAAAGTCTTTTCATTTTATCAAGGGGGGTATACAAACATGGCGGCAAACAGAGAATTTCAATACCGCAAATTACATTCGTTATTAGGTGTTATTCCAGTAGGAATCTTTCTTGTTCAGCACTTAGTAGTGAACCACTTTGCGACAAAAGGGGAAGAAGCTTTTAACCAAGCGGCTCACTTTATGGAGAGCTTGCCTTTTCGCTACGCATTAGAAATCTTCATTATTTTCCTACCAATTTTATTTCATGCAGTCTATGGTCTTTATATTGCTTTTACAGCTAAAAACAATGTGAATAACTATGGTTACTTACGCAATTGGATGTTTGTATTACAGCGTGTGTCAGGTGTAATTACATTAATTTTCATTACTTGGCACGTATGGGAAACGAGAATTCAAGCAGCACTCGGTGAACCTGTGAACTTCCAAATGATGGAGAATATTTTAAGTAATCCATTCATGTTAGGATTTTACATTGTTGGTGTCGTATCAACTATTTTCCACTTTGCGAATGGTTTATGGTCATTCGGAGTAAGTTGGGGATTAACGGTAACTCCTCGTTCTCAAAAGATCTCAACTTATGTGACATTAGCGATTTTCTTCGCGCTTACATTTGTAGGTATTCGCACAATCTTTGCATTTGCTTAATTTAAATTCGTTTTAAAGGAGTGGGGTTACGATGAGTCAAGGGAGAGTAATCGTAGTCGGTGGTGGCTTAGCTGGTTTAATGGCCACTATTAAAATAGCTGAAGCCGGAAAGCAAGTAGATTTATTTTCATTAGTTCCAGTAAAAAGATCTCACTCAGTTTGTGCTCAAGGTGGCATAAACGGAGCGGTTAACACAAAAGGTGAAGGTGACTCTCCATGGGAGCACTTTGATGATACAGTCTATGGAGGAGATTTCTTAGCAAACCAACCTCCTGTTAAGGCAATGTGTGAAGCAGCACCTGGTATTATTCATTTACTAGACCGTATGGGTGTTATGTTTAATAGAACACCAGAAGGATTACTAGATTTCCGTCGCTTTGGTGGAACGCAGCATCACCGTACAGCATTTGCTGGTGCAACAACCGGTCAACAGTTATTATACGCATTAGATGAGCAAGTACGTCGCTATGAAGTAGCCGGGCTTGTAACGAAGTACGAAGGATGGGAGTTCCTAGGCGCAGTTATTGATGATGATCGTATCTGTCGTGGGATTACAGGGCAAGACTTAACAACGATGGAAATCAAGACATTCCCAGCAGATGCAGTTATTATGGCAACTGGTGGACCTGGTATTATCTTTGGAAAGTCGACAAACTCTGTAATCAACACAGGATCAGCAGCATCGATTGTTTATCAACAAGGAGCGTACTATTCAAATGCTGAGTTCATTCAGATTCATCCAACAGCGATTCCTGGAGACGACAAGCTTCGTTTAATGAGTGAATCAGCTCGTGGTGAAGGTGGACGTGTTTGGACATACAAAGACGGTAAACCTTGGTATTTCTTAGAAGAGAAGTATCCTGCATATGGGAACTTAGTACCTCGTGATATTGCAACTCGTGAAATTTTTGATGTTTGTGTGTCTCAAAAACTAGGTATTAATGGTGAAAACATGGTTTACCTAGATTTATCACATAAAGATCCGAAAGAGCTAGATATTAAGCTTGGCGGTATTATCGAAATCTATGAAAAGTTCATGGGTGATGATCCTCGTAAAGTACCAATGAAAATTTTCCCAGCTGTTCACTATTCAATGGGTGGATTATGGGTTGACTATGATCAGATGACCAACATACCTGGCTTGTTTGCAGCTGGTGAGTGTGATTATTCACAGCACGGTGCAAACCGTCTAGGAGCAAACTCATTGCTATCGGCCATTTATGGTGGAATGGTTGCTGGTCCAAAAGCAGTTGAATATATGAGCGGTCTAGAAAAGAGTGCAGACTCTTTACCATCTAGTCTCTATGAGCGTCATGTAAAAGAAGAAGAAGGCAAATGGAATCGCATTATGTCAATGGACGGAAAAGAAAATGCGTATCTTCTACACAAAGAGCTTGGTGAATGGATGACGGATAACGTAACAGTGGTTCGTTACAACGACAAGCTATTACAAACAGATGAGAAAATTCAAGAGCTAATTGAGCGTTTTGATAACATTAACATTAACGATACGGCAAAATGGAGTAACCAAGGGGCAGCATTCACTCGTCAATTGCAAAATATGCTACAGCTTTCTCGCGTTGTTACACTAGGTGCCTATAACCGTAATGAAAGCCGTGGAGCACACTATAAGCCTGAATTCCCAGATCGTAATGATGAAGAGTTCTTAAAAACAACAATGGCGAAGTTTGTAGATTCAAAATCTGCTCCAGCATTTCATTATGAAGAGGTAGATGTATCATTAATTAAACCTCGTAAGCGTGATTATACGAAGAAAAAAGCGGACAAAGGTGCGAAAAAACAAGAAGAGGGGGTTCGTTAATCGATGAGTGAAAACAAAACAGTTAAGTTTATCATAACTCGTCAAGATTCACCGGACACTGCTCCATACACACAAGAGTTTGAAATTCCATATCGTCCGAATATGAACGTCATCTCAGCATTAATGGAGATTCGACGCAATCCCGTGGATGCACATGGAAATGAAACAACCCCAATTAATTGGGATATGAACTGTCTAGAGGAAGTATGTGGCGCATGTTCAATGGTCATCAACGGAAAGCCTCGTCAATCTTGTACAGCTTTAGTTGATAAACTTGAGCAACCGATTCGCTTACAGCCAATGAAAACATTCCCGGTCGTACGCGATTTACAAGTTGATCGTAGCCGTATGTTTGATTCATTGAAAAAAGTAAAAGCATGGATTCCGATCGATGGAACATATGATTTAGGACCAGGTCCACGTATGCCAGAAAAGAAGCGTCAATGGGCGTACGAATTATCAAAATGTATGACATGTGGTGTATGTTTGGAGTCATGTCCAAACGTAAACAGCAAGTCAAACTTTATCGGGCCAGCACCATTATCGCAAGTGCGTTTATTTAATGCTCATCCAACAGGTGCCTTAAATAAAGGTGAGCGTCTAAATGCAATCATGGATGATGGCGGCTTAGCAAACTGTGGTAACTCTCAAAACTGTGTTCAATCATGTCCAAAAGGTATTCCTTTAACAACATCGATTGCTGCGTTAAATAGAGATACAACCATTCAAGCATTCCGTAACTTCTTTGGAAGCGATCAAGTATAAGTCATTTTATTACGGATTAATAAAACCCCTTTATGTGAATCATAAAGGGGTTTTTCTAAACTTACGCGTTCTGCCATTTTGATAATTTGCTTTGCAAACATTTAAAGAGGTTTGAGAAGTTTAGATAAACAGATGTCGTCTATATAAAGAATCGAACAATAATGGTAATTTTACATATACATAGGGGGATGGAAGATGAAGCAAGCTTCATACATTCAAGACTTTGCACAATGGAAAGAAGGGTTTTCATTTAATCATAAAATAAAGGTGCGCTTTTCAGAGACGGATATGTTTGGTCATTTAAATAATACAATTCCGTTTGTCTATTTTGAAGAAGCAAGAATTGAATACTTCAAACACCTTGGATTTATGCAAACGTGGACACATCCAACCTCGGACAGTATTCCTGTTGTGGCAGACTTACAATGCGATTTTTGGAAGCAAGTCTTTTTCGGGGATTCATTTCAGCTTTATGTGAAAGCAGAAAACATTGGAACGTCTTCAGTAGATTTACATTACATGGCCATTAATCAGGATGGTGAAGTATGCTTTGTAGGACGAGGGACGATGGTTCAAATTTTAAAGAAAACAGGAAAAGGACATCCTTGGTCTGACGCACAAAAAGAGTTATTAACAAATAAAACAGAAGTTTGTAAATAAAAAGTTTTGGAATTAGTAACCGCCTTTAGCCTTTGCACATAAGATATGGTGACTAACTTTACACCCATCCGATAGTTCAACTCAGGATCAGGCAAGGAGGGTTACATTGAAGGAGAAAGAGTTTCAACCAAAGCCATTACTTACTAAAAGAGAACGAGAAGTATTTGAACTTTTAGTACAAGACAAAACAACAAAAGAAATTGCAAGTGAACTATTTATCAGTGAAAAAACAGTTCGAAATCACATTTCAAATGCAATGCAAAAGCTTGGAGTCAAGGGGCGTTCGCAAGCGGTGGTAGAGCTCCTTCGTATGGGGGAACTTGAGCTATAAGCATACCTGTTGCCGACTTTTCTTAATGAGAGATCATTGGGAGGAGTCGGTTATTTATGTTCATCGAATAGCATTTTATTGGAATATCTGTAATTTATATAGCAACCATTCTGCCTACAAGTTTAATAGGTTATTTTCTAATTTATCGCCCTTTTCTGTAAGCGATTTAACTAAAAATAAAACATCGAACTCCCTGTTGGATATAAATCTTCTTTTCTTCGTTTTACTCACTTATGTCTCAGACTCTTTTCGTAGAAATTGAAGACACAAATCAATCTTTCTATTAAATAAGAAGTTAGTCTTTATAAATAGCATTCCTAGTCAATATAGAGTGTATGAACCTTTCATACACACTTGCATAATGAAGTTACCATACATGTGTTTATTACTGATTGTTCTCAAAGAAATAGAAAAAGTCTAGTCCAGTCCAGTACAGTATAGTACAGTAGTTTTAACGAAGGTGACTAGATGATGTACAAAGGAGAATGCATAGTGGCCACATGTAACCAATCAATATTAGATTTGGTTCAATTTAATAAATGTGATGTTAAGGGTTTAATTGAGCTATCAGCGTCAGTTGGGTGGGATTATGATGAGCATGAAGTTGGAACGGTCTTATCTTCTGGTAAAATATTTGGACATAAAAATGAGCAAGGAGCTATTGTTTCTAGTGCTGCAATAGTTCCTTATGATGCTAAGTTAGCTTCAATTGGGATGGTAATCGTTCATAAAGAATATAGAGGAAGAGGGTTAGGAAAAGAGGTGACGCAAAAGTGCATAGACTCTGTGTCACATCAGACTTCAATCATGTTAATTTCTACTGAAGAAGGAAAGCATCTTTATGAAAAAATGGGCTTTATCGCAGTTAATTATGTTCATAAGTTTCTCTGTGATAGTTATTTATTCAATCAACCACTATATCAGCGTGAGGATATGATTATCGAAGTGTTTAATAATCAAGACTTTAACGACATTTTACAGTTAGATGCAGCTGCATTCGGAGATAAAAGAAGCACGTTCCTCCGAAATAGAATCAATCAGTCAGAAAAGTGCTTGGTCATGAGAGACAAAAAGGGAAATATAATCGGTTATGGAATGTCTATTCTAGGTCCCATTAACTTAGTTTTAGGTCCTATTGTCGCCCCCAATGCTAAAACAGCTGCTTTACTAGTTAATTGGTTAACTTCTGGGCATCAAGGTAAATTGAGAATCGATGTGCCATCAGACAATGAACCATTTATGTCACTTTTAACGCAAAGAGGATTTAAACAAGTTAGTCAACCTCCAATCATGGTGACTCATTCGGTTAGTATGCCATCTAGAAACGGTACGTTATTTGGTATTGCTGCTCAAGTCTTTGGTTAAAAATGCGGTATGTAAAAAGGTAAAGAAAGACTTTAGGTTTGTCAAAATAAACGGCAATGTAGACTAGGTGTTATCTCTCTAATGATAGTTATCTTAAGATCTTTTTCCTCTACTTTTTCAACACATTCTTAAATGGTGTCCATTAATCTACATATCTTTCCTTTTTGATTATTGAATAGACATTAGTCAGAAATTATACTTCTATTATATAGTAAATCAACACATTGTTTATTATTTTAGTTAAAGCGTGACGAAAGTAAGAATAAATGATGGCTGTGGCTATATTTATTGAAGGAGGAACAGTAATGGATATTCAAGTCTCACATGTTAGTAAAAGCTTTAATCAAAAGCAAGTTATAAAAGATATTACACTTACAATCCCAACAGGAGAAATTTGTTGTTTGTTAGGCCCTTCTGGTTCTGGCAAAACAACACTAATTCGCTTGATGATTGGTGCCATTACTGCTGATGAAGGAACGATTCAATTCGAAGATGTACAGATGCCAAATATGAGCATGTTAAAAAAGATAGGATTTATGCCGCAAAATGATGCGTTATACGACGATCTATCTGGCGAAGCGAATTTGTATTTTTTTGGAGGACTTTATGGTATTGATAAACGCGAATTGAAAAATCGTATCAATGAAGTACTAGCCATAGTTGATTTAACAGACCATCGAAAGAAATTAGTAAAGCATTTTTCTGGAGGCATGAAAAAGCGACTGTCTCTGGCAGCTTCCATTTTGCATTCTCCTAAAATCTTATTTTTAGACGAGCCGACAGTAGGAATTGATCCTGTGTTACGCCGTACGATATGGGCCCAATTTGAAGTCATTAAAAATTCTGGAACTACCATTATTGTTTCTACGCATGTGATGGATGAAGTAACAGAATGTGACAAAGCAGCACTCATTTATAACGGTTCTTTAATTGAATATGATACGGTTACAAATCTACTTGATAAAACGGAAAACGGACGAGTCGAGGAATTATTTTTCATTGCTTCAAGTGAACCAAAAGGTGGTGTCGTACGATGATTCATTTAGCCAAACGCGTCATCCTTCAAACAATAAATGACAAACGAAGTGTTATGATGATTTTAGTTGCGCCACTATTAATTTTGACGTTGATTTATTTTCTATTAGGTAATTCAGATTATGTGCCGACAGTAGGAGTTGATAAAAGTGCCCTTTCTAACCCTCTCGTAACGGCTTTGGAAGAACAAGATTTACATGTTAGAGGCATCACAAAGGATGAAGATCAAGATGCAACAGAATACTTGAAAGATCATCATGATGTAGATGCTATTCTTACCTTGTCACAAAGCTCTGGTATGAATATTACCATGTATGAGCCCTCCACTAAAGGGGCGAAGGCAGCTAGTGAGATTCAAGCAGCGATGGCTTCCTTAAACCCATCGGCAAAGATAGAGATGTCCTACGTTTATGGAACACAAGAACAGTCAAGCTTTGATTCACTTGGCTATGTGTTTCTGGCTTTATTCTCGTTTTTCTTAGTGTTTATCATTTCGGGAATGGCACTTGTAAGAGAGAGAAGTGGTGGTACATTAGAACGGTTATTAATGACACCAATTAAGCGAGGCGAGGTCATCCTTGGTTATACGTTAGGATATGGCGTGTTTGCAATCATTCAAGCAATTCTCGTTGTTCTGTATGCTATATTTGTTTTGCAATTAAGCTCTGCTGGAAACATTGGATGGATTTTGCTTACGATGGTTTTATTAGCTGTGACAGCTGTTTCATTTGGTGCTACCATTTCAATTTTTGCTAGTTCAGAACTTCAAGTTGTACAAATGATTCCATTTACGATTATTCCACAAGTGTTTTTTTCAGGTTTAATTCCTTTAGACTTAATTCCTTATCATCTAGGAAATCTAAGCTACATTATGCCTATCTATTATGGAGCAGCAGCCATTAAAGGCGTGATGGTTTATGGTGATGGCTTCTTTCAGATTTGGGGTTATCTTCTTGGGTTAGTTATCTATACATGTCTGTTATACTTAGTGAACTCACAAGCGTTGAAGAAATTTAGGAAAATTTAGCACTGCAAACAATGAACACTTTTCCTATTAGGATATGATTCTATCTCTACCTTGATAGTTTTAAAACGAATGAAGCTTCTGCTTATATCTTTGTAGAGGTTACTTGAGCGATAAAAGCATTAGCCGACTTTTCTTAGTGAGAAATCATTGGGAGAAGTCGGCTATTTACATTTAACAAACTCATATCTAGTCAGATTTCTTCAAGTTGAGAAGAGAATATCTCTCTAACCTAGCTCTAGATAGTGAAGAATATTTCAATCAGACACTATCATTAAAAACCATAAACGAGGAAAGAGAAATCTCCTTCCTCGTTTATTTTCTATCAGCCGTGTTATTCTTTTAATTAAGAAGCTTCTTTGCTTCATACAATCGTTGAAATGTAGTAAAAGTTTCAATAACAAAAAAGAGGAGTGTCAAAACAATTAGGTGCTTTGTAAATAAAATCATCGCTGTAAACAAAAGAAATCCTTCTGTTCGTTCTGCAAGTCCAGCTTGATAATAAAACGATTTAACTCCTTGCTTTTCTGACAAGGCCCCGACCGTTAAAAAAATTGTCATGGCATAAATGATGGATACACTTAGTAAAAGTAACGCCCACATTGCTTGTGGAAAACGAAAGGCTAAGCCAAGTATGACACTAATCTCAACAAGTCGGTCAAAGCTTATATCAAGTAAGGTTCCCCAAGAGGATGGTTTTGTATTTCGAGCCATCGTTCCATCTACTGCATCAAGAAAACCTGAGAGCCATAACGCAAAAATAGCCCAATATGGATGGTCAAAATAAATAAACAAACCAGACGAAACACCAATAAGAAAAGCAAGAAACGTAATATGATTAGCATGTAATCCTCGATTTAAGAAAAAGGTGGCTGTTTTTTCAATTGCAGGTTGTACATATTTTCGGGCGTGAGTATCTAACATGAAGGTCTCCTTTCTAATCGTGTAAATATTGCTTTCATTTTATAAGAAACAGAAATAACAATATGTAAGGAGGCTTACATTCAGATTGTTAAAAAGTGTTTATAATACATGTAAATTCAAATAAATGCATGAAGTAAACAATGAGATGACAATGAAAGGATTAAAAAGAATGAACAAACTAAACAAAAAAGTGAAAGTAGGATTAATCTTACTGGTTGTTGGAATCATCATTTGGTTTAGTCGGTCTTATTTAAATTTTGATACAAATCAAATACGAGACTGGATTTTATCATTTGGAATATTATCACCTGTTGTGTATATCATTGTTTACACAATAAGGCCACTTATCTTTTTTCCGGCATCCATTTTATCTATTGCTGGAGGATTAGCGTTTGGTTCATTATTTGGAACGCTTTACACAATTATAGGTGCGACTTCAGGTGCGGTTGTGTCGTTTATCGTTGCCAGAAAATTAGGTAAGAACATCGGGGGAGACAAACGTGAAGGAAATGTAAAAAAAATTCAACAACAAATGGAGAAAAACGGCTTTCTCTATGTTCTTCTGTTTCGACTTCTTCCTATTTTAAATTTTGATTTAGTGAGTTATTTAGCAGGTGTTTCAAGAGTACGATTTGTATCATTCTTTTTAGGAACGTTGATTGGTATTATACCAGGCACATTTGCTTACAACTTTTTGGGGAGCAGTATTATAAGTGGTGATCCAACTATTATTATCATTGCTATTATCGTGTTCATCTTACTCACAGCTATTCCTATATTGATTAAAAATCGATTTAGCAAAAGCTCAAATTAGTTATTTTATGAAAAGAGAGGGATTCATCGTGAAAAAATATGATGTCATTGTTATTGGTGGGGGAGCTGGTGGATTAACAGTAGCGGCTGGTGCTGCTAGCTTAGGTGCTAAAGTGGCTCTGATTGAAAAAAATTCAGAGCTAGGTGGAGATTGCCTGCATTATGGATGCGTCCCTTCTAAAGCGTTTATTACGGCAGCTAAAGAGGTTCATGAAACATTTAAATCTGCCAAGAAATTCGGATTAAAAGTCGAGGGGACTGCTCCTTTAGAACATGCAATGAACAGAGTAAAGGAAGCGATCTCCATTATTCAAGAGCATGATAGTAAAGAGCGGTTCAAACAATTAGGAATTGATTTGTTTGAAGGAAAAGGATATTTGAAAACGACCACTCAAGTACAAATCAATAAAGAAAAGACGATTGAAGGAAAGCGTATTGTTCTTGCAACAGGTTCAAGGCCGAACATCCCGCCGATAGACGGGTTATTGGAAGCTGGCTTTCTTACAAATGAAACGCTTTTTGAAGTCAAGAAAGCGCCAAAACGCTTGTTAGTCATTGGCGGAGGCCCTATTGGATTAGAGATGGCTCAATCGTTTGCTAGGTTCGGATCAGAGGTCACGATAATGGAAGGGAATTCGACTATATTTAGCAAAGAAGATGAAGAAATCGTCCCTATCGTTCTTACTGAATTACAAAAAGAAATGACGTTTCGATTTAATGTATCAATAAAAAAAGTTGAAAAGAAAGAGAATGAGAAAATAGTTACATTTGAGCAAAACGGAAAGATAGAGGAACTTATCTTTGACGAAATTCTACTCTCCGCTGGTCGAAAGCCTAACACGGATGGTCTGGGACTAGAAGAAGTGGGAGTTACACTCAAGCATGGCTATGCAGTCGTTAATGAATATCTACAAACGAATGTTCCAACTATTTATGCGGTTGGAGATGTAAATGGGCAATTTCAATTTACTCACGCTGCAGGAATGGAAGGGAAAGTGGTTGTACGAAATGCTGTATTCGGTATAAAAGGAAAAGTAAAGTATGATCATGTTCCATGGGTTACGTACACAGATCCTGAGGTCTTTCATTTAGGATTAACAGAAAGAGAAGCGAAAGAAACACATGGGGATAACATTCGTGTTTTCAAGGTTGATGTGAAAAATGTTGACCGATTCGTGTCTGACCGTGATGCAGTTGGTTTATTAAAAGTCATAACCAATGAAAAAGGCACGATTTTAGGAGCACATGCAGTTGGAAAAAACGCAGGAGACTGGATGCAAGAGATTACATTTGCTAAAGCGCAGGGACATAAAATTGGAGATATCTCAAATGTGATTCATCCTTATCCCACTCATGGAGCAATTATTCAACAAGCGGCTGATCAGTATTGGAGAGAAAAGCTCTTTAATGGATGGGTACCAAAAGTAGCTGAAACATACATTAAATGGTTTAGATAATTATATGTATGAAGCAAAAAGGTAGTAGAGCGAATGTTTGAGTAATGACTTCGATTTTTTCGTGATAAATTGAACCAATCTACGATGATTACACGGAAATTTAGGTATCAAACATGTTTAAGAATAGAAAAATCGTGAAGATAAATGATATAGAAGAACAATTAGTTTATTATTCCTACTAAAAACGTTAAAAAAGGAGAGGTTTTTAATGCCTGAATTTACATTAAAGAGTCAAGTTCCCGATTTCTCACTACCTACCGTGACAGGAGAGACGTTTTCATTCGACTCTCATCAAAAAGAACATCAGTCATGGCATCTTATTATTTTCTTTAGAGGGGCTTGGTGTCCAGTCTGTGTGAGTGACTTAAAAGATCTCGAGGGTAGTAAAGGGTTCTTTGAGGAAAAGAATGTTCATATTATAACCATTTCGACTGATAGTGTCGCTAATTTAAAAGAGATGGTAGAAGAGCATCAATTAACAATGCCCGTACTCTCAGATGAGAAGTTAGAGGCGTTGAAGGAATATGGTGTTTACTATCATGGAGAGGATGCTCCTTATGAAGATCATGGTGAACATGGAGAGCCTGCCTATTTTCTAGTAGATGAGGAAGGTAAGTTACTCTATCAGCAAAAGCAAACAAGTCCGTTTGGTCGTCCTAGTACCACAGAGTTAAGAAAAATAGTTCAGTATATCAAGAAAAATATGAAGTGACACAAAAAATGCGAATAAGTAAAGTTGAGTTAGCTACATGACAGGATTCATGAAAAGAAGGCGAGTCACCTCATATTAGGGATGATTTGCTTTTTCTGTCGTTCCTAACAAATGACTGCTAGTGCATATCGTAATAAAGAGGTTAGGTATAAAAAAAGAGAATTCGATAAGTAGAATTCTCTCTTTTTAGGCTTTATATTTCTTCTAATAACTCCTCAATTTTTTCAACATTAATAGACAACTTTAGTCCTCTCTTCATGTAGCCCTCTTTTTTTAATTTACTAATAACAGCACTCGTTGTTTCTCTTGTTGAGCCAATCATATTTGCAATATCTTGATGTGTAATTTTCATCTCAATTGTTTGCCATTCATTTTTTCGTTTCCCTGTTTTTTCACTAAGATGTAACAGTAAATATAAAATTCGGTATCGAACATCACTTAAAGCAATTTTTTCGCTTAGGCTATATAAGTCTTTTAAGCGTGTGGATAAAATATTTATGAACTTTAAAGCGATTTTTGGGTTCTGCTCAATAAATCCTTCAAACTGTTCACGGCTAATTGTACATAAATACGTATCGGTCATCGCTTCTGCATAAATTTGATCATCTGTTAAGGAAAGAGTAGCTGTTTCACCAAATATATTTCCGTCCACTAGAATATCGATTGTAAATTGCTTGCCACTTTGATTCATACGATATAAGCGCACTTGCCCTTTTTTCAAAAGGAACAATGCTTCGATTGGGCTATCAGGTGTTAAAATTAACGTTCCTTTTTTAACAGGCTTCATTTCACTGATGGTATCAATCATTTTTAAATCATCCATTGAAAGCTCATCAAACAAACTAATTTGTGAGAGTAAAAAGATTTTATCCATGTTCACTGCTCCTCTTTTCTATTGAAACAATTTTTGATTGTAGTGAAAGTAACATACATATATGACAAATACTTAAAAGCATAGTAGAAATAATAGACGAAATATCCCTTCTTTTTCAACTTGTTTATCTTCTATTGAATACATCTAGTATAACGATGTGTTATGTATATTCAGTAAGGTACATTACTGAAAAATGATTCACCATCTTTTATCGTATCATTAGGGGGGAATGTAAAAGTGAAACCAGTACTTTATATCATTGACGGATGTCACAATTGCTTTGAAGTAAGAAGACATTTAGTAAAAGAAGAGATACAGTTTGACGAAATTAACTTATTGCATAACCGACAAGCAGCTAAGGAATTAAAAAGAAAGGCGGGAGAAATAACTGCCCCTGTCTTTATTCAAGGAAACATAATCATAAAAGATTTGAACATCTTGCAAGTTAAAAAAACATCATACGGTAATAATAGAATCAACATGTGAAGAAGGTGTGTAATCTTTATTTTTCTTATACGTAAGAATATTTTTATTGAAGATAGCAAATGTAATCTCCCTTACAGATTGTATCAACTATTTTTCGTACAATAAGCATGTATAAAACATTAGGAGGTATTCAACATGGCAACTAAAACAAAAGTACAAGTAACAGGAAATACAGATGGAATGCAAACAGTCTTAACGGCAGGTAAACATAAAGTAGTTATTGATGAACCAAAAAACATGGGTGGTAAGGACGAAGCGGCTGATCCACTTGCTACATTACTATCATCATTAGCAGGATGCGAAAACGTTATTGCTAACATGGTAGCAAAAGAAATTCAATTTGATCTACAAGGAATTGAATTTGATATTAAAGGGATTTTAGATACTCGTGGCTTAATGGGCGACAAAAGTGTAAAGCCATACTTTGAAAAAGTAACAATTGAAGCAAAAGTGAAAACGTCTGAGACACAAGAGCGTGTAGACGAACTACAACGTATTACGGATGAACGCTGCCCTGTTTACACAACATTAAAAGCAGCAGGTATTGAATTAGAACCTAAATGGACAAAAGCATAATTACTATCATCTCATAAAATGGTGCAAATGTACCTCATTGATGTGAAGACGTTAATTGTGCATAAAAGCTGAATCTGTTTTAATCTTATAGAGCTCCTTTTTTTATAAGAGGATTGAGTTACAGATACACACAGCCGCCTTTTTTGTGAGAAATCATAAAAAAGGCGGCTATTTATATGGCGTTTTCTAAAGATGAAAGGTTGTTTTATCAAGCGTATGAAGTGATGTTGTTAATGAATGAATGAGAGTACTTATAAAAGAAAAAGAAGTTTGCAAAAATAAACAGTAAGCTTGCACGTCATTTTGAGTTTGTCATAATATATAAATATATGTACATATATTCATATAAAGGGGAGGATTTAATGGGACATTCGCATAGTCATGGAGCTCATGGACATCATCATGGAAGTAACAATAAATCAGCATTAAAGTGGTCGTTTTTCATTATTACAGCTTATATGATTATTGAAGTAATTGGTGGTATCTTAACAAACAGCTTAGCGTTATTATCAGATGCGGGGCATATGTTAAGTGATGCTGCTGCATTAGGGTTAAGCTTCTTAGCTCTTACGTTTGGACAAAAGGGTGCTTCTCTTTCAAAGACGTTTGGCTATAAACGCTTCGAAATTCTTGCTGCATTTATCAATGGGATGACGCTTATCGCAATTTCTCTTTATATTTTTTGGGAAGCATATCAACGAATTTTAGATCCTCCTGAAGTAGTAAGTACAGGCATGTTAATTGTTTCTTCTATAGGTCTTCTTGTAAACATGCTAGCCGCGTATATCCTTATGAAAGGTGACAAGGATGAAAACTTAAACGTTCAAAGTGCGTTTCTACATGTTCTTGGTGATATGTTAGGGTCAGTTGGTGCAATTGTAGCTGCACTTCTTATTATGTTTTTGGGATGGAGCCTGGCTGATCCACTTGCAAGTATTATTGTAGCGGTGTTAATCATTATCAGTGGTTGGCGTGTCACAAGGGATGCGTTTCATATTCTCATGGAAGGTGTGCCATCAAACATTGATGTCAAAGAAGTAAAAGATACACTGCTTAGCTTGGATGAAGTAAAAGACGTACACGACCTACATATTTGGGCTATTACGTCTGACTTTCCTAGTCTTAGCTGTCATTTTGTTGTAGAGCAAGACACGGATCATCAAAAGCTTCTTTTAAAAGCTAAAAAAGTCTTACATGATGAATTTAACTTGCATCATACTACCATTCAAATCGATGTTGAAGGTTATACTTGTTTAAACGGAGATCATTGTAACTAAAAAAATACCTGGCTCACTACATTCAGCTATAGTCATAAGTAGTGAGCCAGGTATTTTGTCTATTTCAGTGATAACCCTCTTACATATGGCGTGCATGGTCAATCATCTGTTTCAGAACATGAACGACATGCTCGTCGTCATGAGAATAAAACATTGTCGTACCTTCTCTCCTGAATTTCACCAATCGGATATTTTTTAAAAAGCGAAGTTGATGGGATACGGTAGATTGAAGCAAGGATAGTTTCTCAGCAATTTCATTCACTGAATGTTCTCCTTCAAACAAGAGATGAAGAATTCTAAGACGAGTTGGATCAGAAAGGCCTTTAAACGTTTGAGACACAATAAACAACGTTTCTTCGTCTAGACTGTAATCTTGATTTAGGTGTAACTCCTCTTCATGCATGTTACGATCTCCTTTTCCCTTTATTTCCTTCATTATAGAAAAGTCTTCTTCCAAGCACAATAACAGTATCGAGAGAAAATATACAAATATTCAAATGAATGTTTGACCATTTAATTAAATTGGCATATATTATAATCAAACAATGATTTGAATATTAAGGGGGATGTTATGACGAAGGACCGTTGTGAGACCTATTGTTTTAACGAGGAAAAAGTCACAGAAGTTAAATCTTTGATTATATTAGAAGATATTCAGCGTTCTGCAAAGTTGCTAAAGGCTTTAGCTGATGAAACTAGAATGAAAGTGGTTTTTGCCTTATATCAAGGTGGGGAATTATGTGTGTGTGACGTAGCTAATATTATTGAAGCAACAGTCGCAACTACATCGCATCACTTGCGCCTTCTTCGGAATATGGGCATTGCTAAATATCGTAAAGAAGGAAAGATGGCTTTTTACTCTTTAGATGATGAACACATTGAACAATTAATACAAGTTTTGTTTGCTCATCAAGAAGAACTTAAAACACGAAGCTAATTCGTCTTTGTAGGGATTAAATGGGAGTGAATACACGTGAGAGAAGACAGAGATAAGCAACACGAAGAAAATGTAAAAAAAACCTCTTGTTGTAGCAACAATCAGATAATAAACGAATCGACAAGTTGCTGCAGTTCAAAAGTAGAAGAAGATTCTACGGCGCAATCAACATCAAGTTGTTGCAGCTCAAAATCAGAAGATAAACCGAACACAAAAGAAGCTTCTACTTGTTGTCAATCAACGGGTGAAGCAAGTTTCGATTCGGTATCTAGCTGTTGCTCCACTAACGATCGCTCTGATGAAAGCATAAATGAATTTGATGGTGAAAAAGCGTCGTACCGTGTGTATGGAATGGACTGTCCAGCCTGTGCCACAACGATTGAAAAAAGCATAAAAACGTTAAAAGATATTCAAGACGTTAAAATCAATTACAGCACAGGAAGGATGGAAGTAGCTGCAAGTTTAGACTCTGCTTTTTCCTCCATCCCTTCTCAAGTTGAAAAGTTAGGTTTTGAGATTGAGCCTCTTCAACAAAATAAGCGAATGAAAACCTATGTAATTGAAGGCATGGATTGTGGGGCTTGTGCTAAAACGCTTGAAAAACATTTGCGCACAATATCTGATGTTAAAGAAGTGACGGTTAGCTTTGCTACCGGTAAAATGCAAATTGAACATGAAAACAGTGTAGAAGACATTATCAAAGAAGTATCAAAAGCAGGCTATACTGCTACTTTCGTCACGAAAAATAGAGGCACGACTGAGGCAAGTTTAACAAAAGGGAAAAATAACTCAATTATTATCTCTGGTATTCTTATTGCATTAGGATTCGCAGGTTCTTATGCTCAAGTGGCTGATTTTCTCACAACCCTCCTTTATGCGGTTGCGATGGTTGTCAGTGGCTACAAACCAGCAAGAAGTGCATATTACGCGGTGAAAAGTCGCTCTCTTGATATGAATGTGTTAATGACTGTTGCAGCTCTTGGTGCAGTACTCATTGGAGAATGGCTAGAAGGAGCGACCGTTGTATGGCTATTTGCATTAGGAGTAGCTTTGCAAACAAGATCCATTGAACAAACACGATCATCAATTCGAAACTTAATGAATTTAGCACCTCCTGAAGCATGGGTCAAACAAGGTTCACGGCTTGTGAAAAAAGACGTAGAAGAAATTATGGTTGGGGATGTAATTGTTGTTAAGCCAGGAGATCGTATTTCTTTAGATGGAGAGGTTGTAAAGGGAGAGTCGAGTGTAAATCAAGCACCTATTACAGGTGAATCAATCCCTGTGGACAAACAGATAGGGGATATAGCTTATGCAGGTACAATTAATGAAAGTGGTTCTCTTGAAATCAAGGTCACAAAAGTTGTAGAAGACACAACCATTGCCAAAATTATTCACCTAGTTGAAGAAGCACAAGAAAAGAAAGCACCTGCGCAGGCATTCGTGGATAAATTTGCGGCCATTTACACACCGATTGTTTTTCTTTTCGCTTTAGCCGTGATGATTATTCCACCTTTAATTGGAACGGGTGAGTGGGGTGAGTGGTTTTATAAAGGACTAGAATTACTTGTTGTAGCTTGTCCTTGTGCATTAGTCATCTCGACACCTGTTGCAATTGTTTCGGCTATTGGAAACGCAGCTAAAAATGGCGTGCTCATTAAAGGTGGTACATTTCTTGAGGCTGCCGGTAGTATTAAAGCCATTGCCTTTGATAAAACCGGTACGTTAACAGAAGGGAAACCAGCAGTTGATACGGTTTTTGTTGTTGATGGAACCGAGCAACAATTATTATCGGTGGCAAGAACGTTAGAAGAGTATTCTAATCATCCAATTGCAAAAGCTATTGTGAATGATGGAGATAAACGCGGAATTTCATCGTTACAAGGTGATCAATTTAAAGCAATTACCGGAAAAGGAATTCAAGCTACTATTGATGGAACGATTTATTATGCTGGAAACAAAAAGCTCTTTTTAGAAATAGGTGCACCACTTGAAAAGATTATGAATCAAGTTGAGCAACTAGAAGCCGAAGGGAAGACGCTGGTGATTGTAGGAACACAGCATAACCTATTAGGTGTCATTGGGATTGCAGATCAAATGAGAAACTCAACCCTGTCAGCACTAGAGCACTTAAAGCAAATAGGTGTGAATCAATTGGTTATGCTAACCGGAGATCATGAGGGGACGGCAAAAAAGATTGCTTCAGAGTCGAAGATTGACCGCTATTTTGCGAATTTAATGCCAGAGGATAAAGTATCTGCTATTCAGCAGCTTCAAAGTGAAGGCTATCCAACAGCAATGGTGGGGGATGGAATCAATGATGCACCAGCCTTAGCAACCGCAAACCTTGGAATTGCCATGGGGGGAGCTGGGACAGATACGGCAATGGAGACTGCTGATATTGTTCTTATGGCAGATAATCTTGAGAAGCTTCCTCATACGATTAAATTAAGTCGAAAAGCTTTGACCGTTATTAAGCAAAATATTTGGTTTTCATTGATTGTTAAAGCAGTAGCATTGGCCTTTATTTTCCCTGGCTGGTTAACATTATGGCTTGCGGTATTAAGTGATACAGGAGCAGCTTTAATTGTCATTTTAAACAGCCTTCGTTTATTACGAATGAAAGGATAATAAGTCTAGTATGCTGGCACTATGCACAGAAATCCAAAGATAAGCGTGATTAGTAATGAAATGAATAAAAAACCATATATTTTAACCATAAAGTAAAGAAAAAGGGATAGTCGTATTTCTGCAAAAGAAGTACTATTCCTAAAACGTAGGTGACTGACTTTAAGGGAGTGGAAAATATGGTTTCTCGTCTGTTTCGCGTGCACAGGCACATTCCATTTAATATGAAACAAGGAGACATATATCGGGATTCATCGGGGCGTTCATTTCGAGTGGTGAAAATTAAGTCGATTTTATTTACAAGTGAAACGACGATGGAAGTCATTGGAGTTTGTAAACCTCTTTAAATCTATAAAGATAGCCGCTCTTTCTAAATGAGTTTTCATTCAGAAAGAGCGGCTATTTATATA
This sequence comes from Priestia iocasae, assembly GCF_016909075.1. GTDB lineage: Bacteria > Bacillota > Bacilli > Bacillales > Bacillaceae_H > Priestia > Priestia iocasae. The sequence goes on from NZ_JAFBFC010000001.1 coordinate 143,060, forward strand.
ACGATTAATTTAAATCTTCGCTGCTTAACCAAGATTGAGCCCATTTTTCAACTTCCTTCATAATGGGTGCAAGAGCTTTCCCTTTTTCAGTTAAAGAATATTCAATTCGTACAGGTGTCTCAGGAAAGACTTCTCGTTTTACAATGCCTTTCTGCTCTAGATCTTTTAATCGTTCAGAAAGTACACGACCACTAACCGAGATAGATGATTCAATTGTACAAAAGCGCCGAGGACCTGAAAGTAATTGATAAATAATTAAGCCAGTCCATCGTTGACTGAATAGCGCCATTGCTTTTTCAAACCTTGGGCACAAAATGGATTCATTCATATTCGCTCACTCCTATTGCTTTAGTATAGCACAAAAAATATTCATTATTAATTAAAATGAATATACTTGACGGAAGTTAGTTTTAAAATTATATTAACTTACATAAAGTAAGTTTAATTTGAATGGATTTTAAATTTAGAGAGGGCTGAATGCATTTGAATTTTCATTGTCCACCGGCTGTGTTTATTAAAAATGTTCATTTAATAGTTGAAAATCTTAATCGTTCCTTACTATTTTATCGCGACGTTCTAGGTTTTAAGGTACTGAAAGAAACATCTCAAGCAGCTATATTAACAGTAGACGGGGAAACGCCTATTCTTACGATTGAACAACCAGAAGGTGTATTGCCAAAACCATCTCGAACAACAGGGTTGTATCATTTTGCATTATTGCTGCCGAATCGACACGACTTAGCAAATATGTTAACTCACCTTCTTCAAGTTGAATATCCTTTACAAGGAGCATCTGACCATTTAGTTAGTGAAGCGATTTATTTAGCGGATCCAGATGGGAACGGCATAGAAATCTATATAGATCGTCCATCAAATACGTGGAGGTGGGAGGACGGCGAACTCATCATGGCCACAGAACCTTTGGATGGAAAAGGATTATTAGCTGAACGAACAGAAACGTGGAAACAGATACCACATGGTACAATTATGGGTCATATCCATTTGCACGTATCCAATTTGCATGAAGCGGAATCTTTCTATTGTGATGGACTTGGATTTGATGTGACGACGAGATATGGAGATCAGGCGTTGTTTCTTTCATCAAATGGTTATCACCATCATATAGGTTTAAATACATGGAATGGGATAGGAGCACCACCTGCACCGAAAAATAGTGTAGGGTTAAAGTTCTCAACTCTGGTCTTTCCTACCATTGTATATAGAGAACAAGTGATAGAGCGGTTAGAGAAAATAGGAGCAACCATTAAAGTGAAAGATAATGAAATCATAACGAAGGATCCTTCTGGGAATGCAATTCGGTTAATTGTGGAATAAATAACAGGGCCAGATTAGACATAACGTAGTATTTTTTACTCTTTAGGCTTAATCTCGTTGTTTTTTCTTCATCTATACTCTTGAATTTTCAATGAAAAACAGACACAATAATAAGGACTAAACGTTAATTTGATTAAGAGAGGATATGATTATGGCAGTAGATCAGAACGATCCAATCGTAGCAGACCTTGAGAAGTCACTACGTTACATAGCGACAATCGTGAAACAAAAAGGTCGTGAAATTTTAAGTAACTATACAATTACTCCACCGCAATTTATTGCTTTGCAGTGGCTTTTAGAATATGGTGATATGACAATTGGAGAATTGTCGAATAGAATGTTTTTAGCATGCAGTACAACGACGGATTTAGTTGATCGAATGGAAAAGAGTAAGCTTGTGATGCGAGTCAAAGATCCAAAGGACCGTCGTGTTGTACGCATTCATTTATTAGAAGAAGGCGAGCGTATTATCGCTGAGGTTATTAAGAAACGTCAAGATTATTTACGTGGCGTACTTGTGAACTTTTCGGAAGAAGACATTGAGTTATTGCAGAAAAGTCTACAAAAGTTACATTATGAAATGAAAGAAGAATGAGGCGATTTTTTGAATAGAGCAATCGGAGTGATTGATTCTGGTGTTGGTGGTTTAACAGTAGCAAAAGAGATTATGCGACAGCTTCCTAAAGAACAAATTCTTTACATGGGTGACACGGCTCGTTGTCCATATGGCCCAAGACCAACAGAAGAAGTTCGTGCGTTTACATGGGAAATGACAAACTATCTACTAGACAAAGAGATTAAAATGCTTGTCATCGCTTGCAACACTGCTACTGCCGTTGTATTAGAAGAAATTCAAAATCAATTAACCATTCCGGTACTAGGTGTAATTCAACCAGGAGCGAGAGCTGCATTAAAAGTAACGAAAAATCATAAAATTGGTGTCATTGGAACAAATGGTACTGTAAAAAGCAAAGCATATACACATGCTCTCAAAGAACTTCATAACGAAGTAGAAGTGGAAAGCCTTGCTTGTCCGTTGTTTGTCCCACTTGTTGAAAGCGGTAATTATGAAGGAGCAGAAGCAGAGCGAATTGTAAAAGAAACGCTTGCTCCGTTTACTCATTATGAGATTGACACAATGATTTTAGGCTGCACACATTATCCTTTGCTGAAACCAGTCATTCAAAACTTTATTGGCGATAAAGTGAAACTCATCAGTTCAGGTGAAGAAACGGCGAGTGAAGTGAGTGCCATTTTGTCTTACAGTAACTTGTTGAATCAAACGGAAGAACAGCCAGTTCATCAGTTTTTAACAACAGGATCGACAGAGCTATTTCAGTCTATTGCATCAAAGTGGTTTGAACAACCAGTTCGACACGTTCATCATATTGCATTATAAGGTGCTAAATGATGACTATAAATCCTTGTTACTCTATCCATTCATAAATATTTTGGATTTGAGAGACAAGGATTTTTTGTGTCTGTTTCCAGTTTAATATCCTATGTTATAATATACAAGTTGTTGAAAAAATAGGCTTTCGTTTAATATGTTAGTAGGAATATAGGGAAAGAGGCAGCATCGTGCAAAAAATTTTAAAAAATGAAACGATAAAGTTTATTATAGTTGGTTTTTTTAATACATTTCATTATTATGTATGGTATTTGTTATTTACAGAATTATGGTCCATTCACTATCTAATTGGGCATTGGTTTGCGTTTCTGATTAGTATGGTTGGATCTTTCTATCTAAATACTTATTTCACTTATCGTTCAAAGCCTAGTTGGAAAAAGTTTTTCCAGTTTCCTTTAACGTATGTGGTCAACATATCTGTATCAACGAGTGCTCTCTATGTGTTAACAGAGTGGCTTCATATTGATAATAAGCTAGCGCCCCTACTTGCTTCAGGGATAGCCATTCCGTTTACCTTCCTTATATCACGAAAGATATTAAAATCATAAAAAGGGGGGAAACGTTGTGAAGAAACTTAGTATTGTTATTCCTTGCTATAATGAAGAACAAACCGTTAACAAATTTTATGAAGAAGCGCAAAAGTTCATGAAATTGATTCCTGCTGTAGTTGAATATATTTTTATCGATGATGGAAGTAGAGACAAAACGCTTGAGCAATTAAGAAAACTAGCCGATCAAGATTCAAGCGTTCATTATATTTCATTTAGTCGTAACTTCGGAAAAGAGGCAGCTATTTTGGCAGGCTTTCAGTATGCTTCTGGTGATGCCGTTGTATTAATTGATGCTGATTTACAGCATCCACCTTCTCTTATTCCATCTATGTGGGAATATTACGAAGAAGGCTATGATCAAGTCATTGCAAAGCGCAATCGTATTGGTGAAAAGTTTGTTCGCCGAAAATTGACGAATCTTTATTATAAGTTTATTAACCGACTTGTGGATGTAACCATTACAGATGGTGTTGGAGATTTTCGTTTATTAAGTAGACAAGCACTAGATGCTTTGTTGAAAATGACAGAATACAATCGCTTTTCTAAAGGACTTTTCTCATGGATAGGCTTTCATGAGAAAACAATTGAATACGATAATCAACTTCGTATAGAAGGTACGAGTAAATGGAGTTTTGGAAGTTTATTGAATTATGGAATGGATGGAATTCTATCTTTTAATAATAAACCATTACGTATAGCAATCTATAGCGGAATGGGGATTACGTTTTTTGGCTTCATCTATATTTTAATTACGCTTATTAATTATTTTCTCCATGGAGTAGAGACCCCAGGGTACTTTACGACCATTTCTGCCATTATTCTTCTAGGAGGCATTCAATTATTGTTTCTAGGAATCATTGGTGAATATATTGGGCGCATTTACTATGAAACAAAACGTCGACCTCAATATTTGATTAAAGAGAAAAAGTAATAAGGAGTTTACGTATGCCCGAGGAATTTTTGAACATGTTAAAAAAACGTATAAAAAAAGAATGGAAAGTAGCATTCATATCAACAATTGTTCTTGGCCTTCTTACACATATGTACGTTTTTACAAATATGCTACCAAACCATGATGGACTAACGAATATTTATAACACACAGCTAAAGTTCCAGTCTGGACGATTCTTTTTAGGTCCATTAAGTGGAATTAGTTCGTTCTTTGATTTACCTTGGATCAATGGCTTGTTTGCTATTTTCTATTTAGCTCTTATGACGGTCGTTGTGACAGAGCTTTTTGATCTTAGAAAAACGCTATCCATTGTACTAACGGCTGGTCTTATTGTTGCATTTCCTACCGTAGCAGCCACCTTCTCCTATATGTTTACCGCAGACGGATATATGGCAGGTAACCTTTTGGCTGTACTAGCGATTGTAATTACAAAGAAATACCGATTGGGTTTTCTACCAGCTTCATTCATTTTTTATATTAGTGTGGGAGTCTATCAAGCAAATCTCCCACTACTTCTTATGTTCATTACCGTTTGGCTCATTCGAGAATTACTGATAACTGATCGTTCAATTCAATCAATCTTTCAATATATTGTTCGCTTTGTTAGTATGACAGGTATTGGCATGGGAATGTATGCTATTACATTTAAAACCTATCAACACATGTTTAGTGGGAAAATTACAAGCTATCAAGGGCTAGATGAGATTGGTCAATCATCAGGAAGTGTACTTGATCAAGTGGTGAAGATAAAAGATTCTACTCTAGAGTTTTTCTTTAGAGGGTTTGTTACCGATGCTCCAGTGAATGTGTTTGAACTATTAAATGTAGGATTGTTCATTGTTATCGCTTTTATGATAGGATGGTGCTTTCTTCAGAATAAACTTTATGCTCAACCGGCAAAAGTGGGGGTACTATTCGCTTGTCTTTTCTCTTTGCCATTTCTCGTTTATATGCTTTATTTTATATCACCCGGGGTTGATTACCATATGCTGATGGTCATGTCAATAGTGAGTGTCTATCTATTGCCTATCATTGTGTATGACCGACTTGATGTTTCTTCTACGATCAACAATGCCTACTCATGGAGTGTTGTAGTTTTACTTTCTTTGACGATTTTTAACTTCGCAATCATTAGTAACATTGCCTATTTTAATATGTCTTTAAAGTATGAAAGATCATATGCAGTGATGAACCGGATCCTTGATCGAATAGAGCAAACAGAAGGATATGAGAATGCAACCCAGCTTGCCGTTTTAGGGAGCATTTCAATGAAAACGGAGATGAGTTCTATTAACGTAGCGGAGAATATTCCATCGATGACTGGAGCGATGGGAGACACCTTTTTATTTCAACCTTACCATTACGAATACATGCTTGCGAATCAGTTTGGAAAGCAATTATATCGAGTGGATGAAGAGAAGTTAGAAGAACTTCGCAATAGCACTATGTTTGATGAGATGGAAAGCTGGCCAGCAAGCAGTTCGATTAAGATTGTAAATGATGTGGTCATTATCAAATTTTAGTGGCTATACAAAAAAGATGGTGTTGAAAGCAGCACCATCTTTTTTTATTTTCTATTCAGTATCACTTATATCTTTTTCTCTTGCCCTTACTATCCTTGCAGACTGCTGTATAAATGATGACTTATCCCTCTTTTCTTTCCTTTAAGGGTAATCTGCTCTTGATTTGTCTATAAAAAAATAGATTCACTCGGTCTAATTTAGTAAAAGGCTCGTATACATAATAGTACAAACCGTCTTAGGAGGGAAAAGAATGTCCAAAAAGACAACAATAACGTTAGCATCCACATTTGTGGCTACATCGGTGTTTCTTTCAGGTTGTGGACTTTTCGGTGGAGAGAAAGTGTCAGAAGAAATTGATCCACCAAAAGATGTTACGTATGTAGAAGATGAGCAAGCACTAGAAAATGATCCAGGTTTAAGTGATGGAAAAGGCAATGAAAAAGAAGAAGGGGATCAAAAAGAAGAAGCAACACAGACAATTAAGCGGGACATTTACTTAATTGATAAAAATGGGTATGTCGTTCCACAATCGTTTGAATTACCAAAGCAAGAGGGTGTGGCTAAGCAAGTGCTTGAGCATCTTGTACAAGGTGGACCTGTTACGAATATGCTTCCAGATGGATTTTCAGCACCACTTCCTGCAGATACAGAAGTAGGTGTGAACATGGAGAAAGATGGAACGATCGTTGCAGATTTCTCTAAAGAGTTTAAAAATTATAAAGCCGAAGATGAGTTGAAGATTTTACAAGCCATTACGTGGACATTAACACAGTTTGATGGGGTAGAAAAAGTGAAAATTCGTATTAATGGTCATGATCAAAAAGTGATGCCTGTGAACAATACTCCGATTGGAGATGGTGTTAGCAGAGCCAATGGCATTAACTTTGATAGTAGTGGCGTCATTGACATTACGCAAACGAAGGCAGCAACGCTCTATTATGTAGCGCAAAATGGTGATGATACGTATTATGTACCTGTCACGAAACGTATTGAAGCAAAAGGGCAAAATGCGTATGTGACGATTATTAACGAGCTAATTAAAGGACCATCTGCAACATCTGGATTAGTAAGTGACTTTAATTCTGATGTAGCACTTTTAGATGAGCCTAAATATGAAGATGGAAATGTAACATTGAACTTTAATGAGAATATTTTAGGTAATTTAGAAGGAAATAAAGTCTCTCAACATGTTGTTAATTCACTTGTTCTTTCATTAACAGAGCAAGCTGGGGTCGAAAGTGTAGCCATCACTGTTGATGGGAAAGCTAAGCTAACTGATCATAACGGCAAAGAGCTTTCTGCACCTGTAACAAGACCGAAAAATGTGAACACAGGTAGTTTTTAAAAACTAATTTTTGATATACTATATAAAGGCTTATACGTAGGGGTCTGCTTCTTTAAGCGACCTCTTTCCTGTTTTTAAGTGATAGAGTTAGTTAGTATATAAAATGAATGATCGCTAATTAAGTATTCACTTTATACATATTTATGCATGAAAACCAATTGACAATAAGTGAAGGAGGAGTTTGTGTGCGTGTTGACGGAAGAAAGTCGAACGAATTAAGACCCGTAACGATTCAAACAAATTATTTAACACATCCAGAAGGATCAGTACTAATTACAGTAGGTGAAACAAAGGTTATTTGTACGGCAAGTATTGATGATCGAGTGCCACCGTTTATGAGAGGACAAGGAAAAGGTTGGATTACAGCTGAATATTCTATGCTTCCTCGCGCAACAGAGCAACGTAATATACGTGAATCGACAAAAGGTAAAGTAACAGGAAGAACGATGGAAATACAACGTTTAATTGGACGAGCTCTACGCTCAGTAGTGGATTTGGAGAAAGTGGGAGAGAAAACAATCTGGATTGATTGTGATGTTATCCAAGCAGATGGAGGTACCCGAACGGCTTCTATTACAGGTGCGTATGTTGCCATGGTGTTGGCTTTTGGGAAGTTAATGCAAGGCAAAAAGCTTCAAAGCATGCCTGTTACAAATTATTTAGCTGCGACATCTGTCGGCATTCATAGTGAAGTAGGTGAAATTTTAGATCTCAATTACATTGAAGATTCATCAGCCGAGGTGGACATGAATGTTGTAATGACAGGTGATGGTCAGTTTGTTGAGTTACAAGGTACGGGAGAAGAAGCAACTTTTTCTCGAAAACAGCTTAATGCGATGCTTGATTTAGCTGAAACAGGTATCGATGCTTTGATTAATCAGCAAAAAGAAGCACTTGGAGAGTTAGCTGCATCTATCCCAACTTCAAATAAGGGTCGTGAAGAGAAATGAAAGAATTGATTATTGCTACGCAAAATAGTGGGAAAGTAAAAGAATTTGAAGCTCTTTTTAGTTCACAAGGAGTTGTAGTAAAGTCACTGCTGGATTTTCCTCATATTGAAGACATTGAAGAGACGGGTACAACATTCGTTGAAAATGCAACCATCAAAGCAGAAGCGGTTTCACAATTATTAAATAAAATCGTTATTGCTGATGATTCTGGATTGGCAATTGATGCTCTTAACGGAGAACCGGGTGTTTATTCAGCTCGCTATGCAGGAATTGAGAAAGATAACGAAGCAAACATTCAAAAAGTATTGAACAAGTTAGAAGGCGTTTCACATGAAAAGCGTACAGCGAGGTTTCATTGTGCATTAGCCATTGCCATTCCAAATGAAGAAACAGCTGTTGTAGAAGGTACGTGTGAAGGTACGATTCTAGAAGCGAAGCGAGGAGAGGGTGGCTTCGGATATGACCCGATCTTTTTTGTGAATGAATTAGATAAAACGATGGCTGAGTTACCGAAAGAGCAAAAGAACATGATTAGTCATCGTGCGAAAGCGTTAGAGAAATTAGTACCTTTACTAAATGAACGAATGTAAGAGAGGTGGCTTCTTTATGAAAGTACTCATTGTAAGTGATAGCCATGGATTAGAGCAGGAGCTTTTAGCTATTAAAGAACGTCATCAGCAAGAAGTTCATGCAATGATTCATTGTGGAGACTCTGAACTGTCAAGCGATTCCAATGAAATGGCTAACTTTTTATCGGTGAGAGGGAACTGTGACTATGATAAACATTACATCAACGATCGCTTGGAGCAAATTGGAGAGCTGCGTTTCTTGGTCACGCATGGTCATTTATATAATGTCAAAATGTCATTGATGAACCTTCATTATAAAGCGGATGAAACAGAAGCAGATGTTGTTTGCTTTGGGCATTCTCATGTAGCGGGAGCCGAGATGATTGACGGTACATTGTTTATTAACCCTGGAAGCATTTTACTACCTCGTATGCGTAAAGAGCCTACATATGCTATACTAGAAACAAATGGAAATAACATAGTTGTACATTTTTATGAAGTAAATGGTACGGTTATGCAATCAATGAGTCAGACATTTGGCAGGTAATAAGTTGTTGTCTACAGAAAGGATGCTCTTTCGTGCTTATCATCCTTTCTGTACAACGGTTTTTCGTATTGCTTTTATCACGGTTTAAAAAAATGAAAAATAGTATTGACTTTATGCTCAATATTACATATAATAAATCTTGTCTTTGATACAATTTAATATTTTGTCCCAGTAGCTCAGCAGGATAGAGCAACGGCCTTCTAAGCCGTCGGTCGGGAGTTCGAATCTCTCCTGGGACGCCATTTATCGTACATACAACCGTTTACTTGTTAACAAGTAAACGGTTTTTTGTTGTGCTTATTCAATGTAAAAAGGATCAATTTGAATATTTATGCGAATATAACCTCTCATTCCATGGATAAAAAAGATGTAGAAAAAGAGAAAGTTTAGTTAAAAGTTTCGTGTCCTCTCTAAAAAGACAAATGTTTACACAAAAAAATTACAAGGAATTTGTAAGCCTATTATACCAATCATGTAAACGTATACAATTGTGTCCTTTTAATTGAAAATTAAGAAAATTTACTAAAAAAACGGTTGACGCCTTTTATAAATGGGCGTAAGATAGTCCTCAAATATAAGTTTTCTAAAAATTTTAACTAAATATAAAAGTTGACTCTTTTCTTTATTTCCTACACCAGAAACGAAAATAAAGAACAGTTCAGTAGGAGGAAACTTCTGAGTATTAGAAGGAAGGGTGTCATGGTTTGAGAGAACAATGGATTTACTTAAAAGATGAGTTTGTACGAAAAGAGGATGCAAAAATCTCAGTGTATGATCATGGGTTTTTGTATGGTGATGGTGTATTTGAAGGGATTCGAGTATACAGTGGAAATGTGTTTCGATTAGAAGAGCATATTGAGCGCTTATATCATTCTGCTCATTCTATTTTGTTAAACATTAAACAAACACCCGAAGAAATGACGCAGCTCATTGTCGACACTGTAAAGAAAAACAATCTTGAAAGTGCCTATATTCGTGTTGTTGTTTCTCGTGGACCTGGTGATTTGGGATTAGATCCATTCAATTGTCCTGAACCACAAATTGTGATTATTGCAGAGCCGCTCTCCATCTTTCCAAGAGAGCTATACGAAACAGGATTAGAAATTGTCACAGTCCCAACTAGACGAAATCGTCCTGACGTATTGAGCCCAAAAGTAAAATCTTTAAACTATTTAAATAATGTACTAGTCAAAATTGAAGCTCGCCTAGCGAATGTTAGCGAAGCCTTGATGTTAAATGACCAAGGGTATGTAGCAGAAGGATCAGCTGACAATGTATTCATTTTGAAAAAAGGCATATTATACACGCCTCCAACATATGTTGGAGCATTAGAAGGCATTACTCGCAACGCCATTATGGATGTAGCGAAAGAATTAGGTTATGAAGTAAAAGAAGAACCATTTACACGACATGATGTTTACACAGCTGATGAGGTGTTTTTAACAGGCACTGCGGCTGAAGTCATTGCGGTTGTAAAAGTAGATGGTCGATTAATTGGAAAAGGTATTCCAGGTGAACACACAAATAGGTTACTAGAAGCATTCCGCGAAAAAGTAGTAGCGGATGGCGTGAAAGTATATCAAGTCCATGAAAACACAAACGTAAGCTAAAACTTTCATAAGAAAAAGCGATGAAAAGGATAAGTAATCTTAAGGAATCAGGTATCTACAGAGAGTCGGGTTGCTGGAAGCCGATGTTACCTCCTTAAGCCGAACTCGCCTTGGAGTGTCAATCTGAATGAAGTAGGATTGGCCGGGTGTTTATTCCAAAACACTCGTTATTAAAACGAATGCATCACGCATTCTTAAGGTAATCGTATGATTACAAATGAGGGTGGTACCGCGGGAAGTCACAACCTTTTCGCCCCTTTGACCTAAAAATAACTAGGTCTGATTAGGGGTGGGGAGGTTTTTATTTTTTATAAAATTAATTAATAGAAAGGATGGGAGTATAAAGTGGGAGCCAACATGCAGATGAAGGAGCTAGTAAGCGTACAAACTCAAATGAGTGGAGCTGAAATGCTCATTGAATCATTGAAAAAAGAACATGTTGAAGTGATTTTTGGTTATCCAGGAGGAGCTGTTTTACCCATTTACGATAAGCTCTACCATTCGGGGATGTTTCATGTGTTAACTCGTCATGAACAAGGAGGTATACATGCAGCTGAAGGATATGCAAGAATCTCAGGAAAGCCTGGTGTTGTCATTGCCACAAGTGGACCTGGAGCTACAAACATCGTAACAGGTTTAGCAGATGCAATGATTGATTCACTCCCATTGGTTGTATTTACAGGTCAGGTAGCTTCAAGTGTAATCGGATCAGATGCTTTCCAAGAAGCAGATATTCTTGGAGTAACGATGCCGATTACAAAACATAGCTATCAAGTTCGAAATGTAGATGACTTACCAACTATTATCAAAGAGGCGTTTCATATTGCAACAACGGGTCGACCAGGTCCAGTTCTCATTGATATTCCAAAAGACATGGCAGCTGGTGAAGGAACGTTCCGTTATGATCAGGAGGTTCATTTGCCTGGTTATCAGCCAACTTATGTTCCGAATTTACTTCAAGTAAAGAAATTAACAGAAGCTGTCGAGCAAGCAAAGAAACCTGTCATTTTAGCAGGGGCTGGTGTATTGCTTGGAAAAGCTTCTAATGAATTAAAACAATACGCAGAGAGACAAAATATTCCTGTTATTAATACGCTTTTAGGTCTTGGAAATTTTCCAGCTCATCATCCTTTAAATCTTGGAATGGCCGGTATGCATGGGACATATACGGCAAATATGGCTATTTATGAATGTGATCTCTTAATTAGCATTGGAGCACGATTTGATGACCGAGTAACTGGAAACCTAAAGCACTTTGCTCCTAACGCAAAGATTGCCCACGTCGACATTGATCCTGCAGAGATTGGAAAGAATGTGCCAACTCAAATTCCAATCGTAGGCGATGCAAAAGAAGTATTAACACAATTACTTCTGCAAGAAAGTAAAACAGGAGATTATACGAAATGGCATGAGAAGTTAGAGGACTGGCAAAGAGAATATCCTCTATGGTATGAGCATTCAGAAGATGTGTTAAAGCCACAGCAATTGATTGAACTGATTCATCATTACTCACATGGTGAAGCCATTGTGACAACAGATGTAGGTCAACATCAAATGTGGGTTGCTCAATACTATAAATTTAACAACCCAAATAAATGGGTAACATCCGGTGGATTAGGAACAATGGGCTTTGGTCTTCCTGCAGCAATTGGAGCGCAATTAGCTGAGAAGAATTCAACGGTTGTAGCAGTGGTAGGAGATGGTGGCTTTCAAATGACGCTTCAAGAACTATCCGTCATTCGAGAATTAAACCTTCCAATAAAAATTGTGGTCTTAAATAACCAATCATTAGGGATGGTTCGTCAGTGGCAAGAAATCTTTTATGAAGAACGATATTCTTATTCTTTAATTCCAAATCAACCAGACTTTATAAAGCTAGCTGACGCTTATGGAATAAAAGGGTTACAAGCTTCAAATGAAAAAGAAGCAAATGAAGTGTTAAAAGAGGCATTTGCTACAAATGAACCTGTTCTTCTAAACTTTTATGTAGCACCAAAAGAAAATGTGTATCCAATGGTCGCACCTGGAAAAGGATTGCATGAGATGGTGGGGGTGAAGCCATGAAACGCATCATTACGGCAACCGTAAATAACCGAGCTGGTGTATTAAATCGTATTACAGGATTGTTTACAAAGCGTCATTACAATATTGAAAGCATTTCAGTTGGTCATACCGAAGCAGACGGTGTATCGCGAATGACGTTTGTGGTGAATGTAGAAGACGAGAAGTCAGCTGAGCAAGTGATTAAACAACTGAATAAGCAAATTGACGTATTAAAAGTGCAAGACATTACAGATCAAGAAGTTGTAGCTAGAGAGTTAGCGTTAATAAAAGTGACCTCTGCACCAGCTACTCGAAATGAAGTGTACTCACTCATTGAACCATTCCGCGCTACCATTATTGATGTGAGTAGAGAAAGCATCATTATTCAGGTAACAGGTGAAACAAATAAGATAGAAGCCATTATTGATTTATTGCAGCCATATGGGTTAAAAGAGATCGTTCGAACAGGAACGATTGCCTTCCCAAGAGGTAAGCAAAAACAGCTCTCAGCTCAAAAATTATCATCAATCTTGTAAAAGTAAGCAATTATTTAATGGAAATATACAGAATAGTGAAAAAGGGAGAGATTAGATATGGTAAAAGTATATTATAACGGAGATGCAAACGATCAAGTATTAGCAGGTAAAAAGGTAGCAATCGTAGGTTACGGTTCACAAGGTCATGCACATGCACAAAACTTACGTGATAGCGGTGTAGACGTAGTAGTAGGCCTTCGTCAAGGTAAATCATGGACACAAGCAGAAAAAGACGGTTTTAACGTTGTCGCTGTACAAGAAGCTGTTGAACAAGCAGATGTAGTCATGATCCTGCTACCAGATGAACTTCAACCAAAAGTATACAAAGAAGAAATTGAGCCAGGATTAAAACCAGGTAAGTCGCTTGTATTTGCACATGGATTTAATGTTCACTTTAGCCAAATTGTTCCGCCTCAATATGTAGATGTATTCCTTGTAGCGCCAAAAGGCCCTGGTCATCTTGTAAGAAGAACATATGAAGAGGGTGCAGGTGTTCCAGCCTTGTTTGCTATCTACCAAGATGTGACGGGTGAAGCAAAAGATGTGGCACTTGCTTATGCAAAAGCAATTGGATCGGCAAGAGCAGGAGTGCTTGAAACAACATTTAAAGAAGAAACAGAAACGGATCTGTTCGGGGAGCAAGCTGTATTATGTGGTGGTTTAACATCACTTGTAAAAGCAGGATTTGAAACATTAGTAGAAGCTGGTTATCAGCCAGAAGTTGCATATTTTGAGTGTTTACATGAATTAAAACTAATCGTAGACCTTATGTATGAAGGTGGCCTTGCAGGTATGCGCTACTCAATCTCTGATACAGCACAGTGGGGTGACTTCACTTCTGGACCGAGAGTAGTAGATGGTCGCGTAAAAGAGGAAATGAAAAAGGTACTTGAAGATATTCAAACAGGTGAATTTGCAAAGAGTTGGATCTTAGAAAACCAAGCAAATCGACCAGTGTTTAATGCAGTAAACAATCGTGAAAACGAACATTTAATTGAAAAAGTAGGCGCAGAGCTACGCGAAATGATGCCATTTGTTAAAAAAGAAAAGAAAGAAGCGGTGGGCGCGAGTGCGAAAAATTAACTTTTTTGATACGACGCTGAGAGACGGTGAACAGTCACCTGGGGTGAATTTAAACTTTCAAGAAAAGCTAGAAATAGCAAAGCAGCTCGAACGACTAGGTATCGATATTATCGAGGCTGGATTCCCAGCGGCATCAAAAGGTGATTTTCAATCAGTAAAAGAAATTGCTTCTATTGTAAAAGATTCTTCTGTAACAGGCCTAGCAAGGTCTGTTACAAAAGATATCGATATTGCGTGGGAGGCGTTGAAAAATAGTGCAGAGCCAAGATTGCATGTATTCATCGCAACTTCACCAATTCATATGAACTATAAATTACAAATGACTCCCGACGAGGTTGTTGAAACGGCTGTTAAGATGGTGAAATATGCAAAGGAACGCTTTCCCATTGTACAATGGTCCGCTGAAGATGCATGCCGAAGTGACTTGCCTTTTCTTGCAAGAATTGTAGATGAGGTTGTAAAAGCAGGAGCAGATGTTATTAACATCCCAGATACGGTTGGTTATACAACACCTAAAGATTATGGAGCGATTTTCTCTTATTTAAGGGAGACTGTTCCGAATATTGATCGTGTTGCTTTATCAGCTCACTGTCATGATGATTTAGGGTTAGCTGTTGCGAACTCACTAGCTGCCATTCAACATGGGGCTACACAAATTGAAGGAACCGTGAATGGGATTGGAGAGAGAGCAGGGAATGCTTCATTAGAAGAGATTGCTGTTGCCCTTCATATTCGTAAAGACTTTTATGAAGCTGAAACGAACATGGTTCTTTCTGAAATTAAACGAACAAGTGATTTAGTGAGCAAGCTGACGGGAATGACCATTGCCCCAAACAAAGCGATTGTAGGTAAAAATGCATTTGCTCATGAATCAGGTATTCATCAAGATGGCGTATTGAAAGAGCCGACAACTTACGAAATCATTTCACCAGAACTTGTAGGTGTTAACCAAAATCCGATTGTTCTTGGTAAACATTCTGGACGTCATGCGTTCCGAAATCGTTTAGTGGAATTAGGGTTTGTATTACCGGATGAACAGGTGAATTCATTGTTTGCGAAATTCAAGGATTTAGCAGATAAGAAGAAAGATATTACGGATGATGATTTATTTGCACTTGTCTTGCAAAAACAAGTAAATAGTGATGAATTCTATAAGCTGGAAACGCTACAGGTTCAATATGGTATGACGAACATTCCAACTGCTACAATTACATTAAAAAGATATGACGGGGAAATGGTTCAAGAAGCAGCTACTGGATCAGGTAGTGTCGAAGCGATTTACAATACATTAGAACGATGTCTTGATACGAATGTAAAGCTGCTTGATTACCGCTTGCAATCGATTAATGGGGGACCAGATGCGTTAGCTGAAGTCTATGTGAAAGTAGAAAGTGAAGGCTTTGAAGCAAGTGGACGTGGTGTCGCATTTGATGTGTTAGAGTCTTCAGCAAAAGCGTATATTCATGCAATTAATCGTTTGTTCGCCATTCAGCAACATCGATCAAAACAAGAAGTGATGTAAGCCATTCTGCTCAATTAGTGAAAGGAGAGAGGTTCATGAAAAAGACGATTGCGGTGCTACCAGGAGACGGTATTGGTAAAGAAGTAACAAAGGGTGCTGTCGAAGTGTTAAAGGCGGTCGGTCAATGCTTTAATCATCAATTTGAATTTGTATACGGCTTAATTGGTGGAGGAGCCATTGATCAAGAAGGCACACCTCTACCATCTAGTACGAAGCAAATGTGTGGGAAAGCAGATGCTGTATTACTAGGTGCCGTAGGTGGACCAAAGTGGGATTCATTGCCTCCTCATATGAGACCAGAAAAAGGTTTGCTAGGGCTACGTAAAGAGTTGGATGTATATGCGAATTTACGACCTGTTTCCTTTTATGAGAGCTTAGTAGATTCTTCTCCATTAAAAAGAGAATACATTGAAAATGTAGATTTTATCATTGTACGTGAACTAACAGGCGGTTTGTACTTTGGCAAGCCAAGTGAACGTGCACAACATAACGGCGAAGAATCTGTTGTAGATACGTTATTTTATAAGCGACATGAAATGAAGCGAATTATTAAAACAGCATTTGACATTGCTTCCATTCGAAACAAGCGCGTGACATCAGTTGATAAGGCAAATGTATTAGAGTCGAGTCGAATGTGGCGCGAAGTGGCAGAAGAAATAGCGAAGGATTATCCCGACGTAGCTTTAGAGCATATGCTTGTTGATGCAGCAGCGATGAAGCTTATTCAAAACCCTAAGCATTTTGATGTGGTTGTAACGGAAAATATGTTTGGTGACATTTTAAGTGATGAAGCTTCTATGCTAACAGGCTCACTAGGTATGTTGCCATCGGCTAGTTTATCGTTAGAAGGTCCGTCTTTATACGAACCGATTCATGGATCTGCACCTGACATTGCTGGAACAGATAAAGCTAATCCAATTGCCGCTATCCTATCAGTTGCCATGATGCTACGCTATTCGTTTCAGTTAGAAGAAGAAGCAAAGCATGTTGAGCAAGCTGTTGAACAAGTGTTAAGCGCAGGCTTCCGAACAGCGGATTTAGCGAAACCTGGTCAATCATATCTTTCGACAACAAAAATGATTGAAGAGATTATCGACACAATTGTGGATGATGCAGCAATCTCAAATATTATGACAGCCTATAGTTAAACCATTTAAAGGAGCTGACTCAAAGTATACTGTGACACTTTCTTCTATGTTAGTAAGAGAAGGAAGTAGCATCGGTGAGTCAGCCCCTTTTTCATAGAATGAGAGGAGGATCTATGTGAAGCCAAAAACAATTATTGAAAAAGTATGGGATCAGCACGTGGTAAAAAAAGAAGAGGGAAAGCCTGATTTATTATATATTGACCTTCATCTGATTCACGAAGTTACATCGCCCCAAGCATTTGAAGGCTTACGAGTAGCAAATAGACGAATAAGACGTCCGGACCTAACATTTGCTACGATGGATCATAACATTCCAACGGTTAATCGTTTTACGATTGAAGATCCCATTGCGAAAAAACAAGTGGATAAACTGTCAACAAACTGCGAAGAGTTTGGAGTAGAGCTATTAGATTTAAATAGCGAAGAGCAGGGAATTGTTCACGTCATTGGTCCTGAGCTTGGCTTAACGCAACCAGGCAAAACCATCGTTTGTGGAGATAGTCATACATCAACGCACGGTGCGTTTGGAGCGTTAGCGTTCGGTATTGGGACAAGTGAAGTGGAACATGTACTAGCAACACAAACGCTTTGGCAAGCACGGCCACGTACACTTCAAGTGAAAGTAAATGGTAAAAAGCAAAAAGGTGTGTATGCAAAAGATGTTGTATTAGCGATTATTCAAAAATATGGCGTTCATTTTGGTACAGGATTTGTGATTGAATTTACAGGTGAATGCATTCGTAGTATGTCAATGGAAGAGAGAATGACCGTTTGCAATATGTCAATTGAAGCAGGTGCTAAAGCCGGATTAATTAGCCCTGATGATGTGACGTTTGAATATATGAAAGGGCGACAATATGTGCCAAAAGACGAAGCATTTGACCAAGCGGTAGAGCAATGGCGACAACTCGCAACCGATGAAGGAGCGACGTACGATGCAACCATTGAGCTCGATGCATCTCAGATTGAGCCAGTGGTTACATGGGGAACAAATCCAGCGATGAGCTCTTATGTCACGAAAACAGTACCGAGTTTGGAAGAATGTAAATCGGAGGCAGAGAAAAAGTCATTAACAAGAGCATTAGACTATATGGGACTACAGCCAGGAATGCCAATTGAGTCAATTCCAATTCAACATGTGTTCATTGGGTCCTGTACAAATTCTCGCTTATCTGATTTACGTGATGTGGCTCAATTTATTAAAGGGAAAAACGTTTCATCAAACGTTCGAGCAATTATAGTTCCTGGGTCACAGCGTGTCAAACGTCTCGCGGAAGAAGAAGGATTAGCTGCTGTTTTTATAGAAGCTGGATTCGAGTGGCGCGATTCTGGATGTAGCATGTGCCTTGGCATGAACTCTGATTTAGTTCCAGAAGGAGAGCATTGTGCATCCACGTCTAATCGTAACTTTGAAGGTAGACAAGGAAAAGGGGCTAGAACCCACTTGGTTAGCCCAGTTATGGCTGCGGCCGCTGCCATTTATGGGCACTTTGTCGATGTGAGAAAAATACAAGAAGAAGTCGTTGTATAAGGAGGTCTTCTCATGAATGCTTTTACGATTCATAAAGGAAAAGTAGCAGGATTAGATCGTGCGAATGTAGATACCGATCAGATCATCCCAAAGCAATTTTTAAAACGAATTGAGCGAACGGGGTTTGGTCAATTTTTATTTTATGACTGGCGCTACAAAGCAGATGGCTCATTAAATGAATCATTTGAGCTAAATGCACCTGAAAATCAAGGAGCTACAATCTTGGTTGCAAACGAAAACTTTGGATGTGGTTCTTCAAGGGAACATGCACCGTGGTCTTTACTTGATTATGGATTTCAAGTTGTTATTGCGCCGTCGTTTGCTGATATTTTTAAACAAAATTGTTTGAAAAATGGGATGTTACCCATCTCTTTGCCACTTGAAGATGTAGAATATTTATTAGAAGAAGCGAAAAGCCCTTACTATGAATGTACTATTAATCTATATGAGCAAAGCATTAAAGACGGGAAAGGTTTTAGTCGTACATTTGATATAAATGGCCATTTTAAAAATATGCTATTAAATGGCTGGGATGAAATAGGCTATACACTTTCGTTTGTTCAAGACATTGATGAATATGAGAAGAAGGTAACGCAATTCGTTTAGTCGGATAGTGAATGATAGTAGAAAGAAGATATATGGATATCTCAAAAGGTACAGTTTTACTTTTTGGGATATCCTCTTCTTTTGGTCATTTCTTGTGTTTCGTAAAACAACTTGCTAAACTGTAAAGCAAATGCATGGCGAAGCGGGGAACATGATGGATAAAAGAAATGCTAAAAAAGTCGTAGCTTTTCCTAACTTGAAGGTGCGTTTAATTGAAAAAGCGACAGAATACATGCAGCAAAAAAAGTTTCATGAAGCCTTACCTTTATTCTCTCAAGCGTACGAGCTTGATGAATTAAATGCGGAAGCGTTGTTGGGGATGGTCATTTGTCACTTTGAGTTACATGAGTTAGAAGAAGCAAAAACGTATAGTCACAAGATGCTGCAAGAAGATGTAGGTGACTATTATCATAATTTACAAGTTCACTTAATGATTTTAATTCAGTTAGGTGAATATGAAGAAGGATATAAAATGCTTGAAGCTGTTATACAAGAAGAGCAGCTACCTGCTGAACATGCAGAGCAGTTCTATCGCTTGCTGCAATTCTGTAAAGCACGTATCCATGAAGAAGAGATACCCGATGAACAGGACGAAGCAGAGCAACTTAATCAACTTCAAACATTAGTGGCTGAAAATGATATCCATAAGCAAATGGAGATGATACAGTCCCTAAAGCATGTTCGACTTGAAAAACATCTAGTCCTTCTAAAAGAGTTGCTCGTACATAAAACCATTCATCCAATCATCAAAACGCTAGCTGTTAAAACGTTAATGGAAGAAAAAGTAGACGTTGATCTACAAGTTTGTAAATTTGATCGGAGTATAAAGGTGAATCCTATTCATTTAAATGAAATGATGCCTTATCCTCTAGCTATTAAAGTGGAAAATAAATTGAAAGAAAGACTTGAACAAGATAATCCAATGCTACTAGAGGTTGCGATTGAGTTATGGCACCGCCATTTGTTTCTTTTATTTCCGTTTTTACCAATCCAACAAGACGAAAATCTATTAACGGCTAGTATTCATTATATTTCTCTTCATCTACAAGGAGAGGAGATTGAAGTAGAAACGATTGGAGATTTATACGATGTTAACCTTTCATCTTTAAAGCAACTTGTGTCAGACATTCAAGAACTTGAAGAAATTTCTTTTTTGTAAAATGACTTGTTTAGTTGAAACGTTAGTATTGTATGGTATAATATAGTGGTTGTAAAATGCACTTTACCTACCAAGGTAAGCCATTAATTTTATATTCTATTCCTACATATTCTTAAAAGTAGGAAATTAGATAGAGAATGATTTGTTTGACACGTACAAGCATTTTCATTATCTGTTTACACTACTAGCCCTACTACCATAGTTAGTAGAGGCAACTATTTAAAATGATTTTGGAGGGAAACATACATGTCTGCTAAGTGGGAAAAACAAGAAGGCAATCAAGGCGTTTTAACAGTTGAAGTTGAAGCGGCTCAATTTGATGAAGCTTTAGATAAAGCGTTTAAAAAGGTTGTAACAAAGGTGAACGTACCTGGCTTCCGTAAAGGGAAAATGCCACGTGCAATGTTCGAAAAGCGTTTCGGTGTTGAATCTTTATACCAAGATGCATTAGATATCGTATTACCAGAAGCGTACAGCAAAGCTGTTGAAGAAACTGGTATTCAACCGGTTGATCGTCCAGAAATCGATATCGAAACAATCGAAAGAGGTCAAACGCTTGTTTTCACTGCGAAAGTGACTGTAAAGCCTGAAGTAAAATTAGGTGAATACAAAAACTTAGAAGCTGAGAAAATGGATGCAACTGTAACAGACGAAGACGTACAAGCAGAATTAACGAAGCTTCAAGAGCGTCATGCTGAGTTAGTTGTAAAAGAAGAAGGTAAAATCGAAAATGGTGACACAGCTGTAATCGACTTCGAAGGTTTCGTTGATGGCGAAGCATTCGAAGGCGGAAAAGGCGAAAACTACTCATTAGAAATCGGTTCTGGTACATTCATTCCAGGATTTGAAGAGCAATTAGTAGGTGAAGCTGTTGGTACTGAGAAAGAAGTAGAAGTAACATTCCCAGAAGAGTACCACGCTGAGAACTTAGCTGGTAAAGTTGCTACATTTAAAGTGAAAGTTCACGAAGTAAAAACAAAAGAACTTCCTGCTTTAGATGACGAGTTTGCAAAAGATGTAGACGAAGAAGTAGAAACACTTGATGCATTAAAAGCAAAAACAAAAGAAACACTACAAAGTGAAAAGACACGTGAAGCTGATGCAGCTCTTCGTGACGCACTAGTAGAAAAAGCGACTGAAAATGCAGAAGTAGAAATTCCAGCAGCAATGTTCGATACAGAAATGGATCGCATGATGCAAGAGTTCGAGCAACGCTTACAAATGCAAGGTTTAAACCTTGAGTTATACTTCCAATTCTCAGGTCAAGATGAAAAAGCTCTTCGTGACCAAATGCGTCCAGATGCTGAAAAACGTGTGAAAATGAACTTAACGTTAGAAGCAATCGCACAAGCTGAAAATCTTGAAGTAACAGAAGAAGATGTGGAAAAAGAATTAGAAAATATGGCAGGAATGTATAACACACCTGTCGAAAACTTAAAACAAATGCTTGGCAGTCTTGAAGGCATCAAAGAAGATATGAAGATTCGCAAAGCAGTTGAATTTCTTGTAGAGAACAGCAAAACTGTTGCATAATATAATTAATAAGGAACAAGGCGCGACGTGATCGTGCCTTGTTTTATACAATCTAGAACTTTCATATCATAGTAACTACATAATGAGGCTGCCTTTTGTGAACTGTTGTTTACCATCCAATGTTATGAATAGAGCCAATAAAGATAACACTACATAATAGCAGCATCGCCCTCACATTCTAAAAGGTGAGGATTTATACATAAGCGTTTTTAGTATCTATTCTTTACGATGTATGGTAAAATGCAATACAAATATTTTCATCTATAGGGAAATGTACAGAAATATGAAAATATAAGCCGCTTTTTACCTACAGACAAATTAGCCGTTATACGATTGGCTTTTACACTGGGTGGGACTTTAGTTTAAGCATTTTAGTAAATACTACAAGGGGTGAAAGTATGTTTAAATTTAACGATGAAAAAGGGCAACTTAAGTGTTCGTTTTGCGGTAAAACACAAGATCAAGTCCGCAAACTAGTAGCAGGCCCAGGCGTTTACATTTGTGACGAATGTATTGAACTTTGTACGGAAATCGTTGAAGAGGAATTAGGTACAGAAGAAGAAGTTGAGTTCAAAGATGTACCTAAGCCAAAAGAAATCCGTGAAATCTTGAATGAATACGTGATTGGTCAAGACGCTGCTAAAAAAGCATTGTCTGTTGCTGTATATAATCATTACAAGCGCATCAATTCAAATAGCAAAATTGACGATGTTGAACTATCAAAAAGTAACATTGCGATGATTGGGCCAACGGGTAGTGGTAAAACGTTATTAGCTCAAACGCTAGCACGTATTCTAAATGTACCTTTTGCAATTGCTGATGCTACATCTTTAACAGAAGCAGGTTATGTAGGAGAAGATGTTGAAAACATCTTACTTAAATTAATTCAAGCTGCTGACTATGATGTAGAGAAAGCTGAAAAAGGAATCATTTACATCGACGAAATCGATAAAGTAGCACGTAAGTCTGAAAATCCTTCAATTACTCGTGACGTATCGGGTGAAGGGGTACAGCAAGCGTTACTAAAAATTCTTGAAGGAACGGTTGCGAGTGTTCCGCCACAAGGTGGAAGAAAACATCCACATCAAGAATTTATTCAAATTGACACTACTAACATTTTATTCATTTGTGGTGGTGCCTTTGATGGAATTGAGCCAATTATTAAGCGCCGCTTAGGTAAAAAGGTCATTGGTTTCGGTTCAGAAGCGAAAAAAGAGGATATTAACGACAAAGAGCTTCTTTCAAAAGTATTGCCTGAAGATTTATTGAAGTTTGGTTTAATTCCTGAATTTATTGGGCGTTTACCAGTCATTGCAAATCTTGAGCAATTAGATGAAGATGCGTTAATTGAAATTTTAACAAAACCGAAAAATGCATTAGTGAAGCAGTATCAAAAGATGCTAGAGCTTGACAATGTAGAACTCGAGTTTGAACAAGGTGCACTAGCAGAAATTTCGAAAAAAGCAATTGAGCGTAAGACAGGAGCACGTGGTTTACGTTCAATTATTGAAGGAATTATGCTTGATGTTATGTTCGACCTTCCATCACGTGATGACATTGTAAAATGTATTATTACGGCTGAAACGGTACGTGATCAAGCACCACCAAAGCTAGTGTTACAAGATGGATCAACAATTGAAGAAGGCAGCAAAACGTCTGCATAAAAGAAACAGCCTTAAGCATCCTTTGCTTACAGGCTGTTTTTGTTTTTTTGAAGAATTATACATGTTAGTTTTTACAACCGAACGAAACGAGAAATCACGATGACGGATGTTTATTACGAGTCTTGCAGGGAGATAATAACAAATAATTATCTTATCACTAGAGTGCAGGAGGTTCTTTATGAATTGGATGAACATCGCTTTAATTATACAACTTTTTTTCGGGATCATAATTGGATTATATTTTTGGAACTTACTTCGTAATCAGCGCACCCAAAAAGTGTCCATTGATCGTGAATCAAGGAAAGAAATGGAACAGCTCCGTAAATTGAGGTCCATTTCATTAACAGAGCCGCTAGCTGAAAAGGTACGTCCAGTCAGCTTCAAAGATATTGTAGGACAACAGGATGGCATTCGTTCTTTAAAAGCAGCGTTATGTGGGCCCAATCCTCAACATGTCATTATTTATGGACCGCCTGGAGTAGGAAAGACAGCCGCTGCTCGCTTAGTATTGGAAGAGGCAAAGAAAAATCAAAAGTCTCCGTTTAAGCCAGGTGCTGTATTTGTAGAGTTAGACGCAACAACAGCGCGTTTTGATGAACGAGGTATTGCGGATCCATTAATTGGTTCTGTGCATGATCCAATTTACCAAGGTGCAGGAGCAATGGGACAAGCTGGTATTCCTCAGCCAAAGCAAGGAGCTGTTACACATGCTCATGGAGGAATTTTATTTATTGATGAAATTGGAGAATTGCATCCTATTCAAATGAATAAGTTATTAAAAGTACTGGAAGATCGAAAAGTCTTTATGGAAAGTGCGTATTATAGTGAAGAGAATACACAAATTCCTTCGCATATTCATGACATGTTTCAAAATGGATTGCCAGCAGACTTTCGCTTAATTGGTGCAACAACAAGAACACCAAATGAAATTCCACCAGCAATTCGTTCCCGTTGTTTAGAAGTGTTTTTTCGAGAGCTTGATAAAGATGAAATTACAGTCATTGCGAAAAAAGCTGCAAGTAAAATCAACATGGATGTACACGATAAAGGAATTGAAGTGCTTTCTACATATGCACGAAATGGACGAGAAGCAGTTAATATGATGCAGATTGCTGCTGGATTGGCTATTTCAGAAGAACGAACAAACATAAAAAATGAAGATATTGAGTGGGTCATTCATTCCAGTCAGCTCACTCCACGAAATGAGCCCAAAATTCCTGAAAAAGAAGGAGTGGGTATTGTTAATGGTTTAGCAGTATATGGCCCAAATTCAGGGGCACTGCTTGAGATTGAAGTGACAGCGATTAAAGCAAAAGAAAAAGGAAGTATTACAATTACAGGGATTGTAGAAGAAGAAAGCATTGGAGACAGAAGTAAATCAGTTCGTCGAAAAAGTATGGCAAGAAGCTCAATTGAGAATGTAATTACCGTATTACGTTCAATGAATGTTCCAGCAGACGAATTTGACATTCATGTGAATTTCCCGGGTGGTGTACCAATTGACGGACCATCTGCTGGAATTACGATGGCAACAGGTATATACTCAGCTATTTATGAAATACCTGTTAAACACACAGTCGCAATGACTGGTGAGATCGGTATTCATGGAAATGTTAAACCAATTGGCGGAGTAGTACCGAAAATCAAAGCAGCTAAGCAAGCAGGCGTAAAAACAGTTGTTATTCCTCATGAAAATCTAAGTTCGGTGGTCAATGACATAAAAGGAATTGAGGTCATTGCGGTGAAAAAGTTAAATGAAGTGTTTGATACGGCCTTTTTAGCACTAGAAGAGCACCTTGTAAATGTAACAGCTAAAAAGACATTGCCGAAAACAGAATCACTTTAATTAAATCGTCCTTTTCCGTTCCAAAGCCAATTTTGGAAAAGGGCGATTTTCCGTGCACTGTTTAATACGACCTATGCTATAATAAATAATTACTATGATTAGACATGTCCTTATAAATAAGATAGAATTGTAAAAAGACTTAACATTGTACATATTTACAAGATGAACATTGGAGGTGTTCGTTAGATGACGAATAAAGAAAAAATGATCGTTCCCCTCCTCCCGCTGCGTGGTTTACTCGTTTATCCGACAATGGTATTACATTTAGATGTTGGACGTGATAAATCAATACAAGCCCTAGAGAAAGCGATGGTAGAGGACCATCTTATTTGCCTTGTTACTCAAAAAGATATGTCGATTGATGAACCGGCTGAAGAGGATTTATATAGCGTTGGAACATTAGCAAAAATTAAGCAAATGCTTAAGTTACCAAACGGTACAATTCGTGTACTTGTTGAAGGTTTGAAGCGTGCGGTTGTTAACCGATTTGAGGAAGAGGAAGAATTCTTTACTGTAGAAATTGAAGGATATGATACAGAGGAAGAAGCTGATTTAGAAGACAAAGCATTGATGCGAACGCTCTTAGATTATTTTGAGCAATACATAAAGTTATCCAAAAAAATCTCGGTTGAAACATTTTCAACCGTTACTGATATCGAAGAACCAGGCCGTTTGGCTGATATTGTCTCTTCGCACTTACCGATTAAAGTGAATCAAAAGCAAGAAGTTCTTGAAATAAATGATGTAAAAGAACGATTAAACAAAGTCATTGCATACATTCACAATGAAAAAGAAGTCATGCAATTAGAGAAGAAAATTGGTCAACGGGTTAAAAAATCAATGGAGCGCACGCAAAAGGAATATTATTTGCGTGAGCAGATGAAAGCAATCCAAAAAGAGCTTGGTGACAAGGAAGGAAAAACAGGTGAAGTAGCCACTCTTCGTGAGAAAATTGAAGAAGTTGGCATGCCTGAAAATGTAGAGGCAGCTGCTTTAAAAGAGCTTGAACGATATGAAAAAATACCAGCAAGCTCAGCCGAAAGTTCAGTTATTCGCAACTACATTGAATGGTTACTATCAATTCCTTGGACGAAGGAAACAGAAGATATGCTTGATGTCAATCGAGCAGAGAAAATTTTAGACGATGAGCACTATGGATTAGAAAAAGTGAAAGACCGTGTATTAGAATATTTAGCGGTTCAACAGTTAACAAGATCTCTAAAAGGACCTATTCTTTGCTTAGCTGGTCCTCCAGGTGTAGGTAAAACGTCGTTAGCTAAATCTATTGCCACTTCGTTAAATCGCCATTTTGTTCGTATTTCATTAGGTGGAGTACGAGATGAATCTGAAATTAGAGGGCATCGCCGAACGTATGTAGGTGCAATGCCAGGACGAATTATTCAAGGAATGAAGAAAGCCGGAACCGTTAATCCAGTTTTCTTATTAGATGAAATCGATAAAATGTCAAATGATTTTAGAGGGGACCCATCCGCTGCACTATTAGAAGTCTTGGACCCTGAACAAAACCATACATTTAGTGATCATTACATTGAAGAGTCCTATGATTTATCAAAGGTAATGTTTGTTGCAACGGCAAATAACTTAGCAACAATTCCAGGGCCTTTGCGTGATCGAATGGAAATTATCCATATTGCTGGCTACACAGAAGTTGAAAAGCTAGAAATTGCAAAAAGACATTTAGCTCCAAAGCAATTAAAAAATCATGGATTACAAAAGTCACATCTGCAAATTCGTGATGATGCAATGATGGCTCTCATTCGTTTGTATACAAGAGAAGCAGGTGTGCGTAATTTAGAGCGTGAGATTGCATCTGTTTGTCGTAAAGCAGCTCGTATGATTGTCGCAGGTCAAAAGAAGCGAGTAGTTGTAACTGAAAAGAACATTGAAGAATTTTTAGGAAAAGCAAGATACCGTTACGGTCAAGCGGAATTAGAAGACCAAATCGGTGTTGCCACAGGACTTGCTTATACAACAGTAGGCGGAGATACACTTGCAATTGAAGTTAGTTTATCTCCAGGAAAAGGAAGACTTGTGTTAACAGGAAAACTTGGCGATGTCATGAAAGAGTCAGCACAAGCGGCATTCAGCTATATTCGCTCAAATACCAAAAAGCTGAATGTGGATGAAAAATTCCATGAGAAAAATGATATTCATATTCACGTTCCAGAAGGGGCTGTGCCAAAAGATGGACCATCCGCTGGAATTACGATGGCAACGGCTCTCATTTCTGCCTTAACCAATCGTCCAATTCGAAAAGAAGTTGGAATGACAGGCGAGATTACACTAAGAGGTCGCGTGTTACCAATTGGTGGTTTGAAAGAGAAGTCGTTAAGTGCTCATCGTGCTGGATTAACGAAAATCATTATCCCAAGGGAAAATGAAAAAGATATTGAAGATATACCAGAAATCATTCAACAAGAACTTCAAATTGTGCTAGTATCTCATATAGATGAAGTACTACAACATGCGTTAGTAGGAGAGAAAAAATGAAAGTAACCCAAGCAGACATTGTTATTAGTGCCGTAAAGCCTGAACAATATCCAGCGGAAAATTTTCCAGAGTTTGCCTTAGCAGGTCGTTCAAACGTTGGGAAATCGTCATTTATTAATAAAATGATTAATCGCAAGAGTTTAGCAAGAACGTCTTCTAAACCAGGTAAAACCCAGACATTGAATTTTTACATTATTAATGAATCAATTCATTTTGTTGACGTTCCAGGATACGGATTTGCAAAAGTATCAAAAAAAGAGCGTGAAGCGTGGGGGAAAATGATTGAAACATATCTTACCCACCGTGAACAGTTAAAAGCTGTTTTGCTTATTGTTGATTTACGCCATCCACCAAGCAATGATGATGTGATGATGTATGACTTTTTAAAGCATTATGATATTCCTGTCATAGTCATTGCAACAAAAGCGGATAAAATTCCAAAAGGTAAGTGGGAAAAACATGTAAAAGTAGTGAAAGAAACGCTGCAGCTTCAGCCGGAGGATCAAATTATTACGTTCTCTTCTGAAACTGGACAAGGAAAAGATAAAGCGTGGGGAGCGCTACAAAGATTTATGTAAGAAAAAAGCATTAGGGGAGTTTCCCTAATGCTTTTTTCTTATATAATAATGTTTTAAGAAAGAACAGAGAAAGCGTTCATAAAATATGTATCCATTACATGAAAATCTTACATAGTTTACTTTTTTTTGAAAAATAATAAGTATAAGCCAATAATTAGCAATGAAATAGGCCAGAAGTTCACCAAGTAAGCAACGTTATCTTCTACCATAGTTGTCCATTGCTTTATTCGTCCTGAAAACATCATTGTAAAAGCGGCAAGTAACAGTACAATCCCTTGTAATAATCCTGACTTTAAATGTCGTGAGCTAAGAAGAAAACTAATAGAGATCACAAAAGGTATCATGCCGGTATGAGCAGGCCAAAATGTTAAGACGTTGACAGCGATAAAATGGATACCAAGTGTCAAAAGAATATAACCTGCTAGCAACCCAGAGTGGTCTTGAGATGCACGTGCTTGAGCGAGCAGGGCTATCCCAATCAAAAGCATAACCGTTGGCCACGTATGTAACTTGGATGCAATCTCGACATTTAGTTCAGCTAAAAGAAAAAAGAGTCCAAATCCTACTAACAATACACCAAAAAACATCGCTTGTTTCTTCATCGTAACCTCCTGATAGACAAAAACAGGAAACTTGCTGTGTAACTGCTTTTTTGATAACGTACTTAATGAATGATAGCTACTATTTAGTTGTTTAGCAAGTTATGTGCTAATGCTTATTTTTCATAGAATTAATCTTAACATAGGTTGTCAAATACTGTTCAAACTTTTTTTTTAGTCCTAGTAAGGAAACATGTTATAATAGATAAAGGGATTTGAGTAAATTTCGATTATAGGGGGTATGTAACAAGTGCATATTATAGCAGTCGGCTTAAATTATCGAACAGCCCCTGTTGAAATAAGAGAAAAGCTTAGCTTTAATGAACATGAGTTACCATCTGCTATGAAAGCTTTAAGTAATCAAAAAAGCATTCTAGAAAATGTCATTATCTCAACGTGCAATCGTACGGAAATTTATGCCGTTGTTGATCAATTACACACAGGTCGTTACTACATTAAAGCATTTTTAGCAGAGTGGTTTCAATTAGATAAAAATGATTTTTCACCATTTTTAAATATCTATGAAGATGATGGTGCAATGGAGCATTTATACCGTGTTTCATGCGGATTAGACTCAATGGTGTTAGGTGAAACACAGATTCTAGGACAAGTGCGTTCTAGCTTTTTGCTTGCTCAAGAACAAGAAACGGTTGGAACAGTCTTTAATCAATTATTTAAACAGGCTGTTACCCTAGCAAAGCGTGCGCATCACGAGACAGAAATTGGCGCAAATGCCGTCTCTGTTAGCTATGCAGCAGTGGAGCTAGCTAAAAAGATTTTTGGAGACTTAACGTCAAAAAATATCTTAATTTTAGGCGCAGGTAAGATGGGAGAGCTAGCAGCAAAGAATTTATATGGTAGCGGAGCTAAAAAGGTAACCGTTATCAATCGTACATTTGAAAAAGCTCAGCAGCTCGCAACTCGATTTTCAGGTGAAGCAAAGCAACTAGCAGAACTTCAATGTGCATTAATTGAAGCTGATATTTTGATAAGTTCAACAGGCGCAAAAGATTTTGTTGTGACAAAGGATATGATGGTTCACGTAGAGCGTATGCGAAAAGGACGTCCATTGTTTATGGTAGACATCGCTGTACCCCGTGACCTTGATCCAGCGTTAGCAGAGTTAGATAGTGTGTTTTTATATGATATTGATGATTTAGAAGGAATTGTAGAAGCAAACCTTCAAGAACGTAAAAGAGCAGCGGAACAAATTGAGATGATGGTAGAAGTAGAAATCGTTGAGTTTAAGCGGTGGATTAATACGTTAGGTGTGGTTCCTGTCATTTCAGCTCTTCGAGAAAAAGCACTTGCTATTCAAGCTGATACAATGAAAAGTATTGAACGTAAGCTTCCGAGCTTATCAGAACGTGAAAGAAAGGTTCTTAATAAGCATACGAAAAGCATTATTAACCAATTACTTCGCGATCCTATTTTGCATGTGAAGGAACTAGCAGGAGAACCGAATGCAGCAGAATCGCTAGATTTATTTATGAAAATCTTTGATATTGAAGAAGCTGTGACAGCTAATCAAAGCCATCAACACGTTCAAGAGCAATCTAAATCAGCTTACAAAGTAGCTTATGAATCATAAGTGGGGACCTATTTATGGTTGATATTCAGTTGACCAGAATTTATGAACTCATCGTTATTCTATACGCAGCTAGCGTATTACTATATTTCATTGATTTTGTCCAACATAACCGGAAAGCTAACAAAATAGCCTTCTGGTTACTTTCTATTGTGTGGACTTTACAAACGATTTTTTTAATTTTACGCATGTTTGAAACCGGAAGATTTCCGATTCTAACGATTTTTGAAGGTCTTTATTTTTATGCGTGGGTATTAATTACACTCTCTCTTGTCATTAACCGATTATTCCGTGTAGACTTTATGGTCTTTTTTACGAATGTACTTGGGTTTCTTATTATGGCGATTCATACATTTGCACCGATGCAATATCCAACGTCAGTTGAAGCGGAGCAAGTTGTATCAGAGCTGTTAATTATTCACATTACAATGGCAATCCTATCTTATGGTGCTTTTTCTGTGTCATTCGTGTTTTCAGCTCTATACCTTGTTCAATACAATTTATTGAAAAAGAAGAAGTGGGGAAAACATCTATTACGAATTGAAGATTTAACAAAGCTCGATTACATGGCTTATGTTCTGATTGTAATGGGTATTCCTCTTTTATTGTTATCACTTATTCTAGGGTTAATCTGGGCTTATATTAAAGTGGTGAATTTCCACTGGTACGACACGAAGGTATTAGGCTCATTTTTTGTATTGATTGCCTATAGTGCGTACTTGTATGTTCGCTTACGTAAAGGAATACAAGGAAAAGCCATTGCAACTTGGAATATTGGTTTATTTTTAATATTATTGATTAACTTTTTCTTATTTGGAAGTTTATCAAACTTTCACTTTTGGGATTCGTAGTAGGAGGACACATCATGCGGAAAATTATTGTCGGCTCTCGTCGAAGTAAGTTAGCTTTAACACAAACAAACTGGGTCATCGATCAATTAAAGAAACAAGGACTTCCTTACGAGTTTGAAGTGAAGGAAATTGTAACAAAAGGCGATCAAATTTTAGATGTTACGCTCTCTAAAGTAGGTGGAAAAGGGCTGTTTGTAAAAGAAATTGAACAGGCGATGTTAAACAAAGAGATTGATATGGCTGTTCATAGCATGAAAGATATGCCGGCCGTTCTTCCAGAAGGTCTAACAATCGGTTGTATTCCAGATCGTGAAGACCACCGAGACGTCTTAATTTCAAAAACAGGACAAACGTTTGAAGAGCTTCCAAGCGGTGCTGTCATTGGTACAAGTAGCTTGCGAAGAAGTGCACAGCTTTTAGCGAAGCGTTCTGATATTGAAATCAAATGGATTCGTGGAAACATCGACACGCGTCTTGAAAAACTAAAGAACGAAGAGTATGATGCCATCATTTTAGCAGCAGCTGGACTTGCGCGTATGGGTTGGTCAAAAGATACGGTGACACAGTATTTGGATGCTGATCTTAGTGTACCAGCAGTTGGACAAGGGGCACTCGCGATTGAATGTCGAGAAGATGACGCAGATTTGTTGAGCCTTCTTCAAGGACTAAATGATGCGAAAACGAATGCAACTGTAACGGCTGAACGTGCATTTCTGCATAAAATGGAAGGCGGCTGTCAAGTACCAATTGCAGGTTATGGTCGCTTTGTGAATGAACAAGAAATAGAATTAACGGCATTAGTTGCATCTCCAGATGGACAAACCGTTTATAAAGAAAAGCTGACTGGTAACAATCCGACTGACCTTGGATATAAAGCGGCTACAAGATTAACAGAACAAGGTGGAAAACAACTAATTGACCGTGTAAAAGAGGAGCTTGACAAGTGATGAGTCATCGTGCTCCTCTTTTTTTAAAAAACATTTTAATCACAAGGGCTTCTCGTCAAGCTCATTCATTTTCAAAGAGAATCGAAGACTTAGGTGGGACACCGGTTCATATTCCGTTGTTAACATTTACGCGTGCCAAAACGAATCGACGCCAAGTAAAAGAGGTTCTGCAAACATTACATACCTATGATTGGATTGTTTTTACGAGTCAAAACGGCATTTCGTTTTTTATGGAGTGGCTAAAGGATTATCAGATAAAACAAGATGAATTGAACAAACTAAAAGTGGCGGTTGTAGGAGAAAAAACAGCCAAAGAATTAGAAAAGCATGGAGTCAAGGTAACGGTCATGCCTGAAAAGTTTGTGGCAGAAGCGTTACTAGATTCATTGCTTAGGGAAGTACATAAAAATGAAAAGGTTTTACTTGTAAGAGGTAATTTGGCGCGTCCTGTTATAAGAGAAGGATTAATAAAAGAAGGCTATCACGTCACAGATTTGATTGTGTATGAGACGGTTCGAAGTGAAAGTAAGCAAGAAGAACTCGTTCAATTGTTAAAAGAAAGAAAAATTCATGCTGTTACATTTACTAGCTCATCGACGGTCGATTCGTTTGTAGAAGCAATGAAAAACATACCAAATTGGTTAGAGCTATTAAATGACTGTCTCATTGTCTGTATTGGACCGATTACATCGACTACCGCTTCCGAATATGGGCTGAAGCATCATACTCCAAATGAATACACAGTAGATGGTATGATAGAGTTGTTAGTATCATGTTTTAGCCGTTCGGAGAATTAAAGGAGGAAAAAAGAAATGAAACAATTAGAGTTTGCACGTCATCGTCGCCTGCGTAATTCAGAGAATATGCGTGCATTGGTCAGAGAAACACATTTACATGCAGATGATTTTATTTATCCTATTTTTGTTGTAGAAGGAGAAAATAAACGTAACCCTGTTCAATCAATGCCTGGTGTGTATCAAGTATCTCTAGACTTATTAAACGAAGATATTCAAGAAGCGGTTGATTTAGGGATTAAATCTGTTATCGTGTTTGGCGTACCTGCTGAAAAGGACGAAGTAGGTTCTCAAGCGTATCATGATCATGGAATTGTACAAGAAGCGATTCGCCAACTGAGTGAAGCATTCCCAGAGCTCGTCTTGATTGCTGATACATGCTTATGTCAATATACAGACCATGGTCATTGTGGAGTGATTGAAGAAGGTAAAATTTTAAATGATCCAACCCTCGATTTACTTGCTCGAACAGCTGTCAGTCAAGCAAAAGCAGGAGCGGATATCATCGCGCCGTCTAACATGATGGATGGGTTTGTTGCCGCTATCCGTGCAGGTCTAGATGAAGCAGGGTTTGAACATATTCCAATCATGTCCTATGCGGTAAAATATTCGTCTGCTTTTTACGGACCGTTCCGTGATGCAGCGCACTCTTCACCGAAATTCGGAGATCGCAAAACGTATCAAATGGATCCTGCTAATCGTTTAGAAGCATTACGTGAAGCAGAGTCTGACGTCATGGAAGGAGCAGATTTTCTCATTGTCAAACCAGCTCTTTCTTATTTAGATATTATCCGTGATGTGAAGAATAATTTTAATGTACCGGTAGTGGCTTACAATGTAAGTGGAGAATATTCAATGATTAAAGCAGCTGCACAAAACGGATGGATTAATGAGAAAGAAATTGTTCTTGAAAAGTTAACAAGCATGAAGCGTGCAGGTGTAGACTTGATTATTACCTACCATGCAAAAGATGCAGCACGCTGGTTAGCAGACAAGTAATAAAGGAGTGTTCATAGATATGCGAAGCTACGAAAAGTCAAAAGCAGCATTTTTAGAAGCGAAACAACTAATGCCTGGTGGAGTAAACAGTCCAGTCCGCGCATTTAAGTCTGTTCATATGGATCCAATCTTTATGTCGCATGGAAAAGGCTCGAAAATCTACGACATCGATGGAAATGAATACATTGATTATGTTTTATCATGGGGTCCACTTATTCATGGACATGCAAACGATCGTGTCGTTGAGGCCATTAAAAAAGTAACGGAATTAGGGACAAGCTTTGGAGCGCCAACATTAATTGAAAATGAATTAGCGAAACTCGTTATTGAACGAGTACCATCAATCGAAGTGGTTCGTATGGTAAGTTCAGGTACGGAAGCAACAATGAGTGCCTTGCGTCTTGCACGTGGCTATACGGGGCGAAACAAAATTTTAAAATTTGAAGGGTGCTATCATGGACATGGTGATTCATTACTAATTAAAGCAGGCTCTGGAGTGGCTACGCTAGGATTGCCAGATAGCCCTGGTGTGCCTGAAGGAATTGCTCAAAATACCATTACTGTGCCTTATAATGATTTAGAAAGTGTTCGTTACGCATTTGAGCAATTTGGCGAGGACATTGCAGGAGTCATTGTTGAGCCAGTTGCAGGAAATATGGGAGTGGTTCCACCACAGGATGGCTTCTTAGAAGGACTTCGTGAAATGACAACTCAGTATGGCACGGTTCTTATTTTTGATGAAGTCATGACTGGTTTCCGCGTTGATTATAATTGTGCACAAGGTTATTTTAATGTGACGCCAGATTTAACGTGTCTTGGAAAGGTTATCGGCGGTGGTCTACCAGTTGGTGCTTATGGTGGTAAAGCTGAGATTATGGCACAAATAGCTCCAAGTGGACCTATTTATCAAGCGGGTACTCTTTCAGGAAACCCACTTGCCATGACGGCTGGTTATGAAACATTATCTCAATTAACGCCACAATCTTATGAAGAGTTTGCTCGAAAAGCAGATCGTTTGCAAGAAGGTCTATATGCAGCTGCAATGAAATATGATATTCCACATACAATTAATCGAGCTGGCTCAATGATTGGATTCTTCTTCACGGATGAACAAGTTATTAATTATGAAAAAGCAAAAACATCTAACCTAGACTATTTCTCTGCGTTCTATCGTGAAATGGCTAATCAAGGAGTGTTTTTACCACCATCTCAATTTGAAGGTCTATTTCTATCGACAGCGCATAGTGACAAAGATATTGAACAAACAATTGAAGCAGCAGAAAAAGCATTTGCTTCATTGCGCAAATAAAGAAAAAAGCTCGTACCAATTAGGTGCGAGCTTTTTTATGTAAATGTTAAATAAGCAGAATGAGATGTTGAGTGCTAGCATAGACATTTAGAGATATGTAAACAGCTTAAGGTGAGTTTGTATGTGACAGTCATATTCTAATGAATTGATTCATACATCTTTAATGACGTTCGTCATATTAGTAAGTGTGTTGAAAGGGGGAGAATCTATTGTCGCAGGATAATTTATCGTGTCTGCGTTTTTCAGTAGAAGAATCAGTATGGTTTCAAAAAGGACAGGAAGTCTCACAGCTTTTATCAATCTCCTTAGAGCCAGCAGTTTCAATTGAAGAATATGACCAATACGTCTCCATCCGTGGAGCGTTAACATTAACGGGTGAATATGAAACATCTGAAAATGAAGATGAAGAACAATCTTTACGCGAATATATAAGTGGCAAACAAGTGCAATATGTACAAGAGCGAGAAGATGGATTAGCTAATTTGTCACATCAGTTTCCGGTTGATATTACAATCCCTAAAAATCGGATTGAGAGCATTGAAAATGTATTCGTTTCAATTGAATCATTTGATTATGAAATTCCTTCGCCTAATTGTTTACAGCTAATGGCTGACTTGTCAATTACAGGCTTATATGGTGAGCAACAAAGCACAGTAAGAGATGAAGAAGAAGAGAGTGAAAAAGCAGCATTTGACGAATCAGTCTACGAAGAAATTGAAGAAATTGAAGAGACTGAAGAGATTGAAGCAATAGATGAAGTAGAAATTCGAGTTCAAGTTGAAGAGCCAGAAGAAGAGCAAACCTATGAATTAGAACCTTTGTATCGTAATGCACCAACGTTAGAAGTAGAAGATGAAGTGGAGCAAGAAGAAGAGAACCAAGAGTATTTTTCATCTTTCTTTGGAGGTCAATCTCGTAAGGAACCGACTATTCAAAAGGAAGAAGACTTATATGAATCTTTTGAAGTAGAAGTAAAGAAAGAGAAGGCAGAAGAAGATGGAAATAAAGTAGTAGCGTTTGAAGCGAGAAACCAATCAGTTGCTCCTTCTTGGACTGAAACAGAGTTAGATGAAGAGTACGCAGAAGAAGCGAATGAAACGTATAGTGAAGAGCCGAGTGCCCGTGAAAATGAAATGATCATTGAAATCCGTAAAGATGAAACGGACAATCAAAGTGGCCGCAATGAAAATGCATTGTATTTAACAAAATTATTTGCAAAAGAAGAAGAAGGATTGTCAAGATGGAAAATGTGTATTGTTCAAGCAGGAGACTCCATCGATCAAATCGCTAATCGTTATAACATTAGTGCTCAATCTATTATGCGTGTGAATCACCTAGAAAGTGAACAAGATATTACGGAAGGACAAATTTTGAACATTCCAATTGGATCAAAATAAGCAGAATTTCCAGGAAGTGAATCATTTTTTCCTTCATGGAGACAGGGTAATGGACGATGAAAACAGTTTGAGAACATGTCTTTTCTCAGCTGTTTTCTTTATTTCTTATTATGAAAAGAAAGCGAGGCCCTTTATGAATAATGATCAGCTAACTTATGGGCCACTATTGCAACAATACCGCTTGGAGTTAGATTTTATTGAAGATTATGGGAAGGTAAAAAAGGTCTATACAAGTCAAGGTGTATTTGCTCTGAAGCGTGTGGATGATCAAAGTTTAAGTAGCAATCATTTTATCCAAAAAGTACAACACCTTCATCAAAAAGGATTCATGAAGTTTGTCCCAATTTATCAAACAACAGAAGGTGCCTTCATGGTTCCTTATCGCAATGCTTCTTATTACCTGATGCCTTGGTTACCGGATCATCCAACTGAAGAGCGAGACATTCGCTATCATAAGCTTTTTCAAGAGCTAGCTCAACTACATGCTTTATCTGCTTATGAAGTCGATGTAGTGGAAGAAGACATTGAGAAGCATTATGAAGCATTGAAAAAAACATGGGAAGATCGACAAGCGGAGTTAGAACAATATGTGGTTGAAAGTGAAAAGAAAATATACATGTCTCCATTTGAATTGTACTTTTGTACATTTTATTATGAAACGACAAGAGCATTAGAGTATGCACAAGAAAAGCTAAAGCAATGGTATGACTATACAAAGGAAAAGGAGAAAATTCGTCTGACGACTGTGCATGGAAAGTTATCTTCCAAGCACTTTGTGTATGATGAGAAAGGAAATGGTTATTTTATTAATTTTGAACATGCAAGAGACGCGTCACCCATCTATGATTTAGTCTCATTTTATTTTCGTTCTCTTAAGACATATCCGATGACGACATTAGATAGCTATGAGTGGTATGCAACGTATGAGCAGCATTTTTCATTAAGAGAAGAAGAACGACTGTTATTGCATATGTATCTAGCGTTTCCTGAGCCTGTGTATCAAGCGGTTGTTCAGTATAAACATAATCGACAAGCTAAAAGTGAATTAGAGCATACAAAATCATTATTAACGTCATTTTGGCTCTCGAAAAATCTTGAACAATTAAACTTAAAAATTGATGCTGTTGATCAGCAACGAAAACAAGCTGCAGAAGCTGCAGCTCAATCTCAAACATGATAACCTATCATGTTTTTCTTTTCGTTAGGAAATTAAAACCATTCCATATAAATGGAAACGGCAAATAGTGCTAATATAGCGAGTAAAAATACATCAAACGTTGTTGGAAAAAAGAGTGTTCGAATACCTTGAAAAATGGTAAGAGGAATAATAAATTGAGCACAAACCGCTCCTGCATTTTTTAGCCAACGCTGTACTTGATAGGAATTAACATTAAATCTTCGTTTCATGTTCGTTCCCCTTCCTTATTATCCTTCATGTCAGAACGATGCTACTTAACAAAGCCTTCCTAAGAAATCAATCATCTATATGGATTCGTGTTGTTTCTTTTATTCTATGAGTGAATTAGGCAAATCGTTCACTTATTCAACAATTTAGAATGAAAGACATGCGTTCAGAAAAGAAATGGCGACGACTATTGTAGGAGAATGTTTAGTTTACATGTACAAAGTATGAGAGGATGAAAAGGTAGGTAACAATCTTTTTTACATGGATTTGAATAGAGAAATAAAAAAATGGATAAGATTATTGACGATTCGCTTATTTTTTATATACTATAATGAGAAGACAAATGAGTACATATTGATAAATACATGGATTGGGAAGAGTACAGGTTTTCTACACCTTTCAGAGAGAGAAATCAATTGCTGGGAGATTTCTTAGGAATGTAGGCTTGGAATGTCGCCCATGAGTAGCTTTTTTGAACGTGTGATGTTCACATTAGTAGAGAAGGTCGGCATGAAAGCCGTTATGGAACTGAGAGCATAGGTTTTTTTGTGATAGGAAAAAATCTATGAAAAAAGGTGGTACCGCGAAACTCACTCCTTTCGTCCTTTTGATGAAAGGAGTTTTTTGTGTTTATAAATTTACAATATTTGGAGGTAAATCATGTCTGAAAAAGAACTAGCGCTATCAACAAAGTATGATCCACAGGCAGTTGAAGCGAATCGTTATCAATATTGGTTAGATGGTAAATTTTTCGAAGCAACAGGAAATCCAGAGAAAGAACCATATACAATTGTTATTCCACCACCAAATGTAACAGGAAAGTTACACTTAGGGCATGCATGGGATACAACGCTTCAAGACATTTTAACACGTATGAAACGTATGCAAGGTTATGATGTACTATGGCTTCCAGGTATGGACCACGCTGGAATTGCGACACAAGCGAAAGTAGAAGAGAAGCTTCGCAGTGAAGGGAAAAGTCGTTATGACTTAGGGCGTGAAAAGTTTGTTGAAGAAACGTGGAAATGGAAAGAAGAGTATGCAGGCTTTATCCGTCAACAATGGTCAAAGCTTGGCTTAGGCCTAGATTACTCTCGTGAGCGCTTTACGTTAGATGAAGGCTTATCAAAAGCTGTGCGTGAAGTGTTCGTGTCTCTATACAAAAAAGGGTTAATTTATCGTGGAGAATACATCATTAACTGGGATCCAGCAACGAAAACAGCCCTTTCTGATATCGAGGTTATTTACAAAGACGTTCAAGGTGCGTTCTATCATATGCGTTATCCATTAGCTGATGGTTCTGGTCATATTGAAATTGCGACAACTCGTCCAGAAACAATGCTTGGAGATACTGCAGTTGCGGTTCATCCAGAAGATGAGCGCTATAAGCACTTAATCGGTAAAAACGTTGTTCTTCCAATCGTTGGTCGTGAAATCCCAATCGTTGGTGATGACTACGTTGATATGGAATTTGGTTCAGGTGCAGTAAAAATTACACCGGCTCATGATCCGAATGACTTTGAAATCGGTAACCGTCATGATTTAGAGCGCATTTTAGTAATGAATCCAGACGGAACGATGAATGATAAAGCAGTGAAATACGAAGGAATGGACCGTTTCGAGTGCCGTAAGCAAATTGTAAAAGACCTTCAAGAGCAAGATGTACTATTCAAAATTGAAGATCACATGCATTCTGTTGGTCATAGTGAGCGTAGCGGTGCAGTTGTTGAACCGTATCTTTCAACACAATGGTTTGTGAAAATGCAACCACTTGCGGATAAAGCGATTGAGCTTCAGCAACAAGAAGAAAAAGTAAACTTCGTTCCAGATCGTTTTGAAAAAACGTACTTGCACTGGATGGAAAATATTCGTGACTGGTGTATTTCTCGTCAGTTATGGTGGGGTCACCGTATTCCTGCTTGGTATCATAAAGAAACAGGCGA
This sequence comes from Priestia iocasae, assembly GCF_016909075.1. GTDB lineage: Bacteria > Bacillota > Bacilli > Bacillales > Bacillaceae_H > Priestia > Priestia iocasae. The sequence goes on from NZ_JAFBFC010000001.1 coordinate 183,445, forward strand.
AGTATATGTGGATCAAGAACCACCAGCAGATATTGAAAACTGGGAGCAAGATACAGACGTGTTAGATACATGGTTCAGTTCAGCATTATGGCCGTTTTCAACAATGGGTTGGCCAGATGTCGAATCAGTAGACTTTAAGCGTTACTATCCAACTGATGTACTTGTAACAGGCTATGACATCATTTTCTTCTGGGTATCACGCATGATTTTCCAAGGTCTAGAGTTTACGGGTAAGCGTCCATTTGATGATGTATTAATTCATGGTCTTGTACGTGATGCACAAGGGCGTAAAATGAGTAAGTCTCTTGGTAACGGTGTAGACCCAATGGAAGTGATTGAGAAGTATGGTGCAGATTCACTTCGTTACTTCTTATCAACAGGTTCTTCTCCAGGTCAAGATTTACGTTTTAGCTTTGAAAAAGTAGAAGCGACATGGAACTTTGCGAATAAGATTTGGAATGCATCTCGTTTTGCATTAATGAACATGAACGGTATTACGTTTGAAGAACTTGATTTATCAGGTGAAAAATCAGTTGCAGATAAGTGGATTTTAACGCGCTTAAATGAAACAATTGACAACGTAACAAAGCTTGCTGATAAATATGAGTTTGGCGAAGTAGGTCGTGTTCTTTACAACTTTATCTGGGATGATTTCTGTGACTGGTATATTGAGATGGCGAAAATTCCTCTTTACGGTGAAGATGAAGCAGCAAAGAAAACAACTCGCTCAATCTTAGCGTATGTATTAGATAACACAATGCGACTTTTACATCCGTTTATGCCGTTTATTACCGAGGAAATTTGGCAGAACTTGCCGCATGAAGGAGAATCCATTACAGTAGCAAAATGGCCAGAAGTACGTGAGGACCTTTCTGATAAGGAAGCAGCGAACGAAATGCGCCTATTAGTGGACATCATCCGCGCTGTTCGTAATATTCGTGCGGAAGTAAATACGCCAATGAGTAAGCAAATTAAGCTTCAAATTAAAGCAAAAGACGAAAGCATTCAAGCTCAACTTGAGAAGAATCGTGCATATCTTGAGCGCTTCTGTAACCCAAGCGAGCTAGTGATTGCAACAGAAATTGAAGTGGATGATAAAGCAATGACCGCTGTTGTAACAGGTGCAGAGCTTATTTTACCACTTGAAGGCTTAATTAATATTGAAGAAGAAATTGCTCGCCTTGAAAAAGAGTTTGATAAACTAAATAAAGAAGTAGAGCGTGTTCAAAAGAAATTAAGCAATCAAGGATTTATTGCGAAGGCTCCTGAAAAAGTGATTGAAGAAGAGCGTGCAAAAGAAGCAGATTACGTTGAAAAGCGTGAAGCAGTAAAAGCGCGTATTGCAGAGTTACGCGTATAAGGTAGATGCAAACGAGTATTGCCCACTGGGTGATGCTCGTTTTTCTTTTTTTCGTTATAATAGAAAGAAATAGATAGACAATGAAGGGTGAAGGAAAAACATGATAACAACGTATGAACAAGCATTAAACTGGATTCATCATCGCTTTAAATTTGGGATGAAGCTAGGATTAGAGCGAATGGAATGGATGCTTACTCAGTTAGGCAATCCTCATCACAATATTCGAACTGTACACGTAGCGGGTACGAATGGAAAAGGTTCAACTGTTTCGTACTTACGTAACATTTTACAACAAGCAGGTTACCGTGTAGGAACGTTCACTTCCCCATATATTGAAACATTTAACGAACGAATTAGCGTAAATGGCGTCCCTATCTCTAACGATGAGATGATTGAATTAGTCAATGAAGTAAAATCAGTGGTTGATGCCGTGGAAGAAACAGAATACGGGGCGCCAACCGAATTTGAAGTCATTACATTAATGTCGTTTTTATACTTTGGTAAAAAAAATGAAATGGATTATGTCATTTATGAAGTTGGATTAGGAGGACGCTTTGATTCAACGAATGTGATTCAGCCAATTCTCACGATTATTACCAATATTGGATTCGATCACATGAACATTTTAGGCAATACCGTTGAACAAATTACAAGTGAAAAAGCAGGGATTGTGAAGCAAGGTATCCCACTTATTACGGCAGTCGAGCAAGAGGGAGCGAAAGCGGTAATTCAGCACGTTGTAGAGGAGCACCGTGCACCTCTTTATCAATTAGGTCGAGACCTGCACATTGAGCGTTATGAAACGTTAACGGACGGAGAAAGATTTACGCTACAAACACCATTTCAATCTTTAAGTACACTTGAACTATCCATGTTTGGTTATCACCAGGTAAAGAATGCTTCACTTGCAACAACAGCTGCTCTATATCTGAAGAGTCTAGGCGCTCATATTGAAGATGAGAATATTTATAAAGGCTTGCGTCAAACAAAGTGGAACGGTCGATTTGAACAAGTTCGCACGAACCCGTTAACCATTATTGACGGTGCTCATAATCCAGAAGGTATTGAGAGCTTATTATCAACCCTTCGCCTCCATTATGAAGACCGAAACATCCATATTATTTTTAGTTGTTTAAAAGATAAAGAGAGTAAAGAAATGATCGCTTCACTTGAATCAATAGCAGCATCTATCACATTCACATCGTTTGAATTTGAACGTGCGGCGACTGGTCAAGCTCTTTATGAGGTCAGTAATCATGAGCGTAAGCAGTATGTGGAAAATTGGCAAGAGGCTATTGAGATAGTAACGGAACAATTAAGGGATGAAAAAGATGTATTAATTATTACAGGATCATTGTACTTTATTTCACAAATTAGAGGTTCATTTCTTTAATTAACTTAAAAAGTAGCCTAGATATCTTCTAGGCTACTTTTTTGAATTAAGAAAAAAGAACTAGTTATCTTAGAATAAAAAATAAAATTAAGGACGAAAGACTGTCATTATAGAGCTTTTTTCATTATAATAATGGTAAAGAATGCTAAGGAAGAGGTAGGCGAATACATGAGGAAAAAGATTCATAGTCTAATTGTCCTTTTGTCACTGTTTTTACTATTGTTTTCTGGATTGTCTACAAGCACTCAAGCTTCAACAGCCAATACGCCGTCACTTAACGTCAGTGTGGCTCCTTCACAAACAGAATTTTTAAAACCACTTGGAAATGATGCAGAAGGCTCTTTAAATATTACCCTCAATCCACAAGGTTCACTAGATGATATCGCGAATCAATTAAGAAAACCAATTGATGTGGTATTTGTTATTGATAAATCGGGGTCGATGAGTTCAGGAAATAAAATTGCAGATGCGAAAAAAGCGATGGAAGAAGCGGTAAAGGTATTCAGTGCGAATAAATTACCAAATGATCGGTTTGGTTTGGTGACGTTTGATTCAGGTGTAAAAGATGAAATTCAATTAACAACCGACTTAAAAGTGGTACAGAATAAAGTAAATCGATTAGAAGCTGAAGGAGGAACAAATTATGTTCAATCGTTAGAAAGTTCCTCAAAGCTTCTTCAAGATTCTGGAAATAATAAGTATGTTGTTTTTTTAACAGACGGCTTTCCTACTGAAGCTTATGAAAATAAATACATTCAAGGCAATTTTAAAGGGTGTTTGCGAAGGTATTTAGGTGGTACGTGTGTAACAGAAGTTAAAACAGCTTATTTTAAAGGAAATAAGACAATTTTCTACAACACTTACGGAATTAAAGATCAAGAAGCTGTTTTTCTTGATGATGATTATTATATGTATCACTACCCTTTAGACGGTACTACTTCTAAAAAGGTCATTAGAGGCTTTGGTTTACAACAAGCGGAAAAACTAGCTAACCAAAAAGCAAAGCTTTATTCTATAGGATTTGGAGATGACTCTGAGTTAGACATGGGCTATTTAAAGCAGCTCTCAGATAAAACAGCTTCACCATCTTACCAAGCCAACTCGTCTAACTTGAGTGATATTTTCAGAGGAATTATGACAGAGATTGGCCAATTGGCAATGAAAGATGTGCAAGTGAAGGTGAAAATTAAAGGAAATGGTACGAACTTTCCAGGAAATGTTCAACTAGCACAAAATGCGGATGCCTTCATGGATGGAGATTATGCGGTTTTAAATTTAAAGGATGTTCCATATGTGTTAGGGCAAACAGCTCCATCGTCTTCTTATTCATTGCCTTTAACATTCAGTCAAACAGGCACATATAGATTTACTGATATTCAATTTTTCTATAAAGATTTGCAGGGAAATCTAAAGAGTAAAGCACATAGTACTGTATCGGTTCAGGTAAATGACAAAGTAGCGCCAACGTTTAAGAGTACAATCTCTTACACAGATTCAGAGAAGGTAAAGAGCTTAGTGAAAAAAGGAGATCAAAATGGATCTTCTAATCAGTTTGAAATAAAGTATAAGTTAACGCCAGATGCGGTGCTTGATACGAAGGATCAAGGAACACTACAAACGATTAAGCTCATTCAGCCTTTACCACCAGGTGTGACGGTTATTAATCCACCGACAAATGTAGTAGTAAGAGGAAATCAGCTCGAGGTTACGTTTAATCCGATTACGTATGGAGACAAAAAGTTCTCTCCAACTGCGTTAGATTTGACGTTGAATTTACAAGCGAATTATGCGATGAATCAGAAGCTGCAAAATCCAACTTTAACCTATAGAGATAGCAATAAAGGTGATCGAAGTCAAATTTTACAAGCGCCTGCTGAATTTATTGTGGCAAAAGTCGTATTAGAAGATAACGATACTCATTACGAAGGTGATTTGTACGGAAATATAAGCAAAGTGAACAAATCGAATAATACGTTAGTTGAGTCAATAAAGCTCAAGGATGGTAATGTCGATTTAACACAGCCAATTCAAAGCATGAAGTTTAAAGATGGTAGTAACAAGACCATTATTACCGTTACGTATAGTACTAACACAACAAAAGATGTGCTGTTAGTACCTGCGTTTGAAATGTTCTCCTCACAAAACGGAGCCATTGTTCCAAATGGGGGGACTTCAGAAGAGAAAGTGAAGTTCCGATTAACACAAGAAGTAACTGGAAAAGATGCGAAGTATGAATACCGTATTGATAATGGAACGTGGCAATCCTTTAATCCAAAAGATGAAGTGTTTGTTGATAAAATTGGGACATTTACCATCTCTGTTCGAGCAACAGGTGGATTTGCCAAAAAAGACATGGTTGTTTCGCAAACCGTGACCGTTAATAAGCCAGTTCAATCCATTAGCGTTATGCCAGCTCAAGTCACGATGTTTGTTGGAGAGAAAGAAACGTTAACGGCTACAATTAATCCAAGTGATGCAACAAATAAAGAGTTAACGTGGTACATTGAAGACGGCTCCATCATTAAAAAAGTTGGCAGTAGTAAGAATGAAGAAATTAAAATTGAAGGACTCTCATCAGGAGAGACTAATGTGGTTGTAAAGTCAGCTGATGGGAAAGTAAGCCAGACAGTAAAAGTGACAATTCTAGATGAATTCCGTTTTAAATATCCATCTATCACAATGAAACCAGGGGAAGAGCGCGAAGTGTTAAGTTTACTTATCTACAAAGGTAAAGGAACGATTGGCGGTGGTCTATTAAATCCAAATGTTCTAGAGAGTGTGGATACAAGTAACGGAACAAATGCAATCGAGCTTGAGCGTAGACAAGGAAAATGGTATATTGTCGCAAAAGAAGTTGGTTACGAAACAGTTGTAGCAACTGGATTAAATAGTAAGAAAAATGGTACCAAACCAACAGCGAGTATGGTTGTTATTGTAAAGAAAAATTCATCTTCTAACAATGATTCAGATGCAAAGTGGTAGAGAATAAGAAAAAGGAGTCAACATCAATTGTTGACTCCTTTTTTATGGCTGAATAGTTGGCTCAGGAATAACTTGTAGCTTATTTACAATTGGTAAAGAATCTAATTTACTTAATAAGACACTTTTATTATAAAGAATGTTAAAACGCGAGTATTTCCCTTGTTGGCTTGTAACAGATACACTTTTTGAAAGTTGATTTAACTCATTTTCATCGTTTACATTTCCACGAATGGCGTTAATTGTCAATGGTCCTTTTGCAAAGATTCCTCCGTCAATGGCGAATAGTGAACCAACACCATATAAGGTTGCGTTTCCTTCTGTATAAAAGAACCCAGTAAGAGGAGAGAAGGCATCAATTTTTCGTAAGTCAACTTGATCATCTGTTTGGCTAAGTATACGAAATTCATTAATTCGATTTAAATTAATATCATCTTTTGCCAACAAGATGAGCATTCCTTCTTCTTTACCTTTTTGAATACCTCCTATATTTACGTTTGTAATGTTCACTTTTCCTAGTGTATAAACAATGGAATCAAAAATGGCATTATCATTTTCAGTTCCCTTTGTATCGTTTTTTCCTTGAATCACAAAATCATTTTTGACAATCACGTTTTTCGTTAACGTTAGTGTACTATCAATCGGTTTAAGAACTAAGTCTTCCCCCGCTATCATAGCGTGACTAATTTCAAGGTCTTGTGTTGTTTCAATAAGTACGTTTTTTCCTCCAATAATATGGCCAGTTAGGTTTAAAGTGGCATTCTTCGGATTAAGAATAGTGATATCGCCTGTTGCCATTATTTTTGATACATCTAAATTAGAATTTGCAAAGTTTGTGATAAAGACATCTCCATCTACAAACAGACCTTTTTGGATGGTTAAATCACTAATATTGTCTAGCACTAAATCGCCTTTTACAGTAATACTTTCAAGAGTTGAAGCTGTAATGTTAGAGATATGGATGCCGGTTGCCGTTGTACCTACTGTATCAAATACTAAGTTTGTTCCCTCAGATAGTAAGTTTTTTAAAGACGGAATAGAAAGGTAATCAGATGTACTAATTGAATTGTTTAATAAATTGCCAACTAAGTCACCGATAGAAAGAATGTTAAACACTCTTTCTAGAATGTCTTCAGTGATTAGGATTCCATTGGCAGAAACACTTTGAATCGTCGCGTTTAAAAATTGATTCAATGTTTGTTTAGGAGGCGTTCCCCCATTGGCTTCCTTTAAAATAAGCTGCTCTTCTTGATTCATTGCTTGCTCAAAGTCAAAATCAATAAAGTCACTGTCATTTTTCAACGTTGGTACGTCACCGTTATAAAACATGGTGGCAGGATTTCCGTTAAACTTTAAAGGATCATCATTTAAGTTCTTAAATAGATTCACAGTTGGTGAATACAGATCTCCTGTAATACGAGGAAGTGGTGTTTTAATTTGTTGTTCATCTACTCTTGTTGTTGGCGTGTAGTTTGCATCAGCATCAATTTTTAAATCCTTTGCAAACACATCTCCGTAAACTGTAGGAGAACCATTTAAGATGAGTTTACTTGCAGAGCCTAGTGCATATTGTAAAAAGCTTGGTGTTGGTGACAAGATTACCCTCTTTGTAAATGTTCGTTCAATTTTAGGGACATTTTTGTTTTCAGGTGGTTTCGTTACAAGCGAAATCTCGTAAATGCGTGTGAAATGCTTGTTTAATGTAGAGCTGGGTAAAAAATCAGTTGTCACATCATTTACAGTGACTTCTTCTAGAAATGGTTTTGTTTCATATGCTTTTATAACGGTCTTATCAATCATGTTGCTTAATGTACTATAAAAAAAATTAGAAATTGTACCGTCAGCGTTTTTCTCTAATGGTATAAGATAAGTGGAATTAGGGCTCTGTAAATTGAACTTTAAATCAGAAATCATTTCTTCCATTGCTGTTTTTGCTTGTGCCGATACATTAATATCAACTTCTCGTATTGTGGTTCGCTTCGTTCCTTGGATGGTTGCTGCAACAATCGTTAATCCAACAACGGTTAAAACTGTTGCAACAAGTAATGTAAGAACAAGTCCGTATCCTTTTTCGTTTTTTAATAATTTCATCATTATCACCGTCAAAATCCGAAGATACTTTCTAATTGTAATGGTTTTGATAGACTAGGGTCGCTAATATGTAAGTTCAGCTCTAGAATACCATTTGAACAAGTTTTAGTAGTAGTATCGGAAGAATTACAACTTAGTTTAATCGTTGAAGATTTATAGTTCCCCTCACTAACAATGGATTGATCATTAATAAAGAAATGTTGATGACTTACCTTCGTTTCTTTAATTTGCAGCTTAATGGATTCTTGTTCAGATTCAGGTTTTTCTTCGGATTCTACATCATAAAAAACGTCGGAAGAGGACTCGGATTCACTTTCGTACTTTTTATAGGAAGCTCCCTTTGAATCCACTAGTTCTACACATGTATGAGGGGTGGTTTCTTCGCTACAATCTTTAACAAGATCAAATCCTTTTGAATTTAGTTCGTTCATCATCATTGTGACTACATAATCTGCTTCATCACGTAACATTTCTTCTGTACCTATTTTTTTTGATACACTAATGCCGTTTGCTAACACGTTATACATCACTCCCATGACAATAGTCATCACCACAATGGTAGCAAGTAGTTCAATTAAAGTGAGTCCGTGGTTGTTTTTAATATGTTTCACGAATGTCTTCACTAACAACGGCTCCTCTCACTTCTGTAGATAACACTTGATTATTGCGTTCCCATTCCACCATTACTTCAATCGGAATCATATAGCGATCTTTTGAGTTATCAGACTTTTCATGTGAGACTTGAACGGTAAACGGAATATTATTCACAGAAATTGACTTACAGCCCGATGGTAGAATCGGGGTTTCTACATATCTATATTCTTTTTCTGAGCTTGCATGATTCGTACAAACATATAAATATAATGTTTTATCGTTTGTGATAAATGTTTCATGCATCTCAATAAAGCTTTGTTTCTCCATGAAAGTAAGGGCATTGCGAGCAACATTAATACCTGCTGTTTTATTTTGGCTACTTCTTGTGTAAGAATAAGCATTCGAAAAGAAGTGCATAAGACCTGAAAAAACAATCATTAAAACAACAAGTGATGCTAATACTTCAATGAGCGTTAGGCCTTTTTGATTAAAAAACTTTTTCACGCTGCTTCTCCCTTCTTTTAAATTTGACAAGATTATTATACAATAAGCTAGAAAAGATAATGGGTATTTTGTCTGAATTTTGATATTTTCTATTTATTTAGTAGGAAGTGATGGTTGTTGACGACGTTTATTTTTATCGGTATTAGTTCTATAGTTTTGTTTTTAGTGCTGTATTTCCTCCCTCTACCTTATAATAAAACTGGTAAAATCGTAATTTTTAGTGCGGCTGTTCTTTTATCAATCATTGGTTTACTTGCTAATACAATCTTACCAATACATACGATGCTACTGATTATCTTGTTACTCTTGATTTGTTGTTCTTATGTATTGAGTAAGCGGTTAGAGGTAGTCGGTGTGAAAGAAGAGCAAATGGATTCTTATTATCATTCAAATGTATCTGAAGAGAAATCAGATGTAGAGGAAGAGTTTAGCATTGGACCAGCAGTACCGACTTTGACATTAGAAAAGCAGTCAATCAATAATGAAAGTCCACAGCTAGATGACGAGCTTATACAGCATGTAATGACAAAAGAAGAAATGGATGAACTATTTGATCATCGTTCTATGAATTCTGAAGCTGTTGAACATGATAGTAGTACACTTGAGAATGATCAAGAAGAGATTCCTAGCTTAGAAGAAGAGTTAGACTTTGTAACGCCTCATTATGAAGAGGGAGAGGCGCCACACCTTGAAGAAGTAGACGAAGACATCTTGACAATAGATACCATTGATTCACCATTAGTAATGGACATCGTGGTAGAAGAAGAAGTGTTTGTCCACCCTCAAGTAACAGAACAGGAAGAAGTAGACGAACACGTAGCGGAAATAGCCCCTGTCGATGATGCATTACCTATCATGGATGAGCTAGAAGAAAGTTTGCTACAAGTGAAAGATGCTGTTGAAGATATAGAGGAAGATGATTTCGAAGACATCCAACAGCTAGATGAACATGATGTACTTGACGGAACCGAAGAGATACAGGTAGAGACAGAAGAAGTGGATGAAAATGCTACGAAAGAAATGGCAGAACAAGTAGAGGAACATTTCGACGTAGATGAATTAGAAGCAATAGAAGCAGCAGAAAAGGATGCCTTATCAACCATGCTAGAACAGGTTGAAGAGAAGCAGGAGAACGTCAATCATGCTTCAGATGAGGTAGAAGTGTTACCAGAAATTTCAACGTCCAATCAAAAAGAACATATAGAACAACTTGTAAATGATAGTTATAATGGAAAAAGTGAACAGGAAATAATGAACTTCGATGAAATAACAATAGATGAAACACCTGAACTCACAGAACAAGAAGAGAGTGAACTTGTAACGCCAGCTCCTATCATGAATACGGCTGTTTGGCAAACAATTATTGAACAAGTAAACGTATATAAGCAATTACTGTCTAAGGATGAGTATGAACGCTTATTAAAGGACTACTTGTTAGCTCCCTTACCACGTGAAGAATATTATGTATTAGCGGTTATGCTTGTTCAACATTACATTGAAACAAGTCAACGAGCCGAAGCGCTGAACGAAATTCATGTATTACAAGAAACGTATTCGGATTATCCAGTGCTTATAGCGGAATTACAATACTTACAAGAAGTAGCGAATAATAATTAGAAGTGGGTGTCTGAAAGCATGAAAAAGAGTACTGAAATTATCAATTTACCAATCATTAGCATCACTGAAGGGGTTGAAATTGGTCAAGTTAAAAGCATTATTATTAACCCTGACAAGTTTTCGGTTGACTTCCTAACAACACAACAAGAAGATTGGCAAATTGGTGTAAAAGCTATTCCTTTTAAAAAGGTCATTGGTGTTGGGGAATATGCAGTAACAGTTGAAAATGATAGTGCCATCATGGATTTAAGTGAAATCCCGATTGCGAATGAACTATTTAATAAAAAGATTTCTCTTATTGGATCGCGTGTGATGACAAGAAAGGGAGAATTATTAGGCGAAATCTCGGAGTACCATGTGAATGATGACAATGGAGACCTTGTTGGATTAAGTTTAAAGATAAAAGGCGAAGAAGTGATTTTACCAATTACTGAAGTCATTACATTAGGGAAGCAAATGGTTATTGTGAGTGAGCATGCAAAAGAGAATTTTGTTGTGGTAACGGATGATTTAGAAAAGATTTCTGTAAAAGAAGTGCCATCACATAAGTCAGTAGTTGAACAGCCAGCTGTGTCACCAGCAATTGAAGAAAAAACAGAGCAAAAGGTAAATGACTTGAAAGAGAAGCAAGTGCAACTTTTAATAAACAAAAATGTAATCAAAGACATTTACAATCAAAACGGTGAACTATTAATTGCAAAAGGCACGACTCTAACAGAAGAACACATTACAAATGCCCAAGAAGCAGGCCCAACTGTTTTTGTTGAATTATCAATGAATGTAGCTGAATAGTTAGGAGGCTTAGAGTGTGAGAAATGAACATTTTCTCCGCACCTTTTTACTATTAACAGCTTGTACAGGGTATTTATTAGTTTTTTCATATGTTGGTGTATATGCTTATGAAAAGCTAGTAGGAGGTGAAGATACATTCAAGCCAGGTACGCAAATAGCCAGCTTGAATGTATCAGATGTCCCTAAAGCATCTGTTAAGGAAAAGGTAGCTGAATCAATTGATAAGTGGATGATGACGGAGAGTGTTACCATTCGCTTTAAAGAGAAAAGTGAAGCATTGCCAATGGACGTTTATTCATTTAGCGCTCAAGATACGGCTTTACAAGTTGAAAACGGGGCAACAAACCCTGTGGCCGTACAAGTTAATGAAAAATTACTGTCTTCCTTTTTAAATTCATTTTTAGGTGAACAATATGTTGAAAAAGTAGATCAAAAGACATTGCAGCAAGAGTTACATACCATTGCTTCTACATTAAAGACCGGACAAAAGGTGTATCAATTAGAAGAATACATAGCAGCTGATGACAGTGAAATTGGCACCATTTTTGAATCTAACGTTTCTGTGACAGAAGAGGAATTGACTGAAGTACAGCTATGGGTAGACGAAGTAAAGGAAATCGAAGTAAATCCACAGTCGAAAGTATCGATGGTTAAAATAGCTGAGCAAGCAAGTTTATCCAATTTATCTAAAGAAAGTTTAAGTTTAGTAGCGTCTGCTATCTATGAAGTCATTGCTCACTCAAACTTTGATATTTTGGAGAGGCATATAGGAAATGTCATTCCTAAGCACGTGACACCTGGGTTTGAAGCACGTGTTGAATACGATAAATTAGATTTACTCTTCTTTAATCCGAACTACACGAACTATCAAATAATGTTTGAATTAAGCAATGGTGAACTAATGACGCGCTTAGTTGGACAACCGTTTTTTTACGAATATGAAGCGTCTGTAAAAGAAAATCAAGAATATGAACCGAAAACGATTGTGCAGTATACCGCTATGTTGCCTCCAAATGTGACAAATTTTGAGGAACTAGGCAAAAACGGTTTATGGTTAAAAGTATATCGTGATATTTCAAGTCAAGGGTCCGCTATCCAATCAGTGTTATTGTCAGAAGACTTTTATCCACCTATTCATCGTATTGAACAACGAGGACTCATTGTTGAAAAAGAAGAGCAGTCTACTGCTAATACAGATAATAGTGATGAGGCAACGGACCAAGAAGCAGATCAAGAAACAAAAGATGATAATAAAAAGAATGTTCCGAATGTTGGGAAAATACCTTCTGAAGATAGACAAGAGGAAGATGAAACAGAGGAAAATGATCGTTCAACTAAGCAACCAAGTGATGAGCAGGAAACGGAACCGTCAAGTCAATTAGAAGATCTAGTTAAACCATAATCTTAAAAAAGAGGTTAAAATCTATGCAAGAGCGTAAAAGATTAGGAGATTTACTCATTGATGCCCAGTTGATTACAGACGAACAATTGCGAGAAACATTAGCCAATAAAAAAGAGGGACAGAAGCTAGGCGATGGTCTTCTTGAGCGAGGCTATATTACTGAGCAACAATTAATTGAAGTGCTCGAATTGCAATTAGGTATTCCGCATGTGAGTTTATATCGTTATCCGTTTGATCAAGCGTTATTTACGGTTATTTCCAAGGAGTTTGCAAAGCGTAATGTACTTATTCCGTTGAAAAAAGAAGGAAATCGTCTTTTTGTGGCGATGGCGGATCCAATGGATTTCTTCGCAATTGATGATTTACGCCTTTCAACTGGCTTTCAAATTGAAACGGCCATTGCGTCTCGAGATGACATTTTACGTACCATTTCTAAGTATTATGACTTAGATGACGATGTAGAGCAATTTGCATCATTTGAGAATGGTTTAACAGAAGAAGAGGAAGAGACAATCGGTGAAGAAGATTCACCGATTGTTCGTCTTGTCAATCAGTTAATCTCAAGTGCCGTTCAGCAAAAAGCCAGTGACATTCATATTGATCCACATGAAACAAAAGTCTCTGTGAGGTATCGGTTAGATGGCTTATTAAAAGTTGAGCGGACATTGCCAAAGCATCTACAAGGTATGTTAACAGCGCGTTTGAAAATTATGGCGAACCTTGATATTACCGAACATCGTGTTCCTCAAGATGGTCGAATTAAAATGAATGTAGATTTTCATCCAGTGGATCTTCGTGTATCTACGTTACCGACCATTTATGGAGAAAAAATTGTTATGCGTGTGCTTGATTTAGGTAGCGCGTTGAATGACGTAAAAAAACTTGGCTTTAATAACTTGAATTTACAGCGATTTTTAAAATTAATTGAGCAACCAAACGGAATTGTGCTTATTACAGGTCCAACTGGTTCGGGGAAATCTTCAACCTTATATGCGGCGCTAAATTATTTGAATGAAGAAGAAGCCAACATTATTACAATTGAAGACCCTGTAGAGTATCAAATGGAAGGCATTAATCAGATTCAAGTAAATCCAAATGTTGGGTTAACGTTTGCATCTGGATTGCGCTCCATTTTACGTCAAGACCCTAACGTCATTATGGTAGGGGAAATTCGTGATAAAGAAACAGCCGACATTGCCATTCGTGCGTCTTTAACGGGTCACCTTGTATTAAGCACATTGCATACAAATGATGCACTGAGTACGGTGACACGCTTAATTGATATGGGAGTTGAGCCATTTTTAGTTGCAACGTCGTTGGCGGGTGTTGTGTCTCAGCGTCTCGTACGTCGTATATGTCGTGATTGTCAAGAATCGAGAGTGGCCTCAAAAAGTGAACAAGAGATTTTTGCTCGAAGAGGAATTCAAATTGAGAGCGTTGTGCATGGAAAAGGCTGTGGAAATTGCAATATGACAGGATATAAAGGGCGTATTGCCGTACATGAATTGATGGTCATGACGGATGAGATGAAGCAAGTTATTTTAAACCAACAGCCATTTAGTACACTTCGTCAATTAGCGGTGAAAAATAAAATGCTGTTTTTATTAGATGATGGACTGATTAAAGTAAAGCAAGGATTAACAACAACAGAAGAAGTGTTACGTGTATCTACGCTTGAGTAAGGCGGTGCAATGAAATGAATGAACGAATTGAACAATTAATGAAGCGAGCATTTGAGGTAAAAGCATCAGATTTACACTTAACGGTAGGAGTTCCACCGATCATGCGAATTGATGGTAGTTTGAAGCGTTATGGTCAAGATTTGCTAAAACCAAGTGACTTAGAAGAGATGACCAAGTATTTAATGGATGACAGCCTTTGGGCTGTATTTAAGGAACGAGGAGAGCTTGATTTTTCGTATGGACTACACGGTGTCTCACGTTTTCGAATCAATGCTTATCACCAAAGAGGCACAGCTTCTCTTTCGATACGAGTGGTGCCGACACGTGTTCCACCATTAGAGGAACTATCGCTACCGTCTGCGTTAAAGCAAGTAGCAGTGAAGCCACAAGGTCTTGTGCTTGTCACAGGTCCAACAGGTAGTGGGAAATCAACAACGCTTGCATCAATGGTGGACTATATGAACCGTACTGTTAATAAGCATATCGTGACGTTAGAAGATCCGATTGAATATTTGCACAAACACGGAAGCTGTATTATTAATCAGCGAGAAGTCGGGCTTGATACGAAAAACTTTGCAAATGGATTACGGGCAGCCCTTCGTCAAGATCCGGACGTTATTTTAGTAGGGGAAATGCGTGATTTGGAAACCATTCATACAGCAATTACGGCAGCGGAAACAGGACATCTTGTCTTAGGAACGCTTCATACATCCAGTGCGCCATCCACAATTAATCGGATTATCGACGTATTTCCTCCTTCTCAGCAAGGTCAAATTCGTATTCAGCTTGCTTCGGTACTCGTAGGGATTCTGTCACAGCGATTATTTCCTCGAAAAGATCAAGCAGGGCGTGCTTGTGCAACAGAACTATTAATCAATAATCCAGCCGTTGCAAATTTAATTCGAAACGAAAAAGTTCATCAAATTGAAAGTGTGATGCAAACGAGTAAGGCTGCTGGCATGCACACGTTAATGCAGTCGATGAATGGTTTAATTGAAAAGGGGATTATTTCAAAAGCAGATGCACAACCGTATTTAAATGAGGCGGTGATGTAATGGCACAATTTCAATTTGAAGGCAAGGATGTAGCAGGTCGTAAAAAACGAGGGAAAATTACTAGTGCTTCAAAACGTGAAGCAGCCCTACAGTTAAAAGAAAAGGGGATTCGCGTTTCTGACCTTCAAGAAGTGAAAGAGACCATTTTAAATAAAGAAATTACAATTGGAAGCAGTGTAAAGCTTCATGACTTTGTCATTTATTTACGTCAGTTTTCGACACTTTTAAAAGCAGGTGTGACGGTTGTAGACTCGACTCGTATTTTAGCCAGTCAAACCGAAAGCAAAGCATTAAAGAAAGCATTGTTTGATGTAGAAGATCATTTACGTGGCGGAAACAATTTGTCTACATCATGCGCAAAGCATAAAAAGGTATTTCCGCCTATGTTTGTGAATATGGTGAAAGCAGGAGAGGTTTCTGGGAATCTAGATTCAACGTTAGAGCGATTAGCCGATCACTTCGAAAAGCAGCACCGAACGAGACAAAAAGTTATTTCAGCACTTGCTTATCCAGCAGCGGTTGGTGTTGTTGCTATTGCGGTTGTTATTTTCTTGCTTGTATCCGTCGTACCAACGTTTGTGGATATGTTTGCCGATTTTGGTGCTGACTTACCGGCCATTACAAAGTTTGTGTTAGCGTCGAGTGAATTTATGCAGGCATTCTGGTGGGTCATTGTTGGATTGATTCTTCTTGTGATTGTAGCGTTTTCCTTTTTATATAAACAAAAATCAACAAGGTATTATATTGATTATGCACTTTTAAGAGTCCCTATTTTCGGAGGAATGCTGCAAAAAGCGGCAATCGCAAGAATGACAAGAACGCTAAGCTCTTTGTTTTCAAGCTCCGTTCCCATTTTGCAAGCCATTCAAATTGTTGAAGGGGTTGTCGATAATGAAGTGATTTCAAAAGTACTGGTGAAATCACGCGATTCGTTAGAAAAAGGCTCGTCCCTCACTACGCCAATGGAAAGACATTGGGTGTTTCCGCCACTCGTCACACGTATGATTGCGATTGGGGAAGAAACGGGATCATTAGATGTGATGCTTGGAAAGGTAGCCGATTTTTATGAAGCGGAAGTTGAAACAACGACAGACCGACTAAAGTCACTGATTGAACCGTTAATGATTGTCATTTTGGCTGGATTAGTTGGGACTATTGTTACATCTATTTTAATTCCAATGTTCGATATATTTAATCACGTACAATCCTACTAAAACTATTTTCATATTTTCCTAATTGGTGTAAAATTAATAATAAGGAATGCAAATTCACTAAAAAATGGAATGAATGACACGTGTCTATTGCTTGTACCGAGACACCAACCGAGGTAAAGGCAACGGATTTACCAATCATCAGCGCATTTTGCGATAGACACAGGCCTATATACATAAGGGTGGGTTTGTACCAAACTACTACATTCAAAGAAGGAGAGAAAATGATGTTCAAAAAAATGTTAAAGAATGAAAAAGGACTAACGCTAATCGAGCTACTAGCCGTTATCGTTATCCTAGGAATTATCGCAGCAATCGCGATTCCAAGTATTGGTGGAATTATTCAGAAGTCACGTGAAGATGCGGTGAAGGCGGATGCATTGCAGATTTTGAATGCGGCTAAGGTTTACGTGTCTTCAAATGGATTGGAAGATACTTCACTTACTCATACTGATTTAGAAGATTATGTTACAGGATTAGAGTCAGATTTTACAAATTATACAGTAACTGTAGGCACTGACAGTAATGAATATAAGTTAACTACTACTGATACGGTGACTGCTGGTAACAGAGAAATGAAATTTAATAATGCAACACTTGCAAATATTAAAGCAAAACATACTGTACCTGAAACAGGAAATATAGTTATTCCAGCACAATAACATGGAAGTGACTATGAGGTTATCATGCTATTAATCCAAACCTACCTTTTCATCCTAGGGCTCACCCTTGGCTCCTTCTACAACGTAGTGGGCTTACGCGTCGCGGCTGGTGAGTCGATTGTACGACCGCGTTCGAGCTGTCCAGGGTGTGGGCATGTACTAGGTGCACGTGAATTAATTCCAGTTTTATCTTATATGATGCAAAAAGGGAAATGTCGTAGCTGTGAAGCTCGCATTTCCCCTCTTTATCCAATCATGGAACTTTTGACAGGCATACTTTTTGTCCTGTCATTTCGTTTATTAGGCTTTCAACTTGAGCTGCTTGTTGCGCTTACGCTTGTCTCCTTGTTAATCATTATTACCGTCTCCGACTTACGCTACATGATTATTTCAGATAAGGTTCTGCTCTTTTTTCTATCGCTACTTGTAATCGAGCGCCTGTTTATCCCTCTTACCCCTTGGTGGGACATGCTCATTGGAGGAGCAGTTGGATTTGGATTGCTTTTACTCATTGCAATACTAAGCAAGGGTGGTATGGGTGGTGGTGACATTAAACTATATGGAGTTTTGGGTCTTGTACTTGGTTGGAAGCTTGTTCTTGTTTCATTCTTTTTAGCCACATTATTTGGTGCAGTCATTGGCATGTTTGGTATGATGGTAGGGAAAGTACAGCGAGGTAAACATATGCCATTTGGTCCGTTTATTGCACTAGGCGTTCTTGTTGCCTATTTTTACGGTACAGAGCTACTAAACTGGTACTTTACATTTCTAATTTAGCAGGTGAAAAATCATGGTCTTGCGACTACCTTCATTTAAAAGCAAACTAGGAAATTTAATTATAAAAGACCACGTGATTCGTTACGTTGAATTAAAGCAAACTGATCCGCTTATCATTGGTAAGCAGCAGGAGCGCTATTTGCCGAGTGGATTAATTGAAAACGGCCAAATCCTTGACCGACAAGGCTTGTTATTCATTCTGGAAGAATGTGTACAGGAGTGGGGAATAAAACGTTCAAACGTACGCATCGTTCTACCAGACCATCTCGTCATCCTTCGTCCACAAACGTTACCGGAAAAGCTAGAAGAAGACGAGATTCGTAGTTACTTATTTATGGAGATTGGCTCAACAATCCACTTACCATTTGAAGATGCAATTTTTGATTATGTCATTTCAAGTCAACATGATGAAGAAGTCGACATTATTCTATTTGCAGCTCCTGAAAAGCTTGTGGTGAGCTATGTTGACTTATTGCAAGAAGTGACATTGACTGCTTCTGTGGCTGATTTATCATCTCTTAGTACGTATCGTCTTTGCTTTTACCGTGATCTTGTAAGACCAACAGATCATTACCTTCTGTTGCAGGTTGATTTACTTTCCATGAATGTAAGTATTTTTACGAAGCATCATCCGGTCTTTATGCGTCATCTTGCACTTCCAAGTACTCATGGTGCATGGGAAATGAGTACTTATAAGGACGGAGAGACTGGTCTCGTGTTTAAAGGTGAAAAAGATGATTTACTTACTGAAATGACTGCCATCACAAATGAAGTAGAAAGAATTATGAATTTTTATCAATATTCAATGAATCAAGGAAATGAAACCATTACAAAGGTGTTAGTAACGGGAGACCATCCATATATCCATGATATTGTGCAAACAATGGACCAACAGCTTTCAATACCGTTTGAGTTCATCGACGTTTCAAGCCGTCATGATGAAGGATTGCTTAACTTAAGTTCGCGCTATCATGTTGCCGTAGGTCTTGCTTTGAAAGAGGTGACGTAATGTTAGCAGAAATTAATTTACTGCCACAGAAGGAACCAAAAAGTCCTCTTTTTCTTATTTTAATGATGGTTCTAGTCGTTTTTTTCATAGGAGCAAGTGCTTTTTTAGGCTGGAAATACATGAGCTTACAAGAAGAAAAGCAAGTGACGAAAACCGCCATTAGTGATGTAAAAGTAGAGCAAGCAACTCAGCAAGCAAAATCGGTACAGTCAACGGATACAGAAGCGGTTCAGCAATTATATACAGCGATTCAATGGGTGAATCAATATCCTGTCAAAACCGTACCTATTATTGATACGTTAACAAAGGCATTACCACAGCGAGGCTTTATTCGAGAGTTTGCGTACACAAGTGAGCTAGTTGTGCAAGTTGCCATTCAATTTGATGAAAGCCGAGAAGCTGCTTATTTCCTAAGTCGCTTAAAAGTGGACACGCCGATTGTGCAAGATGCAAAGATTTTAAGTGTGGATACATTTGAAGTAGACGAAGGAGATAAAGAGGAAGAAGAGCAAGTCGAAGAAGAGAAAGTGATGCCTCGCTATCTTGCGCTTTATCAAATCGAAATGAATCGCAATGAAATTGACAAACTTGTGAAGGAGGAAGAATAGATGCCGATGTATGTTAGTAAAAAACAGTGGCTTATTTTTCTTCTTGTTTTGTTAATTGTTGTGGGTTCTGTAACGGTTGGTTACTTGCAATTGATGAGGCCGATTCAGCAAGAGGTCAGTTTAATAAAAGACGAATTAAAAACAGAACAGCAAATTGTAAAAGCATTAAAAGCAAATGCACCGACTCAAAATGACATGTTATTAAAAAGTAGCATCGAGCTTCAAAAGCGGCTTCCAGTTAAACCATTTACGGAGCAGTTTATGTTAGAGCTTGAAAAAGCAGAAGTTGTGTCGGACAGTTTAATTTTAAGTATTAGCTTTGCAGCTGACGCTGAATTGGTTGTTGAAAAAGAAGAAAACGAAGTGAATCTTGAAGAAGACGCAACGGAAGAACAACCGAAACTTGAGACAACGAGTGAACTAATGCCAGTCGGCTTTCAGAAAATAACGGCTACGTTATCAGTAGAGTCAAAGCGATACGACGATTTTCTGTTGTTTTTGAAAACGATTGAGCAATCATCACGTATTTCGCAAATTGAAGGAATTTCGTTTAACGGACCTCAAGAAGCAACGCGTCTAGCAGATGTAGACAAGCCAACCCTTCAATATGAGTTAATCGTTTCGACGTTTTATTACCCAACATTAGACAAATTACAAGATCAAATTCCGACAATTGAGACACCGAGCCCAGCTGGTAAGGAAGATCCATTCCAAACGTTAGGTAACAATTAATGTTGAACGCAGCTAAAGGAATATATCGTCGTTTAATAGGAAATAAAAGTGGCTTAACGTTAATTGAACTTTTAGCCGTACTAGCCATTTTAGGGATTGTCGCGCTGATTGCCGTACTGGCATTTATGCCAATCATTGAAAAGTCCAAAGATCAAGCATTTGTCGCCAACGCAATTGCGATGAAAGAAGCAGCCACTTTTCATAAACGGACGAGTGAAGTCGCGCTCAATCCTTCTGTTAAAGCAAGACTCACGTATGAAGACCTCATCGAAGATGGTTATCTTCCCGCGTTAATTGATCCTCATACAAATGAGGAGTGGTCTGTTCAAACAGATAATCAACAATCGTTCGTTGAAATGCAATTTATCGATAGTTCTATTCACTATTATGTTTGCTTAAAAGGAGCGAAAAAACAGCTTTGTGCTGAAGATGGTAAGGGGATTTTATCAACGGAGCTTTCGACTGATTTTGTAAAAGATCTTGTAAAAAAATAGCGAAAACCTTTTGGAACGAGACGACAAATGTCTTGTTCTTTTTTTTTGTGCATATGATAGGATGAGGACAAGTCTATGTCGGTGATGTACTTAGTAAAGGTGGTGGTTAAATGGACAAGCAATCAAACAAAATTTCCATCAAGATTAACGGAGAAGAAAAAGCAATCTCTGAAGAAGCAAAGCAAACCGAGTCACTTTTAGTTGAAAAACAAAGTGATGAGTTTACATGGATTTTACCAGAGCAACAAGATGAAAAAGTGGTATCTATTGAAGATCTACGTCATGTGAAAGAAGGTAAAAAGTCTTTTGAAAAGAAGAGCTTCTCTCCTCATTCGTCTATCATGAAAAAGATACTCATGATTGTTTCACTAGCGATAGTTGTGGGAGTAGGGCTTGGTATGTTTAGTCTAAAAGTAATGACGAATAATGAAGAAGCCACGTCACTAACAAATTCAGAGGAGCCTTCTGTTTCAACAGGTGGAAGTCTAAGCGAGTCACCATCTGATGACTCTTCCAAAAAAGATGTACCCGTAAGTACCGTCAAAGAGCAATCATTGTATATTGTTCAAGCTGGTGTGTTTTCATCAAAAGAGTCAGGTGACACTGCGCAAAAAGGGATGAAAGAAAAAGGCTATGCAGCCACAACCGTAGCAAATGGAGATAATGTCTTACTCCTTGTCGGCATGGGAAGTGATGAGGCGTTAACAAAGCAACTTGGTGAATACTACAAATCAAAAAGTGAAGAAGTGTATGTAAAGTCATACAAGTTACCAACAACAGGTCAACTTAGTCAAAAAGATAGTGAGATTATTGAGAGGCTACAACCAATTCTGTTATCTTTATCGACAGAATCAAACCGCTCCATGATAGGTCAAAAGCTTGACGCATTCAAAAGTGAAAAAGAGTCATTAACAGAGCTTGCGAAAGCTGCAGAAAGTAAAGAAGTTCAAGCATTGACTACTCACTTACTAAAGGCAAATGATGCTCTTGTGAAATATGCCAAATCTAATAGTGAGCAAGAAGCAAAAGTTTCTCAGCAACAATTGTTAGACGGTCTGCAGAAATATACAACAATTTTGACCAACTAAAACTGAATCTTAAAAAGGTGAATTCAGAGCCTTTGTTACATGTCTTGTTTATAAAATCCAGGAAAGTGAATGGATAAATAGGCAAGACATGTTTCATTTTGTCGATTTCATTCAAATGATAAATTGTAAAATAAGGTAGGAGTTGCTAGAATAGAGACGTATCTTTCTATTCTCAAACTTGACATGTGAAGGTGATAACGAAATATGAATCCATCATTAATTTTAGCTTCAGGTTCACCCAGAAGAAAAGAATTGCTTGAACAAGTAAACGTTCCATTTACGGTTCATGTTAGTAAAGTAGAAGAAGTGATAGACCCATCACATACACCTTCTGAAGCTGTGATGTCTCTTGCTTTGCAAAAGGCGAAGGATGTAGCGGAATCTTACTCAGATGCACTTGTATTAGGAGCCGATACAGTGGTTGTTCAACATAACTCCATTTTAGGAAAGCCGAAGGATGAGCAACAAGCAAAAGAAATGCTGCGTATGCTGTCTGGTCAAACTCATCAAGTGCTAACCGGTGTTGCGCTTGTACAGAATGAACAGATTATTACGTTTTATGAGCAAACAGATGTGACGTTTTATCCGTTAAAAGAAGAGGAAATTGCTCGCTACGTACAGAGTGGAGAACCAATGGATAAAGCAGGCTCTTATGGTATTCAAGGACTCGGCGCCATCTTTGTGAAAGAAATAAAAGGAGACTATTTTTCTGTTGTAGGTTTACCTCTTTCTCGTACAGTTAGGGAGCTTGAGAAAATCGGGTTTCATTATACGATGTAAAGGAGGAACAAGGATTGATTGATCAATCACTAATGATTAAAGATTTCCCGCAAGATGAGAGGCCACGTGAGCGTCTCATCCAAAAGGGAGCAGGAAGTTTGTCTAATCATGAACTCGTAGCCATTTTGTTAAGGACAGGAACAAAGGATGAATCCGTTCTGCAACTCTCCAATCGCATTTTAAATTACTTCGATGGATTGAAGTTATTGCAGCATGCCACCGTTGATGAAATGACAAACATAAAAGGAATTGGTGATGCTAAAGCCATTCAAATTATCGCAGCCATTGAGCTAGGTAAGAGAATTGCTCAGCTTCCTTCAGAGGATCGTTACACCATCCGTAGCCCACAAGACGGAGCTGATTATATGATGGAAGAGATGAGAATCCTTTCACAAGAACACTTTGTTTGTCTGTACTTAAATACAAAAAATCAAATTCTTCATAAGCAAACTATTTTTATTGGTAGCTTAAACTCCTCCATTGTCCACCCTCGCGAGGTGTATAAAGAAGCCTTCCGTCGATCAGCAGCCTCTATCATTTGTCTTCATAATCACCCTTCAGGAGACCCTACACCAAGCAGAGAAGATATCGAAGTAACAAAACGCCTCAAAGAGTGTGGCGATATCATTGGTATAGAATTATTGGATCACTTAATCATAGGCGATCGTAAGTACGTTAGTTTAAAAGAAAAAGGCTATATGTAAATACTATGCTTTTTTTTAGGAGTGAGTTATAATAAGACTCATGTTTTAGATGACAAGTTGGTTACAATTGTCATGAATGAATAGACAAACGATAGGCTTTTATCATACAATATTTGGCGTTGACATCTGTCAAAGAAGTAGACAAAATAAAGAATGTTAGATTAAAAAAGATACATGTTTAATTGCTAAAATGGGACATCTTAGCATTTCAGTTTGAGAAAGGGAGATATATACATGTTTGGAATCGGTACAAGAGACCTTGGAATAGATTTAGGTACTGCTAATACGCTCGTATATGTAAAAGGAAAAGGAATTGTCGTTCGTGAGCCATCAGTTGTGGCTTTACAAACAGACTCAAAGCAAATTGTTGCGGTTGGTAACGATGCAAAAAATATGATTGGTCGTACACCTGGTAATGTCGTGGCACTTCGTCCTATGAAAGATGGAGTAATTGCAGACTATGAAACAACGGCAACGATGATGAAATATTATATTAAACAAGCACAAAAAACAAAAAGTTTATTTGCTGGTAAGCCATATGTTATGGTATGTGTCCCATCAGGAATTACAGCCGTAGAAAAGCGTGCAGTCATTGATGCAACTCGTCAAGCAGGAGCTCGTGATGCATATACAATTGAAGAGCCGTTTGCTGCAGCAATTGGTGCAAACCTACCAGTTTGGGAACCGACAGGTAGTATGGTTGTTGACATCGGTGGTGGTACAACGGAAGTAGCGATTATTTCCTTAGGCGGTATTGTTACATGTCAATCAATTCGTATCGCGGGTGACGAAATGGATGAGGCGATTATCCAGTACATTCGCAAAAACTATAACTTAATGATCGGTGAGCGTACATCTGAAGCGCTAAAAGTTGAAATCGGTTCAGCTAGCACGCCAGAAGGCATTGAAAACATGGAGATTCGCGGTCGTGACTTGTTAACGGGTCTACCAAAAACAATTGAAATTTCAGCAGGAGAAATTGCTGATGCATTAAAAGATACGGTAACAGCGATTGTGGACTCAGTAAAAAGTACATTAGAGCAAACACCTCCCGAACTAGCGGCTGATATTATGGACCGCGGTATTGTATTAACAGGCGGTGGAGCGTTATTACGCAACCTAGATAAAGTAATCAGTGAAGAAACAAACATGCCAGTTGTGATTGCTGAAGACCCACTTGATTGTGTAGCAATTGGTACGGGTAAAGCATTAGATCACATTGATTTATTTAAAAATAGAGCTGGAGATTCCTACCGATAAAAAATAAGAGGTGTACATCATGCCACAGTTTTTCTTGAATAAACGTTTAATAATTTTATTAGTGAGTATTATCGTTTTAGTGGCATTGATCGGTTTTTCATTAAATGGTCGTAAATCTATTACATTACCTGAACGGTTCGTTAAAGACTCGGTCGGATTGGTTCAGGCAACGTTTCATCAACCCGCACAATATGTGGCGGGTTTCTTTCAGAATGTAGGCGATCTGAAGCGTACATATGAAGAAAATGAATTATTAAAATCTCGTTTAGATGAGCATATGCAGCTGCAAGCAAAAGCGCGTGAATTAGAAGATGAAAACAAAAAATTACAAGAGCGTTTAGACAAGCAAGATAGTTTAAGAAAATATGAGCCAATCGATGCAAGTGTCATTGCAAGAAATCCAGAGCGTTGGCATGAAGTGATTGCTCTTAATCGTGGTCGAGCACACGGCGTAAAAGAAAACATGGCTGTTATTACACCTCAAGGATTAATTGGGAAAATTAAGCACGTTTCGGATATGACGTCTACGGTGCAACTTGTTAGTTCGTTAGACCGTACGAATCGTATTTCAGCGATTATTCAATCAGAGAAGAAAGAATATGGCCTAATTGAAGGATACGATGAAAAGAAAAAAGCTCTTTTACTTCGTCGTATTCCTGCGGATGCTAAAATTAAAGAGAAAGAACTTGTGATAACATCTGGATTAGGTGGTGTATTCCCATCAGGTTTGCCTATTGGTGAAATCATTGAAATTGAGCCGGATGAGCATGGTTTAACGCAAAAAGCCTATGTTAAGCCTGCAGCTGATTTGTATGATTTAGACCATGTTGTCATTACAACACGTGAACAAACAGCTGATGACTTATTAATAGAGGAGGAAGAAGAATGACGATAAATCGGTTCTTCTTGCCTTTTCTTGTTTCGGCAGTGTTCATTGGTGAAAGCATGTTTGTGAACTTTATAGCAGGTGAGCCCTCTTTGCGTGAGTGGGTTCTTTCACCTCGCTTTGTTGTAATCATTCTTATTTTTATGACTGTTTATTTTAATGTAAAGCAAGGAATGGTTTACGGACTCATCTTTGGCATGCTTTATGATGTGGCATTTACTGATATTTTAGGTGTATACATGCTTGGTATTCCCGCGGTTTGCTATCTCGCTTCAAAAATGATGAAAATTTTTCAAAATAATGCTCTTATTGTATCGCTTTTAGCATTGTTTGCTGTGACAATCATTGAATTTTATATATACGGTATTAACGTTTTAATACATGTAACCGATATGACCTTTGACCGATTTTTGCAACAGCGATTTTATGCAACGATGATTTTAAATGCCTTATTTTGCTTTGTTTTTTCCTATCCTTTGAAAGCAAAGCTTCAAAAGTGGAAAATTCAACTTTTAGATGAGCGCTTATAAAATTGTCTTATCTCGTAAGTTACTGATGTTTTACTAGTGCAATAGAAGTAAGAATGACAAAAGTACGTGATTTAAAAGAGGAATTTAGTAGGTCTCTGTCGAAATTATACATTCGTTGAGGTGAGCTTCGTGAACAAACAAAAGCAACAATATGTAACAATAAAAGGTACAAAGGATGGACTAACGTTGCATCTCGATGACACGTGTTCATTTCAAGAGCTACTAAATGAATTAGATTCAAAATTATCAACCAATCAACATGGAGATAATGATCAATTCGTGGCTGTTCATGTAAAAGTTGGTAATCGATATTTATCAGCTGAACAAGAAGAAGAACTAAAAACCATTATTAGAAAGAAAAGACATCTAGTGGTTGGAGAAATTGATTGTAACGTCATTTTAAAAGAAGATGCATTACGATTAAAAGAAGAAAACGAAATTGTTTCTGTTGCAAAAGTCATACGTTCAGGTCAAGTGCTTCATGTACCGGGCGATTTATTGCTTGTTGGAGACGTAAATCCTGGGGGTAAGGTCATTGCGGGAGGAAATATTTTTATAATAGGTGCCTTAAAAGGAATCGCTCATGCAGGTTATTACGATAATAAGCAAGCTGTTATTGCGGCATCTGTCATGAAACCTTCACAGCTTCGTATTAGTGATATCATTACTCGTGCAAACGATGAGCGTGATGATAGCACTCGAAATGAAATGGAATGTGCATACCTAAATGAGGAGAATCAAATGGTAATAGAGCGCGTTCAATTGCTGTCGCATCTAAGACCTCATTTGACAAGTTTAGAAAGGAGCAATTAACAGTGGGAGAGGCTATTGTTGTTACGTCTGGAAAAGGTGGCGTTGGAAAAACAACGACATCAGCCAATTTAGGTACAGCCCTAGCGCTAGCAGGGAAACGTGTTTGCTTAATTGACACAGACATCGGGTTGCGTAACCTAGATGTTGTGATGGGGCTAGAAAATCGTATTATTTATGATCTTGTAGATGTAGTAGAAGGACGCTGTAAGCCACAGAAAGCCTTAATTAAAGATAAGCGCTTTGAATGCTTGTACTTACTTCCTGCTGCTCAAACAAGTGATAAAACAGCTGTTACTCCTGAACAAATGCAAGAGTTAATTCTTGAGTTAAAACAAGA
This sequence comes from Priestia iocasae, assembly GCF_016909075.1. GTDB lineage: Bacteria > Bacillota > Bacilli > Bacillales > Bacillaceae_H > Priestia > Priestia iocasae. The sequence goes on from NZ_JAFBFC010000001.1 coordinate 210,805, forward strand.
TTACGATTATATTATCATTGATTGTCCTGCTGGAATTGAGCAAGGATATAAAAATGCAGTTGCTGGTGCAGATCAAGCATTAGTTGTGACAACACCAGAAATATCGGCTGTTCGTGATGCTGATCGCATCATTGGTTTATTAGAAAAAGAAGATATTCAACCACCAAAGCTAATTATTAATCGTATTCGCAACCACATGGTCAAAACAGGTGATATGCTAGATGTTGATGAAATTGTTCAGCTACTAGCGATTGATTTAATTGGTATTGTAGCAGACGATGATAATGTGATTAAAGCTTCAAATAGCGGTGAACCCATTGCAATGGATCCTTCAAGCAAAGCATCCATTGCTTATCGTAATATCGCAAGACGTATTTTAGGCGAAGCTGTGCCTCTTCAATCATTAGATGAAGATAGTAAAGGAATATTTGCACGTATTAAACAATTCTTTGGTGTTCGTTAAAAAAGCCTTCCTGTTAGAAGGCTTTTTTATTTTACAGCAGAATCACGTTGCTAAAAGAGTGTGCTCTTTTTTTGAGTGCTTTTTACACATCAACTACTTGTTCAATAGAAAGAACGTTTATAAAAAGGGTTTAATGAATTAATCAGTCAACTAAGAAGTGACTGTGTACATAAAAGGGCTCTTGCTTTATTAAAGTACAAACATTTGAAAGCTCATCCTTCTGTCATAACTACTCCGGACAAGTCATATATTTAAGTAAACAAGCTTAATATCAAGGAGAATGATAGAAGATGAATCGACGTGCTGATGAAGTAAAAAAGCGAATTGCAGATCGTAAGAAAAAGCTAGGGTCAGTACAGCCAAAAGAGATTCAGCCCAAAATGCGTACGTTTTTAAGTGATGAAGAACGTTACGGCTCGACTGATTTCTCGATGTATGAATACACACCAAGCAACCAAGAGCGACATCCATTGTTTAATAAAGAATGGTTCATGTTTAAAGTATTAGCGTCGGCATGCCTAGTCTTACTTGTAGCCATTTTATTTAAAAATCCATCTCCTACTTTTGAACAAGCTCGTCATGTTGTTCAAAGTACAATGGAAAAAGAGTTTCAATTTGCGACGGTGTCAAACTGGTATGAACAAACCTTCGGCCAACCGCTTGCTCTCATTCCACAGAAAAGCAAAAAGCAAACGGAACAAAGTGTCAATAGTGGCTATGCTATGCCAGTATCGAGTAGCAAAGTACTAGAAACATTTGAGAAAAATGGTCAAGGAATGACGGTTGAAACAAATGTAGATTCGGTAGTAGAAGTAATGAATGAAGGCTTCGTTCAGTTTGTAGGAACAAAAGAAGGATTAGGAAAGACGGTTGTTGTACAACATGCAGATGGAACAGAGACGTGGTATGCGCAATTAAAGAAAATCAATGTAAATATTTATGACTTTGTTGATAAGGGGACAGATTTAGGGGTTGTTGCAACAAATGAAAGTGGAGACAAAGGCGTTTTTTACTTCGCTATTAAAAACGGTGAAGAATTCATTGATCCTAGTCAGGTGATTTCTGTTGAATAAAATGTTTTCCTTACTGATGCGTATCCACATCCATCCGTTGCTTTGGTTAGTGTTTGGCATTGGAATTGTGACTGCGAGTTTTAAGCAGTTGTTGATGTTATTTTTAATCGTCCTTGTTCACGAGTTAGGTCATGCGTTTGCCGCTCAATTTTTCTCGTGGCGCATTCGAAAAATCATGCTTTTACCATTCGGAGGAGTGGCGGAAGTAGATGAGCAAGGAAATCGTCCGTTTCATGAAGATGTTATTGTTATTGTAAGTGGTCCACTTCAACATATTTGGATGATGGGCCTTTCTTATGTTCTAATGACAGCATCTATCATTTCACCTGCGACACATGAGCTATTTATCTATCATAACTTGCTTATTTTAGGCTTTAATTTACTTCCAATTTGGCCTTTAGACGGCGGAAAGCTTTTATTTTTACTATTAAGTTATCGAATTCCATTTCTTGAGGCTTATAAAAAGTCATTGCTTTTTTCAGCTTGTTTGTTAGCAATTATTAGTTTATTTGCAGCTTTCTTATATCTTCAACAATTACATTTATGGATGATTATTTTCTTCTTACTGTACTCATTATATACAGATTGGAAGCATAGACAGTATGTGTATATGCGTTTCTTATTAGAACGATATCAAGGAAGAGAACGAGAGATTAAGCGTTTAAAAACATTGACTGTGTCTCACGAAGAAAAAATTCATCACATCTTACAACAATTTCAGCGTGGGTATAAGCATGTCATTATCATTCAAGATGATAAACGAGAACAAATGCAAATCGATGAGAACGAAGTGTTGCATGCGTACTTTACGGAAAAAAGAATTGATTCACCAATTGATGAACTTGTATCTTTTTATTAAGGTTATGTAAGATAAGAATAGAATGAAGAAAATGGCGGCGCTTATATAGCCCGCTTTTCTTTTTAACTAGCAACAAAGTTGACAAAACAGCTTAGTAATAAAAAGTAAAAGTGAGGAAATGATGTTGAAGACGTGTGTAATTAATGCAGCAACAACTGCAAAACGAATGGCGTTAATAGGAGAGAACGGATTAGAGCATTTGCATTTAGAGCAACAAAACAAGCATAAAGTGGTAGGGAATATTTACCTTGGAAGAGTGGTGAATGTAGTACCAGGAATGCAAGCAGCTTTCATCGACATTGGCTTGTCACAAAATGGTTTCCTTCATCGTGATGATTTAGCATCTTATCAACGGGTGAATGGACACTCAAACGAGGAAAAAAGCATTTCGCACTTTGTTCATGAAGGAGAGGCCATTCTCGTTCAAATTGTCAAAGAAAGCATTGGAACGAAAGGACCTAAACTGACAGGTCTGCTTGAACTTTCGACAGAGGAGGTTGTTTATCTTCCTCATGGTAATTACATTGCCATTTCAAAAAAAATCGAAGACGAAGCTGAAAGGAAAAAGTGGACAGATTATGGACAGAGCTATCGTCAAGAGCAAGAAGGCTTTCTATTTCGAACAGCCGTTAAAGATAAAACAATCGAAGCGATTACACAAAAACTAGATCAACTACGAAGCACTTATACACAGCTCAGTCAAAAGGCGGCGAGCGTAAAGGCTCCTGCTCTCATTTATGATGCATATCATTTTATTGAAATGGGATTATCCAATTTATTAAAACATAAAGTTGATGAAATTATTGTAGATGACTTTCACACCTTCGAATCGTTAAAGAAGAAACAGATGGATCGTAACATTACGCTTACTTATTATAAAGAGAAGGAAAACATCTTTGGACATTATCAAATTGAACAAGAAATTGATAAGTTATTAAAGAGAGTTGTTTGGTTAAAGAGCGGAGCATATTTAGTCATTGATGAAACCGAAGCATTGACTGTCGTTGATGTGAATACAGGAACCTTTGTAGGAAAAAAATCATTTCGCGAAACAGCGTTACTCGTAAACAAAGAAGCAGCCGTTGAAGTGGCAAGACAAATGAGGCTACGAAACATTGGTGGAATTGTTATTGTCGACTTTATTAACATGTCATCTGAACAAGATCGCCAAGCGGTTATTCAAGAATTAAGAAAGGAAACCTTGGCAGATTACGTTCGTACAACGATTGTTGGCTTTACAGAATTAGGATTATTACAACTAACGAGGAAAAAAGTCAATGAAAGCATTAGTACAGCCCTTACGAAGCCTTGTGACATCTGTAGTGGGAAGGGGCGTACATTTGATGATGATACGGTTGTTTTTCAGATTGAAAGAACGCTTTTAGAACATAAATATAAAGATGATGAAGCCATTTGGATTGAAACGAGAGCATCTGTGATTGAGAAGATAAAAAAAGAGGGTGTTTTAGACAGATTAAAAGGTATGACTCATATGCAGCTCTTTTTAACGCCATCTTCTCATGCACATTGTACCTATACCGTCCGTCAGATTGGTTCAGAAGAGGAGATAAAGAAACGTATAAAGCGATAAGCGTTTTTGAATACAAGCTTAAAATATGATTGACACTGACCTTGTACATATAGTATTATTTACTTTGTTAGTTTGTAGCACCCGTGCTACAACCGCGCAGATTAGGTTTTAAGTCTATTGACACCTATGATGGCGAGTCTTAGTTTATTGAGGAGGTGCAGAGAATGTACGCAATTATCGAAACTGGTGGTAAACAAATCAAAGTTCAAGAAGGTCAAGCTATCTACGTTGAAAAGCTTGCTGGTGAACAAGGTGAAACAGTTACTTTCGACAAAGTTTTATTTGTAGGTGGCGACAACGTAAAAGTTGGTGCTCCAACTGTTGAAGGTGCAACTGTAACTGCAAAAGTTGAAAAGCAAGGTCGCGCGAAGAAAATCATCGTTTTCAAATACAAAGCGAAGAAAAACTATCGCCGCAAACAAGGTCATCGTCAACCTTACACTAAAGTTGTTATTGAAAAAATCAACGCGTAAGGCGATGTGAGATGATTAAAGTAACGATTTCCCGAAATGAAGATAAGAAGATTATAGCCTTTACGATGAATGGACATGCTCAGTTTGCTGAACATGGAAAGGATCTCGTATGTGCAGGTGCATCGGCTGTCTCATTCGGTACAATTAATGCCATCCATGCTTTATGTGGTGTAACACCACATATCGATCAAGCTGCAAAAGACGGTGGATATCTTCACTGTAAAATACCAAAGAATGTGGATTCAACCACATTTGACAAGGTGCAAATGCTTCTTGAGGGAATGGTTGTGTCATTACAAACAATCGAACTTGATTATGGAAATTATATAAACATACAAACCAATTAACAGGAGGTGGATGTCATGTTATTAAGATTAGACCTTCAGTTCTTCGCTTCTAAAAAGGGAGTAGGTAGTACTAAAAACGGTCGTGATTCAATCTCGAAACGTCTTGGTGCTAAACGTGCTGATGGCCAATTCGTAAGCGGTGGTTCAATTTTATATCGTCAACGCGGTACTAAAATTTATCCAGGTGCTAACGTAGGTCGTGGTGGTGACGACACGCTATACGCGAAAGTTGACGGTATCGTTAAGTTCGAGCGTTTCGGTCGTGATCGTAAAAAAGTATCTGTATACCCAGTTGCACAAGAGGCATAAGGGTTAAAAAGAGAACTCTAACCTATTTCGGTTAGAGTTTTCTTTTTTGTCCTTAGAATGTTCATAAATCATTTATGATTATATGTAGATAAATGTCCAATTCTAAAGGGGAATTTGCTATAATTTTAATATTGAGCGTTTGGATAAGCTCAGCTTAAAGCAACAAAATCTATGAGATTAACGATGATTATAAATGCTCGGATCGGAAGTTAGGAGTGCAAAAATGAAAAAAGAATGGAATGTCGTTGATATATTAAGATATGCTCGACATGATTGGTTGAATAAACTCCAGTTGATTAAAGGCAACATCGCATTAAATCGACTTGATCGAGCGAATGAAATTATTGAAGAAATTATAATCGAAGCAAAACATGAATCAAGCTTAACAAACACAAAAATGAATTTATTTGCTGGATATATTATGACTTATCATTGGAATAGTCTGCCTCTTCGTTTAGAAGTAGAAGTATTAGGAGAAGCAAGGGATTTGTCACACTATGATAAAGAACTTTACGAATGGCTTTCCTCTTTCGTTCACGTGTTAGAGGAAACGAGTGATTATACAGAAGAGAATCATTTAAGCATTTCATTATTCTTTGATCAATCATCCGTTCGTTTCTTTTTTGACTTTAGTGGAATACTAACTGATAGTAGTGATGTTGAAAAGTGGCTAATGAAATATGGCTATAATCAACGCTTACAGGTGATAAGTCAAGAAGTGACAACAAATGAAGCAAGTGTTGTTATCGAATTGAATGAAGAATAATGTTTTGCTTACATAGATGCAGATAAGCAACAATTAAGAACGGAGTGAATGACATGTTTGTAGATCAGGTCAAAGTATATGTAAAAGGTGGAGACGGTGGAAATGGTATGGTTGCGTTCCGTCGTGAAAAATATGTACCAAAAGGTGGACCAGCTGGTGGAGACGGTGGAAAAGGTGCGGACGTCATCTTTGAAGTAGAAGAAGGATTACGCACGTTAATGGATTTCCGTTATCAGCGCCATTTTAAAGCGAATCGTGGAGAGCACGGAATGTCGAAAAGTCAGCATGGGAAAAATGCACAGGCGATGGTCGTGAAAGTGCCACCAGGAACGGTTGTAAAAGATGATGCAACGCAAGAGATTATAGCTGATTTAACAGAGCATGGTCAACGTGCGATTATTGCAAAAGGTGGACGTGGCGGACGTGGAAATATCCGTTTTGCGACACCAGCAAACCCTGCACCAGAGCTTTCTGAAAACGGAGAACCAGGTCAAGAGAGAGATGTTGTATTAGAATTAAAGCTATTAGCAGACGTTGGATTAGTTGGGTTTCCAAGTGTAGGAAAATCAACGTTGCTATCTGTCGTATCAGCAGCAAAACCAAAAATTGCTGAGTATCACTTTACAACACTTTCACCAAATCTTGGAATGGTGGAGACGGAAGATAACAGAAGCTTTGTCATGGCTGATTTACCAGGTTTAATTGAAGGTGCACATTCAGGTGTTGGACTTGGTCATCAATTTTTACGCCATATTGAACGTACACGTGTAATTGTTCATGTAGTGGATATGTCTGGTATGGAAGGTAGAGATCCGTACGAAGACTACATGACTATTAATGAAGAGCTACGTCAATATAATTTGCGTTTAACAGAGCGTCCTCAAGTAGTGGTTGCGAATAAAATGGACATGCCTGATGCGGAAGAGCATTTAGAAGCATTTAAAGAAAAGCTACCAGAAGATGTTCAAGTATTCCCAATCTCAGCGGTGACACGTCAAGGGTTACGTGACTTACTATTTACGGTTGCAAACCTTGTTGAAACAACGCCAGAATTCCCAATTCATGAAGAAGAGGATCTGTCTACACATCGCGTTCTTTATAAACATGAAAAAGAAGTGGCTTCGTTCCAAATTACACGTGAAAGTGATGGATCATTTGTTGTATCAGGGGAAAAAGTAGAAAAACTATTTAAAATGACTGACTTCTCACGTGATGAGTCGGTTCGCCGATTCTCTAGACAGCTTCGTACTATGGGAATTGATGAAGCCCTTCGTGAACGCGGAGCAACTGATGGAGACATTGTGAAGTTGTTAGATTATGAATTTGAATTCATTGACTAATTCTATGAATAAACAGATGAGTAACGCCAAAAGGTATGAAACATAAAAATGCTCTTTTAAACAATACCCCTTATTGTTTATCTTTTGGCTAAAGTTTTATCACCAACGCATTTTTCGAAGCTCTAAAAAAGGGTGTCTTTTACTCTTGGTGAGAACTTTCATCTATTTGTATCATTCTTTAGTTGAAATGAAAATGAGTGTGAAACTGATAGAGATTAGAGTAGGGGGAGGAGCTTTATTTGAGCAAACTCGATAAACAGTTTTATTTAGTTCGAGAAGATGTATTGCCAGAAGCAATGAAAAAGACGTTAGAAGCAAAATTGTTAATTGAACGAGGAAAAGCAGAGTCTGTCGCAGATGCCGTGCATACCGTTGATTTAAGCAGAAGTGCTTTTTACAAGTATAGAGATACGGTCTTTCCGTTTCAAACGGTTGTTAAGCAACGCATCATTTCATTGTTTTTTCATTTAGAAGATCGTTCCGGTACTCTTTCGCATTTGTTAAGTGTCGTGGCATCAGGAGGCTGTAATGTGTTAACCATTCATCAAACGATTCCATTACAAGGGCGTGCGAATGTGACACTTTCTCTTGATACATCTAGTATGTTAATTGAAATTAATGAGCTGTTAACAAGATTAAAGAATTTAGAGTTTGTAGATAAAGTAGAAGTACTAGGTTCAGGTGCGTAATGCACAAATTCTAATTGATGATAAATAAAAAAGCAGGACAAAATGGTCCGTGGGCTGTACAAAATGAAGATTGATTCGTTGTGTACAGCTTATCTTTTAAAGATAGCTATTTGAATATTTGAATAATAGAAAAGCTGAGATAGGAGAGAGTATTTTGAGGAAGGTTGGTTATTTAGGTCCGAGAGCAACTTTTACACATATTGCTGTACAAACGATGTTTCAACGAGATGAGCATCTCCCATATCGTACGATTCCTGCTTGTGTAGATGCAGTTGTTAACGGTGAAGTAGAGTATGGGATTGTCCCGTTAGAAAATGCACTTGAAGGTTCTGTTAATTTAACACTCGATTATTTAATTCATGAAAAACGCTTGCCGATTGTTGGAGAAATTGTATTACCGATTCGTCAACATTTAATGGTACATCCTAATCATGCGAAAGAATGGCAAGAGTTAACAACTGTCTACTCTCATTCTCATGCGATTGCACAATGTCATAAATTTTTACATACTACCTTGTCGGATGTGTTACTTGAGGCAACCACTTCTACGGCATCGGCAGCTCAATTTGTAAAAGAGCACCCAGAACAAGTAATTGGAGCCATTGCAAACGAGTTAGCGGCTAAAGAATATGGGTTACATATTGCGCAACCTAACATTCATGACTACAATCATAACACGACTCGATTCGTTGTATTACATCGCAGCGTACAGCAGGATACCCCTTTTGACGTACATGATGGGTATAAAACGACTTTAATGATTACGCTACCGTCTGATCAAGCAGGAGCACTTCATCAAGTGTTATCTGCATTTGGATGGAGAAAATTAAATTTATCTAAAATTGAATCTCGCCCGATGAAAACGGGGTTAGGTAACTATTTCTTTATCGTTGATATTGAACAGAAAATGGATGATGTTTTAATACCTAGTGCCATCGCTGAGCTTGAAGCGTTAGGGTGTACGGTTAATTTATTAGGGAGCTATCCATACTTCCTTATTAAATAGAGCATCGCTTAAAGAGATAATGGATAAAAATCCCTTGCCTATAAAATCTTGTGAAAATAGATAGGCAAGGGATCTTGTTTGTCTTTTAACATTCTCATTAGATTTCGATTAAAAAGCCTGCTTTTTTCAAGGCGTGGCATGCAGCATCTAGCTTAAAGGTAGAGTCTGCTTCAATTGTATGAAGGTGTGTTCCTTCTGTTAATTGTGATAAATAGGTTGCATTTGTATGTTTCACATTTGCTAAAAAGTGTTCAACCTCTTTGCGTGTACTCACCATAATCGAAGCTGTAATTTCACCGTAAACAGGGTGTTCCACAATGACATCTTTCACCCGTACACCGTGATCGACGAGCATCATAAGCTCTAACTCTGTTTCATCTGGTCCGTGATGGCATGCGATAATTCGCTGTTGTTGCTGTGGTTCTTTCGTAGAAAGATAGAGATACCCTTGACTTGTTGCTACAATCGGCTCATTTCGAGCTTTTAAAAGAGAGATATCTTGAACAATAACCTGTCTACTGACATTTGTTCGCTTTGATAACTCACTTCCTGTTAAAGGTATTCCTTGTTCTTTTAACCAAGATAAGATTAATAAACGTCTTTCCTCGCCTAACACTTTTTTTTGCTGTTCTTTCATTACTACCGCTCCCTATCATTTCACACAAGAAAACTCGTGATAAAGTTTCTTCATCGTGACGACAAATTCATCAATATGATGATAAGTCGTATCTCTTCCAAAAGAGATACGGACGAACCTTTTTGCTTCTTCTTCAGTTTTACCAATTGAGAGAAGTGTTGAAGAAGGAGCTTGTTGTCCAACTTGACAAGCACTTCCAGTTGAAATAGCGATTCCGTAACGATTACATTGTAACATAACATATTGACCTTGCACGTTCGCAAATGTTAAACCGACTATGTTCGGTAAATGATGAGTTGAATGGCCCTCTAGTTGAATAAAGTCATCTAGCTCACGTATTGCTTGTTTTGTATAATCAAACAATTGCTCATAACGCTCACGTTCCTTGTCCATTTGTTCAATCGCTCTTTCTGCAGCGGTGATAAAAGATGCAATACCAGGGGTGTTTACAGTTCCAGGTCGTAGTGATTGAGCGGTTGATTGACAATGAAAGAGAGAAGACCAACTGACTGATGGATGGATATAGAGAGCACCAACGCCTTTAGGTCCGTAGACTTTATGGCTAGAAATTGAAAGGCTACTAATGTTTGCTGCTTTTACATCAATTCGGATTTTACCAAATGATTGTACGCAATCACAATGAAACAACACATTTTTGTCTCGAAGAAGCCGTCCAATTTTTTCAATGTGCTGAATGGTGCCAATTTCATGGTTTACGTGCTGAATGGCAACTAATACTGTATCCTCACAAATGGCTTGCTCTAATGTATCAATAGAGATAAGACCTTGTTTATCTGAAGGTAAATACGTAATGTGATATCCTTCTTTTTCGAGACGCTTCCACAGATTTAACAGAGAAGAATGCTCGAGCTTAGTAGTAATAATATGATTTCCTTTCTGCTTATTTCCTTGCAGCAAGGATTGAACCCCCACGTAATTTGACTCTGTCCCTCCACTTGTAAAATGCACGCCATCTTTTTCACCGTTAAGCCAACTTGCCAGTTTCTCTTTACAGAGGTGTAATAACTGCGACGCTTCCGTTCCAGTATCATGCAAGCTACTTGTATTTCCATAATGATCAATTGCTACCTTGCTGTATACAGTAAGGGCTTCTTTACTCATGGGAGTGGTAGCTGCGTAATCTAAATAAATCATTTCTATCACGATCCTTCTTAAATAAATAAAAACATCTTGTGTTTAATTAAATAATATGTAAATATAGGTGTCAAGACACATGTAAATAAAGAGGTGTATATATGCATGAAGTAGATGTGATCATTGTTGGAAGTGGTCTTTCGGCTCTCATTGCAGCTCAATCGCTTTGTAAACATAAAAAAGTGATGGTGTTAACAAAGGGACATCAAACGGATAACAATTCAATTCTTGCGCAAGGTGGCGTGGCCGTTGCCATTAGCAAAAATGATCATTGGCTTGAGCATTTAAGGGATACGATTGAAGCAGGCGCTTATCACTGTAATGAATCTGTAGCTAAGAAGCTCGTCCAATTAGGTCCTCTTTTTATAAAAAAGTTGATTGATAGTGGTATGACATTTGATCGGCAATCATCGGGTGAATTGATGTTAGGGCAAGAAGGTGCACATCGAAAGCGACGAATTATTCATGCAGGCGGTGATGCAACAGGAAGGGAACTTATGACGTTTTTGCAACGACTAATCATGCAGGATGTACATATAGTTGAGCATCAAACCGTTCAAGAATTACTGATTGAGAATGGCCGTTGTGTAGGGGTATTAAGCTGCGACGCACAAGGTAAAGTCATGCCTTTTTACGCTCAACACGTCATTTTAGCAACCGGCGGGTGTGGAGACTTATATCGCTATACCTCAAATAGTTCAGTTGCCACTGGTGATGGCTTAGCCGCTGCATATCGAGCTGGAGCGAGATTAACAGACGTAGAATTCATTCAATTTCATCCTACACTGCTTCACAGTGGTGATAAAGTAGCTGGTCTTGTATCCGAAGCGGTGAGAGGAGAAGGGGCGATTCTCGTAAATGAACGAAACGAACCGATTATGGAAGGAGTACATCTTCTAAAAGATTTAGCTCCTCGTGACGTCGTTGCTCGTGCTATTTTTGAACGTATTCAACACGGAGAAAAAGTCTTTTTAGCTATTGATGATATTAATCAATTTGAACAACGATTCCCAACGGTTACATCACTTTGTGAAAAAGCTCACGTTGATTTAACAATGAAACGGATTCCTGTCGTGCCTGGAGCTCATTTTTTAATGGGGGGCATAGAAGTGAATGAAAATGGAGAAACATCTATTCCTAGGCTGTATGCCATTGGAGAGGTAGCATGTACAGGTGTGCATGGAGCCAATCGTCTTGCAAGCAATTCGTTGCTAGAGTGTATTGTATTTGGACAATTAGTAGCGGAAGCGGTTTTGAGTAAACAAGATTATGCTCAAACGAGAAGAGCTACATATGAGTTCAATGCTTCATGTTCATTGTCTTTTCCAACCAAATCTATGATTCAACAACAAATGACGAAGAAGGCAGGAATTATTCGAACCGAAGAGACGTTAAAGCAGCTTATTGAGCAGTTTGGAGAAGAACTAGACAGGTTGTCTTCTCATGCATTTAGTTATACCAATGAGCAGTTAACGATTGTGAATATGCTTACCGTTGGAAAATTAATTGGCGAAGCCGCTCTTGAACGAAAAGAAAGTCGTGGCGCTCATTTTCGATTAGATTATCCATTTCAATGCAATGAGCAGTGGGGATATAAACGAATTATAAAACAGATACAAAATCCAAAAGTACAACAATTTAGTTCAGTGATGGGGAGATAACATGAATTCTGTAAAAGTACGTCAAATGCTTCAGCAATTTTTAATTGAAGATATTGGAGAAAGAGATGTCACTTGCGAAGCTTTGTTCTCTCATCTACATAAGGGAGAAGCACGCTTTGTGGCAAAAGAAACAGGTGTTTTCGTAGGAGAATCTATCATAAAAGAAGGCTTTTATCTTCTTGATGAGCATGTAGAAGTTGAGTTATGTAAGCGAGATGGTGATTCAGTAGCAAAAGGAGAGCTTATTGCCATTGTAAAAGGCTCTATTTCTGCTATTTTGTCTGCAGAAAGAGTGGTTCTTAACTTAATTCAACGTATGAGTGGAGTGGCGACTTTCACGAGTCATGCAGTAGCTCTAGTAGAAAGTAGTACTACGAGAATTTGTGATACAAGAAAAACAACGCCAGGATTACGAATGTTTGAAAAGCATGCTGTTCACTGTGGAGGTGGCTTTAATCATCGCTATGGCTTATATGATGGAGTGATGTTAAAAGATAATCACATTGCTTTTGCTGGTTCTGTGAGTGAAGCCGTTAGACGAGTGCGAGAGAAAGTTGGTCATATGGTGAAAGTAGAAGTTGAAATTGAGACGAAAGATCAACTTCTAGAAGCAATTGAAGCGGGTGCAGATATCATCATGTTTGATAATTGTTCACCAGAGACTATTAAGGAATGGATTTTTCTTGTTCCGCCTCATATCATTACAGAAGCATCAGGAAACATTACACTTGAAAACCTTCATTTATATAAAGATACCGGGGTTCATTATATTTCGTTAGGTGCTTTAACACATTCTGTTAAAGCATTAGACATTAGCTTAGATGTGATTGAAACAAGAGAGGAGCAACTTGTATGAGCTTACTAAGTATACTAGAAAATCAGATGATTCCGGAAGAATATAAAGCATTATCAATAGAAGAGATGGAGCAGCGTGTTCAAACCATTAAGAACCAATTAGGAAATCGTCTTTTTATTTTAGGGCATCACTATCAAAAAGATGAAGTATATCAGTTTGCTGATGCTGTTGGAGACTCGCTTCAATTAGCTCAAATTGCATCGCAAAACCGAGAAGCAGAGTTCATTGTGTTTTGTGGTGTGCATTTTATGGCGGAGACTGCTGATATTTTAGCTTCACCTTCTCAAACGGTCCTCTTACCAGATATGAGAGCAGGCTGTTCAATGGCTGACATGGCAAACATCGAGCAGACAGAGCAAGCATGGCAGCAGTTAACTGATTTATTTGGTGATACGATGCTTCCTTTAACATATGTTAATTCGACAGCAGCGATTAAATCATTTGTTGGTGAACATGGAGGGGCAACGGTGACCTCTTCAAATGCAGCTTCCATTGTAAAATGGGCATTTACACAAAAAGAGCGAATTGTGTTTTTACCTGATCAACATCTTGGTCGTAATACAGCATTTGATTTAGGAATCCCGTTAAACACGATGGCTGTGTGGGATCCAATAAGTGATGAATTAATATTTGATGGGCAGTTAGAAGATGTGAAGGTGATTTTATGGAAAGGGCATTGCTCTGTACATGAAAATTTTACGGTTCATAATATTAAGGCTATTCGAGAACAAACTCCTGATATGAACATTATTGTTCATCCAGAGTGTACAAGAGAAGTCGTGGCGCTATCAGATTACGCAGGATCAACAAAATATATTATTGAAACCATTGAGCAAGCTCCTGCAGGATCCAAGTGGGCCATCGGAACAGAAATGAACTTAGTAAAACGAATTATCAATCAACATCCTGATAAAGAAATTGTGTCGTTAAATCCTTTCATGTGTCCATGTCTTACAATGAATCGCATTGACTTACCTCACTTATTGTGGGCATTAGACTCAATCATAGAAGGAAATCCAATTAATACAATTGATGTTTCACCAGAGGTATCCAATGGTGCATTGAAGGCCTTAAATAAAATGTTAGAAGTAAAATAAGAACTTGTCCGCCAAAGGGGTTACGATTGACTCTTTGTGGTATATCCCCTTTCGAATCACGTTTTTATCTAAATTGATAACAAGCAGTCTGCAGAGAACTTGTCACCAATTTATGCATAAAAAAATTTTTCCAAGCATATGTTGTGATGAAGAAATAGAAGCGACTTTTATCATGCAATTATAAATGGTAAAGACTCTACTCGGGAGGGGAAAGGTTTTGAAAATCCATATCGTTCAAAAAGGGGATACCCTTTGGAAAATTGCGCAAAAATATGGGGTTAATTTTGAAGAGCTTAAAAAGATGAATTCACAATTAAGCAATCCAGATATGATTATGCCTGGAATGAAAATTAAAGTACCAACAAGTGGAGTACCTGTGACAAAAGAAACGCCAGGAGTTATGGGTGTGAAGGAGATGCCAAAAGCGGATCATCCATATGCAAACCAATCAACAAAGTCATATCCTGTGACTGAAATCGATAATCAAGTTGCTCCTGCTAAAGAGATGGCTAAAAAAGAGATGCCGATAAAAGAGATGCCGATAAAAGAGCAACCGAAAAAGGAAATGCCAGTAAAAGAGCAGCCGAAAAAAGAAGCACCAATTGCGTTGCCTAAATTACCAAAGCTGCAACCAATGACACCAGAAGTCGATATTAATAATTACTATACATTAAATATGCAAATACCACCGAAGAAGGAAAAACCAAAAGAAGAACCAAAGCCAATAGAGGAGTCGCCAGAATCAGAGGTAGAAAGCATGGAAATGCCGCCACCAATGATGCCGCAACAACCTTGTTATCCAATCACACCGATTACGCCAATCATGCCAGGCTGTGGTTATAACTTTATGCCTTGTTATCCTTGTCCGCCAATGTATCAGCCATATCCAGCGATGATGCCGCAGATGCAGGCGCCAATGATGCAACCTCAATTTGAAGGTATGATGGAATCACCTAGTGAGATGGATGAAGTAATGGGTATGCAAGAAGGCTACATGCCGATGATGCCTCAACAGCCAATGATGTTAGGCTGGCCACCAGGTTGTATGCCTTATGGACCAACTCAATGTTCACCATGTCCACCACCATATATGGGAATGGGATATCAACCAGCACCGATGTATATGCCACAAATGCAACCGCAAGTTCAAGGTGCAATGATGGATAATGAAAGCGATGAATATATGAACATGCAGATGCCTCAGCAGCAAGGCTTTAATCCGTATCAACAAATGCCACAACAGCAAGGCTTTAATCCGTACCAACAAATGCCACAACAGCAAGGAGATTGTGGATGTGGAGATTCAGGCTACGGTAACATGCCAGGGTATCAACCGATGCCATATCGCTTCCCAGCTTACGGAGTGCCCGTTAATCCAGCCCCATATGGTGTAGTCCCACCGTTTTCACCATATGGCGTCCCAGCAAGCGGTGAGCAAAATTTGTTTGGAATGCCAAACTATGAAGATGACGAAGATTAATAATAAAGACAGAAAAGACGATTTATTTGGGAATCGTCTTTTCTTATTCTGTCAGGAACATCAACTTACATTAAAGGGCTATAAAAAGGTGAAGAATCACGTATATGTATTAGATACGGACCAAGGATTAAAAGTTTTAAAAAGTTATCGAGCAAAAGAGAAGGTTGAGCAAATTTATCAATTTTTAACGAACCTTCATCAGCAGCATTTTTATCAAGCTGTTAATTATGAATTGTTTCCAAGTGGAGAGCTCTTGTATAAAGCCAACGATGAAGATTGTTACTGGACCATTCAGCCATATGTAAAGCCTAACCGTAAATTCACCTTTAAAAGTAAGAAGGATCGGAATGATGCAGTTCTATTGCTTACCCAGTATCATGAACAATCAAGGCGAATGAGCAAAGATAATACCTATTCATTTGAAACCTACTCCTTGCAACAGCAATGGTCACGTAGACTTAAAACATTTGAAAGTTATGCGCCACGTTTAACCGCATATATGAGTGAACAGCAAGTGGTAAATATTATTAATCAAGGCAAACAAGCATTGCGTTACTTAAAGCAGTATGAGGTAGAGGAGAATGCATTAGGACAAGGAATTATACATGGTGATGTTGCCTCTCATAATTTTATAAGAAATGATGCTCAAACAGTAATGCTAATTGATTTTGATTTAGCAGCTCATGTTCCAATCATCTATGATTACATTCAGCTAGCTCATCGCTTTTTAGTGTACCTTAATCGCTCATTTGTAGAAGTAGAATCTCATCATTTTTTTAACTATCTTGTTCAAAATCAATTCTTTTTATCATCTCTTCTTTTTCCATCTCATGTAGTTAGAGAATGGAATCGTCTTTTAGTAAATGGAATGGATGCGGAAAAGGTGCATAAGCTACAAGTATTTACAAATGCAGACATGTATTACCGTCAGTCTTTTATTGCTTCGATTCTTCCTAAGCTTTCATAAAGAGAGCACGTGTAATTTCCAATGTTCCCTCTAACTAACAGAATAATCTTTCCTCCTTTATAAGACTCTAAAAAAGAGCATTCACATTGTAGGGTGCTTAAAAGGGACATAGGGGGGATTAGCGTTGAATAAATATCTTGTATCATCTTTGACATTTGCTTGTGTATTAGGATTAGGGGCTTGTAATAATGAGACAGAAACAGGCATGGAACAACGTTACGATAACCGTACGCAACCGATTGGTTATTATTCCAATGCTGAAGAAAGAGGAAACGCACGTATGTTAGATAGCCGTGAAGGTCCTCTGACGGAAGTCATCGATGGTGATGATGATCGCCATGCAACAACTCGCCGTATGCGTACAATTAACGTAAATGATGGCCGCTATGATGGTCCAACAGGAACATATGGATATGGACAACCTTATAGCCAGCAAACAGAGGGGCTATATAAGAGTAATGCCAGACTTGGCGAAAATGATCGTAATTATCACGGTCATTTAAATTCAACACGTTCATTAGCGAAAACCTCGTATTACAAGGGCTATCCTGGCGATTTAACAGAAAAAGTGGCTAGTCGTGTTGAAGGGGTTCAAGGTGTTGAAAATTGTCGTGCAGTTGTAGATGGAAACCGCATGTTAGTCGCGATTAATCCAAGTAACACAAATATGAATGAAGAAGAGCTAGAGCAACATGTTGCAAAGCAAATTAACTCATTAACAAATGGTAAATACGATGTACAAGTGGAAGTAGATAATGGAACATATAACAGTGTTCGAAGCATCGACAACGATTTACGTAACGGTGGAGAAAACGGGTTAATTCGTACAAACATAAATAGTTTATTTGAATCGATTGATGAAAATATTAATCGAAAAGATCGCTAAGTGAGAGTAACTCCATAAAAGCAATAAAATGGTCTGCAAATTCCCTTGCTTATTAAATTCTGTAAAAGATTAAATAGGCAGGGGAGTTTCTATATTAGAGTGTTTATATAGATAAGATGGTTGTATCGTTATCTGTACATAAGAGTAGACGTTCATTTCAATTTGAGGTGTCGGACCATAGACTGAATCATTCATCTCATCTCCTCATTTGTTTAGCCTTCTCTTCCTGCTTAAGAGAGGGTATTTTTTATTTGTTTTTGATAAAAGAGAATGAACGATTGTTGTACATATAAAAGAGGATAAAATTTCTAAAAAAGGTGAAACTATGAATGAGGGTACTGTTTTAGAAGGTTTTAATCTTTTATTTGTGAGGTGAAGGTGAATGAAAAAGCTCATTCATCAAGTAACTTTGATTAGTGTAATTGTAGTAGGAAGTTATCTAGCTTCCGTTCAGCTTGTGTTTGCAGACAACAACCAGCCCGTAACTATTTTTTTAGAGAGAGTGTATGTTGATGGTGTAGTAAGCCAAGAAGTGATGAAAAAAGTAAATATGACAAAAGCAGAAATCGAACAGCATTATAGAGAATGGCGATTATTGAAAGAAACCGATACTGAGCTCGTTTTTCGTACAAGTGTAGATGACATTTCGCCTCTTTTAAAAACAAATGGATATGTAGGCATCTCAATCGATGGCATTTTGTCAATCTATGAAGGAAAACCTGAGCAATCTCAAAGAGTCATTCAATCGTTTTTTCAAATCGATGTAGATCGATTAGAAAGTTATCAGCATCAACAATTGAAAAGTGGTATACGCATTCGATCAAAAGATGAATATGTATCCTTAATCAATTTTTATAAAATGTTCGAAGCAGCAGACGGCCACTCGTTATAGAGTAGCCGTTTTATTTATGATTATGTTAAAATGATAGTCAGCGTTATGAATCGTAAGTTATGAACAAAGGGAGAGAGCTATTTGTTTGATTATATAAAAGGGTGCATTACCTACATTAATCCTGAATATGTAGTAGTTGAAAATCATGACATTGGATATCAAATTTTCACACCAAACCCTTACATATTTACAGTAAATAATGAAATAAAAACCATTTATACGTATCAATATGTACGTGAAGATCTCATTGCTTTATATGGATTTGCATCAAGAGAGCAAAAAGAGTTATTTATGAAGCTCATCAGTGTATCCGGTATTGGTCCTAAAGGTGCATTAGCCATACTAGCGTCTGGAAATCCATCACAAGTTGTACAAGCGGTTGAAGAAGAAGATGAAAAGTTCTTAATCAAGTTTCCTGGTGTTGGTAAGAAAACAGCTCGTCAGATGATCCTTGATTTAAAAGGGAAATTACATGATATTGTACCAGATTCAATGCCGTCTCTATTTGCAGATATGAATGAGCAAGAAGTAAAGTCACAAAGCTCCGATTCTTTAGATGAAGCCATTGAGGCATTAAAAGTACTAGGATATGCAGAGCGCGAAATCAATAAGGTCGTTCCTGCATTGATGAAAGAATCACTAACAACGGATCAATATATTAAAGAAGCGTTAAAACGCCTATTAAAATAATAGGAAGGGAGGAGTATGATGGACGATCGTATCGTAACAGGAGATGCTCTTCATGAGGAAGAAATCATTGAACAAAGTTTGCGCCCGCAAATACTTGATCAGTATATTGGCCAACAGAAAGTAAAGTCTCACTTAGATATCTTTATTAAAGCTGCAAAGTTGCGTAGCGAAACGTTGGATCATGTTCTTCTATACGGGCCACCGGGCTTGGGGAAAACAACATTGGCTAGCATTATTGCAAACGAAATGGGCGTACAGTTACGAACAACATCAGGACCTGCCATTGAACGTCCAGGAGATTTAGCGGCCATTTTAACTAGTCTAGAGCCTGGAGACGTTTTGTTCATTGATGAAATTCATCGTTTAAATCGTTCGGTAGAAGAAGTTCTTTATCCAGCAATGGAAGACTTCTGTCTAGATATTGTTATTGGAAAAGGCCCTAGTGCAAGGTCTGTGAGGTTAGATTTGCCTCCGTTTACACTCGTTGGTGCAACAACACGTGCAGGGTTATTGTCATCCCCTCTTCGCGATCGTTTCGGTGTATTAAGTCGCCTTGAGTATTACGAGGAGAAAGATTTAGCTTCGATTGTGGAGCGAACAGCACACATATTAGATGTTGAGATTGATAAGAACGCGACATTCGAGCTTGCACGCAGAGCGAGAGGAACTCCTCGTATCGCTAATCGCTTGCTTCGTCGTGTGCGTGACTTCGCTCAAGTGAAAGGCGATGGACGAATTACAGAAGCGTTAGCAAGCGAATCACTTGAAATGTTACAAGTTGACCGTTTAGGGCTTGATCATATTGACCATAAATTATTAAGAGGAATTATTGAAAAATTTAGAGGAGGGCCAGTTGGCTTAGATACCATTGCAGCGACCATTGGTGAAGAGTCACATACAATTGAAGATGTGTATGAGCCATATCTTCTACAAATTGGCTTTTTACAGCGAACACCAAGAGGACGAATTGTCACACATGCTGTGTACGAGCATTTTCAAATGGAGGTGCCTGAGCGGTGAGCGATCTTCCTAAAATGATGATGGTGATGGGAGCACTTCTTTTAATCGTTGGTTTCTTTTTGCAATTCATTGGAAAGCTCCCGGGAGATATTGTATTTAAAAAAGGAAATACAACGTTTTATTTTCCAATTGTCACATCCATTGTTATTAGTGTCATTCTCTCTCTGATTTTCTTGGTCATTGGACGATTTAAGTAGAATGGTAACCGTTTAAGATTGATTGAAGTACAAGGTTTAAGACTCTTGTAAAATCACTGCCCTGCGGAAGCGAGCAATTTAGAGAAGAAATCTTGTGAAAGAATAACGAAGTTTACAAAAACAGCTAATAGAAAAGATTATAGAAACAGGTGAAAGATATGAAAGTAGATTTATTTGATTTTCATTTGCCAGAGGAGCTTATTGCACAAACGCCTCTTGAACAGCGAGATGCTTCTAGGCTAATGGTGTTAAACAAAGAAACAGGAGACATTGACCACCGCTCTTTCCACGATGTGCTCTCTTATTTGAAAGCAGGAGATTGTCTCGTATTAAATAACACACGTGTGTTACCTGCTCGTCTATTTGGAGAGAAAGAAGATACAGGAGCAAACATTGAAGTTCTTCTTTTGAAACAAATGGAAGGTGATAATTGGGAAACACTTGTGAAGCCAGCTAAACGTGTTAAAGAAGGCACGGTTGTTTCATTTGGTGACGGACGCTTAAAAGCAACATGTGTAGGGACGAGTGATCAAGGTGGAAGATTGCTTGAATTCACTTATGATGGTATCTTTTATGAGGTGCTAGATTCATTGGGGGAAATGCCGTTACCTCCTTACATTAAAGAGCGTTTAGATGACCGTGAACGTTATCAAACAGTGTTTGCTCGTGAGCAAGGCTCGGCTGCTGCACCAACGGCAGGTCTACACTTTACAGAAGAGATTCTAGAAGAGTTAAAACAAAAGGGTGTTCATATTGCCTTTCTTACGTTACATGTTGGATTAGGAACATTCCGACCAGTTAGCGCAGAGACGGTAGATGAGCATGATATGCATGCTGAATTTTATCAGTTAAGCGAAGGCACGGCACAGCTTTTAAATGAAGTTCGTGCAAATGGAGGTCGAATTGTTTCAGTCGGCACAACATCTACACGAACATTAGAAACAATCGCTTCAGAAAACGATGGGAAATTTGTTGCAGCCTCTGGATGGACTAATATTTTTATTTTCCCAGGCTATGAGTTCAAAGCCATTGATGGAATGATCACAAACTTCCATCTTCCAAAATCTACACTGATCATGCTTGTCAGCGCTTTGGCAGGTAGAGAGCATGTACTCCATGCATATAACACCGCTGTTAAAGAAAAATATCGTTTCTTTAGCTTTGGTGATGCAATGTTAATTATTTAGGTTACGAGAAAGGACAAGAGTGAATGACTGCAATTCGTTATGAATTAATTAAAACTTGTAAACAAACAGGAGCGCGTCTTGGTATTGTACATACGCCTCATGGATCATTTGAAACACCAATTTTTATGCCAGTTGGAACGTTGGCAACAGTAAAAACAATGTCTCCAGAAGATTTAAAAGCAATGGGAGCAGGAATCATCTTAAGTAACACGTATCATTTATGGTTACGTCCAGGTCATGAAATTGTACAGAAAGCAGGAGGCCTTCATAAATTTATGAACTGGGACCGTCCAATTTTAACGGATTCAGGTGGTTTCCAAGTATTTAGTCTTAGTGATTTCCGTCGTATTGAAGAAGAGGGCGTTCATTTTCGCAATCATTTAAATGGAGATAAGCTGTTTTTATCACCTGAAAAAGCAATGGACATCCAAAATGCATTAGGTTCTGACATTATGATGGCTTTTGATGAATGTCCACCATATCCAGCTGAGTATGAGTATATGAAACGCTCAGTAGAACGAACAAGCCGCTGGGCTGAAAGATGCTTAAAAGCACATAACCGTCCAGAAGATCAAGGCCTATTTGGAATTGTACAAGGTGGAGAGTACGAAGATTTACGTCGTCAAAGTGCTTCTGACTTGATTTCAATGGACTTTCCAGGCTATGCTGTAGGTGGTCTGTCTGTTGGAGAGCCAAAAGATGTGATGAATCGCGTCTTGGATTTCACAACTCCACATTTACCAACAAACAAGCCACGTTATTTAATGGGTGTAGGCTCACCAGACTCCTTAATTGATGGAGCAATTCGTGGGATTGATATGTTTGATTGTGTATTACCAACGCGTATTGCCCGTAACGGAACATTAATGACAAGCGAAGGACGCTTAGTTGTTAAAAATGCAAAATATGCAGAGGACTTTGGACCATTAGATCCAAATTGTGACTGTTATACATGCCAAAATTATTCACGCGCATACATTCGTCACTTAATTCGCTGTAACGAAACGTTCGGTCTTCGTTTAACTTCTTATCATAACCTGTATTTTCTGTTAAACTTAATGGAGCAAGTGCGTGAAGCGATTCGAGAAGATCGCCTTGGTGATTTCCGTGATGAGTTCTTTGAAAAATACGGTTTTAATCAAGAAAACGCGAAAAACTTCTAGGTCAATACAGGATTTTTTCAACAAAAAGATGAAATAAGTACCTGTTGAGATAAATAAAAATGAGGAGGATACATTGTGGAAATTTTAAATGCTATATGGCCATTACTTTTAATGTTTGCCATCTTCTATTTCTTACTAATTCGTCCACAACAAAAACGTCAGAAAGCTGTGCAACAAATGCAATCTGATTTGAAAAAAGGCGACAAGGTTGTAACGATTGGTGGAATGCATGGAACAGTTGAAGCGTTAGATGAGAGCCAAGTAATCATTAAAAGTGCAGACGGTTCTAAATTAACATTTGATCGTGCAGCAATCCGTGAAGTAAAAGAATCATTATAATAAATAGGACAGTGTCAAACGGAGCCCAAAGTGCCTCGTTTAACACTGCCTGATACATCCCTTGTCTATTCTAGATGAGGGATTTTCATATTGGATTGTGAGAAAATCTTTTTATGCTTCTTTATGACCAGATAGATTTACGCCAATTATTCCGCCGAACATGGAAATCGCTAGAAAGCCTAAATGAAATAATAGTTGGCTTGATGAAAACATTTGGCTATATCCTAGAAATTGAAGCAAAAACACTGTAAAGATGTAGCACATTCCTGTAGCTCCTCCAACTAACCAACCTTTTGAACCACCTTTACCTCCTGACATAAAACCACCAATAAACAAAGCAATAAACGACAACATAATCATGACCCATTTCACAGAGCTTTCTTGTAAATCAGTGAATTTAAGGATAAGTGAGAACATTAGACTAACAATAAACGCAATAATGAACACGGTAGCAACACCGAAAAATATGGCACTACTTAATCTCTTTGCTTCCATGTTGCCCTCCCCCTTTTTGCATAGATAGGTGCTTAGTACGAGCATATTCAGCTTGTTTTGAAAATAGACGTACAAAAAAACGTCATGTTTTTCTTGAAGTTGAACAAACTAAACGTTGAGCATCTGGACGTGGAGGTTATTGGGAATGGATCTTTTAATCATGGTACTAAGAACCGTGTTTTTGTACATTGTGATCGTTCTTATTTTTCGAGTGATGGGGAAAAGAGAAATTGGTGAATTAAGCGTTTTAGACTTAGTTGTGTTTATTATGATTGCCGAGATGGCAGTCATGGCGATTGAAGATACAAATGATCCACTTATACATACCGTTATTCCGATGGTCACCCTCTTAATTATTCAAGTCAGTCTCGCTTTTTGGTCATTAAAAAGTAATCGAGTTCGTAATCTTATCGATGGTGAACCAAGTATTATTATTGAAAATGGAAAAATAAAAGAAAAAGAAATGAGAAAACAGCGCTATAATATTAATGACTTACTTGTACAATTGCGTGAGAAAAATGTAAAAAATATTGCTGATGTTGAATTTGCAATTTTAGAAACCTCTGGTAAGCTTTCTGTTTTTGAAAAGAGTGAGTATTCAACTCAAAGCCAAAATGAAAAAGAAAGTTTGAACTTACCTTTCGTTATTGATGGCATTGTACAAGAAGAGCACCTTAAGAAAGAGAACAAAACAAAAAGCTGGTTAAGTCATGAATTGCGAAAGTTAGGCTATAAAGAGATTGGTCAAATTTCGTATTGTAGCTACAGTGATGGTCAATTATATGTTGATTTATACGATAAAGAATAATGAAAAGAGTCTAAAAAAAGGCTGACAAATCTCATTTAAGCTTTGTCGGCCTTTTTTGTTACTTATTTAAATCTATTTTTTTCAAAGCCCTTCGTACCTATTCGTTTATCTTTTTAGAAAACGAATGATATTAAGGCGCTGTAATTCTTGCTTTGTTACAAGCTTAAATACAAGTAACAGTAGTAAATACATGATAGACGTCGTCATAATTGAAAAAATTGTTTTCCAGCCAAGGTCAACTGAAGAGAAAAGGTGCATATAAGCATAATGTCCAGCGAACCCAGACAAAATCATGACGATAAAGCTTTTTAGATAGTCCATCACGTAAATGGTATAGGAAATTCTTTTCATAACGGTTCCTAGATGAAGAAGGGTGACAAGCATAATTCCTACTACAATGGCTAACGCTGCTCCCATAATTCCAAAAGTGGGACGAGTAGCCAGTACGAAGATTAACGTTGTTTTAATAACGGCGCCAATTAAGCTATTTGTCATGGCTGCTTTTGCAAGATCAAGCGCTTGTAAAACGGCTTGAAGTGGACCTTGAAAATAATAAAATAAAAAGAATGGGGCCATCACTTTTACGAAAATGGCGGCGTTACTCGTTCCATACATTAGCTCCATTACAGGATCGGCAAATACATAAAGAACAACAACAGACAATCCACCTGTTACAAACGAAAGTCGTAATGCTTGATGTAAACGATATTCAATTTGGCGTATTTGATTTTGAGCAAGTGCTTCACTAATCGCAGGAACCAAAGAAGTAGAAAGAGACACCGTAATAAATGAAGGAAGCATCAGAAGAGGAAGGGCAAATCCAGTTAACTCCCCATACTGCTTTGTTGCTAGTGTAGTAGCAACACCTGCAATGGCCAAACTTTGAGCCACAACAATTGGCTCTAAAAACCAAGAGACAGACCCAATCATTCGACTTCCCGTTGTGGGAATCGCAATGCGCATTAACTCCTGTAACGTATCTTTACCAGATTGAAGGGATGTCCAAAATTTACGCCGAATGGTCACTTTCTTTTTTGCTTTAAAGATAATTAACATATAGATGAGAGAAGCAAGTTCACCAAGTACAGCTGATAACATGGCACCTGCAGCTGCATATTCGATGCCATAAGGAAGAAATGCTTTTGTACAAATGGCGACAAGCGTAATACGCACTACTTGTTCAATTACTTGTGAATAGGCAGATGGCTTCATTTGCTGGCGACCATGAAAGTAGCCCCGAATGACAGAAGAAATTGCGATAATCGGAATAACTGGAGTAATAGCGATTAATGGGTAGTAAGTTCGAGCGTCTGTAAAAAGAGTTTGTGAAATAAGTGGTGCGAGTGCAAGTAAGCCGATTGTAAAGATGACGCTTAAGATAGAGGTGATACTAAGAGAAACGACCAGTATTTTTTTTATTTTTCGTTTATCTCCTAATGCCTCTGCTTCCGCTACGAGCTTGGAAATAGCAACGGGTAATCCAATTTGAGTCATTGTAATGACGAGTACAAGAGTAGGAACAGCCATCATATAAAGGCCGACTCCTTCATCTCCGATAAGCCTTGCAACCACAATTCGATTAATGAAACCGAGAACGCGTGTAATTAAGCCTGCAAGGATTAAGATAAGCGTACCTTTTAAAAATTTAGACATTTATACTCACTGCCTTCTCAAACGAATTATAATTATATACAATGAAATATATGCGTATAAGAGGGGCAAGCATGACAAGTATTACATTTTATAGGGGATTAGTTATCTGAATATTCCTAAAAAGGAGGAGCATGATGAGTCAAGCAACGGTTGTTTTTCAGAAAGAAAAGGTTCAACCAGCCATTACTAGTAAGATTGAAGAATTCCATATGCTTGGATATAAAGAAATAAATGAAAATGAGCTATGGAACTACCTTCAGCAAAAAAAGTGGAAAAAGTTAAAAGAAGAACCACCTCTCTATCAAATCGTCAATGATATATTGAGCGTTAAAATTATGGATGTCATGAATTATGTCACAATCGAATCTTATCGAAGTAATGGATTAGCTGATTTAAACAACCAGGAAGATTTTTCTGATTTATTCCAATAAGTTTACAAAAACGTTATTTGACAGCGGTTATGTTATGAAAGATAATAGGAATGTTGCTGGAATTTTTACATTTATTACACATATTTTGGGTTATCATCACGTTTTTACATATAGAAGGAGGATTTCTCACAAATGGTTAAAAGAGGACGTATCGTTGCTTTTTTCCTTTTAGTACTACTTATTTTTAGTACAATGGGAACAACGATTACTGGTATTACAAAAGACATCAAGCTTGGTCTCGACTTACAAGGTGGCTTTGAGGTGCTATACGAAGTTAAGCCTAAAAATGGAGAGATCAATGAAGCTGTATTAAAGAGTACGGTTCGTGCCCTTGATCAGCGTGTGAACGTATTAGGGGTTAGTGAACCGAACATTCAGATTGAGGGCGAAGATCGTATTCGTGTTCAATTAGCGGGAGTTACTGATCAAAACAAAGCCCGTGAAATTTTATCAACAGAAGCTAATTTAACGTTTCGCGATGTGAATGATAATGTACTAATGGATGGGGCGGACTTGGCTGAAAATGGCGCAAGTCAATCATTTGATGAAAGCAATCGTCCAAGTGTAGCATTAAAGCTAAAAAGCGCAGAAAAATTTAAAAAAGTAACAGAGCAAGTTCTCAACATGGGACCTGGCCAAAACTTAATGGTCATCTGGCTTGATTTTGAAGAAGGTGTAGATTCTTATCAAAAAGAAGCTGGAAAAGAAAGCCCTAAATATTTGTCAGCAGCAACAGTTGGTCAAGTATTTAATCAAACAGATGTATCAATTACGGGTGGTAATTTCACAGTTCAAAGTGCTACCGAGCTAGCTGACTTATTAAATGCGGGGGCACTGCCTGTTGAATTAGAAGAGTTATATTCAACATCCGTTGGTGCCAAGTTTGGTGAGCAAGCAATGGACAAAACGGTTCTAGCAGGTATGGTTGGGGTGGCAATCGTTTTTGCATTTATGCTATTCTACTACCGCTTCTCTGGAATCATTGCCATTATTACTTTAAGCTTTTATATTTACTTAATTTTAGTTGTGTTTAACTGGATGAACGCTGTTTTAACACTTCCAGGAATTGCAGCACTGATCCTAGGTGTTGGGATGGCAGTAGATGCAAACATTATTACGTATGAGCGTATTAAAGATGAATTAAAAACTGGACGTTCAGTGATATCAGCATTTAGAGCTGGTAATCGAAACTCTCTTTCAACCATTTTAGATGCAAACATTACAACCATTTTAGCTGCGGGTGTACTATTTGCATACGGGACAAGCTCTGTAAAAGGGTTTGCGACAATGCTTATTATTAGTATTCTTGCAAGTTTCATCACAGCTGTATATGGAACGAGATTATTACTTGGATTATGGGTGAACAGTCGCATCTTTAATAAAAAACCTCACTTCTTTGGAGTAAAGCCTTCTGAGATTCAAGACTTAGGCAAAGACGATGGAAATGTCGTTCTTCCAACAACTTGGGATCGTATTGATTTTGTGAAGCACCGCAAGAAGTTCTTTATATTCTCAGGTGCGATGACGGTTATTGGCATTATTATGCTACTTGTGTTGAAGTTAAACTTAGGTATTGATTTCGCAAGTGGTACTCGTATTGAAATTCTATCAGACAAACCATTAACGCAACAGCAAGTGGAAGAAGAGTTTGAAGCTCTTGATTTAGAGCCAAAAGATGTTATTCTCTCAGGTAACAATAATGAGATTGGTGTTGCTCGATTATTAGGAGTATTATCAAAAGATGAAATTGCAACTGTAAAAAATCATTTCAATGAAAAGTATGGAACAGAAGCAAATGTGAGTACTGTATCTCCAACAGTAGGAAAAGAGCTAGCACAAAATGCGTTAATTGCTGTTCTTATTTCATCGATTGGAATCATCATTTACGTAACGATTCGGTTTGAGTTTTATATGGCACTAGCAGCTGTTATCGCATTGTTACATGACGCTTTCTTTATTATCGCTTTCTTTAGTATTACACGATTAGAGGTAGATTTAACATTTATTGCGGCAGTACTTACGATTGTTGGTTATTCGATCAATGACACCATTGTAACGTTTGACCGGATTCGTGAAAACATGAAGAAACTAAAAGCTAAAACATTTGATGATTTAGTAGTTGTTGTAAACCGAAGCTTACGAGAAACATTTACGCGTTCAATTAATACCATTTTAACGGTTGTTATTACAGTTGTTGCACTTCTTATCTTTGGTAGTGAGTCCATTCGAAATTTCTCCATTGCACTATTAATTGGTTTAATTGCAGGGACATACTCATCATTATTCATTGCATCGCAATTATGGCTTGTTTGGAAGAACAAACAATTAGCACGTAAGCGTTCAAAAGGATTAGAAGTTGAAGAAGATTTAGAGCCGTAAGATAAACAAATAGTAAAAGAAGTAGATCACTCTATTAAATAGCACGTCCTATAAATTCAGTCATACTATGAATTTATAGGACGTCTTTTTTTACTATAATGATCATTATAAAAATATAGATGGGGTTCGAATGAAGTTTGTTAAATCCGTTTCATGACATTAAACAAAGTCGGGTATTCTATAAATTGTCAAAAGGAATTCGTTGAAGAGGGTGTGATGTGTTGGAAGCTTTAACTAAAGAAGAGCGTTTTAAAAAAGCGAAGTTTGCAGCAATGATCGGGATTGTGGGGAATATTGTTTTAGCTATCATCAAATATGTGATAGGAATACAAGCGAATAGTAAAGCACTTATTGCAGATGCTGTTCACTCAGCTTCAGATGTGGCAGGTTCCATTGCCGTTTATGTTGGAGTAAAGGTGGCAAAGCAACCACCTGATGAGGACCATCCATATGGGCATGGAAAAGCAGAGTCTATTGCAGCCATTATTATTGCAGTTCTATTATTTATCGTTGGAGTTGAAATTTTCACATCTTCCGTTCAAGCATTCTTTGAACCCCTTGAGTCACCGAAGGTTATTGCCATTTACGCGACGCTTTTTTCAATAGTTGTAAAAGAGTGGATGTTTCGATATAAATTTAAGCTTGGAAAAGAAATTAAAAGTGATGCCGTTATTATTAATGCCTATGAGCATCGATCAGATGTGTTTTCCTCTATTGCTGCGTTAATTGGAATTGGTGCCTCTATTTTAGGGGGATATATTGGGGTTGATTGGCTTGTTTATGCAGATCCAGTTGCTGGGGTGTTTGTTGCTTTTCTTGTCTTAAAGATGGCGTGGCAATTAGGGGCGGAATCGATTCACAATACGTTAGATCATGTATTACATGAGGAAGATACTACCCATCTACGCGAACTAGCTATGTCCGTAGACGGTGTGAGGAAGCTAGGGTCTTTGCATGCTAGGGAGCATGGACACTACGTTATTATTGATTTGAAAATTTCAGTTGATCCGTTTATAACAGTCGAACAAGGACATGCAATTGCAAAGGAAGTAAAAAAACGATTAATGGAAGAGCCGAATATTCAAGATGTATTAATCCACATTAATCCGTATTCAGATAAAGAATAGACCAACGTTCTAATCAACGGAAAATGTGTAAGCTGTACCGTCAAGAAAGCTAACATATAAGAAGGATTTTGATTGACGGTGCAGCTTGTATGAAACAGAATATACGCACCTTTAAACTCATCAAATGTGACTTTGTTTTTAAGTAGGCAATAGCTATGTTACAGAACGACCAGTTATCGTCTAAAGGTAGATTCTTAACAATCACTCTAGTATAATAAGGTTGGTTAAGGGGTGAGAAGACATGTTACAATCGAAAAAACGTTGGAGGGTTCAACAGACAAACCATGAGCTTGTAAACGAGCTTGTGAATGAGCTTGAAGTTACACCTCTAATTGCTTCCTTATTAATAAACCGAGGAATCCAAACTGTCGAATCAGCAAAACAATTTTTACACGTCGAACAACAATCTTTTCATGACCCATTCTTGCTAGATGATATGGATAAGGCTGTACAGCGTATTCATCAAGCAATTGAGAATGGCGAAAGAATAATGATATATGGAGATTACGATGCGGATGGTGTAAGCAGTACATCTGTTATGTTGTCTGCTTTAAGGTCTGCAGGAGCGCATGTGGATTTTTATATTCCTAATCGTTTTACAGAAGGATATGGTCCGAATGAAGAGGCTTTTCGTTTCATTAGTGATGAAGGATATACGTTAGTTATCACCGTCGATACTGGTATTTCAGCTGTAGCCGAAGCGGAATTAGCGCAGTCACTAGGATTTGATCTTATTATTACAGATCATCATGAACCAGGTCCAGTACTACCACCAGCTTATGCCATTATTCATCCAAAAAAGCCAGGCAGTACATATCCATTTCAAGAGTTAGCAGGAGTAGGTGTAGCATTTAAGCTGGCGCATGCTCTTCTTGGAGAATTGCCGGAATACTTACTAGAGTTAGCTGTTATTGGAACCATTGCGGATTTAGTTCCTCTTGTTGATGAAAATCGTTTAATTGCAAGTAAGGGATTAAACTATTTAAAGCTTTCAAATCGTCCGGGAATTAAAGCATTATTAAAAGTATGCAGTGTAAAGCGAGACGATATTAACGAAGATACAATTGGCTTTGCGATTGGACCTAGAATCAATGCAGTAGGTCGTCTTCAAGATGCAGACCCAGCTGTTGACTTACTAATGACAACAAATCAAGAAGAAGCTGATATGCTAGCTAAAGAAATTGATAGTCTAAATAAAGAGCGTCAACAGCTTGTAAATGAGATGACAGAAGAAGCTATTAAAGCTGTAGAAGAGCAATATCCACCAGATCAGCATTCCGTTCTAGTTATTACGGGTGAGGGATGGAATGCTGGAGTTGTAGGAATTGTTGCTTCTCGTCTGGTCGATCGTTTCTATCGACCGACCATTGTATTGAGCATTGATCGCGAAAAAGGGATTGCAAAAGGATCAGCGCGTAGTATAGAAGGCTTTGATTTATTTGCTAATTTATCACATTGCCGTGATATTTTACCTCATTTTGGAGGTCATCCAATGGCTGCTGGTATGACGTTGAATATAGAAGATGTGGCAGATCTACGACAAAGATTAAATGAGTTAGCAAGTGAAGTGTTAACAGAGGAAGATTTCATACCAATTACTTCGATTGACACGGTGTGTGACATTGAAGATATTACTATTGATAACATAAAGCAGCTTAATGCACTTGCTCCATTTGGGATGAGTAATCCTAAGCCAAAAGTGTTAGTAGAGAATGTAGGATTATCATCAATTCGTAAAATTGGAGCAGAGCAAAACCATCTGAAAGTTGTGTTTGAAGATAAAGGGTTATCTGTTGATGCAGTAGGTTTTGGATTAGGTTATATTTATGAACAGGTTTCGCCTGTTTCGAAAGTGTCATTCGTTGGAGAGCTCAGCATTAATGAGTGGAATAATATGCGCAAGCCTCAACTTATGATCGAAGATGTGGCTGTTAGAGAATGGCAATTGTTTGATTACCGAAGCATGAGAGATGTAAAAAAGTTTTTAGCACAGCCTGAAACAGATACTATGAAGATTCTCATTTTTAACCGTGCTACCCTTGATGCTTATCAAGAAGCACTTGGTGAAAAGCAAACAATAGTCATTGAAAGTGATGAGCAAGCAGCGATGTTTGAGGGAAGAGGAGAAAATATTGTATTCCTTGATATGCCTCCATCATTTTCCGCTATTCAAAATGTGCTTCAAAACGGAATGCCAAGCCGAATTTATGCCCTGTTTTTAACAGCAGAAAACCACTATTTTGATACGATTCCAACTCGTGAGCACTTTAAATGGTATTATGCATTTTTGGCTAAAAAGAGCCCGTTTGATTTAGGTCGTTACAAAGAAGAGCTAGCCCTTCATCGAGGATGGTCAAAAGATGCAATAGATTTCATGTCACAGGTGTTTTTTGAGTTAGAATTTGTTACAATAGAAAATGGTCTCATTTCGCTAGTGAAAAATAGCGGAAAACGTGATTTAATAGAATCTGCGACTTATCGCAAAAAACAAGAACAAATTGAAATAGAGAAGAAGTTTATTTATACTTCATATGCGCAGCTTAAAGAACAATTTAATATGATGCAAGACTGTGCTTTATCGAACGAGGAGGCAACAAACTAATGGATTTTAAGCAGTATGTAACAATTGTACATGACTGGCCAAAACCAGGAATCAAGTTTAAAGACATTACAACGTTAATGGATAATGGTGAGGCATACAAAGCAGCAACAGATGAGATCGTAAAATATGCACAGGAAAAACAAATTGATGTTGTTGTTGGTCCGGAAGCACGTGGTTTTATCGTGGGTTGTCCAGTTGCTTATTCACTAGGAATTGGCTTTGCGCCTGTACGTAAAGAGGGTAAATTACCTCGTGAAGTCATTAAAGTTGATTATGGCTTGGAATATGGAAAAGATGTATTAACAATTCATAAAGATGCAATTAAGCCTGGTCAACGTGTTTTAATCACAGATGACCTTTTAGCAACGGGTGGAACAATTGAAGCCACTATTAAGTTGGTTGAACAACTTGGCGGTATTGTAGTAGGAACAGCATTTTTAATTGAGTTAACTTATTTAGATGGTCGCGATAAGTTAGAAGGTTATGATGTCTTTACATTAATGGAATATTAAGAAGCACGTTGCAAAAATGGAGAGAATGTTTCGTTCTCTCCATTTTTGCAACGTAAAACTAAGCAATCGTTTCATTTGTTTGATTTTCATAAGAGTACCCATTTGAAGGTGCTCTTTTTATCATCAATGAGCTTCTAAAGAAGAGTCATTATGAATTTTCTTGTGAAGTACTTTACATCCTTGAAGATTTTCATGATAATAGTTACAATATGGATTTATAAAATGCTAGTTAATAAAAGGTGATTTCATGGCTAATGAGCAAGTGTTAACAGCGGAACAAGTCGTTGATAATGCAAGAAGATATTTGGTAGGAGAAGATATTGAGTTTGTACAACGTGCTTATGATTTTGCAAAGGAAGCACATCGTGAACAATATCGCAAGTCAGGTGAACCGTATATTATTCATCCGATTCAAGTAGCTGGAATTCTAGTTGATTTAGATATGGATCCAGAGACAATTGCTGCTGGTTTTTTACATGATGTCGTAGAAGATACAGATGTCACACTTGAAGATATAAAAGCAGCATTTAATGATGAAGTTGCCATGTTAGTAGACGGTGTAACAAAGTTAGGGAAAATTAAGTATAAATCAAAAGAAGAGCAGCAAGCAGAGAATCATCGAAAGATGTTTGTCGCAATGGCACAAGATATGCGTGTTATTTTAATTAAACTTGCTGATCGTCTTCACAATATGAGAACGCTCAAGCATTTACCTCAAGAAAAACAGCGTCGTATTTCAAATGAAACCCTAGAAATCTTTGCTCCTTTAGCACATCGTTTAGGGATTTCAAAGATTAAATGGGAGCTTGAAGATACAGCGCTACGTTATTTAAATCCACAACAATACTATCGTATTGTTAATTTAATGAAGAAAAAAAGAGCAGAGCGTGAAGAGTACCTAGATGGGGTTATTAATGAGGTTCGTGACAAAGTAAATGAAGTGTCTATTAAAGCTGAAATTTCCGGACGTCCTAAGCATATTTATTCAATTTACCGAAAAATGGCTCTACAAAACAAACAGTTTAATGAAATATATGATTTATTAGCCGTTCGAATTATTGTTAGTAGTATTAAAGACTGTTATGCCGTGTTAGGAATTATTCATACATGTTGGAAACCGATGCCTGGTCGATTTAAAGATTACATTGCAATGCCTAAACCGAACATGTATCAATCTCTTCATACAACCGTAATAGGTCCAAAAGGAGATCCACTAGAAGTCCAGATTCGAACAGTCGAAATGCATCAAATTGCCGAGTATGGAATTGCTGCACATTGGGCTTATAAAGAAGGAAAAGTAGCAAATGAGCAAGCTTCTTTCGAAGAGAAGTTAACGTGGTTTAGAGAAATTTTAGAATTCCAGAATGAATCGACGAATGCAGAAGAGTTCATGGAATCTCTTAAATTTGATTTGTTTTCTGATATGGTGTACATCTTTACGCCAAAAGGAGATGTCATTGAGCTCCCGGCTGGTTCAGTGCCAATTGACTTTTCTTATCGAATTCATTCAGAGATTGGAAACAAAACAATTGGTGCAAAAGTGAATGGGAAGATGGTCACGCTTGATTATCGTCTGAAAACAGGTGATATTATTGAAATCTTGACTTCCAAGCATTCGTATGGTCCGAGTCAAGATTGGTTAAAGCTTGCTCAAACCTCACAAGCTCGAAATAAAATTCGTCAATTCTTTAAGAAGCAAAGAAGAGAAGAGAACATTGAAAAAGGTAGAGAATTAGTAGAAAAGGAAATTCGAAACCTAGAGTTTGATCTAAAAGAAGTATTAGTGTCTGATAATATTAAGCGTGTAGCGGAGAAATTTAATTTTTCTCATGAAGATGACATGTATGCGGCTGTTGGGTATAACGGGATTACTGCAGCGCAAGTCGCGAACCGTTTAACCGAAAAATGGCGTAAAAAACGTGATCAAGAACAACAAGAAGTCACTCTTCAAGAGATTACACGCGAACCAAAGCGTATGGGTCCAAGTAAGCG
Source organism: Priestia iocasae (assembly GCF_016909075.1). Classification (GTDB taxonomy): domain Bacteria; phylum Bacillota; class Bacilli; order Bacillales; family Bacillaceae_H; genus Priestia; species Priestia iocasae. The sequence continues at coordinate 245,947 of NZ_JAFBFC010000001.1, forward strand.
TCGAGATTCCGGTGTAGTGGTCCAAGGTGTTGACAACATGCTCATTCGCTTATCAAAGTGCTGTAACCCAGTTCCAGGTGATGAAATTGTTGGATTCATTACAAAAGGACGAGGTGTTTCTGTGCATCGTGCAGATTGTACGAATGTGCACACAGACGAAGCGGAGAATCGTTTAATCCCTGTAGAATGGGAAACGGATATTAATTCAGGCAAGGAATTTAATGTTGAAATTGAAATTTCTGGATTTGATCGTCGAGGTCTATTGAATGAAGTATTACAAGCAGTCAACGAAACAAAGACTAATATTTCTGCTGTCTCGGGACGTTCCGACCGTAATAAAATGGCGACAATTCATATGTCCATTTCAATTCATAATATTAATCATCTTCATAAAGTGGTAGAGCGTATTAAACAAATAAGAGATATTTATTCAGTTCGAAGAATTATGCAATAGAGAGGATTTTGTTATGCGAGTCGTAGTGCAGCGAGCAAAAAACGCAAAAGTAACGGTTGATGAGAAAGTAGTCGGTGAAATTGAAAAAGGCGTAATGCTTCTTGTTGGAGTAACACATAGTGATACAAAAGAAGATGCTGCATATGTTGCTGATAAAATTGCTAACTTGCGAATTTTTGAAGATGAATCGCAAAAAATGAATTTATCTTTACTCGACATCAATGGAGAAGTATTATCTGTTTCACAGTTTACGTTGTACGGAGACTGTCGAAAAGGAAGAAGACCAAACTTTATGGATGCAGCCAAGCCAGATTATGCAAATGACATCTATAACACTTTTAATGAAGCTTTAGCGCAAAAAGGCTTAAAGGTAGAAACAGGCTCATTTGGTGCCATGATGGATGTTTCATTTACAAATGATGGCCCAGTAACTTTAATTATAGAAAGTAAATAAGTGAGAGAATGGACAGCGATGACAATAATCGCTGTCCATTTTTGCAATACTAGCTCATTGAGCAGCGCGTTCAGAAAAGTAAGTAACAAGACCGTTTACGATAGATGTTGTGATGGTATGTTGATAATCTAAAGAGTTAATGTAGGTCTCCTCGTTAGCGTTACTTAAAAAGCCTAACTCAATTAATGCGCTTGGCCTAGGGTTTTCTCTTAGTACATAATAGTCGCCAAACCGAACTTTTTTGTTATGAAGAGACGTTGATGTTACAAGCTCTTTATGGATATGAGAAGCGAGTGATAGATCTTCATGTTCGTTATAATAATAAGTCATAATACCTTCAACTTGATCGTTTATCATGCTGTTGTAATGTATGCTTAAAAAGACATTGTTAGCAGAAAGGCGTGATGGCATGGTGCGAGACGAAAGAGAGAGGTAAGAATCGTCTTGTCGAGTTAAAATGACGCTTGCACCTGCAGCTTTTAATTTTTGTTTCAGTAACAATACAGTTCGAAGTGTTAAATCTTTTTCATATGTTCCTTGAGTGCCAATTGCTCCTTTATCTTCTCCACCGTGTCCAGCATCTAATACAATCGTTTTATTGTTCAAAATAGTTGATTCATGTGTGAACGCTGGAACAGAGAGAGCCTCTTTCTGTTGCGGAGAGAAAGGAGAGTTGCTCGTTTCAATAACATGATCACTTGAAATCCAGCCAACGCGTTTTTCAAGTTGAACAGCGTACCATTCTCCTTGTACATCTAGTACTGAAAAAATCCTGTCTTTCTCGACTTGATTTATAATAGGAAAAGAGAGGCCTGGTCCGTTACGGACATTTAATAAATTAGCTGTCACAGATACATGAAAAAGGCTGGGCGATTGTTTGTGGTTATAAGACGATGTGAATAAAGAAAGCGCACCAAACATAAAACAGACAGTTAGCTTCATTAACCGTTTTTTCACTGCTATGAAATCTCCTTGTCGGAAAAATGGATTACGTCCTAGTATTCTCTATCAAATAAAAAATTCCTTTTAAAGTGAAAAATTGAATGAAAAGTGGGCATGATATGTAGCATATGCACCAATGGGTTCGACACTTTAACATAAGAAAGAAGGAATTTTGAATGAAATTTAGTGAAAAAGGTGAGCATTCATATCGACAAGGAAATCAATTATTCGGTGTGAATTTTCACGATTTTGTTGAAAAAGAAACAGAAGCATCATCAGTTGAGTTAGCGTCAGAGTTCGGCCTTACCTTGCGAGATGTACAAAAATTACGAAAGCATTTAAATCGTTCCTAATAATGAAAGGTGCTTGACAACGACGCTTTTCATTCGTAATATAGTAGACAATTGATTGCTACAATTTTGTTTATAAAGACCTGTTAAACGGTCAAACTAATAGATACATATTTATATCAAGAGAGCCTTTGAAGGAGAAAAGTAGGTAAGAATACACATGCAAAGAGAAGAAGTGCCCTAGGCTGAAAGCATTTCTACATGATGACTTAGCGAAAGAACACTCTGGAGGTTTCACTCTGAAACGATTTTTCTTAGTAGGAGATGAACGTTTTCGTACGTTAACGAATTGAGTGGAAGCACGTGTTTTTGTGCTTCAATTAGGGTGGTACCACGAGAAAACTCTCGTCCCTACGTTTTGTAGGGGTGGGAGTTTTTTTGTTTGCTCAAAAACGTTTGTCTAATCTGCTCATTGATAAAATATAAACTCGTTACATTGGAGGAAGAGAAGGATTATGTCAGTTCAAATACCAAGAGGAACACAAGATATCTTACCGGGAACGGTAGAATATTGGCAGTTTGTTGAACAAAAAGCACGTGAAATTTGCCGTGCGTTTAATTATCAAGAAATTCGTACACCTATTTTTGAACATACAGAGTTATTTCAACGAGGTGTAGGTGAGACAACCGATGTGGTTCAAAAAGAAATGTATACATTTGAAGATCGTGGTGGCCGTAGCCTAACACTTCGACCAGAAGGAACAGCAGCCGTTACACGTTCATATGTGACTCATAAAATGCACGGAGAAGCGAATCAACCAACGAAGCTATTTTACATTGGACCTATGTTTCGTTATGAGCGCCCACAGGCTGGTCGCTTTCGCCAGTTTGTACAATTTGGTGTAGAAGCATTGGGAAGTAACGACCCAGCAATTGACGCAGAGGTTCTTGCTTTATTAATGCAGTACTATCAATCACTTGGATTGAAAAAGTTAAAGCTGGTTATTAACAGTTTAGGCGATACGGAAAGTCGTCAAGCTCATCGTCAAGCTTTAATCGATCACTTTTCTCCACGTATAAATGAATTTTGTTCAGATTGTCAAAGTCGCCTTGAAAAAAATCCACTTCGCATTTTAGATTGTAAAAAAGATCGTGACCATGAACTAATGGCGACAGCACCATCTATTCTTGAGTATTTAAATGATTATTCAAAAGAGTACTTTGAAAAAGTTCAACAATACTTAAAGGATTTAGACATTGAATTTGTAGTCGACCCTAACTTGGTACGTGGTCTTGATTATTATAATCACACAGCTTTTGAATTAATGAGTGAAGCAGAAGGATTTGGTGCGATTACAACACTTTGTGGTGGAGGTCGTTATAACGGACTTGTGCAAAGCATCGGCGGACCAGAAACACCTGGAATTGGATTTGCTCTAAGTATTGAACGTTTATTATCTGCATTAGCAGCAGAAGGAATTGAGCTTCCTGTTTCAAAAGGTGTGGATTGCTATGTTGTGACACTTGGAGATGCAGCAAAAGATAAATCAGTCTCAATTGTAAATACATTACGTGCAGCTGGATTCGTAGCTGAAAAAGACTATCAAGATAAAAAGGTAAAAGCTCAATTTAAAGCAGCGGACCGTCATGAAGCAAAATATGTCATTGTACTAGGTGATGACGAACTTCAAAAGAATATTGTAAACGTAAAAGATATGCAATCTGGTGAACAAGTAGAAGTATCCATTGATTCATTAGTGCAACATTTAAAAGAATTACAAGCTTAAGGGGGAGCAAACATGTTAGAAAGATCCTATTTTTGTGGTGAAGTAACAGAGAAGGCAATTGGTGAAACAGTTAACTTGAAAGGCTGGGTTCAAAAGCGTCGTGATTTAGGTGGACTTATTTTCATTGATTTACGTGACCGTAGTGGGCTTGTGCAAGTTGTTTTTAACCCTGAAACATCAGGAGATGCACTAAAAATTGCGGAAGATGTTCGAAACGAATATGTTCTTCATATTGCGGGAACGGTTGTAGCTCGTGAAGGCAGCACAGTAAACGAAAATTTAAAAACAGGTAAAATTGAAGTGCAAGCAGAAAGCATTACCGTTTTAAATAAAGCGAAAACACCTCCTTTTACGATTGCTGACAACACAGATGTATCAGAAGATGTTCGCTTAAAATACCGTTATTTAGACCTTCGTCGTCCAGAAATGTTTAATGCGTTTAAGATGCGCCATAACATTACAAAAACAATTCGTACTTTTTTAGATGATAATGGTTTCTTAGATGTAGAGACACCTATTTTAACCAAAAGTACACCAGAGGGAGCACGTGACTATTTAGTGCCGAGTCGTGTACACGAAGGTGAGTTTTATGCACTGCCACAATCACCGCAAATTTTTAAACAACTTTTAATGGTAAGTGGATTTGAGCGCTATTATCAAGTAGCACGTTGTTTCCGTGATGAAGATTTACGTGCAGATCGTCAGCCAGAATTTACACAAATTGATATTGAAACATCTTTCTTAACACAAGAAGAAATCATGGAATTAACAGAGCAAATGATGGCGAAAGTAATGAGAGACGTAAAAGGAGTCGAAGTCACACTTCCATTTCCACGCATGTCTTATGATGAAGCGATGGGCCGTTATGGATCAGACAAACCTGATACACGCTTTGACATGGAATTAGTTGATTTATCTGAACTTGTTCAAGAGTGTGGATTTAAAGTGTTTAGCGGTGCAGTACAAAGTGGTGGACAAGTAAAAGCCATTAATGTAAAAGGTTCAGCTGCGAACTATTCACGTAAAGATATTGATGCATTAACGGAATTTGTATCTGTGTACGGAGCAAAAGGATTGGCATGGTTAAAAGTAGAGGAAGACGGCTTAAAAGGTCCAATTGCGAAGTTCTTTAACGAAGAAGAGCAAAAACAGTTTGCGGACACGCTACAAGCAGAAGCTGGTGACCTTTTATTATTTGTTGCAGACAAAACGTCTGTTGTAGCAGATGCATTAGGAGCACTTCGCTTAAAGCTAGGAAAAGAACTAGGCCTGATTGATGAGTCAAAATTCAACTTCCTATGGGTAACAGACTGGCCATTGCTTGAGCATGATGAAGAAGAGGGTCGTTACTATGCAGCTCATCACCCGTTTACAATGCCAGTTCGCGAAGATCTACCATATTTAGATAGTGAGCCTAGCAAAGTACGCGCACAAGCATATGATTTAGTGTTAAACGGATATGAGCTTGGTGGGGGATCATTGCGTATTTATGAGCGCGACATTCAAGAAAAAATGTTCGAAACGTTAGGATTCTCAACAGAAGAAGCTTATGAGCAATTTGGATTCTTACTTGAAGCGTTTGAATATGGTACACCTCCACACGGTGGAATTGCATTAGGTCTTGACCGCCTTGTGATGTTATTAGCAGGTCGCACAAACTTACGTGATACAATTGCATTCCCTAAAACAGCAAGCGCAAGCTGCTTATTAACAGAAGCGCCAGGACAGGTAAGTGAAGCTCAATTACAAGAATTAAACCTTGCAATCACGAAGAAAAAAAGGGAATAAAGATAGGTATTTATATACAAAAATTTCCTTTTAAATTGTGACAATCGATCTGATTGCAAAGTGCAATTTTCTATGGTAAGATACATTCAAGAATTAAATAGTCCTGATGTGTTCGTCTTCATTCCTTTTATTTTGACCTAACATTTTTTGATTGGGAGCTTGGAGTTTTCGATCAGCGTACATGCCTTTATTTAAAGGACTTACAATGATTGAAGCAGAGCACCCACCTGCCGAGAGCGGGTTCAAAACATTGGTATGTAGGACGGCACGATTGGGACTATACATACCTTACAAACGATTACCCCTATGCAGCTAACATGCATAGGGGTTTATTTTGTAGTGTGAAGAGTAGTTAAGGATATTAAGTATTTTAAGTATTATTACGTAGCAGCCATGTTTGTGAAACGAGAACATAAGAAAACCTACAGATTTACTTGCTTTTCATCGGAAATGTGATATATTCTAAATCGTGTGCAATTGACAAAGGTTTCGTTGTTTGCTGTTTGTAGAAAAGGGAAAGCTATCACTATACAACAGTGAATGAATATAGATGAAAGGCGGAGTGTTACACAGCATGTTACATCAATTTTCGCGTAACGAATTAGCTATCGGTAAAGAGGGCTTAGATACATTAAAAGGAAGTACAGTTGCGATCTTAGGGATTGGCGGTGTTGGGTCTTTTTCAGCAGAAGCACTTGCACGTTCTGGTGTAGGTCGTCTTATTTTAGTGGATAAAGATGACGTGGATATTACGAACGTCAATCGTCAGATTCATGCATTATTATCGACGGTTGGACAACCTAAAGCAGACTTAATGAAAGCGCGTATTGCGGATATTAATCCAGATTGTGAAGTTATTTCATTGAAGATGTTTTACACAGAAGAAACGTATGAAGATTTCTTCAGCTATCAACCTGATTTTGTAGTAGATGCATCGGACACGATCTCATATAAGATTCACTTAATGAAAGAATGTTTAAAACGCAATATTCCCATCATCTCAAGTATGGGTGCTGCTAACAAAATGGACCCAACTCGTTTCCGTATTGCAGATATCTCAAAGACCCATACAGATCCAATTGCAAAGGTTGTTCGCACACGCTTGCGTAAAGAAGGTATTCGTAAAGGGATTAATGTAGTCTTTTCTGATGAGCGTCCAATCGTCATCCGTGAAGATATTCGCAAAGAAGTTGGAAACGATCAAGCGCAAATTCGTAAAGCGAAAATGCCACCTTCTTCAAATGCATTTGTTCCTTCAGTTGCAGGTTTGATTATGGCTGGGCACGTAATGAATGAATTATTATCAAACATTCAAATTCGTCGTGTTGGTGACGAATAAACCATAACAAAAAGAGTCTATGTTAAAGGGAAGAGCGTGTCCCGCTTCACATAGACTCTTTTTTATTAATTGGATTGTTCATTAAATAATACTTCTTTTCGAGCGTGCTCCATGATTTTAAGTAATGCTTCATAATCTTCATGGATGGTTGTCTGTTGTTTGGATAAACATGCTATTTTTTCTTTCAATTGTTTATTGGTTTTTAGTAATGCGTCTTTTTCTTCTTTTAATTCTTTATTTTTAAACTGTAAGTGATGAATTTGTTTGATATCGTCTTTTAGAGTATTTAAATAACCAATGACTTCATCAAAAGAAAAGTAACGGTCGTTAGTAGGAGAAGAGGTCGGATTTTTCTCTTTAATTGTCTTAGTGTTAGTGGTCATTGCAGCTCGTTTGCGTTCTTTACGCTCCTTTTTAGCTAGCGAAATAGCATGATTATAATTTTTTCGTACCTCTGCATTCCATCTAAATCCACAAGCTGCAGATGTTCGATTAAGTTTATCTCCAACTTCGTCGAAGGCTGCTAACTGTGTAAAACCATCCCTTATATAGCTCAATACAGTTTCGGCTAGGAGCACATCATCTTCGTGAGTCCAAGCATCTTGCCTCACTTTCATTCTCTCAACTCCTATTGTTTGAAGATTTGGCTTTGTACATATTCCTTTATATGCTTACCAACCAAATAGCTGTCTATACATCTAGTAAAATGAAAGATGATTCCATCAGAAGAGCGATATAAAAAGTGTTCAAATAAACTCCCCTTGCCTATCATTAAAATAAATAGACAAGAGGAGAGGGTTGCTGATTATCTAGTTAGATTATGATAAATGTGGGAAAGTGCTTGTTCAAATTTACCTGTTTGTTTCGGTGTGTAGTATTTTTTATTTTTGATGGAATTAGGCAAATATTGTTGCTTTACCCATCCAGATTCATAGTCATGAGGATATAAATAAGCTAGTCCTCGTCCTAACTGATTGGCCCCTTTATAATGAGCATCCTTGAGGTGAGGAGGGACCTCACCTGCTAGTCCTTTTTTTATGTCTGCAATAGCCTCGTCTAGGGCTTTGTATGCTGAATTTGACTTTGGTGACAAGCATAGTTCAATCACTGCATTAGCTAACGGAATTCTTGCTTCTGGGAAGCCTAGTCGCTCTGAAGCTTCAATAGCTGATAGGGTGCGAGCTCCTGCTTGAGGGTTTGCTAATCCGATATCTTCATATGCAATGACTAATAGTCGACGATTAATGCTAATTAAATCCCCAGCCTCAATCAATCGTCCTAAGTAGTGGAGGGCGGCATTTACATCGCTCCCTCGTATCGATTTTTGAAAAGCCGATAACACGTCGTAGTGCGCATCTCCGCCTTTATCGTGATCAAAATACTTTTTTTGTAAGCATTCTTCAGCTGTAGAGAGGGAGATAATTGTTTCATTTTCTTTGTTGGGTTCGGTTGATAATATGGCTAATTCTAATGCACCTAATGCAGCTCGGACATCTCCGTTGCATCCTGTTGCAAAATGGTTCATTGCTTCGTCCTCGATATGGATAGTTTGGTTTCCATATCCATGTGTTGTATCCTTAATCGCTCTTGTTAAAGCTGTTTTAATATCGCCTGGTTGCAGCGGCTTTAATTCAAAGATTTGACATCGACTTCGAATAGCTGGATTAATTGCATGATAAGGGTTGCTCGTGGTAGCTCCAATTAAAATAATCATTCCGTTTTCAAGGTACGGTAATAAAAAGTCTTGTTTTGCTTTATCAAGGCGGTGTACTTCATCAAGAAGTAAAATGACTTTTCCTGACATTTTTGCTTCTTCTGCTACAATTTCCATATCTTTTTTATTATTAACAACAGCATTTAATTGTCGAAACGCAGTTTTGGTGCTTTTAGCGATTGCGGTAGCGATTGTTGTTTTTCCTGTTCCCGGTGGTCCATATAAAATCATCGAGGTTAAGTGATTTGCCTTTACCATGCGATGAATAATTTTGCCTTCACTTACTAAATGTTGTTGACCAATTACGTCCTCTAAATGTGTGGGACGCATTCGAAATGCAAGTGGTTTTTTTGTCATCATTAACCTCTCCTACTGTTTTGTCCATAAATTCTATTATAGTGGAAGTAGAACCTAAAATGCATCCGATAGGAATAGTATGTTATAATGTCAACATCCTTATTTTTATTAAACGTAATAATGAGTAGACAAATGAAGCTTGTTGTTATAAATATGAATGAACAAAATAGATTTTTTTGAGATATAGAAGGGGTGCACAAGTATGAAAATATCGACAAAAGGTCGTTACGGTTTAACCATTATGATTGAATTGGCAAAGCGTTTTGGAGAAGGGCCAATATCACTAAAAACCATTGCACAAACACATGATTTATCAGAGCATTACCTAGAGCAACTGATTTCACCATTACGTAATGCAGGTTTGGTAAAAAGTGTACGAGGTGCTTATGGAGGATATATTTTAGCGAATGAACCCGCTACAATTACAGCAGGGGACATTATTTCCGTGTTAGAAGGACCAATCAGTCCTGTAGAAGGCTTAGAAGATGAAGAGCCAGCTAAAAGAGAGCTTTGGATTCGCATTCGTGATGCAGTAAAAGAAGTATTAAATAGCACTACATTAGAAGACTTAGCAAATTATTCAGATGGAGAACAAGAATCTTACATGTTTTATATTTAAGGTGTTCTCTATATATAGGGGCTGTGTCAAGAGGAGTGAAAAGCACCTCTTTCATCCAGCTCGCGACATCCCTTGCTACCTGAATCCAATCATCTCATTGGATAGGTGGGCAAGGGATGTTGCATGAAGTTATTCTTTTTCTCAATTTACTATCTATTGAACAGGTTTTAGTGCAGGTTTAACATATAAAAAAATAGAGTGATTATGAAAGAATCGGTGAGGATAAAAGTAGGAAAAGGAGTGATCGTAATGGATCGAATTTATGTAGATCATGCAGCAACGTCTCCTATGCATCCAGCAGTTATAGATAAGATGACAACGTTCATGCATGAATATTTTGGAAACCCATCAAGCATTCATCATTTTGGACGTGAAAGTCGACGTTTCTTAGATGAAGCGCGTCAAACAATGGCATCAAGTATTGGAGCTCGTGCAAACGACATTATTTTTACAAGTGGTGGAACAGAAGCTGATAATATGGCATTGATAGGAGTTGCATTAGCGAATCGTCATAAAGGAAATCATATTATTACAACTCAAGTTGAACACCATGCTATACTACACACATGTCAATATTTAGAGCAACAAGGATTTGACGTTACGTATTTACCTGTGAACGATAAAGGTGAAGTAACGGTTAAAGATGTTAAAAACGCTTTAACCGATCAAACGATTATTGTATCTGTTATGTATGGAAACAATGAAGTAGGAACCATTCAGCCAATTAAGGAAATTGGAGAGCTTTTAAAAGAGCATCAAGCATATTTTCATACTGATGCAGTGCAAGCTTATGGATTAATTCCGTTGAATGTGCAAGAATTAGATGTCGATCTTCTATCCGTATCTTCTCATAAGATTAATGGACCGAAGGGGATTGGCTTTTTATATGCATCACCTTCTGTTACGCTGTCACCGCTCCTTTTTGGTGGAGAACAAGAGCGTAAGCGACGAGCAGGTACAGAAAATGTTACAAACATTGTAGGTTTTGAAGAAGCTGTTAAGATCTCTCAACATACTCTGCAAAAGCGAGCAGATGAATATAAAGCATATAAACAAGTAATGGTGAACGTGTTTGAAGAAGAGGGAATTTCATTCTCCATGAATGGATACCTTGATCAATCGTTACCACATGTACTAAACGTTTCGTTTCCAGGCACAAATGTGGAATCGATGCTTGTAAACCTAGATTTAGCTGGTATTGCAGCATCAAGTGGTTCAGCATGCACTGCGGGGTCTATTGATCCTTCTCACGTCTTGGTTGCTATGTTTGGAAAAGGATCTGATCGTCTCGCATCCTCTATCCGATTCAGCTTTGGATTAGGCAATACAGCGGAACAAATTGAAAAAGCAGCACGCGAAACAGCTAAAATTGTCAAACGCCTAACGAAGTAAGAAAAGTGCAGCAAGCGCGATCAGCCTGATAGGGCATTGGAGTTCCTGAGAAGAAGTTGCTCTTTAACTTCGCAGGAAGGAGCGAACTGACCGTAGAGGCTAGCTTGCGAAACTAGACAATAAGAAAAGTGTAGCGAGCTGGGTCATCCTCATAGGAAAGTTCATTTGAAAATAAATAATTGGAGGTGGAGAAGTTGACAAAAGCACCTAAAGATACGCGCGTTGTTGTTGGGATGAGTGGAGGAGTGGATTCCTCTGTTGCAGCTCTTCTTTTAAAACAACAAGGATATGACGTAATTGGAATTTTTATGAAAAACTGGGACGACACAGATGAAAACGGTGTGTGTACGGCAACAGAAGATTATAACGATGTGATTCGTGTATGTAATCAAATTGGTATTCCTTATTATGCAGTCAACTTTGAAAAACAATATTGGGATAAAGTATTCACATACTTTTTAGATGAGTACAAAGCAGGGAGAACACCAAACCCTGATGTCATGTGTAACAAAGAAATTAAGTTTAAAGCATTTTTAGAACATGCGATGACATTGGGAGCAGACTATTTAGCGACAGGTCACTATGCGCGTGTAGCATATCGTGATGGCGAATATAAGATGCTTCGTGGTGTTGATGAAAATAAAGATCAAACCTATTTCTTAAATCAATTAACACAAGACCAATTATCAAAAGTCATGTTCCCTATTGGTGAAATTGATAAATCAAAGGTACGTGAAATTGCTAAAGAAGCAGGTTTAGCAACAGCTACGAAAAAAGACAGTACAGGTATTTGCTTTATCGGAGAACGTAACTTTAAAGAATTTTTAAGTCAATACTTACCTGCTCAACCAGGTGTGATGCAAACGCTTGATGGTGAAGTGAAAGGTAAGCACGATGGTTTAATGTATTACACAATCGGTCAACGCCATGGTTTGGGAATTGGCGGAAGCGGTGAGCCTTGGTTTGCAGTCGGAAAAGATTTAGAGAAGAACATCCTTTATGTAGATCAAGGGTTCCATAACGAGTTGCTTTACTCTGAATCCATTACTGCTACAAATATAAGTTGGGTAAATAAGAAGGATTTAACAGAGCCACTTACATGTACAGCAAAATTCCGCTATCGTCAAGCTGACAACAAAGTAACGGTTGAAAAGATTGATGAAAATCAAGTGAAAGTCACATTCCATGAACCAATTCGTGCCATCACACCTGGACAAGCCGTTGTATTCTATAATGGTGACGAGTGTTTAGGTGGAGGCACAATCGATAAAGTCTTTAAAAATAACGAACAAATCTGGTATGTATAAAGAAAAGTGTAGCTAAACAGTAAGAAAATGGTAGCAAGCTCATTCCGTCTCATAGGACGTTAGAGACACGGGAAAAAGCTGCTCTAAAGCAACGCAAGCAAAGAAGTTTTATTGGCTTTCTTAACAGAGATGTGTTTTGGTCTCTGTTAAGAAAGCCTTCTTTTTATGTTATAATTACAGTGGGTAAAATGAAAGACAAGTTTATTTTTTACATAAAAGAAGTGTAACGGAGTGATTAGATGACGGACAAAAACCAATTAGGTATTGAATATATGAGAGAAGGTAAATTTGAAGAAGCAGCAAAGGTATTTTCCGAGGCAATCGAGGAGAATCCGAAAGATCCAATTGTATATGTGAACTTTGGAAACTTGTTAGCAGCGGTAGATGAACTGGACCGAGCGCTAAAATTTTATGAACGTGCTATTGAAATCGATGATACAGTAGCTACTGCTTATTACGGAGCAGGGAGCGTGTATTTTAATTTAAATCAGCTAGAGCAAGCTAGACACTACTTCGAATTAGCGATGAAAAAGGGACTAGATTCATCAGATGTTTATTTCATGCTTGGGTTAACACTATTTCATAGTGACCAACTGCGTTTTGCCTTGCCATACTTACAACGAGCGGTGGAACTAAACGAACATGATGCTGAAGCACGTTTTCAATATGGACTATGCTTAGCTCAATTGGAAATGGTAGAAGAATCGATTGAACAAATGAATATGGTCGTAGAGCAAGATCCTGAGCATGCAGATGCATACTATAACTTAGGTGTTGCTTATGCAATGAAAGATGAAAAAGAAAAAGCGATTCAACTGTTTGATCGAGCACTAGAAGTACAGCCTGATCATATGCTGGCTAGTAATGGTAAGCGTGTCTTAACTACGTTAGAGCACTAAAAACGTGTAAGTGAGGAAAGGGGTGAATGACATGAGTGAAAATACGATGAGCCCTTTAGAAGACAATCGCAATTACATAAAAGGAACCGCTATTGTTACTGTTTTTCATAACGAAGAGAACTTGTATAATGTTACGCGCATTCGTGTAAAGGAAACGAATATCGCTCTTGATGAAAAAGAGGCAGTAGTCACCGGTTACTTTCCTCGGTTACATGAAGATGAAGTATATACGTTTTATGGCTATCTAAAAGATCACCCTAAATTCGGGCTGCAGTTTCAAGTTGAGCAATTTAAAAAGGAGCTTCCTCAATCAAAGCAAGGTGTTATTCAGTATTTATCTAGTGATCTTTTTGAGGGAATTGGAAAAAAGACAGCCGAGAATATTGTAGAGGCGCTAGGTGAAAATGCCATCTTGAAAATTATGCAAGATCCTTCTTCGTTAAAGAAAGTAAAACGTTTATCTGAAGAAAAAGCGACTTCTTTAGTGAATCAGCTTCGAGAACATCAAGGCTTAGAAGAGATTATGATAAAATTGACGGATTATGGATTTGGTCCTCAATTATCGATGAAAATTTTCCAAGCTTACAAACAAGATGCATTAGACATTGTTCAAAATCAACCGTATCAGCTTGTTGAAGATATTCAAGGAATTGGATTTGCTCGTGCAGATGAGCTTGGTAAAAAACTTGGAATGGCAAGTAATCACCCTGATCGATTGCGTGCCGGAGTTTTATATGTTATTGAACAAGAATGTAACCAAATGGGACATGTTTATGTAACAATAGATCAGCTATTGGCTCGTACAAAAGAGCTTCTTCAACATCATCGTACAGATCAGATTGATGAAATGGATATGACGCGAGAAATAGAAGGGTTAAAGCAAGATAAGAAAATCATTATTGACGAAGAGCGCATCTATTTTCCCCCTTTGTTTTATTCTGAAAAAGGGTTAGTAAAGTCAATTCAACAACTTCTTTCGCAAACTCAGTACGAAGACCAGTTTCCAGAGTCAGAATTTTTGCTTGCTTTAGGGGAATTAGAAGAACGTCTTGGGGTACAATATGCACCATCGCAAAAAGAGGCGATTCAAACTGCCTTGCAATCGCCTATGCTCCTTTTAACGGGTGGTCCAGGTACAGGGAAAACGACTGTTATTAAAGGAATTGTTGAGCTGTACTCAGAGCTTCACGGTTGTTCCTTAGAGCCAAAAGATTATAAAAAAGATGAGGTATTTCCTGTTTTGCTTGTTGCTCCAACAGGGCGTGCAGCAAAACGAATGAGTGAAGCGACAGGACTTCCGGCTGTTACCATTCATCGTCTATTAAAATGGAACGGTCAAGAAGGATTTGATCACAATGAAGACAATCCAATTAAAGGAAAGATGCTCATTGTTGATGAAGTCTCGATGGTTGATTTATGGTTGGCTCATCAGCTATTTAAATCCTTGCCTGATGATGTACAAGTCATTTTAGTAGGAGACGAGGATCAGTTACCTTCTGTAGGACCTGGCCAAGTGTTGAAAGATTTATTACAATCAAATTCCATTCCAACCGTTCGTTTAGTTGATGTATATCGCCAAGCTGAAGGTTCATCAATCATTGATCTTGCACACGATATAAAAAAAGGAATTGTTCCGAAAGATTTAGCCAACCCTCAAATAGATCGCTCTTTTATTAAATGTCATTCATCACAAATAGCAGATGTGGTGAAAAAAGTTTGTGCAAATGCAGTCAAAAAAGGCTACTCTCCGAAAGATATTCAAGTATTAGCACCGATGTATAGAGGACCAGCAGGAATTGATCGGTTAAACGTTGAGTTGCAAGAGTTGTTTAATCCAAAACAAGAAAAGAGACGGGAGATTAAGCATGGAGATGTAGTTTATCGTCCTGGTGATAAAGTACTTCAGCTTGTCAATCAACCGGAGAGTAATGTGTTTAATGGAGATATGGGTGAAATTGTATCCCTTTTTTATGCAAAAGAAAACACAGAAAAACAAGATATGCTTGTCATCTCTTTTGATGGAAACGAAGTGACGTATACAAAACAAGATTTCAATCAAATTACGCATGCTTATTGTTGTTCTATTCACAAATCACAAGGTAGTGAATTCCCAATTGTTGTTCTCCCAATTGTAAAAAGTTATTACCGAATGTTGCGAAGAAATTTAATTTACACGGCTGTGACAAGAAGTAAACAATTTCTTATTCTATGCGGAGAAGAAGAAGCATTTCAATTAAGTGTGAAACGCAATGATGACGGAATAAGGCAAACGAATTTGTTGAAGCTGTTAGGAGAACAAATCAACAACGAAATCGAAGACGATGAAGTACCGTTTATGAAAGATGCAAATATTGGCATGGAAAACGTTACGCCGTATGATTTTATGTAACTATCCATACGATAAGGTTAGTTAAATAATTGAACAATTATTTAACTGCCATCCTGTTTTCTTTAACAGCTGTTCGGCCCTTTCTATTGTATAAAAATAGTAAAAATGGACATAATGCGTTACTAATAGATAACGAAAAAGAGGTGTCCATTTTGTTTAGGTGTCCGAATTGTAAAAGCATTGATGTGGGCAAAATTGGTGTCAATCAATATTACTGTTGGAACTGCTTTATTGAAATGACCATTTCAAAAGGACAGGTAAATACACATCAAGTTGAAGAGGATGGAACGTTGAGTTCATTAGATGACTTATTTTCAGATGATGAGCGTTCAGTGAACTTTTAATCCTTTATAGGGAGGAAGTACAATGAATAAAATTATTCCTTCAATGGTTGCCTTTGGAATTGGAGCTTATGCATATAAAGTTGCAGAAGGTCGAGATTTATTAACGAAGCGTAACATGAAAAGAATGCGCAAGCGTATGATGAAAACGTTCCGTTAACAAAAATGAGAGGGTGGGACAAGGATAAACTCCTTGTCCCACCCTTTTAAGATTATTTAAAAATCCTTACCCATAAAATCCAGTAAAATGAATGGATAAATAGGTAAGGGTTTTTGTTGTGGAACTCGTTTTTGTTTTATCGTGTTGTGAACAATATTCTCTTATATATATATTCTCTCCTTTTTGTACACACTAATGTGGAGGAGGGATTTTGTTGCGAGAAGTATCATTTAGATGGTTTTACCGTTTAGGTATTGTGTTATTAGTGCTGCTTTGTATTTTTGTCTTTTTTAAAATTCAGTTTCTTTGGTTACCATTCGTTGGCATGGTTTTTAAAGCAATTTCTCCCTTTCTAATTGCAGCATTTATTACATACTTGCTCCACCCCATTATTGAAAAAATACATGAAAATGGCCTACCTAGACCTTTAGCTATTCTTATTATCTATTTGTTTTTCTTTGGAGGAATTGGTTATGGAATCTATAAAGGATTTCCACTCTTTCTTGCTCAATTAAAGGATTTAAACGAGCAGCTCCCTCAACTAACCACTTTATATAAAGAATGGATGACAGAGATTCATGAGCGTACCTCTACATTACCAAACGGAGTTCATGAGCGAATTGAAGAGGGGATTGATGATTTAGAAAGAGCTGTTGATTCTTTAGTCACACGCTTAATGGAAGGAGTTAAATCGCTTCTCAATGCATTTATTGTCATTGTTATCATCCCATTCATTGTTTTTTATATGCTAAAAGATGTCACGCTTATCAAGAAGGCGGCAGCTTTTTTAACTCCGCCAAAATGGCATGAGCCAGGCAAACGATTTTTACATGATGTCAATGAATCACTAGGAAATTATATTAGAGGACAGTTTTTTGTTTGTTTAATTATTGGTGGAATCGCTACACTAGTGCTGTGGCTATTTCACGTTCCATATGCGCTTTTATTAGGCACCATTATTGGTATTACGAATGTTATTCCTTATTTCGGTCCGATTATTGGTGCAATTCCTGGAGCTATCATTGCAGCTACCATCTCAACAAAACTTGTCATTATCGTATTGTGCGTTGTGTTTTCACTACAGTTTTTAGAAGGTAACGTTCTCTCTCCTTTAATTGTTGGAAAAAGTCTACACATTCATCCTTTGTTCATTATGTTTGCTCTTCTTTTAGGAGGAGAGCTTGGAGGAATCATTGGCCTTATTTTAGCCGTTCCTATTCTCTCGGTTTTAAAAGTTTCCATTCTTCATTTGCGTACTGATGTTTTCAAACATTGACAAAGGGTGTGTAATTTGTCATAATATCGCCATAAGAAACCGTTACATAACTGTAAATCGATGAAGGATCGAGTATGTTACAGCCCATCTTTTTCAGAGAGGAATTTCCATGGCTGAGAGAAATTCTAGATGAAGAGTAACAGAACGCTAATCTGGAGTGCAGATAAACTCTGCCGTAATGGCTACGTTAAAGCTATTGAGGTGATGAACCATTTACGAAAATGGTTCATAATCAGGGTGGTACCGCGAGCAAAACTCTCGTCCCTGTTATGGGATGAGGGTTTTTTTGTATGCAAAAAAGTAAGTTATTTTATTAGGAGGTTATTGAAATGAAAAAATTGACATCAGCTCAAGTTCGTCAAATGTATTTAGATTTTTTTCAAGAAAAAGGACACGATGTAGAGCCAAGCGCTTCCCTTGTTCCACATGAAGACCCTTCCCTTTTATGGATTAACAGTGGAGTAGCAACACTAAAAAAATACTTTGACGGTCGTGTTGTTCCTGAAAATCCACGTATTTGCAATGCGCAAAAATCAATTCGTACAAATGATATTGAAAATGTAGGGCAAACAGCTCGTCACCATACATTCTTTGAAATGTTAGGGAATTTCTCAATCGGTGATTACTTTAAAGTAGAAGCCATCGAGTGGGCTTGGGAGTTCCTAACAAGTGATAAATGGATTGGATTTGATCCTGAAAAATTATCCGTTACGATTCACCCTGAAGATGAAGAAGCATTTACAATTTGGAATGAAAAAATGGGCGTTCCAAAAGAGCGCATTATTCGTTTGGAAGGTAACTTCTGGGATATTGGTGAAGGCCCAAGTGGTCCAAATACAGAAATTTTCTATGATCGTGGTGAAGCGTATGGAAATGATGTAAATGACCCTGAGCTTTACCCAGGTGGAGAAAATGAGCGTTACTTAGAAATATGGAACTTAGTGTTTTCACAATTTAATCATAACCCAGATAACACATACACTCCGCTTCCAAAGAAGAATATTGATACAGGTATGGGGTTAGAGCGTATGGTATCTGTTATTCAAGATGTACCAACGAACTTTGATACAGATCTTTTTATGCCCATTATTGAAGCAACAGAAAGCATTTCTGGTGAGAAATATCGTACAGATGTAGAAAAAGATGTGGCATTTAAAGTTATCGCTGACCATGTTCGTACGGTGACATTTGCAGTAGGAGATGGTGCTCTTCCATCAAATGAAGGACGCGGTTATGTATTGCGTCGTCTATTACGTCGTGCTGTTCGTTATGCGAAAAAGCTAAACATTAATCGACCATTTATGTATGAACTCGTTCCTGTTGTGGCTGAAATTATGGTTGACTTCTATCCAGAAGTAAAAGGAAAAACAGACTTTATTCAACGCGTGATGAAAAACGAAGAAGAGCGTTTCCATGAAACGTTAAATGAAGGTCTTGCAATCTTAGCGACAGTTATTAAGAAAGAAAAAGATAAAGGTAGCAATACAATTGAAGGCACAGATGTGTTTCGCTTATACGATACGTACGGTTTTCCAGTAGAACTAACGGAAGAGTATGCAGAAGATGAGAACATGAAGGTTGATCACGAGGGCTTTGAACGTGAAATGGAAGCACAGCGTGAGCGTGCTCGTGCAGCTCGTCAAGATTCTAACTCCATGCAAGTTCAAGGTGGCATGCTAGGTGATCTAAAAGTAGAGAGTGCATTTGTAGGTTATGATAAGTACACGGTTGAAACATTTGTTGAGGCAATTGTTATAAATGGTGATTTAGTTGAAGAAGCCAAAGCTGGTGAAGAAGTACAAGTGATCTTAAAAGAAACACCTTTCTATGCAGAAAGTGGTGGACAAATAGCTGACCAAGGTACAATCCAAAATAGTACAACACAAGCGATTGTAAAAGACGTTCAAAAAGCACCAAATGGTCAACATTTACACACAGTTCAAATTGTAGAAGGTACACTTTCAAAAGGTGACACATATACAGCTCAGGTTCATCAAGAAAAGCGTGGTCACATTGTTAAAAATCACACTGCGACACACTTATTGCACCAAGCATTAAAAGATGTACTAGGAACGCATGTTAACCAAGCTGGTTCGTTAGTAACGTCGGATCGTTTACGTTTTGACTTCTCGCACTTTGGACAGGTGACACAAGAAGAGATTGAGCAAATTGAAACGATTGTGAACGAAAAGATTTGGAATAGCATTGACGTGCAAATTGAAAATAAATCATTAGATGAAGCAAAAGAAATGGGAGCAATGGCTTTATTTGGTGAAAAATATGGTGACATTGTACGCGTTGTTCAAGTTGGTGAGTACAGCTTAGAATTATGTGGTGGTTGCCACGTTCCGAATACATCAGTCATTGGCTTGTTTAAAATTATTTCGGAATCAGGAATTGGAGCAGGAACACGACGTATTGAAGCTGTAACAGGTGAAGCTGCTTACAAACTAATGAATGACCAAGTGTTATTATTAAAAGATGTTGCTACAAAAATTAAGGCAAACCCTCGTGATATCATGACACGTGTAGAAGGACTTCTTGATGAAATTCGTCAATTACAACGTGAAAATGAGTCATTAGCTACAAAATTAAGCAACATTGAAGCAGGGAGCCTTGTAGATCAAGTAAAAGAAATTGATGGTGTGAACGTGCTTGCTGCTAAGGTGAATGGTACAGATATGAATAATCTCCGTGCCATGATGGATGATTTAAAACAAAAATTAGGTTCGGCAGTTGTTGTTTTAGCATCGGCACAAGAAGGGAAAGTAAATATTATAGCGGGTGTTACCAAAGATTTAATTGACAAAGGTTATCATGCAGGAAAGCTTGTAAAAGAAGTTGCGTCTATTTGTGGCGGTGGCGGTGGTGGCCGTCCAGATATGGCTCAAGCAGGTGGTAAAGACCCAAATCAAATTGATAACGCACTAGCATTTGTAGAAGAATGGGTGAAATCCGTTTAATTCTCGCTTTTCTTGGTGTACAATATTAGATAAGAGTGAACAGAATTCATAGTGCGTCTATTAAAAAGAGAGTGAGGTGGAAAAAAATGAGTTCATTTGATCAAACAATGAAATTCAATTTTCCTGAGGATTCAGCCGACACTAGTGTACATGAGGTGTTATTTACTGTCTATGACGCTCTTCAAGAGAAAGGATATAATCCGATTAACCAAATTGTAGGCTACCTATTATCTGGAGATCCAGCTTATATTCCTCGTCATCAAGATGCACGTAACATCATCCGCAAATTAGAGCGCGATGAGTTAATTGAAGAACTTGTTAAATCATACTTAAAACATCATCGAGAGGATTCATAAATGCGCGTACTTGGTTTAGACGTTGGCACGAAAACAATTGGTGTAGCTGTCAGTGATGAAATGGGCTGGACTGCACAAGGAATTGAAACAATTAAAATGCCGGAAAATCAAATGAAGCAATCGCTTCCTAGATTAAAGGAGTTAATTGATGAATATTCCGTTGAGAAAATTGTTGTTGGATTGCCGAAAAACATGAATGGAACAATCGGTCCACGTGGAGAAGCATGCTTACAATTTGCAGAACTTCTTAAAAAAGGTTTTAATATAGAGACCATTATGTGGGACGAGCGTCTTTCAACAATGGCAGCAGAGCGAGTATTACTATCTGCTGACGTTAGTCGAAAAAAACGCAAAAAAGTAATCGACAAAATGGCTGCTGTCATGATTCTGCAAGGATACCTAGACAGTAAGCAGTAAGAAAAGTGTAGCAAGCTCCTCATAGTTACAGCTAGACTAAGACAAACGAAAAACCATTACCTTGTGCAGTTAGCAACTAAAGGGCTAGCGTAACAAGATAATAGAGAGAAATAACTTTACTACAAAGAAGAGGTGCAATAATATGTCAACACATGGCGAAAAACAAATTACAGTTGTAGATGAAAATGGAAATGAACAATTATGCGAGGTTCTTTTCACATTTCAATCAGAAGAATTCGGTAAATCTTATGTTCTTTACTATCCAATGAGTAGCGAACAAGATGACGATGAAGAAATTGAAATTCATGCTTCAGCTTTCGTTGAAAGTGATAATGGTGAAGACGGAGAGCTTCAACCAATCGAGACGGAAGAAGAGTGGGATATGATTGAAGAAATGTTGAATACGTTCCTTGATGAGGAAGAAGCGTAAAAACAATTAGAAGAAAAGCATAGCCGTAGCTAGACAAAAACACCCTGCTAGTCTTAGACTAGCAGGGTGTTTTTATGCTTGGAAAAAGTTTATCTACAGCAATATAGAGTAAACTTGTATGAATATGACGAAATATAAGATAATTTGTAGTATAATAGTGCGCATGAGAGGAGGTTGTTTACTTGTCTCACCAAATTTTTAATGAACGACCGAAACGAAAAATAATTAAATGGATGATAGGACTACTACTTGCTTTTGTGGTCATTGCTGGTGGAGGAGCTCTATATGTTCAATCCGCATTAAAGCCGGCAGAAAAGCATAGTGGAGAAGAAGTTGAAGTAGTTATTCCAAGAGGCTCTTCTGCAGCTTCAATTGGGCAAATTCTTGAACAGAAAAAGTTGATTAAGAACAAAGATATCTTTCGCTTTTACGTAAGAGTGAAAAATATATCAGGATTTCAAGCTGGCACGTATGTATTTTCACCTTCGATGAGTGCTCATCAAATGATTGACATGATGAAATCAGGAGATGTTACTCGGACGCCTAAGGTTCAGCTGACGATACCAGAAGGTAGACAACTAAGTGAAATTGCAGAGGTTTTTGAGAAACATACATCCTATACAAAAGAGCAAGTAATGGAGAAAGTGCAGTCTAAAGAATTTGTTGAAGAGATGAAAAAGAACTATCCAAAAACCATTACAAATGAAGTTGATAAAAAGGACATTAAGTATGCACTTGAAGGTTACTTATATCCCGCTACCTATTCATTTTATAATGAAGATGTTTCATTAGATGAAATGTTGGCTACAATGATAGGTAAAACAGATGAAGTTATCAAAAAATACGAAGAAGAAATGAAAGAAAAAGCCTATACCCCTCACCAGCTTTTAACGATGGCATCACTTATTGAAGAAGAAGCTACAGAAAAAGTTGATCGTGAAAAGATTGCGAGTGTGTTCTATAATCGAATAGATGAGAATATGCCCTTGCAAACAGATCCAACAGTGCTCTATGCGTTAGGTGCACATAAAGACCGTGTACTTTATCGAGATTTAGAAGTCGATTCTCCGTACAATACGTACAAGGTAAAAGGGATTACACCAGGCCCAATCTCCAATGCTGGTGAGATGTCGATTAAGGCAACCTTAAAACCAGCGGAAACAGACTATCTATACTTTCTAGCAACTCCAGAAGGAGAAGTTATCTTTACCCGTACGTTAAAAGAGCACAACAAACAAAAAAATATTCATATTACTGGAAAAAGAGATACAGATTAGAAAACCAGCGATGGTAATTAATGGGGAGGAGTGCCGATTTTTCGCATTCCTTCTCTTTTTATGTTAAAATATATCGGGTTTACGTTAAAAAGAAAAACTTATATAATGTATAAGTTGTTTAACGGTAAATACTAGATTTAGCTAACAAGTAAAGAAGACAATACTCTTTATTTATATATTGTTGAATTGATCGGGGGAAGCATTGTTGCTTTTACAAAATGTTGAGCATTATGTAGAACAGCTTATTCCAAAACGAAATGAGCTTATCGAAGAAATGGAGCACTATGCTCAAGAACATGGTGTACCTATTATGGAATTGATAGGAATTGAGACACTTTTGCAACTTCTTCGACTGTATAACCCAGAACGTATATTAGAAATTGGAACAGCTATTGGGTATTCTGCTATTCGCATGGTAACGGCTTTACCAGACACCAAAGTTGTAACAGTTGAAAGAGATGAAGAGCGATATGAAAAAGCTCTTCATTTTATTGAGCGAGCAAATAAAGCAAATCAAATTCATACGTTATTTGGTGACGCTTTTGATTTGCATGAACAAATTGTAGCAGAAGGTCCTTATGATACAGTATTTATTGATGCAGCTAAGGGACAATATCAGCGCTTTTTTGAGCTATACGTGCCATTATTAAAAGAAGGTGGCGTTATCATTTCAGATAATGTCTTGTTTAAAGGCTATGTAGCTCAAGATGTGGAAGAAATTAAAACAAGAGGCGCTCGTAGCTTAACACGCAAATTACAAGCTTATAATGAATGGTTGATGAATCATCCTGGTTTCTACACAACCATTTTACCAATTGGTGACGGAATTGCGATTAGTATTAAAAGAGGTGACAAATGATGAAAAAACCAGAATTATTAGTAACACCTACTGCTGTAGGAGACATAGAAGCGTTAATTGATGCTGGAGCAACAGCATTGATGATTGGCGAGCAACGATACGGATTACGTTTAGCAGGAGAGTTTAAGCGAGAAGACATCGTTGAAGCTGTAAATATTGCGCATCCAAAAGGTGTAAAAGTGTATGTAGCAATGAATGCCTTATTTCATAATGATAAAGTAGCTGAGCTAAATGAATATATTTTGTTCTTAAAAGAAGCAGGTGTAGATGCAATTGTGTTTGGAGATCCAGCTGTCTTAATGGCTGTACGTGAGACAGCTCCAGAAATGAAGTTGCACTGGAACACAGAAACAACAGCAACGAACTGGCATACTTGCAACTATTGGGGACGTAAAGGCTCAAAACGTGCTGTATTAGCAAGAGAGTTGAGCATGGATGCAATCGTTGAAACGAAAGAAAATGCAGAAGTGGAAATCGAAGTGCAAGTACACGGGATGACCTGTATGTTCCAATCGAAGCGTTCTTTATTAGGAAATTATTTTGAATACCAAGGTAAAGTCATGGAGATTGAAAACCGTAAGCTTGAAAAGGATATGTTCCTATTAGATAAAGAACGAAGCAATAAATATCCAATTTATGAAGACGAGAATGGTACACACATTATGAGTCCGAATGATATGTGTATTATCGATGAGTTATCTGACATGATTGATGCTGGCGTTGACTCATTTAAAATTGATGGTGTATTAAAATCACCTGAATATATCATTGAAGTTACAAAGAAATATCGTAAAGCGATTGATCTTTGTGTGGATAATCGTGACGAATACGAAGACATCAAAGATGACTTATTAGCTGACATTGAAGAAATCCAGCCAATGAACCGTCCACTAGACACAGGTTTCTTCTTCAAAGAAACGGTTTACTAAGAAAAGTGTAGTGAGCTTGATTATGTCCATAGGATGTTAGAGGTCCTGAGAAGAAGGCGCATTTTGCCTTCGTAGGAAGGAGTGAAACAGCCGTAGGACATAGCTCACGGAACTAGACAATAAGAAAAGTGTAGTGAGCTTGATTGCTTACTTAATAACGATTGAACATTTTAGAGGAGGTAGAAACAATGGCTGTTAAAATCGATACGGTAATTGACGGTAAGCGCGTCATTACAAAAAAGCCTGAGCTCTTAGCTCCAGCAGGTAACTTAGAAAAATTAAAAGTTGCTGTTCGTTACGGAGCAGATGCTGTTTTTATCGGGGGCAAAGAATTCGGCTTACGTTCAAATGCTGATAACTTCTCACAAGAAGAAATGGCAGAAGGCGTAGAATTTGCAAAACAATATGGTGCAAGAATTTACGTAACAACAAACATTTTTGCGCATAATGAAAACATGGATGGGTTAGAAGACTACTTAAAAGGTCTCCAAGATGCAGGCATCTGGGGAATTATTGTAGCCGACCCTCTTATTATTGAAACATGTCGTCGTGTAGCACCAAAGCTAGAAGTGCACTTAAGCACCCAGCAATCATTATCGAACTGGAAAGCCGTTCAGTTCTGGAAAGAAGAAGGACTAGAACGTGTTGTACTAGCGCGTGAAACAAGTGCAGAAGAAATTCGCGAAATGAAAGAAAAAGTAGACATTGAAATTGAAACCTTTATTCATGGAGCGATGTGTATTGCGTATTCAGGTAGATGTGTACTAAGTAACCATATGACAGCACGTGATTCAAACCGTGGTGGCTGTTGTCAATCATGTCGTTGGGACTATGATTTATTTAAAGTTGAAAACAACGATGAGGTAGCATTATTTAATGAAGAGGACAACTCATTTGCAATGAGTCCAAAAGACTTAAATCTAATTCAATCGATTCCGCAAATGATTGAATTAGGAATTGATAGCTTGAAAATTGAAGGACGCATGAAATCCATTCATTATGTTGCGACTGTAGTAAGTGTATATCGTAAAGTGATTGATGCCTATTGTGCAGATCCAGATAACTTTGTTATTCAAAAAGAGTGGTTAGAAGAGTTAGACAAATGTGCAAATCGTGATACCGCTCCAGCTTTCTTTGAAGGTGTACCAGGTTTTGAAGAGCAAATGTTTGGTGTTCATGGTAAGAAGACAACATATGACTTTGCAGGTCTAGTGTTAGATTACGATGAAGAAACCAATATGGTAACATTGCAACAACGTAATCACTTTAAGCCAGGAGATGAAGTTGAATTCTTTGGTCCTGAAATTAAAAACTTTACACAAATTATCGACAAAGTTTGGGATGAAGATGGTAACGAGTTAGACGCTGCACGCCATCCGTTACAAATTGTAAAATTTAAGGTGGACAAACCTCTATTCCCATACAACATGATGAGAAAGGGGCTTTAAACATACTATGGGGAAAAAACCGGTTGTGATTGGAATTGCTGGTGGCTCAGGGTCTGGTAAAACAACTGTTACAAAGGCCATTTATGAGTATTTCCAAGGACATTCTATTATGTTAATAGAGCAAGACTACTATTACAAAGATCAAAGTACAGTACCATTTGAGCAACGCTTACAAACAAACTACGATCATCCACTAGCATTCGACAATGACTTGTTAATTGAGCACTTGCAAAAGTTGTTAAATTATGAGAGCATTGAAAAACCGGTATACGACTATACCATTCATACACGTTCAGAAGAAGTAATTGTAGAAGAGCCAAAGGATGTTATTATCGTTGAAGGAATTTTAGTCTTAGAAGACGAGCGTTTACGTGAGTTAATGGATATTAAACTATACGTAGATACAGATGCAGACATACGCATTATTCGTCGTATGCTTCGTGATATTAAGGAAAGAGGACGTACATTAGAGTCTGTTGTTGATCAATATGTTTCAGTTGTTCGTCCGATGCATAATCAATTTATTGAACCAACGAAGCGCTATGCTGATATTATTATTCCTGAAGGTGGACAAAACCACGTTGCAGTTGATTTAATGGTTACTAAAATTCAAACAATTCTTGAACAAAAAGCCATTTTGTAATAACATAGCATAGATAAAGGAATTTTTATGTAATTGCAACAACGTTATATTTTGATGAATAATAACACAAATTATAAAGAATAGAGGAATGAGCAGCTTCATATTGAAGCTGTCATTTCTCTATCATTATATATTTTCCGCGATGTGGAAAATTTTTTCATACATAAAGACCTCTTTTTATGAGGCATTTCTTAGCTAAAAAGGAGTGAAGGGTTATGGCACAAGAAAAAGTGTTCCCAATGACAGAAGAAGGAAAACAAAAGTTAGAACAAGAATTAGAATATTTAAAAGCGGTTAAACGTAAAGAAGTTGTTGAACGAATCAAAATCGCTCGTAGCTTTGGAGACTTATCAGAGAACTCTGAGTATGATTCAGCTAAAGAGGAACAAGCGTTTGTGGAAGGTCGTATTACAACACTTGAAAACATGATTCGTAATGCTAGAATTATTGAAGAAGACTCTGAAAACTCATCGATTGTTTCATTAGGTAAATCTGTCACATTTGTAGAATTACCAGATGGTGAAGAAGAGACATATACGATTGTAGGTAGTGCAGAGGCAGATCCGTTTGAAGGAAAGATTTCAAATGATTCTCCAATCGCGAAAAGCTTAATGGGTAAACAAATTGGAGATGAAGTAGCTGTACAAACGCCAGGTGGCGAAATGTCAGTGAAAATTGTTTCTGTAAAATAAGGTCAGTGGTATTAAACCATGGTGAAGCATCGAAATAGATGTATGTATCTTACATAAAACACGAGTTTACGAAGGAGAGCTCTTTGTAAACTCGTGTTTTTTTATTTTTATGTATACTTTTGTGTTTTAAACAAAAACACCTCGTCGAGACTAAAGATGAGGTGTTTTTTATGACAAAAATCCGTAAACGGTTATTGATTGTGTCAACTCTTATCATGGTAGGGATGCTTCTTTTAAATAGTCGTTTAATGCAAATTCAGCTTATTAGCACAGAATCTTTTTCAGACAACAACATTAATTTAATTGAAGCAAGCGTGAAACAACGCACGCAGGAAATGATCATTGATGATGGGAGGGGGAAACTTGTTGATCGTAACGGTGAATCATTACTCTATACAAAAAGCAATCGACTAGTCTTGTTCCCGTTTTTAAAAGAGATGGACTGGCCGGTAGAAGAAATAGCAGCTTTGGCTGGATTATCTCCATATGTTTTAACAGAAGCAGTAAAAAAGATGAAAGAGCCAACAATGATTGGTGGAGAGTTATCCGGTAGCCAAATGGAAGAAATCAACAGATTACAAACACCTGGTGTTTTTGCTGTACCTATCCAAGAAGAACAACAAACAACTGTAGCTGATCATATAGTTGGTATAACAGCTGAAAGCAAAGAGATTATTGAGAAAAACTACAAAAATCAATTAAAAAAAGGAGAAATTTCGATTACGACTCCTGTAGGTATCTCAGGGTTACAGCGTTCGTTTGATGAATTTTTATTACCTGAACAAGAATCAAAGCTTTTGTATCATGTGGATCGACGTGGAGGTCCGCTGTTTGGGATTGATGTAAAATATACAGGAGCAGCTAATCCATTTTATCCTGTGAATATTCAAACGACGGTTGATGTAGCTATTCAGAAGAGACTAGAAGAAGTCATGAATCGGAGCGGCCTTAAAGAGGGAGGTTTTGTCCTTCTTGACGTAGAAACAAGTGAAGTAGTAGCCATGACAAGTAGACCAAGCATTAATAAAAAAAATCCATATAACAATGAAAAAAGCATCGTCAATCGTATGCTTACACCACAGATGCCAGGTTCTATTTTTAAAACGGTTATTGCCGCAGCAGCCATTGAGCAAAACCTAGTTCAAGCTAATGAGTTATATAACTGTGATTATAGCATTCATGATAAAATATTACCTGCGAAAAAAAAGCAAGGTTTGTTAAACTTTACAGATAGTTTTGCCGAAAGTTGTAATCGTACGTTTTCTGACTTAGCAAAAAAGATGAGTGAAAAAGACCCAGAGATGATGGATGAGTATGCTCATAAGCTAGGCTTAACAGAATTAGTAGGTTGGAATGGAGATGTGTTTCACTTTGAGCAATTTCGTCAATTTGACCAAGAAGCACGAAATACCATTTGGCATCCTGATGATGATAAAAAAGATGTAAACCTTGTTAAATTAGCAGCTATCGGGCAGCGTAATGTAAAGCTTACTCCGTTATCTGTTGCTAATATGATGGCTACAATCGCAAGAGGTGGAAAAAAACAAACAGTGAAAATTGTAGATGAAATTCAATATAAGAATGGTGGCTCTCTTTACACATTCCATAATCAAAAGATGTCAGGAAATCGAATTAGTCCATACACAGCTCTTCAGTTACAAAGGTTATTAAAGGAAGTTGTCATTCAAGAGAAAGGCACAGGGAGAAGATTTCAAACCTTGCCATATACGGTAGCTGGAAAATCAGGAACAGCGGATATTCGAGTAAACGCAGCGAATAAAGAAATCGTCAATAAATGGTTTGCAGGTTATTTTCCAGTGGAAAACCCTAAATATGCGTTAGTAGTTGTAGACTTAAATACGTTTAGCGATACCTCTCCTACAAACCAAATTTTTTACGAGATCGTTAAAGAATTGTACGAAATGAGCTAGTTTTCTACCTAGATAAAATTTGTCTTTAATATTACAAATTGGCTTCAAAAGAGACATTTCTCTTCATGTATGGTAGGCTAAATGATAGAATAAAGCATTATAATAGTTGGAGGAAGTCGTAGTAATGGACAACAAACGTTTTTCACAACGAAACAAAGAAAGAAAGATGAACCGTGTATACAATGTGCTTATTGTAGTTGTAGCAGTACTAATCGTTTTCATCGGTGGTCAAATGATGTTTGGTAAGTCGGATGGAGAAAAAGCAACAAAAGAGCCTGCATCAGAACAAAAGCAACAGGAAACCAATGAAGAGTCAGCGGAAAGTAATGAAGATAACAACAATGATAAAGATAAAAACGAAGAACAAGAAGAAAATGTTGAAGATGAATCAGATGAAGAAAATGAAATGACTGAAGAAGCTGGCGAAGCAGAGGTACAAGAAAACCCAGAAGCGGGTGTAAATCGCCGCATTGTAGATCCTTCATGGGAGCCGGTTGGGACTCAACAATCTGAACCTCATGCAGCAACCTATGAAAAAGGATCAGTTGATTGGAATGAAATGCTACAAGCTGTTAGTTATGGTTCTGGTGTACCGGTAGAAGATATGACAATCTGGCGAATTGGCAACAATGGTAGTCCACAAAAAGCAGTCGCAACCATCAGCTCAAAATCAGAAAACAAAAAATATCGTGTACAAATCGACTGGGTTGAAAGCGAAGGTTGGAAGCCAGTTGTTGTAGACGAGTTAGCGCAGTAAAAAGAGCTATTTTAAAAGTTTAAATCACGTGTTTGTTCTATGTAAACTGAATCACTAATGAAAAAATCGGAGTCTTACGGAGTTTTCATAACAGTTCAGTTTGTGTAAGAGTGTCTCTGAAAGGGTGTTTTTCCCTTTTGGAGACACTCTTTTTTATTTGCTTGCTTTAAAATGAACGACGGCTGAATAATAACGCTTTCCATGAGCGTAATCAACAGACATTTGATGAGATACACTTTGTACTTCTAATAGAATGGCTTTATTTTGTTCAATTTTTTCTGTGATTTGCTTTTCGAGATCTTGTACATTCGTTGATTCAAAAAATTCAACTTTATCTTTAATAAAATCAATTTGAAAGTTCATTTCTTAGTCCTCCAGTCGGAATTTAAAGAGCGTAGTTTTACTTACATTATACTATATCAGCATTAGATAATTCATAAAAAAACATTCTAAATGAAATTGGTTGAATTCAATAAGAAATAGCTTCTATACCAAAGATCATGAGATTCACCTAAAGAAATGAAAGCGCATCAAAAAGAAGAGGGATTTACTATACTTGGAAACACATTTTTCTTGCCTAAAATCATTTTATATGATAATTTTGAACCAATTAAAGTTTTAAAACATAGTATATCTATAGGAATTATATATTTAGGGGGAAGTTACATGGGCCGTGAATTTTTAAACATCTTTGAAGATTGGGCAAGTGAGTATGACGCATCTGTTCATGGGCATGATGAGGAATATAAAGAGGTATTTAACCGTTACGAGGATATTTTGCAATCTGTAGCAGATTTATCTAAAGGAAATGTAGTAGAGTTTGGGGTAGGAACAGGAAATTTAACAACAAAACTAGTAGCTAACGGTCGAGCTGTACATGGAGTTGAGCCATCTCAGCCGATGAGAGAGTTAGCCATTGAGAAGTTAGGAGACGTCATTACAATTGAAGACGGCGATTTCATTGAATTTAATTTGCCTAAAGAACGAGTAGATAGCATTGTAAGTACGTATGCTTTTCACCACTTAACAGATGATGAGAAACAAGAAGCTGTCGCAAAGTATGGAAACTTGTTAGAGCCAGGTGGTAAAATAGTGTTTGCTGATACAATGTTTGAAAGCGAAGAAGCTTTTGAAGACACGATTAAGCAAGCAAACGCACGTGGGTATTTTAACTTAGCAGAAGACTTGCAACGTGAGTATTACACAACAATTGATGTGTTGCGTGCTATTTTTGAGAAGAATGGATTTGAAACAACATTTACACGTTTTAACCATTTTGTCTGGGTGGTGAACGCAACCAAACAATAAACGAAAGAGGGTTTCAGATGAAAATCGCAATTATCGGAGCAATGGAAGAAGAAGTAACAATTTTACGTGACAAAGTAGAGGACCGACAAGAAGTAGTGATTGGTGGATCTGAATATTCATCAGGAACAATTGATGGTGTAGAAGTGGTGTTGTTAAAATCAGGAATTGGAAAAGTCAATGCTGCGATGTCAACGGCCATTTTATTAGAGAAATTCCAGCCAGATTACGTTATTAATACAGGTTCAGCTGGTGGTTTTCACCCTGACTTAAATGTTGGTGATGCGGTCATTTCAACAGCTGTTGTTCATCACGATGTAGATGTAACAGCATTTGGTTATAAATATGGTCAAGTGCCAGGTTCACCAGCAGCATTTGAAGCGGATGAAAAATTAATTAAAATCGCAGAGCAAAGTGCCAAAGAAGTAACAGATATGCAAGTAGCGAAAGGATTAATCGCAACAGGTGATTCGTTTATGAACGATCCAAAGCGTGTAGAATTTGTTCGTGAACAATTCCCAAATCTTTATGCAGCTGAAATGGAAGCAGCGGCGGTAGCGCAAGTTTGCCATCAATTTGATGTTCCGTTTGTTGTACTTCGCGCATTGTCTGATATTGCTGGGAAAGAATCAGATGTTTCATTTGAGCAATTTTTAGAAAAAGCGGCTGTTAATTCTACAAACCTTGTTCTGAAATTTGTCTCTAAACTTAAAGGGTAAAAAGACAACTATATTTACTTGTAGGATGAAGCGACATTGTTGTTTCATCCTCTCCTATGTTTAAAGTCAATTGTAACGAGGTGGAAGTATGCAAGTAGCAAAAAGTGTACATGAGCTTATAGGGAAGACACCTGTGGTTGAAATAACAAATTTTCCACTTCCAGAGGGTGTTCGTCTCTTCGCTAAATTGGAATATTTTAATCCTGGTGGTAGCGTAAAAGACCGATTAGGGCAAGAGTTATTAGAAGATGCGTTACAGTCAGGAAAATTAAAAGAAGGCGGTACAATTATCGAACCTACCGCTGGAAATACAGGAATTGGATTAGCGTTAGCGGCTATTAATCGTAACATTAATGTGATTGTATGTATGCCAGAGAAGTTTAGCGTGGAAAAACAAGAAATGATGAAAGCGTTAGGAGCTAAAATTATTCATACTCCGACAAGTGAAGGAATAAAAGGGGCAATTGCTAAAGCAGAAGAATTGCTAAAAGAAATTCCTGATTCGTTTTGTCCGCAGCAATTTGCTAATCCAGCTAATCCATTGACTTATTATAAAACACTTGGTCCTGAACTTTACGAGCAACTTGATGGGAAAATTGACGTTTTTGTTGCTGGTGCAGGTACGGGAGGAACTTTTATGGGAACCGCAAAATTCCTTAAGGAAAAAATCCCTCATATTAAAACAGCGATTGTAGAGCCAGAAGGATCCATTTTAAATGGTGGAGAATCAGGGCCCCATAAAACAGAAGGAATTGGAATGGAGTTTCTACCAGGTTATATGGAAACTTCATATTTTAATAGTATTCATACCGTCTATGATGTAGATGCATTTGAGTGTGTAAAACAACTTGCTCGAAAAGAAGGGCTGTTAGTCGGAAGCTCCTCAGGGGCTGCTCTTCATGCAGCTTTAATTGAAGCATCAAGCGCAAAGTCAGGAACGAATATTGTAACGATTTTCCCTGATAGTAGTGAGCGTTATTTAAGTAAAAAAATTTACGAAGGTGGGATTTAACAATGAAACGCAAAACACGCTTAATCCACGGAGGTATTGCAGGAGATCCACATACAGGAGCTGTTTCGGTTCCAATCTATCAAGTTAGTACGTACAAGCAAGAAGGAGTAGGCGGACATAAGGGATTTGAATATTCGCGTACAGGTAACCCAACAAGACATGCGTTAGAAGAGCTAATTGCTGATGTTGAAGGCGGAAAAGCTGGCTTTGCTTTTGGATCAGGAATGGCTGCGATTACAGCTGTTATGATGTTATTTAATAGTGGTGATCATGTTATTTTAACAGACGATGTATATGGTGGTACGTATCGAGTAATGACGAAAGTATTAAACCGAGTAGGAATTGATTCTACTTTTGTTGATACAAGCAACCTTGATAATATCGAAAAAGAGATTCGTTCAAACACAAAAGCTATTTACATTGAGACACCAACCAATCCACTATTAAAAATTACGGATATTGAGGGTGCTGCCAAAATTGCTAAACAGCATAATTTATTAACAATCGTTGATAATACATTTAGCACACCTTATTGGCAAAATCCAATTGAACAAGGTGCAGATATTGTTCTTCATAGTGCAACAAAATATCTAGGTGGACATAGTGATGTTGTAGCAGGCCTTGTTGTGGTGAACTCTGAGCAGTTGGCTGAGGATTTACACTTTGTTCAAAATTCAACAGGTGGGGTATTAGGGCCGCAAGATTCTTGGTTATTAATGCGAGGGATGAAAACATTAGGTATTCGTATGGAAGAGCACGAAGAAAATACAAGAAAGATTGTAGACTTTTTAACGAATCATCCTCAAGTAACGAAAGTATACTACCCTGGTTTAGCATCTCATCCAAATCATGAACTTGCGAAAAAGCAGGGGCGTGGATTTGGTGGAATGGTATCATTTGACGTAGGAAGCCAAGAAGCAGCTGATAAACTATTAAATTCTGTTAAGTATTTCACGCTTGCTGAAAGCTTAGGAGCGGTTGAAAGCTTGATCTCTGTTCCTGCAAGAATGACACATGCATCCATCCCAGCAGATCGTCGTCAACAGCTAGGCATTACAGATGGATTGGTGCGCATCTCAGTAGGTCTAGAGGATGTAGAAGATTTAATTGAAGATTTAACAACTGCAATGAAATAAAAGAGAAGCTCGAATTTTTTCGAGCTTCTCTTTTATTTTCTTAAGCTTTTAAATCTAATTTTTGACCTGCATAAGGGTGAGGTGCTTGTGGGAGTGTGTTGCTTTGAAGTAACTCAATCATGCTATTTCCATTCTGTTTAGACACATCCATGGTCATTTTCATCATGGAAAGACTAGATTGATTTTGTATGTTTGTTTGATTTAGTGCAATAGATAGTGCAGCGATGTCCATTTGAATCCTCCTCTATGTTTTAGATTTGATAAGGAAAAATCTTTCTGTTCGTTTAATCAATAAAATTGTTGTTACCTTTAAAAACCAATTTTTACACAAATTGATTGATTAGAAGGGTAGGCATCTATGTTAAAGTAATAGTATCACATTCAATTCAGAGGTGATACATGTGGATAATCAATTAATTAAACGAATTGAAACAAAGATTGAAGATTATCGTCGATTTATTTATGTACTATTGTCTGTAAGTACATTTTTATATATTGGTATCTTAATAGGGAACGGAGAGAAAGCACTCTTCCAACTCAACGTGATGATGGGTGCCATCGTCTTATTATTAGGATTATCTTTTTACTTTGCATTTAAAGTGAAAAAGTTAAAGAAAGAGTTATTAGAGCGAGAAGAGAACTAGATAATAAAAGGCAAAATGGATGACCAACAGTCGTTTATTTTGTCTTTTTTTGTTGAAAACATTTTCAACAAAAAAGGTTTACAAAGCAATAAGATGTGGATATAATTACCAATGTAAGTTATTTTAAATTACCGATGAGAAAAGGAGGTCGAAGGATATGTTATGGATTTTAGACATGGTAGCAATTGATACAACTGAATATTTTTATCCTATTCGACCGGTATGTGCATCGATGTAATTTAGAAATCATTCTAAATATGCCTATTAACCACAGGTTAGAATAGTCTTCCTGTGGTTTTATTATGTCTAAAAACCACAGGAAGGTGAATCCCTGTGGTTTTTATTATGAGGAGGTGAAAAATAATGACACTTAATATCTTTTTTCTGACGATTACGATTCAACCTCGTAAATTAACGAAGGATGAGCTTGAACATGCGAGACGTGTGAAGAAAATTGAAGAACAAATGAAAGATCGTAAATATGAATTTCATCGCTTTTTTTAATCTGACTATAAAATAAACGAAAGGTGTGATGAAGGATGATTAATCCGACTTTTTATATGATTACTTGGCTATTTGTGGAGAAAGACTCCACCTAACTTCATATTGATTGAATTAGGAGGGATCGAGATGATTTTGCTACGCGTAATTATCTGGCCTTTATTTAAATAATAAAAACGGTAAGTAAGGTAGCGGTTGCTACCTTACTTACCGTTTTTTCGCTTTTCTTTTTCAGCACGATAAAATTCATGAAACATTTTCATCAAAGCTCGCTTTTCGATACGAGAGACATAACTACGTGATATCCCAAGCTCTTTTGCAATTTCTCTTTGTGTTTTTTCTTTTTGGAGATCTAGACCAAAGCGACCGACAATGACTTCACGCTCCCGATCATCTAAAATATCAATGTACTCTTTAATTTTTTCAAGCTCCATATTTAATTGTATCGTATCAATGACATCATCAGATTCGGACTTTAGCACATCAATAAGACTAATCTCGTTTCCTTCTTTGTCTTGACCGATTGGGTCATGTAGAGAAACATCTTTCTTTGTTTTCTTTAAAGCTCTTAAATGCATCAAAATTTCATTCTCAATACAACGAGCCGCATAAGTGGCTAATTTTGTTCCTTTACCTTGAGAGTAGCTTTCAATCGCTTTAATAAGACCAATGGTTCCAATTGAAATTAAATCTTCTGCGTCTTCACCCGTGTTTTCAAACTTTTTAACAATGTGTGCCACAAGTCTTAAATTGTGTTCAATGAGTGTATTACGAGCGTGTGAATCACCTTCGGCCATAAGTGTTAAGTATTTTTGTTCCTCAGCAGCTGATAGCGGTTGGGGAAACGCATTGTTTTTTACATATGATACGAGAAACACTAATTCTTTCAATAAATAACCAACAGCAGCAAAAAAAGTAGACATCTCCTCACCTCCATATAGTAAAAAACAACCAAAAGCCTATTGTTCATTTATATGAGAAAAGAGGCGTTCTGTGTCTGTACAATAAAAAAACCATGCCAATGAATGTGCTGACATGGTCAAGATTATGATAAACATTAGACTTACAAACCATTTCTTTGTAAAATAAAAACGAATAACATAGGCAAGGTGAAAAAAATGATCAAAAAGTTTATTGTTCTACTAACTGGATTTGTTATTATACTGGCAACGATTGCAAATATAATTGAAGATGGTTTTACACTTAAGTGGCTACTTGTACTTGTATTAACAATTGCAACGGTAGGGGTTTTATGGATGAAAACAGAATGATAAGTAAAGAGCGAATGAACCATACCCCCTTTTCTTAAATGAAAAAAAGGAAGTTATGCGCATCAAAATAGAGTTCTGCTTAACACGTTTAACCTTCTAATTCTGCTGTTATTTCTGTTCCGATAACAATGGCAATAACGGAAGTTAGTACAATACTAATGACGCTTAAAAACATCTCTTTCACCCCTTTTTATTGTTTTTTTAAATGTAACATGCTGGAAGAATAACGTAGATACGTTGGTTTGGATAATTTGTTACGATCTCATGACTGATTTGTGAACATGTAGAACTTGTAAAAGGAAGATAAAAGCCTATACAAATTCCGCTATTGTACATATTTATAAGTAATGAGAGATAAAGGGGTGAAATATGATGCAATATGGATGCTATCCGTATGGATATCCTTGTTATCCTCCGTGTGGTGGAGGTGGATTTGGTTGGGGATGGGGCTTAGCAATCATTATTGTTCTGGTCGTGTTGCTACTAATTTTTGGTGGATTTTACTGGTATGGTGGCTATTATTGTAAATAAAAGGTCACAAAAAAAGCTCATGCATATGCATGAGCTCAGTTTATACTTTTTTAAGACGAAACGTTCCAATCATTAACAAAGCTAAAATTATCGTTAAAAACATGAAAAAGTGTGAAGGTAAATAAGGAACACCTAAATAACTTAATGTTAACAAGCAACCAGCTGCTGTAATGGGTAATCCTGTGAAATATCCATTGCTTTCGGTAATGTTAAAGCGGGCAAGTCTTAAAGCCCCACAAGCAATATAGAAAATGGTAAAAATAGCTCCTGGTGCACCATATTCAAACAAAATACTTTGATAAAGTAGTAGAGCTGGAGCAATTCCAAATGATATAATATCGCACATGGAATCCAACTGTTTTCCTAATTCAGATTCAACTTGAAGCTTTCTTGCTACCATCCCATCAAAACGATCGGCCAATGCCGCTAAAAAAATTAGTAATAAACTTAAGTTTAATTGGTCTTTTAGTATAAATAGAATAGCAAGGCCACCTAAGCTTAAATTAAGTAATGTTAATGCGTTTGCTGCCTGTGATTTTATTTTTTTTATTGTATGATCTAAATACTCTAATAAAAACATTTCTCCTCACTCCTTTACTGAGGATGGGACGTGTAAAAAAAAGGAAAACCCAAAAAGTAAATGGTAATCTTATTTTAGATGCAATTTTTAGTCTAGTAAAGAGGTATTTTTTATGGAGGTAAATTTTATTGCTTAAAAACATCTATCGTGCTCTAATCGAGCTGACAAATCATCGCGCTTCTTCACTGCTTGTTCAAAAATTTGCTACTTCTCGAATCAGTGCGCTGTTAATTCCATCATATGCACAAATATTTAAAATTAACCAAGATGAGATGGAAAAAAGTTTAAGGTCTTATCCTACGTTGCATGATTTATTTATTCGTACCTTAAAAGAAGAGGCACGTCCAATTGATGAGTCAACAAGTAGTTTAGTTAGTCCTGTAGACGCAAAAGTAGAAGAATGTGGGCGCATCTTACCATCAAAAGAAATCATTGTGAAAAACAAACGTTACTCAATTCAAGAAATGGTAGGTAACGACGAAGTATTACATAAATACATTGATGGAGAATTTGTGATTCTCTACTTAAGTCCAAAAGATTATCATCGAATTCATAGTCCCATTTCTGGATCAATCGTTCAGACTTGGACATTAGGGAATAAATCTTATCCTGTGAACCAAGCAGGATTGAAATATGGAAAAGACCCGCTTATCAAGAATTATCGACAATTAACAGAAGTTCAGCACTCCTCTGGTCATGTGCTAATGGTGAAAGTTGGTGCGATGTTTATTAATAGTATTGAGCGCATGCATGAGAGTAATCAATTAATCAAAGGACAAGAGATGGCTTATTTTACTTTTGGCTCAACTGTTATTTTGTTATTTGAGAAAGATACCATACAGCTTTCCTCTCATATTAAACAAGATCAACTTGTAAAGGTTGGAGAAAGAATAGGTACGTTAAGTTTGTAAAAAGAGAGCCTTCTATGGCTATATCTGTAGGCTTGATTAAAAAAGATATAGTCATAAAAGGCTCATTTATTTGTTAGGAAGATAATTTAACTTTAATTTTTAAAGAACGGCGCTTAATCTCTTGCTCGATTAATTGAATGAATTCAGGATTTAATTTAAGCTCTGTTGCCTTACAATATGACTCGATGAGCAGCTTGTCTGATAATTTTCTCATTTGTCCGCCAATGAGAGGCGGCCACCTCCTATAAAATAAGATAGGTGTTCTGGTTGACTGAGTGATAGCATATATTAGTAAATTCCTTACACATAATCTACCATGAAATAGGAGGTGGAACAACCGTTCTGTTATCCACAGGTATGGGTGGATAAATTGTGGGTATGTTGTTTATAATTACCAATAAATGTTGATTTTTGGGATGGGATAATGTTGATAAAATTATCCACACGTTTTGTCATTCAAATTTTGTCGAAAAATTTAGTGATAAAAAGGTGAATTTATAAAACGGTTCATTCTCTTATTTTTTAATTTCTATTAATTTTTGTTGGAAAATTGCTAGTTGCCATTGTTATAATGGTGTATTGTATTGTTTTGAGTGTCTTATTATAAATACGAGGTGTTGAATGCGTGTTAAACTTTTTTTTACCAAATGAGCATGTAAAAAGTATTTTTCATATCACCCCACAAATGCTAAAAGATAAAGGGGTTAAAGGGATTATTACAGACCTTGATAATACACTTGTTGAATGGGATCGCCCAGAAGCAACACCGGAGTTAATTGAATGGTTTAAAGTCATGCAAGAAAGTGGCATTAAAGTCACAATTGTATCAAATAACGTAGAAAAGCGAGTGCGTCTTTTCTCTGACCCAATTGGTATTCCATTTGTTTATGAAGCGAAAAAACCAATGAGAAGAGCATTTCGTCGAGCTATAAAGGATATGAGTTTGCAAAATGATGAAGTGGTTGTAATTGGAGATCAATTGTTAACAGATGTACTAGGCGGAAATCGATTAGGTTTATATACAATTTTAGTTGTGCCTGTTGCTCAAACGGACGGCTTTGTTACAAAGTTTAATCGTCGAATGGAACGACGCATATTAGGATGGATGAAACGAAAAGGTATGATTAACTGGGAGGATTAAATACGTGACTGAAAAAGATTTACACTGTATGGGGTGCGGAGTTGTACTGCAAACTGAGAACCCTAATGAAATTGGATATACTCCAAAGTCAGCGCTTGAAAAAGAAGTGGTGATTTGTCAACGTTGTTTTCGAGTGAAGCATTATAATGAGATTCAAGATGTTTCTCTAACAGATGATGACTTCTTAAAAATCTTAAATGGTATTGGACAAACAGACGGACTTATTGTCAAAGTGGTTGACATCTTTGACTTCAACGGCAGTTGGTTACCAGGCTTACATCGTTTTGTAGGGCATAATAATGTGCTACTAGTTGGAAATAAAGCAGACTTATTGCCTAAATCCGTTAAGCATAGCAAAGTAATTAATTGGATGAAAAAATCAGCAAAAGATCTTGGATTAAAACCGATGGATGTATTCTTAATGAGCGCACACAAAGGACAAGGTATCAAAGAAATCGCTGAGGCAATTGAACATTATCGTTTTGGAAAAGATGTGTATGTAGTAGGCTGTACAAATGTGGGGAAATCCACTTTTATTAATGCAATCATTAAAGAGGTTAGCGGCGAGAAAGATGTTATTACGACATCTCAATATCCAGGAACAACGTTAGATATGATTGACATCCCATTAGACAATGGTGCATCCTTATACGACACACCGGGAATTATTAATCACCATCAAATGGCTCATTACGTTGATAAGAGAGATTTAAAATTGATTTCGCCAAAGAAAGAAATTAAACCGAAGATTTATCAGCTAAATGAAGAGCAAACTCTTTATTTTGGCGGTTTAGCTCGTTTGGATTACATCAGTGGCGGAAGAAGATCATTCACTTGTTATATCTCAAATGAAATTAACATTCATCGTACAAAGCTTGAAAAAGCAGATGAATTGTATAGAAATCAAGTAGGAGAACTTTTGCAACCTCCTCGTAAAAATCAACTTGATGAATTTCCAGAATTGGTAGCTCATGAATTTGCAATTAAGCATGCAAAAACAGATATCGTCTTTTCAGGTTTAGGCTGGGTAACGTTAAATGAACCAGGAGCGAAAATTGTGGCTCATGCACCTAAAGGTGTAGGAGTATTTATTCGAGAGTCATTGATTTAAACGATGACTAAAAAAGTTTTAAAACAAGTGATAAAAGAGGGGAAACGTTTTGAGTAAACTATATGGCTTAGTTGGATATCCTGTTGGTCATTCGTTGTCACCTATCATGCACAATGATGCGTTTCAGCGATTGAAGATAAACAGTTATTACCATGCTTTTCATATTGAACCTAATCAATTTTCAAAAGCAGTAGAAGGGCTAAAAGCGTTAGGGGTTTCAGGTTTTAATGTGACAATTCCGTACAAGGTAGACATCATGCCCTTGCTAGACGAGGTGGATTCACTTGCACAAGCAATTGGGGCTGTTAACACCGTTGTTAACGATAATGGCCGCTATATTGGTTATAACACAGATGGTCAAGGATATGTTGCTTCACTCGTCCAAGCCTTAGAAAATGATTCGTTGGAAAACAAGCGAATATTGATCATCGGAGCTGGTGGAGCAGCTAAAGCCATCTTTTATACGCTTGCTGTCCATTCTCAAAAGCCTGTAGAGATTAGTATTTGTAATCGAACAGTTGAAAAAGCAGAACTGCTTATTAAGCATTGTCCAACTCATGTCCCCTCTTTCGCTTTATCAGTACAAGAAGCGGAGGAGCAGTTAGAAAGATTTGATGTTGTTATTAACACAACATCAGTCGGGATGTCGCCCAACATAGAGGAAACGCCTCTTAACCTTGACTTATTAAAGCCAGGGGCATTGGTTAGCGACATTATCTATAATCCTTTCGAAACAAAATTATTAGCTTCTGCAAAAGCAAAAGGAGCTCAAACACATAACGGAATTGGAATGTTTGTTCTTCAAGGAGCACTAGCTTTTGAGAAATGGACAGGCATGTTCCCAAATCAACAAGCGATGGAAGCCATCGTTAGAGATTCCTTGAAAAAAGGATAGCAAGCTAGCTTGCGAAATTAGACAACAAGAAAATGTAACAAATTAATGGAGGAATTCGATGTTAACTGGAAAACAAAAACGTTTTTTACGTTCAAAAGCACATCATTTAAACCCGATTTTTCAAGTGGGTAAAGGTAGCGTGAATGAAAATATGATCAAGCAAATTAGTGACGCTCTTGAAGCACGTGAATTAATGAAAGTGAGTGTATTACAAAACTGTGAGGATGATCGCGACACAGTAGCTGAGCAACTAAGCAAAGGTGCGCGAGCAGAACTTGTTCAAGTAATTGGTAATACAATTGTACTTTATAAAGAATCACGTGAAAATAAAACCATCGTATTACCTTAATTAAAGAAGGAGCGGAGGATCTTTGAAGAGAATAGCCATTCTAGGGGGTACATTTAATCCCCCTCACCTTGGTCATCTAATTATTGCAAATGAAGTGTTTTATACTCTTAATTTAGATGAATGCTGGTTTATGCCATCTTACACACCCCCTCATAAAGAAGTAAGTGATGAAGTGAATCCGGAACATCGTTTGCGTATGCTAGAGCTTGCCATTAAAGGACAAGAGCATTTCTCGGTACAAGACATCGAGTTTGACCGAAAAGGAACGTCATATACATTTGACACAATCCGTCTTTTAAAAGAATTATATCCGGATGTTCATTTTTACTTTGTTGTAGGTGGAGATATGGTGGAATATTTACCAAAATGGCACCGAATTGAAGAGTTAGTTCATTTAGTTACATTTGTAGGTGTAAAAAGACCAGGTTATGAGCTTAGATCCTCTTATCCTGTCGAATTTGTGGAGGTACCACAAGTAGACATATCATCCTCACTTATTCGCGAACGAGTCAATCAAGGACATTCCATTCAATACTTGGTTCCAAATGAGATTAAAGCGTACATTGAGGAGAATGGGTTATATGAATCGAGATAAAGCGCTTCAAATTGTGAAGCAACAACTCACTGATCATCGGTATACACATACAATTGGCGTAATGGAAACAGCGATTGAGTTAGCGAGTCGCTATGGGGGAGATCCTAAAAAAGCAGAGCTTGCAGCCATTTTTCATGATTACGCTAAGTTTCGACCAAA
The DNA here is from genome assembly GCF_016909075.1 of Priestia iocasae. Classification (GTDB taxonomy): domain Bacteria; phylum Bacillota; class Bacilli; order Bacillales; family Bacillaceae_H; genus Priestia; species Priestia iocasae. The sequence continues at coordinate 289,017 of NZ_JAFBFC010000001.1, forward strand.
AGAAGAGATGAAACAAATCATTGTGACTCAAAAAATGGATCCAGCTTTACTGCTTTATAATACAGAGCTTTGGCATGCACCAGTAGGCACATATTTAGTTCGAGAAGAAGTTGGGATAACAGATGAAGAAGTGTTAAATGCTATTAAATACCATACATCTGGTAGGCCTAATATGACATTATTAGAAAAGATTATTTATGTAGCTGATTATATTGAGCCGGGTAGGCACTTTCCAGGTGTGGAAGACGTGAGAGAGTTAGCGAAAAATGATTTAGACTCTGCACTTATTCAGTCATTAAAGAATACCATTGTTTTCTTATTAAAGAAAAATCAAGCTGTGTATCCAGATACGATGATGACGTACAACAGTTTAGTTTTAGGAGGTAAATAGATGCAAGAACGTGAATTGTTATCATTAGTTGCAAAAGCCGCAGATGATAAAAAAGCGATTGATTTAGTAGCACTTAATATGCAAGGTGTTTCATTAGTAGCAGACTACTTTGTAATTTGCCATGGTAATTCAGATAAGCAAGCACAAGCGATTGCTCGCGAAATCAAAGAGAAAGCACAAGAGCATAATATTCATGTGAAACGTATGGAAGGTTTTGACGAAGCTCGTTGGATTTTAATCGATTTAGGTGATGTCGTTGCTCATGTCTTCCATAAAGATGAGAGAGGCTACTATAAATTAGAGCGTCTATGGGGAGATGCTCCAATTGTGGACTTGCAAGAAGAGTTGAGAGCATGAGTGCGAGTTACGGACATTTTGCATATGTTTACGATCGATTGATGTCTGATGTTCCTTACGAGCAATGGGTCCATTACTTTAAACAACAAATGTTTAAAGCGAATGTAGAAAGCCCATATGTATTAGACTTAGCTTGTGGAACTGGAGAAGTAGCTGTACGTTTAGCTAAAGAAGGGCTAGATGTTGTTGGTGTGGATTTATCGGATGATATGTTAATGGTCGCAAAAGAAAAAGCTGAAGCTGAAAACGTGTCACTCTCACTGTTTCAACAGAATATGGTGGAATTGGATTTAGGAACACAATTTGACTGTGTTGTGATTTTCTGCGATTCATTAAATTATTTACAATCAGCCGATGAAGTAAAACAAACTTTTCAAAAAGTGTATGAGCATCTAAAGCCAGGAGGAATGCTACTATTTGATGTGCATTCTATTTATAAAATGACGACAATTTTTGGTGACAATACCTTTTCCTATATTGACGAAGATGTTTCTTATATATGGAATTGTTTTGCAGCAGAAGAGTACGTAGTTGAGCATGAGCTAACATTTTTTGCATACGATGAGGAAATCGATGCTTATCAACGCTTTGATGAACTACATAAGCAACAAACCTTTGCCGTAGAAACGTATATAAAATGGCTAAAAGAAGCTGGTTTTCGTGATATGAGAATTACAGCTGACTTTGAAGCAACAGGTCCTGTTCACGATAGTGAGCGTATTTTCTTTTCCGTGTATAAATAATTTAAAGAGGCTGAACCAAACAGGGATATTTTTTTGTCCCTTTTGTCTCAGCCTTTTTTTATTAATGAATATCTTTTAAAATTCTAAAGAAAAAATGCATTCGATAAAGAAGGGAAAAAAGATAAAAAAAAGAATAAGTAAAGCAAGTGTCTTATCCCTCAATAAGCTAAGACATGTTTATTCAACATTCCTTGCTGTGCCTATTCAACGGTATGCCTAAATTTATGAGGAAAGGGATGACGTGACTCCTAGGGAATAGTGACGAGTTTTGCCACCTTTGACAAAGCCTCTAAAAGTTGAATTGATGAGTTACCTTTTCAATGTCTTCATCAAATTTCAAGTGTGTTTTTTGGAAAATATGAACAAATAAATCTCCTAATTCTTTCTCCAATACTTTAATTCCTTCACCTGTTACCCCGCCCTTTACACAAACCTTTTCTTGTAGAGTAGGTAAAGTGAAAATTTCTGACTCTAATAGTTTTCCCATGCCTATCACCATTTCACTAGTCAGCTTTGTTGCCACATCTTGAGAGATGTTGGTTTCTTGAACAGCAGCATCAATAAATCGCTGTAATAAAAAGCTAAAAAAGGCTGGACCACAGCTGACAATATCAGATGACACACGAGTAATATCCTGGTCTATTGAGATAGGTCTTGAAATTTTAGAAAATAAATGTTGAAGGTAACTTCGGTAATATCGATTACAGCTTTCCCCAAAAGTTGTTAATGACACGCCAGCAAGCGCTCGATTTGTAATACTTGGAATAATTCTGGCCACTTGACAATCGACAACCTCTTCCATTTGTTCAACAGAGATTGGACTTGTAATGGATACGATGCAATGATTTTGTGTAAGTTGTGGCTTTAATTTTATTAAAAGGGGGTGAATATCTAGCGGCTTTACACATAAAAAAATGATTTTTGATTTATTTACGACCTCTTCAGCAGTGTGTTCAACTGTAATAAGAGGATGATCTGCTTGGATGGCTAACGCTTTTGATAAAGTACGGTTAGTAATTGTAATGGTTGAAGGATGTGTTGCCTCTGACTCTAAAAGTGCATCAATCAATATTCTCCCCATGTTTCCGGTTCCGATAAACCCTATATTCACTGTTTGATCCCCTCCTTCAAAACCTTCTCTCCTAAATCTTATGATTCCTCAAATAAATTTATGATTCTGTTCTAATCGGGAAAGGATGTTCAGCATTGGAATACGTAAAAAAACATATTGTGTGGGTTCTAGTAATTGTTGCTGCCGCTAGTACCTATCTTTTTATTGTAAAAGCTGACTCGACCTCTACATCTACTTCATCTGCAGAAGAGATAAAAGGTATGATAAGTGAAGAAGACGAGCCTGAAGAACTTCCTCGAGAAAATCAAGTGTCTCAGCCTGTGATGATCGTAGTCGATGTGAAGGGAGCTGTAAAAGGTCCAGGCGTCTATGAGCTGTCTTCAGATAGTCGTGTAAAAGATGCCATTGATTCTGCTGGAGGAGTATTAGATGGAGCAGATGTAAAACAAGTGAATTTTGCAATGAAGCTTCAAGATGAAATGGTCATATATGTTCCAGTTGAAGGGGAAGACGCTCTCGTACCGTTTCCAGCATCGGCTACTTCAGAAACCTCAAAGGACCAAGGCGGAAATCAACTTAACATTAATACAGCAACAGAGCAAGAGCTTCAAACTCTTTCCGGAATAGGTCCTTCTAAAGCTGCAGCCATTGTTTCTTATAGAGAAGAAAACGGTCTGTTTCAATCGATTGAAGAGTTAACGAATGTATCTGGGATTGGTGAAAAGTCACTTGAAAAGATAAAAGATCAAGTCACGGTAAAATGAATGAAGCAAGTCGTTGACGATGAAAACATCTAAAAGCTACACTAGTAGTAATATGAATACAAAGGTAGGGGAGTTTTTTGAAGAGAATTGCATGGGATCAATATTTTATGGCTCAGAGTCACTTGCTCGCATTTCGAAGCACATGTACAAGGTTAGCGGTAGGTGCCACTATTGTAAGAGATAAACGGATTATTGCTGGAGGTTACAATGGCTCAATTAGTGGTGGTGTTCATTGTGCAGATGAAGGATGCTATGTGATTGATGGACATTGTGTGAGAACGATTCATGCGGAGATGAATGCATTGCTACAGTGTGCAAAATTTGGTGTGAAAACAGAGGGAGCAGAAATTTACGTCACGCATTTTCCTTGTTTACATTGCTGTAAAGCCATTATTCAAGCAGGGATTAAAACCGTTTACTACGCAAATAGTTATAAAAATCATCCATATGCTCTTGAACTATTTAGTCAAGCGAACGTAAAAGTAGAAGAAGTGATGTTGGATGAATCACTTATTGAGATAAACAGTAAAGAAAAAAGTGAGTTTGTTTCGCATTTGCTTTCCATGTTAGAAGAAAAAGAAGTAAGTAGGGAAGAGTTAGTTTCCTTACAAGAGCAAGCCTCCTCCCTGTTTTCCATTCGTAAATAAAAGAGACTATTTAAAAAATATTTAAAGTAGAAACTCACAGCACCCTTTGCTTACTTATACGTTGGCAGAAGTTAGGTCCAAAAGGCAGGGGGTGTTGTGATCTGTGTCAAACGAAGCGACGCTTACTCTACATAATAGAGTCTCTTTTTTGCTTCTTTTTTCTCCTCTTTCAATTGAATACGTCTCTTAGAAACAAGGTGATAGTGTGACAAAAAACTGGGTTTATATGGCTCTTAGCTTTATTCTGAGCATATATGCATACGAATATCGCAATGAAGTGACCGTCATTCTTTGTTTTGTTTATATTGCTTTTTTATACGTGCGTTGCTCTAAGAAGGTATTTATGTATTGTATAGGGGCTAGTGTACTCTTTACCTTCTATTACAGCGAACTTGACAAGCGAAATGTGACGGCTCTGTCTGACAATCAAACTGAATTTCATGGGATTATTGCCTCATCTCCATCTATTAATGGAGATCGCCTCAGCTTTCAATTCTCCACCTTAAATGAAAAAGTTATCGCAACCTATACACTTTCAACTGAACGTGAAAAGCAACGAATAGCGGATTTAGAAATGGGTATGAACTGTTTTGTAACAGGCAAACTTGTTGTTCCAGAACGCGCGAGAAATGAACGTGCTTTTGATTATCATCAATATTTGCACCATAAGAAAATTCATTGGATGTTACAAGTAAATCGTATAGATGACGCAGCTTGTCAGAAGAAATCAATAGGCTTTATGCACCGTCTTCTATCGTTTCGTCAACAAGGGATACAATATATTGATGCCACGTTTGATGAGACGGTCTCTCCTTTTATGCAGGCACTTATATATGGTGAAAGAAAAGAGATGGATAACAATGTGCTGAAAGCATATCAACAGTTAGGGGTTATTCATTTATTGGCCATTTCTGGATTACATGTTGGCTTGCTTATAGGTGTGTGTTTTTACTTGTTAATTAGGATTGGTTTAACACGAGAACGGACAATAACGATTATCATGTGTGTATTGCCCATTTATACACTTTTTGCAGGTGCAGCTCCTTCTGTTATACGTGCTTCCTTTATGACAATGCTCGTTTTACTTTCTTTGAAATTAAAGGACAGGTTGATACCGATTGATGCGTTAAGTATGGCCTGTATGCTGATGCTTTTAATAAATCCATACTATGTATTTCAGGTTGGCTTTCAGCTTTCGTTTACAGTTAGTTTTTCCTTAATCTTATGCAGCCACTCTATTATTCAAAAACAAAAAACATTTCTTAGGCAATTGTTTATCGTTTCAACCATTGCTCAGCTTGGTTCTCTTCCTCTTATTCTCTATCATTTTTATGAAATATCTTTAATCAGTTTACCTCTAAATATGCTTTTTGTTCCTCTATATTCAATCTTGATTTTGCCCCTTTGCTTTTTAACTCTTTTTTCCACATTGTTACTTCCTTTTGTTGGTGAAATTTTTGAGAGCATTCTTTCACTTTTAATCGCGATGAGTGTTGAATGTACTTCACTTCTTTCTTCGATTTCCGTTTTACAACTCACCCTAGGAGCGTTATCTGTTTATATGTTGCTTAGTTTATATGGAACTATTATTTATTTGTTTTATAAAATGGAACAAAGTTTGCAAATAAAGCCTTTAGTAGGAGCGATCGGGACGATTATGCTTTTAATTTGCATGCAATCTTTCATTGGTCATTTCAATCCTTATGGCAAAGTAACTATGATTGATGTTGGTCAAGGAGACAGCATTTTAATTGAACTACCGTTTAGGAAAGCGGTATATCTCATTGACACAGGTGGAATGGTTCCATTTGAAAAAGAAGCTTGGCAAGAGAAAAAGACACCTTTTGAAGTAGGGGAAGATGTCGTTGTGCCATATTTAAAATCTCGTGGTATTAGAAGGATTAATAAATTAATTATCACACATGGAGATTATGACCATGCAGGCGGAGCTTTAGCGTTACTCGATCACCTCTTCGTCGATGAAATAATGGTTGGGAAAAAAGAAAAGATAGAAGGCGTTGAAAAAGAAATCATCACAGAGGCTATTAAACATAACATTCATGTAAATGTTGTACAAACGGGTGATGAATGGACAGTTGAAGACAATGTGTTTTACGTCATAGCTCCACATGGTGAAGAGAGCTCAAAAAATGATGGTTCTGTTGTTCTTCTTACAAAGTTAGGAGGATATACTTGGCTTTTTACAGGTGATTTGGAAGAAGAAGGAGAGCGAAAGATGATGAAAATGTTTCCGAATATAGAGGTGGATATTCTGAAGGTAGGGCATCATGGAAGTAAAACATCTACAACAAAGGAGTTTGTTCAGTACTTAAACCCAAAAGTAGCCCTTATATCGGTTGGCAAAGCCAATCGATATAACCATCCCCATCCAGATGTTCTACACACATTAAATGAGTATCAAACAATGGTTTTTCGGACAGATGAAGATGGAATGGTGACTTATTTATTTTCAAAAAATGATGGAACCTTTACAACCACTATCCCATAGTCTATAACTAGGCAAATGTACAAAAAAAGACTGCGTAAAGCAGCCTTTAGGTGATACCTATGTAGATATCATTGAGCTAAAAAGTGAATAACGGTTGCAATTGCAAATAACGTAGTGAAAAAGCCAAAAGAAACAACAAAACCTACTGCAGAATCAACAGCGTCGTTACGTTTACTTTGCACACTCTTTTCAAATTCGTTCACTGCTACCCCTCCTATTTCATACTTAAGTATAAGCGAAGTATGTAAAAAAATCCATATGATGTTAAGCGTTTTCTTTGCTGACAGGAGTTGTCATAAATAGTTCAAACTTTAAAAAGAGATAATAAAAATAACGTTTCTTCCTAAATAGGATGAAACAAAAGTCTATTAAGAATAACCCTACTTATAACAGATTTATCACTAGCGAATAAGTATCCTGGGGCTTATCTTTCTAGTGTTTACCATAAATCAAGGATGTGACTCAATAAGAGGAAGTTTCTCTTATTGAGTCATCCTTCTCAAAATAGATCATCATATGCAACTGTTTTAAGAAAAAGGTTTGCTGATGGTCTATTTTATATGAGCTGTAAAAGATAACATTTTGTTGGTTGTCCCTTTTGTATTATGAACAAATGATGTAGGATTATGAGTATAAATGATAGATGTATAGGTCATCGTCTATTTATCCAGATTGGGGCGACAAAAGTTGGAAATGAAAAGTCTAAATGAGCTAAAAAAAGCAAAGATAGAACCTGTGTATTTAATGTATGGGGTTAATTCCTTTTTAATAAAAGAAGCAAGAAAAGAAATTGTCAATAAAACATTAAGTGAAGAAGAAAAAAGCTTTAATCTATCTACGTATGACTTAGAGGAAACGCCAATTGAGCAAGTCATTGAAGATGCAGAAACATTGCCTTTCTTTGGAGATAAAAGAGTGGTAGTCGCACATAACGCGTCCTTTTTAACAGCAGAAAAACAAAAGTCAAAAGGAAAAGTCGAACATCAGGTTGAGAAATTACTTCAATACATAGAACACCCTGCTTCGTTTACGGTTCTTCTCATAATTGCTCCTTATGAGAAATTAGACGAACGCAAAAAAATTACAAAAGTCTTGAAAAAGCAGACAACATGCATCGAAGCGAATAATTTTGGTGAAAAGGAGATGAAGGAGTGGATTGTAGATTATCTCTTTTCTCATGGAATCAAAATGGAAGAAGAAGCAATGACGCACTTAATTCAACTTGTTGGATTAAATTTAACACTTATCACAAATGAATTAGATAAATTAATTTTATACGTTGGAGAAGGCGGTAACCTTACGCAGGAATCTGTCTCTCTTCTTGTTGCAAAAACACTAGAGCAAAATGTGTTTACTCTAGTCGAGGCTGTTATTAAAGGGGATGTATCGAACGCTCTAAATATGTATCAAGACTTATTAAGAAACAATGAAGAACCCATTAAAATTCTCTCGATCTTAGCGAGTCAATTTCGGCTTATTTACCATGCGAAACAACTCTCAAGTCAAGGATATGGTCAACAACAAATTGCTCAGACGTTAAAAGTTCACCCGTTTCGAGTGAAGCTAGCAGCTCAACAAAGTCGTGCATTTTCAGAGCAGAGGTTGCGCTCTATTTTAAAAGAAATTGCACAAGCTGACTATGATATGAAAACGGGAAAAATGGATAAAGCTCTTATTTTACAGCTATTCTTCTTAAAACAAGCGCATTAAAAAAGCGATTCTACAAAAGTAGAATCGCTTTTTTTAACACATTATGCAGATAAACCGTTTAACTTTTTCGCTAAGCGAGATTTTTGACGGTTAGCAGCATTTTTGTGGATAAGACCTTTTTGAGCAGCTTTGTCTAATTTTTTAGACGCAACAGCGTATGCAGCTTTTGCGTTATCTAAATCATTGTTCGCTACTAATGCTTCGAAGTTTTTCACTGCAGTACGCATAGCAGATTTAACTTGAATATTTTGAGCGCGACGAGCTTCAGTTGTTTTAACACGTTTGATAGCTGATTTAATATTTGGCATTCGTTTCACCTCCCGAAATTAACAATCGAGATTATATAGAACTCGACATTTCATTACAATAAGAACACAAGATATTCTATCAAACCAAAAGACAGAATGCAATAGCATTTTATGTGAATGAGCAGGATGAGCAGTTCAACTCTTCATAAATTGAAACAACATCTATGAACGGTCTCGTCAGTAGTTAACAAGGTATGCGATTAGATAAAGGAAGAGGGTGAATGAAGACAGCTCTTTCAGGTCAAAATAAGTCTATTCTTTTTTGACTGGGAGGCAGATGTTATGAATCAGCAATTAGATTTGAGCATGTATAGTTTAAGAACGGATTTAGCAGTAGAAGCAAGGCAAATGGCTGTAGAAGAACGTGAGAAAGCGAAAAACACTTCTGAAATTGAAGGAGTTATTATAAAAGAAAAGCAAGTAGATGGTGTGAAAGTTTCAGCGGTTGAAATTACAGAGGAAGGCGCAAAAAGTGTTGGAAAGAAAAAAGGAAGATACCTAACGCTTGAGTCCGTTGGAATTCGTGAGCAAGATACAGAGCTTCAGAAAAAGATGGAAGAAGTATTTGCAACAGAGCTACATTATTTTATTAAAAGTTTAAATATACCGGATGACGCTAGTTGTTTAGTTGTTGGATTAGGAAACCGCCATGTAACTCCCGATGCGCTCGGCCCATTGGCAATTGAAAACTTATTGATTACAAGGCATCTCTTTGAATTAGAGCCAGAAAGCGTTCAGGATGGCTTTCGTCCTGTAAGTGGCCTTGTTCCTGGTGTAATGGGTGTGACAGGGATTGAAACGAGTGACATCATTTTTGGAGTTGTACAAAAAACAAAGCCAGATTTTCTTATCGCAATCGATGCCCTTGCTGCACGCAGTATTGAGCGTGTAAACGCGACAATTCAAATTTCTGATACAGGTATTCATCCGGGATCAGGTGTAGGGAATAAACGAAAAGAACTAAGTCAAGATACCCTTGGTATTCCTGTTATTGCTGTTGGTATACCAACAGTAGTAGACGCTGTATCAATTACGAGCGACACCATTGATTTTATTTTGAAACATTTTGGGCGAGAAATGAAAGAGGGAGATCGTCCCTCTCGATCACTTGTTCCATCCGGGATGACATTTGGAGAGAGAAAAGTATTAACCGATGAAGATTTACCAGAAGAACAGCATCGCCAAACTTACTTAGGGATGATTGGCACACTTCCTGACGAAGAGAAACGCCGTTTAATTCATGAAGTATTAGCTCCACTTGGACATAATTTAATGGTGACACCAAAGGAAGTAGATCTATTTATTGAAGATATGGCCAATGTAGTAGCAAGCGGTCTTAATGCTGCCTTGCATCATGAAGTGGATCAAGATAATTACGGGGCTTATACTCATTAATCTCCGTTCTACCGTTCTAAGCTTTTACATATAAATGATGTAGACAAGCTTTGAGTGGGTGAAAACATGAAGAGAAGTAGTGTTATGGTAATCGAACGATATGCTCCTTTACTTTAGTTTTGTTAAGTTTGAGGGATGTTGTTTATCATTACGGAGATGTTGCCTTCGCTGAAGCCACAAGATTGAATCACTTTTTCCTCTGTAGGAGGTGTGACAAATGAGCTGTAGCTTCAGCTTTTATTTATTAGAGAGTTAAGCTAACGATTGTACAAAATCTCTTTCACCAATCGTCAGCTTACCTAGGTATGTAGCTGTAGTGTTTGAATTAGGAGCGAAAATAAATTTTAAACAATAACTATCTTTACAGAAATATGTAGAAATGATTGTTGGGGAGTAGAAAAAGTGAATGCATCCGTAGAAAAAAAGCAATAATGATGAGTAGTAGAATAGCAGAAGGAGTTTAAAAACAATGAAATTCATGATGCAATGTTTCTTACTTACGACAATCTTATTGTTTGGGGTTTTACTTGGAATGCAAACTGCTCAACAAGGCTTAGTGAAAATGAAAGGGTATGAAGATCAAAGTTTATCGAGTGCATTCACTGTTTCTAAAACGAAGGAAGGCGAGATAGAGGCATCTGTCTTAGGTGCAAAGAGGATCGTTGATTTGCAAGAGAAACAAAAAGTACTAGAAGAGCGGAAAGTCTTTAATTTATTTTCTTCAATTGGCAAGCAACTAGCTACAACGGTTCAATCAACCATCGAAAAAGCAGTAGAAGCCCTACATAATGTATTATCAAAGTAAAACAAATAAAAAAGATAGAAGTTGAGATGGTGCATCTAAAAAGCCTTTTTTGCTCTTTAGATCACTCTCAACTTTTTCTGCTTATTGAATGTTGTGTATCGTATTGTTATAATTTAATCTAGTGAAGTTTGTCGAGTTTTAGTAGGAGTGAAAAAGACGATGGATAGAGAAGCGAAATTAAAGCGCCAATCGAGAATACGTAACTTTTCGATTATTGCACATATAGATCACGGAAAGTCTACATTAGCAGACCGTATCTTAGAAAAAACAAATGCGTTATCACAACGTGAAATGAAAGAGCAGCTTTTAGACTCTATGGATTTAGAGCGCGAGCGCGGTATTACAATTAAATTAAACGCGGTACAACTTACGTACAAAGCAAAAGATGGAGAGGAATACACGTTCCATCTTATTGATACACCAGGACACGTCGACTTTACATACGAGGTTTCACGTAGTTTAGCAGCGTGTGAAGGTGCGATTCTTGTTGTAGACGCAGCACAAGGAATTGAAGCACAAACATTAGCTAACGTTTATTTAGCGTTAGACAATGATCTTGAAATTTTACCTGTCATTAATAAAATTGACCTTCCGAGTGCAGAGCCTGAACGTGTTCGTCAAGAAGTGGAAGACGTTATTGGCTTAGATGCATCAGAAGCGGTATTAGCCTCTGCAAAAGCAGGTATTGGGATTGAAGACATTTTAGAACAAATTGTTGAAAAGGTACCAGCTCCACCAGGAGATCCTGATGCTCCTCTTAAAGCGCTTATTTTTGATTCTTTATACGATGCATACCGAGGTGTTATTGCATCCATTCGTATAGTGGAAGGAACTGTGAAAATCGGCGATAAAATTAAGATGATGGCAACTGGTAAAGAGTTTGAAGTAACTGAAATTGGAGTGTTAACTCCAAAGCCAGTTCCAAAACAAGAATTAACAGTTGGAGATGTAGGGTACTTAACGGCTGCAATTAAAAACGTTGGAGACACGCGTGTGGGGGATACCATTACTCATGCAAAAGGTGGAGCAACTGAGCCACTACCAGGTTATCGTCGCTTAAACCCAATGGTATATTGCGGATTATACCCAATTGACACAGCTAAGTACAACGATTTGCGTGATGCGCTTGAAAAACTAGAGTTAAATGACTCTGCTTTACAATTCGAGCCAGAGACATCTCAAGCACTTGGATTTGGTTTCCGTTGTGGGTTCTTAGGACTACTGCATATGGAGATTATCCAAGAGCGTATTGAGCGTGAGTTTAAAATTGATTTAATTACAACAGCACCAAGTGTTATTTACGAAGTGTTTTTAACAGATGAAAGCAAACTAACAGTAGATAATCCAGCAAACATGCCGGATCCACAAACAATTGAGCGTGTAGAAGAGCCATTCGTTAAAGCGACAATGATGCTTCCAAATGATTATGTGGGAGCTGTTATGGAGCTTTGTCAGAAAAAACGTGGTGTGTTTCTTGATATGCAATACCTCGATGAGAATCGAGTAAGTATTGTCTATGAAATTCCACTTTCTGAAATTGTTTATGACTTCTTTGATCAATTAAAATCAAATACGAAAGGGTATGCTTCTTTCGATTATGAATTAATTGGTTACCGTCCATCTAAACTTGTGAAAATGGACATTTTATTAAACAGTGAAAAAGTCGATGCATTGTCATTTATTGTTCACCGTGACTCGGCTTATGAACGTGGAAAAATAATTGTTGAGAAGCTAAAGGAATTAATTCCGCGTCAACAGTTTGAGGTACCTATTCAAGCTGCTGTTGGCCAAAAGATTGTGGCTCGTTCAACGATTAAAGCGATTCGAAAAAATGTATTAGCTAAGTGTTATGGTGGAGATATTTCACGTAAACGTAAACTTCTTGAGAAACAAAAAGAAGGTAAAAAGCGTATGAAACAAGTAGGATCGGTTGAGGTACCACAAGAAGCATTCATGGCTGTATTAAAAATGGACGATGACAAATAAAAGTTCATGTTTCTTTTAAAATAGATAAAAGCTTTGATATGATAAAAATACCGCAGATGGACTCTGCGGTATTTTTATCATTTAACTACTGATACGTAATTTGAGGTGAAAGTAAATGGTACAAGCAGCGTATTTGCATATACCATTTTGTCATCATATATGTCATTACTGTGACTTTAATAAAGTGTTTTTCGAAAATCAACCAGTCTTCCCTTATTTAGAAAAGATGAGAGAGGAAATGAAAAACACGGTTCAGGCATATCCGACAAATGGGTTACAAACAATTTTTGTAGGTGGTGGAACACCTACTGCATTAGACGAGCAACAATTAGACTATTTTTTACAATCTATTCATATGCATTTGCCTTTAGAAGAAAACGGGGAGTTTACATTTGAAGCAAACCCAAATGAGTTAACGGAACAAAAATTAAAAATACTAAAAGAGTATGGTGTGAACCGATTAAGCATTGGGGTGCAAACCTTTAACGATGACCTTTTAAAAAATATTGGGCGTGTTCATACAAAAAATCAAGCGTTTAAAGCGATTGATTCTGCAAGGAAAGTGGGCTTTGATAACATCAGTGTTGACTTAATGTATAGTTTGCCTCATCAAACAGTGGAAGACTTTAGAGAAACGCTAGAAACAGCATTCTCCCTTGATGTAGAGCATATGTCAGCATATTCGTTAATCATTGAGCCAAAGACTGTGTTTTATAACTTAATGAAAAAGGGCAAATTGCATGTACCTACACATGAAGCAGAAGCGACTATGTACGATGTGCTTATGTCAGAGATGTCAAAGCATGGGTTCAATCAATACGAAATTAGTAACTTTGCAAAAGCAGGATATGAGAGTAAGCATAACTTAACATATTGGGATAATTCTCAGTACTATGGAATCGGCGCAGGAGCTCATAGTTATGTAAATGGTGTTCGAAGAGCCAATAGTGGACCGTTAAAAAAATATATGTCCATGATTGAAGAAACAGGATTTCCTTATTTGGAAGAGAACAAAGTATCAAAAGAAGAGATGATGGAAGAAGAAATATTTTTAGGGCTGCGTAAAACAGAAGGGGTATCAAAAGAGATTTTTAAAGAAAAATACGGAGTGGACCTTTCAGTTGTTTTTGCTAAACCTATTCAACAATATAAAGAGAAAAAACTATTAGAAGAAACAGATTCCTCCCTTTATCTCACTCGAGAGGGCCGCTTTTTAGGTAACGAGGTGTTTCAGGCATTTATTGGTGGAATCTAAACGTTGACATCACAAAGCCGTTTTGGTAATTTATTATTAGATTTAGCACTCGTTATTCAAGAGTGCTAACAGAGGTGATGAAATGTGCTAACTGATCGACAACTGCTTATTTTGCAAGTGATAGTAGATGATTTCATTCGATCTGCACAGCCTGTAGGCTCTAGAACTCTGTCTAAAAAACCTGATATTAACTTTAGTTCAGCGACCATTCGTAATGAAATGTCTGATTTAGAAGAGTTAGGGTTTATAGAGAAGACACATAGTTCATCAGGTCGAGTCCCTTCAGAAAAAGGATATCGTTATTATGTTGATCATTTGCTAACACCATCGCTTTTAGAAAACAAAGATGCTTTGCAAATTAAGTCTCTATTTGCAGAAAAAATCGTTGAACTAGAACAAGTGGTACAAAAATCCGCACAAATTTTATCTGATTTAACAAGCTTAACGTCTATTGTGCTAGGCCCACAAGTAATCAACCATAAGTTAAAGCAATTGCAAATTTTACCTCTTTCTCCTGGTTCTGCTGTTGCAATTATTGTAACAGATACAGGTTATGTAGAAAGTAAAACGATGACATTGCCAACTTCCATGAATGCAGCTGATGTTGAGAAGATGGTTAATATCTTGAACGATAAGCTCGTTGGGGTATCAATTGTTGATTTACAAGATAAGATGTATAAAGAAGTTGCGAAATTGTTAAAAGTTAATATTCAAAACTACGAACAAGCAATGTCGATATTAAGCAGTACGCTAAAACTTAAAACAGATGAAAAGATTTTTATTGGTGGAAAAACCAATATGTTTAGCCAACCAGAATTTAATGATGTTGATAAAATGCGTGCTTTACTGACGATGATTGAACAAGAACAACAGGTCTATCAAATGCTAAGAGCAAATAAAGCTGGTATTGATATTAAAATTGGACGAGAAAACGAAGTCAGTGCAATGGAAAATTGTAGCTTAATTACAGCAACCTATTCATTAGGTGAAGAACAGTTAGGGACGATTGCAATCCTTGGACCAACTCGTATGGAATATTCTCGTGTTGTTAGCTTGTTACATGTTCTTTCGTCTGATATGTCAAAAGCATTGACGAACTTATACAATAAGTATTAATGTTGATAGGTCGGGTGAAGAGAACCTTATTTTCATCCGATTTACATATGTTAGGTATTCTTTAAGGGAGGTGAGTTCATTGTCGAACGAAAAGCAAGTAGAAGATGTGATTGAAAAAGTTGAAAATGTGGAACAGGAAAATGACACAGTAGAAGAAACTGTAGAAAATCCACTTCAACAGCAAGTTGATGAATTAAAGCAACAGCTTGAAGAACAAGAGAATCGCTACTTACGTCTCCAAGCTGATTTTGATAATTTCCGTCGTCGTGTACGCTTAGATGCAGAAGCTGCTGAAAAATATCGTGCACAAAGCTTAGTCACGGATATTTTACCAGCACTTGATAACTTTGAGCGTGCTTTGCAAGTTGAAGCAAACGATCAGACAAAAGCTGTGTTACAGGGGATGGAAATGGTGCATCGTCAATTAGTGGAAGCTCTTCAAAAAGAAGGAGTAGAAGCAATTGAAGCTGTAGGAAAGACATTCGACCCTTACGAACATCAAGCGGTTATGCAAGTAGAAGAGGATTCACATGAGCCGAACACAGTAATAGAAGAATTTCAAAAAGGCTATAGGTTAAAAGATAAAGTGATTCGTCCATCAATGGTAAAAGTTAATCAATAATCAATAAACTACATAAATTATTAGGAGGTAGTAGTCAATGAGTAAGATCATCGGTATCGACTTAGGTACAACTAACTCATGTGTTGCTGTTTTAGAAGGCGGCGAACCAAAAGTTATTCCAAATCCAGAAGGTAATCGTACGACTCCATCTGTTGTGGCATTTAAAAATGGAGAGCGTCAAGTAGGGGAAGTAGCAAAGCGTCAAGCCATTACAAACCCTAATACAATTATCTCTATTAAGCGTCATATGGGAACAGATTATAAAGTTGAAGTAGAAGGAAAAGAATATACTCCTCAAGAAATGTCAGCTATTATTCTTCAAAACCTAAAAGCATCTGCAGAAGCTTACTTAGGTGAAGAAGTAACTAAAGCAGTTATTACAGTACCTGCTTACTTCAACGATGCAGAGCGTCAAGCTACAAAAGATGCTGGGCGTATTGCGGGTCTTGAAGTAGAGCGTATCATTAACGAGCCTACAGCAGCAGCTCTTGCATATGGCTTAGATAAAACAGACGAAGACCAAACAATCCTTGTATATGACCTTGGTGGTGGTACGTTTGACGTATCAATCCTTGAGCTAGGGGACGGTGTCTTTGAAGTTCGCGCTACAGCTGGTGACAATCGTCTTGGTGGAGATGATTTTGACCAAGTAATCATTGATTATTTAGTTGCTGAGTTCAAAAAAGAAAACGGCATCGACTTATCAAAAGATAAAATGGCTCTTCAGCGTTTAAAAGATGCAGCTGAAAAAGCGAAGAAAGATTTATCTGGTGTTACATCAACACAAATTTCTTTACCATTCATCACAGCTGGTGAAGCAGGACCACTTCATTTAGAAGTAACGTTATCACGTGCTAAATTTGAAGAATTATCTGCTACTCTTGTTGAACGTACAATGGCGCCTGTTCGTCAAGCATTAAAAGATGCGGGTATGTCAGCAAGTGAACTTGATAAAGTTATTTTAGTTGGTGGATCAACTCGTATTCCGGCTGTACAAGAAGCAATCAAAAAAGAGACAAACAAAGAGCCTCATAAAGGTGTAAACCCTGATGAAGTGGTTGCACTAGGTGCTGCTATTCAAGGTGGAGTATTAACAGGTGATGTAAAAGATGTTGTTTTACTTGACGTTACACCACTTTCACTTGGTATCGAAACAATGGGTGGCGTATTTACGAAGTTAATCGAGCGTAATACTACAATCCCAACAAGTAAATCACAAGTATTCTCAACAGCAGCAGATAGTCAAACAGCGGTTGACATTCATGTGCTTCAAGGTGAGCGTCCAATGTCAGCTGATAACAAAACATTAGGTCGCTTCCAATTAACAGATATTCCACCAGCTCCACGCGGTGTGCCACAAATCGAAGTATCATTTGATATTGATAAAAACGGTATCGTAAATGTACGTGCAAAAGATCTTGGTACAAACAAAGAGCAAGCAATCACAATTAAATCTTCAACAGGTTTATCTGATGACGAAATCGACCGCATGGTAAAAGAAGCAGAAGAAAATGCTGATGCAGATAAACAACGTAAAGAAGAAGTTGAATTACGTAATGAAGCAGATCAATTAGTGTTTACAACTGAAAAAACATTAAAAGATCTAGAAGGCAAAGTGGATGAAGCGGAAGTAACAAAAGCAAACGAAGCAAAAGATGCATTAAAAGCTGCAATTGAAAAGAATGACCTTGAAGAGATGAGAACAACAAAAGATGCTCTTCAAGAAATCGTTCAACAATTATCTGTAAAGCTTTATGAGCAAGCACAACAAGCAGCTCAAGCAGCACAAGGCGGCGAAGAAGGTCAAGCAAAGCAAGATGATAATGTTGTCGATGCAGAGTTTGAAGAAGTAAACGACGATAAAAAATAATAATAGCGATAAAATGAGTCTTAAGAAAGTGAATGCACTTTCTAGCCAATTCTCATTTTGAAGCGAGCTAAGATGTATAAAAAGTCAAAGCCATTTAACCTTGGCTTTGGCTTTTTAGCATCATATTGATATAAATTATGACATCTCATAATAAGGTTGAAAAGTAGACGTAACTTTTATGTTGCGATGAAAATATCAATAGTGATACAATAACCTTTATGTGAAACGATTCGGGAGTGAGTATTGATGAGTAAGCGGGATTACTATGAAGTACTCGGTTTGGGCAATAATGCCGGGAAAGACGAAATAAAAAAAGCCTATCGCAAACTTTCAAAAAAATATCATCCAGATATTAATAAAGATGCGGATGCACCAGAAAAGTTTAAAGAAATTAAAGAAGCTTATGAAGTATTAAGTGATGATCAAAAGCGTGCCCACTATGATCAATTTGGTCATACAGATCCAAATCAAGGATTTGGAGGCTTCGGTGGAGGTTCTGACTTCGGCGGAGGCTTCGGCTTTGAAGACATCTTTAGTTCAATTTTTGGTGGTGGTGGTCGCCGCCGAGATCCTAATGCTCCACGACAAGGGGCAGATCTTCAATATACAATGTCGCTTTCATTTGAAGAAGCGGTATTTGGAAAAGACACAACAATTGAAATTCCACGTGAAGAAACATGTGATACATGTGACGGAAGTGGAGCCAAACCTGGTACAAAAGTCAACACATGTTCACACTGTCAAGGTTCTGGTCAGTTAAATGTTGAACAAAATACACCATTTGGACGTATTGTAAACCGTCGAGTGTGTCATTACTGTAATGGAACTGGTAAACAAATTACGGAAAAATGTCAAACGTGTCACGGTGCTGGAAAGGTTACAAAGACGAAAAAGATTAGCGTCAAAATTCCAGCCGGTGTTGATGATGGTCAACAGCTACGTGTATCTGGTCAAGGAGAGCCAGGTGTCAATGGAGGACCTGCAGGAGATCTTTACGTGGTATTCCACGTGCGAGGTCATGAGTTCTTCGAGCGTGATGGAGATGACATCTATTGCGAAATGCCATTAACGTTTGCGCAAGCAACATTAGGTGATGAAGTTGAAATTCCAACGTTACATGGAAAAGTAAAGTTGAAAATACCAGCTGCCACTCAAACAGGTACGAAATTCCGATTAAAAGGTAAAGGTGTTCCAAATGTTCGTGGATATGGTCAAGGCGACCAACATGTAATCGTAAAAATTGTGACACCGACAAAATTATCGGAAAAGCAGAAACAATTATTGCGTGAGTTTGCAGAGCTTAGCGGTCAAGGAACGCCAGATGAGCAACATGACTCTCTTTTTGCGAAAGTGAAGCGTGCTTTTAAAGGTGAATAAATAAAATCATAACGATGTACACAGAAAGGAATGGAGTTGGTAGATATGAAGTGGTCTGAAATTTGTATTCATACGACACAAGAAGCAATTGAACCAATCTCACATATTTTACATGAAGCAGGAGCTAGTGGTGTTGTGATTGAGGATCCGGAAGATTTAGTGAAGGACAGAGATACAAAGTTCGGCGAAATCTACCAACTCGATTCCAATGATTATCCTGAAGAGGGTGTCATCATTAAAGCGTATGTGCCTGTTAACAGTTTTTTAGGTGAAACCGTTGAAGGAATTAAAGAAGCAATTAATGGATTGCTTCTTTATGACTTTGATTTGGGTGCTAATAAAGTAACAATTAGTGAAGTAAATGAAGAAGAATGGGCAACAGCATGGAAAAAATATTATCATCCTGTTAAAATTTCTGAACGTTTCACAATTGTACCTACTTGGGAAACATATGAGCCAGTTAGTACAGATGAGTTAATCATTGAATTAGACCCAGGTATGGCGTTTGGTACAGGAACTCATCCAACGACTGTTATGTCTCTACAAGGCCTAGAACGCACAGTCAAGTCAGGCGATACAGTGATTGATGTTGGAACAGGATCAGGTGTATTGAGTATTGGTGCTGGTCTACTTGGAGCAAAGGATGTACAGGCTCTTGATTTAGATGAAGTGGCAGTAGCATCTGCACGCTTAAATATTAAATTAAACAAAGTACACGATGTGGTAACAGTATCTCAAAACAACTTATTAGATAACATTGAAGGTCCTGTTGATGTAGTAGTTGCAAACATTTTAGCAGAAGTGATTGTTCGCTTTGTTGATGATGCAGCACGTGTGTTAAAACCTAATGGTGTATTCATTACGTCTGGCATTATTAGTGCAAAAAAAGACGAAGTAAAAGAAGCGCTTGTAAAAGCCGGCTTTATTATCAAAGAAGTGACAGTTATGGAAGACTGGGTAGCCATTATTGCTCAAAAAGGTGAATAACCGTTCTCTTCACTTTAAGTATATCAATAGGCTTGTTTAAAAAAGAGCTGTCTTATAAGCAACATTCCTTTTCTGCTTATTTCGCTGATTTAGTAGGCTCTATAGAAAAGGACTGATGTGAGCTGTGACAAATGCGGTGTGTTTCCCTGCCTTTGTCGCAGTTTCTCTCATTGATAGCAAGTTTACTTTATGATAGAGAAGGTGCGAACATGCAACGGTATTTTCTAAAGAATAATCAATTTCAAGAGCAACATGTAACGATTTCTGGAGACGACGCGCATCATATCGTACGAGTGATGAGAATGTCTGAAGGTAATCAGGTTATTTGCTGCAATGAAAAAGGTGACTCCGCTCTTTGTGAAATTCAAAATATTTCCGGTAACGAAGTCAGATTGTCTATTGTAGAATGGTTAAGTGAACAAAAAGAATTACCTATTGCTGTAACGATTGTGAACGGTCTGCCTAAAGGGGATAAACTGGAGCTCATTATTCAAAAGGGAACCGAACTTGGTGCTACTATGTTTGTCCCTTTTATTGCGGCTCGTTCAATTGTAAAATGGGATGAGAAAAAAGGGAAGAAAAAGATAGAGCGTTGGAACAAGATTTCAAAAGAAGCGGCAGAACAGTCACATCGAACTGTTGTTCCACAAGTAGTTGATCCTGTTAATATGCAACAATTACTTCACTTAAGCAAGTCATACGATTATAAAATAGTAGCTTATGAAGAAGAGGCAAAAGCAGGAGAAACAACTAAGTTACATGCTACACTTTCTAACATGAACAAAGGAGAGTCTCTCCTAGTTGTCATTGGACCAGAAGGTGGGCTAACAGATAAAGAAGTATCCATTTTATCAGAAAATGACTTTATTTTATGCGGGTTTGGTCCACGCATTTTACGAGCAGAAACAGCGCCACTTTATGTTTTGGCGGCTGTTTCATATCAAACTGAAATGATGAGGTGATCTTATGCCAACAGTTGCTTTTCATACATTAGGCTGTAAAGTAAACCATTATGAAACAGAGGCGATTTGGCAGCTTTTCAAAGCGGAAGGCTATGATCGTGTAGAATTTGAAAAAACATCCGACGTATATGTGATTAATACATGTACAGTAACAAATACAGGCGATAAAAAAAGCCGACAAGTTATTCGTCGTGCAGTACGTAAAAATCCTGATGCAGTTATTTGTGTAACAGGGTGTTATGCGCAAACATCTCCAGCGGAAATTATGGCGATTCCTGGAGTAGACATTGTCGTTGGAACGCAAGATCGTGTGAAGATGCTTGAATATATTGAACAATATAAAGAAGAGCGTCAACCAATTAACGGAGTAGGCAATATCATGAAGTCACGTGTATATGAGGAACTAGATGTGCCTGCATTTACAGATCGTACGCGTGCTTCTCTTAAAATTCAAGAAGGCTGTAACAACTTTTGTACGTTCTGTATTATTCCGTGGGCACGTGGGTTAATGCGTTCACGTGATCCAAAAGAAGTTGTTGTACAAGCTCAAAAGTTAGTGGATGCTGGCTATAAAGAAATCGTTCTTACAGGTATTCATACAGGTGGATACGGTGAAGATATGAAAGATTATAACCTAGCTCAACTTTTACGTGACCTTGAGGAAAAAGTAGTAGGATTAAAACGTGTACGTATCTCTTCTATCGAAGCAAGCCAAATTACAGATGAAGTCATTGACGTGTTAGATAAATCGAACATTGTTGTTCGTCATTTACACATTCCGCTTCAATCAGGTTCAAATACAGTTTTAAAACGTATGCGCCGTAAATATACAATGGAATTCTTCGGAGAGCGATTAAATCGTCTTCGCGAAGCTTTACCAGGCTTAGCGATTACATCTGATGTGATTGTTGGATTTCCTGGTGAAACAGAAGAAGAATTTATGGAAACATACAATTTTATTAAAGAACATAAATTCTCGGAACTACATGTATTCCCCTATTCAAAGCGTACAGGAACGCCTGCTGCAAGAATGACAGACCAAGTTGATGAAGAAGTAAAAAATGAGCGTGTTCACCGACTCATTGCCTTATCTGATCAATTAGCAAAAGAGTATGCTTCACAGTTTGAAGGAGAAGTACTTGAAGTCATTCCAGAAGAAGTATACAAAGAAGATTCAACGAGCGGCTTATATGTTGGTTATACAGATAATTATTTAAAAGTGACGCTTCAAGCAACAGAAGAAATGGTAGGAAAGCTTGTTAAAGTTAAAATTAAAAAAGCAGGTTATCCATACAATGAAGGAGAATTTGTTCGAGTAATGGACGACGTACCTGTTCCTGAAAGAATGAGCTCTTAACAAAAATGCTCGGTATATTTTAATATACCGAGCATTTTTGTTAAGTAGAAATGGCAAACTAACAACGTAAAAATTTTTGCTCGTCAATTTTAAAGTTTAGTGATATGATGAGAGAGGTACGGACAACCTTGTACAAATTGAAAGGAGACATACAATGACACAACATATTGCAAAAATGATCGATCATACAGCTTTAAAAGCAGATACAACGAAAGACCAAATTGTGCAACTTTGTAAAGAAGCTAAAGAATATAATTTTGCTTCTGTATGTGTCAATCCGACTTGGATTGAATTAGCTGCAGAATTATTAAAAGGTACAGATGTAAAAGTATGTACAGTAATTGGTTTCCCTTTAGGTGCAAACACGCCTGAAGTAAAAGCATTTGAAACAAAAGATGCGATTGAAAAAGGGGCAACAGAAGTTGATATGGTTATCAACATCAGTGCTTTAAAAGACAAAAATGACGAATTGGTAGAGCGTGACATTCGTGCAGTTGTTGAAGCAGCAAAAGGGAAAGCGTTAACAAAAGTTATTTTTGAAACATGCTTATTAACAGAAGAAGAAAAAGTACGAGCTTGTGAACTATCAGTAAAAGCTGGTGCAGACTATGTAAAAACATCAACAGGTTTTTCAACAGGTGGAGCAACAGTAGAAGATATCGCGCTTATGCGTAAAACAGTAGGCCCTGATATCGGTGTGAAAGCGTCTGGTGGAGTGCGTAACGCTGAACAAGCTCAAGCGGTTATTGATGCTGGTGCGACAAGAATCGGTGCAAGTGCAGGTATTGCAATTGTGAACGGTTTAACAGCAGATTCAGATTATTAATATTTTGACAAAGAAGTTCTGTGTCATACGAAGTAACGATAGTGAATTGATACAGTTCCTCATATAGCAAACCCTTGCTTATTAATGTCCATTCAATGGGCTTAATACGCAAGGGTTTTTTGAGCTTTTCCTTTGTTCTGTAAAAGGAAGATCATTGAAAGATTTCACGACCATGTACTTTTATAATGAACTTTGCTAATACATTTGTAAGTGGAAGCGCTAAAATGGAACAAACAATGTTAA
Source organism: Priestia iocasae (assembly GCF_016909075.1). Classification (GTDB taxonomy): domain Bacteria; phylum Bacillota; class Bacilli; order Bacillales; family Bacillaceae_H; genus Priestia; species Priestia iocasae. The sequence goes on from NZ_JAFBFC010000001.1 coordinate 312,319, forward strand.
AAATGAGACTAACGTGAGCAAGTTGTGCATCAGGGAATTGTGTCAGCTTTGTCGCTAGCAGACTGAATGTTTGAATGAATGGAAAAAACACAATAACGCCAAACACGTTCAACCATGCGTGAGCAAATGCGGTCAATTTGCCTTCTCTATTTGAACCGATGCTTGCAAGGATAGCGGTAATACATGTACCGATATTTGCTCCAAAGAGAATAGCAATTCCGGCTTGCAAAGATAAAATATTTTCATTTAAAAAGCTCATAATAATACCGGTAGTTGCAGTACTTGATTGAATAATGGCTGTCATAAATGTGCCTAGCCATAATCCTAACAGTTCGCTTGTATTGGCTTGCTGAATGACTACTTCAATAGAAGGTAGTTTAGAAAGTGGTGCTGCTAGGTGTTCAAATCCATTCATCGATACGAAAATACACCCTAGACCAAACAGCATAGCTCCAATACACGAAAGAAAAAGGTTAGAAAAAAGAAGCAAAAGAGCACCTAAAACAAGCATTGGTACAACAAATTGGTCAATTTGGAAGGTAATTAGCTCAGTTGTAATCGTTGTGCCAATATTCGTTCCTAAAATAATGCCTATTGACTGTTTAAATGTTAAATAACCGGTTGCAACGAGTCCGACAGTCAATACCATAACAGCGGAGCTGCTTTGTAGGATGGCTGTTACAAATGCGCCGACTAACATGCCTTGAAAAGGATGTTTTGTCATTTGCATCAACCATTGTTTCATCTTATGCTGGGAAACATTGTATAGACCTGTCCTAAGAACCGTCATGCCAAATATGAAAATCGCGATATACACAGTAAAAAATGAAAGTACTTGAAGCATTTTTCTCACCTCTTCTTTCATTTTTATAGACAAGTTATGTGAGATATGACTCAATCATAAAATAAAGAGACATAAAGAAGATGCATGTATTTGTTTCGTGAAAGCAGTTGACCTTAAGAGAGCATTATATTATAATTGCAAAAGACATGTCTTTGACGTGTTATTTGATTATGATGTAGTTGTTTTGTTCGGAGGGAGGGAATTAGAATGTCAAAAACAGTTGTTCGTAAAAACGAATCGCTTGAAGATGCTCTTCGTCGCTTCAAACGTACAGTATCTAAGTCTGGTACTATTCAAGAAGCAAGAAAGCGCGAATTCTATGAAAAGCCTAGCGTAAAGCGTAAGAAAAAATCTGAAGCTGCTAGAAAACGCAAGTTCTAAAAGAGGGTGTATTTATGAGTCTTCTCGAGCGTTTAAACAACGATATGAAGCAAGCGATGAAAAACAAAGAAAAAGAGAAGCTTACTGTGATTCGCATGGTAAAAGCATCTCTTCAAAATGAAGCTATAAAATTAGGTACTGACCTAACTGAAGCAGACGAGTTGACGGTTATTTCTCGCGAATTAAAACAACGTAAAGACTCCCTCCATGAATTTGAGAAAGCAGGTCGTCAAGATCTTGTGGATAAAATTCATTCTGAACTAGCTATCTTAGAAGCTTATGCGCCTAAGCAGCTAACTGAAGAAGAGTTAACAAACATTATTAAAGAAACCATTGAAGAAGTGCAAGCTTCCTCTAAAGCAGATATGGGAAAAGTAATGGGAGCGCTTATGCCTAAAGTAAAAGGTAAAGCAGATGGTGCTCTTGTTAACAAGCTCGTTCTTCAACAATTAGCATAAAAAGACACCTTACATATGTAAGGTGTTTTTTTATTGAACTTAGTATGGAATAATATGTATATAACTAACTTGGCTTTCTTACGACTATTTACATAAACTTTTTAAAAAAACTTGAAACTATTTGATGTGATGGTCGTATATATAGTCACGATGATTTACCTGATGAAGGAAGGAGGGAGAGTGTGACGATTAAACGAAGTATATGGATGATTTCATTTGTAATGGCTTTTATTTTGCTTCTTCCTTTTCATGCAATACATGCAGAGAAACAAACAGTGTATGTTATACCAGTTGAAGAAACAGTTGAAAAAGGGTTACTTGCTTTTATTAATCGAAGTATTACTGAAGCAGAAGAGCAAGGCGCAGATTTAATTGTTTTAGATATTAACACGCCAGGTGGAGCCGTTGATGCTGCTTCCGAGATAGGTAAGAAGTTAACGTCGACAGAATTGCCAGTGATTGCGTTTGTTAATAAAAATGCGTTATCTGCAGGCGCGTATATTGCTTTGAATGCAGATGAAATTTATATGACACCTGGTTCAGCAATGGGATCTGCTGCTGTCATTGACCAAGAAGGAAATGCCGCTGATCAAAAAGCACAATCGTATTGGTTGTCTGCTATGAAAAGTGCTGCTGAACAAAATGGAAGAGATCCTCAATATGCACTAGCCATGGCTGATAAAGATATCAACCTACCAGACTTAGGGGCAGGAAAAGGGAAGTTATTAACATTAACTCCTGAGCAAGCCTTAGATGTTAAGTATTCAGAAGGTACAGTTTCTAACTTGAATGAATTGTTAGAGAAATTTGGATATGAAGATGCCAGTGTAAAAACAATGGAAGTGGCATTTGCTGAAAAGCTTGCTCGATTTTTAACACATCCAGTTGTTGTCCCCATCTTGCTTTCCATTGGAAGCTTAGGGCTCATCATTGAACTTTATACACCTACATTTGGATTAGCAGGATCGATGGGAATTGGAGCCTTGTTGCTGTTCTTTTATGGACATCTGGTCGCTGGATTGGCAGGGATGGAATCCATTATCTTATTTGGGGTAGGTATTCTTCTTGTTATTCTAGAGTTATTTGTCGCTGGAGGTATTATTGGCATCTTAGGATTAGGAGCCATTATAACAAGCTTTTTTATGGCCACAGATAACTACGTATTAATGGGAGTATCCTTGTTGATTGCAATTTCGATTGCCATTGGAGGTGCGTTTGTAATGATGAAGTTCTTTGGCAAACGACTATCAGCGTTTAAAAAGATTGTGTTAAATGATTCGATGAATACTGAATCAGGCTATGTATCCAATCAAAACCGTAAAGAGCTAGTAGGAAAAGAGGGGATAACCATTACCCCATTACGCCCTTCTGGAACGGTCTTAGTAGATGAAGAGTATATCGACGTCGTAACAGAAGGAAGCTATTTAGGGAAAGATGTTAAAGTGAAAATCATGAAAGTAGAAGGTTCTCGAATTGTTGTTCGACAAATACCCGAACGGATGATATAATTCGACGTTTATCCATGAACCTACTATAACGAATTAAAGGAGGAATAAGAATAATGGAACCAGGTACTTTATTATTCTTTTTAGCAATTGGCTTAGGTATTATTTTATTAGCTGTCTTTTTTACCTTTGTACCCGTTATGCTGTGGATTTCAGCATTGGCTGCAGGAGTACGAATTAGCATTTTTACACTTGTAGGGATGAGACTACGTCGTGTTATTCCATCTCGTGTTGTAAATCCACTAATTAAAGCAAGTAAAGCAGGACTTGATGTTAATATTAATCAACTAGAGAGCCACTATTTAGCAGGTGGTAATGTTGACCGTGTAGTAAATGCGTTAATTGCTGCTCATCGTGCAAATATTGATTTAAGCTTTGAACGTTGCGCTGCAATCGATCTAGCAGGACGTGACGTGTTAGAAGCGGTGCAAATGAGCGTTAATCCTAAAGTAATTGAAACACCTTTTATTGCTGGTGTTGCGATGGATGGAATTGAAGTAAAAGCAAAAGCTCGTATTACTGTTCGTGCAAACATTGATCGCTTAGTCGGTGGTGCAGGTGAAGATACAGTAGTAGCGCGTGTTGGTGAAGGGATTGTAAGTACGATTGGTTCATCTAAGGATCATAAGAAGGTATTAGAAAACCCAGATTTAATCTCTCAAACGGTCTTAGGAAAAGGATTAGACTCTGGTACAGCTTTTGAAATTTTATCAATTGATATTGCTGATATTGATATTGGAAAGAATATTGGAGCGGAATTACAAACTGATCAAGCAGAAGCTGATAAAAACATTGCACAAGCGAAAGCAGAAGAAAGAAGAGCAATGGCTGTTGCGAAAGAACAGGAAATGCGTGCAAAGGTTGAAGAAATGCGTGCAAAAGTTGTGGAAGCAGAAGCTCAAGTTCCACTTGCAATGGCAGAGGCTTTACGCTCTGGAAACATTGGCGTGATGGATTATATGAACATTAAAAACATTGATGCTGATACAGGAATGCGTGATTCAATTGGTAAATTAACAAACGATCAAGATGAAGAGAAGTAAGAAATGGATAGCTCAAAGGAGGAAGACTCCTAATGAATATCATTGAGTATGTAATTAACCTTTTATTAAGTAATATGTTCATTGTTGTGATTATTGGTGGACTTATTTTAAATGTGTTTCAGCGATTTGTTGAACAGTCTAAAGAACGCAATCAGTCACCAAATAAGCCAGATGAACCTGCTGAGGAACGAAAGGTTGGATATCCTTCTACACCTATCCCGAACTTTCCAGACTTTCAAGGCTTTCCGAAGCGAATGAAGGATGAGGTAAAGGAAAAGACAAAGCCTAAAACCGAGTCAAAACCTGAAATAAATCAAGACAAACAAAACGAGCAGTTACAAAACAAGTTGAGTACGTTGAAAGAAAAGGTTGCTCAAACACAATCTCGTAAAGAAGTCGTTAAAAGCATGGGTAGAAATCAAGCATCTAGTCGTACAGCATCTACTCGTCAGATAAAGAAATCTAGTCAAAAGAGAGTAGATAGCTTATCGATTGACGGTAAGAAAGCTGTGCAAGGTGTTATATGGTCTGAGATTCTTGGTCCACCAAAGTCGAAAAGACAAATTTATAAAAGATAAATAGATGTGATACAATAACCCCCTTTCTCATAAATATGAGATGAAAGGGGGTTCTTTTTTATGGGCAAAACGTGGAAAAACATGAAGCGATGGATTACAAATCATATGGAACTACCCGCTGATGTCTTAACCGATCTTCCTCGGATCACAATGGTTGGTCAAATTCATATATATATTGAAAACCACAAGGGGCTTCTTGCCTTTTCTGATAAAGAAATACGAGTATTGCTAAAGCAAGGTCAAATGCTCGTTAAAGGAGAGGAGTTAGTGATTAAAGTCATTCTTCCAGAGGAGCTGGTATTAGAAGGGAAAATCAATCAAGTTCTTTATTTAGAACAGTAAAATCGAGGAGGAAGCGAATGAAAAACGAATGGACAAACTTTGTGACAGGGACCGTTGGTATTTTAATAAGAGGAAAAGGAATCGAACGGTTCTTAAATAATTGTATCAGAGAGCAAATCCAGTTATTAAATATAAAAAGAACTGATGAGGAAAGTGTATCAGCGGAGATGTTGTTAAAAGATTTATCGAAAGTTCGCGTCCTTATTCGAGACGCGGACTGTAAGCTTTATTTTAGAAAACGACAAGGGATGCCTTTTTTAATAAAGCGAATGCTAAAAAACAGTGGCTTTGTATTAGGACTTGTAGCTTTTTTTGTGATTTTAACTCTGTTATCAAATATGGTGTGGAAAATTGAAATTACAGGTGCACAGCCTCATACAGAGTATGAAATCGTAAAAGAGCTTGAAGAAATGGGTGTGAAAAGAGGGAAATTACAGTTTTTACTTGATAGTCCTGAAATGATTCAGTACAAACTAACAAATAATATGAGTAATATTACGTGGGTAGGTGTAGAGTTAAAAGGAACATCATATCATTTCCAAGTCGTAGAAAAAAATGAGCCAAAGGCACAAGAACAACTGTCACCTCAAAACATTGTTGCTAGTAAAAAGGCAACGATTACACATATGTTCATCGAAAAAGGACAACCACTCGTAAAAGTGAATGATGTTGTCGAACGGGGGCAACCTCTTGTATCAGGATTAATCGGAAAAGAAGGAAACCAAAAAGTGATTGCTGCCAAAGGGAAAGTATATGGCGAAACTTGGTACAAATCTAATATTGAAATACCGTTACAAACTAATTTTCAAGTTGTCACCGGTCAATCTTACAATCATTATTATTTTTATGTAGGGCATTTAAAGATACCGATGTGGACCTTTACAAAAGAAGAGTTTGAAAAAAAGAAAGTAGAGAGTACGAAAAGACCAATTTACTTCTTAAGATGGAAACTTCCTTTGTCTTATGAGAAGATAATAGTGAGAGAACAAGAAGAAGTTGAGCGAAAATATTCAGTAGTAGAAGCAGTTCAACAAGGAATTAAAGATGGACGAGAAAAAGTAATGTCACAGTTAGATGAAGATGGAAAAATAAAAGATGAAAAAGTTTTGCACCAACGTGAGGACAATGGTAAAGTAAAATTATCAATACTTTACCAAGTTATAGAAAATGTTGCAGTCACTCAACCAATTATTCAAGGAGATTGAGGAATGTCAGAACAGTTAGTTACAACCAACTTACAACTTGAAGATTTAAATGAAGCTATTGCTTTATTTGGAGCCCAAGATGCTCATCTAAAGCGTATTGAGGAAGAAACAGGGGTATCAATTGTAACACGTGGAGAAGCTGTTAATTTGTCTGGAGAAGCAACCTCTGTAGAGAAAGTTGAAGAGATCTTAAAAAAATTGCTACATATTATCCGAAAGAATATTACAATTTCTGAACGAGATGTTGTTTATGCTATACAGATGGCAAAAGACGGATCGCTTGAATTCTTTGAGGATATATATGAAGAAGAAATTACGAAAAACGTAAAAGGTAAATCTATTCGAGTTAAAACGTTAGGACAACGTCAATATGTCTCTGCTATTAAAAAGCATGATTTGATTTTTGGAATCGGCCCTGCTGGAACAGGTAAAACGTACTTAGCAGTTGTCATGGCAGTAAATGCGTTAAAAAATGGATTGGTACAACGAATTATTTTAACACGCCCAGCTGTCGAAGCGGGTGAAAGTCTCGGCTTTTTACCAGGAGATTTAAAAGAAAAAGTTGATCCTTATTTACGTCCTTTATACGATGCACTTCATGACGTATTAGGCACAGAGCACACACAAAGACTGATTGAACGAGGTGTCATTGAAATTGCTCCGTTAGCTTACATGCGTGGTAGAACGTTAGATGATGCTTTTGTCATTTTGGATGAAGCTCAAAATACAACACCAGCGCAAATGAAAATGTTTTTAACGAGATTAGGATTTGGATCGAAAATGGTTATAACTGGTGATGTTTCGCAAGTGGATTTACCAAAGGGCGTACAATCAGGGCTAAGAGTGGCAAGTGATGTATTAAAAGAAGTGAATGGTGTTTCTTTTATTCACCTAGAGCAGTCAGATGTAGTTCGCCATCCTCTGGTGAGACGAATTGTGGAGGCTTACGAAAAAGCTTAGCAAAAAATAGACCCTTTGTACCTTAGGGTCTATTTTTGTGTAAAAGGAGGATCTAACGTGTCAAAGTTTGGAATGATGAAACAAACAATGGCACAAATCGAGCGATTTCGGCTTATTCAAATTGGATTATATACACTACTTGGAATAGTTCTGTACGCTTCTATGTACAGTAATGTCAAGCCTGAAGAGTTAGATTTGCGTCTATTATCAATTTCCCCTCAAACAGTCTATTCACCTATTACAATTGAAGACAAAGAAAGTACCGATGAAAAACGCAAGGAAGCGCAACAAGCTGTTAAAGATGTCTACACGCTGAAAACGGAATACGCACAAAACAGGGTTGACTTAGTTGCGTCTATTTTTAATGCCATTATGGAAGTAAATGAAGAGTTTGAACAAAGTGAAGTAACTGATCAAGATGTAGAGCAAGTTATCCAAGCAAAAAGAGAGTTATTATCTGATAAATTACCTGCAGATATTCAAAAAAGTCTTTCTTCAAAAACCATTAATCAACTATTACAATCTACACAGCAAGAGTTGTCAATTGCAAAAGATGCTGTTGTAACAGGTGTTCATCATGTGATGAAAGATCGAATTACAGTAAGTGAAGTTGAAAATAAAAAAGAGCAAATTAAGAATCAGTTAATCTATACGAATGTAAATAATGAATTGAAAGAATCAATGTATGAAATCGCTCACTTTTCTATCATACCAAATGTTATTTATGATCCAAAGAAGACAGCTGAAAACCGCCAAGAAGCCGTTGAACGCATTGATCCTGTTCGAATCAAACAAGGTCAAATCATCGTAGAAGAAAGTCAGCTTATTACAGCTGAAATTTATCGTCAATTACAATTAGTAGGATTGTTAAATGATGAAGCTTCTGTACAACCGTTTGTTGGTTTGCTTTTGCTTATTATGATTATGATTGGCTTCATTATGTATTATTTTAAAGATTTCAATACCAAGTCTTCTCAAACACTCTTGCTATATGTCATTGTTTTTACAATTACGATGATATTGATGAAGATTTTAAGTTTATTTCAAGAAATGGAGCTTTCAGAAATTGGATTTTTAATGCCGGTTGCAGCAGGTGGCTTACTTATTCGCATTTTAATTAATGAGCGAATTGCAATTATTTCCAGTGTCGTTTTTGCGATTTGTGGCAGCATTATTTTTAATGGGGAGATGACCACATCAATCAATGTACATGTGGGAACGTATTTTTTATTAGGAAGCATTGCAGGTATTTTATTTTTAAGTAAACAACATAGAAGGTCTCGTATTTTACAAGCAGGCTTATTTGTTTCCTTGGTCAATGTTGGTATTATATTAGCAATGCAGCTTATTAAAAATAGCCAATTAAGCACCGTTGAATTAAGTTATTATGGGATTATGGCTATTTCTTCAGGTATTATCGCTGCTATTTTAACAATTGGTCTATTGCCTTTTTTTGAAAGTGGCTTTGGTATTTTGTCAACAATGAAGTTAATCGAACTTTCTAGCCCCAATCATCCACTTTTGAGAAAGATTTTAACTGAAACACCAGGAACATATCATCATAGTGTGATGGTAGCAAATTTATCGGAATCTGCTTGTGAAACGATTGGAGCAAATGGGTTGCTAGCACGTGTCGCAGCTTATTATCATGATATTGGGAAAACAAAACGTCCTCAATATTTTATTGAGAATCAAATGAATATTAGTAATCCTCACGATAAGCTTTCTCCAGAAGTAAGCAAAAATATTATTATTGCACATGCTATAGATGGAGCAAATATTTTACGTAAGCATAAACTTCCAAAGGAAATTATCGATGTGGCTGAACAGCATCATGGAACGACACTGCTTAAATATTTCTACTACAAGGCTGTAGAAGGAACGGAAGAGAAAGTAGATGAAAAAGACTATCGCTATCCTGGACCAAAACCACAAACAAAAGAAGCTGCTGTAATTTGTATTGCAGACAGTGTAGAGGCGGCTGTCCGTTCAATGACCAATCCAACACCTGAGAAAATTGAAGGCCTTGTGCGAAGTATCATTAAAGATCGTTTACAAGATGAACAACTTAATGAGTGTGATTTAACATTAAAAGAACTTGAATTAATTGCAAAATCGCTATGTGAAACATTAAATGGAATTTTTCATTCTAGAATTGAATATCCAGAGATGAAAAAAGAGAAGGTGAAAGCATGAGTTTACTTATTGACTTTATTGATGAAACAAATGAAATTGCGCAAGAACAGCAACTAGAATTAGAGAAATTAATGCAAATGGCAGCTGCAATGGAAGGAATTAATGAGGAAGCAGAAGTATCTGTTACATTTGTGGATAATGAGCGTATACAAGAAATTAATAAAGAGTATCGTAAAAAGGACAAGGCTACAGATGTTATTTCCTTTGCTTTAGAGGAAATGGGTGAAGGAGAGCTTGCAATTATTGGACAAGAAATGCCTCGAGTACTAGGAGACATTATTATTTCTATACCTAAAACGCACGAGCAAGCAAAAGAGTATGGTCATTCCTTTTTAAGAGAGTTAGGCTTCTTAACGATACATGGTTTTCTTCACTTACTAGGCTATGATCATGAGACGGAAGAGCAAGAAAAAGAAATGTTTGGTAAACAAAGAGAAATCCTAGATGCATATGGCTTAAAGAGGTAAAGATGAAACTCGATGGCAAAAGGCTTTGGCGAAGTTTTGGCTATGCTTGGCAAGGAATTCAACAAGTTATAAAAACAGAACAAAACATGCAAGTACATGTATTTGCAGCGCTATTGGTAATTGGAGCAGGATTGTATTTTCGCATTACCGTTTTTGAATGGATGATACTCATCGTTCTTATTGCTGGAATGTGGAGTCTTGAATTGATTAATACAGCTATCGAGAAAACAATCGATTTAGTAACGGAAGAATACCATCCGTTAGCGAAGAAGGCGAAAGATGCTGCAGCAGGAGCAGTTTTAGTGTATGCAATTGCTTCAGTTATTGTTGGAGGCTTAGTCTTTTTTAAATATATTTTTTAACAATGTTGTTGTTTTAAAAGGTTTCTGATAAGATGTATTCACTCAACAAAAGATTTTGTCTTAGTCTTTAAAAGTAATGATTGCTTAATACATATGCGTTTTGAGAAAGGAAGCGAACAAATGGATAAACAAATGTTAATGGAAGAAGCAAAGAAAGCAAGAGAATTAGCTTATGTACCTTATTCGAAGTTCAAAGTAGGAGCAGCATTGCTCACAACAGACGGTAAAGTATATCATGGTTGTAACATTGAAAATGCTGCTTATAGCATGTGTAATTGTGCTGAAAGAACAGCGCTTTTTAAAGCGTATTCAGAAGGTGATACAAAGTATGAAGCAATCGCTGTTGTTGCAGATACAAAGCGTCCTGTACCACCTTGTGGAGCGTGTAGACAAGTAATTTCAGAGCTATGTTCAAAAGAAATGAAAGTGATATTAACAAATTTAAATGGAGATGTACAAGAGTTAACAGTAGGAGAATTGTTACCAGGAGCATTTTCACCGGAGGATTTAAATGAGTAATAAAGAATTCAAATCAGGTTTTGTTTCCATTATTGGAAGACCTAATGTAGGCAAATCAACATTTTTAAATCGTGTTATTGGCCAAAAAATTGCCATCATGAGTGATAAGCCTCAAACAACGAGAAATAAAATTCAAGGTGTATATACAGAAGATGAAGCACAAATCGTATTTATTGATACACCTGGTATTCATAAGCCAAAGCATAAGCTTGGCGACTTCATGATGAAGGTTGCACAAAACACGTTAAAAGAAGTAGATCTTGTCTTATTTATGGTAAATGCCGTTGAAGGATTTGGGCGTGGAGATGAATTTATTATTGAGCGCTTAAAGGAAACGAAAACACCTGTTTTTCTAGTTATTAATAAAATTGATGAAATTCACCCTGATGAATTATTAACTTTAATTGAAACATATAAAGATTTACACTCTTTTGCTGAGATTGTCCCTATATCAGCTTTACAAGGAAACAATGTAGATCGATTATTAGATCAAATAAAAAAAGTATTACCAGAAGGTCCACAATACTATCCAGCTGATCAAGTGACAGATCATCCTGAACGTTTCATTGTAGCAGAATTAATTCGTGAGAAAGTCTTACATTTAACACGAGAAGAAATTCCTCACTCTATTGCAGTTGTCATTGATTCAATGCAAACAAGAGAGAATGGTGCTGTATATGTTGGAGCAACCATTGTTGTAGAAAGAGACTCTCAAAAAGGAATTGTCATTGGAAAGCAAGGTAAAATGTTAAAAGAGGTAGGAAAACGAGCTCGTGTAGATGTAGAGGCTTTACTTGGATCACGTGTGTTCCTTGAACTATGGGTAAAAGTGCAAAAGGATTGGCGCAATCGTCTTACTCATTTAAGAGATTATGGCTTTAGAGAAGACGAATATTAAGATAGAAAACAAATTTTACAAAATTTGTGTTACATGATTTCTAATATGGAAGGTCATCCTAAACATAAGGAATTGGAGTATGTATCTGATCGTTATGATTAGAAAGGTGGGGTTTTTATGTTGGATTTTACCTGGAAAGTATTTTCCCATACAGGTAATGTAGATACCTATCTTCTATTTAAGGAGATTGAACAAGAAGGCTTTGAAACACCCGAGGCATATAATAATGAGGAGATTCAACATCTCGATTTACCAATTTCTTGACCTTCCATCTATCGGTAGGTGACCAAGTTTGTTTAAAAAATGTGAAGGAATAGTCATTCGTACGAATGATTATGGTGAGTCTAATAAAATCGTAACGATATACTCACGCGAGTTAGGAAAAGTAGGCATGATGGCAAGAGGGGCTAAAAAGCCAAGTAGTCGTTTGTCTGCAACTACTCAATTATTTACTTATGGTCATTTCTTTGTACAAGCAGGATCAGGCATGGGAACTCTTCATCAAGGAGAGGTCATTTCTTCTATGAGAAGCATACGTGAGGACATTTTTTGTACTGCGTATGCTTCTTATATTGTTGAGTTAACAGACAAAGTAACAGAAAACAATAAGCCGAATCCCTTTTTATTTGAGTTTTTATATCAAACGTTGTCTTACATGAACGAAGGTTATGATCTTGATGTGTTAACCTATATTTATGAAATGAAAATGTTAAATGTTTTAGGGTTATATCCTTCATTAAATGAATGTGTATTTTGTCAGTCTAAAGACGGTGTATTTGGTTTTTCAATTCGTGATAATGGCTTGATTTGTCATCGTTGTACAGAAAAAGACCCTTATCATTTAAGAGTAAGCCCTGGGACAATTAAGTTGCTTCGTTTGTTTTACTACATAGATTTACAGCGCTTAGGGTCTATTTCCGTAAAAGAAGAAACAAAACATCAGTTAAAATTAATCATTGATAGTTATTACGAAGAGTATTCAGGATTATTCCTTAAATCTAAACGCTTCTTAAATCAAATGGATAAACTAAAAACAACGTTTGATGTGAAGGACAAGGACTAATGAGAGTAAATGATGATGTTTTCAATAAATAAACGTAATGTGCAAGGTGAAATCATTACGTTTTTTAAAATAATGTGGTATGATTTCATTTCAGAAATCATTATAAAGAGCCGTCTCAAAAGGGGCGGTTTTTCCCTTTTGATTATTCTTTTGATTCCTGTCAGTATCTATATACTTTAAAATACATTTTTAGCAATTGTAATGTAGTTAAATGGATTGTTTAAAAATATTTCTTTATAATTTACATCATTATTCTTTTACTTTTCTGAAAAAAGTATATAATGTTTTTAGAAATAGTATAACACATTATTGCTTTTTACTTTGCAAGGTGGTGAGAACAATCGAACTGAATAAAAGACAAGAACAAATTTTACAAATTGTCAAAGATTTAGGACCGATTACAGGAGAGCATATCGCTGATAAGCTAAACTTAACCCGTGCTACATTAAGGCCAGATTTAGCCATCTTAACAATGGCTGGCTATCTAGAAGCAAGACCAAGAGTGGGTTATTTTTATACAGGAAAAACAGGTGCTCAATTATTAACAGACAAAATTAAGAAAATACAAGTACAAGAATATCAATCTATCCCAGTTGTGGTAAATGAGAACGTATCTGTCTATGATGCGATTTGTACAATGTTTTTAGAAGATGTAGGGACGTTATTTGTAGTAGATGAGCATTCAGTTATTGTAGGGGTATTGTCTAGAAAAGATTTATTACGAGCGAGCATAGGGAAGCAAGAGTTAACATCTATTCCTGTGCATATCATTATGACGCGAATGCCTAATATTACGTTTTGTAAAAAAGAAGATTTGCTCATTGATATTGCTCAAATTTTAATTGAAAAACAAATTGACGCCATTCCTGTTGTAAAAGAAGCCGAAAAGGGTTATGAGGTTATTGGTCGAATTACAAAAACAAATATTACAAAATTATTGGTCGCATTAGCCAATGATGAGGTATTATAGATTAAGTAATCATTGTGTATAAAAAGTTTTGAGATTTAAAAAAGGGGATGTGCAAATAGATGAACAACCCAATGATTTATGTTGTTTCGGATTCTGTAGGAGAGACGGCGGAGCTAGTCGTAAAAGCTGCATTAAGTCAGTTTAATATGGCAAATATAGTGATTAAACGTGTACCGTATGTAGAGGATACAGCAACTTTAGCTGAAGTGGTATCAATCGCAAAGCTAAATCATGCAATAGTTGGTTTTACCCTCGTTAAACCAGACATGCGTCAGTTTTTAATTTCAGAAGCTGAAAAGCATGGTGTCGTCGTTCTGGATATTATTGGTCCTCTGATTGATCGTATTCAGCACTCATATCAATTGCAACCGCGTTTTGAGCCTGGAATGGTACGTAAACTAGATGAGGACTATTTCAAAAAGGTTGAAGCAATTGAGTTTGCAGTTAAATATGATGATGGGCGCGATCCGCGTGGAATTTTACGTGCAGATATTGTTCTTTTAGGTGTATCCCGCACATCAAAAACGCCTCTATCTCAGTTTTTAGCGCATAAACGTTTAAAAGTAGCAAACGTACCAATTGTTCCAGAGGTAGAGCCTCCTGAAGAACTTTTTCAAGTTGCACCTGAAAAATGTATAGGCCTTATTATTAGCCCAGAAAAGTTAAACAACATTCGTCGTGAACGATTAAAATCGCTAGGATTGAACGACAAAGCGATTTATGCAAATATTCATCGAATTAAAGAAGAATTAGTATTTTTTGAAAGTGTTGTTGAGAAAATTGGTTGCCCAGTTATTGATGTTTCAAATAAAGCTGTTGAAGAAACAGCGGGTATTATCTTAAATTTAATTCAACATCCTTCTTCATAAAATCGTTTACAACTAACGTATTTTTAAAATAAATAGACCGCCCTCTACCAAAAACGCATGATTCATACATACGGTGAGAGGGCGGTTTTATCATTCTTTTTTCATCATATTCTATTTTATATAAAAAGATTTGTCTTACTTTTTGATAGAAGAACTAGTTAAAATTTGGCTCAATAGACTGTTGTATAAAAAGAGAGATTTTTTAGCTAGAAAATCACAAACATTTATATTATAATAAAAAATTGTGATAAAAAAGAATAGTTTTAGGTTTAGACTTTGTCTAGAACGAATAAACTATTTATATAAATGTCAAGTAAAGGGCGAAAAAAGTATTCGACAAACTCAATCTACACTAAATTACAAAATATTAGAAGGAATCTTCGGAGGGATGTAGAATACAGAGTTATAGTAAAAGAAACTTTAAAATTTTTGTCGATGCAGACGCGTGTCCTGTCAAAAAAGAGATTGTTGAACTTGCTCATACATATGGTGCGGACTTACTGTTTATAGCTTCGTACGCGCATGTTCAAAGCAACCCAATTGGCGGAGAATGGAAATATGTTGATTGTGACAAAGAAGCGGTTGATCTATACATTGTCAACCATGCTAAGAAGCACGATGTCGTAATCACACAAGACACAGGGTTAGCTAGTATTTTAGTTAAAAGTGGCGTTTATGCTATTTCTCCACGTGGAAAACAGTATAGTGAAGAAGATATGAATTCAGTGCTTTTTTTTCGATATGTTTCTGCAAAAGAGCGAAGGGCAGGACGGTATCCCAAAGGTCCAAAAGCGTTTACTGAAGCAGATAAACAGCATTTTGTAGAGACTTTTGATAAACTGTTGTCGAAACTTGCAGGAATTTAGCTTTTTGTGAAGAATACTAAGAAATACGGAGCTGTTATAATGACAAATCGAATCCCTGATGAAGTAATAGATCGTATTCGGCATTCGGTTGATATTGTCGATGTTATTAGTGATTATGTACAGCTGAAAAAGCAAGGTCGTAATTACTTCGGCCTATGTCCTTTTCATGGAGAAAGCACTCCATCTTTTTCTGTATCGCCAGAAAAACAAATCTATCATTGCTTTGGGTGTGGAGCTGGTGGTAATTCATTTTCATTTCTAATGGAGCTAGAAGGGTTATCGTTTGTAGAAGCAGCTCAGCAGCTAGCTGATAAAGCTGACATTCCTTTTGAGCATGATGTTCAACCTGAAACTTCCTTAAATGAAAACAAACCGACAACTCGAATGGTCGAAGCGCATGAGCTCTTAAAGAAATTTTATCATCATTTATTAGTAAATACAAAAGAAGGTCAACAAGCGTACGATTATTTAATTGAACGAGGATTTTCACGAGAAACAATAGATGAGTTTGAAATTGGTTTTTCTTTAGATTCATGGGAGTTTATGACGAAGTTTCTAACAAAAAGAGGCTTTCAATTGACGGAGATGGAGAAGGCAGGTCTTTTAGTAAAACGAGCAAAAGATGGTGCATTCTTTGATCGATTTCGTGGAAGAGTAATGTTTCCTATTGCAGATTTACAAGGCAAGACAGTTGCCTTTTCTGGACGATTAATCGAAAACATTGAAGGTCAACCAAAATATTTAAACAGCCCAGAAACTGCTATCTTCAATAAAGGTAAAACAATCTATAATTTTCATCGTGCTAAAAAGCATATTCGTAAAAACCAACAAGTTCTATTATTCGAAGGCTTTGCAGATGTAATCTCAGCTGTAAAAGCAGAATGTCCCAATGCTATTGCAACAATGGGAACGGCATTAACCGACGAACAAGCTAAAATTATTCGACGAAATGTTGAGTCAGTTGTTATTTGTTACGATTCAGATCATGCAGGAATAGAGGCTGCGTATAAAGCTGCAAATATACTTACCAGTGTGGGCTGTACTGTAAAGGTAGCTGTTATGCCTCAAGGATATGATCCAGATGATTATATAAAAGAGCAGGGGCCTGAGAGATTTAGAAATGAAGTAATTGATGGCAGCTTAACCTTTATGTCGTTTAAAATGCGTTATTTAAGAAGAGGTAAAAATCTTCAAAATGAAGCAGAACGAATGAAGTACATTGAAGACGTATTAAAAGAAATTAGTCAATTAACAAAAGCTGTCGAACAAGAACATTATTTAAGACAATTATCTCAAGAATTTTCAATTTCTTTAGACGCACTTCAGCAACAAAAAAATCAAATATCTAGCCTTTCAGGAAAGAAAAAGGATAATGATGCTTGGAATAGAAATAATATAGCTAGACAACCAAGTTTTCAAACCAGATTATTACCTGCATATCAAAATGCTGAACGATTGCTTATTGCTTATATGTTAAAAGATAAAGACGTGGCAATTCGGATTCAAGAATTGATTCAAGGTAACTTTAATATAGAAGAGCATCGAGCGCTAGTGATGTACATTTATGCATTTTATGAAGAAGGCTATGAACCTAATCTAAGTTTGTTTATGGAGAAGTTAGTTGATGGAAAGTTGGGGAGATTAGCTTCTGAGATTGCAATGCTTTCAATTAATGAAGAGCTGTCCGAACAAGCATTACATGATTATGTTCAACAAGTACTAATTCACCCAAAGCTGTTGAAAATAAAAGAAAAAGAAACTGAAAAGCAGGAAGCTGAGCGACAAAAGGATTATTTAAAAGCTGCTTCAATTGCAATGGAAATCATTCAATTGAAAAAGGCATTGAAATCATAATGTTAGATGAGTATTCCTTGAAATTTTGGAAGGAGGGGATCTGATGGCTGAAAAATCAGCGCATTCAAAAGAACTTGAATCTGAGTTAACACTCGAGCAAGTTAAAGATCAGTTGACCGAAATAGGAAAAAAACGTGGTGTGTTAACATACGAAGAAATTGCTGAGCGTATGGCAAACTTTGAAGTAGAATCAGATCAGATGGACGAATACTATGAATTTCTTGGAGAACAAGGCGTAGAAGTAATGGGCGAGTCTGAATCAAACGATAACGATCCTGATATCCAGGAGCTATCAAAAGAAGAAGAATTTGATTTGAATGATTTAAGCGTTCCACCTGGTGTGAAGATTAACGATCCTGTACGCATGTATTTAAAAGAAATCGGTCGTGTTGACTTGTTATCTGCTGAAGAAGAAATTTCATTAGCTAAACGTATTGAACAAGGTGACGAAGAAGCTAAACGACGTTTAGCAGAAGCGAATTTACGTCTCGTTGTAAGTATTGCAAAACGTTACGTAGGTCGTGGCATGCTGTTTCTTGATTTAATTCAAGAAGGAAACATGGGCCTTATCAAAGCTGTTGAAAAATTCGACTATCGCAAAGGTTACAAATTTAGTACGTATGCAACATGGTGGATTCGCCAAGCGATTACTCGTGCAATTGCAGACCAAGCTAGAACAATTCGTATCCCTGTTCATATGGTTGAGACAATCAATAAGCTAATTCGTGTTCAGCGTCAATTGCTTCAGGATTTAGGACGCGAGCCTTCTCCAGAAGAAATTGCTGAAGATATGGATTTAACTCCAGATAAGGTGCGTGAAATCTTAAAGATTGCTCAAGAACCTGTATCTTTAGAAACTCCAATTGGTGAGGAAGATGATTCCCATTTAGGAGATTTCATTGAAGATCAAGATGCAACATCTCCTTCAGAGCACGCAGCATATGAATTGCTAAAAGAACAGCTTGAAGATGTTTTAGATACATTAACAGACCGAGAAGAAAACGTTCTTCGCTTACGTTTTGGCTTAGATGACGGACGTACACGCACATTAGAAGAGGTTGGAAAAGTCTTTGGTGTTACACGTGAACGTATTCGTCAAATTGAAGCAAAAGCGTTACGAAAATTGCGTCACCCAAGTCGTAGTAAACGATTAAAAGACTTTTTAGAATAAAATGAATGCCTAATATTTACATGAAGTGGTTTACTCCTTATGATGGGAGTGAACTACTTTTTTTTTGGAGTGTGACAAATGCAAAACCTAAGTCAAAAAAACAAAGTGATTGTTGATGAAATCAACTTATGGAAAGAAAATAAAATTCTACCAGAACACTATTGTGATTATTTGCTCATGTTGTATACAAAAGGAGAAGGGAGCGAAAAAGCTCAAAATCCTCGTGCAAACGTCACATTTTTTAACAAAATACATTTGCTATTCATTTTGCTTTTTTTACCATTTGAACTACTTGTCATTTATTTTACTGAATTAAGGTTTGTTTTGCAAATGGTCTTAAGTAGTACTTTGGTCCTAATAAGCTTTTGTAGTGCAATTATTTATCGAAAAAAAATGGTGTTTTTACATATTGGGTTGACAGTAAGCGCTCTTTTACTATTCATACAATCTTATCAGATGATTTCTCATTATTTTGAGGCCTCACTTTTGCTGATAAAAGGATTGATTATTGTTCATTGTTTCATTTGGTTTGTAATCGGCAAAATATTTCGTTTAGCTTATTTTTGGATAGCGAGCATAATTGGAATCGTTATCATTTTACTTTCATTTTTATTATAACACGAAATATTAAAATTGTTTTAAAAGTTGAGAAAATTAATAATAATGCTATATAATATATTTGTAAGCGTATTCAGTTTGTTAGGGGGATGGATATGAATTTTGATTTGACGACCGAACAAAAGATGATTCAACGAACAATTCGAGAATTTGCTGAAGAAGTAGTAGCACCTGGGGCAGAACAACGTGATAAAAACAAAGCTTTTCCGCTTGAAGCATTTCAACAGTTAAGTGAGTTAGGGATAATGGGTCTTCCGTTTCCAGAGCAGTACGGTGGTGGTGGTGCTGATACTGTAAGTTTTGCGATTGTTGTTGAAGAATTAAGTAGAGCTTGCGGTTCAACAGGTATTACATATTCTGCACACGTTTCATTGGGGGGAGCTCCTATTCATTTGTTTGGAACAGAGGAGCAAAAGCAAAAATATTTAACACCTTTATGTACCGGTGAATCATTTGGGGCATTTGGTTTAACGGAGCCTAATGCTGGAAGTGATGCTGGTGGAACACAAACAGAAGCAGTTGAAGATGGCTCTGATTTTATTTTAAATGGCAGCAAGTGCTACATTACAAATGCAAGCTATGCGAAATTCTTAGCACTAACGGCTATTACAGGTCGAGATGGAGATAAAAAAGAAATCTCCGCTATTATCACCCCGACAGACGCACCAGGATTCACTGTAATTGATAATTATGAAAAAATGGGATTACATGCTTCAAACACGACAGAATTAATTCTTGAGGACGTGAGAGTGCCACAAGAGAACTTATTAGGCAAACGTGGTGAAGGCTTTAAGCAATTTCTTGTAACGCTTGATGGGGGACGAATTGGTATTGGAGCGATGGCGGTAGGGATTGCTCAAGCTGCATACGAAAGAGCACTTCAATACGCACAAGAGCGCAAGCAATTCGGTCGATCGTTATCAACATTCCAAGCAATCCAGTTTAAGCTAGCTGATATGGCAATGAAGATTGAACTAGCTAGAAACATGGTACATAAAGCGGCTTGGTTAAAAGATCAAGGTCGTCCTTTCACAAAAGAAGCTTCAATGTGTAAATTGTATGCATCCGAAATGTGTATGCAAGTAACTAGCGAAGCTGTTCAAATTCATGGTGGATATGGTTATATGAGAGAATACCAAGTTGAAAGATATATGCGCGATGCAAAATTATTAGAAATTGGAGAAGGAACATCTGAAGTACAGCGTATGGTTATTGCGCGTTTAGTAGGATGCTAATAAGTTAGTTAGTCAAATAGTAACCGCATACATTGTATGCGGTTACTATTTTATGTCTAATTGGTGAAATTGAAAGATAATGTTAATAAAAGGCTTTCACTAACACTTGTTTTGAAGTAAAATAGAGGGTGTTTATACTATGTGTTCATATTTATTAGTCACGGTCTATACATAAAAGGAGGTATAAAAAATGAACCGAAATCCACTCGTACCATTTTTTCTAATTATGGTTTTTGGTGTTGGACTTATGTTTCTTTTATCGTTCAATGGTCTGGATAACTCAAAGCAAATGGCTGAAGAGGCAGAAGGCGGAAAAGAGACGGAAACAGCCGATGCAACACCAGAAGAGATTTACCAACAAAGCTGTATCGGATGTCACGGTGATCAGTATCAAGGTGGTGTTGGTCCAGCACTTAAAGGTGTTGGTGACAAATTGTCTCAAGAAGAAATTGCTAACATTGTTGTTAACGGTCAAGGTTCAATGCCAGCTGGCTTAGTTCCTGCAGAAAAAGCTGAAGAAATGGCAGCGTGGTTAGCTGAAATTAAATAGTTTAACAGTGTAAAAGACGGACAAGCTCTTCTGTAAATAGAAGGGCTTGTTTTTATTCCTTGTTCAGCAACTTAATAGTGTAGTTTTATCCATCTTTTTTCGAAGAACTGTATGTTTTCTCAAGGTTGTTAGCATACTTTCCTTGAAAGTGATTTTTGGAGCGTTTATCATAAGAAAAGAAAATAAAAAATAGGTGAAGTTATGAATGAATTAAAATTATCAAAACGTCTTGAAGAAGTAGTGAAATCAATTATGCCAAACTCTGTAATTGCTGATATAGGGTCTGATCATGCTTATTTACCTTGTTATGCGTATTTAAATGGATATATCAAAGGAGCCATTGCTGGTGAAATTACAGATGGTCCTTTTCAATCTGCACGTGAACAGGTAAAGAAAACAGAGTTAGAACATGTAATTGAAGTAAGAAAAGGGAACGGTTTGGCAGTTATCTCTCCAAATGAAGTGGATTGTATTACCATTGCAGGAATGGGTGGAAGTCTTATTCGTACCATTTTAGAAGAAGGCAAGGAAAAGTTAGAAGGTGTAAAACGACTTGTGTTACAGCCGAACATTGGAGCTGCAAACATTCGTAAATGGTTAATGGAGCATCAATGGAGCATCATTGATGAGAAGATTTTAGAAGACGATGGACGTATTTACGAAATCATTGTTGCTGAAAAAGGAAATCCACTAGACAATTACAATGACCATATCGAAGCAGGATTATTACTTGGACCGGTCTTAATGAAGCGTAAAAGTGACATCTTTAAAAAGAAGTGGAACCATGAATTAAAGCACGCTGAACAGATTGTGGAGCAGTTAAACAAAGGCGCAACATCTTCAGAAGGACAAGTGAAAAAAGAACGGTTTGAAAAAGAAATTACATTAATCAAGGAGGTATTAAAGTGAGTAAAACTCCTAACGGTTATGAAGTGATTCAACTTTTTGAATCTTTTTCTCCTAAGCACCTAGCAATGGAAGGAGATAAAATTGGATTGCAAATCGGAACGTTAAATAAGCCGATAAAGAAGGTCATGGTAACACTAGACGTGCTTGAATCAGTAGTAGACGAAGCGATTGAGCGCCAAGTTGATCTCATTATCGCCCACCATCCACCAATCTTTCGTCCGATGAAAAATATCGTAACAGACCAACCAGCAGGTCGGATTGTAGAAAAATGCATAAAGCATGATATCGCTGTATATGCTGCGCATACCAATTTAGATATAGCAAAAGGTGGTGTAAATGACCTTTTAGCTGAAGCATTAAAGTTAAAAGAAACAAAAGTGCTCATACAAACTGGAGCTGCTACATTAAAAAAACTTGTTGTATTTGTTCCGAAAACACATGCTGATGAAGTAAGGCAAGCGATTTGTGCTGCAGGAGCGGGGCATATTGGTGAATATAGTGATTGTACATTTAACGTAGAAGGAACAGGAACGTTTTTACCTTTAGAAGGCACAAATCCTTACATCGGAGAACAAGGTAAGGTTGAACAGGTTGAAGAAGTACGTATTGAAACAATTATTCCCGGAGAAATCCAACGAAAAGTTATTCAAGCTATGCAACAAGCACACCCTTACGAAGAAGTAGCATACGATATTTATCCGCTTGAGAACGAAGGTGACTCATACGGTTTAGGTCGTATTGGATATTTAGAGAATGAAATGACTCTTCATGAATTTTCTCAGCACGTAAAAGCTCAACTGGATGTAGAAGGTGTACGGGTTGTGGGAGATTTAAATAGTAAGATAAGAAAGGTAGCTGTATTAGGGGGAGACGGGAATAAATATGTTACAAGTGCGAAATTTCAAGGTGCAGATGTATATGTAACAGGTGATCTATACTTCCATGTCGCTCATGATGCGATGATGATGGGACTGAATGTTGTAGATCCAGGACATCATGTGGAAAAGGTAATGAAGCAAGGTGTTGTCCAAGTCCTAAAAGAGTTATTTGAAAAGAAAAAGTTTGAATGTCATATATTTGTGTCAGAAGTAGACACAAATCCCTTTAAATTTATATAAAAAAGAGGCTAACATTAGCCTCTTTTTGTTATGACATTTTTTTTGCTTTTACTTTTGGTAGTATTTTTGAAAGTGGTACATTTCGTTCTAGCTTCCAAGTTGACTCATCTTCATGTTCAAACTGCTCTAAAAAGGTAATAACCTCTTTTGTGATAGGTGTAGGTGTAGATGCACCTGCTGTTACAGCGACAGTTGTAGCTCCTTTTAGCCACTCTATATCTAGCTCCGATAAATCACTAATGCGATACGCTTTTGTTCCTGCAATTTGTTCAGATACTTGAGCAAGACGATTAGAGTTATTACTTTTTGGATCTCCAACCACAATCGTCACGTCTGCCTCACCTGCTTGTTCAGCCACTGCTTCTTGTCGAACTTGAGTTGCAAGGCAAATTTCTTTGTGAACTTCTGCATGAGGGAAGTGCTCTTTTACTTTTTCCATTACGTCGGCAACGTCCCACTGACTCATGGTTGTCTGATTCGTTACAATAATTTTATCAGAGCGAATGCTTACTTGTTCTACATCTTCTTCTTTCTCAATAAGGTGAACGATATCTGGTGCAACACCAACAGCACCTTCAGGCTCTGGATGCCCTTTTTTACCGATGTAGATGACCTCATATCCTTCGGTTTGTTTTTGACGAATAAGATCATGTGTTTTTGTGACATCAGGGCACGTTGCATCTAAAGTGGTTAATCCTTTTTCTTTTGCGCGCTTTTTAACTTCTGGTGATACACCGTGCGCAGTGAAAATAACTGTTCCGCTGTTAATTTGGTCAAGAATATCAAGACGATTTGCTCCATCAAGCGTAATAATTCCTTCTTCTTCAAAGGCATCTGTTACATGCTTATTATGAACAATCATCCCAAGAATGTAGATGGGTCTAGGTAACGATTTATCTAAAGCAGCGTTTCGAGCAATAACCATTGCATCGACAACACCATAGCAATAACCTCGCGGTGCAATTTTCATTACTTTCATATAATAGCCTCCTCCTCATTTTACTTTGAAGAGCAACAGTAAACTCTTATCCATTATATAAAAGAGAATGTAAGAATACAAAGATTAAATTACGAGATTACTCTTATTTACAGCATCCATTAACATAAATAAATAGAGGCTTAAGTTATAGTAAATGAATTTTTCCCCTTCGTATGTTTGTACTTTGTGGAGCAGGTTCTTATATGTGTGAAGCATAAGCGGGAGACAAGAGCTCTTGCAAGTTCTTGTCTCCCGCTTATGTAAGTAGATTGAGCTGTATACGCATACTCAATCCATTACCTTAAATATAGAGCTTTGGCATAGAAGCACCTTTTGAAGGTTTTGTAGAAAACTCTTCTTCTAAAAATTCATCATTATCTTCACTGGGTAAAGTGGTTTCTGTGTTTAGTGTTGAATCGTCTTCTTCCATTTCGCTCGTTTCTTCGGTTGCCTCAACCGTTTCTGCTTCTAACACTGTTTCTTCTTCAGCTGCTTCGCTTGTTCTTAGTGCTTGATAAACTTTAATAAGAGAAGGAACATTGCGAACGAGTGGTCCGTACTGTTGAACCATTGGCCCAACAGACTCTGCTACTTTTAATGCTTTTTGAATATTACCCATCATCGAACTAAGCGAAGCTGGATTGGTTAAGTTCTGTAAATTACTTAGCAGTGAGGTAGATGTGCCGGGGTTTATCGCTTGTTGCACAGGTGGTATAGCTCTTCCACCACCGAATATTCTTGATAATAACCCCCCTGGTCCTCGACTCATTGATTGAGGGTTCATCATTTGTCTACTTGGGTAAAATGATTGTTGTGGTGGAAATCCCCGTTGCATATTTGGAGGAAATGGTGACTGTCGTCTCATCAAAGGTAAGCACCCCCTTATATTAATAAGATTCATTCATACTATGTTATGCGTGTAAAGGGTGAAAGGAAACTCGACTTTTTACAAGTTTCAATCGTGAATGGTTTACTGTATAATACGTGAGAATGAATAATAGGTAACTTTTTAATTAAAAATGAGATTATAAAATATGAAGCAACATCAATTAATATAAATGAGAAGTAGTCACAGAGATAAAAATCGATTATAATGATATATTGTGCTAAAAAAAATGAACGTGAGCTACAAAGATAAAGGAGAAGGTTATGAAGAAAACAAATTTTGAACGTTTTGAATTTCAACCATTCTTAATAGATGCGATTAAAGATTTAGGATTTTACAAACCAACTGAAATCCAAGAGCGTTTAATCCCAACGTTATTAAAAGGCGAAAGTGCGATTGGACAATCGCAAACAGGAACAGGTAAAACACATGCGTATTTGCTGCCTCTATTAGAAAAAGTGGATGCAAGTAAGCAGGAAGTACAAGTTGTGATTGCAGCTCCGACTAGAGAGTTAGCGTCTCAAATTTACAAAGAAGTATTAAAAATCACTCAATTTTGTGAGGAAGACAAACAAATTACAGCTCGTTGCTATATTGGCGGTACAGATAAACAACGTACAATTGAAAAATTAAAAACGCAGCCTCAAGTTGTAGTAGGTACGCCAGGTCGTATTAAAGATTTAGTACAAGAAAATGCACTATTTGTGCATACGACTTCAGCTCTTGTTGTTGATGAAGCAGACTTAATGCTTGATATGGGATTCATTGAAGATGTGGATATTATGGCATCTAGCATGCCTGAAAAGCTACAAATTCTAGTCTTCTCTGCAACAATTCCAGAAAAGTTAAAGCCGTTTTTGAAGAAGTACATGGCAAATCCGAAATATACACACGTTGCGCCTAAGCAAGCGACAGCTGCAAAAATTGAACATGTACTTGTACCAACTAGACATCGAAATAAATTAACGCTTTTACACAACATGCTTCTTTCTTATAACCCATATTTAGCTATCGTATTTACTAACACGAAAAAAATGGCTGAAGAAGTAGCGACTAGCTTAGCGCAAAAAGGGCTACGTGTCGGCCGTATTCATGGTGACTTATCTCCACGTGAACGTAAAAAAATGATGAAGCAAATCGGTGATTTAGAGTTTCAATATGTTGTTGCGACTGATCTAGCAGCACGTGGAATTGATATTGAAGGTGTCAGTCATGTCATTAACTATGAATTACCTTCAGATTTGGATTTCTACATTCACCGAGTAGGGCGTACAGCTCGTGCAGGGTACTCTGGAGTTGCTGCGACGCTTTATGATACAAGTGATGAAGATGCAATCATAAAGTTAGAAAAAATGGGAATTGAATTTGTAAACAAAGATTTACAAAAGGACGAATGGATTAATCTAGATGATCGTAATCGTCGTAAAAATCGTCAAAAGCAAGTGGATGAAGTAAATGTTCAAGCTCAACGATTCATTCAAAAGCCAAAGAAAGTAAAACCTGGTTACAAGCGTAAAAGACAAGAAGAAATTAATAAATATGTAAAAAGACAAAAGCGTACAAAACGTAAGTAATTGATTTCTTTTCAATTATAACGTGCTCTATGTAGATGATTTCAAAGTCCCTTGCCTTAATAGATAGAAGGCAAGGGACTTTGTTTGCAAATGCTTTGTTATAAAGGATTCTTTGTTTTTGAATCTCGTTATTTGCTTATGATAAGATAAAATATGTTTTTATGTTTTGGTTATTTATTATAGATAGAGGTGTCAATATGTTGAAAATAGGTTCTCATGTCTCGATGAGCGGAAAGAAAATGTTAGTAGGGGCAAGTGAAGAAGCAGCTTCATATGGAGCAAACACATTTATGGTATACACTGGTGCTCCTCAAAATACTCGTCGTAAAAAAATTGAAGACTTAAATATTGAAGCAGGGCTCAAACATATGATGGAGCATGGAATGAGTGACATCGTTGTTCACGCGCCTTATATTATTAACATTGGAAACACAACAAATCCTGCTACATTTGAATTAGGTGTAGAGTTTTTAACAACTGAAATTGCACGTACGGCTGCGATTGGTGCAAAGCAAATTGTGTTACATCCAGGAGCACATGTAGGAGCAGGAGCTGATGTAGGGATTAAGCGAATCATTGAAGGGTTAAATGAAGTGTTAACACCTGAGCAAGAGGTTCAGATTGCATTAGAAACAATGGCAGGTAAAGGTTCTGAGTGCGGCCGTAGCTTTGAAGAACTAGCAATGATTATTGACGGAGTTACACATAATGAGAAACTATCAGTTTGTTTTGATACATGTCACGTTCATGATGCAGGGTATGACCTTGTGAATGATTTTGACGGTGTGTTAAATGAATTTGATAAATTAGTTGGCATTGATCGAATTAAGGTTTTACATGTCAATGATAGCAAAAATGTTTGCGGCGCAAGAAAAGACCGTCATGAAAACATTGGCTTTGGTCACATTGGTTTTGACGCACTTAATTATATTGTGCATCACGATTCTTTAACCGACGTTCCTAAGATTTTGGAAACGCCTTATATAGGGGAAGACAAAAAGAACAAAAAGCCACCATATCAATTAGAAATTGCGATGTTAAAAGCAAAAACATTTGATTCAACATTACAAGAAAAAGTAATGAACGGATAAGGCTGAATCGAGCGGAGTAAAAAGCCTCCTCTGGATTTGGTATAAAAACATCCCTTGTCTCTAAAATCCAGTCAATGAATGGATAATTAGACAAGGGATGTTTTGTTAAAGAATCGTTTTTAGCACGTATAGTAGCTTTTTGCACTGTCTATTCTTACATCAGTTGCTGAAAAAGTTCATTTACTTTTTTAGCGGTTTCGGTATCCGTAACCTGAGCAATTTTCTTAATAAGTTCTCGGCGTTCTTTCACATTATAAAGATCAATTTGCTTTTCTCTCATAATTGATACTAATGCTTTTGCTTGTTGTTCTGTAAGAGCAATGTTATATTGTTTGCTAAATTTCAGTAACTCGTTTACCGTGATGTTATTAACCTTATGATTGACTACTTTCTGGATGATATTCATAATGCGCCTCCTTAAGATGTAGGTATCAATTGAAAAATCACGTATAAACATTATATGAAGCTGAAGTTGTTTACGTGCTAAAAAACAGTTGGTTTACAATCTAGCTTGATTGTTGTATACTACAGTATTGATTAAATCGTAACTATTCTGATGAATGTAAAGTGAAATGTATAAAGATAAAATGTAGGGGATGGGCAACGAGCTTCTTAGAAATCGTGGCCCATTCTCATTGTTGAGATGAAAATTTAATTAAAAAGAATGGTGAGGTAAATGAGTGAAAATGTCATTGAAATTGAAAACGTATCTTTTCGTTATGATCGACAAGTTGTGTTAGAAGACATTAACCTTTCAATCCCAAAAGGTTCTTTTCTCGGTCTAGTAGGACCGAATGGATCTGGTAAGTCAACCTTAATTAAGTGTATTTTAGGTTTACACAAACCATATAAAGGAACAGTGCGATTATTTGGAGAAGATATTCAAAAATTTCGAGACAAAAGTCAAATTGGGTATGTGTCGCAAAAAGCAAACAGTTTCAACACAGGGTTTCCTGCTACTGTTTTTGAAGTCGTATCGACAGGGTTAACCTCAAAAATCGGTCTTTTTCGCTTTATGAATAGCGAACATAAAAAGAAAGTGTTAAAAGCAATTGAAGCAGTTGGGATGAGTGAATTTGCAAATCGAAACATTGGTGAATTATCTGGTGGTCAGCAGCAGCGAATATTTATCGCAAGAGCACTTGTAAGTGAGCCAGAACTTCTGATTTTAGATGAGCCAACTGTTGGAGTGGATAGTCAAAATGTACACAATTTTTATTCGCTACTTGAGTCGTTAAATAAAGAACATGGTATTACATTATTGTTAGTAACTCATGATGTTGGCACAATTACTGAAAAAGTAACACATGTTGCTTGTTTAAATAAACATCTTCATTTTCATGGAAAAGCAAAAGAGTTCGAACATTTATGTGAGCATGAGCTTTCTACGTTTTATGGTCACCATGTTCATGTACTGACACATGATCATAATCATGGAGGACAGTTAGTATGATTAGCAGTTTATTACAGTTTGAATTTTTACGAAATGCATTTTTAACAGGTATCTTAATTGGGTTTTTAGCACCTTTATTAGGCGTATTTATTGTTGTTC
The DNA here is from genome assembly GCF_016909075.1 of Priestia iocasae. Classification (GTDB taxonomy): domain Bacteria; phylum Bacillota; class Bacilli; order Bacillales; family Bacillaceae_H; genus Priestia; species Priestia iocasae. The sequence continues at coordinate 341,382 of NZ_JAFBFC010000001.1, forward strand.
GCAGACTTTCGTTAATTGCGGATGCATTAAGTCATGTAACACTTGCTGGTATTTCAGCAAGCTTATTGCTAAGCCAAAAAATCCCTGCTTTACAAACTCTAAATCCCCTATATTTAGGAATGGCTTTTTCTGTTGGGGGTTCTTTATTTATTGAGAAGTTACGAGGGGTTTATAAACATTATCAGGAACTTGCTATTCCGATTATTTTATCAGGAGGAATAGGATTAGGAGTTATTTTTATCTCGTTAGCTGATGGCTTTAATAATGATTTATTCAACTATTTGTTTGGAAGTGTGAGTGCCGTAAGTCGGTCAGATTTATATACAATTATGGGAATTTCAGTATTGATTCTTGGGTTGATCGTGGCGTTTTATAAAGAATTATTTATCTTATCCTTTGATGAGGAACACGCTTCGGCTTCAGGTGTTAAAGCAAAATGGATTCACTTTTTATTTGTGATAATGGTGGCGTTAGTGATTGCTGCTTCAATGCGGGTCGTAGGGATCTTATTGGTTTCTTCCTTAATGACACTACCCGTGGCAGCTAGTATTCGTTTGGCAACAGGGTTTAAACAAACAATCTTTTTATCCATCTTATTTGGGGAAATTTCAGTACTTGGAGGCTTGTTCCTTTCTTATTACTTAGATTTGGCTCCAGGTGGTACAATTGTCATGATTGCTGTTCTGATTTTAATTATATCAATCCTCTTAAATAAAGGATGGGGGGCAAAAAGAAAATGAACTTATCAGAAGCCATTCATTTGTTAAAAAACGAAGGGTACAAGCATACAGGAAAACGAGAAGAAATGTTAGCCTTATTTTCAAAAACAAATAAATATTTAACGGCAAAAGATGTATTAGAGCATATGAAGCGTGATTACCCTGGTCTTAGTTTTGATACGATTTATCGTAATTTGTCACTTTTTGTTGAGCTTGGTATTCTTGAGATGACTGAGTTATCGAGTGAAAAGCATTTTCGTTTTAAGTGTGCAATGTCTGAGCATCATCATCATTTTATTTGCTTAGATTGCGGTAAAACAAAAGAAATTATTACTTGTCCGATGGAAAGCTTAAGTGAGGATTTAAAAGGGTTTGACGTTACTGGTCATAAATTTGAAATCTATGGTAAATGTAATGAGTGTAATAAATGAGGGTGTATCAAAAAGGGAAAGCTGTCCCTTTTGATACACTCTTTTTATATAACAAAACGTAATCTGTTTTTAAGTTTTACAAGCAGCTTTACTTTTGTTCCATGAGCCACTTGTCAACCCATTCTTTTGCTTCCGTCCAGTTATAGACTCGTATTACATTTTTAGGAATAGGAGCGCGGTTATAAGGAGTGTCGAATAGGATAACCGGAATATCGCATTCTTCACTAATATCACATGCATTATCATGCTTATCTTCAAAGAAAAGATCAACTTGGAGGCGTTTTGCAGTTTCTACCTTATAATGCGACCCAATAAGTTCAATGTGATGAAAGGATAAGTCCTGGTTTGTAAACCATTGCTTCGTAATATCTAATAATTTATCATGACGAGCACTAATAAAAATAAGTTCATGCTGTTTGTACCAATTGCTAAGTACAGCTTTTGCATCTTGTGCAAGCGGAGCATTCGAATAAATGTGCGATTCATTTTCTGTAAACCATTGCCCAAGCTCTTTTTCGGTAACACCTACAAACGGTGTAAGATCATATTCAGTGATATCATCCAATGTTAAGTTTAACTGAAAAGATTTATTTAAGTATGGGATAAACGTAGTTGGACATGTTACTGTCCCATCAATATCAATTCCGAAACGTTTGTTCAAATGTAAGCACTCCTTCTGATTATCTCGTCTTTAGTTTATCATATCTTTTTCACTTTCATGGAGTAAGAAAACATTAACAACTATATTTCCCTGTAATTGATTCATACTATAAATGCTCCTTACAATGAAAGCGAGGGATAGGAATGGAGAATGAACGCCATAACAGAGAGTATGAAGAGAAATACGAGTCTGATTTTATGGAAGAAACAGCTGCAGAGGTAGCTGTACCTGTACATCCACGTCATGAACGTGTTGAGCGTGAACATGCACACGACGAACGTGAAGTTGTAGGAAGCGACGAAGGAAAAGGCTACGGCCGTCTAGCGTTAATCTTATCAATTCTTTCCTTATTCTTTTTGCCAATTATTTTAGGAGCGGCTGGAATTGTATTAGGATTTATCGCACGTCGAAAAGGAGCAAAAACACTTGGATCATGGTCAATTGGTATAGGGATTGTTTCAATCTTAATTGGAACATTTATCTTACCGTTCTTTTAAAGAATAAAAAAATCTTGGCAGTATGCCAAGATTTTTTTATGATTGTTGTTCAGCTGCTTGTTTTGCGAAGTATTCTTCAGCAATTTTATCAATTTCTTTTTTAAGCTCTTCAACCATCACTTCTTCAGGTACTTTACGAACAATTTCTCCTTTACGGAAAAGGAGACCTTCACCACGAGCACCAGCAATTCCGATATCTGCTTCACGAGCTTCACCAGGTCCGTTTACTGCACATCCTAATACGGCTACTTTAATTGGTGCTTTAATTTTGGAGATGTATTCTTCCACTTCATTGGCAATGCTAATTAAATCGATTTCGATACGGCCGCAAGTAGGGCAAGAAATTAATGTTGCGGCATTTGCAGCTAATCCAAATGATTTTAAGAGCTCACGTGCTACTTTTACCTCTTCTACAGGGTCAGCACTCAATGAAACACGAACGGTATTTCCGATACCTTTCGATAAAATAACCCCTAATCCAGCAGCACTCTTAACAGTTCCAGCAAACAATGTTCCAGACTCTGTAATTCCTAAATGTAAAGGATAATCAAATGCTTTTGCTGCTTTTTCATACGCCTCAATTGCTAAGTTTACATCTGAAGCTTTCATTGACACAATGATGTCATAGAAATCTAGGTCTTCTAAAATTTTAATATGATGAAGAGCACTTTCTACCATTCCATCAGCTGTAGGGTATCCGTATTTTTCTAAAATTCGCTTTTCTAATGAACCTGCATTTACGCCGATACGGATTGGAATACCTTTTTCTTTTGCTGCGTTTACAACAGCTTCTACTTTCTCACGACGTCCAATGTTACCTGGGTTAATTCGGATCTTATCAGCGCCACCCTCAATGGCTTTTAATGCAAGTCGATAATCAAAATGAATATCAACTACAAGAGGAATGTTAATGCGCTTTTTAATTTCAGCAATTGCATTTGCTGCTCGCTCATCAGGGCAAGCTACACGTACGACTTGACAACCGGCTTCTTCTAAACGATTAATTTCTGCAACCGTTGCTTCAATGTCGTGTGTTTTTGTTGTTGTCATACTTTGAATAACGACTTCATTGTTTCCGCCAATGGTTAAGTTACCAACCTTAACGGGACGTGTTTTTGTACGATGTATAATTTCACTCACGTGTTAATCTCTCCTTCAAAACGAAATCAAAAAATTGAATTCATTAATAGAATAACGTGTTATTGAGAAAATAACTAGTATTAAATCTTTACTGCTTTTTATTTTATCAATGATTGCATTTAACGTACAACTATTAAGGCTCTATTACTTGTAAGTAGGGAATTTGTATTCTTTTCCTACCTGAATTTCTTCAGGTTCAATTTCATTTAAGTGCTTGAAATCTTTAATTAGCTGATCAATAGGTACGGGAATGGGGCCTTTTATTAGTTGTTCCATAATTGAAAGAACAGTATCCCCCGCACGCACTTTTACAATATTATACGATTTTGAGTTTTCGTCAACAGCTTCTTTTGTCATGTTCATGACTTCTTGCGCTGGTTGTTCCGTATAACTAGAGGGAATCGTCCCGTTTTTAATATCGTAATGACAAATATATCCAATTAAGACTACCGCAGCTAAGACTGATAATCGTTTCATTCTCTTCCTCCTACATATGCACATTTACTACACCATATGCTTGTCCTACATAAACTATGAGTAAGAATAGAGGAGATGTCATGAAAGAAAAAACAATTGTGATAACGTTAGGGCTATTACCATTTCTTATGGTATTAGGTAATTCAATGTTAATTCCAATCTTGCCAACAATTCAATCGGCTTTGGTATTGAGTAACTTTCAAACAGGTCTTGTCCTAAGTGCTTTTTCAATTCCCGCTGCCATATTAATCCCGCTAATTGGAATAATTTCAGATCGATATGGGAGAAAACGAATCATCATCATTTCATTAGTTACGATGATACTAGGAAGCATATGTGCAGCCTTTAGTGGGTTTATTTCTTCCAATCAAACAGCGTTTCATGTGTTAATTACAGGGAGGGTTATTCAAGGAGTCGGTGCAGCTGGTACCACTACATTAGCAATGGCTTTAACTGGAGATTTGTTTCAAAATGAACAAAGGTCAAAGGTGTTAGGGATTTTAGAAGTATATAATGGAGTTGGAAAAGTAATTTCCCCTATCATTGGCGCTACGGCAGCTATCCTTAATTGGTATAGCGCGTTCTTTGTTTACCCAGTAGTAGCGGTCATTGCGCTAATAGGTCTTCTATTATATGTAAGAGAATCAATAGAAGGAAAAGATACTCTTTCTGTTCCTACGTATATTAAAAAAGTAACAGGTGTATGGAAAAGAGAACAAGATTGGCTATTACCGCTATTTTTTGTTGGAGGGCTAGGGTTATTTTTGCTATTTGGGACCCTGTATTATCTATCATTTCTGATTGAAGAAACCTACCATATCGATGGTTTTTTTAAAGGGACCGCTTTTCTATTTCCTTTAGGAGCAATGACCATTACGTCTTACTGGACAGGTAAAAAAATTAAGAATAATCATTTGCATATGAATAAGCTTATGATATTGGGTTTTTCACTACTTTTAGTTATGTTCTTATTATTAATTTTTTTTCATACATTAGCTTTTATTATGCTTTTTCTAACAATTGCATTTGCTGGATTAGGATTTATACTTCCTTGTGCCAATATGTTAATCACTTCTAGTGTGAAAGACGAAGAGCGGGGGTTTATGGTTTCTCTTTACGGAACGGTTCGCTTTTTGGGCGTAGCATTAGGACCCATTGTGTTTGCAAAGTGGATGAAAGATGAAGAGCGAATGTTTACAAATAGTTTTTTTCTTTTATTATTTGCGGGAGTTTGGGTTGGTTATAAAATGAATTTGTTTAAGGTGATTCGTGCCTTTAGATCTAGTGAGACAAAAAGATGAAATAGTTCTTTTTAACTAAAATTCACATCCTATTTACAATTCCTTTACATTTTTCTGCCATAATTTATGTGGGATAAAAAATGGAGGGCTTACTATGAAATTTAGAAGAACTAATAAAGCTGGACAATTATTTAGGAAAAAAAAACAAGTAAGGAATGCAAAAGACAAACCTTTTAAAAAGGTAAAGGCAATAGAAAAAATAACATCCGGCATTTCTCTACAAGTAAGATTACTTGTAGCAGTTTTATCTTTATTACTGATTTCTACAAGTGTAGTCAGCTTTATTTCCTACAATAAGTCAAAAGAAACAACTATAGATATCATTGAAAATCGACTTGAGAGAGAAGCGCAAACTACGTTTGAAATTTCTCAAAATTTGATGTATATGTACATAAATGATGAACCAAATTTTATGAGACACTTAAATCAATCCATTAAGTCACAAGATGCTCAGTTAACGCAGGATGGTTTAAAAGCACACTTCTTCTTAATAAAAGAAGACGCATTAAGTCCTTTCTCAGTAAGTGCACATAGTAACGTATCTTTCTCTGATGACATCTTAAATCAAGTAAATGAGAAACAGCATGGTGTTTTACATATTAAGCAAAGCAACACAAATTACACACTGGCTTTTAAAGAAATTCCCGAATTAAAAGGCATTTATCTCATAGCCGTACCAACTGAAAATTATTTAGAGCCCATTCAACAATTAGGATTATTCATGTTAACAGCTGTAATAGGAAGTATAGCTATTACATCAGCAGTGATTATTTTATTAGTTCGAAGCTTGACTAGTCCTTTAATACAATTGCGTCATACAATTAGAAAAGTAAGAGAAGGGGACTTAAGTCAGCAAGTGGCTATTGAGACATCTATACCAGAAATCTCATCCCTAAGTAAAACATTCAACCTAATGATTGAGCACATGCGTACGTTTCTTTCGCAAATCGATGAAACGACAAACGAACTACATAAAACAGGAAATGAGCTCCAAAATGCTTCTCGAAGTTCGATGTTTTATAATGAACAATTAAATGCAGCCATTTCTGTTGTGAAACATGGTGCAGAACAGACAGCAGCAAGCTCTGAGCATAATATTCAAGTGTTTCAATCAATGAAGCATGACATCCACTCCATCACTAGTCATATGGATGTTATTACTCATACTGCTCATAATATGAATACAAAAGCATATGAAGGAGAACAAAGTATTTCAAAAATTATTCGTTCAATGACAACATTTGAGCAAGAGTTTTTTGAAATGAATGAAACAATGAAAGAAGTAAAGCGACACTCTCATTTAATTGCACGTATCGTCAGTCTGATTCAAGATTTTGCTGAGCAAACAAAGCTATTAGCATTAAACGCTACGATTGAAGCAGCTCGCGCAGGAGAAGCAGGAAGAGGATTTGCTGTTGTAGCGAATGAAGTTCGTAAGTTAGCAGATCAATCAACAAATGCAACAGAAGAGATCAAAGAGTTAATTACATCCATGGAAGGCATCTCACTAAAAGCATCCTCAGAGTTTGAGGAGATGCTTTATAAAAGTAAATCAAATGTAGCTGTTGCTAAAGAATCAAGGATAACATTTGATCATTTATTAAAAGAGATTGACCACGTTAGTCAGCAACTACAGCTGGTTAAAGAGGAGTGTGGTGAATTGTATGAAATGGTACCAGGAATGGAGCAATCTGCAGAGAGCTTTGTTTCGGTTTCTCAAGAAACATTAGCAAGTGCTGAACAGATGTTAGGAACATCCAAAGAGCAAGTTGCACACGTGAACAACACTCATGAAATAGGGATGCAGCTAACAAATTTATCAACGACCCTCACAGGGATTACAAGTGAATTTTATGTCACTCAAAAACAATCTTAAAAAAAGAGGCTGAGTCAAACAGGGGTATTCTTTTCCCCCTTTGTCTCAGCCCCTTTTTTGTTTACATTATGAACTCACTAGCTTTTTTTTATTGTAGGTTGTTTACGAATCGGTACACGTTTCATAGCGAAAAATAAAAATAACAAGGTAACTACAGCGTGTGAAAAAAAGCTATATGGCACCATAATATGTAAAGCGTCTGTTAGAGTAAAGGTTAATGTCATGAGAGTGCTACTATATGCCCACATTACCCACACATGTTTGTATGTAAGAGGTCGATTTAATAGCTTGGCTAATCCTAATCCAACTATAGCAAGTAGGCTTACTTCAATAAACTTTACCCCTGATGCGACTATATACAAAAGAACCAGTGCTAATGGAATAAGGATAATGAGAAGTTGCTTTGCTTGATCGAATATGCCAAAAAACTCCTCTTTAGTTAAGTTATTCATTTGTAAAAGAGAATAGCTATAGGTTTGGGTGCTATAGTTGGTTGTAATGAACAAGCCATCTTGTAAAAACCCAATAGCTTGCCTGTAAGTATTTGTGTCCGTCGTTGTAATAGAGCCTGTTGAGTCAAAGATAAACGTTGTGTCATTTCTCGACGTAATTAATGGCTCGTTCATCGATGAATAAAGAGAGTCATCTTGAATTGAAAAGTCACGGATTTCCGTTAATAAAATGGTTTTTGATTGTGCATAACCATTTACAACGGTTTGGGTAATAAAAAACATTGTCGGTAACAATGAAAGAAATGTTAAAAGAAACAGATAAGAAATCGTTTTACCAATCCCTTGAAATCGAAACATCGCCACTATTTTTGGAGAATACAAGCTATAAAATAACTGATGAAATGCATTCATTGTTTTCACTCCTCGCCTATCTATTGTTCATTTTATAAAGAGGATGGAATGAATACAAGAAATTTTCAATACCAACAATAAATGTATGTACTGATAAATAATGTGAAGTTAATGTTAAGAAATTGTAAATATTAAAATAAAAACATTTACAATAACTTTATTTTAAGTTAATAATGATAAAGGACTTGTAGATATGTGTCGAAAAAACATAGTTAGGGGTTGAATTTTTGTGGAACTTGATGTTCAAAAGATGATATTTGAATTCATTGGTGGCCTTGGGATTTTCCTGTTCGGTATCAAGTTCATGGGTGACGGCTTGCAAAAATCAGCAGGCGATAAGCTCAGAGATATATTAGATCGATTTACAACAAATCCATTAATGGGTGTTTTAGCCGGGATTATTGTAACTATTCTTATTCAAAGTAGTTCAGGAACAACGGTTATTACGGTAGGGTTAGTTAGTGCTGGCTTTATGAACTTACGCCAAGCGATCGGTGTTATTATGGGAGCGAATATCGGAACAACGGTGACAGCTTTTATCATCGGTATTAAAATTTCTGATTATGCGTTACCGATTTTAGCTGCGGGTGCTTTATTATTGTTCTTCTTTAAAAGTCCGCGAATCAATAACTTTGGTCAGATTGTTTTTGGATTTGGAGCGCTATTCTTTGGACTCCAATTAATGGGAGATGGAATGAAACCATTGCGTTCATTACAGGCTTTCCAAGATTTAACGGTTAGCATGAGTGATAATCCAATTCTTGGTGTATTAATTGGAACGGTGTTTACGGTTATTGTTCAAAGCTCTAGTGCTACAATTGGTATTTTACAGGAACTATTTGGACAAGGTGCTCTTGACATTAAAGCTGCGTTACCGGTTTTATTTGGTGATAACATCGGAACGACCATTACAGCGGTATTAGCATCACTTGGAGCTAGTGTGGCAGCAAGACGTGCGGCCTTAACACACGTTATGTTTAACTTAATTGGAACAACCATCTTTTTAATTATTTTACCGTTGTATACAAAATTTATTGTGTATTTACAGGACTCTTTAAGCTTGAATCCAGAGATGACAATTGCTTTTGCACACGGTATCTTTAATACATCTAATACAATTATTCAATTCCCATTCATCGGGTTGCTTGCATTAATTGTAACGAAAGTCATTCCTGGTGAAGATTCTTTAGTGGAATTTAAAGCAAAACATCTAGATCCTGTCTTTATTCAACAGTCGCCTTCTATCGCATTAGGACAGGCGAAGGAAGAATTAATTCGTATGGGACAATTTGCGACAATTGGTCTAGATGAAGCAAATAAATATTTGAAAACAAAACAGCATAAACATGCGGAAATGGCACTACAAGTCGAAGATGCAATTAACAACTTAGATCGAAAAATTACTGATTACCTTGTAATGCTTTCATCGAGTTCAATGTCTGTATCTGAAAGTGAAGAGCATTCTACTTTCTTAGACTCTGCTCGAGATATTGAACGAATTGGTGATCATTTTGAAAACATTGTTGAGTTAGTTGACTATCAAATTGCTAACAAAGTGAAAATGACAGAAGAAGCAAACAAAGATTTAGAAGAGATGTTTGAATTAACAATTTCAACTGTAAAAGAAGCAATGTCAGCATTAGAAAACAATGATCGTGAAAAAGCAGTAAAAGTAATGCAAAAAGAAGATCAAATCGATACAATGGAGCGTACACTTCGTAAACAACATATTATTCGTATAAATGAAGGGCTATGTACAGGCTCGGCAGGTATTGTATTTGTTGATATTATTAGTAACTTAGAGCGTATCGGCGATCATGCTGTAAACATTGCAGAAGCAGTACTTGGAGATCGTCATTCAAAAACAAAATAATTGAAACGAAGTCACACTTTTTCTAGTGTGACTTTTTTTCTTTGATCAATTAATATACAATAATAATGGTGAAAGTTGGAAAGGTTAGGAGTGAGTAAAAACGGTGGATATTGTTTATTGGAGTGTTATTCTTATTGCTTTTGTTGTGTCTTTTGTAGGACTTGTTTATCCAATTATTCCGAGTGTTCTCTTTATAGCGTTAGGCTTTATCCTTTATGGTATCTTTTATACATTTAACGATTTTTCCGTTCTGTTTTGGATTGTTCAAGGTTTGTTTATCCTTGCTCTATTTGCTGCTGATTATGTAGCAAATATAATTGGCGTTAAGAAGTTCGGTGGAACAAAGGCTGGGGTATGGGGAAGCACAATTGGTCTTTTAGTTGGGCCGTTTGTTATTCCTGTTCTAGGGATTATTATTGGTCCTTTTGTTGGAGCGGTAGTAGGAGAGTTAATTTTTCAAAGAACATCTTTGTTACAAGCGATAAAAATCGGTTTTGGTTCATTAATTGGATTCTTCAGCGGTGCAGTTACAAAAGGTTTCATTCAATTAATTATGATTGGTTACTTTTTATATGTGGTTCTTTAACGGATTGTATTGACATGGTAACGAAATCATGATAAAGTTTCTATGTCGTTAGTTATTATTTCGTTTTTCCACAGTAGCTCAGTGGTAGAGCAATCGGCTGTTAACCGATTGGTCGCAGGTTCGAGTCCTGCCTGTGGAGCCACGGCGGTGTAGCTCAGCTGGCTAGAGCGTACGGTTCATACCCGTGAGGTCGGGGGTTCGATCCCCTCCGCCGCTACCAATTCTATACATAGTTTTTCATTCCACAGTAGCTCAGTGGTAGAGCAATCGGCTGTTAACCGATCGGTCGTAGGTTCGAGTCCTACCTGTGGAGCCAGTGGACCCTTAGCTCAGCTGGTTAGAGCAGACGGCTCATAACCGTCCGGTCGCAGGTTCGAGTCCTGCAGGGTCCACCAGTAATGAAAAACATCAAACGGAGGAATACCCAAGTCTGGCTGAAGGGATCGGTCTTGAAAACCGACAGGGGTGTTAAAGCCCGCGGGGGTTCGAATCCCTCTTCCTCCTCCATACATACACACTCAAGCTTTCTTATTTATAAATAAGAAAGCTTTTTTATGTTTAGATGGCATAGAAGAGGGGAAATCGGTAATTATATAGAAGGAATTAAATGCTTTTTCATTGAAAGAATAGGATGAATTTGCTAATCTTAAAGTATTGGTGCTTAGCACCTTACATTATTTCTACATATTTGAAGGAGGAATTTTCATGGCATACGAATTACCACAATTACCTTATGCATATGATGCACTAGAGCCACATATCGATAAGGAAACAATGAACATTCACCACACAAAGCACCATAACACGTACGTAACAAACTTAAACGCTGCAGTAGAAGGTAAAGCAGACTTAGCAGGCAAAAGTGTTGAAGAATTAATTGCAGATTTAGATGCGCTTCCAGAAGATATCCGTACAGCAGTACGTAACAACGGTGGCGGTCATGCTAACCATTCTTTATTCTGGACAATCTTATGTCCAAATGGTGGCGGTGAGCCAACTGGTGAATTAGCTGAAGCAATCAACAGCAAATTCGAAAGCTATGATAATTTTAAAGCAGAATTTACAAAAGCTGCTACAACTCGTTTTGGTTCTGGTTGGGCTTGGTTAATTGTAAACAATGGCGAATTAGAAATTACAAGCACTGCGAACCAAGATAGCCCATTAATGGAAGGTAAAACTCCTATTCTTGGCTTAGATGTTTGGGAGCATGCTTACTACTTAAATTATCAAAACCGTCGTCCAGACTACATTTCAGCATTTTTCAACGTAGTAAAATGGGACGAAGTGGCAAAGCTTTACTCAGAAGCGAAGTAATCGCACTAAAGCCAGAAAAGGATGATATTCCTTTTCTGGTTTTTTCATTATGTACATAACTCCTTTTCTTTTTGACACACTAGGTGTTAGAAGAGAAAAGGAGTTTTTTACATGCCTTTATTAAAAAAAGTAGTTGGAGACGTCGAAGTCAATAAAGATTTAGTGTTACTTTTATTAATTGGTGGTCTATACGCACTGTCAATTTCAATATCTAATTCGTTTGTGAATGTTTATTTGTGGAAACAGTCGGGGAAATTTTCAGACCTTGCCATTTACAACTTAGCAGTTGTTGTGTTGCAACCTCTAACGTTCATTGTAGCAGGAAAATGGGCTAAGAAAATAGATCGAGTCATTGTGCTAAGACTTGGTGTTTCTTTTTTAGCTGTTTTTTATTTAGTTGTTTTATTTGTCGGAACACAAGCTTCTAAATTCTTACTTGTGTTAGGAGCATTATTAGGGATTGGATATGGTTTTTACTGGTTAGCCTTTAATGTATTAACATTTGAAATTACAGAGCCTGATACAAGAGATTTTTTTAACGGTTTTCTTGGTGTACTTAATTCCTTTGCAGGAATGATAGGCCCATTGGGTGCAGGTTTAGTTATCTCAACTTTTTATGAGTATATTGGTTATCGAATTGTATTCGGCTTTTCTTTAGCTTTATTTGTGAGTGCGGTCTTACTAAGCTTTTTTCTTCAGAGAAGGCCAGCAGAAGGGCAATACATGTTTAGGGAAGTATTAGCAGAACGGAAAAGAAATAAGGATTGGAGACGTATTTTAAATGCTCATTTTTTTCAAGGGTTAAGAGAAGGTACATTTATTTTCGTTGTGTCTGTACTCGTATTCATTACAACAGATAGTGAACTAGCGCTAGGTACATTTGGGCTTGTAAATTCAGCTGTTGCGTTTGTCGGGTACTACCTCGCTTCTCGATTCATTAAAAAAGAGCAACGATTAAAGTTTATTTTGATAGGTGGCTGTATTTTATATGGATCAGTCTTTTTGCTTATCTTTAATCTGTCGTATACAAAACTGATTTTGTATGCAATCTGTATAGCAATTGCATATCCTATTTTACTTGTCCCTTATATGTCGTTAACTTATGATGTCATAGGAAGAGCGAAGGATATTGTTCAAAAGCGAATTGAGTACATTGTTGTACGGGAACTGTTTTTGAATATAGGACGAATTGTATCCATTACGTTATTTTTACTTTCTGTCACATTATTTGATGAACATAAAAGTATGCCAATTTTATTATCCATTATCGGAATTGGCCATACAATAATTTATTTCTGTGTGCGCAATATCCCTCAACAGATTGATTCAGGGAGAGGAGAGGAAGAGAAGAAACCTGTCACTTCGCCAGTTCTAAATGAAGGAGATGGGGAATCTCCTGCCTAAAAGAAGCTCAATATTAACAGATAGCTTTTAGTCTTTTATAAGAGAAGGTATAAACATTTTTTACTATAGAAATTTTTTTCTATTTCTTTTAAAATAGTATTAAAAAAGAGCTTGAATCAGCAGGAGAGTGGTGTCTTTTGTCATTTAAGCTAAATAAAATGGAACGTCGCATAATTCCACTTAATAAGGAAGTATGTTTACGTTCCATTTTGCGTGAAAGGCCCTTTTTGGTTTTAGTAGGTGGAGTTCCATTTATCTATGATCCTTACTTGTCCATTCAAAGTAACTAGTCAGCATGAAAGAATGTGTTATTTCTTTATGTGAAAATGGTTCATGATATGAATAGGCTTATTATGATAAAGTGTAGGTGTTTCAATGAAAAAGAAAAAAAAGAGAAGGACTCATGTGCCTTTTCGATTAAATTTACTATTTTTTATTGTGTTTTTATTATTCTCCGTTCTTATTTTGCGTTTAGGGCTTGTACAAATTGTATACGGAGAGAATTTTCAAAGAGAAGTGGAGAAAACGGAAGATGTAACAATCAATACTCCTGTCCCTCGTGGAAGAATTTACGATCGCTACAATCGAGTAATTGTAGATAATGCCCCATTAAATGCAATTACATATACACGCTTTCAAGGAACAGATGCAGAGGAGCGTTTAGAAGTAGCAAAGAGGTTAGCGAATCTGATGACCATTCCGCTATCTGCAGAATTCATTGATATAAAAGGGTCAGATGATCGTGAAGTAAGGCAACAAGAAGTAAGGTTGACAGAGAGAGATCTAAAAGATTACTGGATTATGACTCGACCAGAAAAAGCCGAAAAGAAAATTACTGCGGAAGATCGTCAACTTCTTAAAGAAGGAGAAATAACAGATAAGGAAGTGTACGATCGCCAGTTAGAACGAATAACGAAAAAAGATTTATTAGAGCTTAAAGAAGAAGTGAAAGTTATTGCAATTAAAAGACAAATGGAAGCAGGATATGCTCTTACACCTCAAATTATTAAAAGTGGTGTAACCAAAGAGGAGTTTGCCATTGTTAGTGAAAATTTAGAGCAACTGCCAGGTGTTGATACAACAACATATTGGGAGCGTTATTACCCAGAAGATCGTACTTTACGTACATTATTAGGGAATGTTTCTTCTGCCAATGAAGGCTTGCCACGAGATCGCATTGATTATTATTTATCAAGAGGTTATAACCGAAATGACCGAGTTGGAACCAGTTATCTTGAAAAGCAATACGAAGATGTATTAAGTGGTCAAAAAGCACAAGTAAAGCATGTCACAAGTAAAAGTGGAAGTTTATTAGAAACAATTCAAGTGTCTGAAGGTAATCGAGGGAGCGATCTTGTTTTAACCGTTGACATGGAATTGCAAAAAGAAGTAGAAAAAGTACTAGAAGAAGAGCTATTACAAACAAAACGAAAAGCTGGAACACAATATCTTGATCGTGCTTTTGTGGTAATGATGGATCCTCGCACAGGAGAAATTTTAACAATGGCTGGTAAGCAGTATACAATTGATCAAGAAACAGGTAAGCCTAAGGTGGATGATTTTGCATTAGGGAATATTTCTAGCTCTTATACAATGGGATCTGTTGTCAAAGGGGCAACAATTTTAGCCGGATTTGATTCAGGTGCTATTTCACCAGGAGATGTGTTTGTTGATCAACCATTAAAGTTTGCTGGTACAAAAGAGAAAAAGTCTGTTCGGAACTTCGGTCCCATCAATGATTTAACAGCGTTACAGCGTTCATCAAACGTCTATATGTTTAGAACAGTAATGGAAATGGCGAATGTGAAGTATCGTTTAAATGGAACATTGCCAATCAAGTCATCAACCTTCGCTCAATTAAGGTCATATTATAGTCAGTTTGGATTAGGAATTTCAACGGGTATTGACCTTGATAATGAATCGACTGGTTTCCAAGGTGGCAGTGATATTCCTGGTACAGCCTTAGACTTAGCGATTGGACAATATGACACATATACGCCGTTACAACTTGTTCAATACGTAGCAACCATTGCCAATGGTGGCTATCGTGTGAAGCCACAAATTGTGAAAGAAGTGCGTGAACCAACCATTCGAGAAGACGAAATTGGAAATGTTCAACACTCATTTGAACCAGAGATTTTAAACAAAGTAACGATGAGTAAAGATGAAATTGAGCGTGTGCAAGAAGGGTTTAGACGCGTGATGCAAACACAAAATGGTACAGCATACAGTGCATTTGCTAACGCATCTTATAAGCCAGCAGGGAAAACAGGTACAGCTGAAGCGTTTGTTTCTAGCAAAGTAAAAGGAGCAAAGCCAATTGAAGTGCGAAACTCAACACTTGTAGGGTACGCACCTTATGACAATCCTGAAATTGCATTTGCTGTTGTTGTACCCTCTGCTTATACACCTAATAGTTCTCATAGTATGAGTCGTGACTTAGGAAAAGCAGCATTAGATGCATACTTTGATTTGAAAGAAAAAGGTGAAGAAGAAGTAGCCGAAAAAGAAGCGCAAGAGGAAGTACAAGAACAAGAATAATATGAGATAAAGGCACTGATGCAATACGTTTCGGTTCAGAGGTAGAAAAGTAAAAATAACAAGTGTTGGCAAGCGAATTGACATAAAAATCCGCTTGCTTCTTTTTATTATGATGACAAGAATTATTGAGTTTTAACATCAAAAATAGCAATACATTTAGCTTAGGTTTTAACAAAAGGTCTATAGCTAGTGGTCACACTACAAAATATGTGTTAAAAGTATGATTAAAAACGGTGTTAAATGTGTAATCGCATGTAAGGAGTATCTAGGAAAGAAAAGGTTTATGTTAAACTGTATATAGAGAGTTTATGAAAAAATGCACTTACACTAACGGACAGGTTAGCAAACATCTGGAGTGTTTTTAATGTTGAAATGATATAAGTGAAACACTAATGAAAAAATATAAAAAATAAATTAGAGTTTTACAAGGCAGGGGAACAACTATTAAAAAGGCACGGGGTGTTAAAAAATATGAAACCATTGGGGACGCTTTACTTTTTCTGTGGAAAAATGGGTGCAGGAAAATCAACTAAATCAAAACAATTAGCGATAGATAAGCATGCTGTACTGTTATCTGAGGATGAATGGATTTCATCTCTTTATCCCAATCAGGTCGCATCATTTGAGGATTATCTAAAATTCTCAGCTCAGCTCAAGCCGTTGGTGAAAAAGCATGTCCAAAACATATTAAGTGTCGGTACTAATGTAGTGATGGATTTTCCGGCTAACACTCACAAACTGCGAAAGTGGTTTTTGGATATGGCGTCAGAGGTCAATGCAAGCCATCAACTAATTTTCCTTAATCTAACTAACGAGCAATGCTTACGTCAAATTGCACAAAGGCGTAACGAACAACCTGAAAGAGCAGCTTTTGACACGGAAGCGGTGTTTATTCATGTTACTAAGTTTTTTGAAGCACCAGAAGCATCTGAGGGTTTAAATATTTTGGAGATTAGTGAAAAAGAATCACAAGGAGTTCAACACAGCGTTATAGAACCAGAAAGAACAGATTATTAGGTGATTAAAAACGCAGAGGCTGCTAAAACCTCTGTGTTTTTTTGTGTGATTTTGTTGTCTAAAAGTGTGAGATAGCTTGTCAATTGAGCTTTTCTATTTCACAACCGAACTACTTAGCGATAAGCTTCGATGCTTTTTATGAGAATTAAATTCAAAAAAAAGTAAAAGATAATAGTGTTTCCTTTGTTGTTATAGAGATATAAGACAAATTGCCCGTATTTACAAAAGCTTAACATATTGTTAAAACAGAATTAATAGTTGAGCTTTATTCTATAACTCGTAGGACAATACAACCAAATGTCGTAGGGGGAATTAAAGAATGAAAAGCTTTAAATTTCTAACATTATCAGTAATGATCGGAGCGGTTTTAGCGTTTACAACTGCATGTGGTCAATCTAACGAAAGTAACGGATCATCTGGACAAGAGCAGTCTGGAGAAGAAAATAAACAATTAGAAGGTAACATCGCAATTGATGGTTCATCTACTGTTTATCCAATCATGGAAGCAATTGGTGAAGAGTACATGGCTACACAACCAGGTGTAAAAGTAGCGGTTGGATTGTCTGGTACAGGTGGCGGATTTGAAAAGTTCACAAAAGGTGAAACTGATTTCAGTAACGCTTCTCGTCCAATTAAAGATGAAGAAAAAGCAGCAGCAGAAGAAAATGGAATTGACATTCAAGAATTTGAATTAGCATATGATGGTTTATCAATCGTAGTAAACAAAGAAAATGATTGGGTAGATCATTTAACAGTTGACGAGCTTAAAAAGATGTGGGTACACAGCGGTAAAGCTATCAAATGGTCTGACATTCGTGAAGGCTGGCCAGAAGAAGAAGTTAAATTCTATTCTCCAGGTCATGATTCAGGTACATTTGATTACTTCAACGAAGTGATTTTAGAAGATGAAGAAATGAACGAAGCAGCAGTTCTTTCTGAAGATGATAACGTATTAGTTAATGGTGTAACTGGTGATAAAAATTCAATTGGTTACTTCGGTTATGCTTACTATGCTGCAAACAAAGATAAGTTAAAAGTTGTTCCTGTAGATGGTGGTAACGGCCCTGTAGAGCCAAACAACGAAACAGTAATGTCTGGTGAATATGCACCTTTATCACGTCCTTTATACACTTATGTGAACACAGCAGCTATTAAAGATAAAGAGCAAGTATATGATTATGCAAAATTCATGCTTGAAAATGCTGGTCCTCTTGCAGAAGAAGTTGGATATGTAAGCTTAAAGCAAGAAGAGTATGACGCGCAATTAGAAACACTTGAAGGATTAAAGAAGTAATAGACAAATGAAGATGAGAAGCGTGGATGTGCTTCTCATCTTTCCATGCAATGGAAAGGGGTTACGACATTGGCTTTCGTAAAAAGTGATGAAAAGAAAGTTTCCATTCGAGAAATGATTAAAGAGAATAAATCTAAAAAGGGTGCATCTACAATTATAGAAAAAGTGATGCCACTTCTTTTATTAATAACAGCAGTTGTTTCAGTTTTAACAACAGTGGGTATTTTATTTACATTAATTTTTGAAACAGCAACGTTCTTTTCGCGTGTGCCTTTTTTTGATTACATTACAGGCACAAAGTGGCTTCCTTTTGTTGAGGCAGAAGGTAACTACGGCGTATTACCATTAATTACAGGTACATTGCTAATTGCATTCATTGCAATGGCAGTGGCAATACCGGTAGGCTTAGGAGCAGCTATTTTCTTGAGTGAATATGCTTCAGACCGTACAAGAAGAATTATTAAGCCGATTTTGGAAGTTCTTGCTGGAATTCCAACAATCGTATACGGGTTTTTTGCCCTTACGTTTGTGACTCCATTATTAAAACAGGTTATTCCAGACTTAGGATTATTTAATGCGCTAAGTCCTGGTATTGTTGTTGGTATTATGATTATCCCTATGATTGCTTCATTATCTGAAGATGCAATGAGCTCTGTTCCTCGATCGATGCGTGAAGGTGCACTAGCTTTAGGAGCAACACGCTTTGAAGTAGCAATTAAAGTTGTGCTTCCAGCTGCCTTATCGGGTATTATTGCGTCATTTGTGTTAGGTATTTCACGTGCAATTGGAGAAACAATGATTGTAACAGTTGCAGGTGGTGCTACACCGACAATGGCAACAGATGTCACATCATCTATTCAAACAATGACTGCTTACATCGTTCAAGTAGCAACAGGTGATGCAGGTTACGGAACAACTGTTTATTACAGCATTTATGCAGTTGGGATGACATTATTTGTGTTTACGCTTGTGATGAACTTACTTGCTCAGTTTATTACGAAGCGCTTTAGGGAGGAATATTAATCATGTACGTAGATCGACAGCAAGTACAAAAGAGAATGGGCGGAAGATTAGTACAGAACAACATCTTTAAATTTATTTTCTTCTGTGCAACCATTTTTGGATTAGCCGTTTTAGCAATGCTTTTATATCGGATATTGACTCAAGGATTAGGCTGGTTAAATGTTGATTTTCTTCAAAATTTCGCGTCAAGAAGACCTGAACAAGCAGGTGTGAAAGCAGCGTTAGTTGGATCACTATGGTTAATGGCTGTAGTGGCACCAGTATCACTGTTTCTTGGTGTCGGAACAGCGTTATATTTAGAGGAATATGCGAAGAAAAATAAATTCAATGATTTTATTAAATTAAATATTTCAAACTTGGCTGGTGTGCCATCAATTGTATTTGGTTTATTAGGTTTAACGATTTTTGTTCGAGAGCTTGCGCTTGGAAGAAGTATTTTAGCAGCAGGTTTAACAATGAGTTTATTGATTTTGCCTGTTATTGTAGTAGCGGCTCAAGAAGCCATTCGCTCTGTACCTAGAGACTTGCGCGAAGCATCATTCGGAATGGGTGCGACGAAGTGGCAAACTATTTATCGTGTGGTTTTACCGGCAGCAATTCCTGGGATTTTAACAGGTAGTATTTTAGCGTTATCTCGTGCAGTAGGTGAAACAGCACCATTAGTTGTTGTAGGTTTACCAACATTTATTGCTTATTTACCAGCTGGCGTTTTAGATACGGCTACTGTGTTACCTATGCAAATTTACAACTGGACGAGTCGACCACAAGCAGACTTCCAAAGTGTTGCAGCTGCAGGGATTATCGTATTATTGGCTTTCTTAATTTTAATGAATTCAATTGCTGTGTTTATTCGAAATAAATTCCAAAAACGTTATTAATAAAGAGCGAAAATTTTCAACTTGGATGAAGGAGGACCATATTTATGGCCATCAATATTGAGACTCAAGAGAAAAATCAAGTAGAAGGCGTAAAAAAAGAAATTGTTTATAATACAAAAGGATTAAACCTATGGTATGGGGATACACATGCGTTAAAAAACATTGATTTACCAATTCGTGAAAATGAAGTAACAGCCATCATTGGGCCATCAGGATGCGGAAAATCAACGTATATTAAAACGTTAAACCGTATGGTAGAGATGGTGCCGACTGTTCGTACATCTGGAGAGATTGAGTACCGTGGTCGTAATATTTTTGATAAATCGTACCGTGTAGAAGATTTGCGTACTCAAGTAGGAATGGTGTTTCAAAAGCCAAATCCATTTCCGAAATCAATTTATGAGAATATCACGTATGGACCAAAGATTCATGGTATTCGTAATAAAAAAGTATTGGATGAAATTGTTGAAAAGAGTTTAAAAGGCGCGGCGCTGTGGGATGAGGTAAAAGGTCGTTTGCACGAAAATGCTTATGGATTATCAGGTGGACAGCAACAGCGTCTATGTATTGCTCGCTGTTTAGCAATTGAGCCAGATGTTATTTTAATGGATGAGCCAACATCAGCACTTGATCCAATCTCTACATTAAAAGTAGAAGAGCTGGTTCAAGAATTAAAGAAAGATTTTAGTATTATTATCGTTACGCATAATATGCAGCAAGCGGCTCGTATTTCAGACAAAACAGCGTTCTTCTTAAATGGTGAGGTTGTTGAGTATGCTGAGACAGATAAAATCTTCTCTAACCCAACAGATAAGCGTACAGAAGATTACATTACAGGTCGTTTCGGTTAAGACAAAACATCATTGAGGGGGTACGTAAAATGGTTGTACGTGAAAAGTTTCATGGTGAGTTAAAAGTACTTCGTGAAAAGTTATTAGAGATCGGTCGTTTAACAGAAGAATCATTAACAAAAGCCATTGAAGCATTGGAAACTAAAAATGTAGATTTAGCGCTCGAAATTATTGATGAGGACTACAAAGTAGATAATCTTGAAGAAGAAATTAATGATTTGGCAATTTGGTTAATTGCAAAGCAACAACCAGTGGCAATTGATTTACGTCGTGTGGTAGTAGCGATTAAGATTGCATCGGATTTAGAAAGAATGGCTGATTTTGCAGTTAACATTGCTAAGTCTACAATTCGTATTGGTGAAGAGCCTCTTATTAAGCCGTTAGAGCATGTTAAACAAATGCATACCATTTCTGTTGATATGTTATCCAAGTGCCTAACCGCGTATCAAGAAGAAGATGTGTTATTGGCTAAGCAAGTGGCAGAAATGGATGATAAAGTAGATGATTTATATGGTATTACAATTAAAGAACTACTAACTCTTGCTCAAGATGAAAAAGGTTCAATGAATCAAATTACTCAATTAATGTTTGTTGGTCGATATTTAGAACGTGCAGCAGACCATGCGACAAATATTGGAGAAAGTGTCCTTTATCTTGTAAAAGGAAAACGATACGATTTAAATGAATAAAAAAGGTGGTTGCGTAACGGCGCAGCCACCTTTTTTATTTAATTCGTGTTTGTTAAAATTTCTGCAATCTCTTTATGAGACATATCAGAAGAGAGTAAGTAAGAGCCAATTTGAATTTTTGTTGTTAGCTGATTCTTGGCTAAATACTGTTCAAAATCAGCAGAGTTTTTGATGATTTTTGCTTCAACAAGCTTAGAGCTAATATCCATACTCGTCATGCCACTCGTAATTTCGATCTTTGCTTTATTGATCAAATGAGATGCTTTATCTTTTTCATGAGGAGCGGAATTTTCGTTATGCTTTTGATTTTTTTGAGCTTGTAGAAGGTGTTCATAATCTGCTTGTTTTATTGTTGCGTAGCCTTTGCTGTCTAGATACTGTTGAGCATGTTGAACCGAAGAAACTGATTTATCATCTGGCTGATTATTCCCTTCCATATAATAAACGAGTCCTAAGATAGAAGTTGCTAGCAATACACCTGTCGAAAATCCTTGTAGTGTTGACCGATTCACGTTAACGCTCCTTCCATTTAACGTGATTGACAATTAGCCGAACTTCCTCAATAGGAACTGCTAATTGCTTTGCAATGGCATCAATGGTCATGCCATTACTAAATAATTGCAGGACATTGTGATGAAGAGAGGAAGCTTTCTTGTCTTTTTTTATACCTTCGTCCTTATTAGTAGCTAGATGCTCATAAGTAGGAGGCAGTAATAGCTCTTCTTCTAGTCTTTCGAAACGCCTCTTTGTTTGATATTGTTCTTGCAATGCATTTAAAGAGAGTTGTTCAACTTGCTGTTCTAATGATTTTATTTTATCTTCTTTAAAAAACGAAAATAGAAGTAGAATCAAAGATAAAATAATTAAACTAATAAATGCATATGTCATGAGTTCACCTCTTCAGTAATATAACGAATATAGTATACCATCAATCGACAAATTGTGTTTATTGTGGCAACATTTTCTTAATGTTAAGATAAAGGAAATCTAATTAAAAAGGTACTGTTGTAGATAGGGGACTATTATTCTTTTTGACACAGTTCCTAGTCAATGATACAAGTTATAGCAAGGTGGAAAAATGTGAAATATTTTGAGGTTAATGATCGGTTAGATGAATGTGTTGCTATTAAAAAAGGACAAGCCTCTATTTTGGTACAGTGGCATCTTTCGTCTACTACAAAAGAAATAATAAAAGAAAGCTTTGGTGTACATGTCACAGGAAAAAATATTGTGATTGTGATTTATGACACGACAGGAATTGCATTTAATGGTCACAATGCTCATAGGCTTAAACAATACAGAAATATTAAAGGTAGAAATTGCTGTTTCATTCAGCACTTACCTGTAAATCAGACGTATACCCTGGATGTAGCCATTTACACAAAGAGCGGTCAATTATTTTCACTTATTCGCTCAAATGAAATTTATCTAGATGGACCTGCTAATGCAAATAGAAAGTATGATTCAGCTTGGAAACATATCCATAAACGTTCTCCTAAATGGCAAGAAACCTTTAGTGCATATTCGTGTTATACGATTGATATGAATATGAAGGAGCAAAAGCGAGTAGGGAGATTGACTTTAAATCAAATAAATCAAAGTAAAAGATACGTGTGAAGGTGAGTGAGTACATGAAAAAAGAATACGAAAACAAAATGGATAGAAATGGTCAATCTACCTCTCAACCTTTATGCATTTTAATGCTATCGTGGGAATTTCCACCTCATATTATCGGGGGATTAGCTCGCCATGTGTTTGATTTGTCTCGCGCTTTCGCAAGAGTGGGGCATGATGTCCATGTTATAACTGCTTTTGTAGAGGGCTTGCCTGTTTACGAGCGTCTATACGGTGTACACGTTTACCGAGTGAAAAGTTTGCAGCCTCATCATGAAGATTTTCTAGCTTGGGTAAGTAGCTTAAATATTGCGATGACTCAAAAGGTTTTAAAGCTGTCAGAAAGTCTCTCCTTCGATTTAATTCATGCGCATGATTGGCTTGTTGGAGCCTCCGCTCGCGCCTTGAAAAAGAATATCAATAGACCTCTTATTACAACGATTCATGCAACAGAACATGGAAGGAATAATGGAATCTTCACAGAAATGCAAAGATCTATACACGATCAAGAACATTCTTTGATACAAGATTCTGAAGCTATTATCGTTTGTAGTAACTACATGAAAGCGGAAATTACGCGTTTGTTTCATGTACTTGAGCAGAAGGTCTCGGTGTTTCCAAATGGAATTGATGTAGATATGATTGTGTCACATACGCGGTCTTTAAAAATAAAAGACAAATTTCAGATTCATCCAGGTCCACTTGTATTTTCAATTGGAAGGATTGTGTATGAAAAGGGATTTAGTGTCTTAATAGAAGCTACTGAACAGCTAGTAAAAACGATACCAGATATACGAATAGTGATTGCAGGAAAAGGACCGTTACTGCATCATTATCGAGCGAATGTAATCGAAAAGAATCTGCAACAACATGTGTACTTTGTTGGTTATATTACAGATGAAGAGAGAAATCAACTTTTTCACTTGTGTGATGTCGCTGTATTTCCAAGCTTATATGAACCGTTTGGAATTGTAGCATTAGAAGGTATGGTTGTTGGAAGGCCAACAATTGTTTCTGACACAGGTGGATTAAGTTCAATTGTAACACATGAAGTAACAGGTTTACTTTGTAAGCCTGGAGATGTATCGAGTTTAGCTCAAGGCTTAATGCGTGTACTATCAGACCCACTATTTTCTGCAATGATAGGAGCAAATGCGAAAAAAGAAGTAACAGGTAAGTTTGGATGGGATGAAATTGCTTCTAAAACAAGTGAACTGTTTAAATGTAAAGTAAGCAAAAATAAAGCAGGGAAGGAAGAAGCAAATTGAAAGGGATTATATTAGCTGGTGGTCAAGGGACAAGGCTAAAGCCTTTAACCGATGAAGTCCCGAAGCCAATGCTCCCTTTATGTGGGAAACCGGTGATGGAATATAGTATCGAACTTCTAAAAAAACATGGGATTACAGATATCGCTGTTACATTACACCACCTTCATCATCATATTACTTCGTATTTTGGAGACGGAAGTAAATGGGGAGTAAGGCTTCATTATTTTATTGAAAAAGAGCCGTTAGGAACAGCTGGTAGTTTGAAGAATACTTGTGAGTTTATTGATGATCATTGTGTAGTTATTAGTGGAGATGCGCTCACAGCCATCGATTTACAATCTGTTTTTACTTACCATCATCGGCAACAATCAGTGATGACCATTATTACAAAAGAAGTAGAAAGTCCTTTAGATTACGGCATGGTATTACGAAACGCTTCTGGATTTGTCGAAAAGTTCATTGAGAAACCAAGAAGAAATGAAGTAACGAGTAATCTGATTAACACAGGTGTATACATTGTCACGAAAAAAGTCCTTCATTATATTGAAGAAAATAAGCCCTTTGATTTTAGTCTAGATCTCATCCCAGAGCTATTAAAAAGCAATGAAAAAGTTTGCAGCTATTTAACAGAAGACTATTGGATTGATATTGGTCAAATTCACCACTATCGACAGGCTAATTACGACTTGCTCAATCAAAAGCCCACTCTCACTTTTCCACTTTCTACATGTATAGAAGAAGACGTTATAATTGCAGAACAAGTCACCATCCACCCACCTGTTTATATAGGAAAAGGTGTAACAATCCAAAAAGGAGCTACGATTGGTCCCTATACAACCATTGGATCAAATAGCTTGATCGGTTCATCTTCCTCTATCTCCTATAGTGTTTTATTAGAAAATGTATTCGTAGGAGAAGAATGTCATCTCTATGAAGCAACCGTTGCTTCAAACGCCTCCATTCAACAACGTTCTACTTTATCTACGCTTGTGATAGGAGGGGATTGTTTAAATAAAAGTGCCAATGAGCTCATGAAAAGCACGGAAAATCCTCTTTTCATAAATGGCAGAGTGATAGTGAACGCACAGGAAGGCAAATCTCCTCAAGCTGTTTTTCGGCTATGTCAAGCGTTGCGGATGAGTATGCCTAATGAAAGTGTCATTATAGTAGGTAGTGATGATGATAGGTGTGCTCATCTTTTTAGTAATATTCTTATGTCTGGTCTTCAATTGCAAAATTTCAAAGTATATACAGTTGGTGCGCTCCCTCTTCCGCAATTGCGATATCAAGTTACAAAAGAAGCAGCAGATTATATGATTTACGTTCACAGAGAGCCACATCGAGCAGGAAGCTTTCTTTGCTTAGAAATATATAATGAAACAGGCTGTCTTATTGATTCAATGGTGGAGTGGAAAGTCGAAAAGCAGTACACATCTATGACAAACCTCGATGTTAAAATAGAGAATGTAAGCCCAATCTTAAAGCTTAAAAGTAACCAAAAGGATTATATTGACTATCTTATTCGGTCTATTAATGTATCGTCGGTCATTGGAGCAAATATTTCAATCATTGTTGTGGGCCCTTCCTTTATTAAGGAAATGGTTCACCATCTTTGCGACGAGTTGCGTATTACAAGATATGTGGCTTGTGGTAATGAAATAAACGAGGAGGACATCTCGGTACTGATTAAAAAGTATAGGGCAAGCTTTGCGATGATTATGGATGAAAAGGGCGAATTTTTCTCATTGTATGATGAAAATGGGCGAGTACTAACAGAGACAAACATATTAGCTCTTTACATTTATAGTGTAAGCCTTACAAAAAAACGTTCCATTATTCCTGTACCTGTTCATTATCCTTCATCTTTAGAACTACTTGCGAGTCGATTGCATGGAAAGTTAGTGAGGGTCAAATCTCAAAAGCGTGCTTTATTAAATGTGTTGGGCCCTATACATTTTCAAGTAGACGCATTGTATGCGCTATGTCAAATTATCGAATTGTTATCTATTCAACTTCACTCCATATCAGCTCTTATTGAAACTGTTCCTAAGATTCATATTGAAAAAGAACATATATTTTGCCCATGGGAATCACAAGGTCTTGTTATGCGAAAGCTATTAGAAGAATTCAGTGATCAACAAATTGAGCTAATTGATGGAGTCAAAGTTTATCATCAAAATCGAGGTTGGACACT
Organism: Priestia iocasae; assembly: GCF_016909075.1. Lineage (GTDB taxonomy): Bacteria > Bacillota > Bacilli > Bacillales > Bacillaceae_H > Priestia > Priestia iocasae. The sequence continues at coordinate 367,893 of NZ_JAFBFC010000001.1, forward strand.
TATCTTACCTCATGGAGAAATGCCGGCTTTAACCATTTATTCTGAAGCTACAAATGAATTGTTAGCAAAAGAGCTTTCAACATATGTTATGAGGAAAATTAGGGAGTATCAGGAAAAATAACATCATAAATTATTTTTAGCTCATCATGCTAGACAATGGGAAGAAGAAATTTAATATGTGAAATTGCATTCTTCATAAAAACAGACTAGAATTTCAAAATGAAAAGTGATATTATAGTATAGTCTGATTTATGTTCTTAATGTTTGGAGGGAAAATAGATGCGTGTAAACATTACATTAGCTTGTACTGAAACTGGTGATCGTAACTACATCACAAAGAAAAATAAGCGTAACAACCCAGATCGTCTTGAGTTAAAGAAATACAGCCCAAGACTTAAAAAAGTAACGCTTCACCGTGAAACAAAGTAAGCAGTAGGATGTTATTCCTACTGTTTTTTTTATAGGTTCTTTCAATCTCGAATAGATAGGTGAGGAGATGATGAAAGTGAAAGCAATATGGCGAAAAAAAATGAAACAACAATTAAATGAAATAGATGAGCTTACATATAACATTTTCTCAAAAGATATTATGGACGTGTTATGTCAATCTTCGTACTGGAAAGAAGCAAAGACGATTGGTGTAACCATTTCTAGAGGTAGAGAAGTGGCAACAAATGAAATTATTAAGAAGGCGTGGGATGAGGGGAAGCATGTAGTGGTTCCAAAATGTAACCCAAAAGAAAATGTCATGACGTTTTATGAAATTACATCATTTTCTCAATTAGAAACGGTTTATTTTGGGTTGCAAGAGCCAATTGTACAAAAAACAAAGAAGTATTTTCCAAATCAAATTGATTTAATCATCGCACCAGGGATTGTGTTTGACCAAAATGGCTATCGAATCGGATATGGTGGAGGCTATTACGATCGGTATTTGGCTGAATTTAACGGAGAAGTCATTGCACTTGCTTTTTCACTTCAAGTAGTAGAAGAAGTTCCTTACGAAGAACATGATCTTCCTGTGAAAGCACTCGTTACAGAACAGGGGATTATTCATTGTGATGATTGAAGGCCTGTTCGTTTATGTTGTTATTATCCTTGTTGCTCTCTTTGGCTATCTTGTACATTCATTGTCTGGATCAGGAGCAGTAGCGGCTGCTCTTGTAGGAATCTCTATCTATATAGGCTATGAGATTGAAGGGCTTATTGTATTAGGTGTATTCTTTGGTACGTCTACCTTATGGAGTAAATATAAAAGGGAAAAGAAGCGTGACTTAACAGAAAAAGTTGAAAAAGGTGATAGACGAGATTGGATTCAAGTCTTTGCAAATGGTGGAATAGCAGCGTTGATTAGCATATGCTACGCATTTAGTGGGTGGAGTAGTCTTGTGTATCTGTTTCTCATTAGCCTAGCCGCTGCTAATTCTGACACATGGGCTTCAGAAATTGGTTCATTAAGCAAACGAGCACCTTTTTTTATTTTATCGTTTAAGCGAGTTGAAAAAGGAACATCAGGAGCGGTTTCGTTGTTAGGAACATGTGCAGCTTTAGCTGGTTCATTTGTAATTGGTTATATAGGATACTTATTGTTTGAGCCTATTCATTTTTATTCTCTGTTATTTGTAACATTGTTTGGCTTTTTGGGAAATTTATTCGATACCTTGCTTGGTGCGACAATTCAAGTCGTTTATCGTTGTTCAGTCTGTTCGATTAAAACGGAACGTACATTGCATTGCGGAATAACAACAGTAAAAGAGAAAGGTTGGACGTTTTTTAATAATGATGTCGTGAATGTAACTGCGATTATTCTTTCAACGGTCATTGGTGGGATTGCTGTCCAACTGTTTCTCACTTAACTTGTATGCATGTGGACTTTCATCTATAAAACATACTGTGGAAGGGATAAAGTTATATAAATGGAGCAAGTTAATAGTAAGGAGGTCGTGAGAGTGCAACGTATCTTACTAGTAATACTTGGACTGCTTCTTCTTATTGTAAGCTATCGAATGAGATACCGTGTCGTCAACCTTATTTTAGGAAGTTCAGCGATTAGAAGTTTGGCCATTCGCTCATTATTAAATATCCCTTATGTAAAAGATAAGCTACTTGGGCAAGTATTTCGTTATTCATAATGAATGAAAGTAAAAAACAAAGGGTGAGCAGAACCTATACAGGGGACCGCTCACCCTTTGTTTATTAAGTATAAAAGGTTGCTTTTTCGTTTATTTTCTGACATCGTTAAGAAGAATAAATGCATATGAATCCTTATTTTGTAGGGTTAAACCGTATACGTGATAGGTAAGCCTTTGAAAAGGGAGTTAAGAGTTATAGAATAAGTTTTGAAGGTTGCTTTTTAAAGAAGCAACCTGTCGCTCTTTAATTGAACTTATGTAGACTCAGTTCGATTGCAACATCATTAGCATAAACTGATGAATGACTGATCTTGTTTATTGCATTTACAAGCCTTTTTATAATGGATTTTTAAATTGACTAAAGGGAGGGTTCGTATTTATGAAGCAGGATCTTCGTTATTGGAAAATCATAGAAGGTCTTTTAAGTAATGAGGCTTATCATCTTTTATATGCTTCTGAAGATTTGTCTCAAATATGGTTTGAAACAAATAAAAATCGAAAAACAACGTTATTTCGCATTGTAAGGAAGGATTTTACATGGTCTAATTTGCTTGAGAAAGATATTGATTACGTACATAAAAGAGCCGTGTCTCTGCGAAAGCAATGGTTGAAAAAAGAGTTATTTATCCAAAATGTTTACATAGTTGATGATTATCCCCTTAATGATTGGGAGGCCGTTGCAGGCTCATATGAAAAAAAAGACAAGATTCTCATTGATACCATCTTATTAACAGAGCAAGAGGATGAAGGAAGTTATGAACAATTTGCACGCAATATGAATGTTGCTTATTATGCACAACAAATGGAAGACTACGAAAGCTATTTATATAGTGAGAAAGTGAAACAAGCAGTGATTCAATCGATTCGGGAAGAAAAGAGCAAAGAGAAAGAGCTATTTAATAGAGGCAAGCCATTCTTTGCTTATGTTTTTTTAGCTGTTCAAGTCGCAATGTTTTTCTTTTTAGAATTAAAAGGTGGAAGTGAAAATAATTTAACATTGCTTGAATATGGAGCTAAGTATAATCCGTACATAATACAAGGAGAATGGTGGAGATTCTTTACACCAATCGTACTCCATATTGGATTTCTTCATTTGCTAATGAATAGTTTTGCTTTGTATTATTTAGGTCCGTTAGTGGAAAGGGTATATGGAAACTTTCGGTTTTTATTGATTTACTTGTTTGCTGGGTTTGCAGGCACATTAGGAAGCTTTGTTTTTAGTTCCTCTTTATCAGCAGGAGCTTCAGGTGCAATTTTCGGATGTTTTGGAGCCTTATTGTTTATTGGCAGAGCGTATCCCAAATTATTTCTCCGTACAATGGGATATAACATTATCATGGTCATTGTTATCAACCTCGTGTTTGGATTTGTTGTTCCAGGTATCGATAATGCAGGTCATATTGGTGGATTAATAGGAGGTTTTCTTGCTGCAAGTATTGTTCATTTACCGACACATAAACGAATTAGAACACAGTTTATATCGTTTCTGACAACAATTGCGTTAACGGTAGCTTTATTGATATATGGGTTTAATGAGCAAAATGTTGAGAAGGATACAGATTCAGCATTAATGATTGCTTCTCAATATATTCAAAAAGAAGAGTATAGCAAGGTGAACCGAGTGTTGACGCCATTCATCGATGGAAATAGCAAAGATAGCCGCGTTTATTTTTTGGCATCTATTGTTGAATTTCAGGAAAACGACTTAAATCAGGCAAGGCAGTATTTAGAGTCTGCTGTTCAATACAATAATCAGTTTCATGAAGCACATTATAATTTAGCTCTCATTTATAGTGAGATGAATGAGACAGAAAAAGCGAAAGAAGCCGTCAACAAAGCCGTACAGCTTGATTCAAGTAATGAGAAATATAATCAGCTATGGGGAAAACTTCACAATAAACCGTCTTGACGTAAGGCTAGTTTCCTTTATACTTTATGTATATGTAAACGTTTAAGGTAAATGGGTGAAAAAGATGAAAACGTTATATGATGTTCAGCAGTTTTTAAAATCTTTTGGCACAATAATATATGTCGGAGATCGTCTTGCAGATCTTGAACTAATGGAAGAAGAGTTAAAAGAGCTTTTTCATTCTAAATTAATTGATATTCAAGATTTTCAAATGGCTCTCTTGTTAGTTCGCCAAGAGTTACAATTACAAAAAGAAAAAAGGATGAGTCAGAATGGATGAAAAATGGTTAGTTGGTGTTGATTTAGGTGGAACAACGATTAAGATGGCCTTTATTAATCATTATGGGGAAATCATTCATAAATGGGAAATAGACACAGACATTAGTGAGCAAGGTCGAAACATTCCAACAGACATTGCAAAGTCTATCGATAAAACGATTATCGAATTAGGCCGTGATAAGAGTCAATTAGTGGGAATCGGAATTGGAGCTCCAGGTCCGGTAAACTTTGCAAACGGTTCAATTGAAGTAGCAGTTAATTTAGGATGGGAAAAGTTCCCGATTAAAGATATTTTAGAAGTAGAAGCATCTGTACCAGTGGTTGTAGACAATGATGCAAATATTGCTGCAATCGGTGAAATGTGGAAGGGTGCTGGAGATGGCGCGAAGGATTTACTGTGCGTTACTCTTGGTACAGGTGTCGGTGGTGGTGTAATTGCCAATGGTGAAATTGTACATGGTGTAAACGGTGCTGCTGGAGAAATTGGCCACATTACATCTGTCCCTGAAGGCGGAGCACCTTGCAACTGTGGAAAAACAGGCTGTTTGGAAACAATTGCATCGGCTACAGGGGTTGTTCGATTGGCAATGGAAGAGTTATCAAACACAACGACAACTAGTTCGTTGCGTGATGATTACACTCAAAGTGGTCAACTGACAGCAAAAATGGTATTTGATGCAGCAAGAGAAAGTGATGAATTAGCTGTTAAAATTGTAGACAAGCTTGCATTTCATTTAGGATTGGCATTAGCAAATGCAGCGAATGCTTTAAACCCTGAAAAAATTGTTCTTGGTGGAGGCGTATCAAAAGCTGGAGATGTCTTGTTAAATCCAGTCAGATCTTATTTTGATCGTTTTGCTTTTCCGAGGGTATCACAGGGAGTTGAATTAACCATTGCAACGCTAGGTAATGATGCAGGTGTCATTGGTGGAGCTTGGTTAGTGAAAACAAAAATTGCGTCTGTATAAATAGAGTTAGAAAATATACCATGACAAGAGAAGGGGCATTCACTTACGGAGGGTATCTAAGATGGAATGCACAAGCCTCGAATCCCCGTCTGTGAAGAAAAATTCTCTTTTGAAGAAACATAGGTTGAGTTATGAAATAATAGGTTTACTATTTTAAAACTCAGGGTATAAAATAGTAGCTTGAAAGAGTCTTCTCTATAGGAGGCTCTTTTATGTTAAGATTTAAAATATTTTTAATATTATGAATTTAAATTTTGACGAAACTTTTTTACGAGATATTCGTCTAAATAATTGTATAAACGAATATCAATAACATTACTATTCTACCTTTTGATTGTGAAAAATGATTTGCATTTTTGTAAAAAAAGCATTAAGATTATCTTCGTTATTATGAAGATATTAAATAAAATGATTATATTTTTACAAAGGAATACAGGGATTAAGGAGGTTTAAACGTGACCAATAAATCATCGTTGTCAAAGCTGTCGTTTATTCTTACAGCAACGATTTTACTATGGATTAAAACGTATATTGTATATAAAACCCAATTTGATATTAAAATTGAAAATGCTACACAGGAGTTTATTTTGTTTATTAACCCTTTAAGCTTCTTATTGTTAATACTAGGGATAGGGTTATTCTTTAAAACAGAAAAAGGACGTAATCGTTATACAATTATAACAAGCTTTATTATCACATTTGTTCTATTTGCAAACGTTATGTTCTATCGCTTTTTTAATGATTTCTTAACATTGCCAGTGTTGTTTCAAACAAGCAACATGGGGGATTTAGGGAATAGTGCGTTTGAGCTATTTAAGTGGACAGATATCTTAATGTTTATTGACGTTATCGTTTTAGCATTTCTAGCAAAATACTTGTCTAAGAAAAAAGAGGTAGATGAAGGACTTTCACTAGGGGTTAGCCGCAAGACTCGCTTTGCTTACTATGTAGCAGTGTTAGCGGTATTTATTTCAAACTTGGCTTTAGCGGAGACGGAGCGACCAGAGCTGTTAACTCGCGCGTTTGACCGTGAAATGTTAGTGAAAAATATTGGAACTTACAACTATCACATCTATGATGCAGTTCTTCAATCCAAAACAAAAGCTCAACGTGCATTAGCAGATAGCAGTGAGTTTGTTGAAATCGAAAACTATTTAAAAGCAAATCAAAAGGCACCAAATGAAGAGTTATTCGGTGCAGCTGAGAATAAAAATGTTATTATTGTTTCACTAGAATCATTACAGGATTTTGTTATTGGAAATACGGTAAATGGTCAAGAGGTTACACCGTTTTTAAATGATTTTATTGAAGAAAGCTATTACTTTGAAAATTTCTATCACCAGACAGGACAAGGTAAAACATCTGATAGTGAGTTTTTACTAGATAACTCGTTATACCCATTAGGTCGTGGATCAGTATTCTTTACACATGGTGGAAATGAATTTAATGGTACGCCAGAACTTTTAAAAGATAAAGGCTACTATAGTGCTGTATTCCATGCTAACAATCGTAGTTTCTGGAACCGTGATGTTGTCTATCCAAGACTAGGGTATGATCGCTTCTTCTCACTAGCTGATTATGAAGTAACGCCTGAAAACTCAGTGGGATGGGGATTAAAAGATAAAGAGTTCTTTGAGCAGTCTGTAGAACATATGAAAACTTTACCACAGCCGTTCTATTCAAAGTTCATCACTTTGACAAATCATTTCCCATTCGAATTAGATGAAGAAGATAAAATGGTGGATGAATTCGATTCTAATAGTCGAACATTAAATCGTTACTTCCCTACCGTTCGATATATGGATGAAGCATTTAAATACTTTATTGAAGATTTAAAAGCAGAAGGTTTATATGAGAATTCTATTATTGTTGTTTATGGTGACCATTATGGTATCTCTCAAAACCATAACGTTGCAATGGAGCAATATTTAGGAAAAGAAGTAACACCTTATCAATGGACACAGCTACAAAAAGTACCAATGATTGTTCACATTCCTGGTGAAGAGCATAAAGGTAAAAAAATCTCTAAAGTTTCAGGGCAAATTGACTTGAAACCAACTCTTCTTCACTTATTAGGTATTGATACGAAAGATCATGTACAATTTGGTTCAGATATGTTCTCTGAAGAAAAGATGGATTTTGCTGTTTTACGTGACGGTAGCTTTATTACAGATAAGTATGTATATGCTGATAATAAGTGTTACGATAAGTCTACGGAAGAAGAAACAAATCTATCTGCTTGTGAGCCATATATGGAAAAAGCAAAACAAGAATTAGATTACTCAGATAAGATTGTATATGGCGATCTTCTTCGCTTCTATGAAGGTAAAAACTATCGATTAGAAAAAACAGAAGATCATAACTAATAAAAAGAGCTTTGACAGGCAAAATGTCAAAGCTCTTTTTTATTCATGATAAAAGGCATTAACATCATATACTTGAATGACAGACCGTCATGAGTGAAGAGAATCATATTAGCAAAATAAAAAGGAGGGGACGATTAGAATGGTTAACATGCATATTCCATATAACTATGAACGGATGTTAAGTGATCTAGTGAACTTATTACATCGATATCCAATTGCTTCGGGAGAATATATTGGCCATAGTGTATTAGGAAAGCCGATCCCACATATTATAATTGGACATGGAAAGAAAAAAATTCACATTAATGCTTCCTTTCATGCGAATGAATGGATTACAACAAATGTAGTGATGAAGTTTATGGAAGATTACTTACATGCTATTTATTATGGTCAATCTTTAAAGGGGATAGATGCTAGGACATTGTATCAAGAAACATCCCTGTCCATTGTACCAATGGTTAATCCAGATGGAGTGAATCTTGTTCTTGATGGTCCTCCTATTATAGAGCCTTATTATTCAAATATATTGAAAATTAATAAAGAGAGAGAAGGATTTACTGGTTGGAAAGCAAACATTAGAGGTGTGGATTTAAATAATCAATTCCCTGCAAACTGGGAGATAGAAAAAGAGAGAAAAATACCCAAAAAGCCAGCTCCAAGAGATTATCCAGGTCGCTGTCCTTTATCTGAGCCCGAGGCGATTACGATGGTAAGACTAGCTAAAAGATGGAAATTTGATCGAGTAGTTGCATTGCATACACAAGGTGAAGAATTCTACTGGGGCTACATGGAAAATGAGCCGAGTGAGGCTGTTCATATTGCAAATGAATTTGAACGAGTTAGTGGATATCGAGCTGTACGAACAATAGATAGTCACGCAGGTTACAAAGATTGGTTTATCTTACATTATAAAAGGGCAGGGTTTACGATTGAGCTTGGCAAAGGAATTAATCCTTTGCCATTGTCGATGATTTCTGGAATCTATGAAAGAACATTTCCACTTTTATTAGCATCTATGTATGTATAGTGTATGAACCTTATTTCTTTATAAAAAAACAATTAGCAAAGGAATTAAGATATTGGTCTAGAAGTTTATGTTTATGTAAGATATTACTTGCATTGATAGAACAGAAATAGCATAATTTGATTGAAAGATAAAGGTGATGAAGATGATAAAAAGAGTTATGGTTTTCATTTTCGTCATCGTGATGTTAGTTGCTTGTCAGTCAGAAGCGTCGAACGATCCTAACAAAGCACAAAAGCAGCATGAAGGCGAAAAGAAAGTAACAAATCAACAAGAAATAAAACCTTACATCATTGAACAATCTGCTTTTGGTGGAATTGGAGATTGGTACGATAATCATCATGTGTTAATCATCAAACATGAAAAAAAAGGATCTATAATTGAGAAATACAACATTTATACGGGTAAAACAGAGCTCTTTTTTCGTTCTGATGCTCCTATTATTTCTGTAAAAGCAAACCCCAATTATCATACCTTTTTGGTACATCTATCACAATCAACAGAAGAGGCCACATTACTATTTCTTAATCAAAGTGGCGAGACATTAGATACGCTAAAACTAGAGTCTTTTGATGTACAGTACACATGGAATCCGTTTTTACCTAATCAAGTTTTTATTACGAGCTTTTTAGAGGATTGGACATTTAATTTATTCTTGAGAGATGTTGCGAAAAAAACGCATCAATTATATACCTTGCCTCAACCCTTCATTCATTGGATTAATCAAGATGAGATTATTTATTTAGACGTGGATGATGTGTTAGCCAATCCTTATGCACCACTTGTAAAGTTTAACCTCGATACAAATGAAGCAACTGTAATCAAGGAAGATGTAGTGGGCGTATCCTATTTAGGCTCGACATTGATTACCATTGAAGAGAACGATGGAGTAGGAACCTATACATTTTGGGATTCATCATTTGAAAAAGTGGATAAACTTACGTTGCCGATCATAACAGAATATGATGGTCCATTAATTCCTTATAGTCAAATGGATCCATCAGAACAGCTCTTTTATACATTTAAGTCAAATTCAAGCAAACAATTTGATTTTATTGTTTATTCACTCGAGCATAGTAAAGTAGAGACACTTATTGAAGGAATTGAAAATATGCCACTAAAGCTTTCGCCAGATGGAAAAATAAGCTTAATTGGTTATCAATTTGAGCAGGTCATAAAAATAAATGAAAAGACCATAATGGACTTAGTGAAATTTCAGTGAAATAAAAAAAGCCATCTCCAAAGGTGGCTTTTTTTGTATGCACTATGTAACGGCTACATTAGTGAGCAGTTGGATAACCGTGATTTAAGACAGTCATTACCGTAAACCAACCAAAGATTGCAAATGTTAACACTGCAAATCCTAATCCAAGGAAGTTTTTATTTCGCATGGCTGAGACAGCACCGAAAATTCCTAATAATGTCGTTAATGCAAAAATAATCATAAGACCCATCTGCAAAACCTCCCTTACGCTAAAATTTATAAAACCTTCTATAGTAAGGTTTTGGTAATAAAATAGCTATTTTTATTGTAAAGGTTTTCTTACAGTTTGTCGAGATGAAAAAGTGACACTTCTATGGATAAATTAAAAAGAGTGAACATTTTTAAAATGATGTGTTGTATTGTAGAATAAACCTAAAAGAAAGAATTCAATCATAAAAAATGGAGGTCATTACAAAATGATGTATGTTCAAATTCCTTTAGGTCCGTTACAAACCAATTGCTATGTATTAGCAAATGAAGAAAAAGAGTGTGTAATTTTTGATCCAGGTGCTCAATCAGAAAAATTAATTAGATTTATTGAAGAAAAGCAATACAAGCCTTTAGCTATTCTATTAACACATGCTCATTTTGATCACATTGGAGCAGTGGATGATGTTAAAGAGAAGTACAGTCTTCCTGTATATATTCACCAAGATGAACAACATTGGTTAACAGATCCTGCATTAAATGGATCACAATTCTTTGGGATTGGCTCGATTTCAGCAGGAGAAGCAACCGACATTATTTCCGAGGAAGGGATCTTAAACATCGGCTCATTTGAATTGTACGTCTTTGAGACTCCAGGTCATTCACCAGGCAGTGTGTCTTATTATGCAGCAAAAGAAGGGCTTGTGTTTTCAGGAGATGCTTTATTCGCTGGAAGCATAGGGAGAACGGATTTACCGGGTGGAAACCATCGACAACTGCTAGCTAGTATTGATAAAAAGTTAATGCAACTGCCTGAAGAAACGGTTGTCTTATCCGGTCATGGTAGTGAAACAACGGTTGGGCAGGAGATGGATCAAAATCCGTTTTTAAATGGATTTTAAGCAATGCAACAAGCTATAAAGAAACGTATCAAAGACTCCTTACATAATCGTATTTCCTATAGCGAATATATGAACATAGCTCTGTATGATGATGAACATGGGTACTATATGAAACACGCTCAGAAAGTAGGGAAGCATGGTGATTTCTTAACAACGAGTGAATTATCCTCTGCTTTTGGTCGAGCGATGGCACATCTTTTTGTGAAAGTTGTTGAACATCACTTATTACCTCCCATTATTTGTGAAATAGGGGGAGGTAATGGTAAATTTGCCGAGGTTGTAATAGACGAGTGGAAAAAAATCTCACCAAACACAGTTGACCAGTTAACGTACTACATGATTGAAAAAAGCAGTTATCATCAACAGCTACAAAGAAATGAGCTATTTTCAAATCAATTAATTTACTTTAAAACAGTCGAAGAATTTCTTTCACAAGTAGGCGAATTCAATGGCATTGTTTTTTCAAATGAATGGTTTGATGCACTTCCTGTAGAGGTAATTGAGAAGAAAGATGGCTTATTATATGAAGTATGGATTACGTTAGAAGGTAATCGACTTGTTGAAACCTATATTCCTGTAACGAATCAACATATTCTTAATTATTTATCAACCTATAATCTTTCTATAGCGGAAGGACAACGATTTGAGATTCCTCTTGATATGATAAAAGCGATTGAAAGATTAGGTGTAATGGTGAAAAGCGGGATAGTGGTAACGGTGGATTATGGCTATACATTTCAAGAATGGGAGCACCCTGCGCGTCGCAGAGGTAGTCTGAGAGGATATATGCAACACCAGCTAGTTGAGGATCCTCTTCAAAACATTGGTGAAATGGATTTAACGACACATATTCATTTTGATAGCTTAATAGAAAAGGGAAAACAGTGTGGACTGCAGCTTACAACTTTTAAGCGCCAAAGAGAGTTTTTACTGATGATTGGTTTACTTCAATTATTGGAGGAGCATACCTCAACAGATCCGTTTTCTAATCGTGCAAAAGCTAATCGATCTATTCGTAGCTTACTTATGGAAGGTAGTATTAGTGATTATTTTCATGTAATTATTCAACATAAAAATCTCGAGTTAGAAGAATCATTCCTCATTGATCTAATTAAGCATAAATGATTCATTTTTGTTCGTTTGCAAATATAAGAAAGCGGAAACAAAAAAAGCGATGAGAAATCATCGCTTTTAGTGTCCGCCTTGACCTGGAACCATCATAAAAGTTGTCCAATATGTAAAGGCAACAAAGAAAACAGTTAAGTACGCTCCAAAAACATAGATGTACATACGCTCAGAAAGCTTTAAATAACTTAAAAAGACGAAAAATCCAGTTTGAGCTAAGAAAATTAGCGCTGTTGTTGGCATATGACCTAAATAAAACATAACTGCAAAAATACCAGTCCAAAACCCTAATACACGGTACATGCGTTCCATATGCATCCCCTCCTTTAAACCCACATGTCAATTATTTATTATAAAGGACATTTTATACAATTGTAAATATTACTTTGTTTCTAGTTTGTGACAGCTACTTGATAAGTACAAGCTTCACATCCTACAGCTATATTATTTTTTGCAATTAAATCAACGTCTTCAAACAACAAATCAAACATTCCTTTTAAAAAAGCGTTATGAACTACACATACAGATTGTTGATGGATGGCTAGTTCTTTAAAGGGGCAATTGTTAATTTGAAAGTAAAGAGTATTATTTGCATGGTTAAATTCAATAATTGGGAGTAGACCAGCTTCTTTTGCTGCTTTTTTAATCAAGTTGACTTTCTCTTGGATAGATAAAGAATAAGCATCGTTACTCATCAGATGAGCATATTTTTGCTTAAAGTAAGTACGTCCATAATCATAAGCGTTTTTATGTAAACCATTTAATCCTTCTTCACCAAAATGCGAAAGTGTCTGCAGTAAGATGGTCGATAGCAGTTGATAATCCCGATAAGGAAACGACAATTGAATTGCTTCATGAGACATGCGATAAAAGCGACTAGGACGTCCACCTTTGCCTGTTTTCTTTGTGTGTGAAGAAACAAAGTTAACTTCCTCTAGTTTTGATAAGTGAAGTCTTGCAACGTTCGGATGAATATGGAATGTTTCTGCTATTTCTTGAACAGTCACATCCTTTAGTTGATGTGTGATGTATTCATAAATATGAAACCTCGTTGGATCGGATAACACACTAGTGACTTTTAGTGTATCTGTCATTCCCTCTCACTCCTATTTAATATGATTATTTCCAGTATAATACAAAAACATTGTGTTCTATTGAGAAAGTAGCGTTGTTACAAAAAATTCACAAATTGAAAGAGAAAAAACTGTACAAAAGTTATACAAAACATGTACAATGTATATAAATAAGTGTAACAAAAAATTAAACAATAGGAGGAATGACAAATGGAGAGGATTATGTTCTTTACATATCCTAGTTGTACTTCTTGTCGCAAAACAAAAAAATGGCTAAAGATGCAGGATGTTAATTTTACAGAGCGTCATTTATTTCGAGATACACCTACGTATGAAGAGATGCTACAGTTGTTAACAATGACGACGGAAGGTATTGATGAGTTGTTAGCAAAAAGAAGTCAAGAATATAAAAACTTGAATGTGGATGTAGATAATATGAGTCTTTCAGAGGTTGTCCAACTTTTAACGGAACAACCACGTTTATTGCGACGTCCTATTTTAACAGATGGGAAAAAATTAGTAGTAGGATACAATGAGTCTGCATTAAAGAATTTAGTGAAACGAAAAAAACGTACATCTTCTCTTGTAGGATAGTCATACGTTTCTAGAGGGAGATGGCGTAAATATGAAGGGTGTAAATTAGGTTGATTCAAAAGTGAATGTACTTTTGAATCAACTTTTTTAATTAATTATGTGTATTTTTGGTGTATGAAGAAGGATTTTGTAGAAGAGTGTAGAATTGTTGTAGGGCGACTAGCATCGTCGTATTTATTAATAAGGAGGGATTAGAAGTGAAGGAAATTGAAAGGTTTGCTGATCAGCTAGTGAAATATGCTGAGAAATACAATGTATCGGACATTCACATTGTGCCTAGGAAACTGGATGCCATTATTCAACTAAGAATGGATCAAGCACTTGTACAAAAAGAAGTGATTTCTCGAAATGTGTGCGAAAGACTCATTTCACATTTTAAGTTCTTAGGAGGGATGGACATTGGCGAAAGGAGAAAGCCACAAAATGGTGCATTAGTCATCTCTTTAGAACATCGTGAAGTTAATTTGCGATTATCCACTTTACCAACTTCTTATGATGAAAGTCTCGTTATCCGTGTTCTCCCTCAAGATAAAATGACCTCTATGTCTCACCTTTCTCTCTTTCAACAAGATACGAAAAAACTGATTTCCTTGTTAAAACACTCTCATGGCATGATTATTTTTACAGGCCCTACTGGTTCAGGTAAGACTACTACACTTTATACACTGTTAAACGAAACAAAGAAAATGTTAAATCGAAACATTATTACGCTTGAAGATCCAATTGAGCGTAAAACAGAAGATGTACTTCAAGTACAAGTGAATGAAAGGGCTGGCATTACGTATTCTACAGGTCTTAAAGCCATTTTACGACATGACCCTGATATCATTATGGTCGGTGAAATTCGAGATGATGAGACGGCTAAAATTGCGATGAGAGCGGCACTAACTGGACACTTAGTATTAACCACCATGCATACGAAAGATACTAAAGGGGCTATTTATCGATTATTAGAATTTGGTGTAAGTATCCAAGAAATAGAACAGACGTTAATTGCCATTGCAGCTCAGAGACTTGTAGAAATTAAATGTCCTTTTTGCGAAAAGACGTGCCATCCAGTATGTCGAAAAATGCGTCAGTATCGCCAGGCAAGTGTATATGAATTACTGTACGGTAAAGCATTAGGTGGTGTCATTAAGGAAGCCAAAGGAGAAGAAGGGGTGTATGATTATAAATTATTACGAGATGTGATAAAAAAGGGAGTTGCATTAGGTTATTTGTACTCTTCTTCTTTAGAAAACTGGGTGTTTAACGATTGAAGAAAAAAAGAAAAAAATGGACATTAGAACAACAATCAAAGTTTCTTATTCAACTTTCACAACTCCTTGAGAAAGGATATACACTCTCTCATGCTTTAGAGTTTTTACAGTTTCAACTTCCTCACAACCTCCGTGAACAAATTCATCATTCATTACTTCAACTAAAATCTGGAGATTCTCTTCATTCTGTATTTAGTACGTTACACTTTCATAAAGATGTTTTAAGCTACTTATATTTTGCCGAACAACATGGAGATATTTATTTTGCTTTACGAGAAGGAGGAAAAATGCTTCATCAAAAAGTAAAAAACATGAAGCAATTTCAAAAACTTATTCAATATCCCATTGTTCTGTTATTTTTTATGATGGCTATTTTATTTATGTTAAGTACCATCCTTCTACCACAATTTCAAACATTGTATCAATCACTTGGTCACAAACAATCAAGTTGGCTCATGTTCTTTATGAAAGGTTTATCACTCTTTCCTTACATGCTTCCTCTCTTTGTTCTTTTCCTTCTAATAAGCTATCTCATTTTTAAACGACTTCGAACAAGTCTTTCACCTATTCAGCAAGTTAATTTTCTATTGAAAGTTCCGGTTGTTAAAAAGATTGTTCTTCTGTTTAACTCTTATTTTTTCGCTATTCATATTAGCAATTTGTTAAAAGGAGGGTTATCCATCTATGATTGTTTGCAACTTTTTGAAAAGCAGTACCATTATGCTTTCTTTAAAGGCGAAGCTTCTTATTTAATGCAACAGCTATCTGCCGGTTTACAGTTAGATGACATTATAAGGGGTAGAACATATTACGATGATGAAATGGCAAATATCATTACACATGGACAGCTAAACGGAAATCTATCTCAAGAATTATATGATTATAGTTCATTTATGATTGAACGAATAGAAGCGATTATTCATAAAAGTTTACATTTTGTCCAACCTCTTCTTTTTTCTCTTATTGGACTTGTTATTTTGTTGATGTACCTAGGGGTTATGGTTCCAATGTTTGATGCAATGTCTAGCTTATAGAATGAAAAATCATAATCGATAAAGGAGTAATTTAGTTGAAGAAAAATGGATTTACATTAATAGAAATGTTAGTTGTTATGCTTGTTATTACAGTATTATTGCTTATTACAATTCCAAATGTATTAAAACATAATAGTGCGATTCATTCGAAAGGATGTGATGCTCTTGTTAAAACGGTTCAAGCCCAGGTTCAAGTGTATAAAATTGAGAATCAAGATCGTACACCTACAATTGATCAATTAAAAACCGAAGGCTATTTAAAAGAAGATCCAACATGTGCTGGAGGAAAAAGTATCGTCATTAGTACAGATGGAGAAGTACAAGTTGCACAACCATAAGAGTGTGTTTAAGAAGAGAAATAACCAATGTGCCTTTACTTTATTAGAGATGCTAGTGGTATTGTGTGTGATTCAAGTAATGACAAGCGTTCTTTTCTTAGTTGTTCAACCGTTAATGGAGCATTACCGTATTCAGCTTTTTCTTAAGCAACTTCAAACAGATTTATTCTATACACAACAAATTGCAATGTCTCGAGGTCAAGGAGGAACGTTTTCATTCAACAATGAAAACGCGACGTATTCTGTAGTGCAACGACAAGAAGTTTTATTTGAGAAATCGTATGATGAACAAATATTTGTATCGAGTGTTTCTGGGCTTAACAGCATTCGGTACAATCAGCGTGGAAATATCTCACAAGGAAGAACGTATATTATACGCTCGGGAGATACTGCTTATCGCTTGGTTTTTCAATTAGGAAGAGGGAGGTTCTATGTGGAAGAATTGTAGAGGATACACAATGTTAGAGGTGGTAGTTGCTTTTGGTGTATTGCTCTTGCTCCTTTTTAGTACGGCCCCCTTGTACGTGCAAATTGCAACAGAAAGGAAAAATCAAGAACTTGCTCATGCAGCTAATACGCTTTTACATGAAAAGCTAGTTGAATATAAATATAATGACCAGAATGCAACGTCTTCTACTCATACTGCAAATGGAACAGTATACAGAATAAGCTGGGAAGGAACTATGCAGGAATTGATGAAAGCATGCATTCATTGGCAAGATTTATCAAAAAGGCAGAAAAAAAGGTGTGATTATATACGGAAATGAAAAATCAAAAAGGATTTACATTAGTTGAAATGCTTATTAGTTTCTCCTTCTTTTTACTCATTGTTTCACTTATTCCTTTAATTGTACCTATTTTGTCTAAAACAAATGATTCTCATTTAGCTTTAACAAACATTGAATGGGAGCTTTTTATTGCGCAGCTAACGTTTGAGTATAGAGAAGCGAAAGAAGTGAAAGTGGATGCTTCTAAATTAACGCTTTTTACATTTGAAGATCACACAGTTACTTATGAAAGGTATCAAGATAAATTAAGGCGACGTGTAAATCAATCGGGTCATGAAGTGTTATTGCAGAATGTGCAATCTGTAGATTATAAACGAGAGGGCCATATGTTAACTGTTGAGCTCACAGATACAAAGCAAACGAAGTTTATTAGCAAAATTAGTAAGTTTGATGCGTGTTTCGTGTGTTATGATTAGTAATCAAAGAGGTGCTGCCTTGCCACTTGTTTTAGTGATTAGTTTTTTGGTGTTATTTCTGATAGCACGCCAGCTTTCTTTGTATGTTTCAGAGGCTACATTTTACAAAGAGGTACAAGGGTTTTATGAAGTTAATCATTTGTTAGAAAGTGGAGTCGTTGAGGCAATGTCTCTTGTGAAGAGTGAGCCCAGCCCTTATTCGTTAACGAACCGTTCTTCTTCTTATCCAACAGGCAAAATCTTTTTCACGTTTGAACAGGTAAGTGATGGTGTAGGGGCTGTCTTGATTGAGTGTGAAACATTATCAGGTCATTTTTATAGAGGACGAGCTTACTTTCAGTATAACGAAGCTAAAATCATTCGGTGGGTTGAATATAGGTAAGGAGAGAAAAAGATGAAAGCATTGTACCTAGTGGGTTTTATGGGGGCAGGTAAGACAACAATTAGTGAGGAGTTATCGGCTATACTTGAAATACCTGTGATTGACACAGATCAATACATTGAACAAAAAACAGGCAGGTCTATTCCACAGATTTTCGAAGAGAGTGGTGAACAAGCATTCCGAAAGCTTGAGAAAGAAATATTGAAAGAATTACCAACTAACGATGTCATCATTTCCACAGGTGGAGGTGTGTTTGTTCAAGAAGAAAACCGTCTTTGGATTAATAAAAAGGGGATATCTTTTTATTTGAATTGTGATTGGGAAGAATTAGAGAGACGACTCATCGGAGATACATCTCGTCCTCTTGTGCAAAAAAGTAATCTTGATCAGTTGCAGGCGTTATTTGAACAACGACGTCCTTCTTACGAGCAAGCCACATATACTATTGATACAGCAAATAAAACAATTCACGAGATTTGCATAGAGATGAAAGAATTGATTAAGTAATGAATGACTCGGTCATACTAAAACCGAGGAGATGATGACAATGAAAACAAATGATTACGTTAAATTTGTCACACAACAGTTTGTTCAATACATGGATCAACCAAAAACCGAGCGTAAAATGAAGCGAGTTCAACGAAAGGAAGAGCGCTCACCTTTTCCAAGTCGGTGGTTCGGAATGCTGCCTCTTGGTTTTATGATTTGGTATCGAAAAAAGCGCTCTTAAATGAAAAAGGAACGCAAGATGAGAGAACTAAGTCTCTTACCTTGCGTTTTTTTTATTCAAGCAAACTTTTGTACAGCTGTTTGTTCTGATAAGTAAAAGAGCCCGCCGTTGACAACTTTAATCATAATGGTTGGTTCGTATTGTTCTTGTAATGCTTGCTTTTCTCTTTCGTAGCTTTCTGGTACTTCCTCTGCTGTTTCATAAAAATGATCAAGTAAAGCAAGATCTTCATACCAGCGCTTCCTTGCATCTTCTGACCATTGGTGGTCATCTTGTTTGATTGCATGTAAAGTGTAATCTTGTAAACGAATAATCCCGCTTTTCGGTTTAATTAAAGGTGAAAGTGTAAAACAATAATCAGATATTTTTGATGACAATGTTTGCTGTTCTAGTCCTTCTTGGAAATTCTCAACAATCTTACCCGAAATAAGGTGTAACCCAAGTGACACGATATAATCGCGCTTTCGGTCACATTTATACGATACTTTTAAGTTTAATCCAAGCCATGGATGTAAGGCTTTACTAGCAGATGGTGCCGAAGACGAGCTTTCATACAAATGTGTAAAGCTTCCGAATTTCTGAGTCGAAGCGAAAATCTGATGCAATCTTGGTGAGCCAAAGTGAATACGTTCACCTTTTATTTCTTTATCCTCAAAGTTAGGATCAGTAATAAACGTTAAGCATGCAGGGGTAGGAGTGCCTCCTGTTTTTTCAACGTAGTGCCAATAAAATGGACGATTCATCAGCTCTTTATCCATATCAATTGTAAGCTGAAACGTTAAGTAGGAGGGGTGTTCTTCAACAATCTCACAATCATTTGTTTTAAAGTAGTTTTTTAGAAAATGATGAATATCAGTTTGCTGCATGTTGATCCTCACCTTCATTCATTTGCTCTGCGTATTCAATAACAGATGTTAAGTTTTCCATTTTAATTCGCATTTCGCCTTCACTATTTGAATGTAGCAAAATGTCTTGAATATGCTCTTCAATATTACCGAAATCAAGTTTTGTTAAAATCTCATCTAATTCTCCGATGACGCGTTCGAATAGATTAATTTTCTCATAAAGTAGTTTTAGGATATGTTCTTCTACTGTGTCTTTGACTGTAAGGTTATAGATGTGAACGTCGCTTTGCTGACCAAGACGATGAATACGTCCAATTCGTTGTTCAAGTCTCATAGGATTCCATGGTAAATCATAATTAATAATATGGTGACAAAATTGAAGATTAATACCTTCTCCGCCAGCTTCTGTTGCAATAAAAACTTGTGCGTGGTGTTCAAATAATTGCTTCATCCAATCTTTCTTTCCACGTTTGAAACCACCTCTAAAAGGAACAGATGTAATGCCATGTTGTTTGAGAAACCATTGAAGATAGAGCTGCGTGGCACGATATTCTGTGAAAATAATTACTTTATCATTAATGCTCTTAATAAGTTCTAATACTTTTTCTGCTTTTGCATTTTGTTTTACTTGTTCAATTTTTTTCATTAATGGATGAATCATCTCATCAGGCATTAAACTGCCTTCTTCTTGACGCTCGAGCATGTTTTTTAATGTCATGTATACGGCTTCACGACTACTACAAGCTTCACGTTGCAACGTTAAAATTGAAAATGTACTGGCTGATCCCATACCATGTTTCTTAAAAGAGGTAATCGATTCGTATAATTCTTTTTCTTCTGTTGAAAAATGGATTGGCACCGTCTGTACAATCCGCTTTGTCCATTCAATACCCGTATCACCTCTACGGTTACGAATCATAACCTTACTAATAAGTTCACGCAGTCTCTCATCGTTTTGTAAGGTTCGCTTTTTGGCTGAAAAAATTTCTTCAAAAAGAGCTTTGTTCCCTAAGTGCCCAGGCTTTAAAAGGGAAACCAAATTGAAAATTTCCTCAATACGGTTTTGCACGGGTGTTGCTGTAAGAAGTAAGCAAAACTTTTTCTTTAAGCTTTGGACGAATTCATAGTTTTTGGTTTTATTATTTTTTAGTTTGTGAGCTTCATCAATAATAATAAGATCGTAATCTTGTTCAAGTACAATATCGCGATGAGGTGGACGTTTAGCTGTATCAATTGATGAAACCACCACATCACATTGCTCCCACACATACGATTTCTTTTGGGCAACGGCTGGGATATAAAATTTTTGATTCAATTCCATCGTCCATTGTGAAACAAGGGAAGCGGGTACTAAAATAAGTACTTTCTTCACTAGGCCACGAATCATATATTCTTTTAAAACGAGACCTGCCTCAATGGTTTTACCCAGTCCTACTTCATCAGCTAGAATCGCTTTTCCATTCATGTTTTCAACAACTTGTTTTGCTACTTCTAATTGATGAGGAAGCGGTGTGAGTTGAGGTAAGTAATTAGGACATTGAAGACCCTCAAAATCATCAATAACGGTTTGCTTTTCAATGTTATATGCAAGTTTGTATAGTTCCCAGTTAGACCAAGGTCCTTCTTCTTCAAGACGAGTGAGAAATTGATCCGTCCACTCGTTGTCAAAATTTATAGCTACTTTCACTATAAATACACCCCTTTCGTAAAGTTTTTTATTGAACTAATGTAAAGATTCATGTAGGATGAGAATGTAATTTAGAAAATTTTAAATAAAGAGCATATTGCTACTTTACGAAAATATTTGTGAATAGATTTATAAACATTGTTTTTAAGTAGTATGTCCAAAAATAAAAACTTTATAGAAGCGGATGATGATAAGAGGAGAGACTACTTGAATGTAGCGCCGAAGGAGCAAGCGAATATGTGAATCTCTCAGGCAAAAAGACTCTTGTTGGACGCATCTCTGGAGAGTGTCGCTATGACCACCCACGAGGCAAACCTATCATAGTTAAAACAAACGTATGGGGAAACTTTCAGGTGAAAGGACAGAGACTTCCTAAATGCATTAGGGAGAGCTCTGTCCTTTTTTGTTATTCGTTTTTGAGTGACTGTCACAACAATAGTTAAGAGTGTAAGGGGGATTCATTTTTATGACTGAGCTAAAACAAACACCGCTTTACGATACATACAAGGAATATGGAGCAAAGATTATTGACTTTGGCGGGTGGGCTTTACCTGTTCAATTTTCTTCAATCAAACTCGAACATGAAGCAGTTCGCACAAAAGCAGGACTTTTTGATGTCTCACATATGGGGGAGATTGAAGTAAAAGGCTCTGACAGCCTTGGATTTTTGCAAAAAGTGATGACAAATGATGTGTCTGTTCTAAAAGATAATAAAGCACAATATACAGCGATGTGCTATGAAGATGGTGGCACAGTAGATGATTTACTCATTTATCGAAAAGGTGAAAATGACTTCTTGCTTGTTGTCAATGCTGCAAACATTGAAAAGGATTTTGATTGGCTAGCACAACATCGCTTTGGAGACGTGACCCTTAACAATGTATCCGATGAAACCGCTCAACTAGCATTACAAGGCCCAATTGCTGAAAAAGTTCTACAAAACCTCACATCTGAAAATTTATCAGATATTAAGTTCTTTAGTTTTAAAGATGATGTAGAACTAGCTGGTACAAAGGCACTCGTTTCACGCACTGGCTATACAGGTGAAGATGGTTTCGAGATTTATTGTGATGCAAAAGACGCTGCAATGCTATGGGATAAAATTGTAGAAGTTGGAAAAGGAGAAGGAGTTCTTCCTTGTGGATTAGGTGCTCGTGATACATTGCGCTTTGAAGCAAATTTAGCGCTCTACGGTCAAGAGTTATCAAAAGACATCACACCAATTGAAGCTGGAATTGGTTTTGCTGTGAAGGTAAACAAAGAAAACTTTATTGGTAAAGAAACGTTAAAGCAACAAAAAGAGCAAGGACCTAGTCGCAAGCTTGTTGGAATTGAAATGATTGACAAAGGAATTCCTCGTCATGGATATGAAGTATATGGTGGTGAAGAGCAAATTGGTTTTGTGACAACAGGAACACAATCACCGACCTTAAAGAAAAACATTGGGCTAGCTCTACTAAACGTGAATCATGCCAACGTCGGCACTGAGATTGAAGTTCAAATTCGTCAAAAGCGTTTAAAAGCAAAAGTGGTTTCAACACCGTTTTACAAGCGTCCTAAATAAGACGTTAAGGTACCGAAAAAAGGAAGGTCAAACTAGAAATAGAGATGTTCACTTGAGAGAGGAGCAACGTAACATGATGCATCGTTATTTGCCAATGACAGAACAAGACAAAAAGGAAATGTTAGAAACTGTAGGTGTTTCATCTGTTGATGAACTATTCAATGATATTCCAGAAAGTGTTCGATTTAAAGGAGAATACAACATTAAAAAAGCAGCGTCAGAATCACAGCTTGTAAAAGAAATGAGCGATTTAGCTGCTAAAAATGCAAATGTAAAAGAGTATGCATCATTTTTAGGAGCGGGTGTTTACGATCATTACATGCCAATCATTGTAGATCACGTCATTTCTCGTTCTGAATTTTATACAGCTTACACACCTTATCAGCCAGAAATTTCTCAAGGAGAATTACAAGCAATCTTTGAATTCCAAACAATGATTTGCGAACTAACAGGAATGGATGTAGCGAATTCTTCCATGTACGATGGTGGAACGGCATTAGCAGAAGCAGCAATGTTAAGTGCAGGTCAAACTAAAAAGAAAAAAGTACTTGTATCTCAAACTGTTCATCCTGAATCAAGAGATGTATTAAAAACATATGCAAACGGTCAGTACATTGAAGTAGTCGAAATTCCATCAGCAAATGGTATGACAGACATGGAAGCATTAAAAGCGGAAATGAGTGGGGATGTTGCGGCTGTCATCGTCCAATATCCAAACTTCTTTGGACAAATTGAACCATTAAAAGAAATCGAGCAAATCGCTCACCAAGAAAAAGGGATGTTAATTGTTTCAAGTAATCCGCTATCTTTAGGTCTACTGACACCACCAGGACAATTAGGGGCTGATATTGTAGTAGGTGATGCACAGCCATTTGGTATTCCTGCTCAGTTTGGGGGACCACATTGTGGGTATTTTGCAACGACAACGAAATTAATGCGGAAAATTCCAGGGCGCCTTGTTGGTCAAACTGTTGATGAGGAAGGCAAGCGAGGGTTTGTTTTAACGTTACAAGCGAGAGAACAACATATTCGTCGTGATAAAGCGACCTCTAATATTTGTTCGAACCAGGCGCTCAATGCACTGGCTGCATCTGTAGCGATGACAGCACTTGGTAAAAAAGGTGTAAAAGAAATAGCGGTGCAAAATATTACAAAAGCTCGTTATGCATTTAATGCTTTAAAAGCGGCAGGATGTAACGTGACATTTGAAGGACCTTTCTTTAATGAATTAGTTGTCGAACTTCCGGTATCGGTGAAAGAAGTAAATAAACGCTTGTTAGAAAAAGGAATGATTGGTGGGTACGACCTTAGTCGTGATTACCCAGATCTTCAACGTCACATGTTACTTGCAGTGACAGAACTTCGTACAAAAGAACAAATTGATCAACTTGTAAACGAATTGGGGGATCTTCATGAATAATCAAAATCAATCACTTATTTTTGAACTAAGTAAAGAAGGTCGTATTGGTTATTCGTTACCAGAATTAGACGTACCAGAAGTGACTTTAGACGAAGTTTTGCCAACTGAATACATTCGTACAGAAGAACCAAATTTACCAGAAGTGTCAGAGCTTGATATTATGCGACACTATACGTCTTTATCTAAACGCAACCATGGTGTAGATTCAGGCTTTTATCCATTAGGTTCTTGTACAATGAAATACAATCCGAAAATAAATGAATATACAGCGCGTATTGCAGGATTTGCTCATGTTCATCCGTTGCAAGAGGAAGAAACTGTGCAAGGGGCAATGGAATTAATGTATGATTTGCAAGAGCATCTGAAAGAAATTACAGGAATGGACGAAGTCACGCTTCAGCCGGCTGCAGGAGCACACGGTGAATGGACGGGGCTTATGATGATTCGTGCTTATCATGAAGCAAACGGTGATGTTGCACGTACAAAGGTAATTGTACCTGACTCTGCACATGGAACAAATCCAGCTTCTGCAACAGTAGCAGGATTTGAAACGGTAACCGTTAAGTCAAATGAAGATGGACTTGTTGATTTAGACGACTTGCGCCGTGTGGTAGGCGAAGATACAGCAGCACTCATGCTGACTAACCCAAATACGCTTGGATTATTTGAAGAAAATATTTTAGAAATGGCTCAAATTGTCCATGGAGCCGGTGGAAAGCTTTATTATGACGGGGCAAACTTGAACGCGGTATTAAGTAAAGCGCGACCAGGCGATATGGGGTTTGACGTTGTTCACTTAAACCTTCATAAAACGTTTACAGGCCCTCACGGTGGAGGAGGACCTGGTTCAGGACCAGTTGGAGTAAAAGAAGATCTTATTGCATATCTACCTAAGCCGGTATTAGTGAAAACCAATGATGGGTACCATTTTGATTATGATCGCCCTAAGTCAATTGGTCGAGTAAAGCCTTTCTATGGTAACTTTGGTATTAATGTTCGTGCGTACACATATATTCGCTCAATGGGCCCAGATGGATTAAAATCGGTAACAGAGCATGCGGTATTAAATGCAAACTATATGATGCGTCGTTTAGCAGAACATTATGATTTGCCGTTTGATCGTCATTGCAAACATGAATTTGTTTTATCAGGAAAACGTCAAAAGAAATTAGGTGTCCGTACGTTAGATATTGCTAAGCGTTTATTAGACTTTGGTTATCATCCACCAACTATTTACTTCCCCCTTATTGTAGAGGAATGTATGATGATTGAACCGACTGAAACGGAATCAAAGGAAACGCTAGATGCATTTATCGATGCGATGATTCAAATTGCGAAGGAAGTAGAAGAAAACCCTGAGGTTGTGCAAGAAGCCCCTCATACAACGGTTGTAAAACGTCTTGATGAGACGTTGGCTGCACGTAAGCCAGTTCTTCGTTATCAGCAAGCATAAAAAGAGGGAAAGTCTACTTGACTTTCCCTTCTTACGTTTAATAAGCTTTTTGTTTTGTTTTAATTTTGCCTGTCCAGTTTTTGAATCCACCTTTTAATTGATAGATTTCGTTTACACCTTGACGGCGAAGCATTTGAGCAGCACGACCTGCGCGAATGCCATTTTGACAATATAAATAAACAGGTTGATCTTTACGAAACTCTTTAATACGCATACGCATTTGAGAAACAGGAATGTTACGAGCTCCTAATATATGGCCACCTTCATATTCGTTTGGCTCACGGATATCAATAAGTTGAGCTTTACGGTAGCCGGCACGAAACTCCTCTTCTGTTAATGTTTTCATAATGCTACGTTGGTAGAAGAACATAATTACCGAGTATACGACAATTGCTCCTACAGCAATAAGGATAAATGTCATGCTGAATCGTTCCTTTCTTCGACTAAATACATATGACTATTATATAAGATATAAAGCCTGGCGTAAATCATTTGCAGTCGTGTTCTACGTTCTAAATCAAACTTCTTTGCTTTTCCTTCGTCGAATATTTTGATAGACTAAAAAGCAGATTTTACTGCAAGTTGGATGGCGCATTTACAACGTGCTTATTACATAGTTGAGGATGAGAGAAATGAAGGAAACTTGGAGATTTATTGATTCACAAAATCGTTCGCCATACTATAACATGGCATTAGACGAAGCGCTTTTAGATTGGCATAGTCAAGGGAAAATCCCAGCAACCATTCGTTTTTACGGCTGGGATCCACCGACTCTTTCAATTGGTTACTTTCAAAAAGCGGAAAAAGAGATTGATTTAGATAAGGTAAAAGAATTAGGTTTAGGATTCGTACGTCGCCCTACAGGAGGGCGTGGAGTGCTGCATGAACATGAGCTAACCTATAGTGTTATTGTGTCTGAATCGCATCCAGATATGCCTCATACGGTAACAGAAGCATATCGTGTTATCTCAGAGGGATTGTTAGAAGGATTTCGTAAATTGGGACTAGAAGCATATTTTGCAATTCCACGCACGGAGGAAGAGAAAAGTAGTTTGAAGAATCCGCGTTCGTCTGTATGTTTTGATGCACCTTCATGGTATGAGCTTGTTGTAGAAGGTAGAAAAGTAGCAGGTAGTGCTCAAACAAGGCAAAAAGGTGTCATATTACAACACGGCTCTATCTTACTAGATCTCGATGAAGATAAGTTATTTAGTGTCTTTAAATATTCAAACGACCGAGTGAAGGAGCGAATGCAACGAGCATTTCGTGAGAAAGCTGTCGCAATTAATGCGATTGCTAACCGAACTATTCATTTAGATGAAGCGAAAGAAGCATTTAGAGAAGGGTTTGCTAAAGCACTACATATTGATTTACAGCCCTATGAATTATCTGTAGAAGAAGAGGCATATGTTCAACAGCTCGCTGATGAAAAATATGCTTCAGAAGATTGGAATTTTAGAAGGTAAAGAAGGTTTACTCTTCATTTAGAGTAGGATAAAAAGAACAGAGCTGTCTTTTAACAGTTAGTCTCTTTATATGTCAAGATATCGTGTCTAAGCTCTCTGAGTTTAGTTTATATCTTGCATAATAGGTGACTGGCTGTTTTCTTTTAGTTGTGAGTTTTGAGACGGATTTTGAGACAAAGACAGAGGAAAGCAAAGATAAGTGTAAGAGACAAAGTTAGACAAAAGTCAATGGATTTATTTTTGTGATTTTAAATTTTCTTCTTGACAATATCTATATATAGGCAATCCTCTTTGTTTGGACACTACATGTTGATTTAGAATGTGACGTGTGTTAAGTTATGTTTATCTGACTAACATGGAATTTTCTAAAATGTGGAAAATATATTGCTGTTTTGTCAAGAAAAGCTTATGTGATAAGGGAGTTGTAAGAATGACTGTTGCGCTAAATGAAAAAGTAAATATTAACGTTGAAAAGCTAAATGAGGATATTCGTCTTTTCCCTCAAGTTCACCCTATTACACCAGATATGAAAACGACTCATAAAGGTGTGTCAAGATTAGTCATGCTTGATCGTTATTCGTTTAAGGATACGGAAAAGCTAACATTATCTGAAGGTGACTTTGTTGTCTTAACAGTAAAAGAAGACCCTAAATTCCCTGCTAGAGGTCTAGGTTACGTTCAACATGTAGATTTAGAAAATAAAGTAGCATCTGTTAAGGTTGAAGAAGAGTTCCGTGGTGTGTTAACAGAAAAAGAAGCGAAAACAGGAATTGTCACACGCTCACTAGATGTACTTGAAAAGCCACTTGAAGTTTATTATGAGCAGATTGCAAAGCGTAATGCCACAGGGCTTGCATCTGTAGAAAAGACAGAAGAGAAGCGAAAAGAGTGGTTTGAAAAGTTTTATAAAGAACTTGTTGAAATGAACTTCGTACCAGCGGGTCGTGTATTATATGGAGCTGGAGCGGACACGGATGTCACATATTTTAATTGTTACGTGATGCCTTATGTAAAGGACTCAAGGGAAGGCATTTCCGAGCATCGTAAGCAAGTAATGGAAATCATGAGCCGTGGCGGTGGAGTTGGAACAAACGGTTCGACACTTCGCCCACGCAACACATTAGCACGTGGCGTAAACGGAAAATCATCGGGTTCTGTTTCGTGGTTAGATGATATTGCAAAATTAACGCATTTAGTTGAGCAAGGTGGCTCACGTCGTTAACAAACCGGCGACGTAATCTCGTGAATTGCTGGAACATCCTTAGAGCTCTCTTTACCACAACGTGACTGGTGACGGTGGGCGTGACGGTTCAAAAAAAAGAGAGATTGGGCAATCAGCAGCCAAGTGTCTTTGGAAACGAAGATAAAGGTTCAACGACTATTGAAACTTCCTAAAGGTTCTAACTTTAATGAAAATCTTAAAATTAAGGTGATAGCATGATGAACACAAAGGAAGAAGTAAACCGTAGCAAACGGCGACGTGGTTACGGGGCACGAGACAAAGAGGCAATGTTCTTCTTTGATGATATAGTCTGATCTTGCATGAAAATGCAAGAGTGCGGCAGAAATGACCGTACCCCTCTACAAAATAAGAGGAGTAACAATTTGGGGGCACAAATGATTATGCTCAGCGACTGGCATCCTGACATTATCGAATTTATTATTTCGAAAATGCAAAATCCAAGAATTCTACGTTTCTTAATCGAAAACACGAATGATGAAACGATTAAAAAATATGCACATGATAAACTGCAATTCACGCCGCTGACAGAGCAAGAAGAAGCAATGTATCAAGGAATTATCAACTATAAACAAATTCCTGGATTAGGCGGATTTAACGAAAAAATCATTAAAGATGCTGAAGAAAAGCTACGCATAGGCGGAACATATAGTGTTCATAACTCAGAATTCTTAACAGGAGCCAATATCTCGGTTTGCTTAACAAAAGAATTTATGGACGCTGTTGAAAAAGACGAAGAATATGCACTTCGTTTCCCTGATGTAGAAAGCTATTCTGCTGAAGAAATGGCTAAATACAATGAAGAATGGCATGAGATTGGCGATGTACGTGAGTGGGAGAAGCTTGGCTACAAAGTGCGTACTTACCGTAAAATTCGTGCAAAAGAACTTTGGAACTTAATTAACATTTGCGCAACGTATTCAGCAGAGCCTGGCATTTTCTTCTTTGATAATGCAAACGACATGACAAACGCTCAAGCGTACGGTCAGCGTGTTGTTGCTACGAATCCGTGTGGTGAATAGTTTGCCTCACGTAAAAAACCGCGGAATTAAGCGGGGACGGTGAGATTCCGAATCCGAACCTAAGGCTAGTGTAAAAAGTTAGTCAGGGGCAACGCATAGGTGGTGAACCTCTAGTCAGAGAATATAATCCACCCACGAGGCCGCGGCATTACACACACTTTATAATAAAACTCTTATTAAGGTGATAAAAGTGAATAGAGGATATGCAGGTTTTTATAAAGGACATTATCTAAAAAGTTCTTATGAGTACGCATATGCCAAGTATTTAAACTATTTCTTAATTCCTTGGAGCTATGAAGATAAGTTATTTGATTTAGGATACAAAACATACAAGCCAGATTTTTTCTTCTACAATAAAGATCATAAGATTATAAAAATCGTTGAGGTTAAATCTAGAAATTCAGAAGCTAAAGAAAAGGCAAAAAAAGATTTAGAAGTCCTCAAAGAAAAATATGGTATTGAATGTGAACTAATCTCCTATGAGGAATTGTATAGAATGTATCAAGAGTTACCGTTTTCACTAAGTTCAACAATTAAAGAGTGGATAGATTCAGAAGAAACTACAATAAACAAAGCTACTTATGGAAAGTTGAATAGCCACTATAATATGAAGCATAGTGAAGAAACGAAAAGAAAGATTGGTCAACATACAAAAAAATTATGGGCTTCTAATGGCATTACAAAGCAAAAGATGTTAGAGGGATTAAGGAAATCTGGATTGTCTCAAAAAGGAAAGCTAAAAACACCTAGAGAATTACGCAAATGCAAAGGGTGCAATCAAAATTTCCAAGTGCTTATAACGTCTACTCAATTATTTTGTACACGTAATTGTTCAGGTAAAGAAGCGATAAAAAAGGCGACTAAATCTTATATGATACAAAGAAATAGCGTTCACCAAGAGATAAGGGAATATATTATTCAATGGTCTATAGATAATAAATCAATTGTTTTGAGTACGCCTCTAAATAGCATTAAAAGGACCTTACAATCGATGACGAATAATATTCACCAAAGGTTCGGCGTTAAAGATTTTAGAGTGATTTCAAAAGCAGTTTTTGGACAAGACCTAGGAAGAAAAGAACTTATAAGATTCATGAAAAAAGTGTGTAATGAAAAGATATGCTGAACTAACGGGAAGTCAACCGTTAGAACTAGAGGATAAAAAGCCTTTAGGATAACAAACTGGAACAACCACTTGCACCATTTTCTGTGTGTAATTTAGCTGCTGTAAACTTAGCGAAGATGGCAGATAAGGAAACGAAAACTGTTAACTTTGATAAATTAAAAGCAACGGTTGAAACGGGTGTGCGTATGCAAGATAACGTAATTGATGCGACGCCATATTTCTTAGAAGAAAACCAAAAGCAAGCGCTTGGTGAACGCCGTGTTGGATTAGGTGTAATGGGCTTGCATGACCTTCTCATCTATTGTGAAACGGAGTACGGCTCTGAAGAAGGGAACAAGTTGATTGATCAAGTATTTGAAGTGATTGCGACAACTGCTTATCGTGCATCTGTAGAGCTTGGGAAAGAAAAAGGAAGCTTCCCGTTCTTAATCGGTGATACAGAAGAAGAAACAGCGCGTTTACGTGAAGCATTTACAAATACAGGCTATATGAAGAAGATGCCAGAAGATATTCGTGAAGAGATTAAAGCATCTGGTATTCGCAACTCTCATTTATTAACCGTGGCACCAACAGGATCGACAGGTACAATGGTTGGCGTTTCAACAGGACTTGAACCATACTTTTCATTCTCTTATTTTAGAAGTGGACGTCTTGGGAAGTTCATTGAAGTAAAAGCAGATATTGTCCGTGAATATTTAGAGGAAAACCCTGATGCTGATCCGAACAACTTACCAAAGTGGTTTATCTCAGCAATGGACCTAGCACCAGAAGCGCATGCTGATGTACAGTGTGTCATCCAACGTTGGATTGATAGCTCAATTAGTAAAACCGTAAATGCACCACGTGGCTATACGGTTGAACAGGTTCAAAAAGTATATGAGCGTCTATATAACGGTGGTGCTAAAGGTGGTACGGTTTATGTTGATGGAAGCCGTGACGCACAGGTTTTAACGTTAAAAGCAGAAGAAAATACATTTGAAGAATCTGAGACAGTAAAGCCAAAAGCCGAAGCAAGAAAAGCGCATGTTGTACTGGTTGATACTATTAGCGATGTTCGTTCAACTGACGTTACAATAGGCTCAGAGGTTGGCAATACTTGTCCGGTTTGTCGCAAAGGAAAAGTAAAAGAAATTGGAGGCTGTAACACGTGTACAAACTGCGGTGCGCAGCTAAAATGTGGCCTTTAATGAGTAGCTAAAAGTTTTGGTGAAGAAGAGCATGAGAAGTTGTATTCATGCTCTTTTTTTGCTTATACTAAATGAGCATACATATTGACTTGCTTGTCAATTGTTATGATATATAGTAGAATTTTAATGATTGTCTTTTATAAAAAGAAATACATAAATTATTGGGGGAGATGTCATGCCTACGCCTAGTATGGAAGATTACATTGAACAAATATACATGCTCATAGAAGATAAAGGATATGCACGTGTATCTGATATCGCTGAAGCATTGGCAGTTCATCCCTCGTCCGTAACGAAGATGGTGCAGAAGTTAGACAAAGATGAATATCTAATTTATGAAAAGTATAGAGGGCTTATTTTAACACCAAAAGGAAAGAAAGTTGGTAAACGCCTTGTATATCGACATGAATTATTAGAACAGCTTTTACGTATAATCGGTGTAGATGAAAGTAACATTTATGAAGATGTTGAAGGAATTGAACATCATTTGAGTTGGAACGCAATTGATCGAGTTGGTGACTTGGTTCAATTTTTTGAAGAAGATGAAAAACGAATTGAAGCATTGCGTGCAATTCAAAAGCGAAATGAAGAAGAACAAACAACGTAATAAAGCAGGCATGCGATGCCTGCTTTTTGTTTTATATCATAAATTAAGAAACAAGAGACTAAAGATGTTAAAGGGGGCTGGAGAAGAGGGAGGGAACACATGTGTATATAGACGGTGTGTTTTCTGGGGGTGGCATAAAAGGGTTTGCGTTAATAGGTGCATTGCAAGCAATTGAAGAACGTGGAATTGTATTTAGAAGAATTGCTGGAACAAGTGCAGGGGCGATTATTTCATCGTTCATTATGGCTGGTTATACAAGTGATGATATGATTGAGATGATGAATGAAATTGACTTAGAAATGTTTCTTGATACACGAACAAAATTCTTACCTTCTAAACTAACGAAGTGGCTATTTCTTTATTGGAAACTAGGGTTGTATCGAGGTGAGAAGCTAGAAAAGTGGGTAAAAGAAAAGCTAGAGGCTCGAGGAATTCGAACATTTGGTGATTTACCACCTCATTCCTTACGCATTGTAGCTTCAGATTTAACGAACGGAAAAATAGTTGTACTACCTGATGACTTGGAGCGCTATGGTATTTCTCCTGACACATTTTCAGTAGCAAAAGCAGTCAGAATGAGCTGCAGTATTCCTTATTTCTTTGAACCTGTGAAGCTACGAACAAGAAAAACGACTAGTATTATCGTTGATGGTGGCGTGTTGAGCAATTTTCCAATTTGGTTATTTGATGATGATAAACGTCCTAAAGTACGCCCTGTTCTAGGTGTAAAGCTGAGCTCAAAAGAAGAGGATGGCCAAGTCAATCATATTACAAACGCAATCGAGCTTTTTGGTGCATTATTTGAGACGATGAAAGATGCTCATGATGCTCGCTATATTTCAAGAAGACATGAGAAAAATATTATCTTCATCCCTACTGATCATGTCCTAGCAACAGAATTTGTCTTAACTGATAAAAAAAAGGATGAGCTTATTGCATTAGGAAAGAAGCGAGGAACGGATTTCCTAAAGAAGTGGTGTTAGTAAGTATCGAGATAAATGATATAGAAAAGCTCCATCATATTATCCCTTTCTAGTGGGAATGATGGAGCTTTTTTTAAAAGAATGCTCTATTTTTCTTTTTGCCTTTTTTTCCTTCAATAACTGTTAAATGCGCATTGCTTTTTTTCTTTTTAGGCGTTGTCGATTTTGATGACAATTTTGAATTTGGTTGCTTAGTTCCTTTTTTCATTGTACTGTATGGACTCACTTCGACTTTCGATTGTCCGCGTCCTTTCAGACGACGTTTAGACTGTTTGACAGCTCGAAGATAATCCTTGTCTTGACCTTTCGTTTGTGAAGGGCGTAAGACAAAACGGTATAACAAGTAAAACAAAATGAAAAACAGAAATACATAGCCAGCTTGACGTAGTAAGCTAGTTGGATTGGTAAAGAGTGTATAGATAAAACCAAAAGCACCTAGCCCAAACAACACATATAAAAGTGGTTTGATGAACGAACGTCTCATTTTGTTCACCTCCTAAATTGTTAACACACCTAACGATTACACGACTTTATCCTCAGTGGTTGAAGAACTGCTTTCTTCCACTTTTAAGAGTTCTTTAAATGAAGCAATTGCTACTTCTACTTGCTTATCGTCCGGTTCTTTTGTTGTAAGTAACTGTAACCATAATCCAGGATATCCCAAAAAGCGAAGAACAGGAATATCGCGCACTTTATTTGTCAGTTGTAATACCTCAAACGAAATGCCGATTACAACAGGAATTAAAGCTAGACGATTAACAATTCTCACCCACAGTGGATCAGTGGGAACTAATAAGTAAACAAACACGCCAACAAGAACAGTGAAAATAATAAAGCTACTACCACAACGATAGTGTAAGCGTGAATGAGATTGAACAGATTCAATTGTTAATTCAGCATTATTCTCATACGCATTAATAACCTTATGTTCGGCACCATGATATTGGAAAACTCTTTTTATGAGCGGCGTTTGAGATATTGCATAAATATAGATAAGCAATAAAAGAAGTTTAAATAATCCTTCAATTAAAATCTGAGCAAGATTAGAGGAAAAAACAGGTCGCGTCAATTCAGCTAAAAACACTGGAATGAGTGTAAATAATACTTTCCCAAATAAAAAGGATAGTACACCAATCGTAGCTACACCTAAAATTAAGGTAAGCTTTGATTCTTTCTTTTCCTCCTCAAGGCGGTAATCTTCATCTGGATGTAAATCATATCGCTCAGATGAAAAGTTTAAATGCTTTGTACCATTCATGCTTGCCTCAATGATAGCTGCAATTCCACGGAGAAATGGAACTTTCTTTAACGTGGTTAGTAGCTTATTGGACTTTCGAGATGAATGGAAAAATTCAATAGAGTCATCTTTTCGGCGAATGGCAGTAACAGCTTTCGTTTTTCCACCAAACATAACGCCTTCCATAACAGCTTGCCCGCCGTACGCAGGCTTTTTTAATTCAGACATGTAAAACACCAACCTAAACTCATACTAGTTACCCTTATTATTCTATATTCTACAGTAATTTCAAATAAACCTCTAGGTAGATGTATGTTATCTATTGTAGCCAATATTTTAAATTACCACACATTTGTTTTCAATATTTTCCACCTGTGATTTTTAGGTATGGCTTGCTTGTTTTGTTCGTTAGTCATCTGAAACGTCGTCATCCTTGTTTTCTTATATTTACAAGTACATTTCTGGCCATTATATGGCTGAAATAGAAGTGGTAAAAAATGAAATAAAAATAAATAGATGAGCTCATACTAATCGATAGAGGTGAGATAACATGGCAGATCAAACAAAAGAAAGTAATGAAATGAGTCAACAACAAAATAAAGGAAATGAAGAAGCATCATTTCTAGCCAAGACAGCCATTATCGGATTGGTAGGGGGCATTTTGTGGAGTTTTGTTGGTTACTTATCCTATTTGTTTAATTTTAGTGAAGTAAGTCCATCTATGATTTTGCAACCATGGGTTTTGGGAGCTTGGAAAGAGACGTGGATAGGAACGGTTGTGAGTATTCTTCTTCTTGGTGTGTTATCAATTGTTGTTGCTCTACTTTATTATGCTGTCTTAAAACGATTCAAATCAATGTGGGTAGGAATTGGTTATGGATTGTTGTTATGGGCACTTGTGTTTTTTGTGTTGAACCCTATTTTTCCAAATGTAAAGTCAATATGGGAATTAGAAGTGAACACAATTATTAGTACAGTTTGTGTGTACATTTTGTATGGTGTGTTTGTTGGATATTCTATTTCATTTGAGGCAGCCGAGATTGAGACGAAAAGCCATTCATCGAACGCTTAAAAGTGACCTAAATGGTAAGACAGGTATTTGGTTTAAGGGAAGTGTAAATAGAAGTTTTGGTTTATTGTATGGTAGAATGTTCTAAGTAATGAACATTCTTTTTCTACTTTTCAGAAAAAGTCAGTTGGTTGAGGGAGAGGGAATATGAAAAAAGTTTTAATCATCAATGGTCCTAATTTAAATCGTTTAGGCTTACGCGAGCCAGGGATTTATGGACATGAAACATTACAAACCTTAGAACAACATGTAAAAGCGTTTGGTGAAAAGCAACAAATCGAAATTGAATGTGTTCAATCAAATCATGAAGGTGTGTTAATTGATCACATTCATGCAGCTGATACAACATTTGATGGAATTGTGATGAATCCTGGAGCATTTACTCATTATAGCTATGCCATTAGAGATGCGATTGCAAGTATTTCAATCCCGGTAATTGAAGTACATATCTCTAATGTACATGCTCGTGAGGAATTTCGACATCATTCAGTTACGGCTCCTGTCACCGCTGGGCAAATTGTAGGATTAGGATTACAAGGGTATGAGTTAGGCATATTAGCACTTTTAAAGTTAAAAGAGGGGGAATCATGATGAAAGTAGCGAAGCTTCGTGAACAGTTTGCTTCATTAAATATTGATGGGATGTTAATAACGAGCGCGTATAATCGTCGTTATGTAACAAATTTTACTGGTAGTGCAGGTGTAGCGATTATTTCTAAAGATCGAGCTGTATTTATTACAGATTTTCGTTATATGGAACAAGCTGGTGAGCAAGCAGAAGGCTTTGAAATTGTTCAGCATAAGGGAGCTCTTGTGGATGAAGTAGGGCGCGTTGCAGCTGAGTTAGGAATTAAGCGTCTTGGGTTTGAACAAGATCATATGATGTATTCTCAATTTAAAATCTATGAACAAAAAGTTGATGGAGAGCTTGTACCTGTCTCAAATACCATTGAAAAGTTACGCTTGATTAAGAGCGACTCAGAGATTAAGATATTAAAGGAAGCTGCAAAAATTGCGGATGCAGCATTTGAACATATTTTGACGTTCATTCGCCCTGGTGTAACAGAATTAGAAGTTTCTAACGAACTAGAATTCTTTATGAGAAAGCAAGGTGCATCATCTTCTTCGTTTGATATCATTGTTGCATCTGGTTATCGTTCAGCTTTACCGCACGGTGTTGCAACCGATAAAATCATTGAAAAAGGTGAACTTGTTACGCTAGATTTTGGAGCATATTATAAAGGTTATTGCTCGGATATTACGCGTACATTGGCGGTAGGAGAAGTAAGCGATGAGTTAAAGAACATGTATGACATCGTATTACAAGCTCAATTAAAAGGTATGAATGGTATAAAACCAGGCATGACAGGTAAAGAAGCAGATGCGTTAACTCGTGACTATATCACAGCTAAAGGATATGGTGAGTATTTTGGTCATTCTACGGGTCATGGACTCGGAATGGAAGTGCACGAAAGTCCTTCATTATCATTGAAGTCTGATACAACGTTAGAACCAGGAATGGTTGTTACGGTAGAACCAGGTATCTACATAGCAGGTCTTGGCGGTGTTCGAATTGAAGATGACACAGTCATAACAAAAGACGGGAATGAGTCGTTAACATATTCAACAAAAGAGTTGATTATTTTATAAAATATAGGAGGATTTCTTCATGATTTCAGTAAACGATTTTCGTACAGGTTTAACAGTAGAAGTAGACGGAGGTATTTGGCGCGTTGTTGATTTCCAACACGTAAAGCCAGGTAAAGGTGCAGCGTTTGTTCGTTCAAAATTACGTAATCTACGTACAGGAGCGATTCAAGAAAAAACATTCCGTGCAGGTGAAAAAGTAGGAAGAGCTCAAATTGATAACCGCAAAATGCAATATTTATATGCAAACGGTGACCAACACGTATTTATGGATACGGAGTCTTATGAGCAAATTGAATTACCAGGAACTCAAATTGAGTACGAATTAAAATTCTTAAAAGAAAACATGGAAGTATCAATTATGATGTATCAATCAGAAACACTTGGTGTTGAACTTCCAAACACAGTTGAATTAACTGTAACAGAAACAGAACCAGGCATTAAAGGTGACACAGCTTCAGGTGGTACAAAACCAGCTATTCTTGAAACTGGCTTAAGTGTACAGGTGCCATTCTTCATTAACGAAGGCGATGTACTTGTTATTAATACTACAGAGTCAAGCTACGTGTCACGCGCATAATAAATGAAAGCCTCCTAATAGGGACTCCCTATTAGGAGGCTTTTTTTATTTTTAAAGGTATGTTAAAGAATGAATCTCCTAACTATTGGTGCTAACTATATCTATCACAGCATAGGTTGTACTAGAATTACCTTTTTTGTTCAACACACCTAACAATGATCGAAACGAAGCTAGATAGACTACTTATAGGAGAGGACGATATGAAGCAGTGGTTAGAAACAATAAATGGCTCTGTTTTAATAATGGCTTGTTTACGTTTTGTTTCTTCATTTATTGAGTTAACAGTCGCCGTTTTAATTTTAATGAACAATGATGTGAAAAAAGCCTTGATGTTTAATGGATTATTAGCACTTGTTGGCCCATTTATTATGATTGCATCTTTTACAATTGGGCTCGTATCTGTCGCGGATCAGTTATCGTTTGCAAAACTTGCTTTTATAGTGATAGGGGTACTTTTTATTTTAATCGGTATTTTTAAGTAGCGTGTTAAGAGACAAGTCATAAAGTAAACAAGCTCGCATACATTTTAACTAATGAAAAAAATGCGAGGGGATTCGTATGTTACAAGAAGTGATGCAAGTGTTACCGAAGTCAATAGAAGAAGCAGCCTCTAGGTATATCCATTCGTCAGCTAATTACTTAGAAGAGATTCGAATCCGTGTTGATCGACAAATTGAGTTCATTGTAAATAATCGACCCTACTTTCACCCCTATATCGCCACAAAGGAAGATGCGCTGTTCATCCTTAATAAGCTTAGCCATTTTTCCATTTATATGATTGAAGAGGAGTTAAAGAAAGGTTACGTGACAATTGAAGGTGGTCATCGAGTTGGTTTAGCAGGAAAAGTCATTACAGAGAACGGACGAGTGAAAGTCATTCGAGACGTAACGTCTTTTAACATTCGAATTGCTAAACAGAAAATAGGCATTGCTAATAAGTTAATTCCATTTTTACATGAGCGTAAGTGGATGAATACAGTACTAATTGGTCCTCCACAAACAGGAAAAACAACAATGGTAAGGGATTTAGCGCGAATTATGAGCCTTGGCGTAGCAGAACAACGTATTCAACCAGTAAAAGTAGGGATTGTAGATGAACGTTCTGAAATAGCAGGATCTGTAAAAGGAGTGCCTCAACATACATTTGGTACAAGGTTAGACGTGCTAGACAGTTGTCCTAAAGCCGAAGGTATGATGATGATGATTCGATCGATGAGTCCAGACATTATTGTTGTAGATGAAGTAGGCAGGCAAGAAGATTGTGATGCGGTACTAGAAGCTGTGAATGCGGGTGTGCATGTTGTTATGACTGTACATGGATATGACATTGAAGATTTAAAAAAGCGGCCAACAATAAGAGAACTATTAAATTTAGAAGTATTTCAGCGATTTATTGTTTTATCAAATCAAAATGGACCAGGAACCATTAAAACGATTTATAACGAAGCACATAAGCGAATCTATACTCAGCAAGCTGTAGAAGGTGATGTTATATGAAGGTATTTGGAGCCATTTTTATTTTGCTTGCATCGACATGGACGGGCTTTGAAATGGCAAAGCAACTAAGTGAGCGTCCGAGGCAATTACGACAGCTGAAAGCGGCACTACGTTCATTAGAAGCGGAAATTATGTATAGTCATCGACCACTACATGAAGTATCTTTGCTTTTATCCTCGCAAATGCCAAAGCCGTTGTCATGGCTATTTAAACAATTTGCAACCAAGCTGCAAAAAGGAGATCAAAACGTCAAGCAGTGTTGGGATGACAGCATTGATGAAGTGTGGAAAATGACAGCCTTTAAACAAGGTGAGCTAGAAGTATTAAAACAGTTTGGTGAAACGTTAGGTCAACACGATCGCTATTCACAACAAAAACACATTATGTTAGCGCTGAATCATCTTGAAAGAGAAGAAAGTGATGCAATTGAGAGACAGCATCGATATGAAAAAATGGTAAAGAGCTTAGGATTTCTTTCAGGGTTACTACTAGTCATCCTATTGATGTAGTGATTGGAGGATAACAGAATGAGTGTAGATATGAATACAATTTTTCAAATTGCTGGTATTGGGATTGTTGTAGCGTTTC
The DNA here is from genome assembly GCF_016909075.1 of Priestia iocasae. GTDB lineage: Bacteria > Bacillota > Bacilli > Bacillales > Bacillaceae_H > Priestia > Priestia iocasae. The sequence continues at coordinate 407,840 of NZ_JAFBFC010000001.1, forward strand.
TTGTAACAGTACTAGAGCAGATGGGGAAGAAAGATTACGCAAATTGGGTTACGTTAATGGGCTTTATTTACATTTTATTTATGGTAGCTTCCATCGTTGAAGACTTGTTTAAAAAAATTAAAGCAGTCTTTTTGTTTCAAGGCTAAAGGAGGGATTAGCGATTGAGATCATCCAAATTGTTGGCTTAGGATTAGTCGCGACGTTTTTAGCGTTAATTGTAAAAGAACAAAAACCCTCCTTTGCGTTTTTACTCATTGTATTTGTTGGCTGTGTTATCTTTTTGTTTCTAATTGATCAAGTATATGAAATCATTCGTATGGTTGAGAGGCTATCTGTAAATGCACATGTGAACATGATTTATGTTGAAACAATATTAAAGATTATTGGGATTGCGTACATTGCAGAATTTGGTGCACAAATTACAAAAGATGCTGGTCAAGGGGCAATCGCTTCAAAGATTGAGCTCGGAGGGAAAATTCTCATTCTAGCCATGGCCATCCCAATTTTAACCGTCATTATTGAAACCATCATCTCAATGCTACCAACCTAAAAACATTTATATCATGGGGTGACAAAATGAAGTGGGTAAATCTAAGGCACTATCGTCTCATTCTTTTTTTCTTACTCCTTTTTTTCTTGCCAGAAGAGGTACAAGCTTCTCAACCTCAACAGCAGCTTGTGGATAATCAGCTTGACACAATTGGAGTAGAAGAAATTAAAGCCTTTTGGGATGATATTCTAACGCAATATGGAGGTTTTTTACCAGAAAGTCAAAAAGGTAGTTTGGTAGACTTTTTAAGCGGAGAAAAGAAATTTTCAATAAAAGAGTGGTTTGTAGGGTTTGTAAAGTTCTTTTTACATGAAATTATTGCAAATGGAAAGTTGCTTGGTACGTTAATTATGTTAACCATCTTCAGTGTTTTTTTGCAGACGTTGCAAAATGCATTTGATCAAAAAGCCGTTAGTAAAGTCGCATATGCTCTTGTTTATATGGTACTCATTATTATTGCTTTAAATAGCTTTCAAGTAGCCATCTCCTATACGCAGCATGCCATTCAAACGATGACACAGTTTATTTTAGCTCTCGTCCCGTTATTACTTGCTTTGATGGCTACATCAGGAGGCATTATATCAGCTGCATTTTTTCATCCTATGATTATCTTCTTAATGAATACAAGTGGATTATTAATTCAATATGTTGTCATGCCGCTTTTATTCTTATCCGCACTATTAAGCATTGTGAGTACACTTTCAGATCAGTATAAAGTAACACAGCTAGCTCAGCTACTTCGGAACATTGCGATTGGATTACTCGGAATCTTTCTAACCATTTTCTTGGGAGTTATTTCTGTTCAAGGAGCTACTTCTGCTGTAGCTGATGGAATTACACTTCGTACTGCTAAATTTATTACAGGGAATTTTATTCCAGTAGTTGGAAGAATGTTTACAGATGCAACAGATACGGTTATGGGTGCTTCCTTGCTTTTGAAAAATACAATAGGTATTGCAGGGGTAGCCATCCTCTTACTAATTGTTGCTTTTCCTGCTTTGAAAGTTCTATCACTAGCCATTATTTATAAATTAGCAGCTGCCTTGTTACAACCAATCGGTGGAGGTCCTGTCATTACGTGTTTAAGTATTATTAGTAAAAGTGTCATTTATATCTTTGCAGCATTGGCAATTGTATCACTAATGTTTTTCTTATGTTTAACCGTCATTATTACAGCTAGTAATGTAACCATGATGGTTCGTTAAAGTAGGGAGTGAGTATATGGCTGCTTTGACAGGTTGGATTACGAACATTGTGTTATTCATCTTACTTGCAACAATTATTGATTTACTATTACCTAATTCGAATCTACAAAAGTATGCAAAACTTGTAATTGGGCTGTTGCTCATGTTAATTATCATTACACCTATTTTTCAAGTGTTTAAGGTAGACGTAGACAAGCTCTTAGTTTCTATGAATTTAACAAGTAATGATGAAGAACAAAAAATGAAAAATGTAATTGAATTAAAGAAAAAAGAAATACAAGCTTCTCATCGTGCATATACATTAGAACAAATGGCTGTCCAAATGGAGACAGGTGTCAAAGAGGAGTTGATGGAACAGTATGGTGTAGCAATCGATCATATTCACATCGAAACAGCAGAAACGACTGATACCCCCACACCAGAGAACATTAATGAAAGCATTCGCTCCATTCATATTGTGATTAGTGAAGATAAAGAGGAATCAGAATCAGAAGTTGTTTCGGCCGTGAAAGTCGTTTCCATTGATACCTCCAAACCAATGCAAGTTGAAAAACAACATAAAGAAACGTCACACATCTCGGCGTATCTCGCAAATAAATGGGGCATCGATCTAAACAAAGTCACTGTGAACTTGGAGGAGGGATTAGAAGAAAATGAGTAAGAATCATGACAGCCCGTCTTTTTTTCGGCGTCTCTTTTCAACCAGTAATCAAACGACTGATAAAAAAGGTGATAAGAAACCACCGAAAATCGCTTATATGGGTGTGTTGCTAGCAGCTGGTGTAGCCATAATGTTAATAAGTAATTTAACATTACTTAATGAGCCTGCAGCGCCAAGTGGTGGGACGATTCAAGTGAATAGCAGTGAGGAAGCACCTGCTTTTAGCCAAAAAAAAGCACCTCAATCAAGTTCAATGGCAGATTATGAAGCTCATTATGAATCGCAATTAAAGGACGTATTGCAAGCCATTGTTGGGGTAGATGATGTTGAAGTTATTGTCAATCTTGATGCAACTGAATCAAAAGTATATGAGAAAAATAGTGTCAGCCAATCACAAACGACCGAGGAGACAGATAGAGAAGGTGGCACACGAAAGGTTCAAGATAGTTCAACAGATGAGCAGTTAGTGATCGTACGGAACGATAATCAAGAAAAGCCAGTTGTTGTCAAAACAAAAAAGCCTGAAATTCGAGGTGTACTTGTTGTGGCAAAAGGGGCTAACAACATTGAAGTAAAGAAGTGGATCATTGAGGCTGTCACGAGAGTGTTGGATGTTCCAAGTCATCGTGTTGCTGTTTTACCAAAGAAATCTAAGGGGGAATAAAAATGTTACTTAAAAAGCAAACAGTTTGGTTGTTAACAATGTTAAGTTTGGTTGCCGTGTTATCCGTTTATTATATTACATCACCTGAAACTCCACCGAGCAACATGGCAGTGGCACCGGAAGAAGAGAAAGAAGTAACAGAAGAGGAAAAGTCTGCTGACGGCAAAGAGGAGAAACCTGCTGAAAGTGGCGAAGAAAAGTCTGATGAAGAAGGTACAAAAGATGAAGAAGGAAGCAAGGATACAAAAGAGCAAAGTGCTGTAAAAGAAACAACCGTTGTATCGAGTGTAGATAGTGATGAGCTATTTACTGCACTTCGCTTAGATATTACAGATGAAAGAAGTAAATTACGACAAGAACTCACAGATGCAACAGCAGCAAAAGGGGCAACACCAGAACAAGTGAGTAAGGCAATGGATAAAATTCAAGAATTATCACAAATTGAAGAAAAAGAACTTGTTCTTGAAACATTGATTAAATCAAAAGGATACGGAGACGCACTAGTAAGAGCAGATGGAGGACAAGTGAAAGTAACGGTAAAAGCGAAAGAGCAATCAGCGAGTCGAGCCAATGATATTATTCAACTAGTGAAAGATGAATTAGGTTCAAAACAATATGTAGCAGTAGAATTCCAACCTGAAAAATAAAAAATGAGGGGGCGACCACACTGTGGTTGCCCCCTCATTTTGTGGCTTGGCTAAATAATTGAACATTTTTTGTTAGAGTCACAAGAGAGAGTAAAGTAAGGAAAGATTAAAATTTAAAGAAATTGTTCAAATCAAATAAAAAATAGTTATAAGGGAGTACTTTTTTTACAATAGTGTTTTATGGAAAAAGAGGGTGAAAAATTTAACATGGCGTTATCATGCTAAATCAGTTATAATAGGTTTCATACCCTTGTATTAGTACTAAGTAATAAAAAAGTGATTTAACGGTTTACTAGTTATTTATATAGGATTTGTAAGCCGTTTTTTGGTTTTAAATAGGCTAGACAAATAAAAGATACTTTATACATGTTAGCGCCTATTTATTACATAGCCTCAAAATTATATGAGAAAAGTAATGAGTTTGATGATGTGACATAAGTAACGAAAAAAAGAATGAAAGTGTTCTCAATATTTTTTCAGAATTATTGAATTACAACAAGTTCGTGTCGTATCATTAGAGTAAGTTAAAAAGTATAATTATTAGACAGGAGTGTTTTGTTTGTTAAAGATTCAAGAAATTCGCGAAATCATCAAATTAGTCGATCAATCAACTATTGAAGAGTTTGTGTATGAACACTCAGATTCGAAAATTAAGTTAAAGAAAAAGGGTGCTATTACAGCAAAGCAAGCAACAGCTCCACAAGTAATTGTAGAAGAAGTAAGACAACCAGTTGCTGAATCAACTCAACCTGTAGCAGCTGTCCAAGAAACAGTAGCACCAAAAGTAGCAGATAATCAACAGGTAGAAAAGAATACAGCTACAAGCCAAGATGAATCTTTACATAAAATTACCTCTCCAATGGTAGGAACATTCTATGCATCTTCTTCTCCGGATTCAGATCCATATGCACGAGTTGGAGATCGTGTGAAGAAAGATAGTGTTGTATGTATTGTAGAAGCAATGAAATTATTTAATGAAATTGAAGCGGAAGTAAATGGTGAAATCGTTGAAGTATTGGTTGAAAATGGACAGCTTGTAGAATACGGACAACCACTTTTCTTAGTGAAAGCTGAGTAAGGGGAGCGTTTGATATGATAAAAAAAGTCTTAATTGCCAATCGTGGAGAAATTGCTGTCCGTATTATCCGCGCTTGCAAAGAATTAGGGATTGAATCAGTTGCTGTTCATTCAGAAGCAGATCGTAATTCCTTACATGTACAATTAGCAGATGAAGCTTATTGTATAGGTCCTACAGCTTCTAAAGATAGTTATTTGAATTTCACCAATATTATTAGTGTAGCTACATTAACAGGGTGCGACGCGATTCATCCAGGATATGGATTTTTAGCGGAAAACGCTGATTTTGCAGAGTTATGTAGGGAATGTAACATTATATTTATTGGCCCAAGTCCTGAAGCTATTACGAAAATGGGGACTAAGGACATCGCACGTGAAACAATGAAGGAAGCAGGAGTACCGATTGTGCCAGGCTCTACAGGAATTGTAGAATCTGTTGATGATGCAATGAAGATTGCTAATCAGATTGGATATCCTGTAATTATTAAAGCAACTGCGGGTGGTGGAGGAAAAGGTATCCGTGTTGCACGAACAGAACAAGATCTTGTAAAAGGAATTAAAATTACACAACAAGAAGCAGCAACGGCATTTGGAAATCCAGGTGTGTATCTTGAGAAATACATTGAAGACTTCAGACATGTTGAGATTCAAGTGTTGGCTGATTCACATGGTAATACTGTTCACTTAGGTGAGCGCGATTGTTCAATCCAGCGACGACTTCAAAAGTTAGTCGAAGAGACACCTTCTCCTGCATTAGACGGTGAAACACGTCAGAGAATGGGTGAAGCTGCAGTAAAAGCAGCTGAAGCTGTGAACTATACAGGTGCTGGAACAATTGAATTTATCTATGATCATAACGAAAATACGTTTTATTTCATGGAAATGAATACACGCATTCAAGTAGAGCATCCGGTTACAGAAATGGTAACGGGGGTAGACTTAATTAAAGAGCAAATTAAAGTTGCAAATGGCGATAAGCTTTCGTTCAAGCAAGAAGAAGTTACATTTAACGGTTGGGCGATTGAATGTCGAATTAATGCAGAGAACCCAGAGAAAAACTTTATGCCTTCTCCAGGAACGATTCATATGTATCTACCTCCAGGTGGGTATGGAGTTCGTGTTGACTCGGCAGTTTATCCAGGGTATGCTATTCCTCCATACTATGATTCAATGGTGGCAAAGTTAATCGTTCATGCGCCAACGCGTGAAGAGGCAATTGCACGTATGAAGCGAGCGTTGAGTGAATTTGTAATTGAAGGGGTAGCCACAACTGTGCCTTTTCATTTAAAATTGTTAAGTCATCAGAAGTTCATAGACGGTGAATTTAATACAAAGTTTCTTGAGCTACATGATGTAATGAATTCGTAGTATAGTATAAGTATAGGAGGTGCTGTACATGAATGAAAATCATGTATTAGAAATGGAAGAACATCCGAATTCCCTTGGAAGAGTAGAAATTGCACCAGAGGTCATTGAAGTGATTGCTGGCATTGCAGCATCTGAAGTTGAAGGTGTGACTGCAATGAGAGGGAACTTCGCAACGGGTGTGGTTGAGAAATTAGGTAAGAAAAACCACGGTAAAGGCGTAAAAGTCGAATTGAGTGAAACTGGCATTAAAGTGGACGTGTATTGCATGATGAAATTTGGTGTGTCTATCCCAGTTGTTGCACAAAAAGTTCAAGATAATATTCGTCAAGCATTAAAGAATATGACCGCAATTGAGCTAGAAGAAGTCAATATTCATATCGTGGGTGTTCAATTCGATGTCCCTAAATTAGAAGTAGAACAACCTGAATAATCACCACGAAAGTTTGTTTCTTTTCAAAGCAAGCTGTGGTAAAGTGAAAAAGACTGTCTCGTTATGATAGACGGTCTTTTTTCATGCTTAGAAACTATGTTATGATCTTGGTATAATATAACGATAAGGTTAAATAAAGGAGAACATGTAAGATGAAAAGACGTACAGCACGCGAAAAAGCATTACAAGCAGTGTTCCAATATGACTTAGGACAAATTGAACCAGCAGAGGCTATTCAAAATGTCGCTCCACAACAAGAGGTGGATAGCTTTTTACAACGATTAGTATTAGGAACAGTTGAACATAAAGAAGAAATCGATGCGATGATTCGCACTCATTTAGAAAAATGGACGCTTGAGCGTGTTTCAACCGTAGATCGTTCTATTTTACGATTAGCGATTTATGAAATGAAATATGAGCAAGATATTCCAACAAGCGTAACATTAAATGAAGCAATTGAGTTAGCTAAAAAATTCAGCGATGAGCAAGCAAGTCGTTTTATTAACGGTGTGCTCTCAAAAGTAGTGATGGATTTATCATAACTAGTCGTATGATTTTTTTGGTAAATGGAAAAAGGAAAAGCAATAGAAGAGAAAAAGTATACCTCATCTGTTTCTTTTCCTTTTCCTTCAGTATACCAATAAAATGGTTGACTATTACTCACGCGTAATGACTAGTTGTGCCTCTTTTAAAAGGAGACGATTGTATGAGTGAAGTACGATATTTAACGGTTACCGCTTTAACAAGATATATTAAACGAAAATTTGATGTTGATCCCCACCTTCAAGATATATGGATAAAGGGTGAGATTTCTAACTTTAAACTCCATAGTCGTGGCCACATGTATTTTACCCTTAAAGATGAGAATGCACGTATTCAAGCTGTTATGTTTGCTGGACAAAACCGTCAGCTAACCTTTCGCCCGGAAGAGGGAATGAAGGTGTTAATTCGAGGTGAAATCTCTGTTTATGAACCTAGTGGTAATTATCAAATGTATGTAAAAGAGATGCAACCGGATGGTGTCGGTAGCTTATATTTAGCTTATGAACAATTAAAGGCAAAGCTTGAACAAGAAGGGCTATTTTCTTCTATACATAAAAAATCAATTCCAACTTATCCAACCCATGTCGGAGTGATTACGTCTCAAACAGGAGCAGCAATCCGAGACATCATGACGACATTGAAGCGAAGATATCCTATTGCAAAAGTCATTGTAATCCCCGCCTTAGTTCAAGGAGTTCACGCAGCGCCTTCTATTGTACAAGCTATTGAAAAAGCTAATGAGCTTGGACAATTAGATGTGTTAATTGTTGGGCGTGGTGGAGGTTCAATTGAAGAGCTTTGGGCTTTTAATGAAGAAAGTGTAGCAAGAGCGATTTTTAAATCGACAATTCCTATTATTTCAGCCGTTGGTCATGAAACAGATTTTACAATTGCGGATTTTGTTGCAGATTTACGAGCTCCTACTCCAACGGGTGCTGCAGAACTAGCCGTCCCTCATATAACAGAAGTGAAAGAGAGACTGAGTCAACGGAACATACGAATGCAAAGAGCAATGAAAGAAATGATGACGCTTCAAAGTAAACGTTTAGAGCGGATGAAGCAGTCCTATGCTTTTCGTTACCCTCAAAAACTAGTTGAGCAAAAAGAGCAACAACTTGACCAATTGATGGATCGCCTTTATCGTGAAAGTAAAAGGTATCTTCAGCTTAAACGAACGCAATATGAACAACAAACGGGCTTATTGATGCGTAATCATCCGAAGAAAAAAGTAGAACAAGCGCGTGAAAAGCACCAAACGCTAACAAAAGACTTACAACGAGACATGCATACAATCTTAAAGCAAAAGCAATTGCTATTTTCTTCTACTGCATCAAAGCTTCACGCGCTTAGTCCTTTAAAAACAATGGAACGCGGTTACAGCCTTGTCTATAATCATGAACAAGCCTTAATAAAAACAACTAAACAAGTATCAAAGGGTGATACCGTAACGGTTCGTTTAAGCGATGGACAATTACAATGTAAGGTATCACAAGTAGAGGAGTGAAAAGAATGAGCGATAAGCAACAGCATTCATTCGAAGAAGCGATGGAGCAATTAGAAGAAATCGTTGATAAACTAGAAGAAGGAGACGTTCCGTTAGAAAAAGCAATCGAGCAATTCCAAAAAGGAATGGAACTGTCAAAATTTTGTCATGATCGCTTACAGCAAATTGAAAAACAAATGGAACAAATTTTACGTGAAGATGGTCAGCTCGAGCCATTTGTAGTGCAGGAGGAAGAGTAGTTGTGAATAATCCTCATTTTGAACAATACTTCGCTACAATGAAGGAAAAGGTAGAAGTGCAGCTTCCGAATGTTGTTGATCAATTATCTGCACCGTCTAAGCTTAAAGAATCGATGCTCTATTCCTTAACAGCTGGTGGTAAAAGGTTGCGTCCTCTTCTTATTTTTGCTACGTTAAAAGCTTTTCAAAAAAATGAAGAGATAGGGATAGGGGCAGCTTGTGCAGTTGAAATGATACATACCTATTCATTAATTCATGATGATTTACCTAGTATGGATAATGATGATTTACGTAGAGGGAAGCCTACGAATCATAAAGTGTTTGGAGAAGCAGTCGCTATATTAGCGGGAGATGCGCTGTTAACAAATAGCTTTCAAATGATTACGCAGCATAAACACCCTGATGTAAGTGCGGAAATGAAGCTAAAGTTAGTGACAGAATTAGCAATAGCAGCAGGAACAGAGGGGATGGTTGGCGGCCAAATTGCGGATTTAGAAGGAGAGAATCAGCAACTATCACTTGAAGAGTTAGAATATATTCATTTACATAAAACAGGAGCATTGCTACAGTTCTGTGTGAAAGCAGGAGCCATTTTATCTAACGCTTCAGAGTGTCAAGTGTACCAGCTAGAAGAATTTAGTAAGCATATCGGACTCGCATTTCAAATTCAAGATGACATTCTAGATATTGAAGGTACAGAAGAAAAGCTTGGTAAGCCAATTGGTAGTGACACAACGAATGAAAAAACAACGTACCCAGCATTGCTTGGCATGACAAAAGCAAAAGAGAAATTGACTTACCATATCGATCAAGCTTTACATGCTTTATATGAAGCCAATATCGATCATGACATGCTAGAGCAACTTTGTTTATACATAGCTAATCGTGAAAATTAATAAGAGCTGAAAGACCATTCTTAATCGCAAATTTTAATTGAGTAAGCAAAATGCATATGATATAATCTAAACACTACTATGTAAAAAAGGTAGTGCATAGGTTTTTACATGATTATAAGGTTTTTTGGTCGCCGTTATCACATTTGTGTTAGCGGCTCTTTTTTCATATAAGACCAATCCTTAACGAGTGTAATGCTTGTTCCTTAGGGTAGAGTAGTAGTAAAGGCGTTTAGAATAACATGTTAAAATAATCGAATAGGAATTTGCTAGATACACCCTCGTATAGGTATAGCATAGATTTATTCATTGTTTATTGGTAAAATATCAAAGGTGCTATAAGGTGGAAGAAGTACTAAAGGTTGACGTCTATGCATAAAACATTACACAATGTATTAAGGTATATTTATAATATGTGCGAAAGTGAGTGATCCATGTTGGATCTTACAACGATAAAGAATCCTGAGTTTTTGAAAAATATGTCTAGAGAGCAACTCGAGTCATTAAGTGAAGAAATTCGTCAATTTTTAATTACAAAGCTTGCTGTAACAGGCGGCCATATTGGACCGAATTTAGGTGTAGTTGAATTGACAATTGCTTTACATACCGTATTTAATAGTCCAAAAGATAAATTTATCTTTGACGTAGGACATCAATCTTATGTGCATAAAATTTTAACGGGTCGAGCTTGTGATTTTGAGACTATTCGTCAATATAAAGGGTTATGCGGATTCCCTAAGCGAAATGAAAGTGAACATGATGTATGGGAAACAGGGCATAGCTCAACATCTCTTTCGGCTGCGATGGGAATGGCGGTTGCCAGAGATTTAAAGAACACAGGCGAGTACATCATTCCAATTATTGGTGATGGTGCTCTTACAGGTGGAATGGCGCTTGAAGCGTTGAATCACATCGGCCATGAACAAAAAGATATGATTGTTATTTTAAATGATAATGAAATGTCAATTGCTCCTAACGTTGGAGCGCTTCATAGTGTACTTGGTCGCCTTCGTACAGCTGGCAAATACAATTGGGTGAAAGATGAATTAGAAGTATTGCTTAAAAAGGTTCCGGCTGTAGGTGGAAAGCTAGCTTCAACGGCTGAGCGAGTAAAAGATGGCTTAAAATACATGTTTATTTCAGGGATGTTTTTTGAAGACTTAGGTTTTACATATTTAGGGCCTGTAGATGGTCATAATTACGATGAATTGTTTGAAAACCTTCGTTATGCTAAAAAAACAAAAGGGCCCGTGATTGTTCATGTCATTACGAAAAAAGGAAAAGGTTATTTGCCGGCTGAATCTGATAAGATTGGAACATGGCACGGTACAGGACCATATAAAATTGAGTCTGGTGATTTCATTAAACCTGAAAGTCCGCCACCAATTGCATGGAGTAAGCTTGTAAGTGAAACGGTAAGAACTGTTGCTCGTGAAGATTCAAGAGTAGTTGCCATTACACCAGCAATGCCAGTTGGCTCGAAATTAGAAGGCTTTCAAAAGGAATTTCCAGAACGTATGTATGATGTTGGAATTGCCGAACAGCATGCTACGACGATGGCAGCAGGTCTTGCTACTCAAGACATGAAACCGTTTTTAGCGATTTATTCAACGTTTTTACAAAGAGCCTATGACCAAGTTGTACACGACATCTGTCGTCAAAATTTAAATGTCTTTATCGGAATTGACCGTGCAGGTCTTGTTGGAGCCGATGGTGAAACGCATCAAGGTGTATTTGATATTGCATTTTTGCGTCATCTTCCAAACATGGTCTTAATGATGCCAAAAGATGAAAATGAAGGTCAACATATGGTTCATACTGCTCTTAAATATGATGATGGACCAATTGCACTTCGTTATCCTAGAGGAAACGGGCTAGGTGTTCCGTTAGATAAAGAGTTAAAGGCAATTCCAATTGGGACGTGGGAAGTGCTGACGGAAGGGTCCGATGCGACAATTCTTACATTTGGCCCAACTTTACAGATGGCTCTTGAAGCAGCGGATCAATTAAAAGAACAAGGGATATCTGTTGAAGTAGTGAATGCTCGTTTTATCAAGCCTCTTGATGAAACAATGCTACACCATATCTTAAAAGCGAAAAAACCGATCTTAACGATGGAAGAAGCGGTTTTACAAGGCGGATTTGGTAGTGCAGTACTTGAGTTTGCAGCTGAACAAGGTTATCATACAGCTAAAATTGACCGTATGGGTATTCCAGATTACTTTATTGAGCATGGAAGTGTGAATGAACTATTAAAAGAAATTAACTTTACAACAGAAGAAACCGTAAAACGTGTAATGAAATTAACGCAATTAAAACAAAAAGGGCTTGAGGTACGTTGACAAAAAAAGAACGAGTAGATGTGTTATTAGTTGAAAGAGGCTTAGTGGATACAAGAGAAAAAGCTAAGCGTACAGTAATGGCAGGTCTTGTTTATTCAGATGGAAATCGTTTAGATAAGCCAGGTGAAAAAGTAGCACGAGATATTCCGCTATCTATTAAAGGAGCAGTTATGCCTTATGTGAGTCGAGGAGGCTTTAAGCTTGAAAAAGCACTAGCTGAATTTGACGTTGAGGTAACAGGCAAAGTAATGATTGATATTGGAGCATCTACAGGAGGCTTTACAGATTGTGCTCTTCAAAATGGAGCAGTTATGTCTTATGCTCTAGATGTAGGATACAATCAATTAGCGTGGAAGCTAAGACAAGATGAGCGAGTTGTCGTAATGGAGCGAACAAATTTCCGTTATGTCACACCAGCTGATTTAATAAAAGGTATGCCAGAATTTGCTTCAATTGACGTATCTTTTATTTCTCTTCGTTTGATTTTACCTGTGTTAAAAACATTACTAGTTTCTAATAGTGATGTGGTCGCTCTTGTCAAACCCCAATTTGAAGCGGGAAGAGAGCAAGTCGGTAAAAAAGGAATTGTAAGAGACGTTAAGGTTCATGAAGAAGTGTTGCAACAAATGGTCGATTTTTCACTAAAACAAGGATACAATGTACAAGACATGTCGTTTTCACCGATTACAGGTGGAGATGGTAACATTGAATTCTTACTCCATTTAAAGTGGTTAGGAGAAAGAGAAGTTGGAGAAGATGTATCCAATAAAAGTGTAGAACAGACCGTACAACAAGCTCATGATACATTAAAGGCGAAGAAACAAGAGAATTAAACTACCAATGTCAGTGTAATCACTGACATTGGCAACTTGATCATATGCCCTTGTCTTAGATAAAGGCATATGATCAAGTTGATATCATTGAGTACGCTTTTTTTCGAACTATTTTGCCTTTTATAAGTGTAAAAAGGGTTGGAAAACAGCCATTCATTAATCATCGCCCAATTCTTAATTCTTATATAGCGTAACATTATGATAAAAGTGCGAGGTGCCGAAATGAATAAAGGACAAAGACATATTAAAATTCGTGACATTATTACAAATAATGATATTGAAACACAAGATGAGTTAGTAGATATTTTAAAAAATCAAGGATTTAACGTTACTCAGGCAACTGTGTCACGTGACATTAAAGAGTTGCATTTAGTAAAAGTACCTTTGATGGATGGGCGTTATAAATATAGCCTTCCAGCAGATCAACGCTTTAACCCTCTTCAAAAGTTAAAAAGATCGTTAATGGACGCATTTGTTAAAATTGATGGTGCAGGCCATATGCTTGTTATGAAAACTTTACCGGGTAATGCAAATGCGATTGGTGCCTTAATTGATCACTTAGATTGGGAAGAGATTTTAGGGACAATCTGTGGAGATGATACTTGTTTAATCATTTGTCGAACTCCTGAAGATACAGAAGTGATTTCAAATCGCTTTTTAGAGATGCTTTAACAGAATGGGCTGTGTCAAAGAGATCAAAAGGTGTCTCATTTGACACAGCCTGAACATATTCTGTTCCTAGTTCTAAAGGCTTATGAAATGTTCTTTTTTCGGTTCGTTTACGAATTCTTTGTAAGGTATATGAAACAAAACTTGAACTAAAATAGCTCCAAACGATGTTGGCTAGCTGGCATCTGTTTTGAGTGCAATAAAGGTGCGTGAATCTTGTTGTTAGCAGAGTTATCGATTAAAAATTTTGCGATTATTGAATCTTTGTCTATTTCATTTGAGAAAGGTTTAACTGTCTTGACTGGTGAAACAGGAGCGGGGAAATCAATTATTATTGATGCCATCCATTTACTTGTTGGAGGGAGAGGGTCTTCTGAATTTGTTCGCCATGGAACAAATCGAGCTGAAATTGAAGGGCTTGTTTTAATAGACGATCAGCATCCTTGCTATGAAAAAGCAGCTCAAGTAGGCGTGGGAATTGACGACGGCATGATTGTGCTAAGGCGTGAAATTACGACGAATGGTAAAAGTATTTGTCGGGTAAACGGTAAACTAGTTACATTAGCTGTTTTGCGTGAAATCGGGCAAACGTTAGTCGACATTCATGGGCAACATGAGCATCAAGATTTAATGAACCAAGACCGTCATTTAATGTTAGTGGATCAATACGGTGGAGCGAAGATTGATCGTGCGTTAAGTGAGTATCGTCATTTGTTTTATAAATATACAGATTTGAAAAAGCAATTAGAGCAATTAACAGAAAATGAGCAAAAGATGGCTCATCGTCTTGATCTTATTCAATTTCAATTAGATGAAATTCAAGCAGCTAATTTACAACCACAGGAAGACGAGCGATTAACAGAAGAGAGAATAAAAATTGCTAACTTTGAAAAGGTTTACTCAGCCTTAAATGACGCTTACAATGCGCTACATGGTGAACATAAAGGGTTAGATTGGATAAGCTTAGCAATGAATAATACAGAAGATATCGCTTCCATTGAGAAAGAGTATGAAAACATCTCAGAAACCGTTTCAAATTGTTTTTATCAATTAGAAGATGTTTCGTATAGAATTCGACAGCAACTAGATTTGTTAGAATATGATCCAAAAAGGTTAAATTTTATTGAAACAAGGTTAAATGAAATTAACTATTTAAAGCGTAAATATGGACAATCTGTTGAAGAAATTTTAGAATACAGTGCTGCAATTGAAGATGAAATCGATAAAATTAAGAACCGTGATACACATGTTAGTAAGATTAAAGAACAACTAGATAGTATCGCAAAGGATTTATTAGTAGAAGCAACAAATGTGTCAACGGTTCGAAAACAGCTTGCTCGTCAACTAACAGAGAACATCCATCGAGAATTAAAAGAGCTATACATGGCAAAAACAGTATTTGACATTAAAATAGGAAAAATAAATGCAACAGCAAGTGACTTAGTGATTGATAACAAACCAGTAAAGTTTACTAAGGATGGAATTGATCATATTGAGTTTTACATTTCAACAAATCCAGGTGAACCGTTAAAGCCGTTAGCAAAAGTAGCGTCGGGTGGAGAGCTATCACGTATCATGCTAGCGCTAAAGAGTATTTTTTCTCAACATCAAGGTGTGACATCGATTATTTTTGATGAAGTAGACACAGGTGTAAGTGGAAGAGTAGCTCAATCAATCGGTGAAAAAATTTATCATATTGCGGTTAATTCACAAGTATTGTGTATATCTCATTTACCACAAGTAGCGGCCATGGCTGATACACATTTATTTATTTCCAAAACGGTCAAAGAAAATCGTACAATGACATCGGTTGATCCGCTAACAAATGAAAACAAAATCAAAGAAATAGGCCGTATGATTGCAGGCGTAGAAATTACAGATTTAACAAAAGAACATGCAAAAGAATTACTTGCCTTAGCAGATAAAATAAAACAAGCTTAAAGACACATCAAAGTAATGAAATCTCGATGTGAAAAGTGACTTATTTGATATTATTTACAACATGCCTTTCCTCTAAAAATCAGTTATGTCAAAGTGATAGGAGGTAAGGCGTGTTGTATAAAACCCTCTTCTTCTCCTCTCTTTCATAACGAACAAAATAGCCTCTTTTTTATGTAACAAAACTTCTTTAAGGATGTCTTTTTACCCTTACTAAATTTTCTGTGTGAAATTACAGAGTTTTTTCTCGTTGAAGTTATAAATGAAGTGCAAGAAGGTAAAAGTAAAGATGTAGCCATTAAGTTATGGTGTGGATAGGAAGCGAGGAGAGTGGAAAATGATATGCTAAATAGATATAGATATGTAATAGGCGTAATTCTCCTTGTTTCACTCATTATGGTAGGTTTTTTCCCAAAGTTACAGCAATATGTAAATATTCCAAAGAAAATCATCGTATTTGAAAATCAAACCGTTCATATGAATACATCTCTACCTGTATCGTCCATGTATGGAGAATCAACGATTTATGATATAAATCAAGGTGATTCTAAATTGACGATCGCAGGAAAAGAGATTGGAAAAGAAGAACTTATGCTACATTTTGCGGGTATTCCTGTTAAGCAAGTAGATGTGCAAGTTCTCTCCGATTTCAAAGTTATTCCAGGTGGTCAATCAATAGGGGTAAAATTAAATTCCCGTGGTGTGTTAGTAGTAGGATATCATCAAGTTGATACAAAAGAAGGTAAAAGATCTCCAGGTGAAATAGCCGGAATACAAGTTGGAGATATGATTACAAAAATTAATGGAACAACCATTGAAAAAATGAGTGACATTACACCGTTTATTCAGCAATCTGGTAAAACAGGTGAGCCATTAAACTTAGAAATTATCCGCGATAAAAGCAAATTTCAAACGAAGTTAGTTCCACTAAAAGATAAGCAAGACTACGCTTATCGAATTGGACTCTACATCCGTGATTCAGCAGCTGGAATTGGCACAATGACATTCTATGATCCTAAATCGAAGAAATACGGGGCGTTAGGACATGTTATTTCCGATATGGATACAAAAAAGCCAATTGTTGTAGAAAATGGACAAATTGTCAGATCAACCGTTACATCCATTGAAAAAGGAACCAATGGTGTACCAGGTGAAAAATTAGCTCGTTTTTCAGAAGATAAAGAAATCATTGGTAGCATTACACGAAATAGTCCATTTGGTATTTTTGGAAAGCTTTCTTCAAAAATTGAAAATGGCGTCATGGATAAGCCATTACCAATTGCTTTGTCTCATCAAGTCAAGGAAGGGCCTGCTAAAATTCTTACGGTTGTCAATGATGATGAAGTAGAAGAATTTGATGTAGAGATTGTAAGTACAATTCCTCAAAAATTCCCAGCAACAAAAGGGATGGTTATCAAGATTACCGATTCTAAACTGTTAAATAAAACAGGGGGAATTGTTCAGGGGATGAGTGGGAGCCCAATTATTCAAGATGGTAAAGTGGTAGGAGCAGTTACACACGTATTTGTAAATGATCCAACGTCAGGTTACGGCGTTCACATTGAGTGGATGCTAAGTGAAGCAGGAATTGATATTTATGAAAATAGTCAAAAGAAGGCGAGCTAACTACATTAGTTCGTCTTTTCTTTAGTCATTTTTAGAAAGAATGGCTGTTCAAAAATTGTTTTTAAATCTGTTGGTAATGACAGAGAAAGCTGAGTCTTTTGCGTGGTTTATCAAATAGCAACAAAATGTACGGAAATAGCTTAAAAATATCTCTTCTACAACAGTAATCATTAGTCATAAAATGAAAAGAGTGACTGAATGTAGACAAACAAAAATGTCAACTTGCAATTCAAGTCGAAAAATGAAGAATAAAGAAGAAAATGATAGATTTTCCAATAATTTGAGTTTTTTTCAAAAAAATAAAGGAAAATTTGTTGCATTGTCGAATTCATCAATTAGAATAAAGGATAGGAATCGTTGATGAATCGATATATAACTTTAAGGGATTGAGGAGGAATCTGTTGTGAAAAAGATCAAAGTTTGTTTAGTTGACGACAACAGAGAGTTAATAGGCTTACTAGAGGATTATATTTCAGATCAAGAAGACATGGAAGTAATAGGGGTAGCTTATAACGGACAAGAATGTTTAACGATGTTAAAGGAAAAAGATCCAGATGTTCTTGTTTTAGATATTATTATGCCTCATCTTGATGGACTAGCGGTGTTAAGTCAGCTTAAAGAAATGAAAAAAGAGAACTATCCAAATGTAATTATGCTTACTGCTTTCGGACAAGAAGATGTGACAAAAAAAGCCGTAGATTTAGGCGCAGCTTACTTCATTTTAAAGCCATTTGATATGGAAAACTTAGTTGACCATATTCGTCAAGTAAGCGGTAAAACATCGGCAGTAATTAAGCATCATTCATCTTCTATGAGAACACAACGTGAAGCAAAATCGAACAATTTAGATGCAAATATTACAAGCATTATTCACGAAATTGGTGTACCTGCACATATTAAAGGTTATTTATATTTACGTGAAGCTATTTCAATGGTTTATAAAGACATTGAGTTATTAGGCTCAATTACAAAAGTATTATATCCGGATATCGCTAAGAAATATAACACAACGGCAAGTCGCGTAGAGCGTGCGATTCGTCATGCTATTGAAGTAGCATGGAGCCGTGGTAATATTGATTCCATCTCTTCCCTTTTTGGATACACTGTCAGCATGACCAAAGCAAAGCCAACAAATTCAGAGTTTATCGCAATGGTTGCCGATAAATTACGGTTAGAACATAAAGCTTCTTGAAATTGATAGGGTCAAGGACTTTGACATTCATTTTGTAATTAACGAAAACCAATAAACATGATTTTAAATCAATAAATATTTTTAACGTATGCCCTATGAATTATTTTATTCATTGGGCTTTTTGTGTTTGTGAAAAGAGGAGGGAATCATGAAGTTGTCTGAAACAGAATGGTACTTAAATGAATTTTTGATTTTCTGTCAAAGCAAAAATTTGTCAAAGAAAACCATCTCATCATACGAGCAGACATTAAAACTGTTTCTTTTATGGTTAAAGAATAAGCAAGACCTGGAAGAAATCAATCGAGTGAAGACAGGACACATCATATCAATGAATTGTATCTTGAATTCAAACAGCAAGGCATCAACAAGGATTTATTCCGTAAGGTCTTGACATAAGTGAAAAGTAAAAAGAATATCCGCAATTTTAAAGCGTACTTACGGGGAGCATTGAATAATGTTACTAATTATGTTTCCTTCCGTAATGGCACAAAAGCGTATGATAATCCTATGCACCAATTATTTTACGATTACATAAAATGACGATATTGAAGAAAAATCAAAAGCTGATGTATTCAGTGCGTTTTAGCGATTTGTGCAATGGGTCGTAACAAAACACTCATTAGTTAAAATTTCTCACTTTTTCCCTATTCACCATTTTTTACATAAAGTATAATAAATTGAAATGTATTTCAGGGGAGAGGAAAGCCAGATGAAAAAAGCATTAATCAGTATTTCAGCAGCTTTGATGTTATTGTCACCATTTGCTGGACAAGCAAGTGCAGCTGAATCAAAAGTAGCGTGGAAGGGAAATGAAATCAAAGTCAATCAACTTGGCGTAGTACACTTCGTGAAAGATGTTAAAACATACAAGCGCAACCCAGAAGGTGAAATCATATCTGTTGAGCGAGGTAAGGCTGGTTTGGCGTATCGTGTATATTCGATTGTTAAGAAAGGCGATACTATCGTT
This sequence comes from Priestia iocasae, assembly GCF_016909075.1. Classification (GTDB taxonomy): domain Bacteria; phylum Bacillota; class Bacilli; order Bacillales; family Bacillaceae_H; genus Priestia; species Priestia iocasae. The sequence continues at coordinate 427,188 of NZ_JAFBFC010000001.1, forward strand.
TATAACATCGGAGCGAATACACAAGTACAGCAAACAAATCTTGTAAAATATGAACAAGTTCCTGTAGAAATTAGAAGCAAGTTTTTTAATGCAGGCACAAAAGCTCCTGATTTTGATTATGTTGAATATCCGCAATTTACAGGTTTCTCAACAAGCCAAATCGTCAATGAAAAAATTGAAAAAATAATCAATGAGCATATCCAAAACAATCAAACACATATTTTTATGACAACTTACGAAACGAATTTTGATGATAAAGAAGGAAAACTTTTAACGCTCCTTTTCCGTCACTGGTTCTCTAGCAATTACCATGAAGTTGCACAAAAATACTTAATCAATTTAAACAATGGCGAAGTAACTCGATTATCAACAATAGTGTATTAAAACAGTGGTTTGAAATTGATGACTTGAAGAACCTCCCATAATAGGAGGTTCTTTTGTTTATGGAAATTAAAATGAACGAACTGAATAGGTCATAGTTGTGTTTTTTCGAGGTAGGGAGGAAATATCATAAGACACAAAAACACCAATGCTCAATGCATTGGTGCGTTTTGGTGACAATCCTGATCTTTCATCACAATATTATTAATTATTGTTTTAATACTTGCTGGAGTATTTGAACCTCAGCCGACATTACGACCTCTTTTATGCAATTTGATTGAAGTATCAAATATGCGTAAATCATATTAATTGATGGACATAAATTAGTTGAACTTATATTCAAATACAAACTTGAAAATGAAATAATTGTAGATTACGGCACAATAACCTTAGATTGTTGCTTTTTTAAATTATAAAATGGAAATTTTATAAAGGTATTCTACGGAGTGTCTTTATTTTTTTGCCTTCCTTTTTAATAAGGGTTTTTAATTACAAAGTGAGAGAAAAGAGCCTACTTCCTCAGAGTTTATCGCAATGGTTGCCTTTTAGATGTACGTTTCATCGTATATAAAGGCAACCTGGCTTTTTACTTATAAATGATTACTTGTTTTCTTCTTCATTTAACTGTGCTAACTTTTGTAGCAAAATATGTTGAGGCATGTGCATTAATTGTTCAAGAGGAACGTTTAACTTCTCCGCTAACTTAAGAGCCGTTTCGGGTGAAATTTGTAAAGGTTTCATACATAACAACTTCCTTTCAATTGTAAAATGTATGTGTAAGTATAGCAAAAAAAATGTAAAAAGGCAGGTTTTTTTCTTAATTAATGTTATGGTAATGAAAACGAGAAAAGGGGTTGAAGGCACATTGCGTATATTTGGACATAGAGGTGCAGCTGGAACGTATCCAGAGAATACGATGATTTCTTTTAAAGAAGCCATTCGAGTAGGAGCAGATGGTATTGAATTAGATGTGCATATGACAAAAGACAACGAGCTTGTTGTTATTCATGATGAAAAAGTAGATCGAACAACAAATGGAAAAGGATATGTAAAAGACTTAACGTATGCTGAAATTAAAAAACTAGATGCTAGTTATAAATTTAAAAAGCAATATGGAGTCTGTCCAATTCCATCATTAGAAGAGGTTCTACAGTGGGCAAGTGAGCAATTAATAGAAGTTAACATTGAACTAAAAAATGATATTTTTGAATATGCTTATATGGAAATAAAGGCCATTGAACTTATCTATAAATATAAGATGCAGGATCGAGTTATTATTTCCTCATTTAATCATAACAGTTTAGCAAGAGTGCTATCGTTAGATTCTAATCTGGAAACAGCTGTATTATATTCGTATCCACTCTTTGAACCATGGTTATACGCTCAGCATTTAGGGGCAAAAGCATTGCACCCTAATTATCGTACAGTCAATGCAGTGAATGTTGATGTATCTCATGACTTTGCTTTGAAAGTAAGACCTTATACGGTAAACGATATGGATGTAGCGAAACGAATGTATGAATATGGATGTGATGCAATCATTACAGATTATCCAGAAAAAATGGTGAAAACATTTAAACCAACACTTTAGACAATATGACAAAAAATAAACAAGCTATCTCATTTGTATGAGATAGCTTGTTTATTTTTTTGCAGATGTTACTTGTTCAGTTTGTTGAAATCGAGGTTGAACTTTATTTCGCTTTCGATCTCGATGTAAGATGAAGCCTGCGACAAATCCTAAACCTACTAAAAATAAAAGTAATCCTGCTGAAAATTGAACGAAAAGAGAAGTAAACGGTGTCTGTAAGACGCCAAATACCATGTCGCGCATTAGTTTAATACCGTAGCCTGCTAGAATCCCTGGAATTAGTAAAATAAGTAGGGCAATTATTCGTATCATAAAAAGGTCCTTTCCAGAAAATATCTTCTATTTAAGATGATAAAACAATGAAAAAAATTGTCAAGACGCTTTCTTATTCATTATGATAATACTATGCAAAAAGTTGCAAGTGAATGATGACAAAAAATTCATTCGGTTTAAGGAGGGAAAATAAGATGCAAAACGTGTTAATTGTTGGAGCTGGAAAGGGAGGATTAACGGTTCTGAAAATTGTGATGGCAGCAGATATTTTAAACATTTATGCAATTGCTGACATTAATGAACATGCCCCTGGGATCGTGTTTGCGAAGAAGAATGGTATTCATACTAGTACAAATTGGCGTGATTTAATTCATAACAATATCGATATTATTATTGATACGACGGGTGATCAAGCGGTGTTTTATGAATTATATGAAGAAAAGCCAAAAGGTGTAGTGTTAGTACCGGGATCCGTTGCTCACATTACGGCTGAATTAATGGAAGAAAAAGAAGAGCTTGTGAATCGCTTTAAAAATGAATCTTACAAATATGACTTAATTTTTAACTCTACTCATGATGGCATGATTGTGATTAATGAAAATGGAATGATTACATTATTTAATCGAAGTGCAGAAAGAGTAACGGGCTTACAGAAGGAAAAAGTAATTGGTAAGCACATTCACGATGTGATTCCTACAAGTCAGCTGCCTCTGACATTACAAACAAAAAAGGTTGATCGCAACCAAGAATTTTTATTGCAAAATGGCCGCAAAATTATTACCTCACGCATCCCAATGCTAAATGAGTCGGGTGAGTTATTTGGCGCATTTTCCATTTTTAAAGATATAACAGAAGTCGTTGACTTAGCTGAAGAGGTAACGAATTTAAAAGAAATACAAATTATGTTAGAAGCCATCATTCAATCATCAGAAGAAGCGATCTCTGTTGTTGATGAAAAAGGACGGGGACTGCTTATTAATCCAGCTTATACAAGATTAACGGGATTAAAAGAAGAAGATGTTATTGGAAAACCAGCAACAGCAGATATCTCTGAGGGTGAGAGTATGCACATGAAAGTGTTGCAAACAAGAAGGCCCGTTCGTGGAGTGAGTATGAAGGTTGGGCCAAATAAAAAAGATGTTATCGTTAATGTAGCACCGGTCATCGTAGATGGAAGGTTAAATGGAAGTGTAGGTGTTATTCATGATATGTCTGAAATTCAACAGTTAACGGTAGAATTAGACCGTGCAAGGCAAATTATTCGGACGCTTGAAGCAAAATATTCATTTGATGATATTATTGGTTCATCAGAAGAATTTCAGTTAGCAATTGAACAAGCAAAACTAGGGGCAAAAACACCAGCAACTGTATTATTGAGGGGAGAATCAGGTACCGGAAAAGAATTGTTTGCTCATGCCATCCACAATGATAGTAATCGAAAATACAATAAATTTGTACGAGTGAATTGTGCTGCTTTATCAGAAAGTTTGTTAGAGAGTGAACTGTTTGGCTATGAAGAAGGTGCTTTTTCAGGGGCGAAACGTGGAGGAAAAAGGGGTCTGTTTGAAGAGGCGAATAATGGGAGTATCTTTCTAGATGAAATTGGTGAGCTGTCTGCAAGTATGCAAGCGAAGTTACTTCGAGTATTGCAAGAAAAAGAAATAGTTCGTGTAGGAGGAACAACACCTATACCCATTAATGTGCGAGTCATTGCCGCTACAAATGTCAATCTTGAAAAAGGAATTGTAAACGGGAAAGTAAGGGAAGACTTATATTATCGACTCAATAAAATTCCAATCCAAATTCCTCCACTTCGTCATCGAAAAGAAGACATTGAATCTCTTGCTCAGCATCTCATTACAAAAATAAATCAAGATTATGGTCGGAATGTAGAAGGGTTAACAAAAGAAGCGTTAATTTCTTTACGCTCATACGATTGGCCAGGAAATGTTCGAGAGTTAGAAAACATCTTAGGTAGAGCTATCATTTATATGCATTATAGTGAAACATTTATTGATGTTCGCCATTTGCCGATGTTAGAAGGTCATCGAATTGAGAATCAAGTTCAAAGTGAAGATATAGAGCTTTTTGATAACCGACATTTATCAGATTTAGTAGAGGATTATGAAGCGAAAATAGTAAAACAAGTTTTAGAGGCGAATAAGTACAATAAAACAAAAACAGCGAAACAGCTAAATATCTCATTACGCTCGCTTTATTATAAAGTTGAAAAATACAAAATTGCAAAAGATGGCATGCAATAAATTGCATAATGTGCAATTTATTGCATGTTTATTGTTAGGAAAGTCCTTGCTTTTAGTGCAAATAAAGTTGGCACGGTACTTGCATATAATAGTAATGGATGAGCAATAAAGAAGAAAGGTAGAACAGAACATGAAGCTAGCAGCATTATTAGAACAAGCAACGAACACCAATCCATTAACAGTAGCTGTTGCAGCAGCAGATGACCAGGAAACAATTGAAGCTGTATATGAAGCTGTTGAAAGAAAACTGGCACACTTTCTTTTATTTGGAGACAAAGAAAAGATAAATAGCAGAATCCTTCAATATCAGCCTTCTCTACTAGAGAATCATTCTATACAGATTGTCGATGCAAAAACTGTGCAAGAAGCTGCAACGCTTGCAGTGAAAGCTGTTCATAATCAGGAAGCACAATTGTTAATGAAAGGTCACCTTTCTACATCAATTATATTAAAAGCCGTTTTAAATAAAGAGTATGGTTTGCGTACAGGAAGCGTGCTTTCCCATGTTGCAGTCTTTGAAGTTCCGAGCTACGACCAATTCGTTTTTGTAACGGATGCAGCGATGAATATTCAGCCTACTTTACAAGAAAAAGCACAAATTTTAACCAACGCTGTCCAAGTTGCACAAGCGGTAGGTATTAAAACACCAAAGGTTGCTCCAATTGCTGCTGTAGAAGTAGTAAATGAAAATATGCAAGCAACTGTTGATGCAGCATTGCTAACACAAATGAATAAAAGAGGACAAATTCAAGGATGTATCGTTGATGGACCTCTTGCGTTAGATAATGCCATTAACATCCAAGCAGCTCACCATAAGGGAATTACAGGGGAAGTGGCTGGTCAAGCTGATATCCTACTCGTTCCGACCATTGAAGTTGGAAATGTTTTATATAAATCTCTTGTGTATTTTGCAAAGGCAAAAGTAGGAGCGGTGATTGCCGGAGCGAAAGCACCTATTGTGCTAACTTCTCGTGCAGATTCATCAGAAAGTAAGCTTTATTCTCTTGCCTTAGCGATATGTGTAGCAAATAGACAGTCATACTAGGAGGAATAGGAAATGGAAATTTTTAAATATATGGAAACGTACGATTATGAGCAATTATTATTTTGTCAAGATAAAGAGTCCGGTTTGAAGGCTATTATTGCTATTCATGATACAACGATTGGACCGGCTTTAGGTGGAACAAGAATGTGGACGTATGACACAGAGGCATCTGCAATTGAAGATGCGTTACGTCTTGCTAAAGGAATGACTTATAAAAATGCAGCTGCCGGTTTAAATCTAGGTGGAGGAAAAACAGTTATTATCGGAGATCCTCGTAAAGATAAGAATGAAGAAATGTTCCGTGCGTTTGGTCGCTTTATCCAAGGATTGAATGGTCGCTATATTACAGCAGAAGATGTAGGAACAACGGTTGAAGATATGGATATTATCTATCAAGAAACAGATTATGTAACAGGAGTCTCCCCTGCATTCGGTTCTTCTGGTAATCCATCACCTGTAACAGCATATGGTGTGTATCGCGGCATGAAGGCAGCAGCAAAAGAAGCGTTCGGTACCGATTCGCTTGAAGGAAAAGTAATTGCTGTTCAAGGTGTTGGAAATGTTGCATACAATCTATGCCGTCATCTTCATGAAGAAGGCGCTAAGTTAATTGTGACAGATATTAATAAAGAAGCTGTACAGCGTGTGGTAGAGCAATTCGGTGCAAAAGCTGTAGACCCAAGTGAAATTTATAGTGTAGATTGTGATATTTATGCTCCTTGTGCATTAGGTGCAACAATTAATGATGAGACAATCCCACATCTAAAAGCAAAAGTGATTGCGGGAGCTGCGAACAACCAGCTGAAAGAAACTCGACATGGTGATTTAATCCATGAACTAGGTATTGTTTATGCCCCTGATTATGTTATTAATGCAGGTGGTGTTATTAACGTTGCGGATGAGTTAATTGGATATAACCGCGAGCGTGCATTGAAAAAAGTAGAAGGAATTTATGACAATATTGCTAGTGTATTTGAAATCTCAAAGCGTGATGGGATTCCAACATACTTAGCAGCTGACCGTTTAGCTGAAGAGCGTATCGAAACTTTACGCCGCTCGCGCAGTCAGTTCTTACAAAATGGACAGCACATTTTAAGTCGTCGTCAATCACGTTAATAAAATAGTAAAAAGGAATGTGTAACAGATCCATTGAATTAATAAAAAAGAGATCTGTTCAGGCTGTGTCAAATGAAATATATGTTCTTCATTTGACACAGTCTCCACCATTTCTTTGTTATTTAAGTGTAGGAGGATTTTACGTTGGAAATGCAAGACTATCGAATAGTTGTCATTAACCCTGGTTCTACCTCAACAAAAATTGGAGTGTTTCATAATGAAAAACCTATTTTTGATCGAACCATTCGTTACGATGCTAGTGTGTTAAATCAGTATAAGACGATTTATGATCAATATGAATTTCGCAAACAATCGATTCTACAAGCGCTTGATGAAGAAGGAATTAACCTATCAAAGATTAGCGCGGTATGTGGAAGAGGTGGATTGCTACGTCCAATCAAAGGTGGTACATACGCTGTTAATGACATGATGCTACAAGATTTGAAAGACGGATATGCAGGGCATCATGCTTCAAATTTGGGTGGCATTCTTGCATACGAAATCGCATCAGGATTAAACATTCCTTCTTACATCGTAGATCCAGTTGTTGTAGATGAATTAGATGACATTGCGCGTATTTCAGGTTTTGCCCTCATTGAGCGAAAAAGTATTTTTCATGCCTTAAATCAAAAAGCAGTTGCGCGTAAAGTAGCAAAGCAAATGGGACGTAAGTATGAAGATCTTTCACTTATTGTGACACACATGGGTGGAGGAATTACGGTTGGTGTTCATAAAAACGGAAAAGTAATTGATGTGAATAATGGTTTGCATGGTGATGGTCCGTTTAGTCCTGAGAGAGCAGGAACCGTTCCGGTAGGAGACCTTGTGAAGCTTTGCTTTTCTGGACGCTACTATCGTGAAGAAATTATGAAGATGATTGTAGGACAAGGTGGGCTTGTTGGGTATCTTGAAACATCCGATGCCCAAAGAGTTGAAGCGCTTGCTAATAAAGGTGATGAGAAGGCAAAGCTCGTTTATGAAGCAATGGCCTATCAAGTGGCGAAAGAGATTGGTGCAGCTAGTGCGGTGTTAGCAGGTAAAGCGGATGCGATTATATTAACAGGTGGATTAGCTCATTCAAAAACATTCGTTGCAAACATTGTGAAAAGGGTAAACTGGATTGCTGATGTCATTGTATCGCCGGGGGAAGATGAATTGCAAGCACTGGCTGAGGGAGCTCTGCGTGTACTATCAGGAGAAGAGGAAGCCAAAGAATACCCTGGTAAAGAAATTCGTACAACGATTTTTTAAAAAGGAAGGCGGGAGAACATGGCAACAGAATATGATCTAGTCATACTTGGAGGCGGAACTGGGGGATATGTAGCAGCGATTCGCGCTTCACAGCTTGGTTTAAAAGTAGCAGTTGTTGAGAAGAAAAAATTAGGTGGGACATGCTTGCATGCAGGGTGTATTCCGAGTAAAGCTTTATTAAGAAGTGCTGAAGTATATGCATCAGCAAAAGAAAGTAGTGAATTCGGTGTGGTGACAAGTGATGTTACACTGAATTTCCAACGAGTACAAGAGCGCAAAAATAAGATTGTTTCACAGTTATATAGCGGTGTACAAGGTTTAATGAAAAAAGGAAAGATTGATGTGTATGAAGGCATTGGGCGTATTTTAGGTCCATCTATTTTCTCGCCAATGCCAGGAACCATTTCTGTGGAATTAAATAGCGGCGAAGAAAACGAAATGCTTATTCCCAAAAATGTTCTTATTGCCACAGGTTCAAGGCCGCGAACACTTCCTGGTATAAAAGTAGATGGAGAGTTTGTAATGACTTCTGATGAGGCTTTGCAAATGGAGCATTTACCAAAATCGATCATCATTGTGGGCGGAGGCGTTATTGGAATTGAATGGGCATCTATGTTAGCCGACTTTGATGTAGAGGTAACGGTATTAGAATACAGTAATCGTATTTTGCCAACAGAAGATGAAGATATTTCAAAAGAAATGACCCGCTTATTAACGAAAAAAGGAATCAATATCGTTACATCTGCGAAAGTGTTAGCTGACTCATTAAAAGTAGATGAGGGTGTTGAAATTTCTGCAGAGCTTGGCAATGAAACAACCTTATTTACTGCTGAAAAACTACTTTTATCAGTTGGAAGGCAAGGAAATGTTGAAGACATTGGATTAGAAAATACAGATATTGTATTTGATAAAGGTGTTATTGAGACAAACCAATACTACCAAACAAAAGAATCACATATTTATGCAATTGGAGACGTAATTGGTGGATTACAACTTGCCCATGTTGCTTCTCATGAAGGAATTGTTGCAGTAGAGCATATAGCAGGACAGCATACAGAGCCTTTAAATTATCAAACTATTTCAAAGTGTGTGTATAGTATCCCAGAAGTAGCAAGTGTTGGATTAACTGAAAAAGAAGCAAAAGAACAAGGGTATGAAGTGAAGATAGGGAAGTTTCCATTTAAAGCAGTGGGGAAAGCACTTGTGTATGGTAAATCAGAAGGGTTTGTGAAAATTATTGCAGACCGAAAAACAGATGATTTATTAGGTGTACATATGATTGGGCCACACGTAACAGATATGATTTCTGAAGCAGGATTGGCAAAAGTATTGGATGCTACACCATGGGAGATTGCTCATACCATTCATCCTCACCCAAGTCTTTCAGAAGCAATTGGAGAAGCAGCATTAGCTGTTGATGGCAAGGCTCTGCATAGTTAATGAGGAAAATACAAGGAGGCCTGTTAAATGAAGATGACAGAAAATCGTCATGCATCTTTAGGATTAAGTGATGAACAAGTAGTGGAGATGTATAAAACAATGTTGTTAGCTCGTAAATTAGATGAGCGTATGTGGTTATTAAATCGCGCAGGAAAAGTTCCGTTCGTTATTTCTTGTCAAGGTCAAGAAGCAGCACAAGTTGGAGCGGCTTTTGCTTTAGATCGTGATAAGGACTACGTATTACCATACTATCGAGATATGGGCGTTGTATTAACATTTGGGATGACTGCAAAAGATTTAATGTTGTCAGGCTTTGCAAAAGCGGAAGATCCTAACTCAGGTGGTCGTCAAATGCCTGGTCACTTCGGCGATAAAAGTCGACGTATCGTAACAGGGTCTTCTCCAGTTACAACTCAAGTGCCTCATGCAGTAGGACTAGCATTAGCAGGACGTATGGAAGGTAAGGATCTAGTAACATTTGTGACATTTGGAGAGGGTTCATCGAATCAAGGGGATTTTCATGAAGGTGCAAACTTTGCAGGTGTTCATAAACTTCCTGTTATCTTCATGTGTGAAAACAATAAGTACGCGATTTCTGTTCCAATTGAGAAGCAACTTGCGTGTGAAAATGTATCAGACCGTGCAATTGGGTATGGAATGCCTGGATATACCGTAGATGGAAATGATCCTCTTGAAGTGTATAAAGTTGTCAAGGAAGCGGCAGACCGTGCAAGAAAAGGTGAAGGACCAACTCTTATTGAAACTATATCATATCGCTTAACAGCCCATTCAAGTGATGATGACGACCGCATCTATCGAGGTCAAGAAGAAGTATCTGAAGCTCGTAAGAACGATCCAATTATCGTCTTTGCTACGTATTTAAGAGGTGTGGGTGTCTTAACAGATGAGATAAATCAACAAATTAATGACGAAATTATGGCGCTTGTTAACGAAGCTACAGAATATGCTGAAAGTGCACCATATGCAAAAGCAGAAGATGCATTAAAATACGTGTACGGAGAGTGAGGAGGAACCTTCTATGCCAGTGATTTCATATATTGATGCTGTGACAATGGCCATTCGTGAAGAAATGGAACGTGATTCACGTGTATTTGTATTAGGGGAAGATGTAGGTCTAAAAGGAGGCGTTTTCAAAGCAACAAATGGATTATATGAGCAGTTTGGAGAAGCGCGTGTCATAGATACACCGCTAGCTGAATCTGCGATTGCCGGTGTTGGGATTGGAGCGGCTATGTACGGGATGAAGCCAATCGCTGAAATGCAATTTGCTGATTTCATCATGCCAGCTGTTAACCAAATTATCTCTGAAGCAGCTAGAATCCGTTATCGTTCAAATAATGATTGGAATTGTCCAATTACAATTCGCGCTCCGTATGGCGGTGGCGTTCATGGTGCACTTTATCATTCTCAATCGGTTGAAGCGATCTTTGCCAATCAGCCTGGATTAAAAATCGTTATGCCTTCTACCCCTTATGATGTCAAAGGGTTATTAAAAGCAGCCATTCGCGATGAAGACCCTGTTTTATTCTTTGAGCATAAGCGTGCATACCGTTTGATTAAAGGAGAAGTTCCGGAAGATGATTACGTATTACCAATTGGTAAAGCGGATGTCAAGCGTGAAGGGGAAGACATTACAGTCATTACATATGGGCTTTGTGTACACTTTGCATTACAAGCAGCTGAAAAGTTAGCGGCAGATGGGATATCAGCTCATATTTTAGACTTGCGTACAGTTTATCCTTTAGATAAAGAAGCAATTATGGAAGCAGCATCGAAAACAGGCAAAGTCTTGTTAGTGACAGAGGATAATAAAGAAGGTAGCATCATGGGAGAAGTGGCTGCAATTATTGCAGAGAATTGTTTGTTTGACTTAGATGCACCAATCAAGCGCTTAGCAGGACCAGATATTCCGGCTATGCCGTACGCACCAACGATGGAAAAATACTTTATGGTAAACCCTGATAAAGTAGAAAAAGCAATGCGCGAATTAGCTGAATTTTAAAGGAGGTTATCACATTGGCAATTGAAAGAATTACTATGCCACAGCTAGGTGAAAGTGTAACAGAAGGAACAATTAGTAAATGGCTTGTATCTGTAGGAGATAAAGTAAATAAATATGACCCGTTAGCTGAAGTGATGACCGATAAAGTAAATGCTGAAATCCCTTCGTCTTTCAGTGGAACAATTAAAGAATTAATTGCAAGTGAAGATGCTACATTACCGGTTGGAGAAGTTATTTGCTTAATTGAAATTGAAGGTCAAAGCAACGAATCTAGTTCTTCTACAGCTACAAAAAAAGATGAGCAAAAAGTAGAACCAAAAGCGAATGCTGATCAATCGAATAAACGTCGCTATTCTCCTGCCGTCCTTCGATTAGCTCAAGAAAATGGGATTGATTTAGAACAAGTAACTGGAACAGGTGCTGGTGGAAGAATTACACGTAAAGACATCCTTTCATTAGTTGAAAGTGGCAATATTCCACAATCAAAAGTCGAAGAGCCTGTGCAAGCAACGAAGATAGTAGAAGAAAAGTCAATTGAAGCTACTTCAACTACTACAAATCAATCATCTCTACCAGCAATTGAATCAGCAGTAGGCGACATTGAAATTCCTGTATCTGGTATACGAAAAGCGATTGCGGCAAATATGAAGCGCAGTAAGCATGAAGCTCCTCACGCTTGGACAATGATTGAAGTAGATGCGACCAATTTAGTTGCGTATCGTGATTCTTTAAAGGACAACTTCAAACAAAAAGAAGGATTTAATTTAACATACTTTGCATTTTTCGTAAAAGCTGTTGCTCAAGCATTGAAAGAATTTCCACAAATCAATTCAATGTGGGCAGGAGATAAGATTATCCAAAAGAAAGATATTAATATTTCCATAGCAGTAGCGACAGATGATGCTTTGTTTGTTCCGGTTATTAAACAAGCAGATGAAAAAACAATTAAAGGGATTGCGCGTGAAATTGCAGACTTAGCAGGGAAAGTACGAGCTGGAAAGTTAAAAGCAGAGGACATGCAAGGTGGTACGTTTACCGTAAATAATACAGGATCATTTGGCTCTGTTCAATCAATGGGTATTATCAATTATCCGCAAGCTGCAATTTTACAAGTAGAATCGATTGTGAAGCGACCTGTTGTTATGGATAATGGAATGATTGCGGTAAGAGACATGGTCAATCTATGCATGTCGTTAGACCACCGTGTACTAGATGGTCTTGTTTGTGGCAAATTTTTAGCTAGAGTAAAAGAAATCATTGAACATACATCAAAAGAACATACATCCATCTATTAAGTGTAATGGTTAGTAAGTAATTGGTGTTTTGGGGTGTGTCGGGCGTTTTTGCTCTTTTTGACACACCCTTTCGCTTTTCTTGTATTGATAGATTGTGGTTTTTTGTATTAAGATAAAAAGAGAGAAAATTTTAAATAATGAACACAATTTTCTATAAGTAAAGGGGTAATGGAATGAACGTAAAAGATATATCATTTCATGAGTTTTCAAACGTCAATGTTGAAAGATGGATTCAGGAAGTAGAGAAGACATTAAAAGGTAAAAGTCTAGATTCTCTGCAAAAAGAAACATACGAAGGAATTTTTTTGAAACCGCTTTATTGTTTCGAGGACATTCAACATTTAACATATGTTGACGACTTACCAGGAAAAGATTCTTATGTGCGAGGAACAAAAGCTTCAGGCTATCTACAAAAGGGATGGGAAATAGCTCAAGAGATTGATGCTCCAGACACAAAGCAATGTAATCAATTGTTACATTCTTCTTTAAAAAGAGGACAAACGATGATTGCCCTTCATTTAGATGATGCCACATCTACTTACATCGATGCAGATTTTGCAGATGAGCGAGATATTGGAAAAGGTGTCTCTATTAGTCATTTACAAGACATGGAACAACTATTTCAAGGTTTATCTTTATCAGAGTATCCGCTTTTTATTAATACGCAGTTTACTTCTCTTCCATTTATTTCTCTATTAACAGGTTATTGTGAAAAACATGGTATTTCCCTTAAATCTTTATCAGGCACCATTGGAATGGATCCATTAGGCTCCATAGCAAAAATGGGCGTAGCACCTATTCAGCTTCAAAAGATGTATGACCATATGACAGATATAACAAAATGGTCTTCTCTACAAGAAAATTCATTAAAGACAATCTTAGTAACTAGTCATCCATATCATAATAGTGGAGCAAATGCTGTTCAAGAGCTAGCTTATGTAATGGCAACGGCAGTAGAGTATATCGATGAATGCTTAAAGAGAGGCTTATCATTAAAAGCGGTAGTAGAGCGCATGACAATTTCATTCTCAGTGTCTTCTAATCTCTTTATGGAAGTTGCCAAACTACGTGCATTTAAAGTCTTGTGGACAAATGTCATTCGTGCGTTTAAAGAAGATGAGGTCATGATCACTCCATTTATCCACGCGAAGACTTCTCTAATAACCAAAACAAAATATGACGCTCATACCAATATGTTACGTGGTACAGTAGAGGCCTTTGCAGCTGTATTAGGAGGAATAGATGCTTTGCATGTTTCTCCTTATGATACATTGTTGCAACCTTGTTCAGAATTTTCGAACCGTATCGCTCGAAACACGCAATTAATTCTACAAAAAGAAGCGCATTTAACAAAGGTGATTGATCCAGCAGGTGGTTCCTGGTATGTAGAATCCTTAACAAACCAACTTGCTGAAAAAGCTTGGGAATTGTTTCAACAGATAGAGAGTAAGGGTGGAATGTATGAGTCTTTAAAACAAGGATTTGTACAATCTCAAATAACAGAAACGTTAGAAAAGCGTCAATCGACTATTTCAAAGCGTAAAGAACGTATTGTTGGCGTTACACATTACACCAACCTAAATGAGCAGATTAGTGAAAGGCAGAATGATTTTGCTTGCAACAGGGTAGAAGCATTAAAGCAGTATCGCCAAGAATATTCTACAGATATAAAAGAAATCGACTTACATAAAGACCTTCTTACAGCGTATAAAGAATCATTGTTAAAAGGTGCGACGTTAGGTTCGGTAATGGAGCATATAAAGCTTCATTCAGAGCGTGAAGAAGTAATTTTATTACCAATCTGGCGTAAGGCTGAGCTATTTGAACAATTAAGAATGCGAGTAGACAAAGAGAATGCTACTAGAGAGAATCCATTAACAGTTGGTGTCATTTTATTGTCAAATGAGCGGTTGACAAACCAACGAGCAGACTTTGCTCAATCTTTTGTTCAATCGAGCGGCATGAAAGTAGAAACGAGTCATCTCTTACATTCTGCTTACGACGCTGTTGATTGGATAAAACAACATCCATACGATGCTTTTGTAGTGTGTGGTACGAGCGAAAATTATGAAGACGTTTTAGCCGATATCTTAAGCTTTGTAAAGGGTGACAACCAGCCTTTTTACATCGTTGGACAACCAACAGGGATTGAGCAACAATCTCTTGTTCAGGCTGGTTTAAGTGGTGTCATAACAGAACAAGATAACACGGTGCAGGTAATGAATCAGTTACTAGATCAGTTAGGGGTGAAATAAATGTATCAAAAACCTGTGTTTTCATCTCTTTCACTCACATTACCAAAGCAATCAACGAAAGAACAGTGGAAAGTGCGAGTAGAGGATGAAACGAATCAAACAGTTGAGGACCATATGTTTCATACGAATGAACAAATTGCAGTTAAGCCTGTATACACAAAAGAAGATATAAAAGAATTAGATTTTCTAAAATTCTTTCCAGGGCTGCCACCTTTTTTAAGAGGACCATACTCAACGATGTATGTAAATCGTCCGTGGACCATTCGTCAATATGCTGGCTATTCAACAGCAGAAGAGAGTAACGCCTTTTATCGACGTAACCTTGCAGCTGGACAAAAAGGTTTATCTGTAGCATTTGATTTAGCGACACATCGTGGATATGATTCAGACCATCCTCGTGTTGTAGGAGATGTAGGAAAAGCAGGGGTAGCCATTGACTCTGTATTAGATACAAATATTTTATTTGATGGTATCCCTCTTGATCAAATGTCTGTTTCGATGACAATGAATGGTGCTGTATTACCTATTATGGCTTTTTATATTGTTAGTGCGGAAGAACAAGGTGTCAAACAAGAACAACTTTCTGGAACCATTCAAAATGATATTTTAAAAGAGTATATGGTTCGTAACACGTATATTTATCCACCTGAGATGTCGATGAAAATCATTGCGGATATTTTTGAATATACGTCCAAGTATATGCCGAAGTTTAATAGTATTAGTATTTCAGGCTATCATATGCAAGAAGCGGGTGCTCCAGCAGATCTTGAACTGGCTTATACATTAGCGGATGGCTTAGAGTATGTACGAACGGGCTTAAAAGCAGGAATTGATATTGACTCATTTGCGCCACGTTTATCATTCTTTTGGGCTATTGGGATGAACTACTTTATGGAAGTTGCAAAAATGAGAGCGGCACGTCTTTTGTGGGCAAAATTAATGAAAGAATTCACCCCTAAAAATGCAAAGTCTTTAGCGTTACGTACGCATTCTCAAACATCTGGATGGAGTCTAACCGAACAAGACCCTTACAACAATGTCGTTCGAACTTGTGTGGAAGCATTAGCAGCAACGCTTGGACATACACAATCACTCCATACAAATGCACTTGATGAAGCGATTGCTTTACCAACTGATTTTTCAGCTCGTATTGCTCGTAATACACAGCTCTATTTGCAAGATGAAACAGAGATTTGTTCGGTGATTGATCCGTGGGGTGGCTCTTATTATGTTGAATCACTCACCAATGATCTTATGAACCGTGCGTGGGAACACCTCGAAGAAATAGAAGAACTAGGTGGTATGGCTAAAGCGATTGAAACAGGCATCCCCAAAATGAGAATTGAAGAAGCAGCAGCGAGAAGACAAGCGAAAATTGATTCGGGGGCAGAAGTCATTATTGGTGTGAATCAATATCCAGTAAATGAAGAGGAACCATTAGAAATATTGGATATTGACAATACAGCGGTTCGCTTAAAGCAAGTAGAGCGTCTAGAACAATTAAGAAGAAATCGCGATAATGACAAGGTGCAAGAGGCTTTAGCGGCGCTTACAGAAGCTGCTCAAACTGGCAATGGCAATCTACTTGAATTAGCGGTTGAGGCAGCGCGTGTGCGAGCGACATTAGGAGAAATTTCTGAAGCGATTGAAAAAGTTGCAAGTCGTCACAAAGCAGTTATTCGCTCAATAAGCGGCGTATATAGTGCAGAATATGCTAACGGTAAGCAAATTGAAGAAGTGCGGGAACGAACAGAAAAATTCCTTGAAGAAGAAGGAAGACGTCCACGAATTTTAATTGCGAAGATGGGACAAGATGGACATGATCGAGGCGCAAAAGTGATTTCCACGGCTTTTGCAGACTTAGGGTTTGATGTTGACATTGGACCACTGTTTCAAACGCCTGAAGAAACGGCTTTGCAAGCTGTAGAAAACGATGTACATGCTATTGGCATGAGCTCATTAGCAGCCGGTCATAAAACATTGCTACCACAATTAATTACTGAACTTAAAAAATATGGACGTGACGATATTGTCGTAGTTGTTGGCGGCGTTATTCCTCAGCAGGATTATCCGTTTTTATTAGCTAATGGCGCTTCTGCTATTTTTGGCCCAGGAACAGTTATTCCAAAAGCAGCTATACAAGTTATTGAAGAGATTCAAAGGCGGTTGAATGCTGAAGAACAGGAGTCTGCGCATGCGGAATCTGAGAACAACTGACCAGTTTGTAGAAGCAATATTACGACAAGACCGTGCAGCCTTAGCGCAAGGAATTACATTAATTGAGAGTAATGCACGAAAGCACTTTTCACCAGCACAGGAATTAGTAAAAGCTATTTATCCTTATTCAGGTAAGTCCATTCGAATTGGTATTACAGGTGTTCCTGGAGCAGGTAAAAGTACCTTTATTGAAGCACTCGGTATGTATTTATGTAGACAGGGTCATAAGGTGGCTGTTCTTGCAATTGATCCAAGTAGTACATTATCTGGTGGAAGTATACTAGGTGATAAAACAAGAATGGAAGAGTTATCGAAAGAAAAAAATGCATTTATTCGCCCTTCTCCATCTCAAGGTAAGCTCGGGGGTGTACATCGTAAAACAAGGGAAACGATGTTTCTTTGCGAAGCTGCTGGTTTTGATGTCATTATCGTTGAAACAGTCGGAGTAGGGCAAGGAGAAACCATTGTAAAAGGTATGGTAGATGTTTTTTTACTGCTTGCTTTAACAGGGGCTGGAGATGACTTACAAGGAATCAAAAAAGGGATTATTGAACTAGCCGACCTTATTTGCATCAATAAAGCTGATGGAGACAATCGACGAAAAGCAGAAAAAACGAAAGTAGAATATGAAGGATTTCTTCATTTTCTTCAGCCAAGCACAGAAGGATGGAGTCCAACTGTTATGACATGTTCTGCATTGTATAATGAGAACATTGATGAACTATGGAGGAACATTCAAGACTATGAAGCATTTTCAAAACGTACACATGCTTTTACCTTAAAGCGTCGTCAACAAATGAAAACATGGTTAAATGCGATGATTTCAGATTACTTGCATGACTCTTTTTATGGGAAAGAGCAGATTAGAGAGCGCATCAATAAGGTTGAAATAGAAGTTGTACAAGGAGATTGTACGGTCTCTGAAGCAGTGGAACAATTAATTTTGGCATATGAAGAAAGCTTCAAATAACAAATAGCACCATAAAAACACAAAATGGCTGACTCTATATCATAGAGTCAGCCATCTTAGCTAGGGAGTTTAGGGGTATAGATCTAGATGTAGTTATAGTATAGCCAAAATTATTTTTATTAAACACGTTGAATCGTTCTTTTTTAGTTGAAATAAATCGTTTACAATTGCTATGATAGAAAGTAGTAATCAACAAGGAGGTCTTTTACATGAATATTGATTTTAATTTATTTATGAATGATGTTGTACGACAAGCACGTCAAGAAATTGTTGCTGCTGGATATACAGAGTTAACAACACCTGAAGAGGTGGATGAAGCGTTCAAAAAGCCAGGAACTACATTAGTGATGGTGAACTCAGTTTGTGGATGTGCAGGAGGAATTGCAAGACCAGCTGCTGCTCATTCTGTCCACTATGATAAGCGTCCTACTCAATTAGTGACGGTATTTGCAGGTCAAGATAAAGAAGCGACAGCAAGAGCTCGTGAATACTTTGAAGGATATCCACCTTCTTCTCCTTCTTTTGCTTTATTAAAAGACGGAAAAATTATTACAATGGTTGAGCGTCACGAAATTGAAGGTCACGATCCAATGTCAGTTGTTTCTAAGCTACAAGAAAATTTTGAAAACCATTGTGAAGAAGTTTAAAAACCGCATTTTATGCGGTTTTTATTTATTCAGTTTTTATACAGTTAAATTCAAAAGGATAATGCATATGAAAATATGTGTATAGCAATCTTGTAATATTAAGAAAGAGAGGAGAACTCGTTCTCCTCTCTTTCTTAATATTATTTTCAAAACATATAATTTATATTTAGAAATTACATTGCATAAATATAAAAGTGTGTTAGAATACAGTTAGTTGAATAAAAATTTATTTTTTGGTAACTACTTGAAATAATCTAAAACTTATTTCATAATATTATTAATTTTTAGAAAAATAATAGATTCATAGGGGGAAATAAAATGAAAAAGTGGTTTTCGTTAGGAATGGCAGCGGTTTTGACTACCAGTTTGTTAGCAGGTTGTGGAACAGGAAGTGACGAAACGAGTGGAGATGGGAAAAAAGTATTGAAGATGGGGACATCTGCTGACTATGCACCATTTGAGTACATTGACACAGCAGTAAGTGATGAGATTATTGGTTTTGATGTTGATTTAGCGAAGGCAATCGCAGGAGAGCTTGGATATGAAGTTAAGATTGAAGACATTGATTTTAATGGATTAATTCCAGCATTAGAATCAGAGAAAGTAGACTTTGTATTAGCAGGGATGACACCTACAGAAGATCGAAAGAAAAACGTGGATTTCTCAGATGTTTATTACACAGCTAAACATATGATTGTAACGAAAAAAGGCAGCGATATTAAAACATTAGAAGACTTAAAAGGTAAAAAAATAGGGGTGCAAGTTGCATCTATTCAAGAAGGTAAAGCAGAAGAGCTAGCGGAGGAATTAAGCCTTACAGTTGAGAATCGTAACCGTATCCCAGAGCTAGTTCAAGAAATCAATTCAAATCGATTTGATGCCATTATTATTGAAGATACAGTAGCAAAAGGCTACTTGGAGAATAACGAAATTGAAGGCTTTGTTCTAGAAGAAGGCGAAGATGGTGACGCGGGATCAGCTATTTCATTTCCAAAAGGTAGCGAGTTAACAGAAGACTTTAATCGCGAATTAAATGAAATGAAAGAAAATGGAGAGCTTGAAGAACTAATTGTGAAATGGTTTGGTGGAGAAGAGTAAGGATAGAAATCACTCAGGTATATATCTACTTAATTGAGTTACTTTCTTTAGTAAAAACCATGAAAACTTAGATTAAGAGAGGACGGGCAATGGGCATGAATTTGGACTTCACGCAAATTGTGCCCTCAATCCCTTACATACTAAAAGGGATATGGGTAACATTACAAATTGTTTTAGCGGCAGCAGCTGTTGGTTTTGCACTAGGGATTATACTAGCTTTATTCAAAATTGGACGAATAAAGGTGTTAAAGTGGTTAGCGGATATCTATACATCTATTTTTCGTGGTACACCACTTATCTTGCAGCTGCTAATTATCTATTATGGAGCACCGCAAATCGTTGGATTCGATATAGATGCATATCCAGCGGCTGTTTTAGCCTTCGGTTTAAACTCGGCTGCCTACATTTCAGAGGTCATTCGTGCTGGGATTTTGGCTGTAGATAAAGGACAACGAGAAGCAGCCATGGCATTGGGCATTCCTTATAAAAAGATGATGCGTCACATTATCCTACCTCAAGGGTTAAAGAACATCTTACCTGCCTTAATGAATGAATTTATTACACTCACAAAAGAGTCGGCTGTCGTTACGGTTATTGGTGTAGCTGATATTATGCGTCGCTCATACATTGTTGGTGGACAAACATATAAGTATTTTGAACCTTTGTTGTTTGCTGGATTAATTTATTACATTATGGTCATGGGCTTAACGCTCCTTGGGAAAGCGGTCGAGAGGAGAATGAGAAAAAGTGATTAAAATTGAGAAGTTACACAAATCATTTGGGAAAAATGAAGTGTTAAAAGGAATCTCGACAACGATTAAAGAGGGTGAAGTGGTTGCTATTATCGGCCCTTCAGGATCAGGGAAGTCTACATTTCTACGCTGTATTAACATGCTGGAGGAACCGACTAGCGGACAAATAGTTGTGAAAGAGCAAGAAATTACAGGTGCTAAGACAAATATCATGAAAGTACGCGAGAATGTGGGAATGGTGTTTCAGCATTTTCACTTATTTCCTCACATGACAGTGATTGAAAACTTAACGTATGCGCCAATGACTGTGAAAAAAGTGTCAAAAGCAGAAGCGGAGAAGAACGCACATGAGCTATTAAAAAAAGTAGGGCTTTCAGAAAAAGCGAATGAATATCCAAATCGCTTATCTGGAGGACAAAAGCAACGTGTAGCCATCGCACGTGCGTTAGCAATGTCACCAGAGGTTATGTTATTTGATGAACCTACTTCAGCGTTAGATCCAGAGATGGTAAAAGAAGTGCTAGATGTTATGAAGTCACTTGCACATACAGGGATGACAATGGCTATCGTCACGCATGAAATGGGCTTTGCGAAAGAGGTGGCAGATCGTGTGCTATTCCTTGATGAAGGCTCTCTAGTAGAAGAGGCACATCCACAAGAGTTTTTTACTTCACCAAAAAGTGAGCGTGCGAGGCTCTTTTTACAAAAAGTTTTATAAGTAACACTTAAAGATGAGTAGGCCATGTTAAAAGGGCTGACTCATCTTTTTTGATTAGGCGTTCATAAAAGTTTAATCTATTGTATGCTTTACACATGTGCTAATAAATATTAATATGTCTATTTATAATAAACATGAATTAATCATGAATGTAGGAGCTTTGTGAATGATAAAATTTAAAATTGGATATCGAACATTAAAGACAGCAATTGGTACATCTCTAGCAATTATTATTGCTCAGTTTTTTGAACTGAGCTATTTCTCTTCAGCAGGTATTATTACGATCCTTTGCATTCAAAACTCCAAAAAGAAATCACTTCAAAGTGCCTCACAGCGATTTATTGCCTGTTCATTAGCTATTTTATTTTCATTTGTCTTTTTTGAAGGAATTGGCTATCATCCACTTGTCATCGGTCTTATGTTGCTATTTTTTATCCCGACAACTGTAATTACAAAAGCAAAGGAAGGAATTGTGACAAGCTCAGTTATTATTCTTCATATTTATTCAGAGGCAGATATGACGTGGGGAGTTGTATTTAATGAATTTGGCTTAATTATTATCGGGATTGGCGTTGCGCTAGTAGTTAACCTTTATATGCCAAGTCTAGATGATAAGTTAAAGCAATATCAAAAGCAATTGGAACGTAATTTTCGGAACATCTTAAAAGAAATTGCTGATTATTTACGTACAAACGAAACACATTGGACTGGAAAAGAAATTACAGAAACAGCAAGAATTCTAGAGGAAGCAAAAAGTTTATCTTTCCGAGATGTTGAGAATCATTTTATGCGTTCTGAGAATTACTACTATCATTACTTTAAAATTAGAGAAAAACAATTTGAAATTATTGAGCGGGCACTACCATTAGTCACATCCATTGATCCATTATTTGATCAACGCTATATGATTGCAGACTTTTTGGAGGAGCTCAGTTTATCTGTACACCCTGGAAATACAGCTAAACTATTTTTAATTAAACTTGAACAGTTACGAGAAGAGTTCAAAGAGATGCCGTTACCTCAAACGCGAGAGGAATTTGAGGCAAGAGCCGACTTGCTTCATTTTGTAAAAGAAATTGAACAATACTTAGTCATTAAAACATCTTTAAAATTAGATTAAGTTACGATGCATGGTCATTTGCCTTCTTACGAATAATATGAAATAGCGTAAAAGATAACATAGAGAGTCAAAGAATGGATTCTCTATGTTTGTCTTTATTATCTACATCAGAAGGCGGTGGGCATATGAACATTTTCTTGATTCTTCTTGTTACAATGATGTCACCAATCTGGCCTTTAGGAGAAAATCCTTTGTCTGGAGACCCTTTTGTTATTGTTAATAAACAAACAAATGAGCTTGCCTATATTCAAAATGGACACGTTGAACGTGTTTCTAAAGTAGCGACAGGCAAGACAGAGGACTTAACACCAGAAGGAGAGTTTACCGTTGTAGTGAAAGCGAAAAACCCTTATTATCGTCGGGGAAAGATAGAAGGTGGATCCCCAGAAAATCCACTTGGCACAAGGTGGATTGGCTTTGATGCGAGAGAAACAGATGGGCGAATCTATGGAGTTCATGGTACGAATCAACCAGACTCTATCGGGAAATTCGTTTCAAATGGATGTATTCGTATGCAAAAAGAACAAGTGGAAGAGCTTTACGAAAAGATACCGATAGGGGCAAAAATTTTAATAGTAAAGTCTAATCAATCGTTTGAAGAGATTGTCAAAGAACGAGGGCTGTAATAAAAAAAGGTGTAGGAAGTCACGCAGTGACTGTTCCTACACCTTTTTTTGTACTCGTATTTTAGAGAAGTTTCCATATAAAATACGGAACTTCTTTCAATGATGAATTTACATCCACATTGTTAAGCCGGCTAAAAGTGTTGTTAACACCATTGTACCTAGCATAAGAAAAACAATGATTTTTTGCATTTTTTTATTTGACATAAAAGCCTCCTCAAGCCTTTGTTTGTTTATATTTTACACATATTTTTGCACGAGGACAAGCAAGTGTAAAACAGGATTTTTTAAACACCAAGTCATAACTTTGCAGGATATTGTCGATTCACCGAGAAGATATATATTAGTTCTGTTGAGAAGGCAACAAGGGGGAGAAGGTATGGTAAACAAGGTGGATCATATAGGGATTGCTGTTAAATCAATTAAAGAAGCCATTCCATTTTACGAACAAACGTTAGGACTTTCACTAATGGGAGAAGAAACAGTCGAAACGCAAAAAGTAAAAGTCGCCTTTTTACAAGCTGGGGAAACGAAAATTGAATTACTAGAGCCATTATCATCAGACAGCCCCATTCAAAAGTATTTAGATAAAAAGGGAGAAGGCGTCCATCATATAGCTTTTGGTGTCACGAGTATTGAGGAACGAATTACTCAACTCAAAACAGAAGGAATTCGTATGATTGACGAACAACCTCGAAAAGGGGCAGCGGGCGCAAATATTGCATTTATTCACCCAGCTTCTACAAAAGGGATTTTGTATGAATTATGTGAAAAGCAAACAAAGGGGGACTAACACATGATTGATATTTATGAAAAGTTAAATGAATTATATGACTATCGCCGTCAAGTGGAATTAGGAGGCGGAGATGATAAAATTAATAAGCAGCATAATAAAGGAAAGCTAACTGCTCGAGAAAGAATTGACTTACTGGTGGATTATGATAGCTTTGTGGAGCTTAACCCATTTATTGAACATCGTTGCAACGATTTTGGCTTAAAAGATAAAAAAGGACCAGGAGATGGAGTTGTCACAGGATATGGAAAAATCCATGGTCGTCCAGTGTATTTGTTTTCTCAAGATTTCACTGTGTTCGGTGGAGCCTTAGGAGAGATGCACGCGAAAAAAATTGCCTATGTTATGGACTTAGCTGCAAAGACAGGTGTCCCTTTTATTGGGCTAAATGATTCGGGTGGAGCACGAATTCAAGAAGGAGTAGTTTCATTAGACGGATATGGCCAAATCTTTTATCGTAACTCCATTTATTCAGGAGTAATTCCGCAAATTTCTGTTATTATGGGTCCTTGTGCCGGTGGAGCCGTTTATTCACCAGCCATTACAGATTTTGTTTTCATGGTGGAAAAGACAAGTCAAATGTTCATTACAGGTCCAAAAGTAATTGAAACGGTAACAGGAGAGAAGATCACAGCAGAAGATCTAGGTGGTGCAAAAGTTCACAATGAAATTAGTGGAAATGCTCACTTTTCTGCGGAAACGGAGGAGGAAGTACTCGCAGGTGTACGTTTATTATTAAGCTATTTGCCGCAGAATAATGAAGAAAAGCCACCGATGCAGCCTTTTGATATTGATTCAAATTACCGTCCTGATTTAATTGATGTGATACCGTTTGATGCGATTCGCCCGTATGATGTAAGAAAAGTCATTGAACAAGTTGTAGATGAGAACTCATTTTTAGAAGTTCAAAAAGATTTTGCAAAAAACATTGTCATTGGATTAGCAAGGATTGATGGACATGTAGTCGGATTAGTTTGTAATCAACCAAAAGTAATGGCTGGAGGGCTAGATATTAATTCATCGGATAAAGCAGCTCGTTTTATTCGTTTCTGTGACTCGTTCAATATCCCGCTCATTACATTTGAAGACGTGACAGGGTTTTTCCCAGGTGTTAAACAAGAGCATGGAGGAATTATTCGACACGGTGCGAAAATTTTGTATGCGTATTCAGAAGCGACTGTTCCTAAAATTACAGTAATTTTACGCAAAGCTTATGGAGGAGCTTATGTGGCATTGAACAGTAAGTCTATTGGTGCAGACATCGTCTACTCATGGCCAAATGCAGAGATTGCTGTAATGGGTCCTCAAGGAGCTGCTAATATCATTTTTGCTCAAGAAATTAATAGCAGTGAAAACCCAGAAGTAACTAGAGCAGAGAAAATCGAGGAATATCGTGAAAAGTTCGCGAACCCATATGTAGCTGCGAGATTAGGAATGGTAGATGATGTCATTGATCCTCGAGATACACGAATTAAACTTATACAAGCTCTTGATATGTTGCAAAATAAAAAGGAAGAGCGTCCACGGAAAAAACATGGTAACATACCATTGTAAGGTTAGTTTTTTGGAGGGATACATAATATGGTAAACGAACAGCGTCTTGTTGATTTATTTTTAGAGTTAGTACAAATTGACTCAGAAACAAAATATGAAACAGAAATTGCAAAGGTATTAAAGGGAAAATTTACAGCTCTTGGTGTTGACGTAATCGAGGATGATACAACAAGTATAACTGGTCATGGAGCAGGTAACTTAATCTGTACACTTAAAGGAACGAAAGAAGAAGTAGATTCAATCTACTTTACATCTCATATGGATACGGTTGTACCAGGTAAGGGAGTGAAACCGTCTATCCAAGATGGTTATGTTGTGACAGATGGGACAACGATTTTAGGTGCGGATGATAAAACAGGATTAGCAGCAATGCTTGAAGCAATTCAAGTGTTAAAAGAAAACAACATTGCACACGGAACGATTCAATTTATTATTACGGTTGGAGAAGAGTCTGGTTTAGTAGGAGCAAAAGCTTTAGATCCAAAGCTTGTTACGGCTAAGTTTGGTTATGCCCTCGACAGTGATGGAAAAGTAGGAAATATCATTGTAGCAGCTCCAACACAAGCGAAAGTAAAGGCAACAATCTTTGGAAAAACTGCTCATGCTGGCGTGGCACCTGAAAAAGGAGTGTCAGCAATTACACTAGCGGCAAAAGCAATTTCAAAAATGCCTCTAGGACGAATTGATAACGAAACAACAGCGAATATTGGTCGTTTTGAAGGTGGTACACAGACAAATATCGTGTGTGATCGTGTAGACATTTTAGCCGAAGCTCGCTCATTAGTTCCTGAAAAAATGGAAGCACAAGTACAAAAAATGAAAGAAGCATTTGAATCTACGGCTGCTGAATTTGGTGGACGTGCTGAAGTAGAAATCAATGTTATGTATCCAGGCTTCAAATTTGGTGAAGGAGATCACGTAGTTGAGGTGGCAAAGCAGGCAGTTGAAAAGATTGGACGCTCATCTCAATTGCTAACAAGCGGTGGCGGAAGTGATGCCAATGTCATTGCTGGTTTCGATATTCCAACCGTTAATTTAGCTGTTGGCTATGAAGAAATTCATACAACAAATGAGAAAATGCCAATTGAGGAGCTTGTGAAAACGACAGAATTAGTCGTTTCAATTATTCAAGAAGTAGCAGGAAATTAAGGATAGAAAGAGAAGTGTACACATGTATACTTCTCTTTTTGTTTTACACAATGAATAGTAAATAGTCTGAATTTTTTTACAAAATGTATAATGTTTCTTTGAGCTTGTTTAAGTAAAATAATTGTAATGTATCAGTATTTTAAAAGGAGGTTAGTTATTCTCAGATAGGAAATTTGTTCATTTTGATACAAAAAAATATGTAAGCGTTTTCAAAAACTCCAACGAACGAAATGACTAATTTGTTTGCTCACTTCACATTCATGACAACATGTCATATACACAATAAATAGTGTCTCCCATGTTTTAGAGGTCATTTTTTGAGTCAACCTCTCTTCTTATTTATTTAATCGTTTCTATAAGCATCATTTCGTCTTTCTACTTTCATATGGAATAAGGATTATGCTGTTTTAGATAGTTCTTTTAATTAAGAAAATATCATTCCGATAAAAATGCAATTTCTATTTATCATACTTAGGGGGCTGGTTCAATGAGTTCATCTTTAAAAGATCAAGTCACATTGCAACATGTAGTGAAAAATTTTGATGAAGTTCATAAAGGGCTTTCGAATCGTGATGCTCTTGAGGAAGCAAATCGATGTTTGTATTGTTATGATGCTCCTTGTATTACTGCATGTCCAACAAGCATTGATATTCCAAGTTTTATTAAAAAAATTGCTTCAGGTAACTTAAAAGGATCAGCTAGAACGATTATGACAGCCAATCCTGTGGGAGCGAGCTGTGCACGAGTATGTCCCACTGAAGAGTTATGTGAAGGAGCATGTGTATTAAATCATTCGACTAAACCAATTATGATTGGGAATTTACAACGATATGCAACAGACTGGGCTATTAAAAACCACCAAGTGTTGTTTGAGAAAGGTGAATCAAATGGTAAAAAAGTAGCGATTGTAGGGGCCGGACCAGCTGGATTATCTACTGCTAGAGAACTTGCTCTTCTTGGCTATAGCGTCACCATTTTTGAAGCTGAAAAGGAAGCTGGTGGATTAAATACGTACGGCATCGTTTCGTTCCGTTTACCAAAAGATATTTCATATTGGGAAGTGAATCAAGTGCGTAGCCTTGATGTTGAAATAAAAACGAATACGCGAGTTGGAAAAGATGTTGCGCCTAAACAATTACTAGAAGAATTTGACGCTGTCGTCTTAGCGGTTGGAATGGCAAATGTACCGAACCTCGGCATTGAAGGAGAAAACCTTGAGGGCGTTTATGATGCAATTGAATTTGTGAAGTCGACAAAAACGAATGAGTTGACAACCGATTTTGTGGGTAAACGTGTTGTCGTCATCGGTGCAGGTAACACAGCAATTGATGGTGCGACTTGTTCCGTTCGTCTAGGAGCAGAAAACGTAAAAATTCTTTATCGCCGAACAGCTGAAGAAATGACCGCTTATGATTTTGAATATGAATTTGCAAAGCAAGATGGTGTGGAATTCAGGTGGTTAACAGCTCCTAAACGAATAATTGGAGATGAGAACGGTAAAGTAACTGAAATTGAATGTGTAAAAATGCAGCTAGGTGAACCCGACTCAGATGGACGTCGTCGCCCTGTTGAAGTGAAAGGATCTGAATTTACACTTGAAGTAGATGCTGTCATTAAAGCAATTGGTCAAGAGCGTCATTTACCATTAATCGATCAATTTGAATTAGAACATGACGGTGGTGTTATTAAGATAAACAAAGAAACGTTTCAGACATCAAATTTAAACGTATTCTCTTGTGGAGATGCGATCTTTGGAAAAGGGCAAGGAGAAGCGATGGTTGTTACTGCAGCACAACAAGGTAAAGAAACAGCGCGTGCAATTCATCAACAGCTCACACCAGAAATTGTTGAAACAGTGTAATCATACAAAGGGGGAATTGTATCATGGCTGATTTACGTATTAACCTTGCAGGAATTCAATCACCTAATCCATTTTGGTTAGCATCTGCACCTCCAACAAATTCGGGATATCAAGTGCAAAGAGCGTTTGAAGCTGGATGGGGCGGAGCTGTTTGGAAAACGCTTGGAGATCCAATCTTAAACGTTTCTTCTCGATTTGCAGCTGTGAGCTTTAATGGACAGCGTGTTGCGGGATTTAATAACATCGAGCTCATTACAGATCGACCACTTGAAGTGAATTTAAAGGAAATCTATGAAACGAAAAAACGCTTTCCAAATCATGCAATCATTGCTTCTTTAATGGTAGAGCCAAAACAAGAAAAGTGGCATGAGATTGTAAAAAGAGTCGAAGATGTTGGAGTGGATGGATTAGAGTTAAACTTTGGCTGTCCTCATGGGATGGCTGAGCGAGGAATGGGCGCAGCTTCCGGACAAGTACCTGACTTAGTGGAACGTCAAACGTATTGGGCTAAAGAAGTAGCTCAAACGCCTGTTATTGTAAAGTTAACACCTAACATTACAGATATCACTGTAACAGCTGAAGCCGCTGTTCAAGGTGGAGCAGATGCTGTGAGCATGATTAATACAATTAATAGTTTAGCTGGAGTAGACATTGATTCATGGAACACCATTCCCCATGTTGGTGGAAAAGGTGCGCATGGTGGTTACTGTGGTCCAGCAGTAAAGCCTATTGCCTTAAATATGGTAGGAGAATGTGCACGAAATTCACGGATTAACGTTCCTATTTCAGGTATGGGAGGAGTATCAAACTGGAGAGATGCTGTTGAATTTATGTTAATGGGTGCAACAGGTGTACAAATTTGTACAGCCGCGATGCACCATGGTTTTCGCATTGTAGAAGATATGATTGATGGACTCAATACGTACCTTGACGAACGTGGTATTGAAAGTGTGAGTGAAATTGTCGGAGGAGCTGTCCCTAAGTACTCAGACTGGGGTGATTTAGATTTAAATTATAAAGTAGTAGCGAGAATTAACACTGAAACCTGTATTAACTGCAACAAATGTCATATTGCTTGTGAGGATACGTCTCATCAATGTATTGATATGTTAAAAGACCCAAGTGGAAAGAGTTATTTAAAAGTAAGAGAGGAAGATTGTGTAGGCTGTAATTTGTGTTCAATTGTATGTCCTGTCGATGATGCAATTTCGATGATTGAGGTAGCAAGCGAACATCCACCAATGACATGGAATGAACGTCAAACTGCATTGGCAAAAACATCACAATGTGAAATCGATGTACTAAAATAGGGGGCTTTCATATGAAGAAAATTATTAAAAATGGCTTAATTGTAACTGCTTCTGATACGTATCGTGGTGATTTGTTAATTGAGAATGGTGTGATTGCGTCTATTGGCCAGCAATTTGATGAAACGAACTGTGAGGTTATTGATGCAAAAGGTCATTACATTTTCCCTGGGGGTATTGATCCCCATACCCATTTAGATATGCCGTTTGGTGGAACAATTACAAAAGATGATTTTGAAACGGGAACGATTGCAGCTGCATTTGGTGGAACGACAACTGTTATTGATTTTTGTTTAACGAATAAAGGAGAACCATTGAAAAATGCAATTAAAACGTGGCATGAAAAGGCAAAAAGCAAAGCTTCAATCGATTATAGCTTCCATCTCATGATTGGAGAGATGACAGATGCCGTCTTAGATGAGTTGCCAACGGTAATAGATGAAGAAGGCATTACTTCATTTAAAGTATTTATGGCATATAAAAATGTTCTTCAAGCCGATGATGAAACATTATTCCGTACACTTGTAGCAGCGAAAGATTTAGGTGCACTCGTTATGGTACATGCAGAAAATGGAGATGTTATTGACTATTTAACGAAGCAAGCACTAGAACAAGGAAATACAGATCCAATTTATCATGCACTCACTCGTCCTCCTGAAATAGAGGG
The DNA here is from genome assembly GCF_016909075.1 of Priestia iocasae. Taxonomy (GTDB): domain Bacteria; phylum Bacillota; class Bacilli; order Bacillales; family Bacillaceae_H; genus Priestia; species Priestia iocasae. The sequence continues at coordinate 457,598 of NZ_JAFBFC010000001.1, forward strand.
AGAAGCAACGGGGAGAGCATCACAGTTTACAGGATTGGCAAATTCTCAATTATACGTGGTGCATGTTTCATGTGCTCAAGCCGTTGAAGAAATTGCCAAGGCGAGAAAACAAGGAATTAATGTATGGGGTGAAACATGCCCTCAGTACCTCGCTTTAGATCAAACGTACCTCGAAAAACCGAATTTTGAAGGGGCGAAGTATGTGTGGTCTCCACCACTTAGAGAAAAATGGCATCAAGATGCGCTATGGAATGCACTGCGAAACGGAGATTTACAAACACTTGGATCTGATCAATGCTCTTTTGATTTTGAAGGCCAAAAAGAGCTTGGACGTGGTGATTTTACAAAGATTCCAAATGGTGGCCCGATGATCGAAGATCGCTTAACCATTCTCTTTTCAGAGGGAGTTAAAAAAGGAAGAATTACCCTGAATCAATTCGTCGATATAACTTCGACACGAATTGCAAAACTCTTTGGATTGCATCCTAAAAAAGGAACCATATCAGTCGGAGCGGATGCAGACCTTATCATCTTTGATCCAAATGTAGAGCGAACCATTTCAGTTAAAACGCATCATATGGCTGTTGATTACAATGCATTTGAAGGAATGAATGTAACAGGCGAGCCAATTTCTGTTTTATGCCGTGGTGAGTTTGTTGTAAAAGATAAGAAATATGTAGGCAAACAAGGATATGGTCAATATTTAAAACGAGCAAAATATAACTCTACTCTTGAAAATGAGCGTAATAAGCAAGTAACTATTTAATAGATGAAATTTTCATTCAAACATTCACCCCCCTTTTTTCATGAATAAATAAAAAGAGAAAAGTTGTACGTTAAGTTGGGACTGTTTCAAAAGCTATGACAGATAAAAAGGGAGCTCTTCTTACGCTCTTTGAAACAGCCCTTTCTGTATATGAATCGTTAGCTTATGCTTTGTTGATTATCATGTTGATAGAATCAAGGTTTACGTGAAGCGTGTTTATTTTGAATGATAAGGGGTGTGTACAATGAAAAAGCAAACAAGTTATTTGAAATCACCAGATTTGTTACCTATCGCTCATAGTGATAAGAAGATAGGGACGTTTGGCTTTGCTTTAATGTGGGTGAGTATGGCAGTTGTACTAGCAGCATTTGCAATTGGTGGAGCTGGTGTTGGAAGTATTTCACTAGGATGGGTCGTCTTTGCGACAGTCATTGGTTCAGTAGCAATTGGATTATTTATGACAATCATTGGTGATATCGGAATTGAGCATGGGCTCTCATTTCCAGTTTATATGAGAGCACCTTTTGGTACAATTGGCACTCATATTCCATCGCTCGTACGTGGAATTGCTGCATCGTGTTGGTTTGGAATTAACACGTATTTTGGATCAACAGCCATGAATGGGATTTTGAACGTGTTAGTTGGTTTTGATAACTGGCTCGTTTGTTTTTTCCTCTTTGCTTTATTTCAGCTTATCAACACTGCATTAGGTATTAAGGCAGTAGAACGATTTGCAGACTTGGCGGCTCCCATTATTATCATTATTTCAGCATGGATGTACACAACACTATCTGATAAAGCATTGGCGGAAGGAAGAGAAGTGTGGGCTTGGATTGAAAATCCAGTGACTGGCGGCGCAGCTGTAACAGCATTTGTTATTGTTATAATGAGTAATATGGGATTTTGGGCAACTTTAGCAGCGGATATGCCTTCTATTTCTAGGTATATTAAAGCACCAAAGCATGAGCGCAACTGGTTTAAACGAAACAAATCGTCATTAGTGGGAAGTGTTGTTGCCTTACCCTTAACACAAACGTTTATGGTTATCATTGGTGGTGTCTCCTATATCGCTGTGAAAAATTACGATCCAGTGGTCGCATTACAAGAAGCAGCAAGTGGATTTATTTTAGGAATTTTGTTACTCATGATTGTATTTGCTCAATGGTCAACCAACATATCTGCTAACTTGATTCCAGCTGCAACCATTTTTTCAAATGTAGGTGGACCAAAAGTACCTTTTTGGGTAGGCGTTCTAATGGCAGGAATCATTGGTACAATCGTTCAGCCGTGGAGTCTATTCGGCATCATTATTCCTGCGTTACTTGTTATTGGAGGAATTTTGTCATCGATTGTAGGGATCTTGTTTGCTGATTATTATTTGCTACGCAAACGCAGAGTGAATGTGACAGATTTATATGAAAGTGAAGGACAGTATAAATATCTTAATGGTATTAATGTGGCAGGATTTATTGCATGGATTACAGGTGGTTTAGCAGCTTATTTTTTAGCCAACTACTCATTCATCGTTGGGTTTTTAGTAGGTTCTAGTTGCTATTATGTTTTAGCAAAGTATTGGTGGTTTAAAAAGTATAAGCAAGCAGAAATTGAAAATCCGGATGATGAAACATACTTAGGAATCACTGTAGGAAGAGACTGGGTTATTGAAGTAGACGAAAAGATAAAAGTACCAAGTGAAAAATCCATTACAATGAATTGAGGTGAAAGGATGTCTTCCTATCAAGAGTTTATAGCAGAACGAGATAAGATTGATTATTTAATCCAGCAAGGATATAAAATTAAAGCTGTAACAGAAAATTTAAGTGGAGCTTTCGTTCAATTTGAAAAAAGCCAAGGTCACGAGAAAGATGAATGTGTTATGCACATTTTAACGGCAGATGCACGTAAATACTTTTCCTCTATTATGATCCATCAAACGTGATGGGATAATGAGTAATGGGTGAAAATATTACCACGTCCAATGAACAATAAATCGTAGAACTGTTTTATCAGTTATCGCTTTTTACAGTGAGCCTGCTAAGGTTAATGCAACTTTAGCAGGCTTATTTTAAATGTCTTTTGTAACACATACATTACAATTAGGTTACAAGACCCAAAAAGGGTTTCGAACTAACGTATTTTGTAGTAATTAATAGTTAGGAAGGATGTGCCGGTTATGATTAATATGAGTGAAGGTATGACACCAGAGGAAGTACATTTGATTGATAAATTAAAAATGGAGATGCTAAATGCGGTTTCATTACAAGATTTGCAGTTTTATAAAAAGGAAATCACAAGAATTAAAGAGCAAGCAGCAAAAAGACATCGATTTTTACATAAATTAACAAAAAGAGCTGAGAAGTTGTGATCATTTCTAAAGTGATTACAACTTTTTTTATTAAATCGCTTTATTTTCTGAAAATTTAATATAATATTAATAAATATAAAGATCAATCTTACATCATAAAAAGGTGGTGCCCGCTTGAAATCATATTTAACAGTTAATGAAATATTAGGTAGAAAGCATTTTGTTTGTAGTGAAGTGATTGCAGGGAAAAAAGGGCTCAATAATATGGTGAAATGGGTACATATTATGGAAGTAACGAACGTGAACAAATTATTAAATGGAAACGAACTTATTTTATCTACAGGGGTCGGATGGAAAGAAAACAAAGAGGTCTTTATTTCATTTCTTCATCAATTAATTGAATGTCGTGCAGTTGGATTATGTATCGAAATAGGAATATACACCTCTGAGATTCCTCCAGAAGTGGTTAATATTGCAAATGAACATGATTTTCCAATTATTATTTTTCACGAAGAAGTACCATTTGTAGAGATTACGCAAGATATTCACTCAATGTTGATTAATCAACATTATCAAATGATTTCAGACTTAGAGAATTATTCTCAGCAGTTAAATAAGCTGTTATTAACCATTAATCATCCTCAGGAAATCTTAACTTTCTTTCACAAATATACAAACTTACAAGTTGCGCTTCGCTTAAATGAAGTGACTACACTTATACCACATGCTTCACCTACAAAAGAAAAAGAAATACTCCATCTTCTAAATCAAATCGATACAAACGGAGAACAAACCTCTATAGGGCTACAACGCGTTCAAGTGTTAAATCAAGACTACGCTGAGCTATATTTACTGTGTCATGAACGATATTTAACAGAACTAGAACTTCTAGCATTAGATCGAACAGCAACCGCATTAGCACAACACTTTTTAAGAGATTTATATGTAGAAGAAAGAAGAAGGATAGCAGAAACAGAGTGGATGACAAAATGGCTAACAGGTGAACTATCGCATGAGAAGCTTATGCATTATCTTGAAGAAAGTATTCATCCAACGGCAATCGATGGTGGGGTTGTGGCAGTATGTAAATGGAGTTCAGATAGTGAACAACCTTCCTTTGATTTAACTTATTTTAAATTATTCATACGAAATTTATTTGAACAAGAAGGTTTTCACCTTTTTACAATTGAGAAACACAATTATATCGTACTGTTGTTGCTTAATAAAAGGTCCTATAAGACATGGAAAAAGAGAATAACAGATGGTATTTCAAGGTTAATGGATACAGATTATCAAAAGAAACGCAACTTTCCTATTCAATTAATAGGAATAGGCTCTTATTATCAAGATTTACGAGACATAGGTAAAAGTTATGAAAAAGCAATTGATACGATAAAAATTCAAGAAAAAATAGAGTCCAGCACAACCATTCATTTTTATGATGATCTTCATATGTTTAGGGTTATTTCTCTCGTTCAACAGCATAAAGATCTTCGTGATGTTGTCATGGAGTATTTAGAGCCAGTTATCAATTATGATAAAAAGTACAATGCGAAATTAATGGAAACCTTAAAAACGTACCTTGCATGTCAGGGTTCAAAGCAAGAAACGGCGAAAAAATTATTTATTGTTCGTCAAACGCTCTATCATCGCATTGAAAAACTAGAGAAGCTGCTAGGTTCAGACTTCATGCAACCAGAAAAGCGCATGGCGATTGAGTTTATGTTAATGACTTATGAATACTTGTTCACCGTTAACTCAACCAGTAAACTATCATATAAATTATAACGTTCAAGGGGATGAATGAAGAGTTCTTTAAAGACTTTGTTCATCCCCTTATGCATTATGTGGAATAATTCCTAATCGTTCTTTTACACAATGTCTAATGAAACAGATGCAGAAATACTAGATAATAAGATACAAAGAATCCAATTATTCTAAGGGGGTATCGTACATGTCAGTGGTAAATAAAGATACGTTATTATTAAAAAACTATATTAACGGGGAATGGGTAGATTCAAAAGGTAGTGAAAAGTTAGATGTGATTAATCCAGCTACAAAAGAGGTAATTGCAACTGTACCTGTTTCAACGAAAGAAGATGTTAATCAAGCGGTTCAAGCAGCTCAACAAGCATTTAATACGTGGAAGGATGTTCCGTCTCCAAAACGAGCAAGAGTTTTATTTAAATATCATTCATTATTAGTCGATCAGCATGAAGAATTAGCAAAACTTGTTGTGCAAGAAAATGGAAAAGCTTACAAAGAAGCCTATGGTGAAGTACAAAGAGGAATCGAATGTGTTGAATTTGCCTCAGGTGCCCCAACGTTACTAATGGGGGAAACCCTCGGTAATATTGCAGAAGAAATTGATTCTGAAATGTATCGATATCCACTAGGTGTTGTGGGAGGAATTACCCCGTTTAACTTTCCGATGATGGTTCCGCTTTGGATGTTTCCACTTGCGATTGTATGTGGGAATACATTTGTATTAAAGCCTTCAGAAAGAACGCCTTTATTAGCGAATCGCTTAGTAGAGTTATTTACACAAGCTGGAGCGCCAAAAGGTGTGTTGAATATTGTACATGGGGCCCATGATGTTGTAAATGGTTTAATTGAACATGATGATGTACGTGCTATTTCATTTGTTGGCTCTCAACCGGTTGCCAAATATGTATATGAACGCTCTGCTGTACAAGGCAAAAGAGTGCAAGCATTATCTGGTGCTAAAAATCACCATATTGTGATGCCTGATTGCGATGTAGAGAAAGCGGTTCAACATATTATTAGCTCAGCTTACGGAAGTGCAGGGCAACGTTGTATGGCTTGTAGCGCTGTTGTATTAGTAGGAGATAATGCTGATCAAGTGGCTTCTAAACTAAGGGAAAAAGCAGATGAGCTTATAATGGGCAATGGTTTAGATGATGAAGTGTTATTAACACCTGTTATTCGTCAGCAGCATCGTGATACAGTGCTTGGTTATATTCAGAAAGGCTTAGCAGAAGGAGCTAACCTTATTCGAGATGGGCGTAAGGAAATGGATGAGATGCCAGAGGGGAATTTTTTAGGTCCTACTATTTTTGATTATGTGACACCAACTATGACCATTGCAAAAGAAGAGATTTTCGCTCCAGTTTTAAGTTTGCTTCGTGCAGAAGATTTAGATGAAGCGTTAGAATACATTCGAAAATCAAGATTTGGAAATGGAGCAACGATTTATACAAAAGACGCTAAAGCAATTCGTCAATTCCGTGAAGAAGCCGATGCAGGCATGTTAGGTGTAAATGTTGGGGTTCCTGCAACGATGGCATTTTTCCCGTTTTCTGGTTGGAAAGATTCATTTTATGGTGATTTACATGTGAACGGAAAAGACGGACTGAATTTTTATACTCGTAAAAAAATGATTACATCTCGCTTTGATTTTTAACATATGTATCATACAAAAGCAAAGTTTGAATAAGGTAAATGATGAGTTTGTAGGAACGAGAAATGGAAAAGTCAACAATCCATGCTCGTTCCTTTCTTTGAAATACAAGTAGCAATTAACACATCTCTGTTGTCTTCTTCAATGATTGTGGTGAAGGTATGAGTAAGACACGATTGAAGTAATAGGAAGGGGATTGGATGGAATGGTACAAGTAGGAAAAAATCAAGAAGAGTTGCTACAAAAAGATGAGAAGTATGTGTGGCATTCAATGAAGCCATATACTCCACATGCGACAATGGTTGTTCAAGAAGCAAAAGGAGCTTGGATAACAGATCAAGAAGGAAATCGTTTCTTAGATGGAATGGCGGGGCTTTGGTGCGTGAATGTAGGATATGGGCGCGAAGAATTAGCGGAGGCAGCTTACGAACAATTGAAAAAGCTTGCTTATTTTCCTTTAACTCAAAGTCATACACCTGCTATTCAACTAGCAGAAAAGCTAAATCAAATGTTAGGCGATGACTATGTTATTTTCTTTTCCAATAGTGGATCAGAAGCGAATGAAGCGGCATTTAAAATTGCAAGGCAGTATCATCAACAAAAAGGGGACACACATCGCTATAAATTTATTTCACGTTATCGTGGATATCATGGAAACTCGATGGGCGCACTTTCAGCAACTGGCCAAGCGCAACGAAAATATAAATATGAGCCGTTAGCTCCAGGTTTTATCCATGTCTCCCCACCAGACTCATATCGTGCAACTGATGCGCCAAATTGTCCGCCGTCAGAACTTCACGCCGTTAAAGAAATAGATCGCACCATGACGTGGGAGCTGAGTGAAACCATTGCGGGAGTTATTATGGAGCCTATTATTACAGGTGGAGGAATTCTAATGCCACCTGATGGGTATATGAAAGCTGTGAAAGAGGTATGTGAGAAACATGGTGCCCTTTTAATAGTCGATGAAGTCATTTGTGGGTTTGGTCGTACAGGGGAGCCATTTGGATTTATGAATTATGGCGTTAAGCCAGATATCATTACAATGGCAAAAGGAATTACAAGTGCTTACTTACCTCTTTCTGCTACAGCGGTAAGAAGAGAAATTTATGAAGCGTTTAAAGGAACGAATGAATATGACTATCTACGTCATGTAAACACATTTGGAGGTAGTCCAGCTGCATGTGCCTTAGCTTTAAAGAATATTGAGATTATGGAGCAAGAACAATTATTTAAGCGTTCAAAAGAACTTGGTGCATACTTGCTTGGAGAGTTACAGCATCTGTTAAAGGATCATTCCCATGTAGGTGATATTCGTGGAAAAGGGTTGCTTATAGGAATTGAACTTGTGCAGGATAAGCAAACAAAAGAACCAATCGATGTTCAATATGTCAATAAAATCATTGCTGAATGTAAGAAAGAAGGACTAATTATTGGGAAAAACGGTGCAACAGTTGCGGGTTATAATAACGTATTAACTCTTTCACCGCCACTCACAATCGAAGAAGCTGACATTGACTTTATGATTAAGACACTGACAAATGCGTTAGCTTACGTAAAATAAGAGTCTTTGTGAATATGAAAAAAGCCTGTATAATGACTTATACAGGCTTTTTGTACGGAAAGAATAGGGAGGTTTTTCTTTGGAGTTACTATTTCTAGGAACTGGCGCGGGTATTCCTGCTAAACATCGAAACGTATCGTCCATTGCGATACAATTATTACAAGAGCGAGGAACAACGTGGCTAGTTGATTGTGGAGAAGCGACGCAACACCAAATTTTACATACATCTATTAAGCCTCGCCGAATTGAAAAGATTTTTATTACACATCTTCATGGTGACCACATTTACGGATTGCCTGGTTTACTTGGAAGTCGGTCGTTTCAAGATGGACAATCAGCTTTAACCGTATATGGACCAAGTGGTATCAAGGAGTTTATCTCTGTTACCTTATCGGTTAGTCAAACGCATGTACGTTACCCTTTAAAAATAGTTGAGGTAGAAGAAGGCATTATTTTTGAAGATGATACATTTAAAGTGGAGTGTCAATTACTAGAGCATGGTATTCCTTCTTATGGGTATCGAATCACGGAAAAGAGCTTACCCGGTATTCTATTAGTAGATAAGTTAAAAGAAGTTGGGATTAAGCCAGGCCCAATCTATCAGAAAATTAAACAAGGTGAACAAGTTGAATTAGAGAATGGAACAGTGATAAATGGAGCTGATTTTGTAGGCCCTCCCAAAAAAGGAAAAGTAATCGTTATTCTAGGAGATACACGAATATGTAAAAAGAGTATCGAACTTGCCTCCCATGCAGATGTGCTTGTTCATGAAGCGACATTTGCTGGTAATGATGAGCAGTTGGCTTATGATTATTTTCATTCGACAGCGAAGCAAGCAGCTGAAGTGGCTAAACGAGCGAACGTTAAGCAGCTTATTCTGACACATATTAGCTCTCGTTATCAAGCGGACAGCATTCAGTTGCTTGTTCATGAAGCGAAGGAAATATTCGAACAAACAGAAGTAGCAGAAGATTTGAAAATGATTCCAATTCCAAACTAAAAAAGCGAAGGCGATCTCAAAAGAGATCGCCTTCGCTTTTTTTTACATTACCAGCCACGTTCGTATTGTACGGGTGCTTGAATGTCTGTTCGTAAGTCTTTTGCTGCCGCTCGAGCCCAATAAGGGTCACGTAATAATTCCCGGCCGATAAATATTAAATCAGCGCGTTCGTTACGTAAAATCTCCTCGGCTTGTAGCCCACTTGTAATAAGTCCGACCGCTCCCGTCGCAATGTCTGCTTGCTGCTTAATCGTTTCAGCAAATTTAACTTGGTAGCCAGGATAGACGGGGATTTTAGCTGGAGCAACAGCTCCTGAACTAACATCAATTAAGTCCACACCATCTTGTTTCATCCAACGAGCAAATGTGACGTGGTCTTCCACATCTAACCCTTCTGGTAAATAATCAGAAGCTGATACACGAACAAGTAAAGGACCATCCCATACTTGCTTCACTTCTGTAATAATCTCGTGCAAGAAACGGTAGCGGTTTTCAGCCGAACCACCATATTCATCAGTACGCTTATTACTTACAGGAGAGAGAAACTCATTTATTAAGTAACCATGAGCACCATGAAGTTCGATTATGTCAAAGCCTGCTTTTTTAGCTCGACTTGCACCTTCTTTAAAGGCAACAATGGTTTCTTTAATTTCGTCAATTGACATTTCTTTTGGACGCTTCATGTTCTCGTCGAATGCAATGGCAGAAGGAGCAAAGATTTCTCCATCAACAGTTGCTTTTCGTCCAGCATGTGCGAGTTGGATAGCTGTTGTCGCACCATGTTCTTTTATTTGAGATACTAGAGCTTGTAACCCTTCAATATGACGATCATCCCAAATTCCTAAGTCGCGAGATGAAATACGCCCTTGAGGATGGACCGCTGTTGCTTCGAGCATGATCATTCCTACTTGGCCGACAGCACGGCTGACGTAATGAGTAAAATGCCAATTTTGTACATGGCCGTCTTCATTGTGAGAAGAATACATACACATTGGTGACATAACGATGCGGTTTTTAATCGTTATATTTTTAATTGTATAAGGTGAAAACAATTGAGTAGACAAGGTTATACAGCCTCCAATTATTTCGATTTTCTAAACAAATGAATTATAGCACTTTCTTTTCCTATATTTCATCTTTAAAGCTTAGGAGACATTGTTGTCTGGTTAATCGATTCCCCAAGTTCTTTCGATCGTTCAGTAGCTTGCTTAATACATTCAATCATTGCTTCTTGATAACGGTAGGCTGATAATGTTTTTAAACCAGCCTCGGTTGTACCACCTGGACTTGTCACTTCTTTGCGAAGAGTAGCAGGTGATTTAGAGGAATGTTTGAGCATTTCCGCAGAGCCAATCAGAGTTTGAAGGATTAAGTCTTTTGCTGTTTCTTGATTTAATCCAATGGTATGTGCAGCAGCTTCCATCGCTTCAACTAGATAATACACATACGCAGGCCCACTTCCTGATAAGCCTGTTACAGCATGTAAATCATCCTCTTTTACGATTGTTACAGTTCCGATAGAGCTAAATAACTGTTTACTTTCTTTAATATGATAGGTAGTAGCAAACTCACCTTTTGCGATAGCGGTGGCAGATAATCCAATTGAAGCAGAAGTGTTAGGCATTGCGCGCACAACGGCTACTTCTTTTTCAATTAACGTTTGTATACTTTCTGTTGAGACACCAGCTAACACCGACACAATAAATTGTTTGTCTTTTATAAATGGCTTAATGGATTGTACGCCTTCTACAACATCTTTTGGTTTCATTGCTAACACAATTAAATCGCAGTTTGTGACGATTTCTTGTTTATCACGTGTAACATTTACACCATACGTACTTTTAAAGTAGTTTAAGCGAGCATCATTCGAATGATTTGTCACATATATGTTTTGTTTACGTAGTTGTTTCTTTTCTACAAGTCCTGCAACCATGGCTTCAGCCATAGAGCCTGCACCAATAAAACCGATACTTGAGATACCGTTCATTTTAGGGTAGCCTCCTGTTCTAAATAAAATAAACAACAAAAAGACCTTTCGTCGCAAAGGACGGAAAGGTCTTAGAATCCGCGGTACCACCTTCGTTAGTATAAAAAATATACTCAACTCATATCCCGTAACGTGGGTAGACGTTTAGGTTTCCCTAAAAGCTCATGGGTAGGTTCAATTATTAAGAGGATGACAAAGTTTCTCAGCCTATGAACTTTGCTCTCTATGCATCATTAATCATTTACTAATCCCAATCAACGCCGATTTTATTTCTTGTCATTATGCAATGAAATAACTAGTCCTGTCAATATTTAGATGAAATTAATTTGAATAGCTTGAATGAGAAGACAAATCGTGTACACTTAAAGAAAGCGACTATGTTAACTAAAGGAGAATGAATGAATGGTCACTCAAATTCATAAAATTGTGCTTCCTACACCATTTGATGTTGGGGATGTGAATGTCTATCTTTTAGAAGGAGATAGCCTCACATTGGTAGATGCGGGTGTTAAGACAGAAGAAGCATGGAAGAAATTTAATGAAGAGTTAGGTAGAATTGGTTTTGCTGTATCAGATATCGAACAAGTTGTCTTAACACATCATCACCCTGATCATGTGGGATTATTAGACTACCTAGATAAAGATATTAAAGTAATTGGTCATCAACATAATGAAGTTTGGATTACCCAAGATAACGATTTCTTAAAGCACTACGAGGCGTTTTTTCTAGAATTCTTTACACAATCAGGTATAGACCCAGTATTTTTATCGTTTTTACCCAAATTGAAAAGTACATTAAAGTATTCTTGTCATCGATCATTAACGAGTACGGTAAAAGAGGGAGATTTCATCCAAGGTTTAACAGGGTGGAAAGTGTTAGAGACACCAGGTCATGCTCAAAGTCATATTGCTTTGTATCATGAGCAACAACAGTTATTAATTGGAGGCGATGTTCTAATTAGCCATATTTCATCCAATCCGCTTATTGAACCACCACAATCTAAATATGAAGAGAGAGCAAAATCACAAATTCAATATAATGATACGTTAAGACGATTGCTGACGTTTCCAATTAAACGTGTTTATACGGGACATGGAGAAGAAGTAGAAAATGCACATGATTTGATCCAAGAACGTTTAAATAAACAGCATGAACGTGCATATAAAGTGTTAAAATTGATAAAAGAGCAGCCAAGAACCGCTTTTCAAATTTGTACGAAGCTGTTTCCAAAGGTGTACGAGAAGCAACTTGGCTTAACGATGTCCGAAACAATTGGACAATTAGACTATCTGGAAAATTTAGGTGAAGTGAAAATTGATAGTAGCCAACAACATTGGGTTTATTACGCTTAATGCTAGCCGTCTCAAAAGGAAGAAATACCTTATCTTTTGAGACGTTTCTTATTTAAAAGAAACGACACGAAAGAAGAGAAAAGATGTTACAACAAAGGAATAAGGTTATGATAAAGAGAAACGTAATAGGTTAAATGGTATGAGGTGGTCATAGTGAGTATTCAATCATTAAAAAACAAAAACGTAGTCATTACCGGAGCATCGGGAGGATTAGGTGAAAAAATAGCGTATGAAGTAGCAAAGCGTGGTGGAAACGTCGTGTTAATTGCACGTACAGAAGAGAAGCTACGTGTGGTTGCAGCAAAAATTCAGCGTCAGTATAAAACAAGCTGCTATACATATGAATTAGATGTGAGTCACATTGAAAATGTTCAACGTACGTTCACGCAAATTAAAAAAAAAATTGGTTCGATTGATGTGCTAGTTAACAATGCAGGTTTTGGTATTTTTGAGTCAGTCGAAGATGCCAAAATGGAAGATATTGAAGCCATGTTTCAAGTAAATGTGCTAGGGTTAATTGCGTGTACGAAGATGGTATTACCAGACATGGTGAAACGAAATAAAGGCCAAATAATAAACATCGCTTCTCAAGCAGGAAAATTAGCTACTCCCAAATCAAGTGGCTATGCGGCAACGAAGCATGCAGTTTTAGGTTTTACCAATAGCTTAAGAATGGAACTTTCTAAAACAAATGTGTATGTCACAGCTGTCAATCCAGGTCCTATTCAAACGGATTTTTTTACCATCGCTGATACATCGGGAAATTACACAAAAAGTGTGGAAAAATTTATGTTAAATCCGGATGTAGTGGCTAAAAAAGTTGTTGATGCTATGATTAAGAAAAAAAGAGAAATTAATTTACCAGGTTGGATGGGGATGGGTTCTACACTTTATCAGCTTGCCCCACGATTAGTAGAAAAACTAGCTGGAAATGCTTTTCATCGAAAGTAAGAGAACGGAATGAAAATACTTTTCCTAATTCAACATACAAAAGAAGCTGAGCAAAACAGAGGCGAGCCTGCCCCTTTTTGTCTCAGCCTTTTTATTTACTAATTTGTTATCTGAAATAAAACTGCTTTTCTTCACCATATACTTCCATTATCGGTTAAGTAATCGTACACGACATCGTTAATAATTTCGTATAGATCGTTACTTGACTCAAGTTGTTTTTTTTCGATGACTTTATCGTAAAGGTGATGATGTTCAGAAGTAGTTAACGAAATAGATTCATGACCATAATGAGACAAGCAATTTAAAAGCATTTTTTGAATTAGTAATCGATCCATACATTCACCTCATTAAGGACCATTATACATGAGATGATAAGAATAAAATACGGTTATAGACGGTGTGGTGTGTTATATGATTACTCATCTAACACTTGTTTAGCGCGTACACAGGAATCAAACTTTCCTTTATGATTACCATCACAAAAAGGCATTTTCGTTGAAAGACCACATCGGCAAAGAGAGAAGGTTTGTTTTGTTTCAAATACATTTCCATCTGCATCAATTAACTCTACATCCCCTGTTACACGAAAAGATCCGTTATCGTTTACTTTAATTTGAACTTTTGACATACATGTTCCTCCTAAGTGGAAAATAATAGAATGTACTATCTATATTACGCATAGTGCTCTGGATTTTCAACTTGTCTTAAATATTCGTAAGAAAAGAAAAACTATACTATACTGTAAGGGAAGTGGAAAGGAAGGGACAAAGATGAAGATTACATTTACAGAAAAAGCGATTGAAAAAATGGAACAACTATTTCCTCAAAATGAAAATGAGTTAGTGAAACTTAAATATGATACTGATGGATGTGGGTGCGTGGTGAGTGGGGTAACAGCCTTGTGGATTATCGATGAAGCAGATGAAGGCGACGTTAAAATTGAAACAAATTTCCGCCCTGTATTTGTTGAAAAAAACAAACAAGTGTTTTTAGATGATAACATGACGATTGACTATGTAGAGACTGCCAATACATTTATGCTCAAATGCCCTAGTCAAATTTTAAATCCTCGCATGTCACTCATTAATAAAATAAGCTGAACTCCTAGGAGTTCAGCTTATTTTGTTGCAAGAATGCATCAACTACGTTCTCATATTCTTCTGGATTGTCTGCATAGGAGCGGGCATGAGTACCAAGTGGTGCTAGAAATAATTGTTTAGGCTCTTCTTTTTTATCATAAAGTTCTTTTGTCATGCGAGGTAAAATGTATGAATCTTCTTCACTATGAATAAATAGAATAGGCTCTTTAATTTGATCAATGATTTGAATAGGAGAGACATCTCTGAACGAATACCCATCTCTTACCTTTAAGAATAGGTTGGCAATCGGCATAACCAGCTGTTTTGGTAAGCGAAAATCCTCTTTCAATCGGTATGATAATTGTTCTTCAAAGTCAGAAAAAGGACAATCAGCAATATAAAATGTTGCCCCGTCTTCTACTAAACCTGCGTATAACAAGGTTGTGACTGCACCCATCGATTCACCATGTATCCCAAGTGTAATATCTTGTCCAAATTGCTCTTTTGTCCAATTGACAATCGTTTGTAAATCAAATTTTTCATAATGGCCGTAACTCGTTGTTTTTCCTTCTGATAAGCCATGACGACGATGGTCATACAAAATGATATTCCATCCACGGTTTAAAAAGAGGTTCATATATTTTACAGAATTGATGGAGTGCACCGTAACTCCATGACAAAAAATAATAAATCGTTTATCATCATTTTGCTTAATAACTGTACCAGACAACTGATAGCCAAAAGAAGATGGAATGGTAAATGATTGTTTTGGGAGATTATGATAAAGCTGTTCTTGATAAAATCCTTCTGATGTCTCTCGTTCAATCAATTCGTCATCTGTTTTTTTCTTAATATACATCAGTCGGTTTGTAAAAAAGATACCAACGGTTAAAATATAGCCAATGATGACACCAATTAATAAGAACCATTTTTTCATTGTCTTAACTCCTTGTGAAAAACGTGACATAATATGTAAAGATACTCATATTGTAGCATTTTTACATAAAAGAAGGAACTAAGTGATCGGCATCATCTAATTGAAAAATTGCTTAAAAATAGTGTTCTATTGCAAAGAAACAGGCTTTAAGGCAAAGTGCTTGCTGTCAATTTTACGGGATACATACGGAGCAATAAATGACACAGCTTCTAATAGCTTAGATGAATCAATATTTGTTTCAATTCCCATCTCATGTAACATAAACACGACGTCCTCTGTTGCGACATTTCCAGTGGCACCTTTTGCAAAAGGACATCCTCCAAGTCCACCAGCAGATGAATCAAATCGCGAAGTCCCAGCTTGTAAAGCAGCGTAAATATTTGCGATAGCCATTCCTCTTGTATCATGAAAATGAGCTGTTAATAAGACCTCAGGAAATAACTGATTTAGTTTTAAAAATAGTGAATACACGTCTTTGGGGTTAGCCATTCCAATCGTATCAGCGACACTAAGTTCATCAACGCCAGCTTCTACAAATTGCTTACAAAGAGCAATCGTATCTTCTTCCTTCATTTTTCCTTCATATGGGCAGTAAAAGGAGGTTGAAATGCAAGCACGAACAAACGTGTTTTCTTCTTTAAGATTTTGAATGATTGGAACAAGTTCTTGCATACTCTCTTTAGTCGTTTTGTTAATATTCTTTTTGTTAAAAGTGTTACTTACACCGACAAATACTGCAACTGCTTGACAATGTAACTCTTTTGCTAGTTCAACGCCTTTTTGATTCGGAGCTAATACGATGTTTCTGAGCGAGTCAGAGCAAGCAGAAACGACTTCTTTCGCATCTTTCATTTGTGGCACCCATTTTGGTGAAACGAAAGACGTAACCTCCATTTCAGTAAATCCTGCTTGTTTTAACAAGTTAATAAACGTAATTTTCGCTTCAGTTGGTACAAACTGCTTTTCATTTTGCAGACCATCGCGTGGTCCAACTTCAATAATGGTGACAGCTTTAGGTAAAGTCATAAATTCATTTCCTCCTCAACAAAAATGATAACGCTTACTTAATAACTAGTTTAATTTATAATTTTAGGAATTCAATAAAAAATATAAATTTTGACAAAATAAGAGGAATTTCTGATAAGTCGTCGAATAGGTATACTGACAGTTATCAAACAGTAAGGAGTTGTTTTACGACATGAGTCAAACAGATGTAGTTATTGTAAGTGCTGTGCGAACTGCAATCGGCAGCTTTGGGGGAAGTTTACAAAATGTTTCTGCAACAACTTTAGGAGGCACTGTAATTAAAGAGGCTTTAAACAAAGTAGGTCTAACAGGTGCTGAGGTAGACGAAGTAATAATGGGAAATGTCTTACAAGCAGGCTTAGGACAAAATCCAGCTCGTCAAGCGGCTCTTGCTGCAGGTGTACCTGAGACGGTTTCTTCTTTAACAATTAATAAAGTGTGTGGATCAGGACTAAAGGCGGTTCACTTAGCGACACAAGCGATCCTTGCTGGAGATGCTGATGTAATTGTAGCTGGTGGAATGGAAAATATGAGTCAAGCACCTTATTTATTACAAGGTGCCCGAAATGGCTATAAAATGGGTGATCAAAAAGTCGTTGATAGCATGATTAAAGATGGGCTATGGTGTGCGTTTAACGATTATCATATGGGTGTTACAGCTGAAAATTTATGTGAAAAATATAACATTTCAAGAGAAGAGCAAGACGAATTTGCTGCTTTAAGTCAGCAAAAAGCAGAGGCTGCAATTGAATCTAATCGATTTACAGATGAAATTGTACCAGTAGAAGTTCCAGGACGTAAAGGGCAGGTTACAATCGTTGCAAAAGATGAATTTCCTCGTTATGGTACAACTGCTGAAGGCTTAGGGAAACTACGTCCTGCATTTAAAAAAGATGGTTCTGTAACAGCGGGTAACGCTTCTGGTATTAATGATGGAGCTGCTGCTGTTGTCGTTATGAGCCGTAAGAAAGCAGAAGAATTAGGATTACAACCACTTGTAACAATTAAAGCAAATGCAAGTGCTGGTGTTGACCCAAGTATTATGGGAATTGGGCCTGTAAGTGCAGTGAAAAAAGCATTAGAAAAAGCAGCTGTTCAACTAGCGGATATGGACTTAGTAGAAGCGAATGAAGCCTTTGCTGCTCAATCGATTGCTGTGGATCGTGAGTTGCATTTTGATAAAGAAAAGCTGAATGTGAACGGTGGCGCTATTGCTCTAGGACATCCAATTGGAGCAAGCGGTACACGTGTATTAGTAACACTTATCCATGAGATGCAAAAACGTGATGCAAAACTTGGTCTAGCAACATTATGTATTGGTGGCGGACAAGGTGTAGCAACAATTGTTGAAAAAGCATAATCAATCATTATAAAAAATGAATGGTAATCTTCTGTAAAAAGAAGGTTACCATTCATTTATGAATATAAAGTGGAATATTGTATCTTAACGAATACTTTTAATTCCTAAAAGAAAGCGTTTTCAAAAGGAGTGGGACGATGAAACAAGTACATACATCTTTTATAGAAGCAGTAAAGGATATTCATGATGGCGCCACGATTATGGTGGGTGGATTTGGTCTGTGTGGAATTCCAGAGAATTTAATTTTGGCTCTTGTTGAAACAGGGGTAAAAGATTTGACGGTTATTTCAAATAACTGTGGAGTAGATGATTGGGGACTAGGTTTATTACTAAAAAATAAGCAGATTAAAAAAATGGTCGGTTCTTACGTAGGTGAGAATAAAGAATTTGAGCGACAAGTGCTTTCGGGAGAAATTGAAGTAGAGTTGTTACCTCAAGGAACACTTGCAGAAAAAATTCGCGCAGGTGGTGCTGGTATCCCAGCATTTTATACACCAGCTGGAGTGGGTACACCAGTTGCAATGGGGAAAGAGACGCGTGTATTCGATGGAAAGGAATATGTTCTTGAAGAGGCGCTAGTTGCAGATTTTAGCTTAGTCAGAGCTTGGAAAGCAGATCACATGGGGAATTTAATTTATAACAAAACAGCTCGAAACTTTAGTCCAATGATCGCTGCAGCTGGAAAAGTAACCATTGCAGAGGTGGAAGAATTATATGAAACAGGAGCACTAGATCCAAATATGATTCATACGCCAAGTGTATATGTGCAATCACTTATTGTTGGAAAGCAAGAAAAGCGTATTGAGCGTTTAACAGTTCAACAGTAACGGAAAGGGGAAGGTACACGATGATTAAAGACGGTGTGAAAGTAAGAGAGAAGATTGCAAAGCGTGCTGAAAGAGAAATTGAAAATGGCTTTTATGTTAATTTAGGGATTGGTATTCCTACTTTAGTAGCAAATTATATTTCAGGCGATAAAACAGTCGTCCTACAATCTGAGAATGGATTATTAGGAATTGGTCCATATCCAAAAGAAGAAAATGTAGATCCAGACTTAATCAACGCAGGTAAAGAAACGGTGACAGCTATTCCAGGTGCCGCTTATTTTGATAGCGCAGAGTCCTTTGGCATGATTCGTGGGGGGCATATTAATCTAGCTATTCTTGGAGGAATGGAAGTAGCAGAGAACGGTGATTTAGCTAACTGGATGATTCCAGGGAAAATGATTAAAGGAATGGGCGGGGCAATGGACCTTGTTCATGGAGCAAAGCGTATTATTGTTATTATGGAACATGTAAATAGAAAAGGTGAGCCTAAGATTTTAAAAGAATGTACGCTTCCATTGACAGGACAAGGAGTTGTAAATCGTATTATTACAGACCGTGCTGTCATCGATGTGACCGCAGAGGGGTTAAAACTAATTGAAGTAGCAACAGGATATACGATTGAAGAAGTAATCGCTTCAACAGAACCTAAGCTAATCGTTGACGACACCGTAAAAGTAGACGCGTACTAATTGTTAATTTCTTTCTGATTTGTCGTGCCTTATGATATACTATCTTAAACATCAATGGTGTGAGTGAGGGGTTATCATGGCAAAGCAAAAGAAAACAGAAGACAGATTAAGTTTAAAAGATCAGCTAGATACAAGCTTGCTTGAACAGCTGAAGCAAAAAAAGCAAGCATTACAAGCAAAAGAAGTAAAAAAGCAAGAAGAAGAACAGAAAAAGCGTGAAGAAGCACGTAAGAAGGCTGAGAAGAATAAGACCTTTGAACAGCTTCTAAGTGAAAGCGACTTGAACTGGAAACAATATAAATAAACTAATTAAAACCCCCTGTCTCTATGATTTCATCAAATTGATGAATAGAGTGACAGGGGGTTTTGTTGAATTGCGTCTATTAGCGATGACTAGTATAGGTTAGTGATTTAGATAATACCTGAATGGCCTTGTATTCTTCGTCTGTTAGTGTTGACTGATTAATAGCCTCAACATTTTCTTTGAGTTGTTGCATGCTACTTGCTCCTGCTATTACAGAAGCAACGACTGGAGAATGTAAGCAATAATGTAAGGCAGTTGCATTTAGTGATTCGTGTGTATGAAGGCGTTGAAGTTCTGGAAGTAACTGTGACAACTCGTTGCTTGAGTAATCTAAATAACCTTTCTCGTTAAATGACTCCTTGAACTTCTTCATACCTTTATTTGTTAACAATCCTTTTCCAACAGGTCCACGTGCTACAATGCTTATTTTATTTTCTTGAAGAAGAGGCATTACAGTTTCTTCAGGTCGGCGATCTAAAATGCTATATTGCATCATAACGCTCACAATAGAGGATTTTTCTACATATTCACGAATGACATTTGGTCGAATGGAAGAGATTCCATAATAGCGAATGACGCCTTCTTTCTTTAAATCTTCAAATGCTTCAATTGTCTCATCAATGTTATCTTCAATTGTACCTCCATGAAGTTGATACAAATCGATATAGTCTGTTTGAAGTCGCTGTAAGCTATCTTTGACGGCTTTTTTTATGTATGACTTTGAAGGGTCCCAACTCCATCCGTCTTTGTCTTTATTCCATTTGTTTCCTACTTTTGTAGCTAAAATTAAGTCGTTTCTTTTCTCTTTTATCGCTTTTCCAACAAACTCTTCATTTAATCCAAAATCATATAAATCAGCTGTATCTAAATAGTTAATTCCTTGATCAACTGCAGCATCAATGATAGTAGTAGCTTGATGCTCATCTTTCCCTAGAGACATACATCCTAATCCTAACTTGCTTACATATAAATCTGACGTTCCAAGTTGGCGTTTCTCCACTTTTCTCACTCCTAAAGCAATGATTTGTTTCATCTCTTTTATTGTAGCTTGAAGTGAACGAGGAACTCAAATTTCAGCGTTTAGCTAAAAAGAAAAGAGCTAACAATAAGCTGTTAGCTCTTTTCTTTTTGGTGAATATGCTCAATCCATTCATCCATATATTCAAAGTGTTGGCTATATTCTTTTAGCTTTTGGCGAATTTCCCATGCTTTTCCTATTAAAATAATTTGCTTTTCTTGTACATAAACTTTCATTTGTTCTACCCCCTAAACGTCGTATGATAGAATATATGTAGCAATGAAAAAAATAGAACGAGGTGTATAAAATGAAACATTTAATAGAAAAAACACTATCATCTAAGAGGATTTTTCAAGGACGTGTGATTGATCTCTACCATGAAGAAGTCGAGTTACCTAATGGAAAAACGAGTAAGCGAGAAATTGTCAAACACCCTGGTGCAGTAGCGGTAATTGCCATGACGGATGATCATAAAATGGTGATGGTCAAGCAATATCGGAAAGCAATGGATCGTATTCTCGTTGAAATTCCTGCAGGTAAGCTTGAACAAGGAGAAGAACCAATTGAGACAGCTAAAAGAGAGTTAGAAGAAGAGACAGGTTATACGTGTGACTCGTTACGTCACATTATTTCTTTCTACACGTCTCCTGGATTTGCTGATGAACTTGTACACCTTTACCTTGCGGAAGAACTGAAAGTAATGGAAACAAAAGCAGAATTAGATGAAGATGAGTTTGTTGACGTTTTACACCTTTCATTAGAAGAAGCATTAACCTATATTCAAACACAACAAATTTACGATGCAAAAACAGCTTATGCCGTACAATACTTACAATTGAGAAGTGCGATAGGAGAGTAGAACAACGCTTTCTCTATCATAAATTTTTGTTGCGGACTCATATATAAAACCTTCTATCATATACTCTACTAAGAGATTAATAGGAGGATACCTATGAAGAAGAGACCGTTTCAAAGAGCGTCTATTTCCCATTTTCGTGAGAATAGTTCTATTTATTTATTTGTTTTGATTTTGTTTTTAATGGGTGTTATTTTTGGTGCCATTGTTGTCAATAGTTTAAGCTTAGAGCAAAAGCAGGATTTGTATTTCTATTTGAATCGTTTCTTTGGACAGGTGCTAGCAGGAGAAGTAGCAAGTAGTTCTGAAATGTTTCAGCAAAGCTTTTTTCATAACCTAAAGTATTTAGGCTTTATCTGGTTGTTAGGTATCTCAATTATTGGTTTACCAGTTGTGCTCGTATTGTTGTTTTTAAAAGGAATGGTCATTGGATTTACTGTTGGTTTTTTGGTAAACCAAATGGGGCTACAAGGGTTTGCCGTTTCGTTCGTGTCCATCATGCCTCAAAATATCTTTTTGATTCCTGCGTTTATTGTTCTATCAACTGTGTCGGTGGCTTTTTCGTTAAAGTTAATCAGACAGCAATTTTTTAAAGGGATAAACGAGCCTGTTTCTTCAGCTTTTTTGCGTTATAGTATGACAATGGTTGCTGTGGTCATTCTCATCGCTTGTGCATCAACGATTGAAGCATATGTATCGCCTTTATTGATGAAAACCGTCATGACAGGTATTCAAAAATAATAATAATTATTAAATAATAATATTTATTTTTGTTTAATTGTAATGATTTTATTTTGACACTTCCCTTACATTTGATATAATAGGTAGGTAGTGGCGAGGGAGGGAATGTTGATGGAAAGTAGAGTTGAAAGAATAAAGCAGCAGTTGCACTCAGCCAGTTATAAATTAACACCTCAACGTGAGGCGACTGTGAGAGTACTCCTTGAACATGAAGAGGACCATTTGAGTGCTGAAGATGTTTATCTCCTCGTCAAGGAAAAATCCCCAGAAATTGGGCTTGCAACTGTATATCGAACGTTAGAATTGCTTACAGAATTAAAAGTTGTAGATAAAATTAACTTTGGTGATGGGGTATCACGCTATGATCTTCGTAAAGAAGGAGCAGCACATTTTCATCATCACTTAGTGTGTATTGAGTGTGGTTCGGTCGATGAAATTCAAGAAGATTTACTTGAAGACGTAGAAGAGATTGTGGAAAAGCAATGGAAATTTAAAATTAAAGATCATCGCTTGACATTCCATGGTATCTGTTATCGTTGCCATGATGATGATGATCAAAATAATGACGATGCAAATTAAAGCAAAACCTTTTCCATTGAGGAGAAGGTTTTCTTCATTTTTACATAATAAATAGAAAGCATTGTTCCTATGCCTATCCTTTATAAGATAGAAGTATCGAAAAGACATCTGTTTTTCAATCTTTTCATCTTTAGATTACCTGTAATAGCATGTATAAAACCTGTCCATGTTGGCATATCTTCTAATAAGTAATGACAATGGAGGATATAACATGAAATCATGGATGGAATTATTATATAATACTTGTAAAGTGTTTGTTCTATTTACAGGATTTACGGTACTGTTTTATTATGGAATGATTTGGGTTCATAAAGAATACGAGAGCTATCAAAGATATGAAGAACCTAAAGGGGCGGCCATAAAAGTGATGAGCATGCAAATTGACGAGGAGAAAACATGGTTGCAGCGACTATTAATGTTTTATCAAAATGGGGAGTAGAGTACATTGAAGGATCAAATTCAAGATTTTATCCATTACTTAGTAGTAGAGAGAGGATTGGCTAAAAATACGATAGATTCATATGAGCGAGACTTGAAAAAGTATGTACAATTTTTACAGAGCGTAGAGCAACTTCAAACGGTTAACGAGGTATCTCGAACACATATTGTATCGTTTTTACGTTATTTAAAGGACCAACAAAAATCGTCTAAAACAATTGCTAGACACATTGCTTCTATTCGTTCGTTTCATCAGTTTTTATTGAGGGAAAAAGTAGCTGAACAAGATCCAACCGTTCATATTGAAACTCCTCAATTAGAACGAAAGTTACCTAAAGTCTTATCAACAGAAGAAGTGGATGCATTACTTTCATCTTCCAACACTCGTACACCTCTAGGGATAAGAGACAAAGCGATGCTTGAAGTGTTATATGCAACAGGAATTCGCGTATCTGAATTAGTTAATCTGAATATATCAGACGTACATCTCACAATGGGCTTTATTCGTTGTCTAGGAAAGGGTAACAAAGAGCGAATTGTACCGATTGGACGGATGGCTACAGAGATGATTAGTACGTATTTAAATCAAGCTCGCCCAGCATTAACAAAACAGCGAAGTGTAGATGAATCTTTGTTTGTAAATCATCATGGAAAGCGACTGACACGCCAAGGCTTTTGGAAGATTTTGAAAAAACTTGCAAGAGAAGCACGAATTGAAAAAGAGTTAACTCCTCACACATTACGTCATTCTTTTGCTACACATTTATTAGAAAACGGTGCAGATTTGAGGGCGGTTCAAGAAATGCTAGGACACGCCGATATTTCTACTACTCAAATTTATACTCATGTAACAAAAACTCGGTTAAAAGATGTGTATAATCAATTTCATCCGAGAGCGTAATGATCATTTAGCCTACTTTTTAACGATTTCGTAGAGGAAGCTTAGTTGTCAATAGGCTTCATAAAGGCGAATAAAAAGGTAGGCTTTATGTATTTTTTGTAACCGCTTTTAAAAAGATGTACAAATGAATTGAAAACATTTATACTTAGGTTGTCAGACTTCTGACGTGTTAGAGTTTTGATTAAATGAATATGAAGTGGGAAAGTTACAACTAAAAGGTTTAAATAATGGAGGGAACACATAGATGTCTACTCATACATATAAGCGTATTTTTTTAATTGTGATGGATTCAGTTGGAATCGGTGAAGCGCCTGACGCTGCAAAGTTTAACGATGAAGGTGCTGATACATTAGGCCACATTGCTGAACATAGAGGTGGCTTACATATGCCAAATATGGCGAAGTTAGGATTAAGTAACATTCGAGAAATTAAAGGGATTGAAAAGGCAGAACAACCTTTAGGTTACTATACAAAAATGCAGGAAGTATCTGCTGGAAAAGATACAATGACAGGTCATTGGGAAATTATGGGGTTGAGAATTGATACACCTTTCAATGTTTTCCCAGACGGGTTTCCACCAGAGCTTATTTCACAATTAGAAGAAAAAACGGGACGTAAAATTATCGGTAATAAGCCAGCTTCAGGAACAGAGATTTTAGATGAGCTAGGCGAAGAGCACATGAAAACAGGTGACTTAATTGTTTACACATCTGCAGACTCTGTTCTTCAAATTGCTGCTCATGAAGACATTGTACCAATTGATGAGCTTTATAAAATCTGTGAAATTGCTCGAGAGTTGACACTCGATGACCCTTACATGATTGGACGTGTAATTGCTCGCCCATTTTTAGGTGAACCAGGCAACTTCCAACGCACATCTAATCGTCATGATTATGCGCTAAAACCATTCGGTCGTACAGTCATGAATGAATTAAAAGATAATAATCTTGATGTTATCTCAATTGGTAAAATTGCCGATATTTATGATGGCGAAGGAGTTACACAATCTTTAAGAACAAAGTCTAATATGGATGGAATGGACAAGTTAGTAGATACATTAAACATGGACTTTACAGGATTAAGCTTTGTTAATCTTGTTGATTTTGATGCGCTATTTGGACACCGTCGCGATCCACAAGGATATGGAGATGCACTAGAAGAATACGATGAAAGACTAACAGGAGCTTTAGAGTTATTAAAAGAAGATGATTTATTGATCATTACAGCTGATCATGGAAATGACCCTATTCACCATGGAACAGATCATACGAGAGAATACGTTCCATTATTAGTGTATAGCCCAAGTATGAAAGTAGGAAAAGAGTTACCAATTCGCGAAACGTTCGCTGATATTGGTGCCACAATAGCCGAAAACTTTAACGTTACACTACCAAAGCACGGAAAAAGTTTTTTAAAAGAATTAAATTAATAATTGAGGGAGAGATATAAATGGATCGTCAATTAATTGCAAAGTCAGCTCAATTTATTCAAGAAAAATATGAAACAACACCCAAAGTTGGATTAATTCTAGGATCAGGATTAGGTGTCTTAGCAGATGAAATTCAAGACGCTGTGAAAATTCCTTATAATGAAATTCCAGAATTCCCGATTTCAACTGTAGAAGGACATGCAGGACAGCTTGTACTTGGGACGATTCATAATGTTCCAGTTGTAGCGATGCAAGGTCGTTTTCATTTCTATGAGGGATACGGATTAGACAAAGTAACATTCCCTGTACGTGTAATGAAAGAGCTAGGAGTTCAAACGTTAATCGTAACGAATGCAGCGGGTGGAGTAAATGAATCCTATGAGCCAGGAGATTTAATGATCATTAGTGACCATATTAATAATTTTGGTACAAATCCATTAATTGGACCAAACGATTCTACTTTAGGTGTACGCTTCCCAGATATGTCAGAGGCTTACTGCAAAAATCTTCGTGCATTAGCAAAAGATGTAGCGAGTAAATTAACGATTCATGTACAAGAAGGTGTATATGTAGGAAATACAGGTCCAACATACGAAACACCTGCTGAAGTACGTATGTTACGTACATTAGGAGGAGATGCAGTTGGAATGTCAACAGTACCAGAAGTAATTGTAGCTCGTCATGCAGGTATGAAGGTATTAGGTATTTCTTGTATCTCTAATATGGCAGCGGGTATTCTTGATCAACCATTACATCACGATGAGGTAATTGAGACAACAGAAAAAGTAAAGCAGCAATTCTTATCCCTTGTAAAAGAGTTAGTAAAAGAAATTCCAAATCATTAATTAAAAGAGAAGGGGTTATCAATCATGAGAATGGTGGATTTAATTCAGAAGAAGCGAGATGGACAAGAGTTATCTACAGAAGAAATTCAAATGATTATTAAAGGTTTTACCGATGGTTCAATTCCAGATTATCAAATGAGTGCATTTGCAATGGCTACTTATTTTCAAGGAATGTCTGAACAAGAACGCGCTGATTTAACAATGGCGATGGTTGAATCTGGAGATGTAATTGACCTTTCAGAAATTGAAGGAGTGAAAGTAGATAAACATAGTACAGGTGGTGTTGGTGATACAACAACATTAGTGCTTGCTCCTCTCGTGGCAGCAGTAGGGGTTCCAGTTGCTAAGATGTCAGGTCGTGGTCTAGGTCATACAGGTGGTACAATTGACAAATTAGAGGCTGTTCCTGGATTTCATGTAGAAATTGATAAACAACAGTTTATTGATTTAGTGAATAAAAATAAAGTGGCTGTTATTGGTCAAACAGGTAACTTAACACCTGCTGATAAAAAGCTATATGCATTGCGTGATGTAACGGCAACAGTAAATAGCATTCCTCTTATTGCAAGCTCTATTATGAGTAAGAAGATTGCAGCAGGAGCAGATGCGATTGTATTAGATGTAAAAACAGGTGCTGGTGCATTTATGAAAGATTTAGACGATGCAAAAGAACTGGCACAAGCAATGGTAAACATCGGAAACAACGTTGGACGTGAAACAATGGCTGTCATTTCTGATATGAGTCAGCCGCTTGGATTCGCTATTGGAAATGCATTAGAGATTCAAGAAGCGATTGATACGTTAAAGGGTGAAGGACCGAAAGATTTAGAGGAGCTTTGTTTAGCACTAGGAAGCTACATGGTCTATCTTGCTAAGAAAGCAGATAGCCTAGAGCAAGCTCGTGAAATGTTAGAAGAAGTAATCAAAAATGGTAAAGCGCTTGAAGCATTAAAAGTATTTTTAAGTGCTCAAGGTGGAGACGGCTCTGTTGTTGATGACCCTTCTAAATTACCACAAGCAGAATATGTGATTGATCTTGAAGCAAAAGAAGATGGTTATGTATCTGAGATTATTGCCGATTCAATTGGAACAGCCGCAATGCTCTTAGGAGCAGGACGTGCAACAAAAGAGTCTGAAATTGACTTGGCAGTAGGTTTGATGTTGAGAAAGAAAATTGGTGACGCAGTAAAAGCTGGAGATGCACTTGTTACCATTTATAGTAATCAAGATCAGATTGAAGATGTAAAAGAAAAAATTTACAACAGCATTAAAATCTCGAAAGACAAAGTGGAAGCACCACCGCTTGTTTATGGGACAATCGAGAAATAAATATAGAAAAAAGCGCAAAGAGCTTACAGCTCTTTGCGCTTTTTATTTGATAAAAAATGTTTTCTGCTCTCAAGCACACTAGCTGCTTTTGTGCAAAGTGAATAGAAAGAAAGAGAAGAGGCATTATTTCGTATTGTCACAAAATAATGATTGTATAAATAATGACTTCATTGGAAAAAATAGGAGGTATAAAGAATGGAGGTTTGTGGAGATGAGACGATTTTTAATGATAATGGTACTCACGACTTTTTTATTTCCACTTATATCGCAACCTGTTTTAGCTAATGAAAAGTCTACATCAGAGTTAGCCGATAAAGCGAAATCTGCAGTTTTAGTTGAGCGAGATACCGGAGAAATATTATACGACAAGAATAGCAATGAGCAACTTCCTCCTGCTAGTATGACTAAAATTATGACAATGATTTTAATCATGGAAGCACTTGATACTGGAAAAATAACGATGACAGAAAAAGTTCGCACAAGTGAGTATGCGGCATCAATGGGTGGATCGCAAATTTTCCTTGAACCAGGCGAAGAAATGACCGTCAATGAAATGCTAAAAGGAATTGCAATTGGATCAGGGAATGATGCATCTGTTGCAATGGCCGAGCATATTGCAGGCTCAGAAGAAGCATTTGTCAAAATGATGAATGATAAGGTACAGGAGTTAGGATTAAAGAATACAAAGTTTCAAAATCCAACTGGATTACCAACAAGTAACCATTATAGCACTTCGTATGATATGGCTATGATGGCAAAAGAGTTATTAAAGTATGAAGATATTACAAATTACACAGGTAAATACGAAGATTATTTAAGAGAAAAAACAGATAAGAAGTTTTGGCTTGTTAATACAAATCGACTGGTAAAGTTTTACGATGGTGTAGATGGTGTGAAAACAGGTTATACATCAGAAGCAAAATATTGTTTAACTGCTACAGCGAAAAAAGGCAACATGCGTGTTATTGCAGTTGTGTTCGGAGCAGACACACCGAAAGATCGAAACTCACAAATTACAAAAATGCTTGATTATGCATTTAGTCAATATGAAACATCACCTGTTCATGAAAGAGATGCTGTAATTGCAAAAGCACAAGTAAATAAGGGGCATAAAAAAGAAGTAAATGTTGTGACATCTGAACCTATCTCTGTTCTGTTGAAAAAAGGTGCTTCAGCAAAAGAGATTACAACAGAAGTGAAATTAAAGAAAACCATTCATGCTCCTATTCAAAAAGGCGATGAGATTGGGACTATTGTTATTAAAAAGAAAAATGATGTGCTCAGTACGTCTCCACTTGTGGCTGGTGAAGAAATTAAAGAAGCGTCATGGTGGCAGTTATTTAAACGAAGCTTCTCTATCTTTACGCAGTCTTCATAATAGAACTGCTAAAATTGCCGAAATTCTACTAGTTTTGTCATCTAGAAGGAATCCATCTTTTAAATAGCGAAAGACTGACTATACGATTGCGAGGAGGGTTTGTACAGTGAGTCTTTCTGTTGATTTAGAATTAAAGCAAGATGTGTTGCTCGTACGTTTAGGTGGGGAATTAGATCATCATACAGCTGATCACCTAAGACAAAAGATTACAGAGGTATTAGAGCAAGGAAGCGTTCATCATATTTTATTAAATTTAGAAAATCTCACTTTTATGGATAGCTCGGGATTAGGAGTTATTCTAGGGCGTTATAAGCAAATTCGAAACAATGGCGGAGAAATGGTTGTGTGCTCAATTTCTCCATCAATTGAACGTTTATTTGATATGTCTGGTTTGTTCAAGATTATTAAATTGGAACTAGATGAGCAAAATGCATTGCAAAAATTGGGGGTGGCATAATGAAAAACGAAATGCACCTTCAATTTTCTGCGTTAAGTCAGAATGAATCATTCGCTCGTGTAACAGTTGCGGCATTTGTCACACAGCTTGATCCAACAATGGATGAAATTACTGAAATTAAAACAGTTGTATCAGAAGCTGTTACAAACGCCATTATTCATGGGTATGAAAGCAAATCTACAGGAACGGTCTATATATCGGTTTTCTTGCATGATGAAGGAATGGTAGAAATTACGATTAAAGACGAAGGTATTGGCATTGATGACGTAGATGAAGCAAAACAACCACTTTTTACAACAAAGCCAGACTTAGAGAGATCAGGAATGGGCTTTACCATTATGGAAAACTTTATGGATGAAATTCATGTAGAATCAAGTGTGTTAAATGGAACAACGGTTTATTTAAAAAAGCATTTAGCAAAAAGCAAAGCGCTTTGTAATTAAGGGAGACTTGCCTATGGATGTGGAGGTCAAACAAGATAAGAGTGAAAGCTATTTAAAAGATAATGAAGTGAAAGAGTTGATTAAGCGTAGTCAACAAGGTGATCAACAAGCGAGAGATACGATTGTGCAAAAAAATATGAGGCTCGTTTGGTCTGTTGTTCAACGATTTATTAATCGTGGATATGAACCAGACGACCTTTTCCAAATAGGATCAATTGGCTTGTTGAAATCTGTTGATAAATTTGATTTGTCTTATGACGTTAAATTTTCAACCTATGCTGTTCCAATGATTATTGGTGAAATTCAACGCTTCATTCGTGATGATGGAACCGTAAAGGTTAGCCGTTCTTTAAAAGAAATGAGCAATAAAATTCGAAAAGCAAAAGATGAACTTTCTAAAAGCTTAGGACGGGTACCTACGGTTGTTGAAGTAGCAGAATTCTTAGATTTATCGCCAGAAGAAGTGGTATTAGCGCAAGAAGCAAATCGAGCTCCCTCTTCAATTCATGAAACAGTTTACGAAAATGATGGTGATCCTATTACACTACTTGATCAAATTGCCGATCACCAAGAAACAAGATGGTTTGATAAAATTGCTTTAAAAGAAGCAATTGAGGGACTAGATGATCGCGAGCGTCTAATTGTCTATTTACGATATTATAAAGATCAAACTCAATCAGAAGTTGCATCCAGGTTAGGCATCTCACAAGTACAAGTGTCGAGGCTTGAAAAGAAAATTCTTAAACAAATGAAAGCTCGAATGGAAGGTTAACGCCAATAGTTATGTAGCCTAAAGGTGTTGCGAAGAACTAAAAAGTTCTTTGCGACACCTTTTTTGTATTTATGGAAATTAATGGTTGTTAACCTGTTGTATTAGATAATGGAAGGAAATACATACTACACCTACAAGGGTGATAACGATTTTTGAGGTGTGATGCTGATGGAACAAACGGTTTACTTAAGAATGAGACATCGTGTGCAAGTACATCCAAATGAAACTGTTGTAGTAGGTCAGATTGCAATGATTGTGGCAGACGAAGAAATAAAACAGCGAATTGAAGGTACTGTCATTCGTCGAGTAAACATGAGTGATAAAAACATTGTCATCATTGACTTAATGAAAGTAATTAATGAGCTAAATAGTCAATTTAAAAACCTTTCAATTCAAACAGTCGGCCCTTCGCAAACCATTATAGAAGTAGTCTATCGAAAAAGAAACTATTCTTTTCCTCTCTTTATTGCTGTATGGCTTTTACTATTTATAGGTGCTTCATTGGCTATTATGAATTTTCATGAAGATGTGAGTATGCGAGCAGTTCATCAAAAAATCTTTTATATGCTAACAGGAATACGCGATGAAAAGCCATTACTGTTACAAATTCCGTATTCTATAGGTTTAGGCTTAGGGATGGTGTTGTTTTTTAATCATTTATTTAGAAAAAGAATTAATGAAGAGCCAAGTCCTCTTGAAGTAGAAATGTTTAATTATCAACAAGATTTAGATCAATACGTAATTATGAACGAAAACAAAGAAAGCATGAAGCATATCGATGATCGCTAGTATATTACTCACGGC
Organism: Priestia iocasae; assembly: GCF_016909075.1. GTDB lineage: Bacteria > Bacillota > Bacilli > Bacillales > Bacillaceae_H > Priestia > Priestia iocasae. The sequence goes on from NZ_JAFBFC010000001.1 coordinate 489,157, forward strand.
TTTGATTGGATTTGCAGGAGGGCTTGCAGTAGGTGGTGGCTTTGTCGCTTTTTTAACCGTGTTGGGTGTCATTCCTAGACTTATGCAGTTGACGAAAACAATGAAATATATTCAGGCCTATGAGTGGGCAGTAATTAGTGGTGCAGTCCTAGGAGGATGGGCAGCTCTTCATGATTACACATGGCGATTTCCGACTATTGTCATTATAGTGGTTGGATTAGCGAGTGGTACATTTATTGGAATGCTGGCTGCCGCTCTTACAGAAGTGCTTAATGTATTACCTATTTTAGCGAAAAGAATTGGGATTGCAGATAAAATTGTTATTTTGTTAATGGCAATCGTATTTGGAAAAATATTTGGTTCATTATTTCATTGGGTCTATTTTGTAGATCAGTGATAAGGAGGGCATGATTTATGCCGAAGCAGAAAAAGTTAAAAGATAATTATAAAGAAAATATTAAGCCATTTCAGCCTAAGCCCCCGTACGTATCAAACTGTATTAAGGCTTTTATTGTAGGAGGAATCATTTGTACCATTGGAGAAGCCATTCAAAATTTTTATATAACCTTTTTTGATTTTAGTGAGAAGAATGCAGGAAACCCTACTGTTGCGACGCTTATCTTACTTTCAGCCCTTCTAACAGGGATAGGCATATATGACAAGATAGGACAGTTTGCGGGCGCTGGTTCTGCTGTTCCGGTTACAGGATTTGCTAACTCTATGACAAGTGCAGCATTAGAACATAAAAGTGAAGGAATTGTGTTAGGGGTAGCTACAAACATGTTCAAGTTAGCAGGGAATGTGATTGTATTTGGAGTCGTTGCAGCTTACGTAGTTGGAATTATACGTTACACATTACATTTACTTTGGTAGTGAAAGGAAGGGTATAAATGCGAAAGGTTGGAAAGCAAACATGGGTATATGAAAATAATATTTACATTGCTTCAACAGGAACAGCTGTAGGACCAAAAGAAGCAGATGGGCCACTTGGTCATACATACGATATTACACATAAGGAACTGCACTGTGATGCTGAGAATTGGGAGCTTGCAGAAAGAAAATTGATGAATGAATCCATTGATACTTGTTTGAAAAAAGTCAATTTAACGTATGAAGACATTGACCTCTTCCTAGCTGGTGATTTATTAAATCAAAATGTCACAGCTAATTTTGTAGCGCGTCATCATCAAATTCCATTTCTATGTATGTTTGGTGCATGCTCGACATCAATGGAAACGCTAGCAACAAGTGCAGCCCTTGTTGATGCGGGGTTTGCTAATCACGTTTTAGCATCTGCTAGTAGTCACAACGCAACAGCTGAAAGGCAGTTTCGATATCCAACCGAGTACGGAGGGCAAAAGCCAGATACTGCTACTTCTACAATTACGGGAGCAGGAACAGCTTTAGTTTCAAAAAATAAAGGATTAGTCAAATTAACAGCTGCAACGATTGGCAAAGTTGCTGATTATGGAATTAAAGATCCATTTGATATGGGTTCAGCCATGGCTCCTGCAGCAGCAGATACCATTCAACAACACTTTGTTGACTTGAATAGACAGCCTTCTGATTATGATTTAATTCTTACAGGGGATTTATCTGGTGTAGGAAGTCCAATTTTAAAGCAGTTATTAAAAGATGAAGGTTATGATGTCTCCAATAATCATAATGATTGTGGATTAATGGTGTATCGTCCAGACCAAAATGTATTTGCGGGTGGAAGTGGCTGTGGATGCTCTGCGGTTGTGACATATGGTCATATTTTAAACGAGTTAATAGAAGGAAAGTTAAAGCGAGTCTTTGTTGTAGCAACAGGTGCACTGTTAAGTCCAACAATGATTCAGCAAAAAGAGTCGATTCCAACAATTGCTCATGGTGTAGTAATGGAGCATATAGGGGGAGGAATGTAAATGGACTATGTAATTGCTTTTGTCGTAGGGGGAGCTATTTGCATTGTTGGTCAGTTACTTTTAGACTTTGCTAAATTAACACCAGCTCACGTTATGAGCTCGTTTGTTGTGGCAGGTGCAATCCTTGATGGATTTGGGATTTACGATAAGTTTATTGAATTTGCAGGTGCAGGCGCAACCGTTCCCATTACAAGCTTTGGTCATTCTCTTTTACACGGAGCCATGTCTCAATCAGAAGAACATGGATTCATTGGAATTGCGATGGGGATTTTTGAATTAACCTCTGCCGGGATTTCATCTGCTATCTTGTTTGCCTTTATGGTTGCACTTATTTTTAAGCCGAAAGGATAAGTGAATGTATATGGAAAAAAGACGGGTCATTATCGTAACAGATGGGGATGAATATGCAAGGAAAGCAATTGAATATGTTGCTAAAAAAGTTGGAGGACGCTGTATCTCAAGATCTCAAGGTAACCCTACGAGACTAACAGGGGAGCAAATCTTGAATTTTATTTTAGAAACCCCACATGACCCCGTTTTTGTAATGTTTGATGATAGTGGCTTTTTAGGAGAAGGCCCTGGTGAACAAGCATTGATGTATGTAGCAAAACATCCTCAAATCTTTGTGCTAGGTGTCATTGCTGTAGCATCAAAGACACATCAAAATGAATGGACAAAAGTGGATGTGAGTATAGACCGCTTCGGTGAGCTAACGGAGCATGGTGTAGATAAAAGTGGTATTCAAGAGCTAGAAATTGGAAGAATAAATGGTGACACCGTTTATTGTTTAGATGAATTGGATGTCCCTGTTATTGTAGGTGTAGGTGATATTGGGAAAATGGCTCGTAAAGATCATCCGAAATACGGTTGTCCTATTACCGAAAAAGCAGCCCAACTTATTTTAGAAAGGAGTGGATTTTATGACGACAAATGAAAAAAAGAAAACAAATATCTTTCCGAAAATTAAGCAAAACGATGATTGGTTTATTGAAAATGCTAGTATGATTACAAGCTTTGATGTTGGAGTTAGAAAATTACTTATTTTAGATCGAGAAGTACATATGTACTACGTAACGGGCCTTTGTGATAGCGCATATATTATTGAGATCGCAAAAGTACTTGTTCAAATTAATGATAATGAAGTTGAAAAAGCAAAGTTAAAAAGCATTGTTGAAAATCGTTTAATTCACCAGCAAGTAAAGCCGCTTAAAACGCTTGATGAGGGAATGGATACAATTTTATCCGGCCTTATTTTCGTGATTGTAGATGGAGAAGAAGAAGGATTTGAAGTGGATGTCCGTATGTATCCTGGAAGACAGCCACAGGAAGCGGATACAGAAAAAGTTATTCGTGGGGCCCGAGATGGATATACGGAAAATATTATTATCAATACAGCTTTAACTCGTCGTCGAATTCGTGATGGAAGACTACGTTTTGAAATTCATAAAGTAGGAGAGCGCTCAAAGATGGATGTTGCGATCGGGTACATTGATGGTATTGCAGATCCAGGTCTTGTTGAGCTAGTAACGAATGAAATTACGTCTATTAAAATTGATGGACTTCCTATGGCTGATAAATCAATAGAAGAGTTTATGGTAAAGCAAGGATTTAACCCCTTTCCATTAGTGAGATACACAGAGCGTCCTGATACTGCAGCAACACACCTATTAGAAGGTCATGTTATCATTATTACGGATACATCACCAAGTGTCATTATTACACCAACGACATTCTTTCACCATGTACAACATGCAGAAGAGTATAGGCAAGCACCATCTATCGGGACATTCATTAGATGGATTCGCTTCTTGGGAATTATGGCATCAGTATTTTTGCTACCATTATGGTTGCTGTTTGTTTTAGAGCCACAGCTATTGCCTTCAAACCTTCAGTTTATTGGGCCAAATGAACAAACAAACATTCCAACAGTTGTTCAAATTTTCTTGGCAGATATAGGGATTGAGTTTTTAAGGATGGCCGCCATTCATACGCCAACCCCATTAGCTACAGCAATGGGTCTTATCGCCGCCGCGTTAATTGGCCAAATTGCAATTGATGTAGGATTGTTTGTTCCTGAAGTTATTTTGTACGTAGCCATTGCCGCCATTGGTTCATTTGCAACCCCAAGTTATGAATTAGCAATTGCGCATAAAATGGTTCGATTAATCTTACTAATTGGAGTGGCACTTTTCCACACGCCAGGTTTTATCATCATTATTACACTATACATTCTATTCTTAGCAAGAATAAAGTCGTTAAATACACCATATTTATGGCCGTTTATTCCATTTAATCCTAAAGCAATGTGGCAAATTCTTATTCGTACATCTGTTCCGGGATCAGCTTCTCGTCCAAGTATTGTTCACCCACAAAATAAAGAACGTCAGCCTGCAAAACAATGATGTAAGAATGTGGTTGCAACGCCTTAAGAGTTGTGATAGATTTGTTTTAATTAAGTAAAGTGATAAATTCTAGACAGTTATCAGCGATGAGCTGCTAGCTGTCTTTTTTACACCATTAAATAAAGGGAACGAGGTAGAACAATGTTTTTACATGGAACGAGTAGAGTAAATGACAAAGGGCATCTCGAAATCGGCAATGTCGATACGGTAGATTTGGCAAATGAATTTGGTACGCCCTTATATGTCTACGACGTGGAGCTAATTCGTCAACGTGCACGTGAGTTTAAAGAAGTATTTGATAAGCAAAATGTTAAAGCTCAAGTTGCTTATGCAAGCAAAGCTTTTTCTACTATTGCAATGGTGCAGCTTGTTCAAGATGAAGGCTTGTCATTAGATGTTGTATCAGGTGGGGAACTTTATACAGCTCTTTCAGCAGGTTTTCCAGTTGAGCGTATTCATTTTCACGGAAATAATAAAAGCCGCCACGAGTTAGAAATGGCCATTGAAGCCAACATTGGCTGTATCGTGGTTGATAATTTCTATGAGCTTCACTTACTAAATGAAATTAGTGAGTCATATAAAAAGGAAACTCCCATTTTACTTCGTTTAACACCTGGTATCGAAGCACATACACACGATTATATTTTAACAGGACAAGAAGATTCAAAATTTGGATTTGATTTACAAAATGGTCAAGCGGATAAAGCGGTTCAACAGGCATTAGATTTCGCAGGTTTGAATCTATTAGGTATCCACTGTCATATTGGATCTCAAATCTTTGAAACTACAGGTTTTGTTATGGCTACCCAGAAGTTGTTTGCAAAAATGAGTGAATGGAAAAAAGCATTGAATTATACACCAGAGGTGCTAAATCTAGGTGGCGGGTTTGGAATTCGCTATACAAGTGAAGATACACCTATTCCTGTTGGTCAATATGTAGAAGTTATTATTGATGAAGTGAAAAAGCAAGTTGCAGAGCTTGATGTAGAAATGCCAGAGATTTGGATTGAGCCAGGTCGTTCATTAGTAGGGGATGCTGGTACAACGCTTTATTCAATTGGGTCTCGAAAACATGTTCCGAATATTCGTGAATATATAGCGATAGATGGTGGAATGAACGATAATATACGCCCAGCTTTATATCAAGCAAAATATGAAGCTGCTTTAGCTAACCGACTAAATGATCAAGCTGATGAAGTGGTATCCATTGCCGGAAAGTGTTGTGAATCAGGTGACATGTTGATTTGGGATTTATCGTTGCCAACAGCCAAACCAGGAGATTTATTAGCGGTTTTCTGTACAGGAGCTTATGGATATTCAATGGCTAGTCATTATAATCGTTTGACAAAGCCGGCGGTCGTATTTGTTGAAGATGGAGAAGCTCAGCTAGTAGTTAAACGTGAAACGTATGAAGACATTATTAAAAATGATTTGCGTTACCAAATCCCTGTGAAAAAATAATAGATTCTTTTAGAAATATTCAAAACCATTCTTTTTCTATTTGAAGTAAAGAGGACCGTCCATGAAAACGCTCTGTATGATTCGTTTTTCATAACGGTCCTCTTTACGAGAGTGCATCTTCAAAGAGCCGTCATGTTCTTTGAAGATGCATTTTTTATTATGAGCCAAAGATTGAGCGAATGGCATCAAGTAAGCTTTGAAGGAAGTCTTTCAATTTTTGAAGAAAGGACTGTCCTTCTTCAGATTGAAGATAGGTTGCTACTTTATCTTTTGTAATAGCTAATTGATCTTTTACTTGATTCCAATCAATATTCATCGATTTTAACTTATTAAAGAAGTCAACAAGTGCATCTAATTCAGCATCTGTTAACGTAATGCCTAATTCTTTTGCGATACGCTCAATCAGAGCTCGTAAATCTTCTTCAGTTTGTGGTTCATTTTTTGCTATTTCTTCTTTGACACGTGTCATCAGTTCTGCTGCTTTTTCAGCACCAACTTTATCGCTGAGTTTAGCGGTTTGAACCATTTCTTCATTGGCTACTTTTTTTACATCTTCTGGAATTACTTGGTCGGTCTGAATTTCGTATGCTTTAATAATTCCCGTTAAAGCTGCTGTTCCTGATACAGGAACAGGAGATGTAATCTCAATTGCAGCATCTTTTACACCAGCGGTCATTAAAGCATTAATATACATGTCATCTGTAACCCACTGGATGTTATTTGTTGATACACTAACACCAGAATCCTTCGCACCTAACGTTACACTCGATGATGAAATAGCTCGAGTACCAATTTGTGCTTTTGGGATATATTCTCCTAAATAATCATGTTCCTCTTTATTTGAAACGGTAATAATTTGTGCTTCCTTAGGAGCATTTAGTTCATTTAATACTTTCTCTCTTTGCTCCGCGGTTAAATTTTCTCCTAGCGTAATAATGACATCTCCTTCAGCCGCATCAGCTAGACTGATAGTTGGGGAGATAATAAGAGTCAATATACTTAGCGCTAGAATGATAGATTTAAACTTAAATTTCATTGATGAATCCTCCTTTTACATGGACATCAAACGTATTATAGTACAATATTCCCTTTTAGCATAGGTTCATGTTGTCCATATGTATTAGACGAATAAGTGTAAAAAAAGTTTCAATAAAATTGTCAGATTGAATTTACAGTATCAGTTATAGTAGAATAAATGAAGTATTTTGTAATTTAGTACATACATTGGAGGTTATATTTTATGAAAAAAGCAAGTATTTTAATGGAAAATGGCGAAAAGATCTTAATTGATTTATATCAGAGTGAAGCACCTGGAACGGTTGAGAACTTTGAAAAGTTAGCAAACGAAGGTTTCTACAATGGATTAACTTTTCATCGTGTTATTCCTGGATTTGTATCGCAAGGTGGTTGCCCAAATGGAATGGGAACAGGCGGACCTGGTTACACAATTAAATGTGAAACAGAAGGAAACCCTCACAAGCATGTGGCAGGTTCTCTATCAATGGCTCATGCTGGAAAAGATACGGGTGGTAGCCAATTCTTTATCGTTCACGAGCCTCAGCCACATTTGAATGGTGTTCATACTGTATTTGGTCAAGTAACTGAAGGTATGGAAACAGTATTAAAAATGAGAAATGGCGATGTAATGAAAGAAGTTAAAGTTTGGGAAGAGTAATTAACGTATAAAAAGAAACGAAAAAATGTTTTTTCATCTTTTTTAGTTTCTTAACTGATAAGGCCCTGCCATACGAATCCAGCAAGATAAAAGGAGGAAGTGGACGGGCCTTTCAGCAACGTTTGTTTCCTTTTCTTGCTTTTTATTGATGAGACATCTCCTTTTCTATTACAGAAGGAGTAGAGGGGTGTTACTCTTGCAAAAAAGTAATTGGATTTTATTTTTTATTTTGTTAGGATTAAGTTTTATTTGGGGCTTCATTTATTGGATGTTTATTGCTTGAGTAAAGAGATGTATAGCTTTTAGTACATATGTTGATATTAAGAAACAAATTTTGTATGATGAATGTATTAAAAGTTACGTTAAGTTACTTCATGAAAAATAGCCGAATATAAATCACTTGAATTGTGGGAAAGTTTGTATAACAAGGGAGAAATTTATGCTTATACGCTACAAAAGAAATTATGAAAAGATTGCCATGGGCCTTCTTTCATTTATGCCGGACGAAAAAGATTTAAAAAAGCTGCAACAAACGATTAAAGAATATGAGCAAAATGATCACTGGCAATTGTATTTGTGGAAGCATGAAGAAGATATTATAGGAATTATAGGGATTACAGCTGTTGATAAAGCATTGGTAGAAATTCAACATGTGAGTGTAAATCCTTCACACCGTCATCAAGGGATTGGAAAGCTTATGGTTAAAGCTATTCGAGACATGTATAAAAATGCTGAAGTGCGTCCGAGTGAACTAGTAGCACCATTCTTTGAAAAATGTGAAGAAGATGAGAAATAAACAACAGGCTTGATGCTAAATTTTTTAGCAAAGCCTGTTGTTTTGTTTTTCCACTAATTTCATTTGTCGCTCGGCAACCACATCACTGCGATCTCTAAGAGTATGACGGTTAATGATAAAGGTGTTTGTTAGGTCTGAATTCGACCACCAAAGGATGTTTTTTTGTTTACTGCGATGCATACAAGAAGTTAAAAGATGCTGATCAGAAATCGGTAAAAATAAGCTCTCATACGGTTGTTCCTTTTTTATTGAAGATAAACGCTCCTTTAAAAGAAGGAATAATGCATCAGTATCAAGACCAAGCTTCGATAAATCTTCATGCTCTTGTTCTAGAATGAAGATAGCACTTTTAAGCATGCGATAAGCACCACGGTTATTTTTACGACGTTGGTGATATAAACTAACGGCTATTTGAATCAGACCTACCCAGATGCGCTTTCGCTTTTTCGCTTCATCTTCTTTCCAATGCTCTTCAAGTATTTCATGGCATTCAAAATAATCACGGTCTCCATGAAAGTGAACAAGGTAATCAATATAGGCTTGAGGATACATGTTTATCGTTCCTTTCTAACCTTAATGTTATATGTAGTCTATCATAAATGAGAAAAGTGTTCAGGTGTAACTGAACACTTTTAGTTATTATTAGTATAAGCATGCGCAACCGACAATAATGAGTAAAATAAATAATACAACGATTAACGCAAATCCATTACCATATCCACAAGCTTTATCACCCATAAAAAATCCTCCTTCAGATTACGGTTGTTTTTAATTACATTCTCATACTATGTCATACACCCGCTTTTGTTTGGGCGAATGCCCTCTTTTTCATGTTTTTTCCCTTAAATTATTATTGGACATGGTTACATAATGCTCTATACTAATGAAAGATATATAAATCCATTTAGAAAATTTGGCTTTATTTTCAAATGAGAGTGCTGAAGTTTTTGTTTAATATGAACAACAATAAAAATTGGAATTGTAAAGTGTTGGTGAGATAAACGTGGAATATAGTGTAAAAGTTGATGCTTTTGAAGGGCCTTTGGATCTTTTGTTACATTTAATTAATCGATTTGAAATTGATATATATGATATTCCTGTTGCTCAAATTACAGAGCAATATATGATGTACATTCATGCCATGACAGACCTTCAATTAGATGTCGCAAGTGAATATTTGGTAGTAGCTGCTACACTACTACAAATAAAGAGTAAAATGCTTCTACCAAAATACGAAGAAGAAGTGGTAGATGAATTTGATGAATTGCAAGATGAAGAAGATCCTCGTGAAGAGCTTATGAAGCAATTAATTGAATATCGAAAATTTAAAGAAGCTGCTCAAGAGCTAAAGCAATTAGAGGAAAATAGAAATCATGTTTATACAAAGTCGCCTACTGTATTAACATCTTTACGAAAAGAAGAACAGGAAAGTAAACAAGACTTAGATGTGACATTTTATGATATGTTGAGTGCTTTCCAAAAGTTAATGAAGCGAAAGCAACTTCAAAAACCAGTTCGAGCAAAAGTGAATCGACAAGATATCCCCATTGAAAAGCGCATGGATGAAATTATCTCAGAATTAAAATGTAATAAGGGAAGAAAGAACTTCTTTCAGTTATTCCCATATCATGAACGAGATCATATTGTTGTGACCTTCCTGGCGGTTTTGGAGTTAATGAAGGGCGATAAAATTATAGTTGAACAAAAAAGTAATTTTGAAGATTTATATGTATCCTATCAAGAAGAGAGTGAGTTGTCATGAGTAAGCGCAATTGGAAAGCAGTTATTGAAGGCCTCTTGTTTGTCGCAGGAGACGAAGGGCTTTCGATAAAGCAACTGAAGGATACGCTTGAGATAGATGAAGAAGAGATTCAAGCGACCTTACGTGAATTGCAAAGCATGTATGAGAATGAAGACAGAGGAGTAAATATTTCAGAAATAGCAAATGTGTATCAACTAACAACAAAGAAGGAAATCTCTGATTACGTGAAGAAATTAATGGATGAGCCTATTAATCAGTCATTATCTCAAGCTGCGCTTGAAACCTTAGCCATCGTGGCTTATCGCCAACCTATTACGAGAGCAGAAATTGAGGAGATTAGAGGTGTAAAAACGGAGCGTCCATTACAAACATTAGTCGGTAAAGCATTAGTGAAAGAAGTAGGAAGAGCCGAAGGTGCAGGACGAGCCATTTTGTACGGTACAACAAAAGAATTTCTCAATCACTTTGGATTAAAGACTATTGACGATTTACCGCCACTACCACAAGACTTAGCAGTTGAAAATAATGAACAAGAAGCGGATTTGTTTTTTCAAAACTTTCAAGCGTAAAAAATGAACGAATAAAGTCGCATTATAAAGAACAAACATGCTGGGGGGAATAAAAATGGGAAATACGATGGTTAAATCACAGTTAGAGTTAGTTGAGCAAAAGCTTTTAATTTCAAAAGAATCGTTAAATGCATTCTTAAATAACACAACTATTACATCATTACAGCATGAGCAAAAAGAAGACTTAGAAACATATAAACTACTGTTATCGAGTTTAAGAAGACTTGCTGTTTTTTGTGAAGAAGGACTAGATGCATGCCATGTTATTACTCATACGGAACCATTTCGCAAAGCTGCAGCTGAAAAAACTCTTTATCGTATTTACCATCAATGTATAGAAGAATTTTTTAATCCAAAGCATGATTTATGGTTTGAAGACAGTCGCTCTGCTTATACAGGACGTAACTCCATTAAATATCGTTTTGTACCACCGACGTCTATCTCAAAATTGATGGTTTCTTTAGAAAGTGATTTTCAGTTAATGCGCGAAGAACTGCAGTTTTATGAAACAGACTATATTACGAAAATGAAACAATCTCAGTAAAAAGATACATTTCTAAATAAATAGTTTACATAGAAAGCTGACACTTATTGTAGTGTCAGCTTTTTTTAGATAAATAAAGGTTTATTTTTAAAAGAAAGAGGGTAAACTAAAAAATTTCTTGCTTTTATCTTTATTTTAACTTTAAAGTAAAAAACAGGTATGTAATAGTCTTTATTTCCTAGTAAAGGGATATTTTCTCGCTTGATAAAAGAGATTGAGATAGGGCCGATGACCATTTGACTATTATCTATAAAAAATCAATTCATAACCTGCACTGACAAGCATAAACTTGTACAAACAGGCAAAGGGACGGGGATGAGATGAAATGAAACGTATGTATAAAATAATGGTTTACATAATTTTACTTAGTATGTGTTTCCATATAGCTCCTTATCAACCATCTGCAGAAAATAGTGTAAGTGCTCATAATGCAGTTTTAATTGAGCAGCATTCAGGACGAATTCTGTATGAAAAAGCGCCGCATGAAAAGCAAAGGATTGCTAGCATCACGAAAATAATGACGGCTATTCTAGCAATTGAGTCTGGAAAGATTGATCAGGTTGTCAAAGTGAGTCCAAATGCAATTGGTGTTGAAGGGTCTTCATTATATTTAGTTGATGGTGAAAAAATTAAGTTAAAAGACCTTGTCTATGGACTTATGCTTCGTTCAGGAAATGACTCAGCTGTAGCCATTGCTGAAGAGGTAGGTGGTAGCCTAGAGGGGTTTGTATATTTGATGAATCAAAAAGCCGAAGAATTAGGCATGGTCAATACACACTTTGCAAACCCGCATGGTTTGGATGATCATGAAGATCATTATTCGACGGCATATGATATGGCATTATTAACTCGTTATGCGATGCAAAATGAAATATATAAAGAAATCTCTGGCACAAAACTCTATCGAATGCCTCATCCTGAAGAGAAATGGGATCGGGTATGGAAAAACAAAAATAAATTACTAACCAATCTTTATCCTTATACAACAGGCGGAAAAACAGGATATACAAAAAGAGCAAAGAGGACACTTGTGACCACTGCTTCAAAAGATGGTTTAGACTTAATCGCCGTTACGTTAAACGCTCCAAGTGACTGGAACGATCATATCTCCATGTATGAATCTGCTTTTTCGTCTTATAAACTGACTAAAGTGATAAAAGAAGGAGAGTTTGAAGGGAGTAACGATCCATATTATAAACATAAATTGTATGTAAAGCGAGATGTATTGTATCCGTTGCAGGAAGATGAAAAGTCTAGTATTAAATTGGAGGCGAAGCTCTTAAAGCCTAGTGAAAATTGGGGAGACCATGCCTCCACTCCGAATATAGTGGGAAGAATAAATGTGTATCATAACGGTGAAGTCATTGATCATGTTTCTGTTTATTATAAAAAGGGTGCCGATGAAGGTGGCAACGGATTTTGGAATAAGATAAAAGGAATGATATTTTCATTCTTAGGGGTAAGGTCAAATGGTTAATATCATTTGGATGATGCTAACGATTATAGGGTTAGTATTTGCAGTTATCAACGGCCGAGTAGAAGAGGTAAATAAAGCTATTTTTCAAGGAGCAGGAGAAGCAGTAACAATTAGCATAGGTTTGATTAGCATCCTTGTCTTTTGGTTAGGGATTATGAACATTGCACAGCAAGCAGGTTTACTTGATAAACTAGCAAGATTATTTCGGCCAATTATTGCAAAGTTATTTCCAGATGTACCAAACGATCATCCGGCAATAGGATATATCTTATCAAATATGATGGCAAACTTGTTTGGGCTAGGAAACGCTGCAACCCCTTTAGGAATTAAAGCGATGGAGCAGTTAAAGAAATTAAATCATGACAAAGACGAAGCCAGCCGTTCTATGATTACTCTGTTAGCTATTAATACATCTAGCTTAACAATTATTCCAACGACTGTTATTGCTCTTAGAATTACGTATGATTCGGCTAATCCAGCAGAGATTGTTGGAACTACACTGTTGGCTACTATTTGTTCTACGCTTGGTGCCATTCTTTTTGATCGTTACTTTCATTATCGAAGAATGCAAAAAGGAGGGAAGCGTAGATGAGTGTTATTAACCAACTATCATTATTGTTAATTCCGCTCATAATAGGGGTTATTTTATTGTATGGAACATATAAAAAAGTACCCACATACGAATCGTTTGTCGAAGGCGGCAAAGAAGGGATCCACATTGCGATCTCCATTATTCCTTATTTAGTAGGAATGTTAGTTGCTATTGCTATTTTTCGAGCATCAGGTGCGCTTGAATTTTTTCTATCATTAATGCGTCCGGCATTAGAAGCCATTGGGGTACCAGCAGAAATTGTTCCATTAGCTCTTATTCGTCCTATATCAGGAACAGCGGCTTTAGGTATTACAACAGATTTAATTTCTACGTATGGTCCAGATTCTTTTATTGGGCGATTGGCCTCGACTATGCAAGGAAGTACAGATACGACTTTTTATATTTTAACGGTTTATTTTGGAGCAATTGGAATTAAAAAAATGGGAGATGCAGTAAAGGTGGGGCTTTTAGCTGACTTTGTTGGAGTAGTCGCCTCAATTGTTATTGTTACTCTTATTTTTGGTACAATGTGAAATTTACGGTTGAAAATAATTGAATATTCAATTTAAAGCATTACCTAAAAAGGTAATGCTTTTTTCATTTATGAGACACTTGTGTAATCGATAGTAAAGAAGTAAGATGTTACAAGAGGTGAAGTACAAATGGAACGATTACAAAAAGTAATTGCACACGCAGGAGTGGCATCAAGAAGAAAAGCAGAAGAATTAATTATGCAAGGTCGAGTAAGAGTAAATGGAACAGTAACAAAGGAACTTGGAACAAAAGTAGGGAACCAAGATAAAATTGAAGTGGACGGTGTGCCTCTTGAGCGTGAAGAACCGGTCTATTTCTTATTATATAAACCACGTGGTGTTATTTCGGCAGCTAATGATGAAAAAGGACGAAAAACAGTTGTTGATTTCTTTCCTCATACACCAGAACGAATTTATCCAATTGGTCGATTAGATTATGATACATCTGGACTTATCCTACTAACCAATGATGGAGAATTCGCCAATTTAGTCATGCATCCAAAGTATCAAATTGAGAAAACGTATGTTGCAAAAGTAAAAGGTATTCCTTTACGTGAAAAAATTAAGCAGCTTCAAAAAGGAATTGTCCTTGAAGATGGTAAGACAGCGCCAGCAAAAGTAAAAGTTTTATCTATTGATAAACGCAAACAAACAGCAATTGTTGAGTTAGTGATTCACGAAGGAAAGAACCGTCAAATACGTCGTATGTTAGAAGCGATTGGTCATCCTGTTGTGAAGCTGAAGCGCGAACGTTATGCCTTCCTTGATTTACGAGGTCTTAATGCAGGTGAAGCGCGCGAGCTATCATCACATGAAGTGAAACAATTATATTCAATGGCACAAACTGGTAAATGATACATTACCAGTTTGTGTCACATAACCTTCATAATATTTTCAACATTTGTATAGTAAAAAAATGATATAATTGGTACGAAAAAATTTTGAGAACGTTTTAGCGAGGTTGAAAATATGAAAAATAAGCGTTTGCTCATGAGAAGCGTCATTTTATCCGTACTATTAGCAGCGCTCGGCTACACGCTGTACGTCAATTTCTTTACTGATAAACAAAAAGTAGCTGATGGAGATCAAGCTCCAGATTTTGTACTAACAGACCTACAGGGACAACAACATCAGCTATCTGACTATAAGGGAAAAGGGGTCTTTTTAAACTTTTGGGGAACGTGGTGTAAGCCATGTGAAAGAGAAATGCCCGTCATGGAACAGCAGTATCACCTTTATAAAGATCAAGGTGTTGAAATATTAGCTGTTAATGTTGATGAAACGAATGTAGCTGTGCAGCAATTTGCTGATCGATATAAGTTATCGTTTCCCATCGTTATTGACCGTGGGTCACAAGTGTTACATGCCTATGGGGTAGGTCCATTGCCGACAACCTTTTTAATCGATCCAGATGGAAAAGTAGTAGACGTATTTATCGGAGGACTAGATGAAAAGAAGATTAACGAGTATATGGAAATGATCAAACCGTAGGGAGTTTTGGCAATGAAACAGGTAAAATGTGAATGTGGTCATGTAAATCCACACGGTACCATTTTATGTGAGTCGTGTGGAAAGCCCGTAGAAGATGTGTCGTCTAAAAATTTGTTAGACATGCGATATGAAGGAAGTGCAAGACGATCACAAACGTATAATAAAACAATTATTGATAAGATATGGAATTTCTTTTCGTCCGTAAAGGTAGGTGTATGGCTCATTGTCATTACACTTATTGCATCAGCATTAGGGACGATTTATCCACAAGAAATGTACATACCTCCTACAGTGTCTGCAAGTGAACACTATGCCAATGAGTATGGATGGACAGGTCAGCTTTACTATGAATTAGGATTTCATGATTTATATGGTTCTTGGTGGTACATGATATTAATTGCATCCATTGGGATTTCGCTTGTTATTTGTAGCTTAGATCGAGTTATCCCTCTACACCGAGCATTGAAACAACAAAACCCTAAAAAGCACCCCAATTTCTTAAAACGTCAACGTCTTGTCAGTATTACGAAGGATTGGACAGAGGACGATTATAACAAGGTGAAGGCTGCACTAAAAAAGAGGCGTTATCACATCTTTGAAGAAAACGGTAACATTCTTGCGGAAAAAGGTCGGTTCTCTAGATGGGGCCCTTATGTGAATCACATTGGTCTTATTATCTTTTTAATTGGTGCGATGTTGCGTTTTGTACCTGGTTTGTATGTTGATGAAGTGCTATGGCTTCGAGAAGGAGAAACGAAAGTCGTACCAGGAACAGATGGTCAATACTATCTGAAGAATGATCGGTTTGCCGTAGAAATGTATAATAAGAATGAATCAAAAGATGTGTTTCAAGATGCGATTGACCGAGTAGGGGACGGCTCCGTTGTGAAAAATTACCAAGCTGACGTAACACTTTACGAGCGCAAGGGTGAAATTGTACATGGGGCGGAACCAGAACTTGAAAAAATAAAAGATTACGAGATTCGAGTCAATCAACCTCTTAAACACGAAAAATATGCGTTATATCAAGTAGATTATAAATTGAATGAGTTTAGTGCGATGTCTTTTAATTTAGTTAATAAAGAGTCAAACGAATCATTTGGAAGCTTAAAGGTAGATTTGCACAATCCTCAAAAAAATTATGACCTAGGAAATGGATATCGAGTTGAGCTAGCAAGCTATTTTCCAGATTTTTATTTTGATAGTGACGGTAATCCAAATACGAAAACGAGAATACCTAACAATCCTGCGTTTGTTTTTAAAATGGTAAGTCCAACGAAGCCAGAAGGAGAAGTTGCTTTTGTTGCTATTCGTGAGAATCTTGAGCCGCTTGGTGATAATGAGTATAAAATGGCATTCGCAGGTGTCGAAACGAAGAATGTAACGGGATTAACGGTACGAAAGGACCTAACATTATGGATTTTAGGTGTTGGTGGTGCAATCTTTATGATTGGTGTTATTCAAGGAATGTATTGGAACCATCGTCGCTTGTGGATTCAACGAATTGACAATGAAATTTGGTTAGCAGGTCATACAAATAAAAACTGGTATGGATTAAGAAATGAGCTTAATAAAGCGTTGTCTGATACATCGTTTGTTGAGTTAGAAGATCAAGTTCAGCAAGAAAAGGAACATGTTAAGGAGGTTTAGTTGTGAATCTAGCTAGTTTAAGTAGTAATCTATTATATACAGCATTTATTGCTTACTTATTGGCAACATTCTTCTTTGGAGGGTCGATTCGTGATAAAAGAAGTACAAAGAAGACAAGCAAATGGGCTACTATAGGTATTTCTGTAACGATTGTTGGCTTTGTTGCACAGCTTGGCTATTTTATTACGAGATGGGTAGCGGCAGGACATGCTCCTGTTAGTAACTTATTTGAATTTACAACATTCTTTGGGATGATGCTTGTTGGTGCATTTATCGGAATTTATTTTATTTATAAACTCAGTGCGCTTGGCTTATTTGCATTGCCAGTTGCGCTATTAATTATTGCTTATGCAAGTATGTTCCCAAGGGATATTTCACCACTTATTCCGGCTCTACAAACTCATTGGCTCTATATCCATGTTATTACAACAGCCACTGGACAAGCTATCTTAGCTGTTAGTTTTATTGCGGCTCTTATTTACCTGATTAAATCGATTGACCAAACGAAAAAAGGAAGAAAAACGTTTTGGCTAGAATTTATCATATACAGCTTAGTTAGTACGTTAGCGTTTATCTTAGTCACAATGACATTCAATGCAATGAACTATGAAACTCAATTTAATTGGATTGATAAAAATGAGCAGCAAGCTGAAATGACATATGAGTTGCCACCTTTAGTAGGTCCACATCAAGGGGACGCTTTAACAGAAGGAGCTATGAATCCACTTATAGAGGTACCTGCTATTATTAATGCGCAGAAACTAAATACACTAGTATGGTCACTATCAGCTGGTATTCTTCTATATGGGATTTTACGACTTATTTTACGTCGTCGAATTGGCGCGGCACTCCAACCGTTAGTTCAAAAGGCTAATTTAGACTTAGTAGATGAAATTAGCTATCGTTCTGTAGCAATTGGCTTTCCTGTGTTCACGTTAGGTGGATTAATTTTTGCAATGATTTGGGCTCAGATTGCGTGGACGCGATTTTGGGGTTGGGATCCTAAAGAAGTATGGGCTCTTATCACATGGCTTTTCTATGCAGCATTTTTACACTTGCGCTTATCAAAAGGATGGCATGGTGAACGCTCTGCATGGTTAGCGGTAATTGGTTTTGCTATTATTATGTTTAATCTTGTTGTTGTAAACTTAGTTATTGCAGGCCTGCATTCTTATGCGTAAAAGTAACGTATGTTGATACAAGTAATAAAAACCTGCCTTATTCAATCCAGTAAAAGCAATGGATAGATTGGCAGGTTTTTTACTAAAAAGAAACTTGTGTACAGGCTGTTTCCTTATGAGACATGCTCTTTTATTTTTATGAAAATATCTATAAAATGTTAATTAGAGGCGTACTATCGTTAGGAGGATATAAAGATGCAAAATGAATCCAAGCTTTTAATTGTCGATGATGAAGAAAGAATCAGAAGGTTACTAAAGATGTATCTCGAGAAGGAAGGCTATATCATTGAAGAAGCTGAAAATGGTGATGAAGCGTTAGATAAAGCCTTAAATAACGATTATGACTTAATTTTATTAGACATTATGATGCCAGGGAAAGATGGCATTGAAGTGTGTAAGTACATTCGTGAAAAGAAAGCAACTCCTATTATTATGCTAACTGCAAAAGGAGAAGAAGCAAACCGCGTTCAAGGATTTGAAGTAGGAACAGATGACTATATCGTCAAGCCATTCAGCCCAAGGGAAGTTATTTTACGTGTGAAAGCTTTGTTACGTCGTTCGTCACCTACTAGTTACTTAACAACAGATACAAGTGTGAAGAATTTAATTGTGTTTCCCCATTTAGTAATTGACAATGATGCTCATCGGGTAACGGCTGATGGTGAAGAGGTAAGTTTGACTCCAAAAGAATATGAGCTTCTTTGTTTCTTAGCAAAAACCCCTGATAAAGTATACGATCGTGAGCAACTATTACGTGAAGTATGGCATTATGATTTCTTCGGTGATTTAAGAACGGTTGATACACATGTAAAGCGACTTCGTGAAAAGTTAAATCGTGTATCGCCTGCAGCTGCAAAAATGATTGTTACTGTATGGGGAGTAGGCTATAAATTTGAGATTGGAACTGCATAATGTTTTGGCGTAGCGTAGTTGGGAAGCTATGGTTTACCATTTTACTACTTGTATCCTTTGTGTTGTTTGTATTAACGATATTGCTTATGCAATTTTTTGAAACCTTTTATTTACAGGAATCCGAGAACCATTTAACAAAAACAGCTTCGAAAATCGCGACCATTATTGAAGGTACGGAGGACGAACAGTTAGTCCTATCTATTGCTCGAGAACTTGTTGATACGAGCGATATGCTTATCATTAAGGGAGAGGATTCATACTGGCACTCACCAAAAAATCATTGGTATGAGAAAGATACCATGATGACGTTAGTTCAAAAGGATGAAGAACTAAACAAAGTGTTGACGCAAGGAGAAGTCGTTAAAAAGCGTAATGATTTAAGTAGTGATACAAGTAGTAAAGATTCAATTATCTATATTGTAGGTGTACCGTTTAACTCTAGTGAGGGTAGAGGAGCTGTGTATATTTATCAGCCTTTATCAGAAATAGAAGAGCCTGCAAAGCATACAACTAAATTTATTTTTTTAGCTGCTGGAATCGCAATTATTTTAACTACTATTTTTGCATTTTTTCTATCAACAAGAATTACAGCTCCTTTACGTAAAATGAAGCAAGCAGCTTTTGAAGTAGCGAAAGGGAACTTTGATACGAAGGTACCTATTTTAACACATGATGAAATTGGGCAATTAGCAATTGCTTTTAATCAAATGGGAAGACAGTTGAAATTTAACATTAATGCACTTAGTCAAGAAAAAGAACAGCTTTCAAGCATCTTAAGCAGTATGGCAGATGGAGTTATTACGTTTAATCGAGATGGAACCATGTTAATTACAAATCCTCCTGCCGATCATTTCTTAAGAGCTTGGTATTATGAACAAGGAATGGATAATAAAAATGTAACGGAACTTCCGTCTAAAGTCTCTCATCTTTTCCAAGAAGTCGTGAAAAGTGAAGAGGAACAAAGTGCGGAATTGACAATCCAAGGAAGAACGTGGGTTATTTTAATGTCACCTCTTTATAACCAAACAAAAATTCGTGGAGCGGTTGCCGTATTACGAGATATGTCTGAGGAGCGGAAATTAGACAAACTCCGAAAAGATTTTATTGCAAATGTCTCGCACGAGCTTCGTACCCCCATCGCTATGTTACAAGGGTATAGTGAAGCCATCATTGACGATATTGCAAGCACTGATGAAGAGAAAAAGGAAATTGCAAAAGTCATTCACGACGAGTCATTAAGGATGGGAAGACTTGTTAATGAATTACTTGATTTAGCTCGTATGGAGGCTGGACACGTGCAACTGCATGTCGAGCATATAGAAATTATTGAGTTTACAGAAAGAGTATTACGTAAATTTCAGGGACTAGCGAAAGACAAGAACATTCATCTTCACTTAAATAATTCTTTACAGTCAAAGCAAGACATTTTAGTAGATCCTGATCGGATTGAACAAGTGTTAACCAACTTGATTGACAATGCCATCCGTCATACGAATGAGGGTGGGAAAGTTACGTTAGAATTAGAAAGTACAGAGCAAGAACTTCGTTTTGCTGTGAAAGATACAGGAGTTGGTATTCCTCAAGAAGACTTACCGTTTGTGTTCGAACGATTTTATAAAGCAGATAAAGCACGAACGAGAGGAAAGTCAGGAACAGGTCTTGGATTAGCCATTGCAAAAAATATTGTAGAAGCTCATGATGGATTTATAACGGTTCATAGCATTGTTGAAGAGGGGACTACCTTTTTTATTACATTACCTCGAAAACAGAGTAATCTTGACGAATAATCTTGTTTCATACGAAACGTCTAAGAAATAAAAATTCGGTGGGTATCTTATTTCCACCGAATTTTTGCTTTGTTGTGGATCGATGGATGCGACGAATCGCATCTTTTTAAACAAATAAAAGATTGATATGATGAAAGAATAAAATAGAGGTTCATGTAACGTTTTTGTTGTTACATACGACTATATATAGGAGTGGAGGGGAGTTTTTTGAATCCAGCTTTTGATCACCTGTATGAAGAATATCATCAAGATGTTTTTCAGTTTCTGGTGTATATGGTGCGAGATCGAAGTCAAGCAGAGGATCTTGTCCAAGAAGTATATATACGTGTGTTTAAGTCGTATGACCGTTTTGAGGGGAAAAGTCATGAAAAAACGTGGTTATTTTCAATTGCTCGAAATGTAGCAATTGATTTTTTAAGAAAGCAAACGAGTTGGAAAAAAAGAGTGATGAATATGTTTGATTGGACATCAAATCAGCTTGCAGATTATAAGCCACTACCGGAGGAAATCGCCATCCAAAGTGAACAGGTTGCAATGATGTATCAATGTTTAGATACGTGCACAGTTGATCAACGTTCTGTTATTATTCTACGTTACATTCAGTCGCTATCTATTCATGAAACGGCTACCATTTTAGGATGGACTGAAAGTAAAGTGAAAACGACTCAGCACCGTGCAATTCATGCTTTACGCAAAGAGATGGAGAACCTATCAAAAAAGGAGGGGGACAATAATGAGCCAAGAAAAATGGAACGAAAAACAAATTGAAGAAATCTTATCACAGATGCCAACGATTCAAGATGATCGAACGCCTCAACAGATATATCGCCTAATTGAACAACAGGTGTCAAAGCCCCAGAAAAAACCTTGGGTAATACCAAGTATCGCTTCAGTTGCAGCCTTGTTCATTATTGTGATTTTCTCTATGTCATTTATACAGCAACAAAAGATTCAGCATCAGTCGAGTGAGAGTGGAACCCATGATTTACAGCAAAAAGATGATGGTACACCATATGCAAAAAGCGAAGAAAATACAGAAGAGCAGGCACAACTTTTTGAAAGTAAGGAAGCGGAGCCTGAACTTACTGTTCAACCATCGTTGCAAAATGAACAGAAAAAATTTGTGACTATTGGTGTTCCTGATCCAGAAGCTCAAATTGTTGTTCCTTTAACATATTTAATTGATAAAAAAGCAGATGTTACAGTTGAAGATATAAAAAGTGTTTCAACTACCATTGACGAAAAGAAATTAGGGCTGTCAGATAATTTAGTAGAACAAATGGAATTATCGCAAGAGGGAAAACAAGCGAAGGTAACGGTTCCTGAAGGATATACAGCCAATTTTGGTAGCACAGGAGAAACAATCTTTCAATTGTCATTAGAAGAAACGTTTCGTTGGCTGTCTTATGATAAGGTAGAGCTTTATACAGAAGATACAAAAGGAGTGGAATTAGGTAACTTAGGTTATTACGTTGAAATCTCACCAGATTCAGCTAAACAAAAAGGGTATGTTACCTATCAGCCAAGTGAGTCTCATCCTATTTATCTTGTACCAACACCTACTCCATTTGAAACGATACCATCTGCAATAGAAGCAATGAAACAAGATGATGGGCCTCGTAGTTTAAAGGCTTCCATCCCTAAAGAAGTAAATGCCCCAAAAGTATCGATTGAAGAAAATACGGTTGTATATGAGTTTGATTCAACCGTCAATATCGATGATGTTCAGTCATTACGTTATATGCTCTACGCCTTAATGTTCACAGCCAAAGATTTCGGTTATAAAATGGTTAAATTTAAAGGCATTAACATACCTGAAGTAGGGGAATTGAAGGTAAATGAAATACAGCAGGCGCCAACTGCTCCTAATGTAGTCGACCCCTCTTAAATAAGATAAGAAAAAAAGGTCTATAAAAAATGGAAATTGCGTACAGTATATGTATGTATGAAACATACATAGGAGGATGTACGTAAATGCTTGATTTAGCTAGAAGAATTTTAGTTGTATTGATTATGGGACTATGCATTGGATTACTGTTCGTAAGTGGAAAAATGGCGAAAGCGGAAGAAGAGCAAAGTTGGTATTGGCCTGTAGAAGGGGTCATGACTGATGTATTCGGCTCAAGGAATGAAAAGCATTATGGTATTGATATTGCTGCGTCAGTTGGAACACCTGTCTACGCTGTAAGTAGTGGACGGGTGACACGCTCTTACTATTCTGACACGTATGGGCATGTTGTATTTCTTGAACAAGAAAATGGCTATGAAACCGTTTATGCGCATCTGCATAAGCGGTTAGTAGCAGAAGGTGAACGTGTACAAGCTTCTCAACAAATTGGAGAAGTTGGAAATACAGGAAGATCATCAGGAGCGCACCTGCATTTTGAAGTACATAAGGGAAAATGGAATATAGAGAAAAGCAATGCCATTAACCCATTAATAGTGCTAGACCATACAAAGCTTCACGCTTATTTGACCGAGGCTGTAACAGAAGCTGTTTTTAAGCAAGTTCATCAAAAGCAGATGTCATACGTTGTGACAGTACGTAAAGGAGATACATTGTGGAGTATTTCAAAAAAACACAACGTAACGGTAGAGGAGTTGCAACAGTGGAATGATGTTCAACCAAACCAGTTATATATAGGACAAGCTTTAAAAGTGAATAATGATTCATAAAATGGCAAATAACAAAACTTTCTTATTCCCTTTTAATTCGAGATAACGTATAATAAACTCATAATTAAATGATGATCTATCTTCGGGGCAGGGTGAAATTCCCGACCGGCGGTGATAAACAGCGATGTTTTAAGCCCGCGAGCCTATTGTAACGTTCAGTGACAATAAGCAGGATTTGGTGTGATTCCAAAGCCGACAGTACAGTCTGGATGGGAGAGGATGGAGGTTCAAGCGTTCAAAAAACATAAGTAAATGAACGTCTATTGAGCATGCCAGAATACTCTCTCTCAGCTTTTTTAGTGAGGGAGTTTTTTATTTAATTCTGCATGTCTCTTTGAATCTTTCTTCTTTGCAAGAGGTGGATCGAGAAGGAGAGAGGATTTTATGGAACAAAGAAAGAAAACTCAAAAGCTTGTTACACTTGGAATGTTAAGTAGTATCTCGTATGTATTAATGATGTTTAATTTTCCACTACCAGGTATCCCACCATTTTTGAAAATTGACTTTAGTGAGTTACCAGCACTAATAGCAGCGATTATTTATGGTCCAATTGCTGGCATTATAGTAGAAGGAATTAAAAATCTTTTACATTATATGATTCAAGGAAGTATGACGGGAGTACCTGTTGGACAGGTTGCAAATTTTGTGGCAGGATTATTATTTATCTTACCAGTATCCTACATGTTTAGAAAATATCGTGATACAAAAGGTGTAACGATTGGATTGATTGTAGGAACGATGGCAATGGCCATTCTAATGAGCGTACTCAACTATTACGTCTTGTTGCCAGCTTATACTATATTCTTACAAGCACCAGCATTATCAAGTGATGAAGCAAGGCAATTAATTATAACAGGAATTTTACCATTTAATTTTATAAAAGGGATTGTGACTGGAGCTATCTTTGTGTTTTTATTTACAAAAATGAGAACATGGATTGTAAAGCAAGCTACAGTCTAATATAAAAAAGTCCCTCCTAGTTTATAAACTAGGAGGGACTTTTCTGCATAGACTATTCAAATTTAAGTGCGTCACCATTAAATGGTTCGTCTGCAACTTTAATTGAATCTGTTGGACAACCTTCTTGAGCATCCATCATATCGTCAAGTAATACGTCAGGAATTTCAACAATACCTTCATTATCATCTAAAGTTACGAAAGCAATACCTTCATCATCATAATCATAAATATCTGGTGCAGCAGCTCCACATGCACCACATGCAATACAAGTTTCTTTATCAACAATTGTGTACTTTGGCATAACAAGACCTCCCGAAAAGTAATGAACTCACATTATTATTTCTGCTCTTTACAAACAGTTAACATTCTCATTATTTATTGTAAGGCTGTTTCTAAAACTTTTCAATAGAAAAGTCATTGAGAATACTTATCAGACAAGGGTTTCACTACTATTCATTCCCTATATAATTAGAACTAAACGACGGAAAGAAATGGAAACTATTATAAGTGAATGAGTTTTTGTTAAAATGAAACAGAGGAAGGTGAATCAAGGTGAGCTATATTGCAACAGTCGTTTTATATTGTATTGGAAAATTTAAAGGTGAGCGTACAGCATTTGGAATTTATCATTTGCTAGCGGGGAAGAAATCTGCCCAAACCATTCAAGATGGTAAGTTGTATCGCTTAGCATTTTTATTTCAAGCTTTTCCTTATTTGAAAAAACAAACATTTTCCTCTGAAGTGAAAAAACTTTTGGAAAACGAATTGATACAAGAAGTAGACGATCAAAAGTATGTGATGACAAAAGCAGGACAACAGCATTTAAATGAACAGCTTCAAGCATTGCCGATTCCATCCTCTTTAAATGGATGGGAATATACAAATGCAACATCTCTATTCTTTGATCGATTGACGCTTCTCATCCAAACCTTGTCTAATCTTCAATACTTTAATCGTAAATTTGTACCAGTAACGAAAAACGAAGAGACGATTAAATGGATGAAAGACTACCTTGTTGAGAGGCGCAGTAATCGAGCGGAGCTTGCTACACAACTATTTGAGGAAATAAAATGTTGTTTGAAAGAATGTTCAAAGCAAGATGCTGATTTATTCGTGCTACAATTAACAGGTTATGAGAGAATTGGTTTAACAAAACATCAAGTTTCTTATATGTATGAACTTGATGAGCATTATGTTCATCTGCGCCGGTTAGGGGTTGTTCATCATATGGTTCATTTAATAAATCACGATGCTTCATCTTTTCCGGTGCTTTCTGCATTATTGAAAGACCTTAATGTAAATGTGCCCATTACAGCTTCAACATTGCGTACGTATAAATTATTAAAGCGTAACTATTCAATAGAAGAAATTGCATCGATTCGCCGATTAAAGGTTAGCACTATTGAAGATCATATTGCAGAATTAGCTTTGTGTGTGCCAACATTTTTAATTGATAAATATGTGTCCGTTGAGTATCAACATAAAATTAAGCAAGCTGTTCAATTGCTTCAAACGAATAAACTTAAAGAGATAAAAGCACACGTAGGAGAAGACATTTCTTATTTTCAGATTCGAGTTGTGCTTGCAAAGTGGTTTACGTAATAATAGATAAGAATTGATTCGAAGATAAAAGTGGTGAGTTAGATGAATATAGATAAGGTTTTGCAAAGTGTGTTTGGATTTCAAGAATTTCGAACAGGTCAACGTGAAATTATTGAAGACATTTTACATAAAAAACATGTATTAGCTGTACTACCTACAGGCACCGGAAAATCATTATGTTATCAATTACCAGGTTATATAATCAATCAGCCTGTTTTAATTATTTCACCATTGCTTTCATTGATGGAAGATCAAGTACAACAATTAAAAGCTAATGGTGAAAAAAGAGTTGTAGCGTTAAATAGCTTTTTGTCAGAAGGAGAAAAGAGGAGAGCTCTAGAAAAAATAGAGTCTTATCGATTCATTTATGCATCACCGGAAATTTTACAAAACGGAAAAGTTGTTCAAGCATTAAAAAGAGCTAATATTGGATTGTTCGTGGTTGATGAAGCACATTGTATTTCGCAATGGGGTCATGACTTTCGATTAGATTATTTACGTTTAGGAGACGTATGGGAGCAAGTAGGACAACCGACAGCTTTAGCGCTTACAGCGACAGCAACAAAAGAGGTCATAGCTGATATTATTCATTACTTGAACTTAAATCATGTTACGAAGCACATATATTCAGTAGATCGACCTAATATTGCGATAAGTGTGAAGCGTGTAACAGAAATTGAAGAAAAAAAGCAGTCGGTGCTTGAATATGTTCGAACATTTGAGGGGCCAGGCATTATTTACTGTTCAAGTCGGTCATGGGCTGAGTCATTATCGCTGTTCTTAAAGACAAATCATCATGCCCGTGTGGAGTATTATCATGGTGGGATGGAGCAGTCACAGCGACTGTTAGTTCAACAGCAGTTTATTAATAATCAGCTTGATATTATTTGCTGTACGAGTGCATTTGGGATGGGTGTTAATAAAGAAAACATACGATTTGTCATTCATTTTCATCCTTCTTCACAATTAGAAGCTTATTTACAAGAAATCGGACGAGCAGGACGAGATGGTAAGGATAGTATAGCTGTTCTCCTTTATCACGAATCAGATGATGGTTTAGCTTCTTCACTCATGGAAATGGAATTGCCCTCGCCGGGTGTCATTCGACATGTATTATTAACCATTAAAGGATATGAAAATGTCCATGATATCAAGTCATTTGAACACCATATTCGTAATATGATGGGCATCGATGAAACTCATTGGCGGTTTATTCGTTATTACTTGCAAAAGGAGCAAATACTGACCGATGAAGGATTTAATCGACACTTTGATGTAGAAATGATGATGAAGGAAATTGTGCAAGCCACAAATGAGCGATTTCGTGACAAATCAAAAAAGTACGAAGCATTAAAACAATTTGTGTCAGCAACTAGTTGCCGAAGAGAACGATTATTAGCGTACTTTGATGACGAACTAGTAGATCGTCCAACTAATTGTTGTGATTGCTGTGGAATTGAATTTGAAGATTATCATTCTAAAAACAATGATTCATTAAAGAAATGGGTATTCCATGATTGGGAAAAGGAGTTAGCCCTAATACTTCGTCAAAGTGAGTGAATAGAATGGACATGTTTAAAAATCAGCAAAAAGTGATTGACAGTATGACAGATCGAGAATTATTACAGCAGCTTTATATTACGCAACTGCTTCTTTTAAGTATTGCACTAGGAATTGGTTTGTGGAAATATAACGCAATGACTGAATTTTTCTCCTACTGGAAACTTAATTTTATGGAAATTCTTTTGTACGGTGGAGGAAGTGCTAGTTTAGTTATAGTAGTTGATTTGGTTTTTATGAAGCTTTTACCTCCATCTATGTATGATGATGGTGGCATTAATAAAAGAATTTTTTCAAAACGCTCAATTCCCCATTTATTCTTTTTATGTTTCGTAATTGCGACTGCCGAAGAGCTTTTATTTAGAGGTGTGATTCAAGTTCATTTTGGGATTATATGGGCGAGTATTATCTTCGCCTTGATGCACATTCGTTATCTTAGTAAATGGTTTTTATTAGTGATGGTTGTGACCTTAAGCTTTTTTATCGGATGGCTATTTCACGTAACCAATAATTTATTTGTAACGATTTTTGCTCACTTTTTAATTGATTTTATTTTAGGATTACACATAAAGTTAACGGCGACGAAAGAAGCGTAAGGTTTTAGACGTATTATATTAGGAGGAAATACAATGTCGGTTCGTTTTCGTTATCAAGAAGACCAAGCTCATAAGCTGCGTCAGCAAGTAGATGAGGCATCTACTCCTCTTCCAAAAAAGAATATGCTGCCTTCTCGAAGTGAAATTCATCGGCAAAAAGATGAAAAGAAGAAACCAAAAGTAAAATTTAAACACCCACTTATCCGTTTATTAGTGTTTTCGTTTGTCCTATTACCCGTTATTGCCTATCTTGCATACAACTATTATGTAGAAAAAGAGCCAACCTCAAATCATGTTCCTCATAATGAAATATTTGAGGTGATTAAGGTTTCAGAAACACGTCTTGTACCAGGAGAGGGCGCACGAGATTAACTAACATAAACAGTAAGACAACCTCATATTGTGTAATAAACGGTGAGGGGGTGTCAAAGTGGAGATAAAGGTTCAAATGTTACATCATTCAACTGATGAACCAACTAAATATATGCTTCAAACCGTAATTGATAGGAAGAGAAAATTTGAGCGGTTAAAAGAAAAAGAAAAAAAGCTAACATTAGCTTTCATCGCTGCATTACTATTGGTCGGTCTTTATTTATTTTTCTCATTTTCTAAAATATCAATATTTAGCTTCAGTGCTGCTATTAGCTTTTTAGTAGGAGAAACCTATCATCTGTTTTTCATTTTAGCAGTGATGTCTTCGTATCTCTATCTTTTACAAATTCATAAGAAGAGTGAAAAGGCGGAAAAAGAGTTTCATGATTTAAGGTGTGAAATTATCCAAAAAAGTAAAGAGTTGTGGCCTACGAATGAAAAGTGGGAATCTCGACAACATGTGTTTCAATTAATGAAAAGAGAATATGACATTAACTTGTATCATGAAAATAAGTAAGTAGAAAGGCATGATGCAAAGTTGAAACTTCTAACATAAACCCCCCTCCTTTTACATAAAACAAAAAAGGAGGGGGGTTTTGTATGATGAAAAAGCTTATGTTTCTTCTAGTAGCGCTGCTATGTAATTATTTTGTTATTCGTTGGGTCCCAATAAAACCTTCGTTTCGTCTCACTGATCTTTTCCTTCAAATGCTCATGAACCCATTTAAATATTTTATTATGATGATTACTTTTTGCATTTCCTTCTTATGCTATTCTGTGTTAATTCGTATTGTCATTGAGCAAGTCTATTCAATGTTCAAACACCTTTCGTGGGTGTGGAGTGAAGTGTTGTTGTCTATATGTACAATTGCTAGCTTATTGTTTTTACTGAATGTGGGATTTTGGCAAACGCTCTTCATATTATGTTTCGCTATTATTTATGGTATGATTTCTATAGATTTACGAAAGCAAGCTGTGACGAATACGCAGCTTTAGGAGGAAGTATGGTATTATTCATTTCTTGTATAAGCTTATTACTAGTCCTTTTAGTCGTCTATATGAGTATAGAAGCAAAAAGAACTATTGTTATCGACCATCAAGTCACTTTTGCAAATTTTCCAGAAACTTTTGGCTCGCTTCGTGTTTTTTTTATTTCTGATATTCATCAGCGCACGATCACGGATCGTTTATTACATAAAGTGAAAGAACCTGTTGATTTTGTCGTAATTGGGGGAGACTTAACAGAAAAAGGAGTACCGTTATCAAGAGTTCTTCATAATATTAAGCAACTAAAAAAGTTAGGACCTGTGTACTTTGTTTGGGGGAATAATGATTATGAAGTCGATTATCATGAGTTAGATGCCCTACTGTTAAGTGAAAATGTCGTTATCCTTGATAACACAGCTGTGAAGCTTGAATCAGACCAAGGAGAGCATATTCATCTTCTTGGAGTAGATGATACATCAAAAAAGAGGGCAGATCTTTCTCTTGCATTGCAAGACTGTGACGAGGATGGGTTTAAAATGTTAATTAGTCACAATCCATCAATCATTCACAAGGTAAAAGAAGAGGATCAAATTGATTTTATTTTAAGTGGACATACACACGGAGGACAAATTCGTTTCTTTGGGCTGGGACCTTACGAGTTGGGAGGCTTTAAAGAAATGAAAGGAACAAAACTGTTTGTAAGCAACGGATACGGAACGACAGCTTTACCACTTCGTCTTGGAGCGCGTGCAGAAACCCATTATCTTGTCATTAGTCGTACAAAATAACCTTCCGCTTACAAAAAACATATACAAAATTTACATAGCAAATATCTTGAACTATAATGCAAGTATCTTATACAGTTCACGAAGTAGTTGGAGGTTATGTATGGCTGCTCAAGAAGGAAAATATAACATTAAAGCCATTTCAAATATGGTTGATATTCAACCAGGTACACTTAGAGCGTGGGAACGGCGTTATCAGATTTTGAACCCTGTTCGCAATGATTCAGGACATCGTTTATATACAGAAGAAGATTTTAAAAAGTTAAAATGGTTAACAGAGAAAGTGAATAGTGGTTTTACAATTAGTCAAGCAGTTTCGTTATTAGAAACAGAAAGCACTTCTGTTAGTCATGAAGATGATGATAAACAAGCGGACTCACCTCAGCGTATAAAAGAAGAGCTACTGCAGGCTTTATTATCGTTTGAAGAAAGCAAAGCACAAGATTTAATTAGTCATGCTTTCAGTTTATATTCAGTTGAAAAAGTAGTGATGGATGTTCTAGGATCCTGCCTTGTTAAGATTGGAGATATGTGGGAAAAGGGGAGCATTACCAGTGCACATGAGCATTATGCGTCTCAACTCTTAAAAGCAAGAATTAGTATGATTTTTTATTCGCTACCTTCAAATGGATTACTACCTAAAACCATTGCTGTATGTGGACCAGGTGAAACGCATGAAGTAGGACTATTAATCTTTACGTTCTTTTTAAGAAGAAAAGGATTTGAAGTGATTTATTTAGGGAGTAGCATTGAAGAAAAAGATCTTCCTTTAATTGTAAAGGAAGTCAATCCAACGTTTCTTTTCATGTCATGCACCATGGCTGATAATGCTGTGAGAACTTTAGAAATAGCTTCTGATATGAAAGAGCAGTTTCCAGATATGAAAGTTGGGTTAGGTGGTTACGCATTTGATATGTTAGATAAAGAGAGACGGGAAAAAGCAAAACCGTTTGTGTTAGGACATACAAAAGATTCATGGAACCAATGGTTAAATGAAAAATTAGCGGAGTTAGAGGGCTAACAGGCTTGTCTTTATGTAAAGAAAGATGTAAACTCATGATTATAGCGCGAACCGTTTTCCAAAAATTACATATGCTACATTAAGTATAATCATGTAGATGTGAGCGCGAGCGGGGAGGGGCATACATGAGGCTTGAGCGATTAAATTATGGCAAAATTAAAGTGTTTTTAACGTATGATGATTTATCAGAAAGAGGATTAACAAAAGAAGATTTATGGCGAGACTCTTTCAAGGTTCAACAGCTCTTTAGGGAAATGATTGAACAAGCATGTGATGAATTAGGGTTTCAACCGACGAGTTCTCTTTCTGTAGAAGTGTTCTCGCTACAAGCCCAGGGAATGGTCATCATTGTAACGACTAAAGATACAGAACACATTGAAGAAGAAGAAGAAGAAGATGATTATGTAGACGAATATATCGAGATGCAGGTCACATTGGATGAAAGTACAGATGTGTTTTTTGAATTTTGTACATTTGAAGATGTTATCCAGCTTGCTAATCGCCTTACTCCTGTTTATCAAGTGGGAGGAACATTATATTCATATGAAAACCGCTTTTACTTACTAATTGAGCATGATCAATTAGTAGGGGGGCAAATGTCTGATTTGGTTGCGCTGCTTGCGGAGTATGGTCATCCTTCTACAATTACCAAGTATCGAGTTCATGAATATGGAAAGCTTCTTGTTGAACAAGAGGCGATCATTTATATTGCTAATACATTTAAACCGTAAAGATTGACAAAAAGATCATTTATTTGACAAGAGGCAATACTCCTCCAAATAAATGGTCTTTTATTTAAAGGAAATAGTAAAACCCATCATTTTTTTCGTCATTTTAGGTGGAAAATGGAGAAGATAAGATGTATGATGAAGAGGATAAGATTCATTATTTTAGCATTGTTTTTATATGTTTGAAAGCGTTTTCTATCAAGTGTATAAAAAAATATGAAAAGTTAATTTTTTTCTTTGCATAATTTATGGAAACGTGTATACTATGTCATGAAAGTAGCACCAATGAATTGATAATTTGATTCACTTTAGGAGGTTCACAGATGGTAGCCGACAAGACAAAGGAACAAGTAAACAAGCAAGAAGAGAAGCATGATGTACTAAAATCAACACAAACTGTGATACATAAAGCTTTAGAGAAGCTAGGCTATCCTGAGGAAGTATTTGAATTGTTAAAAGAACCAATTCGCATGATGACAGTCAAAATTCCTGTTCGTATGGATGATGGCTCTGTAAAAATATTTACTGGTTATCGTGCTCAACATAATGATGCAGTTGGTCCAACAAAGGGTGGTATTCGTTTCCATCCCAACGTTACCGAAAAAGAAGTTAAAGCGCTTTCAATTTGGATGAGTTTAAAGTGTGGTATCGTTGATTTACCCTATGGTGGAGGGAAAGGTGGAATTGTTTGTGATCCACGAAACATGTCTTTTGGAGAACTAGAGCGTTTAAGCCGTGGCTATGTACGTGCAATTAGTCAAATTGTTGGTCCAACGAAAGATATTCCTGCACCAGATGTATTTACAAACTCTCAAATCATGGCGTGGATGATGGATGAATATAGCCGTATTGATGAGTTTAATTCGCCTGGCTTCATTACAGGAAAGCCTCTTGTTTTAGGTGGATCACATGGTCGTGAAACAGCGACTGCAAAAGGTGTAACAATTTGTATTCGAGAAGCAGCAAAAAGACGAGGAATCGAGTTAAAAGGTGCTCGTGTTGTTGTTCAAGGATTTGGAAATGCGGGAAGCTTCTTAGCAAAGTTTATGCATGATGCTGGTGCAAAAATTATTGGTATTTCAGACGCGTATGGAGCTCTTCATGATCCAAATGGATTGGACGTTGATTATTTATTAGATCGTCGCGATAGCTTTGGTACAGTTACAAAGTTGTTTAATAATACAATCAGCAATAAAGAGCTATTAGAACTTGATTGTGACATATTAGTACCAGCAGCAATTGAGAATCAGATTACAGAGGAGAATGCGCATAACATTCGTGCGAGCATTGTTGTAGAAGCCGCTAATGGCCCAACAACATTAGAAGCAACGCAAATTTTAACTGAGCGTGGTATCCTACTTGTTCCAGACGTATTAGCAAGCGCTGGTGGTGTAACGGTATCTTACTTTGAATGGGTACAAAATAATCAAGGTTATTATTGGACGGAAGAAGAAGTAGAAGAGAAATTAGAATTAGTAATGGTTAAATCATTTAATAATATTTATGAAACTTCAACGGTACGTAAGGTAGATATGCGTCTAGCTGCTTATATGGTTGGAGTTCGTAAAATGGCAGAGGCATCTAGATTTAGAGGCTGGATTTAAAAACAGAACAATTGCAAGCAAATAAAAAATCTCCTATCATTAGATAGGAGATTTTTTATTTGACAAAAGCCTAGAAGTTTTATCGTTAAGAAAACGATTTTATTCTAAGGCAATGAGAATGAAACAAAAAGGGCTTAATGCATAATAGAAGCAAAAGACCTCTTTATGGTAATGTAAACGCAAATTTTGAACAGTTGGTACAAGAACTAATTAAGAGATTAAACCGTGTCATTGATAGATGAAGGAGTGAACGAAGTGAAAAGTGAAGAAGTCATCATAGTAGGTGGAGGCCCTTGTGGTCTTTCTGCCGCTATTGAATTACAAAAGGTGGGCATTACTCCCCTTGTTATCGAAAAAGGTAATATTGTAAATGCAATTTATCATTATCCTACTCATCAAACGTTTTTCAGCTCTAGCGAGAAGTTAGAAATTGGAGACGTCCCTTTTATTACAGAGAATCGTAAGCCTGTTCGAAATCAAGCCCTTGCTTATTATCGAGAAGTGGTAAAGCGAAAACAAGTGCGTGTAAATGCATTCGAACGAGTCAATGCTGTTAAAAAGCAAGCCGATGAATCCTTTATTGTTGAAACATCGAAAGAAACGTATCAAGCAAACTATGTCATTATCGCAACTGGTTATTACGATAACCCTAATTATATGGGAGTTGCAGGAGAGGACTTACCGAAAGTTTATCATTACTTTAAGGAAGCTCATCCTTATTTTGATAAAGATGTGGTAGTGATTGGTGGAAAGAATTCAAGTGTAGATGCAGCTCTAGAGTTAGTAAAATCAGACGCTCGAGTGACGGTTTTATATAGAGGATTAGAATATTCAAAAAGTGTAAAGCCTTGGATTCTTCCTGAATTTGATGCATTGGTTCGCAATGAAGTAATCAATATGAAATTTGGAGCTGAATTGAAAGAGATTACAGAAGATGCAGTTACCTATATGCAAGGTGAAAAGGAGTATACCATTCCAAATGACTTTGTATTTGCGATGACAGGTTATCATCCAGATCACTCTTTTTTAACAAAGATGGGCGTAGACATCGATTCAATTACAGGGCGACCATTTTATAATGAACAGACAATGGAAACAAACATGCAAGGGATTTTTATTGCAGGTGTAATTGCAGCTGGAAATAATGCAAATGAAATTTTTATTGAAAACGGGCGATTTCATGGTGGACAAATTGCAGCATATCTTAAAAAGAAGATGACTATGTAAGATATCTCAAATGGAGTAGTGCTTGCTCCATTTGAGATCCTTTGTTTCTAGAGGATTGTTGTTCTTTAAAGAGTGATAATAGCAAATGAACGAGTTGTTTCTATTTTAAAAACATGGTTTGTAATGTGGAGCGATCTGATGTCTGTTCTAAGGCGGTTAACAGCTTGATTCTAGCTTTTTGGCCGCTTAATCCATTTGAAAAGATTAGACCTAAATCTTTAAGTTGTTTGCCCCCGCCTTCATATCCATACACATCTTGCGCAATCCCATTAAAACATCTAGAGACGAGTACAATTGGAATGTGCTTGTCTAACAAACCACGAATACCTTCAAGTGTGCGAGGAGGTAAATTACCTTGTCCTAATGCTTCAATTACTAAGCCGTCAACATTCATATCACATATTGCATTGAATATTTGTTCATCCATTCCAGCATAAGCTTTTAATAAGAGCACTTGCTTATTTACTTTATGTACTGTATAAAGGTCTCGTGCAGTAGGCATATGGTGAAATAAGACATGCTGCTTTGTTACAATACCGATTGGTCCATACTGTGGGCTTTGGAATGTTGCTACATTGCTCGTGTGAGTTTTTGTTACGTTTTTTGCAGTATGAATTTCATCATTCATCACCACAAGAACTCCTTTTCCTTTTGCTTCATCGCTAATTGCCACCCGTAAAGAAGAAATAAAATTATGTGGCCCATCTGATCCAATTTCATTACTAGACCGCATTGCTCCAGTCAAGACAATTGGAATATCAGCGTGCACTGTCAAATCTAAAAAATAGGCCGTTTCTTCTAACGTGTCTGTTCCATGAGTAATAACGACAGCATCAATTTGTTGTTTCGCTTTTTCTTCTATTTTTTTTGACAATAGAAGCATTTCATTTGGCGTAATGTGAGGGGAAGGTAAATGAAACGCTTCTTCTACAATCACATTGGCTAAAGCCGTAATCGAAGGTGTGGTATACACTAGAGGGTTTTGTGAATCGGGTGCAACAGCCCCTGTTTGTTTATCTTCTTTCATTGAAATAGTACCGCCAGTATGGATAATGTAAACGGTTTTCATTTCTTTACATCTCCTTTTCACTTATGAAATTGTTCAAATCTTACATGCTCATCAACTTTATGAAATGAAATCCAATGGATCTCTAGGAAATAATTTTCTTTCTTACAATAACATGTTAACATTAAAAAAAATAGAGGAAATGAGGCGCTTTGTATGTTAGGGATTATCTCCGCCGGTATTGCGCCAGGATTAGCACTGTTAAGCTTTTTTTATCTAAAGGATGAATACGAGAGCGAACCTGTTTCTGTGGTGTTTAAAACGTTTATTTTGGGAGCTGTACTCGTACTTCCAATCATGTTTATCCAATATGTATTAGAAGAAGAGCAAGTGTTACAAGGGTTATTTATAAAAGCCTTTTTTACAGTTGGCTTGTTAGAAGAGTTTTTTAAGTGGTTTATCTTATACTTCACCATTTATCAGCATGTGGAATTTGATGAGCATTACGATGGTATTGTATATGGAGCAGCTGTATCACTTGGATTTGCAAGCGTCGAAAATGTTCTATTTTTATTTGCTAATGGTTTAGAAACGGCTATAGGAAGAGCCATGCTTCCCGTTTCAAGTCATGGCTTGTTCGGTGTTATTATGGGGTATTATTTAGGGAGAGCAAAGTTCTCGCAAGGAAAGGAATGTGTACAATGGATTTTGTACTCTTTGTTTGTTCCTATTTCTTTGCATGGCCTATATGATTTTATCTTGATTTCTATTGATCAATGGATTGTTTTAATTATTCCTTTTATGATTGGTTTATGGTGGTTCGGATTACGGAAAGTAAAAAAAGCAAAACAGTTTTCATTGCATTAAGCTCAGTTGATGACTCTTTTAGGGACTTCGGCGGAGCTTTTTTGTTTTGAATGGTGCTCATATTAACGAAGAGACGAGAGATATTTTGTACAAATTCTTCCGATGTTGTATAAAAAAGCATCCATTACAAAAAATACTCCTATCATAACTTTGGTGTGATGTAGGAGGGTTATTTGATGTTATTGTTTCGACATAGTCTAAAAGCGTTATTGATAGGATGTGCGTTAACGTTAGTGATAGGTTTTACAATTCCTAAACAAGCTTCAGCATTCTCTAATCAAGTTATTCAACATGGAGCTGTAGGAAATGACGTAATTGAGTTACAATCACGTTTACAATACCTTGGTTTTTATAACGGTCAAATTGACGGCGTGTTTGGATGGAGCACTTATTGGGCCTTGCGTAATTTTCAATACGAGTTTGGGATGAAGATTGATGGATTGGCAGGTCACGAGACAAAGAACAAATTAGCAAAGGCTACAAAGTATCATGAGCAATTTGTAAAAAAACAAATGAATACGGGAAAAAAGTTTACTCACTATGGTGGTGTACCACTAGATCAACAGAAGACAGATACTCCTAGGCGTGGTGGTGGTCAACAGGGAGGGCAAGGCAGTAAACAGCAACAGAAGGGCTCTTCCGAACAAGGCGGTGGTCAGCAAGGAGAGACAGGTGGTAAACAGAAAGGTTCTGCCCAGCAAGGTGGCGCTCAGCAAGGAGCAACGGGTGGTAATCAACCGAGTCAAGCTCAACAACCACCTTCAAACGAAGAAGAAAATGAATCTGCTTCTCAAGAGGTTAAGGCTGCAAACGTTCCGAATGGTTTCTCTCAAAATGATATTCAGCTTATGGCAAATGCGGTTCATGGAGAAGCACGTGGAGAGCCTTATATTGGGCAAGTAGCTGTAGCGGCAGTCATTTTAAACCGAGTGAATAGTCCAACATTCCCGAATACGGTAGCAGGTGTTATTTTTGAACCGAGAGCGTTTACAGCAGTAGCGGATGGACAAATATGGCTAGAGCCAAATGAAACATCTAAAAAGGCTGTTTTAGATGCGATAAATGGCTGGGATCCAACAGGAAATGCGCAATACTATTTTAACCCGAACACAGCAACAAGCGCATGGATTTGGTCAAGACCACAAATTAAACAAATCGGAAAGCATATATTCTGTGAATAAAGAGAGGTGAATAATAATGATTAGAAGTATCTTAATTGCAATTTTAGCAATTGGTGTTGTTGGAGTTGGATATTGGGGTTATACAGAGCATCAGGAAAAAGATGCTGTATTAATTCAAGCTGAAAATAGCTATCAGCGTGCCTTTCATGACTTAACATATGAGCTAGACTTATTAAATGATAAAATTGGATCGACACTAGCCATGAATTCTCGCGATCAGCTTTCGCCTGCTTTGGCGGAAGTATGGCGAGTTACATCAGAAGCACATAGTAATTTAGGACAGTTACCTTTAGCGTTATTACCATTTAACAAAACAGAAGAGTTTTTATCCAATATCGGTGATTTTAGCTACAAAGTGGCCATTCGAGATTTAAGTGCTTCTCCGTTAACAGATGAGGAGTATGGTACACTTCAATCTTTATATAAAACATCTTCTGATATTCAAAATGAAATGCGTAAAGTTCAGCATCTTGTTATTGAAAATAATTTACGTTGGATGGATGTAGAACTAGCTTTAGCAACAAAGGATAAACAAGCAGATAACACCATTGTTGATGGATTAAAGACAGTTGAAAAAAGCATGGATTCTTATGAAGAAAGTAGTTTTGGTCCAAGTTTTATTACAAATCAAAATAAACACCGAGAATTTTCACAACTAAAAGGAAGAGAAATTAATGAGAGCGTTGCTAAAGAAGTAGCTCGATCATTTCTAGCTCTTGAAGGAAATGAAAAGATAAATGTTGTAGAAAGTGGAAAGGGAGCAGATCATAGCTTTTACAGCTTAACAATTACTGATCCCCAAACAAAGCAAGAAACATATATGGATATTACGAAAAAAGGTGGGTATCCAATTTGGGTACTTCAAAATACTGAAGTAAAAGAGCAAAAAATTAGTTTAAATGAAGCAATGGAAAAGGCACATACATTCTTAAAAGAACATGATTTTGAAAGTGTAGTGATGTCTGAGAGTGCACAATATGAAAATACAGGAGTGTTTACATTCGTAGAAGAAACAGAAGCAGGTGTGAGAATTTACCCTAACGCTGTTAGAATGAAGGTTTCGTTGCAGGATGGGAAAATTGTTGGGTTTTCTGCAAAAGATTTTCTTTTATCACATCGATTGCAAGACATACCTAAACCGACTATTTCTCAGGATGAAGCAAGAAGTAAAATCAACAGAAATGTAAAAATTATGGAAGAGCGATTGGCGGTTATTAGAAATGATGTGAATGAAGAGGTACTTTGCTACGAGTTTCTAGGAACAATCAATGATGATACGTACCGCATATTTATCAATGCAAAAGATGGATATGAAGAGCAAGTAGACAAACTTCAAAATGCAGAGCCGCTTTATAATCAAGTTTAAGAAACATAAAGCTGTATCAATGGAGGATACTTCCATTGATACAGCTTATCGCATTTTTGCTACCTTAAATCTTGTAAAGTCAATAGACAAAAACTAAGCTTTATGTTTGTTCTTATGTGGGAAGTGATTATCAGAAGTAGAATACCTATCATTATGTATAGAGGTTCCTACTCATATCCATAATGATAAAAAGGATGTGAAGGGTATGCGGAGGATTGAACGTATTTTAGTTAAATTAGTCATTATTCAATTTGCTTTTCTAATCATTGCACAAGCTATTCTGTTAACGAGTAATCATAGTACATATTTTTCAAAAGTCATTCAGTATGAAGGAGTAGCTAAAAATAATTTTAATAAAATTATTGAAACATTCGACCAGTAAACAGTCGTATGATAAAATAATAGATGATAACTTACGGATGAACAGTGGAGTGCAGGGGGAATACCTGCTCTTTTTTTCGTCATTTGTCTTTATAAAGACTGACTTTAGTAGTGATTTTTGAACGAACATCCGAACTGTTAACCTTTTCTTATTCAACTTTTATCGTTAAATGAAAAGCATTTGCGAAAAGGATATGAATAATAGAAGTTGCTTTTATTTTTGTGTGAATTTAAGGAGGAAGTATGGAAAAACGTATTTCAATTGCAATTGATGGTCCAGCAGCTGCCGGTAAGAGTACAGTTGCTAAAATTATTGCCGAGAAATTATCATATATTTATGTAGACACAGGCGCTATGTATCGCGCAATTACTTATAAAGCACAACAGCATGACCTTGATTTACAAAATGAAGAAGCTCTTTTACAGTTGTTACAACACACAACAATTGATTTACAGCCTGCTGAAGAAGGTCAAGTTGTGTTGTTAGATAAAAATGATGTAACAACTGAGGTGCGATCA
This sequence comes from Priestia iocasae, assembly GCF_016909075.1. Lineage (GTDB taxonomy): Bacteria > Bacillota > Bacilli > Bacillales > Bacillaceae_H > Priestia > Priestia iocasae. The sequence continues at coordinate 529,334 of NZ_JAFBFC010000001.1, forward strand.
TCAGAAGTGACAAATTCGGTGTCCATTGTTGCAAAGCATCGTGCGATAAGGGAGGAAATGGTTTCTCGTCAACAACAACTAGCACAAAGTGGTGGTGTTGTGATGGATGGTCGAGATATCGGAACGCATGTACTGCCGAATGCAGAGGTGAAAATCTTTTTATTAGCTTCCGTTGATGAGCGTGCAAAGAGAAGGCATGAAGAAAATAGTTCAAAAGGCTTTCCGTCTAATCTTCAACAGCTAAAAGATGAAATTGCTAAACGTGATAAATTAGACTCAGAGCGTGAAGTAGCACCATTAAAAAAAGCAGTAGATGCTATTGAAATTGATACAACGTCACTAACAATTTATGATGTCGTAGATCGTATACTTGCAATTGTAAACGAAAGGATATGAGAAAATGAGCTTGTACACATTTGCAAGGTCAGTGGTAAAAGGAGTTCTGAAGCCTGTTTATCGAATTGAAGCTATTGGAACGGAGAATATCCCAAAAGAAGGTGGAGTTATCCTTTGCTCTAATCATATTGATAATCTAGATCCACCTGCAGTTGGAATTACGTGCCCTAGACCTATTTCTTTTATGGCGAAGGAAGAGTTGTTTCATGCGCCCATCTTAAAAAATATTCTTCCCGGCTTACAAGCTTTTCCTGTTAAAAGGGGAATGGGCGACAGAGAAGCTTTAAGAAGAGGCATCGCTCTTTTAAAGCAGGGAAATGTACTTGGACTATTTCCAGAGGGAACGAGAAGTAAAGATGGTAAGCTTGGGAAAGGCTTAGCGGGTGTGGGCTTCTTTGCTTTGCGTTCAGAGGCTGCTGTTATTCCATGTGCCATTATTGGACCGTACAAAATGTTTCAGAAGGTCAAAGTTGTCTATGGCTTACCAATGAATATGGAAGATTTTCGTGAGCGTAGAGCATCGGCTGATGAGGTAACCGAAGCCATCATGCGTGAAATTGCAGAATTGCTTGAAAAATATCAATAATTCACCCCTTTTTACTTGACAAAAGATTCTATTTATTAGAAGTTAGTAAAAAGAAGGTTTTTTCTACACGTAGTTATATACACTACTGATTGGTAAAGGAAGCTAATTTTTCGAGAAGTATATCTCAGAAAGCGGAAGAATATTCTTACGTGTATACTATGGTTTTTACTTCTTATGTAAGATTGGCTCCTTTCATGTTAATACATACTGTAGGTTAGTAACTAAGGAGGATGAGACGATGGTAGAAGATATGAATCAAGTAGAATTTAACGTACTAGAAGTAGGCAAACGAGTAACGGGTATTGTGACAAAAGTTGAAGAGAAACAAGTTCTTGTGGAAGTGCAAGGTAGTAAGCTAGATGGAATTATTCCAATTAGTGAATTATCTAGCTTGCATATTGAAAAAGCAACTGATGCGATTGAAGAGGGATCAGAAGTAGAAGCACAAGTCATTAAGATAGAAGATGAATTACTTGTTTTATCAAAACGTGCTGTAGATGCTGAGAAAGCATGGGAAGACCTTGAACAAAAGCTTGAAACTGGAGAAATCTTTGAAGCAGAAGTGAAAGAGATTGTTAAAGGTGGATTAGTCGTTGATATTGGTGTAAGAGGATTCATTCCCGCTTCTCTTGTTGAAACATACTTTGTAGAAAACTTTGAAGAATATAAAGGAAAAACATTAACAGTAAAAGTAAAAGAGTTAGATAAAGAAAAAAATCGGGTGATTTTATCTCACCGTGATGTCATAGAAGAGCAGTTACTAAATGAAAAGGAAACAGCTATTAACTCTCTTGAAGCTGGGCAAGTATTAGAAGGAAAAGTACAAAGGTTAACTGACTTTGGTGCATTTGTTGATGTTGGTGGTGTAGATGGTTTAGTTCATATTTCTCAGCTAGCACATACGCGCGTTGAAAAGCCATCAGATGTAGTAGCAGAAGGTCAACAAGTCAAAGTGAAAGTATTATCAGTTGACAAAGAAAATGGTCGTGTATCATTATCGATTAAAGATACATTAGATGGTCCATGGACAAACATCTCATCAGAGTTTCAAAGAGGAGATGTATTAGATGGAACAGTAAAACGCCTTGTATCATTCGGTGCATTCGTTGAAGTTGCTCCGGGTGTGGAAGGGTTAGTTCATATTTCGCATATCGCTAACAAGCATATTTCTACACCTCATGAGGTATTAAAAGAGGGAGAAAAGGTCAAAGTAAAAGTATTAGATGTAAATGAAAGTGAAAAAAGAATGTCTTTAAGTATTCGAGATCTCGAAGAAAAACAAGAAGAAGATTACAGCAATTATGAGCCAATTGAAGAAGTAAAAGGATTTCAGTTAGGTGACATGATTGGAGATCAATTAAAAAAATTAAAATAATGGTGATGCTTTATGAGTAGAGCGCAACGTAAGATTGACCATATTCATCATGCGTTGAAAACTGGTCAACATCGTTTGCACGGATTAGATGATATTTCTTTCGTTCATAATAGCTTACCTAATCTAAGTGTTGATAAAGTTAATTTGAATACGACCATTGGCGAACTTTCTTTAAGTTCGCCAATTTTTATCAATGCGATGACTGGTGGCGGCGGAGAAGAAACAGAGAAAATTAATAGGTGTCTTGCTCAAGTAGCACAAGAAAGTGGAGTGGCAATGGCGGTTGGATCACAAATGGCAGCCATTAAAGACCGTGTTGAAAAACAAACCTATTCAGTAGTTCGACAAGAGAACCCTCATGGGGTTGTATTTGCAAACTTAGGAAGTGAAGCCACTGTCGAACAAGCAAAAGAAGCGGTAGATATGCTAGAAGCAAATGGACTGCAAATTCACTTAAATGTTATTCAAGAGCTTGTTATGCCTGAAGGAGACCGTGATTTTACAGGTGCACTACATCGAATTGAAAAAATTGCTAAAAATCTTTCAGTTCCTGTTATTGTAAAAGAGGTTGGATTCGGAATGAGCTATGAGGTAACGAAAAAATTGAAAGAAGTAGGCGTCACCATCATAGATGTTGGTGGTTATGGCGGTACAAATTTCTCAAGAATTGAGAATGAAAGAAGAACAAAACATTTTTCGTTTTTTAATGAATGGGGAATGCCTACTGCTGTCTCTATTGCTGAAGCTTGTCAATTCCAAAGAGGGACGTCTGTTATTGCTTCGGGTGGAGTTCAAACGACAATGGATATTGCCAAAAGTATTGCATTAGGTGCTTCAGCTGTGGGAATGGCAGGGAGATTTTTATCGATCTTACTAAATGATGGTGTCGACGAAGTTATTAAAGAGATCAATGATGTACATGAGGAGCTAAGGTTTATCATGACAGCGTTAGGAGCACCTTCCATTTCTTCATTACAACAAGTGCCTATTGTAATCAGTGGTTCAACTCATCATTGGTTAACAGAAAGAGGCGTTTCAACATCTAATTACGCACAAAGATAGCGATAAAGGTTGTTCTTTAAAAAGGTGAAGAGCTGTGTCGGAAGAAACGTGTTGTGTTTCTTTTGACACAGCTCTTTCTTATCTATTAATATCTCGCGCTTCTTCGGGACTTTGAAGATTCGTAGCCCCTGGATAGTGTAGTCCTTGGTCGCGATCAGCTTCTACGCGTTTTTCTTGCTTTAATTTTTTCTCTTGGCGGTCTTTACCCATTTGTTGTTCCTCCTTCTTAGAATAATCTCTTATATATTCACCAATATGCTTTCATTTATACGATTTATCAAGATTAAGTTTAGTTGAAATGATACATAATGGATATAAAAGGAGGTCAAAGGGTGGAAGGAATTTATTTTTATTGGTTTGCTTGGATGGGTTGGATCTTCACAACTTTTCTAATGAAAAAAACAAAGCAACGACTTTTGTACACAGCTATTATTCTATGCAGTATTATGTTATCTGTCATCAATGTACAGCTACTTGATATGGAAGTAAATAGTGCGTTTTTGTTTTTACTTATTATTAGTTATATGAGTTTTTCTATTGTAAAGGCGAAAAAGCAAGTATATTATTTTATTGCTTCATTTATTGGAGCCCTTGCTTATGCAAGCTTTTGTCTATTTGAATTGTATGATCCGGTATGGATTTTGATTGATAAGCGCGTAATGGTTAGTGCTCTTATTCTTTACGTTATCTTTATGTTAGTAAAGACATATAGAATGAGGATAATTTGTTCTGTTATTTCTATTTGTCAAGGTGATTTGTTTTTTTCCTTCGTACTTAGGACGCTGTCTTTTCCTTATGAAATTGGCGCTCCATCGCTATTAGATATTGTAGCAGTGACAGTACTGTGTATCAGTGTGTGGGAAGGAGTTTTAAAGGCAACGGCTTATTTCGATGTATATTTATTAAAATGGAATAAACAAAAGCAAACGACTTATAAGTAAAAAGAAAAGGGAATGTTAATTAAAAGCTTAATATCCTTAAGTTTTAATGACCGTTCGGTTAGTGAAGAAAGATTATATTGTTGTTTACAATGTTTTTTGATAAAATTATTAGATTGAAAAGACAATCTCTATTATTAGAAAGTGGAGGTTGTTAATAGGTTCTATCTTCTTCATTAACAAACAGTCGAATTACTGTGTTAAAAGAAACAACAAATGCTTTTTTGCCACAGTCTGCAACATCCCTTGTCGCCGAAATCCATTCACATTAATGGATAGAATGGGCAAGGGATGTTGCATGAAGCCATTCTTTTTCTCATGTTAATGATGAATGGGATAGCCTTTTAATGAATTGATAAAGCAACCCTTATATGTAACATGCTATGTTTTCGTTCAGAACATTTACATATTGATATAAAAGAAAAGGAGTAATTATATGCCAAAACCAATTATTGCAATCGTTGGTAGACCAAATGTTGGAAAGTCAACGATTTTTAACCGTATTGTAGGAGAAAGAGTGTCCATTGTAGAAGATATTCCTGGAGTAACGCGTGATCGTATTTATAGCTCAGGTGAGTGGTTAAATACAGATTTTAATATTATTGATACGGGTGGAATTGATATCGGTGATGAGCCGTTTATTGAACAAATTAAACATCAAGCAGAAATTGCGATTGATGAAGCAGATGTTATTATCTTCCTAACAAATGGTCGAGATGGTATCACAGGTGCTGATGAAGAAGTAGCAAAAATCCTATATAAATCTAAAAAGCCAGTTGTTTTAGCTGTTAACAAAATTGATAATCCAGATATGAGAGAGCTTGTATACGACTTTTATGCCCTTGGATTTGGCGAACCGTTTCCAATCTCAGGCACGCATGGACTTGGATTAGGGGATTTACTAGATGAAGCAGCAAAATATTTCCCGAAAGAAGGGGAAGAGCAATATTCCGACGAGACAATTAAGTTTTCACTAATTGGTCGTCCGAATGTAGGGAAATCCTCACTTGTAAATGCTTTATTAGGAGAAGAGCGTGTTATTGTAAGTAACATTGCAGGAACAACACGTGATGCGATTGATACAAAATTTACAAAAGAAGACAAAGAGTACGTTGTTATTGATACTGCAGGGATGAGAAAAAAAGGGAAAGTATACGAAAGTACAGAAAAGTATAGTGTACTTCGTGCGTTAAAGGCTATTGAGCGCTCTGATGTCGTCTTAGTTGTTCTGAATGCTGAGGAAGGTATCATCGAACAAGATAAACGTATTGCAGGATATGCTCATGAAGCAGGTAAAGCGGTGGTAATCGTTGTTAACAAATGGGATACAGTAGAAAAAGATGAGAAAACGATGAAACAATTTGAACAGAAAATTCGAGATCATTTCTTGTTCTTAGATTATGCACCAATTGTTTTCTTGTCAGCGAAAACGAAAAAACGCACACACACACTTCTTCCAATGATTAATCTAGCTAGTGAAAATCACTCGTTACGTGCAGAAACAAGTGTAATCAACGACGTTATTATGGATGCTGTAGCAATGAATCCAACACCAACTCACAATGGAAATCGCTTAAAGATTTACTACACGACGCAAGTAGCTGTGAAGCCGCCGACATTTGTTGTATTTGTAAACGATCCAGAGCTTATGCACTTTTCATATGAACGTTTCTTAGAGAATAAGCTTCGCGAAGCGTTTGGTTTTGAAGGCACACCAATTAGGATTATCGCTAGAGCACGAAAATAATAGTAGGATGTGATATAGGTGGAGAAGATTGCGGTATTAGGAGCAGGAAGTTGGGGCACAGCTTTAGCTTTTGTGCTTGCTGATAATGGACATGATGTACGCATATGGGGACATCGTGAGCAAATTATTCGTGAGATTAATGAAAGTTATACAAATGAAAAATATTTGCCAAATGTTCAACTACCTCAAACCTTAACAGGATTTACATCTTTAGCTGAAGCTATTTGTGAAGTTCAAACGATTGTCTTAGCCGTTCCTACAAAAGCAATGCGTGAAGTAATGGCGCAGCTAAAAGAAGTGGCAACTGAGCCATTAACCATTGTTCATGTAAGTAAAGGAATTGAACCTGATACACTGATGCGAATTTCTGAAATGATTGAGCAAGAAATGCCGACTGAGCTTTTAGCAGATGTCGTTGTCTTATCAGGCCCAAGTCATGCTGAAGAGGTGAGTCGTAGACAACCGACTACTGTGACCGTCTCTTCTCATAACATGAGAGCGGCTGAAAAAATTCAAGATTTGTTTATTAATCAACAATATTTTCGTGTGTATACAAATCCAGATATTATCGGTGTTGAAATCGGAGGAGCGTTAAAAAATATTATTGCTCTTGCTGCTGGTATTACAGATGGACTTGAATATGGAGATAATGCGAAAGCAGCTTTAATTACAAGAGGATTAGCTGAAATTGCTCGCTTAGGGAGTGTGTTAGGAGCAAATCCACTTACCTTCTTAGGTTTAACAGGCATCGGAGATTTGGTTGTAACGTGTACAAGTGTTCATTCTAGAAACTGGAGAGCTGGTAATTTGTTAGGGAAGGGCTATAACCTAGACGAAGTATTAGCGAATATGGGGATGGTTGTTGAGGGTGTAAGAACAACAAAAGCAGCCTATCAACTTGCTCAAAAATATAACGTAAAGATGCCAATTACAGCTGCATTATATGATGTGTTATTTAATAATGTAAAAGCAAAAGACGCTGTAGATTCATTAATGGCTCGCACAAAAACACATGAAATGGAAGACCTTGCTAACATTTTGGGAGAGCGAATGAGTTAGTTGGTATTAATGACAAAAGTACAAAATAAATGACGAAAAAACAGCGGTAAGAAATTAAATAATTGATGATGCCTAAACGTCTGTTTATGCATAAGATACAATGTAAAAACTATGAGTAGACTATTTGGGTGTAGGATGTTTAGTTAATGCTGAAGCGAGGAGGCCCCCTTCGTTTCAGCTTTTTTATTTTTCAAACTATATGTTTAATTCGTGTGATATAATGGTTGTCGGAAAAGGAGTTGATGAATCATGTCCCCAGCTTTAATGAAAATGTGGATTTCACTCGGTTCAATGGGATTTATGTTTATTTCAGTTTTTTCGATTTATCTTAGTCGTTATGTCATTAAAAATCGAATAGTAAAAACGATACTAGCTATTATTGCGTATGCTTTAATGGTTGTAGCTGGCATTATTATTTTCTTTGTTGTGTTTAGTGGCCCAACACCTGAATAGATAAACTTTATACATAAGGTAGGAAGGTACAATATGAAAAGGCTTACATTTTTAGTGCTAATCGTTTGTTTTACTTTGGTGTTATCGGGATGTTTGTATCCAGAGGATAAGTTACAAAAAAATCAAATTCCATATAAGGATCAAATTGCAGCCGTTCAAACAGTTGTAGATCAATATCAACAAGATAGTGGCGGTCTACTTCCAATTAAGGATAGAGATATGAGCACGCCTATTTATCAAAAATACCCGATTGACTTTAATAAATTAATACCACGTTATATGCAAGAAGCACCAGGGATATCTTTTGAAAGTGGAGGGGTATTCTCATATGTTTTAACAGATGTAGAAGAGAATCCGACGGTAAAACTAATTGATTTAAGAACAGCAGAAAAGATTAGAGAGGTAAAGGTTCATATCAATATATATCGTCAAAAGAACAAGGGATATGCCCCGTTTAAAGACGTCATAGCAAAAGGTGTATTTTCAATTGATTACGATAAATTAAACTTTAAAGAGCCTGCTTACGTAGTAAGTCCATTCTCTGGAAATAATTTACCGCTAGTTATGAATCATGAAGGAGAAGTGTTTATTGATTATTCAGCGGATTTATACAATGCACTCTCGACAGAGAAACATACATTTAAACAAGGTGATGATATCCGAGACATATTACTCGACACGTCTGACTTTGTACCGGCATATTCATTGGCTTATACAATTGATGAAAAAACGAAAGAACCAATATTTTTAGAAAAATAAGTCATGAACCCTTTCTCTTTGAATAAAATTCAATGAGAAAGGGTTTTTTCTTTCTTCTTCACACCTTACTATAACTTAGGATGATTATAATTGTGAAGTTAGTCAACACGGGAAAAAAATCATAAATTTTTGTAGAAGAAGTCATATTTTAATAGGACAACATCATAGATATGTATTGTCCTAATTTATTCTCGCAATGGATATCATATCCCATGAACTCATAGATCGGAGGGGATCTTTTGGAAAAGGTAGATATTTTCAAAGATATCGCTGAGCGAACAGGTGGCGATATTTATTTAGGAGTGGTTGGTGCAGTACGTACGGGTAAGTCTACTTTCATCAAAAAATTTATGGAGTTAGTAGTTTTACCAAATATTCAAAATGAATCGGAGCGTGCTCGAACACAGGATGAATTACCGCAGAGTGCTGCTGGTAAAACAATTATGACAACTGAGCCAAAGTTCGTTCCAAATCAAGCCGTCAATATTCAAGTGGATGACGGGCTTGAAGTTAATATAAGATTAGTTGATTGTGTTGGATACACGGTGCCAGGTGCCAAAGGATATGAGGATGAAAACGGACCTCGAATGATTAATACACCATGGTATGAAGAGCCAATTCCTTTTCACGAAGCGGCTGAAATTGGTACTCGCAAAGTCATTCAAGAGCATTCTACGATTGGCGTTGTGATTACGACAGATGGATCTATTGGTGAAATTCCACGTCATGACTATATTGAAGCTGAAGAGCGAGTAATTAATGAATTAAAAGAGGTTGGAAAACCGTTTATTATGATTATCAATACGGTTCAGCCATATCACCCAGATACAGATAAATTAAGAGCTCAGTTGACAGAAAAATATGACATTCCGGTGTTGGCAATGAGTGTTGAAAGCATGCGTGAAACAGATGTCATGAATGTTTTACGTGAAGCGCTATTTGAATTCCCGGTGTTAGAGGTTAATGTGAATTTACCGAGCTGGGTTATGGTGTTAAAGGATAAACACTGGCTAAGAGAAAGCTACCAAGAAGCAGTAAAGGAGATTGTAAAAGATATCAAACGTTTAAGAGACGTTGACAGAGTAGTAGATCAGTTTAGTGAATTTGAATTCATTGAACAAGCAAGATTAGCTGGTATTGAGATGGGGCAAGGGATAGCTGAAATTGATTTATATGCTCCGGATGACTTATATGATCAGATTTTGAAAGAAGTTGTAGGTGTAGAAATAAGAGGGCGAGATCACTTATTAGAACTAATGCAGGACTTTGTACATGCGAAAGTGGAATATGATCAAGTATCTGATGCGCTAAGAATGGTAAAGCAAACTGGATATGGAATTGCAGCACCATCGCTTGCCGACATGAGTTTAGATGAGCCAGAGATTATTCGACAAGGCGCTCGTTTTGGTGTCAGATTAAAAGCGGTTGCTCCTTCTATTCATATGATCAAGGTGGATGTAGAGTCAGAATTTGCGCCAATTATCGGCACTGAAAAGCAGAGTGAAGAGCTTGTGCGTTATTTAATGCAAGATTTTGAAGACGATCCACTGTCAATCTGGAATTCTGATATCTTTGGGCGTTCACTTAGTTCAATTGTAAGGGAAGGAATACAAGCAAAACTATCTCTAATGCCAGAGAATGCACGCTACAAGTTAAAAGAGACACTAGAGCGCATTATTAACGAAGGGTCTGGCGGCTTAATTGCAATTATTTTATAAGGGAAGGCTCCTTTAAAGGGGCCTCTTTTGTATTTGTCATAAAACAGACGAAAATCCCTTGAATTTTCTAAATTGATGTAGCTATTTAACTTGCTATGGAGTTGCTCATATGTTAATCTTTTATCAGAAATTGATTGCTAGTTATAGTTTTTCGTATAGAGTATGCTTAAAAGCATTGAATTATAAAGGTTTATCGTTTATTATTAGCATGTTAATACATAATCAATATGTATAAGAATGTATCATTTTGTAAAGAAATGATACATAAAGGTTTGCTAGATTCTATCAGATAGGTTTCTAGTTATTCATATGATTCGATTTTGGGAGGAGGTGAATGGCATGAACAAGACAGAATTAATTAACGCTGTTGCAGAAGCAAGTGAGCTTTCAAAGAAAGACGCTACAAAAGCAGTTGATGCTGTTTTTGAGTCAATTTTAGAAACGCTAAAAACTGGCGATAAAGTACAATTAATCGGTTTTGGTAACTTTGAGGTACGTGAGCGTGCTGCTCGTAAAGGTCGCAACCCACAAACAGGTGACGAAATCGAAATTCCAGCGAGCAAAGTTCCTGCATTCAAACCAGGTAAAGCTCTTAAAGATGCTGTGAAATAATATCTACATAAACAAGGCTGATTTCAAGCCGTTCATAAAGAGCTTAGAAAGGTCGCACATAAAGCGGCCTTTCTTTTTTGCCTTTACATAGCCCTTATGCTAGAATTTTCTTAAACTTATACTTGGAGGATGTCAAAATGTCATCTGTCAATAAACCGCAAATTGAGCAAGCAATTAGACTGCTTTTAGAAGCTATTGGTGAAGACCCAAATCGTGAGGGTTTACTCGATACACCAAAGCGAGTAGCAAAAATGTATGAAGAAGTTTTTTCAGGCTTAAATGAAGATCCAAAAGAGCACTTCAAAACGGTTTTTGGGGAAGATCATGAAGAGCTTGTACTTGTAAAAGATATTCCTTTTTATTCAATGTGTGAACATCACCTTGTTCCTTTCTATGGAAGGGCTCATGTAGCTTACATACCAAAAGGTGGTAAAGTAACAGGGCTTAGTAAGTTAGCCCGTGCTGTAGAAGCAGTCGCTAAGCGTCCGCAGCTACAAGAACGAATTACGTCTACAGTAGCAGACTCTATTGTAGAATCACTAGACCCTCATGGCGTGATGGTTGTAGTAGAAGCAGAGCATATGTGTATGACAATGCGCGGAGTGAAAAAGCCGGGTGCGATGACGATTACATCAGCTGTAAGAGGTATTTTGCAAAGTGATGCGGCTGCAAGAGCAGAAGTTTTATCTCTTATGAAAGCGTAATAAGATGATTACAGGAGGAGAATTGTTATGAAAGCAAATGGAAGCACAGAATATATTGTAATTAAAGCAATTGAAGATGGAGTGAATGTTATTGGTTTAACAAGAGGAGCCGATACACGCTTTCATCACTCAGAAAAGCTAGATAAAGGTGAAGTATTGATCGCTCAATTCACAGAGCATACATCGGCTGTTAAAGTTCGTGGTAAAGCTCTTATCCAAACATCACATGGAGAAATCGAATCAGAACCAAAAAAATAAGCAGGAATTTCCTGCTTCTATTTATATAGTCAATCTTTCAAGAAATTTCTACTGTAGATGGTTCTAATTCCTAACGTGATGACGTAGAAATGATGTGATTGATTCGTGTTTCAAAGAACAAGCATGTATAACAAGTGGAAACAACCGGTAAGAATAGAGAAAAAACGTTTTTTTAGGGTCTACTTATGATATAATTGACACTGTCTATTTAAATGTCAAGAAGTAAGAAGAAATATAGCGTGTGAAAGGGAGACAAGGGTGATGATTGTGCAAAACATCTATGACACAGTTGCAAACATGAAGGAGCAGCTGCAAGTTGAATTAAATCATCCATATGTAAAACAATTCATTCATCATCCAATAATCGATGAAAATAAGTTGTTGTGCATATGTTCATTTCTAAATGGTATATCAATTGAAGAGCGTGAAATGCCTCAATATACCTTGCCAATCATGCTTGTTCAAATTGCACTTGATACCCACGACCTCGTCTCTATTCAACCAGTTGGAAATAATGAGTCTATCCTTAAAGAAAGACAGCTAACGGTTTTAGCTGGTGATTATTATAGTGGGCTTTATTATTATTATTTCTCTAAAAGTGGACAGCTTGAATTAATTAAAGAGGTTGCTTCTGCTATTAAAGATATCAATGTTTCAAAGATAAAATTATATCAAAGTCATACAACAGACGTTGATGATATGATGTTGAATTTTCGTACGGTTGAAACAGCACTCGTGCAGTGCTTGTGCAATTACTTCAAACAAGAAGAATGGAAAGAGCTTTTACAACAGGTTCTATTTATTAGCAGCCTTTTAAACGAACTTAGGCGTCATGAAGAAGGAAAACCTTCATTTCTTATAGAAGCTTTGCAAAACAAAGGGAATGTACATGACATCGTTATGTCTCAAGTGAAAGAATCTACAATTGTTATTGAACGTTATTTGCAAAGTCAGCTTGTCTTAAATGATCAGTTGACGGACTATCTTTATAAACTTTTAAACAAACATAAACATTGTAAAAATGTTGTAGGAGAAGGATAAAAGTTATGCAACAATCAAAAGAACAACGTGTCCATAATGTCTTTGAAAAGATTTATAAAAATTACGATCAAATGAACTCAGTCATTAGTTTTCAGCGCCATAAGGCTTGGAGAAAAGATACAATGAAACGAATGAATGTTCAAAAGGGCGCAAAGGCACTTGATGTTTGCTGTGGTACGGCTGATTGGACGTTAAGCCTAGCAGAAGCAGTCGGTGAAACAGGCGAAGTGGTTGGTTTAGATTTTAGTCAAAATATGCTTCAAATCGGTCAGGAAAAAGTAAAAGAATCTCCTTTTTCAAATGTTCAACTTGTTCATGGGAATGCAATGGAGCTTCCTTTTGAAGATAATACGTTTGATTACGTAACGATTGGATTTGGATTACGCAATGTTCCTGACTATTTAAAAGCTTTACAAGAAATGTTTCGTGTTGTCAAACCAGGTGGAAAAGTTGTATGTCTTGAAACATCTCAGCCAACATTAATTGGTTACCGCCAACTTTATTACATGTACTTTCAATATGTCATGCCGTTACTTGGAAAGATGGTTGCTAAAAGCTATAAGGAATATTCTTGGCTGCAAGAATCAGCGCGTGATTTTCCAGGAAGAAACGAATTAGCCGATATGTTTAGACAAGCAGGCTTTGTTGATGTGGAAGTGAAGTCTTACACGGGTGGCGTAGCAGCTATGCATTTAGGGTGTAAGCGTTAAATAGGTAAATTTTATTTGTGTTATGAAAGGCTATCCTACTGATGTGAGGCCTTTCATCTTTTTATGCTTATCTAGGTACGAAGTAATTTAAAATGCAAGGTGAATCCTATGAAATTAAAAATGATGTACGCTTTTTTAAATACGGATATTGCTTTAATTGAAAAAGAATTAGAGCAATCAGTACAGACAAATGAACCACTAATTACGGAAGCATCTCTTCATTTATTGCAAGCGGGGGGAAAACGCATTCGCCCAGTTTTTGTGTTATTAGCAGGGAAATTTGGAGAGTACAATATTGAACGTGTTAAATACGTAGCGGTCGCTCTTGAACTTATTCATATGGCGTCTCTTGTTCATGATGATGTCATTGATGATGCTGATAAACGAAGAGGAAAACCAACAATAAAAGCAAAATGGGATAATCGCATTGCAATGTATACAGGCGATTATATTTTTGCTCGCTCCTTAGAGATGATGGCCAACATAAAAAACGTAGAAGCTCATCAAATCTTGTCAAATACAATGGTTCAGTTATCTTTAGGAGAAATTGAGCAAATAAAAGATAAATATAATTTAGATCAAAATTTACGTACGTACTTGCGACGAATTCGCAGAAAAACTGCGTTGCTAATAGCAGTAAGCTGTCAACTAGGTGCTATTGCCACAGATGCGTCAAAATCAGTACATAAAGAATTGTATCGATTTGGTTATTATGTAGGAATGGCTTTTCAAATTACCGATGATATTTTAGATTTTACATCATCAGCCGAGCAACTGGGAAAGCCAGTAGGAAGTGACTTATTACAAGGAAACATCACATTACCTGTTTTATTTGCAATGGAAAATCCAGCGTTTCGTGACAAAGTTGAATTGTTGTTTACTGCTGAACATAAAGAAGCACTAATAGAAGACATTATTACGTACATAAAATCATCAGGTGCAATTGAACGCTCTCTTAACGTTAGTGATCAATACTTACAAAAGGCAATAGATGTATTAGACCATTTGCCGGATAATAAAGCAAAAAAGGCGTTGTATCAGATTGCAAAATTTGTCGGAAAGCGTAAATTTTGAATAAATTCCATCCTTGAAGTTGTAAAAATATGAAAAGAATGGTACTATTTCTTTGGGCGTGATTGCGCTTTCAATATACATACTTCAGGGGTGGAGATTTAAAATGGAAAAAACATTTATTATGGTTAAACCAGATGGGGTACAACGAAACATTATCGGAGACATCGTGTCACGCTTTGAAAGAAAGGGCTTTCAATTAGCTGGGGCGAAACTTATGAATATTTCAACTGAGTTAGCAGAGAATCATTACGGTGAGCACAAAGAGAAGCCATTTTTTGGTGATTTAGTAGAATTTATTACATCAGGTCCTGTTTTTGCAATGGTATGGCAAGGTGAAAATGTAATTGCATCATCAAGACAAATGATGGGAAAAACAAATCCAAAAGAAGCATTACCAGGGACAATCCGTGGAGATTATGGCTTAATCGTTGATAAAAATGTCATTCATGGATCAGATTCTCCAGAGAGTGCTGAACGTGAAATTGGCTTATTCTTTAAAGAAGAAGAGCTAGTATCTTATGATAAAACAATGAATACTTGGGTTTATTAATTACGGTTATTCTTCTCAGTAGATTGTATGAAACGGAGAATCGATGCTCCGTTTTATATAATCTTGCAAATGCCCTACCTCTTACATCTAGTTAAAACAGGTGAATAGAGTGTAGGGCTATTTTGTGAAACAGATACGCAACTACTCATCACTAAATAGACAGCTCTTTTTCTATCGAAGCTTAATCAATTCAATCATATTCCTTCTTAACTTAAGAGACCGCTTCGCAAGCGGTTATCTAACCCTCCTTCATGTCTACCTCAAGAATGTAGAAAAGGTAATATAGCAGTCTTTCTGTTATGCGCTATTTTCTAGATAAATTTATCTAAACTTTTTTTGTTTTTTTCCGATATACTTATAAGTAAATAGCTCGAAAGTAAGGGGATACATGGTATGTCACAAGATTATAATCAGTTTGTCTTAAATGTGAAACGATTAACAGGGATTGATTTATCTTTCTATAAAGAAGCGCAAATGAAAAGGCGTTTAACATCTCTATACGAAAAAAAAGGATTTGATGATTTTCATTCTTTTTTTAAGCAATTAGAAAAAAATCCAGAGATGTTAGCAGAATTTTTAGATCGTATGACTATTAATGTATCTGAATTCTATCGAAATGCAAAAAGATGGGAAGTATTAGAAAAGAGAATTCTGCCTGATTTAACTCATAACAAGAAGCGTTTGAAAGTTTGGAGTGCAGCCTGTTCTACAGGTGAAGAGCCCTATACATTAGCGATGATATTGTCTTCTTTCTATCCCCTTTCTCAAATTGAAATTCTAGCAACCGATCTCGATGAAAACGTCATTGAAAAAGCAAAGATAGGTTTGTATGTAGAGCGAGCTCTTCAAGAAGTTCCTGCATCTATTAAAGAAAAATATTTTACAAAGCAAGGAATGTTTTATAAAGTAAATGATCAAATCCAGAAGACGGTTACCTTTAAAAAACATAATTTATTAGCTAATCCATTTGAACAAAACTTTGATTTGATTGTTTGTCGAAATGTTTTAATTTATTTTACAGAAGAAGCAAAAAATCTACTTTATCAAAAATTTAGCGATTCTCTTCAACCAGGAGGGGTATTCTTCGTAGGAAGCACTGAGCAAATTTTTAACCCTCAATTATATGGATTTGAAAATGCAGATACATTTTTTTATCGAAAGAAATAGGTGAAGATAGAGGTACAGGGCCATCTTAAAAAGGAAGTGAAAGAAATCTTCCTTTTTGAGGTGGCCTTCAAGTTTTTATACACGATGTTTTTGTCATATGATATAGTCATATTTAAATTCGAAAATACTTAACTAATAGTTTCTATTAGTCATAATGAGAAGGGGGATTATATGAGGTATTTAACGGCGGGTGAATCACATGGCCCACAATTGACGACGATTTTAGAGGGAATTCCTGCAGGCTTATCTTTAACAGCAGATGTTATTAATAATGAGCTTAGCAGAAGGCAGAAAGGATATGGACGTGGGCGTCGTATGCAAATTGAGACTGATCAAGTACATATTTCAGCAGGTGTTCGACATGGTTACACATTAGGTTCCCCAATTGCGTTAACGGTAGAGAACAAAGATTGGACGCATTGGACAAAAGTTATGGGAATTGAACCGATTTCAGAAGATGAGCAAGATGAAGTGAAGCGTAGAATCTCTAGACCAAGGCCTGGTCATGCTGATTTAAATGGAGCTATTAAATATGGACATCGTGACATGAGAAACGTTCTAGAACGATCCTCTGCTCGTGAAACAACTGTACGTGTTGCAGCAGGCGCAGTTGCTAAACAACTTTTAGCTCAACTTGGGATAAAAGTAGCTGGTCATGTGCTTGAGATTGGTGGTGTTAAGGCGAAAAATCTACAATACAACACGCTAGATGAATTAATAAGTGTGACAGAAGAGTCAGCTGTTCGCTGTTTTGATACGTCTGTAGAAAAACAGATGATGGAAGCGATTGATCAAGCTAAAGAAGCTGGTGATTCAATAGGTGGGCTTGTTGAAGTGATTATTGAAGGCGTACCATCAGGAATAGGGAGTTACGTTCATTATGATCGTAAATTAGATGCTAAAATTGCATCAGCGATGGTAAGTATTAATGCCTTTAAAGGTGTAGAGTTTGGAATTGGATTTGATGCTGCCCATTTACCAGGTAGTCAAGTACATGATGAAATTCTATGGGACAAAGAGAAAGGCTATACTCGAAAAACAAATCATTTAGGTGGATTTGAAGGTGGAATGACAACTGGAATGCCTATAGTTGTTCGTGGTGTGATGAAGCCTATTCCTACGCTTTACAAGCCGTTAAAAAGTGTAGATATTGAAACGAAGGAAGTTTTTGAAGCGAGCATTGAGCGCTCAGATAGTTGTGCTGTACCTGCGGCAAGTGTAGTAGCAGAGGCTGTTGTAGCGTGGGAACTGGCATCTGCGATTGTTGAGCAATTTGGGCAAGATCGGATGGATTTAATTGCAGAAAATATAGAAAAAATGCGTGTATATGCGAGGGACTTCTAATGAAACAATATCAAATTGAAACAGCATCTAAAGTGTATCCGTTATATGTAGGTGAAAACATCTTACCTAAGCTGCCAGAAGTGATAAAAGAGGTAAAGCCTAATGTATCTAGTGTATTAATTATAACAGATGAGGCAGTTGACGGTTGTTATGGAAAGAGTATCTTGTCGCTATTGAAGTCATTTTTCCAAGTAGATAAATATGTTGTACCAAGTGGTGAGCAAGCAAAGTCTTTCCAGCATTATTACGATTGCCAAACGTATGCACTCAGCAAGCAATTAGATCGAAACGCCTTAATTCTTGCAGTCGGAGGTGGCGTTGTTGGTGATTTAGCTGGGTTTGTTGCCGCAACATATATGCGAGGTATTTCATTTATTCAAGTACCAACCACCTTATTAGCGCACGATAGTGCTGTTGGTGGAAAAGTAGCTATTAACCATGAGTCAGGTAAAAACATGATTGGGGCTTTTCACCAACCCGAAGCTGTATTCTATGATATTACCTTACTAACCACTTTGCCAAAAAGAGAATGGCGATCTGGATTTGCTGAAGTAATCAAACATGCGTTTATTCATGATGAACAGTTCTATCAGTGGCTTCAAGATAATATATATTCGTTGAATGACTTAAAAGGTGAAAAGCTCATTTATGCAATCAATAAAGGAATTGCAGTAAAAGCTGCCATCGTCAGAGATGATGAGAAAGAATCGGGTGTAAGAGCTCATCTGAACTTTGGACACACGCTTGGTCACGCAATTGAAGCGGAATCTGGATATGGCCATATTAGTCATGGTGAGGGAGTGGCCATTGGTATGTTGTTTGCTATGAGAGTGAGTAATGCGTTAGGACATTCAAACTTCGATATAACCACTTTTGAATCGTGGCTTCAGCGGTTTGGATATGAAACAAAGGTTCCCTCAAACTTAGATTCTAATCGTCTGCTTGCTAAGATGAAAGCAGACAAAAAGGCAAAAGCAAGTGCTGTATACATGGTTCTATTAAAAGCAATTGGACAACCTTTTGTAGAAAAGGTTGAAGACGAATTAATTCTCTCGCTATTAGATAATCGATAAAGGGGGAAAGGTATGTCCGTTCGTGGTATAAGGGGTGCGACTACTGTAGAAAAGAATATGGCAGATAACATTATAAAAGAAACAAAGAGATTAATGGATAAAATCATCTCACAAAATAACCTGCACCCAAATCAGGTAGCGCAGATTCTTGTTTCGCTTACAGATGATTTAAATGCTGACTTTCCTGCAAAAGCCATTCGAACGATGGATGGATGGTCATTTGTACCAGTGATGTGTATGAAAGAGATTGCTGTTCCACATGCATTGCCAAAGTGTATTCGAATTATGGTAACGGCTAATACAGATATACCACAGGAGCACATTCAACACGTATATTTGAACAAAGCAATGGTGCTTCGGCCAGATTTAGAAGAAAGAAAATAGGAAAAGATTTACCATCTTTTTGTTGACAAATAAGAAGGAAACATAATAGAATAGCAACTAATAGTTAGTATTGAGCAAAGAGTTATAATAGTTGAGATTAGTTAGGGTAGACGAGAATGAGAGAGTTGAGCAGAGGTTTCATAGCGTTTTGAGTAGAAAGCGTTATGTTTATTTAGTATACCATCGTTTACCCAAAGGCATAGTAGGTGTCTTTGGGTTTTTATTTTTCTATCTGTTTTTATAACCTCACCTTTTCTCATTCTCCATTTACTGAAATGGAGGATTAGATATCATGCAAGAAATGTATACCTCGTTTTTAAAAGATTCTACAAATTTTTTAACCATTCCCATTATCAAAAAGTTGTTTGTAGACACTGTTACACCAGTGGATTTATTTCAAACTGTAAAAGATGAAGCTGTTTATTTATTAGAAAGCAATGATGAATCATCACCTTGGTCTAACTATTCCTTTATCGGAATCAATCCATTTTTATACTTAAAGGAGGAGCAGGGAAGTTACATTGTAAAAAATAAACAAAAAGAGCCAATCGGTTCATTTTCTTCGTTTAAAGAAGCGTTTAATCATGTTCAGCACTCTTTAAAAGTAAAAGTGCCAGATAGTGATGTCCCTTTTAAAGGTGGAGCAGTAGGCTTTATGAGTTATGATGCTGTCACACAAATTGAAAAAGTTCAGCCGCATGCTCAAAATGATTTACACATGGCAACATTTGATTTCATGTATTGTGAAACGATGTTAGCGTATCATCATTCAAAAAAAGAGCTTAGTATCATACATTATGTCTGTTTAGATGGTAATGAGACAGAAGTGGAAAAGAAAACGAAATATGAAGCAGCTCGAGTGAAAATTAATCAGCTTGTTGAAAAGATTGCTGAAAGTAAACAATCAAAAATACCATTGATGTTTTCAAGTGAACAGCGTGAAGTATCGTTTGAGAATGTCATCTCGACTTATGAGAAAGCTGATTTTATGAATGATGTAGAAAAAATTAAAGAATACATCAAGAGCGGTGATGTATTTCAAGCTGTGTTGTCACAAAGGTTTCAACTTCCAACAGAAGTAGCGGGATTTGATATTTATCGTGTGTTACGAATGATTAACCCATCGCCTTATTTATTTTATGTAAAAGTAGATGGAGTTGAATTAATTGGAAGCTCTCCTGAAAAATTAATTCAAATTGAAAATGGACATCTAGAAATTCATCCAATTGCAGGAACAAGACGCAGAGGAAAAAATGATGAAGAGGATCAACATTTATATGAAGATCTCATCAATGATGAAAAAGAACGAGCAGAACATTATATGCTTGTTGACTTAGCCCGAAACGATATTGGAAGAGTTGCTCAGTATGGAACGGTTCAAACGCCAGTTTTAATGCAGCAAGTAAAGTTTTCACATGTTATGCATCTAATTTCAAAAGTAACAGGAAGATTAAATCCGAGTGTTCACCCAATCGATGCACTGCTTTCAGCATTTCCTGCTGGCACCGTGTCAGGAGCACCAAAAGTAAGAGCGATGCAAATCTTAAATGAGATTGAGCCTGTAGCGAGAAATGTCTATGCTGGAACGATTGCCTACTTAGGATTTGATGGAAATATTGATTCTTGTATTGCTATTCGAACGATTGTTTTAAAAGATAAGCAAGCTTACGTACAAGCAGGTGCAGGAGTTGTGGCAGATTCAAAGCCAGAGCTTGAATGGAAAGAGACACGAAATAAAGCGAGTGCTCTTATTAAAACTATTCAACTTGCACAACAAATTCATGAGAAAAAGGAGAATGTTTATGTTTAAAAACCTTCTTATGAAATGCTTGAACGGTCAAACGTTAACAGAGCATGAAGCGGAGCTAGTCATGGATGAGATGATGCAAGGGAATGTTCCTTCAGCACAAATTGCCAGCTTTTTGACGGTGTTAACATATCGTGGTGAAACCGTTGATGAAATTACCGGACTTGTAAGAGGGATGAGAAAACATATGAATGTTATTGATTTACCTCATTCCGATATTGTGGATACATGTGGTACAGGAGGAGACGGTGCTTCTACTTTTAATATCTCAACTGCAAGTGCAATTGCGGCTTCATCGGTAGGAGTTAAGATTGCAAAGCATGGAAATCGAGCGGTTTCTTCTAAAAGTGGGAGTGCAGATGTATTAGAACATTTAGGCATTAACATTCAAGCGAATGATAAGGAAGCAACAAAAGCTATTAGTGAAGTTGGAATGTCGTTCTTGTTTGCACCTATGTATCATCCAGCGATGAAGCATGCAGCAGTGCCTCGTAAAGAACTTGGGTTTCGAACCGTTTTTAATGCACTAGGTCCTTTGGCAAATCCAACAAACTGCAAGAAGCAAGTCATCGGTGTTTATTCAATTGACTTAGCCGAGAAGTTGGCAGAGGCATTAAAGAGATTGAGTTCTCATCATGTTTTGTTTGTAGCAGGTCGCGATGGCTTAGATGAAATTAGTATAGCTACAGAGACAGATATTGTAGAGCTGAAAGATGGAGAAATTTACAAGTATACAATTAAACCTGAAGACTTTGGGTTAAATAGAGGAGAATTGAATGAACTTGTTGTATCAGATGCAAAAGAGAGTGCAGCATTAATTGAATCCATTTTTCAAAATGAAGGAAATGAAAGTGCAAGAAATGCTGTGATTTTAAATGCTGCTGCCGCTATTTATGTGGCACAAAAAACAGACACATTATTACAAGGTGTAGAATTAGCTAAGCAAATTATGCAGGAAAAAACAGCGTATCAACAACTACAACGTTTAAAGTCTCGAGAGGTGGTTCAACATGCTTAAACAAATTCTTCAAACGAAGCAAGAAGAGATTAGTCAGCTAGTAGTTCCAGAACAACAAATAACTGAACATTATTCACTCTATGAAGCTTTATCAAAACCAAATCGAACACTTGGTTTAATCGCTGAGGTGAAGCGAGCGTCACCTTCAAAAGGGATGATTAAGGAGAATTTCAACCATTTGGAAATTGCTCAATCTTATGAACAGGGGGGAGCAGATGCGTTGTCTGTTCTGACAGATGAACAGTATTTCAAAGGTCATCGAAATTTCCTTATTGATATTAAGAAGCAAATTCAGTTACCTGTTCTACGAAAAGATTTTATTATTGATCCTATTCAAGTAACAGAAAGTGCAAGGATAGGGGCTGACGCCATTTTGTTAATTGGAGAAGCAATGGAGCCATCTAAATTGTATGAGCTGTATAAGCAAGCATATGAAGAAGGGCTAGAGTGTTTGGTGGAAGTGCATGCTAAAGAAACACTAGAGTCCATTTTAAACGTATTCACTCCAGCTATTATCGGTGTTAATAATCGCGATTTACACACGTTTACAACAAGCATTGAACAAACGAAAGAGATTGCTCAATTTGTTCCGAAAGATAGTTTGTTAGTTAGTGAGAGTGGAATTGGAAGTTATGAGGATATTCACTATGTAAAGCAATCGGGTGCACATGGCGTGTTAGTAGGAGAGTCGTTAATGCGTCAAGACAGTCAGAAAGCAGCCATTCAAAAGCTATTTGGAGAATCTGCTCATGCTCGTTAAGTATTGTGGAATTAAAAATGAAGAAGAATTTAATATGGTGTTACAAAGTCAAGCTCATTATATAGGATTTATCTTTTTCAAGGGAAGTAAACGATATGTGTCTCCTGCATCTGTAATGAGCTGGCTAGAGACGCACTCTTTCATTGATAAACAGTTAGTAGGAGTATTTGTAAACGAAGAAATAAGAACTATACATGAAATTGCGAAGCAAGCGTCACTAGACGTTATTCAGTGTCACGGGCAAGAAACAGTCGAGCAACTGCAACTGTTAAAAGATTTAGGGTATGAGGTATGGAAAGCTCTTCCTCATCAACAAGATACATTAGAAAAAATGAAAAAATATCGAGATGTTGTAGATGGCTATGTAATTGATAGTAAGGTAAAAGATCAATTTGGTGGAACCGGGATAACATTTGATTGGACCGATGTTCCAGCTTATACAAAACAAGCAGTTTACGATAAAAAGAAATGTTTAATTGCTGGAGGAATTACAAGTCATAACGTAACAGAACTGTTAACGCATCATCCGATAGGCCTTGATTTATCAAGCGGTATTGAAACAGACGGACTAAAAGATTCAGAAAAAATAACAGTCATCGAAAGGAATGTTTTTTATGACATACAGCAAGCCTGATCAGTTTGGTAGATTTGGAGAATTTGGTGGAAAATATGTTCCAGAAACATTAATGAATCCACTTGAAGAAGTAGAAAAAGCATTAGCGGATGCAATGAATGATCCAGCTTTTAAAGAAGAATACATGACATTATTAAAAGAATATTCAGGTAGACCAACGGCACTTACTTATGCAGAGAATGTGACGAATCGATTCGGAGGGGCAAAGATTTACCTAAAGCGTGAAGATTTAAATCACACTGGAGCTCATAAGATTAATAATGCGATAGGGCAAGCGCTTCTTGCAAAACGAATGGGTAAAACAAAACTGATTGCCGAGACGGGTGCTGGACAGCATGGAGTAGCTACAGCAACGGTTGCGGCGAAGTTTGGCATGGAATGTAAAGTATTTATGGGTGAGGAAGATATTGAAAGACAAGCACTGAATGTCTTTCGTATGAAATTACTAGGAGCAGAGGTCATTCCTGCAACTTCTGGAACAAAAACATTAAAAGATGCAACAAATGAAGCCATTCGTTACTGGGTTCAACACTGTGAAGACCACTTCTATCTAATTGGTTCAGCAATTGGTCCTCATCCATATCCGAAAATGGTTCGAGATTTCCAAAAAATTATCGGTGAAGAAGCAAAGCAGCAATTTTTAAAAGTAGAGAGTAAGCTCCCAACCTCTGTTGTAGCATGTGTAGGTGGAGGAAGTAACGCTATCGGGATGTTTTATGACTTTATTAAAGAAGACAACGTTCAGCTAGTAGGGGTGGAAGCTGGAGGAAAAGGCCTAGAGACGAACTTGCACGCTGCAAAGATGGCAAAGGGGACAAAAGGTGTCATCCACGGAACGTTAACGTATTTAATGCAAGATGAAAATGGACAAATTACAGAGCCATATTCCATTTCTGCAGGTCTTGATTATCCTGGTATTGGCCCTGAACATTCCCATTTAGCAACAATTGGTCGAGTAACATATAAAAGTGTCACAGATTATGAAGCAATTGATGCGTTGCAAATCCTGGCTCAAGAAGAGGGAATTATACCTGCAATTGAATCGGCTCATGCACTAGCAGAAGCTTATAAGATGGCAGCTAGAATGACAAAAGAGGAAACAATCTTAGTGTGTTTGTCAGGTCGAGGAGACAAAGACGTTCAATCACTGATTACTTTATTAGAGGGGGAAAATGACAATGAGCAATACGTTTCAGAAACGCTTACCACATCATGATAAATTATTTATTCCGTTTATCACGGCGGGAGATCCATCAGCAGATGCCACAGTTGAACTAGCATTATCATTGCAAAAATCAGGAGCTTCTGTGCTAGAATTAGGAGTACCTTATTCCGATCCGCTTGCTGACGGACCTATTATTCAAGAAGCATCAAAACGTGCGTTAGATGGTGGTATGTCCATTCGTAAAGCTATGAGTCTTGTGCCGGAAATGAGAAAAAAAGGATTAAAAATTCCTGTTATTCTCTTTACCTATTTTAATCCTGTGTTACAATTAGGTTTAGAATCCTTTTTCGCTTTAGTGAGTGAAAATGAATTGGATGGTGTACTTATTCCTGATTTACCTTATGAAGAAAGTGAACAAATTCGAACGTTAGCATCAACGCATGGTGTTGCTTATATCTCAATGGTTGCTCCTACTTCTAAAGAGCGTATACGCAAAATTGCGAAAGATGCCACCGGTTTTCTGTATTGTGTGTCATCGTTAGGAGTAACAGGGGTGAGAACAACGTTACCGACAGATATTAATGAATTTCTAGAGGAAGTGAAAGCACACACAAGCATTCCTGTGGCAGTTGGATTTGGTATTTCCACGAAAGAACAAGTCAATTTGTTGAAAGATTATACGGATGGAATTGTTATTGGAAGCGCAATTGTGAATAAGGTAGGTTCGTTGCAGGACTTGTTACTTAATGAGCAAACAAGAGACCAAGCAATAAGAGAGTTCGAGGAATATGTTACATCCATTGTTTTACCGATACAAAAATGTGAGGTGTAGCAACATGAAAGTAAAGGAACAGCTATTAAAGTTGAGTCCATACAAACCAGGAAAGCCAATTGAAGAAGTAAAGCGAGAATATAAGTTAGAGTCTGTTATTAAATTAGCATCAAATGAAAATCCATACGGTTGCTCGCCGCTGGCAAAGCAGGCCATTGCAGCAGAATTAGATAACCTTGCACTTTATCCAGATGGTTATTCGGCTCAATTACGCGAGGAGTTGGCTAATCATGTTGGGGTAGAAAAGGATCAACTCATTTTTGGAAATGGATCTGATGAGATTGTTCAAATTATTTGTCGTGCACTGCTATCTTCTGATACAAATACAGTCATGGCTACACCAACCTTCCCACAATACCGTCATAATGCGGTAATTGAAGGTGCGGAAATTCGTGAAGTACCTCTTATAAATGGAAATCATGATCTAACAGAAATGTTGAATGTAATAGATAACAAAACAACTGTTGTATGGGTTTGTAGTCCAAATAATCCAACAGGAACGTACGTAGAAAAAGAAGAGCTCTTAACATTCTTACGTGCTGTACCCAAACATGTATTGATTGTATTAGATGAAGCTTATTATGAATATGTAACGGCAGAGGATTTTCCAGAAACGGTCCCACTTTTAAAAGAGTTTGAGAACTTAATCATTTTACGAACGTTTTCAAAGGCATATGGACTTGCAGCGTTACGTATCGGCTACGGTATTGCTTCGGAGGCTCTTTTACAGAAGATTGAGCCAGCTCGTGAGCCGTTTAATACAAGTCGATTAGCTCAAGTGGCTGCCCTAGCTTCTTTACAAGATGAAGCATTCATTAAGGAGTGTAAAGAGCAAAATCAAGAAGGCTTAAAGCAATATTATACGTTTTGTTCAGAAAACGATTTGCATTGTTACCCATCAGAAGCAAACTTTGTTCTTATTGACTTTAAACGTCAAGGTGATGAAGTGTTTCAGTATTTGTTAGAAAGAGGAATTATTGTTCGTTCAGGAAATGCGTTAGGATTTCCAACTTCTGTGCGCATCACAGTTGGCTCTAAAGAGCAAAACGAACAAATTATTCAGCATCTACAACAATATGTAAATGAGGTAAAAACAAACTCATTATAATGACGTAACAAAAGAGGTTGATCCAGTAAAAAAGAGTGTGTGTATCTAATAACGTGTGATTTGTTATGACGATAGACAACCTCTTATACGGACAACCTCTTCCTATATACTAAACAATGCAACTTGATGTAAGTAATTAATGAGTTGACAGAAGCTGCATAGTAAGAAAATAGAGGTGGATCTCGTGGAGAAACGTGTATTGATTATTGGTCTTGGATTAATTGGTGGGTCACTGGCTTTAAATATTAAAAATACATATACAGAGGCAACGCTTGTTGGTTACGATATTAATAACCAACAGCTTCAATTAGCTAATACGCTAACAGTCATTGATGAAATAGCTCCTTCTTTACAGGAGGGTGCAGAGCAAGCCGACTTTATTTTTATTGCTGTACCTGTTGCACAAGCAGAGCAAATTATTGAACAGCTAGCGACATACTCTTTAAAGTCAGATGTCATCATTACAGATGTTGGTAGTACGAAAGAGCAAATTATCAAAAAAGCAGAACTTTTAACGAATAAAGGATGGCAGTTTATCGGTGGTCATCCGATGGCAGGCTCTCATAAAAGTGGTGTCACAGCAGCGCGGGGACATCTATTTGAGAATGCGATGTATGTGTTAACACCGACAGAAACGGTTACAGATGAAGCGTTAAAACAATTAAAACTTTTGTTAGAAGGAACAAAAGCTAACCTTATTGTCTTATCACCTAAAGAGCATGATAAATTAGTTGGTGTTATTAGTCATTTTCCTCACATTATTGCAGCAAGCCTTGTACATCAGGCAGAGCATTATCAAGAAGAAAATGAACTAGTAAAGCAACTAGCTGCAGGTGGCTTCCGTGATATCACTCGAATTGCCTCAAGTAGTCCTACAATGTGGCGAGACATTTTGCTTCATAATCACGATTCTTTATTACATATGTTTGAGCATTGGTTTAAAGAGATGGAGCATGTTCGAGAAATGATAAAGCAGAAAGATGCAAGTAAGATTTATGATTATTTTGTAAAAGCGAAGCAATTCCGCGATCAACTTCCTGTTCGAGCAAAAGGAGCGATTCCTTCTTTTTACGACTTGTATGTAGATGTTCCTGACTACCCTGGTATCATATCCGAAGTAACAGGATATTTAGCTGAAGAAGAAATTAGCATTACAAACATCCGTATCTTAGAAACACGTGAAGATATTTATGGTGTCTTGCGATTAAGCCTTCAAACAGAAGAAGATCGAAAAAAAGCAAAGGATTGTTTAGAAAACCATTCATATGCAACATTTATTGCCGATTAATTCTTGTTTTGTAGTTTCTTTTCTAAAAGGTAGATGATAGAAAAGCAAGGAAGGAGAATAAAACTTGAGTCAGAAAGAGTTATATACACGTATTAGCAGTTTAAACGGAGAAGTATGTGTGCCAGGTGATAAGTCGATTTCTCATCGAGCAGTGATGTTTGGCTCGATTGCACAAGGTAAAACGAAAGTTCATCATTTTTTACCTGGAGAAGATTGTTTGAGCACTATTTCTTGCTTTAAACAAATGGGAGTCTCAATTAAACGTCAGGATGATTATGTAGAAATCGAAGGTAATGGATTTAGTGGTTTAATAGAACCTACTGAAGTTCTTGATGTGGGGAATTCTGGCACGACAACACGATTGATGCTTGGTATTTTGGCTGGTGTTCCATTTCATACGTCATTAATTGGAGATGAATCGATTGCGAAAAGGCCAATGGGAAGAGTAACGGTACCCCTTCAATCAATGGGTGCAAAAATTGATGGAAGAGAGTCTGGGCAGTTTACACCGTTGTCAATTAGAGGGGGTGCTTTACGTTCTATTCGTTACGAATCCCCTGTGGCTAGTGCACAAGTGAAGTCATCCATTTTATTAGCAGGCCTAAATGCTGAAGGAACAACGAGCGTCACAGAGCCTCATAAGTCAAGAGATCATACAGAGAGAATGTTAGGAGCATTTGGTGTACAAGTACACGTTGAAGATAAGACCGTTTCAATTGCAGGTGGCCAATCTTTAAAAGGAACAGAGATTTATGTACCAGGTGACATTTCCTCAGCAGCCTTTTTCTTAGTCGCAGGTGCAATTGTTCCAGATAGTTGTATTACGTTACGCAATGTAGGATTAAACCCTACACGTACAGGTATTATTGATGTGCTTCGTCAAATGAATGCAACCGTTGAAATTAAAAATGAGCGAGTGGTAAATGGTGAGCCAGTGGGTGATCTCATTGTGCAAACATCAGATTTAAAAGGAATTGAAATAGGAGGAGACCTAATTCCCCGATTAATTGATGAGATTCCTATTATTGCTTTGCTCGCTACACAAGCCAATGGAAAGACAGTTATTAAAGATGCAGAAGAATTAAAGGTAAAAGAAACGAATCGAATTGATACTGTAGCATCCGAACTAAAAAAGCTTGGAGCAAACATTATTACAACGGACGACGGAATGATTATTGAAGGAAAAGTAACACTTACCGGTGCAACAGTTGATAGTCACGGTGATCATCGAATTGGGATGATGTTAGCAATTGCTGCTTGTATTGCAACAAGTCGTACGCTTCTTGAAAGAGCGGATGCAATTAACGTGTCGTATCCTACATTTTTCACTGATTTAGAAAGTCTGTTAAACTAAAAAATGACTCGTTACAGCAAATCTCAACAAGGAGCATATGCTGTAACGAGTCTATTCTTTTAGATGTAACGTTGTGTAAACCGTTTTGTTGAACTCAAGCAAAATCTCCTTTATGATAGGTGTATCTTATCTTTAACGATATGTATAAATGAAATAATGATGAACGTATAGGATAACGAGAGTATACAGACGTATAAAATAGGTTTGAATGGATATAAAGGAGAACATGCTAAGATGAAAGAATTGGAACAAGCGATACGCCATGTTGAAAACGATGAAGTAGAAAAAGGACTTGCGCTGTTAAAACAAGCACTTCAAAAAGCTTCTCATGACGAAAAGTTTTTAATTGCCGAGCAACTTTTCACATGGGGTTTATTAGAAGATGCGATGGACATTATTGATGAATTATTGTTTCTTTATCCCGATGAAGGGCAGCTTTATATGTTAAAAGCAGAAATTCTTATTGATCTCGAGCGAGAAGAAGAAGCCATTGAAATGTTAGATGAAGTTAATCAAAATGACCCAATTTATGTACAGTCGCTATTACTTATTGCTGATTTATATCAAATGCAAGGGTTAAGCGAAGTAAGTGAAAGTAAATTATTAGAGGCGAAGAAGCTGTTGCCTGATGAATTAGTCATTGACTTTGGGTTAGCTGAGTTTTATAACAGCCAAGGGACATTTCATAAAGCAATTCCTTACTATGAGTTATTATTAAAAAAAGAAAAAGACATGAACGGTATTGACTTAAGACAACGCTTAGCTGAGTGCTTGAGTGGCGTAGGGAAATTTGAAGAAGCATTACCCTATTTTGATCAAGCATTAAAAGATAAATTAGAAATTAATACATTGTTTGAATATGCAATCGCAGCTTATCAAGCAAGTCATTATCAAACGGCGATTGATACGTTCAAACAGCTAAAAGAACTTGACCCTCAATATCATTCTTTATATTTATATTTAGCAAAAGCGTATGAACATGAAGAGATGCTTGCTGAAGCGTATGAAGCGATAAAAGAAGGGATTGCTCAAGATGAATTTCAAAAAGAGCTTTATTTCTACAAAGGGAAACTAGCATTAAAACAAGGGAACGAGGAAGAAGCAGAAGAAGGATTTAAAGAAGCTATTGCTCTAGATCCAGGGTATGTAGAAGCTATTTTGACGCTTTCAAAATTGTATATGAGTCAAGAGCGCTATGAAGATGTAATCGAAAATATTACACTAGCAACACAATACAATGAGTATGACCCTCATTTTGAATGGGATTTGGCAAAAGCTTATCAAGAGACAGAGCAGTATAAAGAGGCATTAAAACACTATGAGACAGCATATACTGTTTTTAAAGAAGAATATGCATTTTTGGAAGAGTACGGTTATTTCTTATTAGAGGAGGGAGAGCGACAAAAAGCAAAAGAAATCTTTACAAAGTTGCTAAGTCTAGATCCAACCTCAATTGAAATACAAGACATATTATTTCAATTAGAGGAATAATAATCGTTCAAAGGATTTTTGAAAGTCAATGTTGAATATGTATGTCAAAAGGGTGCTTGAAAAAAGTTTAATCACAGAGGAGGGAAGAGAGTATGGCGACCCCTGTTTCTGTCAACGAGAAAAAAGAGTTTGTCCGCTGGTTTTTAACGAATTATCAATTAAAAAGACGTGAATGTGTTTGGATTTTAAATTATTTAATGAGTCATGATCAATTAATGAAAAAAGTCCATTTTGTTGAGCAAGCTCAATTTTGTCCAAGAGGCATGGTTATGTCGACTCATTGTGTTGAGGAACCGCCTTTCCGTTTTTATAAAGAAAACATTATGACGACGGATGCAGAAAAATCTTTTCATGATATTCGTTTAAATCGAGATGAAGATATCTATATTCAGCTTAATTTCCGATCGTCATATTCATCGCCTCAATATGTTGTTGTGCTAGAAGAAAATCCACATATGCCTAAAAATATGCACACGAATGAAAAAGACAGATTAGTAGCAGAACGAATTCTAGAGGAATCTGTTCAATCTTTTCAGCGTTCAAAATTATTGAGTCTTATTGATGAAGCTTTAGATAATCACAATGAAGAAGAATTTAAAAGATTAACGGATTATTTGAATAATTTAACATGATTTTATTCAAAAAAGAAGTGTCAGGTTCTACTTTGTACAGCACTTAGCGTAAAGTTAAGTGCTGTACAATGTGAATCTGACACTTTGTATTTTTATAATATATAGGTAGAGCGTTTTCTTTTTTGTATAATGAAGTAGAAGGTCAAAAGAAAGCAAGTAAAAACGAGATGAGGGATAAAGCAGTGAAATGGTTAACAAGAGATGTTGACATGTACTTACAAGCAAAAGATTATGTAGACTCCATACTAATACCGATTATGCCGCTTGACTTTGGTAGTGTAATTAAAACGACGGCATCAATGGGAGAATACATGACGCTACTTACATCGGAAATAGAGCGACAATTTAAAGGTCGGTTGTTTTTAACTCCTCCATTTACATATCTGAAAGAAGAAGACATAGAAAATCAAAAGAATCGCTTGTTATGTTGGAAAAATAATTTGGAGCAAAATGGATTCAAGCATATCTTTATTCTTTCAACTGATAGTGTCTGGAAGCAGTATGATTCAGAATTGGGAGAAACATTTCTTTGGCTTCCTTCGTTACCACTAGAAAATCTAGATGATCAATATAAAATGAAAGTCATTCAAGATCAAGTTCAACAGATGATGACTTTATTTTTGGAAGAATGGAAAAAAGGGAAATAAATTTTTAAAATAGAATATTTTGTAAGAGGATGAAGGTCGATAAAAATTGATTTTCATCTTTTTTTTGGTTTTTTGTAAGCGTAACCATCATTGTAGTAATGGTAGTTTGCGAAAACAAGAAAAAAATAGAAATTGACACATGATTGCCATGTTTAGAAGTCATCCTCATATTGACCTTGGATAAATATTGATATATCATGAGTATGTCCTAGTTTTATATATTTGTTCATATACTGTCCGGATGGACTGAACTTTTGATAGAGGGGGGAAAAACATGAGCGAGAAAAAACATCGGGTATCAAGAAGACAATTTTTGAACTATACCCTAACAGGTGTCGGTGGATTTATGGCAGCTGGTATGTTAATGCCAATGGTACGTTTTGCAGTTGATCCAGTATTACGTAAAGGTGTGGATCAAGAAATGGTAGCGGTTGCTCAAGTGGATGAAATCACTGAAGAACCAACACGCGTTAACTTTAAGATTCAACAGGTAGATGCTTGGTATGAATCTGAAGAACCAAAGACAGCATGGGTATACAAAAATGAAAAGGGTGACATTGTGGCTTTATCACCAGTTTGTAAGCACTTAGGCTGTACTGTAAACTGGGCTGGAGACAAAAACAATCCTACTAGATTCTATTGTCCTTGTCATGATGGTCTTTATGAAAAAGATGGAACAAACGTGCCAGGTACACCACCAATGGCACCATTAGATGGCTACGTACAAGAAGTTAAAGATGGTACTTTGTATTTAGGAAAAGCAAAACCACGAGGAGGGGCGTAATAAATGTTAAATAAAATCTATGACTGGGTTGATGAACGTCTAGATATTACGCCTTTGTGGCGCGATATTGCTGATCATGAAGTACCAGAACATGTTAACCCAGCTCATCACTTTTCAGCATTTGTTTATTGTTTTGGTGGATTAACATTCTTTGTAACAGTTATTCAAATTTTATCAGGTATGTTTTTAACAATGTATTATGTTCCAGATATTAAAAATGCTTGGGAATCTGTGTACTATTTACAAAATGAAGTTGCTTTTGGACAAATTGTTCGCGGTATGCATCACTGGGGAGCTAGTTTAGTAATCGTTATGATGTTTTTACATACGCTTCGAGTATTCTTCCAAGGAGCATACAAAAAGCCACGTGAATTAAACTGGGTTGTTGGTGTTCTTATTTTCTTCGTTATGTTAGGTTTAGGTTTCACAGGTTATTTATTACCGTGGGATATGAAAGCGCTATTTGCGACAAAAGTAGGCTTACAGATTGCAGAATCTACACCAATTATTGGTCAGCAAGTAAAAACTCTATTAGCGGGTCACCCTGAAATTGTTGGTGCTCAAACGTTAACTCGTTTCTTTGCGATTCATGTATTCTTCTTGCCTGGTGCGTTACTTGGATTAATGGGCGCTCACTTCTTAATGATTCGTAAACAAGGTATTTCAGGTCCACTATAAGATTCTTTATCTACTAACATTTGATCTTAAAACCTTATAAACAAAGGAGGGGGAAATAGCATGCATCGTGGTAAAGGTATGAAGTTCGTGGGTGATTCTCGTGTTCCGGCTGAAAGAAAGCCAAATATCCCAAAGGACTATTCTGAATTTCCCGGTAAAACGGAAGCTTTTTGGCCAAACTTCTTATTAAAAGAATGGATGGTAGGGGCTGTATTTTTAATTGGGTATCTTTGTTTAACAGTAGCGCATCCGTCTCCGTTAGAGCGTGTTGCGGATCCAACTGACACAGGGTATCTTCCGTTACCAGACTGGTACTTCTTATTCTTATATCAATTACTAAAGTATACGTACGCATCTGGCCCTTACAATGTCATTGGAGCATTTATCATTCCAGGCATTGCGTTCGGAGCTCTATTATTAGCTCCATTCATTGATAACGGTCCTGAGCGTCGTCCTTCAAAGCGCCCTTTTGCAACAGGCTTTATGCTACTAGCGATTGCAGCAACTTTCTATTTAACATGGGAATCGGTTGTTGCAGTGGATTGGGAAGCAAAAGAAGCACAAGGTGAAATTCGTGACGAAGTAGAAATTGATACAGAAGCTGAAGGATACAAAATTCTTGAAGCTCAAACATGTTTAACTTGTCATGGTGATAATTTACAAGGTGGCCCAGCTGCTCCTGCTTTAACAGGACTGGAACTGTCACCAGAAGAAATCGCTGACATCGCTAAAAATGGACAAGGAAGCATGCCAGCAGGTGTATTTAAAGGAACAGATGAAGAGTTAAAAACTCTATCTGAGTACATTGCTAATATTGGCAAAGAATAATAAGAAAGCTGACTATTAAGTCAGCTTTTTTTGTACGACTACGCCTTGATGTTTGATAAAAAATTTGTCTGACTACTAACGAAATGATACATACTAATAATGATTAATCAAAAGGAGAATGATAGTGAACTGGCTTTTATATGTATTAAAAGATAGAAGGTTTTTATGGTTATTGCTTATAGTTAACGTTTTAGGAACAATATATGGTTATATTTGGTACGGAAACCAGCTAGCTCAAACTCCTGGGAAATTTTTATTGTTTGTTCCCGACAGTCCAACAGCTAGTTTATTTTTCGTAATTGTTCTAATTGGCTTTTTATTAAAGCGTAATTTTTCTTTATTTGAAGCATTAGCGACTGTGACACTGTTTAAATATGGTGTTTGGGCTGTTGTCATGAATCTATTAGTATATAAAGTAACTGGCGTAATGGACCCTGTTATGCTTATGTTAGTTGCGTCGCATGCTGCCATGGCTATACAAGGAATTCTCTATGCTCCTTTTTACACGATTAAAATGTGGCACCTTGTGGTCGCAGCTATTTGGACGTTACATAACGATATCATTGATTATGTGTTTTTTATGATGCCTCGCTATCGAGCATTAGATGAGTTCATACCGCAGATAGGATATTTCACGTTTTGGCTTAGCATTCTTTCCATTGCGATTACATACTTCTTTTGTAAATGGAGACAGAAGAAATAAAATTTTAAAATTGGGCGAACATATCTGGGTTGTTCACTCTACAATATAGTAGGCTAATGTGTATGAGGTGAGTGAAATGACTGAAACAAAACGTGATCTTCATCCATCTGTTGAGGAATTTAAAGAGTTTGTGAAACAGCGTCCAAAATTAATAGAAGAAGTACGCGCTCAAAAAAAGACGTGGAAAGAGTTATATGAAGACTGGTATTTATTTGGCGCGAATGATGAGATGTGGGCCCCTTATCAAACAGAACAAGTCGAGACTGCTGAAGCGGAAGCAACAGAGGCTGATGGAGAAAAGAAAGACTTTTTAGCAACCGTGTTAACCTCTTTAAAAAACATTGATTTAAATCAAATGCAGGATCATATTACAAACGTAAATTCAGCCATTACGAATATTCAGCAAGTATTGCAACAGTTTCAATCTAGTAAACCAAGTGGTGGTGGCGGTTCCTCAGGACCAAGTCATCCTTTTGGCTTTCGGAAAGATTAAGGGATAATATATGCGTAAAGATGTATATGAATATATTATCTCAAAGCCAAAGTTAAATGATTTTATAAGACAACAGCCTACTTGGTACCGCAAATTAACACGTGACCCAAATGAATTGGAGAAATTTGAGTTAGCATCTTTGCAGTATTATAAACAAACGATTCCTGATCGAGTAGAGCAGTTTTCAAACTCCATCCAAATGGCAAATATGATGCTCCATATGTTTCAAGCCATGAAAAATCAATAGTGATGTATAACATCCCTTGTCGCTGACATCCGCTTTATGGATAGATAAGGGATGTTATTTGTTTATAAGAAGAGTAAAAAAATTTTTGGTGCAAACACTACATAAAAAAGGAGTGATAGTGTTTTGCGAATCATGATGTTCTTTGTGGCGCTCTTTTTATTAGTTAGCTGTCAAAATGATAAGCCGAAGCCTGAGACTAAAGTAGTTGTGGCACCATCGGAGCAATCATTACTGACAGAGCCTGTTAGCGCACAAGTAGAAAGGTCAATGACTATTCACCAGCATGTTAAAGGAAGAAATGTCTATATTGAATGTGTAGTAAGTCATTTTTCTTTTACAAATCGATTTCAAGAACAGACAGAAGGAAAAGGTTTTATAAAAGTATCATTAGATAATAAGCCGATTGCACAAGTATCACAGGCAGCTTTCACCTTAAAAGACCTTCCTTTAGGACGACACACAGTAAAGCTAGAAGTGATGAAAAGTGAAGGAGTTAGTTACGGCTTAACAAAAGAATTTGTGGTTCATATTCGACCTTAACAAACTTTATATTTCTCAATTGCAAATAAAACATGATAAGATAGAGAGGGAGGTGTAGCCTTACATGCTCACAACATTAAGAACTGTCGAGCTTATCGATGAAGCAGAGCAGCTTTCAGCATTCATTACACAGTCTGAAGTAGCGAAGCATTATCGACAAAGTTATTATAGATTAAAACAAGATCAAAAGGCACAGGCACTCATACAGGAGTTTGTAAAAATGAAAGAACAGTATGAGGATGTGCAGCGCTTCGGTAAGTATCATCCTGACTATTCAACTATCACCAAAAAAATTAGAGTGTTAAAGCGTGAAGTTGATTTACATGAAAACATTGCAGCGTTTAAGCAAGCGGAGAAAGAGGTACAAAAATTGCTTGATGAGATTAGCGTCATTCTTGGTCAGGCTGTCTCAGAGTATATTAAAGTACCTACAGGAAATCCGTTCTTTGATACAATGTCAAGCTGTAGTGGGGGTTGTGGTTCGGGAGGAAGCTGTGGGTGTAGCGCATAATTAGCGCCGTAACCGAACACAGTCTTCACAAAGATTACCGCAACAAAACATCTTGTGTTGTGGCACAAAAAAGCGGTGTCGATAGACAAATAGGCTTTGTTCTTGACGCACAAAAGATGTAGTCCACGTTACTTTTGTAGAAGTGGTAGCTAAAATAGATGAAGCATAGATGGCTTCATCTATTTTTTTGTGAGTAGAATGCATAGAGGTAATATAGAGAAAAGGGACGTTCGTTACAAGTTTTTTTTCGACTTTTTCGATAGACTTATAAGTGTACAGTTGATGAAGAAAATTCATCCAAATATCATCAAGGTTCAATGTTATCACCTACCGCTAAGTTGTGTTTGCTATTGCAAGGTTATAATTTTCTGTGCTAGACTGTTATAAAATGTACATAATAAGAGGGGAACCATTTATGTTTGTTGAACGTCAAGGGATTGTGGTGTATATTCATTCCATTAAGCAGGCAAAAGCGTTAAGAAGGTTTGGGAATGTTCAATATGTATCAAAAGAGTTGAAGTATGTTGTATTATACTGCAACATGGATCAAATAGATGTGACGATGGAAAAAATTAAGTCCTTATCGTTTGTGAAAAGAGTTGTTCCTTCCTATAAACCATTCTTAAAAACAGAGTTTGAAAATTCTAAGCCTGACAAAGCGAAAGAGTATGATTATAAAATAGGAATATAAGTAAAAAGGTGGAAAATATCCACCTTTTTTTTATTGCATTGGAGGGATGTAACGATTCATTCGTAAAATCCCTATTAAATGTTGATAAAACAATTCATTTTCTGGAAAAGTTGTAGATGGTTTAACATCAAGTGTAATGATTTCTTTGTTTAGTGACTGTGCAACGTTTTTAAATAACTGGATACGTTTACTATCTTTCCCTTCTAAAAGGGTAATTCCTTCTCTACAAATGTATAAAGGTTGAAAATCTCCTTCAAGAGTTGGATGGAGGATAACGACAAAGGAAGCGACGGCTTTTTCATTTTTAATTGTTTGAAGCATAACTAAATGAGAAAGTCGATGAGCGTTATTTTGGGCAATTTCGAAAAGCTCGTAAATGTCGGAGTATCCTTCTCCTAACTCAATAAAGCGTTGGATCATATAAAAGCCTCCTGCAGTATGTATTCAATCCTACTGTATCATTGAATATTAGAAGAGTAAACATAAAAAAACCCTGCAATCTTTCGATGCAGGGCCCTTCCACCTTTGATTTTATTCAATCTTCATTAAATAAAATCAAATTAAGAAGGCAAAGGGAGAGGAGAAACCGGAGGAAGAACTTATGGGGAAACGTAAGTCTTCTCCGCGGTTGGCAACAACATCTATTCGATGATGTTGTTACTATCCATTATGTCCTTTGCAAATGTTTCTATACATAGGATTAAAAAAAAGATTGCTGTACACGATAAATAATGAAAATTTATAGTCTTAGTAAATTGTTTTATGTTAGGATAATGAAGAACTAGTAGTAAAAGGTAAGGTAGTGATAGTGATGAGAGTAGTATCAGGTAGCGTAAAAGGGAGAATGCTTAAAGCGGTTCCAGGTGTTACAACGCGCCCCACAACGGATAAAGTAAAAGAAGCTATTTTTAATATGATAGGACCTTATTTTGATGAAGGTCTAGCATTAGATTTATTTGCAGGTAGCGGAGGATTAGGTATTGAGGCACTAAGCAGAGGGATGCAAAAAGCCATTTTTGTAGATAGAGATGGAAAAGCAATTCAAACGATTAAGAGTAATTTAGAGTCGTGTGGATTCGAAAATCAAGCTGAAGTATATCGTAATGATGCAGATCGAGCATTAAAAGCCATTATCAAGCGTGATATGCAGTTAGATTTAATTTTATTAGATCCACCATATAAAGCACAAAAACTGAAAGCGCTTATCGAACTGATTAGTGAGCACCATCTTTTGTCTAAAACAGGAGTAATTGTTGCAGAACATTCACACGACGTTGTTTTACCTGAGCAAATTGGCTTGTTTGAAAAAGTAAAAGGGGAAACATACGGAATTATTGCAGTGTGCATTTATAAGTATAAGGATGACTCTTTGTAAGAGGACAGTAAGGTGTTTTATACATAAAAAGAAAAGTTGATATTTAGTGAGTAGAGGGGGATAAAGATGGGAAGTATTGCAGTTTGTCCAGGAAGCTTTGATCCAGTTACAAAAGGTCACCTAGACATTATTAAAAGGGGAGCAAATGTATTTGATACTGTTTATGTGGTAGTACTAAACAATTCATCCAAAAATCCACTATTTACGGTAGAAGAAAGAGTAGAGTTACTACAAAAAGTGACCAGTTCACTGCCAAATATTGTTGTGGAATCTCATAGTGGCTTATTGATGGAATATGCTAAACAAAAAAAGGCTAGTACCATCTTGCGTGGGTTACGTGCAGTTTCAGACTTCGAATATGAAATGCAAATTACATCGGTTAACCGAGTGATTGAAAAAGATATTGAAACGCTGTTTATGATGACGAACAATCAATACTCATTTTTAAGCTCTAGCATTGTGAAGGAAGTAGCAAAATATGGTGGAGATGTTTCTGAGCTTGTTCCACCTCTTGTGAAGGAAGCACTTGCTCAAAAATTTCAGCAACATACATAAAACAGTTAGTGAATGTCCTTAAGTTAAAAAGTGAATGGTGCTTATATTTTATGTAAGCGCGGCTGTCAAAATCCTAAAGTCAATATTAGTATTGTGTTTAAATGACGGTTCAGTTTACGTGAGGGTATCTTAAAAGGAATGGTTTGCCCTTTTGAGATACCCTCATATTTTTTATCAAAGAGCATGCCATCTTGAATGACGAATATAGATGTAAATACATATAGAAACGATGGTTACAATAGGACCATAACGGAAACAGAAGAAGAGATAGTCATTTACCCATTCATAAGAAGTGTATGAAGAGAAGACAGGTGCTACTTCGCTGTTATAATGAGATGTCTTTAAATAATGGCTCAACGGATTCCATATTAACAATGCGATAATAACAGAAAAGAATCCATGGAGTATTCGAGCAATAAAAAATGGGTAGAAGCGAATATCTGTTTCAGCTAGTATGCTAGCCACTTGAGCTTGTACGGAAAAGCCACTAAAAGCAAGAATAAAACTAACAATTAACACTTGATGAAGTAATGAGGCCTCATTCGTTTGGCTTGTTAACTGACTGCCAAGCGTAATCTCAAAAAGTCCTGAAATAAACGGCAAACTTAATTCCTTCGTTACTTGTACAAGAGCGAACAAATAAGACACAAAATGACTAAAAATTAAGCTTATATTCATTAAATAAAGCAGCTTGTTTAAGACGGAAAATAAAATAATAAAGCCACCAATCATTAATAGCGTTTGAATCGAAGAGGTAACAGCATCACCTAACAACTTTCCAATGGGTCTGTTATCTTTTAGTCGTGTATGATGCATTTCTTGAAAGGCATATCGTAAAGATGCTTTCTGTACGGTTTGTTCTTCAGTTGATTCTGAAGAAGCTGAGCCGTGAAATCTCATCACTAAACCAACACAAATGTTTCCTAAGTAATGAGCAAGTGCTAAAATGATACCAATTTGAGGCATGTTAAAAAAACCAACAGCAATTGCACCAAAAATAAAAATAGGGTTTGAGGAGTTGGTAAAAGAAACAAGACGCTCTGCCTCGATTCGTTTTAAGTGCTTTTTGACTCTTAAGTCAGCTGTTAACTTAGCTCCAGCGGGAAAACCAGAAGCCATTCCCATAGCAAGTACAAAAGCACCTGAACCTGGAACTCGGAATAATGGTCTCATTAATGGCTCTAATAATACGCCGATAAAACGAACAATCCCAAAACCAATTAACATTTCTGAAATGATAAAGAATGGTAATAAAGAGGGAAATACCACGGTCCACCACATGCTTAGTCCACGGGTGGATGCTTCAAGTGCCTCTTTAGGGTAAATCATTAAAGTAAGGGCTAAAGCAGTTGCAGCTAATGCTAATATAAACGTCTTGACAACCGACTTACTCAAATTCTCATCTCCTTATGCGAGTATTTCACCTTATGTATAAATGCGTAGCGATTTGAAAAATGATAAAATTACTAAAGAATCCATCATAAATGAGGTTGTACATACCCTATATATCAATATACGAGTCTAGGTTATTGGTTTAGACCATTTAATTGAGTTTCTTAACAGAGGAGGCTAGTCAATTGACGGATCCTAGAGTAGGGATAGCACTTGGTTCAGGAGGAGCACGGGGATTTGCCCATTTAGGTGTGATGAAAGTATTACAAGAAGAGAACATTCCAATTGACTATATTGCAGGCAGTAGCATGGGAGCACTTGTTGCTGCTTTCTATGCAACAGGACTTGAATTGGAGCTTTTGTATAAAATTGCGCATGCATTTAAGCGTAAATATTATTTAGATTTTACGGTTCCAAAAATGGGCTTTATCGTAGGGAATCGGATTAAGGAGCTTGTTCGTACATTTACACGAGGAAAAAATATTGAAGAATTAGATATTCCAATTGCCATTGTAACAACAGATTTGAAAACAGGTGAAAAAATTGTTTTTAAATCTGGACCTGTAGCCGAAGCGGTAAGAGCGAGTATTTCAATTCCTGGCATTTTTGTCCCTGAGCAATGGAATGGGAGGTTACTAGTAGACGGAGGAGTGGTAGATCGTATCCCAGTCTCCGTTGTAAAAGATATGGGTGCTGACATTGTTGTTGGAGTCGATGTATCACGTGTAAAAGTTGATGCTGAAGTGGGATCCATTTTCGATGTTATTCTACAGAGCTTAGATATTTTACAAGATGAGCTTGTGAAAAACCGTGAAATCGCATCAGATGTCATGATTAGACCGCATGTTGAAATGTTTAGTTCAAGAGCATTCACCAATATAAAAGAAATGATTTCAATAGGGGAAGAAGAAGCTTACAAACAAGTGCCTAAAATTAAAGAGGCGATTGAGAAGTGGAAGGAGAACAATGATGAAGTCTAAATCATATATACTTGTATTTTTATGTGGCGTGCTGCTAGCAGGAGGGGTAACATTTTTTCCGCTTCCATATTACATTACAAAACCGGGGATGGCTCAAGAGCTAGCCCCTATCGTTCAAGTAGACGGTGGATATAAAGAAGAGGGCTCGTTCATGCTAACGACCGTTCGAATGGGAAAAGCTACTCCTCTTTCTTATGTGTTAGCGCAGGTTCAAGACTTTCAACATATTTATCCAGAAAAAGAGATTTTGCAAGAGGGAGAGACGGATAAAGAGTATACATACAGACAGCTACATATGATGGAAACATCAAAAGAATCAGCTATTTCTGTAGCATACAAAAAGGCGGGGAAAAAAATATCTTTTGTGAACCATGGAGTGTACGTCATGGGTGTAGTGAAAAATATGCCTGCTGAAAATAAACTAGAAGTAGGGGATCGAATTGTCAAAGTGGATGATTATGAAATAAAAGAAGATCAAGATCTCATTTCTTACGTTTCAAAGAAAAAAGAAGGAGATTCTGTGACGATTACATTTGATAGAGAAGGCAAAAAACAAATAGAGACACTCGGTGTTGAAGCTTTTCCTGGACAAGAGAAGAGAGTAGGTCTAGGTATTTCATTAATCACGGATCGGGAATTAATGGTGAAACCTGATATTCAAATGGAGACCGATAAAATTGGAGGTCCTTCGGCTGGGTTAATGTTTTCGTTAGAAATTTATAACCAGCTTGTTAAACAAGATATGACAGGTGGGTATGAAATTGCAGGAACAGGAACATTAGATGATCAGGGGAAAGTAGGTAGAATTGGTGGCATTCAACAAAAAGTAGTAGCGGCAGATCAGTCAGGTGCAGACATATTTTTCGCTCCAAATGAAGAAGGAGATGAAAATTCTAATTACAACGAGGCAGTGAAAGCTGGTAAGGAAATTAAAACAAAAATGAAGATTGTACCTGTTGATACGTTTGATGACGCTGTCAGTTATTTAGAAACATTAACTAAAAAATAAAAGTGGACCGTCAATGAAAATTCAGCCATATGAAGAATTTTCATTGACGGTCTTCTTTCTATAAAAACAAATACAGTCAATCTTTCAACGTTTATAACAAAACCTCTAAATGAGAATTATTAAGAATATAAGATAGGTGGTGTGTTATATTCTTTTAACATTAGTTCTGTTCGATGAGGTTCTTGTAAAATCATGCTATAGCTATTTGTTGCTTTTATATCAAGAGCAATTGAAGGAATATTGCTCTTTGAAACGGTAGAAACGATAGGAATATCAACTTTCTTTTTTACATTTTTTAAATAAGTGCGTCCTAGTTGAGACATTCCTAATACTCGAATGTAAGGTGCAACACTATCATGCGTAAATGCCATTTGTTCTTTTGTGGTATGTGTGAGAATATGAGTACAAATACGCTGTAGACGTGACCATGTATAACGCTTTGTTTTTACTTTTTCAATAAAACTATAAAAAGAAGGCGCTTCTTTTATGTAATCCAAAAGTCTGTATTCAATGCCTTCTTCTACCTCGTACACCTCTTGTAGTTGATTGGGAGTCATTGTTAATAACTTATATTTGAGAAAAGAAAAATAGTTTTCCCAATCATGAAAACAACCATATGTTTGAACGTATTCTTGTAGAAGAGACAAAGTAAAGTGTGGAACGTGGTTTGCGATGTCTGTGATACATTTAGAGCCAGAAAATAAGGCTTTTCGAATACTTGTAGCGCTAGCAATGGATGTGTCTGAAAGTTCAGTATCGTGATACTGAGATTGAATTCGAGTAATCGTATGTGGTTTAATAGATGCATGCAAGTTGTTTATTGCTTTTACATAACTAAGCCCAAGAATATTATTTGGCTGAGATAAATTAAGGGATACTTCTTTTTCTTGCAAAATGGTTTGTAGGGCTAGAGAAGAAGCTTTAGGATAACTAAATCCTTGTTGCATCGCTTTTTTAATAAGAAGTGACAATTCTGATTTATGCTGTTGTGAAAAAGATGCAGTTTGAATAAATTCATCAATATGACCATTTTCACTACCAAAGCACAGAGCTTCGACATGTAGCGCTTGTAAAATGGATACAGCCCCTTTTGCAAATGTATCAGCTTGCTGAGTAGAAAAAGCATAGGGTAACTCGATAACGAGATCTGCGCCCCCTTTTAAGGCCATAGCTGTTCGAGTCCATTTCGATATAAGAGCTGGTTCGCCTCTTTGTAGAAAATGACCACTCATGACAGCAACAATGCAGTCAGAATGGGTTTGTTTTTTTGCTTCATTCATGTGATAATAGTGACCATTATGAAATGGGTTATATTCAACAATAATACCTGCAGCTTGCATAATAACTCCTTTTATAGCGAACTTGTATTTTGTACATTGTTTTAAAACTTTATGAGATGGATAAATGAGTAATAATAAGTCCATTATAGTGTAAAGAAAAAATATTGACAAATAATCTTGTGAAAGCTATAATTACTTTTGTTGCCTTGAGGTGATAGACAATGAAATGGACAGTACATCAGTTGTATCAGTTACAGCATAAAGGATTAAAGTTAGATGAACAAATAAGCGGCGAAGAATTTAAGGATGTAGATCCGCAAATTCGCAAGATGTCACCTGTGCATGTGCAAGGTAGAGCTGATATTAGTTCCTCTAAAGTAACGTTTCATTTAAAAGTTAGTGGTGAGATGACATTACCATGTTCTCGAACACTAGTTGATGTTCGTTATCCGTTTAATGTAGAAGTAACTGAAACATTTCTGTTAAAAGCAACGACTGATTATGAAGAAAATGAAGATGTACAATTTGTAGAAGGCGAAATAATTGACTTAATGCCAATTATTAAAGAATTAATCCTTCTCGAAATTCCTCTACAAGTGTTCGCTGATGAAGGCGATCAACAAGAGGGTGCACCGCAATCAGGTAAAGATTGGGAAGTTGTATCAGAAGAAGATCAACAGAACAAAATTGATCCACGATTAGCGGGGCTTCAAGAGTTCTTTAAAAACAAAGAAAAATAAACATTGCGAAGATCCGGCGTTATCCGGCCTTCATATGATTATTAATACCTTTTAAGGAGGTGGGAATAATGGCTGTACCTTTTAG
Organism: Priestia iocasae; assembly: GCF_016909075.1. GTDB lineage: Bacteria > Bacillota > Bacilli > Bacillales > Bacillaceae_H > Priestia > Priestia iocasae. The sequence goes on from NZ_JAFBFC010000001.1 coordinate 573,971, forward strand.
AAGAACATCTAAAACTAGAAAAAGATTGCGTCGTACGCACTTCAAATTACAAGTTCCTGGTATGGTAGAATGCCCAAATTGTGGTGACATGAAGCTATCACACCGCGTATGTAAGTCTTGCGGAACTTATAAAGGAAAAGAAGTAGTAAGCAAATAATGACCATAACAAAAAGCCTTCCAAATGGAAGGCTTTTTGTTATGGTCATTATTCGTCACGTGTAGAAGGATTTCTTTCTGATTTGCAGAAAAAAGTATATAAGGAGGGGTTCTGATGAAAAAGACATTGTTCGATGTTTCAGAAAGTGGAATTGCGACATTTACTATTGACAGACCGAATAGAAGAAATGCTATTGATTATGATGTGATGGATAGGTTAAAAGAAGCAATACAAGTTTGTAAAGATAACTCACTAATAAAGGCGCTCATTATTACAGGAAGCGGTGACAAAGCTTTTTGTAGTGGTGGAGACCTTGATGTATTTCATTCAATTAAAACAGAACAAGAAGCAGCGATTATGCTTATGAAAATGGGGAGAATTTTGTATGAACTATTAACGTTAGAAAAGCCAACTGTTGCTGTAATGAATGGAGTTGCGGTAGGAGGAGGTTGTGAGATTGCTGCAGCTTGTGATATTCGCATTGGAAGTGAACATAGTCGGATGGGGTTTATTCAAGGCAATCTAGGAATTACAACTGGATGGGGCGGAGGCTCTATTTTGTTTGAAAAACTTCCTTATAACCAAGCACTGTCAATGTTGCAAACCGCCAAGTTATATTCAGCGCAAGAAGCGAAGGAGTTAGGCTTTCTTCAATACATAGCGTTACATGAAGAACGGATGGAAAAGGCATATGAAGTGTTAGAAGAAGCTGTACAGAAGCCTTTACAAGTTCTTTCTTCTTATAAACAAATAGTTAAAAGAAAATGGGAACAAAGTAATCTTTGGGACCGCATAAACGTGGAGATATTAACATGTGCAAAATTATGGGATTCAGAGCCACATCATCAAGCGGTGGAAAAATTTATGACAAAAAGTAAATGAATCTACTTAGCCATTGCAAAATGTCTAAGAGAAAACATTCACTTTTAATTTGTGCAAGTAGCATTTCTCGTAACGGGTTTAGCTCTCAAAACGTCAGTCAAGAATAGTCTATCTTTTCTAGTAGTTGCATACTATGTAACAAAACATGTTAGGAGGGATAGCTAGATGACTTCTCGACAAGACGCATGGACTCAGGATGAAGATTTGTTATTAGCCGAAATTGTGTTACGACATATACGCGAAGGTGGTACACAGCTTGCAGCATTTGAAGAAGTAGGACAAAAGCTATCAAGAACATCAGCTGCTTGTGGGTTCAGGTGGAATTCATATGTGCGAAAAAAATATAAAACAGGAATTGAACTAGCAAAGAAGCAACGAAAAGCTCTAAAGTCAACCATACTCATGAAAGAGCAGCATGAGCAAAAAGAGATGGTTCGTTACGATAAATCAGAGAAGGATTTAAGTATAGCAGAGGTAATACGTTTTCTTGAAAGAATTGAAAAAGGACAGCAAGATTCTGTGCAACTTGTGCAAGAGAACGAAGGGTTGCAAAGGAAATTAGAACATTTGCAAGAACAAGTGATGCAATTAGAGAAAGAAAAAAGAATGCTACAAAACAATCTATTGATTGTAGAAGATGATTATAAATCATTGATAGAAATTATGGAACGTGCTAGAAAAATGGTGGTATTAAAAGAGGATGATAAAAGTAAAAAGGTTAAATTTCAAATGGATAAAAACGGTAACTTAGAGAGATTAGAGAAATAAAGAAGGGCCGTCACGAAAACTCAGCTTTACCAAGAGTTTTCATGACGGCCCTTTTGCAAAAAGGAGAATCTCTTTTTAAACGTTTAGGAGAGCTCCTTTTAATTCTACGAGAATCGTCGTTGCTTTTTTAAACTGACTGAGCTTATGAGTCAAGAAATTCATTCTTCTTGTAATCCCCTTATGGACACAACTCGCTAGCTTAATTGTTAGTCCTCTTCAGTTTGTTTTTGTTCTTTTACTCCTTCAGGAAGCCATATAAGTGGATTTTCACCTAAATCACGGTCCATGTCATATGTAACCGGTGAGAAGCCCATGCGTGCCCAAAACTCACTAGATTTTACCCGAGGACTGGTTTTAATAGGTAAGTTAAAGGATTTAGCAAATTCCACTAATGTAGCACCCAATCCTTTTCGTTGATAGTTACTTAACACTTCTAATTTCCATACTTCGAGATAATCTTGCTGTGGCTCAAAATATTGATCAAATCGTTTGTTTCTTTTATATAAGCTCATTCTTGCAGCTAAGCTATCCCCGAAGTAAATCCCGTAAAAAGGCGAATTGATTTCATTTTCTGAGATTTTAGCATTCAAATCTTCTAGCATCGATAGCTCTTGGATACCATACTCTTTAAACTTTTTAAATTCATCTAATGTTTTGTAATTAATTTGTAAACGTTTCACTTCGTATGTCATAAAACATCCCCCTTGTGTTCTTTTCAGACAATCTGATGATGCTTATAAAGTCATTATATAATAAAAATAAAAAAAATTCTGCATATAAATCAGAAAGCGTTTGCAAAAAAAGAAAGGATTTTAGAAAAAAATGTAGAAATATAAATTTTGTAAGCGGATTTTCTGCAGAAAGGGGATGGAATGGTGAAAAAGATTTTAATTGTTAATCGTGGGGAAATTGCAGCCCGTATTATGAAGACTTGTCAGTCAATGGGAATTGAAACAGTGGTGATTTATTCCGATGCCGACGCACAATTACCTTATGTAGGTAAGGCAACGAAAGCTTATCGTGTTGGGGAGTCTCCTGTTCAAAAATCGTATTTAAATGTAGATGAAATTATCAAAATTGCAAAAGAAGAAAAGGTCGATGGGATTCATCCAGGATATGGATTCCTATCAGAGAATACAGCTTTTGCAAATAAGATTGAAAGTGAAGGAATCACTTTTATTGGACCTTCATCTGATGTAATTGCCATGATGGGAGATAAAGTAGCTGCAAGAGAAGCAATGAAACAAGCGAATGTTCCAGTTGTACCAGGAAGTGAGCATACATTATCGACTGTAGAAGAAGCAGTTGAATTTGCTCGTTCAATTGGCTACCCAGTCATGCTAAAGGCAAGTGGCGGTGGCGGTGGAATAGGAATGGTTCGTTGTAATAATGATGAGGAATTACAGAAAGCGTATATGTCAACAAAAGCAAGAGCCAAAGCGTATTTTGGTAATGATGAATTGTTTGTTGAAAAGTTGATTACCAATGCTAGACATATTGAAGTTCAAGTGTTTGGTGATAAGAAAGGAAACGTTGTTCATCTTTTTGAGCGAGATTGCTCTGTTCAGCGACGTAACCAAAAAGTAATTGAGGAAACACCATCACCATTCCTATCAGAAGACGTAACTGCACAAATTTGTGAGACTGCTGTACAAGCAGCGAAATCAGTTGGTTATTATAATGCAGGAACCGTTGAGTTTATCGTAGATGAAAAAGAAAATTTTTATTTTCTTGAAATGAATACACGTCTTCAAGTAGAGCATCCAATTACAGAGCAAGTAACAGGTATTGACTTAGTGAAGTGGCAAATTCTTGTCGCTAGAAATGAAGCGTTACCACTTAAACAAGAAGAAATTCTGCGTAAAAATCATTCAATGGAGTTTAGATTGTATGCAGAGGATCCTGTGACGTTTCTTCCAGCACCTGGGGCCATTACAGCCTTTGACTTACCAGAAGGTGACGGTGTTAGGGTAGATAGTGGATATGGAAATCAAAATACCGTTACCCCATTTTATGATCCAATGATTGCAAAAGTCATTATCACTGCCTCAACTCGTTTAGAAGTTATTGAAAAAGCAGGACATTATTTTAATACGGCGAGTGTAGAGGGTTTAAAAACAAATATTCCTTTATTCAAAGAGATTTTAAGAGACGAGAGATTCATCGCTGGTCAATACGATACATCGTTTTTATCAACTTCATTAGTAAAGCGCTAAAATAGGGAGGAAGTTTATCATGAAAGAAATTACAGCAAATATGGCAGGAATGGTTTTGAATGTATTAGTAGCAGAAGGTAGTGAAGTAGCTCCAGGAGAAGTTGTATTACTTTTAGAATCAATGAAGATGGAGATTCCTGTAGAAAGTCCGTCTGCTGGTAAAGTAGTAGCATTGAATGTAAATGTTGGTGATTTCGTGAACGAAGGCGATGTTTTAGTAACTGTAGAATAATCAGGCGAAGGGGATGGCATGATGATACATACGAAAAACTTGCAAGAACGATATGAAGCAAAGCGCCAGGAAATCGAAGCAGGTGGACATGAAAAATATCACCAAAAACTAAAAGAGCAAAATAAATTGTTTGTTCGAGATCGCTTAGCTTTATTATTTGATAATGGCCAGTACGTAGAAGATGGAATGTTTGCAAACAACATGGCAGGGGATTTACCGGCTGATGGAGTTGTAACAGCTATTGGAGAAGTAAACGGGGAAACGGTTTGTGTAATGGCGAATGACTCTACAATTAAAGCAGGCTCTTGGGGAGCAAGAACAGTTGAAAAGATTATTCGTATTCAAGAAACAGCTGAAAAGTTAAAAGTTCCTTTGCTTTATTTAGTCGATTCTGCTGGCGCACGTATTACGGATCAGTTAGATATGTTCCCAAATCGAAGAGGAGCAGGGAAGATTTTCTATAATCAAGTCAAGTTCTCTGGGATGATTCCGCAAATTTGTTTATTATTTGGTCCTTCAGCAGCAGGCGGAGCGTATATCCCGGCTTTTTGTGATATTGTCATTATGGTAGAGGGAAATGCATCGATGTATTTAGGTTCACCGCGTATGGCTGAAAAAGTCATTGGTGAAAAAGTGACTCTTGAAGAAATGGGCGGCGCAAGAATGCATTGTACAGTAAGTGGTTGTGGTGATGTACTTGCAGCTTCTGAGGAAGAAGCCATTGCTCATGCTCGAAGTTACTTAAAATATTTCCCTAAAAATTTTCAAGAACGAACAAAAGAATGTGAACCAGTGGCTCCAAAACAAGGTAGACCATTAGTAGATATTATTCCTGAAAATCAAAACGTCCCATTTGATATGTATGAAGCAATTGATTCTCTCATTGATGAGGGAAGCTTCTTTGAAATCAAAAAATTGTTTGCACCAGAACTAGTAACAGGGTTAGCGAGAATAGATGGAAAAGTAGTGGGGATTATTGCTAACCAACCTAAAGTCAAGGGTGGCGTATTATTTGTTGACTCTGCGGATAAAGGAGCGAAGTTTATTCAGCTTTGTGATGCTTTCCATATTCCGTTATTGTTCTTAGCTGACGTACCAGGGTTTATGATTGGGACAAAAGTTGAGAGAGCTGGGATTATTCGCCACGGTGCGAAGTTGATTGCTGCAATGAGCTCAGCTACTGTACCGAAAATTTCCGTTGTAGTAAGAAAAGCATATGGAGCAGGATTATATGCAATGTCAGGTCCAGCATTCGAGCCAGATTGTTGTATAGCTTTACCGACTGCTCAAATTGCAGTAATGGGTCCTGAAGCTGCAGTGAATGCGGTCTATTCAAACAAGATTAATCAAATCGAAGATCCAAAAGAACGCATTGCATATGTACAGCAAAAACAGCAAGAATATAAAGAGCATATCGATATTTACAAACTTGCATCAGAAATGATTATTGATGATATTGTACCTGCGAATGATTTACGAGATGAATTGATTAAACGTTTTGCTTACTATTCATCAAAAGAAATGCCATTTGGTGTTCGCAAGCACCCTGTTTATCCAGTATAATGAAAGCCCGGTGACGATTGTCATCGGGCTTTTTCTTCAATGAAAATGAAGGAATAGGAAAATAGTAAAGAGAAATAAAAATGAAAGCAGTAAAAGAGGGATTAAGATGAAGCAAATCGCAATTATTGGTGGAGGAGCCGTTGGTTTATTATATAGTGCATACTTAGGCAAGCATTTTAATGTGACATTATACACTAGAACAGCTGAACAAGCTGAACAAATTAAAGAAAAAGGGATTACTTTAATTAAAGGTGAATATAAACAACAGGTAGCTATATATGCACAGAAACTTGAAAAAAAGATAAAAGCTGTCGATATTATTATTGTTGCTGTTAAACAATATCATCTATCGCACATTTTACCTTACCTTAAAGAAGTGCCTCAACATACACCTATTCTATTCATTCAAAATGGAATGAAACATCTTTCAATCATTGAATCACTAATAAATGAGACCCTATTATTAGGCGTAGTCGAACATGGTGCTCTGAAAGTGGACGCAAGCACGGTCGAGCATACAGGTGTTGGGTTAACTCGTATAGGATTATATAAAGGTAGCTTTTCGCAGGCTGAGTTCGTTTTACATATGGATGAAAATTCATCTTTCTTGTTTAAGAAAGAGTTAGATTGGAAGGAGATTTTAGTCAGGAAATTAGTCATTAATGCCATTATTAATCCACTTACAGCTATTTATAGAGTGAAAAATGGTGAATTAACGACCAATCCTGCTTTTCTCAACAATATGAATCAACTTTTTAGTGAGATTAGCGCTGTTTTACACTTGAATGAAGAGAAAGTTTATTGGGAAGCTGTTGTGGATGTTTGTAATAAAACAGCCAACAATTACTCCTCAATGTTAAAAGATGTGCTAAACGGAAAGAGCACTGAAATTGATGCCATATTAGGGTACATTTTAGAAGAAGCAACAAGAAGACAAGTGAATGTACCTCTTACTTATTTTTTGTATCATTCTATAAAAGGATTAGAAAATAAAGAAAGAGAGTGAAAAAGGATGATGGGGAATATAATAGCTAGTATCTTTGCTACATTTGTAACGGTACCTCTTCTAGCATTTCTTTTTAGTTACATGGTTTTACGAAAAGTAACGAAAAATAAAAAGAAATCGTTTCATGTGGCTACGTATATAATGACATTCTTTTTAATTTTATCTGCTCATTACTTGCTAAATGTGATAGCTGGTGCATCTTATGGCTGGGTAATTGCACTTATTTTATTAGCAATGGGGATGCTTACAACGTTTCTTCATTGGAAGGTAAAAAAAGACATTCACCTTCCAAAAGTATTAAAAGGATTTTGGCGTGCAAACTTATTATTGTTTTCTTTCGTGTACATGGGGCTGATGATTTGTGGAATTGTTTTAAGGATTTCCTCGTTATAAGTCTCGTTACTAGACGAACATATACACAATGTGCATAATAAGTTTATGTGTGTATGTTTTAGGAATTAGAGTGAAGAAAGGAAGTTCTTTCATGGAGATTACAGATGTCTCGTTTACATCGACTAATCAATTAACAAATGACTACATAAATGGATTAGACAAATCACTGGCTTTTTTTCACTACAATATACATGAAAAAAGTGTATATCAGAAAAGGGCTCAGTATTTAAAAGCTCAGTCATATCCACGTGAAGAATTGATAGAGTATTTAGGTGAATTTAATAAGAAGCATGAAGCGTCAAGTGAAACGCTAGCGAATATTGAAAGGCTACAAGATCCCAATAGTGTAGTAGTTATTGGGGGACAACAAGCAGGATTGTTAACAGGCCCTCTCTATACAATTCATAAGATTATCTCGATCGTTTTGTTTGCTCGTCAACAGGAGCAAGCTTTAGGGATTCCGGTGTTACCAGTGTTTTGGATTGCTGGGGAGGATCATGACTTTGCTGAAATAAATCATGTCTATGCAGTGGAAAAAGGAAAAGTACACAAGAAGGCAGTAAAAAATAAACAGTTAACAAGAGAAATGGTTTCAACCATGCAAATTGATCATACGGTCTGTGAAAAGTGGATAGAAGATATTTTTCAATCTTTTAATGAAACAGAGCATTCTAATTCAGTCAGAAATTTAGTGATGAATACTTTAGCGGATGCCGACACATATGTTGATTTTTTTGCGAGGTTGACGACGAAACTCTTTACTCATACAGGTTTAATTTTAATGGATGCTGCTTCACCTGAAGTTCGAAGAATTGAGTCTTCTTTTTTTGTGAACTTGATTGAACAAAATGCTAAGCTTTCAGCAGCTGTTGTTAGTCAGCAAGAAGTAATTAAAAAGTCCTATAACCCACTCATCGAGGTAACTGAACAAACCGCCCATCTATTTTATTCCCAAGATGGAGAACGCGTATTACTCGAACGTGACGTTAAAACGAATACATTTACTAGTAAGCAAGGGGACACAATCTTAACGCAAGAAGAACTTTTATCCATTGCCCGAAATCATCCTGAACGTTTAAGCAACAATGTTGTAACGAGGCCAATTATGCAGGAATATTTATTTCCAACTCTTTCATTTATCGCGGGTCCAGGAGAGATTGCTTATTGGGCTGAATTAAAATCTGCATTTGAACTCTTTAACTTTAAAATGCCACCTGTTGTACCACGTTTATCTTATGTGTTAGTTGAACGTACAATTGAAAGTTATATGAGAGAGTTGAACGTGTCGATAGAAGAAGCAGTAAATGGTGAAGTTGGATTGAAAAAAGAGGAATGGTTAACAAACGAGGTTCGTAATCCTTATGAAGAATATTTTAACCAAGCAAAAGAAGAATTTGAACAAGTTCATCAAAAACTTAGAAAAAACGTTCTACAAGAAGATCCATATTTTGAAGAATTATTACTGAAAAATCGAGGGATTATTCAAAAGCAATTTGAAATCGCTCAAAAAATTGTCGAATCAAAACAGTTAGTAAAAAATGAAGCTATTCTTAAAAAATATAATGCAATTGAATTAGCTATAAGGCCTGCGGAGGCTCCGCAAGAACGAATTTGGAATATATGCTACTACCTTAATCAATTTGGAGTGCAGTTTGTGTCAGATTTATTAAGGGCGGAAGTCGAATTTAATCATAAATTAAAGGTGGTTTCCCTTTAATAAAGTCCTGCGTAAAAGCAGGATTTTATTTTTATAACGAGAATAAAGAAAAAAGAAAGTTATTCTATGAAGATAATAAATTTTCGTAGAAAGGAAAACATGAATAAAGAAGGTAACATGTTTTTTCTTATCTCAAGTTATTTGCAGACAAAGGTGAAGAATCGAATAAATAGGGACAGTAACGAGAGATTCTTTATGTTTTATTTCTTTCTAAAAGAGGGAGTTAATAAAAAGACAATTTTTTTCAAAAGAAAGACAAAATTCTACTCAATCTTTTGTAGAAATAGCTGAAAATATGTTGAATTTTGATATATAATAGAAAAAGCGCATGTTACATTATAAACACTCATTAAATGAGCATGCGTGTAAAAAGAATGTTACATGAGTAGCTAATGAAAAGAAGTAGGTGTCAGCATGTTTAATCACACAACGGTTTTGTTGGAGGAAGCAGCAGGCGGCTTAAATATTAAGCCGAATGGTACGTATGTGGATTGTACCTTAGGTGGAGCAGGACATAGTGAATATATTGTTAAACAACTAGGTGAAGGCGGTAAGTTAATTGCCTTTGACCAAGATGATATAGCTATTGAAAATGCGAAGCAAAAGTTGCAGCCTTATATGGATAAAGTATTAATTATTAAGAGTAACTTTCGCTATTTAAAAGAAAAACTTGAAGAATATGGAGTTTCATCAGTTGATGGTGTGTTATTTGATTTAGGAGTATCATCACCTCAATTAGATACCCCAGAACGAGGATTTAGTTATCATCATGACGCACCATTAGATATGCGAATGGATCAGGATTCACCTGTTTCTGCTTATCACGTTGTAAATGAATGGCCATATGAAAAGCTAGTGAAAATCTTTTTCCAGTATGGTGAAGAGAAATTCTCAAAGCAAATTGCAAGAAAAATTGAGGCATATCGTGAACAAAAAGCAATTGAAACGACACTCGAGCTTGTTGACATTATTAAAGACGCCATTCCAGCACCAGCTAGAAGAACAGGTGGACATCCAGCCAAACGAGTTTTTCAAGCAATTAGGATTGCTGTAAATGATGAGCTACAAGTATTTGAAGATGCGATTGAACAAGCAATCGATGTAGTAAATCCAGGTGGTCGTGTTAGTGTAATTACTTTCCATTCACTTGAAGATCGAATTTGCAAAGTGACATTTAAAAAAGCAAGTACAACACCGCCTTTACCACCAGGTTTACCGATTATACCTGATGAGTTTAAGCCGAAGTTAAAATTGATCACACGAAAACCTATTTTACCAACAGAGCATGAGCTAGTCGAAAATAAACGTGCACGTTCAGCAAAGTTACGAATCGCAGAAAAGCTATAGGTTACATACGAGTCTTAACAGAGCCCACAAAAAGATAGTTAAAGAAAAGAGGAGGGGAATGTATTGGAGAATGTCGCTTATCAGGTTAAAGAAAATCAACATCAACATCAGCATCAAGAGCAGAAGCAATCAAAGCGAATTCTAAAGAAGCAAAGACGACGTATTTCGATTGGTGAAAAATTTATCTATGTAGGTTTCTTTGCAATGTTATTGTTTGGTGCGGTTCAAATTGTATCGAATCAAGCAGCATTATATGGTGTGAATGCAAATATTCAAGAGTTAGAAGGTCAGATTGATCAACAAGAGCGTGTAAACAATGAGCTAAAGCTAGAAGTGGTAGAACTAAGCACGTATGAGCGTATTTGGACAGAGGCAAAAAAGCTTGGGTTGGATTTGAATGAGAACAACGTAAAGGTTGTTAAAGACTAATGAATTCAGTTCAAAAAAATAAAAATATTACAAGAGGAGCAGCAATATTAATTTTAATATTTGCCTTGCTCTTTTTTATATTAGCAAGCCGTTTTTTCTACATCCAAGCTACAGGTAAAGCAGAAGGAGAAGCTTTAGCACAAATCGCTCAAAAAAAATATACAAGACAAAGCACAATTGAAGGTCATCGAGGAACGATTTATGATCGTCGAGGGGAACCTATTGCACACGATACCGGAGCGTACACAGTTGTTGCAATCTTAGATGAAAATCAAACAAAAAATCCAAAAGATCCTAAGCACGTAACTGATTCTAAAAAAACGGCTAAGCAGCTTGCTCCATTATTAAAAATGGAAGAGGATCAATTAGAAAATTTACTAGAAAAGGATTCTTTTCAAGTGGAGTTAGGTCCTGGTGGAAGAGATATCAATCACGAATTAAAACGTAAAATTGAGAAGCTAGAGCTCCCGGGGATTACCTTTATACGTGATGCAAAACGTCTTTATCCAAATGGTGTGTTTGCATCTCATATCTTAGGGTATGCTCAAAAAGATGATACCGGAAAAATCGTTGGGAAAATGGGGATTGAACAAGTATTTAACAAGCAACTAACTGAAACTGATGGCTATATGAAATATCAAAGTGCTCGAAATGGAATTAAGCTTCCTGATCCCAAAGAATCGATTGTTCCTCCTGAAAATGGTGATAATGTTTATTTAACAATCGATGAAAAAATTCAGACGTTTATTGAAGAAGCCTTAAGTCGAGCTGAAAAAGAATATGATCCTGAACAAATGATGGCTGTAGTTGTGAATGCCAAAACGGGTGAAATTCTTGGAATGTCGAGTCGACCAAGCTTTAATCCCAATATTCGAGATATTACAAGTTATGGAAACCCTATCGTAGAAGGACGATACGAACTAGGTTCTACAATGAAGATTTTTACACTTGCAGCTGCTATTGAAGAAGGAGCTTATAATGGCAATGAGCTATATAAATCAGGTTCTTATAAAATTCCAGAAGATCCAAGACCGATTCGAGATCATAACGGTGGAGCTGGTTGGGGAACTATTACATTTGACGAAGGCTTTCGTCGTTCGTCAAACGTAGCCATTGCTATGCTTGTGAATGAAAGACTTGGAACGGAAGCGTATCTTCAGTATTTAGAGAGATTTGGATTTACGAAAAAGACGGAAATTGATCTTCCAAATGAAGCGTCAAGTCGTATCGTTTCTAAATATACACGCGACCGTATTGCAACAGCTTTCGGTCAAGCTTCCGCATTTTCACCTATTCAGCAAATCCAAGCTGCAACAGCCATTGCAAATGAAGGTAAAATGATGAAGCCTTATGTTATTCAAAAAGTAGTAGATGGAACAACGGGAGAAGTAAAGAGAGAAGCAGAGCCAAAGATGGTTGGTGAGCCAATTTCTAAAGAAACGTCTCAAAAAGTGTTAGATATATTAGAGTCAGTGGTCACGGCAGATGATGGTACAGGTAAGCCATACAACATTGAAGGGTATTCAGTAGCAGGTAAAACGGGTACTGCCCAAATTACAGATAAGAATGGACGGTATCAAAGCGGTCATGGAAAGAACTTATTCTCTTTCCTAGGGTTTGGACCTGCAGATGACCCTTCGTTAATTGTTTATGTAGCCGTTAAAAAGCCGAAGCTTCCAGTACAAGAAACAGGATCAGCTCCAACATCAATGGTATTCAATTCTGTTATGAAGAATAGCTTGCAATACTTAAAAATTGAGCCGGAAGAACAAAAAGAGGAAACGAATAAGTCGCCTAAAAAAGTGAATCAAGGGGCTAAAATAAATTCCTATGAAGATGAATCGATAACTGAAGCTGCTTCTATATTAAAGAAACAGGGATTTGAACCTGTTATTATAGGAAAAGGATCGAAAGTAGTTGATCAATCACCTCAAGCAGATGAATTTATTTTAAAAGGTGAAAAAGTACTTTTAAAATCAGAAGGAAAGCTTAATGTTCCAGATTTAAATGGATGGTCATACCGCGATGTTATTCGTCTTAGCGAGTTCTTAGACTTACAGCCAAGTGCAGTTGGTAATGGGTTTGTTATGGAACAAAACATTCCACCTAATGGAACAATTAAAAAAGGCGACTATTTAATCGTAAAGCTACAATCGCCAGAAGAGGTCTTAAAAAAGCAAAAGGAAGAGAGTAATAAGAAAGAAGAAGACAAAGTAGATGATGAGAAACAGCCCTTAGATTAGAAACGCAGTTCTAGTACCCATTGTACAAGCATATATTGAAACGAGCCTATTTAGAGGAGGTTCTACTATATGCGTGTATCAGGGGTTACAGTACGAAAAAGGCTTGTAGCTGTTTTGTTAGTAGGTATATGTATTTTCTTTGTCATTGATGTAAGGCTTGGTTATGTTCAATTTGTGTTAGGTGACATATTAACGGAGCGAGCAAAAGGCTTATGGAGTCGTAATATCCCATTTGAGCCGGAACGTGGAAAGATTCTAGATCAAAATGGTGTGCCCTTAGCTACAAATAAAAGTGCACCAACAGTTCTTGTTATGCCACGGCAAATCGAGGACCCTGCTCAAACAGCTGAGAAACTTGCAGCCGCTTTAAATATGTCGAAAGAAAAAGCATACAAGCAAATTACTAAAAAAGCATCGAGCGTTTACTTACAACCAGAAGGACGGAAAATTTCGCATGAAAAAGCTAATGAGATTCGAGCGTTAGATTTAAAAGGTGTCTACATTGCAGAAGATTCAATACGTCACTATCCTTTTGGAAGTTATTTATCTCATGTTTTAGGTTTTGCGGGGATTGATAACCAAGGGCTAACAGGCTTAGAGCTTTATTATGATAAAGAACTAAGTGGTGAAAAAGGATATGTAAAGTTATATTCAGATGCAAAGGGCAAAAGAATGCCTGATATTGCAGATGATTATACGTCACCTGTTGATGGACTAGATCTAAAATTAACCATTGATTCTCGTGTTCAAACCATTATTGAACGAGAATTAGATATTGCTCAATCAACGTATAATCCAGATGGAATCATCGCGATTGCTATGAATCCTAAAAATGGTGAAATTTTAGGAATGTCGAGTCGACCAACCTTTGACCCTGCTAACTTTCGCAATGTCCCTTCTGAGACGTACAATCGCAACTTGCCAATTTGGAGTGCGTATGAGCCTGGATCTACATTTAAAATCATTACATTAGCAGCCTCATTAGAAGAAAAAAAGGTTGATTTATTACGTGATCAATTTTATGATGATGGAGCGGCTGAAGTTGGTGGAGCTAGACTTCGCTGTTGGAAAAAGGGAGGACATGGACAACAGACCTTTTTAGAAGTTGTTCAAAACTCTTGTAACCCTGGTTTTGTTGAGTTAGGTGACCGCTTAGGAAAAGAAACATTGTTTAAATATATTCGTGATTTTGGATTTGGTAATAAAACAGGTATTGATCTTCAAGGAGAAGGAAGAGGTATTTTATTTCCACTTGAGCGAGTAGGTCCTGTTGAGCAAGCTACAACCGCATTTGGACAAGGGGTCTCAGTGACGCCGATTCAACAAGTTGCAGCAGTGTCAGCAGCTGTAAATGGTGGAATATTGTATCAACCATATATCGCCAAAGAATGGATTGATCCTGCTACTGGTAAAGTTGTTAGCCAAAATAAACCAGTTGCAAAGAGAAGGGTTATTTCTGAAGAAACATCAAAACAAGTCCGCTTTGCACTTGAAAGTGTTGTTGCAAAAGGAACGGGACGGCCAGCATTTGTAGAAGGTTACCGTTTAGGTGGAAAGACTGGTACAGCTCAAAAAGCACAAGATGGTAAGTATTTAGAGAACAATCACATTGTGTCATTTATTGGCTTTGCACCGGCAGATGATCCTCAGCTTGTTATTTACTTAGCTGTGGATAACCCAAAAGGGACGATACAGTTTGGTGGAGTAGTTGCTGCACCAATTGTTGGTAAAATGATGGAAGATAGTCTTCGTACAATGGGAGTAAAGCCGCGAAAAGATCAAATTGAAAAAGAGTTGATGTGGCCAGATACACCTCTTATAGAGGTACCAGACTTTGTTGGATTATCGTCCAAAGAATTAAAACAGCAGTTACTGTCTTTGAAGGTGGACGTGACTGGAGATGGTGACAAAGTCATAAAGCAATCTCCAGAACCTGGTACGAAAGTCAAAGAAGGTGCAACTGTTAGGATTTATATGGGAGAATCATGAGTAGATAAGAATAAGCCTTGGGGGAAATTCCCCCGTGGCTTCTTTTTCTGTAATGTAAGTACGTTAAATGAACCAAGTAGATATTAGACCAGCTTACATGGTAAGGTTAGTTTTGTAACACGGTTAGGTAAAGACAGGGAAATATAACATCTAAGTTGAATAGAACAAAGATGGGAAAAATGCCACTGTTCATTTATAGTGCGTTAGTTAGTATTAATAGGTACATTTTGATTTATGTTATGTTTATAACTAGCGCAATCTGAAAAAGGTTGCTTTGCAAGAAATAAAAGTAGTTGAATTTAATTAGAAGAGAGGAACTGGTCATAATGGATTTACATACGCTGTTATCGCATTTGCACGGCTTTAAGAATATTCCATCGGAAAATGTAGAGATTACCTCTATTGAAATGGACTCAAGAGAGGTAAAAGAGGGCTCTTTATTTATTTGTGTCAAAGGTTACACGGTTGATGGTCATGATTATGCTCATATGGCTGTTGAAAAGGGAGCTCGGGCAATTATTGCGGAGAAACCTCTAAATGTAAATGTGCCTGTTGTTATCGTTAAAGATACAAAGCGCGCGATGGCGGTGCTAGCTGATAGCTTTTATAAACAGCCTACGCAAAAGCTACATTTAATTGGTGTTACCGGAACAAATGGTAAAACAACAACGACGCATTTAATGGAGCATATTTTTAAAGCAAATAAGAAAAAAACGGGATTAATTGGAACAATTGAGATTCGAATTGGTGATGATGCATATGATGTAAAGAACACAACACCAGAATCTGTAACTTTGCAACAAACGTTTCATCAAATGGTAGAAGAACAAGTAGATGTAGCCATGATGGAAGTTTCATCTCATGCTCTTGATTTAGGTAGGGTTCACGGATGTGACTTTGATGTTGCTGTGTTTACCAATTTAACACAAGATCATCTAGATTATCATAAAACGATGGATGATTATCGCCGAGCAAAAGGGCTATTGTTTGCACAATTAGGTAATGCTTATAATCATAGTAAGCCTAAATTTGCAATCTTAAATGTTGATGACGAAGCAACAAGTGAGTACATACGAAGTACAGCTGCGACAGTTATTACATATGGAATTGATAAAGAGTGTGATATTCGAGCAACAAATATTCAAATGACAAGCGCGGGCACCACCTTTACTTTAGTAACGCCTACTGAGACTGCTGAAGTAAAAATGAAGCTAATTGGAAAATTTAGTGTGTATAATGTGTTAGCTGCAACGGCTGCTTGTCTTGTGTCTGGAGTGTCTCTATCCCTTATTGTAGAACAGCTTGCAAATATTGAAGGTGTGTCAGGAAGATTTGAAGTGGTAGATGAAGGTCAACCTTTTACGGTTGTTGTAGATTATGCACATACACCAGATAGTTTAGAGAATGTACTAAGAACGGTTAAACAATTCGCAAAAGGTAGTATATATGCTATTGTAGGTTGTGGAGGAGATCGTGATCGTACAAAGCGCCCTCTTATGGCTAATATTGCAGCTGAAAATAGTACAGAAGCAGTTTTAACATCTGATAACCCAAGAAGTGAGGACCCGCAACAGATCTTAGAAGACATGATCAAGGGGATTTCAACCTCTAATTATGTAACAATCATCGATCGCAAAGAAGCTATTCAATATGCTATTAATAAAGCAGAACGAGATGATGTCATTATCATTGCTGGAAAAGGACATGAGACGTATCAAATTATTGGTAGTGAAGTGTTTGATTTTGATGATCGTGAAGTGGCCCGCCAATTAATTAGGGAGAAAAAGTCATAATGACAGCAGATATCGGTAAACATGAGCAGAATCAATTGATGCAGCAAGAGGAGGAAAAGTTGTGCTTGAGCAAGTAATTTTATTTACCATCGCGCTAGGATTTCTAATTTCGGTTATCCTCTCGCCTATTTTTATTCCTTTTTTAAGGAGATTAAAATTTGGGCAAAGCATACGCGATGAAGGACCAAAATCACATCAGAAAAAATCAGGAACGCCAACTATGGGAGGCGTGATGATTTTACTTTCAATTATTGTTACTACCTTAATCATGACCAATCAATATTTAGAACCAACAGTTGAGACGTATTTGTTATTACTTGTAACGGTTGGTTTTGGATTATTAGGATTTTTAGATGATTTTATTAAGGTCGTATTAAAGAGGAATCTTGGTTTAACTTCCAAGCAAAAGTTTTTAGGCCAAGTTATTATTGCTATTATCTTTTATTTTATTTCACGTCAAGCAGAATTATCGACTGTTGTGACAATTCCGATGGTTAATTATTCAATCGATTTAGGTTGGTTTTATGTGATCTTTTTAATTATTTGGTTAGTTGGGTTCTCTAATGCTGTTAACTTAACGGATGGATTAGATGGGCTAGTTTCAGGAACAAGTGCTATTGCATTTGGAGCGTTTGCCGTTTTAGCGTGGAATGCATCTCAATTTGAGGTAGCCATTTTCTCAGTAGCGGTAGTAGGTTCTGTTCTTGGATTTTTAGTGTTTAACTCACATCCAGCAAAAGTATTTATGGGGGACACAGGTTCACTAGCACTAGGCGGAGCAATTGCAACAGTTGCTATTCTAATGAAACTAGAATTTTTGCTGATCATTATTGGTGGTGTATTCGTCATTGAGACACTATCTGTCATTATTCAGGTGGCGTCGTTTAAAACAACAGGAAAACGAGTATTTAAAATGAGTCCTCTTCACCATCATTATGAACTAAGTGGTTGGTCAGAATGGCGAGTGGTTGTAACATTTTGGGCAGTAGGTTTACTGTTTGCGATGCTTGGAATATATGTCGAGGTGTGGATTTAATTGAAAACAATTGATACTTATTCAAATAAACGTGTATTAATTTTAGGATTAGCTAAAAGTGGAACAGCAGCTGCAAAGCTTGTTCACGAATTAGGAGCAATCGTTACCGTAAACGATCAAAAACCTTATGAAGAAAATGAAGCAGCACAGCAATTAGAGAAATTAGGGATTCAAGTCGTTTGTGGTCATCATCCATTAGAACTTTTAAATAATACGGATGTCATTGTGAAGAACCCTGGTATTCCTTATACGAATCCACTTCTTCAAGAAGCAATGAAAAGAAATATCCCAATTATTACAGAGGTAGAACTTGCGTTTGAAATAAGTGAAGCTCCCTTTATTGGGATTACAGGAAGCAATGGCAAAACGACGACAACAACGTTGATTTATCAAATGCTAGAGCATGGAAACAAGAGTCCGCTCATTGCTGGAAATATTGGAACGGTTGCTTGTGAAGTGGCACAGCAAGCGACAACAGAAAATGTCATTGTAACGGAATTATCATCTTTTCAGTTAATGGGAATTAATACGTTTCAGCCTCGTATTTCGTTGTTGTTAAATATTTTTGATGCACACCTTGATTATCATGGAACAAAAGAAGAGTACATTGAAGCGAAAGCTGCCATCTTTAAAAATCAAACATCCAATGATTATGCAGTCGTTAATGCAGATGATGATAGTGTGATAAATGCATCAAAAGGTAGTAAAGCAACAATTGTTCCATTTTCAACAACTAAGCAGCTTGAGACAGGTGCTTATTTGAAAAATGATATGGTTTATTTTAATGATGAGGCGATTATTACATTAGATGAAATCGTTTTACCAGGTAAGCATAACCTTGAGAATATTTTAGCAGCCGTTGCAGTTGTCAAGCTATATGGATGCGATAATGAAGCGATTTGCAAAGTATTAACGACGTTTGCAGGTGTAAAACATCGTGTCCAATATGTGTCAACAGTGAAAGGTCGAAAATTCTATAACGATTCAAAAGCAACAAATATGTTAGCGACTAAAGTGGCTCTTTCTGCATTTAGTCAGCCGACCATTTGGCTAGCTGGCGGGTTAGACCGAGGCAATGAGTTTGACGAGCTAAAAGAGTCTCTTAAAAATGTTAAAGCTGTTTTTACATTTGGAGAAACAGCAAAGAAAATAGAGAGAGTAGCGAAGGAAGTCGGAATACAACTTGTAAAATGTGTCGATAATGTTGAACAAGCAGTAAATGATGCATACAACTGTTCAGATGAAGGTGATGTTGTTCTATTATCACCAGCTTGCGCAAGCTGGGATCAATTTAAAACTTTTGAAGAACGTGGTGACATCTTTATCGAAAGTGTGCATAAACTGAAATAAGGGCTTGTCTCTCAACTCTTACTAGAATGACGTAAGCATAACGCGCCCTAATATATAGCTTAGAGGTGTATAGCATTGTCGACGAAGAGGTCTACTCCTGATTTCTTTCTTATTATCGTTACACTTTCGTTGCTCACAATAGGGTTGATTATGGTATATAGTGCAAGTGCAGTGTGGGCAACGTATAAATTTGATGACTCTTTCTTTTTTGCAAAAAGGCAAATGTTATTTGCGGGTCTAGGTGTTGTAGCCATGTTTATTATTATGAACATTGATTATTGGACATGGCGAACGTGGGCGAAAGTTATTATTATCGTGTGCTTTGTCATGTTAATCATGGTATTAATACCAGGCGTTGGGCTTGTTCGAAACGGCTCTCAGAGTTGGATTGGAGTAGGTGCGTTTTCCATTCAGCCATCAGAATTTATGAAGTTTGCAATGATTGCATTTTTAGCTAAATTTCTATCTGAGAATCAGAAAAAAATTACTTCCTTTAAAAAGGGACTAATGCCTTCGCTAGGAATTGTGTTTTTAGCCTTTGGAATTATTATGCTACAGCCAGATTTAGGAACAGGAACGGTACTAGTAGGGACATGTGTCGTGATGATCTTTGTAGCTGGCGCAAAAATCAGCCACTTCGTTGGCCTAGGTCTAATTGGTGTTGCAGGATTTGTAGGACTAGTATTATCTGCTCCATATCGCATTAAACGAATTACTTCTTTTCTTGACCCATGGGAAGATCCGTTAGGAAGTGGGTTTCAGATTATTCAATCCCTTTATGCAATTGGACCTGGAGGTTTGTTAGGTTTAGGGTTAGGACAAAGTCGTCAGAAGTTCTTTTACTTACCAGAGCCTCAAACAGATTTTATTTTTGCTATTCTTGCAGAAGAACTTGGGTTTATAGGTGGCTCTCTTATTCTTCTTTTGTTTAGTTTGCTATTATGGAGAGGAATACGTATAGCTTTAGGTGCACCAGACCTATATGGTAGTTTTTTAGCACTAGGCATTATCTCAATGGTTGCAATTCAAGTCATGATTAATATCGGTGTAGTAACCGGTCTTATGCCGGTAACAGGTATTACTCTACCATTTTTAAGTTATGGAGGATCTTCATTAACTCTTATGCTAGCAGCTGTAGGTGTGCTATTGAATGTCAGTCGCTATTCGAGGTATTAGTAAGCTCTTCTATATAACACAAATGTTTGTAACGAAAATCCCCTGCCTAGTTATTCAGTTATGTTGCTGAATAAAAGAGGTAGGGGATTTTGGTTGCTCTTAAAATCAACGTTCCTTTAGTTCCTCACGTAATGAGCTTTTTGTCTTAAAATGTTTTTAAATTGTAATCTCTTCATAATCAAATCTCTATTTATCTATGGTATGATGTGTAAAGTGAGCTGTTTTGTCAAAAATCACATAGGTTTCATACAGTTTATTTTTATAAGAAGTGATAAATAGGTTTTATTCTTAATAAAAAAGTGGTATGAATGAAAGGGCAGCAATTAAGCATGCTCCATTTGCGATGCTCTTTATATAATTAATACATTGTTTAATGTAGGAATGAGACAGAAAATTAGCGATATGTTCGAAGGGTGTAGAGAACACTTTCTAACGAGGAACAGGTAAAGTCTTCAACAAGCCTACATAAAAGAGCGTAGCTTTTAAATTGTATATCTCACTTATTAGAGGAAATGATAGTGTAACTAGCAGAATGTTCATTTGTAATCGTATTATCATGGAAAATGAACATTGAAATAATCTGTTTAGCAGGGATTACGTACATTCTATAGGTGAATATCATATAATAGGTAAAATAAACATTTGAACATGACATCACGAATGAACAAACAAGGTTTTTAGGAGGTCCTTATGGAAGTGTTAGAAAAAGAATTATTACAAATGAATATTGGAAAAGTTCTGAAACATGAACCACTTTCAAATCATACAACAATCAAAATAGGTGGTCCCGCTGACTTACTTATCGAACCAGATACAATTGAACATTTGCAACAGGCAATGAGTGTAATTAAAAAGCATGGTGTGAAATGGCGCGCAATCGGTCGTGGTTCTAACTTGCTCGTTTCTGATGCAGGAATTAGAGGAGTCGTTGTGAAACTTGGAAATGGCTTAGATCATTTAGAAGTTGAAAATGAGGCTGTTCGAGTAGGTGGAGGGTATTCTCTTATCAAATTAACCACAATTCTAACAAAACAAGGGTTATCTGGATTAGAATTTGCAGGAGGAATCCCAGGATCAGTAGGAGGGGCTGTTTATATGAATGCAGGTGCTCATGGTGCTGATATGTCTCATATTGTAAGAAAAGCTCATATTCTATTTGAAGATGGGACAATGGAATGGCTCACGAAAGAGGAGCTTGATTTCTCGTATCGTCATTCGATTTTACAAACAGAGCGACCAGGGGTTTGTATTGAAGCTATTTTAGATTTAAAGCAAGGAAAACGTGAGGAAATTGTAGCCGTATTACAGAAGAATAAAGACTACCGTAGAGAAACTCAACCTTGGAATTACCCATGTGCAGGAAGTATATTCCGCAACCCACTCCCACAGTATGCAGGACAATTAATTCAAGAAGCAGGTCTCAAAGGATATTCAATTGGTGGAGCGAAGATTAGTGAGCAGCATGCTAACTTTATTGTAAATGCAGGAGGCGCAACTGCTTCAGATGTTCTACAACTTATTGAATATGTAAAGAAAACCATTAAAGAACAGTTCGGTGTAGACATGCATACCGAAATTGAAATCATTGATTAAATCGTTGTCACGCTTTTAGTGAATGAGTTGTGAAATAAATGGAAAAACATAGAGAAGAAGCTCTTTGTTATGTGCTATAATGTGAATAATCTCATTATAGACAGTAGAGGATAAATACGTTGAACATTTAGCTGTTTATCTTCTCAAACTGATAAGGGTGAAACGAAATGGAAAAAGGAAAATTAATAGTTCTAGAAGACCGTGTTCCTAAGTTGAAAGAACAAAGAAAAAGCAAAGCAAACAAAAGACTTGTATTTTATCTTTCACTGTTCTTCATCCTTATTTTGCTAATTGTATACTCTCAATCATCTCTCAGTAGTATATCTAAGATTGCTGTTGCTGGTAATAAATATGTAAATGATAAAGAGATTGTGTCTATGAGTGAGCTATCTACTAAAACAAGCTATTGGAAAGTAGATAAAAAAGAAGTAGAAGAAATGCTTGAACGTCATCCAGAAATTAAGAAAGTATCAATTGATAAAGCGTTTCCTAATAAAGTAACAATTAATGTAACGGAATATAAGAGAGTTGCCTATGTTGTTGAAAAAGGCAAGTATTTCCCGATAAATGAAGCAGGAAAGGTTCTTGATGCTGTAAAAGGAGAGCCGATATCGTCTGATGCACCATTACTTATAAATTGGAAAGATGCCGAAGCTATCCAAGAGCTCGTTCAAGAACTTTCTAAAGTTCCAAAAAGTATTACAAATGCTATCTCTGAAATGTATCATACACCAACAGATTTTGAACCAATGCATATTAGGCTCTTTATGAATGATGGGAGAGAGGTCAGTGCAAAAATTAGTAATTTCTCGGATAAGATAGTTCTCTATCCATCAGTTGTAAAAGAGCTATCCCCCGACCAAAGAGGAGTTATTGATTTAGAAGAAAGACCTACTTTTATTCCATATGAAAAAGAAAAGGGTGATGAAAAAAGTGAAGGTGAGGGGTAAGTACGTTTTTTTATCTCTAGTGTTCTTAGTCCTTGGCTTCATGCTTTCATATTCTTATCAATTTGCAAAAGTGGAAAATGAGCAAAGATTGAAGGAGCAACAGTGGACGCGAGAATATCAATATAAACAAATGCTTATTGATCAAGAGCAAGCGAACATTAAACTCCAAAAAGAATTAGCAACTAAGCAGGCAAATGTTCGAAAAGTGGAAGAAAAGCTCGCAAAGCAAGAGCAAGTGCTTTTTAACCTAGTAGAAGATGTAGAAAAGCTTAGGATGTATACAGGTAAAATTAAGGTGAAAGGGAAAGGGATAGAAGTAACCTTGTCCGATTCCTCTTATATTCCAACAGAAGAAAATGTGAATAATTATATCGTACATGAAAACCATGTATTTAATGTAGTAAACGAACTACTCATTGCAGGAGCTTCTGCTGTATCTATTAATGGGCAACGCCTTACAAAAGAATCATACGTTGCTTGCAATGGTCCTGTTATTACAATAGACGGTAACCAATTCCCTGCTCCATTTGTCATCAGTGCAATTGGAGATCCGGATGTACTGTACCCTGCATTGAACATTGCTGGGGGAGTTAAAGATCAACTAGTTGAAGACCATGTAGTTGTTAAAATATCCAAGCAGGATGCAATAGAAATGTCCCCTGTTATAGGTTCTGAAGCAAGATAAGCAACATGTTGCGTTAAAAAGATGGAATGTGGTTTGTTGCCAACCTTTATCTAGGGAAAAGAGGAGAGTTTAAACTTGAACAGCAAGCAAAAGTTTCAATTCACTATCATTACATTCGTTATTGGTTTGATGATTGCTGTTCAGTTTCAAACGACAAAACAACCTATTGTTCGCGATACACGAGATGCTTGGGAACTTCGAGAAGATTTGAAAAAAGAACAAGAATTACAAGCGAAAATTTTAAGAGAAATCCGAACATATGATGAACAATTAAAAAGTTATGAAGCTGAGCAGAACAATCAGCAAGTTCTAAAAGATGCTTTAAACGATTTAAAGAAAGAAGCAGGTCTTACAGAAGTAACTGGTCGTGGACTCGTTTTAAAAGTAGAGCCTCTTTTTGATGAGTCGCTAATCGGAGAGAAATTAGAGGCAGTTTCTCCAGACTTATTGAAAAGACTTGTTAATGAATTAAATTCATATGATGCAAATGAAATCTCTATTGCCAATCAACGCGTAATTGCTACCACGGTTATCCGGGATATCAATGGTCGAACAAAAATTAATGATTATTGGTTGACAAGATTTCCATTTGAAATTAAAGTAATCGCCAAGGATGTTGATCGACTGTACAATCGAATGCAAGTATCAAATGCAATGGATGATTTTGCTGCTGATAATTTAAGGTTGATCATTTCAGAACCATTACCAGAAGTGACGATACCAGCATACGATCAAGTAGTCCGAGTGAAAAATATGTCGCCTGTTGGACAAGAGTAGGAAGGAGAAGCAGAAAATGTGGCTACCTTTTTTAGGCTTAATCGTAGGTGTTGTACTTGGACTACTTTCTGAAATTCGTATACCAGATGAATATGTCAATTATTTGTCAATTGCAGTTTTAGCAGCATTAGATACACTTTTTGGTGGAATCCGAGCTCATTTGCAAAATATATATGATGAAAAAGTATTTGTATCTGGCTTCTTTTTCAATATTATTCTTGCAGCAAGTTTAGCTTTTCTCGGTGTACATATTGGTGTAGACTTATACCTAGCAGCTGTTTTTGCATTTGGGGTACGGTTGTTTCAAAATATAGCTGTTATTCGTAGAATTCTTTTAGCGAAATGGACAAGTACAAGAGAAAAAGTCGAAAAAAATTGATTTTCCAAAAGGGAAATAGATATACATGTGGAATATTTCCATATAATAAAAATTTTATAATTGTTGTTCTTCTATTAAGAAGTTGATATGTTTAGGAGGCCAAAGGAGGTGCCAAAGAATGAACAGCAATGAAGTATTTGTTAGTCTAGACATCGGTACATCCAGTGTGAAGGTAATCATCGGAGAGATGGGGAACGATTCACTGAATATCATTGGTGTAGGGAATGTTAAATCAAAAGGGTTAAAAAAAGGCTCAATCGTTGATATAGATGAAACTGTTCAATCAATTAGGAAAGCAGTAGAACAGGCAGAGCGCATGGTAGGAATCTCTATAAAAAGAGTAGTCGTGGGAGTAAGTGGCAACCATGTACAATTACAAAATTGTCATGGCGTTGTAGCCGTATCAAGTGAAAATCGTGAAATTACAAATGAAGATGTACAGCGAGTCATTGATGCAGCACAAGTAATGTCCATTCCACCAGACCGTGAAATTATTGATGTTATTCCAACACAATTTATTGTTGATGGGCTAGCAGATATAAACGATCCAAGAGGGATGATAGGTGTACGTTTAGAAATGGAAGGTACACTTATTACAGGTTCGAGAACGATCTTACATAACTTACTTCGATGTGTAGAAAGAGCTGGGCTAGAGATTAGCGATATTTGTTTACAACCTCTTGCCGCGGGATCGATTGCACTATCGAGAGATGAAAAGAATTTAGGCGTAGCTTTAGTTGATATTGGTGGAGGCTCAACGACAATTTCAGTATTTAGTCAAGGTAACTTGCAAACTGCGACTGTCGTTCCCTTAGGTGGGGAGCACATTACAAAAGATATATCGATTGGGTTACGAACATCTACTGAAGATGCGGAGAGTATTAAAATTAAGCATGGACATGCTTTTTATGACTATGCATCTGAAGAGGAAGTGTTCAGTGTACCAATTATCGGTAGTGATCAACACCAACAGTTTAATCAACTAGAAATCTCTGAAATTGTTGAAGCGAGATTAGAAGAAATTCTAGAACTGATTTCTCATGAGCTACAACGATTAGGGTATACTGATTTACCTGGAGGTTATGTACTAACAGGTGGAGTTGTTGCTATGCCTGGTGTGGCTGAATTAGCTCAAGAAATCTTACATCATAATGTGCGAATTGCGGTTCCAGATTACATTGGTGTACGTGAACCACATTATACAACAGGTGTTGGCTTGATTAAGTTTGCATATAAGAATGCAAAGATTCAAGGTCGTAACATTGGAGCGCCTGTTGTGGAAGATGTAGCTATTGAGAAAGAAGTAGTAAATCATACGCAAACACAGCAACCACAGCAAAAACCAAAGCAAAAACCGAAAAAGAAAAATGACCAAACCATCATGAAGAAGTTTTTTGGATACTTCTTTGATTAGTGTTTCGATACTAGCAATTTCGATGAATTAGGAGGAACTATCATGTTGGAGTTTGATACAAGTGTAGATCAATTAGCAACGATAAAAGTAATTGGTGTAGGAGGCGGCGGTAATAACGCGGTAAATCGCATGATTGAACACGGTGTTCAAGGTGTTGAATTTATTGCAGTTAATACAGATGCTCAAGCTTTAAATCTATCAAAAGCAGAAACAAAGATGCAAATTGGTGCAAAGCTAACAAGAGGTTTAGGAGCGGGTGCTAATCCTGAAGTTGGTAAAAAAGCAGCTGAAGAAAGTAAAGAGCAGATTCAAGAAGCATTAAAAGGCGCAGACATGGTGTTTGTTACGGCTGGTATGGGAGGCGGTACAGGTACTGGTGCAGCACCTGTTATCGCTCAAATTGCTCGTGAATTAGGTGCTTTAACAGTTGGTGTTGTTACTCGTCCATTTACATTTGAAGGACGTAAGCGTGCAACACAAGCAGCTGGTGGTATTGCTTCAATGAAAGAAGCAGTAGATACGTTAATTGTGATTCCAAACGATCGTCTACTTGAGATTGTGGACAAAAATACACCAATGTTAGAAGCGTTCCGTGAAGCTGATAATGTGTTACGTCAAGGTGTTCAAGGTATTTCAGATTTAATTGCTGTTCCTGGTTTAATTAACCTAGACTTTGCAGACGTAAAAACAATTATGTCAAACAAAGGATCAGCATTAATGGGAATAGGGATTGCAACTGGCGAAAATCGTGCAGCAGAAGCTGCTAAAAAAGCAATTTCGAGTCCGTTACTAGAAACATCTATTGATGGTGCACAAGGTGTTCTTATGAACATTACTGGTGGTACAAATTTAAGTTTATACGAAGTGCAAGAAGCTGCTGATATCGTAGCATCAGCATCGGATCAAGAAGTAAACATGATTTTTGGATCAGTTATCAATGAAAACTTAAAAGATGAAATCGTTGTGACAGTGATTGCAACTGGTTTTAGTGAGCAAGATTTATCGCAAGTTAAATCAATGGGACGCCCATCTGCTCATAATAAAGCACAGCCTCAACAACCAAAGCGCGAAGTAAAGCGCGAAGAACAGCCTGTACAGCAAGATTTTAGTCGTACATCACAACAGCAACCTGAAGAAACGTTAGATATCCCTACGTTCTTGCGTAATCGCAATCGTAGACGATAAGATAAAAGAGAATGATTAAAAAGCGCTATGCCGAATCTTTTGGCATAGCGCTTTTTAGTAGTTTTATAGAACGTCTCTTTTAAATTTTATGTATTCCACTTATTTATTTCCACTGATTAAATAGCCTTAATTTGACAAAAATCGGATTGTTTCTTCAAAACTTCTTTTTGTTTATCAGCATGAACTGACAGACATCTTCATAGGATGTACTATATACTAACTTTTAACAGGAAAAATTAAGGAGGAATGGAGAGTATAACTTTGCCCGTTTACCTTGATGTTATATGGCTACTGAATTTTGGTTTAGATGCAATTTTACTTATGCTATGCGGAACGATTTTGAAGCGGTCGTTCAAGTGGTGGCGATTAGGTTTAGGTGCTTTTATTGGTTCGTTAATTGTGTTGTTAATGTTTACTCCTTTTTCATCTATCATGTTGCATCCCTTTGTGAAAATTCTGTTCTCTATCTTAATGGTTCTTACCACATTTGGCTACAAGCGCTTACGTTTCTTTTTAGAAAATGCTTTAACTTTTTATTTTGCTACGTTCGTTGTAGGCGGTGGATTAATGGGAATGCACTTCTTATTTGAAGATCAGTTCCTGTCATTTGAGGGCGTTGTTACAAGTACGACAGCAAGTTTCGGTGATCCAGTTAGTTGGCTCTTTGTTGTTATAGGTTTTCCAATTCTTGCTTACTTTTCAAAGTACCGTATTGATGACTTACGTATGAAAAATATTACATTTGACCAACTCGTGAAAGTAGAAATTACTTTAAACAAAGAAGTGATTTCATTAATCGGTTTAATCGACAGTGGCAATCAATTGGTAGACCCCCTAACAAAAACCCCAGTGATGATTATGACAGCGGATTCTGTTAAAGATATTTTACCAGCATCAATATTAGAAATGAGCAAAAATGTTCAATCGTTTTCTCATAATCAAGAAATTGATAATGAATGGTATTCGAAGATTCGTTTTGTACCTTATCGGAGTGTAGGACACGCTAACCAACTATTATTAGCCATTAAGCCTGATAAGGTAAAAGTTGAACGCCAAACTGACAGTATTCACATTCAAAAGGTCCTCATTGGAATTAGCCACACTCAGCTATCAGCAGAAAATCAGTATCAATGTATTGTTCATCCGAAGGTAATGGTGACAGGTGAGGTATACTCAGCTTCATAAAAGTAAGAAGGTTGAAACTTAGAGTATAGGTGTGTATGCACTTTTACTCATAACAGTATATTTTAGAAGGAGGAGTATATATGTCTACATATCGAATTCGATTGCAACTGCTTTGGTATAAAATTTTAATGAAGCTCGGCTTCAAATCTGATGAAGTGTATTACATTGGTGGCAGCGAAGCACTGCCTCCTCCTTTAACGAAAGAAGAAGAAGAAGTTTTATTAAAAAAACTTCCAACTGGTGATGAAGCTGCTCGGTCCTTATTAATTGAACGTAATCTTCGGCTTGTTGTGTATATTGCA
The DNA here is from genome assembly GCF_016909075.1 of Priestia iocasae. GTDB lineage: Bacteria > Bacillota > Bacilli > Bacillales > Bacillaceae_H > Priestia > Priestia iocasae. The sequence goes on from NZ_JAFBFC010000001.1 coordinate 602,738, forward strand.
AGAAAGTTCGAGAATACAGGGATTAATATTGAAGACTTAATAAGCATCGGGACAATTGGTTTGATTAAAGCTGTTAATACATTTAATCCAGAAAAGAAAATAAAGCTTGCTACGTACGCGTCTCGGTGTATCGAAAATGAAATCTTAATGTATTTGCGCCGCAATAATAAGATACGCTCTGAAGTATCATTTGATGAACCATTAAATATTGATTGGGATGGAAATGAATTACTATTATCGGATGTACTTGGAACAGAAGAAGATATTATAACAAAAGACTTAGAAGCAAATGTTGATCGGAAATTGTTACTCAAGGCATTACATCAATTGAATGATCGAGAAAAGCAAATCATGGAACTTAGATTTGGTTTAAGTGGTGGAGAAGAAAAAACGCAAAAAGATGTAGCGGACATGCTAGGTATTTCACAGTCTTATATCTCTAGGTTAGAAAAAAGAATCATTAAAAGGTTAAGAAAAGAATTTAATAAAATGGTTTAATAAATAAAACATGGGATTGTAATCCCATGTTTTATTTATTAGCTTTGAATATTTTTATTCATTTGTTTAATAGCTGCTTTTTCAAGACGTGATACTTGGGCTTGTGAAATCCCAATTTCTTCAGCCACTTCCATTTGTGTTTTACCTTGAAAAAACCTTTTGCGTAAAATGAGCTTTTCCCGCTCATTTAATCTCCGCATACCTTCTTTTAACGCCAATTCTTCAACCCATTGTGAATCCCTATTACGTTCATCACTAAGTTGATCCATTACATAAATTGGATCGCCACCATCATTGTAAATGGGTTCAAATAGAGACACTGGGTCTTGGATGGCGTCAAGTGCAAAAACAATTTCTTCATGTGGAACGTCTAACACTTTTGAAATTTCTTCGGCTGATGGTTCTTTTGACGTTTCACTCATTAATCGTTCTCTTACTTGCAAGGCTTTATAAGCAATATCACGCAAGGAACGTGATACGCGGATGGGATTATTATCCCGTAAGTATCTTCTAATTTCACCAATAATCATTGGTACGGCATACGTAGAGAATTTTACATTTTGACTCAAATCGAAATTATCGATTGACTTCATAAGGCCAATGCAACCTACTTGAAATAAGTCATCTACAAACTCTCCGCGATTGTTAAAACGTTGAATCACACTTAAAACTAAGCGTAGATTTCCATTTACAAGCTTCTCTCTAGCTGATACATCTCCAGCTTGCATTTGCGTAAAAAGCTTACGCATTTCATCATTTTTTAATACAGGAAGTTTTGAAGTATCTACTCCACAAATCTCTACTTTGTTTCTTGTCAATTCTTTCCCTCCTAACAGGAGATGATGTTCAGAGTTCAGTATCTCCTTCGGAGGAAAAAATATGCATATGTAAAAAAGACGGGAAACCATATCATTTCCATTTTCGCGTTAAAACGTTTGTTAATAACAGGCGAAACCTTACAGAATGAGGGGAGTTTGTCTTGCGTTTTAAGACTCTTTTCTTTTTTAAAAGCTCTAAAAAAAATAGTTAAGGTGGCAGTTCTAAAAAATTGTCTTGATAATCTCTTCATGAATAACGAAGGTGATAAATATACATAAAGTAGAGGGGAAAAGATGGAGGGACAGCAAATGATTAAGATCTCAGATTTTCAAACGAAAGATGTAGTAAATGTAGCAGATGGAAAGAAGCTTGGTAATATAGGCGATATTGACATCAATTTAAATACAGGAAAAATTGAAGCAGTCATTATTAATAGCTCAAGAATGCTTGGGTTCTTTGGAAAAGATGAAGATGTTGTCATTCCTTGGCAAAACATCGTAAAGATTGGGGCGGATGTGATATTAGTTCGTTATAAGGAAACGTATGAATATGAACAGAAATAATACAATTTTGTCAACAGGTTTTGTGTAAGTGTGGTACAATATTTGCAGAACAACTGATAGAACAAGGATGTGCATACGTACATGAATCCTGATATTTTTCAACTAAATGAACATGAATCAACAATGACACTCCAAAAGTGGACGGAAGAAAGTAAAGATTTGATTGTAGGTTTTACTACAAAAAATGGAGGAGTGAGCCATCATCCTTTTGCATCACTAAATTTAGGTCTCCATGTGAATGACGAAAAAGAAAAGGTCATTCAAAATAGGCAAATCGTGTCGGATAATTTGAACATGTCTCTTTCTCAATGGATTTGTGCCGAACAAGTTCATGAGAATAAGATTGTAAAAGTAACGACCCGAGATGTGGAAAAGGGAGTATACGAATACAAAGATGGTGTTCAAGCAACAGATGGCATTTATACAAACGAACCTAATCTGCTATTATCCTTATGCTTTGCAGATTGTGTCCCTCTTTATTTCTTTGTACCTAACCAATCATTAATTGGATTAGCGCATGCAGGCTGGAAGGGAACGGTAAAGGATATTGCAGGGAATATGATTCGCAAGTGGGTACATGAAGAAAACGTGCTTGCTAAAGAAATTTTTGTAGCGATTGGTCCCTCTATTGGAGATTGCTGTTATGTTGTAGATGATCGAGTCATAGAAGAAGTTCGCCACGTTCTTGGGTACGAAGATAGTGCAGTTTCGTATCAAATTGTGAGCGAGGGACAATATGCGTTAGACTTAAAAGAAGTAAATAAACTTTTAATTCAAAAAGCAGGTGTCCCAACAGAAAACATCATCACTTCTTCTTACTGTACAAGCTGTCATGAAGAATTATTCTTCTCACATCGAAGAGATAAAGGTCAAACAGGTCGTATGTTAAGTTATATTGGCTTTAGGGAGGATTGAGTACATAGTGGCAACAGTATTACACAATTTAAAGCATATTCAGCATGAAATGAATGAAGCATGTAACCTAGTAGAGCGCAATCCTGATGAAGTCCGTATTATTGCTGTTACGAAATATGTTTCTACTACTAGGGCTCAAGAAGCAGTAGATGCAGGAATTATACACCTGGGTGAAAACCGTGATGAGGGAATAGTTGAGAAACAATCTGCAATTAATGGAGAAGTAGCGTGGCATTTTATTGGAACGCTTCAGTCTAGAAAAGTTAAAAACATTATTGAAAAGGTTGATTACATTCATTCATTAGACCGACTTTCTTTAGCGAAAGAAATTGATAAGCGTGCAACAAAAAAAGTAAAATGTTTCATTCAAGTGAATGTATCGAAAGAGGACTCTAAGCATGGAATGAGTGAAGAAGAGGTTATTCCATTTGTTGAAAGTCTTCAATCATTTACAAATATCGAGGTGGTAGGACTCATGACTATGGCCCCGCATGTTGATGATGAGCATACATTACGTCAGTGTTTTAAGACGTTACGTAACTTAAAACAGCGTGTACAAGCTTTGTCTCTACCAAATTGCCCGTGCTCGGAACTATCAATGGGAATGTCAAATGATTATAGAATTGCAATTGAAGAAGGTGCAACATTTGTTCGTTTAGGAACCATTCTTGTAGGAAATGAAGAGTAAGGAGGTGGCGATTTATGACATTCAAAAATCGTTTCAGAAGCTTTTTTGCTTTAGATGACGAGCAAGAATACGTAGAGGAACAAGAAGAAGCTATTGAAGAAGAGGAAGTGTCTACTGTAAAACAGTCAAAACAACCACAGACGAAGCAACAAAATATCATTAGTTTACAAAGTGTTCAGAAATCAACAAAGATGGTTGTATATGAACCAAGAGAATATGCAGAAGCGCAAGAGATTACAGATCATCTAAAAAACCGCAAAGCTGTTGTTGTCAATTTGCAAAGCATTTCTCGAGATCAAGGAGTTCGAATTGTTGATTTCTTAAGTGGAACTGTTTATGCACTAGGCGGAGATATTCAAAAAATTGGTGTGGATATCTTTTTATGCACACCAGATAATGTGGATGTAACAGGTAAAATATCAAGTATGATGACTGATGAAGAATCAATAAATATAAAGAGGTGGTAATTGTTCATGACATTTGTGTTGTTTTTACTTTTGAGGCTTATTGAAATTTATTCATGGGCGCTCATTATCTATATTTTATTATCATGGGTACCAAATTTGCGGGAATCAAAATTTGGTGTTATGTTAGGGAAGATATGTGAGCCTTATTTGGAGCAATTTAGAAAAATTATTCCACCACTTGGAATGATTGATATTTCACCAATTGTGGCAATCTTTGTTTTACGATTTGCTCAGACAGGCCTTGTTTCTTTATTCCGAATGTTAGGTCTTGTGTAAGAGGGTGTTTCAAAAGGGGGAAATCGCCTCTGTTGGGACAGCCCCTTTTTACATATTTATTTATAAGTAATGGAGAATGATTATGTCAATTTATCAACATTTCCGCCCAGAAGAACATACATTTATCGATCACGTTCTTGAGTGGAAAGAGGAGGTAACACATCAATATAGTCCTAAGCTGACTGATTTTTTAGATCCACGTGAACAGCAAATTGCTTCTGCAATTATTGGGACAGATCATGATGTGAAAATTGCATTTTATGGTGGCTTACCCTCTTCTGAACGAAAAAGAGCGCTTATTTTTCCAGACTATTATGTACATGAGGAAAAAGACTTTCAAATTGCGCTATTTGAGGTTGACTATCCTAAGAAGTTCGTCACCATTGAGCATCCTCAAATATTAGGTTCACTTATGTCTCTTGGCTTGATTCGTTCGAAATTTGGCGATATTATTGTCGAAAATGAACAAGTTCAAATCATTGTAGCGAGTGAGACAGCTTCGTATGTTCAAGCTAACTTGCAATCCATTGGAAAAGCAAAAGTACAGCTTAAGAGCATTATGAAAGAGCAGCTCATTGAAGTGCATGAAGAAATGATAGAACAAGCATATACTGTGTCATCAATGCGTTTGGATGTTATTTTGTCTAATGTGTATAATGTTTCACGTCAGAAAATACAAGCGATGATCGAACATAATTTAGTGAAGGTGAATTGGAAAACCATTGAGCAACCTTCTTTTGAATGTAAAGTAGATGATATGCTCTCACTAAGAGGACATGGAAGAAGTAAGATTGTATCGATTGATGGTAAAACAAAAAAAGATAAATGGCGAATTGTTGTAGGGAAACAAAAATAATTTTGTTTTTAGAAGGATTTTATAAAAAAATGTCGAATCTATCATTACTATTGAGATTGAGACAACGTGGAGGTGGCTATTATGCCTTTAACCCCTTTAGATATTCATAATAAGGAATTTAATCGCGGGTTCCGAGGATATGACGAAGATGAAGTAAATGAATTTTTAGATCAAGTTATTAAAGATTATGAGCTAGTCATTCGTGAAAAGAAAGAACTTGAAACAAGAGTACATGAACTAACAGAACGATTAAGTCACTTTGCTAATATTGAAGATACGTTAAATAAGTCTATCTTAATCGCTCAAGAAGCTGCAGAAGAAGTGAAGCGCAATGCAGGTAAAGAAGCGAAACTTATTGTAAAAGAAGCAGAAAAAAATGCTGATCGTATCATTAATGAATCGCTATCAAAATCACGTAAAATTGCCATTGATATTGAAGAACTTAAGAAGCAGTCAAAAGTATTCCGTACGCGCTTTAGAATGCTAGTTGAAGCACAACTTGAAATGCTCAATGCTGATGATTGGGATCATCTAATGGAATATGAAATGAAGTTAGAGGAGCAAAAAGTAGAGTAGTTTTGACATCGTCTTGACTTCTTTGTAACGATTAGCATATAATTTGATAACAGATTATATTTTATACGTTAATTACGAGGAAAGGGACAGTAGTTTCTTTGATTTTTTATCTAAGCGAATCGAGGACGGTGAGAGCTCGATATAAAAAAAGAAGCGAAAATCACCCTGGAGTACCGTGTCGAATTAATAGTAGACATTGGCGATTTATTCACGTTACGAATATGCAAGAGGACTTTTCCTTTCCTCTCCTATTTATAGAGAGCATAAAAAGTCTACAAGGGTGGTACCGCGGGAGACCTTCTCGTCCCTTTTTGGGATGAGAAGGTCTTTTTTTATTGCCTTGAAACAGCTTTTCCTTGTAAAAAATCTTTCGTTTAACGTTTTATGGAGGTTGAAGAAATGGAGTATAAAGATACGTTATTAATGCCAAAAACAGAGTTTCCGATGCGTGGAAACCTTCCAAATCGTGAGCCACAAATGCAACAAAAGTGGGCAGATATGAATATTTATGAAAAAGTACAAGAGCATACAAAGGATCGTCCTTTATTTGTTTTACATGATGGCCCACCTTATGCAAATGGCGATATTCATATGGGGCATGCACTTAACAAAGTGTTAAAAGACTTTATTGTTCGTTATAAATCAATGACGGGATACTGTGCACCATATGTTCCAGGATGGGATACACATGGATTACCGATTGAAACAGCGTTAACAAAAAATAAAAAAGTAAACCGTAAAGAAATGAGTGTAGCAGAGTTCCGTAAACTTTGTGAGCAGTATGCATGGGAACAAATTGAAAATCAACGTGAGCAATTTAAGCGACTAGGTGTTCGTGGTGATTGGGAAAACCCATACGTGACTTTAAAGCCAGAATACGAAGCTCAGCAAATTAAAGTATTTGGTGAAATGGCAAAGCAAGGATACATCTATAAAGGATTAAAGCCAGTATATTGGTCTCCTTCAAGTGAGTCTGCTTTAGCAGAAGCTGAAATTGAATATTATGATAAGCGTTCAGCTTCTATTTACGTAGCGTTCCCAGTGAAAGATGGAAAAGGTGTATTAAATCAAGATGAAAAAATTATTATCTGGACAACAACTCCTTGGACCATCCCTGCGAACTTAGGGATTGCTGTACATGCAGATTTACAGTATAGCGTAGTAGCAGCGAACGGCGAAAAGTTTGTTGTAGCTTCTGAGCTTGTTGAGACAGTTGCTAAAGCAATTGAATGGGATGAGTATGAAGTTATTCGTACACATAAAGGTTCAGAACTAGAACATGTGATGGCACAACATCCAATCTATGGCCGTGATTCACTTGTTATGTTAGGAGACCACGTAACAACAGATGCTGGAACTGGTTGTGTACACACGGCTCCAGGTCATGGTGAAGACGATTTTATCATTGGTCAAAAATATGGTTTAGATGTTTTATGTCCTGTTGATGCAAAAGGTTATATGACAGAAGAAGCAGAAGGGTTTGCTGGCTTGTTCTATGATGAAGCCAATAAGCCAATTACTGAAAAGCTCCAGGAAAATGGTGCATTATTAAAGCTTAACTTCATTACACATTCATACCCACATGATTGGCGTACGAAAAAACCGACGATCTTCCGTGCAACGGCGCAATGGTTTGCATCTATTAAAGACTTCCGTAAGGAGTTATTACAAGCGGTTGAAGAAACAAAGTGGGTACCAGCTTGGGGAGAGACTCGTCTTTATAACATGGTTCGTGACCGTGGTGACTGGTGTATTTCTCGTCAACGTGCATGGGGAGTACCGATTCCAGTATTCTATGCAGAAAATGATGAGCCAATTATTACAGATGAAACGATTGAACATGTTTCCAACTTATTCAGAGAGCACGGTTCAAACATCTGGTTCGAGCGTGAAGCGAAGGATCTACTTCCTGAAGGCTTTACACACGAAGGTAGCCCAAATGGCCATTTTACAAAAGAAACAGATATTATGGATGTGTGGTTTGATTCAGGTTCTTCACATCAAGCCGTGTTAGAAGAGCGTGAAGATTTACAGCGTCCGGCTGATTTATATCTAGAAGGGTCTGACCAATATCGTGGTTGGTTCAATTCTTCATTATCGACAAGTGTTGCCGTAACAGGTAAAGCTCCGTATAAAGGTGTGTTAAGTCACGGATTCGCATTAGATGGTGAAGGTCGTAAAATGAGTAAATCACTTGGAAATGTTGTCTTACCATCTAAAGTAATGAACCAACTAGGAGCAGATATTTTACGTCTATGGGTAGCGTCTGTTGACTATCAAGCAGATGTACGTGTATCTGATAACATTTTAAAACAAGTAGCAGAAGTGTATCGTAAAATCCGTAATACGTTCCGTTTCTTATTAGGAAACCTAGCTGACTATAATCATCAGACAGATGCGGTTTCAATGAGTGAGTTACGTGAAGTAGACCGTTACATGCTAGTGAAATTAAACAAGTTAGTATCAAAAGTAAGAAATTCTTATGAAACATATGAATTTGCAGCTATTTATCATGCAATCCACAACTTCTGTACAATCGATATGAGTTCCTTCTATCTTGATTTTGCAAAAGATGTGTTATATATCGAATCAGCAAATAACGTAGAGCGTCGTAGCATTCAAACCGTCCTTTATGAGACATTATTAGCACTAACAAAATTAGTATCCCCAATCTTATCACATACAGCTGATGAAGTATGGGCTCATATTTCAGGTGTAACAGAAGAGAGTGTTCAACTTGTTGATATGCCAGAAGCTCAACAAATTGAAGGTGCTGATGAATTAGAGAAGAAGTGGGATGCATTTATGGAGCTACGTGATGATGTGTTAAAAGCTCTTGAAGCGGCACGTAATGAAAAAGTCATTGGAAAATCGTTAGAAGCTAAAATTACAATGTATCCAAATGCGGAAACAAAAGCATTACTTGATAGCATTCAAGAAAATGTCAAGCAATTGTTTATTGTATCTGACTTCGAGGTAGCAGGTGATTTATCAACCGCTCCTGCGCAAGCACAAGCATTTGAAAAAGTAGCAATTGTTGTATCGGTGGCTGAAGGTGATAAATGTGAACGTTGTTGGACAGTATCACCAACAGTAGGTAGTGATTCAGACCATGCGACGTTATGTACACGTTGTGCACAGGTAGTAAAAGAAAACTATGTAGGTTAATTGAATACCTTGAAAAAGAAAAGGGTGGCTTAAACGTCATGGTACGTTTAAGTCGCCTTTTTTCTTTTGCACGAAATTGGCAACTTGTGTAGAGCAACGTTTAGAGAGGAAGGAAAAAGTTGTGTTGTGACTTCAGTAGCGTACAGGTAACAATATAACCAATATAAAATATCCTAAATGTTACTGCACAAGGAGGTATTTATCTATGTATGATTATTATCTTCCCATCGAGCAAGAGCTAGTAATTGTGAAAGAAGAATTAGAAAATCGATTGATGAGGTACAATCCAGATTCACTAATGATTCAAACCGACAAAGAGCGATATTTAATGGAAACGATTAAAGCAGACTTACGAGATGTTGAGCGTGCATTAACAAAGCTAGAATTTGGTGTTTTTGGTATTGATGAATTAACAGGTGAACGAATGCCAATTGAAAAGCTAAAGGTTATTCCCACTGCTCGCACAGAAGAAGATTTGTTTGTTTTGCGGTACTAATTGAGAACGAGCTTAAAAAAAGACATAATATGTGCTAAAATGCTTTAGAATAGAGTGTTTTCATTTTATGTCGGGAGGAAACGATTTTGCTTTATTATATCATTGCGTTATTTGTCATTTTATTGGATCAAGTGACAAAGTGGGTTGTTGTCAAGCAAATGGAATTGGGAGATAGTATTCCTGTTATTGAGAACTTTCTTTATATTACATCACACCGTAATCGAGGAGCGGCTTGGGGAATTCTTCAAGGACAAATGTGGTTCTTTTATATTATTACAGTGGTAGTTGTAATTGGTCTTATCGTTTATATTCAAAAGCTAAAGGTAGAAGAAAAGTGGTTTGGGATTGCGTTAGGATTAATGCTTGGTGGGGCGATTGGGAATTTTATTGATCGTGTATTTCGCAAAGAAGTCGTTGACTTTGTTAATACATATATTTTCTCTTACGACTTTCCAATCTTTAATGTAGCTGATTCGGCTCTTGTAATTGGAGTTGCATTGATGTTTATCTTAACGTTATTTGAAGGAAAAACACAAAAGGAGAACGGTTAATGGAAGTTATGCAGTTAGTAGTAAATGAGGAACATAAAAATGAGCGTATTGATAAATTTTTATCTACTATCAATGAGGAGTGGTCTCGCTCACAAGTGCAACAATGGATCAAAGATAGTCATGTGAAAGTAAATGACAAGGTGGTAAAAGGAAACTATAAATGTAAGGTAGAAGATACCATTACTGTAGAAATTCCAGCACCAGAAGAGCTTGATGTGATAGCAGAAGACATGAATTTAGAGATCTATTATGAAGACAGTGATGTATTAGTTGTTAATAAGCCAAAAGGAATGGTTGTTCATCCTGCTCCAGGGCATTATAGCGGAACGCTTGTTAATGGATTAATGGCTCATTGTAAAGACCTATCGGGAATTAACGGTGTGCTTCGTCCTGGTATTGTTCATCGAATTGATAAAGATACCTCTGGCTTATTAATGGTTGCAAAAAATGATATGGCTCACGAATCATTGGTTAGTCAACTTGTTGAAAAAACCGTCACAAGAAGGTATAAAGCAATCGTACATGGTGTTATTAGCCATGATCATGGAACAATCGATGCACCAATTGGCCGTGATAAAAGCGATCGTCAAAGCATGACGGTTACAGACGAAAATGGACGTGACGCAGTAACTCACTTTAATGTGCTAAAACGATTTAAAGATTTTACATGGGTGGAGTGCCAGCTTGAAACAGGGCGTACACATCAAATCCGTGTTCATATGAAATACATCGGTTATCCATTAGCTGGTGATCCGAAATATGGACCAAAGAAGACGTTACCCATTGAAGGACAAGCATTACATGCAGGAGTATTAGGATTTGTTCACCCTCGCTCAGGAGAATACATGGAATTTGAAGCACCAATTCCACAAGAGCTTGAAGACATGTTAGATTTATTAGAGAAAAGAAGTTGACAAATGAATCATATAATGGCATACTCTAAATAGCTTAATAAGGAACCTTTAAAAACAGTCCCGTGAGGCTGAGAAGGAAACGGTATATAGTCAGAATAAGGCGATTTCTATCCTTATCTAACTAGTTATTTGTGTATGCAAAATCCTCTCATCTTTCATGGTGCAGAGGATTTTTTACTGTCATTAAACGACACAAGAGGTGATACAGATGGAAGTCAAAGCAACGGTCCTAGACGAACAAGCGATTCGTCGAGCGTTAACGCGAATTGCTCATGAAATCATTGAAAAGAATAAAGGAATTGAAAATTGTGTACTAGTCGGTATTAAAACAAGGGGTATTTATATAGCAAGCAGATTAGCAGCACGAATCGAACAGATTGAAGGAAAAACCCTTCCTGTAGGAGAAATTGATATTACCCTTTATCGAGATGATTTAACAAAAGTGACCAACAATGAAGAACCATTGGTCAAGGGCTCAGATCTACCTTGTGACATTACAAATCAAAAGGTCATTCTTGTGGATGATGTTTTGTACACAGGTCGCACGGTTCGAGCAGGATTAGATGCTTTAATAGATTTAGGTAGACCTGCAAGCATTCAATTAGCTGTGTTAGTGGACCGTGGTCATCGGGAATTACCAATACGAGCAGATTACGTTGGGAAAAATATTCCGACTGCTAAAACAGAGAAAATTGTTGTCCAACTAAACGAAGTAGATGAGAAAGATCAAGTGGCTATTTTTGAAAATTAAATAGAAATTCCCTTTTAATTCGCAGTCCCGTGAGGCTGCAAAAGGGGGTAACGATACCGTAAATACTACTCGTCTGTAGGTGTAGTGTGTTTACTGTATGCGAAAACCTCTTTATTCCTCACGGTGTAAAGAGGTTTTTTAGTTTGTAGAGGAGGAAAAAAGATGAATCAAAAAAAGATGGTGTTAGATATACATGATGTACCAAATCCAGTAAGTTGGTTAACGCTAAGCATCCAACATTTGTTTGCTATGTTTGGTGCAACAATATTAGTTCCGTTTCTAGTAGGGTTAAGTCCTGCGATTGCTCTTGTATCCAGTGGAGTTGGAACACTTGCATTTCTTCTCATCACAAAAGGGCAAGTACCTGCTTACTTAGGTTCTTCATTTGCTTTCATTGCTCCAATTATTGCGGCAAAAGCAGCGGCAGGACCTGAAGGGGCGATGCTCGGATGCTTTTTAGCAGGATTGGTATACGGTGTAGTCGCACTTGTGATTAGAAAAACAGGAATCAAGTGGGTAATGAAACTACTACCACCGATTGTTGTGGGTCCAGTTATTATCGTCATCGGACTAAGCTTGGCAAACGTCGCAGTTAATATGGCCATGAATGATGCTGATGGGCATCATAGCACAACGCATTTACTTGTTGCGCTTGTGACATTAGGAATTACCATTATGTGCTCGATCTTCTTTAAAGGATTTATTGGATTGATTCCAGTGTTAATAGGGATTGTTGGAGGATATGGATTTGCTTATACACAAGGATTGGTTGATTTAACACCAGTAAAAGAAGCAGCGTGGTTTCAGATGCCAGAGTTTTATGTACCATTTGTTACGTACACACCATCTTTCTCATGGGGAATCGTGTTAATCATGGTACCGGTCGCGATTGTCACTCTTTCAGAACACATTGGTCACTTATTTGTTCTAAATAAAGTAGTAGATAGAGATTTTATTGAAAAGCCAGGCCTTCACCGTACCGTCATGGGGGATGGAGTTGCAACCATGTTAGCAGCACTAATTGGTGGACCACCTAATACAACATATGGAGAAAACATAGGTGTTCTAGCCATTACGAGAGTGTTCAGTGTGTTTGTAATCGGAGGAGCAGCAGTAATTGCCATTATGTTTGGGTTTGTCGGAAAGATTACAGCATTAATTTCAACGGTACCTTCACCAGTGATGGGCGGAGTATCCATCTTATTGTTTGGGATTATCGCATCATCCGGTTTAAGAATGATGATTGAATCACAAGTTGATTTAGGAGAGAAACGAAACTTAGTTATCGCATCGATCATCTTAGTTCTCGGAGTTGGCGGAGCGGTTGTTGAGTTATCGGAACAAATTGAGCTTGATGGTATGGCGTTAGCTGCGATTGTAGGAGTTATCTTGAATCTTGTGCTTCCAAAAGAGCAGCAAGAAGAGCAAATCGTTCATGAAAGCAATGAAAAAACAACTCACCAAAAAATTTCATAATCACACCTTTTAAACGAAGTCCAGAGAGGCATCAAAAGGTGTATGAAACGGCTATTTTAGGAATAGCTTACTTTCTTACACCCTTTCCGCCACATGGATAGGGTGTTTTTTAATAAATGGAGGGATTCATGTGAAGCATCTATTAACAGTTTCTGATTTAGATCAGCGTGAGCTTTTGCAAATTTTAGATGATGCAACAATGTATGAAAAGGGGCAAATGATTTGGAAGCCGTCAAACAGTATGTTTGTATCAAACTTGTTTTTTGAAGCAAGCACACGAACGAGATGTAGCTTTGAGATGGCACAACATAAGCTAGGGTTACAGATCATCCCTTTTGAAGTGATGACGTCAAGTGTACAAAAGGGTGAAACCTTATATGACACTATTGAGACGCTTGCAGCAATTGGGGTTCAATCAGTTGTTATTCGTCATCCAGAAGATGAGTACTATAAAAAACTTCAGCATGAAGTATCCATTCCAATTATCAATGCAGGAGATGGCTGTGGACAGCACCCTACACAATGTTTATTAGATTTAATGACCATTCGCCAAGAGTTTGGCAGCTTTAATGGACTTAACGTTGCAATCATTGGAGATTTACGACATAGCCGTGTAGCAAAATCAAATGCAGAAATGTTAACAAAGTTAGGAGCAAATGTTTATCTATCTGGCCCAAAAGAATGGCAAGATCATTCAAACATCTGTGGTCACTATGTAGAAATGGATGAGGCTATTGAGATAGCGGATGTTGTGATGTTGCTGCGCATTCAATTAGAAAGGCACAATGAAGCGCCTCACTCTTTAAACAATACGTATCATGAAAAATATGGGCTAACAATTGAACGCGAGAAGCGGATGAAAAAAGGCAGTATTATTATGCATCCAGCTCCAGTGAATAGAGGAGTAGAGATTGCAGATGAGCTCGTAGAATGCAACCGCTCAAGAATATTTAAACAAATGAAAAATGGTGTATTTGTTCGCATGGCCGTATTAGCACGCTCATTACAATCAGTAGAAAGGGGTATGACACATGACAACTATCATCAAAAATGGCACATGGCTAAATGAAGGAAAAATTGAAAAGGTCGAGATCAAAATTGAAGAGGGCATCATTACGAAAATAAGCGAAAGTATTGAAGTAAATGGTGAAGAAGTGATTGATGTAAAAGGAAAGTTTATTTCTCCTGGATTGGTTGACTTGCATGTGCACCTTCGAGAGCCGGGTGGGGAAAAGAAAGAAACGATTGAAACTGGAACACTCGCTGCAGCAAAAGGAGGATTTACGACGATTGCTGCCATGCCAAACACAAGGCCGGTTCCTGATTCAAAAGAACAGCTACAATGGCTAAACGAAAAGATTAACGAAACCGCACATGTTCGAGTGTTACCATACGCATCCATTACAACACGTCAGCTAGGCAAGGAACTAACAAACTTTGAAGAGTTAAAACAAGAAGGAGCGTTTGCTTATACGGATGATGGAGTAGGTGTTCAGTCAACTAGCATGATGTATGAAGCGATGAAAAAAGCTGCTTCATTGAATATGACCATTGTTGCTCATTGCGAAGATAACGAACTCATCAACAAAGGATGTGTACATGAAGGGGAGTTTTCAAAAAGAAACAATTTAAATGGCATTCCCTCCATTTGTGAAGCAGTTCAAATTGCACGAGATGTATTGTTAGCAGAAGCAGCAAACTGCCACTACCATGTATGCCACGTTAGTACAAAAGAATCTGTTCGAGTCATTCGAGATGCAAAAAAAGCGGGTATTCATGTCACGGCAGAAGTAACACCTCATCATTTATTACTTTGTGAAGATGACATTCCGGCTGTCGATGCTAATTATAAAATGAATCCACCTTTAAGAAGTTATGAAGATAAACAAGCATTAATTGAAGCTCTGTTAGACGGAACAATTGATTTTATCGCAACTGATCATGCGCCGCATACAGCGGAGGAAAAAGCAGAAGGAATGGAACTTGCACCATTTGGAATTGTAGGGCTGGAAACAGCATTTCCATTATTATATACACACTTCGTTCAAAAGGAGTTAATGACGCTAGAACAACTTGTTCACTTTATGACAACCAAACCGTCTACTACGTTTAGCTTGCCATATGGAACCATTGAAGTTGGGAAAGCAGCAGATTTAACAATCATTGATCTTAACGAAGAAGCAACAATTAATCCAGCAACATTCGCTTCAAAAGGAAAAAATACACCGTTTGGTGGATGGCTGTGTAAAGGGTGGCCAGTTATGACATTTGTTGAAGGAAAATGCGTATGGGAAAAGGAGAGAGTGGAAGCATGAAGAGTCAACTAATTTTAGAAGATGGTACAACATTTATTGGGCAACGCTTTGGTAGTGAAAAAGAAATGATTGGTGAAGTTGTATTTAATACGGGAATGACTGGTTACCAAGAGATTTTATCAGATCCATCATACTGTGGCCAAATTGTGACACTTACATATCCACTTATCGGAAACTATGGAATTAACCGAGATGACTTTGAATCAATTGAACCTTCTGTTCATGGTTTGATCGTGAAAGAAGTATGTGACATGCCATCTAACTTTAGAAGTGATTTAACAGTCGATGAGTTTTTAAAACAAAAAAATATTCCAGGTTTATCAGGAATTGATACACGAATGTTGACGAGAAAAATCCGCCAATATGGAACGTTACGAGGAAAGATTTGTGGAATGGATGTAGATGTAGAAGAAGTAGTCCGCTCTTTAAAGCAACATGAATTACCAACAGATTCTGTTCAAAAAGTATCAACTGTTCGCCCATATCCAAGTCCAGGAAGAGGTCAAAAAGTAGTGCTTGTTGATTTTGGTATGAAGCATGGGATTTTGCGTGAATTAACAAAGCGTAACTGCGATGTAATGGTTGTTCCATATAACATTACGGCAGACGAAATTCTCCAAATGAATCCAGATGGCATCATGCTGAGCAACGGACCTGGAGATCCAAAAGACGTACCTGAAGCAATTACAATGATTCAAAACATCGTTGGGAAAATACCGCTTTTCGGCATCTGCTTAGGACATCAATTATTTGCACTAGCATGTGGTGCTGACACAGAGAAAATGAAGTTTGGTCATCGAGGTTCAAATCACCCAGTAAAAGATCTTCAAACAAATAAAGTAGCGCTTACCTCTCAAAATCATGGTTATACCGTTTGTGGACCATCATTAGAAGGAACAAAGCTACAAGTTACGCACATTGCATTAAATGACGAGACGATTGAAGGGTTAAAACATACGGAGTATCCGGCTTTTACTGTTCAATATCACCCTGAAGCATCACCTGGACCAGAAGATGCAAATGGTCTTTTCGATCAGTTTATTGAGCTTATGAAACAACAACAGAAAGTGGGGAATTTCTAATGTCAAAACGTACAGATATCGAAACGATTTTAGTGATTGGTTCAGGTCCAATCGTCATTGGGCAAGCAGCAGAATTTGATTATGCAGGTACTCAAGCGTGCCTAGCTTTAAAAGAAGAAGGGTACAAAGTTATCCTTGTAAACTCAAATCCTGCCACAATTATGACAGATTCAGAGATTGCAGACAAAGTATACATTGAGCCGTTAACAGTTGAATTTGTAAGTTCAATCATTCGAAAAGAGCGCCCTGATGCACTCCTTCCAACTCTAGGTGGTCAAACAGGTCTTAACTTAGCAGTTGAGCTTGCAAAAGAAGGGATTCTAGACGAGGTTGGGGTTGAAATTTTAGGAACAAAATTATCAGCAATTGAACAAGCTGAAGATCGTGAGCTATTCCGTTCCTTAATGCATGAGTTAGGAGAGCCTGTACCGGCAAGTGAAATCATCCATAACTTAGAAGAAGCTCTTTCGTTTGTAAAGGTAGTTGGTTATCCAGTTATCGTGCGTCCAGCGTACACGCTTGGTGGAACAGGTGGTGGAATTTGCGACAATGAAAAAGAACTAGTAGAGATTGTAATGAGTGGATTAAAACAGAGTCCTGTTACACAATGTCTTCTTGAAAAAAGTATTGCAGGGTTTAAAGAAATTGAGTATGAAGTGATGCGTGATCGTAACGATAATGCCATCGTTGTATGTAACATGGAAAATTTCGATCCAGTAGGTATTCATACAGGAGATTCTATTGTAGTAGCTCCTAGTCAAACGTTAAGCGACAGAGAATATCAGCTTCTTCGTAACGCATCATTGAAAATCATTCGTGCATTACAAATTGAAGGAGGATGTAACGTTCAATTAGCGCTTGATCCAGAAAGTTTTCAGTACTATATCATTGAAGTAAATCCACGTGTAAGTCGCTCATCAGCACTTGCATCAAAAGCAACGGGTTATCCAATTGCTAAATTAGCAGCGAAGATAGCAGTCGGTTTAACATTAGATGAGATGATGAACCCTGTCACAGGAAAAACTTATGCTTGCTTTGAACCAGCGCTTGATTATATCGTAACAAAAATCCCACGCTGGCCATTTGACAAGTTTGAATCTGCAAATCGTAAATTAGGTACACAAATGAAGGCAACAGGTGAAGTAATGGCCATTGGTCGTACCTTTGAAGAGTCATTGCTAAAAGCTGTTCGTTCACTAGAGTCGAATATTTATCACCTAGAATTAAAAGATGGATCATCATTTGATCGTGCACTCATTGAAAAGCGAATCCGTAAAGCTGGAGATGAGCGACTATTTTATATCGCAGAAGCATTGCGCCGAGGAGTAACGATTGAAGATATTCATGAGTGGAGTAAAATCGACTTGTTCTTCTTAGTGAAGCTAGAAAAAATCATTGCCTTTGAGCAACGTATCAAAGAAAGTAAGTGGAACATAGAAGTACTAAAAGAAGCAAAAGAGTTAGGATTTGCTGATAGTGCTATCGCCAAGCTTTGGAACGAAACAGAGTTAGCGGTTTACAACTTTAGAAAAGACAATCAGCTCATGCCTGTATATAAAACGGTAGACACGTGTGCAGCAGAATTTGAATCGACAACTCCGTATTTCTATGGAACGTTTGAAACAGAGAACGAATCGATTGTAACAGAAAAACAAAGTGTACTTGTATTAGGTTCAGGACCAATTCGTATCGGGCAAGGTGTAGAGTTTGATTATGCAACGGTTCATTCTGTGTGGGCTATTAAAGAAGCAGGATATGAAGCTATTATTATTAACAACAATCCAGAAACGGTATCAACGGATTTTAGTATCTCTGACAAATTGTATTTTGAACCATTGACAATTGAAGATGTGATGCACGTGGTCGACTTAGAGAAGCCAATTGGTGTTGTTGTGCAGTTTGGTGGTCAAACGGCTATTAACCTAGCAGAGGAATTAGAAGCACGTGGTGTAAAAATTTTAGGAACATCGCTTGAAAGTTTGGATGCAGCAGAAGATCGTAAAAAATTTGAAGCAACCTTATCTCGATTACAAATACCACAACCGTTAGGTAAAACTGTTACAACGGTACAAGGTGCGATTGAAGTAGCAGAGGAAATCGGTTATCCAGTACTTGTTCGCCCATCTTATGTACTTGGTGGACGCGCAATGGAAATTGTCTATAAGCAAGAAGAGCTTCTTCATTACATGGAACACGCAGTAAAGGTACATGCAGATCATCCTGTTTTAATTGATCGCTATTTAACAGGAAAAGAAATTGAAGTGGATGCCATTTCAGATGGAGAAACGGTCTTAATTCCTGGAATTATGGAGCATGTAGAGAGAGCAGGCGTTCACTCAGGTGACTCAATTGCTGTGTATCCACCACAAACATTATCACAAGAAGTAAAGGATCAAATTGTTGATTACACAATTCGAATTGCAAAAGGCTTGAAAATTGTTGGCTTACTAAACATTCAATTCGTTCTATGTAAAGGTGAAGTATATGTGCTTGAAGTCAATCCACGTTCAAGTCGTACGGTTCCATTCTTAAGTAAAATTACACGTATTCCAATGGCAAATTTAGCAACGAAAGTGATCTTAGGAACAAGTCTAAAAGAACTTGACTACGAAACGGGTATTCATCCAGAAGAAGAAGGTGTGTATGTAAAGGTTCCTGTCTTCTCATTTGCTAAGTTAAGAAGAGTAGACATTACCTTAGGACCAGAAATGAAATCAACAGGTGAAGTAATGGGGCAAGATACAACCTATGAAAAAGCGTTATATAAAGGGCTAATTGCTTCGGGAATGTCGATTAAACCATATGGATCTGTGTTAATGACAGTGGCAAATAAAGATAAAGAAGAAGCCATTTCAATTGCGAAACGCTTTGCAGCAATTGGGTATCAAATTTTAGCCACAGAAGGAACGGCAGCAACATTTGAGCAAGAAGGTATTGCTGTAAAAGTAGTGAACAAAATCGATAGCGATGATAAAAACTTGCTAGATGTAATTCGAAAAGGTGAAGCACAGCTTGTCATTAACACCCTCACAAAAGGAAAGCAACCAGCAAGAGATGGATTCCGAATCCGTCGTGAAGCGGTAGAAAATGGTGTACCTTGTTTAACATCTTTAGATACAGCCATTGCCATCTTACGTGTGTTAGAAACAATTGGATTTCATACATCTCCAATGAGAAAAGCAATTTCAACGCGCGAGGTGGCGTATGTATGAGAAAAAATGAAATGATGGAAGTTGTTGAACAAAAACAATTAACTCATAACGTGTACGAATTAACACTAAAAGGGGAGCGCGTACGTGAGATGAACGAACCTGGTCAGTTTGTTCATCTCCGTATAAGCGATGATTATCTTCCAACATTACGAAGACCGATTAGTATCGCTTCGATTAATCCAGAAGAATATCAGTTTACGATGATTTATCGAGCAGAAGGAATGGGAACGAAACGATTAGCGGAAAAAACACCTGGTGAGTTTGTAGACGTATTAGGTCCACTTGGAAATGGATTTTCTGTTGATGAGCTAAAAGAAGGAGAAACAGCTCTACTTGTAGGCGGAGGCATTGGTGTGCCTCCTCTCTATGAACTATCTAAAAGGTTAAAAGAAAAAGGAATAAATGTCGTTCACGTACTAGGTTTTCAATCAGTAAAAGACGTATTTTATGAAGAAAAATTTAAAACTCTTGGTGAAACATTTATTGCAACAGTGGATGGAACATATGGAACAAAAGGCTTTGTCACAACGGTCATTGATCAATTCAGCCTTGAATATGACGCGCTGTTTTCATGTGGACCTACACCGATGTTAAAGGCACTTCAAGACACGTATACAGAAAAGCCTTTATTTATCTCTTTAGAAGAGAGAATGGGGTGTGGGATTGGTGCATGTTTTGCTTGTGTATGTCGAGTAGACGAAGTATCCAATGCATATAAAAAAGTTTGTACGGATGGTCCAGTGTTTGCAGCAGGGGAGGTTTTACTATGAGTCTACTAGAAGTTCAGTTGCCGGGACTTTCATTAAAAAATCCAATTATGCCAGCATCCGGGTGCTTTGGGTTTGGTAGAGAATATGCCAATTTGTATTCATTAGATGAATTAGGTGCAATTATGATTAAAGCAACAACGGCAGATTCTAGGTTTGGAAACCCAACTCCACGTGTAGCAGAAACATCTTCAGGAATGTTAAATGCAATAGGACTTCAAAATCCAGGGTTAAATAAAGTAATTGATGAAGAGTTAGCTTGGCTTCAGCAATATGATGTGCCAATTATTGCAAACGTAGCAGGAGCTTCCGTTGAAGAATATGTTCATGTTGCAGAGCAGATTTCACGTGTAGGTAATGTGAAAGCACTAGAGTTGAACATTTCATGTCCAAATGTCAAAGAAGGTGGAATTGCATTTGGTGTAGATCCAAGCATTGCAGCAAACTTAACGAGAAAAGTAAAAGAGGTATCAAGTGTTCCTGTCTATGTGAAATTATCACCTAATGTATCAAACATAGTCACGATGGCACAGGCCATTGAGCAAGCGGGTGCGGATGGATTGACCATGATAAACACGTTACTTGGCATGAGACTAGATCTTCGGACAGCTCAACCGATTTTAGCAAACGGTACAGGTGGCTTGTCGGGTCCAGCGATTAAGCCAGTTGCGATTCGTATGGTGTATGAGGTGAGTCAAAAAGTGAATATTCCAATCATTGGCATGGGCGGAGTGACTAATGCGGAAGACGTACTTGAATTTCTATATGCAGGAGCAAGCGCAGTTGCAGTAGGAACAGCTAACTTTGTTGATCCATATGTATGTCCAACAATTATTGAAGAGTTACCGTCATTATTACAATCCCATGGATTTGAGCATGTATCAGACTGTGTAGGAAGGAGCTGGAAGAGTCGTGAACAAGCCGCTTATCATTGCTCTTGACTTTTCAACGAAGCAAGAGGTTCAAACGTTTCTAAGTAAATTTGAACGTGAACGTTTATTTGTAAAGGTAGGAATGGAGTTGTTTTATAAAGAGGGGCCTTCTATCTTATCGTTCTTAAAAGAACACGAGCATCAAATTTTTTTAGATTTAAAGCTTCATGATATCCCAAATACAGTAAAGCAAGGAATGAAGTCACTTGCATCGTATGGTGTTGATCTTGTAAATGTTCATGCCCTAGGTGGCACACAAATGATGGAAGCTGCGATTGAAGGGTTAGATGCTGGAACACAAAGTGGAATGAAGCGTCCACATTGTATTGCGGTTACGCAGCTCACAAGTACATCAGATACGATGCTACATGAGGAGCAACTTGTGCTTCAACCGATGGAGAACGTTGTTACTCACTACGCATCTCTTGCCAAGAAAAGTGGGTTAGATGGGGTTGTATGTTCAACACATGAAGTTCCTCGTATTCGCAAAAAAATAGGCGATTCCTTCTTAACCGTCACACCAGGCATTCGATTAGAAACAGATAGTATGGATGATCAAATACGTGTAGCAACTCCAAAGGTTGCAAAAGAAAAGGGTTCAAGTGCAATTGTGGTTGGTCGATCCATCACGCGATCAGCGGAGCCATTAAAAGTATATAAAGACATGTTATTACAATGGAATGAGGAGGGTGTTACATCATGAATATAAAAAAAGAGATTGCAAAGCAGTTAATTGATATTAAGGCAGTTACCTTACAACCAAATGAGCCCTTCACATGGGCTTCAGGTATTAAGTCTCCTATTTATTGTGATAATCGATTAACACTTTCTTATCCGGAAGTACGTAAGGAAATTGCAAAAGGATTACAGCATTTAATTCGCACGTATTTTAATGAAGTGAACGTTATTGCAGGAACAGCAACGGCGGGTATTCCACATGCGGCATGGGTAAGCGAAGGCCTTGAACTGCCAATGTGTTATGTACGCAGTAAAGCAAAAGAACACGGCAGAGGGAATCAAATTGAAGGAAAAGTAGAAAAGGGCCAAAAGGTTGTCGTTGTTGAAGACTTAATTTCAACAGGTGGAAGTGTGATGACAGCTGTTGAAGCCCTTCAAGATGCAGGATGTGAGGTAGCTGGTGTTGTATCCATCTTTACATACGAACTAGAGGCAGCAACTGAATTATTTAAAAGAGAAAACGTTAAAGTGTTTTCGCTAAGTGACTATTCTACATTAATTGAGGTAGCGGTTGAAGAGAATGCTATTGAACAAAAAGAAATTGAAAAACTGTTGAAATGGCGAGCAAACCCTCGCTCTGAACAATGGATGAAAGAAGAAGTATAAAAAAAGCTAAATGAAATGGTGAAAACACTCCATTTCATTTAGCTCACTAAGACTCCTGCCTGTAAAGTCTAATCAAATAATCAGATCGTATGGCAGGGGAGCTTAGATGTTTATCTTCTTAATTGAAGCGTAAGCTCTTCGCTTGGTGTAACATAGACGGTTTGTTGGTTATCGTAGGTGACAAAGCCAGGTTTTGAACCAGTAGGCTTTTTGACGTGACGAATTTTAGTAAAATCGACCGGTACAGAGCTAGAATTTTGTGCTTTGCTGAAGTAGGCGGCAAGATTTGCTGCTTCAAGAATCGTTTCTTCAGACGGATTACTATCGCGAATAACGACGTGTGAACCTGGGATGTCTTTTGTATGAAGCCAAATGTCATCTCTTGCAGCAAGTCGATTTGTTAAATATTCATTTTGCTTATTATTTTTGCCCACTAATATCGCTGTCCCATCACTTGCTGTATATTGTTCTACGGTTGGTGTTTGCTTCTTTTGTTTCTTCGTTTGTTTTCCTTGCTTATTCTTCAAATAACCTTCTTCCATTAACTCTTCGCGAATTTCTGCAATATCTTTATGAGAAGCAGTTTCCATTTGTTGAATGAGCGTTTCGAAATAACGAATTTCTTCTTTTGCTTTCTCAATCTGATCAAGCACAAATGAAACCGAGTTTTTTGCTTTTTGATATTTGTTAAAATAGCTTTGTGCATTTAAAGAAGGTGTTTTTTGTGGATCTAACGGAATTGTTACTTTTCCACCTTCTTCATCATAATAATTAATGACTTCGATTTCAGCATCACCTTTTTGAATCATGTGCATATGTGCTGTTAATAATTCACCGTATAGTTGATACTTCGAAGCGTTCTCAGCATCGGTTAATGTTTTTTCAAGCTTTGTGATTTTCTTTTCATTCTTCTTTCTTTCGTTGCTCATGAATTGAAGAAGATCATTGGCCTGTTGTTTTACTCTGTCTCGTTCTGCTTTTCCATAATAGTAGCGATCTAGCAGTAGGCTAATACTAGGAAAGCTTTTTGTCTCACCGTCTAAGTGAGTGAGTGGGAGTATATAGAAGTACTCTTTAGTGCCAACAGTTGTAATAGAAGGCTGAAATTGATGATGTTGAATCTCCTTCATTACGTTTACAAATGCTGTTGGTAATGTCGAGCGATTAGCCAGTCCTGCTTGATGAACAATTTCTCTTGTTAAAAGCGGAGATAGTCCTTCAAACGATTGAACAAGTTGATCTGCTAGCTTTCCACCGTAGAAATCCATCTTTCGTAGTACCGTTTCTTCATCTGCTGTAAATGGATTTTCCTTTTCTTGACTTGGAGGCAATACATATGGATGACCAGGTAACAATGTACGGTGACGATTTAACGACATCGGGATGTGCTTAATACTATCAATAATCATATTTTTATCTTTATCAACTAAAATCACGTTACTATGGCGACCCATGATTTCAATGATGAGTTGTTTGGATGTGACATCTCCAATTTCATTACGCCCAATTGTTTCAATGACAATTACACGATCTAATCCAAGTTGATATACACTCTCAATAATATTTCCCTCTAAATGCTTGCGCAGTAGCATACAAAACATTGGTGGTTCAGCAGGGTTTTCATAGGATTCTGTTGTAAAGTGAGCACGTGCGTAGCTAGGGTGAGCCGAAATGAATAATTTGCGATTTTCTCCTTTAGTACGTACTTGTAACATTAACTCATTTGAAAACGGCTGATGAATCTTTGAAATACGTGCGCTTTCTAAACCTTCTTTTAATTCTTGTAATATGGCATATGTAAAAATTCCATCAAATGACATTTTGTTCACATCCTCAACTAAATAAATGGACCTTCATTGTTTAACATTTCAATCCTTCGTAAAAGTATAGCATTTTTTAGGACGAGTCTGAATAAGCATACGATATAAGCATCAATAAATTTAGAAACATTGAACTCATGTAAAAGGGTGTGAAGGGATGAAATGAAATGGTATGAATTAAGTGAGCGAGCAACGTTAGAAATGACAAAAACAGAAAAAGACACGGGGCTTACTGAACAAGATGTAGCAGCTCGACAAAAAGAGCACGGACTAAATGAGTTAGACGAAGGAGAAAAACAGTCTGCTCTTCTTTTATTTTTAGAACAATTTAAAGATTTTATGGTACTGGTCCTTTTAGCTGCTACATTAATTTCAGGTTTGCTCGGTGAATATATTGACGCAATTGCGATTATCGCCATTGTGATTATAAATGGTTGCTTAGGGTTTTATCAAGAAAGGCGCGCTGAAAAGTCACTACATGCATTAAAAGAATTATCTGCACCACAAGTGATGGCTATGCGAGGTGGAGAGTGGACAAAAGTTACATCGAAAGAGTTGGTGTTAGGAGATATTGTAAAGTTTACAAGTGGAGATCGCATTGGAGCAGATCTACGGATCATTGAGGCGAAAAGCTTAGAGATTGAAGAGTCTGCTTTAACAGGTGAGTCACTTCCTGTTGCCAAAACAACGATAGCTCTTAAAGGAGATGACATTCCACTCGGAGACCAAGAGAACATGGCGTTCATGGGAACCTTGGTAACAAGAGGAAGCGGAATTGGAGTTGTTGTCGGAACGGGTATGAACACGGCGATGGGACAGATTGCAAACTTACTTCAGAGTGCTGAGACGATGATTACACCTTTACAACGCAAGCTAGAGCAACTTGGGAAGATTCTTATTGTTGTTGCATTACTATTAACGTTGTTAGTCGTTGTTGTGGGTGTGATTCAAGGTCATGATCTCTACACGATGTTTTTAGCTGGAGTCTCGTTAGCTGTAGCGGCCATACCTGAAGGTTTGCCGGCAATTGTAACAGTTGCGCTTTCACTAGGTGTACAGCGCATGATTAAGCAAAGATCGATTGTTCGGAAGCTTCCGGCTGTTGAAACGCTAGGATGCGCATCGGTCATTTGTTCAGATAAAACAGGAACGATGACTCAAAATAAAATGACTGTTACACACCTTTGGGCAGGTGGCACAACATGGACTGTTTCAGGAACAGGCTATGAACCAAAAGGTGAGTTTTATATGGAGGATAAAAAGGTTCAGCCGGCCAACATTAAGCCACTTCAACAATTACTTCTATTTGGATTGCTTTGTAACCAAACGCAGCTTATTCGTAAAGAGGATGAGTATGTGATTGATGGAGATCCAACAGAAGCTGCGCTGTTAGTAGCAGCAATGAAGTCAGGATTAGATGATACAAGTGCGAAGACTCAATTTAAGCTTGTACAAGAATTTCCATTTGATTCAACTCGAAAGATGATGAGTGTTGTTGTAGAAGATTCATATAATAGAAGATACATCATTACAAAAGGAGCTCCGGATGTTCTTTTACTTAACAGCAAAGAAATTTTATGGGGCAATAAAAAGCAAGCCTTAACTGGAACTGCTACAACAGAAGTGAAAAGTGCAATTGATGGATTAGCGAGTCAAGCATTGCGGACAATTGCGATTGCATTTCGTGAACTTGCACCAAATGAACAGGTAAGAAACGAACAGGATGCAGAACGTAATCTTACTCTTCTAGGATTACAAGGCATGATTGATCCACCAAGACCAGAAGTAAAGCAAGCCGTAAAAGAATGTAACCAAGCTGGTATTAAAACAGTTATGATTACAGGTGATCATGTTATTACAGCAAAAGCCATCGCTTCTCAGCTAGGAATCTTAAAGCCAGGTGGTAAAGTACTAGATGGTTCGTCCTTATCAAAGATGACAACAGAAGAGTTAGAAGAAGTGGTAGATGACGTCTATGTTTATGCTCGTGTATCCCCAGAACATAAGCTTAAGATTGTAAAAGCACTTCAAGCAAGAGGACATATTGTAGCCATGACAGGAGATGGAGTGAATGATGCACCTGCCATCAAAGCAGCAGACATTGGGATTGCAATGGGGATTACAGGTACGGATGTTGCAAAAGAAGCTTCTTCCCTTGTTTTATTAGATGATAATTTTGCGACCATTAAATCTGCAATAAAAGAAGGACGCAATATCTATGAAAACATTCGCAAATTTATCCGTTACTTACTAGCGTCGAACGTAGGTGAAATTCTTGTTATGTTATTTGCAATGTTGTTGGCTTTACCTTTACCGTTAGTGCCTATTCAAATTCTATGGGTCAACCTAGTGACGGATGGACTGCCAGCCATGGCCCTTGGGTTAGATCAGCCAGAAGAGAACGTAATGAAGCGTAAGCCTCGACACCCTAAAGAAGGTGTATTTGCCAGAGGGTTAGGTTGGAAAGTAATTAGTAGAGGATTTTTAATTGGAGTTGTCACATTGGCTGCGTTTATGATTGTCTATGATGATACGCCAGCAAACTTAGAATATGCACAAACCATTGCATTTGCTACGCTAGTAATGGCGCAGCTTATCCATGTGTTTGATTGTCGAAGTGAAAAGTCAATTTTTGATCGCAATCCTTTTGAAAATTTATACTTAGTAGGGGCGGTTATTTCGTCTATTCTACTTATGCTTGTGGTCATTTATTATCCACCTTTACAGCCAATTTTCCATACGATGTCGATTGCACCAAGAGAATGGCTCATTATTTTAGGTTTAGCGAGTGTGCCAACGTTTTTGTTAGCCGGCTCGTTATTAACAAGAAAAAAATCCTAATTAAAAAGCTGAAAAAAGGATTGTAAGTTGTATAAATTTAGACCATATCAGTAAGTAGTGTAGCGGATTGCTTCATACCAAATCTCTTGTAGATGTTTGAAAACCATTATTCCTTTGTTTTATATAAACTGGACCGTTAATCAAACCCTTAGGTGTTCTTGATTTCTTATAGCGGTCCAGTTTGTTGTATGTATAATTATAGATTTTTTGATCTAACACTTTCTTTTAGATTGCTTTTTATGTAAGATGTACATAGTGGATGTGATAACGATGATAAATAGTATGACAGGTTTTGGCAGAGGAAAAGCAGAAAATCATCAATACACTGTAACAGTCGAAATGAAGTCTGTTAATCATCGCTTTTGTGAAGTGATGATCCGTATGCCAAGACAATTAATAGAAATAGAAGATAAAGTAAAAAAGCTCATACAAACATACATAAAAAGAGGCCGAATAGAAGTATTTGTCACGGTTTCTGGTGAAGGAATAGCTCAGAAGAAGCTTCAAACTGACTTTAACCTTCTTGATCAATACATTCAAGTCTTGCAAGAAGCGAAAGAAAAGTATAAGATTTCTGATGGTATAAAGTTGCAAGATATTCTTCATATGCCGGATGTTTTAACGACGAGTGAAGAAGAGACAGATCAAACCTCTACTTATGACCTCGTTCTTCAGGCTACTAAAAGGGCTGCTGAACAACTTGTTCAAATGAGACAATTAGAAGGTAACGACCTTTATGAAGATTTGATTTCTCATGTAAACAATATTAGTCGTTTGCGTGATCAGGTTGCTCTATTAGCACCTACTGTGGCAGAGCAATATGGTGAAAGAATTCAACGTAAACTTCAAGAGTATGTAAATGATGCGTTTGACGAGCAAAGAGTGTTAACAGAGGTTGCTATTTTTGCAGATAAAGCAGATATTAATGAAGAGTTAACTCGAATTCAAAGTCACCTCTCACAATTTAGAAAAGCTATGCATGAAGGAACACTTGTTGGTCGAAAGTTAGATTTTCTTGTACAAGAATTGAATCGGGAAATGAATACGATTGGCGCAAAAGCAAATAACAGTGAGATTGCTCAATGTGTAATTGAGATGAAAAGTGAACTTGAGCGAATTAAAGAACAGGTTCAAAACGTTGAATAACGAATCTAGTTCAACTCTATTAATGATTTATTATACATTAGAGGGTACAATAGGAGGCATATTGATTAATGAGCGGTAAATTAATTAATATAGGTTTTGGTAACTTTATTTCTTCTAACCGCATGATTTCTGTTGTTCATCCAGAATCTGCACCCATTAAGCGCATTGTGCAGGATGCTAAAGATAGAGGAACGTTGATTGATGCGACACTAGGGCGAAAAACACGATCTGTTATTATTATGGATAGTGACCATGTGGTGTTAGCACCTGTTCAACCAGAGACAGTGTCACAACGACTAACAAATAAAGAAGAATTATTAGAAGGGTAGGCAAATCAACTGATGAAAGAAAGAGGTTTACTAATTGTTCTGTCTGGGCCATCTGGCGTTGGAAAAGGAACGGTAAGAAAAGCGTTGTTTTCACAAGAAGATATCGAGTTGCATTATTCAATTTCGGCTACAACGAGAAGCCCACGTGAGGGCGAAGTGAATGGCGTAGATTATTTCTTCAAGAGTCATGAAGAATTTGAACATATGATTGAGCATAAAAAACTATTAGAGTGGGCGGAGTACGTAGGCAACTATTATGGTACACCAATTGATTATGTTGAACAGTCATTGTCAGAAGGAAGAGATGTCTTTTTAGAAATTGAAGTGCAAGGTGCTCTTCAGGTAAAAGAAGCGTTTCCAGAAGGATTGTTTATTTTCTTGGCTCCACCGAGTTTGACAGAATTAAAAAGTCGAATCATTGGTCGCGGGACGGAATCAGAAGATTTAATTAATAATCGTATGAAAGTAGCAAAAGAAGAAATTGAAATGATGGACGCTTATGACTACGTAGTAGAAAATGATCAAGTCGATCGTGCGTGTGATCGTATTAAGGCTATTGTTACGGCAGAACATTGTCGACGTGATCGTGTAGCAAGACGTTATAAAAGAATGCTGGAGGTAGAATAATTATGCTTTATCCATCTATTGATTCATTAATGCAAAAATTAGACTCGAAATATACACTTGTAACAGTGGCAGCTAAACGTGCTCGTCAATTACAAGTAAATGATAATTGTGAAATTACCAAGCCTGTTTCATATAAATTTGTAGGCAAAGCATTGGAAGAAATCAATGCAGAAGTGTTACACTATACAACATCTACAAAAGACAGCAATGATTCAGAAGAATTAGGCGAGTAAGGTACGAGAAAAATAACAACCTATCTAATAGGTTGTTATTTTTTTGAATTCATAAACATTTTACTTGACCATCATTTCAAGCTCATTCAAACTTTAAAGTAAAACTTGTGTAAATCAGATGCAACAAGGAATGGATGATGATTTCATACATACAGGATAGGGGATAGAAACATGAAGGGTAAACGTATTTTATTATGTGTAAGTGGAGGCATTGCCGTATATAAAGCGGCTGCATTAACAAGTAAACTAGTCCAAGCTGGAGCAGAAGTAAAAGTCATCATGACACAGTCTGCATGTGAGTTTGTTACACCATTAACATTTCAAGCGCTCTCTCGCAATCCTGTGTACACCGATACATTTGATGAAAAAAACCCAGCAGTCATTGCTCATATTGACTTAGCTGATTGGCCGGATCTTATTTTAGTAGCGCCGGCGACTGCAAATATGATTGGGAAGTTATCGAACGGTATTGCTGATGACATGATTTCAACAACGTTGCTTGCTGCTACTGCACCTGTGTGGATTGCTCCTGCGATGAATGTTCATATGTACGATCATCCTGCTGTAAAGAAAAATATGAGCACATTAGCTTCGTTTGGCTATCAATTTTTAGAACCAGGTGAAGGTTATTTAGCTTGTGGATATGTTGGGAAAGGCAGACTCGAAGAACCTGAAACGATAGTGAGTGTGTTAACTCACTATTTTACAAGTGAACGAGAGGCTAAACAGCTTTTAAAAGGTGTTAACATGCTAGTGACGGCTGGTCCAACGAAAGAGAAGATTGACCCTGTGAGATTTATGACAAATCGTTCAACTGGAAAAATGGGCTATTCAATTGCAGAAGAAGCAGCAAAGCAAGGGGCAAATGTAACGTTAGTAACAGGGCCGACGACCATTCCATATCCTTCAGGGGTAGAGATTGTTCAAGTTGATAGTGCACAAGAAATGTACGAAGCAGTCATGGCGAGATATAATACAACGGATGTTGTGGTGAAATCAGCTGCTGTTGCTGATTATCGACCTAAATATGTTCATGATCAAAAAATGAAAAAGAAGCCTGGTGAAGCGGTTATAGAGTTAGAGAGAACGCAAGATATTTTAAAAACATTGGGTGAACGAAAAGAACATCAATTACTCATTGGCTTTGCCGCAGAAACAGAGAAGGTAGATGAATATGCACAACGAAAGCTTCAAAAGAAAAATTTAGATATGATTGTTGCGAACAATGTAACAGAAGAAGGTGCTGGGTTTGGGGTGGATACAAACGTTGTTACCTTTTATAAACGAAATGGTGAGCAAAAGAAGTTACCACTTTTAACAAAGCATGAAGTAGCCAAGAATATATTACATGAAGTGAAAATGATGATGGAAGGGTTACGTGAATGAAAATAGCAAGTGTCATTGTGGACGTGGCGACGAAGCAAACAGACCGTTCGTTTGATTATGCTGTTCCTGATAAATGGCAAGGCATTATTCAACCAGGGATGAGAGTCATTGTACCTTTTGGTCCTCGAAAAGTACAAGGGTTTGTTATTGGATTAAAACAAGAAACGGATGTAAAACGACTTCGAGCAATAGACGAAATGTTAGATTTAACACCTGTTTTAACAAGTGAATTATTAGAGCTTGGTGAATGGCTTACAGAACGAACGCTATGTTTTGCTATTTCCGCTTTTCAAGCGATGTTACCAGCAGCAATGAAAGCGAAATATGATAAAGAAATTACGTTAGTAAACGACCAAGCTGTTGAAGCATTACATGAGAGTGTGCGTCCGTTTTTTGTGGGAAAGAACTGTGTGCGCTGGAGTGAAGTGGAGAAAACAAATGCAGCTTCGTTCTTTTATCGAGATATTCAAAAAGGATTGCTAGAAGTTGTCTATCTCGTGAAAAATCGTGGAAACAAAAAGGTAATGAAAGCTATTAAGCCAATTGCCTCAACAGAAGAATTAAAAAGTCAAATGGACGAGCTTTCTAAGCAAGCTGAAAAGCAAAAGAGGGTGTTATCTTTTTTTGTTCAACACCCAAGAGAAATTAGCTTAAAAGAACTAATGGATCAGCTTCAAATAACTCAAGCGCCCATTAAATCGTTAGTAGAGAAAAAACTTTTGAAAGAAACAGAGATTGAGGTCTATCGAAATCCCTATGATGATGCGTCTTTTGCACAATCAAAGCCGTTTACCTTAACCGATGAACAATCAAAAGCTATTTCCCCCATCTTAAATCATATTGAAGAAGATAAGCATAATGTGTTTCTCATGTATGGAGTAACAGGTAGTGGGAAGACCGAAGTATACTTGCAATCAATTGATAAGGTGTTACAAGCTGGTAAAGAAGCCATTATGCTTGTTCCTGAAATTTCATTAACACCACAGATGGTGAAGCGATTCAAAGGACGTTTTGGATCGAAAGTAGCGGTTCTTCATAGTGGCCTTTCGACAGGTGAAAAGTATGATGAGTGGCGTAAAATTCAAAGAAAAGAAGTATCAGTTGTAGTAGGTGCACGATCTGCGGTATTTGCTCCTTTTAAAAATCTAGGCATTATCATTATTGATGAAGAGCATGAAACAAGTTATAAACAAGAAGAAAACCCGCGCTATCATACTCGTGATGTAGCTATTTATCGAGGTGAGCATCATCAATGCCCGGTCATTCTTGGGAGTGCAACGCCAACGTTAGAATCCTTTGCCAGAGCGCAAAAGGGTGTGTATCAATTATTAACACTTTCAAAGCGGATGAACGATGCCGCATTACCCTCAGTTGATATTATTGATATGCGTGAGGAGTTGCGAAGTGGTAATCGATCCATGTTTTCGACTTTGCTTTTTGAAAAGATGCAAGATCGTCTACAAAAAGGAGAACAAATCGTCTTATTTCTTAATAAACGAGGGCACTCTTCTTTTGTGATGTGCCGAGACTGTGGCTTTGTTCACTCTTGTCCACACTGTGAAATCTCATTAACTTATCATCGCTATCAAAATATGTTAAAGTGTCACTACTGTGGCTTTGAGCAGTCGGTTCACACGGTTTGTCCAGAATGCAACAGCGATCATATTCGTTACTTTGGTACAGGTACTCAAAAAGTAGAAGAAGAGCTGACGAAAATGTTGCCAGAAGCGTCTGTTGTTCGTATGGATGTGGATACAACAAGTCGAAAAGGGGCACATGAGAGGTTGTTAAATAAGTTTGGCAATGGTGAGGCACAAATTTTATTAGGTACGCAAATGATTGCCAAAGGCCTCGATTTTCCCAATGTAACATTAGTGGGCGTATTATCGGCCGATACAATGCTTCATTTACCAGACTTTCGAGCAGCTGAAAAGACCTTTCAGTTGTTAACGCAAGTGAGCGGTCGAGCAGGACGGCATAAGCTCCCTGGAGAGGTTGTCATTCAAACCTATACTCCTGAACATTATAGTATTCAATTAGCTAGTCAGCATGATTATGATACGTTCTATGAGCAAGAGATGGTAACACGCAAGCTTCATCGTTATCCACCTTTTTATTACTTAGCGTTGCTGACGGTTTCACATGAAAATATTGCAAAAGTAGTATCGGTAACAGATAAAATTGGTCAGTATTTAAAACAACATTTATCAAATCAAACAATTGTATTGGGTCCGGTTACATCGCCAATCGCAAAGATAAAAGATAGATATCGCTATCAATGCATGATAAAATACAAGCTGGAACCGAGATTGATTCCTCTTTTAAAGTATATTTTGGAGCGGTATCAAGAGGAAGTTCAGCAGAATAACTTAACCATTACGATTGATTTACACCCTTATTCTATGATGTAAGTGTTAATAGATAATCGATTTGGAAAGAAATAAAAGAGAGAGTCTTGTAGGAGGTTACACATTGGCAAAATTAAATCTAGTTTATTATCCTGATAAGGTTCTTGAAACAGAATGCGAACCTGTCAAACAGTTTGATAATAAGCTAATTAAATTGTTAAATGGTATGTATGACGTAATGCTTGAAGCAGATGGAGTAGGATTAGCTGCTCCTCAAGTAGGCATTTCGCAACAAATTGCGGTTGTTGATGTTGGCGATCGTCACGGAAAGATTGAGCTAATCAATCCCGTTATTATTGAGGAGTACGGTGAGCAAAAAGGTCCTGAAGGCTGCCTTAGTTTTCCGGGCCTTTTTGGTGATGTGACTCGTGCTAATCACATTAAAGTAAAAGCGCTCAACCGTCGTGGTAAACCATTTACTTTAGAAGCAAGAGGGTTTTTAGCACGTGCTATTCAACATGAAATTGATCATTTGCATGGTGTATTATTTACAGCAAAAGTGACGCGATATTATGAAGAAGATGAGCTTGGAGGAGAGAATTAAATGACGAATATCGTATTTATGGGAACACCAGATTTTTCTGTTCCAGTTCTACAGACGTTAATTCAAGATGGTTATCATATCTCTGCAGTTGTAACACAGCCAGATCGTCCAAAGGGGCGCAAAAAAGTGTTAACACCACCACCTGTAAAAGTAGAAGCAGAAAAGCATGGAATTCCAGTGCTTCAGCCTGAAAAAATTCGGTTGGAAGAAGAATATCAAAAAGTATTAGCTTACAAGCCGGATTTAATTGTAACAGCCGCATTTGGTCAAATTTTACCAAAAGTGATTTTAGATGCACCGAAACATGGTTGTATCAATGTTCATGCTTCTCTTTTACCTGAGTTACGTGGTGGAGCACCTATTCATTACTCTATTTTAGAAGGAAAAGAAAAAACAGGTGTAACCATTATGTATATGGTTGAAAAGCTAGATGCAGGGGATATCTTAACAACGATCGAAGTACCAATCGAGGAACAAGATCATGTCGGAACGTTGCATGATAAGCTATCAGAAGCTGGCTCAAAATTATTATCTGAGACCGTACCGCCTTTATTAGAAGGTAAGCTTACACCAATTCCTCAAGATAATGAAAAAGCAACATTTGCTTTTAATATTAAGAGAGAGCAAGAGAAAATTGAGTGGAGTCGAACAGGTGAAGAGATTTACAATCATATCCGAGGATTGCACCCTTGGCCAGTTGCTTACACTTCATTAGAGGGACAAGTATTGAAAGTATGGTGGGGAGAAAAAGTGAAATCACCTACTGTAGATGCAGAGCCTGGTGTTGTCATTGCTATTGATAAAGATGGGCTCATCGTTGCAACGGGAAATGAAACGGCTATTAAGTTAACAGATATACAGCCATCAGGTAAGAAGAGAATGAGTGCCGAGCAATTTTTACGTGGTACGAACCTTGAAAAAGGAACAAAGCTAGGAGACTATTATGAGTCGTTATAATGTGCGAAGTATTGCATTAGATATTTTGCTATCAATTGAAAAAAATCAAGCATTCAGTAATTTACTATTAAATAAAAGTATTGAAAAGCATGAAGTAAGAGGAAAAGACGCAGGGTTGTTAACTGAGATTGTGTACGGAAGTATTCAAAGAAGGGACACACTAGATTATTACTTAGCGCCCTTTATTAAAAATCCAAAAAAGTTACAATCCTGGGTACGTGTTTTATTGCGTTTATCAGTTTATCAAATGATCTATCTTGATCGTGTACCGGACCGAGCGATTATTCATGAAGCAGTCGAAATTGCGAAGCAAAAAGGTCATAGAGGTATTTCTTCAATGGTAAATGGCGTATTGCGAAGCATTCAACGTGAAGGGGTAAGATCATTTGAAGAAATTCAAGATCCATTAGAGCGAGTAGCGATTGAAACAAGTCATCCTCTATGGCTTGTGAAACGTTGGGCAGAACAATATGGAATGGATCGCACAAGAGAAATTTGTATGGCGAATTTAACGGCTCCAAAACAAACCATTCGTGTGAATACCGCACGCTTTACAGTTGATGAAGTAAAAGCTCAATTGCAAGAAGAAGGTATTGCTGTAGAGAAAGGTGAGTTTGCCCCCGAGGCGTTAGAGGTTCAAAAAGGGAATGCCGCCTATACAGAAGCCTTTAAAAAAGGAATGTTTACTATCCAAGATGAAAGCTCAATGCTTGTGGCTCATGCTTTGAATGTAGAAGAAAACGAAACAGTTCTAGACAGTTGCGCAGCGCCTGGTGGAAAATCGACTCACATTGCTGAATTGTTAAAAGGCACAGGGAAGGTTATTTCGTTAGACATTCATGATCATAAAGTAAAGCTAATTGCTGAACAAGCAACGCGTTTACAACTTACGAACATTGAGCCAACCGTTTTGGATAGCCGAAAAGCTGGCGATTCGTTTGGGAAAGAGAGCTTTGATCGAATTTTAGTTGATGCTCCTTGCTCAGGCTTTGGTGTAATGAGAAGAAAGCCAGATTTAAAATATGTAAAAACACAAAAAGATGTTGAACAACTGTCACATATACAACTTCAAATATTAGAAGCAGTTGCGCCTCTTTTGAAAAGTAATGGTATATTAGTGTATAGTACATGTACGATTGATCAAGAAGAAAACAGTGATGTAGTGCATGCTTTTTTACAAAAAAATGATCAATTCAAAGAAGATAATACGTTCGTAGATAGAGTGCCGGAGCAACTTAAACAAAACGTTAAACATGGTCAAATCCAACTTCTTCCGGATCAACAACACAGTGATGGATTTTATATCGCATGTTTACGAAAGCAGGTGTAAAAATGGAAAAAGCAATACAAAAGAAACAAGAAGAAGCAAAAGACAATCGCAAGCCATCCATTTACTCATTACAACTACATGAGTTAGAGAATTGGTTAGTAGAACGAGGCGAAAAAAAGTTTCGTGGAAAACAGGTGTACGATTGGTTATACCACAAACGTGTAACAGCATTTGATGATATGACAAACTTATCAAAAGGGTTACGTGATTTGTTAAAAGATAACTTTTCGTTAACGACATTAAATACGGCTGTACAGCAAACATCAGCAGACGGAACAATGAAGTTTTTATTTGAATTACATGATGGCTATACAATCGAGACGGTGTTAATGCGCCATGAGTACGGTAATTCGATTTGTGTGACGACGCAGGTGGGCTGTCGAATTGGCTGTACATTTTGTGCATCAACTCTAGGTGGCTTAAAACGAAACTTGGAAGCTGGAGAAATTGTAGCTCAAGTTGTAAAAGTGCAAAAAGCGCTTGATGAACAAGGAGAACGAGTAAGTCATGTCGTAATTATGGGGATAGGAGAGCCATTTGATAACTATGATGAAATGTTAAGCTTCTTGAAGATTATCAATAGTGATGAAGGCTTAAATATTGGAGCGAGACACATTACCGTTTCTACAAGTGGTATTATTCCAAAGATTTATAAATTTGCAGATGAAAGTTTACAAATTAATTTTGCGATTTCTTTACACGCACCAAATAATGAAATCCGCTCGCGTTTAATGCCGATTAACCGTGCCTATAAGTTGCCAGAGTTAATGGAATCAATTAAATATTATACAGAGAAAACAGGGCGACGAATTAGCTTTGAGTATGGCTTATTTGGTGGAGTTAACGATCAAGCAGAGCACGCGGAAGAGTTAGCTACATTAATCAAAGATTTAAAATGTCACGTGAATTTAATTCCAGTGAACTATGTTCCAGAACGTGATTATGTTCGTACACCACGTGAACAAATCTTTGAGTTTGAACGCATATTGAAAAAGCGTGGAATTAATGTAACGATTCGTCGGGAGCAAGGTCATGACATTGATGCGGCGTGTGGACAGCTGCGTGCGAAGGAGCGTAAAGAAGAGACGAGGTGATCGTATGGGAGCTGTCTTTATGACGGACCGCGGGAAAATACGGCAACACAATGAGGATTCTGGAGGGGTATTTGTTAACCCCCATGGTCATAGGCTAGCGATCGTAGCAGATGGAATGGGAGGTCATCGTGCTGGTGATGTTGCCAGTGCGATGGCTATTAAAAAATTGCAAGGTTATTGGGAAAATGGAGATGAACTCACTTCGCCAGATGCAGCCTCTGTATGGTTAACAGAACATGTTAGTAAAGTGAATGATGAGTTATTTGTGTATTCAAATGAGCATGAAGAGTGTAAAGGTATGGGTACAACCCTTGTAGCAGCTATCTGCACAAGTACATTTTGTACAATTGGTCATATCGGCGATAGTCGCTGTTATCTATTAAATGAGTATGGCTTTAATCAAATTACAGAAGATCACTCTTTAGTCAATGAGCTTGTTAAAAATGGTCAAATTTCTAGAGAAGATGCAGAACATCATCCAAGAAAAAATATATTAGTGAGAGCGTTAGGCACAGAAAAGCAAGTAACGCTCGATGTAAAATCAATGGAAATTGAGCAAGAAGATGTCCTTTTATTATGCTCAGATGGCTTATCAAATAAAGTGTCGGAGGAACAATTAAAACAAATTCTTTTGACCGATCTAACTTTAGAACAGAAAGGTTCTCATCTAATTGATTTAGCTAATGAACTAGGCGGAGAAGATAATATTACGCTTGCCCTTGTTGATTTTATAAGTGAAAGTAGGTGAGAGCGGTGCTAATTGGTAAGCGGCTAAATGATCGTTATAAGATTTTACAAGTCATCGGCGGAGGCGGAATGGCTAACGTTTATTTAGCTAGAGATATGATTCTTGAGCGAGATGTAGCAATTAAAGTGCTTCGTTTAGATTTTGCAAATGACGAGTCATTTATAAAGCGTTTCCATCGTGAAGCACAATCAGCTACGAGCATCGCCCACCCTAATATTGTGAGTATATACGATGTTGGGGAAGAAGAGGATATTTACTATATTGTGATGGAATATGTAGCGGGGCATACGCTCAAGCAGTATATTCAACAACAACCTCCTCTACCTATTGAGAAAGCAATAAATATTATGATACAAATTACATCCGCGATTGCGCATGCTCATCAATATGGGATTGTACATAGAGATCTGAAGCCACAGAATATTTTAATTGATGAAAATGATATAGCCAAAGTAACCGATTTTGGAATTGCCATTGCATTAAGCTCAACGACTATTACTCACACAAACTCTGTTTTAGGATCGGTTCATTATTTATCTCCCGAACAAGCTAGGGGAGGATTAGCCAATAAAAAATCAGATATTTATTCACTAGGCATTGTATTATTTGAATTATTGACAGGGCGTGTTCCATTCTCGGGTGAATCTGCTGTCTCAATCGCACTCAAACACTTACAAACAGAAACGCCTTCACCGAAAAGATGGAACCCTTCAATTCCTCAAAGTATTGAAAATGTTGTATTAAAAGCAACTGCTAAAGATCCGTTTTATCGCTATGAATCTGTAGAAGAAATGGAAGAAGATTTAAGAACTGCGCTAGAACCTGAGCGATTGAGCGAAGCGAAATTTTCAATCCCAGACGATGATGAAGTAACAAAAGCAATTCCTGTTATTACGGATGAGTATTTAGATACTGAAATAGACGATACCATTGTCAGACCTTCAGTAAACGAAGAGAAACCTGAAGTAAAAGAAAAACCACAAGTGGAAGCGAAGGAGAGTAAGAAGAAGAAACGTAAAATTCTTCCAACACTCTTACTTATCCTTCTTTTTCTAGCAGTAGGAAGTGTTGCTGCTGTTACGTTTATTCCATCGCTTTTATTGCCAAAAGATATGACTGTTCCTGATTTGCAAAATGAAGAATATGAACGCGCGGTTACTCAGCTATTATCAATGGGATTTAAAGTTCAAGACACGCAAGTGATCCCTGATAATAGCATTGAAGAAGGTAAGGTAATTCGAACGGATCCAGAGGCAGGAGAAGTGGTGAAAGAGGGTGCTTTCATTACTATTTATCGCAGTGCTGGGAAAGAAAAAGTAACATTTGATCGTTATATTGGTCGAAACGTAGAGGAAATAAAAGCGCTGCTAGAGGATCGGAATTTTAAAGAAATTCGAACCGTCGATATAGAGAGCAATGAGACGCCAGGTACAATTGTAGATCAAGTGCCAAAAGAAACAGAGCAAGTCATTCCAGAAGAAACAACTGTTACATTTTGGGTTAGTACGGGCCCTCCTGACATTGCGTTAAAAGACTTTGTAGGATGGACGGAAAAAAGCGTACAAGACTATTTATCAGAGTATGGACTTGAAGTTGTCAGCAATAGGGAATATTCTGATACAGTAAGTGAGGGGCTAGTCGTTTCACAAAGTCCAATGCCGAATGAAAATGTTCAAAAAGGAGATACTGTTACGATTACTGTTTCTGACGGACAAGAAGAAAAGCCGCCTAAGACGATTACGAGAACGATTACCATTCCATATGAACCTACGATAGAGGGTCAGCCTCAACAAGTGCAGATATATGTAGAGGACTTACAATATGATATGACCGTTCCTTATAAAGAATTGGCGATTACAGAAACAGTAACTGAAAATATTCAGTTAATGATTCCTTATGGAGATCAAGCAGGGTACAAAGTGATTCGTGATGGCAATGTGATAGAAGATACAGTCATTGATTATGAAGAATCATAAAAATAAGGAGTGAGCTTATGCCAGAAGGAAGAATTATTAAATCCTTGAGTGGATTTTACTACGTTCTTCATGATGGACAAATTACACAATGTCGCGGCAGAGGGGTGTTCCGAAAGCAAAAGATTACCCCTCTAGTTGGAGACGATGTGGTTTTTCAGGCTGAAAACGAGCTTGAAGGGTACATTTTGGAAGTCAAAGAAAGAAAGAACGAATTAGTTCGACCACCAATTTCAAATGTAAATCAGTCCTTATTGGTCTTTTCAGCCATTGAGCCAGGGTTTAGTTCATTATTATTAGATCGTTTTCTAGTATTAGTTGAGTCTAATGGGATTGAACCAATTATCTGTATATCAAAAATGGACTTAGTTCCTGAGGATAAAAAGCCAGATATCGAAAAATATGCACAAGATTATCGAGATATAGGCTATGAAGTTATCTTAACTTCAACGGTTGAACAAGATAGTATATCTGTTCTTTACCCTGTGTTTGAAGGACAGGTAACGGTTATTGCTGGTCAGTCCGGAGTAGGGAAATCATCGCTTCTAAACGTCTTAAAACCAGAGTTAGAACTGAAAACCAATGATATTTCTGCTTCATTAGGTAGAGGAAAGCATACGACTAGACATGTAGAACTCCTACCGATTGGTGGAGGTTTGGTAGCTGATACGCCAGGGTTTAGTTCTCTTGATTTTACAGATATTGAAGTTGAAGATTTATCAAGTTGTTTTCCGGAAATGGAGAGAGTAAGTCATTCTTGTAAGTTTCGTGGTTGTGTACATTTAAAAGAGCCAAAATGTGCAGTGAAAGAAGCGGTAGAAGATGGAACCATTCCATCTTATCGATATGAGCATTACGTTCAGTTTATCGACGAAATCAAGCAAAGAAAGCCGAGGTATTAACAATGATAAAGATTGCACCTTCCATTTTATCTGCTAACTTCGCACAGCTTGCCCAAGAAATTAAAGATGTAGAAGCTGGTGGAGCAGATTACATACACGTAGATGTGATGGATGGTCATTTTGTACCAAACATTACAATTGGTCCTCTTATTGTAGAGGCGATTAGGCCTGTTACTACATTGCCTTTAGATGTTCATTTAATGATTGAGAATCCAGATTTATATATCCCAACATTCGCAAAAGCAGGTGCAGATATTTTAACTGTTCATGCTGAAGCATGCCCACATTTACACCGAACGGTTCAGCTTATTAAAGAACATGGAATG
The DNA here is from genome assembly GCF_016909075.1 of Priestia iocasae. GTDB lineage: Bacteria > Bacillota > Bacilli > Bacillales > Bacillaceae_H > Priestia > Priestia iocasae. The sequence goes on from NZ_JAFBFC010000001.1 coordinate 644,068, forward strand.
AAAGCAGGTGTAGCACTTAATCCAGCAACACCTATTGATATGGTCAAACATGTTCTTAATGATTTGGATCTTGTGTTACTTATGACTGTGAATCCTGGATTTGGTGGACAAACATTCATACCAAGTGTTTTACCAAAGATTGAACAAATTTCACAGCTAATAGAAATTCGTGGATTATCAATTGAGGTAGAAGTTGATGGTGGCGTTAACGAAGCAACCGCTAAACAATGTATAGATGCTGGAGCCAATGTATTAGTAGCTGGGTCTGCAATTTATAATGTGGATAACAGACAATCAGCAATAGAGTCTCTTCGACCAGCTAAATGGTGAAAAAGTGTTAGTATACTCGTAAAGAAGCGAATAATGGTTCGCTTCTTTTTTATAGGTTCTGTTCTAAAGGAAGACTTTGTAAGGAGTAGTTATTGCGTGTATAGAGTGTTAGGTGATAGGGGAAGGCATAAGAGTGAAGGTAACATCTCATATTTAAGAGAGTTCAGACATAAAGGGGAGACATGATGATTATTCATATTTTAGCTGGAGGACCAGAGGAAAACGTTCCTTCGTTGCATAGGTGGAAAGATGCTGTTTGGATCGGGGTTGATCGAGGCGTATTTTCACTACTGAACAAAGGAATTGTACCCCAAAAAGCAGTTGGTGACTTCGATTCAATTACAAGCGAAGAACTACAATATGTGAGAGAGAAAATGCAAGACATCGAACTGTATCCTTCTGAAAAGGATGAAACGGATTTAGAGATTGCATTAAATTGGGCAGTGGATCAGCGTCCTACTATCATTCGAGTATTTGGAGCAACAGGTGGCCGTCTAGATCATATGTTTGGAGGCATTCAGCTTCTTTACAAAGGGTTAGAAAAAGGAATAAGGATTCAAATGATTGATCAAAAAAACATCATTGAACTATGTAAAAGTGGGGAATTTGAATCAATAAAAGATGAAAGTTATCCTTATGTTTCGTTTGTTCCATTTTCCCCTATTATTGAGAATTTGACATTAAAAGGCTTCAAATATCCTTTAACTAATTATAATCTTGAATGGGGTTCAACTTTATGTATTAGTAACGAACTTCTTGAACAAAGAGGTACTTTTTCATTTACAAAAGGCATATTAATGATGATAAGAAGTAGTGATTAAAAAGAGAAAAAAGAAAGCCTGTTTAACAGCTAAGAAGTGAAAAACCGAAGGTACTTATTTTTTACTTTATGAATAGGATAAAGATTGAGATGACTCGACGATATAGCGAGATGGAATGTGAACGATAGTTAGGAGGGACAGTATGAAATTTTATACAATCAAACTTCCAAAGTTTTTAGGTGGCATCGTAAGAGCAATGTTAAACTCATTTAAAAAAGAATAACATCTGTCTATTAACAAGGGGCTACTTCTCATGAAAATAAGGAACATAGACAGCAAATCCAATAAGTTATACCAACAACAAATAAAAAAGAGCTCTTTGACACATCTTATCCATCGAGTTATTAGAGGGAAGGGATGTAACGGGCTGAGTGAGAGTAGACGGTTTTTACTCATATGGACTTAGTCCATATAAGAAAAGTGATTATAATAAAAGAAGCACCATATGAATATGGTGCTTTTTTTATTATCCAATATTATACGCGTTCTACTTTACCAGACTTTAGAGCTCGAGCTGATACATATACACGTTTTGGTTTACCGTCAATTAGGATACGTACTTTTTGAACGTTAGCACCCCATTTACGCTTAGTAGCGTTCATAGCGTGAGAACGTGCGTTACCCGAACGAGCTTTTTTACCAGTGATTACACATTTACGTGCCATGCTTTTCCCTCCTAACACAAACAAAACTACTCAATTCTACCTTGAGAAATACTATATTAATTTATCACAGGGGAATAGAGATTGCAATACTTCTTATGAAAAGCTTTCAAGAAATTTTCCTTGACATATATTTTATAGATATGTTGTATAATAATAAGCAGTAAAATAGGACAAAAAGGGAATGTTCTTTTAAAAATGGTTTATTTATAGTAAAATGGCTATAACCTATGAAAATAGAAAGGGGAAAAAGTATGTCCATCGAAATGAAAACAAAGTACGGTCAAATTGATATTTCTACTGATGTAATTGCAACGATTGCTGGAGGAGCTGCTATTGATTGCTACGGAATTGTAGGAATGGCTTCTAAAAACCAAATTAAAGATGGCCTTACTGAAATTCTTCGTAAAGAAAATTTTACACGTGGCATCATTGTTAGACAAGAGAATGACGAAGTACATATTGACATGTATATAATTGTAAGCTATGGGACAAAGATTTCTGAAATCGCTCATAATGTCCAAACAAAAGTAAAATATACACTTGAACAAACAGTCGGATTGACAGTCGATTCTGTAAATATTTATGTGCAAGGTGTTCGTGTCGCGAACGTGTAGTGAGGAGGAAAATTAGTGTCGATTACAGCTTTAGATGGAAAACGTTTTGCAGAGATGGTGATCCAAGGTGCTCAACATTTATCAAATAATGTGAAGATGGTGGATGCACTAAACGTATTTCCTGTGCCAGATGGTGATACAGGAACAAATATGAATTTATCTATCACCTCTGGTGCTAAAGAAGTAAAAAATAATGTATCAGATCATATTGGTAAAGTAGGGCAAGCTTTAGCAAAAGGTTTATTAATGGGGGCTCGCGGAAATTCAGGTGTTATTTTATCACAGTTATTCCGTGGGTTTGCTAAATCAATTGAGCAAAAAGAAACAATTAATAGCGTAGAGTTTGCTCAAGCTCTTGAAGCTGGTGTGGAAACAGCTTATAAAGCCGTGATGAAACCAGTTGAAGGAACAATCCTAACCGTTGCAAAAGATGCAGCAAAAAAAGCAACGACGATTGCAAAGAGACAACCAGATATCGTGTTGTTCATGGATGAAGTTTTAACGGAAGCAAAAGCTTCTTTAAATCGTACACCAGAGCTTCTACCAGTATTAAAAGAAGTAGGAGTAGTAGATAGTGGTGGACAAGGTTTAGTGATGATTTATGAAGGCTTTGTAGCTGAATTAAAAGGTGAGAAACTTCCTGGTGTTCCAGCGGGTGCCCCTTCATTAAATGAGTTAGTGAATGCTGAACATCATAAATATGCTCAAACGCATATGAGTACTGAAGACATTGAATTTGGATACTGTACGGAGTTCATGGTTCGTTTTGAAGAAGAGAAAGTAAAAGCAAATCCTTTCTCAGAAGAAACATTCCGTCAAGATTTAAGTCAATGGGGTGATTCTTTACTAGTTGTATCTGATGAAGATATTGTGAAAGTACATATTCATGCAGAGCATCCTGGTGAAGTGTTAAATTACGGACAAAAATATGGTAATTTAATCAATATGAAAATTGAGAATATGCGTGAGCAGCATAGTAATATTCTTTTTGAAGAAAGCCAAACAGCTCAAGTAGCTGCAACTTCTGCTCAACAAGAAGAATATGGTGTTGTGACTGTTTCAATGGGTAAAGGAATTGCAGAATTGTTCAAGAGTATTGGAGCAAAAGTGGTCATTGAAGGTGGCCAAACAATGAATCCAAGTACGGAAGACATCGTAAAAGCGATTGAACAAGTAAATGCTAAAAAAGTAATCATTTTACCTAATAACGGAAATATTGTAATGGCAGCTCGCCAAGCAGCTCAAGTTGTGGATCAAGATGTAATCGTGGTTCCGTCTAAAACTGTTCCTCAAGGGATGACGGCGTTATTAGCGTTTAATCCTCAAGGTACTCTAGAAGAGAACGAACAAACAATGACTGAGGCACTTTCTCATGTCAAAACAGGACAAGTTACGTACGCTGTTCGTGACACGAGCATTGATGGACTGGAAATTGAAAAAAATGATTTTATGGGAATTGTAGATGGTAAAATTTCTGTAAAAGATAAAGATAAGTTAGAAGCTGCTAAAAAACTTCTTGCTTATATGATTGATGAAGATGCTGAAATTTTAACAATCTTGCAAGGTGAAGATGTAGCAGATGAGCATATTGATGAATTAGTATCATATGTTGAATCTGAATTTGATCATGTCGAGGTAGAAACTCATAAAGGTGATCAGCCATTATATTCATACATTTTTGCTGTTGAATAATTGGGTAAAACGTTCCTATACTTAAGTATAGGAACGTTTTTTATTTGGGAAAATATAAAAATAACGTAGAATCCTGAAATTTTTCTAATTACTGTATATATTTATGGGTAAAAAACAATATACACGAACATTATTTATTATTTTAGATTTAATATTCGTGTGTTTAACAAAAACTTATTGAAAAAATAATTATATTGTGATAACTTTTTGATGGATACAAATAATTGAGAAAGGATAAAATGACGTCACAGCGATGAATACTACATAGGGGGAGAAATGAAAATGGAAATTATCCAAGGTACATTGTTACTGTTGCTTGTTTTATTTTTCTTTTGGTTATTTAGTTACAAAGCGCCGTACGGCATGAAAGCGATGGGTGCTTTAGCTAGTGCTGCAGTAGCAGCATTTTTAGTAGAAGCCTTTCAATTATATGTAGGTGGAGATTTACTAGGAATAAAATTTTTAGGTGAAGTTGGCTCTGCAGCTGGTGGAATGGGTGGAGTAGCTGCGGCTGCGTTAGTTGCACTTGCACTGGGGGTATCTCCCGTTTATGCGTTAATGATGGGAGTTGTCTGTTCGGGGCTTGGCTTGTTACCAGGTTTTTTTGCTGGATATGTAATGGCTTTTGTTGTGAAATTTATTGAGAAGAAAGCACCAGCTGGTTTAGATTTAATTGGAAACATTCTTATTGCGGCACCTTTAACACGCTTAATCGCTGTTGGGGTAACACCACTCGTAGATGCAACATTATTGAACATTGGTGGAATCATTACAGAAACAACTAATGCTAGCCCAATTTTGATGGGGATTATCCTTGGTGGGGTTATCACAGTAGTAGCTACTGCTCCGTTAAGTTCAATGGCATTAACCGCAATGTTAGGGTTAACAGGTTTACCAATGGCAATTGGTGCTCTAGCGGTAATGGGATCTTCTTTTATGAACTATGTCTTATTTGATCGTTTAAAATTTGGAGATCGTCGTACAACTATCTCTGTAGCGGTTGAACCATTAACACAAGCAGATATTATTTCGGCTAATCCAATTCCTGTTTACGTAACCAACTTTGTTGGTGGGGCAGCTGCTGGTGTTATTATTTCAATGTTTGGTCTGATTAATAATGCGACGGGTACTGCAACTCCAATTGCTGGACTTGCAGTTATGTATGGCTTCAATGATCCTGTGAAAGTGACCATCTGTGCTCTATTATGTGCCTTAGTTGGTGCAATCGTTGGCTTCTTGGGCTCAGTTGTATTTAAGAATTTTAAAATTAAAACTGTTGAAGAAGTTCGTGGTGTAGAGAAAAAAATAGCTTAATTTACAACCGAATGACTTGTATAGAAGTGAGAGAGCTAACTTTAGAAAATAAAGTTAGCTCTCTTGCGTGTAGTGACCTATTTTGAAAGCGTTTTATTAAGTGGAGTGTAGCACTAATATAAATATGAAGTATAAGTAGTTTTCAGAAAATAAAATCTTAACTAGTAGAGAGTGAATTTTGTGATGAAAGTGTTTCAAAAATGAATGTGTTAAAGTAACATATAGAGGGATAACATCTTGAATGTAGGATCTCTTTTTTGGGAGAAGGGAGAGTAAGATTAATGAAGTATAAATCAGTTTTTGATATTATTGGGCCGATTATGATTGGTCCTTCGAGTTCACATACAGCCGGAGCTGCTAGAATTGGACGAGTGGCGCGAACTTTGTTTGGGAAACAACCGAAAAAAGTAGTAGTATCACTTTATGGTTCATTTGCACAAACCTATAAGGGCCATGGAACAGATGTGGCTATTATTGGAGGAGTACTCGATTTTGATACCTTTGATCCGCGACTGCCTGAGTCATTAACTATCGCTAAACAAGCGGGTATGGACGTGACGTTTATTGAAGAAGTAGCTGTAACAGAGCATCCTAATACTGCTCGTTTAATGATTAGTGACGAACAAAATGAAATTGAAGTGGTTGGAATCTCAATTGGTGGCGGGAAAATTCAAATTATAGAGCTAAATGGATTTCAATTAAACTTGTCTGGGACAAACCCTGCCATTCTTGTTGTGCATAATGATCGTTTTGGTGCGATTGCAGCTGTTACAAATATCTTAACAAAACACTCTATTAACATTGGACATATGGAAGTATCACGAAAAGAAAAAGGGAAAGTAGCATTAATGGCGATTGAATTAGATCAAAACATTGAAGACATGATCATTGATGAACTACAAGCACTTCCAAATATTATACAAGTTACACGTATGGTTGAGTAACGTAAAAAGAAGACGGGAGGATTATTATGTTTCGAAATGTTGCTGAGCTTGTAGAACTGGCAGAAAGTAGACAAGTGAAAATTGCAGAAATTATGATTGAGCAAGAAGTTGAGGTAACAGGTTTATCTCGTGAAGAAGTTATTAGCAAGATGGATCGTAACTTACAGGTGATGGAAGAAGCTGTTGAAAGAGGATTAAAAGGTGTTCAATCTGTTACAGGGTTAACGGGTGGAGATGCTGTGTTAATTCAAAATTATATTAATAGTGGCAAGGGCTTGTCGGGGGACCTCATTTTAGATGCGGTGAGTAAAGCAGTTGCAACAAATGAAGTGAATGCGGCGATGGGAACGATTTGTGCCACACCGACAGCTGGATCAGCAGGTGTTGTTCCAGGGACCTTGTTTGCAGTGAAAAATAAATTAAACCCTACTCGTGAACAAATGGTTGAGTTTTTATTTACATCAGGAGCTTTTGGGTTTGTCGTTGCTAATAATGCTTCTATTTCAGGTGCAGCAGGTGGTTGTCAAGCAGAGGTTGGCTCAGCTTCTGGAATGGCTGCAGCTGCGATTGTAGAGCTAGCAGGTGGGACGCCTAGTCAAGCGGCTGAAGCGATGGCTATTACATTGAAAAATATGTTAGGTCTTGTGTGTGATCCAGTAGCAGGTCTTGTTGAAGTGCCTTGCGTAAAGCGTAACGCAATGGGAGCAGCAAATGCGATGATTGCTGCTGATATGGCGTTAGCAGGAGTGACAAGTCGTATCCCATGTGATGAAGTCATTGATGCGATGTTTAAGATTGGACAAACAATGCCTGTGGCGTTAAGAGAAACTGCTCAAGGAGGATTAGCGGCAACACCAACGGGTCGCGAGCTAGAAGCGAAAATCTTTGGTATTCCGTTAAATAACTAAGTGGACAAATTATCAGATCTTTCTGTCGCATCAATTAAAGGAATTGGCGAAGAAACTGAGCAGGCATTGCAAGACATGGGTATTACAACTATACATGACCTCATTGAACACTTTCCATATCGGTATGAAGACTACCAACTAAAGGATTTGGCAGAAGTGAAGCATGAAGAAAGAGTAACGGTGGAAGGGAAGATTCATAGTGTTCCGACTCTTACGTATTTTGGGAAGAAGAAGTCCCGTCTTACGTTTCGCCTTTTAGTAGGCAGGTATTTAATTACAGTCGTATGCTTTAATCGACCTTACTATAAATCGAAATTATCTCTTGATGAGACAATAACTGTAACAGGAAAATGGGATCAACACCGTCAAACCATTACGTTGCAAGAAATACAGTTCTCACCATTTCAGCGTCAGCAAACGATTGAGCCTGTTTACGCGACAAAAGGAGATCTAACCGTTAAAGCGTTTCGTCGATTTATATCATTAGCTTTGAATCAATATGGAGAGCAAGTAGAAGATATGATTCCACCTTCACTACGTGATCGTTATAAGCTACTATCAAGAAAAGATGCGTTGAAAATGATTCACTTGCCTCGGGATCATAGTGATTTGAAGCAAGCGAGACGTCGTTTTGTTTATGAAGAATTTCTGTTGTTTCAGCTTAAAATGCAAGCTTTAAGAAAGTTAGAAAGAGAGCAATCACCTGGGATCTCTCAAACATTTGATTCTTCATCGTTAGTCGATTTTACAAACTTGTTACCGTTTCCTCTAACAGGTGCACAAAAGCGTGTTGTGAATGAAATTACGATAGATATGAAGTCTCCATATCGAATGAATCGATTATTACAAGGTGATGTAGGGTCAGGTAAAACCGTTGTTGCTGCAATTGCGCTGTATGCAACAGTGTTATCTGGACGTCAAGGAGCCTTAATGGTACCCACTGAAATCCTTGCAGAACAACACCTTGAATCTTTACAAAATATGCTTGAAAAGGTCGATGTTAAAGTTGGATTGTTAACGGGTTCTGTTAAAGGGAAAACGAGAAAAGAAGTGTTGCGTCAAGTACAAGCGGGGGAAATCCACGTGCTTGTAGGCACACATGCCCTCATTCAAGATGAGGTACAGTTTCATAACCTTGGTTTAGTTATTACAGATGAACAACATCGTTTCGGTGTGGGACAGCGTCGAGTTCTTCGTGAAAAAGGAGGAAATCCAGACGTTTTATTTATGACAGCAACTCCTATCCCTAGAACCCTAGCCATCACTGTTTTTGGAGAGATGGATGTGTCAATTATTGATGAGATGCCGGCTGGACGTAAAATGATTGAAACGTATTGGGTAAAGCACGATATGCTTGAGCGCATTTTGCAATTTGTTGATAAAGAGCTCTCCCTGGGTAGACAAGCATACGTCATTTGCCCATTGATTGAAGAGTCTGATAAGCTAGATGTTCAAAATGCCATTGATGTTCATAGTACATTAACACACTATTTTCACGGAAAGTGGAAAGTAGGTTTAATGCACGGTCGATTAACGCCTGATGAGAAAGAACAAGTAATGAAAGAATTTAGTGCAAATGATGTTCAAGTATTGGTATCAACGACCGTTGTAGAGGTAGGGGTGAATGTACCAAACGCTACTGTTATGGTGATTTATGATGCAGAACGTTTTGGACTTTCGCAATTACATCAGTTACGTGGACGTGTTGGACGTGGTAGTGAACAATCTTATTGTGTGTTAATGGCAGACCCTAAATCTGAAGTAGGAAAAGAACGTATGACCATCATGACGGAAACAAACGATGGGTTTGTTCTATCGGAACGAGACTTAGAGTTAAGAGGACCAGGTGACTTCTTTGGGAAAAAGCAAAGCGGTGTTCCAGAATTTAAGGTAGCAGATATGGTTCATGACTACCGTGCGTTAGAAGTAGCGCGAGATGATGCAACAAAGCTAGTCAATTCAACGATATTTTGGGAAGATGAAGAATATTCACAACTACGTTTACACTTAGAAAAAACAGGTGTACTTAGTGGTGAGAAATTAGATTAAATGAGAAATCGACAAGTTGAATCTGTATGCTTGTCGATTTTTGCTCGACTATATGTAATCAGTTATACTTGATTTTTAACGATAAAAACAGTTGCAATAACAAGGTATTAATTATATACTGCTGTTAGTACCTAGTATTAAAAGTTCGGATGGTGTATATGAAGCGGAATAAAAAAGAGCGACAACAGCTTTTACGGTCAACAATTGAAGAAAATCCATTTATTACAGATGAAGAATTAGCAGATCATTTCTCGGTAAGTGTTCAAACCATTCGTCTAGATCGTCTTGAACTCTCTATTCCTGAATTGCGAGAGCGAATCAAGAATGTGGCATCAAAACAATTTGAAGATGAGGTTCGTTCATTACCGATTGAAGAAGTAATTGGTGAGATTATTGACATTGAGCTTGATCAATCAGCTTTATCAATCTTTGATGTGAAAGAAGATCACGTATTTAAGCGAAATCAAATTGCTAGGGGACACCATGTGTTTGCTCAAGCTAACTCTTTGGCAGTTGCTGTTATTAATGATGAGTTAGCATTAACCGCAGATGCTACAATCCGTTATCATCGCCCTGTGAAGTTGGACGAGCGAGTAGTAGCAAAGGCGAAAGTAACAGGTTTCGATGAAGGCAGAACGATTGTAGAAGTAAATAGTTATGTAGGTCAAGAACAAGTTTTTTCTGGCATATTTAAAATGTATCGTTCAAATAAGTAAAAGTTAGACTAGAAAGATTTTAGATAAGTATAAGATGACAACCTTACTTTTAATGTTATAGATATAGAAAAGGATGAGACACAACATGAAAATTGCAATTGATGCAATGGGTGGAGATCATGCTCCAAAGGAGACGGTGCTTGGAGCACAAAAAGCGATTGAGCACTTTAAGAATTTACATATTACGTTAATCGGCAATGAACATGAAATTAAGAAATATATAACAAATTCTGAACGAATTGATATTATTCATACGGAAGAAATGATTGAAGCAACAGATGAACCTGTACGAGCGGTGAAGCGTAAAAAAAATGCATCAATGGTTTTAACGGCGAAAGAAGTTTCAGAAGGAAGAGCGGACGCTTGTATTTCTGCTGGAAATACAGGTGCTCTAATGGCAGCGGGATTATTTATTGTAGGGCGAATTGAAGGGATTGAGCGTCCGGCATTAGCGCCAACTTTACCGACAATTGATGGTAAAGGGTTTTTAATGTTAGATGTTGGAGCAAACGTAGATGCGAAATCATCTCATTTACTTCAATATGCCATTATGGGGTCCATTTATGCTGAAAAAGTTCGAAACATCCCATCACCAAGAGTAGGATTATTAAATGTTGGCACAGAAGAGAAAAAAGGAAATGATTTAGCTAAGCAAACGTTTCAGTTGTTATCAGAAGCGAATATCAACTTTGTTGGTAATGTAGAAGCTAGAGACCTGTTAGACGGCGTTGCCGATGTGGTTGTGACAGATGGCTTTACCGGTAATATTGCATTAAAGACAATTGAGGGTACGGCACTTTCACTCTTTTCTATGTTAAAGTCAGAGTTAACGAGCAATTTTAAAAGTAAGCTAGCTGCCTCTGTTTTAAAGCCTCAATTAAAAGGGTTAAAAACGAAAATGGATTACTCTGAATATGGTGGTGCAGGGTTGTTTGGACTAAAAGCGCCTGTGATTAAAGCGCATGGTTCATCTGATGCAACAGCGATGTTTAGTGCGATTAAGCAAGCAGTAAACATGATTGAAAACGATGTATCAAAAACGATTAAGACAGCGATTGAAGAAGTATACACGGAATCACTCTAAACATAAATTAAGCTTTTATAATGGTTAAAAGGAGAGATGAAGGATGGGGAAAGTTGCATTTGTATTTCCAGGTCAAGGCTCTCAATCAGTAGGAATGGGAAAAGACTTTTATGAACTGTCAGAAGAAGTAAAGACAACATTCCAAACGGCTGATCAGGTACTAGATTTTTCATTGTCAACAATTATATTTGAAGGCCCGCAAGAGGACTTAACCCTAACATACCATGCCCAACCAGCGTTGTTAACAACAAGCATAGGCATGTTAAGAGAGTTTGGCAAGCATCATATAAAGCCTGACTTTGTAGCAGGGCATAGTTTAGGAGAATATAGCGCACTTGTTGCGGCTAATGTATTATCGTTTGAAGATGCTGTAATGGCTGTTTATAAACGAGGAAGATACATGGATGAAGCCGTTCCCGCTGGACAAGGAACAATGGCAGCTGTACTAGGAATGACGGCAGAGGAATTAAAAAAAGTGACAGATGAAATATCTGCTCAAGGGGATGAAGTTCAGCTTGCGAACATTAACTGTCCTGGACAAATTGTCATCTCTGGTACTGTAACGGGTGTAGAGAAAGCTTCAGCTCTTGCGAAAGAAAAAGGAGCTAAGCGTGCTATTCCATTAGTCGTAAGTGGACCGTTCCATTCTATGCTCATGAAGCCAGCCGCCAAGCAGCTTGATGATACATTGAGTACAATGACATTCCGTGATGCAGATGTACCTATTGTTGCTAATGTAACTGCACAACCGGTTACAAATAAAGATGAAATCAAAGAAAAATTAGTTGAGCAACTTTATTCACCGGTTCGTTGGCAAGAGTCAGTTGAATTGTTGGTGGAACAAGGTGTCGATACATTTATTGAAATTGGTCCAGGTAAAGTATTATCCGGTTTAGTTAAAAAAGTAAATCGACGTGCAACCGTACATTCAGTCTATGATGTGGCTTCATTAGAAGCAACAATTCAAGCACTTAAGGGGTGAAAGTATGACATTAGAAGGTAAAGTAGCTCTTATAACGGGTGGTTCTCGTGGAATCGGTCGAGCAGTAGCGTTAGAGCTTGGAAAACTTGGAGCAAAAGTAGTTGTAAACTATGCAGGTAGCGAAGCCAAAGCGTTAGAGGTAGTAGATGAAATTAAAGCATCTGGCAGCGATGCGATGGCTATTCAAGCAGATGTAGCAAATGGCGAGTCTGTACAAAACATGGTGAAAGAAGCAATTTCTACATTTGGTTCACTGGATATTTTAGTGAACAATGCAGGAATTACACGTGATAATCTATTAATGCGAATGAAAGAGGATGAGTGGGATGATGTTATTTCCACAAATCTAAAGGGTGTGTTTCTTTGTACGAAGGCTGTAACTCGTCAAATGATGAAACAGAGAAGCGGTCGCATCATTAATATTTCTTCCATTGTAGGTGTTAGTGGAAATGCAGGGCAAGCTAATTACGTAGCGGCTAAATCTGGTGTCATTGGTTTAACGAAGACAACGGCCAAAGAACTAGCTAGTCGAAATATTACCGTTAATGCAGTAGCACCAGGCTTTATCTCTACAGATATGACAGACAAGTTATCGGAAGAAGTAAAGCAAGAAATGCTAAAGCAAATTCCACTAGCTCGTTTTGGAGAGCCAAGCGACATTGCGAAAGTAGTTGCGTTTCTAGCATCAGAGGATAGCCGTTATGTAACAGGACAAACGATTCATGTAGACGGCGGAATGGTGATGTAAGAAAACAATTGAACGATAGTATTTTTAGTTTGAATCAACTATAATAACTTGAGGGGAGGTGAAGAGCAATGGCAGAAGTATTAGAGCGTGTAACGAAAATTATCGTTGATCGTCTTGGTGTTGATGAGAGCGAAGTGAAACTTGAGTCTTCATTTAAAGATGATTTAGGTGCTGATTCTCTTGACGTAGTTGAGCTTGTAATGGAACTTGAAGACGAGTTCGACATGGAAATTTCTGATGAAGAAGCAGAAAAAATTGCTTCAGTTGGAGATGCTGTTAATTACATACAGAGCAAGCAATAAGCTGTAAAGCATAAATCATTTGCTTTTTCAAAGTCCCGTTTAATAAGCGGGGCTTTCTCTGCTTTTTAAGAGCATTGTGAAAAATTATAAATTTTTTATAAAAGAGAGTGTATCTTTTGTTATTTCTCGTTTTATAATGAGGTATATTACAAAAAAATTATGCAGCAATTGCGGTAGTTAGGTGGAGATAGTTATGCCTAGACATTATTCGAGTCGTGAAAGGCGGATTGGTGGAAGAGCCAAGCAAAATTTTAAGAATTTCCAAGAGCGAATAGGAATTTTCTTTCAAAATGAACCATTATTAATTCAAGCATTTACACATTCATCCTATGTGAATGAGCATCGCAAAAGACCGTATGAAGACAATGAGCGTTTAGAATTTTTGGGAGATGCCGTCCTAGAACTTACCGTTTCACAGTTTTTGTTCAAAAAGTATCCAACTATGAGCGAAGGTGAATTAACCAAGCTTCGAGCTGCAGTTGTGTGCGAGCCATCGCTTGTCACATTTGCTCATGCCCTTGGCTTTGGACAATTAGTTCTACTAGGCAAAGGAGAAGAGATGACTGGAGGGCGAGAGCGTCCAGCGTTATTAGCAGATGTATTTGAAGCATTTATTGGTGCTTTATACTTGGATCAAGGAATTGAAACGGTCAATGATTTCTTAACGAAAGTTGTCTTCCCTAAAATAAATGAAGGTGCTTTTTCTCATGTGATGGATTTTAAGAGTCAGTTGCAAGAAATTGTTCAAAGAGATGGTGCAGGACATTTGGAATACAAAGTACTTCAAGAAAAAGGCCCTGCTCACAACAGAGAATTTATGTCGCGTGTTTCTTTAAATGGAGAAGTATTAGGAACAGGGATTGGAAGATCTAAAAAGGAAGCGGAACAAAAAGCTGCTCAAGTAGCCATTGAAAAGTTAAAATCGTCTCAAATGTAAAATAGAGAAGTTTGAGAAATGACGTAAGCGCATCTTTCCATTGATAGCGATTAATAGGAAGTAAAATAAATATTAGAAGAATTGTGAGGGGGAATCTTAATGTTCCTCAAACGGTTAGATGTAGTAGGTTTTAAATCGTTTGCAGAAAAAGTATCAATTGACTTTGTGACGGGTGTAACAGCAGTAGTAGGACCGAATGGAAGCGGAAAAAGTAACATTACAGATGCTATTCGTTGGGTCTTAGGGGAGCAGTCCGCTAAATCACTTCGAGGTGCAAAAATGGAAGATATTATTTTTGCAGGAAGTGATACACGTAAAGCATTAAATATAGCAGAAGTAACGTTAACATTAGAAAATAATGATCATTTTTTACCTTTAGATTTCCACGAAGTTAGCATTACAAGAAGAGTCTATCGTTCTGGTGATAGTGAATTTCTTATCAATAATCAAGCATGTCGTTTAAAAGATATCATCGATTTATTTATGGATTCTGGTTTAGGTCGAGAAGCTTTTTCTATTATTAGTCAAGGGAAAGTTGAGGAGATCTTAAGTAGTAAACCAGAAGAGCGAAGAAAAATCTTTGAAGAAGCAGCGGGTGTTTTGAAATATAAAACCAGAAAGAGAAAAGCAGAGTTAAAGTTACTTGAAACACAAGAAAACTTGAATCGAGTTGTTGATATTTTGCATGAGATTGAAGGGCAATTAGAGCCTTTAAAAATTCAATCCTCCATTGCGAAAGATTATTTAGAGAAAAAAGAAGAACTAAAGAAGATGGATGTAGCTGTTATTGTATATGAAATTGAAGATCTGCATGCACAATGGGAAGCTCTCAAGGAGCAGTTTTCTGAGCATCAAAAGCTAGAAGCCCATCTATCTGAACAAACTACTAATCGTGAGACAAATATTCATCATCAGCGAACAAACATTCAAAAGATCGATGAATCATTAGAAATCCTTCATAAACACTTGCTTGTTACAAGCGAAGAATTAGAAAAGTTAGAAGGAAGAAAAGAAGTTTTAAAAGAGCGTAAGAAAAATGCCTCTCAAAATAAACAGCAGCTAGAAAGACTAGTGGAAGAGTACAAACAAAAAATAACAGAGTTAACGGGTTTGCGTGTAAAAGAAGAAAACCGTTTGCAAAAATTGGAACAAACAGTAAAAGAGATGAAGGTTGCCCTAGAAGAAAAGCAACGTTTGTTCATTCAATATAGTGAAAATCTTAGTGAAAAACTTGAGCAATTAAAAAGTGAGTATTTTGAGTTGTTAAATGAACAAACGTCATCTCGAAATGAAATGGTCTTTCTAGAGCAACAACATCAACAGACGGTGGAGAAACAAAATCGACTAACACAAACGAATGAACAATACATTAGTGAACGTGAAGACATTAAGCAAAGGAAAGAAGCACTAACAGCAAAGCTTTCACAGCTTCGTGAACAATTAAATGAGGCCGTTGCAGCGGGACAAAAGAGAAAAGGAACGTTAGAGTCGTTAAAGCAAAGCTATCAAAAGAAAGAATCGAATCTCTATCAAGCTTATCAATTTGTTCAACAAACAAAGTCCCGCAAAGAAATGCTTGAAGACATGCAAGATGATTATGCTGGATATTTTCAAGGTGTAAAAGAAGTATTAAAAGCAAGAGGATCAAAGTTAGTCGGTATTGAAGGGGCCATTGCTGAACTTATTCACGTTCCAAAACAATATGAAACAGCACTTGAAATTGCACTTGGAGGAGCGACTCAACATATCGTTGTAGAAGATGATAAGAGCGCCCGTAGTGCAATTGCTTTTTTAAAGCAAAGTGGAAACGGAAGAGCCACATTTTTACCGTTAACATCGGTAACAGAAAGGCAGCTTCCTGGTCATGTACATCATACTTTGAAGCAACATTTATCATTTATTGGCGTAGCAAGTGATTTAATTGAGCACGATAAAAGGTATAGTCGGGTAATTAGTAACTTGCTAGGTACCGTTATTATTGTGCAAGACTTAAAAGGTGCTAATGAGCTTGC
Source organism: Priestia iocasae (assembly GCF_016909075.1). Taxonomy (GTDB): domain Bacteria; phylum Bacillota; class Bacilli; order Bacillales; family Bacillaceae_H; genus Priestia; species Priestia iocasae. Next base: position 660,186 of record NZ_JAFBFC010000001.1, read on the forward strand.
TAGACAAACAGGTCAGCGATATCGTTTTGTCACGCTTGAAGGAGACGTTGTAAATCCAGGTGGATCAATGACAGGGGGATCTATTAAGCAAAAAACGAATTCCCTCTTAGGACGTCAAAGAGAGTTAGAAACGATAACTGTAAAGCTACAAGAGATGGAAGAGAAGACTGAAAATCTTGAACAAGAAGTAAAAGAGATGAAGCAAGCGATTCATTCACTTGAAAGTGACTTAGCGCAAGGATCTGAAGAGGTTGCTCAGTTAAAAGAAACTGGACAACAAATCAATCATGACATTCGTGAATTAGATATCGAAGAAAAAGCAGTCAACGATCGATTAACGATGTATGATCATGATATTGCTAGTTTTGTTGCAGATCAAAATCGCATTGCAGATCGTATAGCAATGCTTAAACAAATCGTTACCACTAGTACAAGTACTCTTGAAAAGCTTGAGAAGGAAATTGAAGCTGTGACAGCTCAAAAAAATTCACAACAACTTTCAAAAGAAACAGTTCAATCGGAATTAACAGAGATCAAAATAGAGTTGGCGGGACGAGAGCAATCTTTGACGAACCAGCGGGAGAAATTTAATCGTATTACCTTTGAATTGGAACAAACGAAAGTACGTTTAGCAGAAGTTCAAGAGGATTTATCTTTCTTAACAAATGAAATGGGATCGAATGATTCTGGCGAGCTTCAACTAGAGGAAGCTGCTCAACGAAAGTTAAAAGAGAAAAATGATGCCCTTCAACAAACAGATGAACAAAGAGCAGAACGATTGAAGCGTCAAAATAAGCTCGAAGAAGAAGAGAGAGAGTTAAAAGAATTACAACGACAACACAAGCAGGTTTCCGATGCATTAAAAGATGAAGAAGTGAAAATTAATCGTCTTGAAGTCGCGCTTGACAATCGACTTCAACAGCTAAGTGAAGAGTATTCACTCAGCTTTGAAGCTGCTAAAGAAGCGCATTCTTTAATAATGCCAATAGATGAAACACGCAAAAAAATAAAGCTTGTGAAAATGGCTATTGAAGAGTTAGGCACTGTCAATCTAGGTGCAATTGACGAGTATAGTCGAATTTCAGAACGCTATGATTTCTTAAGCTCTCAGCAAAGTGACTTATCAGAAGCGAAAAATACACTGTATCAAGTGATTGAGGAAATGGATGAAGAAATGAAGAAACGTTTCTCTCAAACTTTTTATCGTATTCGCGAAGAATTTGATGAAGTGTTTAAGTCGCTATTTGGTGGCGGGAAAGCAGACCTTCAATTAACAAATCCAAAAGATTTATTAAATACAGGTGTAGATATCGTGGCGCAGCCACCAGGGAAAAAGCTTCAAAATCTTGGTTTGCTTTCTGGTGGAGAACGTTCATTGACTGCGATTGCATTGTTATTTTCTATTTTAAAAGTACGTCCAGTTCCATTTTGTGTTTTAGATGAAGTAGAAGCAGCATTAGACGAAGCAAATGTACAACGCTTTTCTACATACTTAAAGAAATTTAGTCATGAAACGCAATTTATTGTGATTACACATCGTAAAGGGACAATGGAAGAAGCAGACGTGTTATATGGTGTGACAATGCAAGAATCAGGTGTATCTAAGCTTGTATCAGTGAGGCTTGAAGATTCAAAACAATACGCTTAATGAAGGAAGAGAAAGTAGGTATAAACGAATGAGTTTTTTCAAACGGTTAAAAGAAAAGTTGACTGAACAAACAGACTCAGCTACAAAAAAATTTAAAGATGGTATGACGAAAACGCGTGAATCTTTTTCAGGAAAAGTAAATGACCTTGTAGCTCGTTATCGAAAAGTAGACGAAGACTTTTTTGAAGAGCTAGAAGAAATTCTCATTAGTGCGGATGTTGGTGTATCAACTGTCATGGAACTGATTGATGAATTAAAAATGGAAGTAAAGCGCCGCAATATCCAAGATCCAAAAGAAGTGCAAGATGTTATTTCAGAGAAATTAATTGAGATTTATGAAAGTGGTCAAGAGCATTTATCTGAAGTGAACATTCAAAAGGATGGACTAACGGTCATTCTATTTGTTGGTGTGAATGGAGTAGGTAAAACGACAACTATCGGTAAGTTGGCACATAAATATAAACAAGAAGGAAAATCGGTTGTAATGGCAGCGGGAGATACGTTCCGTGCGGGTGCGATTGAGCAGCTAGAAGTTTGGGGAGATCGTGTTGGTGTTAGTGTTATTAAACAATCAGCAGGGTCAGATCCAGCAGCTGTGATGTACGATGCTGTTCAAGCGGCGAAAGCTCGAAAGGCTGATGTTCTATTATGTGATACAGCTGGTCGCCTTCAAAATAAAGTAAACCTTATGAAAGAGCTGGAAAAGGTAAAGCGTGTTATTGAACGTGAAGTACCTGGCGCTCCTCATGAAGTGTTACTTGTACTCGATGCTACAACAGGTCAAAACGCTTTAAGTCAAGCAAAAACGTTCTCCGAAACGACAGATGTTACTGGAATTGTCTTAACGAAGCTAGATGGAACAGCAAAAGGTGGAATTGTAATCGCAATCCGCAATGAGTTGAATTTACCTGTTAAATTTGTAGGTCTTGGAGAGAAAATGGACGACTTGCAACAGTTCCAGACAGAGCAGTATGTTTATGGCTTATTTGCTAATCAAGTGGAAGAGGAAGTAGAATAATAGGTAAACGGAGTTAAATAGAAAACATCCTATTTGACTTAGCGTGCCAGCACACCCTTGTCTCTATAATCTAGCCGTATCAATGGATAGAGGGGCAAGGGTTGTTCTGTTTATGTATCATTTTTTAGTGGCAGTGACTTTTAAAATTAATGCATTTTTTATGGTGTTAAGAAAAAAACTTGACATTCATTTGGCTTCTCTGTAGACTGTTATGTTGTAAAGGCTTTTCACTTAACAAGGGGGTAGTCTTATGCTTGAAAAAACGACAAGAATGAACTATTTATATGACTTCTACCAAGCTTTATTAACACCAAAGCAAAGAAGTTACATGTCACTTTACTATTTAGATGACTATTCTCTAGGTGAAATAGCAGAAGAATTTGATGTGAGTCGTCAAGCAGTTTATGATAATATTAAACGTACAGAGCAAATGCTTGAACAATATGAGGAAAAGCTGTTGTTATTAGAACGATTTCAAGAGCGACAATCAATTGTTCAACAATTGAAAGCTGAGCTTGAACCCGATCTCAAACATAATGACAAGCTTTCTACTCTTCTAAATTCGCTTGAGAAATTAGATTAGGGGGCGGCATACATGGCATTTGAAGGGTTAGCCGACCGTTTACAAAGTACAATGCAAAAGCTAAAAGGTAAAGGGAAAGTAACAGAAGCTGACGTAAAAGAAATGATGCGTGAAGTGCGACTTGCCCTACTTGAGGCGGATGTAAACTTTAAAGTTGTAAAGGACTTTGTAAAGCGCGTAAGTGAACGTGCAGTAGGACAAGAAGTGTTAAAAAGCTTAACACCTGGTCAGCAAGTTGTTAAGGTGGTACAAGAAGAGTTAACAGCGCTGATGGGTGGAGAGCAAAGTAAAATTGCGGTATCAAACCGACCGCCGACCGTCATTATGATGGTAGGTTTACAAGGTGCGGGTAAAACAACGACAACTGGTAAATTAGCCAATTTATTGCGCAAAAAGTACAATCGTAATCCATTGCTTGTAGCAGGGGATATTTATCGTCCGGCCGCTATTAAACAGTTGGAAACGCTTGGAAAACAGTTGAGCATGCCTGTCTTTTCACTAGGTGACCAAGTTAGTCCTGTTGAGATTGCCAAGCAAGCCATTGCGCATGCAAAAGCAGAGCATCATGACTATGTGTTAATTGATACAGCGGGTCGCTTGCATATTGATGAAAATTTAATGGATGAGCTACAACAAATAAAAGAGTTGTCAAATCCAGATGAAATTTTCCTTGTTGTTGATGCAATGACAGGACAAGATGCAGTAAATGTGGCTGACAGCTTTAATAAACAGCTTGGTTTAACAGGTGTTGTTTTAACGAAACTTGATGGTGATACTCGTGGTGGTGCGGCACTTTCTATTCGTTCTGTCACAAACACACCAATTAAATTTGTTGGTCTTGGAGAAAAGCTGGATGCATTAGAAGCGTTCCATCCTGAACGTATGGCATCTCGTATTCTAGGAATGGGTGATGTATTGTCACTTATTGAAAAAGCTCAAGCAAATGTTGATGAAGAAAAGGCAAAAGAGCTAGAAGCAAAGCTCCGTACGCTTTCTTTTACATTTGATGATTTCCTAGAACAGCTTGGACAAGTACGTAAAATGGGTCCACTTGATGAATTAATTGGCATGCTTCCAGGTGCTAATAAAGTTAAAGGCCTAAAAAATTTACAAGTAGATGAAAAACAAATCAGTCATGTGGAAGCGATTATTCAGTCCATGACAAAAGAAGAAAAAGATCATCCAGATATCATAAATGCTAGCCGTAAAAAGCGTATTGCAAAAGGTAGCGGTCGATCTGTTCAAGAGGTTAATCGCCTCTTAAAACAGTTTGAAGATATGAAGAAAATGATGAAGCAAATGACAAGCATGTCAAAAGGTAAGAAAAAGGGAATGAAGTTTCCGTTTTTATCTTAACGAAAATAATTTTCCACTGTTAAGAAAAAAACCTTTACAACCAATTAATCTTTTTGTTATTATATTATCTTGTTGAAACATATTCGGAGGTGCTTTAAAAATGGCAGTAAAAATTCGTTTAAAACGCATGGGAGCAAAAAAATCTCCTTTTTATCGTATTGTAGTAGCAGATTCTCGTTCACCACGTGATGGACGTTTCATTGAAACAGTTGGAACTTACAATCCAGTAGCTCAACCAGCTGAAGTGAAAATCAATGAAGAATTAGCTCTTAAATGGTTACAAGACGGTGCAAAACCATCTGATACAGTTCGTAACCTTTTCTCTAAAGAAGGCATCATGGAGAAATTCCATAACGCTAAATTAGGTAAATAATCTAGCCTGAGATGACATCTTTAATCGAAACGATTGTAAAAGCGCTTGTTGATTATCCAGAAGATGTGATGATTCAAGAGAATTCTGAGGAAACAAAATTGACATATGTCATAAAAGTTCATCCAGAAGACGTTGGAAAAATCATTGGAAAACAAGGTCGCGTTGCAAAAGCAATTCGAACTGTTGTCTATACAGCAGCATCTCAGTATGATAAGAAAGTGTATGTAGAAATACACGAATAAAAAAGGGAGAGGGCTAACCTCCCCTTTTTTTGTGTTATTTTATATACTAAACAATAGGAGGGATGCTGGTGTATATTTTACAGCGAGTCGTCGTCAAGCAAGTGTTAACGGAAACGAGTAAGCAAGATTTGTATGAGCGCTTTCGAGAACGTAAGTTACAACTTCAAAAAGAAATTGATCAGTTAACGTTTCAATTTAAACAAACAGAAAGAATAAAGAAATCTTCCTCTTTACTCCTTTCTCAATTTAATAAAGAAAAAGAAAACCGTTTAGAAAAGATTCAAGTTCTTGATTTTCAAATTGAACAATTAGATAAACTAACAATAGGTAGTGAGTTGGTTGAAAAGGAAGTAGAGGGTCTTATTGAAGTTCATGTTGGTGATGAATGGAATAAGGTTCAGCAAACGAAAACAATCGTTCTTAAAGATGGAATTGTAATAGATATTAGATAGAGGTGAATGGGTTTATGGAAAAGTGGTTTAATGTTGGGAAGATTGTAAATACACATGGTGTTAAAGGAGAGGTGCGTGTCGTATCTCGTACAGACTTTATTGATGAGCGATATAAGGTTGGAAATACGCTATACATATTTAAAGAAAATAGTGACGAAGGCATCGAAGTGAAGGTGGCTAGTCACCGTCAGCATAAGTCATTTGACCTTCTTACGTTTGAAGGTTATGACAATGTTAATGATGTGGAACAATTTAAAAATAGCTTACTAAAAGTGCAAGAAGACCAACTTGGTGAGCTAAATGAAGGAGAGTTTTACTTTCATGAAATTATTGGCTGCCAAGTAGTGACAGAAGATGGAGAAGAAATTGGTAAAATCAAAGAAATTTTAACACCTGGTGCGAATGATGTTTGGGTAATTCAGCGAAAAGGAAAGAAAGAAGTGCTTATTCCTTATATTGATGAGATTGTTCAATCAGTAGATATTGCCAATCAGGTTGTGAAAATCCGTGTAATGGAAGGGTTATTAGACTAATGAAGATTGATGTGCTGTCATTATTTCCTCCGATGTTTGAAGGGGTATTCGGTGAATCGATTTTAAAGAAAGCGCAAGAGAAAGAAGCCGTTCAATTCAACGTCATCAATTTCCGTCAGTATTCAGATAATAAACATCAAACCGTGGATGACTACCCTTATGGTGGTGGTGCTGGTATGGTTTTAAAGCCACAGCCTATTTTTGATGCTGTAGCTGATTTAACAAAAGAGTCGAAGCAAGCTCGTGTAATTTTATTATGTCCGCAAGGAGAAAAGTACACACAACCCAAAGCAGAAGAGTTAGCAAAAGAAGAACACCTTATTTTTATTTGTGGTCATTATGAAGGATATGATGAGCGAATTCGAGAGCATGTTGTCACAGACGAAATTTCCATTGGTGACTTCGTTCTTACCGGTGGAGAATTAGGTGCGATGGTTGTCATTGATAGTGTCGTTCGATTGCTTCCTGGAGTCCTTGGTAATGATGTATCAGCAGTGAAAGATTCGCATAGCACAGGTTTACTCGAACACCCTCACTATACGAGACCAGCAGACTTTAGAGGGATGAAGGTACCTGATGTGTTGATGTCTGGTGATCATCAAAAAATTGAACGATGGCGTGAACGTGAAACGCTCAAAAGAACGCTCACTCGACGACCGGATATGCTCGAAAAAATAGAGCTGACAACCGAGCAACAAAGATTATTAGCAGAGGTTAAAAACGAGGAAAAGTAAATAGAATTCTATTTTTCTCACAATAAAAAATATTTATCTTATCTTGCATATACCTTTAGATTGTGCTAAGATATTCCTTGTGGCTAAGGCAGGATATGCCCATGCCTGTTAAAACGATGTTCCGCTGCAATGATTTAAATAGCATTGATAAGAGCATCTGTTGGAAGGAGTTGAAACACGCGATGCAAAAATTAATCGAAGAAATCACAAAAGAACAATTAAAAACAGACCTTCCTGAGTTCCGCCCAGGTGATACTGTACGTGTACATGTAAACATCGTTGAGGGTAACCGTGAACGTATTCAGGTATTCGAAGGTGTTGTTATTAAGCGTCGTGGTGGTGGTATTAGCGAAACATTCACAGTTCGTAAGGTATCTTACGGTGTTGGTGTTGAGCGTACATTCCCACTTCACACGCCAAAAATTGCAAAAATCGAAGTTATGCGTCGTGGTAAAGTACGCCGTGCGAAACTTTACTACCTACGTGCTCTTCGCGGTAAAGCTGCGCGTATTAAAGAGATTCGATAATGATGAGGGAGCTTGTTTAACAAGCTCCTTTTTTCAAATTCAAAATGATTTTCATTATGAAAATAGTGCCTAATCATTTAAAATAAAGTATGTTAGGCAGTATATAAAGGTTGGGGGACTGAGAATGGCCCGTGAAAAAAGTGAGCTATGGGAATGGTTAAAAGCTATTGTAATTGCTGTTTTATTAGCTGCTGTCATTCGCTATTTTTTATTTGCGCCGATTGTTGTAGATGGACTATCAATGATGCCTACCCTACATGATCAAAACCGTATGATTGTCAATAAACTTTCCTATAAAATTGGAGAGCCCGAGCGCTTTGATATCGTTGTGTTTCATGCAACAGAAGACAAAGATTACATAAAGCGTATTATTGGTTTACCAGGAGATCATATTGAATACAAAGATGATGTGTTATATATAAACGGTAAGCCGTATGATGAACCGTACTTAGAACAGTATAAAAGTGAAATCATTGACGGTAGCTTAACGCAAGACTTTAAGCTAGAAGACATTACAGGCGGACAAGCGGTTGTTCCTGAGAATCATATATTTGTGATGGGAGATAATCGTCGCTATAGTAAAGATAGCCGTCAAATAGGCTTTATTGAAATGGATCGCGTATTAGGAGAAACAAACACCGTATACTGGCCTATTAAAGAGGCTCGTATTGCGGATTGATTAGAGAGAATTAAGTAGGTGAAAGACCATGACCATTCAATGGTTTCCGGGACATATGGCTAAAGCCAGAAGACAAGTCACGGAAAAATTAAAATTAATTGATATTGTATATGAGTTAGTAGATGCACGTATACCACAATCATCAAGAAACCCCATGATTGATGAAATTATTTCGAATAAGCCACGTCTTGTTCTGTTGAACAAAGTAGATAAAGCAGATCCTCGTGTAACTGAACAATGGCTATCTTATTATCGTGAGAAGGGTATACGAGCAATTGCAATTGATGCACAAGCTGGTAAAGGAATGAAACAAATTGTATCAGCTTCAAACGAATTGTTAAAAGAAAAATTTGATCGTATGAAAGCAAAAGGAATTGTTAAACCACGTGCAATTCGAGCAATGATTGTAGGTATTCCTAATGTTGGAAAATCGACATTGATTAATCGCTTGGCAAGCAAAAAAATTGCTAAAACAGGAGATCGCCCAGGTATAACGCAAGCACAACAATGGATTAAAGTTGGGAAAGAGCTTGAATTACTAGATACTCCAGGGATTTTATGGCCAAAATTTGAAGATCCGATTGTTGGTTATAAACTAGCAACAACAGGCGCAATCAAAGATACCATTATTAACTTACAAGATATTGCAGTCTATGCATTAAGGTTTTTAACAGAGCATTATCCAGAAGCATTAAAAGCACGCTATGGGCTAGAAAATATCCCTGAAGAGATTGTTGACCTATTTGATGCAATTGGCACAAAGAGAGGTTGTTTAATGCCAGGAGGGCTTATTGATTACGATAAGACCGCAGAACTTATTTTACGAGAGTTACGTACCGATAAAATTGGAACCTTTACGTTTGACTTTCCACAAGAGTTTAATGAGAAAGTTAGTGAATGAACGTGATTAAATTAAATGGACCGTCACATAAATCCAGAACAATCAAGGATTTTAGTTGGCGGTCCATTTTGCGTGAAATATATTTTTGGTTCTACTTCAAAAAAATTATTTTGATTGAGATAACAAAGGAAGAAAAGCCGACGATATAAAATTTAGATAAAGGTGAGAAGCAGTATGAAACGAACAATAAAAGAAATTAAGCAAATGTTACATGACGTAAACTCTACAGAAGATGCCTTTTTTAAAGAGTGCGAGCAAGATGAACGAAAAGGAGTACAACAGCTGCTAAAGCAAAAACTCAAACAATTTGAAACAGAAGAGACATTACATGCTCAATTTCACGAAATGCTTCGTTATGAAAACGAATTATACACAAAAGGAATTGAATGGATTGCTGGCGTAGATGAAGTAGGTCGAGGACCATTAGCAGGACCTGTAGTAGCTGCCGCTGTTATTTTACCAAAAGACTTTTATTTGCCAGGCTTAACAGATTCTAAAAAGGTGTCTGAACAAAAAAGAGAAGCGTACTATGAGACAATTATGAATAAAGCAATGGCTGTTGGAATCGGCATTATTGAAGCTTCTATTATTGATGAAATTAATATTTATGAGGCAACAAAAAAAGCGATGCAACAAGCTGTTGAAACATTATCTTTTTCTCCTCAATATTTATTGATTGATGCCATGAAGTTACCAAATGTGAACATCCCTCAAGTATCAATTATTAAAGGAGATGCAACAAGTATTTCCATTGCTGCAAGCTCTATTATTGCGAAAGTAACGAGAGATCGTATGATGAAAGAGCTAGGAGAAAAGTATCCTGCGTACGGATTTGAAAAGCACATGGGCTATGGAACAAGTCAACATCTAGAAGCAATCGATACGCACGGTGTATTAGAACAGCATCGTAAGTCATTTGCCCCTATTAAAGATCGATTTATAAAGTAAAGGAGAGAAGTGTAATGATTGTTTCATCTTTTCAGCATTTTTTTCAGGAAGAAGTGATGAAGCAAAGTAAAAATGTTCACTTAACAAAGGGCGATTTCGTGCAAGGGAAAATCGTCAAACTATTCTCGAATCATACGGCTCTAGTACATATCAATGACATGTCTCTAGTTGCTAAGTTAGAAACGGCGTTATCTGTTCAACAGCAATATTGGTTTGAGGTAAAGGGAACAACATTGAGTGGTCCTCACTTAAAAGTACTTTCACATGTAGGTCCCTCTCCTAATGGGAACGAACTAGATAAGCAACAAGTAGAGTTATTAAGAGAATTACAACTACCGGCTACTAGAGGGAATAAGGAGTTGGTTTCTTTCCTAACCGAAAAAGGGTTACCTCTTTCAAAGCAAAAGGTAGTAGATCTAAGTAACCTTTTTATAGATAAAAAACTGTCAGCACAAGACAAACAAGTTGTAGAAAAGCTAATTGAAATGAAACTACCCATTACGAATGAAACGTTTCAAGCCGTTTCAGCTATTCAAAAGGGTTCTCATTTATCAGCTGACCTTGTAAAGCTTCAACAGCTCTTAGTGCAAAATAATGTACAAGAAGCAATTCCTTTACAAAAAATGATTGCGACCTTAACACAGCCTTTTTCCGTTCGTGAAGGCGAGGATAGACTTGCGTCTTTAGTTAAAACATGGTTATCGACTACTCATACTAATAATCAGCAGGAAAACCAGGCTTTTTCTATGATGAGGCAGTCACATGTTATTCCAAAAGAGATGTCCGAACAAAGAGCCTTAGCGCATCTAATGCGTTATTTTAACATTGAGGGTTCTAGTAATAACCAGAATTTATATGACGTGTTATTTAGCCAAAAAAATGCTATTCAAGGGCAAGGGGGCTATTCACTTTCAGCAGCATTGAAAGAAATGGTAGCGTCTTTTTATGTAAAAGATGGAGCGATAGAAGAAATTGACATTGAAAGTAAATTGGAACAGCTAGGAAAAACCATTTTTACGAATGAGCAACAATCTCTTTTACTTACTCAATCCGAAAAGCGAAGCGCACATTCAATGTTTTATAAAGCAATTATGCAAGTAATTGAATCGTTAGGATTGCAGCATGAAGTGAATGTGGTCGCTTCTTTAAAAGATCATCAAGAACACACACAATCGTTAAAAAGCTTATTATTACAAGCTCAACAGACCTTACCACCTTCGCCAACGTTGGAAGTAGTTGAACAGCTTGTTCATAAGTTAACAGGAATTCAATTGTTAAATCAAGACCAAGGACCTCTCACAACAATTTATATGCAAATGCCTCTTCATATTGGACAAGGCTTAAAAGACGTGACCATACAATGGAATGGACGAAAGAAAGAGAACGGCCAAATTGATTCAAACTATTGTCATATTTTATTTTATCTCTGTTTAGATGAAATGAAAGAAACTGTTATTGATGTGACTGTACAAAATCGAATTGTTACTGTTCATATCATCAATGAAGCAGTTGACAAAGTATCGCCTTTAGCAGAGGCGATGAAAGCCACATTACAAAGCGGACTTAATGAGCTTCAATATAAATTATCAGAAGTGAAAGTGTTAGGAACAATGAAAAAGCAGGTTAAACATCATCAGTCAGCTATAAAAACATCGCATTCTTATGAAGGAGGGTTAGACATCCGTATATGACAAGAGAGATTAAACGTAAAGAGGCTGTTGCGCTATCGTATGAGCCATTGAAAGATGGAGCACCTCAAGTTGTGGCAAAAGGAAAAGGATTTGTAGCAGATAACATCATTAGTGAAGCAAAAGAGCATGGTGTACCCCTTCAAGAAGACGCCACATTAGTAGAATTACTCGGTCAACTTACCATTAACGAAAAGATTCCAGAAGAACTTTATCAAGCAGTGGCGGAGATTTTTGCATTTGTGTATAAGATTGATCAACGAATGAAATAAAGGTTTTAGATAGGGAGGACAGTATGGCTTTACTAGGTGCAATTGTTAATGGTCTATGTATTATCGGTGGTACACTTATTGGGAGGTTTCTAAGTCGTATTCCAGATAGAATAAAAGAAACAGTAATGATGGGAATCGGTTTATCTGTTACTATATTAGGAATTCAAATGGGCCTAAAAAGTGAACAGTTTTTAATTGTCATTTTTAGCTTGGTTATTGGGGCCGTTATTGGTGAATGGTTGGACATTGATAAAGCTTTAAACAAAGTGGGGAATTGGTTAGAAGAAAAAGTTGGTACATCAGAAGGAGGAGGGGTTGCAAAAGGTTTTGTGACGGCTACGTTAATCTTTGTTATAGGTGCGATGGCTATTATAGGAGCCTTAGATAGCGGAATTCGAGGCAATCACAGTGTACTCTATACAAAGTCCATCATTGATGGGTTTACAAGTCTTATATTAGCTACGACATTAGGAATTGGTGTGTTATTTTCGTTTATTCCTGTTGTTTTATACGAAGGATCTATCGCTCTTTTTGCCACGCAAATTGAAAAGTGGATTCCTGCTCAGTTAATGGATTCATTTATTTTAGAAATGACAGCAACAGGAGGATTAATGATTGTTGCTATCGGCTTGAATCTTCTAGGAATAACAGCTATTAGAGTAGCGAATTTACTTCCAGCTATCTTAGTTGTTGCTATTCTTACTGCTCTTTTGTACAGATTCTTATAAAATAGTTAGGAGATTTGTGTAATTTTCACAAAAAAGACGTATCGTTATAAGTATTTTCTCAGAATCTTTATATTTTTTTGTAGAATAGTAGACAATTAGACAATTGTTCTTATACAATGAAAGCGCAGTCTATTTTATCTGTTTACATATGATAGGAGGATGGGAAATGAATATCCATGAGTATCAAGGGAAAGAGGTCCTCAGAAAATATGGGGTTGCTGTTCCAAACGGTCGTGTAGCATTTACAGTTGAAGAAGCAGTTGAAGCAGCAAAAGAGTTAGGTTCTACAGTGACGGTAGTTAAAGCGCAAATTCACGCAGGGGGTCGCGGTAAAGCAGGTGGCGTGAAAGTAGCGAAAAGCATAGAAGAAGTACGTACATATGCAGAAGAGATTTTAGGTAAAACGCTTATTACACACCAAACAGGTCCTGAAGGAAAAGAAGTAAAACGCTTACTTGTTGAAGAAGGTTGCGATATTAAAAAAGAGTATTACATTGGATTAGTATTGGATCGTGCCACTTCTCAAGTTGTATTAATGGGCTCAGAAGAAGGTGGAACAGAAATTGAAGAGGTAGCTGAAAAAACACCTGAAAAGATCTTTAAAGAGTATGTAGATCCAGCTATCGGTTTACAAGGTTTTCAAGCTCGTCGTTTAGCATTTAATATTAATATCCCAAGAGAGCTTGTTGGAAAAGCAGTTAAATTCATGATGGGCTTATACACAGCGTTTGTGGAAAAGGATTGTTCAATTGCTGAAATTAACCCGCTTGTTGTAACAGGTGACGGAAATGTAATGGCGCTTGATGCAAAATTAAACTTTGATTCAAATGCTTTATATCGTCAAAAGGACGTTTTAGAATATCGCGATTTAGAAGAAGAAGATGCAAAAGAGATTGAAGCGTCTAAATATGACTTAAGCTATATTTCATTAGATGGAAATATTGGTTGCATGGTTAATGGTGCAGGTCTTGCGATGGCTACGATGGATATTATTAAGCACTACGGCGGCGAACCGGCAAACTTCCTAGATGTAGGAGGCGGTGCAACAGCAGAGAAAGTAACAGAAGCCTTTAAAATCATTTTATCTGACCAAAGCGTAAAAGGTATTTTCGTTAATATTTTTGGTGGTATTATGAAGTGTGATGTTATTGCTTCAGGTGTAGTAGAAGCAACGAAACAAGTAGGCTTAAACTTACCACTAGTTGTACGTTTAGAAGGAACAAACGTTGATCTTGGTAAGAAAATTTTAGAAGAATCTGGCCTTAATATTACAGCTGCAGAGTCTATGGCAGACGGTGCACAAAAAATTGTTTCACTAGTGAAGTAGAAAGGCAGGGGGATAGGAATGAGCGTATTTATTAATAAAGACACAAAGGTCATTGTACAAGGAATTACAGGTGGAGTAGGTTTATTTCATACAACACAAATGCTTGAGTACGGTACAAAAATCGTAGGTGGTGTAACTCCTGGTAAAGGTGGAACAGAGGTAGAAGGTGTACCTGTATTTGATACAGTAACAGATGCAAAAGCTCAAACAGGTGCGAATGCGTCTGTTGTTTACGTGCCACCTGCATTTGCGGCAGATGCAATTATGGAAGCGGTAGATGCTGATTTAGATCTTGTTATTTGTATCACAGAAGGTATTCCTGTTTTAGATATGGTAAAAGTAAAGCGTTACATGGAAGGAAAACGTACACGCTTAGTAGGTCCAAACTGCCCGGGTGTTATCACACCAGAAGAATGTAAAATTGGTATCATGCCTGGTTATATTCATAAGAAGGGTCATGTTGGCGTTGTATCACGTTCTGGTACATTAACGTATGAAGCTGTTCATCAATTATCAGAAGCTGGTATTGGTCAATCTACAGCTGTTGGTATTGGTGGAGACCCAGTAAACGGGACTAACTTTATTGATGTATTAAAAGCATTCAATGAAGATGAAGACACATATGCTGTTATCATGATCGGTGAGATTGGTGGAACGGCAGAAGAAGAAGCAGCTGAGTGGGTAAAAGCCAATATGACAAAGCCTGTTGTAGGATTCATTGGTGGTCAAACAGCACCTCCAGGAAAACGCATGGGTCATGCTGGAGCAATTATTTCAGGTGGTAAAGGCACAGCAGCAGAAAAGATTAAAACGATGAATGAGTGTGGAATTAAAGTAGCAGAAACACCATCTGTTATGGGACAAACGCTTATTTCCGTTTTAAAAGAAAAAGACCTTTATGAAAAGTGTAAAACACACTAAAAAGTTGAACAAAATAGTCTCCATTACTGGGGGCTATTTTGTGCTGTCTTTAAGTTTATGTAAAATCCCTAGCTAATTAACCTTCACCTAGTAAGAAAAAAGTCTCGGTTGAAAAGATAGAAATACAAGGCTTTAAATTTGATAGGAGGTTTATAATGGATCTTGAAATAAAAACAAAACTTATTCATTTAACACATTGCCCTTATATGACATGGAAAGCCATTTATACGCTATTTCAATACGATCCTTCATTAGAAAATTTGTATCAATATTCCTCTAAAGACTTCCAAAATCTTTTCTCCTTCTCTCAAGAACGAGCAAATCGCTTAAAAAAAGATTTGCAAACTATTCCAATACAAGCTATTCTAGATAATTATGAAGCGGAACAAATTCACTGCATAACAATTTTTGATAACTGTTATCCGGAGCTTCTGCGAAATATTTACGATCCGCCTTGGGTTTTATATGCCAAAGGAGATCAATCTCTATTAAAATATAAGAAAGTAATCAGTGTAGTAGGAACTCGTCATCCGACTTCATATGGTCATGATGCGTTAAAAGCTGTTATAGATCCTCTTTTGAAAAAAGATTGGCTGATTGTTAGCGGTTTAGCAGAAGGTATTGATACAATTGCTCATGAGTTAGCTATTGGGGCAAAAAGCAGGACAATTGCCGTTTTGGGTAGTGGAATTTATAATATTTATCCAAGTAAGAATAAATCCTTAGCCAAGCTAATAGCTGATCAACACTTATTGCTGTCAGAATACCCACCCACATTTAAACCGCAAAAGTGGTATTTTCCAATGCGTAATCGAATTATAAGTGGTCTAACATTAGGAACAGTGGTAGTCCAAGCAAAAGAGCGTAGCGGTTCCTTTATTACAGCTGATCAAGCCCTACAACAAGGACGTGAAGTATTCGCTATACCTGGGTCTATATTTGACGAAACATCACGAGGAACAAATAGGCTCATTCAATTAGGAGCCAAACTTATTTTAACGGCTGAAGATATACGTGAAGAGTTATAAATGAATAAAAGTAAATAAAATAGTCAATAACAATTTATTAATTCGAGTTTGACAAATTGTATGAGAATATTTAATAATAATGAAGATTTTATTTTACCTCTTGAGGAGGAACAAATAGATGTCTGACTACCTAGTTATTGTAGAGTCGCCAGCAAAGGCAAAGACAATTGAACGTTATTTAGGAAAAAAGTATAAAGTAAAAGCATCAATGGGCCATGTTCGAGATTTACCAAAAAGCCAAATGGGCATTGACATTGAACATGAATTTGAACCTAAGTACATTACGATTAGAGGAAAAGGCCCAGTATTAAAAGAGTTAAAGACAGCTGCTAAGAAAGCAAAGAAAATCTATTTAGCAGCCGATCCAGACCGTGAAGGGGAAGCAATCGCCTGGCATTTAGCACATAGTCTAGATATAGATGTTACATCTGATTGCAGAGTGGTATTTAATGAGATTACAAAAGATGCCATTAAAGAGTCATTTAAACATCCACGTGCAATTAATATGGACTTAGTAGATGCTCAGCAAGCTCGTCGTATACTTGACCGTCTTGTTGGTTATAACATGAGTCCATTGTTATGGAAAAAGGTAAAAAAAGGTCTAAGTGCTGGTCGAGTACAAACTGTAGCTGTTCGTTTAATTATTGAGCGTGAACAAGAAATAGCGAGCTTTGAACCCCAAGAGTATTGGACTGTGAACGCTTCTTTCCAAAAAGATAATGATCAATTTGAAGGAAGTTTAATTGAGTATAAAGGAAAGAAAGTAGACCTTTCGAATGAAGAAGATGTTCAACGTATTCTTAAAAACGTCGAAGGTAATGAATTTTCGATTACGAAAGTAACGAAAAAAGAGCGTAAACGTAACCCAGCTCCTCCTTTTACAACATCATCGTTGCAACAAGAAGCTGCCAGAAAGCTTAACTTTAGAGCGAAAAAGACGATGATGATTGCACAGCAATTATATGAAGGAATTGACCTTGGTAAAGAAGGTACAGTTGGTTTGATTACGTATATGCGTACAGACTCTACTCGAATTTCAGAGACAGCGCAATTAGAAGCAAATGAATACATTGTAAATGCGTTTGGTAAAGAGTATGGCATGAACGAGAAGAGAAAAGAAAAAAAGAGTGCAAAATCTCAAGATGCTCATGAGGCCATTCGCCCAACAGGTACAATGCGTAAGCCGAATGAAATTAAAGAATATTTATCAAGAGATCAATATCGTTTGTATAAGCTAGTTTGGGAACGTTTTGTGGCAAGTCAAATGGCTCCAGCCATTATGGATACAATGTCAGTAGACTTAAATAATTCTGATGTTGTTTTCCGTGCAAATGGATCCAAAGTGAAATTTCCAGGGTTTATGAAAGTGTATGTGGAAGGTAGCGATGATCAGGTAGAGGAAAAAGAAAACATGTTACCGAACCTAGAAGAAGGCGAAACCGCTTACTCTAAAGACATTGAACCGAAACAACATTTTACTCAACCACCTCCACGATACACGGAGGCTAGACTTGTTAAAACATTGGAAGAGCTTGGTATTGGCAGGCCGTCTACATATGCTCCTACTCTTGACACAGTTCAAAAAAGAGGGTATGTTGCTTTAGACAACAAACGTTTTGTTCCTACAGAGCTTGGTGAGATTGTATTAGAGCTAATTCTGGAATTCTTTCCAGAAATTATCGATGTAGAATTCACTGCAAAAATGGAAACAAGTCTTGATGATATCGAGGATGGTCAAGTAGAATGGATAAAGGTTATTGATGATTTCTACAAAGACTTCGAAACCCGTCTTGAAAAAGCAGAAAAAGAGATGAAAGAAGTAGAAATTAAAGATGAACCTGCAGGAGAAGATTGTGAAGAGTGTGGATCACCCATGGTCTTTAAAATGGGACGTTACGGAAAATTTATGGCATGTTCAAATTTTCCAGACTGTCGCAATACAAAACCAATTGTAAAAGAGATTGGTGTAAAATGTCCTAAATGTGAAGAAGGTAACATCGTAGAGCGGAAGTCGAAAAAGAAGCGAATGTTTTATGGATGTGACCGTTTTCCAAGTTGTGACTTTGTTTCTTGGGATAAGCCGATTGCAAGGAAATGTCCGAAGTGTGAAAGCTTGTTAGTAGAAAAGAAACAAAAGAAAGGTACCCAAGTTACTTGTACAGGTTGCGACTATAAAGAAGAACCACAAGGATAAAATGGTGAGCATATCGTTTGCTCACCTCTTTATATGTCTTGATAAGATAGACAAGCATTAAAAACTGGAGGCTATATAATGAAAGAACAGGTAGTAAATGTCATTGGAGCAGGACTTGCTGGAAGTGAAGCGGCGTGGCAAATTGCTAAGCGTGGTGTAAAGGTTCGCTTATATGAAATGCGACCAGTGAAACAAACGCCTGCACATCATACAGATAAGTTTGCAGAACTAGTATGCAGTAACTCATTACGAGCAAATACACTAACGAATGCTGTTGGTGTGTTAAAAGAAGAAATGAGACACTTAGACTCTGTTATCATTAAGGCTGCTGATGCATGTTCAGTTCCAGCTGGTGGGGCGCTAGCAGTAGATCGTCATGAATTTGCGGCACATGTAACAGAAAGTGTGAAAAACCATCCAAACGTAACAGTTATTAATGAAGAAATCACGGAAATTCCAGAAGGGCCAACGGTTATTGCGACAGGACCGTTAACGTCACAAGCACTTTCAGAGCAACTTCGCTCATTAACGGGTGAAGATTACCTTTACTTCTATGATGCTGCTGCTCCAATTCTGGAAAAAGATAGCATTGATATGGATAAAGTATATTTAAAATCTCGCTATGATAAAGGTGAAGCTGCGTATTTAAACTGTCCAATGACAGAAGAAGAGTTTAATACATTTTATGAAGCGTTAATCTCTGCTGAAACTGTACCATTAAAAGAATTTGAAAAGGAAATTTATTTTGAGGGTTGTATGCCAATTGAGGTTATGGCTCAGCGTGGTAAGAAAACGATGTTATTCGGTCCATTAAAGCCAGTTGGATTAGAAGACCCAAAGACAGGAAAAAGACCATATGCCGTTGTTCAACTTCGTCAAGATGATGCAGCGGGTACATTATATAATATTGTAGGGTTCCAAACACATTTAAAATGGGGAGCACAAAAAGAGGTACTCCGCTTAATTCCAGGTTTAGAAAATGCGGAAGTCGTCCGCTATGGTGTTATGCATCGTAACACATTTATTAACTCTCCTAAATTGTTAAAACCAACTTATCAATACTGCGATCGCGATGATTTATTCTTTGCAGGACAAATGACAGGAGTAGAAGGATATGTGGAGTCAGCGGCGAGTGGTTTAATGGCAGGAATGAACGCTGCTCGTTTAGTATTAGGAGAAGAGTTAGCGGTATTACCACAAGAAACGGCAATTGGTAGCATGGCTCACTATATTACACATACAAACGCAAAAAATTTCCAACCAATGAATGCCAATTTTGGTTTATTTAAAGACTTAGAAGTAAAGATTAAGAGTAAGCAAGAGCGAAATGAAGCTCATGCAAAAAGAGCATTAGAAACAATTCAGAATTTTATAAAAAAATAAATGAAATTGTTTGCAAGGGCTACTAAATTGTGATAATATTTAGTAGCCCTTGTGAGGTGATAAGAGTGGGATTTGTAACAAACATGTTAAATTCCTTTCTAGAATATTTACAAATTGAAAAAAACTATTCACAATATACAGTTGTTTGCTATGAAAAAGATATTCAAATTTTTATTGACTTTTTAACTGCAGAAAACATCCAAAGTTTGAATGAAGTTACATATGCAGATGCAAGAAACTTTTTAACGACATTGCATAAAAAACAGTATGCAAAACGCTCAATTGCGAGGAAAATATCTACGTTACGTAGCTTTTATCGCTACTTACATCGTGAAGAGTTCGTTAGTGAAAATCCATTTGCACTAGTATCGTTACCTAAAAAAGAACACAAAAATCCTCGCTTTTTATATCAAGAGGAAATGGAGGCATTGTTTCAAGTATGTGATGTCTCAACGCCAATGGGTCAACGAAATCAAGCGATTGTTGAGTTAATGTATGCAACTGGTATTCGAGTAAGCGAGTGTGTTGCGATTAAGCTTGCTGATATTGACTTTTCTGCGCAAACAATTTTAGTAACAGGAAAGAGAAATAAACAGCGATATGTACCTTTTGGAAGTTATGCAAAAATAGCATTGCAAACTTACATAAATGAAGGACGTATACACTTGCTACAAAAATCACAGTCACATACAAATGCATTGTTTTTAAATCATCGAGGAACAGCGTTAACAGCAAGAGGTATTCGTCTTATTCTTGATAAGCTTGTTAAACAAACAGCAGAGAACATACATATTACTCCACACATGTTCCGACATACGTTTGCAACACACTTACTAAATGAAGGGGCAGATCTTCGAACAGTACAAGAGCTACTAGGACATGAGCATTTATCGACAACTCAGATTTATACTCATGTAACGAAAGATCGTCTTAAAGCTGTTTATATGAATCACCATCCTCGTGCGTAAAAAGGAGAGATTACATTGTCGAACTTTCATGCTACTACTATTTTTGCAGTGCATCATAATGGAGAATGTGCAATGGCAGGAGACGGCCAAGTAACGTTTGGGAATGCTGTCGTGATGAAGCATACAGCAAGAAAAGTAAGACGTTTATTTCAAGGCCAAGTATTAGCTGGATTTGCTGGTTCAGTAGCCGATGCTTTTACACTATTTGAAATGTTTGAAAGTAAACTTGAAGAGTATAACGGGAATTTACAACGTGCAGCAGTTGAGTTAGCAAAAGAATGGCGAAGCGATAAAGTATTACGTCGCTTAGAAGCAATGCTTATTATTATGAATAAAGAGCATTTGCTACTGGTTTCAGGTACTGGTGAAGTCATTGAGCCTGATGATGGCATTTTAGCGATCGGCTCTGGAGGTAATTATGCTCTGTCAGCAGGTCGTGCATTAAAGCAACATGCAGGTGCTCATTTAACAGCAAAAGAAATTGCAAAAGCAGCATTAACAGTTGCAAGTGAAATTTGCGTATATACGAATGAACAGATTATTGTGGAAGAATTGTAGAAAGGGGATTTATTGATGAATTCTCATTTAACGCCTCGACAAATTGTTGAAAAGCTTGATCAATATATCATTGGCCAAACCCAAGCTAAGAAAGCTGTTGCGGTAGCGCTTCGAAATCGTTATCGACGTAGTAAGCTTACGGAGCAACTGCGTGATGAAGTTGTGCCTAAAAACATTTTAATGATTGGTCCAACAGGTGTTGGAAAAACAGAAATCGCAAGAAGATTAGCAAAGCTTGTAGGTGCACCTTTCATTAAAGTAGAGGCAACAAAATTCACCGAAGTTGGTTATGTTGGACGTGATGTAGAATCAATGGTTCGCGATCTTGTTGAAACATCGGTTCGCCTAGTAAAAGAAGAGAAGATTCATGAAGTGCAAGACAAAGCAAAAGAAAATGCAAACATCCGTCTTGTTGAACTTCTTGTGCCAGGTAATAAAAAACAGCAATCATTTAAAAATCCGTTTGAAATGCTATTCTCAAATAATGCTCAAGGTGAGCATACGCAAACAGAGCAGACGGAAGATCAAACGATGGAAGCTAAAAGAAAGCAAATGGCACATAAACTAGCTTTAGGGGAACTAGAAGATCATTATGTAACGATTGAAGTAGAAGAGCAGCAACCTTCTATGTTTGATATGTTACAAGGGTCGGGTATGGAACAAATGGGAATGAATATGCAAGATGCCCTTGGCAGTCTTATGCCGAAAAAGAAAAAGAAACGTAAACTAACGGTGCGTGATGCACGTAAAGTACTAACAAATGAAGAAGCACAAAAGCTAATTGATATGGATGAGGTAACGACAGAGGCAGTAAATCGTGCGGAGCAATATGGAATAATCTTTATTGATGAGATTGATAAAATTGCGCGTAAAAATTCTGGTGGTTCTTCAGCTGATGTATCAAGAGAAGGTGTGCAGCGCGATATTCTCCCAATTGTTGAAGGATCAACAGTTGTCACAAAGCATGGAGCTGTTAAAACAGATCATGTGTTATTTGTTGCAGCGGGAGC
Source organism: Priestia iocasae (assembly GCF_016909075.1). GTDB lineage: Bacteria > Bacillota > Bacilli > Bacillales > Bacillaceae_H > Priestia > Priestia iocasae. The sequence continues at coordinate 682,257 of NZ_JAFBFC010000001.1, forward strand.
GTTCCATCTTTCAAAGCCATCTGATTTAATTCCGGAGTTGCAAGGCCGCTTTCCAATCCGCGTAGAGTTAACAAAGCTAACTGTAGAAGACTTTGTGAGAATTCTAACAGAACCTGATAATGCACTTTTAAAGCAATATAAAGCGCTATTGGAAACTGAAGGTATACAAATTGAATTTTCAGACGATGCTATACGTAAGATTGCAGAAGTTGCTTTTCATGTGAACCAAGATACGGATAACATTGGTGCTCGAAGACTTCATACCATTTTAGAGAGATTACTTGAAGATCTATCTTTTGAAGCGCCGGATATTACATTAGAGAAAATTGTGATTACTCCTCAGTATGTAGAAGAAAAGCTAGGGAAAATTGCAAATAACAAAGATTTAAGTCAATTCATTTTATAGAAAACAGAAGTATCAGGAGGAACAGTAATGGAGTTATTGAATAAAACAAGAAAGATTAATGCAATGTTACAAAGAGCAGCTGGTAAACCAGTAAACTTTAAAGAGATGGCAGAAACGTTGTGCGAAGTAATTGAAGCAAACACATTCGTTGTAAGCCGTCGAGGTAAGCTATTAGGAATTGCAATTAAACAACAAATCGAAAATGAACGTATGAAGAGCATGCTTGAAGCACGCCAGTTCCCGGAAGAATATACAAAAAACTTATTTAACATTAACGAAACATCTTCAAACTTAGATGTAGATAGTGAGTATACTGCATTTCCAGTAGAAAACAAAGAATTATTTAAAGCTGGTTTAACAACTATTGTTCCGATCATTGGTGGTGGCGAACGATTAGGGACATTAATTCTAGCACGTTTAGATCGTCAATTTGAAGATGATGACCTTATTCTAGCTGAATACGGTGCAACGGTTGTAGGAATGGAAATTTTACGTGAAAAAGCCGAAGAGATTGAAGAAGAGGCTCGTAGTAAAGCAGTTGTACAAATGGCTATTAGCTCTTTATCATACAGTGAGTTAGAAGCAATTGAGCATATTTTTGAAGAATTAAATGGTAACGAAGGTTTATTAGTAGCAAGTAAAATTGCAGACCGTGTTGGTATTACTCGTTCTGTTATTGTAAATGCATTACGTAAGCTTGAAAGTGCTGGTGTCATTGAATCTCGTTCTTTAGGAATGAAAGGAACATATATTAAAGTTTTAAATGATAAGTTTTTAGTTGAGCTTGCAAAGCTAAAATCTAACTAAAAAAAATCCTAGAAGATACAATCTTCTAGGATTTTTTTTTATTTTATCTATTTCAAAAAAATTTTTTATAGTTGAATAGTCAATAAGATATAAGTCAAAATAACCATTTTTGAATTTGTAAAATTATTTTATTAAAGTAAATAATAGTAAATGTCAATAAAAAACCTAAAAATGTAAATTGTTATAAATTGGGATATTTACAATATCTTTGATATGAATTATGTTAAATGTATATGACATTTATTACAGAGAAGAAGTTTTTTAGTTGTATATAATCGAAAATGGAACTATACATCAAATGTTTAGAATAATGAATAATGTAAATTAACTGATAAGATTTAGATATATTAGTGAAAAATGGTTAAAATACATAGACATTTCCATCTGTTTTCCTTACAATATGATTTATTGAACAATAAAGTCGAAATTTGTCAGAAAATTTACGAAATCTTTTCAATTATTTAAAAAATGAGGGATACAAGTGGAATTATTTTCAAAAACAATTCGATCTCTTGAAATGGGTTTGAACTATGCTAACGAGAAGCAAAAGGTTATCTCGCAAAATATAGCTAATGTGGATACAAATGGTTATAAGGCTAAAGATGTATCATTCAAGTCTGTATTGAATGATGCAGTAAGTGAATCAATTGAAGCGAATCGAACAGATTATAGACATTATAAATTTACTAGTTCATCACATAATGGAGTAAGTATACATGTGAGAAAAGACATGTCTTACCACCCAAATGGTAATGGTGTGGATATGGATAAAGAAATGTCAGAGATGGCCAAAAACCAAATTTACTATGAAGCGTTAGTTGAGCGATTAAATGGGAAATTTAATTCCCTTAGAACGGTTTTACAGGGAGGTAAGTAAAGTTGACTATTTTCCATAGTATGAATACAACTGCTTCAGGACTTACTGCTCAAAGACTTCGCATGGATGTTATCGCTGCAAATATGGCAAATGTGGATACAACAAGAGCGAAGAATATAGATGGAGAATGGGAGCCTTATCGTCGTCAAATGGTTACGATGAGTCCTAAAGGTGAATCTTTTTCATCTATGTTTCAAGGAGCATTAAACTCGGTAGGAAGTGGTGTAAAAGTAACAAGCATAAAGGAAGATAAAACACCCTTTAAACTTGTTTATAACCCACAGCATCCAGATGCTGATGAACAAGGGTATGTTCAAATGCCGAATGTTGACCCATTAAAAGAAATGTCAGATTTAATTAGTGCTACACGTTCATATGAAGCTAACATAACGGTTTTTAACTCAACAAAAAATATGCTTACGAAAACACTTGAAATAGGAAAGTAAGGTGAACAAGGTTGATTAATTCAATTACAAATCAGATGCCTGTAACTAGTTCTCAAGTACATAAAACACAAACTGTTTCGGCAGGTAATGTAAATAAACAATTCTCAAATTTTTTAAGTGATTCAATTCATAAACTTAATGAATCACAGAATACGTCGGATGCGGCAACTGAAAAGTTAGTTAGAGGAGAATCAATTGATCTACATGAAGTAATGATTGCCTCACAGAAAGCCAGTATTCAGCTTCAAACGACAATAGAAATTCGCAATAAAGCTGTGGAAGCGTATCAAGAGATAATGAGAATGCCAATTTAATAAGTAAACAATGATACAGCTCTAAAGCGGTTATGTTTATAGACAGAAAAGTAGCAATAACCGGAGGAAGATAATGAACGAACGATTAGCAATATTTAAAGAAAAAACAAAAGCATTTTGGACTGAACGATCTAAATTCCAAAAGTTCTCAATGGTGGGAGGAATTCTTGCTGTCTTTTTGATCATTGGACTCGTTTCATTTTTTGCTAGTACAGAAAAGTTAGTTCCACTTTATAGTAATTTATCACCTCAAGAAACTGGCCAAATTAAAGCCGAGTTAGATGTAAGAGGAATTAAATCGGAAATTTCACAAAGTGGTACGACAATTTCTGTACCTGAACAGTCAGTCGATTCTCTTAAAGTAGATTTAGCAGCTCAAGGTATTCCAAATAGCGGAAGTATTGATTATTCTTTTTTTAGTAACAATGCTGGTTTTGGAATGACTGATAATGAATTTAATGTGCTAAAGCTTGATGCTATGCAAACCGAGCTTGCTAATTTAATTAAAAATATAGAAGGTGTAAATGATGCAAATGTCATGATTACACTTCCTCAAGAAAGCGTTTGGGTAAAAGATCAAGCTGAACAAGCTTCTGCATCTATTGTCCTGAACACAAAGCCTGGGTATCAATTTGATCAAAGTCAAATTAAATCACTCTATCACTTAGCTTCAAAAAGTGTACCCAACCTACCTACTGAGAATATCGTCATTATGAATCAGAATTTTGAGTATTTCGACTTAAACAATAATGAAATTATAAACGATTCTGGTTCTTTTGTCATGCAACATGGCATGAAAAAAGAAATAGAGCGTGATATTCAAAGGCAAGTACAAAAAATGCTGGGTACAATGATGGGACACGATAAGGTCGTGGTATCTGTGACAGCTGATGTAGATTTCACCAAAGAAAACCGAGAAGAGAATTTAGTAGTGCCAGTTGATGAAGAAAACATGGAAGGTATCGCTGTAAGTGTTGAACGTATTACTGAAACGTTCTCAGGTAATGGTTCACAAGTAGGTGGATCCGTAGGAACAGGAGAAGAAGATACACCTAATTACGCTGAAGCAGGCGTAGGAGAAAATGGTGATTATGAGAAGGTAGAAGAGCGAATTAATAATGATGTGAATCGCATTCGAAAAGAAATTGTGGAAAGTCCGTATAAGGTAAGAGACTTAGGAATCCAAGTAATGGTAGAACCTCCTACTCCAGATAATCCAAATACATTACCAGAGGAACGGGTGGAAGATATTCAGCAATTACTAGGCACGATTGTTCGAACAACCATTCAACAAGACGGCACAGAGCCAGAGTTAACAGAACAAGAAATTGAGGATAAAGTCATGGTATCTGTTCAGCCGTTCTATGGAAAAACAGTTATTCCTCAAAGTGAACAAGCAGGTATTCCTCTTTGGGCTTATATAGCGGCTGGTGCATTACTCCTAGTTATCGTTATTTTAATTATTTTATTAGTTAGAAAGTCCAGGAATCAAAGCGATGGTATAGATGAAGAGTTTGATGAATATGTAGAAGAGTTAGAGATTAATAAGTTGGAAACTAAAAAGCCGTTAACAGATGAACAAAAAAGACGCCAAAGACTTGAACTTATGGCTAAAGAACAGCCAGAGGAATTTGCAAAGTTAATGCGTACGTGGATCTCCGAGGATTGAGGGGGGAAAGTAAGTGGCAAAATCATTTCAAAAAGGTGAATTAACAGGAAAGCAAAAGGCAGCCGTTCTTTTAATTTCACTTGGACCAGATGTATCCGCCTCTGTTTATAAATATTTAAGTGAAGAGGAAATTGAGAGACTTACACTTGAAATTTCAACAATGAGAAAAATAGAGCCAGAGCTAAAAGCAGATGTATTAGAAGAGTTTGAACAAATTGTGATGGCTCAGAATTATATCGAGCAAGGTGGCATTGGATATGCAAAAGAAGTATTAGAGAAAGCACTAGGTGTTGAGCAGGCGATGCTTATTATTAATCGCTTAACATCATCGTTGCAAGTACGTCCGTTTGACTTTGCACGCAAAGCAGACCCAATGCAACTCTTTAATTTTATTCAGCATGAACATCCACAAACGATTGCACTTATTTTATCTTATTTAGATTCTGCACAAGCTGGACAAATTTTATCTTCATTGCCTCAAGAGCAGCAAGCTGATATAGCGCGACGCATTGCAATGATGGATAGTACATCTCCTGATGTAATTAATGAAGTCGAGCAAATTTTAGAACGAAAGCTTTCTACAACTGTAACCCAAGATTACACACAAACAGGTGGCATTGAGACAGTGGTGGAAGTCCTAAATGGAGTAGATCGTTCGACCGAGAAGATTATATTAGATACGCTTGAAATTCAGAATCCTGAATTAGCGGAAGAAATTAAGAAGAGAATGTTTGTGTTTGAAGATATCGTAGTGCTTGATAACCGTTCTATTCAGCGTGTAATTCGTGATGTGGAAAATGAAGATTTATTACTAAGTCTAAAAGTTGCAAGTGAAGAAGTAAAAGAAATCATCTTCCGTAATATGTCGAAGAGAATGTCTGAAACATTTAAAGAGGAAATGGAATTTACCGGTCCTGTTCGCTTAAAAGATGTTGAAGAAGCACAATCTCGAATCGTAGGAGTTATTAGAAGGTTAGAAGACGCTGGAGAGATTGTCATCGCACGTGGTGGAGGAGATGATATTATTGTCTAACGTCATCAAATCCTTATATACAGAGCGTGAAACACAATCTGAAAAGCAAATTCAAATTAAACCTTTTTACTTAGAGAACACTTCAGAACTAAATAAAGATGTGACATTTCAAGAAGAGACTGCTGAACAAATTATTCAAGATGCGAAGGTAAAAGCCAAGGCACTTCAAGAACAAGCAGAGGGTCTTGTAATCGAGGCAAGAAGACAAATAGAGATAGAGCGACAGCAGTGGAATGAAGAAAGGTTCATATTAGAGCAAGAAGCTAAAAAGCAAGGGTACGAAGATGGGATGGAGCAAGGTAAGCAGGAAGGGTATTCGCACTATGACACAATGCTTAGAGAGGCGAATGAGATTGTAAATCAATCAAAAGATGCTTATTACCAATACCTTCAACAATCAGAGGAAGTGATTTTTCAGTTAGGTTTCACACTTGCTGAAAAAATTATTGGTCAACAACTTGAGTCAGATCAATCAACCTTCCTTTCTATTATAAAAAAAGCAATTAAAGAGGTTCGAGACGAAAAAGAAATACAAATTTTTGTTTCACCTTCTCATTATAAAATGGTACACGAGCAAAAAGAGCAATTGCTTTCATTATTAAATGGAGAGGCAACACTATTTATTTATGTTGATGAAGAACTTCACACCCACAGTTGCATGATTGAATCTGCTTTTGGACGAATTGACGTATCGATTGACAGTCAATTAAGTGAACTAAAAGAAAAATTAGCAGAACTTTTAATGGGGGAAATGAATAGTGAGGGTGGAACAATTAATTAGTGAAATTCAACATATCTCATCGTTTAAAAGATATGGAAAAGTGAATCGTGTTGTTGGCTTAATGATCGAGTCAAAAGGCCCGCGTGCATCAATTGGTGATGTTTGTTATATACATGTGGCTCATCATCGCCATACTGATACAAAGAAGATTCAGGCAGAAGTAGTTGGTTTTAGAGACGAACATGTTATTTTGATGCCTTATACATCAATTCGAGATATAGCACCAGGTTGTATTGTAGAGGCAACAGGGAAACCTTTAGAGATTAAAGTTGGATATGGACTATTAGGAAAAGTGCTAGATTCATTAGGAAATCCTTTGGATGATACAAAGTTACCGGCTGGTTTAGCCTCTGTAGGTACGGATCAAAATCCTCCTAACCCGTTAAGTAGGCCACCAATTGCTGAGCCTATCGAAGTAGGAGTGCGAGCTATAGATAGTTTATTGACTGTTGGAAAAGGTCAGCGTGTAGGTATATTTGCAGGGAGTGGTGTTGGTAAAAGTACGCTGCTTGGTATGATTGCACGCAACACAAATGCTGACTTAAATGTCATTGCTTTAATTGGGGAACGTGGTCGTGAAGTGCGGGAATTTATCGAACGAGATTTAGGTGAAGAAGGATTGAAAAAGTCTGTTGTAGTCGTTGCGACATCTGATCAACCAGCTCTCTTTCGCATAAAAGCAGCATACACAGCGACAGCTATTGCTGAATATTTCAGAGATCAAGGGTTAAATGTCATGTTTATGATGGATTCTGTAACGCGTATTGCAATGGCTCAACGTGAAGTTGGTCTAGCAGTGGGTGAACCACCTACAACCAAAGGATATACACCCTCTGTCTTTGCTATATTACCTCGTCTATTAGAGCGGACAGGAACAAATCATCTAGGTTCAATCACGGCTTTTTATACTGTGTTAGTGGACGGGGATGACATGAATGAGCCGATTGCCGATACAGTACGAGGAATCATTGATGGACATATTGTATTAGATCGAGCCATCGCTAATAAAGGACAATATCCTGCGATTAATATCCTAAGAAGTGTTAGTCGTGTCATGAATCATATTGTATCACCTTCTCATAAAACAGCTGCTGAAAAGTTAAGGGAATTACTAGCTACGTATATTGACTCGGAAGATTTAATTAATATTGGAGCATATAAAAAAGGCTCGTCTATCGAAATTGATCAATCGATTGAACAGTATCCTTCTATTCTTTCATTTTTAAAGCAAAGCACTAGTGAAAAAGCACCTCTTATACACAGTATTGACAAGTTAGAGCAGTTAGTTGGGAAAGGTGAGTAAAGATGGCATACCAATTTAAATTTGCCAAAGTTATGGCTGTTAGAGAGAACGAACAAGATCGAATACGTGCTGAGTATCATGAGTCAATGAAAGAATTTGAACGGATTGGTCAACAGCTTTATGACAAATTAAAGCAAAAAGAACAGCTCATAGAACAGCAAGCAAGCAAAATGATTAGTGGTTTACCAATCACGGAAGTGAAAAATTTTCAGCTGTTTTTAGAAAATATCGAAAAAGCAATTTTGAATTTACAGAGAGAAGTTATGATTGCAAGACAAAATATGTATGTAAAAGAAGCGAAATTACGTGAGAAAAACCTAGAAGTAAAGAAATTTGAAAAAATTAAAGGTAAAGATTATCACCGATATGTACAGATGCAAAATGAGCTAGAAATGAAACACATGGATGAAGTTTCAATTCAGCAATATATGCTGAAAGGAAATTAGGTGAAGTATGAGTAAAGAGACAAATAAAGTAGAAGAAAAAGAATATAGTAAAATCCAAATCTTTTTTTTGCTTGTTTTTATTCCGATTTTGTTTACAATCGCAATCTTGTTTGCTGTGTTAACCGTAGCTGGAGTAGATGTAACTACTAAAGTAATGGAAATAGTAAAATCTGAAGCTTTTACTGAAGAGACGGAAGAAAACCAAAAAAGAAGTGTGAAAGAACAGCAGCAGCAAGTTCAGTCTCTACAATCTGAGTTAAAGGATAAAGAGGAAGCTATCCAATCTTACGAAGAGCAAGTAGCGATGATGGGGCGTAAAAATGATGAACTTCAAATTGAAATCCGTGACTTACAAGAAGAACTTGATGATATGCAAGAGCAACGAGCAAATAAAGAAGTAGAAATGACAGATCTTATCTCTACATATGAAGAGATGACACCGAAACGAGCAGCATTAATTGTAGCAGAGTTAGACGAAGAACAAGCCATGCTTCTACTTAGTCATTTAAAGAGTAAAACAAGGTCATCTATATTAGAAAAAATGCCGCCAGAAATAGCTGCTAAGTACACTAACTTATTAGTACAAAGCTCAGAAGACTCGCAATAATGGAGGAAGTTGTGGTGAATGTAAGTATATTACCAACCAATCAAAGGATACAGGAAACTTCTGATACGAGTAAGTCAGGTGAATCAAATACATCTTTTGGTGATTTGTTTCAGTTGCTATCGTCCTTAAACAAAACGGACATGGAGATGCTTAATGTCTTCAATCCAAAGCAAAAGCATCCTGAAGTGAATGAACTAATAGAATTGATTGAAAATCATCTGAACTTTAATAGCAATCTATCAATAGAAGAAACAAGCTTCCTTACAGAGGCTTCAGCAGAATTTAATTTAATAGAATTTGAAGAAAATGAGCGTGAATTACTACAAGCTTTAGAGGTCATGGAAATGATTATCACTACAATTCCTCTCTTAGAAAAGAATATACAGCCTGTAAACGATCAAATAACCAAATTACAAAGTTTAGTACAAGGCTTACATGCAAATCGAGTAGTGTTAAGTAGTGAATTATCCAAAAGTGACATATCTTCTTTATTAGAAGCTGCTAAAAACATTTTAACGATATTTCAAAAAGAAGTAGCAAGCAAAGAAGGACAAAAAGAAATGATGAATGTCCCTTTATTATTTGGAGATAAAAAACAAGTTGAACCAAGCTTAGGAAACCCTTTATTTACGAGAAGTGAAATACCAAAAGGGCAACAGGTAGCTTTACACCTACATTCTTTTTCAAATCGACAAGAGATCGAAGCACCTTCGTTTGTAAATGGTGAGATGGCAAAAACACAACAATTAGTCTTACATTTAAATCAAACCTCAAACGAGACAGAGCTAGATTCAGCTCAACTAATGAAACAAATGCAACGACTGTTATCGAAAGCTTCTTTCATACAAAATGATCAACAATCACGATTGTTAATTAAGTTATTTCCAGAGCACTTAGGTTCATTGCAAATAGAATTAATTAAACAAGGCAATCAATTCACTGCTCGTATGGTTGCTTCAACAGCTCAAGCAAAAGAGCTATTAGATGGGCAAATTCAAGCATTAAAGCAAGCGTTTGTTAATCAGCAAATTCAAATTGATAAAATTGACATTCAACAACAACCTCATCTGTTTGAACGAGCCATGATAAATGATGGAAAAGGACAAAGAGAGAATGAAAAGCAACCTTCTCACCAGCAGGAACCTGAAGAGGCAGAAGTGAAAGAAGAAGCTGAATTTAAGGATGCATTGGCGGATGTGCTAATAAATTACAACATTTAGGTGGGAGCATATGTCAAATACTATTGATTCTAATCTGTTTTTGAAAAACTACCAACAACCTGCTCGAAAGACTGGTACGGATGTGCTTGGTAAGGATGACTTTTTGAAGATTTTAATGACGCAATTGCAAAATCAAGATCCAATGAATCCGCTAGAAGATAAAGATTTCATTGCTCAGATGGCACAATTTTCAACACTTGAGCAAATGACAAATATGAGCCAGAATTTTGAAAAGATGGCCAATCAACAAAGTCAGTCAGCGCTTATTCAATATCAACAGTTCGTTGGAAAAGCTGTTACATGGCATAAAGTAATTGAGGAAGAAGATGGCACTGTAAACGTACAAGAGGGTAAAGGAACGGTTACGTCTATTCACTACAAAGGAGATAATGTATCATTCAAGCTTATGGATGGAACAGAGCTTGAGCCTGCTAATATTTCTAATGTATATGACTCATTTAGTGATCAGTATATGATTCAAGCAAGTGGTCTTATTAATAAAAAAGTAACATGGATTGATCATGAAGGTATTGAGCAAACAGCAGTTGTCAGCTCGGTCTTATTTAAAGATGGAGCAGCTACATTTAAGTTGAAAGATGAAAAGCAATCAACCATCACTTTGCAGCAAATCACTAAAATTAGTGAATAATAAAACCTTGATATGAGGAGGAGCAATTATGTTACGTTCAATGTACTCAGGAATTAGTGGAATGAAAAATTTTCAAACGAAGCTTGATGTAATCGGTAATAATATCTCAAACGTAAACACCTACGGCTTTAAAAAAGGAAGAACCATTTTCAAGGATTTAGTGAGTCAGCAAATCGCAGGAGCAAGTGCTCCAGGAGCTAACATTGGAGGAACAAACCCAAAACAAATAGGCTTAGGCTCACAGCTTGCTGCGGTCGATACGATTCATACGACAGGAAGCTTACAAACAACGGCAAGACCTCTTGATTTAGCCATTTCAGGAGATGGATTGTTTGTAGTCGGAACAGGTACAGGTACTCCAGCAACGGTAGAAGGGTACACGCGAGCAGGTAACTTCTATCTAGATCAACAAGGATATATGGTCAATGCAGATGGTTATTATGTACTAGGTGCAACCGGAACTGGAACACCAAGTGGCACTATAACTGATACTGCGAATTCAACCAATGTAAGTCGAATTCAAATCCCAACTAATGCAAAAAGCTTTAGTATAGGGGCAGATGGAAAAGTTACCTTTATTAATAATACAGGAACGTTGCAAACAGCAGGAACGATTGCGATTGCGAAGTTTGCGAACAATGATGGACTTAGTAAAAGTGGTAACAATTTGTTCAAAAACACAACTAACTCAGGAAATCCAGTGATGAATGCACCGAGCACTGGGGGAACAGGTACGATTGTTGCAGGAACGCTAGAGATGTCAAACGTTGATCTTTCAGAAGAGTTTACGGAAATGATTGTTGCTCAGCGTGGTTTTCAAGCAAATACGCGAATCATTACTACGTCTGATGAGATTTTACAGGAGTTAGTTAATCTAAAACGATAACTTAACAGATTAGGAGGGAGGAGATTCAGAGAGCTACTCTTTGAATCTCTGCTAACCTATGGTAATTTTAACAAGATTAAATGGAAAAACGTTTACCTTAAATGCACTATACATAGAGCAAGTTGAAGCTTTTCCTGATACTACAATTACACTAACGAATGGTAAGAAGCTCGTTGTAAAAGAAACGATTAGTGAGGTTGAGAAACACGTTGTAGCCTTTTACCGTAAAATTAATGTGTTAGGTTTACAGCAAGATATGGAGGTATAGCACATTGTTTAAAAATAAGCTAGTAAATATGATGTTTATTATCTTGCTAGTATTAACGTTAGTTGGTGCAGTTGCAGTCGTTGTTATTATGAAATCGAAAGATGAGCCAGTTCAGACAGAACCATCCATTGATGAAGTACTTGAATCATCAGTCGATATTAATGATGTCACAACAAATTTAGTTAGTAATCATTTTGTGCGAATTTCGTTTAAAATTCAAACCAATAACAAAAAGGCTGCAGAAGAGTTACAAAAGCGTGAATTTCAAGCTAAAGATATTATTATCAAAGAGCTTTCTGATATGAAGGCAGAAGATTTTGAAGGAAAAGAAGGGCTAAAAAAGTTAGAAACAAACTTAAAAGCTCAACTTAATCAATTAATGCAAGAAGGAAAGGTTATTAAAATTTATACAACATCTAAAGTACTTCAGTAAAGCAAATGTGCTGGTTGTAGGAGGTGAAACATTTGGCTGATGATGTTTTGTCACAGAATGAAATAGATGCGTTGCTATCAGCATTATCTACCGGAGAAATGGATGCAGAGGAACTGAAGATTGAAGAAAATAAGAAACGTGTAAAAACGTATGATTTCAAGCGAGCGTTACGATTTTCAAAAGATCAAATTCGAAGCTTGACAAGGTTACATGAAAACTATGCACGCTTATTAACAACTTTATTCTCGGCAAAACTTCGCACGGTAGTTCAATTAAATGTTGCTTCTGTGGATCAAATTCCATATGAAGAATTTATTCGGTCTGTGCCTAAAATGACTTTGTTGAATGTCATCGAAGTTCCTCCACTTGAAGGAAGAGTGATCATGGAGGTAAATCCTAATGTTGCGTATGCAATGCTAGATCGATTACTTGGTGGTAAGGGTGAAGGAATTAATAAGATTGAAAACTTAACAGAGATTGAAACGAAGCTGTTGCAAAATATTTTTTATTATACGTTAGAAAGTATGCAAGAGGCCTGGAGTAGCCTTACGCAAATTGATCCTATACTCGCTGATTTTGAAGTGAATACACAGTTCTTACAAATGATTGCTCCAAATGAAACAGTGGTTGTTATTTCTTTAAATACACAAATTGGTGAAGCAACAGGAATGATCAATATTTGTATACCACATGTTACGCTTGAACCAATTTTACCTAAGCTATCTGTTCATTATTGGATGCAGTCAACAAAAAAAGCACCAAATGAAAATGAGATAAAACAGTTAAAAAAACGAATTCATGTTGCGGAAGTTCCAGTAATAGCTGAACTTGGTACGACGAATATTTCTATTCAAGATTTCTTAGCGCTAGATATTGGAGATGTTATTCGATTAGATCAAGAGATTAATGAACCTCTTATTGTAAAAGTAGGGGAGTTACCAAAGTTCTTGGCTCAGCCAGGAAAATCTAAAAAGAAACTAGCCGTGCAAATACTTGATGAATTCAAAAGGGGGGAACAGGACGATGAATGGTGATATGTTGTCTCAAGAAGAGATTGATGCCCTATTAAAAGGGGCAAGTCTAGATGATGACCTTGATAATCAGCAGCAAACAAAAAAGCTAGTCATTGATGATTATTTTTCAGAAATGGAAAAAGATACAATTGGTGAAATTGGGAACATTTCATTTGGAAGCTCAGCTACAGCACTTTCTTTGTTATTAAATCAAAAAGTCGATATTACAACACCAGATATTTCTGTTGTACAAAAAAGTGAATTAGAAGCAGAGTTTCCAAATCCATATGTTGCAGTAGAAGTGCAATATACAGTCGGTATCTCCGGTACAAACTTACTTGTTATTAAACAAAGTGATGCTGCTATTATTGCTGACTTAATGCTTGGAGGTAATGGAATTAATCCTCCTGAGATGATGAATGAAATTCAATTAAGTGCTGTTCAAGAAGCAATGAATCAAATGATGGGGTCGGCAGCTACTTCAATGTCAACAATCTTTAATAAAAAAGTAGATATCTCACCACCGAATCTAGATATCTTAGACATTATTCAATATGAAGGAACTGATTTACTACCGGATGACGATATACTCATCAAAGTGTCGTTTAAGTTAAAAGTTGGTGATTTAATCGACTCAAATATTATGCAATTACTATCACTACCATTTGCTCGTAGTTTAGTAAGTGAATTATTACCGAGTGATTCAAGTAATGGAGCGGATATATCTGAGCCAACTTACACATCACCACCTGTAAAAGAAGAAAGCATAGCTCAGTCTGAAATGCCAAAGGCTAACGAATCTGTTTCAATGGCCAAGTATGAAGAACCATCATATGCGCAATCAAAACCTCAGCAACCGGCTGCAAAGGCACCGAAACCTCAACCTGTTAATGTACAGCCTGCAGCCTTTTCGAGTTTTGACTCTGCAAACGTACCAGAGCCTGAAACACGTAATCTAGACATGTTACTTGATATACCATTACAAGTAACTGTTGAACTCGGTCGTACAAGACGAACAGTGAAAGATATTTTAGAGTTATCTTCTGGTTCTATTGTTGAATTAGATAAATTAGCGGGTGAACCTGTAGATATTTTAATTAACAATAAGCTTATTGCAAAAGGTGAAGTAGTGGTAATCGAAGAAAACTTTGGTGTGCGTGTAACAGATATTGTGAGTCAACGCGACCGAATAAATAAATTAAGCTAAGGAATTATAGGGGGAAATTAATTATGTCAAAAAGAATTTTAATCGTAGATGATGCAGCATTTATGCGTATGATGATCAAAGATATTTTATCTAAAAATGGATATGAAGTAGTAGCTGAAGCAGCCGATGGAGCGCAGGCTATTGAATTATACAAAGAACATAAGCCAGATTTAGTTACAATGGATATTACAATGCCAGAAATGGATGGAATTACAGCATTAAAAGAAATCAAAAAGATTAATGGTGATGCAAAAGTTATTATGTGTTCAGCAATGGGACAACAAGCAATGGTTATCGACGCAATCCAAGCTGGAGCAAAAGATTTTATTGTTAAACCATTTCAAGCTGATCGCGTGCTAGAAGCAATTTCAAAATCAATCGGTTAATCATGACTGAAGGAATAGAATAAGAGGGTGAGACTGCTTTGTTACAAAAAAGTCTATATGTTGTTCTTCTCATTTTTATGATTCTTGCTCCGTCTTTTTCCGTTTACGCGGAGCAAGGTCAGCCCTCTGTAACAGAGTGTATGGAGAATCCAACGAAATGCAAAGATACCAATGTTCCAAATGAAAATGGAGAGTCAGTAAAAAATGAGTCCACAACAATCTCAAGTTGGGATTTCTTAAAGATGATTTTTGCTTTTTTATTTGTCATAGCCTTGCTGTTTGTGCTGTTAAAGTTTTTAAATAAGCGGACTCACTTGCTACAGTCAAATAAAATTGTCCAAAATCTTGGTGGTGCAAATTTAGGTAGTAATAAATCTGTACAAGTTGTTAAAGTAGGAGATCAAGTATTCGTATTAGGTGTAGGGGAAAATGTTCAACTCTTGTCACAGCTTTCAGGTGATGAAAAAGAAACGATTATGCAAAAATATGAGCAATCACAATCCAATCAAACTGAAATTCAAATGGCTCTTCCTCATATGATTGAAAAATGGAAAAGAAGAAAGCAGCCAATAAATGATAATACGAATTTTCAACAACTTTTTAAAAAGGAAATGAATGAAATGGCTGTGGCACGTAAAAAAGCGCTACATGAGTTAGAAAGGGATAAGCAGCAACATGAATGAAATGATTGAGATTTTTAATACGAGTAATCCTGAAAATGTGTCCACCTCTATTAAATTATTACTCTTATTAACGGTTTTATCGCTTGCTCCCGGTATTTTGATTTTGATGACGTGCTTTACAAGAATTGTCATTGTATTATCATTTGTTCGCACATCATTAGGGACACAGCAAATGCCACCTAATCAAGTCATCATTGGACTTGCATTGTTTTTAACGTTTTTTATTATGGCACCAACCTTTTCTGAAATAAATGAACAAGCGCTTCAACCATTATTTAATGAAGAAATTAGTTTAGAAGAAGCATACGGACAAGCTGCTTTGCCAATTAAAGAGTTTATGAGTAACCATACTCGCCAAAAAGATTTATCACTATTTCTAGGTTACGCACAAATAGACAAGCCAAGCTCAATAGAGGATATTCCTTTAACAGCTCTTGTTCCTGCTTTTGCAATAAGTGAAATTAAAACAGCATTTCAAATCGGTTTTATGATTTTTATTCCATTCTTAGTCATTGACATGATTGTGGCCAGTGTACTGATGTCGATGGGGATGATGATGCTCCCACCAGTCATGATTTCATTGCCTTTTAAGATATTATTGTTTGTATTAGTAGATGGATGGAATCTAGTCATTAAGTCGTTACTACTAAGTTTTTAATAGGTGAGGGATTATGGATTCACAATTTATTATTTCGTTAGCGGAAAAAGGGATTTATACAGTATTAATTGTTTGTGGGCCATTACTCTTATTGGCGCTTGTTGTGGGATTAGCTGTTAGTATTTTTCAAGCTACAACACAAATTCAAGAGCAAACGCTCGCTTTTATTCCTAAAATTGTAGCAGTACTAGTAGGGATTGTTTTCTTTGGACCATGGATGTTATCAAGAATGATGGCTTTTACGTATGAAATTTTTGCAAACTTGCACAACTATGTGGGGTAGATGATGGAACAATTGTTACTCGCTTATCCAACTTTTTTGCTAACGTTTGTTCGAATGACATCCTTTGTTTTAACCGTCCCTCTTTTTTCTTATCGCACAATACCTGCAACACATAAAATCGGTTTAGCTGCTGCGTTATCAATTTTAGCGGTGTCAACGTTTGAAACGCCTAACCTTGTTTTAGATGGATCATTCGTATTGTTAGTACTAAAAGAATGTATGGTTGGACTTATGATTGGACTAACTGCGTACATGATTATTATGGCTATTCAGGTAGCAGGTGGATTAATTGACTTTCAAATGGGATTTGCAATAGCAAATGTTATTGATCCTCAAACAGGAGCGCAAAGTCCATTGCTAGGACAGTATTTATATGTGATTGCACTTTTGGTTTTATTAGCAACGAACGGTCATCATCTGTTAATAGAAGGAATCTATTATAGTTATCAAGTAGTGGCCATTAATGAATTGTTTTTTCCTGTTGGAAGTGAAGCGTTTGTTAAGCAGGCAATCAAAACGTTTGCAACCATGTTTTTAATTGCCGTACAAATGTCATTGCCTATTGTTGGCTCTTTATTACTTGTAGATGTAGCGTTAGGAATTGTAGCAAGAACGGTGCCTCAGTTAAATATTTTTGTTGTAGGTTTTCCGCTTAAGATTTTAGTGACATTTGCACTGTTAATTGTTGTAATGGCAAGCTTCATTTATGTGATGCAAGGAATTTTCGAGGAAATGTTAGAAGCAATGCGCAATATCATTGCAATTTTAGGAGGAATGTAGTGATGTTGCTTGTTCGCTTAGATTTGCAATATTTTGCAGGTGAAAAAACAGAAAAGGCCACACCTAAAAAGCGTCAAGATTCTCGAAAAAAAGGACAAGTAGCTAAAAGTCAAGATGTCAGTACAGCGATTGTACTGTTAATTGTTTTCTTATATTTATGGTTTGGAGGAAGCTTTGCGTTAAAGCAAATTACTTTAATGATGAAGCACACCTTTCAGTCCTATTTACTAGTAGATGTAACAGAAAACAATGTATTTATGGTTTTGTTCGAACTGTTACCAAAGATGGTAACTGCAATTGGACCTATTATGTTAGTTGCGCTAATAGGTGCAATTGCAGCTAACTATATGCAAATCGGATTTTTGTTTTCAACAGAAGCCATTCAGCCGAAGTTAGAGAAAATTAATCCAATATCAGGAGCAAAACGTATCTTTTCTATTCGCGCAATTGTTGAGTTATTAAAATCTAGTTTAAAAATTATATGCATTGGTGTCGTAACGTTTGCAATTCTTTGGCTAAATCTTGATGAAGTCTTATTGCTATCTCAAACAAGTTTAGGAGAAGGATTATCTTTGTTAGCGAAGCTGATTTTTCAGATGGGTCTTGCCGGAGCTCTTGTTCTCCTATTTTTGTCTACGCTTGATTATATGTACCAAAAATACGATTTCGAAAAGAATATCCGTATGTCAAAGCAAGATATAAAAGATGAACATAAAAACATTGAAGGAGATCCGCTGATTAAATCTAAAATTAAGCAAAAACAAAGAGAAATGGCTATGTCGAGAATGATGCAAGAGGTTCCGAAAGCAGATGTCGTTATTACTAACCCAACTCATTATGCCATTGCTTTAAAATATGATGAGAGCAAAATGGACGCACCATATGTAGTAGCTAGTGGGGTAGACTATATTGCCCAGAAAATAAAGGCAGTTGCCTCTAATCACGATGTTACCATGATTGAAAATCGCCCATTAGCTAGAGCACTTTATAATCAAACAAAAGTCGGAGATGCTGTCCCCGAAGAATTCTTTAAAGCAATTGCTGAAATTTTAGCTTACGTATATAAATTGAAAAACAAACGATAGATGTTATCTTAACGGGTTTTTATAAGGAGAGAATGATTCATGTCTGCAAGAGATCTACCAGTCATTGTTGGGGTTGTACTTATTATTGTGATGCTTGTTATACCACTGCCTTCATGGCTTTTAAGTTTGTTGATTATGCTGAATATTTCTCTTGCTCTTCTAGTTTTACTTGTGTCTATGAACATGAAAGAACCATTAGAGTTATCAGTATTTCCATCATTATTGTTAATTTTAACCTTGTATCGTCTAGGATTAAATGTTTCCACCACTCGCTCCATCTTAGGTGAGGCAGAAGCGGGGACAGTTGTTGAGACATTTGGAAGCTTTGTAATCGGTGGAAACCCTCTCGTTGGTTTTGTTGTGTTTGTTATTTTAGTCATCATTCAATTTCTTGTCATTACGAAAGGTGCAGAGCGTGTATCAGAAGTAGCGGCACGATTTACATTAGATGCGATGCCAGGAAAGCAAATGAGTATCGATGCGGACCTGAACGCAGGTATGATTTCAGAGCATCAAGCTATTGAGCGTCGTGAGAAGATTCAACGTGAAGCGGATTTTTACGGGGCAATGGATGGAGCAAGTAAATTTGTTAAAGGTGATGCCATTGCTGGTATTGTGATCACATTAATTAACGTTTTATTTGGAATCATTATCGGGATGATGCAGATGGGAATGAGCATTAGTGAAGCCTCTCAAACATTTACCTTGTTAACGGTTGGGGATGGACTTGTTAGCCAAATTCCTGCATTAATGATTTCGACTGCGACAGGTATTATTGTCACTAGAGCTGCTTCGACAGGTAATTTGAGTCAAGATATTACAAAGCAATTATTTGCTTTTCCAGCTATGCTGTATGTTACAGCTATAACGGTTGCGATGTTAGGCTTAATGACACCAATGAATGACATCATTACGATGCCAATTGCTATTATATTAGCTTTTGGAGGTTATTACTTATCAAAAGCTCAGCATGACAATGTTCAGAAAGAAATGGCTGTTTCAGAAGAAGAAGTTCAAGTAGATGAGATGAAAAGTCCAGAAAGTGTAGTTAATCTATTAAGTGTTGATCCAATTGAATTTGAATTCGGATATGGATTAATTCCTCTAGCAGATACAAATCAAGGCGGAGACTTATTAGATCGTATTGTAATGATTAGAAGACAATTAGCATTAGAGTTAGGACTTGTTATTCCTGTCGTTCGAATAAGAGATAACATTCAGCTTCAGCCAAATGAGTATCGACTAAAAGTAAAGGGAAATGAAATGGCAAGAGGCGAAATTTTATTAGATCATTATTTAGCGATCAGCCCTGGGGTAGAAGATGATTCTATTGAAGGGATTGATACAATGGAGCCAGCATTTGGCATGCCTGCTAAATGGATTACCGATACGATGAAAGAACAAGCTGAGATGTTTGGATATACGGTTGTCGATCCACCATCTGTTGTTTCCACTCATATTACTGAAATTATAAAAAGTCATGCTCACGAATTATTAGGACGTCAAGAGACAAAGCAATTAATTGATCATTTAAAAGAGTCTTATCCAATCTTAGTAGAAGAAGTTACGCCTAGTCCTCTTCAAGTTGGAGAGGTACAAAGAGTGTTATCTAAACTACTAAAAGAACAAGTGTCAATTCGTAATTTACCTGTCATCTTTGAAGTGTTGGCAGACTATGGGAAGATGACATCTGATACAGATTTACTTGCTGAGTACGTAAGACAAGGATTGGCAAGACAAATCACAAATCAATATGCAACTGAAGGAGACTCATTGAAGGTTATCACCTTATCTGGAAGGGTAGAGAAGGTATTAGCAGAGGGCGTTCAACAGACGGAACATGGTAACTATATGTCGCTTGATCCGATGATTTCACAAACAATTGTAGAAAACATTGCTCAACAAATTGAACAATCATCTATGCAAGAGCAGTCTCCTGTTCTGTTATGTTCACCAGCAGTAAGGATGTATGTGCGACAACTAATTGAAAGGTACTTACCTCAAGTCCCAGTTTTGTCATACAATGAATTAGAATCAAATGTTGAAGTTCAAAGTGTAGGGTTGGTGAATATTGACTAATGAAAGTAAAAAAATATGTGGCGCATACGATGCCAGAAGCGATGAAAATGATTCGTGCTGAATTAGGCGACAATGCTGTGATATTGAATTCAAAAGCAATACAAACCGGTGGATTTTTAGGGTTATTCACAAAAAAAAAAATTGAAGTGATTGCAGCAATTGATGTAGTTGAGAAACCCAAACCTAAAAAGCAAAAGATAAAAATAGAAGAGCCGATAGTTGAAGGAGAGAAGTCAGGAGTTCGACATGAAGAATTAGATAAGCAAATCAAAGAACTAAAAGCGTTAGTCACTGATTTAACATCTACAGAGCTAAGAAGCGTAGAGCACTATCCACAGGAGGTCAAATCTGTATTAGCGCAACTAACTAGGCAAGAAGTCGATAATGGGTTACTTGAAGAACTTACTCCTGAATTACTTAAATATTATTATACAAAGGAACATGAATCTGATTTTGCGTTAAAGGCTTGGGTAAAGCAGTGGTTGGTAAGGAAGCTAGAAGATTATCAAGCTGAAGGGATTATATTTGAAAAAAAATATATAAATGTAGTAGGTCCAACTGGTGTAGGTAAAACAACAACCTTAGCAAAGCTAGCTGCGAAATGCGTCATTGAACATAAAAAAAGTGTTGCTTTTATTACAACAGATACGTATCGAATCGCAGCAATTGATCAATTAAAAACATATGCCAATATTTTAAATGCTCCAATTGAAGTTTGTTATAACAGCGAGGACGTTCAACGAGCAATGCAATCTTTTGCTAGCTACGATACGGTCTTTATTGATACAGCAGGTCGTAATTTCCGTGAAAGGAAATACGTAAAAGATTTACAAGAAATGATTTCATTTGACGATCAGATACAAACTTTTTTAGTTCTAGCAATGACGGCAAAGTTGACCGATATGCAAGCGATTTATAAACAGTTTTCTATGATTCCAATTGATTCATTTATCTTTACAAAAGTAGATGAAACAGAAACGTATGGAAATGCAATTAACATGATGTTGGCCTGCCAAAAGGGTGTTAGTTATATTACATATGGTCAAAACGTACCGGATGATTTAGCTAAAGCAGATATAAACAAGATAACAAATGATGTAATCGGAGAGAATTAGCATGAAAGATCAAGCTGAACTTCTACGTAAGCAAGTAAAAGAGATACAAAGCAAAAAAAAGGCAAGGGCCATCGCCGTACTGAGTGGAAAAGGGGGAGTGGGAAAATCGAACTTTTCGTTAAATTTCTCACTCTCGTTAGTTGAAAAAGGATACAATGTGCTACTATTTGATATGGATATAGGTATGGGTAATATTGACATTTTAATGGGGACATCTTCGAGAAGGACCATTGTGGATTTATTTGAAGGTGAACAATCCATTGAAGATATTATATGTACAGGATCAGAGAATTTATCCTATATTGCTGGAGGAACTGGAATAGGCTCAGTCTTTGACTTTTCATTAGAAAAAATCGAGTTTTTAATTGATCAACTAAGTAACATTGCAGATAACTATGATTATCTGATTTTTGATATGGGAGCTGGAATGACAGAAGGAGCCTTGAATTTCTTGCAATCAGTGGATGATATTGTTGTAATTTCTACGCCTGAACCAACATCTATTACAGATGCCTACGCAGCGATAAAATTTATGACATTACACGGCATTGAATCTTCTTTTTATATAACTGTGAACAGAGCATACACTGAAAAGGAAGGACTGTCTGTTTATACTCGATTAAATTCAGCTGTTACGAACTTTTTACAAAGAGAGACAATTTTATTTGGTATAATTCCAGATGACCGTGCTATTCAGAGGGCAGTTACAAAGCAAGTTCCCTTTCTGTTAGATAACCCAAAATCAGATGCGAGTAAATCTCTTACACTCATTGTACAGCGTTATCTTGTAAACAGTAGCGGTAACGTAAATCAAACAGATAAAGTTAGTTTTATAGCAAAGTTGAAAAAGTTCTTTCTTGAAGGGTAGGATTTATTTGGGCAAAGTAAAGGTGTTAGTTGTAGACGATTCAGCTTTTATGCGGAAGTTAATTAGTGATTTTTTAGAATCCGACGGTCGGTTTGAAGTCGTTAGTACAGCACGTAATGGTGAAGACGCACTTGAAAAAATGAAAATGTTTCATCCAGATGTTATTACGCTGGACGTTGAAATGCCTAGGATGAATGGATTAGAAATGCTACGACAACTTATGAAAGAAAAACCGACTCCTGTTGTAATGCTTTCAAGTACGACGTCTGAAGGGGCACAAAATACAGTATTAGCTATGGAGTATGGAGCTATTGACTTTTTAGCAAAACCATCAGGTGCTATTTCATTAGATTTATATAAAGTAAAAGAGACATTAATCGAAAAAGTATTACTTGCTAGTAAAGCAAACATGAAAGTTTTTAACGGAAAATATGTATCCTATGACTCAGACCTTAAGAAGGCTGTTTTTTCATACCGAAATAATAGTACAATAGAACTAAAAAATACGATTCAATCAGAGAAAGTAAAAACAAAGAAAAAAATTGTTTGCATTGGTACATCAACAGGTGGCCCTCGAGCTTTACAAGAAGTACTAACGGGATTGCCAGGAGAATTTGAGTCCCCGATTGTCATTGTTCAACATATGCCACCTGGGTTTACGAAGTCATTAGCTACTAGGCTTAATACACTATGTTCAATCCATGTAAAGGAAGCAGAACATGGTGAATTACTCATACCCGGTACAGCCTATATTGCACCCGGTGGACTTCATTTAACCGTAAAGAAAATAGGCTCGTCTGTAGCTGTAAATCTCGATGAACAAGCCGCTATTAAAGGTCATCGACCATCTGTTGATCGCATGTTTGAATCAGTAGGCTTACTCAAAGACTATGAAAAGATAGCCGTTATTTTAACTGGAATGGGATCAGATGGTACAGAAGGGTTAAAAAAATTAAAAAACTCAGGGAAAACAAAAGCAATAGCAGAATCTGAAGAGACATCTGTTGTATATGGCATGCCTAAATCAGCAGTCGCAACGAATTTAGTAGATTGTGTAGAGCCACTATACCAAATCTCAAGTGTAATCACAGAATACGTAAAGAAATAATAAGGGGTGTAATTGTTATGGAAATGGCTCAATATTTAGAGGTTTTTATTGAGGAAAGTAAAGAACACTTACAGAACATTAATGATCAATTGTTAGTTCTTGAAAAAGAGTCTAGTAATCTAGCTATTGTGAATGAAATCTTTCGTTCAGCACATACGCTAAAAGGCATGTCAGCTACAATGGGCTTTGATGATTTAGCCAATTTGACTCATATGATGGAAAATGTATTAGATGCAATACGTAATCAGAAAATTATCGTTACAACATCAGTATTAGATGTAGTATTCGATTCTATTGATGACTTAGAGGCAATGGTTCAATCAATTGCTAATGGTGGAGATGGCAAGCGTGATGTTACTGAAATTGTGGCTAGGTTAGAAAAAATTGAACATGGTGAAAGTGATAAAGAGCTGCCTAATGAAGAAGAAAAAGTAGAGCAACATTCACTAACTCTACAATATGATGATTTTGAACAAACCGTTATTGCACAATCGAAGGAACAGGGCTTTCATGTGTTCGAAGTGACCGTTCAGTTACAATCAAGTTGCTTGTTAAAAGCAGCTCGCGTTTATATGGTGTTTGAAGTGGTAGAACAGATTGGAGAAGTAATTAAATCTGTACCTGATGTTCAGCAACTTGAAGAAGAAAAATTTGACTACGAGTTTCGTATTACATTATTAACCAAAGTGGAACAAGAAGAAGTGAAACAACGTATTTTAAAAGTTTCAGAGGTTGCCGATGTTGAAATTCAAGAAGTTTCTCATGCGTTAAGCTCAGAGGTAGAAGAAACGCAAATAGAAGTCGTTGCAGAACCAACACTACCAACCGAGGTGAATAACAAGCAAGAAACTCAATCAACTCAACCAGTTCAACAAAAATCTCAAGCGGCTCAAAAAACAATACGTGTAAATATTGATCGTCTTGATAGCTTAATGAATTTGTTTGAAGAGCTTGTAATCGATAGAGGTCGTTTAGAGCAAATTTCAAAAGATCTAAATAATTCGGAGCTTCATGAAACAGTAGAAAGAATGTCACGAATCTCTAGTGATCTTCAAAATATTATTCTAAATATGCGCATGGTTCCAGTTGAAACTGTGTTTAATCGCTTTCCTCGTATGGTGCGTCAGCTTGCAAAAGATTTAGGGAAGAAAATCAATTTAGAAATCATCGGCGCGGAAACAGAACTTGATCGGACGGTTATTGATGAAATTGGTGACCCACTTGTTCATCTTCTTCGCAATTCAATCGATCATGGAGTAGAGATGCCAGAGATTCGAGAGCAAAACGGTAAGAAAGCAGAAGGAACGGTTCGATTAAAAGCCTATCATAGTGGAAATTATGTTTTCATTGACATTGAAGATGATGGTGCGGGTATTAATCGAGACAAAGTATTAAAGAAAGCTATTTCAAAAGGAATAATTACTGAACAGGCAGCTGCGAACTTAACAGATAAACAAGCAAGCGAATTAATTTTTGCATCTGGATTCTCAACTGCGGATAAAATTTCTGACGTTTCTGGTCGCGGAGTTGGACTAGATGTTGTAAAGAATACAATTGAATCATTAGGTGGAACGGTTTCAGTTGACTCCAAAGAAGGATACGGTTCAATTTTCTCTATTCAGCTTCCACTAACGCTATCGATTATTTCTGTATTACTAGTTGAAATGGCTAATGAAAAATATGCTTTACCTTTATCTTCTATTATTGAAACGGCCATTGTAAAGAAACAAGATATTTTACATGCTCATAGTCAAAAAGTAATTGATTTTCGTGGGAAAGTTGTTCCTCTTGTAAATTTAAAAGATGTATTTGAAGTACCTGGTGAGTCTACAGAAGAAGAGTTATACTCAGTTGTTATTGTTCGAAAAGGGGATAAAATGGCTGGATTAATTGTTGACTCTTTCATAGGTCAGCAAGAAGTAGTGTTAAAGTCTCTCGGTACATATTTAACAAATGTATTTGCTATATCAGGAGCAACCATTTTAGGTGATGGTCAAGTAGCCTTAATTATTGATTGCAACGCTCTGATTAAATAACACTTTTGTTATCGTTAAATAGAAAAGAAAGGGAGCAATAAAATGGAAACGAAAATTATTATCTTTCAATTACAAGATGAAGAGTATGGGATTCCTGTTAATCAAGTAAAGTCAATTGAAAAGTTACAGCATATTACTAGGGTTCCACGAACATTACCTTTTATAAAAGGAGTAATCAACTTAAGAGGAGTTGTTACCCCTATCGTTGATCTACGTAGTCGCTTTGGAATTCCGGTTGTGGAATATACGGACAATACAAGAATTATTATTGTTTCTTCAAATGATTTAGAGGTTGGTTTAATTGTTGATGCTGCTAATGATGTAATTGATATTAAGGAAAGTGAGATCGAGCCTCCTCCAGAAGTGGTAGATGGCGTTAGTGTTGATTACTTAAACGGCGTCATTAAAATTGATAAGAGATTACTCATTCTACTAAACTTACAAAAAGTATTGAGTATTCATCAACAAACTGAGACACAACAATGATGAGAAAAGATGAATCATTAAAATCCTCACATCGTGACGTCCTTAAGGAAATTGGTAACATTGGGGCAGCTCATTCTGCAACAGCTTTATCTAGCTTGCTAAAGATGCCTATTAATATGAATGTACCAGATGTAAAGGTTGCAACAATTAGTGAAGCGATTGATTTAATTGGCGGACCTGATCATGTGGTTGCAAGTGTGTTTTTACGAGTGGAAGGAGATGTTCCAAGCAGCTTGTTTTTCTTTTTACCTCTTGAAGAAGCGTATGATTTTTTACAAGCAATGGTGGCGAAAGATATTCAATCGATTGCACAGCTAAGATCATCAGAGTTAGCGTTGTCCGCTTTGAAAGAATTAGGGAATATTTTATCAGGCTCTTATATCTCGTCTTTGTCTGACTTTACCGGTTTGTCTTTGTATCCGTCTGTACCTAGCTTATGTGTTGATATGGTAGGCGCGGTACTTAGTAATGGGTTATTAGAAGTGTCTCAACAAAGTGATTCAGTTATTGTTATTGATACGGTTTTGACACGTACAGAACTACAAAAATCACTAGTAAAGGGCCATTTTCTATTGGTTCCTAATCATGAATCGTTAGCATCAATTTTTAAGGCACTTGGAGTGACTGATTATGATTCATGAAGTGAACGTGGTTAAAGTGGGTATAGCTGATTTAAATATAGTCAAAGCTCCAGACCTTATTCGAACAGCTGGATTAGGCTCATGTGTTGGTGTTATCATCTATGATTTGCAACACGGTATTGCAGGTTTAGCTCATATCATGCTACCGGATTCTTCATTAGCAAAGAATGGAGCATTCAATCAAGCAAAGTACGCAGACACAGCAGTTGACTTATTAATAAAAAAGCTCATGATGAACGGCGCTAACAAGTTTCAAATGAAGGCGAAACTTGCAGGCGGTGCTCAAATGTTTCAGTTTCATTCAACTAATGATCTAATGCGGATTGGGCCACGTAATGTAGAAGCAGTTGAATTACAGTTGAAGAAACAAAAAATTCCTATTGTTTCTCGAGATATAGGTGGGCAAAATGGAAGAACGATAGAGTTTAATCCTAAAACGGGAATGCTTACAATTCGGACAGTGAATCAAGGGACTTCACAAATCTAACAAATCAATATCATAAGCAATCAATCATAAAACAGATAAGTAATAACAAGCAGGCTCGTTTCTTTTGTTATAATAAAGCTATGACCTACCAACCATTATTAATGTTCAAAAGGGAGGGAATTTCGTGGGGCTCTCAACAAGTGAAGAACAACAGTATTGGGAACAGTGGATTCAATCACGAGATTCTCATGCTGGAAATATGTTAGTGAAAAAATATCTTCCTCTCGTTAACTATCATGTACAACGCATAGCAGTAAGCTTACCAAAAACAATAAACAAAGACGAGCTTAAAAGTTTAGGGCTTATGGGGTTATATGATGCTTTGGAGAAGTTTGATTATGAACGAGAATTAAAGTTTGATACATATGCCTCATTTAGAGTAAGAGGGGCTATTTTAGATGGTCTTCGTAAAGAAGATTGGCTTTCGCGTAGTGCTAGAGAAAAGTCAAAGAAGATTGATGCTGCCATTGAGCAACTTGAGCAGCGTTATTTACGAAATGTTACACCGAGTGAAATCGCAAAAGAAATAGGATTAACTGAAGAGGATGTTCTTCAGTCTATTAATGAAGGCTTTTTTGCGAATGTTTTATCAATTGAAGATCAGCCGCGAGAAACGGATGATTCTGATCATCAAACATATGCGATTAAAGATGAAAAAGCACTGTCTCCTGAAGAGCAAGTGGTAAAAAAAGAGACATTTAAAGAGTTAGTTGAAGTGATTCAAGGCTTAAGTGAAAAAGAGCAGCTTGTTTTGTCGTTGTTTTACAAAGAAGAACTAACATTCACAGAAATTGGGCATGTTTTAAGCTTATCGACTTCAAGGATTTCGCAAATTCATTCAAAAGCTATCTTCAAACTTCGCACGACGCTAAATAAAGTAATTTAATATAAAATCTAGAGGAAATCATATGACGACATTTTTAATAATCTTCAGCTTTCTTATACACGGTTTGTCTTTGCTTTGTATTGTACTGTTGTATATGCAGCTGTCTCGTGTTAAAGAGTTGGAGAAGAAGCAGCAACAAACCGTTTATGAAATGGAACAGATTATATTAGCATACGTAACAGAAATGAAAGAGCAGAACGAGGAATTCTTTCATCAATTGGGGCAGTCTCAAACGAAAGTCAATCAGCCGTCTCGTTCCTTCTATAAGAAATCAGAAGAACCAGCTACTGAATCACGCTTCGATGCGAAAAGTGAACCAACGGAAAGTTTATCGGAGTTACTTGATGAGACAGAACGGGAAGAAAAGCCCTATTTATCCTCATTAAACAAACAAGAAGAAGATGAAAGTGTGGATGAATTATCTCCAGAAGAGATAAAAAAAAGAGCGATTTTTTTAGAAAAAAAAGGTTTAACAATAGAAGAAATAGCTAAGAATCTACGTAGAGGTAAGACTGAAATTGAGTTAATATTACAATTTCGACAAGAAAATTGAAATTGTGCTTGCTAGTCACAAATGAGTATGCTATATTTGTTTTTGGTGTTAATACACACGCTTACTGGATTTAGTCGATGGTGCTACAATAAGTAGTCTTGACTAAAGATGAAATAAGCGGAGGAGAAAAAAACCATTTTAGGAGGAAACACAAATGTCAGTAATTTCAATGAAACAATTACTTGAAGCTGGTGTACATTTCGGTCACCAAACTCGCCGTTGGAACCCAAAAATGAAGAAATATATCTTCACTGAGCGTAACGGCATCTACATCATCGATCTTCAAAAAACAGTTAAAAAAGTAGAAGAAGCTTACAGCTTCGTAAAAGAGCTTGCTGCTGAAGGCGGTACAATGTTATTCGTAGGTACGAAGAAACAAGCTCAAGATTCTGTTAAAGAAGAAGCAGCTCGTGCTGGTATGTACTTCGTTAACCAACGTTGGTTAGGTGGTACTTTAACTAACTTCTCTACAATCCAAAAACGTATTAAGCGTTTAAAAGATATCGAGAAAATGCAAGAAGATGGTACATTTGATGTACTACCTAAAAAAGAAGTTGTTCAACTTAACAAAGAATTAGAGCGTCTTGAGAAGTTCTTAGGCGGTATTAAAGACATGAAGAAACTTCCTGATGCATTATTCATCATCGATCCTCGTAAAGAGCGCATTGCAGTAGCTGAAGCTAAAAAATTAAATATTCCAATCGTTGGTATCGTTGATACAAACTGTGATCCAGACGAAATTGATTATGTAATTCCTGCAAATGATGATGCAATTCGCGCTGTGAAACTTTTAACTTCTAAAATTGCTGATGCAATTCTTGAAGCTAAACAAGGTGAAGAAACAGTAGCAACTGAAACTACAACTGCTTAATTGAGCAAAAGGTGATAAGAGGGAATAAGCCTTTTATCACCTTTTTTTAACAAAGATTCAATATTTAATATACATACTTCATTTTAGGAGGATTATGAATATGGCAATTACAGCTCAAATGGTTAAACAATTACGTGAAAAAACTGGTGCTGGTATGATGGATTGTAAAAAAGCACTAACTGAAACAGATGGTGATATGGACAAAGCAATCGACTACCTTCGTGAAAAAGGTATCGCGAAAGCTGCTAAAAAAGCAGATCGTATCGCTGCAGAAGGTTTAACTTTCATCGAAGTAAATGGAAATGATGCAGTAATCTTAGAGGTAAACTCTGAAACTGACTTCGTTGCAAAGAACGAAGGTTTCCAAAGATTAACGAAAGAATTAGCTGCTCATCTTTTAGCTAATAAACCAGCTTCAGCTGAAGAAGCTTTAGAACAAAAAATGGAGAACGGAACAACTGTTCAAGAGCACATCAACTCTGCGATTGCAACAATCGGAGAAAAATTATCTCTACGTCGCTTTGAACTTGTAAGCAAGACAGATGCTGATGCGTTTGGTGCATACTTACACATGGGCGGACGTATTGGAGTATTAACTCTATTAGCTGGCACAACTGATGAAGAAGCAGCTAAAGATGTAGCAATGCACATCGCTGCAATCAACCCTAAATATGTATCACGTGACCAAGTTTCTGCTGAAGAAGCTGAGCATGAGCGTGAAGTATTAACTCAACAAGCATTAAACGAAGGTAAGCCTGAAAACATTGTTGCGAAAATGGTAGAAGGACGCTTAAGCAAATACTTCCAAGATATCTGCTTAGTTGATCAAGCATTCGTTAAAAATCCAGATGTAAAAGTTGGTCAATTCGTTGAGAGCAAAGGCGGTACTGTACAAAGCTTCGTACGTTTCGAAGTTGGTGAAGGTATCGAGAAACGTCAAGATAACTTTGCAGAAGAAGTAATGAGCCAAGTTAAAAAGTAAGAATGCTATTAAGTAGGGAGCACATTGTGTTCCCTATTTTTGAAAAAAGTGAGTCATACTTTTTAAAATGGAGGTTTAATATGAGTGTTTCAAAATATAATCGTATCGTTCTGAAATTAAGTGGTGAGGCGTTAGCCGGAGATGAAGGCTTCGGTATTAACCCTTCTGTTATTAAGTCAATTGCAGAACAAGTAAAAGAAGTATATGAATTAGGCGTTGAAGTAGCTGTTGTTGTAGGTGGAGGTAACATTTGGCGTGGGAAAATTGGTAGTGAAATGGGCATGGACCGTGCAGCTGCTGATTACATGGGAATGTTAGCGACGGTAATGAACTCGTTAGCGCTTCAAGATAGTCTTGAAAACTTAGGCGTTCAAACACGTGTTCAAACATCAATTGAAATGCGCCAAGTAGCAGAGCCGTACATAAGAAGAAAGGCTGTACGTCATCTAGAGAAAAAGCGTGTTGTCATTTTTGCAGCAGGTACAGGAAATCCTTATTTCTCAACAGATACGACAGCTGCATTACGTGCTGCTGAAATCGAAGCAGATGTTATTTTAATGGCAAAAAATAATGTGGACGGCGTTTACAATGCAGATCCACAAAAAGTTCCAGATGCGGTTAAATATGAAACGCTATCATACATTGATGTATTAAAAGATGGACTGGCTGTTATGGATTCAACAGCATCATCACTATGTATGGATAATGATATCCCATTAATTGTCTTCTCAATTATGGAAGAAGGTAATATTAAACGTGCCGTTTTAGGTGAAAATATCGGAACAGTAGTTAGGGGGAAATAATGATGGCAAAACAAGTGTTAGATTCAACAAAAGAAAGAATGGAAAAAGCAATCCAAGCATACTCTCGTGAATTAGCTTCAATTCGCGCTGGTCGTGCTAGTGCTTCTTTACTTGATAAAATCACAGTAGAATATTACGGTGTCCCTACTCCAGTTAACCAATTAGCTCAAGTTAGCGTACCAGAAGCTCGTATGCTAGTTATTCAACCTTATGATAAATCACAAATCGGTGAGGTTGAAAAAGCAATTATGAAATCTGACCTAGGCTTGACGCCAACAAGTGATGGATCTATTATCCGTTTGTCTATCCCTGCTTTAACAGAAGAGCGTCGTCGTGACCTTGTGAAGCTTGTGAAAAAATCTTCAGAGGAAGCGAAAGTAGCTGTTCGTAATATCCGCCGTGACAGCAACGATGACTTGAAAAAGTTAGAGAAAAACGGTGAAATTACTGAAGATGATTTACGTGGTTACAGTGATGATATTCAAAAGTTAACAGATGGTTATATCACAAAAATTGATGCAGTTACAAAAGATAAAGAACAAGAAATCATGGAAGTCTAATTGATTTCAAGGTAAAATATATTGTAAAAGACCCTCTATTGTTTACAGGGGGTTTTTTTGTTAATAATGTGTAATAGGAGATTGTTATGCTGAGCAGTAGTGAAGTATAGCGGTACACAACGGGGGACATTTGCATGTTCAAAAAACTTCAACTTTTTAAAAAAGAGCAACAAAACTCGTCAGAATCACTTTCTTTCAGAAAGCTAGAGGTCAAAAAACATTCAATTCCTGAACATATTGCGATTATTATGGATGGGAATGGTCGATGGGCTCAAAAGAGGGCACTTCCTCGAATTATGGGACATAATGAAGGAATGAAAGTGGTTCGTCAAATGACAAAGTCTGCAAACGAATTAGGAGTAAAAGTATTAACGCTCTATGCATTTTCTACAGAAAATTGGAAGCGTCCTAAAACGGAAGTGGAATTTCTCATGAAGTTACCAGAAGAATTCCTTGGCACATTTTTACCTGAACTAATTGAAGAAAATGTTCAAGTGAGAGTAATGGGTAATAAAAACGAGTTACCTACTCATACGTTAAATGCTGTTAATAAGGCGATTCGTGACACAAAGAACAATACGGGACTTATTTTAAATTTTGCACTCAATTATGGAAGTCGTAATGAAATGGTAAAAGCTCTTCAGGCAATTGTGCAAGATAGCAAAATGGGTCTTATCGATGAATCAAACCTCACAGAAGAGGTGGTTTCATCCTATTTAATGAGCAGAGAGTTACCAGATCCAGATTTGTTAATTCGAACAAGCGGTGAACTAAGGTTAAGTAACTTTATGTTATGGCAGTTGGCTTATACAGAATTTTGGTTTACAGATGTATTATGGCCAGATTTCAAAGAAGAACATTTAATTCAAGCTATTGAAGAATTCCAAAATCGAGGACGCCGTTTTGGTGGTGTATAAAAAGGTGTTGAACAGACAATGAAACAACGCATTATTACTGCTGTTATTGCAATAGCAGTATTTGCCCCAATCGTGTTTGCTGGTGGATTGCCTTTTACGTTAATGATTTATCTGCTTGCAACGATTGGTGTATTAGAATTACTAAGAATGAAAAAAATTAGTGCTATATCTTTTCCGAGTATTATTAGTATTTTATTATTGTGGGTGTTCTTGCTACCAAGAAGTGCAGACACAACGTTTCAATTACTTAGCGAACATAAAGTAGAAGTTGCACTTTTAGCAGTGCTAACTTTACTGAGTTACACAGTTCTTATAAAAAATCAATTTACATTTGATGATGTAGCTTTTATTCTACTATCTACAATCTATGTAGGAATGGGCTTTTATTACTTTATTGAGATTAGACAAGAAGCATTAGTATATGTATTCTTTGTTTTGTTTATTATTTGGGCAACTGACTCAGGTGCTTATTTTATAGGACGAGCAATCGGAAAACGAAAGTTATGGCCGGAGATTAGTCCAAATAAAACAATTGAAGGATTTGTAGGTGGCATTGTATGTGCCATAGTTGTGGTTGTTCTATTTAGCCTTATGGCACCTTTAGAGCAATCGTTAAGCAAGCTTCTACTGATTGGTGTCATGGTATCGGTATTTGGACAAATTGGTGATTTAGTAGAATCAGCCTTAAAGCGTCATTATGAAGTGAAGGATTCAGGAAATATTTTACCAGGTCACGGTGGGATTTTAGATCGCTTTGATAGCCTCCTATTTGTCTTGCCAATTTTATATTTCTTATTAATGTTGTAAAATAGCATGTCTTTGTTGTAGGGAGAGTGAATATACTTTGAAGAAAATTGCTTTGCTAGGAGCAACGGGTTCTATCGGACAACAAACAGTAGATGTTGTCAATATGCATCAAAACGAGTTTCAGTTAGTTTCTATCTCTGTAGGGCGCAATATTAATGAAGCAAGAAAGATTATTAAAGCATGCTCTCCACGGTTTGTCTCTGTTTTACATAAAGAAGACAGAGACATGTTACAGCTTGAATTTCCACATGTTACATTTGCATACGGACATGAAGGATTAATAGAAGCCGCTATTTATGAAGAAGCAGACATTGTTGTTAATGCTGTATTAGGAAGTGTAGGGTTAGAGCCCACATTAGAAGCAATTAAAAGAGGAAAGCCAATTGCCTTGGCTAATAAAGAAACGTTAGTAACGGCAGGGCATCTTGTTATGGAAGCAGCAAGAAAGTATAATGTACCCATCCTACCTGTAGATAGTGAGCACTCTGCCATTTATCAATGTCTACAAGGACAGGATGAAAAAGCGATTGAGCGTCTTATTTTAACTGCATCCGGTGGAAGCTTCCGTGATAAAACAAGAAAGCAACTAGAGGGTGTTACGGTAAAGGAAGCGTTGAATCACCCCAATTGGTCCATGGGGGCTAAAATTACAATTGATTCAGCTACAATGATGAATAAAGGGTTAGAAGTCATTGAAGCTTATTGGTTGTTTGGACTACCATACGATAAAATTGAAGTCGTGTTACATAAAGAAAGCATCATTCATTCAATGGTTGAATTTCAGGATACAAGTGTAATTGCACAATTAGGTACTCCTGATATGCGTGCTCCTATTCAATATGCATTAACTTATCCAAATCGTCTTGAATTACCGAATGCCAAAAGGCTTCAGTTATGGGAAGTAGGAAAGCTGCATTTTTCACAAATGGATTATAGTCGTTTCCGCTGTCTTGCTTTTGCTTTTGAAGCAGGAAAACAAGGAGGAACAATGCCCACTGTTTTAAATGCAGCCAATGAAGAGGCGGTAACAGCCTTTTTAGATGGACATATTTCATTCTTGCAAATTGAAAATATGATCGAAACAGCAATGAATCGTCACGATGTAATGCAAAATCCTTGTCTATCAACCATTAAAGAAGTAGATTTAGAAGCAAGGCAGTTTGTGAGATCTTTAATTACTAAAAGGGGGTAATACCCATTGAACACAGTCATTGCGTTTATTGTTATCTTTGGAGCTTTAGTTTTCTTTCATGAGCTAGGACATCTTGTATTTGCAAAACGAGCAGGTATTTTATGTCGTGAATTTGCAATTGGATTTGGTCCTAAAATCTTTTCGTTTAAAAAAGATGAAACAGTGTACACCATTCGCTTATTACCATTAGGTGGATTTGTCCGTATGGCTGGGGAAGATCCAGAAATGATTGATGTAAAACCTGGTCAGATTATCGGATTAAAGTTTGATGAGCAAGGAAAAGTAAATAAAGTTGTAATTAATAATAAAGAGCAACATCCGGATGCTAAAGTAATTGAAGTAGAGCAAGCAGATTTAGAACATAAGCTATTCATTTCAGGATATGAAGCGCATGAAGAAGAGCGCCTGCAACGATTTGAAGTAAGTGAAACTTCTTACTTCATTGCAGATGGTGAAGAGGTTCAGATTGCTCCTTACAATCGCCAGTTCGCTTCTAAAACGTTAAGGCAGCGTACAATGGCCATTTTTGCAGGCCCTTTGATGAACTTTGTACTAGCATTCTTCGTTTTTGTTTTCATTGGAATTGCTCAAGGCTATGCTGTTGATAAACCTGTCATGGGTGAATTAACAAAAGATGGTGCAGCAATCGAAGCGGGTCTCAAAGAAGGCGATGAAATCCAAGCCATTGACGGAGAGAGCGTTAAGACATGGAATGATGTTGTGACAATCATTCGCGATCATCCAAATGAAGAATTAAGGTTTACTATTAATCGTAACAATGAAACGACTGAAATTAATGTAACACCAGGTAGTCAAAAAATTGGCGACGAAACGATTGGACTAATAGGAGTGTATGCTCCAGTTGAAAAATCATTTACTGGTGCTATCAAAAATGGTGTAACAGAGACAGTTATGTGGACAAAAGAAATTGTTGTTGGTTTAGGTAAGTTAATTACAGGGCAATTCTCCATTGATATGTTATCAGGGCCAGTTGGAATTTATGTATCCACTGATCAAGTGGCTCAGTCAGGGATTTATTATCTAATGAAGTGGGCTGCTGTATTAAGCATTAACTTAGGTATTGTTAACTTATTACCTATCCCAGCACTTGATGGAGGCCGCTTAATGTTCTTTGCACTTGAAGCGGTACGAGGAAAGCCAATTGATCGACAAAAAGAAGGATTGGTTCATTTTGTTGGATTTGCATTGCTTATGCTACTTATGCTAGTTGTAACATGGAATGATATTCAACGCTTCTTTCTATAAAATGTAAAGAAAAAGTTAGACATGAAGAGTTTTTCTTCATGTCTAACTTTTCTAGAAGCACTATTCCCTTTATACTGTAAGAAGAGGAATGGGACATATGCAGT
Organism: Priestia iocasae; assembly: GCF_016909075.1. Classification (GTDB taxonomy): domain Bacteria; phylum Bacillota; class Bacilli; order Bacillales; family Bacillaceae_H; genus Priestia; species Priestia iocasae. The sequence continues at coordinate 718,258 of NZ_JAFBFC010000001.1, forward strand.
ACATCCCTAAACTATAAATTTTTATGAAATGATTCATTTCGTTATTGAAGAGGTGCGAGGTTATGAGACAAAGTTCTACGTTAATTCCAACATTAAGAGAAGTTCCAGCTGATGCTGAAGTAAAGAGTCATCAACTATTACTACGCGCAGGTTACATGCGTCAAAATTCAAGTGGTATTTATAGCTTCTTACCATTAGGGAAGCGAGTTCTACAAAAAGTAGAACAAATTGTTCGAGAAGAGATGGATCGTGCAGGTTCAGTTGAATTATTAATGCCAGCTTTACAACAATCTGAGTTATGGCAAGAATCAGGTCGTTGGTATTCGTATGGTCCTGAATTAATGCGTATGAAAGACCGTCATCAGCGTGAATTTGCACTAGGGGCAACTCACGAAGAGGTTATTACAAGCTTACTTCGTGATGAAGTAAAGTCATATAAACGTTTACCTCTTAACTTATATCAAATTCAAACAAAATTCCGTGATGAAAAGCGCCCACGCTTTGGTCTACTACGTGGACGTGAATTTATCATGAAAGATGCGTATTCGTTTCATGCCTCTCAAGAAAGCTTGGATGAAGTATATGACAAAATGTATGATGCGTACAGTCGTATCTTTGCAAGATGTGGCTTGAATTTCCGTGCAGTTATTGCAGATTCAGGTGCAATGGGTGGTAAGGATACGCATGAGTTCATGGTATTATCGGAAATTGGTGAAGATACAATTGCTTATTCTGATACTTCTTCTTATGCAGCTAATATTGAAATGGCACCTGTAGTGGCAACATATGAAAAAGAAAATGCTACGGCTCATTCATTAGAAAAAGTTGAAACACCAAATCAAAGAACCATTGAAGAGGTAGCAGGCTTCTTTAATGTTAACGAAGCAAAATGTATTAAATCTCTATTATTCAAAGTGGATGATCGCTATGTACTCGTGTTAGTTCGTGGAGATCATGAAGTAAATGATATTAAAGTGAAAAATTATCTTGAAGCATCTGTTGTAGAGCTAGCTTCACCAGAAGAAACAAAAGAGGTAATGAATTGTACAGTTGGTTCTCTAGGTCCAATTGACTTAGCAGAAAACATTGAAGTCATTGCAGATCATGGTGTAGAAGCTGTGGTAAATGGTATTTGTGGTGCCAATGAGGAAGGTTATCATTATAAAGGTGTTAACCCAGAGCGTGATTTTAAAGCTCAATATGTTGACTTGCGTTTTGTTAAAGAAGGAGACCCTTCTCCAGATGGACAAGGTGTCATCAAGTTTGCTAAAGGCATTGAAGTTGGACATGTGTTCAAACTTGGTACACGTTATAGTGAAGCGATGAATGCAACGTATTTAGATGAGAACGGACGCACTCAACCAATGACGATGGGTTGCTATGGAATTGGAGTATCTCGTACACTTGCAGCAATTGCTGAGCAGTATAATGACGAAAACGGTCTTGTTTGGCCAACAGCAGTAGCTCCTTACCATGTTCATTTAATTCCAGTGAATATGAAAAATGAAGAGCAAAAAGAGGTTGCTGAACAATTATATAATGAGTTATTAGACAGTCGTTATGAAGTTTTACTTGATGACCGTCAAGAGCGTCCAGGTGTTAAGTTTGCTGATTCTGACCTTATCGGTGTGCCAGTACGTGTAACAATTGGTAAACGCGCTTCAGAAGGGATTGTGGAAGTGAAAGTTCGTGCAACTGGTGAACAATTAGAGGTAGCTGTATCTGACTTACCACAAACAATCAATCAATTATTAACAACAAAATAATTGTCATTCATAGAGGAGGCTGATTCATAAAGGTGGTTCGTTACCCTTTCTGAATCAGCCTTATCTTCTCTTCTTTTTTGAAGTAGCTTTATGTTAAAATAACAAACAGTGAAACGAACGAATAAGGGGGAGCGAAATGAGCCCACAGTCAGCAGAACAAAAAGAGAGATTCGCTTTGTTATTGCAACAATTAGAATTAACAAGTGATCAAGTAGTTCCTTACTTTGAACAAGGAGCTATTGAAAAAGTAGTGGTTCATAAAGAACAGAAAAAATGGCACTTTCATCTTTTTATAAAAAAAGTACTGCCTTTTCAACTATATGAGATGCTTTTATCGCAAATGAAAGCAAAATTTGCACATATTGCAAACGTTTCGTTTTCGGTTCGAACCGATGATAAAGAATGCACACAAGAAAATGTACAAGCTTACTGGCAACATTGCGTAAGTGAATTACAAGGTATTTCGCCTTTATTCTTATCTTTATTAAAAGATCAAGTGCCAACTTCTAGTGGAATTAAATTACAGTTAAGCGTTCGGAATGATGCAGAAGGAATTGCTTTAAAGAAAAAGTACGGCCAGCTTATTAGTGATCAATATGCAGCCTATGGTTTTCCTACTTTACAAGTTGTTACAGAGGTTGTTCATTCCCAAGAAGAGTATAGTAAGTTCGTCGAGCAAAAAGAACAAGAAGACAAAGAGCGAGTATTGCAAGCTATTACTGATATGCAAAATAAAGAAAAAGAACAGCAAGGTGATAGCGAGAGTCCGAAAGGTCCAGTGACCATTGGATATACCATTAAGGATGAAATTAAGACGATTCAATCTATTAATGATGAAGAAAAAGCAATTTCTGTTCAAGGTTATGTGTTTGATGCTGAAACAAAAGAGCTACGCAGTGGAAGAACACTTCTTGTATTTAAGATAACAGATTACACGGATTCCATTATGGTTAAGATGTTCTCGCGTGATAAAGAGGATATTCCATTGCTACAGTCTATTAAAAAAGGTATGTGGTTGAAGGTAAAAGGCAGTGTGCAAAATGATACATTTGTACGCGACCTTGTGATGATTGGGAAAGACATCAATGAGATTCAACCACAAGAGCGTAAAGACACAGCTCCTGAAGCAGAAAAACGTGTGGAATTACACCTTCATACACCAATGAGTCAAATGGATGCTGTCACATCTGTTAGTAAATTAGTGTCACAAGCGAAAAAGTGGGGCCACCCTGCCATTGCCATCACTGATCATGGAGTTGCACAGTCGTTTCCTGAGGCTTATTCTGCTGGGAAGAAAAATGGTATTAAGATTCTCTATGGTGTTGAAGCGAACCTTGTTGATGACGGTGTACCGATTGCTTATAATGCACAGCCCATCGATTTGACAGAAGCAACGTACGTTGTATTTGACGTTGAAACAACGGGTCTTTCAGCTGTTTATGATACGATTATTGAATTAGCTGCCGTGAAAATGAAAGAGGGAGAAATCATTGATCGATTTGAATCGTTTGCTAACCCTCATCACCCATTATCAGCGACAACAATTGATTTAACAGGAATCACGGATGACATGGTTCAAGATGCTCCTGAGGTAGAGGACGTATTAAGAAAGTTCCTTGATTGGATGGGAGACAGCATTTTAGTTGCCCATAATGCAAGTTTTGATATGGGGTTCCTCAACGTAGGGTTAAAGAAAATGGGACGAGAGAAAGCACCTAATGCTGTTATCGATACGTTAGAATTAGCTCGTTTTCTATATCCTGATATGAAAAATCACCGCTTAAATACGTTGGCTAAGAAATTTGATGTTGAATTAACACAGCATCACCGCGCTATTTATGATGCAGAAGCAACAGGATACTTGCTTGCGAAAATGTTAAAAGATGCATTCGAGCGAGAGATTACGGTTCATAGTCAATTAAATGACTACATGGGACAAGGAAATGCTTACCAACGAGCCAGACCTTATCATGTCACTATTTTAGCTCAAAATAATGAAGGATTAAAAAATCTCTTTAAGTTAGTCTCTATTGCTCATCTTGATTATTTTTATCGTGTTCCGCGTATCCCTAGGTCTCAGCTTGAAAAGTTCCGTGAAGGACTTTTGATTGGAACGGCTTGTGATAAAGGTGAAGTATTTGAAGGAATGATGCAGAAATCTCCAGAGGAAGTTGAACAAACAGCAGAATTTTATGATTACATTGAAGTTCAGCCACCTTCTAACTACGAGCATTTAATTGAATTAGATCTTGTGCACAATCATCAAGCGTTAAAAGAAATCATTGAAAATATTGTTAAGCTTGGTGAGAAATTAAACAAGCCTGTGGTTGCAACAGGAAATGTACACTATCTCAATCCGGAGGATAAGATTTACCGAAAGATTTTAGTTAGCTCACAAGGTGGAGCAAATCCTCTTAATCGTCATCAATTGCCAAATGTTCATTTTAGAACAACAGATGAAATGTTAGAGTGCTTTTCGTTTTTAGGAGCAGAAAAAGCAAAAGAAATTGTTGTCACAAATACGCAAAAAGTAGCCGAGATGATTGAGGATGTTAAGCCTATTAAAGATGATTTATACACGCCGAAAATCGAAGGCGCCGATGAAGAAATGCGTGAAATGAGTTATACCATGGCAAGAAGCATCTATGGAGATGAGCTTCCAGAGATTGTAGAAGCACGACTTGAAAAAGAGCTTAAAAGTATCATTGGACATGGCTTTGCCGTTATTTATTTAATCTCTCATAAACTTGTAAAAAAATCATTAGATGATGGCTACCTCGTAGGTTCACGTGGATCGGTAGGTTCCTCTTTTGTTGCAACCATGACAGAGATTACAGAGGTGAATCCACTACCTCCACATTATGTGTGCCCAGAATGTAAGCACTCAGAATTTTTTAATGATGGGTCAGTGGGATCAGGATTTGACTTGCCAGATAAAGATTGTCCAAATTGCGGCAGTGTGTATAAAAAAGATGGACATGATATTCCATTCGAAACGTTCCTTGGATTTAAAGGAGATAAAGTTCCTGATATCGATCTTAACTTCTCTGGTGAATATCAGCCTCGTGCTCACCATTATACAAAAGTATTGTTTGGAGAAGACAATGTATACAGAGCGGGTACAATTGGTACGGTTGCAGAGAAGACAGCATATGGATATGTAAAAGGGTATGCTGGGGATCATGACCTGCATTTGCGAGGAGCCGAAGTAGACAGACTAGTATCAGGATGTACAGGCGTAAAAAGAACAACTGGTCAGCATCCAGGGGGAATTATCGTTATTCCAGATTACATGGATGTGTTTGATTTTACACCGATTCAATACCCAGCCGATGCAAAAGGTGCGGAGTGGAGAACAACACACTTTGATTTCCACTCGATTCATGATAATGTGTTAAAACTAGATATACTTGGGCATGATGATCCAACGGTTATTCGTATGCTTCAAGACTTGAGTGGAATTGATCCTAAAACGATTCCGACAGACGATCCGGAAGTAATGAAAATTTTCAGTGGTACGGATTCTCTAGGTGTTACTCAAGAGCAAATTATGTGTAAAACAGGAACGTTAGGTATCCCTGAGTTTGGTACACGATTTGTTCGTCAAATGCTTGAAGATACAAAGCCAACTACCTTTTCTGAGCTTGTTCAAATTTCGGGGCTATCTCATGGAACAGATGTATGGCTAGGAAATGCTCAAGAGCTGATTCATAATGGAACGTGTACGCTTAGTGACGTAATTGGCTGTCGTGATGACATCATGGTGTATTTAATTTATCAAGGGCTAGAGCCTTCTTTAGCGTTTAAGATTATGGAGTCTGTCCGTAAAGGAAAAGGGCTATCACCGGAATTTGAAGAGGAAATGATTAAGAATAATGTACCGCCTTGGTATATCGATTCTTGTAAAAAAATTAAATACATGTTCCCAAAAGCCCATGCGGCTGCATATGTATTAATGGCTGTTCGAATTGCTTATTTTAAGGTTCATCATGCATTACTGTACTATGCTGCTTACTTTACAGTACGTGCTGATGATTTTGATATAGACACAATGGTAAAAGGGTCTACGGCTATTCGTGCCAAAATCGAAGAGATTAACGCAAAAGGTCTAGACGCTTCACCAAAGGAAAAGAACTTATTGACGGTGTTAGAGCTGTCGCTTGAAATGTGTGAGCGAGGATATTCGTTTGGAAAAGTTGATTTATATCGTTCAAGTGCAAGCGAATTTATCATTGATGGAGACAAGCTTATTCCACCGTTTAACTCAATTCCAGGGCTCGGTACAAACGCAGCCATTAACATTGTAAAATCAAGAGAAGATGGAGAGTTTCTATCAAAAGAAGATTTACAACAGCGTGGAAAAGTTTCTAAGACGATCTTAGAGTATTTAGATAATCATGGTTGCTTAGGTTCTCTTCCAGATCAAAACCAGCTCTCTCTCTTCTAACATTTGCATAAAAAGGTTGATTATGATATAGTAATACTGGAAATGCTAAGAATACGGACGACGAAGGAGTGGGGAAACCCACTCTTTCTTATTGGTACGGATTGACTTAGTAAGGTAGGACACAAGAAGTGGAATCATTCCATCATGCTCTTCTTGTACCGTAGACTTGATTGCTCATTTGTGCGTATGCTCAATGAACTAGATCTTAAACAGAGCAAGCTTAGGATACCCTGCTATTTTAGCAGGGAATTTTTATCAATGAACAATCACTCTTTTTCATAAGAGATATAAAAAACGTATAACATAAGCTCAAGGAAAAGCCTTGTGAAGAGAAGGGTTCTCGAAAGGAGGAATAGAATGAGTAAAATAACAGAAGTAGTAGAAGAATTAGTTACACCTATTCTCCAAGAAATGAGTTTAGAACTTGTTGATATTGAATATGTAAAAGAAGGTCCAAACTGGTTTTTACGTGTATTTATCGACTCTGAAACAGGGGTAGATATTGAAGAATGTGGTACTGTGAGTGAACGATTAGGTGAAAAAATGGATGAGCTTGATCCAATTCAACACAACTATTTTCTTGAAGTATCCTCTCCAGGTGCTGAGCGACCTTTAAAAAAGTTATCAGACTTTGAACGTTCAGTTGGTAAGCATGTATACATAAAAACATATGAGCCAATTGATGGTGAAAAGGAATTTGAAGGTAAACTAGAAGCATTTGATGGACAAACTGTTACGTTAATTGTGAAAATTAAAACACGTACAAAGACAGTAGTCCTTCCATATGACAAAGTTGCTTTTGCTAGACTAGCAATTGTTTTTTAACGTTGAATTGTAATCATTAAAGGGGGATTAACGACAATGAGCAGTGAGTTATTAGATGCCCTAATTTTACTCGAAAAAGAGAAGGGTATTAGTAAAGATGTCATTATTGAAGCAATTGAAGCAGCATTAATTTCTGCTTACAAGCGCAACTTCAATCAAGCCCACAACGTAAGAGTGGATATGAATTTAGATAAAGGAACAATGCGCGTATTTGCTCGTAAAGACGTAGTAGCTGACGTATATGATCCTCGTCTAGAGATTTCGGTTGAGGAAGCACAAACAATTAATCCTAACTATCAGTTAGACGATGTAGTTGAAATTGAAGTAACACCTAAAGACTTTGGTCGTATTGCAGCACAAACGGCTAAGCAAGTTGTTACTCAACGCGTACGTGAAGCAGAGCGAGGAGTTATTTACTCTGAGTTTAGCGATCGTGAAGAAGATATCATGACGGGGATTGTACAAAGGCAAGATGCACGATTCATCTATGTAAGCCTTGGTAAAATTGAAGCATTGCTTCCGCAAACGGAACAAATGCCAAATGAACAATACAAGCCTCATGATCGAATTAAAGTGTACATTACAAAAGTGGAGAGAACAACAAAAGGTCCTCAAATCTATGTATCTCGTACACATCCAGGTCTTTTAAAGCGTTTGTTTGAAAAAGAAGTGCCTGAAATTTATGATGGTACAGTGGAGCTAAAGTCTGTTGCACGTGAAGCAGGAGACCGCTCGAAAATTTCTGTTCATTCAGAGTATGATGAAGTTGATCCGGTTGGTTCATGTGTAGGTCCTAAAGGACAACGTGTTCAAGCGGTCGTGAACGAGTTAAAAGGTGAAAAAATCGATATTGTTCGCTGGTCAAGTGATCCTGTTGAGTTTGTTGCAAATGCATTAAGTCCTTCGAAAGTTCTTGAAGTAATGGTAGATGAAGAAGGAAAAGCAACAACTGTTATTGTACCTGATTATCAATTATCACTAGCAATTGGTAAACGAGGACAAAATGCTCGATTAGCAGCAAAATTAACAGGTTGGAAAATTGATATTAAGAGTCAATCAGAAGCTGAACAAGAAGGCATTTATGTTCAACGTCATGAAGATATGCTAGTAAGTCGCGATGCATTTGATGTTGAAGATGATGACATGGAATAAGAGGTGAAACCAGGTGAACAATCGTAAAAAAGTCCCGATGCGAAAATGTGTCGCAACACAAGAAATGAAGCCTAAAAAAGAGCTTGTACGCATTGTGCGGTCAAAAGAAGGCGACGTGTCGATTGATTTAACTGGTAAAAAGTCCGGGCGTGGCGCTTATTTAAGTAAAGATCAAACAGCCATTATGTTAGCTAAACAAAAGAATATTTTAGCTAATCATTTAAATGTAGCGATACCTGAAGAGCTTTACAATGAGCTGTTAGCGCTTGTAGAAAAGGAGAAACAGTCAAAGTGATGAATGATGAACGATGGCGCTCTTTTTTAGGACTTGCAAATCGGGCTCGTAAAATTATTTCTGGTGAGGAACTTGTCGTAAAAGAAGTTCGAAGACAAAATGCAAAATTAGTCATCTTAGCAAAAGATGCATCAGCTAATACGTTAAAGAAAGTAACAGACAAATGTACATATTACAATGTACAAGTAAAGTTTGTAGAAGATCGTTATGTACTAGGGCAAGCGATAGGGAAAGAAGCTCGTGTAGTCGTAGCGGTATTAGATGATGGCTTTGCCAGCAAGCTAGTTGCGATGCTCGATTAATTCTTTTGGGGGTGAAAGTATGAGTAAAGTACGTGTATATGAATATGCAAAACAACTTAATATTTCAAGTAAAGATGTTATTTCTAAACTAAGTGAAATGGGCATTGAGGTATCGAATCATATGGGTACACTTGAAGCAGATGCAATAGGAAAGTTAGATTCAATTTATAAAAAAGGGAATGTAAATTCTACTTCTGCAACAAATCAAAAATACAAAGAGGAATTCTCAGAAAGCGCAGAGAAACCTAATAAAAAGCCTCAAGCTAATAACCGTGATGGTAAGAAACCGAATAATTCGTCTCAAAAACCTGCTGTAAATAAAGGTAAAAGAGGCAATAATCGAAATCAAAAAGGTGGAAATCGTCCACAGTCACCATCAAGACCACAGCCAAAAGTGAAAGAACTACCAGAAAAAGTAACATTTGTTGGTAGTATGACGGTTTCTGAATTAGCAAAAGCTTTAGGGAAAGAACCATCAGAAATCATCAAAAAGTTATTTATGCTTGGTGTAATGGCAACAATTAACCAAGAACTTGATAAAGATTCAATTGAACTAATTGCAGGTGAGTACGGCGTACCTGTAGAAGAAGAGATTGTAATTGATGAAGCTGATTTCGAGACAATGGACATTGTAGATGATGAAAAAGCTTTACAAGAGCGTCCGCCAGTTGTCACAATCATGGGGCACGTTGACCATGGTAAAACAACGCTTCTTGACTCGATTCGTAATACAAAAGTAACCGCTGGAGAAGCAGGTGGTATTACACAGCATATCGGTGCTTACCAAGTCGTTGTTAATGACAAGAAGATTTCATTCCTTGATACACCAGGACATGCTGCGTTTACAACAATGCGTGCACGTGGAGCACAAGTAACAGATATTACAATTTTAGTAGTAGCAGCTGATGATGGAGTAATGCCTCAAACAGTTGAAGCAATTAACCATGCAAAAGCTGCAGAAGTACCAATTATTGTAGCTGTGAATAAAATGGATAAAGAATCAGCAAACCCAGAGCGTGTGATGCAAGAGCTAATGGAACACGGCCTTGTAGCAGAGGAATGGGGTGGAGATACAATCTTCTGTAAATTATCTGCATTATCAGGAGAAGGTATTGATCAATTGCTTGAAATGATTCTGTTAGTAAGTGAAGTAGAAGAATTAAAAGCAAATCCAAATCGTCGTGCCCTAGGTACGGTTGTAGAAGCACAACTTGATAAAGGTCGCGGTTCTGTTGCAACGTTGCTTGTTCAAAATGGAACACTTCGTGTTGGAGATCCAATCGTAGTTGGAAATACATTTGGACGTGTACGTGCAATGGTGAATGACCTTGGTCGCCGTGTGAAAGAGGCAGGCCCATCTACACCGGTTGAGATTACAGGTCTTAACGAAGTACCATTAGCAGGGGACCGTTTCATGGTATTTGAAGATGAGAAAAAAGCTCGTCAAATCGGTGAAGCTCGTGCGCAAAAACAATTAGAGCAACAACGTGGTGAAAAATCACGTGTAAGCCTTGATGATCTATTTGAGAAAATCAAACAAGGTGAAATGAAAGACTTAAATCTAATTGTAAAAGCTGACGTACAAGGTTCTGTTGAAGCGTTAGCGGCAGCTCTTCAAAAGATTGACGTTGAAGGTGTAAATGTACGTATTATTCATACAGGTGTAGGTGCAATTACTGAGTCTGACATTATCTTAGCAAGTGCATCAAATGCGATTGTAATTGGATTTAACGTACGTCCAGACGGTGGAGCAAAACGTACTGCTGAAGCAGAAAAAGTAGATATTCGTTTACACCGTATTATCTATAAAGTAATTGAAGAAATTGAAGCAGCGATGAAAGGGATGCTTGATCCAGAGTTTGAAGAAAAAGTAATCGGTCAAGTTGAAGTTCGTCAAACATTTAAAGTATCTAAGATTGGTACAATTGCGGGAAGTTATGTAACAGAAGGTAAAATTACTCGTCATAGTAGTATTCGTCTAATTCGTGATGGTATCGTAATCTTTGAAGGTGAAATCGATGCATTGAAGCGTTATAAAGATGATGCGAAAGAAGTAGCACAAGGATACGAGTGTGGTATTACAATTAAAAACTTTAACGATGTTAAAGAAGGCGATGTAATCGAAGCGTATGTGATGGAGGAAATCGAACGTAAATGATTGGTGTTGTAGAGTGCGAGTGTATCATTTATGATGCGGCTACTTTAAAGGAAAAAAGAGCAGTTTTACAACGTATCTTAATGCGCTTAAAACAAAAATACAACATCTCAGTATCAGAAATTGATTTTCAAGACGTATGGCAACGAACAAAGATTGGCATCGTCGCCATCTCATCAAATCGAATAGCAACAGAAAAAGAGTTGCAAAAAGCATTAAGCTTAATTGATTCTTTTCCTGAAATCGAGCGAACAGTAACAACGTTTGAGTGGTTATAGAGAGAAGGGGTGAGAAAGATGAAATTAAGATCAAATAGAGTCGGCGAACAAATGAAAAAAGAGCTTAGTGAGATTATTGGTCGTAAAATAAAAGACCCTCGCATTGGTTTTGTGACTGTAACAGATGTGCAAGTATCAGGTGATCTGCAGCAAGCAAAAGTGTTTATCTCTGTTTTAGGAGATGCTGAGCAGCGTGAAAACACATTAAAAGGTCTTGCAAAAGCAAAAGGATTTATTCGCTCTGAAATTGGTCAGCGTATTCGCTTACGCAAAACACCAGAAATTATCTTTGAATTTGATGAATCAATTGATTATGGTAATCGTATTGATACATTATTACATGAGATTAAAAAAGAGAGCGACAATCAATAATTGAATCATCAGGCCATGAAAACGAGATGATATCTCATTTTTCTAAGAGGTTGTCCTAAAAGTATGGTTTATGCTTCTAGGGCAACCTTTTTTTAAAGATACATACTAGGAACAATATGATTAAGACAGAAAGGAGTTGTTCTAGTTTGGATGGTGTGCTAGTTTTACATAAGCCAAAAGGAATGACATCTCATGATTGTGTGTTTAAGATTCGAAAGCTATTACGTACAAAAAAGGTAGGTCATACAGGAACTCTAGATCCTGATGTAACGGGTGTTCTTCCTATTTGTATTGGACGAGCAACAAAGATTGTGGAATATTTAACGGGAGCCACTAAAACGTATGAAGGTGAAGTAACAATTGGATTTTCAACAACAACAGAAGATCAGTCAGGGGAAGTCGTTGATCAAAAAGAAGTAACCCAAATCTATACTCGAGAAGACATTTTAGAGGTATTGCAATCACTGACTGGAGAAATTGAACAAACTCCACCGATGTATTCAGCAGTAAAAATCAATGGAGTAAGGTTATATGAATATGCACGAAAAGGTATTGAAATTGAACGACCTTCAAGAAAGGTTACAATCTATCAATGCGAATTGCTAGACGACCGAACAGAATTTCAAGGAGAGACCATTTCTTTTCGCTTCCGAGTAACGTGTAGTAAAGGTACGTATATTCGAACATTAGCCGTTATGATTGGAGAGAAAATGGGATATCCAGCTCATATGTCTTACTTGCAAAGAACGGGGTCAGGTCAGTTTACGTTAGATGATTGTTTAACGTTCGAAGAGATTGAAAAAGCGGTAGAAGAAGGGGAGATACAATCCCACCTGTACCCAGTTGAACAGGCTCTTTTTCATTTGCCGAAATTAACAATAAATGATACATTAGCAATGAAAGTGAAAAATGGAGCGTTATTACCATGTCCATCAGATGTTGATGTATCAAAAGGCCCTATTCTCATGATGGATGAGAATGGTCAATGCTTAGCCATTTATGCACAACATCCTAGTAAACAACATTTAATTAAACCGACAAAAGTACTCGCTATATAGGGAAGTCGGTTAAAAGAAAAGGTGAGTTCTACTTTGGAAACCATTAAAATTCGACATCCACATCATTTTCAGCGAAATGAAGTACAGCCTTCAGTTATGGCTCTTGGCTATTTTGATGGCATTCATTTGGGTCACCAAGAAGTAATTAAAACAGCTAAAAAAATAGCGGATGAAAAAGGAATAGCAAGTGCTGTTATGACATTTGACCCTCATCCATCTGTTGTGCTTGGACGGAATGTTCAGCATGTAGACATGATCACACCGTTAAAAGAAAAGCAAAAAACAATGGAGAAATTAGGAATTGATTTCCTTTATATCGTTCACTTTGATAAAGAATTTGCAAATTTGTTGCCACAACAATTTGTTGATGAGTATATTATTGGCTTAAATGTTCAGCATGTGGTTGCAGGATTTGATTATTCATATGGCAAACTAGGAAAAGGAACAATGGAAACATTGCCATTCCATTCACGAGATCAGTTTACCCAAACCGTCGTGAATAAGTTAACAGAGGATAAAGAAAAAATTAGCTCTACTCTTATCCGTCGATGCATAGTTGAAGGGGATGTAGAGAGAATTCCTCGTTTATTAGGAAGGCATTATACAGTAGCAGGTTACGTAGTTCATGGAGATAAAAGAGGAAGGCAAATTGGTTTTCCTACGGCTAATGTTGGGCTGTTAGATGCATATTTAACTCCACGTGTTGGTGTATATGCTGTTGAAATGCAAGTAGAAGACGTTTGGTACAAAGGTGTCTGTAATATAGGTTATAAACCAACTTTTCATAAAGAACAGCTTGATAAACCAACAATTGAAGTTCATTTGTTTTCATTTAATGAGCAAATTTATGATAAGCCTGTTACGATTAAGTGGCATAAAAAGATACGAGCAGAAAAAAAATTCTCAAGCATTGATGACCTTGTCGCACAAATTACTCAGGATAAAGAAGAAGCTCAAACATACTTTCTATCTTCTTATCACGTAAAAGAGTCAATTAATTAGGCTTTTCTATAAAAGACGATGGTTTTATGTGGAATTTTTAAAAAGGAACGATTCAGAGCTAGTTGAAGTAGCAATTAACGATAAGTGCCTACTTATTCAATAGCAATAAATCTCACAAAAATAGCTAGTTATAAAAAATGAATAGATGAAGCATATTTATTTTTGTTAAAACATGCATAGAAGCTTGCAATTACATGGCAGAAGTAGTATGATAACAAATGTATGAAAAACAACCATTGCTTGGCGTAACGATTCACCAACGTTGTGCTAGGGAATTGGGGTTTAATTAATGAGGAGGTGAATAGGATGGCTATCACACAAGAGCGCAAGAATGAACTTATCAGTGAGTACAAAACTCATGCAAATGACACTGGATCTCCAGAGGTTCAAATTGCTGTCCTAACTGAGCAAATTAACAACTTAAACGGACATTTACGTACACACAAGAAAGATCATCACTCACGTCGTGGTCTTCTAAAAATGGTAGGTAGACGCCGTAATTTATTAAACTACCTTCGTAACAAAGATGTTACTCGTTATCGTGAGTTAATCAACAAGCTTGGTTTACGTCGATAATCAGAAAAAAAAGCGGGAGCATTCCCGCTTTTTTAGTATGTAGTTTTAAAATCATGAAAGATGTTACATAATGTGAAAAAAACTTTTGTTTTTTCTTATTTCGTTTATACTAACACTATCACATTTGTTTACATACATATCTTAAAAGCAGAGAGGGGTACACCTTTATATGGAACAAGAAAAGCGAGTGTTCTCCATGGATTTAGCTGGCCGTAAGTTAGAAGTTGAAGTTGGACAACTAGCAAAGCAAGCAAACGGTGCTGCATTAATTCGTTACGGAGATACAGTAGTATTAAGTACAGCAACAGCTTCAAAAGAACCGAAAAATTTAGATTTCTTTCCATTAACAACAAATTATGAAGAGCGTTTATATGCAGTAGGAAAAATTCCAGGTGGATTTATTAAACGTGAAGGAAGACCAAGTGAAAAAGCGATTTTAGCTAGTCGTTTAATTGATCGTCCTATTCGTCCGTTATTTGCCGATGGATTCCGTAATGAAGTACAAGTGATTAGCATCGTAATGAGTGTGGATCAAAACTGCTCTTCTGAAATGGCAGCTATGTTTGGATCATCTTTAGCTCTTTCAGTATCAAACATACCATTTCAAGGACCAATCGCAGGTGTGATTGTTGGACGTATTAACGATGAGTTTGTGATTAATCCATCTGTTGAACAACTTGAAAAAAGTGACATTCATTTAACAGTAGCGGGTACAAAAGATGCAATTAACATGGTTGAAGCTGGTGCAGATGAAGTACCAGAAGAGGTTATGTTAGAAGCGATTATGTTTGGACATGAAGAGATTAAGAAGCTTATCGCATTCCAAGAAGAAATCGTAGCTCAAATGGGCGTTGAAAAGATGGAAGTGAAACTTTATCAAGTAGATGCTGAACTTGAGAAGCAAGTGCGTGAAATAGCTGAAACGGATATGAATCGTGCTGTTCAAGTGCAAGAGAAGCATGCACGTGAAGAAGCAATTAAAGAAGTAAAAGACGCTGTTGTAGCGAAGTTTGAAGAACAAGAAGTTGAAGAAGATGTGCTTAAGCAAGTAAAAGAAATTTTATCAAAGCTTGTAAAAAGTGAAGTGCGTCGACTAATCACAGAAGAAAAAGTACGTCCGGATGGTCGTCGTATTGATGAAATTCGTCCTCTTGCTTCTGAGACTGGATTACTTCCACGTACACATGGTTCTGGTATGTTTACACGTGGTCAAACACAAGCGTTAAGTATTTGTACATTAGGCGCACTTGGAGATGTTCAAATTTTAGATGGATTAGGCATTGAAGAGTCAAAACGCTTCATGCATCATTATAACTTCCCGCAATTTAGTGTGGGAGAAACTGGACCAATGCGTGGACCAGGTCGTCGTGAAATTGGACATGGTGCATTAGGTGAACGTGCTCTTGAGCCGGTCATCCCTTCTGAAAAAGACTTCCCATATACAGTTCGTCTAGTATCTGAAGTGTTAGAGTCGAATGGTTCTACATCTCAAGCAAGTATTTGTGCAAGTACACTAGCTATGATGGATGCAGGTGTGCCAATTAAAGCACCAGTAGCAGGGATTGCAATGGGACTTATTAAATCCGGAGAACACTATTCAATTTTAACAGATATTCAAGGTATGGAAGATCATCTGGGAGATATGGACTTTAAAGTAGCTGGTACGTCAAAAGGTGTAACAGCACTTCAAATGGACATTAAAATTGAAGGGTTATCTCGTGAAATTTTAGAAGAAGCGCTTCAGCAAGCAAAAGCAGGCCGTATGCACATTTTAGAGCATATGATGTCAGTCATTGCTGAACCTCGTACTCAATTATCAGAATATGCTCCAAAAATTCTAATGATGGGTATTAATCCAGATAAGATTCGTGACGTAATCGGCCCAAGTGGTAAGCAAATTAATAAGATTATCGAAGAAACGGGCGTTAAGATTGACATCGAGCAAGATGGAACAGTCTTTATCTCATCGACTAATCAAGAAATGAATGAAAAAGCGAAAAAGATTATTGAAGATATTGTTCGCGAAGTTGAAGTAGGACAAATGTACTTAGGAAAAGTAAAACGAATTGAAAAATTCGGTGCGTTTGTAGAGCTATTCAGCGGAAAAGATGGACTTGTTCATATTTCTGAACTTGCAGAAGAACGAATTGGAAAAGTAGAAGACGTTGTAGCAATTGGCGACGAAATTCTAGTGAAAGTAATGGAAATTGACAAGCAAGGTCGCGTCAATTTATCACGTAAAGCGATTTTAAAAGAACAAAAAGAACAGCAAGAACAACAAGAAGTACAAAAATAATCAATATCTTTTGCTTTCACAAAAGGCATTATAAGAGGTGACTCAAAAGGGATAGTTCTCATTCTTTTGAGTCACCTTCTTTTTTCAATTGTTCTACCTTGTCCTTTTCATACATATTTTTGATGATAAGGGGGGAAGGATAAATTGAAAAGAATACTTGTAAAAGTAGTACCTTTTGTCTTTTTATTAACCATTACATATCAATTTCTACACAACCCATTTACGACTTCTTTTGTAGAAGATTTGAAAGTAGATACATTAACAGTGAGTAAGCAAAAAGACTCGTTATATGTGGAGATTCAACAAAAGTCAAAGCAATATGAAATAGAACCAAAAGATGCTAGGGTAGATAAGGTATGGAAGCTTGTTCCTGGGTATAATGGTTTAAAAGTAGATGTAGAAGCATCATATAAGAGCATGAAAAAATTCGGTGCATTTGATGAAAGTAAACTAATTTATAAGCAAGTCAAGCCTAACGTACATCTATCTGACCTTCCAGCACAGCCTATTTATCGAGGTCATGAAGAAAAGCCAATGGTGTCTTTTATTATTAACGTAGCTTGGGGAAACGAATATATTCCACAGATGCTTGATACCTTAAAAAAACACCATGTAAAGGCGACATTCTTCTTAGAAGGAAGGTGGGTTAAAAACAACCCTGATATGACTAAGGTAATTCTTGATGCAGGTCATGAAGTAGGAAATCATTCTTATTCTCATCCTAACATGGCTACTTTAACAAATGCCCGATCAAGAGAAGAGCTAGTCAAAACAAATGATGTGATGAAATCAATTACAGGTGAAGATAATAAATGGTTTGCTCCACCGAGTGGAAGTTATCGTCAAGAAACAGTAGATGTTGCAGCTGAGCTAAAAATGGGTACAATTATGTGGAGTGTTGACACAATTGATTGGCAAAAGCCTCAGCCAGATGTGTTAATTCAACGGGTCATGAGTAAGATTCATCCCGGTGCAATTATTTTAATGCATCCAACTGAATCGACGGCAACATCGTTAGATACATTGATTCAAAAGATAAAAAGCAAACAATTAGAAATAAGTAATGTTTCAACCTTACTTGACGAACAAAGAATTATTAAATAAAAGACTGATATGCTTTGCAATATTGGCCTGTATTGATATACTGTCTGTGGAAATGCGCTAATAATTGTTAAAATGCATGGATGAAGAAAGGGTGGCACTAGTTTGATCAAACGATATACTTGTCAAAACGGTGTAAGAATTGTATTAGAAAATATTCCAACAGTTCGATCAGTTGCAATTGGAGTTTGGATTGGTACAGGTTCACGAAATGAATCGTTCGAAAGAAATGGGATTTCTCATTTTCTTGAGCACATGTTTTTTAAAGGAACAAAAACAAGATCAGCAAGGGAAATCGCTGAAAGCTTTGATCGTATAGGCGGTCAAGTTAATGCTTTCACATCAAAAGAATACACATGTTACTATGCAAAAGTATTAGATGAACATTCGAATCAAGCATTAGATGTATTAGCGGATATGTTTTTTAATTCACAGTTTGATGAGGTTGAATTAAAGCGCGAGAAGAATGTAGTGTATGAAGAAATAAAAATGTATGAAGATACGCCAGATGACATCGTTCATGATTTATTAGGAAAAGCAGTATATGGAGATCACGCATTAGGTTACCCAATTCTAGGGACAGAAGAAACGTTAAAAACATTCAATGGTGACTCTTTGAGAGCGTATATGGATGAAACATATATTCCAGAAAATGTTGTCATTTCTGTAGCTGGAAATATTGACGAGTCATTTGTGAAAGAAGTTGAAAACTACTTTGGTACATACACATCGACTCATTCTACTCAACAATATAAGCAGCCAACGTTCCATACGAATCATTTAGCTCGTAAAAAAGATACAGAACAAGCTCATTTATGCTTAGGATTTAAAGGATTAGAAATTGGTAATAAAGACGTGTATAGCCTTATTGTTTTAAACAATATATTAGGTGGTAGTATGAGCAGTCGTTTATTCCAAGATGTTCGTGAGCAAAGAGGATTGGCATACTCCATCTTTTCATATCATTCTTCTTATCGAGACAGTGGCCTTGTAACCATTTATGGCGGTACAGGTAGCAATCAATTAGATGTCCTTTTTGATACCATTCAAGAGACATTGTTTCAGTTAAAAGATAAAGGAATTACAGAAAAAGAGCTTGAAAATAGTAAAGAGCAATTAAAAGGAAATCTAATGCTTAGCTTAGAAAGTACAAATAGCCGTATGAGTCGAAACGGTAAGAATGAACTAATGCTTGGTCAACATCGAACATTAGATGAGATTATTGACTTAGTTAACAATGTTACAAAAAATAGTGTAGATACATTAGCGAGAGATATCTTTACGGATGATTTTGCACTTTCGCTCATCAGTCCGTCTGGTGATTTCCCTGAAAAATTACAATAATATAGAGATTTAACTTTATAAAAAAACACGAAGAAAAAGGTTCTTCGTGTTTTTTTGTTGATCATGTCATTTTTTATAGGACACGACTTATACAATAGAATAAATACGAATATAAAGGAGTGTGGGGGAATGAGGCTAAGCGAGTTAAGTGGTAAAGAAATTGTGGATATAAAGCGAGCAGAGCGTCTAGGTGTTCTGGGGCAAACGGACCTTGAAATTAATGAGCAGACAGGACAGATTAATGCATTAATTATTCCATCGATAAAATGGTTTGGTCTTAAAAGGCAAGGACAAGATATTCGAGTGCCATGGCAACATATAAAAAAGATTGGTACAGATATGATTATTATTGACATCGCAAATTATGAGGCAGATAAAGAACTAAGAGAAAATTAATACAAATATTCATTCAGACACCTCAATTAATTAGAGGAATAACAATTAAAATGATCAATTTGAATTCTAATAAATTGGATGGAGTGGCGCAGCTGCCTAGATTACAAATAATCCTTTGTAATCTAGGCAGCTTTTCTCATTCACCGATTGTATCTTCACAACATAGTATGTTGAAGACAAAAGTAATTGGGCATTAAAGAGAATGACAGAATGCCTCTGAATATCCCTTACAAAATGAAATATATCCATACAACATTAAAGAAGGTGAAGGAGCAACATGTTGACTGATTTGCACATCGCTGTAATTGGTGGTGATGCCAGACAGCTTGAGGTGATACGTAAACTCATTGAACTCGATGCTAAAATTTCATTAATAGGATTTGATCAACTTGACCATGGATTTGCAGGTGCGACTAAATATCAAATTAATGAACTTAGTTTTGAGGATATAGATGCGATCATCCTTCCGGTTGCTGGTACCAATCATGAAGGGCAAGTGGACACTATTTTTTCGAATGAAAAAGTGTACTTAAAAGAAGAAGTAATAAAACAAACACCTGATCACTGTATCATTTATTCCGGCATTAGTAATGATTACCTCAATCAGTTAGTTAAAACAACAAACCGGAAATTAGTTCGTCTTTTTGAGCGAGATGACATTGCTATTTATAATTCAATTCCTACAGTTGAAGGAACCATAATGTTGGTCATTCAACATACTGATTTCACCATACATGGCTCTAAAATCGCTGTGTTAGGGTTAGGAAGAGTAGGAATGAGTGTTGCGAGGTCATTTGCTGCTCTAGGTGCAAAAGTAAAAGTAGGTGCAAGAAAATCTGAGCACCTTGCTCGTATTTCTGAAATGGGTCTTCAGCCATTTCATTTATCCAATCTAATGAAAGAAGTAGCTGACGTTGACATTTGTATCAATACCATCCCTTATCCTATTCTATCAGCTGATGTTCTTTCTAAAGTACCCTCTCATTCTTTAATTATTGATTTAGCTTCAAAACCTGGTGGTACAGATTTTCGTTATGCAGAAAAGCGAGGGATTAAAGCAATCTTAGCTCCTGGATTACCGGGAATCGTTGCCCCAAAAACAGCAGGTCAAATTGTAGCTAACGTATTAGCTCAATTATTATCCGAAGATCTCGCTGAACGAAAGGAGAAAAAGTAATGTCACTGAAAGGAAAACGTATTGGCTTTGGATTAACAGGTTCTCATTGTACGTATGATGCTGTTATGCCTGAAATTGAAAAGCTTGTTAATTTAGGAGCAGAAGTTCTTCCGGTTGTTTCTTACACTGTACAATCAACAGATACTCGTTTTGGCGATGGAGCAGATTGGATTAAAAGGATTGAAGAGATAACAGGTAATGCTGTAATTAATACGATTGTAAAGGCAGAGCCATTAGGCCCTAAAATCCCGCTAGATTGTATGGTAATTGCACCTTGTACGGGAAATTCAATGAGTAAATTAGCCAATGCTTTAACGGAATCCCCAATTTTAATGGCAGCAAAAGCAACTTTACGTAATCATAAGCCTGTTGTATTAGGTATTTCTACAAATGATGCCTTAGGACTAAATGGTGTCAATTTAATGACATTAATGGCAACAAAGAACTTTTATTTTATTCCATATGGTCAAGATGACCCAGTGAAGAAGCCAAATTCGATGGTTGCTAGAATGAGTTTACTAACAGACACAGTATATGCTGCACTCGAGGGAAGACAGCTACAGCCAGTTATTATTGAAAAATTCCGAGATAGCGAAAATTAACGGTTCTTGATAGAATAAGAGAAGAGAAGATTTTATAAAATCTTCTCTTCTTTAACGCAATGATATGTTAAAATAGAATCTATTCATAATCTGCTAAGATAGATTGTACATGTAGTAAATGTTCTATATGATGACTGAGATCTTATTGAACCAGACTTTCATTTATTTTTTTAAAACGTATATGAAATTAAAAACATGACAATAGTTGAAACTTGTTGGAGGGGATTTTAAAATGGCAAATGGATTACATGTAGCAGTAGTAGGAGCAACGGGTGCAGTAGGTCAACAAATGTTAAAAACGTTAGAAGAGCGTCAATTTCCTGTAGGTCAATTAACATTATTATCATCAGCTCGTTCAGCAGGAAAAACACTTCAATTCAACGGAAAAGAAGTAGTCATTCAAGAAGCAACTCCGGACAGCTTTAAAGGAGTAGATATTGCTTTATTTAGTGCAGGTGGCAGTATTTCTAAAGCTTTGGCTCCTGAAGCAGTGAAGCGCGGTGCAATTGTTGTTGATAATACAAGTGCATTTCGTATGGACGAAAATGTACCACTCGTAGTGCCAGAAGTAAACGAAGAAGATTTGAAGGCACACAACGGTATTATTGCAAATCCAAATTGCTCGACAATTCAAATGGTAGCAGCTCTTGAACCACTTCGTCAGTCATATGGACTTAAGAAAGTTCTTGTGTCAACTTATCAAGCAGTATCAGGTGCAGGGGCGGCAGCTATTAATGAGCTAAAAGAACAATCTCAAGCCATTTTAGATGAGAAGGAATTCACGCCTGAAATTCTACCAGTAGGTAGCGATAAAAAGCATTATCAAATTGCATTTAACGCCATTCCGCAAATCGATAAATTCCAAGACAATGGATTTACCTTTGAAGAAATGAAGATGATTAATGAAACGAAAAAAATTATGCATATGCCTGAACTACAAGTAGCGGCAACTTGTGTTCGTTTGCCAGTTGTAACAGGACACTCGGAGTCTGTATATATTGAACTAGAGCAAAGTGGTGTAACTGTACAAGAGGTAAAGCAGCTGTTAGCGCAAGCACCTGGAATTGTGTTGCAAGATGACCCTGAAAATCAAGTATATCCAATGCCAGCAGATTGTGTTGGGAAAAGAGATGTATTTGTAGGGCGTATCCGTAAAGATTTGGATAATGATAAAGGCTTCCATATGTGGATTGTTTCTGATAACTTATTAAAGGGTGCTGCTTGGAACTCAGTTCAAATTGCAGAATCACTAATCAAGCTAGGAATTGTGAAATAATTACAACAAGATTGCTTCAATGAAGTAATGAGGTGTGTTTATGAGGAAAATTATTGTTCAAAAATTTGGTGGTACATCAGTACGTGATGAGGTAGGAAGAGAGCGTGCGGTTCATCATATTAATCATGCATTAAATCAAGGCTACAAAGTTGTTGTCGTAGTCTCTGCGATGGGACGTAAGGGAGAACCTTATGCAACCGATACGTTGTTATCATTAGTAAATGGTAATCAGGCAATGTTAAATAAACGTGAATTAGACATGTTAATGTCTTGTGGAGAGCTCATTTCTTCTGTTGTTTTTACGAACTTATTAAATTCAAATGATATAAAAGCAACAGCTTTAACAGGAGCACAAGCTGGATTTTTAACAAATAGTGATTTTACGAATGCGAAAATTATTGAAATGAAATGCGAGCGTATTTATGAAGAGCTTGAAAAACACGATGTAGTGGTGGTAGCTGGTTTTCAAGGCGCTTCACCACAAGGAGATACAACGACCTTAGGTAGAGGTGGTAGTGACACATCTGCCTCTGCGTTAGGTGCGGCACTAAATGCAGAGTTTGTCGATATCTTTACAGATGTCGAAGGGGTTATGACAGCTGATCCTCGAATTGTAGAGGATGCGAGACCTTTATCAGTTGTCACATACAATGAAATTTGTAACATGGCTTACCAAGGTGCAAAAGTGATTCATCCACGTGCAGTTGAGATTGCAATGCAAGCGAAGGTGCCAATCCGTGTTCGATCCACTTATTCCGATTCAGAGGGTACTCTTGTAACCTCTCATGGATATGCTCAACAAAGAGGTAGTGATGTTCAAGAGCGTCTAGTCACAGGTATTGCTCATGTATCAAATGTGACGCAAATTAAAGTGTTTAGTAAAGAAGGAAATTATGATATTCAATCTGAAGTATTCAAAGCGATGGCTAATGCACAGATTAGCGTCGACTTTATTAACATCTCGCCTAAAGGTGTTGTATACACGGTGACTGATGAGTCAACGGATCGAGCAATTGAAATATTGCAAAGCATGGGATATGAACCATTTGTTACTCGTCATTGTGCAAAAGTTTCAACAGTAGGAGCTGGAATTGCTGGTGTTCCAGGTGTAGCTGCCAAAATTGTAACGGCACTGTCAATGGACGGCATTCAGATTTTACAATCTGCTGATAGTCATACAACCATTTGGGTATTAGTAAAAGAGGAAGATTTAAAAAGAGCTGTCAATGCGCTTCATCAAACTTTTGAGCTATCAAAAGTTGAAAGATAGAATGTTGATTGAATAGCAAGGAGTGAAAATATGATTGATTTTGGAAAAGTATCAACGGCCATGGTTACACCTTTTGATCACAAGGGAAACATTGATTTTCAAAAAACAACACAATTAATTAACTATTTGATTGATAATGGGTCGGATTCATTAGTAGTGGCAGGAACAACAGGTGAATCGCCAACTTTATCAACAGAAGAGAAATTAGCTTTATTTCGTCATACAGTAAAAGTTGTAGATGGAAGAGTTCCAGTTATTGCAGGTACAGGAAGTAACAACACATATGCATCTGTTGAATTTACAAAAAAAGTAGAAGAAATTGGTGTAGACGCAGTTATGATTGTTGCTCCATACTATAACAAGCCAAGTCAAGAAGGTTTATACCAACATTTTAAAGTCATTGCAGAAAGCACAAAGTTACCTGTTATGCTATATAACATTCCAGGGCGTTCGGTTGTCAACATGTCTGTTGATTTAATCGTAGAATTATCTAAAATTCCGAATGTAGTAGCAGTAAAAGATGCAAGTGGAGATTTAGATAGCATGACAAAAATTATTGCGAATACATCTGATGATTTCGTACTTTATAGTGGGGATGACGGTATTACACTACCTGTTCTAGCGATAGGAGGTAAAGGTGTCGTATCAGTAGCATCTCACGTATTAGGAAATGAAATGCAACAAATGATTCAAGCTTTTGAAGCGGGCCAATTGAAAGAAGCAGCTGTTTCACATCAAAAGCTATTACCAATTATGAATGCACTATTCTCAGCACCTAGTCCTACACCTGTAAAAACAGCTTTACAACTCAAAGGGTTAGATGTAGGATCTGTACGTTTACCATTAGTTCCATTATCACAAGAACAACGTACAGAGTTAGTAGCCATTTTAAAAAATAGTTAAATCAAAATCGTCTTTTCATCTGAAAAGGCGATTTTTTTATATTGATTTTCAAAAACATGCAGTTTTTCTATTTATTGATGAAAAAGTAGAAAGTAATGATTTTGTTACGTAGGAATAGCATTTATCAAACCAATTTCTATACTGTGAGAGAAATGAGAGCGCTATGAAATTTCTTGTATTCCATTTCTTGCATACGTTATAATAAATACAAGTGACTTTGAGCGGTTGTCAGTTCATGTAGGAGGAAAACAAATAGCTATGAAAAAGACAGAAAATATTAAAATTTTTGCATTAGGCGGAGTTGGAGAAGTTGGAAAAAACATGTATGTTGTCGAAATAAACGACGACATCTATGTACTAGATGCGGGACTCATGTTTCCAGAAGGTGAAATGCTGGGAATTGATATGGTGATTCCAGATATCGCTTATTTAGTGGAAAATAAAGCAAGAGTAAAAGCGATTTTACTTACACATGGTCATGAAGAGCAAATTGGCGCACTGCCATTTATTTTAAGAAAGCTAGATGTTCCAGTGTACGGCACGAAGTTAACAATAGCTCTTGCAAGAGAAAAAATGAAAGAATATGGATGCTCTAAATACAAACTTTTACATATAGTTGATTCTGAAACTGTACTTGAGTTCGATACGACAAAGGTTACTTTTTTTAGAACGATGCACAGTATCCCCGATTCAGTAGGGATATGTTTACAAACCTCGCAGGGTGCAGTCGTTCACACAGGAGATTTTAAGTTTGATCAATCGTACAGTGGGCCTCATAAATCAGAAATTAGTAAGATGGCAGCAATTGGAGAGCAAGGAGTACTATGTTTATTGTCGGATAGTACAAATGCAGAAAGACCTGGCTATACAGTTTCTGAATCTGTTATTAGTCAAGAAATTTCAGATGCTTTTTATGATGCAAAAGGAAGGATTATTGTTGCAACATATGGCTCAAATATTACACGTATTCAGCAAGTCATTAACGCGGCGTTTGAACACGAACGCAAACTAGCCGTTGTCGGACGAATGATGATGAAAGTAATTGAGCTAGGAGTTGAGTTAGGTTACCTAAATGTACCTGAAGATACATTGATTTCTGTTCAAGAAATTAATAATCAAAAAGATTCTGAATTAGCCATTTTAACAACAGGTCATCAAGGTGAACCGATGGCAGCTTTAGCTAGAATGGCAAGGCAAGCACATAAGTTAATTAATATTAAAAGTGATGATACCGTTTTAATTGCAGCTACACCAATAGCAGGGCATGAAACGACCTTTTCGAAAACAATTGATTTAGTGTTTCGTGTTGGTGCAACGGTTATATATGGACAAAAGCAAATTCATACATCTGGACATGGTAGTCAAGAAGAATTGAAATTTATGATAAATTTAATGAAACCTACATATGTTTTGCCAGTTCATGGTGAATATCGTATGCAAAAAGCGCACGCGAAGTTAGCGGAAAAAGTTGGTATACCAAAAGATTGCATTTTCCTTATTGAGAAAGGAGATGTAATTGAATTTAAAGATGGTTATGCTCAACGTGGAGGGCGTGTACAATCAGGTAACACATTAATTGATGGACTAGGTGTCGGAGATGTTGGAAACATTGTTCTTCGAGATCGTCGTCTACTATCTCAAGATGGGATTTTAATTGTTGTTGTCACAATTAATAAAGCCAATCGAGTAATTTCTGCAGGACCAGAAATTATTTCACGCGGATTTGTTTACGTTCGAGAATCAGAAAAGCTTCTTGAAGAAGCAACAACACTCGTTGAGCAAATCTTACAAAAATGTATGGAAGAGCGAACGATTGAATGGTCCACAATGAAATTAAATATGCGAGAAAGCTTAAATCAATTTTTATTTGAAAGAACAAGACGTAGACCAATGATTCTGCCAATCATTATGGAAGTGTAAGTAAAACGCTCAAAGTCAAAAGAACTGACTCTCTCAAACGATTAGGTTATGCCTAGCGTTTGATGAGTCAGTTCTTTTTTATGGGAAACTTAGAGCATGAAATGGTTAATGAAGCTCATAATAACTATATTAAGGTTTGAAAGGAGTTACATGATGGTTAGAGAAAATGAGCTTCAGTCTTCAGAAACTGCACCACAGCAACCTGATAAAAAAGAAGAGGGGAAATCTAGTTTAGTTGATAAAATTCAGCAACTAGGTCAAACAAACGTGCCACAACTAACAAACGACTCAAAGATTCATTGTTTAACAATCGTTGGTCAAGTTGAAGGCCATGTTCAATTGCCTCCACAAAATAAAACAACAAAATACGAACATGTTATTCCTCAAATTGTTGCTATTGAACAAAATCCTCAAATTGAAGGGTTATTAATTATTTTAAATACAGTAGGGGGAGATGTAGAGGCAGGTCTTGCGATCGCTGAGATGATTGCTTCTTTATCAAAGCCATCTGTTTCAATTGTGCTTGGAGGAGGACATTCAATTGGTGTGCCTATTGCTGTGTCGACAACACATTCGTTTATTGCAGAGACAGCGACAATGACGATTCATCCTGTTCGTTTAACAGGGTTGGTAATTGGTGTTCCTCAAACGTTTGAATACTTGGATAAAATGCAAGAGCGTGTAATTAATTTTGTAACAAAACATTCGAATGTATCAGAGGAAAAATTCAAAGAACTGATGTTTTCAAAAGGTAATTTAACACGAGATATTGGTACAAATGTAGTAGGTGCCGATGCAGTAGAGTATGGGCTTATTGATGAAGTAGGTGGAGTGGGACAAGCGATTAAAAAATTAAATGAATTGATTGAAAATAAAGGAAATACGAAGGAGGATAGCCAATTATTACAATGATACTTTATACATCAATGCCTCAAGAGCACATTTTTCCTATGGAATCGACAGCTTATGAAAATCAGCAAACAATTGAGTATAATGGTATTTCATTTGTTGTAATGGAAAATGCTCAAAAGCAGTATCAGATTGTGCGTATGCTTAGTACAAATCCACAAGACTATTTAAACAGCGAGTATATTCCTGGTCAAATCTTATCTTTGTGATTTCAGTATAGAACTACAATATGTTTATGATATAATAAATGTAGCAATATGGACATGCAGCCTTTTTTTGGCTGCTTTTTTGTTCGAAGGGTATTCATACTTTTACATAGGGAAGATGTGGAGAAAAATGACCTTTAAAATGAAGGGTGCTATATGTTAAATGAACGAGCTTAAAAAGCTGATTGGAGTGAAACGATGGCGAAGAAAAAGAAAAGAAGTCAAGTGAAGATCGATGAATGGAAAAGAATTATAAGGTTTGAGTTAATCGGTCTTTTCATTCTAGCGCTTTCGTTAATTGCGATGGCAGAGTTAGGAGCAGTAGGACGTTCAATTGTATTAGTCGTGAGACTCTTTGCAGGTGAATGGTACATGTTAGGCTTGATTGGGTTACTAATTTTATCCGTTTATATTATTTGGAAGCGAACATGGCCTCCGTTTATTACGAGACAGTTAATAGGTACATATATTATTGTATTAGCCATTTTATTGTTCAGTCATGTGACGTTGTTTCAAAATTTATCAAGAGATGGAAATTTTGCTCATCCGTCAGTTATTTTGAATACATGGGACTTATTTATACTAGAAGCGAAAGGACAATCTACAAGTGACTTAGGTGGTGGTATGATTGGGTCCATCATGTTTGCTATCTGTTATTTCTTATTCGATCGACTTGGAACGGAGTTAATTGCTTCTCTTCTCATCATGGTGGGCATTATCTTAATTACGGGACGCTCTTTACAAGAAACGTTAATGAAGATTATCCGACCAGTCTTCTCTTTCTTTATGACTGAATTAAAGGATGGAATAGAAGATATAAAAGAATGGATTCAAAAAAGAAAAAATACGCCACAAACAAGAAGATCAAGATCGAGACAAACTGAATCCACCGTTGATTTTGAAGAAGCTGCTAGTGTCGATGTTCAAGAAGAGCAAGGAGAACAAGAAGAAAGTGCTACACCGCCTATTATTGAACATTTTAATTACAATACTGTCGAAGAACAAGAGAGTATAAAACAAGAGACGCCACAAACTCAAGCTAAACCTGTTCAACAAGTGAAAAAACAGGAAGAAAAAGCCGAAGAACCATCGTCTCCACCTACACCAATTATTTCGTTTGCGGAAGCAGAAAACAAGTCATACGAGCTACCACCTATTCGCTTGTTAGCAGCACCGAAAAAACATAATCAATTAAAAGAACATAAAAACATTCATGCGAATGCAAAGAAATTAGAAAAAACGTTTCAAAGTTTTGGTGTAAAAGCTAAGGTTGCCAAAGTTCATTTAGGTCCTGCTGTTACTAAATATGAAGTGTATCCAGACGTAGGGGTAAAGGTCAGTAAAATTGTTAATCTAAGTGACGATTTAGCGTTAGCATTAGCAGCCAAAGATATAAGAATAGAAGCGCCAATTCCAGGTAAATCAGCCGTTGGAATTGAAGTACCGAATGAAGAGGTAGCGATGGTATCTTTACGAGAGGTACTTGAAGGAAAAGAAAATAATCGTCCAGATGCAAAGCTTCTAATTGGTTTAGGGCGTGATATTTCAGGAGAGGCCGTATTAGCTGAGCTCAATAAAATGCCACATTTACTCGTGGCTGGAGCAACGGGTAGCGGAAAAAGTGTGTGTGTAAATGGCATTATTATTAGCTTACTAATGAGAGCGAAGCCGCATGAAGTCAAGCTCATGATGATTGACCCTAAAATGGTAGAGTTAAATATGTATAACGGTATTCCTCATTTACTTGCTCCTGTGGTAACAGATCCTAAAAAGGCATCACAAGCATTAAAGAAGGTAGTAAGTGAGATGGAACGTCGATACGAATTATTTTCTCATACTGGAACGCGTAATATCGAAGGGTATAATGAATATATCAAGCGGGAAAACGAACATGGCGAAGCGAAACAGCCAACATTGCCTTACATTGTTGTCATTGTAGATGAACTTGCTGATTTAATGATGGTTGCCTCATCCGATGTTGAGGATTCAATTACACGACTAGCACAAATGGCTCGAGCTGCTGGTATTCATCTAATTATTGCGACACAAAGGCCTTCTGTAGATGTTATTACTGGTGTTATTAAAGCGAATATTCCATCTCGTATTGCTTTTAGTGTATCCTCTCAAACCGATTCACGAACAATTCTTGATATGGGAGGAGCAGAAAAGTTATTAGGTCGTGGTGATATGCTCTTTATGCCTGTTGGTGCTTCAAAGCCTGTTCGCGTTCAAGGAGCATTTTTATCTGATGAAGAGGTAGAAGAAATTGTTGATTTTGTTATTTCACAGCAAAAAGCACAATATCAAGAAGAGATGATTCCGCAAGATGCACCTGAAAAAGAAAGTGATTTTCAAGATGAATTATATGATGAGGCAGTACAGTTAGTCGCTGAAATGCAAACTGCATCGGTTTCGATGTTACAAAGAAGATTTCGAATTGGATATAACCGAGCGGCACGCTTAATTGATGCAATGGAAGAGCGTGGGGTTGTTGGACCTTATGAAGGTAGTAAACCACGTGCTGTACTTGTTTCACAGCATAATGAAGATGTAGGATCTTAGTATCTTTTGATAACTCTTTAAATAAAAAGGATGACACATTTAAATGTGTCATCCTTTTTATTTAAATGTTCGTTTGTATAGTCATAAAAAGAAATGAATATTCTTTAATTGCGAAATTTAAGTTTAAAATCCGAACAATAAAAAGATATAAATTTTAAATGTTTGTTATAAAAAATGTATCCAACACTTTATAATACTACAAAAATAGACAGAAAAGGATGAATCTATTAAAAAAATAATATTTTCATTAAAATATTAAACTTTTGTAAATAAAATTAATATAACCTATTTATTTATTTGTCGAAAAGTGATATATTATTTTCGGAAAACGTAGTCAAACATCAGAGGTCTGATGACCAAGAACGATTGTGGGGGAAGCTGTATGTCTATCAAGACAGATAGTCGACACTTGTACTTGCAAGTAATTGACGAAATCAAACAAAACATTAATCAAGGAATATACAAAGAAAAAGAAAAGCTTCCATCAGAATTCGACTTATCTAAGCAGTTAGGTGTCAGTCGAGCGACATTGCGTGAAGCATTACGTATTTTAGAGGAAGAAAGCATCGTCATACGTCGTCACGGAGTAGGTACATTTGTAAATAGCAAGCCAACTTTTATGTCTGGAATTGAGCAATTAAGCAGTATAACAGATATGATTAAACGTGGTGGTATGAAACCTGGAACGATATTCCTTTCATCTCAAATTCAAGGCGCTACAGATGAAGATGCAAGACGATTTCACTGTGAAGTAAATGAAGACATTTTACTCGTTGAGCGTGTTCGTACTGCAAATAGTAATCCTGTTGTGTACTGTGTAGATAAAGTGCCTCAAAAATATTTACCAAAGAATTTTGAATACAAGCAAGAATCACTTTTTGAAATTTTAGAATCACAAGCAGGAAAGCATATTTCCTATGCCGTGACACATATTGAACCTGTTGGTTATCACGAAAAAGTTTCACCTATTCTGCAATGTGAACCAGAAACGGCACTTCTTGTATTAAAACAAATGCATTATGACTTAGATGATGAACCCATTCTTTATTCTTTAAATTATTTTAAGGCAGATCAATTTAGCTTTCACGTATTAAGAAAGAGAGTCTAATTTTTTTATAAATAAATATCTGAATATTTATAATTGGATTTGTAAGCACTTTTAAGGAGGTGTATGCCAAAACAAAGAGTTAATAGATTCACAAAATACTTATATACTTTAACCAATTCTAGGGGGTCATACTAATGAAAAAGGGTAAAGCAGGATTAGCATTATCACTTGTATTAGCAGCAGGAACTTTATTAAGCGCATGTGGTTCTAGCGAATCAACAACATCAGATGGTGGAAACAGCGAAGGTAAAAAGGTTGATTTCAAAGTAGGGATGGTTACAGATACAGGTGGTGTAGACGATAAATCGTTCAATCAATCTGCTTGGGAAGGTTTAACAAAGTTTGGTCAGGAGAACGGCTTAGAAGAGGGAAAAGGTTTTAAATACTTACAATCAGGTGAAGCATCTGAATATCAAAGTAACTTATCTACATTTGCAGAGTCAGGTTTTAATGTGACATATGGTATCGGATTTTTACTAAAAGAAGATGTAAAAGTTGTAGCGGGTCAAAATCCAGATATAAACTTTGGTCTAGTGGATGATTCATTGAAAGCTGAAGGATTAGATAACGTAGCAAGTATCTTATTTAAAGAAGAGCAGGGCTCATTCTTAGTAGGTGTTATTGCTGCGAAACATACAAAATCTAACAAAGTTGGATTTATCGGTGGAGTGGAATCTCCATTAATTAAAAAGTTTGAAAATGGTTTTAAAGCAGGTGTGAAATCTGTAAATCCGGATGCAGAAGTAGTCGTTCAATACGCGGAAGATTTCAACAACTCTGCAAAAGGAACAACGATTGCATCAGCAATGTATAGCCAAGGCGCGGATATTATTTATCACGCTGCTGGTGGTACAGGTGTAGGTGTATTCACAGAAGCGAAAAACCGTAAGAAAAAAGGCGAGGATGTATGGGTTATTGGGGTAGACCGTGACCAACATGAAGAAGGTTTACCAGAAAACGTAACGCTTACTTCAATGGTTAAGCGTGTAGACGTTGCGGTGTATGAAGTATCAAAACGTGCAATGGAAGGTGATTTCCCAGGAGGAGAAGAAGTAGTATTCGGTCTTGAGGAAGATGGCGTTAGCATTGCACCAACAACTGAAAATGTAAGTGAAGAAGCATTAAAAGTAGTAGAAGAATATGAACAAAAAATTCTAGGTGGCGACATTGAAGTTCCAGCTACTGATGAAGCATTTGAAACATTTCTTACAACATTAAAATAAGCAAAACCATTTATATGAAAAAGGCTAGTCTTAGGCTAGCCTTTTTCGTAACAAAGTAACAAATAGCATAGGTATAAAGTCATGATGCAAATAGGGAGTGAGCGTAGTGAGTTATGTAATTGAAATGCTTGGAATTCGCAAAGAATTTCCTGGTATTGTGGCAAATGATAATATTACACTCCAAGTAAAAAAGGGAGAAATTCATGCATTATTAGGGGAAAATGGTGCAGGAAAGTCAACACTAATGAACGTGTTGTTTGGACTTTATCAGCCTGAAAAAGGACAAATCAAAGTGCATGGTAAAGAAGTGAAGATTACAGATCCAAACGTGGCGAACAACCTTGGAATTGGAATGGTTCATCAGCACTTCATGCTTGTTCAAAACTTTACAGTAACGGAAAACATTATTTTAGGTAACGAGCCGACTAAAGCAGGAAAAATTAATATTAAAGAAGCAGCAAAAGCAATTGAAGATTTATCATTAAAGTATGGCTTAGCCGTAGATCCTTATGCCAAGATTGAAGATATTTCGGTTGGGATGCAACAGCGTGTTGAGATTTTAAAAACACTATATCGTGGAGCTGAAATTCTCATCTTTGATGAACCAACCGCTGCTTTAACACCACAAGAAATCACAGAATTAATAGAAATAATGAAGCGATTGATTCATGAGGGAAAATCGATTATTTTAATTACACATAAATTAAAAGAGATTATGGCTGTATGTGACCGCTGTACGATCATTAGAAAAGGTGTTGGGATTGGTACGGTTGAAGTATCGGAAACAAATCCAGATGAATTGGCTTCTTTAATGGTAGGTCGTGAAGTACATTTTAAAACAGATAAACAAGAGGCAAAGCCAACCGAAGAGGTATTGCAAATTAGCCATCTAGTTGTAGAGGATAGTCGAGGAGTTGCGGCTGTTAATGACTTAAACTTATCTGTTCGTGCAGGTGAAATTGTCGGTATTGCCGGTGTTGATGGAAATGGTCAAACAGAACTAATTGAAGCAATTACAGGTTTACGGAAAGTGAAATCTGGATCAATTCAATTGAATGAAAAAGAACTGATAGGTATGAAGACTCGTAGAATTACAGAGTCAGGAGTAGGACATATTCCTCAAGATCGTCATAAACATGGACTTGTTCTTGATTATACCATTGGTGAAAACATTGCGTTACAAACGTATCATCAACAACCATTGTCTAGAAAAGGCATTCTGAATTATAAAAACATTTATGAAAAAGCAAAATCACTAATAAAAGAATATGATGTTCGAACGCCAAGCGAGTACACACCTGCCCGTGCACTGTCAGGTGGAAATCAACAAAAAGCGATTATTGCGAGGGAAGTCGATCGTAGTCCGAATCTTTTAATTGCAGCGCAACCAACTCGTGGTCTGGATGTTGGAGCGATTGAATTTATTCATCGTAAATTAGTAGAAGAACGAGATAAAGGAAAAGCCGTATTACTTGTTTCTTTAGAGCTAGATGAGGTGATGAATTTAAGCGACCGAATTGCAGTTATTTACGAAGGGGAAATCGTGGATATCGTGGACCCAACACAAACAAGTGAACAAGAGCTAGGGCTATTAATGGCTGGTGGACAGAGAAAGAAAGTCGGTGAAACTTCATGAATAAATTCCTAAAAAGTGATCGTACTATCAATATGATCATTCCTGTATTTGCAGCCATATTAGGGTTGGTGGCAGGTGCAATCATTATGTTGTTAGGGGGCTATGACCCTGCTTATGGATACGAAGCGTTGTTTAATGGGATGATTGGTAGTCCTAAAGCAATTGGTGAAACAATCCGTGCGATGACACCGCTTATTTTAGCAGGAATTGCCGTAGCGTTTGCCTTTAAAACAGGTCTTTTTAACATTGGAGTAGAAGGTCAATTATTAGTTGGGTGGTTATCAGCGGTGTGGGTAGGCTACGCGTTTGAGTTACCAACAATGATTCACATTCCACTTGCGATACTAGCCGCTGCTGTAGCTGGTGGAATTTGGGGCTTTATTCCTGGATTATTAAAGGCACGTTTTAAAGTTCACGAAGTAATTGTGACAATTATGATGAATTATATCGCTCTTTATACGACAAGTGCAATTATTCGTGAATTTTTATATGCAGGAAACGAGAAGTCACATAACATTCATGAATCTGCATCGTTAGCTTCACCGATGTTAGCGTCATTAACAAACAATTCACGTCTACATTATGGAATTATTTTTGCTTTTATTGCGGCGATTGTGATGTGGTTCCTGTTAAATAAAACAACAAAAGGATTTGAATTAAAAGCAGTAGGATTTAATCAGCATGCTTCTCATTACGCAGGGATGAACGTTGAACGAAATATTATTTTATCAATGGCTATCTCTGGAGCCTTCGCAGGCGTGGCAGGTGCAATGGAAGGACTAGGAACATTTGGTTACATGAACACACTGTCAGCCTTTACTGGAACAGGATTTGATGGCATCGCTGTAGCATTGTTAGGGGCAAATAGTGCCTTTGGAATTATATTGGCTGCCTTTTTATTTGGGGGCTTAAAGACGGCTGCACCACAAATGAATTTTATGGCAGATGTACCTTCCGAGCTTGTTGAAATCGTCATTGCCTTAATCATTCTATTTGTTGCATCAAGTTATATTATTCGTTGGTTTGTGATGAGATTAAGCAAGGAGGGGAAATAAATGAGCTTTTTTGACATCCTAGTACTCATTATTCCAGCAGCTCTTTATACAGCAGCTCCTCTTATTTTTACAGCACTAGGTGGAGTGTTTAGTGAACGTTCTGGTGTTGTAAACATCGGATTAGAAGGATTAATGCTATTTGGAGCATTTACAGGAATCTTTACCACGTTAATGCTACAAGACTCATTCGGAGCGGCTTCTCCGTGGATTGGAATTGGAGTAGCAGCGATTGTATGTGCAATTTTCTCACTTATTCACGCAGTAGCAAGTATTACATTAAAAGCAGATCAAGTAGTAAGTGGTGTTGCATTAAATTTTCTAGCCGCTGGGTTATCCATCTTTTTAATTAAGAAAATTTTTGGAAAAGGTCAAACAGACTTCATTCAATTCCGTATTGATAAAATTGATGTACCGATTTTATCAGATATTCCATTCATAGGAGAATTATTATTTTCACGTGTGCCGGCTACATCTTACATTGCCATCTTATTAGCATTTGTTATTTGGTATGTTATTTATAAAACGCCATTTGGCCTTCGTCTCCGTTCTGTTGGAGAGCATCCGATGGCTGCAGATACGATGGGAATCAATGTAACAAGAATGCGCTATATAGGTGTTATGCTTTCTGGTGTATTTGCGGGTATTGGTGGGGCAGTCTACGCAACATCAATTGCTACAAATTTTGCAGGAGGCACAATTTCTGGACAAGGATTCTTAGCATTAGCAGCGATGATTTTTGGAAAGTGGCATCCAGTTGGTGCAATGGGGGCAGCGCTCTTTTTTGGATTAGCACAGTCGTTAAGTATTACCGGAGCTCAAATTCCTGTTATTCAAGATATACCAACCGTCATTTTGACAATTGCTCCATACGTGTTAACAATTTTAGCATTGGCTGGATTTGTGGGTCGTGCTGAAGCACCAAAAGCACTTGGAACTCCGTACGAAAAAGGAAAGCGTTAAAACAAAAGCTACTAGCACAACTACTCATTTAGTAGTTGTGCTAGTAGCTTTTTTGTTTTTTCATTCCATATACCCAATTGATTTAAACGAGTGAAACAGGATGGCAAGGCAATAGAGCAGTTTAACAAAGTCTTGATTTAATACGTATGCATGATAAAAATGAATTGCTTGAAAATTTTGGTTGTAATTGGATATAGTGAAGGTAAGACTAAAATTAAATAGATAGATGAAAAATAGGAACATCATTTATGTATGAGTAACATTTAGATTAACTGAGTCAAAAGGCATCTTTGGGTAGTAGAGAATGGTCTTTGTTTATCTAATATCTAATATAAATGAAGAAAACAAACACACTACTGATAGCTGTTTACGTAAAAAAGGAGGTTCATTCATGAAACTATTAACAGAGGAAAAACATGAATTGCAAGGCTTAACCGTTCATACGGTTCAAACGACTAAATACAAAACAAATACACTCATTTTAAAGTTAAATGCACCGTTGAATGAAGAAACTGTCACGAAAAGAGCGTTGCTTCCATATGTGTTGCAAAGTGCGACTGAAAAATTTCCAACTACGACAAAACTAAGAAGCTATTTAGATGATTTATATGGAGCTACATTACAAGTGGATTTAACGAAAAAAGGTGACAACCATGATATTACCATTCGAGTAGACATTGCTAATGAAAAATATTTAAAAGATCATACGCCGTTACTAAAGAAGGCTCTCGCACTAATAGGTGACATTTTATTGAATCCGGCTTTAGAAGAGACTGCTTTTTTAAGTGACATTGTTACGAAAGAAAAGCGAGCGTTACGTCAAAGAATTCAAGCTGTTTTCGACGATAAAATGCGCTATGCAAACCTTCGTCTTGTTGAAGAAATGTGTAAAGAAGAACCATACTCGTTACATGTGAATGGGCGTATTGATGATATTGAGCAAATTACACCAGAAAGCTTATACGATTATTACAAGCAGGTACTAAAAGAAGATGCTATTCACTTATATATCATTGGTGACATTCAAGCTGAAGAAGTGCTTCAAACAGTTAAGGAAACCATTACGCTACCTACGCGACAACTTAAAAAGCCGAGTCATACAGCGGCAACACATCAAGTGGAAAAGGTAAATGAAGTAGTCGAAAAGCAAAACATTAAACAAGGCAAGTTAAACATTGGCTATCGCACAAATATTGTATATGGAGATCGTCAATATTTTGCGTTACAAGTGTTTAATGGCATATTTGGCGCTTTTTCACATTCTAAGCTGTTTATGAATGTTCGAGAAAAAGCGAGCTTAGCGTACTACGTCGGATCAAGAGTTGAAAGTCATAAAGGCTTGTTAATGGTCATGTCTGGTATCGATGCAAAGAATTTTGATCAAGCGGTGACCATTATCAAGGATCAAATGGATGAAATGAGAAATGGCACATTTTCAGAGGAAGAAATTGCTCAAACAAAAGCGGTTATTCATAATCAACTATTAGAAACAATTGATACGCCAAGAGGGCTTGTTGAAGTGCTATATCATAACGAGTTAACAGGCGCAGAGATTACAATTGACGGATATTTAAAAGGTATTGATGCAGTTTCTACACAAGATATTGTAAAAGTAGCCGAGAATATTCAAATGGATACGATTTACTTTTTAACAGGGACGGACGGTGAATAAAATGGAGAAAATTGAATTTAGTCAGTTACGAGAAGAACTATATCATGAAAAAATGGATAATGGTTTAGAAGTATACATTTTACCAAAGAGCGAGTTTAATAAATCATTTGCCACATTTACGACAAAGTACGGATCGATTGACAATCAATTTGTGCCTTTAGATCAAGGTGAAATGATTCAAGTTCCAGATGGGATTGCTCACTTTTTAGAGCATAAATTATTTGAAAAAGAAGATGGAGACGTGTTTCAACAGTTTAGCAAACAAGGAGCATCTGCCAATGCCTTTACGTCTTTTACAAGAACGGCGTATTTGTTTAGTTGTACATCCAACTTTGAACAAAACCTTGAAACCTTGATGGATTTTGTTCAGGAACCGTATTTCTCAGAGAAAACGGTAGAGAAAGAAAAAGGAATTATTGGACAGGAAATTACGATGTATGATGATAATCCAGATTGGCGTTTATATTTTGGTGCCATCCAAAATATGTATCACCATCACCCTGTAAAAATTGATATTGCAGGTACGATTGACTCTATTTCTAAAATTACAAAGGACCTTTTATATACATGTTATGAAACGTTTTATCACCCGAGTAATATGCTTTTATTTGTTGTAGGACCAGTTGATGCAGATAAAGTGATGAATCAAATTCGTGAAAATCAGGGGAAGAAAGATTATAAAGAAGCCCCTGAAATTAAACGTCACTTTGAAGAAGAGCCAGAGCAAGTAGCTGAGAAAAAACAAGTACTTCCTATGACTGTACAATCATCTAAATGTCTAGTTGGAATTAAAGCAAAGCACCCTATGCGTTCAGGGGAAGACATGCTTAAGCATGAATTATCCATTAATGTCATGCTTGATTATCTATTTGGTAAAAGTTCAGCTTATTATGAAGAGCTATACAGCGAAGGATTAATTGATGAGACGTTTTCATATGATTACACTGAGGAACAAGGGTTTGGATTTGCAATTGTCGGTGGAGATACAGAAAAGCCTGATCAATTAGCAGAACGTTTGCAAAAAATGTTGCTTGAAATGAAAGAGGTGTCTCTGTCTGAAGAGGATTTAGACAGAGTACGCAAAAAGAAAATTGGTGCCTTTTTACGCTCCTTAAACTCACCAGAATTTATTGCAAATCAATTTACAAGATATGCATTTAATAATATGGATTTATTTAAAGTAGTTGAGACGCTTGAAGAACTAAAAATAGAAGACATTAAGAAAGTAGTAAGCGAGTTAGTAAGCGAAGAGAACTTTACAGTATGTCAAGTTGTTCCCAATCATAAAGAGTAATGATAGGATAAGAAAAGCGGACTGTTGAGGGAGAAGCCTTAAAGTCCGCTTTATTATGTTAGTAGGTTATAAAAGGAGAATCGATAAATGGAGAAGTTCGCACTCATTACAGGAGCTAGTGGAGGGATTGGTACAGCAATAGCTAGGCAACTTGCGAAAGATGGCTACTCATTGCTTTTACACTATAATCAAAACGAAGAAACAGTCATAGCGCTCAAAGAAGAGCTTAAAGGAACCGTTCAAACCATTTTACTTATTCGTGCAGATTTATCACAACAAAAAGGGATAGAGAGCTTCTTGAATCAAGTAAGCGTACCAATTGATGTGTTGATACATAATAGCGGAAATACATTGCCAGGCCTCATAACAGACCATCATAACGAAGACATCGATGACATGATTCATCTTCATGTGACAGCTCCTTATAAGATTACAAAAGCTTTATTACCAAGCATGATTCGTAAAAAAGAGGGGAATATTGTTGTGATTTCTTCCATATGGGGATTAACAGGAGCTTCTTACGAAGTATTATATTCAATGGTAAAAGGAGCACAAAACACATTTGTTAAAGCTTTAGCTAAAGAAGTAGCTTTGAGTGGTATTCGGGTAAATGCTGTTGCTCCTGGAGCTATTCAAACAAAGATGTTAAGCAATTACACGGAAGAAGATCTTGTTATGTTAACAGAAGAAATTCCAATGGGACGTCTTGGTTACCCAGAAGAAGTGGCGCAAGCTGTATCATTTTTAATATCAAATCGTTCGTCGTATGTGATTGGAGAAGTGCTTTCAGTAAATGGTGGATGGTATACGTAAAATGAGCGTATAAAAAAAAGCGCAGCGTACAAACTATGATATGAATAAACCTTAAGGAGGATCATTCATGTCAGTTTTAGATAATTGGGATTCGTGGAAAAATTTTTTAGGTGATCGCTTACATCACGCGCAAAACGAAGGAATGAATAACGAAGTCATTCAAGGCCTGGCTTACCAAATTGGTGGATATTTAGCAAACCAAGTAGATGCAAAAAATGAGCAAGAAAGAGTATTAGCAGACCTATGGAGTGTTGCTTCACCAGAAGAGCAACATGCAATTGCTAACATGATGGTTAAGCTTGTACAGAATAACGGTACATCAAACTGAGAGAGGGATTAACCTCTCTTTTTATTTTGATTAACATAAGATGGTCTAATTTTAAATAAAATAAGTATTTTATCATTTAAAACAGCTTATTTGGAAGTGTTTTCATAAAAACATTTAAGCTGTCTCTTCGTTTTAGGGTTTATAAATCAAAAGAAATCATTTATATTTAATATATAAATTTATGCCATTAGATGGGGAGAGGGTTTTGTGGCGAATATTGAGTGGTATTTAGAATATCAGATACAAAAAAATCGTCCAGGCTTATTAGGTGATATTTCTTCATTACTTGGAATGCTTTCAATTAATATCGTTACAATAAATGGTGTGGATGATCAAAGACGTGGGTTACTTGTTCGTTGCGATTCTCATGAGCAGATAGAGAGACTAGAGTCAATCTTAAAAACGATGGATAACATTGCAATTACAAAGTTTAGGCCTCCTAAATTACGTGATCGTTTAGCTGTCCGACATGGCCGGTATATTCAACGTGATGCAGATGACCGAAAGACATTTCGCTTCGCTCGAGATGAGCTAGGTCTTCTTGTTGATTTTATGGCTGAATTGTTTAAACAAGATGGACATAAGCTTATTGGTATTAGAGGAATGCCACGAGTAGGCAAAACAGAATCGATTGTGGCAGCAAGTGTATGTGCAAATAAGCGATGGTTATTTGTATCTTCAACGTTGTTAAAGCAAACCATTCGCAGTCAGCTAATTGAGGAAGAGTACAATACGGATAATATTTTTATTATTGATGGCATTGTTTCAACGCGTAGAGCGAATGAAAAGCATTGGCAATTAGTAAGAGAGATTATGCGAGTGCCAGCAACAAAAATTGTTGAACATCCAGATATATTTGTGCAAAATACAGAATACACGTTAGACGATTTTGAGTACATCATTGAATTGCGTAATGAACCTGATGAAGAAATTACATATGATAAAGTAGAAGGCTCGCAAATGTTCCCAGATGGCGGTTTTTCAATGTTTGATTTTTAGCATAATTGGTAGGTGTTATGATTGACGGAATTAGGAAATAGATTGAAAGTGGCTAGAGAAGAAAAAAACATATCTCTGGAAGACTTACAAAAGTTAACCAAAATTCAAAAGCGTTACTTAGTTGGAATTGAAGAAGGTAATTATGATTTAATGCCAGGTAAATTTTACGTTCGTGCGTTTATTAAGCAATATTGTGAAGCTGTAGGATTAAGTCCTGATGAAATATTTGAGCAATATAAATCGGATATCCCAGTCACTCAAACAGAAGATTTACCACAGCAATTATCAAGAGTACGTACTCGAAAAGAGATGCCAGAACAAGCTTCAAAGGCTCTTGATGCTCTTCCAATTATTTTAGTGGTTGCAGTTATTATCGGAATTGCTGTTGTTGTTTGGGTATTCGCGCAAAGTAAAGCAACAGATAATGCAGATGAAAATGTAAGCCCTCAAACAGAACAAAGTGAAATTGAAGAAGCAACAGATTCTCCATTATCAGAAGAAGTAGTAGAGGAAGAGGAAGCTCAAAAAGAAGAAGAACCAGTAGCTGAAGAAGAGCCAACAGAGGAAGAAGAACAACCAACTGCTACTCAACAGTATAAAGAAGTTCAAAAGAGTGGTCGAAATGCAACTTATGAGCTAACAGGAGCAAAAGAATTTAAACTTGAAATTTCAGCGAAAGATGCAGATACATGGTTAGATGTGAAAAATGGAAAGGGTGGCGTTTTTTATAACGCTGGCTTAAAAAGTGGCGAAACAAAAGAATTTGATTTGACACAAGAGTCTGAAGTACGCGTAAATATCGGATTTTCACCAGCGGTTCAGATGAAAATAAACGGACAAGACGTTCAATTACCGTTTAATCCAAGTGAGCGAGTGCGCCAAGTTATTACGATTCAATATAAAGGTGAAAACGCTCAATAATGAGATGTGTCAATAAAGTGTATAATAAGTAGAAAGACGTGCAAACACCATGTTTGCACGCTTTCAATTTGTTTTAGTCATTGGAGGAATACATAATGAATTTACCAAATAAAATTACGATTTCCAGGATTTTAATGATTCCTATTTTTTTAGTGTTAATGTTAGTTGAATTACCTTGGGGAGAACTAGTGGTAGGAGAAGTAACGGTCCCGGTTTCTCACCTAATTGGAGCTGCGGTGTTTATTATTGCATCTACAACAGATTGGGTAGATGGATATTATGCTCGGAAGTATAATTTAGTTACAAATTTAGGCAAGTTCTTAGATCCACTAGCTGATAAATTATTAGTTTCTGCAGCACTTATTGCATTAGTTGAATTAGGATCAGCATCTGCTTGGGCGGCCGTTATTATTATTAGTCGTGAATTTGCTGTTACAGGTTTAAGATTGGTTCTTGCGGGGGAAGGGGAAGTAGTAGCTGCAAATATGTTAGGGAAAATTAAAACATGGACCCAAATCATTGCTATTTCAGCTTTGCTATTATACAACCTCCCATTTGTATTTATTTCAATCCCATTTGCTGATATCGCTTTATGGATAGCCGT
Source organism: Priestia iocasae (assembly GCF_016909075.1). GTDB lineage: Bacteria > Bacillota > Bacilli > Bacillales > Bacillaceae_H > Priestia > Priestia iocasae. Next base: position 761,061 of record NZ_JAFBFC010000001.1, read on the forward strand.
TATTTTTACAGTAATTTCAGGATGGGATTATTTTGCAAAGAACAAGCAAGCTTTTGTGAATTCAAAATAACTTGGGGATGATTACATGAACGCAGAAATTATAGGAGTTGGCTCTGAACTACTTCTAGGACAAATTGCTAACACAAACGCACAATATTTATCCAAACAACTTGCTGAGATAGGGATCAATGTCTACTATCACACGGTAGTAGGAGATAATGCCAACCGATTAAAAGACGCGATTCATACAGCTCAAAAACGTGCGAATTTAATTATCTTCACTGGTGGGCTTGGTCCAACAAAAGATGACTTAACAAAAGAAGCCATTTCTCAATTGTTAGGTAAACCACTTGTAACGGACGAAGAAGCTCTACAAAGTATCGAGTTATATTTTAAAAAAGTAAAAAGAGTTATGACACCTAACAATAAGAAACAAGCATTAGTGATGGAAGGCTCTACAATTTTACGCAATGATTATGGAATGGCACCCGGTATGGCTATAAAAGTAGAGGAAATTGAGTACATGTTATTTCCAGGGCCTCCAAAAGAGCTTTATCCAATGTATGAGAATTATGCTAAAGAGTATCTGTTAAACAAGCTTGAGGTGAAAGAGCGAATTGAATCTCGAGTGCTTCGTTTTTTTGGTATTGGTGAATCGCAATTAGAGACAGAGATTGAAGACCTATTAGAAAACCAAACCAATCCTACGATTGCACCGCTTGCTGGAGATGGAGAAGTCACATTAAGATTAACGGCAAAGCATGCTGATTCCAACATTGCTCAACAAATGATTGATGAAGTAGAGCAAGTAATACGGCAAAGGGTAGGACCTTACTTTTATGGATATAATCAAACATCTCTTCAAGAAGAGTTAATGTCCGCTTTAATTAGTAAGGGAAAAACCATTGCATCAGCTGAAAGCTTAACCGGTGGACTATTTAGTGAGCGACTAACCTCACTATCAGGAGCAGGAGCCGTCCTAAAAGGAAGTATTGTTTGTTATCATAATGAAATAAAACAACATACGCTAGGCGTCTCATCAGATACATTGCACAATTATGGAGCGGTCAGTACACAGTGTGCAAAAGAAATGGCTGAACAAATAAGAGTGAAATGTTCTTCAGACGTTGGAATAAGTTTTACGGGTGTGGCGGGACCTAAAGTGCAAGAAGGCAAAGAAGTCGGAACCGTCTTTGTTGGTATTTCTGTAGCAGGGAGAGAGACTACCGTTCATCATTTACAATTAACAGGTAGCCGCCAAGCAATCAGACAACGAACCGTTCGTTATGGCTGTCATTACTTGTTAAAAGCATTAAACGAAGAGAATTAAAAAATAGACCTCGTCATCTTAGTCCAGCAAAGGAGAGATAGACGAGGTTTTTTCATACTAGCAAAAACCTTTAAGTATCGACTCACGAGATTTTCAAGAAGTTAGAAGTAAAAAAATCGAACATTTATTCGTTTTTTGCTTGGCAAACGATCAAAAAACTAGTATAGTATTAGATAGAAAGTTGCTAATGAAATTTAATTTTTTGTCTTTAAATTTATATACATTTTTCTTTAATATAGAGGAGGAAATTAAGTGAACGATCGTCAAGCAGCCCTTGATATGGCTCTAAAACAAATCGAAAAACAATTTGGTAAAGGCTCTATTATGAAGCTTGGAGAGCAAACAGAACGAAAAATCTCAACAGTGCCTAGTGGGTCATTAGCTCTTGATATTGCATTAGGAGTAGGTGGGTATCCTCGTGGACGTATAATTGAAACATACGGACCAGAAAGCTCAGGTAAAACAACTGTTGCTCTTCATGCAATTGCAGAGGTACAAGCACAAGGTGGTCAAGCTGCATTTATTGATGCTGAACATGCATTAGATCCTGTTTATGCTCAAAAGCTAGGAGTAAACATTGATGAGTTACTTCTTTCTCAACCGGATACTGGAGAGCAAGCATTAGAGATTGCAGAAGCATTAGTTCGTAGTGGAGCAGTTGATATTTTAGTTATTGACTCTGTAGCAGCATTAGTTCCGAAAGCGGAAATTGAAGGTGAGATGGGTGACTCTCACGTAGGTTTACAAGCTCGTCTTATGTCACAAGCACTTCGTAAACTGTCAGGTGCAATTAATAAATCAAAAACAATCGCCATCTTTATTAACCAAATTCGTGAAAAAGTTGGAGTTATGTTTGGGAACCCTGAAACGACTCCTGGTGGGCGTGCATTAAAGTTCTATTCTTCTGTTCGTTTAGAAGTACGTCGTGCGGAACAGTTAAAGCAAGGCAATGATATCGTAGGTAATAAAACAAAAATTAAAGTAGTAAAAAACAAAGTAGCACCTCCATTCCGCGCTGCTGAAGTAGATATTATGTACGGAGAAGGTATCTCAAAAGAAGGAGAAATTCTAGACATTGCTTCTGAATTAGATATCGTTCAAAAAAGTGGTGCTTGGTATTCTTATAACGAAGAACGCCTAGGTCAAGGTCGTGAAAATGCAAAGCAATTTTTAAAAGAAAACACTGAAATTCGTCAAGAAATTGCAGAGCAAATTCGTCAGCATTATGGGTTAGATGACTTGGCAGCTGTAACAGAAGACCAAGACGAACTTTAATAAGTTTAACAAAAAACTTTGATGAAAAGTTCCTACTATTTACGTAGGAACTTTTTTTGTAAGACTCAAGTCATAGCAATTGTCAATTTAGTAAGCTGATAACAGGGAGATAGTCTAAAAAGAGGGTTCTACGTAAAGGTATAAAACGTCGACAAACACGTTGAATTTATTTGTGTAAGGGTGTACCATCAACAGAAATGGGCAAGACTGCTTAACAGAATGTTTGGCTAAAAAAGCTATAAAAAATGAAGATGTTAAAAAGATGAGGCTGCTTTTTTTATAGACAAGTGGATGAAACTAACATTTTTCATGCTTTGGCGTGTAGACAGGCTTGACAATAAAAAATACCACCTTTACAATTAGAATGTATATTTTCCCTTTTTCAAACATTTTTAACGCCTTTAAAAGCCTTTGTATGTATATTGAACTATTTAACACAATGTACATGCCGACATGAAAATTGATTACTTACAAACTTATAGCAAGGGGAGGTGAAATGATGAACACGATCTCAATCATCTCCGCTTTGCTTGGCCTAATCGTCGGTGCAGTTGTTGGCTTTTTTGTTCGTAAATCGATAGCAGAAGCTAAAATAGCAGGAGCTAAAACGGTTGCGGATCAGATTGTTGATGAAGCGAATCGTGAAGCGGATGCATTGAAAAAAGAAGCCTTATTAGAAGCGAAGGATGAAATTCATAAACTTCGTACAGAGGCTGAACAAGAAATTCGTGATCGTCGAGTGGAGTTACAAAAACAAGAAAACCGATTAATGCAAAAAGAAGAGAATCTTGATCGAAAAGACGAATCGTTAGATAAACGTGAATCGTTATTGGAGAAGAAAGAAGATTCGCTTACTTCTAGACAACAGCATATTGAAGAGATGGAAAGCAAAGTGGAAGAAATGGTACGAACTCAGCAAACAGAGCTAGAGCGTATTTCAGGTTTAACACGTGAAGATGCAAAAGCAATCATTCTTGACAAAATGGACAATGAACTTTCTCATGATGTCGCAGTAATGATTAAAGAGGCTGAATATCGTGCGAAAGAAGAGGCAGATAAAAAAGCGAAAGAAATCCTTTCACTTGCCATTCAACGTTGTGCTGCAGATCACGTAGCAGAAACTACAGTTTCTGTAGTGAATTTGCCAAATGACGAAATGAAAGGTCGTATTATCGGTCGTGAAGGTCGAAACATCCGTACATTAGAAACGTTAACAGGTATTGATTTAATTATTGATGATACTCCAGAAGCAGTAATCTTATCAGGCTTCGACCCTATCCGACGCGAAACGGCAAGAATTGCACTTGATAAGCTTGTGCAAGATGGACGTATTCATCCAGCTCGTATTGAAGAAATGGTTGAAAAGTCTCGTCGTGAAGTAGATGAGTATATTAGAGAAGTTGGTGAACAAACTACATTCGAAGTTGGTGTTCATGGTTTACATCCAGATCTTATGAAGATTTTAGGACGTTTAAAATTTAGAACAAGTTACGGACAGAATGTGTTGAAACACTCAATGGAAGTTGCTCATTTAGCAGGTTTAATGGCGGCTGAGTTAGGTGAAGATGAAACGTTAGCGAAACGTGCAGGGTTATTGCATGATATTGGTAAAGCAATCGATCATGAAGTAGAAGGAAGTCACGTTGAAATTGGAGTTGAATTAGCAACAAAATATAAAGAACATCCAGTTGTCATCAACGCAATTGCTTCTCACCATGGTGATACAGAACCAACATCCATTATTGCTGTTCTTGTTGCAGCTGCTGATGCATTATCAGCTGCAAGACCAGGCGCACGCAGTGAAACATTAGAAAACTATATTCGTCGTCTTGAAAAGCTTGAAGAGATTTCTGAGTCTTATGAAGGCGTAGAAAAATCATTTGCAATTCAAGCAGGTCGTGAGGTTCGTATAATGGTTAAACCAGATACGATTGACGATTTAGAAGCACATCGATTAGCTCGTGATATTCGAAAACGTATTGAAGAAGAACTGGATTATCCAGGGCATATTAAAGTAACGGTTATTCGTGAAACACGAGCAGTCGAGTACGCAAAATAAAGTGGTATAATACCACTTTATTTTTTTTATGGTAAGATAAGAGAGTTGTCATGATTTTTTTGAGTTATTACGGCAAATGATAATTATAAGAGGAATATACATAGAAGGGATTTTAGATTTTAATATGAGAATTTTATTTGTAGGAGATGTAGTAGGTGCTCCAGGACGAGATATGATTCACTCATACTTGCCACGTTTAAAACGAAAATACTCTCCAGCAATTACAATTGTAAATGGTGAGAATGCAGCATCAGGAAAAGGAATTAATGAAAAGATATACCGAAGTTTTTTAGAGTCAGGAGCCAATGTGGTCACTTTAGGAAACCACGCTTGGGATAAAAAAGATATTTTTGACTTTATTGATGATGCGAAGAATATGATTCGACCAGCCAACTTTCCGGAAGGGACACCTGGTAAAGGACTAACATTCTTTTCTTATAATGGGCAAGAGATTGCGGTTATTAACTTACAAGGTCGAACATTTTTACCTCCTATTGATTGTCCATTTAAAAAAGCCGATGAGTTAATTGAACTAGCAAAAAAGCGAACATCGGTAATCTTTGTAGATTTTCACGCAGAAGCAACAAGTGAGAAGCAAGCAATGGGTTGGTACTTAGATGGACGAGTATCTGCAGTTGTTGGAACTCACACTCACGTTCAAACTGCTGATAATCGCATTTTCCCAAAAGGTACAGCGTACATTTCCGATGTAGGAATGACAGGACCATACGATGGAATTTTAGGTGTTGAACGCGAGGTTGTTATTAAACGATTTTTAACATCGTTGCCTGTTCGATTTGATATTCCAACAGGTGGACGTACACAATTAAGCTCAGTCATCATTGATGTTGATGTCAAAACAGGGAAGGCTTCAAAGATTGAGCGACTGTTAATTAATGATGATCATCCTTTTTTTGAATAAAAAGCAAGAGCCTAACGTCACCAATAGTTGTGATGTTAGGTTTTTTTATTTGAAATTTTTTAAAACAGGGTATACGCTAAAAAGACTAATTTATTTAAATTTTTTGAAAAATTAGGTAAAACAAGCAGGAATACGTTTTAAGTATCGTGAATATAGTAACATTGAAATCATTTAAGTCATTGGTCTAATGATCTCTCAACATACATTGTAAAGAATAAGGAGGAGCTAGATATGGAAATATTAAAAGTTTCAGCAAAATCCAATCCAAATTCAGTTGCTGGTGCCCTTGCCGGAGTATTACGAGAAAGAGGAGCTGCCGAGATTCAAGCAATTGGAGCAGGTGCACTAAATCAAGCAGTGAAAGCAGTAGCGATCGCAAGGGGATTCGTTGCTCCAAGTGGTGTTGATTTAATCTGTATTCCAGCCTTTACTGACATTCAAATAGATGGAGAAGAACGTACAGCCATTAAGTTGATAGTAGAACCAAGATAAATAAATTGACCTGTTGTCACAAGGCAGCAGGTCATTTTTATATTCCAACATGAAGAGAGGAGCATCGACTGTTGATGATCTTTGATGCACATTGTGATGTATTGATGAAAATATGGTTAAATAAATACATTTCCTTTCAACAAGACCCTTCATTGCATGTTACATATAAAGAAATGGAGAGGGTAGGTGCAAAGATTCAGTTATTTGCGATCTATATTCCAGAAGGCGTTCCTGTTGAACAGCGATTTGATGTTGCTTTAGAAATGATTCAATTGTTTCATTTGTCTATCTTATCAATGCCAAACATGAAGTTTATACAATCAAGAAAAGATGTAAATCAGTTAAAAGAAAATGAAATAGGAGCCGTTTTAACACTAGAAGGGTGCGATGCAATCGGTCAAAGTATCGTACGTCTGCAAACGCTTATTCGTCTAGGTGTTCGATCTGTTGGTTTAACGTGGAACTATGCTAATAACGTGGCCGATGGAATATTAGAAGAAAGAGGAGCGGGTTTGTCTACATTCGGTAAAGAAGTAGTAAGTGAGAATAATAAAGCTAATATATGGACGGATGTTTCTCATGTGTCGGTTCGAGGCTTTTGGGATGTGATGGAGCGAGCTGAGTACGTGATTGCCTCTCATTCAAATGCTTACAATCTTTGTGCACACCCTCGTAATTTACAGGACGATCAAATTAGCGCATTAATTAAGAAAAATGGCGTCATAGGTATCACGTTTGTGCCAGAATTTTTGAGTTCTACCGCAGATGCAACAATTCAAGATGTATTAAATCATCTTGAATATGTGTGTTCTCTCGGTGGAGAACATCATGTTGGATTTGGATCAGACTTTGATGGAATTGATAAGACGGTAAAAGGATTACATTCTTATCGTAATTATGAACAACTAATCAATGAATTATATAAGCACTATTCATCTACTCAAGTACAAAACTTTCTCTACTATAATTTCGTGAAAAGACTTTGCTAACATACGAGAAAATGTTGCATTTTCAATATGATAAGACTAGAATGAAAGGCGAATTGTATGAATAGAAGTTGTGGCAGAGGAAAGTGTAAATAAGTGATGAGAAGGGATAATTCCATTTCAGTGAATAAAGATAAGTAAATTTTATTTCCGTTTTTCCGCGTTAAAAAGAATTCCTATACTTTTTATTGGATATATGTCTCTCATTCTAGTTATTTCGTTGAAAAAGTGCTACAATTTATAGTTATAAATATTATTTCAATACGATGTATTGTAAATTAAAGGGGTGTAATACATGACAAAACAACTTTCATGGAAAGTTGGTGGACAGCAAGGAGAAGGTATTGAAAGTACAGGTGAAATTTTCTCAACAGCTTTAAACCGTCTAGGCTATTATTTATATGGCTATCGCCACTTTTCATCTCGAATTAAAGGTGGACATACGAATAATAAAATTCGTGTAAGTACAACAGAAGTTCGTGCCGTTTCTGATGACTTGGATATTTTAGTAGCATTTGATCAAGAAACCATTGATCTTAATTTTCATGAGTTACGAGATGGTGGAGTTGTTATTGCGGATGCAAAATTCAATCCAACAATTCCAGAAAGTGATACAGTTACACTTTATTCTGTACCATTTACAGAAATTGCGACCGAGCTAGGTACATCATTAATGAAAAACATGGTAGCTGTAGGAGCATCAAGTGCAGTATTACATATGGATATTAGTGCTTTTCAAGAAGTGGTTCAAGAAATCTTTGGGCGAAAAGGACAGCAAGTTGTAGATAAAAACGTGGAAGCAATGAAGAAAGGCGCAGAGTATATTGCTGAACAGTTAGGTGAAGGGTTAGAAACGATGCACCTGGAACCAGCAGATGGAAAAAAACGTATGTTTATGATTGGAAATGATGCAATTGCGTTAGGAGCTCTTGCCGGAGGAGCGCGCTTTATGCCTGCTTATCCAATTACCCCTGCGTCTGAAATTATGGAATACTTAATTAAAAAACTCCCTGAATTTGGAGGGACCGTTATCCAAACAGAAGATGAAATTGCAGCTTGTACAATGGCAATTGGTGCCAACTATGCAGGTGTACGTTCATTAACGGCTTCTGCAGGGCCTGGTTTATCACTCATGATGGAGTCAATTGGGTTAGCAGGTATTACTGAGCAGCCAGTTGTAATTGTGGATACACAACGTGGTGGTCCAAGTACGGGATTACCAACGAAACAAGAACAATCAGACTTAATGGCAATGATTTATGGGACACATGGTGAGATTCCTAAAATTGTCATGGCACCAAGTACAGTAGAAGAAGCATTCTATGACACAATTGAGGCTTTTAATTTAGCAGAAGAGTATCAATGTCCAGTTATTTTACTAACAGATTTACAGCTATCACTTGGAAAACAAACGGTTGAACCACTAGATTATCATAAAGTCGATATTCGTCGCGGGAAGCTACAGGTAAATCCAGATTTACCAGAGTTAGAAAACAAAGCTTATTATAAGCGCTACGAAGTAACAGCTGATGGAGTGTCACCACGTGTGATTCCAGGTACTAAAAATGGTATTCATCATGTTACAGGAGTCGAGCATGATGAAACTGGTAAGCCATCAGAAGGTGCACAAAACCGTAATGACCAAATGGATAAGCGTCTACGTAAAATTGAAAACATTCAATTCCCTACACCAGTTTATAAAAATGCGAAACATGATGAGGCTGATCTTTTACTTGTTGGGTTTAATTCAACTCGAGGTGTGATTGATGAAGCGATGGCGCGCCTTGAAAAGGATGGATTAAAAGTAAACCATGCACATATTCGCCTGTTGCATCCGTTCCCAACAAATGAGTTATTGCCACTAGTAAAAGCAGCTAAAAAAGTAGTTGTTGTTGAAAATAATGCAACAGGGCAACTCGCAAATATTATGAAAATGAACGTAGGACATGCTGAAAAAATGACAAATGTACTTAAATATGATGGAAATCCATTCCTACCACATGAAGTTTATTCAAGAAGCAAGGAGTTGTTTTAAATGGCGACGTTCAAGGACTTTCGTAATAATGTAAAACCTAACTGGTGCCCAGGTTGTGGAGATTTCTCTGTTCAAGCGGCAATCCAGCGTGCAGCAGCTAACATTGGTTTAGAGCCACATAATTTAGCTGTTGTATCAGGAATTGGTTGTTCAGGTCGTATTTCAGGCTATATTAACTCTTACGGATTTCATGGTATTCATGGTCGAGCTCTTCCGATTGCTCAAGGTGTAAAAATGGCTAACCGCGATTTGACCGTTATTGCTTCTGGTGGAGATGGAGACGGATTCGCAATTGGAATGGGTCATACAGTTCATGCTATTCGTCGAAACATTGATGTGACGTATATTGTAATGGATAATCAAATTTACGGTTTAACAAAAGGGCAAACATCACCTCGAAGTGATGTAGGTTTTAAAACGAAAAGTACACCACAAGGTTCGATTGAGTCTGCTTTGTCTGTTATGGAACTAGCGTTGACAGCAGGAGCAACGTTTGTGGCACAAAGCTTCTCAACAGACTTAAAAGAACTAACTAGCTTAATTGAACAAGGGATTAATCATAAAGGTTTTTCATTAATTAATGTGTTTAGTCCTTGTGTCACATATAATAAAGTAAATACGTATGATTGGTTTAAAGAGAATTTAACGAAACTCAGCACGATTGAAGACTATGATCCACATAATCGTGTTCAAGCCATGCAAACACTAATGGAACATAAAGGTCTTGTATCAGGTTTAATTTATCAAAATAAAGATCAAAAATCTTATCAAGAGCTTGTTCATGGCTACGGAGAAGATTCATTAGCGCATGCGGATCTTAATATAGATGAAGAGAAATTTAAAAAACTCGTATCAGAATTTATGTAATGCTGAAATGAAAGCTTATGAGCTTTGTCAGAAGATGGGTAAAACCACTTTTGACAAAGCTTTTTTTATGGGATTTTATTGAAAATATCTCGTTGTTATCAGCATAAAATTAAAAATAAAATAAAAATTTGCATTTTTTTATGAACTGTAAACGTTTGTTCTTTTTGGGTGGACAGAGCTATTTACGATAAAGTAGTTAAATGCTAGTATAGTTTTATGTAAAGCGGTTTCAAAAAAAGGGGAGTGTTCGTTGTGGGTGGAATGATGAAGGCGATAGTTAAACATCACAGGGGATTTGGTGCGAAACTTGAAGAAGTTCCTATTCCAACAATTAAAGAAGATGAAGTTTTGATAAAAGTAAAAGCAACATCGATATGTGGAACGGATGTTCATATTTATACGTGGGATGACTGGGCGTCATCGCGTGTAAAACCTCCATATGTATTTGGACATGAATTTGCAGGAGAAGTGGTAGAAGTAGGAGAGAAAGTAACAAACCTTCAGCTTGGAGACTCTGTATCGGCAGAAACGCACCTAGTATGTGAAACTTGTCCTCAATGCTTAACGGGACAGTATCACATTTGCAAAAAAACACAAATTATAGGAGTAGATACACAAGGGTGTTTTGCTGAATATGTTGCGATGCCTGCTAAAAATGTATGGAAAAATCCAGCAACTATGCCATTCCACGTTGCTTCTATTCAAGAGCCGATGGGAAATGCTGTTCATACAGTATTATCAGGAGACATAGCAGGTAAATCTGTTGCCGTGATTGGTTGCGGTCCTATCGGCTTGATGGCAGTAGGGGTGGCCAAGGCAGTAGGTGCATCCACTGTTGTTGCAATTGATTTAAACGATTACCGTTTGAATATTGCTAAAAAAATGGGAGCTACTCATGTAATTCATGCAGGAAACGGTAATCCTGTAGAAGAGGTAATTTCACTGACAAAAGGTCATGGAATTGATGTAGTTTGTGAAATGTCCGGACATCCTGTAGCGATGAATCAAGGATTTAAAATGGTAACTAATGGAGGGAGAGTATCTATTCTTAGTTTACCTGTAAAGCCAGTGCAGCTAGATGTTACAAACGACATTGTATTTAAAGGAATTACCGTTCAAGGAATTACAGGTAGAAAAATGTTTCAAACATGGCAACAAGTATCGAATCTGTTAAACTCTCACCAAATTGATGTAACGCCACTTATCACACATCGCTTACCATTAGATGAATTTGAAGTAGGATTTGAGCTAATGTTGCAAGGGAAATGTGGGAAAGTTGTGCTACATCCATAAAGATTTCAAAATAGAGGAGGAGATGAACATATGAAAGGGTTTGAATATTTACAAGAAGAATTAGATCAGATGAAAGAAGAAGGCACATTTCGTACACTCGTATCAATTGAATCAGAACAAGGATCGAAAGTAGTAATTAATGGAAAAGAAGTGATTCAGTTATCATCCAACAACTATTTAGGACTTACAACACATCCAAGGCTGAAACAAGCAGCGTTACAAGCAGTAAACGAATATGGTGCAGGTACAGGCTCTGTTCGTACAATTGCTGGTACATTCTCAATGCATGATGAATTAGAAAAGAAGCTTGCGAAGTTTAAGCATACCGAAGCAGCACTTGTGTTTCAGTCCGGATTTACAACCAACCAAGGTGTTCTTTCTTCAATTTTAACGAATCAAGATGTTGTTATCTCAGATGCATTAAACCATGCTTCCATAATTGACGGAATTCGTTTAACTAAAGCAGCTCGTAAAGTATACAAACATGTTGATATGAATGATTTAGAAAAAGCTTTACAAGAAACGCAGCAATATCGAAAACGTATCATTGTAACAGATGGCGTGTTTTCAATGGATGGAAATATTGCTCCTTTGCCACAAATTGTAGAGCTTGCTGAGAAATATGATGCGCTTGTGATGGTTGATGATGCGCATGCTTCGGGTGTATTAGGAGAAAATGGACGTGGTACGGTTAATCATTTTAATTTAGATGGACGTGTTCATATTCAAGTAGGTACACTAAGCAAAGCCGTTGGTGTGTTAGGTGGCTATATTGCTAGTACACAAACGTTAATTGATTACTTAATTCATAAAGGTCGTCCATTTTTGTTTAGTACCTCACACCCACCAGCGGTAACAGCTGCTTGTATTGAAGCTGTTGACGTATTGCTTGAAGAGCCAGAATTAATTGAGAAGCTATGGGATAATACGGAGTTTTTTAAAGAAGGCTTGCAAAAACTCGGCTTTCAGACAGGAACAAGTGAAACGCCGATTACCCCGATTTTCGTAGGTGGAGAATCACTAGCACATCAATTCTCTGATAAACTTTTAGAATATGGTGTGTTTGCGCAAGGAATTGCCTTTCCAACCGTTGAAAGAGGCAAAGCGCGCGTACGAACAATTGTGACAGCTCAACATTCAAGAGACGAATTAGAAAAGGCGCTTGAAATCTTTGAAAAAGCGGGTAAGGAACTAGGGATTTTAAGGTAAGAGTAAAAAACAAGTTTTTTCATCTCTGTACCTTCTCTAGACAGGAAATTTACGTTCTTTTCTTACATGCTGAAGCAGCATAAATCGATATGAATCCTTTCACAGATGTTTCACTCTCTGAAGGATTCATATATTGTGTTCAATCATGTAAAGTTATATACTTAGATAATGTGATTGTTTTTATTCTGTAGCATGTGAAAGGAGATTCATAATGAACGAAAATCAACGTCTAGAGAGTACACAAGTAACTCCTTCGGACAAAAAATCCGAAAAGGATTACAGTAAATACTTCCAAACAGTTTATATGCCGCCTTCATTAAAGGATGCAAAAAAACGTGGAAAAGAAGACGTTAAATATCATAATGACTTTAAAATTGATGAAAAATTCAGAGGTATGGGCGATGGTCGTAAATTTTATATTCGCACGTATGGCTGTCAGATGAATGAGCACGATACAGAAGTAATGGCTGGAATTTTCTTAAGCCTTGGATATGAAATTACGGATACAGTGGATGATGCACATGTGATTCTATTAAATACATGTGCAATTCGTGAAAATGCTGAAAACAAAGTATTTGGTGAGCTTGGTCACTTAAAAGCGTTAAAACGTGAAAGACCAGACTTACTAATTGGTGTTTGTGGCTGTATGTCGCAAGAAGAATCAGTTGTTAATAAGATTCTTCAAAAGCATCAACATGTTGACATGATTTTTGGTACACATAATATTCATCGTCTTCCACACATTTTAAGTGAAGCTTACCTTTCGAAGGAAATGGTCATTGAAGTGTGGTCAAAAGAAGGAGACGTTATTGAAAACCTGCCAAAAGTACGTAAAGGTAATATTAAAGCATGGGTTAACATCATGTATGGCTGTGATAAATTCTGTACGTACTGCATTGTTCCTTACACACGTGGTAAAGAGCGTAGCCGTCGTCCAGAAGATATCATTCAAGAAGTACGTCATCTTGCAGCACAAGGTTACAAAGAGATTACATTATTAGGCCAAAACGTAAATGCATACGGAAAAGACTTCGAAGACATGAAGTACGGTTTAGGCGACTTGATGGATGAAATTCGTAAAATTGATGTAGCACGTATTCGATTCACAACGAGTCATCCTCGTGATTTCGATGATTACTTAATCGAAGTGCTTGCAAAAGGTGGAAACCTTGTCGATCATATTCACTTACCAGTACAGTCAGGAAGCTCTGAAGTATTGAAGATTATGGCTCGTAAGTATGATCGTGAGCGTTACATGGACTTAGTTCGAAAAATTAAAGAAGCCATTCCAAATGCATCTTTAACAACAGATATTATTGTTGGTTTCCCAAATGAGACAGAAGAGCAATTTGAAGAAACGATGTCATTATACCGTGAAGTAGAGTTTGATAGTGCATACACATTCATTTACTCTCCTCGTGAAGGAACACCAGCAGCGAAAATGCAAGATAACGTACCAATGGAAGTGAAAAAGGATCGTCTACAGCGCTTAAATGCACTTGTAAATGAAATTTCTGCAAAGAAATTAAAAGAGTATGAAGGAAAAGTTGTTGAAGTGCTAGTGGAAGGCGAAAGTAAAAACAACCCAGATGTTCTTGCTGGTTATACTCGTAAGAACAAGCTAGTTAACTTTAAAGCGTCAAAGTCTGTTATTGGACAGTTAGTAAAAGTGAAAGTTTTAGAAGCAAAAACATGGACATTAAATGGGGAAATGGTAGAAGAAGCGGCAGAGGTGAGATAAAAATGGAAAACTATACAAAAGAGCAAATTATTGCACAAGCAAGACAATTAGCGAAAATGATTGCAGAAACGGAAGAGGTAGATTTCTTTAAGCGTGCAGAAGCACAATTAAACGAAAACCAAAAAGTACGCGAGAAAATTGCGAGCATCAAAAGCTTACAAAAGCAGGCAGTAAACTTTCAACATTATGGAAAAGTTGAAGCATTAAAACAAGTAGAAGCGAAAATTGATGCGCTATCAGAAGAACTCGATGAACTGCCAATCATTCAACAGTTTAAAGAATCTCAAGCTGACGTGAATGGCTTACTTCAATTAGTGTCAACAACGATTTCAACGCATGTAACAGATGAAATCGTTACAGCTACTGATGGAGATCTTCTTCGTGGTGAGACGGGATCTTATGTGAAAAATAGTCCAGGATCAAGCTGTAACTAATAGGATATATACAAAACGCTATCGATGAATTCATTTAATTTATGAGATAGTTTGTGTGATGAGGTGTTTCAATTGGAGTGTAATGGCTCCTTTTGAACTGCCTCATTTTTTTATTTTTCTCTCAAAACTGTCACGTTTATGGGCATGTGTGCATACAATGAAACATAGCGCTTTTATGATTTTTTTTTCATCAAGTTTTTTAAATAATGTGCAAACAAGCGATACAACCTGCATAGGATTAAATGAAGATAGTTTGAGGAGGGTATGCTCACATGTCACAACAGTATAGAGAAATTATTACAAAAGCAATAGTAGGAAAAGGGCGTAAATTCACACAGTCATCTCACACAATTGCTCCGCCTAATAATCCTACAAGTATTTTAGGGTGCTGGGTTATTAATCACCAATATGATGCACAAAAGCAAGGCAATACAGTAGAAGTTGATGGCACTTATGACATTAACGTTTGGTATTCGCATAAAGATAATACAAAAACAGAAGTTTGCACTGAGACGGTGTCATACAAAGATGTGATTAAACTTCGCTATAAAGATGAAGATGCCATTGGTGATGATTTTGAAGTCATTGTACGTGTCCTTCAACAACCAAATTGCTTAGAAGCAACCATCTCACCTAATGGTAATAAGACCATTATTCAAGTAGAGAGAGAATTGTTAGCGGAAATCGTTGGAGAAACAAAGGTGTGTGTAGCCGTTAATCCAAACGGATGTGAAGAAGAAGATGAGTTTGATTTAGATGTGGATGATGATGAGTTTGAAGATCTAAACCCAGACTTCATTTTAGGAGATGACGAGTAAGAAACTAGGAAGCCTGTCTTCCTAGTTTTTTTGTGCTGTCATTTTCTGTGCATGAAGTTTAAAAACAACCTATGCTATAATAAATAAACAGTAGATAAAGAGTATGGAGGAGTAGTATGGCTACATATACACCAATGATACAGCAATATTTAACGATTAAGGCAGAGTATGAAGATGCCTTTTTATTTTTTCGTCTTGGGGACTTTTATGAGATGTTCTTTGAGGATGCAACGCGAGCATCTCAAGAATTAGAAATTACATTAACGAGTCGAGATGGTGGAGGAGCAGATCGTATCCCAATGTGCGGGGTTCCCTATCATTCGGCTCCAACATACATTGAACGTTTAGTTGAGAAAGGGTACAAAGTAGCTATTTGTGAGCAAGTTGAAGACCCTAAGCAAGCAAAAGGTGTCGTGAAACGAGAAGTTGTACAAGTGATTTCACCTGGTACGTTAATGGATGAAAAGGGCTTGCAGGAAAAAGAAAATAATTTTATCAGTTCTGTCACACAATTTGAAGATGACACGTATAGCCTTGCGTTTTCAGACTTATCAACAGGTGAAAATAGTGTCACGATGCTATCATCTTCTTGGGAAGACGTTGTAGCAGAAATCTATAGTCGTGAAGCAAAAGAAATTGTCGTTGATCCCGACTTTTCACCTGAGCGTTTACAGCAGTTAAAAGAACGTAAAGCAATTACGGTTTCGTATGAAAAGAATGCTACGCTAGATTTTGAATTTACACATTTAGTAGAGGGTATGCAACAGCAAAAGCTGATCACAGCATTTGCTCGTTTAATCAATTACTTAATTCGCACACAAAAGCGCTCATTAGAACACTTACAGCCTGTCCAATTTTATCAAATCAACCAATATATGAAGATTGATTTGTTTTCAAAGAGAAACCTTGAACTAACGGAAACCATTCGTTCTAAAGGCAAAAAAGGTTCTCTTTTATGGCTGTTAGATAAGACGGTGACAGCAATGGGAGGAAGATTATTAAAAACGTGGATTGATCGTCCGTTACTTCAACAGCAACAGATTGAAAATCGTTTGAACATGGTTGAAACGTTTATGAATCAATTCTTTGAACGAGAAGAGCTGCGAGAGTTATTAACAGAAGTATACGACCTAGAAAGGTTAGCAGGAAGAGTGGCCTTTGGAAATGTAAATGCTCGTGATCTCGTGCAACTAAAGAAGTCGTTGCAAAAAATTCCATTCATTCAACAAGTTGTTAAACGATTAAACCATTCCTATGCCACTGAATTAGTAGAGGGAATGGACCCGTGTGAGCGATTGGAAAGCTTGTTAGAACGAGGATTAAAAGATCATCCACCTTTATCAATAAAAGAGGGTGACATCATTAAGGATGGCTATCATGATCAACTTGACCAATATCGTGATGCTAGCCGAAATGGAAAGTCGTGGATTGCGGCTCTAGAGCAAAGAGAACGTGAAAAAACAGGCATTAAGTCGTTGAAAATCGGCTATAATCGTGTTTTTGGTTACTACATTGAAGTGACGAAAGCGAACCTTCATCTTCTTCCTGAAGGAATGTATGAACGAAAACAAACCTTAACGAATGCAGAGCGTTACATTACACCAGAGTTAAAAGAGAAAGAAACGTTAATTCTAGAAGCAGAAGACAAAATTGTTCAGTTAGAATATGAATTGTTTTTACAAATTCGTGATGAAGTAAAAACATATATTCCACGCTTGCAGGCTTTAGCAAAGGTAGTAAGCGAGTTGGATGTTCTACAATGCTTCGCAAAAATTAGTGAAGAGAGACACTATACAAAACCAGTGTTTTCACCTAGTGGAGATATTCGTATTGAAAATGGTCGACACCCTGTGGTAGAAAAAGTAATGAACGCTCAAGAATATGTGCCGAATGATTGCTTCATGTCTGAGGATAGCCAAGTACTATTAATTACAGGCCCGAATATGTCAGGGAAAAGTACGTATATGAGGCAAGTAGCGTTAACGGCTATTTTAGGACAAGTTGGTTGCTTTGTTCCTGCTGACCAAGCAGTGTTACCGATTTTTGATCAAGTGTTTACGCGTATTGGAGCAGCCGATGACTTAATCTCAGGTCAAAGTACATTTATGGTAGAGATGTTAGAGACGAAAAATGCTGTAGTGAACGCAACGCAATCAAGCCTCATTTTACTTGATGAAATTGGACGTGGTACGTCAACTTATGATGGAATGGCCCTTGCACAAGCAATTATTGAGCATATTCATGAACATATTGGTTGTAAAACACTCTTTTCCACGCACTATCATGAATTAACAGTACTTGAACAAGATCTGTCCATGTTAAAGAATGTCCATGTTAGCGCAATAGAAAAGAATGGAAAAGTGGTCTTTTTACACAAAATTAAAGACGGTGCAGCTGATAAAAGTTATGGTATTCATGTAGCGGAGCTAGCCGAACTTCCAGATCCTTTAATTGAGCGTGCGCGAGTGATTTTGCAGGACCTTGAGCAACCAAAAGAAGAAATCACGATTAATCAAGTAGTTAATAAGAAAGAAGAACATACAGTCAAAGAAGATAAAGTTGAAATAGATAGTTTAAAAGCAGATACAGATAGTCAGTTATCATTTTTTGAAGCAAGTCAAAAAGAAACCAAAAAAGCTTCATCGCTATCAAAATATGAAAAAGCTGTACTTGAAAAGCTTAAAGAATTAGACGTATTAGAGATGACGCCACTTCATGCAATGAATGCTTTGTATGAATTGCAAAAGTCATTAAAGAAAAAGTAACAAGGTGGTGAGGTCATGGGCAAAATTGTTCAATTGTCTGATGAACTTTCAAATAAAATTGCGGCAGGTGAAGTAGTAGAAAGGCCTGCTTCAGTTGTAAAAGAATTAGTTGAGAACGCAATTGATGCAAACAGTACGGTGATTGAAATTGACCTTGAGGAAGCTGGGTTATCAAAAATTCGTATTTTAGATAATGGAGATGGCATTGAGCAGGAAGATTGTTTAACGGCATTTAGACGACATGCAACAAGTAAAATTAAAACAGAAACAGATTTATTTCGCATTCGCACACTTGGTTTTAGAGGAGAAGCTCTTCCGAGTATCGCTTCTGTTTCTGAATTAGAGCTAAAAACAAGTACAGGTGACGAGGCGGGTACTCATTTAGTTTTACGTGGTGGAGAAATCATTAAGCATGAATTAACATCAAGTCGCAAAGGTACAGATATCATCGTGCAAGGGCTCTTCTTTAATACGCCTGCTCGCCTAAAGTACATGAAAACTGTTAACACAGAGTTAGGAAATGTCACGGATGTGGTCAATCGTTTAGCAATGGCCCATCCAAATGTATCATTTCGGTTAATGCATCAAGGAAGACAATTGCTGTATACAAATGGAAATGGTGATGTTCGCCAAGTGTTGGCTGCGATTTATGGAATTGGCGTAGCGAAAAAGATGGTTCCTATTTCTGTGCAATCTCTAGACTATGAAGTGGATGGGTATGTTGCCTTACCTGAAGTAACGAGAGCATCTCGCAACTATATGTCTACGATTATCAATGGTCGGTTTGTCAAAAATTATGGATTAGCTAAAGCAATTCAACAAGGTTATCATACACTGTTACCAATTGGCCGCTATCCCATTGTATTTTTAAACATTAAAATGGATCCATTATTAATTGATGTCAATGTGCATCCAGCAAAATTAGAAGTAAGATTGAGTAAAGAAGCAGAGCTATATGAGTTAATGGAACAAGCGGTGAAGGGAGCGTTTAAAAAGCAGAGGCTCATTCCAGATGCAGTTGTATCGAAACCTCATCGTCCTGTCAAACCTGAAGAGGAGCAGCAAACCTTTACGTTTACTCATCGTGTACCATCAGAAGAGGTGATGTCTACCGATCACACTTTAGCTGAGGATAAAGTAGATGGTTTGTCTTTCTTTAAATATGAAAAAGACAAGCCAACAGATGAAAAAGATGCACGTATTTTTGAAGAGAATACGTTCAAACAATTTCCTGACAAAAAGATTGAAGAACCAGTCGTTACGGATGATGAAGAAGTGCAACTGTTAGAGACGGCTGAGCAAAATCAAGAAGCAAAAGAATCGCGAGTGCCTACTATGTATCCAATCGGTCAAATGCATGGTACGTATATCCTCGCTCAAAATGAAAATGGTTTATATATTATTGATCAACATGCTGCGCAAGAGCGAATTAAATACGAATATTATCGTCAAAAATTAAGTGAAGTTGATATGGAAGTACAAGAGCTATTAATGCCGATTACTCTTGAATATTCAGCTAATGAAGCTCTTGTATTAGAAGAGCATAAAAATGAATTGGCGAATGTAGGAATTTTCCTTGAATACTTTGGACAAAATACGTACCTTGTGCGTGCGCATCCGCAATGGTTTCCAAAGGGTGAAGAAAAAGAAATCATTGAAGAGATGATTGAACAAGCATTAACGATGAGAAAAGTAAATATTGGTAAATTAAGAGAAGAAGCGGCCATTATGATGAGTTGCAAGGCATCCATTAAGGCTAATCATCACTTGAGAAACGATGAGATTTTCACGCTACTAGAAACATTGCGTCATACAACCGATCCCTTTACATGCCCTCATGGACGACCTATTATTATTCATCACTCTACGTATGAAATGGAAAAGATGTTTAAAAGGGTTATGTAAAAATGAGAGGGAGCATTAGCCCTCTCTCATTTTTTACCATTAAAATCTAATTAAAATATGTTCTAAATAATCATAATGAAGATATAGATGTAGTCTAAAGCAAGTCCATCGTTCAAAGATGAACCTTTGAATGATAAGGTTATATCCTATTTCATGCTTTTTAAAATGTATAGCGGCTGAATCGTTTGGTTGACTCTTCTTGATAGATTTTAGTGTATGACTAGATATGAAGTGAATCATCTATTATAATAAACTTACTCCATCTTCTTATGAATAATTTTCTTAAACATGGAAAAGATAAGATGATGTGGAACAGTAATGTACATAAATGAAAGTAGTGTTGTAATGTTGGGAGAGAAACAAAAAGTTATTGTACTTATCGGCCCTACCGCTGTTGGAAAAACAAAGCTAAGCATTGAAATTGCAAAGAAATGTAATGCTGAAGTTATTTCAGGTGATTCAATGCAGATTTATAGAGGAATGGACATTGGGACAGCTAAAATAACAGAAGAAGAGATGGAAGGGATTCCTCATCACTTAATTGATATTAAGAATCCTGACGAATCTTTTTCAGTTGCTGAGTTTCAAACACTTGTAAGAGAAAAAATCTCACAAATTCATGCTAGAGGGAAAGTGCCGATGATTGTTGGTGGGACAGGCTTATACATTCAGTCCGTCATTTATGATTATCAATTTGCTGAGGATAAAAAGGATTCTGCTGTGAAATGGGAGCTCGAGCAGCTAGCAAATATAAAAGGTATCGAATTTTTATATGAGAAACTTCAGAAGGTAGATCCTGAAAGTGCGAAAACTATTCATAAAAACAACGAGCGGCGTGTTATTCGTGCTTTAGAAGTTTATGAGGAAACGGGTAAGAAGTTTAGCGATTATATAAAAGAACAGTCAAATGAACTTATGTATGATGTGATTTTAATTGGTCTCACAATGGATAGAGAGCAGTTGTATAGTCGAATTAACTCACGAGTTGATTTGATGGTGAATGAAGGATTAATAGAAGAAGTTCAATCATTGTACAACCAAGGAATACGTGATGTACAATCAATTCAAGCGATTGGCTATAAGGAATTATATGCTTATTTAGAAGGAGAAGTTTCTCTTGAAGAAGCCATTGAACAGCTCAAGATAAATTCTAGACGTTATGCAAAAAGGCAGTTAACGTGGTTTCGAAATAAGATGCCTGTTCATTGGTTTGACGTGACAGGTGACAAATTTCACGAAACGTTCACTGAAATTTTTACATATATTGCAGGAAAGCTTAGATAAAAATCGAATAACTAAGAGTAGAGAAAAAGAGGAGGCCGAATAATGAAACAGACAATCAATATCCAAGATCAATTCCTAAATCAACTTCGTAAAGAAAACGTTTTTGTAACGGTATTTTTATTAAATGGTTTTCAATTAAGAGGACTAATCAAAGGCTTTGATAACTTTACGGTTTTACTAGAATCAGAAGGTAAACAACAATTGATTTATAAACACGCGATTTCTACTTTTGTTCCAAGTAAAAACATTACAGTAGAATTAGAATAGAGAGAATCCTGCACAAACGTGCAGGATTTTTCATTTGTTTTCTAACATTGTTTTCTAGGTTGAAACATACATCTATAGTAATGAGTAAAACAGTGAACGCTGCCATTTTTCGGGCAAGCGCAAAATGTGACAAAGAATGAAAGATAAAAAGTCGATCTATGCAAACATGTATGAAAAATGGGCGATTGTCACACATATTCACCTATGACGTATACTAGTATGAAATGAGAGGTGAACGCTCTTGGATCAGCCTATCACATTAAAAAATAACGGACAGATTAACATTATATTAAATAATGAAACAAAAAAAGGTAATATGTATTCAACCTCCATTCCACAACCTGTAAAGAAGAAAAAAATCATTGTGAACCATGAACCCTTAAAGGATATTGAAAAGGAAATGGAAAGCTTAATTGGAATGGAAGAGCTTAAAAAAATTGTAAAAGAAATTTATGCATGGCTATATATTAATAAGAAGCGTGAAGAAGCAGGGTTAAAAGCTGGAAAACAAGCCCTTCACATGATGTTTAAAGGAAATCCAGGTACTGGGAAAACAACAGTAGCAAGGTTGTTAGGGAAGTTATTTCTAAATATGAATGTCCTGACAAAAGGACATCTAATTGAAGCGGAAAGAGCTGACCTTGTAGGAGAGTATATCGGACACACGGCTCAGAAAACACGTGATTTAATTAAGAAAGCCATGGGTGGAATTTTATTTATTGACGAAGCTTATTCACTAGCTAGAGGTGGAGAAAAAGATTTCGGTAAAGAAGCAATTGATACACTTGTCAATCATATGGAAGCGCAGCGAGAAAACTTTATTTTGATTTTAGCTGGTTATCCGAAAGAAATGGATAACTTTTTATCGCTAAATCCCGGATTACGGTCAAGGTTTCCATTTGTTCTACATTTCCCTGACTATGAAGTGAAAGAGTTAATGGATATAGGTATGAATATGCTTGATGAAAGACAATATACATTAAGTACAGATGCATACAATCGACTAAAGGATCATTTTATGGATATTAAGTATGGTGGAAGTATGAAAGATTTTAGCAATGGAAGATATGTGCGAAATGTAATTGAACTCTCTATTCGTAAACAAGCGATGCGCTTATTAGAAGAAGATAGCTATACAAAAGATGATTTATTAACACTGAAAGCTGCAGATATTCAATTTAAATAGGAAAGGACGTCTCGCAAGGGGAAAAATCAATCCTTGTGAGGCATCCTTTCCTATTTTGATAGTCCAAGTGATTTTGTTGGTAAGTGCCATCGATACATATAAGAGCATACACGAAGTGCTACAAGCATAATAAATAAGGTATAAAGTTCTAATGGTGTTTTTGTAACGCCTAATCCAATTGCTACCCCCGCTATTATTGCCCACACAGCATAAATTTCTTCGCGAAGTACTGTTGGTTTTCTTCCTGCTAAAAGATCTCTAATAATTCCACCACCGCTTCCTGTTAAAACGGCAGCCACAATAATGGCACTCATAGGATGATTCATTTGAGATGCGTATAAAGCACCTTGAATGGCGAATGCGGCTAATCCGATTGCATCAAAAAAATTACCCCACTTACGCCAGTGTTTTAATAGATTAGTTGGAAATAAGAAGACCGCTGTAATGGATAATAAAGCAATATTGAAAAATAATTGTTGTTCCCATAAAGCTGAAACGGGTACTCCAATTAATAAATTTCGGATAGCTCCACCACCAAATGCTGTAACAATGCCAAGTATGTATACACCTAAAATGTCATACTCTTCCTCCATCGCAATAATGGCACCGCTGACTGCAAATGCAACTGTACCAATGATGCTCAATACATCCCATGTCATAAATGTAATCTCCTCTTCTAAGTTGTAAGCCATTTCAAATTTTATACAGGAATGAATAGAATAGCAATCTTTTTTTATAGACAAAAATCGTGCTACTTTTACTGCAAGGATAGGAGAGTGAAAAGAGTGGTGATATAGAGAAAAAGCTCTTTTTTTGATATGATAGGAGTAGGTTGTCATACTAGCTTAAAATGTTTAATGATCAACTATAACTGATAAGTGAAAGAAGGAGCGCTCAATTGGCAGTAGAGATTAAGAATGAAAAAGAAAAAGTCATCTTAGTAGGTTGTCAGTTACATGATGACGACGAGCGATTTGAATATTCACTGGATGAATTAGCGTCTTTAACAGAGACGGCAAACGGAATGGTCGTTATGCAAATGACGCAAAAACGTGAGCGTGTTCATCCAGCTACATATATCGGAAAAGGAAAAGTCGAAGAGCTTCTTCGTTTAGAAGAAGAGCTAGAGCCGGACATCATTATCTTTAATGACGAATTATCACCAAGTCAGATTCGTAACTTATCTAATCAATTGTCTGCGCGTATCATTGACCGTACTCAATTGATTTTAGATATTTTCGCACAGCGTGCTCAAACGCGAGAGGGAAAATTACAGGTAGAACTAGCTCAGCTTGACTACTTATTACCACGCCTTGTTGGGCAAGGGACTTCGCTATCTCGACTTGGTGGTGGAATTGGGACGAGAGGACCTGGTGAAACAAAGCTTGAAAGTGATCGCCGACATATTCGTCGACGAATTGATGAAATTAAAAAACAATTAAAGACGGTGGTTAGTCATCGTGAACGTTACCGTGAACGACGTAAGCGTAACAAAATCTTTCAAGTGGCGATCGTCGGCTATACGAATGCTGGAAAATCAACATTGTTCAATCGGCTAACAGAAGCGGGGATTCTTGAGGAAAACCAATTATTTGCGACGCTTGATCCGACAACGAGACAATATGTGATGCCTTCGGGATTTACAGTTCTTCTAACAGACACGGTCGGCTTTATACAAGACTTACCGACTACATTAGTCGCTGCGTTTCGATCGACTTTGGAAGAAGTGACAGAAGCGGATTTTATTTTGCACGTTGTGGATTCAGGG
This sequence comes from Priestia iocasae, assembly GCF_016909075.1. Taxonomy (GTDB): domain Bacteria; phylum Bacillota; class Bacilli; order Bacillales; family Bacillaceae_H; genus Priestia; species Priestia iocasae. Next base: position 785,697 of record NZ_JAFBFC010000001.1, read on the forward strand.
AATGCGGACTATGATAACCATGAAAAGACCGTGTATCAATTATTAGATGATTTAGATGTAACGAACATCCCCATTTTAACGGTTTACAATAAAAAAGATGTGAAGCATGAAAAGTTTGTACCGAGTACACCGAAATCTGTACTAATCAGCGCGTTTGATTCATCTGATCTACAGCAACTAGGAACTGTTTTACAAAATGATTTAAAAAAGGAAATGGAATCCTTCCATACACTTCTCTCTCCAACTGAAGGGAAAATGTTAGCTTCACTCAAAAGAGAAGCTATTCTTGAACAAGTAGAGTTTCGAGAAGACGTAGAAGCATATGAATGTAGTGGGTATATTCCAAGGGAGCATCCTTTTTATCAGCAACTATGTAATGACAAAGAAAATTGAGGAGTTTAACCTATGTTTGAGCAATTGAAAAATGAAACAATTATTCGTGAATTGGCTAGCGAAGTTGAAAAACAAATACAACCTGTTCATCAAGAAATTGATAAAACGATTGAAGTGAACCAATTCCGCGTGTTACAAAGCTTTAGAGAAAATAAAGTAAGTGATGTACATTTTATCCCTTCTACTGGATATGGATATGACGATATGGGAAGAGATACGTTAGAAAAAATATATGCAGATGTATTTGGAGCAGAAGCGTGTCTTGTGAGACCTCAAATTATTTCTGGAACTCATGCGATTGGAATTTCTTTATTTGGTGTATTACGTCCGGGTGATGAGCTTTTATATATAACTGGAAAGCCGTATGATACGTTAGAAGAGATTGTTGGAATTCGTGGGGACGGGCGAGGTTCATTAAAAGAGTTTAACATTAGCTACAAGGCAGTTGACTTACAAAATGGACAAGTTGACTATGAGGCTGTTAAAAACTCTATTCATGAACATACGAAAATGATTGGAATTCAGCGCTCTAAAGGGTATGGAACACGCCCTTCGTTCACTGTGACGGAAATCAAAGAGATGATTGATTTTGTCAAAAGTATAAAATCAGACGTCATTGTTTTTGTAGATAATTGTTATGGAGAGTTTGTAGAAACAATTGAGCCAACGCATATCGGTGCAGACTTAATGGCGGGTTCTCTCATTAAAAACCCTGGTGGTGGCTTAGCTAAAATTGGTGGCTACATTGCTGGGCGTAAAGAATTAGTAGAAGCTTGTTCCTACCGTATGACAACACCTGGAATTGGTTCAGAAGCGGGTGCGACTCTATATAGTCTTCACGAAATGTATCAAGGCTTCTTTCTAGCTCCTCACGTTGTTGGGCAAGCATTAAAAGGAGCTGTATTTTCATCAGCTATGTTAGAAGAGGTAGGGTTAAATACAAATCCAAAGTGGAATAGTAAACGTACAGACCTGATTCAGTCTGTTCAGTTTGAGGACCGAGATATGATGGTAGCTTTTTGCCAAGCTATACAGTACGCTTCACCTGTGAATTCTCACGTTACGCCTTATCCAGCTTATATGCCAGGATATGAAAATGATGTCATTATGGCAGCTGGCACATTCATTCAAGGAGCTAGTCTAGAACTGACAGCAGATGGTCCGATACGACCGCCTTATGTTGCTTATGTACAAGGTGGATTAACGTATGCGCATGTAAAAGTGGCAATCTGTATGGCTCTTGATCAATTGATAGAAAAAGAATTATTACATGTCAAATAAGGAGAGGTAATCCTCTCCTTATTTTCTTATATCCTTTCTAGTAAGAAAGATCATTTCAATCGGCTATTATTCTTTTGTAGTTGTTAAATGTTATATAATTGAAAAAAGTTTTTTATATCAAAATTTTTATGTTAGATTTCCTAACATTATATTGACAGATAAACTAACATGGCATACAATGTAATTAATCAATCAAAGGAGGAACTGAGATGAGTGACAACATTAGACGAAACACGCCACTTTTTCCAATAGGGATTGTGATGCAATTAACAGAGTTGTCTGCTCGCCAAATTCGTTATTACGAAGAACATGGATTAGTAACACCGGCAAGATCAGAAGGTAAAAGACGATTATTTTCGTTTAATGATGTTGATAAGTTGCTTGAAATAAGAGCGCTTATTGAACAGGGTGTAAACTTAGCAGGTGTAAAGCAACTATTCCATGTGAAAGAGACAGAAGGTACACATGCTCCAAATGAACAAGTAGCAGAAGTGAAAAAGCCTGAATTAACAGATGAACAGCTTCGAAAGTTACTTCGTACAGAGCTTATGCAAGCGGGGCGTTTTAGTCGAGCTGCATTAAATCAAGGAGATATGTCTCGGTTCTTTCATTAATACTTAACATAAGCATATTTGTATGTTTCATTAAACATACTCATATAAAACTTTTTACGAATTTTAGGGGAGGATTATAAAATGGCAAAGTACACGAAAGAAGATATTTTCCGCAAAGTTCAAGAAGAAAACGTGAAGTACATTCGTTTACAATTCACAGATATTTTAGGAACAATTAAAAACGTTGAGATTCCGGTAAGTCAATTAGAAAAAGCGTTAGACAACAAAATGATGTTTGATGGTTCTTCAATTGAAGGATTTGTACGCATTGAAGAGTCTGATATGTATCTGTATCCAGATATTGATACATTTGTTGTGTTCCCATGGACATCTGAGAAAGGTAAAGTAGCACGTTTCATTTGTGACATTTACAATCCAGATGGTACGCCATTTGATGGAGATCCGCGTAATAACCTAAAACGTATCTTAAAGGAAATGGAAGACCTTGGATTCTCTGATTTCAACCTTGGACCTGAGCCTGAGTTTTTCTTATTCAAATTAGACGAAAAAGGCGAGCCTACATTAGAGTTAAACGATAAAGGTGGTTATTTCGACTTAGCACCAACAGATCTTGGTGAAAACTGCCGTCGTGATATCGTATTAGAGCTTGAGGAAATGGGCTTTGAAATTGAAGCATCTCACCATGAGGTAGCTCCTGGACAGCATGAAATTGACTTTAAATATGCGGGTGCATTAAAAGCTTGTGATGACATCCAAACATTTAAGTTAGTTGTAAAAACGATTGCGCGTAAGCATGGTCTTCATGCAACATTCATGCCAAAACCATTATTTGGTGTGAACGGTTCTGGTATGCACTGTAACGTTTCTTTATTCAAAGATGGAGAGAATGCATTCTATGATACAAAAGGTCATTTAGAATTAAGTGAAACAGCACATCAATTTATTGCTGGTATCATCAAGCATGCTCCTAACTTTACAGCTGTAACAAACCCAACTGTAAACTCTTATAAGCGTTTAGTACCTGGTTACGAAGCTCCTTGTTACGTAGCGTGGTCTGCTCGTAACCGTAGTCCATTAATTCGTATTCCAGCTTCTCGTGGTATCGGTACACGTGTTGAAGTACGTAGTGTAGATCCAGCTGCTAACCCTTATTTAGCAATGGCTGTATTATTAAAAGCTGGTTTAGACGGAATCAAGAACAAGCTTGAAGCTCCAAAACCAGTAGATCGTAACATCTATGTAATGACAAAAGAAGAGCGCATCAAAGAAGGTATTGTTGACTTACCAGCAACATTAGCTCAAGCGCTAGACAACTTCAAATCAGACGAAGTTATCGTATCTGCACTAGGTGAACATTTAGCTGAACACTTTGTAGAAGCTAAAGAAATTGAGTGGGATATGTTCCGCACACAAGTTCACCCATGGGAACGCGATCAATATATGAGTATGTATTAATAAAAAAAACCCTTAACATACATGTTAAGGGTTTTTTTGAGTTTAAAAGATAGATAACTTGTTATTAAAAGTTCTTTAAAATATTTCTTACTTTTTAATAGGGCGTTCAAGAGTTAATATTTCATCTTCAAGGGAAGCAAATTGCTGTTCTACTACATGCCTGGCATCTGAGATTGCAGCATTATAAAAATGTGGAGCAAGTGACTCTTTGAAAAAGTCTAATACTCTTTCTGCGGCAAATTCTGATAGTTCTTCTTCTCTTTCTTGGGAAAAGAACAGTTGAATGTCAGTAATCATGGTTTGTTGTTGCTCTTTTGTCATTTTAATAAACATATTGAACATCCTCCATTAAAATAAGTTTGCTGTAACTATACAACGCAACTAGCTGAAATTGTAGTCTTTCATTTTATGAGATAATATGTACAAACTAAAAAAGAGTGTTTGGTGTTTTCGCTTTAAGTATAAAAGGTCTTATGTATTCTAAATAAAATATGTGCTAAATAATCAAACAAGAGAAATACAAAGCATTTAAGAGATTCATATCTATTCAATCATCTCGTGTATTTGTTAACAGTTACTTAATTAAAAAGTGAAAGTAAAACCCCTTTGAATAAAGAGGAAGGATCGTTATTTATTCAAAGGGGTTTGCTTTTTAATAATAACAACAAGATGATGTATCCTTATAACTTTGTAACAGTGAGTCTAATGTTTTTGCTAACTGAATGTATTCGCAACTTGCAGGTCCACTGCTAAAGAAGATCTCATTTAGCTTAATCCGCAAATTAAATAACTCCATCAGTCTAGTTGTTTGCTCTGTTAGTGTGTTTGTATGTAAAGGCTATCTTGCCATTTATGGTAGAAGTATATAATGATAGAAATTCCGTAAAGAACGAAAAAATATTGAAGTGGAGTAATGTTCTTGTATTCTGCAATTTTTAAACTGCCGAGCAACAATGGAAGAGCAATGAAGCACATAAAAGTATCCATTAAAATATTGACAATTGTATACAAAAGAAAGCGGTGCGACGTTAATCGAAAGATCCAAAATGTGCCGACAGCGAAAATACCATATGCGAAGCTAATATCAATCATATAGCCCCAAGGAATAATATATGTATGGATAATCCACCATTTATAATGATAAGCAATTTGAAAAACAATGGTCATTAGTAAACAAGTGAAAATAGTCACGGGCATATAACGCTTAATTGTCGTTTTTGAAGCAAAAAACAATGTGAGCCAAGGAAGAAAGAAAGTGATGAAAAGAGCAACTTTAGCAACCATAAAAGTAATTCTCCTATCCTTAAAATACTCATTACAGTTACTTAGTATTGCTCTCTTCATTTATGTTTATTCATTAAAAAACGAGCTGCTTTGAAGCAGCTCGTTTTTTAATGAATGTTTCGATATACACCAATTACTTTTCCAAGAATGGCTACATTGTGTAGAATAATCGGTTCCATTGTTGAGTTTTCAGGTTGTAAGCGAATGAAAGTCGATTCTTTAAAGAAACGTTTTACAGTTGCTTCATCTTCTTCCGTCATTGCCACAACGATGTCTCCATTGTTCGCTGTTTGTTGTTGGCGAACAATAACCATGTCACCGTCTAATATTCCAGCTTCAATCATACTATCACCCATGATTTCAAGCATAAATACTTGGTCATCTGGTGCTACGTACTTATCAGGAAGAGGAAAGTACTCTTCTACATTTTCAATAGCTGTAATCGGTAAGCCAGCCGTAACTTTACCAATCACTGGAACGTTTACGACACTACTTCTTGGAACAGTTGCACTTTCATCTAAATCCAAAATTTCAATTGCTCTTGGTTTTGTTGGATCGCGACGAATAAGACCTTTGCTTTCAAGTCTTGCAAGGTGACCATGTACAGTAGAACTAGAAGCAAGACCAACTGCTTCTCCAATTTCTCGTACAGAAGGAGGATAACCCTTACCTTTTACTTCTTGCTTTATGAAATTTAATATATCTTGTTGTCGTTTTGATAGCTTCATAATATAACACCCCATATTAGCTATTCGGTAATTTGATTATAACATGCTTATTTTAAAAACACAAACATAAGTTCGAAAAAGTCTTGACACAAAACAAACGTTCGCAATAAAATAAGAACATATATTCTTTCAGGGGGTTATGAATATGAAAAATTATCTAGAATCTATTAAACATTATGTTGGGTTTTTTATTATAATAGGGGCATTGACATTTGTGATGACACTCTTGTTGAGTGATAAACATGTTGACTTGAACCAATATACAATGGTAACAATTGCACAAGGTGATACGTTATGGGGGCTAGCGTTAGAATATGAGCAACATCACCAATTATCATCAAATGAGTTTATACAATGGGTAGAAAAAATGAATGAGTTAAATAAAGTGAAAATTGAAACACTCTCTCCAGGAGAGCAATTATATATACCTGTGTTAAAAGAGGAAATCAATTATGAGACAATATATGCAATAAAGGAAAAATAAAAGGTTGTGGTAAAATGAAGGCTCTTATTTATTGCCGAGTAAGCACGGAAAAAGAGGCGCAAGAGACATCGCTTGTGCGTCAAAAAGAAGAGTTAATGCAGTTAGCGGAAAAGTATTCTTTTACCGTTGAGAAGGTGATTGAAGAAAAAGCAAGCGGATATGAAGTAGATCGAGATGGAATGCTAGAAGTTCTGCAGCTTTTAAAAGAGGAAGATATAAATATTTTACTTGTACAAGATGAAACGAGATTAGGAAGAGGACATGCACGGATTGCTATACTACACTGTCTACAAAAAGAACAGGCTGCAATTTTTACAATTAGTCATCAAGGAGAGTTACAATTATCTGAATCAGATTCTATGGTACTTGAAATTATTAGTATTGTAGAGGAGTATCAACGTAAATTACATAATGCTAAAATTAAACGAGGCATGAAGCGAGCTGTTCAAAAAGGGTATCGACCTGAGAAAAATTTAAAAAACCAACATATCAATTCAGGGCGTGACCGAAAAGAGGCTCCTATCGAAGAGATTGTTCGATTAAGACATAATAAATTAACGTTTGCTGAAATTGCTGTAACGCTTAAAGGCTTTGGTTATAACGTGTCAAAAGCTACTGTTCATAGACGCTACCAAGAATATATGGAGATGAACGATAGTGAATAACTTGCCAAACAATTGTTCATTTAGTAAGATGGCTACATATTAAAATGGATATACCATCTATAAGTAAGGAGTTATGGCATCATGCTTTCACAAGATAAAATTGCACGAATTAATGCCCTTTCTAAAAAATCAAAGGCGGAAGGGTTAACAAAAGAAGAGAAAATCGAACAGCAAGAGCTTCGACAAGAATATTTAAAAACTTTCCGACAGTCTATGACTAACCATCTTCATACAATTAAAGTTGTGGACGAAAAAGGAAATGATGTAACACCGAAAAAATTAAAAGATAGTAAAAAGAATCGCTTGCATTAAAGTTTTTATTTTAAAAGCTATGGGGAAGATACAAAGAACCCATAGTTTTTTTGTATATTTTTGTTTTGTATCACGAAAAATGTAAAAGTGTTGAGAAATTTAAATCAACTATTGTACAAATGAATCAATCATTAGTATGATTACATATATACATAGTTTTGAAAGGAATGAAGAAAGATGACACAACGTATTGAAGACCTTTCAATTGCAACAATCCGTACATTATCAATTGATGCAATTGAGAAAGCGAATTCAGGACATCCAGGGATGCCTATGGGTGCTGCACCAATGACTTATTCTTTATGGACACAATTTATGAACCATAATCCAAAAAATCCAGAGTGGTTTAACAGAGATCGCTTTGTATTATCAGCAGGACACGGTTCCGCGTTATTATATAGCATGTTACATCTAGCTGGTTATGATGTCACAATGGATGATTTAAAAGGATTCCGTCAATGGGGAAGCAAAACACCTGGACATCCTGAATACGGTCATACACCGGGTGTTGAAGCAACAACAGGACCGCTAGGACAAGGTATTGCTATGGCAGTAGGAATGGCAATGGCAGAACGTCATTTGGCGGGAACCTATAACAAAGAGAATTTTGAAATTGTAGACCACTTTACGTATAGCATTTGTGGAGATGGTGACTTAATGGAAGGTGTATCAGCTGAAGCAGCATCATTAGCCGCTCACCTAAAATTAGGACGTTTAGTTGTGCTGTATGATTCAAATGATATCTCGTTAGATGGTGATTTGGATCGCTCTTTCTCTGAAAGTGTCGAAGACCGTTTTAAAGCATACGGTTGGCAAGTGATTCGAGTTGAAAACGGAAATGATTTAGAGGAAATTGGAAAAGCGCTTGAAGAAGCAAAGTCAGACGTAAGTCGTCCGACTTTAATTGAAGTGAAAACAGTTATTGGTTATGGTTCACCAAACCGTGCTGGTACATCTGATGTTCATGGTGCGCCACTTGGATCTGAAGAATTAAAACTAACAAAAGAAGCGTATGCATGGACATTTGAAGAAGACTTCCATGTGCCAGCAGAAGTATACGATCACTTTAACAAACTAATTGTAGAAGATGGCCAGAAGAAGGAAAAAGAATGGAACGAATTATTTGCACAGTATCAAGAAAAATACCCAGAGTTAGCGGCACAATTTGAATTAGCAACGGCTAACAAACTTCCAGAAGGATGGGAAGCATCATTACCAGCATATGAAGTAGGTAAGAGTCTAGCAAGCCGTGCATCTTCAGGTGAAGCACTTAATGCAGTAGCTCAAGCTGTTCCACAATTTTTTGGTGGATCTGCTGATTTAGCTGGATCAAACAAAACAATGATTAAAGGTTCTGGTGACTTTACAGCAGAAGATTACAGCGGCCGTAACATTTGGTTTGGTGTACGTGAATTCGCAATGGGTGCGGCATTAAATGGAATGGCTGTTCATGGTGGATTAAAGGTCTTTGGTGGTACGTTCTTCGTATTCTCGGATTACCTTCGTCCAGCTATTCGTTTAGCAGCATTAATGAAGCTACCTGTTACGTATGTATTCACACACGATAGTATTGCCGTAGGAGAAGATGGCCCAACGCATGAACCGATTGAGCAATTGCCATCTTTACGTGCGATGCCTGGCCTTTCTGTTATGCGTCCAGCCGATGCGAACGAAACAGCAGCAGCATGGCGTTTAGCAATTGAGTCAACAGATACACCAACCGCTCTTGTGCTTACAAGACAAAACTTGCCAACACTTGAAGGTACGAAAGAACATGCATACGAAGGTGTGTCTAAAGGTGCATATGTTGTATCAAAAGCCGATAAAGAAGAAGCGGATGCTTTAATTTTAGCAACAGGCTCTGAAGTAAGCCTAGCAGTTGAAGCGCAAAAAGCTCTTGCAACAGAAGGCATTCACGTATCAGTTGTAAGTATGCCAGCATGGGATCGTTTTGAAAAGCAATCAGCTGAGTATAAAAACAGTGTTATTCCGAAATCTGTGAAAAAGCGCTTAGCAATTGAAATGGCAAATCCATTAGGTTGGGAGCGTTACGTTGGAGATGAGGGTGCAATTTTAGCTATCGACGGTTTCGGTGCATCTGCTCCTGGTGAAGTAATCATGAAAGAATATGGATTTACAGTTGAAAATGTAGTAGCGAAAGTAAAAGCATTAATGAACTAATAAAAAAGGTCAAGCAGGGAAAAACACTCTGTTTGACACCTTCTATAAAATCCCTTGCCCGTAATATCCGTTAAAATGAATGGATTAATAGGTAAGGGATTTTACTTTTACTATTTGAAAATCTTTTTAGCTAGTATGAGCAAGGTGTAAGTTTTTCACAATCGGTTGAAGAACGAAGCAGCTGCAGTGGAGTTAGTTGAAAAACTTCGCGCGATGATTAGATGAAAAAGAGGTAGAGCGTATAAAAAACGGCTGTTTTAAAAAGAATTCGACAAAAAAAGTGAATGATTTTTACGTAAATAGACAAGGATTTTGATGTAAACAAGCTATAATGAACGTAGGAAGATATATAAAGCGGAAGTGGATTGGGAAAGGAGAGAGTATGTGAGAACATTTTATGTGTTTCTAATGCAAGAAGAAGTTGCAATGCATTATTTCAGAAGAGAATCGTTTCTTTATGATTTGTTTCGCGCTTATAAAACAAATCAGTCGAATGAGCATGAATATATACAGAAACAGGTAAAATATATCACAAGACCGATTCCTTTTAAGGCCATTAAAACAGCTCTTGAACAGACATTTTCAGAAAAAGTTCATTTTCATAGTAGCCATAATAAGTATAGTTTACTGTTACCTAACAAAAAAAGTCGTGCAACACTGCTTGCAAAAGAACAAGCGATTATCATAAAAGCAGACGGATCAATTGATGCTGATACCGCATTTTTTGAGGTATTAAGAAAGTTTGATAAGTATTTTTTAGCAATTGATTTTAATGCTGAACAATATGGATGGTTGAGACCAATTAAAAAAAGGAATTTTGTATAAATATTTAAAGAAATTGAAAAGGAAATATTGTATAATAACGATTGGTTTAGTACACTGTAATGTAGACAACATGAAGGAGGAAGTAGTAATATGTGGCAGCTTATTCTAGTCGGTGTTCTAGCATTGCTTGCTGGAGTCGCACTAGGATTTTTCATTGCTCGTAGATATATGATGAGCTATCTAAAGAAAAATCCACCTATCAATGAACAAATGTTAAAAATGATGATGATGCAAATGGGTATGAAACCATCGCAGAAGAAAATCAATCAAATGATGAAAGCGATGAACAGTCAAATTAAATAACCGTTCATTGGACAGGCACTCTTACTAGTAGGGTGTCTTTCGTTATATTTTGAGATGTCAGAAAAAACAAAAAACGGAGGGCGTATGAGTGTATTTAACGATTTGTGGTGGTTTTTTAAACAAGAAAAACGATCCTATATAATAGGTGTTCTATTGCTAGCATTGGTTGCGTTGTTAGGATTGATTCCTCCTAAAGTCATAGGTTATGTAGTAGACAACATACAAAATGATACGATGACGTCTGAATTTTTATTGAAAATTTCGGTGCTATTGGTTGTTGTCGTTGCGACGACTTATATTGCACGATATATATGGCGAATAATGATTTTTGGCACATCGGTGAAATTGGCGAGACAATTGCGAAATACACTGTATGAGCATTTTACCAAAATGCCTCAATCATTTTATCAGAGAAAGCGTACAGGGGATTTAATGGCTCATGCTACAAATGACTTGCAAGCGATTCAACAAACAGCAGGAGTAGGTGTACTAACGTTAGTAGATTCCGTGATGACAGGTAGCTTTGTTCTTCTTACAATGGCTTTTACAATTAGTTGGAAGCTAACGCTTATTAGTTTACTACCAATGCCTTTTATGGCGTTATCAACCAGCTACTATGGAAGGCTGTTACATAAACGATTTCATAAAGCACAAGAAGCATTCTCTTCCCTCAATGACAAGGTGCAAGAAAGTGTGAGTGGAATAAAAGTTATCAAAACATTCGGAGAAGAAGAACAAGAGATTGCAGAATTCGAAAGGCAATCAAAAGATGTTGTGAAGAAGAATATTGCTGTGGCGAAAGTGGATTCATTATTTGATCCTACAATTTCATTAATTGTTAGCTTTTCCTTCTTGTTAGCAATTGGATTTGGCTCACAAATGGTCATTCAAAATAATTTATCATTAGGAGAATTAGTAACATTCACCACTTATCTAGGGTTATTAATTTGGCCGATGCTTGCATTTGGGTGGCTATTTAATATTGTTGAAAGAGGTCGCGCATCTTATGATCGTGTAATTGCTTTGTTGAATGAAAAAGAAGAGATTATCGACCAAGAAAATGCCATACATACACCACCTATTGGAAACCTTGATGTTCACATTCATTCTTTCTCTTATCCAGGGAACAAAGATTTTGCACTGACAAATGTATCGTTTACATTAGAAAAAGGCCAAACACTCGGCATAGTAGGGAGAACGGGTGCTGGTAAAACCACATTGCTAAAGCTTCTTATTCGTGAATTTGATTTACAGGACGGCTATATCCAATTTGGATTGCATTACATTAATCACTATTCCTTAGAAGCATTGCGATTAAGTGTTGGATATGTGCCACAAGATCATTTTTTATTTTCCACGACTGTAGCAGATAATATCGCATTTGCAAAGCCAGGTGCAAAGTTGAGTGATATTTATGATGCTGCTAAAGTTGCGAACGTGCACCAAGATATTGTTGAATTTTCAGATGGATATGAAACAATTGTGGGGGAAAAAGGGGTATCTTTGTCAGGAGGACAAAAGCAACGTATTTCGATTGCGCGTGCTGTGTTACTAAATCCAGAGCTACTTATACTAGATGATTCATTATCTGCTGTTGATGCAAAAACAGAAGAGCTTATTTTGCAATCATTAAAGGATAATCGAGAAAATCGTACGACTATTATTACATCACATCGTTTAAGCTCCATTCAACACGCAGATTTAATTGTGGTGCTAGATAATGGCCAAATCATACAGCAAGGTACCCATAGTCATTTAATTGAACAAGATGGTTGGTATAAAGAGATGTATATCCGACAGCAGCTTGAAACAATGGTAGAGCACGGGGGTTAAAAGAATGAATGAACATTTATCCAATCAAGAACAAAATCGAGTACTAAAGCGACTTTTGAGTTATATGAAACCTCATAAAAAAGCGTTTGTTGTAGCATTTTCATTGCTTATTTTAACAACTATAGCTGATATTGTTGGTCCTATTTTAATTAAGATTTTTATTGATGATTATTTAACTCCAAGAAATTTAGATGTTCAACCATTGACAATACTAGTCAGTATTTATTTGCTCGTAAATGTTTCAAAGGTCATGATTCAGTATCTTCAATCTTTAAAATTTCAAGAGATTGCACTGACAATTATTCAAGAGATGCGAGTGGATTTATTTTCAAAAGTTCAGCACCTAGGAATGAAATACTTCGATCAAACACCAACGGGCAGTATCATTTCTAGAGTAACAAATGACACAGAGGCAATTAAAGACATGTTTGTTGAAGTTGTTTCAACTTTTCTGCAAAATGGTGTACTTCTAATTGGTATTTTTGTAGCCATGTTTATTTTAGATGTGAAATTAGCGTTGTTTTGCCTCATTTTGTTGCCATGTTTGTTTGCTTTAATGAAAACGTATCGTCATTTTAGTTCAATTTATTATAAAAGAATGAGAGAAAGATTAAGTCAACTAAATGCGAAGCTAAACGAATCACTTCAAGGTATGGCCATTATTCAAGTTTTTCGTCAAGAAAGAAGGCTACGTAAAGAATTTCAAGAAATTAATGATCAACACTATGAAGCTGGTATTAAAAACATTAAATTAGATGGCTTATTACTTCGTCCTGCCGTGGATGTTTTATATGTATTGTCTATCATTATGGTGTTAAACTATTTTGGGATTTCTGCAATGGATAGCCCAATTGAGATTGGTGTTCTATATGCGTTTGTTAGTTATTTAGATCGTTTCTTTGAGCCTGTTAATCAAATGATGATGCGCTTGTCTATTTATCAACAAGCAATTATTGCTGCATCTCGTGTTTTTCAAGTATTAGATGAAAGAGAAATGGCCCCAGCTGGGAAAGTAGATAGCGAAGATAAGATCAATGTGGGAGAAGTGGAATTTCAAAATGTTACATTTTCATATGATGGAGAAAGAGATGTTTTGAAAAACATTACCTTTAAGGTAAAGAAAGGAGAAACGGTCGCGTTAGTTGGCCATACAGGTAGTGGAAAAAGTTCTATTATTAATTTGCTGCTACGTTTTTATGATACGAAAAAAGGTAGAATACTGATTGATGGTAAATCTATTGAAACATATTCTAATCATGAATTAAGAAAGCACATTGGACTTGTTTTACAAGATCCATTTCTATTTGCAAATTCTGTACATCGTAATATTGCATTACATGATGAACAAATGAGTCGAGCAGAAGTAGAGAGAGCAGCTCAGTTTGTTCAAGCGAACTCATTTATCAAAACGCTCCCTGATCAATATGATGAGGTGTTAGTTGAAAGAGGCTCAACCTTATCAAGTGGACAACGACAATTGGTTGCATTTGCACGGACGATTGCGAGAGACCCTAAAATTCTTGTTTTAGATGAAGCGACTGCCCATATTGATACTGAAACAGAAGAATCCATTCAAGAAGCGCTCGATAAAATGAGGAAAGGAAGAACAACGATTGCAATTGCTCATCGATTATCAACGATTCAAAATGCTGATAACATTCTCGTTTTATATAAAGGAGAAATTGTGGAGCAAGGAAATCATCACATGCTTATTAAACAAAAAGGGTTATATTATAAGATGTATTTGCTTCAAAATGGGCTAGACAAAGAGCTTGGAGAAATTGCGGAAAGTTAAGTGATAAACGTACGGCATTCGAAAAAGTATGTTAAAATAGAAAAAACAACCTCTATCAGTTAGAGGTTGTTTGCCTTGTGTGAAGGAGCTTGATTGTAGATATTTAGCAAGTGGTCTAGCTCTTGGCTATGCTTAATAGCTGGAGGAGAATTTAAGCCTTTTCGGCTAACAATATAGATAAGTTCTTCGCGTTTTTTTTCAATTTGTAATAGCAAATCTTGTTTCAACACAGCTTGTATCCCTTCTTCGCCTATCTTTTTCCTAATTATACAAGATAATGGAACTTTTTGAAAGCGTATTAGCAGAAAATAAGGTTATATGACAATTAAATAAAGGAGATGAATTTTTATGGGGGACATTAACTTATTTTTAGCATTTGGCGCAGGATTTTTATCATTCATTTCACCTTGCTGTTTACCGCTCTATCCAGCGTTTTTGTCCTATATTACGGGTGTATCAGTCAGTGATTTAAAAGAAGAAAATGGCATGCTTGAACGAAAAAGTTTATTACATACAACGTTTTTTTTACTTGGATTTTCAAGTATTTTTATTGCAATTGGCTTTGGTACTTCGCTGATTGGGAGTTGGTTCATTGATTACCAAGATCTTATTCGACAAGTAGGCGCCATCCTCATCATTTTCTTTGGTCTTGTGGTCATTGGAATCTTTAAACCTCGCTTTTTAATGACAGATCGTAAGCTTACTTTTTCAAACAAGCCATCTGGTTTAATTGGATCATCTTTAATTGGGATGGCTTTTGCTGCTGGATGGACACCTTGTACAGGTCCTATTCTCGTATCTGTTATTGCGTTGGCTGCGACAAACCCTGGCTCTGGTATGTTATATATGATTGCGTACTCACTAGGGTTCTCAATTCCATTTTTCATCATGTCATTCTTTATTGGAAAAATGAAGTGGATTAAAAAGCATAATCTGAAAATCGTAAAGATTGGTGGATATGCGATGATTGCAATGGGAATTGTTTTATACTTTGACTGGATGACAAAGATTATAATCTATACTAGTAATCTCTTTGGTGGTTTTACAGGCTTTTAATAGACTCACTCGATTCTTGTCGGAATGTTTTTCTTGAAAAACATTTTAATCATTGATAAAGTAAAAAATAGAAAAATAAGAAAAAAGTCCTATTTTATCGTTGTGTTCAGGATTAAATATAGGCGGAGGGCTAAAAGGTGGCAAGAATACTAATTGTAGATGATGCAAAATTTATGAGAATGACATTAACAAGTATTTTACAAAATGCTAATCATGTAGTCATTGGTGAAGCTGAAAACGGTAACGAAGCCATTGAATTATATCAGTCTTTAAAACCGGACCTCGTAACAATGGATATAACGATGCCAGAAATGAGTGGGATTGAGGCGGTTAAGCACATTAAAAAAGAGGATCCGTCTGCAAAAATTGTTATGTGTTCTGCCATGGGCCAACAAAAAATGGTGGTAGAAGCAATTGAAGCAGGTGCAAAGGACTTTATTATCAAGCCATTTGATGAAATTCGAGTACTTGATGCAATAAATCGAGTTTTAAGGTAAACCATTTAAGAAAATCATCTTAGATGGTTTTTTGTTTGTAAAAAATCACTATTTCTTTGGAAGATTGGGAGTGATACAATGTAACCGTTATGCTTTAAATTTTATAAAAGAGGTGTCATCCTTGAAAGAAATTCTACTCATTTTAATTTTACAACTTATTTACGTACCTATCTTAACGTTAAGAACCATTTTTCTCGTCAAAGGAATGAGCATGTATGCATCTGTTTTTGGTTTTGTTGAAGCGTTAATATATGTATTTGGTTTATCTTTAGTTTTCTCAGGTGATCAAAGTACATGGGCCATGATTGTGTATGCAGTTGGATTTGGTATCGGTATTATTTTAGGTAGCTACATTGAATCTAGACTTGCTATTGGTTACACAACATTTTTAGTGAACTTGATGACGAAAAATGAAGAGTTGATTAATCGTTTGCGACAAGAAGGGTTTGGAGTCACCGTTTATTATGGTGAAGGTCGAGATAGTGCGCGCTATCGATTGGATATTTTAACAAAAAGAAGTCGAGAAGAAGAGTTATTATCATTTATTGAAGAATATGAGCCGAGAGCATTTATTATTTCTTATGAACCGCGTAAATTTAAGGGTGGCTTCTTGTTAAAATCGCTGAAAAAACAAAAGCCGAAAAAACAAATAAAAGAACAAGGACCAAGTTCAAAGTAAGAAACATTTTCTTTTTGTTGCCTTTAAACTATAATAAAAATAGGTTCCTTTTATGAAGTGTCAGCTTATAAAAGGCTCCTATTTTTATTAGTACATAAAGCGGCTTCATTTATTACTACGATGAAAAGGAAGGATTTCATTGGCTATTGCATCAACTATTATGGCAATTTTTATGGCTTCACTGATGCTCTTCATTCGCATGAAAGCTGCAAAGAAGCCTGTTAACGCTAAAAAGATTATTTTACCACCTATTTTTATGAGTACGGGAGCGCTCATGTTTATTCACCCACTGTTTCGATTAACAGCTGCCGAATTTTTGGAAGCGCTTCTTGTTGGAATGATATTTTCGTTATTTTTAATTAAAACATCGAAGTTCGAAGTAAGGGAAAACGACATATACTTAAAACGCTCCAAAGCATTTGTATTTATTTTAATTGGGCTATTAGTGATAAGAATTGTAGCGAAATTATACTTAAGCGCAACGATTGATGTGGGACAGCTTGGCGGGATGTTCTGGGTGTTAGCATTTGGGATGATTGTACCATGGCGAGTTTCTATGTATTATTCTTATAGAAAGCTTGAGCGTGACATTCACTCAAAGCCAGTGGATCAACTTATTTAAAAAAGGAACCATCAACATGACTCTTTGTAAGTAAAGAATCGTGTTGATGGTTCCTTTTTAGTTGTAAATATTAGAATAAATGATGGTAAGGCGTTACATCAATTTGTTTTTCATTTAACGTTTTTAACAAAAATTTATGATCACGCTTAGGTGTAGCCAAAATGTATCCACGCACAACTAAGTCTTGTGTGATTTTTTTTGCTTTTTCATCTATTGCTAGTTGTCCAATTCTTCCTGCGATTTTCTGACGTGCTACATCTCGAAATAGCTCAGGTACAGGCTGAACTAACTCTTCTAAAAGTTGTTTTTGATCTTTTGGCCACAAGTGTCTTGTTTTTTTAAGATAGTAATCTTGCCAGTCTAATTCAGACATTCCATCTTCTTTTGGTAAGCGTTTTAAAAATTTGCGAAACATAAAGAACCCACCGATTGCAAACATCCCAACTAAAAATACAACCCAGAATAAAATAAACCATAAAAACCAACCGCTTAACATATGTTCACCTCTATGTACTTGTCAATCTCTAAAACTATTCTATCTTATCGTTTTATGGAATGAAAGAACAATTGACATAAATTCTTATGATTTCATTGAGATAAGTCTCTTTTGATTTAAGCTCTTTTCTGAAAGATTGTCGTTATTAGATTAGTTTCTTGGAATTTAGCTACACCGCACTACTTGTTAAATCGCAACAACTGTACAAAAATAGCCCTAACTTAAAGGGTCATGACGAATGAAGAGGAAGTAGAAAGAATCAAAAAGAATTTCTAAAGCTGGTTACCTACTTTCTAGGTAGAAGAGTACGTAAACGTCATGTATATTTTACTAGGATGATAATAAAAATGGACTTACCGATGAAACGGTAAGTCCATTTGGTTTTTAACTAGCTAGAGAATCTGATTTTTTATATAAGCCTGGTTCATCATAATCTACTTGTAAGCCTTCTGTTATATTGCTTCTTGCTTTTTTGAAGAAAAGAAGAAGGAATACAATTGTAACGAAAGTTGCAACGGCATATGAGATTTGTAATGAGAGGCCAAATCCAATTGGCGCATTTATAATATAGGTTGTTGTAGCCATTGTCATAAACATAGCTGGAATCGTTGAAATCCAATGATTTTTTCCTTTCACAATTAAATACATGGATGCAATCCAAAGTGCAATAACCGCAGTCGATTGATTTGCCCAAGAGAAGTATCTCCATAATAGTGTGAAGTCAATCTTTGTAAGTGCAAATGCAATAACAAACAATGGTGCAGCAATCATCATACGGTTTACAAATTTCTTCTGAGAGAAATGAATATAATCTGCAATAATCATACGTGCTGATCGGAACGCTGTGTCACCTGACGTAATTGGTAATACGATAACACCGATAATTGCAAGTGTACCACCAATGGCACCCAACATCGTAGTAGATACTTCAGTAACAACAGCAGCTGGTCCTCCAGAATTAATCATAGCACTTAGATCTTGTCCATTAAATAAGCTCATAGCTGCGGCAGCCCAAATCATGGCAATCATTGCTTCAGCAATCATCATGCCATAGAACACTTTACGACCAGAACGCTCATCTTGTAATGTACGTGAAATAATAGGAGATTGTGTAGCATGAAATCCCGAAAGCGCCCCACAAGAAATAGTTAAGAATAGAAGTGGGAAAATCGGTACGTTATCAGGGTGCATATTAGTAAAAGATAGTTCAGGGATAGGTGCTCCTTTAATAATGAGCATACTACCAATTCCAACCGCACTAATGATAAGGAATGCACCTAAGATTGGGTAAACACGACCAATGATTTTATCAATTGGTAAAATAGTTGATAAAATATAATAAACAAAAATAGCTAAAATAATGATAGACATTGGAATTGCTTCATTCGTTAAGCCGTTAATTAAAGCGGCTGGAGAAGTAATAAATACAGTTCCTACTAATACTAGTAATAAAATAGAAAAACCGTTTACGACATGTTTTAATGTATTACCTAAAAATTTTCCAGCTAGCTCTGGGATGTGAGCACCACGATTACGAATGGAAATCATACCTGTTAAATAATCGTGAACAGCCCCTGCAAAGATTGCTCCGATTACAATCCATACGAAGGCAACAGGACCATAAAGTGCACCCATAATTGGACCGAATATTGGCCCCACACCTGCGATGTTTAATAACTGAATTAATGAATTCTTTTTATTATTCATTGGTACATAATCAATACCGTCTTTCATTGAATAAGCAGGTGTTTGTCTTGCTTGTTTAATCCCAAACGTTCGTTCAACAACCTTTCCATATACAATATAGCCGATAATTAATAGAACGAAAGATGATAAAAATGTAATCAATGTTCTATCCCTCCAATTTAGTGAAAACGTTTTCTATTCACCTACTATTATACTAATTGGAGAATAAAAGAAAAGATTATTCTGACAAAATTTGATAAAACGATAGAAAATTGTCGAAGTGATTTAGAAAAACACATGTTTATCCTTTTTAACTTTAGGGCTAACCAAATGGAGTAAAATATATAGGAAGATGAGGAAGAAGGAGAATGTTTTATAAGTAACTATTTTGCTCCTTAAATTCTCCTTCAAAGGTCATCCGTTTAGGTTTACGATTTTTAGGAATAGATGAGACGGTTAGTTGCTGTAGTGATGAGCAAAAGGTAATTGAGCATAGATGTGTTTAAAGGATAAGAATAAAAAGTGAAATTCCTGAAACGTTAACGCTTCAATGGTATAGGTATCTAAAAAGTCTTCTAACAGTTCTGTTGAGATAGAATCAAATAAACCAAACACTTCAAATCGATAACGAAACTGGTTATAAATAGGACTTAGTCCATAAAAATCAAAGATATCTTCAACTTGTTGGGCGTTCATTATCATCCCTCCTTACCTTTAGTATTGAAGATAAATCTTATTTTTAAACATTTTGCGATGCTTCAATTAAGTCAATATGATAAAGTGTAAGGAATGAATAAAGTTGGAGGTTAAAGATGTTTACGTATGTTACATTGTTAGGTTTTTTGGCATTTTTAGTATATGCCAGCACGTTTAGTTACTCTGTTTTTAAACGAGACGGGAAAGTAAAGAAAAATGGGATTCGTGTATTCGTTAGTTTTTTAATTATGATTATTGGCTTTATAGGATTGGCTCTTCAATAAAGTAAAAAAGTTCTGTGTTGTGATAAAGAAACGAATATGCTTTTGACAATTTTGCTATTGTATTTTATAGTGTAATTCTGAACGAACATATGTGTGTATTTATTAGAAAGAAGGTGGCATGTGTGAAGTATCGTACGCATATTGTTACATCAGTTGCTGCTGGCGCAGGGGTTGTAACAACAACCGATATTTCATTTACATTCCCATATGTAATTGGAATTGCATTAGGAGCTCTTATCCCTGATATCGATGAGCCAAATTCATTTATAGGAAGACGCTCTTTTGGACTAGCGAGGTTAATTAAAACAGCCTTTGGTCACCGCGGGATTACGCATTCTTTATTAGCGTGTTTTTTATTTGTTCTTCTTTATCAGAAATATCCTAGTGATTTTACTTTAGGAATTGCAATAGGGTATGCGTTTCATATTGTTGGAGATTTCTTTTCTAAGAGAGGGGTACCGCTATTTTCACCTTTATTTAAAAAGAAAATGAAATCACCATTAACCTATGAAACAGGGGGATCACAAGAAACAGTCCTTTTTTACATAGCTTTATTTACGCTTATCTATTTTTTATATGAGCACAAGTTGTACTTACAGCTATTATCGTAAAATTGAATAGTCTTTACATTCATTAGTAAATGTCTAAGACAATGTAACACACTCATCGTATCATGAAATGTGTTACATCCATCACAGTGAACCATTTCTATAAAAAGAAATGGTTCATATATTTTATAAACTCGCTCACACTAATGATGAACGAGGTGAAGAAATTGGAAATAGTCTTAGATTCATTAAAGGTAATAGGAAGGATTGTGACAATCTTGCCTTTGCTTTTATTTGTGACATTATTAATGGGAAAGCGATCTGTTGGAGAACTCCCTGTGTTTGACTTTTTAGTAGTGATGACAATTGGAGCAGTAGTAGGAGCAGATATTGCTGATCCTAATATTGAGCATATTCATACAGGTGTAGCTATTATAGCAATTGCATTGTTACAAACAAGTGTAGCAAAATTGAAAATTAAAAATCGAACAATCGGAAATAAAATAACATTTGAACCGACTGTTATCATTTATAAAGGACAATTTATTGTGGAACAGATGAATAAAATTGAATATTCAGTCGATAATCTACTGCAAATGTTGCGCTCACATGAAGTATACTTTTTAGAAGAGGTAGAACTAGCAATCATTGAAGGCAATGGGGAGATGTCAATTAAAAAGAAACCTGTATTAAACCCTGATACATTACGTTTAAAAGGAAGCTTTGAATTACCGGCTATCATTGATGGAAAAGTAAATAAAGATGTTCTCAATTACTTTCATGTAACAGAAGGTTGGCTATTGAGAGAGTTAGAACGTTTACATATTCAACAAGTAGAAGCTGTTTTTTATTGTGGAATGGATGAGACCAAACATCTTCATATTAGTTTAAAGCAGGTAAAAGCAATGATGATCCCTCCATTCAATCATTAAACCATACATATAAAAGAAAGGTTACGTTTTTTGACTGGCTTTTAGTTCATGGTATCGTTCGAGTGCTCTTGCTCTTGCTGCTTTATGTTCAACAATGGGAAATGGATAAGTCTCTCCTAACTGAATTCCTGCTTCATTTAAAACGTTTTGAGGAGTTTCCCATGGTTTGTGAATGTAAGTATTGGGTAGATTTCGTAATTCTGGTACCCACATTTTAATGTATTCAGCATCATGATCAAATTTCTCAGATTGAGTGATTGGATTAAAGATGCGAAAGTAAGGGGCTGCATCTGCTCCAGATCCAGCAATCCATTGCCAGCCAAGTGTATTATTCGCTAAATCTGCATCAACGAGTGTATCCCAAAACCATTGAGCACCTTCTTTCCAATGAATAAGCAAGTGCTTTACAAGGAACGAGCTTGTCACCATTCGAACTCGGTTGTGCATAAAGCCTGTTTGCCATAGCTGCCTCATTCCTGCGTCCACAAGAGGATAACCCGTCTGTCCTTTTTTCCATGCGTTAAAATGTTTTTCATGCTTTTCCCATTTAAAATTTGTAAACAGCGGATTTAATGAACTCACTGTGGTGTCTGGGAAATGATAAAGCAAGTGATAAGCAAAGTCCCGCCATACAAGCTGCCGAAGAAATTGTTCAGATTGACGTTGAAAAGAAGCTGAATGCATGGTTTGTGCCTTTTTTAAAAGATAATGGTAAAGTACACGTGGTGACAATTGTCCAAATGCAAAATAGGGTGAAAGAGATGAATGAATGGACTTTGCAGGAAAATCTCGTCCTGATTCATAGCTCATCATCTTTTGTTTTAAAAATTGCTTGAAGAGCGAAATTCCCCCATTTTCAGTGGCGTTCCATGTTTTTTCTATTGTATGGGTCCAATTAATGGTAGGAAGCAATTTTAAGTCCGAAACAGATTCTGTATACACGTCTCGTTCAATCTTAGAAAATTGGGTGATTTTTGGAACAGGATTAGAAACGAGCTGTTTTTGAGTTGCTTTGTAATATGCAGTGAACACCTTATAAGGATTTCCATTTTTTTGTGCGATCTCCCATGGTTCATGTAAAAGGTGAGCATTAAAGGTTTTTACATCTAGCTTTTTAGAGGAGGTCATCCGTTCAATTTGTTGATCTTTTTCTACTATATGAGGCTCGTATCGCCTGTTCCAATAAATAGCTTTTGGCTTGATTTCATGAATGAGCTCATGAAGTTGTGACCATGTATCTCCGTAGCGAATAATAAGCTTCCCACCTAACTTGTGAATGGAGCTTTCGAAATCAGATAAAGCTTGATGAAGCCACCACTTGCTAGCGCCGCCTAGTGACCATTCTCTCTCGTAGTCCTCGTCATAAATATAAACAGGAACCGCAATTCCGTCTTTTAAAGCATGAAATAATGCTGGGTTATCAACAAGGCGTAGGTCTTTTCTTATCCATACAAGAATAGGCTCCCCCATTATCTAATTCTCCTTTCTGTGACACGTTTTATCATATTGCCTGATTATAAAAAAGACTTCTCTTTTAAACAACTTTTAATAGGTTCATACGCTTATATAGCCTATTTTATCTCGGACGAATTCCTAATCAAAAGCCCAATGAATATCGTAAATTGTATGAATAAATGGGAGGAGCTCTAAAATGAATAGACATGTTCAACAAATGAATCAATCGGAACAACGATGTCCGAGTTGTGGAGGTCAAATGCCAATGATGGGCGGACCAGGGATGATGCCAGGTCAAATGCCAATGATGGGTGGACCAGGGATGATGCCAGGTCAAATACCAATGATGGGTGGACCAGGGATGATGCCAGGTCAAATGACGATGATGGGTGGACCAGGGATGATGCCAGGTCAAATGCCAATGATGGGTGGACCAGGAATGATGCCAGGTCAAATGCCGATGATGAACGGTCAAGAGATGATGCAGGGTCAAATGCCAATGATGAACGGTCAAGAGATGATGCAGAATCAAATGCCAATGATGAACGGTCAAGAGATGATGCAGAATCAAATGCCGATGATGAACGGTCAAGAAATGATGCAGAATCAAATGCCGATGATGAACGGTCAAGAAATGATGCAGAATCAAATGCCAATGATGAACGGTCAAGAGATGATGCAGAATCAAATGCCGATGATGACGCCAAATGAATGGATGAATAGTCAAATGCAAGCAACAAACGGCAAAAAAAATCGAAAATCGCGTCTATTTAAATAATATACATTAAGAATCATCTTATTTTAGGAAGGATTTCTCATGGTTTTCTAGTTTCTAGAGGATGAGAAGTCCTTTTTGGCTTGGTAAATATGCGCATGGAATTTTGGCGTTTTATCGCTATAATGATGAAAAAAGAAATCAGTAACTATGCGTATAAAAGATGAAAGGATGTTTTTATGATAGTAGAAATCATGGCCACTACATTAGAAGATGCCCAAATTGCGAAAGAAAGCGGAGCAGATCGTATTCGACTTGTAGTAGGAATTGAATCAGGTGGCTTAACACCAAGTTATGGATTAATTGAACAAGTAAAAAAGAAGGTAAATATTCCGCTACATGTTATGATTCGACCTCATAATCAATCGTTTCAATATAATGAATGCGATGTCCAAACTATGATAAGAGATATAGAAGTTGTAAAAGATATAGGGGTAGATGGCATTGTGATAGGGTGCTTAAACAAAGATAAAGAGATTGATGAACGTGTTCTACAGCTGTTGTTACATAAAGCTAAAGGATTAGACATTACGTTTAATGAAGCATTTGATCAATTGAAAGATCAAGAAAAAGGGCTTGAGACATTAGTGAAATATAATCAAATTACAAGGGTGTGTACGTCTGGTGCTGATAAAAGCGCATTAAATGGGATTCCACAAATTAAAAAAATGAAGAGGAGATTGAAAGGGACCACTCTTCAAATTTTAGGGATAAAAGGGCTAAAGCCAGAAAATTTACACGCCTTCTTATCTGTGACAAATGTAAATGAAGTGAGCATTGGCGCAGGTGTGCGTGTAAACTGCCAATATACACAACCTTTAAATTCAAAAAGTGTGGAGGAAGCTAAAAAGATAGTAAGTAAATTTAAGTAAAATGAAGTGGACCTTGTCAAAAGTGAGCTTTATTTTCTCTTCGTGTTTATGGAGATTGAGGGGTGGAATTTCCTTTTTTCGGACAACCTTATATAAAAGAAAAGTTCGTGATATGTTGGAAGAAAGGGTGGTGTAGTTAGTATGTCATATATGATTGGTGTGGATATTGGAACAACCAGTACGAAGGCAGTACTATTTACATTTGATGGGAAAGTAAAGGCTATGCATCACGTAGAATATCCGCTGTATACACCAGACGCATTCACAGCAGAGCAAAATCCAGATGAAATCTTCGCAGCTGTATTATCTACAATTAAGCAAGTAGTGGAAACGAGCAAATTAAAAAAAGAAGAAGTAAGATTTATATCGTTCAGTTCAGCTATGCATAGTTTACTTGTAGTTGATAAGCATGGTAAACCGCTTACAAATTGTATGACGTGGGCTGATAAACGAGCAGCCCGGTATGCTGAGGTCTTAAACGAAAAGGGACTTGCAACTCCTATCTATCGCCGCACTGGAACACCTGTGCATGCGATGTCACCTCTCATAAAATTAATGTGGCTGAACGAAGAGAAAAAACAGCTAGTAAATCGTGCTCATAAGTTTATTTCCATTAAGGAGTATGTGTTCTATAAGCTATTTGGTCAATACATTGTTGACTACTCAATCGCTTCAGCAACAGGAATGTTGAATATAAAAACATTAAATTGGGACGAAGAGGCTTTGGAGGTTGCAGGAGTTCAAATTCATCAATTATCCACAATCGTTCCTACGACGCATTATGTAACAGGAATTGATGAATCCATTGCTAAGATGTTAGGCGTGTTACAAGATATCCCTTTTATAATAGGCGCAAGTGATGGTGTTCTTTCTAACCTTGGATTGGATGCCATTAAAAAAGGTGTTGTGGCAGTTACAATTGGAACAAGTGGTGCCATTCGAACAGTGACTGACCAACCAGTGATTGATGAAAAGGGGCGAACCTTTTGTTATGTATTAACGGATCAATACTGGGTGGTGGGCGGATCTGTTAATAATGGTGGAATGATCTTACAATGGGTGAAAGAAGAATTTGGGCATAGTGAAAAAGAGGTGGCTAAAAGGTTAGGTGTTAGTGTGTATGATTTCATGACACAAATAGCAAACACCGTAAAACCAGGGTCAGAAGGGTTGTTTTTTCATCCTTATTTGTCAGGTGAACGTGCCCCTTTATGGAACGCAGATGCAAGAGGCTCATTTATCGGATTATCACTACATCATAAAAAAGAACATATGATTCGAGCGGTATTAGAAGGAATCATGTACAATCTTTATACGGTTTTACAACCGATAGAAGAGATTATTGGAACACCGATAGAAGTAAAAGCTTCTGGAGGATTTGCTCGCTCAGACATTTGGCGGCAAATGATGGCGGACATTTTTAATGTAAAAGTAACCATCCCAGAAAGTGTTGAAAGTTCTTGTCTTGGAGCAGCGGTTCTAGGTTTGTATGGATTAAAGATGGTTGATTCATTAGAAGCTGTAAGTGAAATGGTTGGGAACATAAATGAACATACTCCCATATCGGAACATGTAGAGGTCTATGAAAAGATGTTACCTGTATATATGAATTTAATGGAAGCTTTGCAACCTCATTATCGACAAATTGCTTCTTTAACCCTGAGCAAATAAAGGGCATAAATAAGAAAAGTTAATTATAATGGATACAATCATATAAATGGAGGGTTATCACATGAAACAAATTACATCAGAAGAACAGTTTTATGAGCAAATTAAATCAGATGAAGTGAGCATCGGGATTTTTACGACAACATGGTGTCCAGATTGCAAACGTCTAGATATGTTTATTAATGAAATTATTGAAGAAAACAATGATAAAAAATGGTTCAAAGTAGATCGTGACGAGCTAGAAAAAATCTCAGACGAAAACAATGTCATGGGTATCCCCTCATTGCTTGTTTATAAAAATGGAGAAAAACTAGCACATCTTCATAGCGCAAATGCAAAAACACCAGAAGCCGTGCGCGAGTTTTTAAATGATTTTCAAAAGTAAAAACTAAAAGTCAAACATCTCTTGCCTTTCAATCGTCATTATAAATAGATAGGCAGGAGATGTTTGATGAAACCATCTTCTTTTCATTGTCTGTTACCTTGCTTTTTTACGACAAAAAAAGCTCGGTATCATACCAAGCCCTCTATACATTCACCCCTACTTGTATCATATGCTGACTTACAGCTATATGATGCTGTTACTATACCACTGAAATGTTGTAAAAAACACCTCTTTGTTAGAACACCTCTCATTGAATATTGTTTTTAAGACATTATCAGCTTTGTTTGTCTAAAAAAGGTCATGTAGATTTATTTTGAGCAGTCATGTATACTTATTACGATTATAACTAAATAGTAATGCAATAAGGTCCCAAAGAGCATTATTGGGTGAAAAGGGAAGTTTGGTGAAAGTCCAACACGGTCCCGCCACTGTAAAGCGTGAGATTAGCTACAAAACCACTGTCATATAGATGGGAAGGGATAGCTTAATCGTTTGAAGCGTAAGTCAGGAGACCTGCCTTATTGTTGGTTGTTCCACCTTCGCGGAGAGGTGAAGCATATAGCGAGAAGTCGTTTCATTGTTGTTAAATGAAGACTTAATACAATGGTTGTACTATACATAAGAGGTAACGACTTAATCTATAGAGGTTGTCTACTTTGTAACAGACCATCACTTTGTAAACATCGCATGCTTCCCGTTTTCATTCGGATGTAAGATGTTTACGACTAAAAGGATGCCTGTTATAACGTGAGACAGCCTCTTTTTGTATATCACCCCCGCTGACCGTGGAATAGCCATCTCATTACTCACTTATGAAGGGGGAACAGAACATGAAAAAATGGCTACTGTCTTTGATTGCTGCGTTATTACTCTTTTCGCTAGCCGCTTGTGGTAATCAAGATCAGACAAATGAAAGTAACAAAAAGGAAGAAGGACAGGAAGAATTAGTACAAGATGGTTTTCCGTTAACATTAAAAGATGCAAGAGACAAAGAAGTTACTCTTGAAAAAGAACCAAAACAAATTATTTCACTCATGCCGAGTAATACGGAAATTTTGTTTGAATTAGGATTGAATGAAGAGATAGCGGGCGTTACAAACTTTGATAATTATCCAGAAGAAGCAACAAAGAAAGAAAAAGTGGGCGACATGAATGTTAACACAGAAAAGGTTATTTCGTTAAATCCAGATTTAGTGTTAGCACATGCGTCGAGCATGGGAGCATCGCCAGAAGCCTTCCAACAAATTGAAAATGCAGGCATTCCTTTGTTTGTCGTAAAAGATGCGACTAATTTTGAAAGTGTCTATGAGACTATTTCCAATATCGGTACGTTAACAGGTCAAATAGAGGAAGCTGATCAATTAATTAAAGCAATGAAAGACGAAGTGGAAGCGATTTCAGTGAAAGGTCAAGCGATTGCGAAAGAAGATCAAAAGTCTGTATGGGTTGAAGTATCGCCAGCACCTGACATTTATACAACAGGTAAAGGAACTTTCATGGATGAAATGCTCTCGCTTATTGGTGCGAAAAATGTAGCTGATAGTGAAGATGGATGGGTACAAATTTCAGAAGAAAAAGCGGTACAATTTAATCCAGATGTGATTATTACAACCTATGGCTATTATACAGAAAATGCAACTGAACAAGTGATGAATCGACCAGCGTGGAAAGACGTAACAGCCGTTAAAGAAAAGGCAGTTGTTGACGTTAACTCAGATACAGTGACACGATCAGGTCCACGCTTAGTAGAAGGTTTACAAGAATTAGCAAAAGCTGTTTATCCGGAGGTGTACAAATAAGAAGATGAAGGACCATATTCCGGTAAAGATTAAAAAAGGAATAGGTCCTTTTTTAAATCTTTTATTAGTTGAACAAGATCATTTGCTCATGATGAAAACGAGTGAGCCGTTTGCTTGCTATAGTTCAGGTCTTCTTGGCGCAGGTGTTTGTAGAACAAATACGTTTTATAATCGGTTTGTTCACAAAGATTACGCTTGCAATCATCCCATTGAGGAGTATCGTCATTACTTGAAAAGTCGTGAGTTAGTATTTGAAGGTGTCGTTGGTTTAATGACCGCGGTGCCGTTAAAAAATCGCATTTTGTATACATATGAATATGACAATCTAACTATCATTTCTGTGATCACGGCAGGAGTAGGAAATGCGGTTGATATTACATCAGATGAGCTTACGCCATTCTCCGTAAATCCAGGAACCATTAATATGTTTTTCTTTATCGATGGCTGGCTAAGCGAAGCTGCTTTTTTGCAAGTGTTTATTGCCGCTACGGAAGCTAAAACGAAAACGCTAGGAGCTCTCAACGTACGAGACCCAAATACCAATAGTATCGCAACAGGCACATCAACGGATAGTATTTGTGTAGCAGCTCGTCAAAAAGGGCACAGGTATGAATATGCAGGCTCTATGACGGCTTTAGGTCAAGGGATTGCTAAGTTAGTGAAAATAAGCTTAGACGATGCACTACGTGAAAGGGTGAAAAAATAATGGAAATCACAATGTTTATCACCGTCCATCTCATTGCAGTGATTTTAGCACTCATACTTGATTTCTTTATTGGGGACCCTGAAAATTGGCCGCATCCTGTTCGTTGGTTTGGGTCATGGATTGCGTTTTTAGACAAGCATGTGAATAAAGGGAAATTAAAAAAAGAAAAAGGATTGATCGTTGTCTTATCAATGGGCGTGTGGACACTTATTTTCGTCGGTTTACTAGTGTACGTTTGTTATCAGTTTCATATTTTAATTGGTATAGTAGTAGAAGCAATCATCATTTCTACAACAATTGCTTCCAATTCATTGGCACAGGCAGCGGTTAAAGTAGGAAGTCCTTTAAAAGAAAGAGACATAGAAGCAGCTCGTTATGAAGTGAGTATGATTGTTGGAAGAGACACGGAACGACTGCCTGAAAGTGAAATTGTACGAGCCACTGTCGAAACAGTAGCAGAGAATACAAGCGATGGCATTACAGCTCCTTTATTTTACGCGTTTATTGGAGGAGCTCCGTTTGCTTTATTTTATCGAGCCATTAATACATGTGATTCAATGGTAGGTTATAAAAATGAACGTTATGAAAAGTTCGGTTACTTCAGTGCCAAAGTAGATGATGTGTTAAATTATATTCCAAGTCGAATTACAGCTGTCATGATGATTTTGGCCAATCTTCAAAACAGTCATTATACGTACTCACATATTTGGCATATTGTGAAGCGAGATGCGAGAAAACATCCTAGCCCAAACAGTGGGTTTGGTGAAAGTGCAGTAGCAGCATTGTTAGGTGTTCAGCTTGGCGGACTTAATACGTATAAAGGTGTTGTATCAAACCGTGCTAAGATGGGTGATCCGTTACGAGAGTTAACGGTTTTGGATATAGAAGAAGTAGTGCTCATTATGAGAAGAACGATTTTTGCATTTACCATGCTATTTATGATGATTGGAGGTATGTGTATTGCGTTTACCATCACATGGGGCTAATCCTCAAAAACTATTGCGGGCGCTACATACACCACAACAAGCGAACCTGCTAGATTTTAGTGTCAATACGAATCCACTAGGTATGCCAAGTTCTTTTGAGTATTGGTGGAAGGATGTAAAAAAGGATGCGTTTATGTATCCAGATCCAGAAGTAACAGAGCTAACCGAAAAGATTGCGTTCCATTTAAATGTTCCTTTACAAGAAGTTCTCGTTACAAATGGGGCAGCCGAAGCATTTTTTCTTATTGCATCTTTATTTTCTCACAAGAAGGTAGGAATCATCGAACCAACATTTGTTGAATATGAGCAAGCTTCTTATGCCTATGAATGCGAAGTAACAAAAATTCAGTTAGATGAGACGAACGGTTGGCAATGGAGCATTCAACAAGTATTACCCTTCATTGAAAACGTTGATTTACTTTGGATCTGCCACCCTAATAATCCAACGGGAGTCATGTACAGTCAATCTGAATGGGAACAAGTCTTAAAGAAAGCTAAAGACCACAACACAGTTATTGTGATAGACGAAGCGTTTATTGATTTTGTTGAGCAAGCCGTTTCATTTGTACCGTTTATTAAAAAAGGATATCCAGTTATCATCGTTCGTTCAATGACAAAAATGTATAGCATTGCAGGTATTCGATTAGGCTATACTCTTGCTTCAAAGACACTTATTCAGAAATTAAAAGAAAAGCAGCCACATTGGAGTGTTAATGGTATTGCTCAACAAATTGGCATAGCTTGCTTAGATGAGGAAGCTTTTGTGAAAGAAACAATTTCTGTGGTTTCAAAGGAGCGTAATTGGGTGTTCGCTCAACTAGATACGTTACACCTTACATACTCACCATCAGTTACAAATTATTACTTATGTAAAATTCCTGATGGATGGAAAGGGCGAGAGTGGTTAATGTATTTAGCATCAGAAGGTATTGTAGCACGACATACAGAGAACTTTAATGGGCTAGATGGTCGGTACATACGTTTAGCAATTAAAACTCGTTCGGAGAATGAAAAGTTAATAGACGTGATAAAGAAAGGACTTCAGATAAAATGTTAATTTTTATTAGTGGAGGGGTAAGGAGTGGTAAATCTAGCGTAGCGGAGCAGTTGACGGTAGCGGGGAATGTTCAGGCTGATCGTTGTCTTTATATTGCGACAAGTCGAATTACGGATAATGAGATGAAAGAACGAATAAGGAATCATCAAGTAGCAAGGGAGACAGCGGCACTTAGCTGGATTACCTATGAGCGACCAACCGATGTCGGTAGTCTCATACATAAATGCGAACGAGATGATGTTGTTTTACTAGATTGTTTAACTAATTGGTTAGCGAATGAATTATTTTCTGAAGGAATGAACTGGGAAAGTAAGCGAGAGCAGAATCAATTAGTAGAAGAGATGATAGATAGTGTCCTACGGCTACGTGATCATGTAACGAAACTTGTGATTGTTTCAAATGATTTGTTTGAAGCAGGTGTGACAGATGGTGCAACGTATATTTATATGAAACTACTTGGTACGCTTCATCAACGGATTGTAGCGAAGTCAGACATTGCTTTATCTGTAGAAGCAGGTGTTGTTTCTTATAAAAAAGGAAAGGGCCTTTTCACATGAAAGAAGTATTTATGATTACAAGAATGGCCATTCAATTTTTTACAGTTCTTCCTGTTGCTAAAACGATTGAGTGGACAGAGAGACGAACGGCTAAAACAATTTTTTACCTACCGTTACTAGGAATAGTTATTGCATGTATGTTCTTTTACACAATGAATGTGTTCGCAAATTTGCAAATGAGCACTAGTGTCGTTAGTTTACTACTAATTTTAGTTCCTATCGTATTTACGGGTGGATTGCATGTAGATGGGTATATGGATGTGAGTGATGCTTACTTTTCGAGGCAATCAAAAGAAGCGAAATTACATATATTAAGTGACCCTCATGTGGGATCTTTTGCAATTCTATCACTCCTTTTTTTACTAGGGCTACGTTGGATGAGTATCCATGAGCTTCTTACTTATTCGGAAATCACGATGTGGAACGTGATTCTTATTTTTTCACTACCTAGGTTAGTTGGCGGCTGGCTATTAATCATAGAAAAGCCTGCCAAAGAAACTGGATTAGCAGCTTATTTTCAACGTGGTGTAACAAAGCACATCATTCGCTTATATGTATGTATGAGCATATTATTACTTGCAGCTCTTTTCTTTATGATTGACAATAAACTTGTTTTCCTTGCGTATGGTTTATTCACTGTCGGATTTATTCGTTTTATTCGAGTGAACTTTGGAGGCATAACCGGTGATGTAATTGGAACCTCTATTGAAGGGGGTGAGACTTTTTTATGGATCACTCTTTGGTTATTACATGTATTCGTCATGGGTTAACAGCAGCAAACCGAGAAAAGCGATACATTGGGTGGACCGATGTCTCATTGTGTCAAGATGGAATGGATTCACTTAAAAGCTCGCAATTGTTAATTGATAGACCTGACATCATTATAAGTAGTGATTTAATAAGGTGTGTTGAAACAACAAAGCTATTATTTCCTGGGATATCC
Source organism: Priestia iocasae (assembly GCF_016909075.1). GTDB lineage: Bacteria > Bacillota > Bacilli > Bacillales > Bacillaceae_H > Priestia > Priestia iocasae. The sequence continues at coordinate 818,510 of NZ_JAFBFC010000001.1, forward strand.
TATAGCCCCTCATCTAGTTGGCGAGAAATAAATTTTGGTGCCTGGGAGCTTCGAACATATGAAGATTTAAAGGAAAAGCCTCATTATCAAAACTGGTTAAATGATCCATTTAATGTTTCTCCAATACAAGGAGAGTCATTTTATGAATTTTCCATTCGTATTTGGCAGGCTTGGGATGAATTGATTCATTTATTGATGAGTAGAAAGTATCGCCATGCTGTAATCGTTACACATGGAGGGCCTCTTCGTTTATTAGCTTCAACATTTGTACCAGATCGACCGCATTTTTGGGAGTGGTCGTTTCATTTTGGTGAAGGATGTACATTTTTTCATACAGAACAAACAGCAAGGGAGAGACGGTCATGCATTTCATATTCGGAGGTGCGTTTAACGGAAAAAGAAAATGGGTGAAAGAGCGTTATCATGATGCATTTTGGTGCTCGGCTTATCGTGGTGACAAGTTAGTTATGAATTCTCGCCATAATGTGATGGTGATAGAAGGAATTGAGCAATATATTAAGGAATCTATAGAAGAGGGAATGACGATTGAAGAAGTTCGTCGTGCATTTCAAACGATTGTAACAGATTGGTTGTTGTTAGAAGCTTCAGGGCATCAAGTTGTGATTATAGGTACCGAAATCGGGAAAGGAATTGTACCTATGAATCCACAAGACCGTGCTTGGCGAGATTCTTGTGGTTATGTGTATCAACATATCGTTAAAAACGCTCATATCGTTGATCATATTTGGTATGGAGTATCGAATCGATTAAAGGGGGAACAAGAATGAATATCTATACTAAAACAGGTGATAAAGGAAAAACGAGTTTAATTGGAGGGCGTGTACATAAAGATGATAGTCGTGTGGAAGCGTATGGTACGATTGATGAGTTAAATAGCTTTGTTGGTCAAGCTATTCATCAATTAGACAATCAGTTGTTCCAAGACTTGAAGCAAGAGCTTGTTACGATTCAGCATGAATTATTTGATTGTGGAAGTGACCTAGCGTTTGCACGTGAAGATCATCCTTACAAAGTAAATGGTGAGATGATTCAAGTGTTAGAAAATCGCGTTGATATTTATATGAAGGAAGCTCCACCAATTGAGCGCTTTATTTTACCTGGAGGAACACCAGCAGCGTCGACACTTCACATTTGCCGCACAATCACAAGGAGAGCGGAAAGATTAGTTGTAACGGTGATGCAACAGCATAAAATTAATGAATCGGTTCTTCAATATTTAAATCGATTATCAGACTATTTTTTTGCGGCAGCTCGTGTGGCGAATGCGCGTGAACAAATAAGTGATGTCGAATACATCCGTAGTGCCAAAGTTTTTCGTTCTGCTCAAAAGAAAAATGATGAGCAAGCGTGATGTACTGTTTACACCACTCACCGAGTGTGAGGAACTCGTTTTTGCCGTAGACAATGTTGGGGCAATTGGAGAGAAAGAGCAAGATGCTGTTTTGGTATCTTATGAAACAGTTGCTTATTACAGTTTACGAGTAGCGATGATGGAGGTTCTCAGTGTTGGAGCAATGCCAACATGTGTTGTTGTAGCCAACTTTAACGACACAAATGCATGGGAACAATATGAGAAAGCATTACACCGTATTTGCGGTGAACTTCATTTGACGACGATTCAGCTAGTAGGAAGTAGTGAGACAAATTTTAGTCTTCTTCAATCAGCAGCTAGTTTTACAGTCGTTGGGGTGGTAAAAAAGCGAAGCAAACGAATAGGCAAAACGCCGATGGGGGCAAAACTAGCAGTAGTCGGTTACCCATTAGTTGGAGAAGATGTACTATTGCGTCAAGAAGAGATGATTTCATTACAGCAATTTTATACGCTATTACACCATGAAAATGTGTATGAGATTGTTCCAGTTGGATCAAAAGGAATTCAGCATGAAATTGATTTACTGCACACATTAAATGGGTGGGAGCAGCAGTTGTATTCAGCCTCGCTCTCGCTTGAGCAATCAGCTGGACCTGCTACTTGTGTTCTTATTTCTTATGAGGAACCTTATGAGCAACAATTAAAGAGCTTATTTCATCACATCTTTTATCCATTGAAACAAGAAAAGGCATAGCAATAGCTATGCCTTTTGAAGTGTGTGAAACATAGAAATTTCGGCTTCTGAAATAAAAGGATTGTAAATACAAGGATAATCATCATATAATGAGAGTTGTTCAAATGAGATAGAGAGAAAAGAGGTCGGGTGTATGAAACAAGAATCAATGAATCAAGCGCAGCAAGCAGGAATTGTCTATACAGCCAGTGCCTATATGATGTGGGGCGTTTTTCCTTTATATTGGAAGCTATTAGATCAAGTACCTGCAGATGAGATCTTAGCCCACCGTGTCATTTGGTCATTTGCTTTTATGATGATCTTGCTATATACGAGTCGACAGTTGCATAATTTCAAAGAAACATTTAAAGAGCTGATGAAAAAACCAAAGCAAATCATGGCGTTGCTAGCGGCGTCTGTTTTAATTAGTCTTAACTGGTTTATTTATATTTGGGCTGTCAATAATGATCATATTATTGAAGCGAGTCTAGGGTATTATATTAATCCGCTTGTGAGTATCTTGCTTGGAATTGTTGTATTAAAAGAAAAATTAAATTTCTGGCAAGGGATCTCGGTGTTATTAGCTGCAGTTGGCGTGTTGTTTTTAACGATGCAGTACGGCCAATTTCCTTGGATATCTATTTTACTAGCGTTGAGCTTTGGGATTTATGGATTAGTGAAAAAATTAATGAATATGGATGCAAAAATTGGTTTAACATTTGAGACATTGATGGTTACACCAGTTGCGCTTATTTACTTCCTTTTATTAATGGCTAAAGGAACATCGAGTTTTGGAACGGCTTCAATACTTGATACATTGCTATTAATTGGTGGAGGAGTAGCTACAGCTATGCCGCTTTTATACTTTGCAAAGGGTGCAAAACTCATTCCGTTATCAATGGTTGGTTTTTTACAATATATTGCACCAACGATTACGTTATTTTTAGGAGTTTTTGTTTTTCATGAACATTTTACAAAGGTACATATGGTGGCGTTTTTGTTCATTTGGGGAGGTTCAATTGTTTTTGCGCTTTCTAAAACACGCTTCATGGTATCTCATCAACCTAAGTTACGAAAAAGTCGATCGGTTGGAATGTAAAAGATAAGCCTTCTCGTTATTCGAGAGGGCTTTTTTGATTTTTAAATTTTGCAACTTTTTGTTTGATTTCATGATCTAACTGCTTCAAGCTCTGTTTTCCAGATGTCATAGCATATAGAACAAATAAAAGAATGATAAATTGAAATAAATTGAACGAACCTGCTTCAATATAGTCGTAGATTCCTAGTCCTACTAAGAAAACCTCACCTGCTAAAAATAGAATAACCGGTACTATGCTTAGTTGATAAAGTTGAAACCAATAGCGTAATAGTAAAAATACAGCTGTACAAATAAAAAAGAAAAGTTCGCTTCCGATAAAAAAGAACCATTTATACTCTAAAATCATCTTCATTTGTATCCCCGCTTTCTTCACTTCTTCTATGTTACATGATTTTTATTCATTTACATAGAGAGTTTAGTAAGCAAATAGGAGGGATATTAATATTTCTTTTGGAAGTGTGCGTTTAACTGTCCTTTTAACATTTTGTTGCGGATATCTTTTGTTTTCTGAAGTTCATCTCTCTTCGCAAGTTCAGATCGAATTTCATGTGTTTGAACCCCTTCCTCAATTTGATCGGCAATATCCATTAAGCGTTCAACGTCTGAAAACGAATATTTGCGAATTCCTGTGTCTGTACGATCAGGAAAAAGAAGCTGGCGCTTTTCATAATAGCGAATTTGTCTTTCGGATAGGCCAGTTAGTTCTTTTACAATTCCAATGGACATTACTTTTTTGTCACGATATGAAGATTCATTCGTTGTCAAAATTCCTCACCCCTTGAGAAAAGTCATGTTCTATCTTTTATTATAAATGATAATTCTGAAAAATAATTACGTATGTAAAGTATTCTAACATATAATGTTAGAAAAGATAATATTTATGTGAGATTATATGACATAAAACATGAAAGAAAAGTGATGACTCTTTATAATAAAAGAAAAAGGTGAGTTGAAAGGAAGAATAAAGATGGGAATATCAAAAGTGGAACAACAGCAAGTAATTGAATTAGCCAAGCAAATCATTGAATTAGATTTAAAAAGAGATGAGAAATGGGAAGCATTAAGCCATATGGCTGGTAGGAATGCTCATGAAATCTTACGAAAAGTTCAAAATGGAATGTAAGTGATATACGAAAGCCCCTTTTCTACTAACATCCAGTACATGGATTCAGTCAGTAGAAAAGGGGCTTTGTTGACTATGGTTATAAATTTCGGCGCTGCTCGCTGTTTATAAAGTATGTGCTTACTCAGTAGAAACTGGTGTAAAACAAGCGCCTTTTAGAAAAGAGGGGTTGACTTAAAGATATATAAGGCAACCTTCTTAAGTTATGACTGCTCTTCTAATTGCTGTAGCTGTTTTTTCATTTCATCGTGCTGTAAGTTTTCTCCTATAAATACGAGCACACTTGGGAACTTCATGAGTTCTTTCATATAAAGAGGCATGCCGTATGAATATTGAAACAGGTATGTTTCTTTCGAGTGCGTGAAGCGCATATAGCCTTTAATGCGGTAAATCGTATCAGGCATGTTCCTAAGCCAATTTTCAAATTGATCAACATCGACTGGATTTTTAAACTCATGAACAAACGTTTTTAAATGCAAGTGATCATGAACATGAGTTTGTTCATGTTGTCCTTTTTTTCTTAATTGTGCATTTCTCAATAATTCCATGTTCACGCTAGCGTGAGTCGTTAATAAGCTAGTGGCCTCGTTATTAATAGATTGAACATCGAATAATAATGAAGCTTTTTCACTTTCTGATAGCTCATCTGTTTTGTTGAGTAAAATGATATCTGCATGACGAACTTGTTCTTGTAAAAGCTTTTGTAATTGAAGACTTAATGAATGACGGTCTTTCCATCTTTTTGCATCGATAAGGGTTACAATGGCTTTTACGCTAATTTCATTTGCAAAAAGAGGAGACATGCATGCATCTAATACTTCAATTGGGTGAGCGACACCTGTTGTTTCAATATAAATAGAATCTAATTCATGCTCTTGTAAAAGAGAGTGAAGGTGTGTTTCAAATTGGCCTTGAATTGTACAACATACACATCCATTTAATAACTCTTTTAAAGGAGTATCTTCTTGTACGGCATTCGAATCGACGGACACCTCTCCTAATTCGTTCATAATGACAGCAACTTTACGCTGTTCATCTCTTTCTTGCTGTAAAATATTTTTAAGTAATGTTGTTTTTCCACTACCTAAAAACCCGGATAAAATATATACTTCCGTCTTTTTCATATGTACACTCCGTTCAGTTTTCATCTAATAAGAATTGTTACGGCTTATCATACCATCACATGTTTTTTCAATCAACATATGTATTATAACAAGTTCAGTTGCCTGTTCCATAGAAACGAGCAATTATTGAAAAGATTGATATTGTATGTGGTAAAATAAAGAGAAATGATTTGTTAGGGGGAGAGGGCGTGCGTATTTTAGTATTAGGAGCGGGTGGTGTTGGTGGCTACTTCGGTGGACGCTTATTAGAAAAAGGGGAAGATGTAACATTTCTAGTAAGAAAAAAACGCCAGCAGCAACTTGCTGAGAATGGTTTAGTCATTAAAAGTATTCATGGAGATGTGAAACTAACACCAAAAACGATTACAACAGAGGATAAGGTAGAAACATTTGACCTTGTCATCTTCTCAACAAAAGCTTATCATCTAGAAGCTTCTATGAAAGATGTAAAAGCATTTGTTGGAGAAGATACAATTATTTTACCGTTGTTAAACGGGATGAATCACGTAAAAAAGATACAAGATTATTTTGGTGAAGAACGTGTTCTTGGTGGTCTATGCTTCATTGAAACAACACTAGGAGATAAGGGAGAAGTCGTTCAAACGAGTCCAATTCATGAAGTTGTGTTTGGTGAGTTTTCAAACGAGCATACAAATCGAATTCGACGAGTAAACGAAGTGCTTCAAGGAACAAAAGCATCTTTTCGCCTAAGTGACTTTATTTTAAGAGATATGTGGCATAAATATTTATTTATTACAGTCTTATCGGGCGTGACTACGTTAATGAGGTCACCGATTGGTCCTATTCGAGAAGTGGAAAATGGAGAAAGTATAATTAGACAAGTATTTAACGAAGTAGCTGAAGTTATGCATGCAGTGGGTGCACCGCTTTCAGAAGATATTGTCGATAAACATATGAACACGGTTAAGAAAATGACGTATACAATGAAATCATCCATGCAACGTGATATGGAAAAAGGTTTTTTCATTGAAGGTGAACATTTGCAAGGTTACTTAGTTCAAAAAGCGAAGAAACACGATATACATACGCCATTATTAAACTTAATTTATCAAAACTTAAAGGTATATGAAGAGAGACATAGTAAGAAGGAGCTTTCGTAAAAAAATCTAACAGTAGGGAAATGACGAATCGCCATAATTGATAGCTAGAGGATGTTGTGGGTGTGTCAAATCAAGCGTCTTTTGCTCATTTTGACACACTCCTTTTTATTGTAACTCATTAATGATTCGTGGAAGAATAATAATCGAAAGAGCGCATAATGAACTGACAATATGATGCATCTCAAAAATACCAATGATAAATAACATGATGGACATGTATAATTGCAGGCCTTTTAAAATCCATGTTTTTTTTTCGAAGAAGAAGTCGCTTAATACAAACAAAAGAAAGATTGTTGCGCTACTAACAATAATCGCTTTATTAGAGAGTACGTGGCTCTGCATCACGGTAAAAAGAAGAATGAAAAAAAGTACAATGGCAAAACATTTCATAACAATACATATAGTTTGTTTCTTCACTTTAACACCTGCGCTATTTAAAAGTCTTAGTTTTATTGCGTTATTGATAATAAGTTTATTTTATAGTATTATTTCGTATTCTTAAAGAAAAATGGGAGAGTGCTAACAAGAATTTAACATGTTTATAATAAGTTTACAAACTATATGGACATAAGTTTTAGGGGAAGGAGTTTCTTCTCCTATACAATAAGTCTGTATGTTCTGAAGTAGACGAGTTAGAACGAAATAGAAAGGATTTGAACGCTTGAAAGAAACATTACTGTTAATAGATGGTTTTAACTTACTAAGTAGGTGTTATTTTGCTACTTCTTATGGGAGAGAGGAAGTAGACCTTCCGAGGAATAGTCAAGGTTTGTATATTAATGCTTTAAAAGTAACGCTTCAAAAAATTTTACAATTAAGTCGACAGTATGCAACGACACATATAGTCGTAGCTTGGGATGTAAAACGAAATGAAACGAAGCGCAGAGACATTTATAGTGATTATAAAGGAACAAGAGGTGAGTTGCCTGATCCGCTTATTCAACAATATGAAACGTTGCGTGAATTTTTTGATTGTGTTGGTGTATCGCAAGTGTCGGTTGATTTTTACGAAGCAGATGATGTAATCGGCGTTTTTTCTGCAAGGTGGAGCGAGGAAAAAGAACAAGATTGTTTTATCTACAGTAATGATCGTGACTTATTACAATTATTAAATCAACATGTTTCTCAAATAATAGCGATGAAGCGTATTGGAGAAATCGTGTATACGGCTGATGATTTTCAACATGAATATGATATATCGCCAAAGCAGTGGATTGATGTAAAAGCCCTATTAGGTGATAAAAGCGATAATATTCCTGGTGTACCTGGTGTAGGAGAAAAAGCGGCTTTACCACTTATTCAACAATATGAATCCATTGAAAATCTTTACAAAAACCTCGTTCATTTAGACTCTACATTCAAACGGTATAAAAAGAAGTTGGAAGAAGGCGAAGAATTAGCTTATTTAAGTAAACAGCTCGTGGAGATTGAAACAAACCTGGATATACTAAATAAGATGAGTTGGGAAGAATTGCGTTTTGTTTATGACAGGCAGAGATGGATAGACGAAATTGAACGCTTAGAACTAAATATTATGCTTCCGGCATAATTTCTTGTAAAATAGTTAGCAATAAGAGTGGAAAGGGGCAAGACCTTTGCAACCGATTGAAAAAGAATCAGTTCAACGACAGTTACAAACATTTTTTAATAAAGAAGTATACGTTCATCTGGAGACAACAAATGGTGCCTATGCTTCTCATTTCAATGAGAAGGTAATGACAGTGGGCGCATTTATTCGTAATGCTAAAGTACATATTAAGCAAGGAAAGATTACGGGTGATCATCCATATCGAGTGGGCCTTGAAATGGAGATAGGTTGGGTATATGCAGAAGGATTAACGGATTGGGAATTGAATAATCAAGGTCAGTTATTATTAGCAGGCCATGACTTTGAAGGACGTCTAGCTGTTGCTTTGCAACTTAGCGAAACACCATTCGCATAATTGGAGGAGATTTTACAATGGAAGGACATGTGTTAGTAGTATTTCCGCATCCGGACGATGAAGCGTTCGGTGCCGCTGGTACGATTGCGTTAGCGCGAAAAAAAGGAACGAGTGTCACCTATGCTTGTGGTACATTAGGTGAGATGGGACGCAACATGGGCAGACCGTTATTTGCTAATCGTGAAACGTTACCTCAAATTCGTAAAAAAGAGTTACAAGATGTTTGTCAAGTGTTGGACATTGAAGATCTTCGCATGCTTGGATTACGAGACAAAACGTTAGAATTTCTTAATGTTGAAGAATTTGCAGATCAGATTGGTGCCATTATTGATGAAGTAAAACCAACATACATCATTACACACTACCCTGGCTTTGCTGTACACCCCGATCATAATGCAACAGGAGCAGCAACATTACGAGCAGTTGAGCGTATGCCTGTTGACAAACGACCTGTCGTTCTTTGTCATGCTTTTTCAAATGATCGACTTGAACATATTGGTGAGCCCGATGTAGTCATTGATATTCGTGAAGTAAGGGATATAAAGATTCAAGCCCTTAAAGCTCACCGTTCGCAAACGGAAGGAATGTTAGGCACAGTTGATTTAACAAAAATTGAAGGTAATCCATTTATGACGCGCCTTTTAGAGAAAGAAGAATTTTGGACATATAAGTGGGACGGACAATGATGAAGAAACAACGTGTATTATTGATCGGAGCCGGCCGCATGGCTCAAGCTGTGATTGCTGGCTTGGTTAAGATGAATTCTACGAGTCTAGAACAAATTATTGTTACAAACAACGGAAACAAACAACGTTTGCAATCAGTGACAGACAACTATCATGTAGTTGCTGCTAATAATTGGCGTGATGAAATAAAACAAGTAGATGTGATTGTATTAGCCATGCCTCCTCAAGCACACGATGAGCTATTGAGAGAGCTATCAAGCTATGTGAACGGACAGCTTATTATCACTGTAGCTGCTGGAATTGGTCCATCTTATATGGAGGAGCGGCTACCAGAAGGTACGCCTGTTGCTTGGATTATGCCAAATACAGCGGCAATGATTGGAGAATCGATGTCTCTTTACACAGTGGGAAAATGGGTTAACAGTCAACATCAACTAGTATTAGAACTAGTGTTAAAGGGAATTGGCCAATCACAATTGTGCACAGAAGAGGAAGTTCATCATTTAACAGCTATTACAGGAAGTGCCCCAGCTTTTTTATATTATTTTTCAGAGTCATTAATTGACAGCGCAAAGAAATATGGGGTGGAAGAAGATGTAGCCAAGCAGCTTGTTATTCAGATGATACATGGTTCATCTTTAATGTTAAAAAAAGAAGGAAATCCAACAAGCTTGCGAGAACAAGTAACAACTCCAGGTGGAGCTACAGCAGAAGGATTAAACGTAATGAACAACTATCATTTTTTAAAAATGATGGAAGAAGCAATTGACGCAACCAACAAAAAAGCGATGGGGAAATAGTCTCCATCTCATAAATGAAAATGCGATGTAAGCATTACAAATAGTGTTACCCCCTTGTCTAGTTTATTTAATCATTCTACTGAATGTAAAAAGGCAAGGGGGTTTAGTGTATTAGAAATCAATGTTTACTTTTGCTTCCATTGCACGCACGAGAAACACAGCAAATTGTGAGCGGGTTGTATGGTTATTTGGTCGATATGTTTTGTCAGCATAACCAGTTGTCACTTTTACGGAAGCTAGGGTATCAATATAATCTTTTGCCCAGAAAGTAGTTGGTACATCTGTGAATGATTGTGATTGTGTTGATTGTAGCTTAAACATTAGTGTCAAAATTTTTGCCATTTGAGCGCGTGTTAAAGATTGATCAGGATGAAAATACTCTCCTTTGTTAAATACGCCTAACTCTGTTAATTTTGCGATGGCATCATAAGCATCATGAGAAGGGGAAACATCTTTAAACCCAGGGTTTTGTGGGATTGCTTGTTTCAGTGTTGTTGCATGCAATAACGCTTTTGCTGCATCCGCACGTGTAATAGGAGTATCAGGATTAAAACGCTGAGAATCAGTTTCTGTCAAAATCTCTGTAGAAGTTAACATTTGAATTTCTTTATAGGCCCAATGAGAAGGTGGAACATCTATATAAGACACGGTTGAAGATTGTTCTAATTCGGCAATAATGGCTTTCGCAATAAGTGCATATCCATCATTATTAGGATGAGGGTCTTTAGGGTTTGGGAAATATTGTTTAGGGTTTTCCTTAAATACTTGATCAAGTGAAACAAACATTGATCCGTGCTCTGAAGCAATTTGTTGAAGAGTGCCATTTAGTAAGCTTAACGCTGTTCGAAGAATTGTTTCTTGCGTAGGAACATCGATATGAACATACGGGTAGTAATAGCCTAGAACAACAATTTTTGCGCTAGAATTTAATGTGCGGATTTCTTTTAGAATCTCTGAAACATTCGTTTTTACCTGAGTCATAATAGCGGATGTTTTTGTGTGGTCAAATTCAATGGTCTGGCTTTCAGCATTTACTTTCATTTCGGATAAAAAATCATTCGCACCAATATGTATGGTAATTAAGCTTGCTTGCTTAACGGTATCATGTAAAGAAGCGTTGTTTTTCACCTTGTTAGATTGTAAGTCTTTCAATAAATTACGGCTTTTATATCCTGACACGGCAAACTCTTTTGAAAAGCTCTGTAGCTTTTTTTGTTGTAATAAGTGTTCACTGATTATCTCAGCGTAGCTTTTACCAAACGATTTATCGTACAGAAGACCTTCAGCAAGAGAGTCTCCTAAAGCAACATAGTTTACTTTTTGATTCGTAGCAAAGGATGGTGAAGCAACGGAAAGCAATAAGAACATGGTAATCATACATACAGTTAACTTTTTAAACAAATGACATATCTCCTTTCAAATGGACGTCCAAGTTCATCGTATTCGCCATCAAGAAGATATATTCGTCGTCTTATTCCAGAAACCTTTTTTTATTCTCAGGATTTGGTAACAGACAAGATTCTGTTTTGCCAAACCATTTATAACGATTTTTAGCAATGAATGAATAAAATAAGTCTCGAATTGGTTTGGGAATGACGATTAAATAATATAGCCATTTCCAGCCACCATCTAAATGGTAGGCAATTTTTAATGCTGCCGTTGAAGAAGTATATACTTTTTTATCTGTTACATAGACCACACTTTGGATGTTATCGGGAGAAAGACCTCGCTCTTTTAATAACCGTTGGCCGATATCAGACTGCAAAGAAGCAAAAGAAAATAATGCCCTAGGATCATGTTTAATAATAAATTGGACACTATGCTCACATAAATTGCATACACCATCAAATAATATAATTTGCTTTGTCATGTTAGGCACACACCTTTTTAAAAAATGGCTGTGTTAAATTTTAATGTTGATTTTTATCATAATATTAGAGAAACCTCTATTTTAAAGGTTTCTCTAATATTAAATAAGTCCATTTTTTATTTGTTCAAGGAATTTTCTGGCAGGATTATATGTTTTATTTCTCCTAAGTATTTTTTCTAAAATCTCGATTGCTAATTCGTTATGTCCATCCATTATAAGTGATTGTGCGTACTGAACTGCAACTTTATCTTGGTTGGGGTTTTGAGAATATGCTGTTTCAATATATGGCTTTGCCTCGGACTCTTTACCTAATTTCATTAAACATTCATATATCCTTGCATATGTTCTTGAATGTTCAGACAACTGATTAGATTTGATAAAACAATCCAAAGCCTTTTGAAATTCACTTTTCTCGAATTCTAAGAGACCTTCTTGATAGAGAAGGTATGACTGTTTGTAATTATCCAACTTATTCAATCCTTTCAAGTGAGACTCAACACAGTCCGTAGTTTAAACACTGAATTTTGACAAACGTAAACTCTCATAAGTATCCGTCATTTCAAATACAAATGATGTAAGTAAGAACTCTTTAATGTTGTGTTTTGTGCTTTCGTTACTTCGACTATCGACAAATAAAAACCAAGCAAGGTAGTTGTCGAGGTATTTTGTAGACACACCTTTAAAACGGTGTATCCATTGTTTCATACGAGAATGGAGACCATTTACATTTTGGATGTGATACAAGCCCTTTATAACGTGTTTGCCATCGTTTGATTTAATTCTATAATGTTCTATTCCTTTTTCTTTTGCATACGTTTTGTAGGCTCTCCAAGCATCTGTAACAAGTACATTATTAGGTGTCAGTTTAGAACCAATCATAGTATCCACCTTAGTTTTCACAACACGCCCCATACAAACAACCTTTGAAACAGTTGCTTTTGTACGGTCTCTGGCAACAAGAACACAAACTTGTTCGTGGCTAATCCCTCTATGTTTAGACTTTCCACCACGCTTTCGAGGTTTGCGTTCAGTAATGCTACGTCTACCTTTTTCAGAGTATAGAAAATAGGTCTCGTCTACTTCAACGATACCTTCAAATTGTTCAAAATCCATTTGTTTTAATGCACTTAACAATTTGTGCCTCCAATAAAAAAGAGTAACCCAAGTAACCCCTACGATTTCAGCAGATTTTCGCAGGGAATAGCCTTTGAACATACAATCAACAAACGTAATCCATTCATCGCCTTTTCGAGTGCGATAAAGAACTGTGTTAGTTGTATCAGTAAAGGTCTTAATGCAACACTTACAACGATAACGTTGGCGACCATTGTATTTTCCGAACCTAACAACGTGTTCCGATGCACAATGAGGACATTCAAATCCTTCATTAAAACGAGTTTCTCTCATCTCGTTAATTAGACGACCACCGACGGAGGAAGAAGGTTCAACGTAGCGTTTCACCCATTGAAACACTCGCTCTTTTTCTGTATGTGGCAAATTGCCGATATGTTTTAATAGATTACTGAACGCTTTGCTCAACCTTATCACCTCCCGAATGTTTGTTCTTATGCTTATTATACTAAGATTTCGGGTAGGTTTCAAATATCAACATTTACCTTTAACAGAGCCTAAAAAATAAAAACGTTTATGACTGAAAAGAATTTCCTGCTAGTTAACAAGTAGTTTGAAAGGATACAGCTATTGTATTATATAGCCATCTAAAGAACAAAGAAAACGTAGCATCATACTTTGTGGTAAAAGGAGAAGAATTCTTTTTGTTTCACCTATTATATAATCAGCGAGTAGAAATGAATGGGAAAGTTGTACAAAAAGTATGGATGAAGAAGAGGTTTAGTCAAAAAGGGGAAAATAACCACTTCGACTAAACCTCTTTAAACATGTATCATGATTTTATTATTTAACGATGATTTCTCCGCCATATACATAGTCTTCTTTACCTGCTTTTTTAGCGAAAGCAAATAAGTTGTATTTACCAGCAGAAAGTGGCTGACCGAATAATTCACCGTTCCAAGTAAACGTTTGGAACTCGTTTTCTACATTTTTATAAGTAGCAGCGTTCCCAAGGTAGTTTAAATTTTCATCATATACCCAAAATACTAATTCTTCGGCGCCACCAGGTAAATAAACATCAAATGCGTACGTACCGTTCTCATTATCTGTTACGTCAAATAATGTAACGCGAGGATAGTCCGGTTCTTTTACGAAAAGAATCGTTGGTACTTCAATGACTTCTTTGTTATCTGTTAATGTGATTACACCTTCATAATAACCAGGTTCTAAATTACTTGCTTCAACTTTGATGTCTAACTTTACTTTTTCTTTTTTATTTGCTTTTACTTTTACATTCTTCATTGGCTTTACATCAATACCAGCTGGTGAATTTGTAAATGCTACACTTACATCATATGTCTTGTCCTTATTTGAAAGGTTCTGTACTTCAAACTTTTGTTTTGCTTTTTGTTTTCCCTTGTCTTTGTAGAATGTGCCAAAAGAATGACTACCTGGTGTGACAAGCGTTTTTGCTTCAATTGCTTCGACAACACGGATACTACCAGCACCTTGAGTGTTATGTGGATATACCTTACCAGTTGCATCTTGTAATTTATCTGCTGTATTCATTAGAGCAGCTTTGACATCTTCTACGCTCCAGCTAGGGTTTGCTTGCAACACAAGTGCCGCTGCTCCTGCTACGTGAGGAGATGCCATACTTGTTCCTTGTTTTGATCCATATCCATGAGGATTTGAAGCGTCATGAGTAGGAACGGTACTAACGATATCTACACCTGGAGCTGATACGTCTGGCTTAATCATCCATGTATCCAATACTGGTCCTCGAGATGAAAAGTCTGCCATGGTTTCACCAATATCTTGTGAAAACTTAGAATTGATTGAACCACTTTGATTTCCTGATTTTAAAGCGGCAGCTAGCTTGTCTCCATCCGCTTTTGTTAATTTTAATGTAGGCAAAGAAGTTCCTGGGATAACAGGGATCGGTCTTTCTGCATCATCAACGTTGTTGAAAATAACAACGGCTTTGGCCCCAGCTGCTTTTGCATTATCCACTTTTTCCACAAATGGTATTGCTCCACGTTGAATAACAGCGACTTTATCTTTCACATCTTTATTAACAAAATCTTCAGTCGTTCCTAAACCTGTAAACGTAAAATCTAAATTCTGCCCATTTAATGCGAGTAAATCTTCATCGCTAGGGAAGCCCATCACTGATGAAGATGCATAGCTTACATCACCGACTTGAAGGGTAGATTCATAGACTTTGTAAGGTAGTTGAGTAGCACCTACTGAAATTGCTTCGCGTGATGTTCCAGGAGAGCCGACTGTCCAGTTTTTAGGACCACTATTTCCGTTTGAGGTAACAGCAACAACACCGTCAGCCATTGCACGGTCAAGCGCTAAGCTTGTTGCCCAGTCAGGATTATTTAATGAATTTCCTAAAGACAAGTTCATAATATCTGCGCCATCTTCAACAGCACGGTCAATAGCGGCTACAACGTTTTCAGTTGATCCACTTCCACCTGGGCCTAATACTCGATAGGCAAGAAGAGTAGATTCGGGAGCGACACCTTTAATTTGCCCATTAGCTGCAACTGTTCCTGCTACGTGTGTACCGTGCGTGGTCTCAGCTCCACGTGGATCTCCTATTGGTGTTTCTTGAGGATCATTGTCGTTGTCTACAAAATCCCACCCTTTGTAGTCACCAAAAGCTTGATCAAGATCTGGATGAGTATAATCAACACCCGTATCAATGACAGCAACTTTTACACCTTTACCTGTATAACCAGACTGCCAGGCTTTGTGAGAACCGATATAAGGAGAGCTTTTATCCATTTGTGGGCTAAATTCTTCTTGGGTTAATTCTCTGGATTTTACTTCTGTTGTTCTGTATGCAACATCAGGATAAACAGCTCGAACACCTGAAATTGATGCTAGTTTACTAATTTCGTTTGCTGGTAGTTCCGCAGAGAATCCAGCAAAAACGTGATCATATTCTTTTTTTACTTTTGCCTCTTTAGATGAAGAAGCTAATTTTACTTTTACTTCATCACGTGCTTTTTTAATGTTCCCTTTGGATTGCTTTTTCCCTTTTTTCTTTGCTTCGACAATCGACTCTTCTGTTAATTCGACAATGACTTTTACATTTTGAGATGAAGTTAAGTTGAAATTACCATGAATTTTTGCAACAGAAGGCTGTGCAGGTGGGTGATTAGTAGTAGCAGATGCTCCTCCAACCGCAAATGTTGATAAAGCGAATGTGAATGCGACTGTACTTAACACAGAACGTACATGAATTTTTTTCATCTATTTCTAGACACTCCATTTCTATTTGTAATTGGTGAAAAGCGCGAGAATATGTATGCAATCACCTCCTAGGTCAGCGCGCAATTCTTTCCCCTTTTATTGAGGTGAACTTTTTTATAATAGTAAGAATATTCTACAAAAAATCACAAAAACCTTGATTCGATAGATGTGTTTTTGTGTCGAACCAAAATAGGTAATTAAACTCAAAAAAGAATCATTTTATGTATTTTTATGTAAAATAAAAACGAAAAAAGTCCCTATTTTTATGAAAATAGAGACTTTTTATGTGATGTTTAGGTAATTAGGATTAGTATGAAAGTTGAGTTAAATGAAAAATAATGCAGATAAAGCGACACCTGTAATAAAACCTAAAGCGACTCCGTAAGCTGGACCATATCCATACCCATAACCATATCGATAACCAAAATAGCCAAATCCTCTAGGACCGCGTCCCCGTGTTAATGGCTGGATGTAAACGTGACTTCTAGAAACATTCGCAATACGCCCAACATGAACGCGTCCTCCGCGATCTGTGATACGAACAACTCGCCCTCTGTAACGGTTACATAGTTGATGATAGTTTGCCATCTTGTTTCATCCCCCTTCGTTTCCCTTATTACACTATGAGAAAAGGGATGGACATGTCTGGACGAGTATCTAGATTTTTACGTTTTGCAACAAAATATGCGATAGCCCAGTGAGCGAGAAAATTGCATTGTATAGTGTTCATGCTGATCAAAAATATCATATAGTTCCTCTGGGACATCGCTAGATAGATGAAATTCAGTTCCTTCTTCAACTTCATGCTCTTCGATTTGCAAGTGGGGAGGGGAAAGAACAGTAACATGTTGAAAGCCAGCTTCGTTTAATTTTTTAACCCATTCTTTTTCTGTGAGCAATTGGGGAAATCCATAGAAAGATTTTATGGTGTCACAATCTTTGCTACTCATTAATTCGTCCTTTGCCATTTCGATTGCTAAAAAGGTGCCAGTTGGCTTTAACACACGTGCATATTCTTTTAGTGAAAGATCTAAGTTGGAAAAAATGGAAACAGATTCTGATAGAACAAAATCAAAAGAATGTTGAGGGAAGGATAAGGATTCCGCATTTTCTTTTAAAGCTTTCAAAGGAAGAGAAAGAGTAGCAAAGCGTTCATTTGCTTTTTGAATCATAAGAGGGTGTTGATCACATGGAGTGACCTTGCAATTGAATTCGGTAGCTATATAGCTAGATGTTTGTCCTGTTCCGCAGCCAATATCTAAAATAGAAGTGTCGTTCTTTATTTGTTGTTCTTCTAATAACCATTTTGTTACATATAAGCCTCCAGGATGTGCACCACCTATCCCGAATACAGCAAGAAAATCTGTATAAGTAAATGCCATTTATTCATTCCTCCTACATGTCATGAGAGTTACAATATCACGACAATTTATTTCTACCTTTAATTTATGAATAGAGTGTAAAAGATGTTAAATAAAGCGTTATGTAAAAAGTTTCGAAACTCGAGATTTTTCTGTTGCGTAAACAATGTGCTAACCCGTATAGTTATGAAGGATATAAGGAAGCAACATCGTTCATGTAGCAAAGAAAAGAAGCTATTTATAGTGCTTACATTAAGATGTGATAAATCTTCAATTAAAAGATTGAGATAAAGGAGGATTATATGTGAAAGACATTCAAAATAAGACAGGACCGCTCATTTTATTAATGATTAATATGTTTATTGTCATGACAGGAATCGGTCTCATTATTCCAATTATGCCTGCTTATATTGAAGAGTTTGGAGCAAGTGGACAAACATTAGGTTTACTTGTGGCCGCGTTTGGATTAACGCAGTTTTTATTCTCACCAATTGCAGGTGAGCTTTCGGATAAATACGGTCGAAGACTCATTATTATTGGAGGAATTGCTGGTTTTTCGTTCTCACAAATTATTTTTGCCTTTGGAACGGAAATGTGGCATTTATATGTATCTCGCTTAATAGGAGGAGCATCGGCTGCGTTTATTATTCCGCCAATGATGGCTTATGTAGCTGATATTACAACAGAAGAAAAGCGTGGTAAAGGGATGGGATTATTAGGTGCGGCGATGTCGTTAGGCTTTGTTATCGGTCCAGGAATCGGTGGCTTTTTAGCTGAATTTGGCACGAGAGCGCCATTTTATATGTCTTCAGCTGTTGCTGCATTCTCAACAATTATGTCCATTTTATTCATTCCAGAAACATTGAGTAAAGAGCAACAAGAGACAGCTCGCCAATCCACTAAAAAAAGAGAGTCCATTACCAAACAAATTATTCGCTCAACGAAAGCGCCTTATGCTGTACTACTGTACCTTGTGTTTGCTATGAGTTTTGGGCTGGCGAACTTTGAAGCGATCTTCGGTTTGTATGTTGATCTTAAGCATAATTTCACTGCGAAAGATATTGCAATTGTGATTACCGCGACAAGTTTAATCGGTGTGTTTATTCAAGGTATTGCAGTTAATATGTTGATTAAAAAGTTTGGAGAGAAAATGGTTGTTTACGTGACACTTTTAGGTTCTTCTTTAGGATTTGTATTAGCAATTCTAGCTGGAAGCTACATGGGTGTGTTTGTCACAACTGTTTTATTTTTTATCATGACGTCGTTACTGCGACCGGCTGTTAATACACTTCTGTCAAAAATGGCAGGAAATGAACAAGGGTTTGTAGCGGGAATGAACAATGCTTATATGAGTCTTGGGAACATTGTAGGTCCCGCACTTGCTGGACTGTTATTTGATGTTAATATTGAATTTCCGTATATGTTAGGGGCGTTTGTTCTGTTACTAAGCTTTGGCCTTGCTTATAGCTGGGGGCGAAAAGGTGAAGAAATAAAAGTAAAAACAACGTAAAAAAGAGCAAGGAAAGCTAGTAATCAGCTTTCCTTGCTCTTTTTATTTAGCAACAGGCGTATCATTGGTTGTTTCTACTGACTGTTTTCGTTTTCCCCACCATGTTGCAAGAAGCGGACCTGATATATTATGCCACACGCTAAAGATTGCACTTGGTACAGCAGCAAGGGGAGAAAAGTGTGCAACGGCTAGTGCAGCGCCTAACCCAGAATTTTGCATACCCACTTCAATGGAAATTGCTTTTTGATCTCGATAATCTAACTTTAGTAGTTTTGCTAGTAGATAGCCTAATAGCAATCCAACACAATTATGTAACACCACAATAGTGAAGATAGTCAATCCTGTTTCCGCTATTCTTTCTGCATTGAGTGCTACAACTGCTGAGGCAACTGCAACAATTCCAACTACTGAAACAAGTGGGAGCGCGTTCACGCTCTTTTGTACTTGCTTGTTGAATAATGATTGTACAATGATTCCTAATACAATAGGGAGTACAATCATTTTTAAAATCGAAACGACTAAAGAGCTCGCTGACACAGGAAGCCATTGACTGGCAAATAATAAAATAAGGGCAGGGGTTAAAATTGGTGCTAATAGTGTTGAAACAGATGTAATGGCTACAGATAAAGCTGTATTTCCCTTTGCTAAATACGTCATGACATTTGAAGCAGTACCCCCAGGGCAACAACCAACTAAAATAACACCAACCGCGATTTCAGGTGGTAGTTGAAAAAGAGTTGCCAAACCAAAAGCGAGAAGAGGCATGATTGTAAATTGTGCTAAAACTCCAATGAACACAGCTTTTGGCATCTTTAAAATAGATTTAAAATCATCTAAAGATAATGTTAATCCCATTCCAAACATAATAATTCCAAGTAGAAGAGGAATATGTGGACCAATCCATGTAAAGCCTTCAGGAAATAAAAAGCTAATAACTCCAAATAGAATCACCCATAATGCAAACGTATTTCCTGCGAAGGAACTGATTCTCTCTAATGTTTTCATATGTATGTCCCCCTAAAAAAGATATACTTGTCATTATAAACATAATTCTGAATTTTTCAATATTATTTTAAGGGAAATAAAAAAGGAAGCTAACCATACGAATTAGCTTCCTTTCTTTTTAGAATAAAATATGTGCCACAATCACGACAATCGGTAACGTAATTAATGTACGCTCGATAAAAATAATAACTAAATCAGTGAATGTAACAGGAATCTTAGAACCTAGTAAAAGTCCCCCAACTTCTGACATGTAGATTAATTGAGTAACAGATACACATGCAATGACAAAGCGTGTTAATTCACTTTCAATTCCACTTCCGATAACCGCAGGTAAGAACATATCAGCAAATCCTACTACCATCGTTTGAGCAGCTTCTGCAGCCTCTGGAACCTGTAAAACTGATAAAAGTGGAACAAAAGGTGCGCCTAACCATGAGAAAATTGGTGTGTATTCAGCAATGACTAAAGCCAAGGTTCCTAGTGCCATAACAATTGGTACAACACCCATCCACATATCTAAAATGTTCTTTACCCCGTCGTGTAAAAATTCTTTTACACCTTTAGTAGTTTTTGCACGGTTCACCGCTTGATTAAATCCCCAAGAAAAAGTTGTATGTCCTTGTGGAATTGTTTCATCTCCGACATTTGTTGCAGCGTGTTCAAAATACGTATCTGCTTTTCTTGATAACGGAGGAATGCGTGGCATTATAATCGCTGCTACAAATCCAGCTAATAGAATCGTTAAATAGTAAGGAATGATGTAAGCTTCTAGATTCATATAGCTTAAAATAACGATACTAAAGGTAATGGATACAACAGAGAAAGTTGTTCCAATTACAGCAGCTTCACGCTTTGTATAATAGCCTTCTTCGTATTGTTTACTTGTAAGGAGTACCCCGATGGTTCCATCTCCAAGCCAAGAAGCTAGGCAATCGATGGATGATCGACCAGGCAAAGTAAAAACAGGTCTCATAAACTTTGTAAATAAAGCACCACATAATTCAAGTAATCCGTAATTTAACAATAAAGGTAATAGGAGTCCAGCAAATAAAAACACAGAAAATAGGACTGGAATTAAGTCGTATAACAATAAACCGCCTGTATTCTCAGACCAAATGGCCTCAGGTCCTACTTTGAAAAGAGTCATTATAATGAAAATGGTTCCTAACACACGAGCTACAATCCAAATAGGGCTCACAAGTAATAGAGAAGATAAAAAAGAACTTTTGCTAACAAAAGCTGGTTTAATTAAGGTTGCTAGTAAAGTTAAAAGTGCTGTAATAGCTACAATAATAGACATAATCATAGGTAACTGACTTTCTAATGCACCCTGAACGCTTTTTGCTAATATAGCCACTGGTATCGTTAGTTCGCCTTTATAAGAAAAGGGGATGATAAACAAGAAAATACCAATTAATGAAGGGATGATGAATGTTAAGACATTCTCTAATGAGTACGATGTTTGCTTTGTTTGTTTCAAGATGTTCACCTCAACTAGTACTATGAATTTTTTTACATATTTAAACGTTGTTTTTTGTCATACGTAATAAGCTTTATTTCTATGGATAATGTATATTTGTATAATTTATGCATATTATTCATGGTGTTTTATATCTTTTTCACGAAAAGAGATGTATGTTTAAAAAAGCAACGTTATAAAAATAACATATTTTAATGTCGAATAAAAATAAAAAGTTAAATTTTAATTTTTATAATAGTGAAATAATTTTGTCTCTTATATATTTATACACCAATTTGCCAATGTGTTCAATGGTAAAACGCTTACATTTTGTTGTGGAGAGCGATCATTTTACCGAAAAGTAAAAAGCCCTTGCCGATTAGCTAAGGGCAAAGGAACGATAAAAAGTGTGCTTTATTAATTTTCTTCGTCAAATTCAATGGAAATTGTTTGATCTTGGATATCTTTTTGAAGGCGTATTTCTAGTAATCCATTTTTATATTTAGCTGATATTTGATCATCAATATAAGGAAATGGAATACGAATGGTGCGTTGAAAGGAACCCGTATGTCTTTCTTTCATCGTTAGTTGTTGCTTTGTAATAGGATAGGAGTAAGGGATTTGACCGTCAATGGTTAACATACTAGATTCAAGTTTAATTCGAATGTCTTGACTAGACTGTAAGCCTGGAATTTCAATGACGACAATTCCTTCTGTATCTGTTTGATAGAGATCGATATTGGGAAAACGTTTTGGAAGCATACTTTGCAAATCGTTTAAAAAATGGACCCCTAACATGTCTTCTACTTTGTCATGAATGGAACTCCAATCTATATCTGGTTGTTTTTTACTCATCTACGCTCACCTCACTTTTTCATCATCATTTCACTATATGAAGGAATTTGCCTATTCTGAACTGAATGAGAGCTTCAATTAGGTATATTTTCGTGAAAGATGAAGGATAAAGCGAAAAAAGACTGATTTTCAAGCGTGAAAGAAGGAGTATTGTGTGTAAATCAAGTATAATTAGAACAAAGAACATTTTGAAAATATAAGAAAGGATGAAGAATATGACTGAGAAACGAACGTCTAGTGGTTTTTTATTAAAGCAAAGAGCATTTTTAAAATTATATATGATTACCATGACGGAACAAGAACGTTTGTATGGACTTCGCCTTCTAGATGTATTACGTGATGAATTTCGTCCGTTTGGGTATAAGCCTAATCATTCTGAGGTGTATAAAGCATTACATGATCTCATTGAGGATGGAGTATTAAAGCAAGTAAAGAAGAAAAAAGAAGGAATGAAGCTACAGGAAGTGGTTTATTATAAGTTTACTGATGGTGGAGAAGAAAAAGCGAAAGTATATAAAAAACAGTTAAAAGTTGAGCTAGAAAGATGTGAGTCCATGATTCAAAAAGCAATTCGAGACAACTTTGGACAAGTATAAAACGCCAATTCATGAAAGATGAATGGCGTTTTTATGCTACTTTACGGTATGAATGCGAATAGGTACGCGATGTTTTAAAGATGTATGAAGACGCGGAAGGATTAGGGCTGAGAAAATAACAATGACTACATCTAAAGGAATATATAGCAACATCCATGACCATGCCATCACATAGCTAAACGACTCTGGTGCTTCAGCCCAAAAGCGTAAGGCCATGTACATATAATTAGTTCCAATTAAATAGTTTAAGAGTAGACCAGAAAAGCTTGCCAATAAAAAGGTTAATCTTGTTGGTGTATGTGAATGTTCAATGATTTTTCCACTTATGTAAGCAACAAGGATAAACGATAAGATGAAGCCAAATGTAGGGCTTAATAATGAACCGAATCCAGCCTTAAACTGAGCAAACACGGGCGCTCCAATTAGTCCAATCATCATGTATCCAATCATGGAAATAGCGCCCAAACGACTTCCAAGAATCCCTCCAGCTAATAGCGCAAATAACAATTGTAATGTGATTGGCACACCTCCAATCGTTAAATAAGGGGAGACATTCGCTCCTACTGCCATGAAACCAATAAACATTGAACAAATAACTAACTCATAGGTTTTTCCTCTCATTCATCATACTCCTTTCCTTTATTGTTAACTTTTTTAATTGTTTAGTTAACATTCATATTTTTACATTTATTAACTGTTTTGTAAATACAGATTGTACGTTGTCAGGACCATAAAGAGCGATTGGGACATAATCGAATGGTTGAGAGTAGTAAAATCCCTCTAAGTGTAAAAAGGTGACCTTTTTTTCTGTCGTCTTACATGTTCTAAATTGATAGATAGATCAGTCAATGTAAAAAGAAAGCAGGAACAATTGTTACTATATTGGTAAACACAAGGATGAAAGTATGATTTTTTGTCTCAGAAATGTAAAAAAACTCGAGAAAAAAACATGAAGAGTAGAGCAAATTAATCATCATTCTTTTGATGATTATGAACTATTTATTACATAAACAATGATTGATATGATACATCATGAGATAAATATTGGTTAAAAGGCTTTTTATCACTAAAGGAGTGTTAACGTGAAATCGACAGGTATTGTGAGAAGGATTGATGAATTAGGTCGTGTCGTAATTCCTAAAGAATTAAGAACGATGCTAAGTTTCGATAAAGGTGATCCCATCGAAATTTATGTAGACGGTGAGGAAATTATCTTAAAGAAGTACACACCATACGGAGCTTGTGTGTTAACAGGTGAGGTTTCTCATGATAATTTTTCTTTAGGAAACGGCAATGTTGTATTAAGTAAAGAAGGAGCAGAAATACTTTTAAAAGAATTACAAGAAGTATTACAAAAGAATTAATCTGCTTCACTAGCTGGTCTTAAAAGGCGAGAAAACCTCTTATATAAAGCAAACAGCAAAATGCCTTGCCCACTCAATTCATTGAAACAAATGGAGAGAGAGGCAAGGCATTTTTTTGCTAAAAATCTTTTTGTCTAGCTTTACAAGAGAATTTACTCTATTTCAGAAAATGATGTAACATTTCGTTTTTGAACAAGGATAAGACGATAGGAAAGTCCAATTGCCCCTAAGGCTAACCCAACAATTAACCCAATCCAATATCCAAAGGCTGCTAGTGAAGTGAAGTTTGCTAACATGTAACCTAAAGGTAAGCCGATTACCCAATATGAAACGAGCGCCATAATAAATGTCGTATTGACGTCTTTATATCCACGAAGAGCACCTTGAATAGGAGCTTGTAGAGCATCAGATAGCTGAAAGAAAATCGCATATAACAGAAATTGCGTAGTAAGGCGAAGCACTTTCTCGTCATTTGTATACATCATGGCTACCTCTGTACGGAAGAAATATAGCCAAGCTGCACATAAAAACGAAACACCAATTGCCATTGTAATGCCAATATAGCTATATTCACGTGCATCTTTAAATCGCTTAGCCCCTGCTTCAAAGCCCACTACAATTGTTAAAGCAATTGAAATGCTAAGCGGAATCATATAAAGAAAGGAAGCAAAATTAATTGCAACCTGATGAGCTGCAATTGTTACGGTGTTGTAAGCACTCATTAGCAGCGTAACGGCAGCAAAGATACTTGTCTCAAAAAAGATAGCCAGTCCAATTGGAACGCCAATGATTAAAATTTCTTTCCATGCTGTAAAGGAAAAAGCATAAAGTTTTTTAAAGATACGATAGGATTGAAAAGGTTCGCGGCGCACGACAATCCCTAATGTAATGAGCATTAAGCACCAATAAGTGATGGCAGTAGCATAACCAGCCCCAACTCCCCCAAATTCAGGCACGCCTAATTTTCCAAAAATGAATAGATAATTAAACGAAACGTTAATCGGAAGTGAAAGTAATGTGATGAACATAGTTGTTCGAGTTTGACCTAAAGCATCAATAAAATTACGTAAAACGGTATAAATAAAAAGTGGTATAATTCCCATCGACAGTGCGATTAAATAGTCTTTTGCAATGCGAGCCACTTCATCATCTAAGCTCATATTGTTTAGGATTGGCTGTAATACAAACGAACCAATTACTAAAATAATCAATGACATAAAAATGGCCACATAGAGCCCCTGAACAACAGAAAATGGAACGTCCTTCTTCTTGTTTGCACCAATTAACTGAGCAACAATTGGTGTAATTCCCATAAGAATTCCGCTCAATCCTGTAAACACAGGCATCCATAAGCTTGAGCCAATTGCAACTCCTGCTAAATCATTTGCACTTACTCGACTTGACATCATTGTGTCAAAAAAGTTCATCGAGAACATACCGAGTTGCGTGATTAAGATTGGTACTAAAATAATTAAAAATTGCTTTATCTTCTCTTGTTTTGTGAATGCTTGCTTCATCTGTAATCCCTCTATTTCAAATCTTTTTACAATAACTAGCATTATATAGGAAGTAAAAGCATTTGTCGTGTATCATCGCCCATTTTGCGTGAAGAAAAAATATTGTAAGATAAATATGAAAGGTGGCGTATTTTATGGATTTACAGTTAAAAGGAAAAAATGTATTAATTACTGGTGGATCAAAAGGAATCGGAAAAGGAATTGCAGAGCTTTTTTTAACAGAAGGAGCAAATGTGGCAGTTGCAGCTCGAGGGAAAGAGGCGTTACATGATTTTCAGAAACAATATCAAAATCTTACAATCTACGAGGTTGATGTTACCAATGTGCAGAAGCGGGAAGCGTTAATGGAAGCATTTCTAAAAGATTTTGGTCATATTGATGTACTCGTTAATAATGCAGGTGGAAGTAATGGAAGCACAGCGTTAGAAACAGACATGGCGACTTTTTATGAAGCAATGGAATTAAACTACATGTCAGCTGTTCATTTAAGTAAACTAGCGGGAGAAGAAATGAAAAGGCAAGGATACGGAAGTATTGTTAACGTGACCTCTATTTTTGGTCGTGAAAGTGGAGGGAAAGTGACATATAACAATGCCAAAGCAGCACTGATTAGTTTTACAAAATCATTTGCAGATGAAATGATCAAGTTTGGAGTGCGAGTGAATAGTGTCGCGCCAGGTAGTATCTTACATCCAACGGGGAACTGGCAGAAGAGAATCGAGGATAACCCTGAAAAAATGAAAGAATTTGTTAAGGGAAATATTCCAGCTGGTCGCTTTGGTACTGTCGAAGAAGTTGCCAATACAGTTGTATTTATTGCATCTGAAAAAGCATCATGGGTTGTAGGAGCAAGTTTAAATGTAGATGGTGGTCAGTCTCGAATGAATTTTTAATACATATACAAAAGAGAATGAGACATAAATCGGTAAAGATTATGGAAGAACGTTTACATGCAAGATCCCTTGCCTATCTATTCGTTCATATGAATAGACTTAGACGGCAAGGGATGTTGTGAATTGGGTCGAATAGAGAAGTGTTCGTTGGCTCTTTTGGCCCAACCTCTTTTCCTCATAACCTTATGAAACGATGTTGATAGACTTCTCGTTTTGTTTTTGAATGACCATTTTGTATTTCTTATGCCATTGCTTAAGGGATAAGTGAACAAGAATACTAGTAAAAATAATCAGTGCTCCTATCCAGTAGCCAAACGCAGGAGAGACAACCCCATTTTGATACGCAACACCAATCGGAGAAAAAACAATGTAAGTAAGGGCAACTAATGCTAAAAGAATAATCGCTGTTGGAAGTGTATATTTCCAAGGTGTCATATTGACAGTTGCTTTGGCTTTAAAGCGATACGGTGTAGACCTAGGTTTGATTTTTCCGATAATAAGCATCATAGCAACTTCAATAAAGAATAAAATCGCATAAATATGAATGAAGTGAATGTCGACTGTTACATTAAATAAATGATTTGTTCCCCAGACAAGCAGATAGTACGCGATGACGTGGAAAAAAATGACGACTTTGGCTGCAAGAGACGGTACATATTTTGAAAAGACGCCTACAAGCAAGATTGCGATAATAGGAATGTTAAAGAATCCAGTGAATTTACGAATTAAATCCCATAATCCATCCGGTGCTTGCATTAAAAATGGTGAAATAAACAATGTGATGAGAGCAACAATAGAGCCAAAGTACTTGCTTACTAAAATTAATCGTTTATCTGAAGCATGTGGGTTTACTTGTGTTTTGTAAATATCAAGAGCAAACATTGTGGCTGCACTATTTAATAAGGAGTTAAAGGAGCTAAAGACGGCTCCTAACAAAACAGCTAAGAAAAATCCAGATAAGTAAGTCGGTAATACATTTGCAATTAAGGTTGGATATGCTAAATCAACGGTACGCAATGAATCTCCATAAAGATGAAAAGCAATGACGCCAGGAAGCATCATAAAGACAGGCACTAATAGTTTATAAAAGCCTGAAATTAATACTCCTTTTTGTCCCTCTGCTAAACTTTTTGCTCCTAGTGTACGTTGGATCACGTATTGATTGGATGCCCAATAAAATAAGTTTGCAAAAATCATACCTGTAAAAATGGTACCAATTGGAACAGAATCTTGATTTGTTCCAATGCCATTTAGTTTTTCAGGATTTTTGGTGGCAATTGTTTTCATGCCGTCGAATAAGTTACCATCTCCTAACGCAACGAAGCCTAAAACAGGAACTAAAATTCCAATAATGAGTAAGCCTATTCCGTTAATCGTATCAGAGACGGCAACGGCTTTTAAACCACCGAAGATTGCGTAAATAGCTCCAATAATTCCAATAATCCAAATCACGAGCCAAACAGATTGTACATAACTAATCCCTAGCAAGTTTGGAATATCAAAAAGTTGTAAAACAGCAAGTGCTCCTGAATAGAGCATAGACGGTATTGTCACAAAAATGTATCCAAACATAAATAAAATAACGGTATAGCGTCGGACTCCTTCATCAAATCGTGTGCTTAAAAATTCTGGTAATGTAGTGAAGCTTCCACCTAAATATTTTGGTAGCAAGTAAATGGCCATAATAACAATAGCAAATGCTGCTGTTACTTCCCAAGCCATATTTGATAAATTTGTTCGATAAGCTTGTCCATTAAGTCCGATTAGCTGCTCAGCAGACAAGTTTGTTAATAAAAGTGATCCGGCAATGAATCCTCCTGTCAATCCTCGACCAGCAAGAAAGTAACCTGTAGAGTCATTTACCTCTCCTTTTGTTTTTTGGTAAGAAACCCATCCAACAAGCCCCATGAAAAAAGCACAAGATAATAATGTAAACCAAATGCTGCCTAAGTGCATGTTTTTTCCTCACTTTCTGTTTTTCTTTGTTAAATTGTTTGTTAATTCAGAAAAATTAGATTGTATGTGATAATAGGGCGCTCTAGACGTTACATGATAGATAGAAAACGTTTAATGTCATGACTGCTTTCTGTCAATTTAGTACCCGTCTGTTTTTGAAGTAAACATTTTACAAAAAAAACAAGAGAAAATCGTTCGTTAGGACTAAGTAAAGATATCCTTTCATGACTGCTTGTATGAAAAATGTAAAAATTCTAATAAATACCTTTACAAAATATAAGATTTTTATTATATTTGTAAAATATTCTGAAAGTGAAGGAGGGGCGGTTGAAACATCAAAGAGAAAGGGGACGTGAATGATTGTGTCAACATCGGAGGTAGAAGTAAATAATAAAAAAAGAAGGAACAGTGTATTTCAGTACTTTTTAGATTTTATTGAGAAAACGGGAAACAAACTGCCAGATGTTATCACGCTTTTCTTTATCCTAACAGTGCTTATTTTGATCAGTTCTTTTATTGCAGGAAAGCTTGGGGTGTCAGCAATAAATCCCGCAACAAAAGAAAAGATTGAAGCCGTGAATTTGTTAAGTCGAGAGGGACTTATCAAGATTTTATCGGAAATGGTTAATAACTTTATGTCATTTCCACCACTTGGTCTCGTGCTTGTTGTAATGCTAGGGGTAGGTCTTGCTGAATCAACAGGGCTTGTGTCTGCGTTATTAAAAAAAATGGTGTCGATCGCACCTAAAAAGTTAATTTTACCTGCTATCGTTCTAATTGGCGTAGTGGGGAACTCAGCGGCTGATGCAGCCATGATTGTCTTGCCTCCAATTGCAGCACTCGTGTTTTTATCAATTGGAAAACACCCAATTGTTGGATTGGCAATGACTTATGCAGCAGTAGCAGGTGGATTTAGTGCAAATTTAATTTTAGCCATGCTTGATGTGATGATTGCTGGATTTACAGAATCAAGTGCACAGTTCATTGACAAGTCCTATAAAGCAAATCCAGCAATGAACTATTACTTTTTAGTTGCTTCTACCTTTGTTTTAATTCCTGTCACCGTTTTTGTTACAAAGAAAATTGTAGAGCCAAGATTTGGCATCTATAACGGTCCCGCTGATACAGAAGGGGAAACAACAAAGTTAACACTTGAAGAAGCAAAAGGGTTAAAATGGGCTGGATTATCTTTTTTTGTATACCTCGTCTTGTTGCTTTTTGCAACGTTGCCAAAGAATGCACTATTGCGTCATCCTGAAAATGGAGGCTTATTAGATTCCCCATTTATGGATGGACTTGTTCCAATTATGTTTGTTGCTTTTTTTATTCCAGCTCTTGCCTATGGAATGGGAGCAAAGGTTTTAAAATCAGATAAAGATGTATCACAGCATTTAACAAAAGCAATGTCTGGTATGGGGTATTACATTGTTTTAGCCTTTATTTCTGCTCAGATGATTACCTACTTTGAATGGAGTAATCTAGGTTCAATCATTGCAATTAAAGGTGCGGAGCTTCTACAAATAATCGGCTTAACGGGTTTACCTTTACTTTTAGGGTTTATTATTCTTTGTGGTTTTATCAACTTATTAATTGCGAGCGCATCAGCAAAATGGGCGATTTTAAGTCCTATTTTCGTTCCGATGTTTATGCTAATCGGATATAGTCCCGCATTTACGCAAATGGCTTATCGAATTGGTGACTCTATTACCAATCCAATTACACCAATGCTTGCTTATTTCGGAATTGTTCTTACCTTTGCAAAAAAATATGATCGAACGTTAGGTGTAGGAACACTAATCTCAGCGTTGTTACCTTACTCCATTGCTTACTTTATTTTCTGGACAATCTTATTCTCCGTATGGTATTTCCTTGGCTTACCGTTAGGTCCAGGCCATTATATTCGCTTATGAAAAAAGAGGTGGTTCCTAGTGAACCACCTCTTTTTTTTATGAAGGATTATCCAATTTCTCGATTGATACGAGGCATTTTTAAATCTTCATTAATCGCATCTGCTGTTAATTGTCCAGAAAGAGTGACCATCGGTACACCACCACCTGGATGTGTAGATCCACCGACGAAGTAGAGGTTAGAGAGCAGGTGGCTTCTGCTTGGAATTTTAAATCCACCGTTTTTCTTTCGATCCGTTACGACACCATAAATAGAGCCACCATTTGCTCCATATAGCTCTTGTAAATTATTTGGTGTAAACGTGTACTCGAACTCAATGCTCTTTCTTAAATCCTCCATCCCCATTCTTTCTAATTTCGTTAAGATCATTTCTCGATAGTGAGCTTGAATATCTGTCCAGTCTTGTCCGTCCTTTAATGGTGGGACATGAGTAAGCACGAACAAATTCTCTTTTCCTTCGGGTGCTTGAGTAGAATCAGATTTTGAAGAAATGCCAACGTAAATTGTTGGATCATCTGCTATTTCTTTCTTATTAAAAATGGTATCAAATTCAACTCGTTGATCTTTTGAGAAAAAGAAATTATGATGAGCTAACTTTTCATATTTACGATTAACTCCTAGCAGTAAAACAAGTCCTGATACAGTTGGCTCATATTTAGAAAGATGCTCGACCTCACGCTTTGCTTGTGGATGCTCTTTCAATAACGTTTTATATGTAGGGATTACTTCTAAGTTTGAGACAACAAGATCAGCAGGAATCATTTCACCTGTTTGAAGTAACAGACCTGATGCACGATGTCCGTTTGTCACAATTTCTTTAACAGCTGTGTTTAATCGAATTTCTACACCTAGTTCATTTAGTACTTTCCCCAGTGCTTCGGCAATTTTATACATGCCACCTTGTACATAGTAAATGCCCAGTCCTAGCTGTACATGAGTGAGCTGAGATAAAATAGCAGGTGTGTTATATGGAGAAGAACCGATATACATCACTAAGAAGTTAAACAATTGGCGTAAGTGTTCATCTTTTATATATTTTCTTGTAGACGCATCCATTGACTTCATGGGGTCCATGCTCAATAGCTCTTTTACACTGTGCAGTGAACGTAAGTCGTGAAGTCCTGTTAAGCTTTTCTTATAAAAGCTCTTCATGCTGTATTCGTACATCTTACTGCAATAGTGTAAGTATTCGAAGAAACCGTCAGCGTCTTCAGGTGAGACTTTCTTCATTTCTTCTAGCATGGCTGGAATATCACTCGTTAAGTCAATTGTTTTTCCATCTTCAAAGAACGTTCGCCATTGGGGTTCAATGCGTTCAATCTTTACATAATCATGCAAATCTCGGTTTGCACTAGCGAATAGCTGTTCAAGCACCCATGGCATTGTTAAAATGGATGGTCCAGTGTCGAATGTAAACCCTTTTCCGCTACGGATGTTTAATTTTCCACCAATACGTTCTCCTTTTTCAATCACAGTGACATCATATCCGTCTGAAGCAAGGCGAATGGCAGCAGATAAGCCTCCTAAGCCTGCTCCGACAACTAAAACTTTCTTTTTCAATTTATGTTACCTCCTTATAAAAAGCTGAAGAGTTGTCAACAATAGCAATGTTCGTACCTTATATTTCCAAAATGTTCTTTTCAGCTTTCCATTTTACCCAATTTATACGATTTCATACGTAGGAGGAATTTTTGTGTCATTTCTTATCATTACAATTGCGATTACTGCATTTTTATTTACGTACATTCCGACATTTCAGTTTGTTGTGCCAAGTAAGCGACTAAATGGGTTACGCCATGTTTCTATCATTATTCCAGCGAGGAATGAAGAAAAAAATCTAGTGAATGTCTTATCTTCAATTAAAGAACAAGTCCATGAAGTGCTTGTTATTGATGATCATTCAACGGATAATACAGCAACAGTAGCTAAAAGGTTTGGAGCGATTGTCATTAAGCCAGGTCATTTGCCAAACGGATGGCTTGGAAAATCATGGGCTTGCTGGAATGGAGCGAAGCACGCAACGGGTGATGTGCTCGTTTTTCTAGATGCTGACACTGTCATTGAAAAAAATGGGCTGTGTAAAATGATTGAAAGGTTTGAAAAAAGCGGGGGCTTTGTTTTTATTCATCCATTTCATAAAGTGAAAAAGATGTATGAGCAGCTATCTGTGATGTTTCATTTCGTGACGTTTGCATCAATGGGTGCATTTCATTTATTTCAACAATGGACAACACCAAAGGGTGGATTTGGTCAATGCTTTATCTGTAGTAAAAGAGATTATTTTACATTTGGAGGTCATGAGGCGGTTCAAAGTGAAGTAGTTGAAAATATGGCTTTTGCACAGCACGTTTTAGCAAACGATGGAAGAGTTACATGTATAGGCGGAAAGGGCGCTATATCTATGAGAATGTATCCAGAAGGATTGATTTCTCTTATAAATGGTTGGACAAAAAGCTTTGCTTCTGGTGCAGCAGCTACTCAACCACTTTATTTATTCATTATTAGTGTATGGATTACAGGGATGATGACGTTTGTTTTTCAACTGCCTACTTTTATACAAAAGTCTCCTTTACCAGTAGTAACAGGCTATTTACTGATTGCAATCTTACTTTATCGTGTGTTTCATACGGTTGGTTCGTTTGGGTTTCTAGCGGCTTTGTTGTTTCCTATTCATATTCTTTTCTTTGTTTCTATTTTCACTTGGTCTTTTATCCAAACTAACTTTAAGAAAAGTGTTGCGTGGAAAGGTCGTCAAATTGAAGTGGATACACGTAAAAGGAAGATGTTTAAATGATTGAATTCACTCCGATTGTAGTGACAATTATTAACATCTTTTCCTGGCTCGTTATTCATCTAGGTATATCCTATTTATGTGTTCTTATCCCAATTGACTTTTTCAAACAAGAATCGTGGATATATAAAGAGAAAAAGTGGGAAGAAAGAGGAAGGTTATACGAGAGGTTACAGGTGAAAAAGTGGAAAGACAAACTGCCAGAGGGTGGAGGAATCTATAAAAGAGGATTTGAGAAGAGAACATTGAAAAGGTATGCTAATGCTTATTTATCTACGTTTTTATTCGAAACAAAAAGAGCAGAATTAACGCACTGGTTATCCATCCCTCCTTCTCTTTTTTTCTTTTTATGGAATCCACCTGTTGTAGGAATCATTATGATTGTGTATGCAGTTACCTTCAATCTCCCATTCATTATGGTACAACGTTATAACAGAATTCGATTGACCAAATTAATACAAAAAAAGGGAAGTATCGATGACACAGCTATTTCGTCTACATACATAGAGTTGGATCAGTGATCCAACTCTTTTTTCTTTTTCTTTTCGTTCAAGATCGCAATAAGGATATCAATTTCTTCTTTATTTAACTCATCTATCCTTTTTATTTGAGATGTTAAATAAGAAGTGGTTTCATCTGGGTTGTTTTCTTCTGACAAAAAATAGCTTGTAATGGAACC
Source organism: Priestia iocasae (assembly GCF_016909075.1). Classification (GTDB taxonomy): domain Bacteria; phylum Bacillota; class Bacilli; order Bacillales; family Bacillaceae_H; genus Priestia; species Priestia iocasae. Next base: position 852,574 of record NZ_JAFBFC010000001.1, read on the forward strand.
GGTAATCATCCCAATCAATCCTATTCCAAATAACATGAGTAGAATGGCAATAAAGCGACCAACAAGGGTTTCAGGGGAGATATCTCCATACCCGACAGTCGTAGCTGTCACGATTGACCACCAGATTGCATCAGAATAGTTAGTGATGCTTGGTTCAAAATGCACAATTGGAATGGAGGTTAAAAAAATAAGAATCGTGACAGCGCTTAAGGCTTTACTTAATCCATATTTATTTAACGCTTGAGCAACTGGTAATGCATACCTCCTTATAATAATTAAAAGGCGAAGTGCACGAATTAGACGTACGACGCGAGATAGCTGAAAAACATTATCTAATGGAATGACGGCAATGATATCGAGGGGATTCCGCTTAATGTACTCCCACTTTCGAGGAGCTGAAAAGAAGCGCACGCTAATATCAATGACAAACGTGATCCACACAAATGTGTCTAAAAGGTGGTATCGACCTTCTTCACTCCATGTTAAGACAAAAGAAATAAGTGCTAATACAAAGAGAATAAACTCATAAATAAAGACAAACTTTTTTATACCCTCGATTTTCATATGTAAACTCCTTTTTATAAGTTTACTAACAGTGTAACAAGAATTTTTTTTAGGAAGCTACAAAAAATAATAAAAGTCTGTTCATAACAGAAGTAACGTTTTTGAAGAAAGGTGTGCAAACATGAAGAAGGATAAAAAAGAAACGAATGAACCTACTATAGCTCCAGGTATGAGTGATAAACAAGAATTAAATCAAGATGCAACAAAAGAGGAAATTGAACATCATGATTTTACAGAAGTGACAACGTTATCGTTAGATGAAGTAAATCCGTCTTAGAAAAAAGGTTTGTCAAGCGAAGCAACAACAGCTTCATTTGACAAACCTACTTCTTTTTCTTGTTGTATTTTAATAACGACTTAGTTCATTTTTAAATGATATGCTCATGATGTATCGAACATCCTTCTTTTACAAATGACGACTTCTTCGATTATGAGATGGAGTTGCTGAATTTTTTTTCTTTGTTTTCGAAGATAATCCTCTTTTTATAAGTAAGAAAAGTAATCCTATGACTGCATAAATGAAGAAAAAGACAACAAAGCCCCATAACCCTATAACTGCATCACTAAAATCCATGTGACCACGATTCGTTATACCTTGCTGAATTTCAATGGCAAAGACCAGAATGATCATCATTGTAAACGTATAAATAAAGGAAATAGTGGCGATGCTAAATTTCCATTTCGACAACATTTTAAAGGTTATATATACAAAGATAAAGGTAACGATACCAATTAAACCAATAATCCAAAAATGAAGCTCTTTATCCGTTAATTGAAAACCTAATGATTGAAATAAATCAATTAAAAGGTCATGAATGGCATTAACGATATCGGTAATAAAAAGAATGCTTTCTCTCAAATGGTTACCTCCTGTTTTTCATTTACATGTATCAGTGTATCACGTAGGATTATATTTGGCGTTAGAAATTGATTCTAAGGAGAAAACATTAACAATCCTTATCACGTATTTTGCCATAGTTGGAAGGATAAAATGAATAGAAAGATAACAAATATGGACGCCGTATCGTTTGCTTTATTTTTTAGATAAAGTGTTGACAATTTATTTTATAGCGTTAAAATGTGTTAAGAGCAACCGAGGTCACATTACATTTTTTGTAAACGTGACTTTCTTTATATGTACCATGAGCTTAGATAGAGATATAGAGGTGATAGAGATGATAGAGATGAACAAGCTCATTAAACAAACAAAAACAATTGCCATTACACAACTTGGTTTTTTCTCTTTAGTCGTTTTATTCTTTTGGATTAAAACGTATGCTGTGTATCAAATAGAGTTTAATCTAGGGATTGAAAACTTTATTCAACAATTTTTATTATTCATTAACCCAGTAGGCTCGGCGATTTTCTTCTTTGCTTTTGCCTTACTGTTTAAAGGTCGTCGTAAAATAAAAGCATTACTAGGGATTAATTTTTTCTTATCATTTATCTTGTATGCAAACGTCGTTTATTATCGTTTCTTTAACGATTTTATTACGGTTCCCGTGCTGACACAGTCTGATAACTTCGGTCAACTTGGTGGCAGTGCGATGGCGCTCATTCAGCCATATGATTTGCTTTACTTTTTAGATTTCTTTGTTGCATTAGCAATTGTATTATGGAAGAAAGTAGAACTTCCTACTATGACACGTCGTTCTGTAACAGGTGTATTTTTAGCGGGTATCCTTGTTTTTACTGCAAACTTGGCATTAGCAGAGATGGACCGCCCTCAATTGTTAACACGAACGTTCGATCGAAATTATTTAGTGAAATATTTAGGTGCATATAACTATACAGTGTATGATATTATTCAAAGCTCAAAATCATCGGCGCAACGTGCTTTAGCAGACAGCAATGATGTGGCAGAAATTGAGAACTACGCAAAATCAACGTATGCCAAGCCAAATGATCAATATTTTGGTAAAGCAAAAGGAATGAATGTGATCTACATTTCATTAGAATCACTTCAAACATTTGCGCTTGATTATAAGTTGCACGGTGAAGAAGTAACACCGTTTTTAAATTCATTAACAAAAGATAAAGATACAATGTATTTTGATAATGTGTTTCATCAAACAGCACAAGGTAAAACATCAGATGCAGAATTTATGCTAGAAAATTCGTTGTTCCCATTGCCTCAAGGGTCGGTGTTTACAACGAAGGCAAACAACACGTATCAAGCTAACTCAGCCATTTTAGGTCAAGAGGGCTATACGAACGCTGTGTTCCATGGAAACGGCAAATCGTTCTGGAACCGTGACGAGATGTATAAATCACTTGGTGTTGATAAGTTTTATGACTCAGCTTACTATAATATGTCTGAAGAACAAACGTTAAACTACGGTTTGAAAGATAAGCCGTTCTTTAAAGAGTCAATGCCGTATTTACAAGAATTAAAGCAGCCATTTACAGCGAAGTTTTTAACATTGTCTAACCATTTCCCATACCCATTAGATGAGGAAGATCAAACGATTAAACCTCATACAACAGGGGATAAATCAGTCGATGGTTATTTCCAAACAGCACGTTACATGGATGAATCACTTAAACAATTTTTCAAGGATTTAAAAGCATCCGGTTTATATGACAATACGATGATTGTTATGTATGGTGACCACTATGGTATTTCACCAAACCATAACAAAGCAATGTCAAAAGTGTTAGGAAAAGAAATTAACTCATTTGAAAATGCTCAATTACAGCGTGTTCCTTTATTCATTCATATGCCAAATATGGAAGAAAAAACAGGAGCAAAAGGTGGAGTAAACCACACGTATGGTGGTCAGGTTGATATTCGCCCAACCGTTATGCATTTACTTGGTATGGATACGAAAGAGTATTTAGATTTTGGTACAGATTTATTATCTGAAGATCACCAAGAGCTTGTGCCATTCCGTAATGGTGATTTTGTCACACCTGAAATCACACAAGTAGATGGAAAAGTGTACAATAATGAAACGAGAGAGCAATTAGATGAAGAAGCTGCTAAAAAATACGAAAAGTATGATGAAGCAGTAAAAACAAAACTAGAGCTTTCAGATAAGCTTGTATACGGTGATTTATTACGTTTTCATAAACCAGAGGGATTCGAGCCAGTTGATCGCTCAAAATATGATTATAATAAAAGAGAAGAGTAAAACAAAAAGCGCTACTTAAATACAAGTAGCGCTTTTTGTATAGAAAATAATCAATCGCACAATCTAAATGATAATTACTTTTCACGGGAGTGTTCAAGCTGACTATGAATGAACAGACTTCTTTTGAGCAAATACCAGACTTCGTGAAGGAGGAAGAAGCTTTCTATCCATTCCAAGTCTATTACTATCGGACATTGATTGATCAAGACAGGTTACAACGTGATATTTTGAAATCGTTGGTTGAACATCGTGCAAACACCATTGAAGATGTAGAGAAGTCTCTTCCGGTCGGAATGATGGTGAAAGGACATCGAAAAAAAGAAATTCATGAGAAGCTGTTGCAAGGATATGTATGTATTCAGCATGTTGATGCTCATTCGGCTTTACTAGTCCAAGCTATCAGTGAACAAAATAGAGCCATTTCTATTCCAGAGGTGGAGTTTAGTGTTTTAGGGCCAAAACAAAGCTTTATTGAGGCGCTAGATACAAACTTATCGTTAATCAGAAAAAGATTACCCATTCCACAATTGCAAATAGAAGAGGTTATTGTAGGTAAATTAACAAAATCGACTGTTAATGTATTATCGATTAAAGGCATTACAGATGAAGAAAATGTTCAAACGGTCGTTCAAAGGCTGAAAGATGTGGATTATGACCATGTAATGGATAGTTCGTATTTGATACAGTTTCTCGAAGATAACAGTAAATCAGTTTTCCCTCAGCTTATTGACACAGAAAGACCAGATCGAGCGGTTGCGGCTTTAGTAGAAGGGAAAGTAGTATTTTTAATGGATGGCTCCCCACAAGCGGTTATTGGTCCAATTACGCTAATTGAATTTTTCTCGGCTTTCGAAGACTATTATTTGTCATGGCAGATTGCTTCTGCTTTACGTCTTATTCGAATTTTTGCCGTTTTGTTTTCTATTTTTGCTACCCCTTTATATGTAGCGGTTTTAACTTATCATCCAGAGTTAATTCCAAACGACTTATTAGGGACATTAGTCTCTTCAAGGAGCGGAATTCCGTTTCCGCCTATTTTAGAAGCGATATTTTTAGAAATCACAATTGAGTTGCTTAGAGAGGCAGGAGCACGTTTACCAACAAAAGTAGGACAAACAATTGGTATCGTAGGAGGAATTGTGATTGGAACTGCATCGGTTGAAGCCGGCTTAACGAGTAACGTCTTACTCATTATTGTAGCCTTATCTGCATTAGCTTCCTTTACAACGCCAGTTTATCGAATGGGCAATACGATCCGTCTTATCCGCTTTCCTCTTTTGATAGCTTCTAATATATGGGGGATGCTCAGTTTAATGTTAGGGTTAACTTTTTTTATTGTGCACTTGATTAATTTGAAATCGCTTGGTAGACCTTATATGGAACCGCTTTATCCACTACGATTAGCAGATTGGAAAGATGCAATCATTCGACTTCCTTTTTCGATGCAGAAGAAGCGTCCAATTCAAGAGCGTACAAAGAAGAGTAATCGATTTAAAACAAGGATGAATGATATTGATGAAAGATAATCGTCATAACCGCATTGACCCACAGTTTTTAATTACAGCATATATGGTTTTTTATATTGTTGTTTCGGGGCAAATAGGGGTAGGTATTTTAGGGTTTGTCCGTTACATTGCTAAGGTAGTGGAACAAGATAATTGGATTGTTGTCATTTTATCGGGTGCAACGATTCATGTCATTATTTATATGATGTATTACATATTGAATACACATAATAATGACATTGTACATATTCAACAGAAATTATTTGGGAAATGGCTTGGAAATATAGTAAGTATACTGTTGTCTTTTTATTTTCTGTTAGGAGGAATGACGGTATTACGAACGTATATTGAAGTGGTACAAACATGGATGTTTCCTAACTTGCAAGTGTGGTCCCTTTCCCTTTTATATATTTTATTATCTTATTATGTCATCTCATTTGGGTTTCGTTCAGTTGTTGGAATGTGTGTATTGTCTTTTTTATTCTCGTTTGGCTTATCATTACTCATTACTTCCCGATAAGAGATGGAGAATTGACAAATTTACTACCCATCGCTAACCATTCTTGGAAAGAATATCTAACAGGTACAAAAAGCATGACGTTAAGCCTTTTAGGATTTGAATACTTATTGATCTATTACCCATTTATAAAAAAAGCAAAGGAATCTCAAAAGTGGGCTCATTTTGGCAACATGTCCACCGTCTTGATTTATTTAATTACTGCTTTTTCGACGACGGTATTTTTTAGCTCAAAGCAACTTCAAACGGTTGTTTGGCCGACATTAAGTGAATGGAAAATTGTAAAGTTTCCTTTTGTTGAACGATTTGAATACATCGGTATTACATTTTTTGGCTTAATTATTGTTCCGAATCTAGCCTTGGCATTTTGGGGATTTAGCCGTGTTATAAAGAGAACATGTCACATTAAGCAAACGTACATGCTATGGGTTGGTCTAATCACAGCTTTTGTTGCAACATTATTCTTTGAGACTCGAGAAGAGGTTGATAAATTAAATACGTTTGTTTCTGAAGTAGGTTTTTATTTGATTTATGGATATATCCCTTTCTTATTTTTTATAGTCTTCATTCGTAAAAAGGTGTGGGAAAAATGAAAAAATCTTCTAGTTTAATGTTTCTCTGCTGTTTTTTACTGCTAACAACAAGTTGTGTAAAAGATAAAAAGATTATTGACGAAATACAGATTACGCAAGGAATTGCGGTGGATAAAAGTGATGAGAAAAACTATCGTTTTACTTCATTTTATCCTATTCATAATGAAGGAGATAAAACAGAATACAAAACGGTTTCTGTTTTAGGGGATTCAACAAAAGAAGCTCGCATTCAATTAAATGAAGCTACACAAAAGCCTATATTTAGTGGGAAATTATCAACCTTATTATTTAGTTATAAAGTGGCGGAAAATGGTATTAATGAGATGATTGATACATTGCAGCGAGATCCTACTATCGGAAGAGATGTAATTGTAGCCGTAACGAAAGGAAAATCTGGTCCATACCTTATTAATGATTTAGGATTTAACCAGGGAAACGCACGGTATATTTACGATTTAATTAAAAATAATCAAGAGGCAGGTAATTTACCTACAACTGATTTGCACCAATTTTTATTTATGTATTTTTCTGAGGGAAAAGAACCTATTCTTCCATATGTTATTTTAACAGAAGGAAACATTCGACTTGCGGGTCTGGCCCTATTTAAAAAAGATAAGGTGAAAAGCATTGTTTCTAGAGATGACTTGTTTCTATTTCGTGCTATGTATGAGGACTTTAAAACCGGATCGTATCAAGTGAAATTTAAAGATGAAAAATTGATGCTACAAAATGTAGCGTCTAAAGTAAACTACGACATTGGTAAAGGTCAAGTACCTTCAGTTAAAATTAATATTCGCATTAAAGGTTATATTTCTGAAGAAGTGAATGGCGATTTGCCAATCTCAGACCAAATCAAGCAATATAAAAAAGAAATGGAAAAGCAAATAGAACATGACTGTCAGGAATTACTTGCAAAGCTACAAGAAGAAAATCTTGATTCTTTAGGAATTGGTGAACAAGTAAGAATGAGAAGAAGAGACTGGAAAAATAAAGAGTGGAAGGAAATGTACAAAGATGTTTCAATACAAGTAAATTGTGATGTGGAAATCCTACATTCTGGCATTGTCAGTTAACGTTCTTAAACAATAGATTAAGCAAAAAACGTGGCTTATCGCCTAATGGATAAGCCGCGTTTTTTATATAGAAGGAAATGGATGAAACTTAACGCTTGTTTTCTTCGTATAATCAGATAAGGTATCTATTTGAGACATGTTGTCATGGTGCTATAATAAAAGAAATGAAAAAGATAGGAGTGAATGGGCGTGAAAGTATTGCGAGTACTGAAATGGCTAGCCCTTTCCTGGACAGCAGGTGCGATATCCGTTCCCATATTTTACTTTGGATTTGACTTGAATTTTTTTGTATCAATGATGATAGGTTTTGCCGTTGCAGGAGTAAGCTTTGCCATTCCTATTTTAAAGTCGTTACGACTACGCCTTCAGAATCCGTATCGAGAAGAGATTGCCTATTCTAAGCATCAAGTACGTGAAGCAAAAAAGAAATTAGCGATAATAAGTAGGTATCGTTTTAAAGTAAGGTCTATCCACATGTGGGCACAGCTGTCGCGACTTTATAAAGTCTCTAAAGCCATCATTGAAATGGTCGAAAAAGAACCAATGCGCTATAAAGATGTGCAACCGTTCTTTGTTAACTACTTGCCAGCAACCGTTACGTTAGTAGAACGATATTTCTTTTTGCTGTCAAAACCAGGAAAAAGTATTGAAATGACAGAAAGCTTAAAAGAAGCAGAAGTAATGATAGATGAAATGGCATTAAAATATGATCGTCTTTTAAATCAAGCATTATCGAATGATGTATTAACATTAGATGTCGAAATGAAAGTCTTAAAGCAAACCTTTCAAAACGATAAACAATGGATTCCTACGTCATTAGACCGTCGGAAGTAGGGAGTAGGAGGAAACGGATATGAAAGAAGTAGAAAAAGAGGATATGTTAGATGATTTGTTAAATAACCCTTTTGCAGCTCCTGTTGCAAAAGAGGAAGTAGAATCCATAGAAGCGAAGACTCAGCGTACGTTTGATTATTTAACACCAGAACATCAAGAGCGAGCGAAAAAAATTGCTCAGCAAATTGATTTTAAAAATCAACAAGCGATTTTGCAATATGGAGTAGCTGCTCAAACAGAGCTTTCTCAATTCTCACAATCGGTTCTACAACACGTTCAAACAAAAGATTCTGGTCCCGTTGGAGATGTCATTGCAGAGTTAATGAGCAAAATCAACCAAGTGAATCCTGATGACTTCACTCAAAAGAAAAAAGGGGTATTTAAAAAGTTATTTTCAGGCCTTTCTAAGCCTCTTCAGCAATTGTTGTCGAAATATCAAAGTATAAATGTAGAAATTGATAAAATTGCAGATAAACTAGAAGGCTCAAAGCAGATGCTTTATCGTGATATTCTGATGTTAGATAACCTGTATGATAAGAATCGCCAATTTTATGAAGCATTAAATGTCTATATTGGTGCAGCGGAATATAAGTTAGAAACTCTTCGTCAAGAAACATTGCCTGCTCTTCAACAAAAAGCATCATCAACGAATGATTATTTAATGGTGCAAGAGGTTAATGATTTACATCAGTTTATTAATCGCCTTGAAAAGCGTACACATGATCTTAAGTTGAGTCGCCAAATTGCTTTGCAAAGCGCACCACAAATTCGTATGATTCAAGAAGTTAATCAAACATTAGTAGAGAAAATTCAAAGCTCCATCTTAACAGCCATTCCTCTTTGGAAAAATCAAGTAGTCATAGCTACAACTTTGCTACGTCAAAAGAAGGCAATGGAAGCACAAAAGCAAGTATCAAAGACGACGAATGAATTGCTAACGAAAAACTCTGAAATGCTGAAACAAAATACAATAGAAGTAGCAAGAGAAAATGAAGCAGGAATTGTTGATATTGGAACATTAAAGAAAACACAAAGTAATTTAATCTCAACATTAGAAGATGTTTTAAAGATTCAACAAGAAGGTCGAGTGAAACGAACAGAAGCAGAGAAAGAGCTATATCAAATGGAGCAAGATTTAAAAAATAAGCTGATGAATTTAAAATAAAACAGGTCGTGTGTCAAAAGAGCTGTGACAGCCTCATCCGACACGCGACTTTTTGGTACAACTTTCTCTTTATTCCTAGTAAATCAATCGATATAATAGAGGAAATGAATTCACCAAAGAGGGGAGTTTCAACATGAGTATACCAAAACCACTTGTTCAATTAAATCAATGGTTTATTGTCGTGACAACAGTGTTAGGGTTAGTCGGCTCCTTTTACGTACTAATTCTTCCAATTGTTATAGGTGTTGTAACAGTCACAACAAAAAAGAATCCAATTATGTTAGTAGGGAAGACGTTTTTACGACGTCCACTTCAATCCTATCTTCAGGAAGATAGAGATCAACAATTGTTTAACCAGTGGATTGCAACGAGCTTGTTAAGTGTTGCATTTATTTGCTTTGTAATGGGATGGACAATTGTAGGAACAATTTTTAGTGTAATGGTTATAACAGCTGCTGGTGTTGCGTTAATGGGATATTGCATCGGATGTACGGTGAGATATCGTTATACAATGTGGAAGTATAAAAAAACACAAAAGCAAAACGCAGCTTAATAAAAAAGAGCCGTAGTCGATCAAAAGTAAAACTCCCTTGTCTTTCTAACCTCAGACGATTAGTAGACAAGGGAGTTCGTTATAATAGTCAACTGATCAAACTTCGTATCTCTTCACGATAGGTCTTTATTTCTGAATAGTTTTAGCCATTTCCATAAATGGAGTATAGCTTTCTGCTTCTGCAGGAGCGAAAATGGTTAGGCGTAAAGGAGGATGATGATCATTACCCTCTACAACATAAGCAGCTCCTTTTTCATTTTGCAATTGACCTTCAAAGGCAGCGACAACGTTAAAGTCTTTTCCTGTTGGACCCTCTACTTTATTTGCTTCTTCAAAGCCTGCCTCCATCATTGCTTTTGTCTCTTCTTCTACTTGACTGAGGTCACTCGTTTCTTCTAGTAATTCAACACGCATCCACATTTCTTTGTTATTGTTATATGAAATTACATCTTTTCCGGGCTCTTCTTCTGTCATCGTATAGTTTTCCATAACATATAAACTGTAGTCTTGATTATTGCTTTGCTTTAAAAATCCTGTTTGTTCTTCTTTCATTCCTTCTACTTCATATGTCATGAGTTGTTCAGGAAGACGAATCAGTTGGTTGTCATCTGAACTAACAGGCTCATCTCCATTTGTTTCTTCCGAATCTTCCGGTTGCGTAGCTTCGTTCTCTTGAGGTTCTTCAATAGCAGGTGTTTGTCCATTTGTTTCATCACTTGTATTGTTAGTTGTACCGCAAGCGGTCATTGTTAAACCACATGCTAGAAAAATAAAAAGCCATTTCTTCATTTTAAAAACCTCCTAAAAAGTTGTTCATCCATTAGACTGAAAAAAATAGGAAAGGTTACAAAAAAATGAAAGAAAGTTTATTTGAGAACAAAATCTACTCTATAAACATGTTTTTTTGCTAAGAGGCTATTTCTTTTCTATGGTTTCAATCATTTTCAGTAAGAGTGGAATCTTATTTAGTTCTTTTGGTGCAACAATTGTCACTCGAAGTGGTGGGCGAGAATCATTTCCTTTGATTAAATAAGCTTTCCCTACCTCTTTCTCATTTTCAGTTTCATACACTTTTACAATATCTTTTATGAGTGCTTCTGGAGAAGAAGGAGGTGTACCTTCGGTAGAATGTCCAAATCCAGCTTCAAAAAATGTTTTCATATCAGAAGCAGCATCGTCTAAGTTTGTGTCATCACGTAGCACTTCAATTCTCATCCATTCATGAGGGTTTTCTTTTGAAAAAATCATATCTTTCCCTGGTTCTTCTTCTGCAAATTCATATTCGTTAAATACATAGAGAGTGTATTGTTGATTAGCACTTGTTTTTAATAATGCGTTTTTTGAGTCCTTGTTTATAATGAAAGATTTCTTTAATGGTCTATTTGCTTCAGCGGCTAGCCATTTATTTAGAATGATGGTCTTTTTATCTTCAATTGATAGTTGGGAGATTTGCATAGGTTTCTCAGTATGTATAGTAGTGGGAGAACTTAGCAACATGGCACTTATTAATAAATGAATACTCATGGTTTTCCTCCTTGTGAAAGTTAGACTTGCTTTTTTACGTATAGTTTATCAATACCCTATATCTAGAAATTGTAAACGCATTCAAATTGGATATGCTAAAGATAATAAGCTTGATATCGAGGTGATAAGGATGAAGAAGCAACTGCAAAGTGAGATTCAACAAGAGAAACATTTGATTTGCAGTGAACAATTATTTTGGGCGGATTTACGTGCGATTGTAGATGACACGGTTGAAGAGAGCTCTAAATCTAAGTCTGATGTAGTAGAAGATTGAATTGGAGGGAGAGTTAATGAGACAGGTTCGTTTGTGGGGAGCTTTCCTATTATTTACATTAATCATTCTTACTCATAATGAGACAGAAGCAGCTAAAAAAAGCCGGTTTTATTACGAAAAAAAAGGGGACATCGTGTGGGAGGTTCCAACGAAAGAAGAGAAAATTATTGCGTTAACATTCGATGATGGTCCAGATCCTAGATATACGCCTGTCATTTTGAATTTATTAGATGAATATGAAGCAAAAGCAACATTTTTTGTCGTTGGAAGCCGGATTGATCGCTACCCTCGCATTGCCAAAAGGCAAGTGAAAGAAGGACATGAACTTGCTAATCATACATATAGTCACCTTCAAGTTCAAGGGCAATCCGTTCAACGAATTGAAGAAGAGATTAAACGTGCGGGTACTGCGATTGAAGAAATAACGGGGCAGCCGTCCTATTTATTTCGTCCTCCAACAGGCTATTATGATGATAACGTAGTAAATGCAGCTAAAAGTCAAGGGTATACGGTTGTAATGTGGTCATGGCATCAAGACACGTTTGATTGGAGAAATCCAGGTGTAGGGCGCATTGTAAATCAAGTGTTGAATAATGCTAGGTCGGGCGATATTGTATTATTTCATGATACAGGAGGTAATCGTAGACAAACGATTGAAGCACTTAAACAAATTTTGCCTGAACTTGAAAAACGAGGATATAAATTCGTTACCATCTCTGACTTGCTAAAACATCATCCAAATTATAAATCACTCTATCCTTTATAGAGGAAGTGCCTTTCATTTTCATTGTGTAAGCAAGGGCTTTTACAGTTAGCATCTCTTGTTGAATGCTTGGGATTCCTATTTGCGTATAAGTAAAGAAGGACTGAGATAAACGTAAAGATGGATAGAAGGGTTATTCTTGTAAAGAAACAGTAATTAAAACGTAATTGATTTATTATTGCGATTTCGAAACGGACATGTTCTAATGAAAGAAAAGGAACGATGTCGTCGGAAAGGGTCGTATAGATGAATGTGTCTCAGCCAGAACCAAAAATTACTCTATCATATACGCTAGAAAATTTGCGATCGTTACTTTTGCAGATTTGTGATCGTGAAAATGGTTTTTCTCATCAGCAATTAGTTTATTGGTGTGATAAATATACACTTTATCACTATGAATATGAAATGGATGACCAAAAATGGTTAGATGATATGTTAAGTGAAGATCCAGTGAGAAAAGAACGAGCAAAAGGATATGGAGTAGCAAAAGATGTTAGTTGGAAGTGGTACTTTTATCTGTTACAAGGTACGACGTATAAAGATGTTGTAAGTGAAGATTTATCTCACCTTGAACTTCCAGGAGATTTGTTTGTTAAATGGCTTACAGAACTATATTCCTAAAAAGAGTTGTCTCGACAAGAAGAGGCAACTCTTTTTTATAATTCAAAAGAAAAACATACTGAATAACTAGGGATTAAGAAAGGGAAGTAGATGTGTGGAGAAATTTCAAATGAACGATAAGCCTTGATTTATCGAGGTTTAGATAGAGTGTTAATAATTCGAAAAATAAGACTTTTGATTTTTTTGTATATCCTAGTTGACTTATTGGTTTTACTGTAATAAAGTGTAATATACGTTGAAAATAAAAGTAAGAAAATGGGAGGATCAATAATGAACACATTGTTTGTCATTGTAAACATTGCAATATTACTATTCATTATTTGGGGTTTATTTACAATGCAAAAGAAACATGTTTCATTTTCGAAGCGTGTATTTACAGCTCTAGGACTAGGGATTGTATTTGGTTTTGCATTACAATTTATTTATGGAGCCGGTTCAGATATTATTACAACAACAGCTGACTGGTTCGCAATTGTAGGAAGCGGATACGTTAAATTTCTGCAGATGATTGTCATGCCTTTAGTATTCATTTCAATTGTTGCAGCATTCACTCGTTTAAAGTTAACAAACAATATTGGTAAGATTAGTGGTCTTATTATTAGTATTTTAGTAGGAACAACGGCTATTGCGGCAGCGGTTGGGATTACAACAGCAATAGGTTTTAATTTAGAAGCCGTACAAATCGAACAAGGAGATGCAGAAGTAGCTCGTGGTCAAGCATTAGAAGAAAATATGTCAGGCCTTGAAGGAAAAACGATGCCTCAGCAAATTCTAGAGCTTCTTCCAGCAAATCCGTTCTTAGATTTTACAGGAGCACGTCCAACATCAACGATTGCGATTGTTATTTTTGCAGCGTTTATCGGTCTTGCTTATTTAGGTGTGAAACGCAAAAAACCTGAAGAGGCAGAAATGTTCGCTAAGATTGTTGATACGTTCTACGCAATCGTAATGCGCGTTGTTACGTTGATTTTACGCCTTACTCCGTACGGCGTACTTGCAATCATGACAAAAACCGTTGCAACAAGTGACTTTAATGCGATTGTAAGCTTAGGGAAATTTGTCGTTGCATCTTATGTAGCGTTAGCGGTTATGTTTATCATTCACTTATTATTATTAACAGTCGTTGGATTAAATCCATTAACGTATGTGAAGAAAGCTTTACCTGTTCTAACATTTGCCTTTACGTCACGTACAAGTGCAGGAACATTGCCATTAAATATTAATGCACAAACAAAACAAATGGGTGTACCAGAAGGAATTGCAAACTTTGCAGGCTCATTTGGTTTATCAATTGGTCAAAATGGTTGTGCGGGTATTTATCCAGCGATGTTAGCAGTAATGATTGCGCCAACAGTAGGGATTGATCCATTGTCTCCATCTTTCATCGCATCGCTAATTGCCATTGTAGCCATTAGTTCATTCGGTGTTGCAGGTGTTGGTGGAGGAGCAACATTTGCGGCATTATTAGTTCTTTCAGCGATGAACTTACCAGTTGCATTAGCTGGTCTATTAATCTCTGTTGAACCTTTAATTGATATGGGGCGTACAGCCGTTAACGTAAGTGGTAGTATGACAGCTGGAGTTGTGACGAGTAAAGTAACAAATGAACTTGATACAGAAACATACAATGATCGTTCAATTGAAGCAGAAGCAGTAGAAGCGTAACAGAAAAAGGTTGATTACTCATTTTAACGAGTAATCAACCTTTTTTCATTTTGTGCATACGGCAATGCCGATTGGATAGTGCAAGCCTTGACGTCCTGGTTCGACTAATACTCCTTTTTGATAATAAAAGTCCACTTGGCTGTAGTTGTGAAATAACTGTTTAAATTCTTCTTCTGTTAATTGATGTACATGAAAAGGTTCGGAAGTAGGCTTTCCTCTTCCTAAGCCAAACGGAGTAGAGATAATAAGTGTTCCACCAGGTTTTAGCATGTGAAAAATATTAGACATATATTGACCTTCATCTTCAATATGCTCTAATGTTTCAAAACTGACAATGACGTCAAACTGTCCAAGCTTCTCAGGGAGAGAAGGATCAACAGCATCGGCTTGTTGAAATGAAACAGAAGGATGATAATAATGTGCATTTGCGTATTGAATAGAAGCGG
Source organism: Priestia iocasae (assembly GCF_016909075.1). GTDB lineage: Bacteria > Bacillota > Bacilli > Bacillales > Bacillaceae_H > Priestia > Priestia iocasae. The sequence goes on from NZ_JAFBFC010000001.1 coordinate 867,805, forward strand.
CGTCTATATCGATACCTACAATTTGATTAATCCGCTTTTTAGCTGCTTTGGCCATTGCTTGACTACCAAATCCACTTCCACAAGCAAAATCAAGAACTCTTCCATTTAAATAATGAATCGCAAAATGATAACGAGCAAGGTGTTCTAATAGCATACCGTTCGTTGGTTTCATTAATTCAGGGATGATTCGTTCCCCTGTATATTTCAGCATAGATAACTCCTTTAGAAAGCGTTGTTCTCTCTATTCTATCATACTACATCAATCCATTTAGAGAAATTGACATAACGATAGGACTGGCATATCTATTTTTTTAGACATAAGCAGTTGCCACCTTCCTGGTGAAGTGAATGTTATCTGCCTATGTGAATTGATTGAGGAGGGTCAGTAAATTTGGATCACTGTTTGTGAGTTCTTTTTAATCTAAAAGATTGATTTTTCAAACAAATTAGTTGATTTTAAAGAAAAGCATGATAGAATATATTTTGTAAGCGTTTCCAATATATAGGGGAGGTATGGGAATATGCAAAATATTGGTACAAAATCAGTTGAAGTGAGTGCGAAGCTAGCTAATTTTTTAACAGGTGTGAAAAAGCTATACATCAATGGTGAATGGGTTGATTCATTATCAGGTAAAACGTTTGAAACCGTTAATCCAGCAACAGGTGAAAAACTAGCAGAGGTTGCAGAAGCAAATCCTGAAGATATTGACCGAGCTGTAAAAGCGGCAAGAGAAGCGTTTGACAATGGTCCTTGGTCCAAGATGGGGACGGCAGAGCGTAGTCGTCTCATTTATAAGCTTGCGGATTTAATGGAAGAAAATAAGTTAGAACTAGCTCAGCTTGAAACATTAGATAATGGTAAGCCTCTTCGAGAAACATCAGCTGCTGACGTACCATTAGCGATTGAACATTTCCGCTATTTTGCTGGTTGGTCCACAAAAATTGTTGGACAAACCATCCCTGTTCAAGGAAATTATTTTAATTATACTCGCCATGAAGCTGTAGGAGTTGTAGGACAAATTATTCCTTGGAATTTTCCGTTACTTATGGCTGCTTGGAAGCTAGGAGCAGCACTTGCAACAGGGTGTACGGTCGTATTAAAACCTGCAGAGCAAACGCCATTATCTGCTTTATATTTAGCAAAGTTAGCTGAAGAAGCAGGTATCCCAAAAGGCGTATTAAATGTTGTTCCAGGTTACGGTAAAACAGCAGGCGCACCGCTTGTTGACCATCCACTTGTTGATAAAATTGCCTTTACAGGATCAACAGCCGTTGGAAAATATATTATGAAGCAAGCGAGCGAATCATTAAAGCGTGTTACATTGGAGCTTGGAGGGAAATCACCGAATATTATCTTACCTGATGCGGATCTATCAAAAGCAGTACCCGGGGCATTAATGGGTGTGATGTTCAATCAAGGACAAGTATGCTGCGCAGGAAGTCGTTTATATGTTCAAAAAAGCTTGTACGATAACGTTGTAGCTGATTTAGTATCACAAGCTAAGTCAATTAAGCAAGGACATGGCTTAGCACAAGATACGACAATGGGACCTCTAGTCTCTGCTGAACAGCAAAAGAGAGTAAAAGGATACATCGATAAAGGTATTGAAGAAGGAGCAGAAGTATTAACAGGTGGAAATATTCCTTTTGACAAAGGATATTTTGTTGAGCCTACTATTTTTGCTGATGTGAATCATTCAATGACGATTGCCCGTGAAGAAATCTTTGGGCCAGTTGTAGCTGCAATGCCATTTGATGATTTAGATGATTTGATTTCAAAAGCCAATGATACATCATATGGTCTAGCAGCTGGCATTTGGACGCAGGATCTTAAGAAAGCTCACTACCTTGCTCACGGTATTAAAGCAGGAACAGTGTGGGTGAATTGCTACAATGCATTTGATGCAGCAAGTCCATTTGGTGGATACAAACAATCAGGCATAGGCCGTGAAATGGGAAGCTATGCATTAGAGAATTATACCGAGGTCAAAAGCGTTTGGATTAACATGGATTAATCGTTCGCAATCTCATAAAATAACCCCTATCGGACAAGCGATAGGGGTTATTTGCATGCCTTTTAAAAAATTAGTAGAATGGTTTCATTTTGCTAAAAGGTGGTACCAATTAATAAGCCAAACATATATTAATAAGGAGAAAGCGTTTTCTTGAGTATGTATTTAAAGGGGAATGACAATGAGATTTCTACCCGTATTTACCATGGTTTTATTAATTATTGGTGGTTTAAATTGGTTATTTGTTGCACTAGATTTTAACATTGTTCAAGAGTTATTTGGATCGATGCCACAGATAGTGACATTCGTTTACTGGTTAATCGGATTATCTGCTATTTATCAATTATATGATCGTTTTTTAAGAGGGCGCTAGTAAACAAGAGCTGATGAGGGCTTACTAAATCCTCATCAGCTTTTTTGAAAATACATCTTTTCATTTACTGTGTAGATGCGTTACAGTATACATAATAGTTTTAAGAGATGAAGTGAAGAAAATGAGAAAAGATGTATTTAATGAACTAGTACAGAAAACGTTGTTACCAGATTTACAGATTTCTAGTGAGTATAGCTATGATCCTGTTATTGTAGAGGCTAGCCCGAGTAATTGGACATGTATTGGAGTTGGCAATTATGCTGCTGTATTTGAGCATAAAGATTATGAAGAATGGGTTGTAAAAGTATATAGTAGAGAGCCCGAGCTCGTCAAAAAAGAAGTGTGGGTGTATGAAAAGCTGGGTGTGCATCCATCTTATTCAGAGCTTATTCATTATGAGCAGAACTATTTGATCCTAAAAAAATTAAAAGGTATTACTTTATATGAAGCCGTTCATCGAGGCATCCGTATTCCCGAACAAGTTATTAAAGATGTGAATGAAGCATTAGATTATGCTCGAATGCGTGGATTAAACCCGTATGACATTCACGGGAAAAATGTGATGATGAATCATAATAGAGGTTATGTTGTGGACATTTCTGATTTTTACAAAACAGGAATTGACCGAAAATGGCGTGATTTAGTTAAAGCCTATTATAAAATATATATGCCTTTTTTTTATAAATATAATATTCATATTCCTTATTTTGTGTTAAATGCAGTTAGACGTGGATACCGTATTTATCGGAAAATAAAAAGAAAAGATATCCTCATGTAATCTAAAATCGGTTAGCTCATTTCATATGAGTTAACCGATTTATATTTGATGATTATGAATTATACACATCTAAATAATTGAATCTCCTTCATTGTAGAATTTAGTCGGAACATAATAGTCCTATGCATTTCATGCTTGTAAACAGAAGTTAATGCGCGATTTAAGCGAGAGGATGTAAAGAAGAGGTCAATTTGTTTGCTGATGTAACGGTGTACTTGTTCTTGATAAAAAAGCTTTTTTTCTTTAATTCTTGTTTTAACATCATCAATTAGAGAGAATGTAAATTGTAAAATAGAATGATCAAATGTACCACAATATTCTTCTACTGTCATATCTATACCCCCTTAGTTTGTCAAGGTTTTTGTGTAATAATTTACATTATCTTTACAATAGTTTAATATAAGATTGAAAAAAAGCAATAGACATGACAAAAGTAGACAAAAATAGACGAAAACTATTTACCTTAAAATAAGAAACGTGCTCGACAATTGTGTAGTCGAGCGCGTTTCTTATTTGTACTGAGTTAATGGAAGATAATCTTTATAAACGTTATCGATAAGATCATTGATAATGGTTTTAGATGCTTGAGGTTGATAGATGACTTGGATAGCATGCTTCATTTTCTCTAACTTTAAGTCGTCTTCTAGTAGCTCGTATACAATTTGATAGACTTCTTCGGTATGGTATGCAACCATAGCCGCTCCTTTTTCTTCAAAAAATAAGGCATTAGACTTCTCCTGACCTGGAGTGGGTTTATAGAGGAGAAGAGGAACACCCACTGCTGCTGCTTCTGTTAACGTAATACCCCCTGGCTTTGTGATCATAAGAGAAGCTAGCTTATAGAGTTCATGGACTTGTTCAACATAACCAAATACGTTTAGTTGAGTTGGGAAGGATGTTTGAAGATCTTGTAGTTCTTCTTTTAATTGATCATCTTTCCCACAAACAACGATGACTTGACAATTATGGGTAGAAAGAATCTTTTCACATAGCTTTTTAATCTTCTTTAAAACACCGAATGCACCAGCCATTATGAGAATGACTTTTTTGGTTGGATCAATTTGGTATTTGCTTATTAAATCGATTGATGATTGGTCCTCAAATGATGAGCGAATGGGAATACCAGATAGAACAATCGATTGATGAGGTACACCTAAAGAGTGCAATTTTTCTTTTGTGTGAGCGGAAGCTACGTAATATTTGTCAATCTCGCGCTGTACCCATGTGTTGTGCACGCAGTAGTCGGTAATGATGTTGACAACAGGTATCATCATATCCGTTTTGCGACGAAGAGCTGATACTGCTAAGACTGGAAATGTATTGATAATCACATCTGGTTTTTCTGACTCAATTAAGTAGCGAAGGCGTTTTTGGCCAATCTTTGTTATCCAACTGGCGACCTTTTTATTACATACTTTATCAAAGCTGTGATAGCAAAAAGAATAGAGTGGTTTTCCAAGAGGTGTGTAGCTTTTTAAATACATTGATTCTGAAATAGTTGTAAGAGTAGGGTAAGATTCTGAATAAATGCTAGAAACAACGACATCTGCGCAATTACGATCTAAAAGTTCTTGTACCAATGCTTTTGCGACTTGTACATGTCCATTTCCATATTCTGCTGTTAGTAACAAAAACTTTGGGCGTCTTTTCAATGCTCATCACCTCATGAGACAAATTTTAGGATGGAAAAGTCCTCATTTTTTATTGTACTATGAGGGTTTTCATTATAATGTAAAGCTTTCTTTAAGAGTTTGTAAGACTCCTTATCATATAAGATAAATAGAAGTGAAGATGATGACGGTTTATATCTTTATGCAATAGTAAAAAAGAAGAAAAGGTTGTAGAAATAAAACGATAAATTGTAGTAAACTAAGAGCGTATATTCCGAGAATGCACTTTCTTTGAGACGCATGAGCGTTCAAAGGAAATGTGCGCTAGCCTTAGTGAAAATACGTGGTTTATTTTCTGAACATTTAGATATAAGGAGAGGAAGGATGTTCATGCTTACATCCACGTTAGAGAAAAACATATTTGAACATCAGGGATCTAAAATTAAAATTGAGCAACAAGAGGTGCAAATTATTGCTCGATATGAACAACCACTAGTCGTCGTGTTAGATCACGTTCTTACAAATGAGGAATGTGATAGGCTCATCACTTTATCACAAAACCGATTAGCACGTTCAAAAATTGGGGCATCGAAACACGTAAATGATATTCGTACGAGTAGCAGTATGTTCTTTGATGAAAATGAAAACGAATTCATAGGAGAAATTGAACAGCGTATATCAGCCTTGATGTGTGTTCCAGTGGAGCACGGGGAGGGGATTCAAATTCTTCACTATGCACCTGAGCAACAATTTAAAGCTCATCATGACTATTTTGTTGAAACAAGTAGAGCGGCAGCTAATAATCGAATTAGTACACTTATCATGTATCTAAACGATGTAGAAGAAGGTGGAGAAACGTTATTTCCAGAGCTAAACCTTTCGATTTCCCCTCGAAAAGGGATGGGCGTGTACTTTGAATACTTTTACAATGATTCTTTATTAAATAAGCAAACTCTTCATGCTGGAATGCCTGTTGTAAAAGGTGAAAAGTGGGTTGCTACACAATGGATGAGACGAAAGCCGTATCGTGTGTAAAGTTCATGAAAAATCTAAAATAAAATTACGCTAAAAAGGCACAAAGCGTTAGTCGCTTGTGCCTTTTTAGCATGTTACCTCTTGTATTTGAATCTGCATAAAGTATGTTACGATACTGCTTTTTTTGGCATACGATGTTGCCACTTTTTTAATAGTTGTTCGAAGAATGGGAAAGAGTATTGTACAACAAGACCCAGTGTGAGTGTCACAATAATTGTTCCAATTCCGATTGCTCCTTGAAATAAGAAAGCCAGTGATAAAGCAAATCCTTCACTAATGATTCGCGAAGTACGTAGATTCAATCCAAAGCGTGTATGAATGGCAACCATTAGTGTATCCATTGGACTTGCTGGGAACTTCGCTTGCAAGTAAATAGCGATTCCTACACCCATTGTTAAAATACCAGCTAAAAGTGAAATGATTTGTAAAATAAGTGCTTCTGGAGACTGAACAATTGATAACCAAAAATCAATTAGTGCCCCAATTAAAAGGATGCTTCCGGCAGCAAGAATTTCTGGGCGTTTCTTTAATAAAAATGAGTTAATAAAAATTAATACAATTCCATTTATAAATACAAATGTTCCTACGGATAAACCAAACATTTGTGATTCGCCAACCGCTAAGGCATCCCAAGAAGATGCTCCTAGGTTCGACTTTATAATAAGCGCTACACCAAGCGTTAAAATCAATAAACCAACTGTGAAAAATATGATCCGTTCTTTCATTTTATATCCCCTTTTATTTTATATAGTGGTCAGTCGTCAGACTTCTTTGAACCGCTTACATATCGAATCATACTCAAAAATGAACATAAAAGCAAGATGAAATAACTTCTAACGAAATCTTTTTGTTTAACCATATTCTTTTTTGGGAAGTAAACAAATAACAATCACAACATTTTACAGGAGGAGATTAACATGCCACAAGTAACAGTACGTGAGGAAAAAAACAGTAAACTTGTAAAAGGAATTGTCATTGGAGGGATTGTTGGAGGAGTGATTTCGCTATTAGACACAACAACGAGAAATCAAGTGAAAAGTGCAGCAGTAGACCTTAAAGATTCTTCTAAAGAAATGCTCAATGAAGTAAGAGAAAATCCAGGCGAAGTAAAAAATCAAATGGTTCAACAATTTAAATCTGCTTCAGAAACATTAAAAGATGCTATAAATGACGCTCAAAAATTGTACGAGCGTATTAACAATGATGTATTTGGTAAATTAAATGATGTTGTTGAAATCACAAACGAAACAGTTTCAACTGCCAAAGAAGCTACTGAAGAGCTTAGTGAAATCGGTTCGAAAGTAAAAGAAGCAGGTGTAGAGTTGACAGAACCTCTTTCAGATTCTTCCGTAGAACATGAAAAGAAATCAGACTCTATGAGCCAAGCTAATCAGCTCCATGCTCATAACGAAGCCGTGAAAGAGCATAGTTATTCTTAAATGAATTGAAAAATATGTATAATAGAACAGCCCTGCCATTATCTATTACTATAAGTGGATAAATGGCAGGGCTGTTTTATGAAGAGAAATGATTTTGTAGAGAAAGTGATAAAAAATAACCATCTGTAATCACGATTTAGATACCATCGAAAGAGAAAGATGAAGAAGCCACATCAATAAGAAATTAATGCTAAATCCGATTGGAAAGAAAATAAATGAATGTAACCAAAGTAGATGTATAAAGCTCGTGAAAAATGAAACAATCGCAAATTCGAGGTGTAAGAAGAAAGAAGAGTTTGTTAGTTCAAACAATTCATCTAGCACGCGATTTGTTTCGTCCGTCATGTTTTTTCTAGCAAACCGCTTCATGAGGATTCCTCCTTCAAAGAAAATCACGATTTATGAAATTGTTAACATTCTCTCCTAGATCATTTGCTTTTATCCATTTACATTACTCTAACTATATGAAAAATAACCTTTGTCTTATGTAACGTTTTTAAAGACATAACGTCAAAGTAATAGATACTTTATTCGTCTAGAAAATATCACATAGAGACAGGGCTGTGAGGTGACTTACATGTATAAACAAAGGAGAGTGAATCGATGTACAAGTATTTCTCAATAAATGGAAGATTGGTAAGCGTAATGATAGGATTAAACTTGACCGTAATAGGATGTGGTCAAGAGACGCATACAGAAAATACTGTAAAACAAGTAAATGGAGGTCAACAGATGACGGAACAGCTTGTAGGAGATGCAGTAATTACAAATGAGAAAAATGGAAGAGTGAAGATTGTTTATACGGTTAACAATCAATCAGAAGAAGATGTTGAACTCGAATTTCCAAATGGGTTAAAAGCAGATTATGTGTTGTATGATGAAGCAGGAAATAAAATAGCAAAGTATTCGGAGGGAGTTTTTACGACGATGGCCATTGAGCATCTGATGTTAAACCCACATCAAGAGTTTGTTCAAGAATTTACCATCAATAACCTTAAAAGTGGGAAGTATTCGATCACTCTCTTTTTAAATGTAGCAGGAAAGAAAGGAAAAGTGACAAAAAGCTTTTCCGTCTAATGGCAAGTAAAATGACAAAAGCTGACTGTTCACGTGTTAGTCAGCTTTTGTTGATTTATAAAGTTTCACTATCCAAGTTCTCGGTTAATTCTACATTATGCTCTTCGGCTAGGTTTTTAATATTAACTTGGTAATCTCTCATTAATTTTCGTGCTTCATCTAGCATGCTATTTGCTTCCTCAATTAATTGCCGGTCTTGTTGTTCAAGAGCGGTTACCATTCTTACAAAAGCATTGTATTGAAGATTTGCTCCCTTAATATATCCCTCATGAATCTCTCTTACTTCATCTGTATCAATTGAAATGGCTTCTAATTCTCTGACAAATTCATTGTAGGTTGGAATAATTTCGTTTACAAGTGCTTCATATAAAACGATGTCATCTGTGTAGTTTGGGCCAGTTACGCTATCATAGGTACCAACGGCTTTCAATTCTAACTCAAATACTGTTGGGATATCATCATTGATGTACGTAATTAAGTCATCTTGAACAGGGTCATTCAAACATCCAGTTACGAGCGAAATCATCACTAAAAATGGAAAAAGCCATTTGAGCTTCAAGAGACCACCTCCATTTTTCAGTGTATGAAAGTCTGCAAGTCCAGTAGTACGATGTCCACTCGAGATTAATAAACATACATCATTTGTGTGAATGGAATAGATTCAAAAAGGTGATAGTACTATGCATCTGTATTAATTAAGAGAATGGATAATAGTAAGAAAGTATGATTGATGTATTAATAAATATAAAATATTATGTATAAGTAAACAATTATGCAGTGAGATTATGAAAGGAGCATTATGAGAGATGAAAAAAGTTAGTGTAGTGATTACAATTATTTTTACCTTGTTATGTGCATCGGTTGCTTCTGCGCATGGACCAGTAAAAGGAAAGAAGAACGGGAAAATAGCATATAAGCATATGACATACATATCTGAAACAATTGGCACACGTGTAATGGGAACAGAGAAAGAAAAAGAAACAAGTGAGTATATTCAACGTGAATTACGTAAATTAGGCTATGATGTAGAAGCGCAGCCGTTTACGTTTACGAGAAAAGGGAATCAAATTTCGTCCGAAAATGTCATTGCAGTTAAGAAAGGGAAATCAAAAAAAGAAATCATTGTTGGTGCTCACTATGATTCTGTTGCGACAGCGAAAGGTGCAGATGATAATGCCTCAAGTGTAGGTGTAATTTTAGAAGCAGCAAAAGCACTGAAAAAGAAAAAAACGCCACATACCATTAAGTTTGTGTTATTTGGTGCTGAAGAAGGTGGGCTAAATGGGTCTACCTATTACTTGTCACAGATGTCTGAAACAGAAAAAGAGAATACAGTCGCAATGATAAACTTAGATAGTTTAGTAGCTGGAGATTATATGTATGTCTATGGAAGCAAAGAAGCAGCAAAAGGGTGGGTGCGTGACCAAGCGCTAAAAGTAGCGGCTAAGAAAAAGTTAGATGTCACAACAAATCCAGGGTTAAACCCAGATTATCCAAAGGGGACAACGGGTGACTGGAGTGATCATGCTCCATTTGAAGCATCAGGTATTCCTATTGCCTATTTTGAAGCAACAAACTGGCAAATTGGTGATAAAGATGGTTATACACAAACCGTAAAACATGGAGCAATCTGGCATACGGAAAAAGACAACATTGCTTTTTTAGAAAAAGAATTTCCTGGACGTATCCAAGAACGACTTCATACATTTACAACGGTATTAACGGAGTTACTGCTAAATATAAAAAAAGAAAAATAGACTTCTTCACTATAAACGATGAGGCAGAACGATTTTTCGTCCTGCCTCATCGTTTAAGTTGACGCTTTAATTAAGTAATAAAGTAGCTTGATAACTTTCTAAAATGTGGAAAGTTATTGTTGACCGATTATTTGCAATCGCATACAATGAGTGTAGTTATTAGTCTATTTAGAAAATTCAAAAGAGGTTTTTCCATGCTTGAAGATGTAAGCAGACGTATAGGGCGGAATGCCATTTTACTCGCATTTACAAATGAAGAGGGAGAGCTTTCTTTAAAGAAAGAGCTCGCTAAGTTGGGTTGGTCTTATTGCCAAGGTAAAGTAGGTGCCATGGAGCTGCAAAAAATTGTGGCTGCGATTGAAACATCTGCGAAAAGGCAAGGAATTGTGAATCACGATGTGTATCGAGAAATGCATGCTTTGTATCATGCGATTTTAGAAGCGGTTCATGGTATTACACGAGGACAAGTGGAATTAGGTGGACTGTTACGCACGGCTGGCTTACGTTTTTCAATTGTAAGAGGAAAGCCATATGAAAAAGAAGCAGAAGGCGAATGGATTGCAGTTGCGCTTTATGGAACCATTGGAGCGCCTGTTCGAGGTTTTGAACACGAAGCAATCGGATTAGGAATCAATCATATTTAACATAAGCCCAGAGTTTAGTAGATGAAGAGGGGGCTATATTGCAGACGGGATACGTCTGTCAATATAGCCCCCTCTTTTATTTTTTAGAAGAGAGGTGCATACAATGGTTGTATTAACAGGTGAGACATTAACCATTTTACAAGCGAAGCAAGTGTTAGATGAAGATGCATTTGTGAGTGCATCATTAGATAGCTTAAAACGAGTAGAAAAAAGTCGAGAAGCGGTTGATCGAATTGTGGATCAGAAAAAAGTCGTGTATGGGATTACGACTGGATTTGGCAAGTTCAGTGATGTGCTCATTGATTCGCAAGATGTAGAAGCATTGCAATGGAATCTCATTCATTCTCATGCGTGCGGAGTAGGAGACCCCTTTCCTGAAGTCGTTTCAAGAGCGATGGTGCTGTTACGAGCGAATGCATTGTTAAAAGGCTTTTCAGGTGTCCGTCCGGTTGTGATTGAAACACTTTTAGAATTGTTAAATGCACATATCCATCCGGTCATTCCACAGCAAGGATCTTTAGGTGCAAGCGGGGACTTAGCGCCACTTTCACACTTAGCACTCGTTGTCATGGGTGAGGGAGAAGTCTTTTACAAAGGTCAAAAAATGCCGGCAATTGATGCATTAAACAAAGAAGGAATCCAACCAGTCACGTTAAAAGCGAAAGAAGGTCTTGCACTGATTAATGGTACACAAGCAATGACGGCAATGGGCGTTGTTAATTACATGGAAGCTGAGCAGTTAGCGTATCAAGTTGATGCAGTTGCATCATTAACACTTGAAGGGCTACAAGGAATTGAAGAGGCATTTGATCACCGTGTTCACGAAGTGCGTGGGTATCGTCAGCAATGTGAAGTAGCCAAACGAATTCGTCATATGATTTCGGGAAGTCAGCTTACGACAAAGCAAGGAGAATTACGTGTTCAAGATGCGTACTCATTAAGATGTATTCCTCAAGTTCATGGTGCTTCCTGGCAAGCGCTTGATTATGTCAAAGAAAAGCTTGAAATCGAAATGAATGCAGCCACGGACAATCCACTTATTTTCGATGAAGGAGAGAGTGTCATTTCAGGAGGGAATTTTCATGGTCAGCCAATCGCGTTTGCCATGGATTTTATGAAAATTGCGGTAGCGGAGCTTGCGAATATTTCAGAGCGACGTATCGAGCGTCTTGTAAACCCACAGCTGAATGATTTACCCGCTTTCTTAAGTCCTGTACCGGGCTTACAATCAGGCGCTATGATTATGCAATATTGTGCGGCTTCGCTTGTTTCAGAAAATAAGACGTTAGCTCATCCTGCTAGTGTCGATTCCATTCCTTCGTCAGCAAATCAAGAAGATCACGTGAGCATGGGGACGATTGGTTCTCGTCATGCTCATCAAATTATCCAAAATGTCCGTCGTGTTGTAGCGATTGAATTAATTTGTGCGCTTCAAGCGGTTGAATATCGAGGGGTTGACCGAATGGCTTCTTTTACAAGAGCGATTTACGAAGAAGTTCGACAGTTGATTCCGAGTATTACACAAGATCGTGTGTTTTCAAAAGACATTGAAAAAGCAGCAAGCTGGCTCAAGGACGTTAATTGGCCATCATTTATGAAAAAGCATTTATCAATGAATCAAACAAAGGGGGAATTCAAATGACACAAAAAATGTCTAGAAACGTAAAAGTGAAAAAGGGGATAGAGATTGAGTGTAAAGGATGGGAGCAAGAAGCGGTATTACGGATGCTTTATAACAATTTAGATCCAGAAGTAGCGGAAAAGCCAGAAGAATTAGTCGTATACGGAGGAATTGGCAAAGCTGCTCGCAACTGGGAGTCGTTTGATGCAATTGTTGCGACACTTCGTGATTTAGAAAATGATGAAACAATGCTCGTTCAGTCTGGTAAGCCAGTCGCTGTATTTAAAACTCATAAGCATGCACCACGTGTTTTATTATCAAACTCTGTGCTTGTACCAAAATGGGCAAACTGGGAACATTTCCATGAACTTGATCAAAAAGGACTTATGATGTATGGACAAATGACGGCAGGTAGCTGGATTTACATTGGAACACAAGGGATTTTGCAAGGAACGTATGAGACGTTCGCCGCTCTTGCCAAAAAGCATTTTGGTGGTTCATTAAAAGGAACATTAACCCTTACAGCAGGTCTAGGAGGAATGGGGGGAGCTCAGCCTCTTGCCGTTACAATGAATGAAGGGGTGGTTCTTGCTGTCGATGTAGACCCAGATCGTATTCAAAAGCGATTAGATACGAAATATTGTGATCGAATGACGAATTCGTTAGATGAAGCGTTAATGTGGGCGATGGAGGCGAAGAAAAATGGCGAACCTCTTTCAATTGGTCTTATCGGAAATGCAGCGGAAATTCATCCTATCTTGTTAGAAAAAGGCATCGAGATTGACATCGTCACAGATCAAACATCTGCTCATGATCCGCTAAACGGCTATGTACCAGAGGGAATGACACTCGCAGAAGCAGATGCTCTTCGTAAAGAAAATCCAACAGAATATGTGTGTCAGTCAAAGAAAAGCATGGCAAACCATGTAAAAGCGATGCTTGCTTTCCAAGAGCGCGGAGCCATTGTATTTGATTATGGAAATAATATTCGCCAAGTTGCACTAGATGAGGGCGTTGAGAATGCATTTAACTTTCCTGGATTCGTTCCGGCGTACATTCGTCCATTGTTCTGTGAAGGAAAAGGACCGTTTCGCTGGGCAGCATTATCAGGAGATCCAGAAGATATTTATCGCACAGATGAACTCGTGAAAGAGCTGTTTCCTGATAATAAACCGCTTTTACACTGGATTGAAATGGCAAAAGAAAAAGTGAGCTTTCAAGGGCTACCTTCACGTATTTGTTGGTTAGGGTATGGCGAACGTGTGAAGATGGGGCTAGCGATTAATGAATTAGTACGTAAAGGAGAGTTAAAAGCGCCAATCGTTATTGGTCGTGATCACCTTGATTGTGGATCCGTTACCTCACCGAATCGTGAAACAGAAGCAATGAAAGACGGTAGTGATGCTGTAGGAGACTGGGCTGTGTTGAATGCACTTATTAATACAGCTGCAGGTGGTTCATGGATTTCATTCCATCACGGTGGAGGCGTAGGTATGGGGTATTCACTTCACGCAGGTATGGTTGTCGTTGCAGATGGTACGGATTTAGCACAAGAGCGTCTAGAACGAGTGTTAACGACAGACCCAGGTATGGGGGTTGTTCGCCACGTTGATGCAGGTTATGAAAAAGCAATTGAAGTAGCAGATGAAATGGACATTACGATTCCAATGAAGAAATACGGAAAGGAGTGTTAACGTGAAACTGGATCTTTTAGTAACCAACATTGGGCAACTACTGACAATGGATCATGGAAATGGGCCGTTAAAAGGAGCAGACATGTCAACGCTGCCAGTTTTAACACATGCATCAGTAGGAGTAAAAGACGGTAAGGTTGTTTTTATTGGACCTCGAGAAGAAGCGAAGCAGCATGAGGCAGAAACGGTAATCGATGCGAAAGGTAAGCTTGTTACACCAGGGCTTGTCGACCCACATACCCACCTTGTATTTGGGGGATCGCGTGAGCATGAGATGATGCTAAAGCAACAAGGAGTACCGTACTTAGATATTTTAAAGCAAGGTGGGGGGATTTTATCAACCGTAGCCGCAACAAAAAAAGCAACAGAAGAGGAGTTGCTAGAAAAGGGTTCGTTTCATTTAAATCGATTGCTGTCATTTGGAGTCACAACGGTCGAAGCAAAGAGTGGATACGGGTTAGATGAAGAGACAGAATTAAAGCAGCTACGTGTTGCAAAAGCGCTAAATGAACAACATCCAGTTGAGGTTATTTCGACCTTTTTAGGTGCACACGCCATTCCGCCACAGTACAAGGATGATTCTAACGCGTTTTTAGATGAAATGGTTCGGATGCTTGATGTGATTAAGGAAGAAGAGCTTGCAGAGTTTGTGGACATTTTTTGTGAAACAGGTGTTTTTACGGTTGAGCAATCACGTGCCTTTTTACAGCAAGCGAAAGCGAAAGGGTTTGATGTGAAAATTCATGCTGATGAAATTGATCCTTTAGGAGGAACGGAGCTTGCAGCTGAATTAGAAGCGGTAAGTGGTGATCATTTAGTTGGTGCATCAGATCAGGGCATCTTTATGCTGGCAAATAGCGATACAGTAGCGGTCCTGTTACCGGGAACGTCCTTTTATTTAGCTAAAGAGAAGTTTGCAAGAGCACGTACGATGATTGATAACGGATGTGCCGTTGCTTTATCAACGGATTTCAATCCTGGAAGCTCACCGACAGAAAATATTCAGTTTATTATGAATCTCGCAGCACTAAAGTTAAAAATGAAGCCAGAAGAGATTTGGAATGCTGTCACAGTGAATGCAGCTTATGCAATCAATCGGGGAAATCGTGCAGGTCAAATTAAAATTGGTCAACAAGCAGACCTCGTCTTATGGGATGCCCCAAACTATGAATATGTTCTGTATCATTATGGTGTGAATCACGTTCATGCCGTTTGGAAACAGGGTGTGAAGGTGTATGAAAGGGGGATATTCTTTGAGCGAAACGTTCCCGTATCTTAAGTCTGCTGGTAAAGCACAGTTTGTTGATCGTCACGTGCGAAAGGCAGGAGAACTTCTGCAACAACGTGAAAGTGCCTCTGTCACCTTGTTAGGAGCGCCGCTATCAAAATCAAGTATTAGTCATTCTGGGGCATTATTAGCACCTACGACCATTCGAACGATGCTGCATTCTTATAGTACGTATTCAATTGAAGAAGAGATTGAATTAGATGATATCCAAATAGCAGATTTAGGTGATATTTGCATGCATCCAACCGATATTATCGGATCACAATCACGTATTTATGAGACAGTATCAGCTGTCACAGAAAAGTATCCAGATTCTTTGTTTGTATTACTTGGGGGAGATCACTCGGTTAGCTATCCTTCCATTAAAGGATTTTCAACGAAAAAAGGAGCGGTAGGAGTTATTCAGTTCGATGCACACCATGACTTACGCAATTTAGAGGATGGTGGGCCAACAAATGGTACCCCTTTTCGAAGCTTAGTGGAGAGTGGCGTGATGAAGGGTGAACATCTTGTTCAAATTGGTATTCGTGATTTCTCTAACAGTAAGCCTTATTCAGACTTTGCAAAAGAGCATGGTGTGAAGGTGTATACGATGAAAGAGGTTGCATCCATGTCCATCTCTTCTATTGTAAAAGAAAGTGTAGCATGCTTGAAAAACAAAGTAGATGCTATTTATATATCGGTCGATATGGATGTACTAGATCAAGCATTCGCACCAGGTTGCCCGGCTATCGGTCCTGGAGGGATGGATAGCGCTACTTTGTTAGAAGCGATTATGCTGTTAGGGAAAGAAGAAATGGTTCAAGGAATGGATATTGTTGAAATTGATCCAACGCTCGACTTTCGTGATATGACGAGTCGGGTAGCTGCTCATGTGATTCTCACTTTTTTAAAAGGAAAGAAAAAAGCACAATTATTGTAAAATGAAGAAGGCAAAATAAATAAAAAGAGTTGTATTAACGGGTGCTTATTAGCTCGTTTGATGCAACTCTTTTTGTATAGAATAGAGTCTGCTGCTTCATAATAAAAGCAATAAATGGAAAGGAGTGCTAATCATGCGCAAGTTTATAAGCACGGTTGCCTTAACAGCGATTGTTCTATCGAGTAGTTTGACGGCTGTGCATGCCGAGACTAGCAATCAACCTATAAGAGAGAAAAATATACAGTTAACGGACGCACAAAAACAGGAGCTTTCTACGCTTCATAAAGAACTTCTGACAAAGCGAAAAGAAGTCATTCAAAAATATGTTGAGTACGGTGTTATGCCAAAAGAAAAAGGAGACAAAATTATGTCTCATTTAGAAAAACGGTACGATCAATTAGAGGAAAATAACTTTATTCCAAAGTGGGAGCATCATAAAAAGCATCACTCTCATTGAGAACTGCGATAAATAAACGGTCAATTCGGTAGAGGACTAGAGTGGAACTAGTAAGATTGCTCGACTGTAAATGGTAAATGACGTTACAATAGTGATAAAAAGGACAGGTGCTGTGCGTCTGTTCTTTGTTTTGTTTTCATAGGAGGTGATGGGATTGAAGAGCACGGTTGAGATTGCAACATTTGCAGGAGGTTGTTTTTGGTGTATGGTTTCGCCGTTTGATCAACGTCCTGGTGTAATAAAAGTGGTCTCTGGATATACAGGAGGAACAGAAGAGAATCCAACATATGAACAAGTCATAACTGGAAAAACGGGTCACTATGAAGCCGTACAAATTACGTTTGATTCAACACAGCTCTCTTATGATGAACTTCTTACAATCTATTGGCAACAAGTTGATCCAACAGACGAAGGTGGCCAATTTAGTGATCGAGGATCTTCATATCAGACTGCTATTTTTCACCACAACGAACAACAAAGGCAGAAAGCAGAACAGTCAAAGCAACATTTAGAAAACAGTAGAAAATTTATGGTTCCGATTGTGACCAAAATTTTGCAAGCAGGTCCTTTTTATGTAGCGGAAGAAGAGCATCAAGATTTTTATAAAAAAAGCAACTTTCAATACAAGTTATATGTAAAGGGATCAGGGAGAGAACGATTTTTAAATGAGCATTGGCCAAAAGATCGTACGTACTTAAAAAAGCTGTTAACGCCTATACAATACCATGTGACGCAGGAAAATGGAAAAGAACCACCGTTTGAAAATCAATATTGGAATCATAGAGAAGAAGGCATTTATGTAGATGTGGTGTCAGGCGAGCCTTTATTTGTTTCAAAAGACAAGTGCGATAGTAAAACGGGTTGGCCTACGTTTAGAAAGCCGGTGATGTCAGCAAGTGTCAATGTGACAGCTGTTATAAATGAAGAAGGAGGACAAGAGGTACGTAGTCGAGAAGGAAATAATCATTTGGGATATGTATATAATGCTACATCTCAATCTAAAGACATTCAGTATCATATCTATTCTGCTTCCCTGCGTTTTATTCATAAAAGTCGATTAGAAGAAGAAGGATATGGTGATTTTATACTATTATTTCCAGTCTAATACTATTAGAGAAGTGAATGTAGTAAAATAAAAGAATAAACGATATGTAGAATGGATGTGAAAACATGGAGAAAGTAGATTCATCCATCATTAAAGAACGCTTTATCCAAGTAGGGTATGTGATGGGTTTGTCTCTTATATTAGCGGCAATTATTTATTTTTTTGCTGCAAATTGGCCTGGATTTGATAAGTGGACCAAAATTAGTCTAAGCATCGCTTTGATGGTCTTATTTTATGGCACTTCCTATTTATTCACAACTTGGTTAAAGCGTCGCCCATTTTTAAGCGAGTGGCTTATGTTTACAGGATGTCTTACATTTGGAGTGACTGTAGCGATTTTAGGGCAAATTTATAACTCCCATGCAGATAGTTTTCAATTGTTTCTCGTATGGGCCATACCCGCACTGTTATTTTCCATTTTTACAAAGTATCAACCTTTTTATATTTTAAGTCATGTGCTTCTTCATGTCGCGCTTTGGTTTTGGATGTTTCCATCTTCAAGCTTCTTTGGAGCAGATGAAGGGTGGTATCGTTCATTATTAATAATCGTGGCGGTTGTTAATGTTAGTTTGTTCTTAATCATTCAAAAAGGGTGGCTACAGTCAAAAGCGTTGTCATTTTTATCACTTGCTGCCTTTCATGGTGCCATGTTGGGGTTAACGTTAGGAGAATTATTTGAACCGTTTATCGTCTTTGTGAGTGTGATTTACATTGCGGCTGCAGCATTCTTGTTTTGGTATAGCAATCGGCAAGGTTGGAGTAAATGGTTTACAGTCATAAGTGGTTTAGCAGCAACGTTCTTCCTGATTTGGAAGTTTATCGCCTTTCTTCTTTACATTGGATCAGAGTCAATCTTTTACTTGACCATTTATTTTCCTTTCATCATTGTAGGAATTGCAGTTGTTCTTATTCGTAAATTTAAAGAGAATACGATGGCAAAACGAGTGTTTATCGGTGTGATTGCAATTGTATCAGCATTTATCGGTGCAAGCTCCTTCATTGGAATCGTTATGTTAATAGTCGGAGAAATGGAGCCAATCATGTTTGCGCTTTTTGCTACAGCCTTTCTCATTGTGCCGGCTGTACTCAAGCCACAGTGGGATAGTGTAATCCGATATACGATGTTATTAACGGGTTATTTTATTACCATTCCTTCTGTTCTATTCGAAGGAATGTGGATTTCTCTGCTCTTTCTGCTTGTACTAGGCTTTGTCTTTTTGAAAGTGACAAGTCAAATTTTTAAATACATCACGTACTTGGCAGGAATGATCGTTTTTGTAGCAGCATTCTCCGTTGAGAACATATCTCCAGAAACAGTGAGTATGGCTGTTATTGCCCTGAATCTTGTTATTTTATTTGGGCGAACGTATTTACTAAAGAACTTGCAACACATTCTGTATCACAATAGTGTTATTTATTCATTGCTCGCATTTTTTGTTTGGACGTTTTTAAATGAACAATCGTATGCTCTCTATTTTGTTGTAAACGTACTTTATTTTGTTACTGTGACCGTTCTTTTATTTGTCGCGATTAGGAAGGAAGCCACATTTTTGTTTATCGTTAGTTTTGTAGGGTGGCTAGCCTATGTCGGATACAAGTATTACGATTTATTATGGAGCCTACTTCATAAATCCATTACATTTATGCTTGTGGGTGTGCTCATCTTTGCAATTGTGAACTGGGTGGATAAGCGAACAGCCTTCAATAGCGAGGTTCGTAGTTTTGTAGCGATAAGAAAAGGGATTTTACTAGTAATCATTAGCATTCAGCTTGTCATTATTGGTGTGCAAGTAACCAAAAGTGAACGAGTGCTAGCAAATGGTGAAACCGTTACGCTACAGTTAGAGCCACTAGATCCACGGTCGTTGCTGCAAGGAGACTATGTAATATTACGATTTACAATATCACGCCTCGAATTAAAAGAAGAACCGAGCTACAATGAGAAAATTAAAGTAGGTCTTGTTCAAAATAAGCAAGGTGTTTACGAATATCATACGCATGTAGTAGGCGATGAGAAAGAAAGTGGCGCCGCAGATGTATGGATAACGGGTCGCTATAAAGGAAATGGAAATGTAGAATACGGCATTGAAAACTATTTTATTGAAGAGGGAACAGGGCGAGAGGTTGAGGAAAACGCAAGATACGCGAAAATCAAAGTAGGTAAGAATGGAGACGCGTTGTTAATTGAAGTGTATGAGTAAGTACGAATGACAGAGAGGGCGTTCTAAAAGAAACAAGTGATGATATTTAAAGCTGGATCGTCATTCAAAGAGATTTGATTGACAATCCAGCTTACATACAGTCGAAAACTGTCCACTTCTAAAAACGTTCAACGTCAGCTTCTTTTACTCATTTCACCTGTAGTAGGCTGGCTCACTGTTGGAATCTGTTGAATCTTTTTCTTTCATTATTTTAATAAATAACGAAGCGAAATAAGGATCCCATTGTGTTCCTTTTCCATCTTCAAGGATGGCAAGTGCTTTGTCTACAGACATCCCTTTTCGATAAGGACGATCCGAAGTCATTGCATCAAATGCATCGGCTACAGCGATAATTCGTCCGAATAGAGGGATGTTTTTTTCTTTTAATCCATCAGGGTATCCTTTTCCATCAAATCGTTCATGGTGATATTTCACGCCTGGAAGGATAGGCTTCATTTCTTCTGTTAAACTAACTTG
This sequence comes from Priestia iocasae, assembly GCF_016909075.1. Taxonomy (GTDB): domain Bacteria; phylum Bacillota; class Bacilli; order Bacillales; family Bacillaceae_H; genus Priestia; species Priestia iocasae. The sequence goes on from NZ_JAFBFC010000001.1 coordinate 888,295, forward strand.
CTCTAATATAGTCGCTCCAATGACAGGGTGTTGTTTAATATAACTAAACTCTTCGTCTGTTAATCTACCGTCTTTTAATAAGACGCGATCAGGAATGCCAATTTTTCCGATATCATGCAATAAAGCTGATTTTTTGAGTAAGTTGAGTTCCTGCTCATTAAGATGTGCGTTCTCACCGATTTTTACAGCATAACTTGCTACACGTATTGAGTGACCAGCTGTATAATGATCACGTGCGTCTAATGTAGCAGCAAAGACTGTGAAAAAGCTTTCTAATAATTGCTTATTTAGAGCATCTCTTTCTTTAATTGCCGTTACCATATGATTGTATCCTGTCACGAGCTGAGAGAACTCATCTGAATAAGTGTTTTCTAATACATTAAACTCCCCGTTTTTTACGTCATGAAACGCTTCTTGAAGTTCATGAAGTGGCTGTTGGATGTTTTTATAAAGCAAAAATGCACCGCTTAATGCAATAATCATGACCATTACTAAAATGATACTTGCCCAGCTCCAATATTCACTCCATCGTAATCCTTGCTGTTCAAAAACATGTACTTCGTTTGCAAGACTAAATAACATGACAGGAAAAATGGCCGAAAATAAAGAGCTTGTTAACATCTTTTTTTTGATGCTAATAAACGTGTTTTTATGAAGAGATAAGTTTGCACTGAATTGGGTTTTTGCTTGCTCACTTAAATACGTAAGTAGCGGTTGAATGGTACGAAACGTTAAAAAAAACTCAATGAGTGCATGCATCGTTGCAATTAATATAGCTCCAGCCCACGCCAAAATAATAAAGTAGTAGGGAATTGTTAAGTGGCCCATAAAAATAAAAAAGCTTGCTAATAAAGAAGCTGGAATGGATAAGCCAAGTAAGTGAGGAATCAAAATTCTTTTTACGGTCAACACAGGAAAAGTGTGAGCTTGCTCATAAGCTTGTTGAAGTGTTCGTAAGCTATTTGATTTTTCGGTAAAAGCGAGTTTGATTGGCTTGATTTGTTTTTTATATGTTACAAACTCACAGGTAATCATAATGAGAACTGATAGCACCATGATGACTAAAAGAATAATCGTTTCGAATAGAGATAAAGAAATGGTATAAAAAATGAAGGTGCTTCCAACACCGAATACAGCAAAAGCTGAGCTAAGTAGGTTGTTTAAAAACATTCTTTTTTGAAAGGTTGAAAAAATAGGCAATGAAATCTGCCTCCTATGTAGTAATGTGAGCTGAATCTTAGGTCTTAGGTAAATTATATCAAAAATGGCAGAGGTGTAGAACGATGAGAAGTGACAAAAAAATGGAGAAGTGGACAATGAAAAAGGCTAACCTTCACTGTCCACTTGAAATAGGAATGTGCGATTATCGTTAGCTTTGTAGGACGTGATCTCCTACATTCCAATCCATTGGGCAATAGCCGCCTGTTTGGAGCGCTTTTAAAACTCGTAATGTCTCGACCGCGCTTCTTCCGACATTGTCATTCGTCATTGTAGCATATTGAATGGTTCCTTTTGGATCAATGATAAATGTTGCGCGATAAGAGGCGCCTGTTTCCGGTTGAAGAACATCGTAAGCTTGTGTCACTTCTTTTGTAAAATCAGATGCAAGCTTTACATTAATGGTTCCAATTGCATTTGGGTGATCTGCTTTTAACCATGCACGCTGTGTGAAGACACTATCGGTACTAATGGCTAACACTTCTGTATTCAATTCTTCAAATTCTGGAAGATTTCGATCTAAACTTTTTATCTCGGTTGGACAAACAATTGAAAAAGAATAAGGATAGAAAAAGAGAACGAGCCACTTACCTTTATATGCATCAAGTGAAACTGGAATAGGTAACGTGGAATGAGAAGAAACAGTGTTCACTGTAAAATGTGGTGCTTGTGTGCCGATGTTTAACATCATGCTACCTCCTGGTAATAGTTCTAAAGTACTTAGTTCTATTATACTATCTGACTTACTTATTTGAAAACTTTTGTGCTCTCTATACAAAAAAAGCACTCCGACAAACGGAGAGCTTTTCATTTTATGCTCGCTTAAATCCTTCTTCTTCTAAATACTGCTCTGCTTCTTCGTATGTTTCAAACGCTGCTTCTAAGTTTAGGCCATCGTAAATGTTCCATAAGTCATCTTCATCAATTAGTAAGAGAACAGCGTTATTAGGACCAATCCAGCGTTCTTCTTCTCCATCCCCAACAATCGCCATTTCAAGGTGTACATCTGATTTAGGTGACAATGATTGAATGGCTTCGTGAATAATGGTTTTTAATTCTTTTTCTGAGAAATCACGAATGTTTACAAAACCTTTATCATTTGTTTCATAGTTTGTTAAGTTCCCGCCATATACAAATCCATTTCCATTAGGGTGTAAGTGATACACGACCGTCTTTTTTTCAAACACACTTTCATCATAATGAAAATTAACACGACCTAGTGATACGTTGTTACGTGTTAGTTGTGGGAACGATTCAATAATACCTATTTTTTCTTCAAAAGTTAACATGAATAAATCCTCGCTTTAGTTATAATTTACGATATGCTTAAGTTTTATCTTCTACTATTTAAAAAAGAAAGAGTATCGCATGTGTATATATTCGTGCTTGTTGATTATACCATATGCTGTACAAGAAAAAAGAACGTCACCCGATCATCACCTAGAAAAGTTAAAGTACAAGCAATGTTACCATGTCGTCCTTTAACGATATTGCTCCAATAATGAAAAGAATTCTGTTGCAAACTGGAAAAATACTTTTTCAGACGGAGCTAGATCACGGTTTGTTGGAATGATAATGCCGACTGTGCGACGAACGATTGGAGTTTCAATGGCTACTTTTTTTGTGAAGCGTGGCGTTGTTTCATGGAATGTACTTTCGGGTAGAAGAGTTACACCAATGCCAGCAGAAACCAATCCTTTAATCGCATCTAAGTCTTCCCCCTCAGATGAAACATTCGGCTGAAACCCAGCTTGTTTGCATGCATCAATGGCAATTTGTTCAAGAATAAACCCTTTCGGAAACAAGACAAATTGATCTTTTCGTAAATCACGCAATCGAATGCTTTGACGCTCTGCAAGAGGGTGGTTAATCGGGAGTAGGGCTGAGATGTTTTCTGTAAATAAAATGTGACCTTCAATGTCAGGATCGTCTGTTGGAACAGGGCCAAGAAACGCTAAATCAATTTCTCTTTTTTTGACTGCATCGATTAAAAAGCTATAAGAGCCTTGTCGTAAGTGAAAAGCTACGTTCGGATGTTTTTGTTTAAATGCCGAAAGAACAGTAGGAAGAAGATGGCTCGCAAGACTTGTTGGAAATCCAATTTTAATCGTTCCACGCTCCGGATCTAAATATTCGTCGATTTGCTTTTTTGCGTGTTCAATTGCTTTCATGGCGACTTCCGCTTCCGACAAAAAAATTTTTCCGATGGAGGTGAGCTTTACATTCCGTCCTTCACGCTCGAACAATTCAACGCCGAGCTCACTTTCTAAATTGCTGATTTGTCGACTAATTGCAGACTGTGCAACATGTAAATGAGCAGCTGCTTCAGAAAAATGTTCTTTTTTAGCAACTTCGATAAAGTACCTTAATTGGCGTAATTCCATAGGTTCCTCCTGCATTCATCTCAAAATGAGATTGGTTTGATCTTAATTATATATTGTTTATATAATTCTGAAAACCTACAATAATTAATAAGTGATCTGAACTTGATAAATAGACAGAGGATAAAATTAATGAAACGGGGGAGAAAAGATGACATACAATCAATTACCGAAAGCGCAAGGTCTCTACCGTCCTGAATTTGAACATGATGCATGCGGAATCGGTTTATACGCGCATTTAAAGGGAGTTCCTACACACGATATTGTAAAAAAGGGACTTGGCATGCTTTGTCAATTAGACCATCGCGGTGGACAAGGAAGTGATCCATTAACAGGTGATGGAGCAGGACTTATGGTACAGATTCCTGATGCTTTTTTTCGTAAAGAGTGTGACAACTTAGATTTGCCAACTAAAGGTGAATATGGAGTTGGAATGATCTTTTTCTCAAAAGAGGATCAAAATCGCCAAAATATTGAATATAAAATAAACGAATATATAGAACAAGAAGGTCAAGTTGTCTTGGGATGGAGAACTGTACCTACAAATGTCGGAAAAATCGGAACAGTTGCACAAAAGAGTGCGCCAATTGTGCGTCAAGTGTTTATCGGAAAAGGAAAACAAGCAGCAGATGATTTAGCATTTGAGCGTAAATTGTATGTCATTCGTAAGCAAGCTGAAAACTGGGGCAAAAAGGAAGAGAAATCATTCTATTTTGCAAGTCTTTCTAGTCAAACAATTGTTTATAAGGGATTGTTAACTCCTGAGCAAGTAGATGCATTTTATTCTGATTTACAAGACGAGTCTTTTGTTTCAGCATTTGCTTTAGTACACTCCCGCTTTAGTACAAATACATTCCCAAGTTGGGAGCGAGCGCATCCGAATCGCTATCTCATTCATAATGGTGAAATTAACACGCTACGCGGAAACATTAATTGGATGAAAGCGCGTGAACAACAGTTTGTGTCAGACGCATTTGGAGAAGATTTAGATAAATTACTTCCTATTTTAGACACAGATGGAAGTGATTCCTCCGTTCTTGATAATGCATTTGAATTTTTCGTACTAGCAGGACGTAAGCCAGCTCATACCGCGATGATGCTTATTCCAGAACCATGGACAGAAAATGAACACATGGCAAAAGAAAAGAAAGCATTTTATGAATATCATAGCTGTCTAATGGAGCCTTGGGATGGACCAACTGCTATTTCATTTACGAATGGAAAGCAAATCGGTGCGATTTTAGATCGAAATGGTCTTCGTCCTGCTCGTTATTATGTGACAAAAGACGATTACATCATTTTCTCTTCAGAAGTAGGTGTTATTGATGTCGAAGCTGAAGATGTTTTATACAAAGATCGTCTAAGTCCAGGTAAAATGCTTCTCATTGACTTAGAAGAAGGTCGAATCATTTCTGATGATGAAATTAAGTCGGAAATGGCAGCTGAGTATCCTTATGCTCAGTGGTTAGAAAACCAAATCGCGACATTAGAAGATAGCCAAGAGAAAGTTCCACAATCATTTAACGATTTACGTAGCCGTCAAAAGGCATTTGGCTATACGTATGAAGATATTCATAAATATTTACTTCCGGTTGTAACTGAAGGAAAAGATCCGCTTGGTTCAATGGGGAATGATACACCACTTGCCGTTTTATCAGATCGCCCACAGTCGTTATTTAATTACTTTAAGCAATTATTTGCACAAGTAACGAACCCACCGATTGATGCGATTCGTGAGCAAATTGTGACCTCAACGCTGTCATTTTTAGGAGCTGAAGGTGATCTTCTTCATCCGAACGAATCAAGCTGTCGTCGTATTAAATTAGACACACCTGTTTTAACTAATGAACAGCTTACACACCTACGAAATAATCGTTTTGCCGAGTTTCAAACTCGAACGATTCCAACTTTGTTTAAGGAAGATTTAGAAGGTGCTATCCAGGAAGTGTGTGTAAAAGCTGATGAAGCAATTAAAGAGGGTGTAAGTCTTCTTATTTTATCAGACCGTAATATGACTGCTAACGAAACAGCGATTCCAACATTATTAGCTGTTAGTGCATTACATCAGCATCTTATCCGTCAAGGAACACGTACGAAAGCAAGCATCATTGTAGAAGCTGGTGAAGTAAGAGAAGTTCATCATTTCGCAGCGCTAATTGGCTACGGTGCTAATGCAATTAATCCTTATTTAGCATTCGCGACGTATCATGATGAAATTCAAGCCGGGGCTTTAGCAGTGAGTTATGAAGAAGCGGTGCAAAAGTATGTAAAAGGTGTGACTGAGGGTGTTGTCAAAGTCATGTCGAAAATGGGAATTTCCACTGTACAAAGTTACCGAGGTGCTCAAATTTATGAAGCGGTTGGAATTAGCCAAGAAGTGATTGAGCGCTATTTTACAGGTACGGCTTCACAGCTAGGCGGTATCGAGTTAGATGTTATTGCAAAAGAAGCAACCGTTCGACACGAAGAAGGGTATAAAGAAACACACGAACAGTCATTAGAGTCTGGTAGTGACTTCCAATGGAGAAAAACAGGTGAGCATCATGCGTTTAATCCTAAAACCATTCATACGCTTCAATGGGCGTGTCGTAAGAACGACTATAACTTATTTAAAACGTACTCTGATATGGCAAACGAAGAGCGAATGGGCTTTTTACGTAACTTATTCGCATTCGATGAAGAGCGTCCAGCGTTGTCTCTTGATGAAGTAGAGTCTGTCGATTCCATTGTGAAACGCTTTAAAACAGGGGCGATGTCATTTGGTTCATTAAGTCAAGAAGCGCATGAATCATTAGCTATTGCAATGAACCGTTTAGGGGCGAAAAGCAACAGTGGTGAAGGTGGAGAGGATCCAAGTCGCTACAAACTTGATAAAAATGGTGATTTACGTCGCAGTGCCATTAAACAAATTGCGTCTGGTCGTTTCGGTGTGAAAAGCCATTATTTAGTAAACGCAGATGAGCTTCAAATTAAGATGGCGCAAGGAGCAAAGCCAGGTGAAGGTGGTCAGCTTCCTGGAAACAAAGTCTATCCATGGGTAGCCGATGTTCGTGGATCTACACCAGGGGTTGGGCTCATTTCACCACCTCCGCATCATGACATTTATTCAATTGAAGATTTAGCACAGTTAATTCACGATTTAAAAAATGCAAACCGTGATGCACGCATTAGTGTTAAGCTTGTAGCAAAATCAGGGGTTGGTACCATCGCAGCAGGTGTGGCGAAAGGGGCAGCCGATGTTATTGTTATTAGTGGATATGACGGAGGAACAGGTGCTTCGCCAAAAACGAGTATTAAGCATACAGGCTTACCGTGGGAGCTTGGTTTAGCAGAAGCTCATCAAACATTAATGCTAAACGGCTTACGTGAAAAAGTGGTATTAGAAACAGACGGGAAGTTAATGACGGGTCGCGACGTTGTAATGGCAGCTCTTTTAGGGGCTGAGGAGTTTGGATTTGCAACAGCTCCATTAATCGTGCTTGGCTGTGTCATGATGCGTGCTTGTCACTTAGACACATGTCCGGTTGGGGTAGCAACACAAAATCCAGAGCTTCGTGCGAAATTTATGGGCGATCCAGACCACATTGTGAATTACATGCGATTTGTGGCAGAAGAAGTACGTGAATTAATGGCTCAACTAGGCTTTAAAACAGTGGATGAGATGGTTGGACGTACAGATGTATTGAAGGTGAGTGAACGTGCAAAAGCACATTGGAAAGCAAGTCACCTTGACTTAACAAACTTACTGTATCAACCAAAAGGAGCTCGTACATTCCGTACACCACAAAATCATAAAATTGACGAATCACTTGATATGCAAAAGCTATTACCGGCTGTTCGTCCAGCTTTAGAAAAACAGCATCAAGTGGATATTGAATCTCCGATTACAAATATCAATCGTGTAGTTGGAACGATTGTTGGTAGCGAAGTATCGAAGCGTTACGGAGAGAAAGGATTACCAGAAGATACAATTACACTTCGCTTTACAGGATCAGCAGGTCAAAGCTTTGGTGCATTTGTACCAAGCGGCATGTCGATGTATTTAACAGGAGATGCAAATGACTATGTTGGAAAAGGCTTGTCAGGCGGGAAGATTGTGGTCTCTTCACCGAAAGAAGTAACACTTGTCGCAGCTGAAAATGTCATCATCGGAAATGTTGCGTTTTATGGAGCAACAAGCGGTGAAGCGTACATTAATGGTCGCGCTGGCGAACGCTTCTGTGTTCGTAACAGTGGGGTAAAAGCAGTTGTGGAAGGCATTGGTGATCATGGCTGTGAATACATGACAGGTGGCCGAGTCGTGATTTTAGGTGAAGTAGGTAAAAACTTTGGAGCTGGTATGTCAGGTGGTATCGCATACGTATTACCAGAAGATATCACATCATTTAAAAAGCAATGTAATCAAGAGATGATTGATTTCGAATCTCTTTTAAATAAAGAAGAAATCGCGGAAGTAAAAGCGTTAATCGAAAAACATTATGCATATACAGAAAGTCCAAAAGCTGCGTATATTCTAGCAAACTGGGACGTATTCGTTTCAAAATTTGTAAAAGTTATTCCGAAAGATTACAAGCGAATGATGACGCTTATTGAGGATAATGAAGCGAGTGGATTACCGAAAGAAGAAGCGGTTATGAACGCGTTTCAACAAAATGCAAGTCAAGAGAAAAAGGTTATCGCAAAGAAGTTAGAGGTTGTATAAGAACGGAAGGGAGAGAGAGTAATGGGAAAAGCAACAGGATTTATGGAATATACACGTGAAAAGGCGACAGAGAGAAATGCTAGCACGCGTATTAACGACTGGAACGAATATTCAGCTCCTTTCTCTGATGAATCATTAAGCAGACAAGGTGCCCGCTGTATGGACTGCGGGACTCCTTTCTGTCACATGGGAATGGAATTAAACAATGTTACAACAGGATGTCCAATTAACAATTTAATTCCTGAGTGGAATGACTTAGTGTATCGTGGTAGGTGGAAAGAAGCATTAGAGCGTTTAATGAAAACAAATAACTTTCCAGAGTTTACAGGACGTGTTTGTCCAGCTCCATGTGAAGGTTCCTGTACATTGGCCATTACAGATCCGGCTGTCGCGATTAAAAATATTGAGCGTACAATTATCGACAAAGGATTTGAAAATGGCTGGATTACACCAAGAATTCCGACAAAGCGCACTGGTAAAAAGATTGCAATTGTTGGTTCAGGACCTGCGGGATTAGCAGCGGCTGATCAGTTAAATCAAGCTGGACACTCTGTGACCGTGTATGAGCGTGCTGATCGTCCTGGTGGACTGTTAACGTATGGGATTCCAAATATGAAGTTAGAAAAAGAAGTCGTTGAACGACGTGTACGCTTGCTTACACAAGAAGGCATCGATTTTGTAACGAATACAGAGGTTGGAAAAGATATTTCTTCCGAAGAGATAAACGAGCAATATGATTCTGTTATTCTTTGTATTGGTGCACAAAAGCAGCGCGATTTAGTTATCGAAGGACGAGAAGCAAAAGGAATTCATTTAGCGATGGATTACTTAACAGAAACAACAAAGAGTCTATTAGACTCAAACTTTGAGGATGGTCAATTTATTGATGCAGAAGGTAAAGATGTTATTGTCATTGGAGGCGGTGACACGGGTGCAGACTGTGTCGCAACCGCTTTACGTCAAAAATGTCGTACCGTTGTTCAGTTCGGTAAACACCCTCAGCTTCCAATGGCACGTACAGAAGACAACATGTGGCCAGCTTATCCGGATGTGTATTCACTTGATTATGCATACGAGGAAGCACAAAAGCAATATGGCCGTGACCCACGTCAATATTTAATTCAAACGAAAAAAATAGTAGCGGACGATAATGGTAATTTAAAAGAGTTGCATACGATTCAAATGGAAAAAGTAAAAGGGGAAGATGGCCGATTTGTGTTCAACGAAATACCAGGTACAGAAAAAGTGTGGCCTGCACAGCTTGTATTCGTTGCAATCGGATTTGAAGGGGCTGAGCAACCGCTCCTTAAGCAATTTGGTATTGAAACGACGAATCAAAAAGTAAAAGCGGCTTACGGAGAGTACACAACAAATGTAGAAGGGGTATTCGCAGCCGGAGATGCAAGAAGAGGTCAAAGTCTCATTGTGTGGGCCATTCACGAAGGTCGTGAAGTAGCTCGTCAAGTTGACACGTATTTAATGGGAAGTACGGTGTTAACGTAAACATAGGATGGGAATGTTGTATGAACAAAGGGGTTTTAATAAATAAGACAAAGAGCGCGAACCGTTCGTCAAAGGTTCGCGCTCTTTTTTTGAATGATTCACCTACTAGTTTCTTTGACAGGCAGCCCTTTGTGTATGGATGGCTTTTGCTTTAACCCAAACAGAAAACGCATCACATTAAAAGGACGGATGAGTACGTGATAGAGTAATAGAACAAGACTAAAGCACGTTGCGAAGAGAAAGGTTAATTTCCATTCCACTGACCAAGATAAATCTTTTATAAAAAAACCAATGATGACGATAACGGGCTGATGAAGAATATAAACCGGCATCGCTGCTTCACTCGTATAAGCAAGTGTATGGTTTGAACGTCTCAAATAGCGATGACCTAGATAAAAAATTGTTATAAGAGAGCTCCAGCAGCTAAGTCCACGAATACTTTTAAATAAATAGAAAGCCGTTGTTCCGACTTCTGGTATATTGATGATAAACCAACTTGTATAAATGATGGATGTTGAAACACCGATAAGCAAGTGAATCCAAAACGTTTTTTGAATCATTGTTTGAAAGACATTGCCATGAAAAAAGTAATAGCCATATATGAAAATAACGACATAGAAAAAAATGTCCCAGCTACCTAAGTCTACGATATTGATAGTTGACAACAAAACGAGTGGAATCGGTAGGAAATAGTAATAAACCGGTTTAATTGTAAGGTGTTGTATGAATCGAAAAAGCGGCAGGGTAAGGATTGAAAATACTAATAAAACAAGCAAATACCATAAATGTAGACCAACAAATGCAAAATTTCCACTACCTCCAATGCCAAGGTATAACCCATCTACATAATGAGGAATAAAATCTAAAAATGAGCCGTTAAATTGTTCGTATGAAATCCTCTCAATATAGACTTGAGGTGGAGATAAAATCCAAATGCCTAAAAGTAAAGGAATTCCAAGCCGAGTCAATCGTTCTGTTATGTAATTTCTAACTGTTTTTCTCTCGAGTGCATACCGCACACTAATGCCTGAAATGGCAAAGAATATAGGCATAAGCCATGTACTTAGAAGGAGAGAAAGTGAAAAAACCCATCCTGAATTTAACTCGTTGTTCTTAACGTGCCACGGAAAAGCGTTTGCAAACATTGTACAATGAAAAACAAAAACAGCAACTGTTGCAGCGACGCGTATCCAATCTAAATCATACTGTCTGTTCAATCTTCTCATCTCTTCTTTCTATTCAACAATCTATTCATTTCCTTATTCTAGCTTATGTTATTCCTTTTCTGTTTTCAACTATAAAAAGAGATGGTTTAAAAGGTAAGATGTTCTATGTACGGATCCCTTGCACATTACCTTCTAACGATGTAATAGCAGGGACCGATGCACAGGGAGATATCTTTGGCTCAATTTCCATTTACAAATGGAAAGCCTTGATAAGGAGAGAATGCTTGATGAGGTGTATAGGATTTCATAAGGGCAGGATTTAGATAATACAAATGATAGTGATTGGTGTGTAAGTTATGCCAAGGCCCTGTATTGTAAGGAGAAAAACCATAATATCCCCACGTTTGTGGATGAGGAAAACGATTAAATTGATTGAACATCTTTTATAACCTTCCTTCGTTAAACTGTTATAGATTATGCTACAGACGATGCAAAAGAGCTTTTATACGAAAAAAATAGGTGTTGTTTATAGTTCATTGGTTTTGTTTTAGATAAGTTTTTTATTATTTTCGTAGTCTTAAAGGTTTAAATTTATGTAAAATTTTTCTATAATAAATATAGTTGTATAAAAGAGGTGGAAAGATATGAAAAAAATGGCCATTGCTGCTTTAACGGGAATGTTACTACTGTCTCCTTTAGGGCAATCACAAGATTCAGCAGAAGCAAAAGTAATGTGGGGAAGTACAGAATTAGTGAAAGGACAAGTTGGAAAGGTCACATTTTCATCAGATATCAAGCTATATAAGAAAAACAAAGATGGCTCATTTACTGTATCAATTGGTAAGAAAGGTCAAGCATATCGTGTCTATGAAATGATTTATCAAAATGAAAAAACGCTTTATAACATAGGTGGAAACATCTTTGTTCCTCAAACGAATATCGTAAAATTTGAAAAAGCACCAAGCGATAGAATTCAAGCTTTAGGCGTAAATTATACAATCAAAACATTGATGGAAGGGATTACATATCCTGAATTCTCGGGTCTTTTCAATAAGAAGCTAGAACGAAGTATTAATCATCATTTTCTTAATCTAGCAAATAAAGCAGAAACAGAGTATTGGGACCTAAAAGACATGGAAGCCGAAGATGAAGCAAGTGGTTGGTATTTAGGACCTTACGATTATTCAATGAAATCATCTGTTTCGTACAATCAAGATAACCGACTAAGCGTTTCCTCAACTTACTACATGTATAGTGGTGGTGCACATGGCCTTGGGGGTGTCGAGACCTACAATTACGATTTACTAAAAGCGAAAGAAATTCAGTTGGGTGACGTTATTACGAATAAAACTCAGCTTAATAAAGTGAATACATTCATTAAAAATACGATGATTGCTCGCAACAAAAAAGGTGCTCAATTTTGGGTAGAGGAATTTGAATCTGTCAATCTAAAGCAAGATCAGTTCTATTTTAAAGAAGATGGAATTATGATTATCTTCCAAGAATATGAATACGGCCCTTATTCAAATGGCATTAATTTCTTTAAAGTTCCTTATTCGGTGTTTAAGCACTAAACTAGTTCAATACGTATCTCTACAGCTAAGGAAGAGGAGGAAATCTCTTGAGTACTTATGAAACGTATCAAACTTATCAAAAAAAGTATCGAGCGTGGGGTATTCAAGAGGTTCATGCCTTTTTTCTTAATGAGCTTGAAGCCTTACCGCTGCCCATTGATCATCCAGATGTGCAAAATCATTTAGCTGATCCGTTTATGCCCGTTCGTGAAAAAATTTGTGGAATCTATGTTATTTATAAAAAATCGATTTTGGCACTTCTGCAAGGAAAAGTACAACATCGATACGGACTCGATTTTGCTTTAGTAAAGGAAAAGGACGTTGAATTAAGTCTTGATGATGCAGAGTCAGCGCTTTTTATCGGCGCATTGGTTGTAGTAGAAACAACTAACCATAAACAAATTTCTTCTTGCTTTATTGGTGGAAGCGCGGATCGACTTTATCATTTAGTTAAGATTTTTGCAGGATTGCCCTCTATTTCTCGTGAAGATTTTGATGAGAAAGAACTGCAATCGTTTATTTCATCGCTTCATGTTGTGAAAAGTATGGGGTTTCTTAACGAGTAACCACTTTACCCTCCAGATGATCGAGACGATGAGTACTACTTGTAAAAAAAGCACCAACATGTAGTCAGTGCTTTTTAGACGTAGCCCAGTCAGTTTCTTTATTCTCCAGTCATCTTCCTTCGAATTCTCTCTAATACCGCATCTAACTCATCTGGCTTCAAAAATTCAATTGGCGATACGCCTTTTTCAAACAGAATGGATTCCGCTTCAACCACAGCGACGTACCGTCCATTTACTTTGGCAAGATGTATATTTTGCCCGAAATCGGCTAGTAATCCTTTAATCTCGGTTTCTCCTACTTTCATTTTAAGCTCTGCTTCTGGTGAGTGTTCAATAATGTGGGCAGCAGCTTCAACGACTTGGTGTGTGTCTAGTCGCTCTTGAATTTCACGCTTTTCACTTGTGGCCCATGTTTCCATTTCCACTTCGAATTGTTCAAGCTCTTCACTTTCTGGCTCAAACGTTTCATGAATATGTCCACGTACCATTTCCATCACTTGATTTTTCATGATTTCTGGCATCGGTTCGCCGTACTCAACAAATTTTAAGAAGTCTTCAAAATAGCGAGCATGTGATGATTGGTGAATTTTTAATTCGTTTTCTTCAATCATGCCTTCTTCAGGCATGTAGGGGTATTGAATCGATTTCATGTTTTTCGTTGTGATGGCCATTTCAACGTGACGGATCAGTGTTGATTCGTCAGCGATGGACGCTACCTTTGGTTCAAAGTCACATTTCATCACGAAAACGAAAGAGTGGTCAAAGTATTTTCTTGGTGTAGCCGTTGCGACTAAAAATGCGCCACCTCGTACAGCGGCTGTATCGATGTAGGCCCGAACGAATTCTTCACTGACTTCTTTAAACGCTTCATTGGAGTCAGCATGGAGAGCACGGTGAAAAAGATTGTAGTTCGGGTTTGATGTGAGTTCATGACCAGGTTCAACAATAAAGTAACCAAGCTTTGTTGGAACTTGCTCGGATTTGGGGTGACGCTCCACTTTACGTTTGACAATCTTTTTAAACTCACCGTCTAAAAAATCTTTTAACGCACTATTTTCATATTGTTCTTCATTCATCGTTTGAAAGTGTTTATAGTGCTTAGCTGCTTGATCTTCTTTTCCTTCTATTTGAACGACATAAAAAGATAAAAATCGCATTTGAAAGTCCATTGTTTTCACCTTCATTCATTAATTAAGAGTCTTTTAAGTATAGAAAAGGGAGATCGTTTCGTCAATTCACGCTCACTTTCATTGCATGATGCATACCATACTGTAACGGCAGGGTGAAAAAAAGGAGGGAGTGGAATGGGGCAATATGAACTCCTTGGTGCGTGGATAACGGCAACGGGAAATGTAACAGCAGCAATCGGAGCAACGAGAGAATTGATGAAAAGCTCTCGTGAAAATGAACAGATTATTATCTTAGGTAACGGTTTACAAGCGCTTGGAAGCTCTCTGCAAATTAATGAGCCACCTGGTGAAATCCTTGAAAGTTTAGGTAGTAAAGTGCAAATAACCGGTAATTTATCGGTTATTGCAGGGGTGATAGGTGGACAACGTGAAGAGCTTATTGAATATGATATTTTAATTGTGATTGGTGACAGTTTACAGGGGATTGGAGCGGGTTTGGAGGTTATCAATGATTTGCAAAATGTAGACACAAATCAGCCAATCTTTTTAGAAGTAGTCGGTAACTCTTTACAATCTATAGGAGCTTTCATACAAGCATTATCAGGAGCTTATCAGCTAGGAAACGAGCAGCGGATATTTGAGATTATTGGTGTAACCGGTAGTTGGATTCAAGCTACAGGAGCCGTCATTGAAGCATTCAAAGAAGCGATTCGTCCTCATTCGCCCAAACAACAAGAGCAAAATCCAGAGGAAAGCAAGAGTGAAAAAGAGCAGGATGCATACTTATATTGTAAATTCTAAAATATAGTATGTAATCAACTTATTACCATACTAAAAAATGTTTGAATTATCAGTTAATTTAAGTTATAATAAAAAGGGACAAGGAGTTGATATCTATGGAAAAAAATCTACTAAACGAATCCTACCAATCGGAAGAGAAAGTGATTGATGCTCTATTAGCAGAAATGTTTTTAGATAAGGTTCTGCGAGATGTCCATGAAGAAAAACTTCGAAGCCAAATTGATTTGTCATTACAAGAGCGAGATAAGGAAAAGTTTTTGCGTTTAACACAGGAGTTACGAACTATATAGAGTAAAAAAACAGGGGAAAGAACCCCTGTTTTTTTTTTCAAAGATTAAGTGCTTTTTTTGTTATTGGCCCGACGACACCATCAGCATCGAGGTTGTTGGTGCGCTGAAAGTTTCGTACTGCTGCATTTGTTGCAGCTCCAAATATACCATCAATACCTCCTGTGCGATATCCTAATGCATGTAGTCTTTGTTGAAGAGTCATCACTTCATTTCCACGACTACCTTGTCTTAATGTACTTGAAATCCCTTTAGAAGAGATGACGGTAGGTGGAGCTGTTTTCTTAGATGAAAGATTTGAAAGATGTAATGCTTTTTTAGTTGCAGAGCCTACGATACCATCGACAGCTAGCTCGCTTTTTCGTTGAAAGTCGCGAACTGCTCTTTCTGTTGCTACTCCAAATACACCGTCAATACCACCTGTGTTATAACCTAACGCATGTAGCTTTTGCTGCAGCTGTTTTACTTCACTTCCTCTATGTCCCTTTTTTAAAGCGCTGCTCGAACTTGGCGTAGACACGACTGGTGTGTGACTTCCACCACTTACCTTAAATCCGTTTGCAGCAGCAATTGAATCAAACGACTTTTGCGAAGTGGTGATAATGACGACTGCATTGACACGAACTTGATCAAATAACCAACGTACTTCCTCATCGTACATACGAATGCAACCATTGCTAACATACCTCCCGATAGAGCTGGGATTGTTGTTTCCGTGTATAGCATAGGTCGTACCATATGTGCCACGTGCATTAATACCTAGCCACCGATCGCCTAATGGATTGCGTGGATCACCGCCTTTTACCTTGCCTTTGTAGTAAGGGCGGTTCTTAATTTTGTTTACAATTTTAAAGGTTCCTTCTGGGGTATAGGATGGTTTTTTACCCGTTGCCACGCGAAAGACTTTGATAAGCTTGCCGTTATTGTAATAAGCGAGTTGATTTGTGGATTTGTTAATAATGATGAGTTGACTGCTAGAAGCTTCCGCTGAGGTTATATTGACGGCCAAAATAAGAAGACAAGCGGTGATCAGAGTTACAATAAGCTTACGAATCAATGATTACCCTCCTTTTGTGTGTAATGAATCTGTTGAACTCTTTGTATGTTATGTGGGAAGAGCTTGGACACTTTACAGTTTTGTTAAAATTGTTACAAAAAGGAAAAAATACCTATGGGCAATCTGTTCAAAACGATGATTAAAGTTCGTAACGTGAAAAGTAACTCACTAGCTTGACCGAGGTGTGTGGTACAATAATCAGACCGAAGAAAAAGAAAGAGGTCGTGTGTGTGCAATGATAAGGATTCAACGGTTTATCAGAGAAACAGGCTATTGTTCAAGACGTGAAGCAGAGCGTCTAATTGCTGCTGAGCGTGTAAGAATCAATGAAGAAACGGCGAATAAAAACAGCTTTGTTACACAAGGCGATGTCGTGTTGATTGATAGAAAAGAAATTAAGCAAAATGAAGATCCCGCCATTTATATTGCGCTAAATAAGCCTGTTGGTATTACATGTACGGCTGCTGAACATATTAAAGGGAATATTATTGAGTTTGTCAATCATCCATATCGAGTGTTTCCGGTAGGACGTCTAGATAAAGCATCGGAAGGGCTCATTTTACTGACGAATGATGGTGACATTGTCAATAAAATTTTGCGTGCGGAACATCATCATGAAAAAGAGTATGTTGTCACAGTAGATAAACCATTTAGCGATGCTTTTCTAGAAGGAATGTCAAAGGGTGTGCAGCTTCCGAATGTGAAAACGAATCCTTGTCGAGTGTTTCGAGTGAATGATGTAACATTTCGGATTATCTTAACACAGGGACTTAATCGCCAAATTCGTCGCATGTGCCGAGCATTTGGGTACACCGTGACAAAGCTAGAGCGCATTCGCATTATGAATGTTAAGTTAGGTGGACTTGAAAAAGGGAAATGGCGTGACTTAACAGCTGAAGAATTAAAGACGCTACATATGCAAGTAGAAAACTCTTAAAAAATAGCTTGTGTTTTTAGAAGAGAAGTGATATATTAATTGAGCGATGAGCTAATTTGTGTAAGTCGAGCGACACGCCTTGAGCAACGTGTGGATGTGGCCACACGGTCGATCTCGCCTCAAAACGCATCAAAGACGCCTGCTTTGTACAGGCGTCTTTTTATTTTGATCAAACAAGCACGTTTGTTTTTAACACAAATTCTTCTACTACTTTTGCTACACCATCATTCATATTTGTATCGGTTACATGATTAGCAATCTCTTTAATGTCATCAGGTGCATTCCCCATTGCCACACCTAATCCAGCAAATTCAATCATGGCTAAGTCATTATAGCTGTCACCCATGGCAATAACCTCTTCTTGTTTAATGCCAAGCTTTTTAATTAAAAGGTGCAAACTTGTTCCTTTTGTCACACCCACTTCTGTGAATTCTAAAAAGAAAGGCTTTGAGCGCATAACACTTAGCTCACCGTCTAGCTCTGCTTGTAATTTTTTCTCTACTTCTACTAATCGATTTGCTTCTTGCAGCATTAGCACTTTGACTACAGGTTCATTCACCGCATTCACGAAATGTTCGACCTTTACAATTGGCATGCCAGTTAAGTTGCCTTCTACATCCGTAAACTCGTTTTCTTCTTCCGTCACAATGTCATTCCCTACATATGTGTGAATCCATACGTTTTCACGACGACTAATGTCATATAAACGATGAACCGTCTCAGGAGGTAGCGTACTACTAAATAGTTCTTCGTTCGTTTGGCAATTTATAATTTTGGCACCATTAAATGAAAGAATAAAACTACCATATTCTTTTAAACGAAGCTCTTCGGCAATATGGGTCATTGCATACGTTGGTCGTCCTGATGCTAGTACAACTTTTACACCCATTTCTTGGGCTTTCATTAACGCTTCTTTCGTACGAGGTGAAATCGTCTGATCATCACGAAGAAGGGTATCATCTAAATCTAATACAATCATTTTATAAGTCATTTGTACAATTCCTTTCTATGATGAGTTACTCATCACTATCCTACTATAAAAAATTGATTCTACAAATAAATCAAAAGTTCTTACTATTCATTCTACTAGCTAGGAAGTTTACACTAACGTTATCGTTTTAATCAGTAGATTCATGTATCAATCGTTCTATTGATGGTGCTTTTAGAATAAAATGAGTTGGATAATCGATGAAAGTGAGGGGAAATTACGTGAGAATAAAGGCAACTCAAAGTAACGAACTCCTTCAAATCATTTATAATGGATTGGAAAAAGGGAAGCCTTCCAAAAATATCATAATCATTGGTGCCGGTATAGCTGGTTTGGTTGCGGCTTCTCTTTTAAAAGATGCAGGACATGAAGTGACAGTATTAGAGGCAACGAATCGAGTGGGAGGGCGAATCTTTACAGAAAAGGCACCATTTATCGATGGTTTATATTTAGATGTGGGAGCGATGCGTATCCCAGAATCTCATGAGTTAGCTCTTGCGTATATAAAGAAATTTAATCTTCCTCTTGATCCATTCATTAATCGAACACCTCATGACATCATGTATATAAATGGTGTGAAGACAACCTATGGAGAATATGAAAAAAATCCTGATATCTTTAACTATCCTGTAGACGAACATGAAAAGGGAAAAACGGCAGAAGAACTGCTAAATTGGGCGATTGAACCAATTACGAACTTTATTAATCAAAATCCTGAAGAGAATTGGCCGAAAGTCATTGACGATTTTGATTGTTATTCAATGGGTAGCTATTTACGATATAACCCATTTGGACGTACACTCTCAACGGGTGCAATTGAAATGATTAAAGTGATCGTTAATTTTGAAGGGTTCGCCGAATTGTCTTTCTTAGGTATTTTAAAAGAAATTATGGTTCTTTCTATTCCTAATCTAAAATTTTTTCAAGTTAGAGGAGGAAGTAGCCAGCTTCCGGAATCATTTTTACCTCAGTTAAAAGAGCATCTCTTTTTTTCTCAACGAGTAACGAAAATTGTGCAAGAAGAAAAGAAGGCTATTGTTCATTCGGTTCACACTCAAAGCTTCCGAAAGTTTCAAATTGAGGGGGATATCGTCATTGTGACGATACCGTTTTCAGGTATGAACTTTATTGAAGTTGATCCTTACGATTCCATTTCTCATAATAAAAGAAAAGCCATTCGAGAACTTCATTATGTACCTTCTACTAAAATAGGACTTCAATTTAAAACGAAATTCTGGGAAAAGCAAGGTATTACAAGTGGAAGCTTAATTACAGACTTACCGATTCGTAGCGCTTATTATCCAAGCCATGTAACGGGAACAACAGGATCAGGTATTCTCCTTGCTAGTTATACATGGGAAGATGATGCACTCATTTGGGATAGTTTAACCGAAGAAGATCGAATCCGAAATGCACTTGATAATATTGCTACCATTCATGGACCAGACATTTATCAGGAATTTATCACAGGGGCTTCTCATATTTGGTCGCAGTACCCGTATGTTGGTGGCTTCTCGATGTTTAAACCAGAGCAAATGAAAGAACTAGGGCCATCACTTGCTACTCCTGAAGGTCACATTCATTTTGCAGGAGAACATACGTCATCCTTACCAGGTTGGATTCAAGGAGCGATTGAATCAGGTATTCGAGTGGCAAGAGAAGTGAATGAAAAAGTATAAAAGTGGAAAATAATCAACTTTTTATTCAGAATATTTTGTATAATAAAAGGTGTAACAAATAAAGAAAGGAGAGAGCGTATTGAGTTCAACACTGATTCACGCAGATGATACGTTGACGCTATGGGGGATTATTGTCGTGTGGGCCTCTGTTAGCATTTTCTTGGAGCAGCGATATCAATGGGCTTCAAAAATATCAGGAGCCATCATTGCATTAGTTGGGGCTATGATTCTATCGAATACGGGAGTGATTCCAACCGAGTCGACGGTGTATGATTCCATTTGGGGAGTGGTTGTACCTTTAGCCATTCCGTTGCTTTTGTTTCACGTAAATATTAAGAAAGTATGGAAAGAGAGTGGAAAGCTGCTTATTCTTTTCTTAATTAGCTCGATTGGAACAGTCGCAGGCACAATCATTAGTTTCTTTTTATTAAAAGCTCACATTCCTCATCTTGAAAAAATAGGGGCGATGATGAGTGCGTCGTATATTGGTGGAGGCGTGAATTTTGCAGCCATGTCCGCAAAATTTGAAACACCAGGTGAGCTCGTTTCAGCAGCTGTTGTTGCAGATAATTTGATGATGGCTGTTTATTTTGTTCTTTTAATGACAATACCAGCACTCGCATTCTTTCGAAAACGGTATCCAATTCCGCACATTACAGAAGTAGAACAAAGAGGAGCAGCAGAGAAAGGAAAAACACTTGCAGAAAGCTTTTGGAAGCGGAAAGATATTTCTCTAAAAGACATGGCACTTGCTGTTGGAACGGCTTTTTTACTTGTAATCATATCATTCAAAGTTGCACAATTTTTCGATACGATTATTCCATCTGGAGAAGATGTCTCCATTGTAATGAATATCGTAAACGGTTTTCTAGGAGATAAATATTTAATGCTAACAACCGTCACACTAGGATTACTCGCATTCTTTCCTGCCTATTTCGAGAAAATTAACGGTAGTCAAGAGATGGGTACATATTTGATTTACCTTTTCTTTGTTGTCATTGGAATTCCAGCATCAATTCCACTTATTTTAGAAAATGCACCTTTACTGTTGTTATTTGTCTTCATTATTGTCGTGATGAATATGTTGTTTTCATTTATTGGCGGAAAGCTGTTGAAGTCTGATCTTGAGGAAATTATTGTTGCAAGTAATGCAAATGTCGGAGGGCCCACAACGGCTGCTGCTTTAGCGATTGCGAAAGGTTGGAAAGACTTAGTCGGTCCAATTTTAGTTGTTGGAACATTTGGTTATATTATCGGAAACTACGTTGGAACGATACTTGGCTTTTGGTTTTCGAGTTTACTGTAAGGTAGAAAAGTCTAGAGGTAGTACTCTAGGCTTTTTTGTTTGTCCTATTGAATTATTCATTATGAAAGAGAAATTGTATGCTATAGTTAGTGTGATAGTTGGAATTAGTAGAAAGGAGCGTTCGTATGCAGTTAACGATTCGTGCAACAGGAGACAACGTGAAAGCGGTTTCGTATTTATTATCAAAAAATCCAGCGAACGTGTATGAACGAAATCAAAAAGGGCACCTTGTGCGCTTATTTTATAGTCGATTTGAAGAACAAGAGGTAGAGGTGACGATGTTTGTCACACCTGATCCGCTAGAGATTGTGAAAAATAGTGCTCAAGCCTATGACATTACACATTATATAAATGATCGAGAGTTTGCGGTAAGCAGTATTTTTTGTTCGTTTATTCGAACTGCTTTAGGCACGGCATTAAATGGACAACCAAAGGAAGAATATATGAAATGGGTCTCTCATCCTTTTTCATTTGAATTTGAGTTAGGGCCGGTTGTGTCGTCATTATCAGATCAACAAGTGAGAGATTTATTTGAACCAATTGGATATGACATCACCATCTCTCGACCAGAGATTGATTACTCGTTTCATGTAAAAGCCAAAAGTACGGCAAGATATTTAACATTAAAAGGAACAACCACGTTACAGCAAGCGCTCAGACAGCTGTTTGTGTTAATTCCTGTAATGGATAACTATAAACATTATTACATTGATGAAAAAGAAATAGAGAAGCTCGAACGATATGGAGACGGATGGTTAGATCATCATCCACTAAAGGCGTTTATCCTTCGTCAAGCGCTTCGTTTTAAAGAGATTTATAGTCAGGTAGAGAGTGAAAAAGAAAAGGCATCGACAAAAAATGAAGCAGAAACAGCGAAAAAGGTTCGGCTAAATGATTTGCGCTATGAAAAGGTTGTTGAAACCGTTCGTTCTCTTCCAACGCGTCAATCAATTGTTGACTTTGGTTCGGGTGAAGGAAAGCTTTCTGTTCAGTTAGGATTTGTAGAAGGTGTAACTGACATTTTAGCTGTTGAGCCATCTGAGTATGCCACTCTTCAGGCAATTGAACGATTTGAGAAGGCAGCATCCAAGTCAACATTTGTGACGCCAACACCATTATGGGGTTCACTTTTTTACTATGATGAGCGCTTAAAAGAAAAAGATGTGATGATTCTTTGTGAAGTCATTGAACACATTGAGGAACGTCGTTTGCCTAAAATCATGGACACGATTTTAGGACAATACAAGCCGCGCGTATTAATTGTTACAACGCCAAATAAAGAATATAACGATGTCTATGACATGGTGGAGCACATGCGTCATCACGATCATCGTTTTGAATGGACAAGAAGCGAATTTGAAACCTGGTGCGCAAGCCAAATAGAAAATCATCCATATGACGTACAAATTGAGGGGATTGGAGACGTACATGAAGAGCATGGTTATCCAACGCAAATGTGCATCTTTGTAAGAAAGGAAGTTAGGTCATGAAACTATCATTACCTTATGCTGGAATCGTTTTACTCATAGGTCCATCCAATAGTGGGAAAACAACCTTTCTAGCGAACATGATGGAGAAAAATCAGTTAAAGAAGTCGGAAGTCGTTAGCTCAGATGAGTATCGCGTTGTCGTCAGTGATAAAGAATTCATTGACTGGCGTGACCGACCAAAAGATGAAGCAGATGGTTTGTATGATGAATATCACCTCATTTCAAAAGAAGCATTTGTCATGATGGATGCGGTCATTGAGGCAAGATGCCGGTTAAATAAATTAACGGTTGTCGATGCCACACATCTTCATCCAGACGATCGAAAGAGATATAGTAAGTTAGCGAGAAAACATAGTGTGCCGATTGTGGCAGTTGTTTTCGATATTGCCCAGCATGTATTAGTCGAGCGAGATGCACAGCGTGATAACCCACGTGGAAACCGACGAATTAAACAACAATATCAAGTATTTAAACGTGAAAAGCGCTTTATTAAAAAAGAAGGCTACAAAGACGTGTATGTCATTTCTGATGGAGAAGAAGTTGAATTGATTCGTCGCGCTCATCCTCTACAGCAAGACGTAGGGCAAGGCATTGACATCATAGGAGACATTCATGGTTGCTATGATGAGATGATCGTACTTTTAGAGAAGTTAGGATATGAGAAAAACAACGAAGGATTATACACTCATCCTGAAGGACGAAAATTCGTGTCAATCGGTGATGTCATGAGCCGAGGGCCAAAATCACTTAAAGCGATGCAGTTTTTCTATCATCACGTTCAAGCGAATCTGGCGTATATGATTGATAGTAATCACGGTTGGAAGATTGCTAGGTGGCTAGATGGACGAAACGTGACGTTACATCATGGTGATGAAAAAGTAGCGGAAGAGTTTGAGCAATATGAAGAAGAACATGGAAGCGAAAAAGCAGCAGAGTTAAAGCGAGAATTAAAGCAATTTTTACTGAAAGCACCATCTCATTATGTGTTTACCAAAAACGGAGTACAAACGCTCATTTGTACTCATGCGGGAATAAAAGACGAATACATCGGAAAGCAATCACATGAGATTAGTGACTTTTGCCGTTACGGTGATACAGATGGAGTAGATGAGGTAGGAAAGCCTATCAGAAAAGACTGGTTTGTTCATCATCAAACAAGTGCACTTATTGTATGGGGGCATGATCCAAAGCCGCAGCCGCTCATCATTAATCAAACAATTAATATTGATCAAGGGGCTGTGTTCGGAGGTAGCTTAACAGCTTTTCGATACCCTGAAAAAACGTTCCTATCGGTAAAAGCGCAGCATGATTACGCGCAAGTTGAAGATAATCCGCTAAAAAAATGGGATAAGGAGCGCTTAAATCCACCAAACATTGCAACGTTCATTAATGGTTATTCGGTGTTAACAGAAGAAGCAGGAGACATTCACGTTGAATCATCTGTTGTTAAATCTGCCATTGATACGGTTTCTCATTTTACGATTCCGATTGAACAGCTTTTATATATCCCACCGACGATGAGCCCGACACCGAAGACATCAGAGCTTCCAGATTACCTAGAACACCCGAAAGAAGCAGTCGAGTATTATCGAAGTCATGGTGTCACAACGATGGTAGCGCAGAAGAAGCACATGGGAAGTCGAGCTGTTTTGTTTTTATTTAAAAGCAAAGAGGCTGCAAAAAAGCATGTAGGTACTGAAACGTTAGGTGTTGTTTACACGCGAACGGGTAGACGCTTTTTTGATGAAGAAACAGAAACGAAGATGGTTCAACAGTTAAATGAAGATTTACATGCACATGCGTACTTTGACAAATATGACACCGATTATGTGCTACTAGACGCAGAAATCATGCCTTGGAATTTAAAAGCAAAAGAGCTAATTAGTAATCAATACGCACATGTAGCAGAAAATGCTTTATTAGACCGCACAAAGATAAAAGAAAAAATTCAAGCAACTGTTCATCAGCATGAGAGGTTGCTTGAATGGTTGAATGAGTATGAACAAAAGCTAGAAAATGCACAAACGTTTAAAGAGGTGTTTCAACATTATTGTTGGGATATTCAAGAAATAAGTCATATTCAAATTGCACCTTTCCATGTGCTAGCTCATAGTAACGAAACGTTTTTTAATCAATCTCATATGTGGCATATGGATAAAAATCGAGAGTTTGCACAATGTTCCGATCTATTTGTTGAAACCGATTATAAGATTATCCATGATGAAGCAAGTGAAGCTGAGGTCATTCAGTGGTGGGAAGACATGACTTCTGAAGGTCATGAAGGCATTGTCGTTAAACCGCAGTCCTTCATTGTAAGAAGCAAAGGAAAACTAGTTCAACCAGCGATAAAAGTGAGAGGTCGTAAATATCTACATATCATTTATGGGATGGATTATTTACAGGAAGAAAATTTGGCTCGACTAAAAGCGCGTCATACAGGTAAAAAGCAAAGGCTTGCCTTAAACGAATTTGCATTAGGAATTGAAGGGATTCGTCGTTTTGTAAATGGTGAATCCATTGAGCGTGTACATGAGTGTGTACTGGCCACATTAGCGTTAGAGTCAGATAAAGTGGATCCAAGATTGTAAGAATAAAAGAATGAAGCAGCTGTCTTAAGTAGAGTCAAACGTCCTCTAATCGAGACAGCTGTTTTTTATGAATTGGCCTTCATAGATAACCGATACATCACAACGAGAAAATTACATGAGTTTGTAGTAGTAGGAAACAACGACCTCGTACATTTAGATAGAGGTCGTTGTTTTTTAATAAGCTGATGAAACAAATGTTTTTGAAATATGAGTGACAACAGGGTCAAATTTTTCTTTTAAAAAGAGATGAATAGTTCTTTAACGCGATAGCTATGTTGAAAACAGGTCTTTTTTACGAAATAGTTTGTAGCTGATTGGTAATAGATTAAAATAAGATGTGTAGTACTCAATGTCTGTTCAATGTGAGGAGAGAGGAACATGAATGAGAAAGAGAATGTCCTTCATCAATTCGGCAAAAATGCAGGGAAGTATGTAACCAGTCATGGACATGCAAAGGGAGCAGATTTAGCTATTTTGACAGAAATTGTAAAAGGACAAAGTGGGGAACAAGCCCTTGATATTGCAACAGGTGGCGGGCATGTAGCCAACGCAATAGCTCCTTTTTATGAAACAGTGACAGCGTTAGATTTAACACCTAAGATGCTTGAAAAAGCGAAAGAATTTATTGAGGGTAACGGCTATCAAAACGTGAATTTTGTACAGGGAGATGCGGAATCACTTCCTTTTTCAGATGAGCATTTTCATACAGTCACATGCCGTATTGCTCCTCATCATTTTCCGAATGTTAATCTGTTTATTCAAGAAGCACATCGGGTAACAATGGCTGGAGGATTATTTATCCTTATCGATAATGTGGCTCCAGAACAGGATGAGTACGATCAGTTTTATAATATGGTCGAAAAAAAGCGAGACCCAAGTCATTATCGAGCGCTCAAGAAAACAGAATGGATGGCTAAGCTCGAAAAAGAAGGGTTTCGAATTGAATCAATGATGACGTTTGAAAAAACATTTATGTTCGACCAATGGTGGGACATGATGGGATTACCTCTTAAAGAAAAAGAAAAATTGAATCAAGACATGATTTCTGCTTCAAAAGAGATGATGAAGCAATTTTCCATTAAGCTAAAAAATGAACGCGTTCAATCTTTTCAAGGAGAATCAGCATTATTCGTGGCAAGAAAAAAATAGTAAAGTAAAGGCTGCTCCGCGTACTGGGGGTGCAGCTTTTTTGATTGATAGACCCTTTTCTAAACGAGTGTTGTATGTCAAGACTCGTCATGAAAAGCTAAATAAGCGATGAAGAAGTGGAATGGGTAGGATTAGACTTCGATATCCCAACAAAGCAAGCCAATTTTCGCGTTATCTATCACTCAGAGGTAATAACAGATTTGTCTAAGCTAATGAATGATTTTTCTTTTATGGATGAGCTAGATTTGGATTCTTTTCCAATTCAACATGAGATGAAGCTGTCATTTAAAATGGATGAAGAACCGGTATCAATGACTGACTTTCAATCAGAACCATTACCTATTGATTTTGACGAATCAGTGAGTGAGGATTTAGTGCTATGGGATGTTTATGAGGAAGCTTTTAGTGGAGATGGTTCTAAGATAGGTGGATATGGATTTTTCACCCAACAAGATCCGCGTAGTTATGGTAAGAAATATAAGGGCCACAGCGTGATGCTGCTGCAAATTGATTCAGATGACGATGCAATCATTTGGGGTGACAGCGGAGTGGCAAACTTCTTCATTACTCAAGAGGATTTAAAAAGCAGAAACTTTACAAATGTACTATATAATTGGGATTGCTATTAAGAAGAAAGAGGGATACCAACATAGGTATCCTGTTTTTTTTATTCATTTTTACCAGCCTCAACCATTAAAAAGATAGCGGTCAAAATATGCATAATCATACCGACAACAGGGATCCAACCGAGACATGAAGCAATTATTCCTACAACATGTCCATTTGGCTTTTTACCAGCACGTATGGCAAATACAAGGCCAACGATGTGGAGGGCGAGCATGAACAATAGTGGCGTCCATAAAAGACTTACAACTAGTGTTCCTCCAATAATCGGAAGTCCCCACAATGCTTCCAACCCACCTGCTACCCACTTCAAAACGTTGGATGTCATCGCATCATCTCCTTTTTTCCTTTTAAAAGGTATGCGGAGAGAAAAAGGAATATGTGAAGAGTTGACTTTACAGAATGTGAGGTAAAAAGAAAAGCTACTTATCACGATTCAAATAGTGATAAGTAGCTTTTTTTACAAAATTGAATAGTGACTATCTTTCACATCTGTAATCAACATATGTCCTGGTGCGTGCGTAATCATTAAGTCTGGCTTACTCGACATCGCCACGGATTGTGGGGTTACGCCGCATGCCCAAAATACAGGGATTTCACCGTCCTTCAATGTAACGGTATCTCCGAAATCAGGTTGAGATAAATTGTGAATACCAATTTGTTCAGGATTTCCAATATGAACAGGTGATCCGTGAACAGATGGGAATCGAGAAGTAACTTCTACTGCACGGATGGCATCTGCTGCTAAAAACGGACGCATGCTCACCACGAGATTTCCTTGAAAAGCGCCTGCTGGTTCACAAGGGATATTCGTTATATACATTGGGACATTGCGATCTTCTTCAATATGTCGAATGGAGAGACCATTATCGATTAACGCTTGCTCAAATGTAAAGCTACAGCCAATTAAGAACGACACGAGATCTTCTTGCCAGTACGCTTCAATATCATGGACTTCTTCGGCGAGTATGCCTTTTTTATAAATGCGATATTTTGGTAAATCAAACCGTAAATCCGCATGTGGTGTTGTAAGCTTTGGAACAGGTGAACCTATGTCTGTTACTTCAATAAGTGGACACGATTTAGGATTTCGCTGACAAAACAATAAAAAGTCATATGCATAGGCTTTTGGTAAAATAACGAGGTTTACTTGCGTGTGTCCTGGTGCAAACCCCGAGGTTGACTGAGTAAATTGATTTCTTCGAATTAGACTTCGTAACTCGACAAGATTGAGTTTTCGACTCATTGTCTTCATAAATATCACGCCACCTTTTAGTAGTTTGAAAAAGTCTTACTTCTTCTAATTTACAAAAAATATCGTCTTTTTTAAAGGGATAACAAGTAAATTAGAAAGATTATGAATGAATATGTTCGCTTTTTTAATACGAACAATTCGTGAACAACAAGTGAACATTTATTTTTTTATGACCTACTACTAAAAAAATAGTGGCAGTAACCGCTATAAACTTGTATGATTAAGATGTGAGTGATTACATGGTTGTTACCAAGTACTAAATTGACAGGTAGCTTTTATGAAGAAGGGAATTTGGAATTTGAAAAGTGTTCAGTGATAAAAATATTAGCACTTTATTGGTGCCTCTTATTAGTAAAGAGACGTTCAGGAGGAACTTATGCGTAACGAAAAGCAGAGGAACTTAAATAAGGAAATTGCGCCTTATACAAAATCAGATCTAAAAGCAAGTATACGACAACTATGCAATACAGTTATTCCGTTTGTAGCACTTTGGTATTTAGCGTATGAAAGCTTAGCTATCTCGTATTTTCTAACGTTACCTTTAACGATTATAGCTGCAGGTTTTACGATTCGAATCTTTATCATCTTTCATGATTGTTGTCATGAGTCATTTTTTAAACATTCAAAAGTCAATCGAATTGTTGGAACAATTACAGGCGTGTTAACCTTTCACCCTTATTATCAATGGAAGAGAAGTCACTCCATTCATCATGCGACAAGCAGTAATTTAAATAAGCGTGGGACAGGTGATATTTGGATTTTGACAGTCGACGAATATTTAGCTCAATCGTTTTGGCAACGTCTTGCTTATCGTTTATACCGTAATCCATTCGTTCTCTTTTTGTTCGGGCCATTTTACTCAATCTTAATTGAAAATCGCTTTAATCGTAAAGGTGCACCAGCAAAGGAACGCATCAATACGTATATGACCAATATGGCAATTGTAGGGATTATTGCGTTGCTTTGTTGGTTAATTGGTTGGAAAGCCTTTTTACTCGTTCAACTTCCAATCTTTTATTTCTCAGGTGCAGCAGGCATTTGGCTATTTTATGTGCAGCATCAATTTGAAGATAGCTATTTTGTAAAAGAAGAAGAGTGGGATTATGTAAAGGCAGCTGTCGATGGAAGCTCATATTATAAGTTGCCAAAAATCATTCAATGGTTAACAGGTAATATTGGATTTCATCACGTTCACCATTTAAATCCTCGTGTACCGAACTATTATTTAGAAGCTGTTCATGAAAACACACCTGCGCTTCAAAATGTGACAACGATTACGATTTGGTCAAGTTTAAAAGCAATGAAGTTCCGCTTGTGGGATGAGCGTAACAGAAGGTTTGTTAGTTTTAAAGAATTAAAGAAACTAAGTACAACGATATAAAGAATAAAAGAAGCCTTGCCTACAACATCCATTCACATTATGGATAGAGAGGGCAAGGCTTTTTGCACTTCTGTGATTTTTAGGTAATGGAGCAATTCTTATTGATCTAATCGAATTCCATATAAGAGGTTTTATGCGGCATTAAAAGTCATCGTCAGACGAAGAAATGATGATGTTTAATGTTCTCTCAACTGTGCGTAGTCGTCGATTCAATCGATTTAATCGATTTGTATGGCGCTCTACAACTCGGTTTAATCGCGTAATTTCTTGAGCTTGTAATTCAGTTTGTCTCTCTAAGTTTCTTACACGTCTTTCAAGGCCGCCATAATAAAGAAGCTGTTGGCGCTCTGCTTCAGACTGATTTTGATGCGGTACATATTCTGTCATATAATCATAATTCATATATGGTATTTGTTGGGGAGCATATCCATTATAAAGATAATATGGATTCATGTGTAATCCCTCCTTCTCCTATGTCAGCGTAGTGTAAATACCCTATATGTTATGTAGATGCCTATTATTTGTTTGGGTGGGTGCCTAAAAATGTAAAAATAGCATAAAAAGGCTTACCATTGCAGAAGCAGGTCTAGAAGATGGCAAGAAAGAATATAGTAAGGAAGAAAGAATAAGTGCTTTAAAAAAATTCCTTCTTGACAATCATCCTTTTTCAAAGGATAATATCAAAAAAATTAGAACTAAAAAACGGTAGAGGATTAGTAAATCTAGGGAATGTGATAGAGAGTGAAACCCATCGGCTGAAAGGTTTCTCACAGAAAGCAGATTGAACCTACCTTGTCATACCGCTTATGAAAACATAAGCCGTCTTCCTTCGTTACAGGAACAAAGTGGATGCTTTAGCATCAATGAAGGTGGTACCGCGGAACGATTTTTCCGTCCTTTTTACAAGGATGGAGAAGTCGTTTTTTTATTTTAGAAACAGATAAAGAAAGGTACGAAGAGAATGAAAAAACAACGCATTGTCGTCAAAATTGGAAGTAGTTCGTTAACAAACGATTCAGGGGCATTATCTGAACAAAAGATGCGTGATCATGTAGAAGCGCTTGCGTTTTTAAAACAACAAGGTCACGAAGTCATTCTAATCTCGTCTGGTGCAGTTGCGGCAGGATTTGGTTCACTCGGTTATCCAACGCGCCCTAAAACAGTGGCTGGCAAGCAAGCAGCAGCAGCAGTCGGACAAGGATTATTAATGCAAGGATATCTTTCGCTTTTTAGCGAA
Organism: Priestia iocasae; assembly: GCF_016909075.1. Taxonomy (GTDB): domain Bacteria; phylum Bacillota; class Bacilli; order Bacillales; family Bacillaceae_H; genus Priestia; species Priestia iocasae. The sequence goes on from NZ_JAFBFC010000001.1 coordinate 919,314, forward strand.
TACAGCATTGTACCTGCTCAAATGTTATTAACGCGTGAGGACTTTTACAGCCAAGAACGCTTTCGCAATCTTTATTCAGCAATGTCAGAGCTACTTGATCGCGGCATGCTACCCATTATTAATGAGAATGACTCGGTCTCTATCGAAGAATTAACGTTTGGCGATAACGATATGCTATCAGCACTTGTAAGTGGCTTTTTACATGCGAATGCGCTCATTATTTTAACCGACATTAACGGCCTGTATGATGGTAATCCAACCGTTTCAAAAAGCGCAAAAAAATATCATTTCATTCCAACGGTAACTGATGAATTGTTAGGGGTCGCAGGTGACAGTGGTTCTTCTGTTGGAACAGGTGGAATGAAATCAAAGCTTCTTGCTGCTAAAAAAGCCCTTTCACTCGGAGTGAGCGTATTTGTTGGAAAAGGAGAAGGCAAGGAAAAGCTTGTCGATATGTTAGCTGGTAAAGGAGACGGAACCTATATAGGAGGGCCTTTCCAAACACAGATGCAAATGAAAAAGCAGTGGATTGCTCATCATTCTCAAGTAGCAGGTGTCATTGAAATCGATGAAGGAGCTGAAAAAGCGCTCATTCAAAACGGAAAAAGCTTGCTTCCAGTTGGCATTACAACCGTTATGGGTACGTTTAATGCATTAGACGTGGTCGTCGTTCGAAATCAAAAAGGACAAATGATTGGAAAAGGACAAATTCATTATTCGTCCGAGGACCTTCAAAAAGTGAAAGGATTACCTAGTGAGCAAGCGAAAAGCTATTCAATTAATCAACGTGCAGAAGTCATTCATCGAGACAATTGGGTGACGGTTGAAAAGGAGCGTGTATGAAGATGAGTGAGTTAATTCAAAAAGCAAAGAAGTTACAGCAAGCAGCCAAAACATTAAGCATGCTAACAACGGAAGAAAAGAATGAAGCGTTAGCGAAAATGGCAGATCGTCTTTTAAACGAAAAAGCATGGATTGTTGCTGAAAATGAAAAAGACATTAAACAAGGTGAACAAAATGGCTTTTCTCCAGCCCTTTTAGATCGCTTACTATTAACCGAGGATCGAGTGGAACAAATTGTTGAGGGCATTCGTCAGCTAATGGAATTAGAAGATCCAATTGGAGAAGAGATTGAGGCTTGGGAACGACCAAACGGGTTACATATTCAAACAATTCGTGTGCCGCTTGGTGTGGTTGGAATGGTGTATGAAGCACGTCCGAATGTGACCGTTGATGCAGGGAGTCTGTGTTTAAAAGCTGGAAATGCGGTGCTTTTACGAGGAAGCTCATCGGCACTTCATTCAAATAAAGCGCTCGTTCATGTCATGAGAGAAGCATTAACTGATTCAGCCATTCCAGCGGATGCGGTTCAATTATTAGAAGACACAAGTCGTGAAACAGCAGCGGATATGTTTAAGCTAAATGAATATTTAGATGTACTCATTCCACGCGGCGGAGCCGGGCTCATTCAATCCGTTGTTCAACATGCAACGGTCCCCGTCTTAGAGACAGGTGTAGGAAACTGTCACATTTTTGTGGATGAAACGGCACAAAAACAAATGGCAATTGACATTGTCATCAATGCAAAAACACACCGCCCATCGGTTTGTAATGCGGTGGAAACGGTCTTAATTCATAAAGAGTGGCCTCATATTTCTATCCTGCTGCATGCACTTCATGAGCAAGGAGTCGAGCTACGTGGAGATGAAAGCTTAGTGTCAACTTATTCGTTTATGAAACAAGTAACAAACGAAGATTGGCAGACAGAATTTTTAGCACCGATTTTAGCGGTCAAGCTTGTACAAAATGTAAAAGAGGCCATTGTGCACATTGATCAGTATGGAACGAAGCATTCAGAAGCAATTGTTAGTGAGGAAGGCCAAAACGTAAGCCTGTTTTTCCAAGCAGTTGATGCTGCGGTCCTATATCATAACGCATCTACTCGCTTTACAGATGGTGAACAATTTGGTTACGGAGCCGAGATTGGCATTAGTACACAAAAGCTACACGCAAGAGGACCGATGGGACTAAGAGCGATTACAACGACAAAAGCGATTGTCAGAGGGACAGGTCAAATTAGAAAATAAAGAGATGAATAAGGGACAAAACTCTTATTTTATCTCCGATTGATCAAGAGTAGAGACTCGTTCCATGTTAGGTAAGGATGAAACAAGTCTCTTTCTTTTACCGTTAGCATAGACCTTCTTCTATGCATTCCTTCTCGCACCACTAGGGTATGATAAAGATTCGAAAACTAAGAAGCTTGTGCCTAATGAACGTTCTGAAGATATTAAATATATATTTGCAGAAGTAGTTAAAGGTACTACTATACCTGACTTATTAAGGAAGCTTAAAAGTATGGAGATGAAGACAAGGCAAGGATATGACTTTAAGTACAATAGTATCCAACGAATTATCACTAACGAAGCATGCAAAGGGACAATCATTAGTAATAGAACAATTGATAGATACTCTAAAATCTTCGACCAAAAGAAGAGTGGATTATTGTTCATAATGCACACCCACCTATAGTTGATCAAAATATATGGGAAATAGCTAATAAAGTGGTCAATGAGTATTCATTTAAAGCCCCGAGAGGATATATCCAACAAGTAATTTGATATACTGTGCGAATTGTGGGAAAGTACAAGGTTGTAACTATCACCCACATATCGACAAGTTTTATATTAAACATTGTCAATGCGGTAACAGAAGCTTTTATTATAATTCTGTTTTAACTTTGATTAAGGAGGAAGTAATAAGACATAAGGACAGCCTCATAAAAGCACTAGAAATATTAGAAGAAGGTAAACAGGAAGACAATACTGAATATAAAATGAAAAAGTTAAGTAGCAGATTAAATAAGTCTAAAAAGGCTTTAGACAACATCAATTTTCTTTTTGAAGAAGGCGAATATGATATTGTTGAGTACAGACAGAGAAAATCTAAAAGACAAGAAGAAATAAAGCTAATAGAAGAAATATTGACACTAGAGAGGGCAGGTAAAACGGCTAAAATTAAAACTGTACAGGAACAAATTAAGGCAATTGATAGTCTTATAGGTAAATAGAATTTTCTGGACGGTGAAGGCTATTCAGATGAAAAAGTAAATCGTTTATTGCATGTTTTGATTAGTGGTGTATTATGGTCTTACAAAAAAGGTGCGGAATCTCCCGATATGAACATAATTTACAAGTAGGGATAATCATTGTTGATTCTCTTTTTTATTTAAACAAAAAGAAAAACCCCTAACAGCTAAAAGCCGTTAGAGGGAAAAGGCAAAGGTCAGCCTTTATTTATATAAGGTTATTAAGAACAAAAGATTGACTTCGTCACTCATTCACTTCGTTCGTTCGTTCGTGCAATTCTTTAACTAATAACTATAATTCCTGTCTATAGCTATCATTAGTTATTTGGAGAGGAACTTTAGTTCCGAACTGGCGAAGTCATATTCTTTATTACTGTTATAGCAGTTATTTATAATTTATTATCTTTACTTCTTCTCTTACTAGTTTACCAACGAACCCTCATTTAAAGGTAGTTTTTAAAAGGGGTTTTTTACCAACTATAAAACTCTTGATACCGCTGGTTTTCTTTAAAGTCATAAGTTTAGGGATTAACCTGTGGGACCCTGTACGGATTTTGGGATATTTGTTAATCACATGATATTTTAACCAACTAAAGACCTTTGAATTTAATGGGTTTCTAAATAGTTAGTCACAACGCTAATATTATTCTGTTTCTTACTAAAGTTGCTTTACCACGAGGCAATTTTAGTCACATCATTATTTCCTGGTCCTGGTATTCTTAAAGTCTTTCCAAGGTATCTTGCTTCGAAACGGTAATATAATTCTCTTCGACTTAAATCTGTCCCGATAATCAACTTCCATTTTACTTTTGTTGGAACACCATAGACAGGTATTGTATACTCATCTTGGAATGGTGGTAATTGGCCAGCAGGCATTGGCATTGTTGTATCTACTACTACATTGTCAAATACTAATGCTTGAAGCTGTAACTGCTGACCTCCACGAAGAATTTTACCTCTTACTGTAAATCCCAATGGTCCGAATACAGGGACGTTAATATCGAATGGTTTTGAACTTACTTCAGTACCACCTGTTGTACCACCTGTTGTACCGCCTGTTGTACCACCTGTTGTACCGCCTGTTGTACCGCCTGTTGTACCACCTTCAATAATAGCAGACCATACAGTACCAGTTCCTTGCTGGCATGTATACGTACCTGAAACAGAATTTCCTTGGATTACACCTACGTAATCACAATCGCCACCTTCGTTTGCTTGTCGTCTCTGTGCAGTCACTTGATTGCCGTTAAGTGTAATAAAGATAGTGGCATAGATAGGGTTGTCGTGCGGGTGCGTATATACTGCATCAAAAACATTGGAATTTCCTCTACGTGTCCATGTCCATTTCCATTGTTTTTCTTGTCCTACCCATCTTGTACCTAATTGGTCTACTCGAAATGATACATTCGTTGGATTACTGTAGTAATGATGATACTGATTGTATTGTGGAGTAACATAATTATATGGATTAGCATAGTAATTTCTATTATCAAGGTAATACGGGGTGCTATTGTAATAAGGACATAGGTAATAATTTGGGAAACCGTAGTTATTATACATAAATATAACCTCCTATCAAGTTGTAGCTAAGAAATACAAATTATCATATGTAAAATTAAGTGGAGGGTGTTTGGATAATCTGAAAAAATGAAATCAATGCACAAAGGATCTCTAGCTGAGAACTTTCATGAAATAGGGGTTTGGGAGTTTTGGGGGTGTTGAAATTTGTGTAAATATCGCTTACTTGCTCTTTTTATACAGTTTCATAGAAATGTTTTTTAAACATTAGGAAACCTCAAAAAAATGACCACACCTATTTCAGTGTAGCCTTCTTCTTAGCACGAATTAAGGTACTTTTACTTATTCCTGTTGTTTCCTCGACTTCTTTATATGAATGAGTTTCTAACAACTTCAAAGCGTGTTCTAGCTGTTTCTTAGTATATTTGTTTGGTCTGCCCTTCTCTAAAGTCGTCGCGCTGCTTTGCAATAGCCTTACCTTCCTGAGCACGTTCTACAATCATATCCCTTTCAAACTCAGCAAAGGAACTCATAATATTAAAGATTAGTCTGCCTGCTGGTGTTTCCTCAACTATACCCATATTTAATACATGAACCCTGACTCCCTTTTTAAATAGTCCTTTAATAGTTTTTATAGCATCACCTGGAAGCGGTCTAATTTAGTAATTACTAAAGTGTCGCCAGCCTCAAGGGTTGATAGCAATTCTTTAAAGTGTGGTCTATCTGCTTTTGTACCTGTGAACTTCTCAGAATGGATTTTTTCACAGCCCTCATTTTCTAATACTGTTATTTGTGATTCTAAATCTTGATTAACTGTTGATACCCTTGCATATCCGTATTTCATATGTAAAAACCCCATTTTCTTTAGTTTATTTATGACACTGTGATTATAAATATTACCACTAAATAATATTAGGGCTATACCTACCGATACAGCACCTGATTAGCACCTCTAAACAGGCAAGTGAATAGGAAAGAGGGAAGGGCAAGAACTAGGACAACGAGGGCAACAGGACAAGGCAAGGAAGGACAACAGCACGAAACAAGAAGGGAAGGACAATATGTAATGAATGAAGAACAAACGAATGAAAAGAAATAAAGAAAAGAAACAAGTGAACTTAGGCACGATACATCAAGGAATAGAATAAAGATCAGGCCTACCAGCATACCCTCACTATAGGGGCGTGTATGTCCAAATAGGCGATCTGGCACTTACTGTTTATGTACCGTTTTTTAAAACCTTTCCACGCACAATTGGTGCTGCAAAGCAAACATAGTTATTACCACTTCTGCTGAAACGACTTTCCAATTAAAGTAATGTAAGTTAGAGTGCTTTAAAATAAGTTAGGTTAAATTAAATTATTTGTAGTTTAATTTACTAGGTGATATAATCTGTGTTTATTTAGTTTACAGTCTCGTCTACATTTGGTAAGTTTAGAATATCAGATGCAGTTTTGGAGGATTATATGAATATTGAAGAATTTTATCAAAGAGAAAAACCAATTGAGAAAAAGTAAATATCAATATATTTAGACACTGACGTAATTGAAGCCTTCGATGAATTTGGAAAAAGTAACGGCAAAGGTGCAAAAAGTGATCTAGTTAATAATTTCTTAAAAAAGGTTTTTAACATTGGGCAGGAAGATGTCCTTAATAACCTTGGAAAAGAGTTCAATGATCCTATGAATGAAATAAATTTACAGTTCAATCAAATACACCAAAAGCTTGATAGAATCATAGCTAAAAAAGAAGAACAAAACGAAGAACAAAACAAAGAACTTCGCCAAGTCTTACTAAAAGTTTTAAAAAACTTAGAACGTTAATATAGTCAAGAGTGTGCTAACATGGGAGTAATAAACATTGATAGCACCTCTTTAATTTCTAATGATTTCTTTGAGTTCGTCAAATGTGTCTAACAGGTATTCGATAATTTTCTTGATTGCTTTCCTCGTAAAAGTGTTCGTCGCTGTCTGACGAATAAATTGATTCATCAATGACTTCAACTACCGCATATATTTTACGCTTTAGCTTTTGTTTACCGCTTATTTGTTCCTTATTTCTATAGTTGTAACCAACTCTAATAACACCTAATTGTCCTTTCTGAAACCAGCCTTTTTGCCAACTAGTTATTGAAAATGTATTTTCAACTTTATTTGATGCTAAGAAATCGTTAATAGCCCATTTCTTTGGATTACAGAAGAATGTCCAAAATCCTGTAGATTCAACTCTTTCCATCTTTATGCCTCTTATGTTTCTTTAATAAAGCTTAATCTTTTCTAATAGCTGTTCACTTGTATATAACTTATCGTAATGTTCTCTTATAATCTCTTTAGTATTTAGATCATTTCTAATTCTTTTAATGAATTTACTAAAGTCTGGATTTTCCTTGCATAATTTATTTACTGTTTCCCAATCAATATCTTTCTTTGGTTTAGCGGGGAATAGTATTTCTGAAGAGTCGGGTTCTTCTACATTTAATTTAATAATTCCTATTCCAAATGATGTTGTTAATCGCTTTAATTCACTCATAAATTCATCATCATTTAAAATCTTAGCAGTAACTAGATAGCCTTCGTTAGCCCATGTAGAGTTAGAGACTGTTTGAAAAAATGCTTTCCTAATGTTGGTGAAATCTAGCTCTTTTTTTAGTTCGAAGGAATATATTTTTGACAACTGGCCACCATGAATTAAGCCAAAGTCTAACACCTCTGATTCCCATTCTTCTATAGGAAAGTTAATTCCGACAATATCAGGGTGTAGCCATTGGGTAAAAGAACGCTTTAAGGACTTTTCGTGATAAATAGTCTTTGTATAAACATTTAAATATGTGTAGGCGAAGTAAGATAAGAGGGGGTGTAAGTCCCGTTCAGAGTATAAGGGCTTTTTATATACTTTCTGCCTTACTTCCTCAACTACTGGCTTATTTGAGATAGCTTGAATATGGACTGGCTGTAATTCTTTCATAAAGAACTTTTTGGGCTTAGTATCAATCTTGATAAAAGGTGTTTCAGGGTTGTCTTTTAAATCTACATATATTTTAGCCCCCATAGTTCTCCATGGAGTTTTTCCCTTTGTTTCTACCAACATGTCATATTTATTTTCCACAGCGTATTCCCACATTTCTTCTGCGGTTAACGGTTGTTTTGATTCCTGTAATATTTTCACCGCTAGTTCTCCGAATGTTAATCTATTCATGAGTTAACACCTCACTATTTTAAAGTTCTGACTAATACTATATTACCATAAATCCCCTGATGGATTTTTAATTATGTAGCTAAAAGTACCCTAAATAGTTCTTCAATTGCAAGTACATGTTGGTAGAGGTATTTAAAAGAACTTTAACATTCAGTTACTAAGGTGCTAAAAATGCGGAAAGAGACAGTTAAGAAAAAGAAAGAAGTTACTATACATGTTACAATTATCAATAAGCCGTCTAATAAGGCAATTTTAAATACAGCAAGAATTTTAAAGACTTTAGGAACTAATTTCTAAGGTGTTTCTTTATTTTCACTTAAAGTTATCCTTAAAAACTGGTCCTACGAGCCGTGTGATTTTTATGCGGGTTTGTTAAAAAGAATAAGAACCATACTGCATGATTTTGTTCATCGGCTGCTGCACGTTGAAATGTTGCTTGAATAAAAGGGTTTTGAGATTTATCAGCGATATCTAAATAAAAGTCCACCGTTTCTTGCTCATCTTTAAATGCTACTAGTGTTCCTGCTCGATACGTACTTTTGCATTCTTCCGTTTGTGTTAAAGTAGGTGAAGTCCCTGTTAAACTCATATATATTTGGTGAAATGCTTCGAAGTGCCGTTTTTCATCTTTACGTATTTCAAGAATATGTTGTCGTTCTTCTTGTGTCGGTGCCATTTTGGCTAATTCTTTATAGCATAATATGGCACTATATTCATCATTAATTGCTCGCTGAATCTCTGTTATTAATCGTGAATCGTTCTGTAAGGTAGAATAATGGGATAGATGAAAAGAGTGATTTATATACATAGTAAAAAATCCTCCATATTTAAATAGTTAACGTATTATATATGTCAGTAAAACAGATAGAGGTGCAAGGTCTATTTAAGTGTATATAAAACAGAGTCGAAATAAGTTAAGAGTTGTCCGTACATTTGAAATTAAAATATTCAGTAAATAATTCTTGAAGGGTCGTGAAGAATTTGGTAAGATAAGAGCAATTCAAAGACTATATGTGACTGGCGAAACACGGATGACCGTGAGGGAGCATATAGTGTCGTTTAGCCGTTCGCCTGGGCAGAGGTAAGGGAAAGCAGTTCCTTACCTTTTTCTGTTTATAAGGAGAGGATGCAACAAGACGACTGTAACTTTTTATCGTGTTGGTACATGTAGGTTTTCTTGAGTGTAAAAACGTAGGTTGAAAAAATTATCAACAAAAAAGGGGAAAACAAAATGAGCGCATTACTAGTACAAAAAGTCAAAACAATCAAAACATTAAACAACATTGCACAAAGCGGCTTAAATGTTTTTAACAACGATTATTTCAAAATTGACAATGACAGTGAAAATCCAGATGCTATCGTAGCACGTAGCTTTAACATGCATGATATGGAATTTGGATCAAATCTAAAAGCAATCGCGCGTGCGGGAGCGGGTGTTAACAACATTCCAGTTGACCGATGCACAGAAGAAGGGATTGTTGTGTTTAACACACCTGGTGCGAATGCGAATGCGGTGAAAGAAATGGTCCTAACGTCATTAATGGCTTCATCTCGTAATCTTTTTGCTGGTATAGCATGGACGAAAACGTTAGAAGACCAAGGTGATCAAATCCCGAAGCTTGTCGAAGCAGGAAAGAAACAATTCGTTGGAAAAGAAATTAAAGGAAAAACATTAGGGGTAATCGGCTTAGGAGCAATTGGGGCTCTTGTGGCAAACGATGCACTTGATTTAGATATGGATGTCATCGGATTTGATCCATTTATCTCTGTTGATACGGCATGGAGCTTATCTCGTAACGTTCAGCGTGCCATGACAATTGAAGAGCTATTTGCACAATCGGACTACATCACGGTACACGTTCCACTTACAGATAAGACAAAAGGAATGTTTAATAAAGAAACATTCCGCATCATGAAGCCAGGTGTTCACATTTTAAACTTTTCACGTGGTGAGCTTGTGAATGAAATTGACATGGCGGTAGCGCTTGAAGATGGAAAAGTAGGTAAGTACATTACCGATTTTCCGAATGAGAACGTATTAAAAATGAAGAACACGGTTCCGATTCCACACCTTGGGGCATCTACACAAGAATCAGAAGAAAATTGTGCAGTGATGGCAGCTCGTCAAGTAAAAACGTTCTTAGAAACAGGAAACATTAAAAACTCTGTGAACTTCCCAAATGCATTTATTCCTTACACAGGAAAGCGACGCGTCACAGCGTTTCATAAAAATGTACCAAACATGGTTGGTCAAATGACATCAGCTGTTTCAAGTTACAGCTTGAACATTGCGGACATGGTGAATAGAAGTCGCGGCGAATATGCGTATACAATGATTGATATTGATAACAAAGTAAATGGTGATATTATTCCAGGGCTAGAAGAGCAGCTTAGCCAAATAGAAGGTATGATTACAACTCGAATTATTTAAGGATGGTTACGTGAAGAGTCTCACTTTCTTTTCAGGAGCGAGACTCTTTTACATGACAACTTAAGTAAATGGGCATTCTTTTAATAAAGGAAAAAAGAGTCAACCGTTTGGCTGACTCTTTTTGTGTTAAAACGTATGAGCAACATCTTTCGCTCGTGCTATTGCATGTTCTTTGATTTCTTGTGCTTTGTCTGGCATTGCCGCATGTCCTTCAACAAATACTCCCTCAAACGAAGGAACGCCGAAGAATTGCATAATGACGCTTAAATAGCGATGCCCCATTTCAAGTTCAGCTGCAGGACCTTCTGAATAAACACCGCCACGAGCTTGAATGTGTAATGCCTTTTTATCTGTTAGCAAGCCAACTGGACCTTCTGCTGTATAGTTGAATGTTTTTCCAGCAACTGCTACCGAGTCAATATAGGCCTTCATGACCGGTGGAAATGAGAAATTCCACAGTGGTGTAACAAACACGTATTTATCGCCAGAAACAAACTGATCGCATAGCTCTGACAGTCTACCTACTTTTGCTTTTTCCTCTGCAGAAAGCTCCTCAAAACCTTTACCTGATTGAAGCTTTCCCCAGCCGCTAAACACATCAACGTCAATATGAGGAATGTTCTCTTTGTAAAGGTCAATATGAACAATTTCATCAGACGGATTGACTTCTTTATACGTATCCATAAATGCTTTCCCCACAGCCATACTATAAGAAGCAGTATCGTCATGTGGATGAGCCGTAATGTACAGTACTTTAGCCATTGTTGCACTCCCCCTATTTCTTTGTACTAAAAGTCTGTGCGTTTTAGTTTGTGAAGAGACATCCTATTTATGTGCTTTGTAGCTGTTGAAGTATTTTGATGAACTGTCTTTATCTAACAGATTTATTTTGCCGCTACAGACGTACACTACTAACAAAGAATAAGACGTTAAAACCTCGGTTTTGTACGAATCGAGGTTAAATGTGTTTTGGTTTTGAAGAAAACTTGGTTAGGTCTTTAGGAGTGTGAGTAAATAGAGAAATTTTACCTATTTAGCTAAAATCTTTTCAAACTTATACTTTAAATGTTAAAGTTTCCAGTTAATTTACAGACGGGGAGTTTTGTATTAGAACGTAGAGACAGCGATAAGTTCGTAAAATGATTCATAGAGAGGAGTGCATCGGTTGGGAGCTATACGTTATGAAGCAAGTACGCTTTTACAAGCAGCAAGAGAGCGGGTAAAGGCATATGAACAGTTAGAGCAACAGATTCTTCATTTACAGCAAACCTTTAACGGAGTGGCTAACCTAGGTGAAGATTTAAAAGGAAAAGGAGCCGATAACATAAAGCAATTCTATAAAGGTCACGCTTCTATTGTAGATCAATGGCTCAATTTAATCCGTACACAGCTCGCTTTTTTTAAAAGTATTCCATTATATATGGAAAGTGAAAATTTAGCGGGGCAAACGCTTGTTTATGAAGGGTTTCTCGAAGGAGAAGTAGCAACTGGTATTCAAAAATCAAGAGAAATGGTCAATCAGCAACAATCGTCATTAAATGATATTTTGTCTTCCATTCAAGATATTGTTTCGTTGAATGTCTTTTCAGACGAAGTATTTGAAGAATCGATGGAACGAGCTGAAAAAGACAGAAAAGATACAGTCGAAGCAGTACGAACACTTGATGAAACACTTTTGAGTGAATATAGCAGACTTGATGTTTATTATCAATCAGTCGCGGCAAATCAACAAGCACTTATGAGCGCAACGAATAATGGCGGAAACGCTTCGCCTCTTTACTTTGATGAGCGAGCATTTCAGTCTAGTCGTGCTTATCAACTTCAAGAAAAAGCAACGGAAATGGCATTTTCGTATTTACGTCAAAAAGAACGAGAGCGAAAAGCATTAGAAGAACGCATTGAAGTTGCTCGAACATATGACTTTACTGAAGTGTATGAAAATCTGAATGCGACAGCAAGCAGTAAGGTAGATGAAGCACTTGATGGTCTAAAAGAATTTGGTCGAGGCTCAATGGATAGCATCCTATCAGCAAGTGAAAAATCAGCCAATAGCTTTAAAGAAATAGGTTCAGATGTGTGGGAAGGCATGGAAAACCGAGCTGATAAATGGAATGACTCATGGTATGATTTTGGAAACTACATGACAATGGGTGCATTCGATGGGGCGGTGGGCTTTAGAGACGGACTAAAAGATCGATCTGATCAAGCATTAAATTCAACTTATGATTTCTTCAACTATGCATCAGTCGGTCTTCTCGATATTGCCAATGAAGCAATCAACCCAAAAGACCCGCTCTCAAAAGAACATTGGAGCAGCAGTATCGCCTTATTCACAACCTTCCTAGGCGGAGTAAAACCGGTAAGTGCCACAAAATCAAAAATAGATATCGAAAGCACAAGAGCTCCTAAACAGCAGCCAGTCGTTCAACAACCGAAACGACCAACAGCACCAGCTCTGTCCCTTGTTGAAAGGTGGAAGCGTATGCTGTCGATGCCGGTGTTGCATAACAATGAGTTCGCGTTTGCAGGTATTGGTAGTCATGATATGATTCCAGATGTCAAACCAGAAACACCAAAACAATCGAATGTTATGAACTTCTCAACCGTAGACAATTACGGTGGTTCTCGACGAATAGACAGTTCAAAAACCATTCGTACTGTTAATGATGCCCATGAATGGGGAGAAAAACACTACCGTGAGTGGCTAAATTGGTTAACAGATCAGGAGCGAGAAGGTATTATTGATTACACAGGTAATGATTATGCGCCTATCAATAGATATTTAAGAGAAATAAGTGATACGTTAGAAGAAGGAGTCGACTCTCGAACAATTAGCGCGATTTATAACGGGCTGTCGAAAGCGGAAGTACCTCATGATATGACGGTATATCGTGGTACTGGAATAGGTGGAATTAGGAAATATCTAGAGTTTGATGAGTATCGTGAAGTTATTAATATTGAAAATTTTGTAGGTAGGATTGTGGAAGAAAAAGGATTTATGAGTACCGCAATACTAAAAGATAGCTCTTTTAATAACCAAGTATCTTGGACAATTAATGTTCCAGAAGGTGCTGATGGAGCATATGTGGGATCAGTAAGTAAATTTCCAGATGAAGCAGAACTTTTATTCAATATGAATCAAAAAATGATTATTAGAGAAGCGTCAGTAGATGATTATGGCAATATAAATTTAGTAGCAGATTTAATAAAGAAAAAGGAGATGGAATAATGCGTAGAGGTTCGTTGCAAGATAAGTGGGATTCAGATGAAAGTATATATATTGGAGTAACAATAAAAGAAAGGTTATACCCAACCATCCTAGGAGGCATTGTGGGAGACGCATTAGGCGTGCCCGTAGAGTTTAAAGATCGTGATACGATAAATGTAACCACGATGACAGGTTATGGTACATATAATCAACCGGAAGGAACGTGGTCAGACGATACATCGCTTACGATGTGCTTAATTGAAACCATCATCGAAGGAAAAGACGAGCGCGGTTTAATGGAGAAGTTTGAAAAGTATTGGAGTGAAGGATACTGGACGCCATATGGTGAAATGTTTGACATTGGAATTGCGACAAGTGATGCCATTTCACGTTATAAAAAAGGTCTACCCGAAAGTGAATGGGGAGGAAAAGGTGAATACGACAACGGAAATGGTGCGTTAATGCGTATTGCACCGCTTGCATTTACTTTATGGGATGAGTTGGACTTTAACAAACGTCGAGAAGAAGTAGAAAGAGTAGCGCACGTTACGCATTGTCATCCGCGCTCTACTTTAGGATGTATAATTTATATGGAATATCTACTTAGACTTTTTTCTAATAATAAGCCTCTTGACGCTTATGAGAGAGCGATTAATATTTGTAAGAGACACTTAACAGGCACCATATATGAACAAGAATTTGCAGCGTATTCACGCATCATGGATTTAAGTTTGCCAACGCTAGAAAGAGACAATATCCAATCCACAGGCTATGTCGTCAGCTCATTAGAAGCGTCTATCTGGTGTTTTCTTAATACCGACAACTATAAAGATGCCGTACTAGCAGCGGTGAATCTTGGTGGAGATACCGATACAATTGGTTTTATTACAGGAACCATCGCAGGTATGTATTATAAAATGGATGGTATTCCAAAAGAGTGGATGGATCAATTAGCGAGAAAAGATGACCTTTTAGATGCTTGTAAGAGGTTCTTTCATTATTGTCATGAACGCGCTGATATACAGCGCAAAGAGCGTGGAGAGTGAATGTGTGAAGAACCATGTTTGACCATTTATAAGCTTGTATGAGCTGTATCAAAGTGAGCGTGTTTCTCTCACTTGATACAGCTCTTTTTTATATTTATCATGCTTTCTGACATTTTATCTTAATTTTCTGAATAATAAATACTAATACGAGCTATGTCAAGAGAACTAGTCGTTTCGCACATACCACTTAATAAGGGGGCGCTGTATTGAAAGTTACGCTTAAAGATGTGCCAGCTATAGATGTTCATGCCCATCCGTATGAAGCCAATGTAGCACCATATACGGAAGTAGAATATGTTCGAAAGCTTTCTTTATCGGTTGTTTCAAACAATATTTCTAATCAAACAAAACGAATGGTAAAACAACCGTTTCCAGGCACGAATATGTGGGTGCAAATTTTAATTAAACGATTGTCTTCCTTTTTAGGATGTGAGCCAACTCTTGAAGAAGTCGTGGCGTATCGAAACCGTAGAGCGACAAACTTTAAGCAATTTACCCATGAACTCTTTCAAGATGCCAATCTAACAGGGATTGTAGGTGATTTTGGGTATCCTCAACCGCCACTTACGAAAGAACACTATCAAGATTTATGTGGAGTACGTATGTGGGAGGTGTATCGAATTGAGCCTGTGATGGTTCGAATGAGTGAACAATGTGACTCTTTTACACAGTTTGTTGAAAGCTACCGAGAAGATGTAAGAAATGAATTGCAAAAAGACGGAGTGATTGGTTTAAAATCCATCATTGCGTACCGAAGTGGTCTTGATATTCAAGAGATGAATGAGTCAAAAGCAAAAAATGATTATGCCACATTTAAAGCAAACACTCGCGCTGAAGCTAAAAATCTTCGAGACTATTGTTTACACATTGCGATGGAGGAATGTACAAAGGCAAATAAAGTGATGCATATTCATACCGGAATTGGTGATGGAGACGTCATCCTTCCAAAAGCAAGTCCAAGCTTTCTATTAGAAATGTTGCGACACGAAAAGTATAAAAGCGCAAAGGTTCATCTCGTACATGGAGGCTATCCTTGGGTAGAGGAAGCAGCTTTTATTGTGAGTATTTTGCCGAATGTCTATATGGACATCTCCCTGCAAAATCCTTTTAGCGGACATGGAGTAAAGCGCATTTTATCTCAGATTTTTGAACTTGCTCCTTTTGATAAAGTGATGTATGGCTCTGATGCGTTTACGATGCCGGAGATGAATTGGCTTGGCGTGCACTTGTTTAAAGAATGTTTTGAAGAAGTGTTAAATGAGTGGGTAACGTGCGACTATATGGATGCAGAGACTGCACGAATAATTGGTGAGATGGTTCTTTACAGAAACTTTGAACATGTTTACCAAGATCATTTAAAGGGGGCTACATCATGAGCAAACCACAAACGTTAAGTCTTGAGCCGCAAAGAAAGCTTGGTTATTGGTCCATCTGGGCACTTGGCGTAGGAGCGGTTATTGGAGATGGTATCTTTGTGTTAATGGGGCAAGGAATTGCTACGGCAGGACCGAGTGCCATGCTCGCGTATTTAATCGCGGGACTTTCACAGTTGTTTTTAGTTATTGCACTTGGCGAATTAGCAGTTGGCATGCCAAGCGCAGGGGCAATGTCTCAATGGGTAGAACGATTCATTGGAAAATGGTGGGGGTTTTTAGCTGGCTTTGCATTTGCGATTGGATGGGTTATTGCTGGCGGTAGTGTGGGGCTTGCATTAGGAAAGTTAACCATGTGGTTTTTTCCGAGTTTAACAGGGAATATATGGCCTGTCTTTTTTGCGATATTGTTTATTTCAATCTTTGCTATTTTAAACATTTTAGGCGCAGAGATTGCAGCAAAAACACAGCTTGTCCTCGTTGTCATTATGACGCTTGTCATGGCACTGTTTTCGATTATTGGCTTAAAAGATATCAATCTTGCTAACTTTCAACCATTCTTTGCAACTGGGTCGGAAGGATTTTGGGGAGCGGTTCCACTTGGAACGTATGCGTATCTTGGCGCGGTGACGCTCGCAACCGCAGGGGGAGAAGTGCGAAATCCAAAAGATTTACCGAAAGCTCTTATTTGGGCAAGTATTACATTTCTCGTTCTATATACAGCGGCACAAGCTGTGTTACAAGGATTAATTCCATGGGAACAGATTACGATGGATGGCTCACCGTTTACAGATGCAGCTGAGATGGTATTTGGCATTGCGGGTGCGTACATTATGAACATAACGGCTTGGATTGCGGCCGCTACGTGCTTATTAATGGGAACGTTATATGCATCTTCACGTATTTTTTATGCACAAGCGAAACGAGGGTTTCTTCCTGCATTTCTTGGTCAAATTAACCCAAAAACAGGCACACCCGTAAATGGCATTCTTGTTGTATGGGCAGTTTCCGTTTTGTTAATCATTTTAGGTTCGTTTAATCCAGACTTTCTCTATGTGGAGCTATCGACACAGCTTGTATTAGCGTGGCTTGTATCATGGACATTAGCACTCATTGCAGCTGTTTTATATCGAAAGCGTGCTTTTGATGAAGTGCAACAATTACCTTGGAAGCAACCGCTTTATCCGTTATTTCCAATCCTCGGTTTTATCGGAATTATCATTGTCTTCTACGGTACGTTCATCGGAGCACCGATGACACTTGTACGCGGTATCGTTTGGATGGCCGTTTTATATGTGCTGTTTCGTATGTTCCATAAAAATAAAAATGAATCAACAGACGCGAATGGCTAAAGAATCATGATGAAACATGTACGTGTCTCCTTAGAATTAGAGGCGAAATTAGTAAGCATTCGTCAACATTTACACAAACACCCAGAGCTATCGTTTCAAGAATTTCAAACGCAACAATTTATTATCTCCATTTTAAATGAATGGTCTATTCCTTTTAAAAGAATAGGAGAGACGGGCGTTTTTGTAGATATTGTCGGTGAACATGGAGAAGGGCCTCACATTGGGATTCGAGCGGATATTGATGCTCTTCCAATTCAAGAGAAGACGGAATTATCATTTGCTTCCGTCTATCCAGGTGTGATGCATGCGTGTGGTCATGATGGACATACAACCATTTTACTCGGAACGATTTATCAACTTTATCACAATCGGAGCCTCCTATCTGGGAGGGTCCGTTGTGTGTTTCAGCCTGGTGAAGAGGTAGATGGTGCAGCACATCAACTTATTCAGCTAGGTGTGTTAGAAAATCCAAAAGTGGATGAAATGCTTGCTCTGCACTTATGGCCTCACCTTCCACATGGAACGGTAGGGATTAAATACGGTGCCATTACCGCTTCCTGTGATGATTTTCGCATCGAGATAAAAGGAAAAGGAGGCCATAGCGCAAGACCTCATCAAGGGGTTGATGCCATTATGATTGGTGGTCATATTCTTCAAGCAATTCCGACGCTAGTCACAAAAACAACGAACCCTGTTGAACCAGTGGTCATTCACGTTGGGAAGATTTATGGAGGAGCAGCAAGTAACGTAGTGGCAGATACGGTTTTACTAGAAGGTACGACAAGAGCGGTCACGAGAGAAACGCGAGCAACATTAAAACATCAACTAACCGAGCTAAGTGAAAGAATTACAGAAGCTTTTGGTGGTAAAGCCTATGTGTTTTATGAAGAGAGTCATCCACCAGTAATCAATGACGAGTCTGTGACAAAGGTAGTAGAAGAGAGTGCACGAAAGCTATTGGGAGATGAACAAGTAGTCATGTTAAAAGAGCCGTCAATGGGTGCAGATGATTTCGGTGCTTTTGCAGAAGTAGTGCCAAGTACATACTTTCGTCTCGGTACCGCTCTTTCACATCAACCTGTTTACGACTTGCATCATCCTCAATTTACGTTTGATGATTCCATTCTCTCGATTGGTGTTGACTTATTTACGTCTATCGTTTTAAAAACGCTACAAAAAGGAGGAAAGAGCCAGTGAGAACAAAAGATGATGTGCTCGAAGAAGTCAAAAAGCAAGACATTCAGTTTATTCGAATCGAATTTTTAGACTACGCCGGCGTAACGAGAGGGCGTACCATTCGTGCATCACAATTAAAAAGCGCATTTGAACAAGGCGTTAATTTTAGTACGGCTATTATGAGTTTTGACATGTTTGACGAGTACATCCCTGATCCTACATTTGGTCCGGACGATGGGGACTTTTTTGCTGTTCCAGACCCTACTACTTTTGCAATCATTCCTTACCGAAGCCATACGGCAAGAATGCTTTGTGACTTAGTTGATGTTGATGGAAATCCATGGCCAGGCTGCCCTCGACAAGTATTAAAGCGGTTGTTGAATGAAGTAGAAGTAGTACTTGGTGGAACATTAAACATGGCGTTTGAACAAGAGGCTTACCTTTTAAAAGAAGTAGGAGGAAAGCTCCTTCCGGCTGATCAGAGTCATTGCTTTTCAACAGACGGAGTCGATATTCAAGATGACTTTATTCAAGACTTTGTTTCGACACTAGAAACGATGAATGTCACAACTGAACAAATTTCAAGTGAATACGGACCAGGACAGCTTGAAATCAATTTGAAGTATACAAACGCATTAAAAGCAGCGGATGATCAAGTGACATTTATGCACGTATTTAAGCAGCTTGCTCGTAATAAAGGGATGATTGGTACGCTTATGCCAAAGCCTTTTCAACATTTAGCGGGAAGTGGACTTCACGTGCATATGAGCTTATTTAATGAAGAAGGTGAGAACCTATTTGCTGATGTGACCGACAAACGAGATCTCGATTTATCGAAAACGGCTTATCAGTTCATTGGAGGACTGTTAACGCATGGAACATCTCTTGTAGCCATTGGCGCACCTAGTATTAACTCCTATAAAAGGATGCAGCCAGGTTCATGGGCTCCCGCTCATATTTGCTACGGAATGGGAAATCGTTCGGTGTTGATTCGTGTTGTTGATAAACGACGAACAAGACGTTTTGAATACAGAGGCGCAGACGGTACGTGTAATCCATACTTACTTGCAGCCTCTCTTATCGCAGCTGGACTTCAAGGTATTCAACATCGAATCGACCCCGGAGATCCAGCGCATTTTGATGTAGGTCATGCATCGGAATGTCAACTAAAAGAAAAGAACATTCACTCAATACCAAGAAACCTAAACGACGCCATCAATAGTCTCGAACAAGATGCAGTGTTAGCTCAAGTCATCGGTCCTACAATCTGGAAGGAATTGATTAAAATTAAACGAACAGAATGGGACAAATATTTGCGACATGTGAGTGATTGGGAGTTAGGGGCGTTTTCTGAGAAGTTTTAATTCTTTTAAAAAAAAACGATTCATAGGCTCGTCCCACCACTTATAGTTGCTTACACGAAACCACTGTTTTAAGCAGTGGTTTTCTTATGTCATGAAGAGATATTTTTAGATAAGATACTAAAGAAAAAAGTCGCAAAAGAGGTAGTGACGTTACATAATAGAAACGGAGAAGTAATTCTAAATATAAAAAAATAAAGCTGCACACTCATTTTGGGGCAAGGTGATTAGTTAGCAAACAGCGGGGACCTTTTCTGAACGAGAAAAAGAATAACGTAATAGTTTCATAGTTTTGTTAAGGTAAAAGAGTGGAGGGGTAAAAATTAGATGAGCGTGACACATACACAGTTAAAAAAGATGACGTTAGAAGAATTAGAAGAACTAGAGCAAGACCTTCATGATAAAGAGGACAACATAGAGTATTCTTTATATGCTCAAAAAATTAGCGTATACAAAGAAATGTATGCAAGGCTTCACAAACTAGCAAGAGAGAACAAAGAAGTAGCGAGGTATCTTGAGTATGTAAAAAAGAAGCTTTTATTTTGTCTCATTCACTATGGCACACATTTAAAAATGAAATACGAAAAAGATGATAAGATGGCCGTAAATTGTTTAGAACAGGCATTAAAATACGATGGGAAAAACCCAATCGCAGCGTATCGGCTAGGCTTCTTATCTTATAAACAAGAAAAGTATGACATGGCGCTCAATTACTTTCAAATGGCTATTAGGAACCAGACTTATGATGAAAGCAGAAAAGATTATCGATTAAATCATCAACAAATGATAAATGCACACCTTTATTTAACAAACAGTGCACTTTATATAGCAGCAAAAACACATGATGAGCTAGACGCGATGACACATGGGAGTCAACAAGAGCTCCCAAACTATGAATTTTCGTCTCTGTATCGTAGTTTAAAAGAAAACGAGACCTATTTAGAAAAGAATGCATTTTACAAAGTGAGTCAAGATGGAAAAGTGATGTGTTCAAAGCAAGAGTGTGAAGAATTAATTGAGAGCGAGCTATCTCATACGATTTTCCTTTATTTTAGTGATCGAGATATCAGACTCTCTTTTGGTGAGTACGATTGTCAGCTTAGTCCGAATCATGCGCGTATTTTTCATTATTTACTAACGAACACATCTCAACACTCACCAGGTACAAGAATCAACATGAAGTTATTTTTTACAGATTCACATGTGAAGGATGAAGTAACAAAAGATGCATTTAAACGAGCAATCAGTAGGTTGAGAGGAAAGATACGGGAGTGTGATATTCCTAACATCATTCAAACGACCAACCACTATGGTGAAACAGCATATTATTTTGATGGACAACTTCCATATTACGTGATGTACAGGGTAGACGATCCAATCGAATAGTTCTCTTGAAAAAGGTGGTGACAGGGGTGTCACCACCTTTTTGTGATAATAAAGTCATAACGAAGAGGGAGATGATCAAATGAAAACGTGGAATCAATTATTTACTCGTCATGGATTTATGGTGAAAGAAGAAGGAATCAATGAATTTATTTGTTGGGAAGAAACCGAAGAGAATATTGCTTTTCTAGTAGAAAGCTTAGAAAACGCATTTGTATCTTACAAGTTTGAACATGGTTTTTTAACGATAGACAGTCCAGTTGTTTCAGAAGAAACATGGTTAAAGGGTATAGACTTTAAGAATCGAGGTAGAGGAGAAGGATTATGGTTTCGTCCAGGAAAAGATGAGCCAAAAGTAAAAGAGCTAGATACGTATATCGCAGGTGTCGTACGCCAGTTGAACCGATTAGGTTTTCATACAATGCACTGCTGTGATGGTCATGAAAAAAGAAGACCGTCAATTGGTTTTGTACAGTCAGTGAATATGGATGTTGTAAGTAACGTTTTACAAGCAGCAGGCGTATCAAACTTTCACGTTAGAAGCCGAACAATTAGCTTATCTTTATCACGTACAAATCTGCTAGACATTGCAGAAAATCTTGCCGTTTTAAAAAAAGAATGGATTAATAAAGGATCGGAATGGATAAAAAAACAATTATTTTTGCATGAGCTCGAGCAGTGTTTATCCGTAAACGGAGGAAGTGGAAACGAAGGAGAAATTCGAGATTACGTGGTAGAGCGGCTAAGTTCTTATGTGGACTTTGTAACAGTTGACCGAACAGGAAATATCTTGGCTCAAAAAGTATGTGGAACAGGTCGTGGCCCAACGATTTTAGTAAACGCTCATCTCGACACAGTAGATATTATTGAAGATGGTAGAAAAATTATAAAAGAAGACGCTATCTGGTCAAGTAGTCAAGGGATACTTGGAGCAGATGACAGAGCGGGTGTAACGATTTTAATACAGTTAGCTCAGCGTCTTGAAATGATAAAGTTTGATGGCACCGTGAAATTTATCTTTACAGTGGAAGAAGAAATTGGGTTAGTTGGGGCAAGAAACGTTGATGAATACTTTCTATGGGGTGTTGACGCAGCATTCGTTGTCGATCGTCGTGGTGCAGGTGACATTGTGACATCATGCGGAGGATATGAAGCGTTTTGTCATCAAAACTACGGAGTGTTTGTTGAACAGATTGCGAAAACTCAAGAATTAGAAGGTTGGAAGTGTACAGTCGGAGGAAGCAGCGACACAAGAATTTGGTCTGCTTATGGTATTCAAAGTGTAAACTTATCAGTTGGCTATCAACATGAACATACAAGTGAAGAGACATTGGATGTAGATGCTTGTTATGAAACGTTTATGTTGTTAAATGGTGTATTTCAACACGGGAGAGAATTAGGAAGATTAGTAAGAGAGCTGAAGAGAGTCGAAAGACGAAGAGAAATGATGTCATCATAAACAAGTTTGTATAAAGACGTGAACTGTAAATAGGAAAGAAAGAGTTAAACTAGTGAAGGGACGTTGTCGAATGAAACATGATGACAACGCCCCTTCATGATTGAAATGGATGATGAAATAGTTACTCCACCTTAACATTCTCCTGAATAAACTCTTTTTCTTCTTCCAAACTCAAAATTCCTTTTGCTTTTCCAATGGTTCCTTTTTGTAACTTCCAAATCGCATTGTGATCTTTATCGATTTTTGAGAAATCGTGAGCTTGCCAGCGGGTTAGGATAGCTAGGTATGTATCGCTATGTTTATAAGCTGCTTTATTTTTTGTGACAATGTCCAGTAGACGGTTAATGCGATCATCGGTTAGCGGGATGAAGCCCCATTTGTCCTTTGCTTTTACTTTTTGATGGCTCATGCCATGGAGGGCGTTTTGAATGTCTTCTTCGACCATATCTATTGGGAATTCATCTTCAATTGGTTGTTTGCGAACTTCTTTAATTTTAAGAAGGGTGCTTGTGCCATCTGAGTTAGCTTCGACGTTTGTCGTAGTAACGCTTGATTTTGTGTACGCTTTGTAGCCGTAAAATCCAGCCGCTCCTCCAAGTATACATACAGTTATGGCAATCAGAATCGTCTTTTTCATTATGTGACTACCTCTTTCTCTCTGAAGTGGAATATTATGTATTTCGACATTGTCACATGCTATTCCTCCTTATGGTGAACAAGGAGGGGGGATGGTAGATGAAACGAAGGAGCAATAAAGTAGGTTTTCTAGTAAGGGAGGAATTTAAGAGCTTCTCATCAACTAAAATAAGCCTAGCCAACTGGCTAGACTTGTTTTCATTTGCTCATGTTAGAGATGGAGCTAGCGAGAATCGAACTCGCATTACTTGACTGCCAGTCAAGCGTAATCCCATTATACCATAGCCCCGTGTTCGTAAAAATTGTAGCGTTTTCATTCTGTTGTATTCATTTTAATCGTGTCCTATGATTTCGTCAATATAAATATAAGAAGAAGCTTGATGTTTGCTTAAAAAGCATGGCTTGAAAGTGTGACTTCATGTTGTCAAAAGCCACGTGATTACATGTTCAGTAGATGTAACAGTAAAAGAACACCTTCTTAATCGTGCGAGAAGGTGTTTTGGGTATTAACGAGGTTTTGCGACAATGCCGTTATGCACTTTAATAAAACCGTGGCGTAAAATGTCAAACCCACCTTCATATACGTACAAGCCCATCTGACGAATATCCATCAGTTCACGATACGTGTGATTCATGACGTCGGCCATAATTTTGTAAAAAAGAACCGATTTTAGCTGATGACGAGGTGTCGTCATAATCGCATAACCACCTGGTTTTAAAAACTTTCGGTGCCAGTTTAGTGCTTCGTGTTTATGTTCATCGGGAAAATGTTCAAGAAGTCCGACACTTAAGACAATATCAAATTCTTTTCCAAATGGTAAGTTACGAATGTCATCCACGACATAGTGGATATTCATTTGATTTTTGTACCAGACTTTTGCTTGACCTGTCGCCGGGTTGCTTCCTAAAAACGGATAGCTGTCAGGGAAATGTCCAAATCGGTCTGTTTTGCAAAACTCATCATAATCAACGAGAACCACTTCACCACCAGGATACATGGCATGTAGCTGCATGGCTTCATAGCCTTCTGCTGCGCCTAAAAATAAAATTCGAGGTTTGTGTACATCTAATCCATCAAATAGCGCACGTTTACCTCTTGGGTCCCATACGCCATCTTCAATGCGGTGTGCATAGTTCCATAGAGAGAGACGAAGAGTTTCACCAAGCGCTTTTTTTACTTCACTTATTTCAAAGCGAGATAAATAGCGCCAAAGTTGCTGTTTAGATTGAACTAATTCAGTTGGTACATCTTTAACGAACCATTCATGAAAGGAGCGGTTAAAAAACTCCCATGACTGTTTAACGGACATCGTTCCGTGTTCGCTTTCCCATTGTTGCTTTGATGCAGCTTCTGTTTTTACAATATAAGGTTTTTTTACTTGTTTCCATGTAAGCTGAGACCAATCAGAGACGAGGTTGGCGTTAATAAACTTATCAATGTTTTCATTTGAAAGCGTCGGATCTCGTAAATCAATTCGATAAGCAGGTGTTAGCTCTGTCTTACCGAAGTCATGTTCTGTATAGGCTTTTGCATGCTGCACAACTGACATTTTTACTTCCTCCTTACATGTCTAACTTGTTATGCTTGTTAATTATTTTTGTTCTTCTTTGAATTAATTTGTTACCGCTTACATTAATATTCCATAGAGAATGATTAATTCCTTTTTATAGGTAATGGAAGTAGTTGATGTAATACATTTTTTAATAAAGTGAACGAGTATGAAAAAATCATAAAGTCAGTGAGAATGATAACTGGATAGTCCAGAAGCAATTGTGGGGGAGAATGAACATGACATGTTGAAACGTATCTTGGTATAACGGAAAATTTTACACTCGTTCATTTAACAAGATAATCACAGATATTTGAGGAAAAGGACGAGCAATATTCTATAAAGAAGTTTAAGAAAAGATTTTAAGTGGAAAAAAAGGACAATAAAGATATACATCTTCTCATAAGATAGATATAATAAACTAACAATTCAAAAAAATAACTTCTTTATAGCTAAGGAGGATACAAGATGTTGGAACAAAATGAATTTCAGCAATTTGTAATGGCTCCTGCGAATGCTCGATACGATTATTTCATTCAGCGGGTGACAAAATCTCGTGAAGTGTGGGTCGTACTAGACAGCAATAATCAAATTAAACTGGCTGGAGATGAAGAAAATAAACTTGTTGTTCCTGTTTGGCCGTTTAAAGAATCCGCCCAGCGCTGTTTAGAAGGAAATATGGAGGATTGTAAAGTCATATCTATTTCGTTAGAGCAATTTATGGATAAAGTGTTGTTAGATATGAAAAAGCAGGGTGTACCCTCTTCAGTTTTTTGGAATGGTCGTGATACAGCAATTATTGATGTTGATCAATTGCTATTTGATTTAAACTGGGAGTTATCTAAAAATCAGCTTCTTCACTAATAAGAATAAAAAAAGCCTCGAATGCATTAATTCGAGGCTTTTTATTTGTTATGCAGATGTTTTGACATTTGATACAGGACCCTTCGTTGTTTTAGGTTGCCAATTTTTAAGCTTGTTCTTTAGGTAGTCTTTTAGAGAGTCGCGTCGTTTCTTTCGATTTTTATCTCGATTCTTCACGATCAATCACCACCCTTCCTTTGTATAGAAGTAGTTGTCCGTCCTTTAATGGTGTCGGTATACCTTATCTATCTTTATTATACGTCAAAGAACGCGTTGCTAATTACTATCTAAAATATATAATAAAAAAAGACTCTCGGAGAGAGTCTTTTTAACTACTTCGTTTAATTAACCTTCTTTAACAACGTTAGCAGCTTGAGGTCCACGTTGACCTTGCTCGATGTCAAATGATACTTTTTGGCCTTCTTCTAAAGATTTAAAGCCATCGCCTTGGATTGCGCTGAAGTGTACGAATACATCTTCTCCGCCTTCTACCTCGATGAATCCGAAACCTTTGTCTGCATTAAACCATTTTACTGTACCTTGTGCCATATTACTTTTCCTCCTGTTGTGGATGAAACCACATTGTATTACTACCCTTGCCCAAACATACTATTTCAAGATAAAAATTTCCTGTTAAAGATAATTCGTTTCTATCCATGTTACACCGAACAAAAATAATTAACTTGATTATAGCATATAAAATTTAAAATAGCAAAGCGCTAAAAAAGAAATGGACCTTTTAAAGAGTAGGTTATCCATATTTTGACTCCTTCTTTCTTCTTTTATTCCAATAAAATGTGAAAAATCCTCTCTATTTCTAGCTTCAAGGACTCTTGACTTCGTATAGAGTGATAAAAGTGAAACTGTTATCTAGGCTAATCTTCTGCTTTTACTAAAAAGTTACCAGCGTCTCTTAAAAATGCCCTATGTTGTTAAGAATCCGAAATCTATGCAACCAGCCTTGAAAAAAGTTGACTTAATACGGTTCAAACAAGGTCTTCTCTTTTTCAAGTATGTTTTTTTCAGAATGTTATGTATAATTCTAGATAGCGAAGCAAAGGGGAGATTAGATGGATACAAGGTGGATGGATCATCAACTAGCTGAAATTAAGAGAAAAGAGCTATATCGAACGTTACGTACGATGGAATCGGCACCTAAGTCAACCGGAATATTAAATGGAACAGAAAAGCTAATCTGTGCCTCAAACAATTATCTTGGACTTGCTGCCGATGAACGTTTAATTGAAGCAGCTACTGAGGCTATGCGAAAATATGGAGTAGGTAGTACTGGTTCTCGATTAATTACAGGAAATACAGCCATTCACGAACAACTAGAGAGAAGATTAGCGTCTTTTAAACAAGCAGAAGCGGCAATTATTTATTCGAGTGGTTATTTGGCGAATATTGGCGTATTGTCGAGCCTTGCTCAAAAAGGAGATATTATTTTTAGTGATGAATTAAATCATGCAAGCATTATTGACGGTTGTCGGTTAAGCCGAGCTGAAAAAAGCATTTATTCTCATGTAAATTTAGTAGACCTCGAATCACGCCTTCAGCAATCAGCTCACTTTCGTCGCCGCTTTATTGTGACAGATGCGGTTTTTAGCATGGATGGAAATATTGCCCCTCTAATAGAATTCAAGCGATTAGCAAAAGCATACGATGCATATCTCATTGTCGATGATGCTCATGGAACGGGTGTATTAGGAACAAATGGGCGTGGAACATGTGATTACCTTGGCGTAAGTCCAGATGTTTATATCGGCACACTGAGTAAAGGACTAGGAACAGAAGGAGGATATGTGGTTGGCTCTCAGACTCTCATCGATTTATTAAGAAATGTATCGAGGTCGTTCATTTTTCAAACGGCCATGTCACCAGCCGTGGCAGCTGCCACATTGAGAAGTATCGACATCCTCGAAAGCGAGGAAGGAAAGGAGCGTCGCCATCATTTGTTGCATCTCTCGGCACATTTGAGAGCTCGTTTAAAGGAAATTGGCTTTCATGTCATGGGTGATGTCACACCAATCATTCCAGTTTTGATTGGTGATGCTGATCGGACCTTAGTTTTTGCACAGCGATTACAAGAAGAGAACATTTTTGCACCTGCTATTCGACCGCCAACGGTTCCAGTAGGTAAAAGTCGTATTCGTATTTGTTTAACTGCTCAACACTCTATGGAACAGGTGGAAACAATTGCTCGTGTTATGAATAAAGTTGCACAAGAGCTAATTATCTTTTCTTGATAACAAGCAGGATGAACAACAGGAAGAAGACTCATCCTATGAGACTCTTTCACTTTATACGTAAATACAATATGATAGATAGTAAAGATAATCTGTGAAAGTGGTGAATATGTTGATATCATCCTCTGAAAGATTAACGGAGTTTCTTGATAATAATACGTCTCATTTTCTAAATTTCTGGAGAGAAAATATCTATATATCAAATAATGATTTATTTGTGGATGAAGTGGCGAGTAATGGTTTAGCGATGTATAAGTTAGTTCGAAAGCATATTCAAAGTCCGTTAACGGAAGATGAGATTAAAAGTCTAGCTTTTAAAGTTGCAAATGAACGTGTCAAAGCAAACATTAACATTGGCGACTTTGTATACAATGTTAATCTAGGGCGCAGTCTCATAGTTAAACATATTAATCAATCTGGCCTGCCAATTAACGAGTTACAGCTAGTTGTGGATGATATTAATTCATTATTTAATCGATTTTCATTCCACGCAGTAACGAAGTATACGGAATTAAAAGATCAAGAGATTCAAGAGAAGAATCAATTTATTAGTCAAACCCATAAAGATCGCCTTTCGCTTTTAGGACAAATGTCATCAAGCTTTGTACATGAGTTTCGGAATCCATTAACGGCTGTTATGGGGTTTATAAAATTATTAAAGGATGAAAATCCTAATTTGCGATATATTGATATTATCGACTATGAGCTAGATCAGCTTAAATATCGAATTACACAGTTTCTTCATACGTCTAAGCAACAAATTGTTGATAAAGGAAAAGAAGAGGTGTCCTTTGCGAAACTCTTTCAAGAAATTCTTGACTTTATTTATCCCACAATGGTAGACGACTATGTAGATGTAATCACAGATATTGAAAAAGAATGTCAAGCTATTGCGAGTAAAGAAGAGTTAAAGCAAGTGTTTATTAATTTAATTTTAAATTCAATTGATGCTCTTAGGCAAAAGGAAAAGCCAAGGCAAATTTGTATTGATGTAAAAGAGCAGGAAGCTTGTATTGTTATTCAATTAACAAATAATGGTCCTCAAATTCCGCCTGATAAAATCAGTGTCATCTTTGAACCTTTTTACACAACGAAGGAATTAGGTACGGGAATTGGATTATATGTATGTAAGCAAATTATTGAAAAGCATGGTGGGACCATCACATGCTCATCAGATGAAGAGTTAACGACTTTTCATATTTACCTACCCAAAACATTTGAAAGTGAAAGAAAGCTCGCTTACTGAATGGAAGAGGGTGTCATATGAATTTTTCGATGAAGAAAAACCATTTTATAAAGTGTATCAAATGGATTGCCTTAGTCCATAGTGATACACTTTTTTATGTTGCGAACTATTACTATAGTATGATTAAACGTGATTAGAGAGTGTGTTTGATATGATTAAAGTCACAGAATGTTGCGCTTATATCTTATAAACTAATAAAAGATAGAGTGTTTAAAATTGTTTTAGTGGGTAAAAAGAATTATATTGATAGCGACTTTACGTGCTCTTTTTATAAGTTTTTCAAAAAAGGTGTAATGATTAGATAGATTTTTTAGCAAAAAATGTTTCAGCTGATTGGGGCGAAAATCAGCTACTCTTTATTAAATGAAAAAAGATTATAAAAACAGCTTTTTATACTAAAAGCAACACATATAGGAGGAATCAAAATGGTTTTATCTTGGCGAATAAGAGAAGAAAAGAAGTCTTGGGTTGAAGAAGCAAAAAGAATGAACGTGTCTATTCAAGTGAATGAACAAAACGTGAGTGAAAAAATTCAAATGGTGAATCTTACAGAACGTGATTTACAGTTAATCAAGTATCTTCAACCCCTAATCAATGAACATATTTCTTTGTTAGTAGACTCTTTTTATCAAACGGTTCTCCAAATTCCTCAACTTGAACAAATGATTCATACATACACACGCGTTGACCATTTGAAACATACGTTAAGCCAGCATCTTCTTGAACTATTTAGTGGAGAAATTGATGAAACATTTCTTCAAAAGCGACTTCGAGTAGCGAAGGCACATTATCGAATTGGTCTTAAGCCAGCTTGGTATATGGGGGCTTTTCAAAACATTCAGCATTCTTTATTTGAACTAGTTTTTCAGCGTATACCAATCAAAGAAGAAGCAAAATCGTTTATCCAAGCAGCTACAAAGCTCCTTAGTCTTGAACAGCAAATGGTGCTAGAAGCATATGAAATTGAATATCGAAGTCACCAAGAACAGCAGTATGAATTGATTCGTCAGGAAGTAAGGGGGCGTATTTTAGACATTAGTGCAGAACTCGTTGCATTGTCACAACAAACAAATGCAGCAGTTGAAACACTTATTCATAATAGTAGTAAGATGAATACGATGGTGGTTGAGAACAATGAAGAATTAGGAAGCGCGCAATCATTTACCGAAGAAGGCCAAAGTTACATGAACCAGTTAATTGATAATATTCAAACCATTGGTTCAAATACAAAAAACATGAATGATTCTGTTGAAAAGCTATCGAAAGCTTCTTCACAAATTACCTCTGTTATTAAAATTGTACAAGATATTGCTGATCAAACAAATTTACTTGCCTTAAACTCAGCAATTGAGGCAGCGAGAGCTGGTGAGCATGGTCGAGGATTTGCAGTAGTGTCAGATGAAGTTCGTAAATTAGCAGAGCAAACGAAAAAGTCTGTAGGAGAGATTCAAGAGCTTGTTAATAATTCAAATCAGTATACGGAATACGTATTTAATGCATTAAATAAAGTGAATGAAACGGTTATAATGGGAGATCAAACATCAAAGCAGACGAGTGAAGCGTTCTCAAATATTTCTAGCTCGATTCATACGAGTGTGAAAAAAGCAATGGCTGTAAAAGAACAAGTTCATCATCTTGTGAAAACTATTGAAGAGATTGGACAGTCTACATCAGGTGTGGCAAAGTCAGCAGAGTATTTAAATGAAACAGCAAATATGAGCTAATTTAATGGAAAACGACAGAAAAAATCTGTCGTTTTTCTTTGTGTTTAACAGCGCAATAACCTTTACGATGAAATGCTTTTAAGAATAAATGACCTTCAACCCTTTAAACTTGACTTGAAAAAAGATAGAATAAAAGATGTTACTTCTATTCTTTAGCGAAGTAGCGAGGAGGTATCTCCAAAAAAACTAGTTGGTGATAGCATATGAGAGTAGCAGTGAAACAATTAGCAGAGTTATTTCTTAAAGGGAAAGTAGAAGAGTCTCTAACTATAATGGAGCAATGGATTGAAAAAGAAGTACCTAGTATGGAAGTTTATGAAGAGCTTTTAACTGAAACGATGTACCATATAGGAGAGCTGTGGGAAGAAAATCAAATTACCGTAGCTGATGAACACATTGCTTCAAATGTTTGTAAATATATCGCTTCAAACTATGTAGCGGCCAAAAAAAAGAGTCACCTTGATCAAGAAAGGTTAAAAGTGAAGAACAAAGCAATGTTTTTCTGTGTGGACGAAGAAAAACATGATTTGGGTATACAGATGGTGTCGAATATATTTAAGGAAAGCAATTGGGATGTACGACTACTGGGAGCGAGCTTACCTCTCGAAGATGCA
Source organism: Priestia iocasae (assembly GCF_016909075.1). Classification (GTDB taxonomy): domain Bacteria; phylum Bacillota; class Bacilli; order Bacillales; family Bacillaceae_H; genus Priestia; species Priestia iocasae. Next base: position 950,784 of record NZ_JAFBFC010000001.1, read on the forward strand.
TTATCCTTTGCTCGAAAATGGCAACCGGATGTCATTGGTATGTCAGTAAGTATTGCCTATCATCTACCTTCAATCATCAACTATACAAATGAGCTTCAACAGCTCAGCTTTAAACCTACTATTCTTGTTGGAGGTAGGTTGGCGAGAATCTATAATTTGAAAGAATATTGCACGGACAATACGCTTGTTTTTCAAAATTTAAAAGAGGTTCATAATTGGATTAATTATATAAGGGATGATGAGCATGGAGATGCAAGCAGTTTTTAACCGGTATGAAACCATACCATTTTCATACTTTTTACTTGATAGAAACCTAGATATCCTTTCTGTATCGAAACATACGTTAAAACAATTTTATGAAGTAGAACATTTTTTAGATTTGATCGATATAGGTAGTCAACGAAAAGCGAGAAAGTTTTTATTGGAAACGCCTTCTCTCTATAAAATAGAGTTGAATTTGCGGACAAAATCAAATCCATATTCATTATTTGATGTATATACACAATATGAGCAAGATCATATTCACTTATTTTGTATTAACAAAGATGATGATTTACGAGAAATTCAAAACGTAATGAGGACGTTAGAGCTAGATTTAATGAATAGCAATATGCTGTTAGTAGAAAAAAAAGCAGAATTAGAAAAGGCATTGCAAGAGATTAGAGAAGCGGCGATTAAGAATGATAATTTAGCAACAGTAGGTAAATTAGCAGCTAGTATCGCTCATGAAATTCGTAACCCCCTTACTACAGTAAAAGGATTTATTCAACTATTAAAACCGCACCTAGTAGCAATTGGAAAAGAAGAATATGCAGACATTGCAATCGATGAGATCAACCGCGCCAATGACATCATCTATGAATTTTTGAATGCATCTAAACCATCTCCACCTATTAAACAAACCATTTCCCTTTCAAAGATAATAAATGATATAGTGTTACTGTATGAAGGGGAAGCGACTATGAATAATTGTGTTCTTTCATACAAGGCAACCAAACATGATGTTCTTATCAACATTGATGTAAAACAAGTGAAGCAAGTATTATTAAATGTCATAAAAAACGCAATTGATGCCATATTAGAAAGCAGTAATAAACAAAATGGACAAGTTTTCCTTTATACATTTCAGTGTGACCGCTATATTGAAATTTACATTCAAGATAATGGAAAAGGAATGGATGAGAAAGTTATTCAAAAGCTGTTTATGCCGTTTTTTACAACAAAAGAAAAAGGGACAGGAATTGGACTTTCGGTTTGCCACAAAATTATCGAAGCACATGATGGGAAAATTGAAGTAGAAAGTCATGTTGGTAAAGGCTCTATATTCAAAATTACGCTACCATTATAAGTAGCAAACATGGAAAGGGAGTACAACATGTATATTGTACACTCAACTTTTTCAGTTCCAACTGAAAAAGCAGACGAAGTCATTTCTATCTATCATAATCGATCAGGTTTGGTTGATGCTGCTAAAGGATTTATCCGCTTTTTGTTGTTACAGAATGAAAAGAAAAACGGTGAATTAACGGTACATATGGAATGGGAGACAAAAGATGACTTCCTCACATGGGTACAAAGTGAAGACTATCGACGAATTCATGAATTAGAAAAAAAATATCCCGATCAAGAACTAGCTTCAATCATTCCGTCTATTCAAAAGTTTAAGGTTGTGGCAGAATGATAAATTCTATCTACAAAGAATTATTGGATGAAGTCGTTCAAGAGATTTATGAAGCGTACCCAGATTTAATCAACCGCTATGGGGAACAAGGAAAGAAAAAATGTTTTGAAGACAATGTTCATCATATGAAACATTTAGAAACAACGTATGCACTTGGTGGCAATAGTCAATTTTTTACGGATTATGCGCTTTGGCTAAATGGTATACTTGTTCGTCATGGAATGGAAACGCGTCATTTAATTGATAACTTTGAGCGTATCCAGCGTGTCGTACCGAAATATATTTCGAATCCCGAAAGAGAAGCGTTTATTCATTATCTTAACGAAGGAATTGCCATTCTCAAAAACCGATAATAAACATGAGTAAGGCTTGTCTGTTCTCTTGTGAATAATAGAAGAGAATGGACAAGCCTTTTTTGTCTGTTATTAATTATGTGGGTACCATTTAATTTCGCCACATTTTTCTTCATAATCTACATCGATTTCAAAATCGTGCTTTTCATAAAAGTGAAGTAGACGATTTAAATGATCCCAATCACGCTCTGCAAGGTCTCCTTTAATACATGGAACGTTATGCTTGAGCGCTACCTCCTTTAAATAATCCATACAAATAGATCCGTATCCTTTATTAGCAGGACCTTTAATGTCTCCGATATGAATGGAATGATCATCTTGATACGTCGCATGAATGGAAAAATCCCATTGACCTCTAAATGAAGAATCACAATCCGTTAGCATGATTTTGCACATATCTTGTGTTTCATCAGCGTACACAATGACCCAGCGATCTTCTTTTGATTGTTCAATGCCAATGACATCCCATTTTTTTGCAATTTCCTTCAAGTTATCTTGCATGCGAAATACTTGAAATTCTAAGTCTTCGAGATTTTCTTGTAACTCTTCGCGATTCGTTTCTTCTTCTTTTGTTCTTACTTGACTCATGAACATCGAATACGCCTTCCTTTCGTTTTTGGCTTTATTACTCCGCAACTAGGAGGCAGGGTATATGATTGTTTACTCGTAAAGTTTTTCTATGTTTTACTAAAATCATCGTTCAATGACAAAATAAAAGGGAAAGACACAAGCTAGGGTAACTAGACGCTAGCAACGTTTCTTTCCCATTATTTTCAATCATTGAGCAGAGCCCTGACTTTTTTCACAACGTTTTTAATCGTAACAAAGCAAAAAAAAGTTGTCAAACATTCTAAATAAAGCACGAGACCATTCTCATACTAAAGTGCTAACTTCCTCGCTTTTTCGATATTTCCACGAACAAGCTTTAACTCTTGTCCATCTACAATAAGATTAATAAGAACACCGTTAAACACATCACCATTTTTCTTGCGATAATTAGATTGTAAATATTGAACGCGATACCACTTTTCGTCATATTGAAAATACATATAGCGCCCCCATGTATAATCGAGCCAAAACTTAGCCGTTTTTCCATTTACTTGTTTTGGGACATATCCCCACGTTCGTCCTTGATGTGTGAGAGCCATTTTTGGTCGAGAGGTATTAATCACTTTGTAATAAAGTTTATTGTTTAAATCATACAACATCATTATCGCTCACCTCACAAGATCTTCTTTTTACTAGTATAGTCACTCTCGTAATACATTAGACTAGTAAATTTCAAAAAATAATAGAGATAGGTCTTAATAACGATTGTGTATCCGAGAGTAAATCTGGTAATATTTTACTTGTATCATATAGTTGATAACGCTTACAAAAAAGGTGTGAAAAAAGAATGGTAAAGCGGTCATTCGTAGCATTGACTACGGCATCAGCATTGCTCTTTTCAAGTCCAGCAGTAAGCTTATTACAACATGAGGCGCATGCAGCTTATTCACCGGTTATACAGGGGGCGCATAGTGTGAAAGTAACGAAATTTAATGGTGAACAAGGCAATTGGTTAACAACGAAAAATCAAAAGCAATATGAAGCAGCCACTGTGTATGGAAACATCGGGTTAGCGCCTTATTTATGGGGCGATTCAAAAGATGGAACAGGCTGGTATCAAATGTACAAGCCTGCAGAAGTAACAGGTGTGCAAGTAAACGGTATGTTTGACGATGCGAAATTTGTGATTCGTGTACCTGATAATTGGAATGGAAAGCTAGTTGTCGCTGGCATTCCAGCGACACGCAATGAAACAGCGACTGATTTGTTATTTAGCGATTTTGTGTTAGCAAAAGGCTATGCATTTGCAGCAATTGATAAAGGAACACAAGGAGAAGAAGATCCAAACGATCCGTTGGCTAAAGTGAAAAATGCGCTCGTAGCAGAAGAAGATAGCCTTGCAGAATGGCACATGAGATTTAGACAAGTAACAAAAGCTGCGCACCGCTATTTAGAAGAAAATTATAAAGAGCGATTAATTTTAGCAAAAGACAAAAAGAATCCTGCTAGTAAACTCATTACAAAGGATCATAAAGTTCCAACGTATGCAATTGGTATTTCAAACGGTGGCTATGTTGTGCGTTATGCACTCGAGAATGATTCTCCTAAAAAGACAGGAGAGCCTGCGTTGTTCGATGGTGGAGTTGATTGGGAAGGTGTATTATGGCGAGCAAATGAGCCAAACCTGATTTCATCCCTTACACCAGTTGTCAATCATGCACAAGAGGCTCTTTACGGAACAGGAGAGCAAAAAGAAAAAGCAATGTCAGCATTATATAGGGCGGGTTTGCCTAAAGGATCAGAAAAACTATGGGCTTATCACGATCAAGTATATTGGTTTGTTTCGTTAAATATTTATCGTGATGAATTTGATTCGAAAGCTCCGAAACGAATACCATGGCAACAGTATTTAAACTTTACATCAAGTGGAGTGCGTGACCGATCTTATGATTCTATCTTTAGAAAATATGATTATTTCTCACGACCAAAAAAGGTAAGAGAACACGTGAAATCCATTGAGAATACAGGAGATATTAACGTTCCACTCATTAGCTTCACTGGAGAGTGGGATGCGCTTATTTTTCCAGATGTTCATGCCAAACCTTATGAAAAGCTTGTAAAGAAGGCTGGTAAACAAAACCTTCATCGAATGTATATGATAGAGAAGGGCAATCATGTTGATAGTTTAGTATGGAATCCTGCAACTGACCCAGCTAGAGAAGTGCAGCCGCTACTTCCATATGCACATCAATCATTTGATTTATTAGTAGATTGGGTAGAAAACAAACAAAACCCACCAAAGAGCCAGACCATTCCAACACCAACAGTTAATACAAATGTTATTGATATTAAAACAGGAAATGAAGTACCGCCGAAATCGATTGAATAAGAAAGAGCTCACAAGTAAGAGAGTCGCTTGTGAGCTCTTTCTTATTTTGAATCGTCTAATAATGAAAAGAGAGACTAGGACATAAGTGAGTAATACGAAGAAAAAAATTGATATGCAAAATCCCTTGACTCTCTATCCATTAATGTTACTGGGCTTTTTGTCTTATCCCCTTCTAAAAGCAGTTTTAAATGTTTAAATCCAAAGAGGAAGTGGAAAAGATGTAGCAATACACTACATATCATAGGAGGATGCTAACATGTATACACATAAACTTTATATCAACGGAGAATATGTATCTTCTACTTCTCAAGAGACCATTGATGTCATGAATCCATCTACAGAAGAGGTCATTTCACGTATTCCAGACGGCACAGAAGAGGATGCAAATAAAGCCATTGATGCAGCATATGAGGCACAGAAGGAGTGGAGAAAAATACCCGCAGTCGAGCGTGGAAAAGTAGTCCGTAGGATTGGAGATGAACTGAACAATCGTCGTGACACGTTCATTGAGTTGCTTATGGAAGAGCAAGGGAAAAGTTATGAACAAGCCAGTGGTGAAGTTGAGACAGCAGTTGATTACTTTTACTATATGTCAGAATGGGCTCGTCGTATTGAAGGAGAAATTGTACCGAGCGACCGCACGAATGAAAATATTTTTATTTATCGCAGACCGATTGGTGTAGTTGCAGGGATTGTACCATGGAATTTTCCAGTTTTTATCTTAGCGCGCAAAGTGGCTACTGCCCTTGTGACAGGATGTACAATCGTACTGAAGCCGAGTCAACAAACACCCAATACAGCGGCTGAGTTTACTAAGATTATCGATGGAATGAAAGAGATTCCAAAGGGTGTTTACAACTTTATTACTGGAAAGGGCTCAACGATTGGTCATGCGATGGCGTCCAATCCGAAAGTAGCCATGGTGACAATGACAGGGAGTATACCAGCAGGTTCAAAAGTAATGGAAGCAGCGGCAAAAAATATTACGAAAGTAAACTTGGAACTCGGTGGAAAAGCACCAGCCATTGTGACAAAGAATGCCGATTTGGATGTTGCTGTTAAAAGTATTAAAACATCCCGCATTACAAACTCTGGACAAGCTTGTACGAACGCAGAGCGTGTCTATGTCCATGAAAGTGTCGCCGAGGCATTCATTGAAAAAATGGTAAACGCCATGAAAGAAACAAAAGTAGGAAATCCACTTGAACAACGAGATGTGGACATGGGTCCACTTGTAAGTGAAGAACGCTTAAAAGCAGTGGATGAAATGGTACAAAAAGCTGTTGAACAAGGTGCAAAAGTGTTAACGGGTGGGAAGCAAGTAAACGATCAAAAAGGCTACTTCTATGAGCCAACGGTTCTTGTAAATGTGACGCAAGAAATGGAAATTATACAAGAGGAAATTTTTGGACCTGTTCTTCCGATTATGACGTATACAGATTTAGACGAGGCGTTAGTATTTGCGAATGATTCCAAGTATGGTTTATCATCATCCATTTATACCGAAAATCTGCATGAGGCGATGCGTGCAGCAAATGAGCTTCAATTTGGTGAAACCTTTATCAATCGTGAAAACTTTGAAGCAATCCAAGGGTATCATGCTGGTCTTCGCCAATCAGGGCTTGGTGGTGCAGATGGTAAACATGGAATGGAAGACTATTTAGTAACACAAGTCGTGTATCTAGAATATAACGAAAATCAGAACTAACCGTATTATAAAGCCAGTAAAAAAATCCTGCCTCGATATCCAGTGGATAGCATGGCAGGATTTTTATCGTTTTAAGTGAGCTGGGAAATCATATCGGCTTTACTATCAGCCCAAAGTTCTTTCTTTTACTATATTCGTTTTTACTTTTCTGTGCAAAAAGAAAGCACACTGAATCAGGAAAGATCTAGTATTGAGAGATATACTAAACAAAAGGAGTGGTAAAAATGGCGTTTGATGTTGTCATTGTAGGTGGTGGAATGAGTGGCATAATGGCTGCTCGTACGTTAAAAGAGCAAGGAATTCATTCAGTCGTCATTGTAGAAAAAAGCCGTAGCGTTGGAGGGAGAATGGCGACGAGAAGGGTAGGAGAAGGAAGAGCCGATCATGGTGCGCAGTTTTTTACAGTGAGAAGTGAATGGTTTCAACAGCATGTACAAAAGTGGATTGAGAATAATTGGGTGGAACGATGGTTTGGTGATCCGTATCCTCGCTATAAAGGAATAGGTGGAATGAATGCACTTGCGAAGCAACTAGGAGAGGGTCTAGATGTGATGCTTCAAACAAAAATTAAGAAGATCGAAGAAACAGAAAAAGGCATCATGCTAACATCTGAGGAAGGAAAAGATATTTATGCAAAAGCTGTCATTGTAACGGCTCCTGTTCCACAGACAATGGAATTACTTAAACAAAGCCGTCTTATGTATGATGAGGATGTGTTACAGTCGTTAACATCCATTCATTTTAATCCTTGCTTTGTTGGGCTTATCACAATGAAATCCGAAAGTACATTGCCTAAAAGTGGGCATCTCGATCAATCATTGCCTATTGAAGTAGAGCGTATTGTCAATCACATGAAAAAAGGAATCTCTCAAATTCCTGTTATTAGTATATACATGACCGGTCAATGGTCTCGCATGCACTTTCATGAGTCAGATGAAGTCATTTTGGAAAAGATAAAAAAAGTTGTTTCTCCTTATCTTTCAGTGAATGACATGGTAGCCACACAATTGAAAAGATGGAGATTTGCCGAGGCAACGTCTGTACTCCCATTTCCTTTTCTTCAAGTAACTCACCATCGAGCTGTATATATAGCTGGAGATGCCTGCCTACATAAAAACGATCAAGCTGGGAGAACGAGATTAGAAAGTGCTTTTTTGTCAGGCGTGGCAGTTGGTAACGAACTTGCACAGAAATTGAGGCGATAGCATGACGCAGAAATGGATTATGAAGCAAACATGGGAGAACTTATTATTTGTTCATTGGCCAGTAGATGCATCCTGGTTACAGACAATGATCCCATCACCTCTTAAAGTGGATACGTACGAAGAAAAAGCGTGGATATCACTCGTGCCGTTTGAGATGACAAATATTCGCTTTCGTGGTCTTCCTTCTATACCATATGCATCAAGCTTATCTGAATTAAATGTACGGACATATGTTAGGTATAAAGGAGAAAGAGGCGTATTCTTTTTTAGTCTAGATGCTAGTCATCACCTTGGTGTATGGATTGCTCGTCACTTTTTTCATCTTCCTTATTTCAAAGCGGTAATGAGTGTGACAAAAGATGGAGAATATGTTCGTTTTGTATCTTCACGAGCACACCGAGGGATGAAGAGAACCAGGCTAAAAATGACGTATCAGCCTTCCTCTGTACCGTACAAATCAGAAAAAGGTAGCATCGAAGAATGGCTAACAGAACGATACTGTTTGTTTACGACACATCGAGGGAGTGTCTACAAAGGGGCTCTCTCTCATGAACAGTGGTTATTACAAGATGCTGTTTTTGATATTCAAGAAGATACCCTAACACCGTTTTTTAAAAGACCAGATCATGCTCTTCTTGCTCATTTTTCGAAGGAAATCAAGACGTCTTTCTATCCTTTTGAACGGATATAACTACTATGCCTATACGTTTAGTGATTACCTGTTAGAGTAATATAGTATGAATAACTCTCGTTAGGTGAGGCTCCTGTGTTGGAGATACGCTGCTGCCCAGAAACGTCCAGAGACGCAAAGGGTCAACAAGAACCATCGAATAAAGGTGGTTTTAACGGTCCTTACTGTAACATGACGTGTAGTTAAATGTGCTAGTGTGACTATTCCACTGAGAGTAATCAACGCATCTTCATTGAGAAGATGCGTTTTTCATGCGGATTTTAAGCACTAGTTTACCATAATTAGAATGTAATAGAGTAAGAACAAACTACTTTCACAGAAAAGGAGGTTAAAAGATGGTACGTGATATAACACAAGATCAAATATTAATTAACATCATTCGCTATTTAAAAGATGGGAAGAAAAAGGATCTTCAAGACTTATTAGATGAACTTCATCCGTATGATGTAGGTGTTATTTTTGAGAGTCTACCGGAAAAACACCGCACACGTTTTTTAACATATTTAACACATCAGCAGCTGGCTAATTTGCTTCAAGAGGTAGGAGCAGAAACTCAACTTGTTATTCTGAAAAAGCTTAGTAAAGAAAAAGTCGCAAAAGTCATGGATATTATGGATAACGATGATTTAGCCAACTTAATATTAGAGTTATCGAAAGCAGAAAAAGAAGAGTTTTTAAGTGCGCTGAACGATGAAGAAGCTGTTGTTGTCCAAAATATTATGAACTACCCAGAAGAAACAGCAGGGCGCCTTATGACAAACCGCTTTGTTTGGATTCCTGTTCACTACACAGTGAGAGATGTGGTTGCCAAGTTGAGGTCTTATGCAGAAATTGCTGAAACGATTAACTACTTGTATGTGATTGATGAGCAAAAGCGACTCATCGGGGTTCTTTCTTATCGAGATTTAATTTTGGCTCATAAAGATGAGAAAGTAGAGGACGTTATGTTTAATCGTGTTATTTCCGTCCATGTTTTAACTGACCAAGAAAATGTGGCACAAGTAATTGAACGGTATGACTTTTTAGCGGTCCCTGTCGTAGAAGATGACCATGTGTTAGCTGGGATTATTACGGTAGATGATGTGATTGACGTTGTCATTCAAGAAGCAAACGAAGATATTGAGAAGCTTTCAGCATCAGGCAAAGACATCGATTTTGATACAAAGGCATTCGTGGCCGCTTATCGACGTCTTCCGTGGTTGATTTTATTGTTGTTTATTGGAATTTTATCTGGGAGTATTATTAGTCAATTTGAAGAGACATTAGATAAAGTTGTTGCATTAGCCTTTTTCATGCCAATGATTGCAGGGATGACAGGAAACACAGGTACACAGTCGCTAGCCGTTGTTGTCCGTGGTCTTATTACACGGGACCTCGACAAAAAAGCTGTGACGAAGCTTATTCTACGTGAATTAGGCGTAGGATTAATAATTGGCATTACATGTGGAGTCTTGATTTCGCTCATTGCGTTTTTTTGGCAAGGTAACCTAGAACTTGGCTTTGTCGTTGGGATTTCACTGTTTTGTACATTGATTATCGGTACAATTGCAGGAACGGTTATTCCGCTCATTCTATATCGTTTTAATGTAGATCCTGCGGTTGCATCCGGCCCGTTAATCACAACGATTAATGATATCTTCTCTCTATTAATCTATTTTAGTGTAGCAACGGCATTTTTAACAGCACTTATGTAATGAACAGAAAGGGGCTGAGACAAAAGGGAAAAAGAACAACCCTATTTGACTCAGCCCGTAAAATCCCTTGTCTCAAAAATCCAGTAACGTCAATGGATAGCGAGGCAAGGGATTTTGCATATTAATCTCCTTTTCTTCATTTTACTCAATTATGTCCTAGCCTCTTTTTTGTTTCAAAAGTAATAGGACTACAATGATAGATGTTTCTTCTAACGGATGAAAAGAGGTTAGCTATTATACAAAGAATTGATGAATTGAGAAATATGGCTATTTCATAGAAAAAATTCGGAAAATATAGATAATAGATTAAGAGAAGAAGGGAGAGATGGAGATGAAAAAAGTTAAAAACGTTCTTTTGTCATTAACGGTTGCAACAGGAGTGATGCTACCAACTTCAGCATTAGCAGATCAAGCATCTGAGAAGAAGGAGGGTGTTATTATTGGATTTAAGCAGCACGTCAATGAACAGGCAATTGTACAAGTGAATGGAAAAATAAAGAAAAAATTAAAAACGCTACCAATCGCTGTAGCAGAACTATCAAAATCAGAACAAAAGGCGCTAGCCAAAAATCCAAATGTTGCTTACATTGAAAAGGACATTCAAATCTCCATTGCAGCAGATACACAAGATTGGGGAATTCCAAAAGTAAAAGCACCTGTATCTTGGGATAATGGTCTCACAGGTCAAGGAGTAAAGGTCGCTGTTATTGATACAGGAATTGCAACCAATCATCCAGATCTTCGAGTGGCAGGAGGAGCATCGTTTGTTTCGTATACAGACTCCTACAATGATGATAACGGCCATGGTACTCATGTAGCAGGCATTATTGGTTCATTGAAAAATGATACTGGAACAATTGGTGTCGCATATGATGCAGATATTTATGGAGTGAAAGTGCTAGAAGAGAATGGGTCAGGTAGCTTATCTAGCATCGTTGAAGGAATTGATTGGACGATTGCTAATGACATGGATATTATTAACTTGAGCTTAGGAACATCAATTGGGTCAACAGCATTAAAAGAAGCAGTGGATCGCGCATATCAAAGTGGAATTGTTGTCGTTGCGGCAGCTGGAAACTCAGGTAATATATTAGGACTTGGAGATACTGTGAACTACCCTGCAAAATATGACTCGGCTATCGCAGTTGGCGCAACCGACCAAAGTGATCGTCGTGCTTCATTTTCTTCCCATGGAAGTGCAGTAGAAATTGCAGCTCCTGGCGAAGGGATTTATAGTACGTATTTAAACGGTGGTTATGCGACACTGAGTGGAACCTCAATGGCAAGTCCTTATGCAGCAGGAGTTTTAGCACTATATAAACAAAAGTATCCAATGTATACGAATGTGCAGTTGCGTCAATTGCTAGCAACTCAATCAGTAGATTTAGGAAGCACAGGGCGTGATCGTTATTATGGACATGGCTTAGCACAAGCAGAAGGATTTTAAGTAAATGAAAGAAGGATGATTCAAGAAAACATACTGAATCATCCTTTTCTTTTACTCTTCACTTACAAAGACGTTTCCATCTAAGTCAATTCGAGCATTGTATGAAATGTTATTTAATTTCTCGATGAGCTGACGATTGTATGTATCATCCATTGGTTGTGGACGATTATTGACAATTTTAAAGGGTATAATCTTTGTTGAAATGTTTTGATTGTCTATTTTTACTTCTACAATCATTGTTTCATGACCTTTGTTGGAAGAAGAATCTGTGAACACAAAATTTCCTAGACTATAGTAAATAGGAGCACCTTTGTAATGCTCAATGCCCATCAATGAGTGGCTATGACCACCGATAATAGCATTAACCCCTGCATCAATAAACTTTTTCCCCATTTCTCTTGCGTAAGCTTCAGGATAATCTTGTAGCTCACGATTCCAGTGAATCATCACAATCGTATAATCTGCTTTTTCTACGGCTTCTTTCACATAAGTCATCATGGGTTCATCATGATATCCTTGTGCAATGCCAGGTTTTTCACCTTTAGCAAACCAAGAAACATCCGGAAGAACACGGCTAATGCCGAGAATAGCTACTGTCTTACCATTTACTTCTCGATAATAAGCTTGATACGCTTCTCGCTCATTTTCACCAGCGCCCGTATAGCCAATTTGGTGTTCTTTTAAATGCTTCATCGTATCAAATAATGCATCTACACCATAATCCAGCGTATGATTGTTTGCAAGAGATACAACATCCACACCTGCATTCGCTACACCTTTTAATGTTTCAGGCTTTGAGCGGAACGTAAATTGCTTTCCATCTGGTGTCCCTCGTGTTGAAACAGAGGTTTCAAGATTTAGCGCAGCGAGGTCGGTTCTCTGAAAGTAAGGGGCAACATGTTTAAATGGATAATCGACGCCATTAGTAGCAATATGATGCCCTATAGACTTATCTAACAATACATCTCCTGCAAATGAAATGGTTATTGGCTCGTGTGATTCAGTTGATGTGGTTGCTTTTTTCTCGGGCGTAGCTTCTTGTTTAGATTTATTTGCTTTTTGTTCTACTTCTGATAAATCTTTTTTCTCTGGCTCTTCTTTTATAGGCTCACTCTCTCCTATTTGTTCCACCTGTTTTTCGGGTTCTTCATTCGTCGAAGAGGCGATGCTTTGAGGGCTATTGTTTAAGAGATGATAAACTGAATAAATTAAGAGAAGTGATAAGATAGCTACAGAAGCAAGAGCTACACGGTGTATTTGAAGTTCTCTCCGTTTTCGATTTCGTTTTTGTTGGCTATATCGCTCCACAATGTTAATCTCCTTATTAAAAGTGTAAACTTGTAACTATTAAATGATTAGACATATGATCTGATATTCCTTCTTTTTTGACGTAAAATGTAAAAAAACAGAGAAACTTTTCCTGTTTGGAAAGTTTCTCTGTTTTTCTTAGCTTCTTTTACATTAAATGGATACATGTTCACCAATAGGTTGTTTTTCAATCACATGTAGCTTTTGTCTTCGGTGTGTAGAAAGCTGAACAAGAATCCCAGCCATTGCTAGTGTAATAACAAGTGATGATCCACCATAACTGATGAAGGGTAGAGTGATTCCTGTAATGGGTAGTAAACCAGACATTGCACCTAAATTCAGAAACATTTGAATGCAGATTTTAAATGTAATGCCAATGGCTAATAACTTCGCAAAAATGTCATCCACTTGACGGCTAATTAAAAAACCTCGAATCATAAAGGTTATGTATAAACCTAACACGACATAAATCCCTATAAGACCAAATTCTTCTGCAATGACAGCCATAATAAAATCAGTGTGTGCTTCCGGCAAATAACCGAACTTTTGCGAGCTTAATCCGAGTCCTTGACCGGTCCATCCACCAGATGAAATGGCAATAAACGAGTTAATTAACTGATAACCAGCCCCATCTGGATCGGCATAGGGATCTAAAAAAGAGGTGATACGTTTTAGACGATATGGTTCGGAAACTGCAAGAATTAAAACCATAAACAAGGCAGTTCCCATTAGTAAAAAGATATGTCTCCAACGAGCACCAGAGCAAAACACAATGGTTCCGCATGCCGCCAAAATTAACGAAGCTGTACCTAAGTCTGGTTGCATAAGAATCAGCAGAAACACAAATCCTAATGCAATTAAAGGAGGAATCACTCCTTGTTTGAAGTTCTCAATGACTCGTTGCTTTTTTGTATAGGCGTGTGCAAAGTAAATAATCATGGTGAGCTTTGCAATCTCTGATGGTTGAACAACAAAACTTCCGATTCCAATCCACCTACGAGAAAAATTCCGCTCAACCCCAATGCCCGGTATCAGGACGACAATGAGCAAAAGTACGGTAATGAGCATAATGAATTTAATCCATTTTCCATACGCTTTGTAAGAGAAAACAGAAGCAAGCCAAAATACAAGACAACCTAGTCCAAGCCATATTAATTGACGCTTAAAGAAAGCGTGAAAATCGCCTGTAGTTTCATAGGATAGGTATAAACTTGCACTATATACCATTAACACACCGATTGAGCAAAGCGCAAAAATAGTTGCGATTAAAATCCAATCCATTTGCTTAAATTTTCGTATTGCTTTTTCTTTCATGAATCGATAGGCTCCTTCAATCAAGCTTCTCATTTTATGTATAGATTAATAGTTTATCATATTTTTAGATTGAGAACATGAACGCTCCTATTACATTCTTGTTAAAAAGGATTGATATTGAGTAAAAATGTGAAACTTTTAACAGAATTTCTACGTAGTACAAGTAATACTGATTTTCTTTTACTTAAAAACAAGATAAAATAAAAAAATCAATGGTTCATGTCGTACATAATCGACTACCAATACTTAGTAAGGTGAGGTATGAAAAAACGTATGCAACAATCTAAATTTTTTCGTTATGGTGTAGGACTGCTATTATTTTTGTTAATTTCCTTTATGTTGACGAAAGTAGACTTTATTTTACAGCCTATCGGTATTATGATTACAACCGTCTTAGCTCCCATTTTAATTGCTGGTGTTTTATACTACTTGCTTAATCCAGTGGTGCGAGTCATTACGAAAGGAAAGGTTCCGAAAACACTTGCTGTGTTAATCGTTTTTTTAGTTTTTATTGCACTTATGTCAAATGTGATTGCCTTTTTATATCCGATTATTAGAGAGCAGCTTATTTCCCTAGGTAATTACTTACCAACATTAGGGCGCGATTTAATGAAAGGAATTCAAGATTTACAAAACTCACCGTGGACAAGCCGCTTTGCAAGCGAGCTAGCCGACATGGATATTGAACAACGATTATCTGATACACTGGGTCAGCTCGGTACAACCGTTGCATCTAGTACAGTTAAATTCATCGATGTCATTAGTAATACAATTATTGTACTGGTGACGGTTCCATTTATTTTGTTTTATATGTTAAAAGAAGGGGACAAGCTTCCAAAACGCATTGTAAAGTTTGTACCGAAGAACTACAAACAAGATGCTCGTGACGTTTTAAGCAAGATGAATGCAGGTTTAAGTGCATTTATCCAAGGGCAAATCATCGTCAGCTTGTTTGTTGGTATTTGCATATACATTTGGTATTTGATTATTGGTCTTGATTATGCGCTTGTCTTAGCGTTAGTCGCTTTATTTACAAATTTAATTCCATTTATCGGTCCGTTTATCGGAACGATTCCTGGTGTCATTATGGGATTCATTCAAGATCCGTACGTTGCACTCTATGTAATTATTGGAGTTGTCGTTATTCAGCAAATTGAAAGTAACTTAATTTCACCACAAGTAATGGGGAAAAAGCTTGATGTCCATCCTGTAACGGTCATTTTACTATTATTAATTGCTGGTAGCTTAGCTGGTTTTATCGGTTTATTATTGGCTCTTCCAACCTATACAATTTTAAAAGTAATCGTAAGTCACATTTATTACCGCGTCACAGATGAAGAAGATCGTAAAGCTTAAAAGCTTGCCTACAGGGCGAGCTTTTTTTAGTTTTATTCGTGTTTTTTATCTATCTTTGATATGATAATAAAAACATAAAAACGAAACCCGTCACAGATGCAGTTGTCTGGTTATAACGTACGTTATTTGACTTATTTTTTAAAAAAGTAGAGATGAAACACAAAAAAAATTGAACAAAAACGAACTTTTGTGTTAGATTATTAAATATAGTTCGTACATAATCCCCGTTTTAAAAATGAAAGGAGAGCATGCATATGACAGCAACAATCATTAAAGGAAAAGAAGTAGCAGCTGAGTTACGAGCAGCGTTAACAGAAGAGGTTGCTCAATTAAAGGAACAAGGAATTGTTCCAGGCTTGTCCGTTATTTTAGTTGGTGATAATCCAGCATCACACTCTTACGTTAAAGCAAAGGCAAAGGCTTGTGAACAAATTGGTGTAGTATCTGAAGTGTTAAAAAGAGATGTATCAATTACACAAGAAGAGCTGTTAGCAGATATTCAACAATTAAATGAAAGTCCTAATGTTCACGGAATTTTAGTTCAATTACCTTTACCAAAGCATATTGATGAAAAGGCAGTCTTAAATGCGATTTCTCCATCAAAAGATGTAGACGGCTTTCATCCTGTAAGTGTCGGAAATATGGTAATTGGTGATGAGTGCTATTTACCATGTACACCACATGGAATTATTGAATTAATTAAACGTTCAGGGGAAGAGATTTCTGGTAAACATGCTGTTGTGATTGGTCGTAGCAACATTGTAGGTAAACCTGTATCCATGCTTTTACTTCAAGAAAATGCAACGGTTACGATTGCTCACTCTCGCACAAAAGATTTATCTGCTGTAACAAAACAAGCTGACATTCTTGTATCAGCAGTTGGTCAGCCTCGCCTCATTAAAGCGGAAGATGTAAAAGAAGGCGCCATTGTCATCGATGTTGGGAATACAATGGAAGAAGGAAAGCTTGTTGGAGATATTGATTTCGAAGCAGTAAAAGAAAAAGCAGGATACATTACGCCAGTACCAGGTGGCGTAGGGCCAATGACAATTACCATGCTGTTAAAAAATACAGTAGACGCTGCAAAAACGATTCATCACGTAAAAGCATAAGGATATAAAAAAGTTGACTCATCATCAGGGGTCAGCTTTTTTTATGAAAAAAGAAAGTTTACAAGCTCCCTTTTATGAACCATAGGCGTTGCGTTTGAATACTTTACTCGTAGAGAGTAAAAAGGGAGGACAGAAAATGATTAATTTTCCTGTTCAAGTGTACACGCAGCGTCTTGTAAAGCATAAGTTAGATGTATATGTTCCAATTATCCATGGATTGACGAACGCCACAGCACAATACCGTATTAATACGTCCATTATGCAATCGGTAAACAAGATGATTCAAAATCAAGGGTATGATGAGAACCCTGATACAGAAGTGTCAGGTTACTATGAAATTAAAAACAATCAACGAGGAATTTTAAGTTTAACACTCGTAAACTATGCTTACTCAGGAGGGGCACATGGAATAACTGTAACAAAAGGATTAACATTTGATACACAAACAGGGAAGAAGTATAAGCTGAAAGAATTATTTAATGCCGATAGTGATTATGTAAAAGTGCTGTCTGATATCGTTGGCAAACAAATTAAAGATCGAGATCTTCCACTCATCTCAGAATATAAAGGAATTAGTCCAGATCAAGATTTTTATATTGCGGATAAGTCGCTTGTGTTATTTTTTCAACTATATGATCTAACTCCGTATGTGTATGGATTTCCGTTCTTCCCAATTTCTGTTTATGAAATTCAACCGATTATTAAAGAGGACGGACCACTTGGTGAAATGATTGGCTAATCGTCAAAGAAACTTTTTATGCGGTCGAACATAACGTTTAAGTTCGGCCGCTACTTTTTGACGTAAAGATCGATTTGTCACAGCTTGTGCAATGTCTTTTGCAACAGGAAAGATACCAAATTCATTAAATTGTACACGCAGTTCTCCTTCATAAATCATGTTTCCGGTTGATTCGTGTTTGATTTTAGTGAGAACCGTACACTCTTTCATTTGTTCTTCTGGTCGCTCATTGGTATGTAAAATACGAAACTTACACGTATAGACTTCTTCCATAATAGACACACCTTTCATTCCTAGTTACTCTATCATGTCATGAATGGATGAGAGAATGCAATTTTTAGAAGCCACACATTATCGCCTTGTCTGTGTTACGTCTATCTGTATATTTTTTATCGCATACATAAACGTCTCGATTATTTAGAAAAAGAAGTAACGCGATTAAAAGGAGAAGAATAAGCAGTTTACTATCATGTTATAAAAAGGTTGATGCAAATGTGCGAACAGGTCGCCATTTGCATCAACCTTTTTATATATGGTTACTTTTAGGTACCTATCGTACTTCAAAGTGCGTACTTCCTTTTATTATCTTTACGCTTCATAATGAGGTGCAGGTTGATGAACGAAAGGCGCCTTCGTTCATTCTATGAAATGAAATAACAAAATCAAGGAGGAATTCGTTTATGAGTTCTCATGCACATACAATGAAACAAACCCAAACGAAGGGTGGCACACTGGCGCTATTAGCACTTGCCATTAGTGCTTTTGGAATTGGAACAACAGAATTTGTACCTGTAGGGTTATTATCATCAATTGCTGATGATTTGTCGATCTCGATTACGTTAGCTGGATTGTTGATTTCAGGTTACGCAATGGGAGTAGCCATTGGAGCTCCTATTTTAACCGCATTAACAAGTAAAATAAGTCGTAAGTCGCTTTTAATGTCATTAATGGTTGTCTTTATTATTGGTAACTCTGTTGCGGCTTTATCAACAAGTTTTGGTTTATTACTAGTAGCTCGTTTTATTACGGCCTTTTCACATGGTATTTTCTTTTCAATTGGTTCAACGATTGCAGCAGATTTAGTGCCACCGCATAAACGTGCAAGTGCCATTGCTTTTATGTTTACAGGACTAACGGTTGCAACGGTAACGGGTGTTCCCTTAGGAACATTCATTGGTCAAGCATTCGGTTGGAGAGCAACATTTTGGGGAGTGGCGTTACTTGGTATCGTTGGAATTATTGCAAGTGCAATTTTAGTTCCGAAAAACTTAAAAGAAGCACCACCAGCAAAATTTAGTGAGCAAGTGAAAATTTTAAAAAACGGTAAATTATTATTAGCCTTCGCCATTACAGCATTAGGATATGGCGGTACATTTGTTGCGTTTACGTATTTAACACCTCTTCTTGAAAATGTAACAGGTTTTAGTTCGAAATGGGTAAGTATCATTTTACTTGTGTATGGAGTAGCCGTAGCAATTGGTAACGTCATTGGAGGGAAAGCATCTGATAAAAAGCCTCTAAAAGCGTTGCTTTGGATGTTTATTTTACAAGCCGTTATATTAGTAGGTCTAACATTTGCCGCTCCATTTAAAGGAGCAGGATTAATTACCATCTTCTTAATGGGATTGTTTGCTTTTATGAACGTTCCGGGATTGCAAATTCTTGTGGTGAATTTAGCTGAAAAATACGTACCTTCTGCGGTAAATGTAGCCTCAGCCTTAAACATTGCGGCGTTCAACGTTGGGATTGCCATTGGGTCATTTATTGGTGGACTTGTTGTTGATTCAATTGGTCTTATCCATACACCATGGATTGGGGCGATTATGGTAGCAGGAGCAGTAGTGTTAACTGCTTGGTTACGTGGACTTGAGAAAGAAGCGTAAAAAGATGCAACAACCAAAGCACCTATTCACTAAAATAAGCATGTTTGTAGCCACTGCGATGATCATTATCGTAGTGGTAAAGTTAAAGAGAAGAAAGGAGCATGAAGATGAGTTCATTTCAGCATCATAAAACGTATCGTCGTACGTATAAAGAAGGAGAACTGACGCTAGGTCTTCATATTCCGCTTGAAAATTATCAATTTGCAACCCCAACAATGGAAAAGCAAGTAGAGCTTTCACAGTTAGCTGAACGATATGGATTTACAAGCCTATGGTTTCGAGATGTATTGCTGCAAGATCCAAATTTCGGTGATCCAGCAACAGGTCAAATTTATGATATGATGATTTACTTGACGTATCTTGCAAGTCAAACGAGCGAAATTGGATTAGGAACGGCTGCCACTGTATTATCGCTTAGACATCCGCTCCGTGTGGCAAAAGAGATTGCCACGATTGATCAATTATTTCCTAAACGATTACTGTTAGGTGTATCATCTGGAGATCGATACGCAGATTTTGAAGCGCTTCATGCTTCACATCCAAATCGTGGCGAATCCTTTGTCGAAGCTTTTCAGTATTTAAACAAAGTGCTTTATGAAGAGTTTCCAACTATTCATTCTTCTAAAGGAACGATTCAAGGTGCAAACCTTGTTCCAAAACCAACAACACGTATTCCAACATTTATTACAGGCTACGCACAACAAGACATGTCATGGTTTGCCGAACATGGAGATGGATGGATGTATTATCCACGTAATCCGTATCACCAAGAAGAATCAATTAAAAAATGGCGTGAGCTTGTCGAAGACTATCATCCTGGTGTGTTCAAACCATTTACACAGCCGATGCATCTAGACTTAGCAGAAAATCCAAACGAAGCACCAACTCCTATTCGGTTAGGATATCGACTTGGACGAAATTATTTAATTGAATTGTTGAATATTTATAAAAATGCAGGTGTTAACCACTTGTTCTTTGCCTTATTTGATAGCCAGCGTCCAGCGGAAGAAGTTATTCATGAGTTAGGGGAAGAGGTTTTACCGTATTTCCCAGCCAATAAAGCTTGAGGAGCTATTCCTCAAGCTTTTTTTCTTATCTAAGTGAGATGAAAAATCTCATTCACAATCGTGGGCACTGTGCATAGACTAAAACGAATGAAAGGAAAAGGAGAGGGTATACGTATGTCCTACGAACAAGATGAGAGAGATTACCAAGCTCCTCATATGGTCACTTTAGTTGATCCATATGTATTTGAAACGCTACAATCTGTAAAAGGAAAAGAAGTAGTTATTGAGACGGTACGTGGAAGTATAAGAGGAAAGGTAAAGGATGTAAAAGTAGATCATGTTGTGATTCAAGCAAAAGATTCTGCGTTCTTTGTGCGCCTTCAGCAGATCGTTTGGATTATGCCAGACTAATGAATGATGCGAATACGTCTTTTTAAAAGCTTGATTCCTAATCAAGCTTTTTTATTTTGGGAAAACTACTTTAGTGAATGAAACAACCACTTGCTTACATACACCTTAATAGATGGTCATCCAAAATATGATACACCATTGGAGGGAAGCCTCGTGTTTAAGCGGAGTGACAGATTGTTGATTGAATTACCAGAGCCTAAAAGTGCAGATCCAAATGCAGCGGCCGCTGTGCAGGAATTGCTAGGTGGGAAATTTGGTGAAATGTCGACGTTAAACAACTATATGTATCAATCATTTAATTTTCGTTCGAAAAAGAAGCTGCGACCCTTCTATGATTTAGTCGCAAGTATTACGGCTGAAGAATTTGGTCATGTAGAGCTTGTATCAAATACAATTAACTTAATGCTAACAGGTACAACGTTCCCTGGAGACCCTAATATTGCGCCGATGCAAGATGCAAAGGATTTACGTAATACGTATCACTTTATCTCAACTGCCCAAACATCTTTTCCATTCGATTCAATGGGGAAAGCATGGACAGGGGATAACGTGTTTAATAGCGGGAATTTAATTTTAGATTTACTTCATAACTTCTTCCTAGAGTGCGGCGCTCGCACGCATAAAATGCGTGTGTACGAAATGACTGATAATCCCGTTGCACGTGAGATGATTGGATATTTACTAGTACGCGGCGGGGTGCACGTGGTTGCGTATGCCAAAGCGCTAGAAATGGCTACAGGTGTCGATATGACAAAGCTCATTCCGATTCCAAACTTAAGTAATAAATCATTTGATGCAGCAAAGAAGTATGAAGATCAAGGTGTTCACCAAAAGCTTTATACGTTTAGTGATAATGATTATAAAGAAGTCACAAAGATTTGGAAAGGGAACCATCCAGAAGATGGTAGTAAGCTAGAAGTCATCTTTGGTGCACCAAATGGTGCTCCTGTTCCTGATCTAGATGAAGTACCAGAAGAATTCGCTCCTGGCATTGGGCCAGATGAGTTTGCTGAGATTGCCAAGCGTCTTCAGCGGTCGGCTGGATTAAAGGTCGATTAATTAGACAAGACGAACAAAGACACGAAAACAGAGGGTTCGTGTCTTTGTTCGTTTAAGTATGGGTTTTTTAAAAAGAGCTATGCTTATTTTTAATATTGATGTTTATGACCATTTTTCTTCATCATCAACCCATTGATTACTCTTCAAATCATAGGATTTATCATCATCGTGAAAAACAAAATATGCTGGTAATTTCAACGAACGTCCGCCTGCTTCTTCAAACATTGACTAAACCAGTCTATAAACACCTGCTGTTCTTGTGGAATTAATGTCTCTTCATTTTGCTCGTAAAACTCAAAAAAATCATCTAACTTCTGAACTTCTTTTACAGTTTCAGCTAATTTCATTGATATCCCTCCAAACTCGTCATGTTAGATCATTGAAGATCGTTGTTTCTAATATGAAAATATTAACATTTACCTTTAGCATAGCTTTTAAAAGAAAGGTACAAGCTTACGAAGCCATTAATCGCAAGTAGTATAACAACAATACCTGTCAAATGGGCAAGGTCAGGAGCAAAAGCGACAATTGTATGCCAAGGAGTATGAATACTGTAGATGAAGATAGGAATGATTCCAATGGAGGCTCCTATTAATAATAGTCCTCGTCTTCGCCATTTGGTTTTTTGGATAATAGGACTTCTGAGCTTTCTGACTATGAGATATAAAAGCAGTGTTACTAGTAGACAAGCAATCAATGTAATAGATAGTTGAATATAAGGAAATGGCTTTGTAACATTTTTTGTTTTTTCTCCGTTTATAATGGAAAGAATGCCATCTCTGAATTGCGTGAGGGTAGCTTCTTCTAAAATATGATTTTTGTTTGTTAAAATAACACCACCTAATCTAGAAGAAGGGTAGTAGAAAATTTCAGATCTTGAATCAGGGGTAGAGCCTGCGTGCCAAATCATTTCTGTATTTTCTCCCCAATCTGTCAGCATCCATCCCAGTCCATAATGCCTGTCTTGTCTTGTTTGTGTAAGAGGAGATAGAAATGTATTCATATGCTCGGTAGAGAGAATATCATTTGATGGATTCTGAAGAAACGTTAAATAGTGAATGAAGTCGTTTGCGCTTGCAGCGATGTATCCGTAAGGGGCTCCGCTGTTATCGTAGCTCACTCTACTTTTAAATGAATAGCCAAACCAAGATTGATACCCAGATTGATAGGCATTTTTGTAAACAGAGAGCTGGTCAGCTCCGGCAGAATACATATGTAGCGGTTCAAAGATACGTTCTTTCATATATTCTGCATATGATTGATTGGATAGATTTTCAATAATGGCTCCAAGTAACATATAATTGGCATCACTATATTGATAACTGGCTCCAGGTGGTGATGTTAATTGTATGTTTGCTAGTTTCTTTGCCTTTTTTTGAATGGCATGAGTAGTGTGATCTTCTTGATCGGCTAGCTTTAAGCCATCATAAGTACTGATTCCACTCTTATGAGCAAGCAAATGTTCGACTTTTAATTGTGATTGTCCATCATGACGTGGTGTGAACCATGAAAGATGCTTTTGAACAGGATCATGCAGCTTCAGTTTTCCTTCTTGAACGAGTGTCATGATGGCTAAACCAGTAAAAGACTTACTAATCGAGCCAATTAAAAACGGCGTATCCATTGTCACTTCTCTTTCGTTTTCTCCGGTTATTCCTGATGTGAACGTATAAATGACTTTTTCATTTTGAACGAGTGCAAGAGAAGCGCCAGGAATATGATGAGTTTTAAGGAAATGCTTTACATATTGATTAAGCTGCTTTTCTTGCCCTGTAGAAGCATGAATAACGTAGGGGGAAATAAAAAAGAAAACATAAATGAATACAATAACTATGTTTATAACTTTCATCAAATCACCTTCTTTTTTACATTAATCATACATGGAGTTTTTCCTTTTTATCACAATCTAGAGAATGAGATAAAGCTAAGTCTAGAGGTGTATATGTAACGGTGAATGAATGCTGTTTTATTAAGTGAATGAGTAGATACCTATGATTAAAAACAATAAAGGTATTGACATATGAATGTCGAATTAGGAGGCGAATATATATAAGGTGGGATAAAGGATGAATCGCTTAAATTTAATCACGCTCGGAACAAAAGATCTCGTAAAAAGTCATGAGTTCTTTAAGGAAGTAGGGTTTGACACATCTATTAGGGGAGAGACGTCAAATCCATCTATCATCTTTTTCCGTAACGCAGGAACGCGCATTGCATTGTATCCACTAGACGAGTTAGCGAAAGATATTAATAAAGAACAGCCTCCGTTGACATCTTCTCACTTTGGAGGCATTACATTGTCCTACAATGCGAAATCAATGAACGAAGTAGATGAGGTTTTAAAGCGAGCAGAACAAGCGGGAGCAATCATTGTCAAGTTACCTCAAAAGACGGACTGGGGTGGCTATGGAGGTTATTTTGCAGACTTAGATGGTTACTATTGGGAAGTGGCATACAGTGAAGGTTGGGAGTTTGATGAAAACGATATGCTAGTCATTGAAGATGAATAAAAGGAGTGATTTACATGTTTAAAGTAGGAAGTATTTTCATCCCTGTTACAAGCCTTGAGGAATCAACGAAATGGTATGAAGAACACTTAGGCGTTAAAAAGATTGCAGAGTGGGGAGAGGGAATGGAAAGAGGAGTAGGTTTCTGTTTTCCAAAGAGTGATGTACAACTTGGTCTCGTTGAAGTACAGCATTCTCAATCAACTGAATTTACCATTCAAGCAAACAAGAAAAATGTGTATTTTAACTTTATTGTTGAAAACATAGAAGAGTCTTATAAACAGCTTCAGAAAAAGGGGATACAAGTCACTGAACTGAAAGATAGCGGCTGCATGAAAAGCTTTGAATTTTTTGATTTAGATGGAAATGCTTTTAGTGTCGTAAGTGAGGAAGAAAGCTCCCCGTTTCACGAAGTGCAAGTAAGAAAGCTTCAACAAAAATAATCGTTTTCATAAAAAAGAGATTAGGGATGTTCACCTAATCTCTTTGATTATTTATCTCATTGGCTTTTGACATTTTCTTTACCAATGTACCAATCATACTAAAAAGTGCGACTGCAATTCCGATAACAGAGAGTGCACACATTAATAGGACTCCAAGCATTTTCTTCACTCCCACGGTTTGTTCATTCACTTATTAATACTATTTTAACATAGGGAATAATAAAAACGTCAACTACGAGATAAAAAGCGTTAGTGCTCGATATGGTGAACTAAAATATCGAATAATTTCCCGTCTGTATAGGTTAAAAACGCCCATTCTCCCTTTTGAGGAATCTCTACACTTGATGGCTTATGTGCATCTGCTCCATTTAGAGCACCAGCCATTTCAATCGTCCATTGTTCATCTTTTAAAATCGGATAAATGGTATTGGTTTCTTTATGAAAACCGATAATTGTTAGTTCTTTTGGTTGAATTCCCCATAGGTGCCACATCCACTTTTGACCATTTAAGCTTGGCATATTGGCTCCAATAACCCCTAATTTATTCTCATTCCCAATCATATTTTTATTCTCAAGGATTTTTGCTTGTTTGTTCCAGTCAATTTTTTCTAAATCTTGTTCGTTGAAAAAGTTAGGGAGGTTATCGGGGGATTCTACAGTTGAATGATTCACTTGATTCGAACAACTAGTCAATAAAAAAAGTGCTAATAGAAATACCCATCTTTTTTTCAAACAATTCGCTCCTTTGCACGTTTTAATCATCTTCACAATATAACGTAATAAGATAGTTCGTGATGAAAGCTGATTTTCCTTTCGAAGCTTTTGTTATTAAGGGAGAGATGATATCGGTGATTCAAATAAACGGCATGTTCATTAGCTTTAATCAGCTTCAACAAGCAACCTTAGATCGCGAAAAAATGAAGCTGCTAGAGAAAATGTATGAGCAAAATGAGGTGTACGAATATGACAACGTTGGTCAGCTTGAATTTGAGTTAGAACTAAGGATTCAAATTGTAAAAGCAGCAAAGCTACTAAATGAGAGCGGAGCTAAATTTGCGAATTTTGCTAATTCGAAGTGTAACGAAGACTATTGGTTACTTACGGATAAAGGAGCATTTATTCTTAAAGAAGATGTGTTACCTGAAACGGGAATTAAGGATATTTTCAAAAATGGCCCTCTTTACGCATTCGAGTGCGCTACAGCGATCGTCATTATTTTTTATAAAGCAATCTTAGAGTCGATTCATCACGAGAGGTTTAATCAACTTTTCTCTGGCCTTTATTTATATGATTGGGAATATCATGACAACCTTGATTTGTATGTTCATAAAGGAGCAAATGTTCTTCCAGGAGACTGTGTCTATTTTCAAAATCCAGATTATGATCCAGAATTGCCGCATTGGAAAGGTGAAAATGCAATTGTAATGGGTGACAATCTTTATTTTGGTCATGGCATAGGCATTCGTACAAGTGAAGAAATTATTAGCTTTTTAAATACAAAAAGAAAAGAGGGTTCTAAAACATCAGCTTTTCTTGTGGAAGAAAGTGTACGGGTGAATACTGAAAAACTTAGGCCATTTAGAAGTAGTAAGAGTCAAAAAGCAAGATGAAATGCTCATCTTGCCTTTTCTCCACATTATCTGAACTACTTAGCATTTTAATTAGTTTCTTTTAAATGTTGAATCAAATCGTAAGAATCAACTTTCCATATACCGCCTTCTTTCTTTAACATCATGATAGTTGAGTAGCTGTTAAGGCCATATGAACCGTTTATGACCACAAAGCTTTGATCTGCTTCTAAAGGTTTAATTGGTTTTATGTATGGATCATTTGCCGAAATGGAATTGTAAAACCGATAGTCAATCACCATTTGCTGCATGACTGATAATAGGTACGTGTTGTATTCTTCTTGAAACATTTCAAAGGTAGAAAAAGCGCTGTTGTTGTAGGTGAGTGTATAGACAGTTTCAGTGTCTAACATATCACATGAATGAAGATAGATTAATAAGATTTCTTCTGGCTTAAAATCTTCTAAAAGGCTAAGGTTTTTGCTTTGAGCAAATTGTTCATATGCTTTTTGTTTTTCATCACTTAAATCTTGTAAATAAGAAAAATCTTTTTTCTCTTCTACTTGCTCTGTAACCGCGACTGAAGTTTCTTCAGAAGAGGTATTGTTGGTGACCATTTTCTCTTTTGAACAACCTATTAGTGCAATGGATGATAAGATGAAAATATTCCTCAACTAAATTCCCCCTCTCTTTCATAATGTACCATAAATTCCCTTATTGAAAAGAATGGTTGTCTAGTAAAGCAATATTTTTAAGAAAACCTGTTAAAAATGACCTGTTGCTTAAGAGGGAAATTCGTATCAATACTTGTTATTTAGTCGAAACAACGTGCCAATCTAAAAACACTGTCTGTTTTTGTTGGAAAAATCAGATATCTTAAAGCGATTCATTTGTTATAATAAATATACACCTATTATGAAAGGAGTTGTCTAACAGTTAGATTAAGATGAGTAAAAAAGGGAATGAGATAAAAAGACATTCACACTTTCATAAAAAACAGAGAAAAAAAGCAGGAGTGAAAGTGATTTTATATAAGCTTGAACGAAGTGGAATGATTCCGTGCATCCGTCTGGGTGATGCTTATTAAATAGAGAGATTATATGGGAGGGAATAGAGATGAAACATGTTTTACATAGTTGGGGTATTGAAGATGGTGTAATGAATCAAATTAGTCAAAGTGTATATGTAGTAGAAGAAGGTGGAGGGCAGCGCTACATTTTAAAAAGAATGAGTGGAGACATTGAAAAAATCAATGCTGAATTAGAGTTACTTTTCAATTTGTCTTCACATGAAGTGAAAGTACAAAAGCCTATTATGAATAAAGAGGGAACATGGTCAGTGAGTGATCAACATCAAGTATACGTCCTCTTTAATTATGTAGAAGGTTCTCCGTTACCTGCAAATGATATTCATACTATTATCGCACATGGCAAGGAGGTAGGCGCACAGCTTGCCATTTTGCATCGTGAGCTGAAGGATATTCAACAAACTCCTTTTTATCCAACCATTTATTTAAATAAAAAAATATGTGAATGGGCCATTCCGCAATTAGGATCTCATTTAAAGCTCAGAGCAGACACACATCATATTTTTGCGAATGTTGAACAAGGGCTAAAAGCAGTATGTCCGAAGTTACCGGCTCAACTCATCCATCGCGATGCGCACATTACAAACCTTATCTTTAATAATCATAAGTTAACGGGCTTTATCGACTTTGAAATTGTTGAGCATAATATTCGCCTGTTTGACATTTGTTACTTCCTCACTAGTGTATTAAGTGAAGTGTACAAAGATGAACAAAAACGTGAAAAGTGGTTAGAACTTGTGAAGGTTGTAGTAGCTGGTTATGAAGAAGTAGAGATGTTAACAGAAGAAGAGCGTCAGTCCATTTGGCTTGTTATGTGTAGCATTGAAATTATTTTCATTAGTTTCTTTAAAAATATTGAAATTATGGCAAGACTCAACGAAGAGATGTTGCATTGGATTTATAATAAGCGCGATGAAATATCAGATGTTGTGACAAAACAAGAGCATTAATAATCATGGCTCTCAATAAATGAATGACAAAGAGCTGTATGAAGAGACACTGTACGTTATGTCTCTTCATACAGCTTTTCTACTTTCGGATATTCCAATTTTTGTATAGAATGAAAGGGATAACAAGAGACGGAGGATTTTACATTGAATCGAGTTCTATACATAGAAGACAATCAAGAGATTGGCAGATGGGTAGAAAGAGAATTAAACAGTACAGGATATGAAGTATATTGGTTCCAGTCTGGAGAAGGTGCTATTGAAAAAGCAAAAGAAGTTGATATTGTTGTGTTAGATGTTATGTTACCAGGACTTGATGGATTTTCAATTGGAAAACGGGTAAAGAAAATGGATTCAAGTATCCCCATTTTAATTTTATCAGCGAGAACAGCTTTAGAAGATAAGATTGAAGGATTAGAGTTTGCGGATGATTATGTGACGAAGCCATTTCATCCAGAAGAACTAATTGCACGCATTGAAGTGCTACTACGCCGGTTTAAAAAACGTGAACAGCAAACCATTGATCTCCGTAACGTGGTTTTTTATCCAGTTGAAAATCGAATCGAACGCAAAGATACAAACGAAGAGGTTTTATTAACAGGGAAGCAATATCAAATCTTCTCTTATTTCATTCAACATTTAAATCAAATTTTAACGAAAGAACAACTATATGAAGGTGTGTGGAGAGAATCATACATTGAAGGCGATAAAACATTAATGGTACATATTCGTTATTTAAGAGAAAAGTTAGAAAAAGACCCAGCGAACCCTGAAATCATTGAAACCATTCGTGGTGTCGGCTATCGGGTGCGCGGATGAAGTTTCATCAATCATTATTAGCTAAATATTTAACGGTTGTCGTCGTTGCTATTTTATTATTACCTCTATCCATCCCTACATTGTCTATTGTTATTTATATGCCGCCTATTTTATACAATGAAGGCATGAAACCATACGAGGGGCCATCTGACTTTGAAAAGAAATGGCACAAAGAAGCTAAAAAGCTAGAAGGAGCAACAAATGAAGAAATCAATCAAGCCTTGCTTTTATTTCAACAACGTTATCCTCATGCAGAAATGTTTTGGGTAGATGAATCTGGTGAAACGAGAGCATCTTTTCCGAAAGATCGAACATTACCAAAAAGGTGGACAGCTGCACAAAGTATCCAATTTATGAAAGATAGTTTTGATGCTGATCCGTTTACAGTCGTTGCATTTATTGGTGAAAATCGTTCCAATGGTTTCATGGTGTTAAAAATCGAACGAGAGCATTTAAAACTTCCTATTGAACGTGTAGGTAAAGAATATGAATACATGTTTATGGGTGTCGTAGTCATTGTTATGACGCTATTTATTTTTTGTTCATGGATTTTCTTTCAACGCATTCGCAAGCGTTTGATGAGGCTTCAGCATGCGATGGAACAAAAGGGCGATAGTGGAATTCCGAATCTCGTTGAACGAAAAGAAATGGATGAAATTGGTCAACTAGAAGAGTCATTTAATGTTATGATTCAGCAATTAGAGGACAGTAAGCGCCGACAGCAGGAAGAGGAAACCTTACGCCGAGAGCTAATTATGAATCTATCACACGATTTGCGTACCCCGCTGACAACCGTACGCGCACATGCATATAGCTTGCAAAAAGAAGCGTTATCCCATGCGGGAAAGGAGTCCCTACAGCTTATTGATCATAAAATTCAGTTTGTGAGTCACTTAATGGACAATCTGTTGTCTTATACCCTTTTATCGTCTGGGAAATATTCACATGAATCCAAGCAAGTAGAGATAGGGAGGTTGATTCGGCAATCCTTAGTCGCGTGGTATCCTATTTTTGAAGAAAAAGATTTCAAGATTGACATTCGGTTACCTGAAGAAAAAGTTGAATGGATTGTTGATCAACAGTGGATGGAACGAATTTTAGATAATTTATTTCAAAACATTAATCGTCATGCCGTGCAAGGAAAATATGTTGGTGTATCACTTAATCAAACGACACTAGTTATCTCTGACAAAGGAAGCGGCTTTTCAAATGAAACAAATGAAAAAGGTGCAGGTGTTGGATTAGCCGTAGTGGATATGATGCTAAAAGAAATGGGATTACAGTGGCGAATTGACTCAACGGATAGGGGAACAACCATCTTCATACAAAAGAGATGAAGGGTGGTCTTACTTTTCTATAAAACCTAGATTTCGTTATTTGAACTCTGTCAAATAACGATTCTTATACAATTGTTACCGTTCTTTACTAAGTATAAAGAGTAGATAACTTTGTAGGCTTTGCTAAATAAGAGCTTTCTTTGCTCTTTTTAGCAAAGCCTTCTTTTTAAACAAATTTTAACCTTTCCATTTCCTTCATTTTAACCTTTGTTATCTACAATAAGGAAGAGGTGAGGGAAATGAATCATTTAATTATTGAGACTAATCATTTAACAAAAGAATTTAAAGGAATGAAAGTGGTAAATGAAGTCAATCTATTAATTAAAAAAGGAGAGATTTATGGGTTCTTAGGACCGAATGGTGCGGGGAAAACAACGACGATTCGCATGCTGTTAGGCCTCACAAAGCCAACGAGTGGCTCGATGAAATTGTTTAACCAACCAGCTGAAACGCATCATTTACAAGCGCGACGAAAAATAGGTTCGTTAGTTGAGAGCCCGTCTTATTACGGACATTTAACAGGACGAGAAAATTTAGAAGCACTTCGGAAGATACTACAAGTTCCAGCATCTAGAATTGATGAAGTGCTACAAATCGTGAAGCTCACAAAAGATGCCAATCGAGCTGTAAAGGATTATTCTCTCGGAATGAAGCAAAGACTCGGTATAGCTGCGTCTATGCTTGGTAATCCAGAGCTTCTCATTTTAGATGAGCCGACAAACGGATTAGATCCAGCTGGGATTCAAGAAATTCGCACGCTTATTAAAGAAATGCCTGTGCAATATGGAATGACTGTATTAGTATCAAGTCATTTGCTTAGTGAAATCGACCAAATGGCAACACAAGTAGGGATTATTACAAAAGGAAAGCTGATTTTTCAAGACTCCATTGATACATTACGTAACAAGGCAACGAGTCATCTTTTATTAACGGTGAATGAGCTAGACAGAGCGAAGCGTTTGCTGTTGTCAAAGGGGATTGTCAGTGAAATACAGGGAGAACAATTGAGCATCGACTATATGGCTAATAAACAATTAGCAAGTATCGTTTCCTTTCTTGTATCTGAGCAAGTAGACATGTACCGAATCGAGGAGCAGAAAACATCGCTTGAAGATATCTTTTTAGAGTTAACAAAAGAGGAGGCGCCAAACGATGCTTCAAGTGCTGCAAGCTGATTTATTAAAAGTAAAAAGAAAAGGCCTTTGGTTTTTAGTTGCGCTTGGTCCGATTGGAGTCATTGCTTTGCAAGTGGTGAATTATGGCGTTCGCTATGAGTATTTAATGAAGATATTCCCGAATGTATGGGAAGGGCTTTTGAATCAAGTTAATTTATTCTTACCAACGGCTTTATTATTAGGTATTGCTATTTTAACGTCTATGGTCGCAACGATTGAGCATCAGCAAAGCTCATGGAAACAATTAATCAGCTTACCTATTCCTCGTTGGACTGTATTCGCTTCTAAATTTTTAATGGTTTCTATTATGTTAGCAGTCTCGTGTGCTCTTGCTTTTATTGGCACAATTGGTTTAGGAATAGGCCTCGACTTTGAAAACATTCCGTATGGTGATGTAGCAAAAAATAGTTTTTACCCACTATTGGCAGCATTACCTGTAGTGGCTCTTCAATTGTGGCTTGCAATTATGTGTAAAAACCAAAGCATTCCCTTGTCTGTTGGCATTTTCGCTTCCGTGTTTTCGATGTATGCACATGACATCCCTAATTGGGTGTTTTGGCTTTGGCCCTATTTTGTTAGTATTCATAATCAAGTCGGCTATGTGTATACGGGGATAGCGTTAGGCTTTCTTATTTTAATGATGGGTATCGTTGACTTTAATCGAAGGGATGTGCATTGAAGTGTTCTGGAGATTACTTCAAGTAGAGTGGTTTAAAATGAAGCGCTCTAAACTATGGCCTCTTATTTTACTTAGTCCATTGACCGCTTCAATTGTTGGGTATGGAGCTGTTTCAAGAGTAGATTTTGAATTGTTGAATGATTGGTATGAGCCTCTTGTATTTATGGTCAGTATTCACGCCATTTTATTTTTACCGCTAATATCAGGAGTATTAGTATCGTTAATCTGTCGCCACGAGCATCAAGCAGGAGGATGGAAGCAACTATTGTCTCTTCCTGTAAAGCGTTCAACCGTTTATTTAGCAAAAGGAGTACTTACTTTTTTTCTCATTGGGCTTATTCAACTTCTGTTTGTGATGGGTTGGCTCGTAGTAGGTGCTTCGCAAGGATATGCAGATCCGCTTCCCATTAAGTTGATGCTAACGGTTTTAATTGGAGGATGGATGGCGATGATTCCGTTAATCTGTCTTCAATTATGGGCCTCTACATTATGGGCAAGCTTTGGAGCGCCGCTTGCGCTAAATGTGATCTTCACTGTGCCCAATATCATGATTATTAACTCAGAGCGATTTAGCCCTCTTTATCCATGGGCGCAGCCATTTATGTTAATGATGCCTCAAGATCAAAGTGTAATTGGATTTAGTGCCTCTGCCAACGTGTTATTTCTTGTTATCGGAGGAAGTGCTGTCCTCTTTTTCATAGGAGGTCTTCTTACGTTTCAACGAAAACTTGTTTAAAAAGAGGGGTACCGCATGAAGCACATTATTGTGATACTCTCTTTTTTAACACATCCATTTTTCGAACTGCTACATAGTATTGATATAATAGTTAATAAGTAGAGGTGAGAAAATGGAGAAAATTTTATATCTTATTTTAGGTGTCATTGTAGTAGGAATTATGCTAGTTGCTGGGCCAATGCTTTATGAAAGTCTGACAAAAAAATCGACGGGGAGCTCACCTGTCAACACAGTACAAAGCAATTCTACGAAAGAAGTCGCTACATTTGCTGGGGGCTGCTTTTGGTGTATGGAGCCACCGTTTGAAAAACACAACGGTGTTTTGGATGTCACCTCGGGTTATACAGGTGGAAAAGAGGAGAATCCGGCTTATAATGATGTTGCGTCAGGCTCGACAGGACACGTGGAAGCTGTTCAAGTCGTGTATGACCCAACGCAAATTTCATATGAAGAGCTGTTAGCCATCTTTTGGCGCCAAATTGATCCAACAGATGAAAAAGGACAATTCGTGGATCGCGGCTTTCAGTACACAACGGCTATCTTTTATCATAGTGAGGAACAACGTCTAGTGGCAGAGCAATCAAAAACAGAGCTGATAGACTCAGGACGCTTTGAGAAAGAAATTGTTACGCCTATTAAAGAAGCGATGACATTTTACAAAGCAGAGGAGTATCATCAAGATTATTATAAAAAGAATGCTGCTCGCTACAAGTATTACAGAAATAACTCAGGTCGAGATCAATTTTTAGATAAGGTTTGGGGAAAAGACCGTGAAGTGAAGGTTGGGAAGCATGCTCCATATCCTACATTCACAAAGAAAGAGCTAAAAGAAAAGCTTACATCAATGCAATATAAAGTGACCCAAGAAGATGGAACCGAACAAGCATTTAACAATGAGTATTGGGATTTAAAAGATGACGGAATTTATGTGGATATCGTATCCGGTGAGCCGCTTTTTAGCTCAAAAGATAAATACGATAGTGGAACAGGATGGCCGAGCTTTACAAAGCCACTTGTAAAAGAGAACATTGTTGAAAAAGAAGACAAAAGTTTATTTATGACAAGAACGGAAGTAAGAAGTAAATATGCCGACTCACATTTAGGGCATGTATTTGATGACGGTCCTGAACCAACAGGGTTACGTTACTGCATGAACTCTGCAGCGATGCGATTTGTACCAAAAGGAAACTTAGAAAAAGAAGGATATGAAGAATTTCTTTCATTGTTTGAGTAAAAGTGCCCGAGGTTAATTGTAAGTCGTTCTGTTTTAAAGTAGAAAATGAAATAAATATCAAATTCGCATACTAACTCAAAATGAATGTGATTTGAAAACGATAACTATTTTAGCGCAAAAACGCTTGGCATCATGCTAAGCGTTTTTTTACGCTTAAGATCATGCTGTAATCTTTAACGGAAAAGAAAGGATAAAATTGTAAAGATAGTATATACTAGGTTAGTAGATTGAATATTTAGACAGTTTGGTATTTAAGGCAATGGGGGGAACGATATGCTTAGTCAATCATTAATTGAAGATGTATTACATGAAGCGCTCTCAACAGGGGGAGATTTTTCCGAAGTATTCGTGGAGGATCGATTTAATCATTTATTAACCCTTCAAGGGGGAAAGCTTGAATCTAGTGTGTCAGGAAGAGACTTTGGAGTAGGTATTCGCGTGTTTAAAGGGGAACAAAGTGTTTACGCTTACACGAATGATTCCTCAAAAGAAGGCTTGTTAAAAGCTGCTCACAACGCCGCGCAAGGGATAAAAGGAAAAAGTCAGCAAACCATTTTACCTTTAGTAAAAGAAACTGCGCCACCCATGCATCCATATATGCTTTTACCTCGAGAAGTGGAAAAAAGAAGAAAGATTGATGTGATGAAAAAAGCATCAAATATAGCAACAAACTATCATTCTACGATTGAACAAGTGAAGATACGACTAATGGACCAAGAGCAACATGTGTTAATTGCCAATTCTGAAGGAACCTATGTTGAAGACAAGCGTGTATATAATCGCCTTGCTATTCTTGCGGTGGCAGCTCGAAACAATCAAATGGAACAAGGCTTTTACGGTCCTGGAGCGCTTCAAGGATTTGAATTTATTGAAGGATTAGATTTAGAGCATTATGCAGGTGAGGCAGCTCGAATTGCAGTCACCATGTTAGACGCTGAACCATGCCCAAGCGGAAAGTTTCCGGTTATCATTGATAACGAATTTGGCGGTGTTATTTTCCATGAAGCGTGTGGCCATGGATTAGAAGCAACGGCCGTCGCCAAAAATCAATCGGTATTTGCAAATCGCATTGGTGAAAAAGTGGCGTCTGACCTCGTTACTTATATTGATGATGGAACGATTCAAAATGAGTGGGGCTCCATTAATATTGATGATGAAGGAGAAAAAGTACGTAAAAATGTGTTAATTGAAAATGGTATTTTAAAAGGATATTTAATTGATAAATTAGGAGCGAGGCGAATGGGGATGAATTCAACAGGCTCTGGACGTCGTGAGTCGTATCGCTTTGCTCCAACGTCACGCATGACCAATACATTTATCGCTCCAGGTACATCCACACCTGAAGATATTATTGCGAATACAGAAAATGGTATTTATGCGAAGTACATGGGCGGTGGGCAAGTAGATCCAGCGAGTGGTGATTATAACTTTGCAGTCATGGAAGCGTATAGAGTAGAGAATGGAAAACTTACTACACCACTTCGAGGGGCGACACTCATTGGCAATGGTGCAAAGACGTTACAGCTTGTAGACATGGTTGGAAATAATTTAGCGCATGGAGCAGGTATGTGTGGGTCTGCTAGTGGAAGTATTCCTGTTAATGTTGGACAACCGATGCTTCGTGTAAGTGAAATGACGGTTGGTGGACAAAAGGGGGACGAGTAAGATGGAGTTAATGTCATTTCAGCAGCAGCTCTTTATGTATGGAACGAAACAAGGATTCGAAGAGATGGAATTATCATTTGAAAGTACAGACAAATTTTCTTGTCAAATTCATAAAGGAGAGCTCGACCAATATGACACGTCATTTGAGTCAGGTGTTTCCTTCCGTGGGCTCTTTAACGGAAAGATGGGCTATGCTTATACAGAGAAGCTAGATAATGAATCCATCTTGTTTTTAGTAGAAAACGCAAAAGAAAATGCCCTAATCATTGAAGACGAAGATGAAGAGCTTATTTTTGAGGGAAGTCCATTGTATGAAAAGCATTCATTTTACTCAAATGAGCTAGCAAACGTTACAATTGAAGAGAAAATTGCTTTTCTATCAAAAGTAGAAGCGCTTATTAGAGAATGTGATCCGCGAGTTATTGGCACTAATTACTGCATGCTTGAAACAGGTGAACAAAAACGAGCACTTTTAAATAGTAAAGGATTATCACTTTCTGAACATCATAACTATTTAATGATTTATATTGCGGTGATGGTGAAAGATGGAGAAGAGGTCAAAACTGGTCAATACACAAAATTGACGAGAGATTTCTCAACCTTGAAGGAAGAAGATATTGCACGTGAAGCAGTAAATGAAGCGCTCTCTTTTATTGGTGGTAAATCAATTAAAAGCAAAGGTTATCCCGTTGTGTTACGTCATGATGCCGCTGCTAGCTTACTTCATGTTTACTCTGCTGTCTTTTCATCGGAAAATGCACAAAAAGGGCTATCGCGCTTGAAAGGAAAAGAAGGAGAAAAAATAGGAGTCACAGCATTACAGGTTGTTGATCATCCATTATTAGAAGAAGGATTTGCGAGTCGAACGTTCGACAGTGAGGGTGTAGCATCAACGAAAAGATCTATCATTGAAGGCGGTACGCTTAAAACGCTTCTTTATAATACAAAAACAGCTAAAAAAGAAGGAAAGCAATCAACAGGACACGCATATAAATCTTCCTATAAAGGTACAGTGACTGTTGCACCGTCCAACTTATACATTGAAGCAACAAACACGTCATATGAACAGATTATTGAATCGGTGAGTGAAGGTGTACTCATTACACATCTATCTGGTTTACATTCAGGGACAAACCCAATTTCAGGTGACTTTTCCGTTGCCGCGAAAGGGTACTATATTAAGAATGGAAAAGTTGAGACACCTGTTACTCAAATGACGATAGCAGGAAACTTTTATGAGCTGCTAAACTCTATCGATTCAATTGGATCGGATCTTGATTTCGCGAAGGGCTATGGTGGAGGCTACGTGGGCTCCCCGACATTAAAAATCAATCGTTTATCTGTAACAGCTGAATGAAAAGAGGACTGAGTCAACATGAACAAAAACAGTGAACATGACTCAGTCCACTACATCCCTTGCCTCTAAAATCCATTATAATCAATGGATAGAAGGGCAAGGGATGTTGCGTTTAGGAGGTCAGTTTTTAATTGTAGTGACGTTTGGGACATTCTCTATTTCATCAACATGTTTTAAAACAACTTCATTTTTAAACTAAACGAAATGAATAATCTAGAAATTTTTGTAAGTGGTGGCGCTTATGGCCCGAGACGAAAGGGGTAAAGGTGTGCTATAGTGAATACTACGTATGTGAAAAATGCTTCTGTTTTCTTTGGGAAATTAGGCTTTTTTCTAAAAGTTGTTGCTTTTAGAAAGTGTGTTGAAACATAGTTGTTAAAGGTTGTGTGGAGCAAGAAGCTACCACTTGTCATAACTTATTTAATCGCAATAACATTTACGAAAGTAGCTAAAAATGAATAAAGAAAGGATTGACAATAGAGGCTATGGAACACTTTGTTCCTTTGGAGAAGCCAAAGGTTTCTTCACCAAAAAAGATAATTAAAAAGCTATATATTCAATATAAACAGTATGTAAGAACCGTCGCTTTTTCGTACTTTAGAAATTATGACCTTGTTGATGACATTGTTCAAGAGGTCTTTTTAAAAGCGTATATGCATGTCAATCAATTTAAAAGGAAATCGACTTATAAAACATGGCTCTATCGAATTACAATTAATGTATGTAAAGACTATGAGATGAAACAACGTACGCGCGATAAATATAAGCCAATGTTGACAGAGAGCAAGGAAGAATTTTTGGATCTTTCTGCTGAAGAGTATGTATTCAAAAAAGTAGAAAAACAAGATGTAAAACAGGCTCTGTTATCGTTGTCAACCATGCATCGTCAAGTCGTTGAGTTATACTATTTTAAAGGTTTTTCAATTCAAGAAATGAGTCAAAAACTAGGGTTAAACCCATCTACGATTAAAAGTCGTTTGCGAAGAGCAAAAAAAGGATTTAAAGAAACGTATGAGAGTATGATAAAATAGAGTGTCAATTGAGTAGAAATGAGGATCCATAAAACATGAGTAAACAAATTCAACAAGAGGTCGTAGATTCACGTCGTACATTTGCGATCATTTCTCACCCCGATGCGGGTAAAACGACGTTAACCGAAAAGCTTTTACTACTAGGAGGTATGATTCGCTCTGCTGGAACGGTAAAAGGGAAAAAGTCAGGCAAATATGCAACGTCTGACTGGATGGAAATTGAAAAGCAACGTGGAATTTCTGTTACATCAAGTGTAATGCAGTTTTCTTACCGAGATCACCATATTAATATTCTAGATACACCGGGACATGAAGACTTCAGTGAAGACACATATCGTACATTAACAGCGGTTGATAGTGCAGTCATGGTTATTGACGGAACAAAGGGAATTGAAGCCCAAACGTTAAAGCTATTTAAAGTGTGTCGTATGAGAGGAATTCCAATTTTAACGTTCATTAATAAGTTAGACCGTGAAGGAAAAGATCCACTTGAATTGTTAGAGGAAATTGAAGAGGTGCTTGGCATCGAATCGTATCCTGTTACATGGCCAATTGGAATGGGGAAACGATTCCAAGGGACGTATGATCGCTTTCAAAAAAAGGTTGAAGTGTATCAAGGAAATAAAGAATCCTATTATGTTGATTTTGATGGTGAGAATATTACCAGTGATGTCACAGAACACGTAAATGAACTTTATTTACCAGGGTTAGTTGATGAATTAGCTTTATTAGAGGAAGCGGGAAATGAATTTTCGGTTGAAAAAGTAAAACAAGGGCTATTAACACCTGTTTTCTTCGGTAGTGCCATTGCAAACTTTGGAGTTCAATCGTTCTTTGATGCGTTTTTACAATTAACGTCACCGCCGCAATCACGAGAATCATCCGTTGGAACAATCAAACCAACTGATGGATCGTTCTCTGGCTTTGTGTTTAAAATTCAAGCAAATATGAACCCAGCTCACCGTGACCGTATTGCATTTATACGTGTATGCTCAGGGAAATTTGAGCGTGGGATGAATGTCACGCTTTCACGTACAGGTCGAAAGATGAAGCTAGGGCAATCTCATCAGTTTTTAGCAGCCAGTCGTGAAACGGTTGATGAAGCGTATCCTGGAGATATTATTGGATTATACGACTCAGGCAACTATCAAATTGGAGATACGATTGTCGGAGATGGTACTTCAGCCTTTAACTTTGATGCATTACCGAAGTTCCCACCTGAATTATTCGTAAAAGTACGAGCGAAAAATGCGATGAAACATAAGCATTTTGAAAAAGGTATTACGCAGCTTGTACAAGAAGGAGCGGTACAGCTTTATCGTACGCCTTATTTCGGAGATAACATTTTAGGGGCAGTCGGTGAACTTCAGTTCCAAGTGTTCGAATATCGCATGAAAGCCGAATATGGTGTAGATATTGAGTTTGTACGTATGAAGCACGATATTGCAAGATGGGTAGACCGAAAGCAAATTAAAGATAACATGACTGATTCGCGCGTTATGCTTGTAGAAGATCGCGATGAACATGCCGTGTTATTATTCGAAAATGATTTCGTTTTACGCTTATTCCAAGATAAGTACCCAGATGTGACACTAAGCACACCATTGTAATGGAAAGAATCATTTAGCTATAGAACGATAGAAACAATTGACACGCTGTCAGTAGAGAAGTCTACATACAGCGTGTTTTTTGTCTTTTAGGTGGATTCGTCCCTTACCTCAAGGAACGTAGTCGGTAGGTAGGAGATGAGTCCGTCTTTTTTAAAATCAGAATAAAGGTCTTTTGTTTTCAAAGCATTGTATCGACACACTAAGCATATAGTAAATAAAAGGGGAAGAGAAGGGGAACGGGATGGAGAAAGAGCGAAGAAGGTTGAAAAGTAAAGAAGTAGATTTGAAAGAATTTGTAAGAAGGCGCGTGTATCGCTTTTTAGCAACGCTTGGCTTAGCAACGGCTGTAGGAATTATTTTATACCTATTCTTGTATATGTTTGGTTGATAAGACAAAAAGGAGGCTAGCTATTAGTCTCTTTTTTTGTTTTTTTTGTTTGCTTCGAGTGTTTTTGGATGTATTTGAATGTTTTTGATTGAAAAAGATTGTTATCCGTGATAAATTAGAGATACATTAAAATGAAAACGTTTTTAATGAGGTGTAAAAGTATGTTAACCCCAGAGAGACATCAACTAATTTTAAATTTGATAAAAGAAAAAGAAGTTGTAAAAGTACAGGAGTTACTTGAAATAACAGGTGCTTCTGAATCAACCATCCGACGTGATTTAAGTCAGTTAGAAGACGAAAAGTTGTTAAAGCGAGTACACGGTGGTGCATCTTCAACGAATAATAAGCTACACGAACTAAGCATGAATGAAAAATCAATCAAAAACATTCATGAAAAAAAGCAAATTGCGCAATATGCAGCATCACTTATTAACGAAGGTGATTGTGTCTTCCTAGATGCAGGTACAACGACATTCGAGATGATTCCATTTCTAAAAGGAAAGGATATTGTTGTCGTCACCAATGGACTTCCTCATCTAACAGCTTTACTTGATCAAGATGTCACTCTTTATTTAGTAGGAGGGGCAGTCAAACATAAAACAGGAGCGTTTATAGGTCAAGGTGCATTACTTAGCCTTCAGCAATATCGTTTTGATAAATGCTTTATCGGAGCAAATGGTGTTCATCCTCAATACGGCTATACAACACCAGATCCGGAAGAAGCTTCGATTAAGCAAAATGCCATTCATTTATCTCAACAGGCCTTTGTACTTGCTGATTCTTCAAAGCATTTGGAAACGAGCTTTGCGAAAGTGGCTAATTTACAAGACGCGATGCTAATTACGAATGAGCTAGATGATGAGTTAATGAGACAATATGAAACAAAAACGACGATAAAGGTTGTGAAAGAGTGATTTATACAGTTACATTAAATCCTTCTGTTGACTATATTGTTCAGACCGAACATTTTACAGAAGGAGAACTACATCGCACAACAAATGAAGCAAAGTTTCCAGGAGGTAAAGGAATTAACGTTTCACGCGTATTAAAGCGCCTAGGAGTAGAAAGCAAGGCAACTGGCTTTATTGGTGGCTTTACAGGCGCTTATATTAAAGATTCGTTAAAACAAGAACAGATTCAGACTGCATTTATTGAAGTTCAAGAAGATACCCGTATTAATATTAAGTTGAAAACAGCGGTTGAAACGGAAATTAATGGACAAGGTCCTACCGTGGATGACGTGTCTTTTCAAAAACTTGTTGATCAAATCCATCAAATGAAAAACGATGACATACTTGTATTGGCAGGAAGTATCCCAAGCTCGTTGCCACAAGATGTGTATCAACATTTATTGCAACTAGCAAACGAGCAAGGAGCAAGCGTAGTTGTGGATACAAGTGGAAAAGCGCTCTTAAATCTTGTGCAGCATCGTCCATTTTTAATTAAGCCAAATCATCATGAGTTAGGTGAACTATTTGACGTAGACATTCATGATGTTGACACAGCGGTGTTTTATGGAAAGAAGCTAGTTGAGCAAGGAGCTCAGCATGTTATTGTATCAATGGCAGGAGATGGTGCATTGTTAGTCACAGAATCAGCTGTTTGCTTAGCAACTGTACCAAAGGGAGAAGTGAAAAATTCAGTAGGTGCAGGAGATTCACTTGTCGCAGGTTTTCTTGCTTCCTATGTTCAAAGTAGAGATATAGCGGAAGCATTTCAAATAGGTGTGGCAACGGGAAGTGCAACTGCATTTTCGCTTGAACTATGCACAAAAGAAGAAGTGGATATGTTACGACCACAAATAATGATGAACAACCTAGGGTAAGAGGGGGAGCAACAATGAAAATAACAGATTTATTAAAGAAAGATACCGTTATTTTAGATTTGACTAGCTCGTCAAAGGAAGAAGTAATTGATGAGCTTATTCATAAATTAGGAGAAGCTGGACGCCTTCAAAATGAAGAAGAGTTTAAAAAGGCAATTTTAAAAAGAGAATCGCAGAGTACAACAGGAATTGGCGAAGGTATTGCTATTCCACATGCAAAAACAAGTGCAGTAAAAACACCAGCCATTGCATTTGGTCGTTCAACGGCTGGAATTGATTATGAATCACTTGATGGTCAACCTGCACATTTGTTTTTCATGATTGCTGCAAGTGAAGGAGCTAATAATGCTCATTTAGAGACCCTTTCTCGATTATCTTCATTATTGATGGATCCTTCGTTTCGCTCATCCTTGTTACATGCATCATCGATTGAAGAAGTCATCTCCAATATTGATGAAAAAGAAAGTGAAGGAGAGGTAGAAGAAGACGTTACCGTAATAGATGAACAATTAATCTTAGCCGTGACTGCTTGTCCAACAGGAATTGCTCATACGTATATGGCAGCCGATAGCTTAAAAGCAAAAGCAAAAGAAATGAACATTGCTTTTAAAGTAGAAACAAACGGTTCAAGTGGTGTGAAGAATGCGCTCACAAAGGAAGAAATTGAAAACGCTACCACCATTATTGTCGCAGCTGATAAACAAGTGGAGATGGAGCGCTTTAACGGGAAAAAAGTGATTCAAGTACGAGTAGCAGAAGGCATTCGTCGCCCTGAGGAACTGCTAAATCGTGCGTTAAAAGGGGATGCACCGGTTTATCACGGAGATGAAAAGCAACAATCATCTAACACGAAAAAGGAGCGAACAGGATTTTATAAGCATTTAATGAGCGGTGTATCTGCGATGCTTCCATTTGTCGTAGGTGGTGGAATTTTAATTGCCATTTCATTTATGTTTGGTATTAACGCGGCAGACCCGAATGATCCAAGTTATCATCCATTTGCAGAAGCGCTAAGCACCATTGGTGGTGGAAATGCATTTGGCTTAATGATTCCGGTTTTAGCAGGGTTTATTGCAATGAGTATTGCAGATCGTCCTGGTTTAGCACCTGGTATGGTTGGTGGACTAATGGCTTCAACAGGGGGAGCTGGATTTTTAGGAGGATTAATTGCAGGGTTTTTAGCAGGTTACATCGTTGTAGGATTAAAGAAACTATTAAGCGGACTTCCGCAAACGTTAGATGGTTTGAAGCCCGTTTTGTTATATCCTTTATTAGGGGTTTTCATCACAGGAATGGTGATGATGTATGGAATAATTGGACCGGTTAAAGCTTTAAATGATGGATTAACAAGTGTTCTTGGAAGCATGGGAACAGGAAACTTAGTTTTACTTGGTCTTGTGCTAGGTGGGATGATGGCCGTTGATATGGGTGGCCCAATTAATAAAGCAGCCTTTACATTTGGAATTGCGATGATTGATGCTGGTAATTATGCACCACATGCAGCGATTATGGCAGGAGGAATGGTTCCACCATTAGGATTAGCACTAGCTACAACACTGTTTAAAAGTAAATTTACAGAGCAAGAACGTGAGGCAGGGAAAACAAGTTATTTCTTAGGAGCTTCATTTATTACAGAAGGAGCCATTCCGTTTGCAGCTGCTGACCCAGGACGAGTTATTCCGTCAGCCGTTGTTGGTTCAGCCGTTGCTGGAGCGTTAACGATGATGTTTGGAATTGGCTTACCTGCTCCACACGGAGGAGCGTTTGTTATT
Source organism: Priestia iocasae (assembly GCF_016909075.1). Classification (GTDB taxonomy): domain Bacteria; phylum Bacillota; class Bacilli; order Bacillales; family Bacillaceae_H; genus Priestia; species Priestia iocasae. The sequence continues at coordinate 994,870 of NZ_JAFBFC010000001.1, forward strand.
CCTGTTGTAACAGGAAATCCATTTCTTTATATCGTTTCTATTTTAATTGGTTCATTTATTACGGCACTTATGGTAGGATTGTTAAAAAAAAGAAAAATTGAATCGTAATTGTACATAAAGGGTGGACATTTGTTCACCCTTTATGTACAATTGGTTTAATTCTTGTTTAATTTTTAGAAAAATTAGACATCATACTTTCCTTGAATAAAGAGTATGATACAATAGTCTACTATTAAAAAGAGAGTAAGGAAGTGTCGTAAAAATGAAGGTTGCGAAATTTGGTGGGAGCTCTGTAGCGAGTGGAGAAAAATTCAAGCAAGTAGCAAAAATTGTGACAAGTGATCCAGAGCGACGTATAGTGGTCGTATCAGCACCTGGTAAGCGATTCAGTGAAGATACAAAAATGACAGACTTATTAATCGCACTAGCAGCAAAAGTACAGCTAGGTGAAGACTATATGAATGAATTCGGGCAGATTGTTGATCGCTATCGAGAGATTGTCACCGAGCTAGAAATGTCCACTGATATTCTGTCTGACATTATGGCAAACTTACAATCCATTATTGATATACATAAACATGACTCATTCCGTTTGCTTGATTGCATAAAAGCAAGTGGTGAAGACAATAACGCGAAATTAATGGCTGCTTATTTTAATCATTTAGGACACGAAGCCTATTATGTAAATCCGAAAGAAGCGGGCATTTTCGTAACCGATGAGCCAGGTCATGCGCGAGTATTACCTCATTCTTATCAAGAGATAGAGAAATTAAAAGAACGAACAGGTATTTTAGTTGTGCCAGGTTTCTTTGGTTATTCTGAAAACGGCAACATGGTAACATTTTCACGAGGTGGATCTGACATTACAGGTTCTATTTTAGCTGCAGGTGTTAAAGCAGCTTTATATGAAAACTTCACAGATGTAGATTCCATTTATAGTGTAGATCCGCGTATTGTCAAAAATCCAAAAGAAGTAAAAGAAGTGACGTATCGTGAAATGCGCGAGCTTTCTTACGGTGGGTTTTCTGTGTTTCACGATGAAGCGTTAGAGCCTGTGTATAAGTTAGGTATTCCAGTTTGTGTAAAAAATACAAATAACCCAAGTGCTCCTGGTACGTTCATTGTGCCAAAGCGTAAATATAGTGACACACCAGTTGTTGGTATTGCAGGAGACACTGGTTTTTGTAACATTCATGTGAGTAAGTATTTATTGAACCGTGAGCTTGGTTTTGGCCGTCGCTTACTTCAAATTTTAGAAGACGAAGGCATTTCATATGAGCATACACCGTCTGGAATCGATAACATCTCTGTCATCATGCGCGAGCATCAACTAACACCTGAGAAGGAAGAGCGAGTGTTCTCACGTATTCAAACAGAGCTTGAAGTAGACGAACTCTTTATTGAGCGTGACTTAGCCCTTATCATGGTTGTAGGTGAAGGGATGAATAGCTCGGTAGGAATTGCAGCAAAAGCAACCGAAGCATTGGCTCGTGCAGATGTTAACTTAGAAATGATTAACCAAGGTTCATCTGAAGTTAGCATGATGTTTGGCGTGAAAAGTGAAGTCGTTCCAAAAGCAGTCGAAGCGCTTTATAACGCTTATTTTAATAACGTGTATTCTATCTCTTATACGAATAGCTAAATGTCTTCTTATTCAATCGGACACTCTTTATAAGGGTGTCCGATCTTTTATGTCTGTTCCTTTTAATTCATTGATTTTACGTAAACGAATTAAGTCTAATAAGCTGAATCCAACTTTTGAAAAAATCGGTAGCAAGACAAAAAACATCGTATCAGCAATTTGTCCTATTACACCTAATCCAGAAGGTCCTAAAAGCCATACTGTTGGATACGATACCCAAAAAGCAGTTAAATAACCTGCCATAATTGTATAAGTTGTATGTAATTGAGAACTTTGAGATTGTGCAATTTGTCGAAGTGGGTACCAAATGATGTAGAGGATAACTAAAAATGCACTAAGACCAACTAAATACCATGTATAGACTGCTGGACCACTAGATAGATCACCAAGTAACCCGCTTAACACCATAATAATATCTGCTACAACGAGTGTACCAATCATGATAAAATCTTTCTGTTTCGAGTAAAACATCGCTGTTAAAGATAACGCAACTAAAAGAAGAGGCGTAGTCACTACCCAGTCAATATAACGAGCAAAATAAATGATTGAACCATTTAGTTGTAAGACACCTTGACCGAGAGCCATTGAAAGGTAAGCAAGACCTGACCAAACAGGAATGATAATAGCAATCATATACTCAACACGTGGAACACCTTTACGATTCCTACTCATAAAAAAGAACACGATTGCTCCTAAGAACATGATCGATACATAAAGCCATAGTAGTTGCACTTCTACTGGATACACAAGCATACTCCTCTTTTCGTTTTTTATCCAGTCTTACCGTAACCATTCATTCATATACAAAAAGAGGCTGAGACAAAAGGGATAAAGAACACCCCTGTTTGGCTCAGCCTACAACGTCCCTTGCCCAAAAACTCAGAAACATCAATGGATAAGGAGAAAGGGATGTTGCTTGTAAATCTTTTTTCTTGTTACTCACGTATGTCTGAGCCTCTACAGCTTTTTAGCAAACAGAATCATTTGGTTTCGGATTTGATAGGCCGAATAATGGTCTAATAAAGAGCGCAAGGTACGTTCCAAGCATCGCCATGACCATCCATACCCATCCGTGCAAGCTAAATGAAGCGATACCTCCAAAGTAAGCACCAATGTTACAACCGAAAGCAAGACGAGCGCCATATCCCATCATTAATCCACCAATTAGTGAGGCAGCTGCAACGCCTGGTCGAATCTTTTTAAGAGCAAAGATTCCAGCAATACTTGAAGCTAAGAATGCACCGAGCATAATCCCAAAATTCATTACACTTGTTGAATCAGCTAGTACAGATTGAGTGAGCGAAGCAGCTTGTGCGTCTTGTTGCCAGTAACTCCATTGTGTAACATCAATGCCAATAGCCGTTGCCACTTTTGCACCCCATAAAGCAAATGCAGATGTAATGCCCCAAGGTTGACCACGAACCATGAGTGTTACAGCGTTTAAAACAGCTAATACAATCGCTGCTACTAGAATTGGCCAAGAACCACGGAAAATACGTTTCCATCCTTGAACGGTTGGAAGCTGTTTCATTTTCGGTGGATTTTTCTTTTTCTGAAGATAAATCGTTAATAAAAAAATAAGTCCAAATATAGTCATTTGAACGAACCATGCTCCTAAATAGCCTAAACCTGTGCTCTCAGCTAATGAAATTGCAGGGAGAGAAGGCATGTCGTTCATCCAAAAATCGAAATGTGCCGTTGCAACTACAGAACCAACAATAAAGCCAGTTAGTGTAATCCACATCGAAGAGCTACCGCCACCAAGTGAATAAAGAGTACCTGATGCACATCCATTTCCAAGTTGCATTCCAATTCCGAAGATAAAGGAACCAAATAGTAAGCTTACACCTACAGGCGACACATAACCAGTTGGTGTTACGCCTGTGAAGCTAAGTCCACTCGATAAAATAAGAGCAAATAACGTTGTCGCTACAGCAAGCATCACCATATGAGCACGTAAAGCTTCGCCGTTACCAACAGCCATTAGGCGTCGAAACGCTGAGGTAAAGCCGAAACGTGCATGAAACAATGTAAATCCAAGTAATAACCCAAGAATAAACAGAACACCTTGTACCGAACCCTCAGATCCTACAATGATGCTTCCTAATACGGCTGAACCAATTAATCCAGCACCTACAAGCATATTTTTCGGCTCTTTCAATGGAGAAGGAGCTAAAGGATTATGTTGTTTATGGAGCGAGTTTTGTTGGTTTATAACTGTTGTACGCAATATCATCACCTTTTCCTATTGAAATAGTAGGCTTTGATTATAACACGTTATGATAAAGATTCAAGTTAAAACATTCTAGCTAAACGCCGTCTGATTTATACATAAAAAAACAAATTTGTACACATTACTAGGGAAACAATACATTTTTTAAAAGGAGTGTACGGTGTGTTAGAGCTATGGAGAATGTATGCAATGAAGACATTAGGGATTGTGTCTGTAATAAATATTGTTGCTGGGCTATACCTCATTATTTTATATTTAGATAAATCTCCGATATATAAAGTTGGATTTGGTAGTGCACATGTTGGAATTACCATTGCATCTATGTTATTGATTTATAAAATAGGAGAGGTCGTTTTTAGGTGGTATGAAAATTAAAGTAGAGATTGATAAAACAAGCGCTCTCAAACATTTACGTTTGAGAGCGCTTGTTCATTTTTCTTCTGTAAAAGCAGGAATTCTAATATGAAAGCGAACCCCGCTTTCTTTATTTTCAGCCCATATTGTGGCACCATGATAAGAGACCACTCTTTTTACAATGCTGAGTCCGATTCCAAATTCTCCTTCCATTCCTTTATGAAAAGGTTCAAACAGAGTTTCAAGTACATGATATTCGATAGGTGGTCCATCGTTTCCAATTGTTAACTTCGCGTGCTTGTCTTCCTGTTTAAAAGAGATTGTAATCGTCGTTTTGGCATATCGTAACTGATTCTCAATTATATTTTCGAGTACTTTCATCCATTGTTCACGATCTCCTTTTATAAAAAGAGCAGAAGCATTTACGTTCCATTCTAAATCTGAACGTGTCCAACGAAAACGATCAATCACTTGATTAATTAAGAGAGAAAAATCAAATGACTCACCTTCTACTTTTTTTGTGGCTAAATAATCTAGCTTTGTTAAGTACAATAAATCTTTAATTTTCTTTTCTAATCTCTCCGCTTCGTCTTCAATGACCTGTACCGTTGATTGTAAATCCCCTTTAGGATAAATGCCATCTTGAATGGACTGAGAATAGCTTCTTATAACCATCACGGGTGTTTTTAAATCGTGAGAAATATTTTGAAGCAATACTTGTTGAGCTTCATCTTTTTTGACAAGTCGCTCACGCATCTGTTCAATTGAAGCTCCAAGCTTTCCAATTTCATCTTCACGATCGACGTTTACGGGCTCATGCCAATCTTGCTTTGAGATTCGTCTCACATGCTTTTCTAATGCGACGAGGGGACGACTTAAATATTTAGCAAGCCAAATGGATGGAATCCAACTAAGTAAAAAGACAATACTCATAATAAAGAGTAACTGCTTGAATAATGTTTGAACTAAGTCATTTCGGTAAGAATCCCATGAATAGGAAAGAAGAAAAGCTGGTTGTCCATTTACAGTTACCTTTTGAATGACATAAAAAAGAGTCTTTTCACCTACATCTGTTGAATAGCGTTCTGTTAGATTCTCTTGTGTAGCAGCTGCAAGTTGGATTTCTCGTAACACGTTAATTGGCAATGTTTGAGAGATTAATGGAATATTTAAATTCTCAGGTAGAAATACATGGTGAACAGAACGGTTTCGAAGAGGAACGTTATCATTTCCTCCGAAATAATATTCTTCACTTGAATTAGGAAGTCCGTATTCTTTTAAAATCAGTTGTTCATTTTCAATGGCTCGATACATCTCTTTTGTGAAGAAGCTTCTTAATGTAGTCGGAAATAAGATAGCAAGTAATAGTGAGATGACTAGTAGAATAGCAGAAATCACAAACCAAATTTGTAAGGTCAAAGGTTTATTTTTCATCCTTTTGTCATCCTATATCCATAGCCATAAATCGTTTCAATTCGTAAATGAGGCATTTTTTTGCGTAATCGGCGAACAAGATCATCAACAACTCGATCCGTTCCGAAGTAATCCTCACCCCAAATACGATTAAGAATTTGCTCTCGAGAGAATGCTTGTCCTTGATTTTTAGCAAATAGAAGAACGAGGTCAAATTCCTTAGACGTTAAGTCAAGCTGTTCATGTTCGTCAGAAACGGATCTTACTTCCATTTCAATTGTATAAGGTGAAAGGATAATAGGACTTTCTTTTTTATCAAGCTCTCCGTATACTCTAGTTAATAGTTTTTGAACACGAATCACAAGCTCTCGTGGTAAAAAGGGTTTTGCTAAATAATCATCGCTGCCCATTTCAAGCCCAAGTACCCGATCAATATCTGCATCTCGAGCGGAAATAAAGATAACGGGTACATCAGAATGAGCTTTAATCTCACGAATGAGTTGATAGCCATCTAAATCTGGCAACATAATATCTAAAATCCATAGATGTGGCTGTTTATGTATGGCGGCTCGTGCCCCTTCCCCTGTTACAAAAGAGGTAACGTTCCATCCTTCTTTTTCTAGGTAAAGAGTTAATACTTCATTTAGATTCTTTTCATCTTCAACAAGATAAATTTCATAAGACACTTTTCTCACACTCCTCTCACACTTCACAGACATTATACTACGCGTGCTCTTTAGAAAAGAAGCATTTCACAATTTCCCACAATGTTTTGATACTTTTCCCAAATTATTTATGTATAGTAAGAAGCATCAAAAGAAAATCGTTCATCAAAAGGAGAGATTATCATGGATATGCGTGAACAAAACAACCATGATTCACAAGAACATCAACATTCACAAGAAGTGGAAAACACAACGGAGCGTGAAGAACATCAACTTAATCAACCTACCTCTTATACAAGACAGGAAAAACGCCAAAAGCGATTTATTCCATTTGTTGCTTCATCCTTAACAGGAGCTATTTTAGGTGGTGGGATTGTATTATATGGGAGTCCGCTCCTAGGGATCAATGAGCCGGTATCTATCCCATCAAGCACGGTAGAGGAACGGCCTTCTAATGATTCATTACCAATTCAACAAACATCGATGAATTCAAGTGACCTTGTAAAAATGATTGAAGAGGTGTCACCATCTGTTGTAAGTGTGACCAAATTTGAACAGAGAAGCAATCCATTCTCGTCGAATACACAAGAAGCAGAAGGTGGGACTGGCTCTGGTGTAGTGTTTAAAAAGGACGGTAAAGATGCTTATATTGTGACAAATAACCATGTAATTGAAGGGGCAAGTAAAATAAACGTTACGATGTCAACTGGTGAAACAGTTGATGCTGAAGTTGTTGGGGCAGACGCTTTAACTGATTTAGCAGTATTGAAGATTGATAGTCAGTATGTTCAAAAGGTTGCTGAGTTCGGAGATTCTTCACGCATTGTACAAGGAGAACCAGCTATTGCAATTGGCAATCCATTAGGGGAACAGTTCTCACGTACTGTTACCCAAGGGATTATTAGCGGAACAGAGCGTTCCATTGCGATTAACACTCAAGAAGGGGAATGGGAATTAGATGTCCTGCAAACGGATGCAGCGATTAACCCTGGTAATAGTGGGGGCGCGCTTGTAAACGCTGCTGGGCAAGTAATTGGTATAAATAGTTTGAAAATTGCTCAATCTGGAGTTGAAGGATTAGGATTTGCCATTCCTAGTAATGATGTGAGTAAGATTGTTGATGACTTAATGAAGAATGGAAAGGTACAACGTGCTTACATGGGGGTATCAATGGTCGACATTACACAAGTGTCTCCTCAAGCGCAACAAGAAGAATTAAAGCTGCCTAAGCAATTTGATAAAGGCGTAGCATTAGCAAGCGTTGAACCATTTTCTCCGGCAGCAGATGCAGGGCTTCAATCAAAGGATGTCATTGTAGCAATTAATGGACAAGACGTAGCAACTGGTAAAGAGCTACGTAAGTATTTGTATACGAAGACAAAAATAGGAGATAAAGTAGAAGTGACCTATCATCGAGGTGCTCAAAAGAAAACGACGTCTCTAACTTTAACAGAAAGAGGTTTAAATAATGAGTAAAAAAATCAGTGTCATTGCGCTAACTGCAGCTCTTGCGATGTCTTTAATGGCTTGCAACAACGCAGATTCATCAGCAAAAAAAGAAACAAGTCAAGCTCAAGAGGTATCCTTTCCAAAATTAGAGCGAAATGAACTTGAAAAACAAAATGAAGTGGTGACTTACAAAGGGGGAGAAGTATCTGGTAAGGAATTCGCAGATTATTTAGCGTTTCAAGGTTTTGTCAATCCAGATGCCCCTATTAATGAAAAAGAGTTCCAAAAAGAAGTGTTAAATCATCTTGTAATGGAAGAAAAAATCACGCAAGAAGTGAAAGATGATCAGTGGGCATCAGAGCGAGCAGATGAGCTGTGGGAGCAAATTTCTGCTTCGTATGACGAAAAAACACGAAAAAAAGGGTATGAAACGTTAAGTGTAAAAGAAGAAACAATTAAAAACCATCTTTTAAACTATTATAAAGTGGAACAATATTTTAGAGAAGGATTGACTGATAAAGATATCCAAGCTTTTTATGAAGATGTATCGGATGAAGTAACAGGTCTGACATTTCAACATATTTTAGTGGCGACAAAGCAAGCAGATGAAGAGGGTAAAGAAAAAGAAGTGAGGACAGATGAAAAAGCGAAGAAGATTGCTGATGATGTGAAGAACCAGCTCGATGAGGGCGGTGACTTTTCAAAGCTAGCAGAGAAGTACAATGAAGACCCTGGTAGCAAAAAAACAAAAGGTGTATATGAGCAGATGCCGCTTTCTCAGTTAGATGGAGAATTTCGTGATGCAGCAGCGAATCAAAAAATTGGTGAAATTGGAGAACCAGTAAAAACGGATTATGGTTATCATATTATAAGGGTCGATAAGCGACAAAAGAAAGAATTAAAAGAAGTGAAAGATCCAATTATGCAGCAATTAGCCATTGAAAAAATGAATAATTATATGAAAGAAACATTGCCTTCGGTCATTAAAGAAACAAACATATAATTAATAGCCCCCTTATATGCTATGCATTTTACGATGGATAATAGCATATAAGGGGGTTTTTTATTGAAAGTAAAAGAAACATCATAAACCTTTTCACATCATGTCTAAAATTCGTCTATCTGTGAAAAGATGGAAAAGAATGAACGATAACATGGAGGGATTATGTTGAAAAAACTTGTTCTTAGTATGATGTTTTTTTTAATAAGTGCAGCACTAGTTGCATGTAATATGAATCAACGAGACCATCATCCATCTCATATGGAAAATCAGGAAGCTGCCCCTGCTAGTGAAGTAGCAATTGAAACAATGGATGTAAATCTGATAAACACGAAAGGTGAAACGATTGGAGAAGCGCGTTTAACACAGCAAGAAAACGGTGTGAAGATTAAGGTAACAGCAAAAAGTCTGCCACCAGGTCGCCATGGTTTTCATATTCATGATGTGGGGAAGTGTGAACAGCCAGATTTCCAATCAGCAAGTGGTCATTTCAATCCGTTTGATCGCCAACATGGTGTTAAAAATCCGAAAGGTCCTCACGCAGGTGATCTTCCTAACATTGAAGTTGGCAAAGATGGCAAAGTGAATACAGAAGTGTTTGCTTCACTCGTAACCCTTCAAGAGGGAAAGCAAAATTCACTGCTTGATATGGATGGAACATCACTCATTATTCATGAAAAACCTGATGATTATATAACAGATCCATCTGGAAATGCAGGAGAACGTATTGCATGTGGAGCTATTCAAAAATAAAAGGGTGTCATGCAAGTGGAAAATATCCTCTTTAAACGCCCCTTTTGCAAACTATAGGATTGTCATAAAAACTCAGTAAAATCACGGGTTTTTATTGACAGTCCTTTTTGCGTAAAACAGAAAAATTAGTTCTTAAACTTGGAGAGTAGCGTTCTCTTCGTTTTAGAACTTTTCTTACCCCTTTTAAACGTCAAAGAATACGAATGTTTTTCATTAATTGAGAAAAACTACCTGTAAGAAATGGTTGGTGAAAAAAATAAAATGATTACATTCCTTTCTTTGTTAGTTTTAAGTGGCTTAATAAGTATGACGATTTTCATTGATGCGTTTTTAACTAAAACAAGCATGATCGATGCATTTACGATGATGTTTATCGAAGGAAAAAACATAGGAAAATATTATGTACTCACTTTTACAATCATTTGTTTAGGTGTTGGAATAGTAAGTGACTGGAAGCGAAAAAAGAAAAAGAAGAATATGCAGCAGGGTTGAGGTGGAGATGATACGTAAAGAGGTTATTTCATATTCACAATTGTTCATGTTAATCGTTAGTTTTGAAATTGGGTCAGCTGTCGTTGTCGATATTGGCAGTGAAGCAAAACAAGATGCTTGGCTAGCGGTATGTGGTGGTGCCTTGCTCGGTTTAGTATTGATTGTCATTTATTGTCATATGTTATTCAAAACGAAACATAAGCATCTTTATGATACTTTCACTACGCTATTAGGTAAGAAGCTAGGAGTGATTCTAGCCTTTTTCTATGTTCTTTATTTTTTATATGTGGCAGCTCGGGTGCTGAGAGATTTTGGTGAACTTGTAAATACTGTTATTTATCCTAACACCCCTATTGAAGTAATTTCAATTTTGTTCTTATTAGTCATTATGTATTACCTTGTACTGGGTCTTGAAGTAACAAGTCGATCTGTTGGTATTTTTATGCCGTATTTCATTTTGTTCTTATTTTTAATTGTTCTATTTTTATTTATTAATCAAAGTATGGAAATTGATAAATTACGTCCTGTTTTAGCAGAGGGGGCACGCCCGGTAATCAAAGCTATTTTTCCGGGTGTACTCACGTTTCCTTTTGGAGAAATTGTTGTGTTTACCACATTTGTGGCATCAATGAATGAGCGAAAGAAGACAATTAAAATTTGTGCATACGCCATGTTGTTTTCTGGAATCATGCTTGCGGCTTTTACAGTAATCAAATTATCCGTTCTTGGAGTAGATGCAGCAGACCGCGCTGCATTTCCTCTACTATCAGCTATTCGCACGATATCACTTGCTAATTTTTTAGAACGATTAGATGCGCTTGTTGTATTTGTGATGATGCTTGGTATTTTTGTGAAGGTAACCATCTTTTTATATGGCGCATTAAAGGGGCTTGAATTTATTAGCGGTCAATCGTATCAAGTATTTGTCATTCCAATTACGTCTATTGTTGGGTTGCAGTCTATTTTAATTGCAAACAATTATGCTGAGCATTTAGAAGAGGGGTTAAAGTTCGTTCCATACTATTTACACCTACCATTTCAAGTGTTTATTCCTTGCTTTTTACTAGTAGGGCTATGGATAAAAGACAAAATGATAAAGAAAGGAGGAAACGAAGCGTGAAATTAGAAGAATTTATTGAAATTCGAAAGCAAAAAAGAGAAAAGCAAAAACAACTAAAAGATCAGAACAAACAAAATCAGCATACTAATCAAGATCAAAGCAACAAGCAAGAAAATCAACAAGATCAACAAGGTAATAATCAGCAGAACGAACAAACGAATGAGCCGAATCAACGAAGTAAAGAGCAAGTGAATCAACAACATCAACAAGAGCAAGATCAGAAAAAGGATAAGCAAGAAAGTGAGCCAAAACCTCTATCAACAAAGAGTTCAGAGACTAAAAATCAGCAACAGGAAAATCAGCAAAGTGCTGAGCAAAAAAGTCAGCAAAGTAAAGTAGATGCAATTGATATTTCAAGTGAATTAGAAAAAACAAAATCCATCATTGAAAGCAGCTTTGGCAAGTCTGTTGATTTGACAATTATGACACTTTTAATAAATGGGCAGAGAGCACTTGTTTGTTATTTGGATTCAATGACTGATGATCAGATGATTGCACAAAAAATTATTGAGCCAATTAGCACAATGAACGAAAAAAAACGGCAAATTTATAATCGAGATGAATTTTCTCATTTTTGTGATGGCGTATTTGCAGGAACGCCAAAGACATTTGTTCATAATTATCAACAAGCAGTCAAGCAAATGCTTGCCGGTTTCTGTGTGCTATTCTTAGAAGGGCTAGAAGACGCAGTAACATTAAAAATCCAAAACATCCCGTATCGACAAATTAGTGAACCAACTGCTCAAACTACAATTCGGGGCCCTAAAGATGTGTTCACAGAAAGTGCGGATGTTAATATTAGCTTAATTCGCAGACGCTTAAAGAATGAAGCACTACGTGTTGAATCCTTGTCAACAGGAGAGGAAGTAGAAACAACTGTGTTTCTTTGCTACATGGACGGAATAGTAGATTCGACAATCGTGACGGAACTAAAGCAAAGAATTCAACGTGCAAAATCTAATATGATTTATGATTCTGGTACATTAGAAGAATACATACAAGATCAAACGATGACACCATTTCCGCTCATTTTTAACTCTGAACGACCTGATTCCATTACCGCAGGCATTCTAGAAGGAAAAATAGCCATTGTAGTGGAGGAAAGTCCTTTTGTCCTCCTCGTTCCGGCTATCTTTAGCGATTTCTTCCGAGTATCAGAAGACTATTTTCAGCAATTTATGATGGTCTCGTTTATACGGTTTATTCGATATGGTGCATTCTTACTATCGATGATTTTGCCATCTATTTATGTAGGGATTATTACCTTTCATCAAGAGCTTATTCCGACTCAGCTTCTGATTAGCATTATTTCGCAGCGAGAAGGGATTCCGTTTCCGACTGTAGTCGAAGCATTTATTATGGAGTTAACGTTCGAAGTTTTACGTGAAGCAGGAATTCGAATGCCAAGAGCCATCGGGATGACGGTTTCTGTAGTAGGGGGATTAGTCATTGGTCAGGCAGCCGTAGAAGCAGGCCTTATTTCAAGCATCATGGTTATCATTGTTTCGCTAACTGCCATTGCTGGATTCGTTAGCCCTGTTTATTCTTTTTCCATGGCTGCTCGATTACTCAGATTTGGGTTTATTATTATCGCTGCATCCATTGGTTTATATGGTGTCATGCTAGGGCTCATGGTGATGGTTGCTCACCTTAATGCGTTGCGTTCGTTTGGCGTACCTTATTTAGCATCTGTAGCCACAGTGAACAAAGAAGATCAAAAAGATACGTTTTTTCGCATGCCGATGTGGATGATGAAATGGCGACCTGCTTTCTTAACATCTGAAAAGCCATTAAAGCAACCAAATTCCACAGGTCCGCATCCCCCTAACGAGGATGATTCTTCATGAAAAAATATTTGTTAGTTATCGTTCTTTGTTGCACAACATTTTTGTCTGGGTGTTGGGATTTAATAGAATTGAGTGAGCTGTCGGTTGTGAGTGGTTTAGCGGTGGATAAGGGTGAAAATAAACGATATAAAGTAAGTGTTGAAGCGGTGAATGCAACGCAATTAAATCCAAAAACAGGAGGTAACGCATCGCCTTCTATACTATTCTCAGTAGAAGGTGATGACATTGGAGAGGTAACTCAAAAAATGAATATAGGCTTATCTCGACATTTAGTCTATTCTCATATGCGAGCGGTGGTCATAAGTGAAGAAGTAGCAAAAGAAGGAGTAAACGACATCTTTGATTTCTTAGAGCGCAATCGTGAAATTCGTAATGATTTTAATATTGTCATTGCGAGAGGAAGCGAAGCAGCTGATATATTAAGCGTCGTGTACCCTCTTCAAAAAGTGTCAAGTATGAAAATCAATGCACAGTTGGAGACGCTTGAAAAAGAATGGGGAGGAGACCCTGGTGTTCGTTTAAATGATATGATTCAAGCATTGCTTTCAAAAGGAAGAGAACCTGTGGCTGCAGGAGTGTCTATCGAAGGTTCAGCTGAAAAAGGGGAATCAATGGAAAATATGCAAAAGGTAAAATTAGATGCCATTGTAAAGGCAGATAGTCTAGCCGTGTTAAAAAAGGGAAAGTTTATTGGTTATTTAGACCTTGAGGATACACGTCAGTATCTTATGATCACTGATAAATTGAAGCATACAACGTTTACAATTCCTTGCGGAGAAAATGATTACTTTGCCATTCGTGTTTATCATAATGATACAGTGACACACGTAAAATATAAAAAAGGCACTCCAAGAGCAACAGTTAGCTTAACAATGGAAGCTTACATTGACAGCGTCTCATGTAAAAAAGACTTAGGAAAAGTAGCAACATATGAAGAATTTGAAAAATTAGCAGAACAATACATTTCAAAAAAAATAGAACAAACCATCGAAAAAACACAACAACAATATGGTGCTGATATCTTTGGATTTGGAGAAAAGATGTTTGTTCAAGACTACCGAAACTTTAAAAAAGTGGAGAAAAGGTGGAATGAAGAGTTTGTGGACATGGAAATCGACGTAGATACAGTCGTGAAAATTAGACGATCAGGCATTGATCGAGGAATATTTATTGATGAAACGTCTTAATAGGAGACAAACTCAACGTTAGTCTCCTATTTTTAAAAAATGTATCAAATCAAATGATTGACTATTCAGAAAACGACTTGTACCTATGTGTCAACTGTGTTACAATAAACAAGACATGTATTCCATATTTATCCTATTCGTAGCAATGATAAAGGAAATATAAATCTTGGCTAATTACTATTAAAAGTCCTAGCAGTTATTTGTAAGCTGTTTAGGACTTTTTTATGTAGAAAGGAGGTGGTAGGCATGCAGTGGCTAGAGCAGTCTTTGCAACTGTTCGCTTTACTTGCCACCATTTTTACGACTATTACAATCGGATTGAAAAACATAAAAGAATTAAAATTAAAAGAAAAGCCCAAAAAGAAGAGGCGATTCTTATCATAGAAGCGCCAACCATCATGGAAAAAAAATCGTTACAAGTTTATTATAATACAAAATAGCGAAAAAAGACCAATATTTTTCTGAATTATTTGTTTATTTTGTGATAAATTGCATAGTTTCAAAGTAGGATAATGGGATTACATGTCATGTTTTACTCATTCATTTCTAAAATGGAGGGAAAAAAATGGGCAAAGTAGGTCTAATTCCTTATCGTGTACAAGCTGTTATGTCATCAACAAAAACAATTCCACCTGGTATCCAAATGATTGAAGCACCAGCTCTATGGAAAGAAGGTTACAAAGGGGAAGGCATTGTCATCGCCATATTAGATACAGGATGCGAGATGAATCATTCAGAATTAAAAGAACGTATTGTTGATGGGTACAATTTTACATCTGATGATGAAGGAAATCCAAAAATGTATCAAGATTATAACGGTCATGGAACTCATGTAGCGGGAACGATCGGTGCAACGGAAAATGAAGAAGGTGTTATTGGGGTTGCTCCGTTGGCTGATCTTCTCATCTTAAAAGTGTTATCAAAAGATGGATTTGGTACGAATGAATGGGTAACAGCTGCTATTTATCATGCTATAAATTGGCGAGGACCCAATGGAGAGAAGGTGCGAATTATCTCTATGTCTCTTGGAGGGAAAGTGAATGATTCCTCTTTACATGAAGCGATTAAAAAAGCTGTACAAGAACAAATATTAGTCGTTTGTGCAGCTGGAAATGAAGGAGATGGAAAAGATAAGACAAACGAATATGCCTATCCAGGGGCGTATAATGAAGTTGTTCAAGTAGGCTCTGTTAATTTGAAAGGCGAGATTTCGAAGTTCAGCAATACAAATGATGAAATTGACTTAGTCGCACCAGGTGAAGAGGTGCTATCAACGTATCTGGAGAACGAATATGCAGTCTTATCAGGCACATCCATGGCTACTCCTCACGTCTCAGGTGCAGCCGCTCTTATTATTGAGAAGTGGGAATCAAAGATGGACAAGCCTTTATCTGAACCGGCACTGTATGAGCAAATTATCAAACATACAGTGGAATTGTCATATAGTCGCAAGTACCAAGGAAATGGTTTGTTAAAGTTAAGTGGTCAAAAGCAAATTGATAAAATAAAGCAGCAAATAACAACAGCATAAAAATAAGAGGTGAAGTGAAAGAGACAAGGTTGGGCTTTTTGACTTCACCTCTTTTTTAACATATTAAAAGTTGAATGAATTGAAGAATGCACCTCACAATATACATATATCTCTTTAGATGGAAGGTGTACATATGCAAGAAAAAGTAGTCATTGTAGGTGGGGGAATTGGAGGGTTAACGGCAGGTGCACTTTTAGCGAAAAACGGCTTTAACGTTCAAGTCCTTGAAGGTTCACGTGAATGGGGAGGGTGCGCTGGTAAATTTCAACGTCAATCGTTTATCTTTCCAGTTGGCGCAACACTTGGAATGGGATTTGAATACGGAGGTATTCATGACCGGATATTACGTTATTTAAAAACAGAAGTTGAGACAAAGTCATTAGATATTGTAATGAAGATACATACGTCTCATCGTACGTTTATGTATTATCAAAATCGTACACAGCATCTTCTTCATCTACAAACACAGTTTCCTCATAAAAAGCGAGAAATAGCACAGTTTTATCAGCATGTTCAATCAATTGCAAGAGAGATTCGAAAATTAATGCAGCCATTACCTACCTTACCTCCCATGACGCTAAAGGAGTGGTTAACACTATTTTCATCTCTTTCCCCAACTTCCTTAAAGCTTGTGCCGCTCTTTTCAAAATTAATGAGGGACCTTTTACATCAACATGGGCTTTTAGAAGTCGAAGAATTTGTACATTTTATTGATGGGCAGCTTATTGATAGTATGCAAACCACAAGTAAGAACTGCTCATTATTAATGGGGTGCTTAGCACTTGATATTTATCATGAAGGAGCTTTTTATGTTAAGGGGGGGTTATATAAACTAGCAGAAGCATTAAAAGGATCTATTGAGACAAATGGGGGACACACTCTATTAGGTCGTAAAGTTGTAGCGGTCCATCGTAAGAAGAAGGAATGGATGGTTCAAGACCATCGAGGAAATGAGTACAGTGCTAATCACCTTATTTGTAACATCCCCATTCATAACTTAAAGCAAGTGCTAGAACCGAATGTTTACGATGCATTGCCTAATCGCTTAAAACAAAAAGCAAGCTTACCACAGTGGGGTACGTTTACGATGTATATGGCCATTGAGGAGGAGGTACTACCAGAAAACATAGAATTGTTTCACCAAGTGCTAGCATCAGAGGCAGGAAATATGACGGAAGGCGATCATATCTTTCTTTCTCTTTCAGACAAAAGCGATGAATGGCGTGCACCAAAAGGAATGAGGACGTTAACAGCCTCTACTCATATTGATTTAACAAATTGGGAAGATAAAGCTCTTTATGAGAAACAAAAGAGAGAGATGCAGGAGAAAATGTTGAAGATGATTAAAACAGTCATTCCTGATTTGAATGAAGGAGTCATTCATCAAATACCTGGAGCCCCAAAAGCGTGGGAACGGTTTACATCACGTGTTGATGGAGGAGTAGGAGGCTTTCCACAAACAATAGAGCATACACTCTTTAAAAGTATCTCTCATCGTACAGGTATGAACGGGCTGTGGTTATGTGGAGATACGATTTTTCCAGGAGCGGGTACAATTGGTGTTTCTGTTAGTGGTTATCATGTTTTTCAATCTATTTCAAACCAATCTATTCCGTAAAAGTGCTAACCATTTTTTGATTGTAAAAAGATATTCTTTGAGCATAGTAAAAGGGAGGGGAATCCTCTAAAAAATGCAGGGGGGAAATACAATGACAAAACGTAATCGAAAACAAAAAGCGGGCTTGCAAAGTGTAAAAAGTGTTGCAGGTAGCGAATTCTCTAAGGAGCTTGCAACTAGCAAAGCGAATCAGAAAGCTGAGAAAACGCGCCCTAACTAATTCACCTTGAAGTCGTTAACTCACATCATGCGACACTCTAAAAAAGGTGTCGCATGATGATTCGCTTATAGCGTTATTCTTTCCAAACCTTCCACCATTTTTTATTCGTACGCTTTGCTTCTGCAGCGGCAGCTTGGCGAAAACCTTGAACAAACTCGCTAAACATTTGCTCACGCTCTGAAATGTTTTGCCGGTGAATTTTACGGTCTTTTTCCATTTCTTTCAAAAAGTAGATACGCTCTTCGTTCATCGAATCAATTAAGTCTCTCAGTTCTTCACTTGCTGTACTACTTGAATTAGTGAGTTTTTCCACCATAAATTTGACTTGATTCATGGCAACAGTTGAATTGCTTGAAAAGCGATCTAATAAATATTGCATTTCTTTCGATGATTCATCTGAAGATTGAGCCATTTCATTTAAAACGCGCATCGTTTCTTCTTTTTGATCTTTTGACAAATCAGTGATATCATCCATCACATTTGCAATTTCTTCAAATGCGAGCTCGTTTGTACGAATAATCTTCTTTGAAATATTTTCTACTTCTTTTACATTTCGCTCAGAGGATTCAGCAATAAAAGCTTCAACGGATTCAACAATTTCTGCTGTTTGATGATTGCCTTTTTCAATTTCTTTTTTTACTTCTGAAATAATTTCTTCTCTTACTTCATTTCGAATGCCTTGTCGCATTTCAGATAACAAATCTTTCTTGAAAGAATCAAGAGCAGCAAAGACGTCTTCGTAGGTTTTTGCTTTGTCAATGAGCTCACCGTGTACATGCTCTGAGTCAGACAAAGATAAAGCTGTACCTATTTCATCCTCTTCCACTTGCTCTTTCTGTTTTTCAAGTTCAGACTCTTCTTCACCGACTGGTTCCATTACATCTTCGGTAGCTGTTACCAAATCTTCTTCTGATGTTGCTACTTGTTGCAAAGACTCAGTAGTCATTAACTGCACATATTCACGAATGTCTGGCCAACTTACTTTTTGTTCAACTAACTCTCTTACATCTTTAAACAATTCCATTTGCTCTTGTCTATACACTCTTGCATTATTAATTCGTTCTATTTTTATGTACCCTTCAAGTTGGTCCTCCCATTGTTTTAGCGTGCGTTTATCTACTCTTAATGCATCCGATACTTTTTTTATTGTATAGTGCTCCATAGAATGACACCATCCTCTCTTTTTATGCAAAGCTTGATAAAATTGTCATTTTAAAGCTTCGTATGTAGCTTGTTTGTTTTATTCACCACAGATTCCTCTTTTTTCCTGCCTGTTGACAAAGGTTGTCAAAACTAGACGTAATCTTTGCTTTATGTAAAGAATTGAAGAATGATGTAATAATAGCCGTTTTATTTGACGAATAAGTAAAATTTCGTTATTATACGTTTAAGCGTTTAAGTTCTTAAACGTTTAGACGACATATCATAATCATGAAATAAATAGGGTATAACTGATAAAAGAAGAAAGCAGAAAAGAGGAACAAACAATGAGTGAAAAAGCCGTTCGGTTATTTCGAGCAAGCATACCAGTATTTCAAGCGTTAAGTGATCCAGCAAGACAAGATATTATTTTATTGTTAGCCGAAAAAGAGCCATTAACAGTGAATGAAATTGCAGCCGAATCAACACTATCACGTCCAGCTGTTTCTCATCATTTGAAAATATTACGTGATCAAAAGTTAGTTCAAATTGAGCAAAAAGGAACACAACGTCATTATTCTTTAGCTTTAGAAGATGCTGTTGGATTATTAAAAGCGTTATTAGCTACTGTTGAGGAAGAATGCTTTACACAAGAAGTAAGGGAGGATTCTTATGAATCATGAACAGTATTATGTAACGGATGAAGCAGTGATTGCACATATTGTCGAAAAGCAAAAGCATTATTTTCACGAAGGCCAAACACGAGATGTAAAAAAACGCATTGAAGGGCTTGAAACGTTAAGGAAAATGGTTAAAGACCATGAACAAGAGATTTTAGAAGCAATGAAAACAGATTTAAACAAATCAGAGGTGGAAGCCTATACAACAGAAATTGGTGTGCTACTAGAGGAAATTCGCTTTACATTAAAACATATTCATAAATGGGTGAAGACGAAGAAAGTCAAAACAGCGTTAACTCACGTAGGGTCTAAAGGATATGTTGTTCCGGAGCCGTATGGTGTCACACTCGTCATAGCACCATGGAACTATCCACTTAACTTAGCGCTGTCTCCAGTCGTAGGAGCGCTAGCAGCAGGTAACACAGTTGTGTTAAAACCTTCTGAACTAACGCCAAATGTTTCTCGTTTATTAGAGAAAATGCTAGCAAAGGCATTTGATCCATCGTTGATAACGGTTGTAGAAGGCAGTGTGGAAACGAGTGAAATTCTCTTAAAACAAAAGTTCGATTATATCTTCTTTACAGGAAGCGTTAATGTGGGGAAAATCGTCATGCAAGAAGCAGCGAAGCAGCTTATTCCTGTGACATTAGAGCTTGGCGGAAAAAGCCCGTGCATTGTACATGAAGATGCGAATATTGAGCTAGCAGCAAAGCGAATTATGTTTGGTAAGGGAATTAATGCAGGGCAAACGTGCGTAGCCCCTGACTATTTGTTTGTGCATAAAAACGTAAAGTCGGCATTAATAGATCAACTTCAAAAAGTTATTCATGAGTTTTATGGTGAATATCCAGAACAAAGCGACCGCTATGGGCGAATTGTAAGTAAGCGTCATTTTGAGCGCCTTCGCTCTTTTCTACAAGATGGTGAGATTGTAGTAGGTGGTCAAGTAAATGAAGATGAATGGAAATTAAGTCCAACCATTTTAGACCACGTAAATGAGGATGCTCCTGTTATGCAAGAAGAAATTTTCGGCCCTATTTTACCTTTGATGGAATATGATGAGCTTTCTGAAGTAATTCAATTTGTGAATAATCGTCCAAAGCCACTGGCCTTATATTTGTTTACCGAAAGTGATGAGGTTCAACAGCAAATTGTAAACAATATTTCGTACGGGGGTGGCTGTATTAACGATACATTAATGCATTTAGCGACTCCGTATTTACCGTTTGGTGGTGTCGGAGAGAGTGGAGTTGGACAATACCATGGAGAAAGTAGCTTCCAAACGTTTTCTCATTATAAAAGTGTGTTAAAACAAACAACGAAATTCGATATGTCGTTTCGCTATCCGTCTGAAAAGCAAAACATCGCAATTATAAAAAAATTGTTAAGGTAACCAAAAAGCTGATTCAATATGTGTGAATTGAATCAGCTTTTTTATGTATGAAAAGCTCAATTTTTTCAAAAGATAAACTGACTACATATGAAGAGTGGAGTGAGTAACATGGATGTAAAGCGTATAAAACAAATTTTATCATCAACAGCGGATATTGAAGTTACATACAACCATCAATCGGTCTGGATTGATGAATTGAATGAAGATGGAACAGTGACCATCCATTCTAGAGGTCCGTTAGAAGAAAGAACAACTGTAGATGTAGCAGATTTGCAAGAAAAATAAATAATTGTACAATATCCTTTGCTTATCATGCACGTTCACAATTAAAAAGAGGTAAACAAAAAAAGACTCCTAAACTAGGAGTCTTTTGTAGTTATCAGCTTATTTTTGAACGTTAGTAGCTTGAGGTCCACGAGCACCTTCAACAACTTCGAAAGAAACTTCTTGACCTTCTTCTAAAGTTTTGAAGCCGTCGCCTTGAATTGCAGAGTAATGAACGAATACGTCATTTTGACCTTCAACTTCGATGAAGCCGAACCCTTTTTCTGCGTTAAACCATTTTACTTTACCTTGTAACATATTAATGTACCTCCTATGTGGCAAACTCTCCACAAATATATTACTATTCTTGCTCTGCACAATCTATTAAGACGAAAAACATGGTAAAACATATTTCTTCTCTCAATCATGTTTGAACAAAAATAAGTACCTTTAATTTAACAAATTTAGAGGTGAAGTGCAAGAGGGTTTGCTTGTTAAATAAGCGTCTCAGTCTTTGGGAATAGCCACTTCTCTTGCTTATAAGCCATGTCCCAAAACAGGTATTCAAGCTCGCAACTTTTAATAAAATGATCTTTCATTTTTGCTCGTTCTTCCTCTGATGCTTGTGCTGCTAATTCATCTAATTTATCGCAATACCATTGTGTAGAGCTGTTTACTTTTTCAGCTCCATAAAACGTAATCCATTCATAAAATGGATGAGTAGGCTCTAGATTTATGTCTTTTATTAGTTTTTGACCAATTTCTAAATACGTCCATGGGCAAGGCAGTAAAACAGCAATTATTTCTCCTAAAGAACCTGTATGAGCAACAGTCATCATATGTTTAATATAGTGACTTGCCGTTGGTGCGAGTGGTTCATGATGTAAATCTTCATACTTAACACCAGCAACTTCACAAAAGTTATTGTGAGGGTGGATTTCACTATTAAGTACAAAGGAGATTCCTTCATTGAACACGGCCATTTCCTCGCGATTTTCACATTTTGTAATCGCCGCAGCGTAAATTCGTACGAAGGCCGTTAAATATTCAAAGTCTTGAGAAACGTAGTGAATGAGCGCTTCTTTAGGAACGTTGCCCTCACCAATTCCTTTCACAAACGGATGGTTAAAGATGGCTTGATAAATGTGATCGGCCTCAAGGCGCAATTCAGCTGAGAATGACATGATACAATTCCTCCCTAAAAGTAGTTTGGAAGACACATAGGGGAAAAGAGCAATAAAAAACACTCCGCACGGACGGAGTGGTAGATGGCAGTTTATATGTAAAAAGTATAGAGGCGTAGTCCCTCTACTAAACTGAACATTACCACTTCCCTACGCTGGTATAACCCAGATCAGGTTCAAAGGGATCAAGTAACCTTGTCTCAGCCCGAAGGCACCCCTAGTGGACTTCCTATTGAATTCTACTATAACATGCTTGTTAAAAGAAGGAAAGGTGTGTAGACGCTAATCTCTTTGTTCATGTGCGAAGAACATGTATGAATTTAGGTGAACATTAAAATTAATAAGCTGCCTATAGATTAATATTCTAAATGAAGGTATTTAAAAATCTTTATACAGAGGATAGATGATAGTCTCTATAGGGTTTTAGCGTTTCATTTGAATGTAAATAAGTATTACGGATATATTACGATTCATGTCGAAATGTGCAAAAGTACAAAAAAGTGTGTATAATATGAGATAGTTGAATAAGAAATATTCTATTCTAGAAAAATATTTTATAAGTAAAAAATTTGAAAAATTCTATTTAGACAATTTGTTTTTATAGGTCATTCAAGTGCACATTATTGTCCTTAAATAAAATTTTTCAATTTTTTCAGTTTAATAGACCACTAAACCTATGAGATTACTATGAATTAATGATGATTAGGAGGTTGATTAGATGAATTTATCAGCATGGGATATGTTTATTGATTTAGGATTCATCGCGTTACTACTATTAGTAGGAACAATTATTCGAGCAAAAGTCAGGTGGGTGCAAAATCTATTCTTACCAGCGAGCATTATCGCCGGAATTTTAGCTTTAGCACTAGGACCTAATGGAGTAGGGATTATTCCATTTACAGATCAAATTGGAACGTATCCAGGCATTCTAATTGCCGTTATTTTCGGTGCATTACCAATTGCGACACAAAATGTAAAGTGGAAAGAGATTGCAGGACGAGTAGGAAGTATGTGGTCTTATTCTCAAATGATCATGTTAGCAATGTGGGGAGCAGGCTTACTATTTGGATTGCTTATTCTTAATAACGTTTGGGGAGACTTAAACTTAGGTTTCGGTTTACTGTTAGCAGCAGGTTTTGTAGGTGGCCATGGTACTGCAGCAGCTGTTGGTGATGCATTTGCAAAGCAAGGTTGGGATGATGCATTATCCCTTGCGATGACGTCTGCAACAGTCGGAGTTATTTGTTCAATTGTAGTAGGTTTATCATTTATTAAATACTATTCGAAAAAAGGTCAAACGAACTATCTTACAAGATTTGAAGATTTACCGATGGAATTGCGAACTGGGTTAGTTCCAGAAGATAAGCGTAAGAGCAGTAAGCCTGATACAGTATCTTCGATTGCCGTTGATCCACTCGTGTTGCACTTGTCCCTTGTTGTGGCAATTGCGCTAGGTGGTTATTATTTAAGTGAATTAGGTCAGTCGTTGTTACCAGATGTAACCATTCCAGCTTTTTCACTAGCATTTTTAGTAGGGTTAGCAGTAAAAGCAATGATGGTGAAAACGAAAAGTGATCAATATATTGATAAAGATACAGTAAATCGCATCAGCGGTAGTGCAACGGATTTACTTGTTGCTTTTGGAATTGCCTCAATTAGTTTATCGGCCGTAGCAAGTTATCTTGTACCACTTCTTATTTTATTAGCATTTGGTTTATTGTTCGCATGGTTTGTTTTCCGTGTGTTATCAGGTAAATTCTTCGGTAACATTTGGTTTGAAAGAGGAATTTTCACGTGGGGTTGGATTACAGGTACGATGGCCATGGGAATTGCATTACTGCGTATTGCAGATCCTGAAGGTGAAAGTAAAACGCTGGATGATTATGCACTTGCTTATATTCCGGTAGCGCCTGTTGAGATTGCGATTGTCACATTTGCACCAGTCATGATTGCGACAGGACAGCATTGGTTGTTTGTTGTTATCACATTAGGTATTAGTATCGGGTTGTATTTGCTAGCGGTAGCAAAAGGCTGGGTTCAACCTAGAACGAATAAAGCGAAATCAAGTGCAGCTACTGAAGAAGTAGGCTCAAAATAAAGAGAAGGCTCACTGTTTATAACAGTGGGCTTTTTTGTTTAAGGATGTACAAAATGTATAGAATAAGTACTAAAAAAGGAGTGAAAGAGATGTGTGGCCGCTTTTATTTACATACCCCGTTAGAAGAGTTGAAGTCTGTCTTTCATTTTGACTATAGTCATGAGCTAGAACCACGCTACAACATTGCACCTACACAATCAGTATTAGCGATTGTGCAAGAGAATGAGAGGCGGATTGGACATTTATTTGATTGGGGACTCGTTCCGTCTTGGGCGAAAGATACATCGTTTCGTCATAAGATGATCAATGCTCGTGCAGAAACATTAACTGAAAAGCCAAGCTTTAAGTCATCTTTTCGTTCAAAACGATGCATCATTTTAGCAGACGGCTTTTTTGAATGGAAAAAAGAAGGGAAAACAAAGGTACCGTATCGAATTCAGTTAAAAACAAGTCAACCATTTGCATTTGCTGGACTGTGGGAAAAGTGGGAGAAAGGTGAAGAACCACTCTATACTTGTACAATAGTAACTACTGAGCCGAACGAGTTGGTAGGAAAGCTTCACCATCGAATGGCGGTTATTTTAAAAGATGAACATATTGATGCATGGTTAGATCCCACAATAACAGACACCGATTATCTTCAATCGTTATTAAAATCATACCCAGCGGATGAGATGGAATATAGTCAAGTCTCATCGCTTGTTAATTCACCAAAAAACGATGTAAAACAATGTATTGAACCAATATAGAAAGGAAAAACAATGAAATCTATTCATCGTTCATTAACACATATAAAAAAAGAACGTATGCCATTTGATGTTCGTTCTCTTGAAAACCACTTTATAAATGATTATTTAAGGTTTTATGGAATAAACGATCAAGAAGTGACTTATAGCCATGGCTATGTATCGTTTCACGATGAAAATCATTTTGTTCAATGGTTTCAGCCAACTTCTATAAAAGGAACTGTTTTATTGGTTCATGGTTACTTTGACCATGCAGCTGCTCTATCAAAAACGATTAATTATCTACTGAAGCAAAATTATGCTGTTTTAACATACGATTTACAAGGGCATGGGCTTTCGACAGGAAACCGTGCGCATATTAATCAATTTAAAGAGTATGTTGTCTTTTTAGAGTACCTACTTACGATAATGGATGATCGGATTCAAAAACCGTTGCATGTTGTGGCTCATAGTACAGGGTGTGCCATTGTAGCATCCTATATGATGACAAACTCTTGCCCTTTTCAAAAAGTTATTTTCATTAGCCCGCTTGTTCGTTCATATAGATGGCATGTATCAAAAGTAGGATTTTATCTTCTTTTTCCATTCATTAAGGAAATGAAGCGTATGTTTAAAGGTAACTCCTCTAACACCAAATATTTGCAGTTTGTTAAGGAAGATCCACTTCAACCTCAAAAACTTCCGCTTTCATGGTTGAAAGCGCTAATTCAATGGAATAATCAAGTAGATACGTTTCAATCCGTATCACATCCACTTCTTATTGTTCAAGGAAAGAAAGATAAGACGGTTGATTGGCGCTATAATTTAAAAGTATTAAAAGAAAA
Organism: Priestia iocasae; assembly: GCF_016909075.1. GTDB lineage: Bacteria > Bacillota > Bacilli > Bacillales > Bacillaceae_H > Priestia > Priestia iocasae. The sequence goes on from NZ_JAFBFC010000001.1 coordinate 1,020,723, forward strand.
ATTTCCTCATTGTCACATTCAAATGATTCGTAAGGGAAAGCATCAACTTTTAAATGAACAAGAAAAAATCCAAAAAGATGTGCATGAGATAATAGAACGATATCTATTATCTTAGAATAGAGATTTAACTACTAATAATATAACGTTAATCTTATTTACCTATTTTATCATCAATAAGTGAGAAGAGACCCTCTACTTCAAGGAGTGAGAGAAGGGTAAGTAGTGGGTAGTTCAACCTACTTTACACTTATTTTGTAAAAAAGTGCATAACGATCTCAAAGACGAGGTATGTATAAACGAAAAGGTATCTTTCTTGCTATTTTATTAACAACCACGAATGAAAGGAGAGAACACTTTTGAACCGTTTTCGTTTTTACGCTATTTTAAATGTTATTGGGTTAGTACTCGTTTTAACGGTCAATTACTTAGCAAATGCATTACCAATAGGTGGTCAAACAGCAGGAGAAGTGTCAGATAAGGTCTTTACCCTCTTTACTCCTGCTGGCTATGCCTTTACGATTTGGGGATTGATTTACCTATTACTAACGGTATGGGTAGCTCGTCAATTCTTTACGAGTGATGACCAAAAAGACATTTATCGGAAAATTGGGGTTTGGTTCTTTTTAAATGCGCTACTGAATAGCTTGTGGGTCTTTGTTTTTCAAAATGAGTACTTTAATGCATCAATTTTTATTATGCTAGGCATCTTGCTTACACTAATTATCATCTATACCATTATTCAACATTCACCTCATTCTACGTGGTTTATGAGGTTTCCAATCTCTGTTTATATTGGGTGGATTTCTGTAGCAACCATTGTCAATGTATTTGTCATTTTTGAAGCAAACGGCATTGAACAGTTATTTGGATTAAGTGAACAATCGTGGGCTGTTATCATGCTAATTGTGGGAGCCCTACTTGGGGTGGTCTTTACATTAACGCAAAATGACATTGTTTACTCACTAGTCTTTATTTGGGCATTTATTGCCATCATGGTGGAGCAAAGTGACCATTCTGCTATCGTAACAACAAGTAGGATAGCGATTGCGATACTAGTCATTGGAATGATCATACAAATAATCAAGAGGGTAAGGAAATAAAAAAAGATTCTAGTCTATCTAAAAGCATTAATCCCGCTTAATAAAGGTGGAAGTAAAACCAATTAAGCAAATTAAAATACCAATAGGTGCAACGATTGGAGCAAAAGAAAGCAGATTCACTGACAAGCTCCTCCTTTTTACGTTTTTAATATGTGTATGAAAGGGAGACTTTTCATATGTTTAGAGAAAAAGAAAAGAGGATACAAACTACTAAACACGAAAAAAGGGAGGAGTTTGAAATGACCTATCTGGTAACCTACACAGACAAAGAGACTTTAGAATATAAACAAGTGACATGTCCTGACTATGAAACAGCTGAACGAGTAAAACTAGAAGTTGAAAAAGAAGGACATAATCACATTGAGATTTTATCCGAGCAAGAAGCACACGGAGATGATGAATCAGTGTTTCTTTAAAAATAAAGCCACGCTGTAAGACAGCGTGGCTTTATTTTTTCTTGAAATATTCATCTAGAATGCTGATAGCATCCGTAATCCGTTCAACGGTTACATCAGCACTTGCTTCGTTTCCGATATGAAAAGGATCAATATAGATGGTCGAGCAACCTAGCTCTTTTGCAGGTGCAATCTCATTTATTAAATTGTCGCCCACACTTAACATATTCTCAAAATCTATCTGAAAGTGACGTTTCACTTCTTCAAAACGTTGCGTAGTCATTGTGGGCTTTTGTCCCATAAATATTTTTTTGTGAAAAACATGATCAAGTCCTAGCTTATGTATAATTGCTTCACTGTCACGCTCTGGGCTGTTCGTTAATAAAACGAGTTTGCACTTTAATGAAATCGTTTCAAGCAATTCTTTTAAGCCTTCCACTCGCTTCATCTGGAATTGATCACTCATCATATATTCACGCGTTTGTAAAAATGCATCATAAGATTCTTCATTTGATACCCCATAATGGCGGGCAATCGAAGAAGGGACCCACCATAAATCTCCAATACTTAGCATATCATCTAAATTTACGTTGATGGTGTTTGGGTATAACCTTTTTAATTCTTGTTGTGATAGCCGTGTCCCATTCCAGCGATGCACACGATCCGCTTTTTTATTTTTAATAGACAAGATGAGGTCGTTTTTAACGTCATAGATACGCCCAACTCGTAAAGCATGTTGACCAGAAAGAACATGTTCATAGTCCTGGCGGTACATTGTTCGATATCGTGGTGCTATTTTTTGCTCTAATTTTATTGCATAATAATCAAAGTGATGCGTGTCTTCATAAAGAGTGCCATCTAAATCAAACACGATGACATGAATGTCATGTTGAAACATATGAATCATCCTTCTTTCGTATATGATGTCCTATACATATGAATACTTTACAAAAATAGTCTTTTAAATTCCTAATTATTAGAAGAAAAAGTATTATGAAGAAAGAAGAAATGAAACAAAATCATGTTAAAGGGAAATGAAAGCGTAAACAAAACATAGAATACATGATTTTTTTATTAAATTGTGATACATTACTACACATGTCGTGAAAGAGAAAGGGGACATCACATGAATAAAGCAAACCAATGGTCCTCGCGATTTGGTTTTATTTTAGCGTCAGCCGGAGCTGCAATTGGATTAGGTGCAATTTGGAAATTTCCTTATGTAACGGGAACGAGCGGCGGTGGCGCATTTTTCTTCTTATTTATTTTGTTTACCTTATTTATTGGAATGCCGCTATTACTAGCCGAGTTTATTATCGGAAGAAATACAGGTAAAGAAGCGATTAGTGCCTATAAAGCCATTGCTCCTGGTTCGAATTGGGCTTGGATTGGCCGCATTGGTGTAGTCAGTTGCTTAGTGCTCTTGTCTTTTTATAGTGTTGTAGGTGGATGGGTTCTCATCTATGCATTAATGAGTATCAGTGGTCAATTAATTGGTCAGTCGTATGGCTCGCTTTTTGATACAGTCATTGGAAATCCATTTATTGTTCTTGGTGGTCAGTTGCTCTTTTTAGTTATGACGGTTTTTGTTGTTTCTAAAGGGGTGCAACATGGAATTGAACGTGCAAATAAATACATGATGCCACTGTTATTTATTTCGTTTTTAATTATTGTTGGCCGCTCTTTAACGCTAGAAAATGCGACAGAAGGCTTGCTGTTTTTCTTAAAGCCCGACTTCTCAGAAATAACCGCATCGTCTGTGTTGTATGCATTAGGACAATCCTTTTTTGCATTATGTGTCGGCCTTTCATGTATGGTCACATATAGTTCGTATCTAGGAAAAGAAGTGAGTTTAACAAAATCGGCAAGTTCGATTGCGTTTTTAAATTTATTTGTGTCTTTATTAGCTGGATTAGCCATTTTTCCAGCCGTGTTTTCGTTTGGATTAGAGCCGGCGGAAGGACCTGGGCTGTTATTTGTTATTTTACCAGCAGTATTTGAGCAAATGCCATTTGGAACAGTATTTTTATCGCTCTTTTTAGTGTTGTTTTTATTTGCTACGTTAACGTCTGCCTTTTCACTTCTTGAAATCATTGTGGCATCATTAACAAAAGAAGAGCAAGAAAAGCGTGTGCGCTATTCTTGGCTATCAGGTCTGATTGTTTTTCTTGTTGGAATTCCATCTGCCCTATCATTTGGAGTATTCAGTCATGTTTCATTTGGAGGTCGAAACTTATTTGACGTCGCAGACTTTTTTGTCAGTAACGTGATGCTACCACTTGGAAGCTTAGCCATTGCTATCTTTTTATCGTTTAAAATGAAAAAAGAAGTTCTTTACAAAGAGTTTATGGCAGGAGGGACAATCTCAACTAAATGGTTTGAATTATGGCTGTTTTTAGTGAAATATGTACTTCCAATCATCATTGTCATTGTTTTTATTAACTTGTTGCGATCTTATTAAAACACTTGAATATTATTTCAAGTGTTTTTTATTTTTTTAGAAAAAGACTGTTCTAAAAAGATAAGTTTCTTTATACTAATTATAGTCAGAATTTTCATTCATTTATAAAAGGAGAGAGTGTATGTCTGAAGGTTATCTGAAGGAGGAGCATCATATTTTTCGAAAGTCCTTACGCAAGTTTCTTGAGAAAGAAGCAGTTCCCTATTATGACAAGTGGGAAGAAAATCGAATGATTCCTAGAGAATTTTGGTTAAAGCTAGGAGCGGAAGGATTCCTCTGTCCGTGGGTAGATGAACAATATGGAGGATTTAACGCTGATTTTGCTTATTCGGTCGTATTAAATGAGGAATTAGAGCGCGTTGGATCAAGTTTAGTAGGCATTGGCTTACATAATGACATTGTCGTTCCTTATTTAGCTTCTTATGGCACAGAAGAACAAAAGAAAAAATGGCTACCTAATTGTGTAAGCGGTAACAAAATTACAGCAATTGCGATGACAGAACCAGGAGCAGGGTCTGATTTAGCCAATTTGAAAACAACTGCAATAAAAGATGGAGATTATTATATTGTAAATGGAGAAAAAACATTCATTACAAATGGTATTCAATCCGATTTAATTGTGATTGCATGCAAAACAGATTCACATGCTAATCCAGCATACAAGGGAATTAGCTTACTAGTTGTAGAACGCGATACGGTTGGGTTTAAGCGTGGAACAAAATTAAATAAAGTAGGATTGCATAGTCAAGATACAGCGGAGCTTATTTTTGAAGATGCAAAAGTACCTGTGACTAACTTATTAGGTGAAGAAGGAAAAGGCTTCTATTACTTAATGGACAAGCTTCAGCAGGAACGGCTCATTGTCGGAATTACGGCTCAAGTAGCGGCTGAAGAAATGGTTCGAATGACAATCGATTATACGAAAAATCGCCAAGCATTCGGTCAACCAATTAGCAAGTTTCAAAATACACAATACAAACTTGTTGAAATGGCAACCGAGGTTGAGATTGGTCGTACGTTTCTTGATAATTTAATTAGGAATCATATAGAAGGAAAAGATGTGGTCACACAAGTCTCCATGGCAAAGTGGTGGATTACGGACATGGCAAAACGTGTGGCTAGTGAATGTATGCAGCTTCACGGCGGATACGGTTATATGGAAGAATATCCAATTGCAAGAAGGTATCGAGATATCCCGGTCATGGCGATTTATGCAGGAACGAATGAAATTATGAAAAACATCATTGCAAAGAATTTAGGGTTGTAAAAGGAGGAGTTTTATTGCTCAAGTCGTTAAAAGTCCTTGATTTTTCACGGTTGTTACCAGGCCCATACGCCACGATGATGCTTGCTGATTTAGGGGCTGAGATTTTAAAAATAGAGTCACCATCCATTCCTGATTTAATTCGAACAGAACCACCTTTCGATGGAGAAGAAGCTGCTGCACATCACTATTTAAGTCGTTCTAAGCAGTCAATGACACTTGATTTAAAACAAAGAGAAGCAATCAATCTTGTAAAGGAACTCATTCAAGATTATGACGTGTTAATAGAAGGTTTTCGACCGGGGGTAATGGAGCGACTCGGGTTGGATTATGAAACATTAAAGGAAGTTAACCCACGTTTAATTTATTGTTCTTTAACAAGTTTTGGTCAAACAGGTCCTTATCGTGATCGGCCAGGTCATGATAATAACTTTTTAGCGCTATCAGGAGCTCTTCATTATTCAAGGCGTCAATTAGAACCACCTGTTACAATGGGTATTCAAGTTGGGGATGTAGCAGGTGGATCACTACACACCGTCATCGGTATTTTAGCCGCCGTCATCCATCGAGAGCAAACGGGAAAAGGGCAGTACGTTGATGTAAGCATGACGGATGCAACGTTTGCCTTAAATGCTTTATATGGTTCAGCCTACTTAGCATGTGATGTAGAGCCAGAACCAGAACGACAGCTATTAAACGGTGGAACCTTTTATGATTATTATGAAACGAAAGATGGACGATTTTTTTCTGTCGGTAGCTTAGAGCCTTCATTTCGAAAAAAGCTATGTGAAGCATTAGGGTTGAATAATCAGCTAGATCTTGCGTTTAGTCGCCAACCTCAAGATGAGATTTCATTCAAGTATGAAGTTAGGCAAGCATTTTTAAAGAAAGACTTTAATGAATGGCTGAGAATCTTTGAGAGCGTTGAAGCTTGTGTTGAGCCTGTTCTAACGTTTTCAGAAGCTTGTCATCATGAGCAAATTCAAGCGCGTAACATGATAGTTAAAGTGCAAAAGCAAGATGGTTCATCACAAAAGCAATTAGCGCATCCCATTAAATTTAGCGAGTTTCAACCTTTGTATAACCAAGTAGGAAAGAGGGTAGGAGAAGACACAGTGAAGGTACTTGAAAAACTCGGTTATACACAACAACAGATTGAAGTACTACAACAAAAAGGCGTATTCGGAACAGTCTCAACGAAGTAAAGTCAAGTAAGGATGCATTCCATTTTTCATAAATAGGGGGATATAGGATGAATATTGGGAGTTATGTGGCGTTAAACGCAAGAAGACATCCGAAAAAGTGGGCTTTAACTTGTGAAGAGCGAGTGTATACGTATGAACAGTTTAATCAAAAAGTGAATCATTTCGCATGGGGTCTTTTGAATCTCGGTGTAAAAAAAGGTGAAAAAGTTGCGTTATTTATGACAAACTCTGATTACTTTGCCATTAGTTATTTTGCCATTCTTAAAATTGGGGCGGTGGCTGTACCAGTTAATTTCCGATTAGTTTCAAGAGAGGTTCATTACATTTTAAATCAGTCCGAAACAGCAGTCATTATTTGTGATGTAGAGTTAAAAAGTGTGATTGAACAGGCAAGAGAAGGAGTTCGTTCTGTACGAAGAGTCATTACTGCTGGAAATGGTGAAGGTGCTGATTTTCAAATGGTGATGAAGGAAATTGATGACGAACCAAATATCGATGTCAGCAGTACAGACGATGCCCATATTATTTATACGTCTGGAACGACCGGCCATCCGAAAGGTGCTGTATTTGATCACGAGCGCGTATTGAAAGTAGCAATTGGCATTTCAGGTGTGTTAGGTCTTCAAGTCGAAGATCGTCTTTTACATGTAGCACCATTGTTTCATTGTGCACAGCTTTGTTTATTTTTAATTCCAGGCTTTTTCTTAGGTACAAGTCACGTTATTCAGCGTGAATTTCACCCAGTTGAAGTACTGAAAAATATTGATACACATAAAATTTCACTGTTTTTTGGAGTGCCAACGATGTATAACTATTTATTTCAAGTACCTAATGTTGAAAATTATAACCTTTCATCTATTAAACGTTGCTGTTATGGAGCAGCCCCGATGGCACCAGAACTAGTGAAAAAAAGCATGAATGTGTTTCAAACAAAGCAGTTTTATAACTTATGTGGCTTAACGGAAGGTGGACCAACAGGTATCTATTTAACGCCAGAAGACCATCAAAAGCACTTAGGTAAATCCGGTAAGACACCACTCTTATTTACAGAAGTGAACGTTGTGAACATCAAAGGACAAGAGGTCGTACCTGGCGAAGTAGGAGAGCTCATTCTACGCGGTGAAACAATTATGAAAGAGTACTACAAAAAACCAAAAGAAACAGAAGATGCATTGCAAGATGGATGGTTATTTACAGGAGATTTAGCAACAAAAGACGAAGAAGGCTATATCACACTCGTCGATCGTAAAAAAGACATGATTATTTCGGGTGGTGAAAATGTCTATTCCGTCGAGGTGGAGCATGTTTTATATGAACACCCTAACGTATTAGAAGCAGCTGTTATCGGTACACCTGACCCACAATGGGGAGAAGTTGTGACCGCTGTTGTCGTGGTGAAAGAAGGAGAGTCTCTGATAGAAGAAGAAGTTAAACAGTTATGTCGCAATCAACTTGCTGGTTATAAAGTACCGAAGAAAATAGTCTTTGCTGATCAGCTACCTCGAAATGCATCTGGAAAAATTCAGAAATTTAAGCTTCGAGATACGTTTAACGTACAGGTGTAAAAAGAGCGAGAGGGTGACGAACTCGTCACTCTCTCTACTAACAAACAAGGGGGATGAAAAGATGAGAGAAGTCGTCATTGTCGAAGCAGTACGAACGCCGATTGGGAGAAAAGGTGGAGCGCTAAGTGGAGTTCGACCAGATGATTTAGCGGCAGAAGTGTTACGTGAAGTTGTTAAAAGAGCAAATGTTGATCCGATACATATTGATGATGTGATTATGGGGTGCGTATCGCAAGTAGGTGAACAAGGAGGAGACATTGCAAGAGTGGCAGCTTTGCTAGCAGGATATCCAATTGAAGTGCCAGGCACGACAATTGATCGTCAATGTGGATCGAGTCAGCAAGCGGTTCATTTTGCGGCTCAAGCTATTTTAAGTGGAGATATGGATGTTGTCGTTGCAGCGGGTGTTGAAAGTATGTCGCGAGTTCCAATGTTTTCAAATTTAAAAGGCTCAACGTGGAATGAAAAGTTAATAGCTCGTTTTGGTGCCTTCAATCAAGGGATATCAGCAGAGAAAATTGCTGAGAAATGGGGATTTACACGAGAAAAAATGGATGAGTATTCATTCAATAGTCATATGAGAGCCATTCGAGCTCAAGAAGAAGGGCGATTCGAACGCGAGATTATGCCACTAGAAGTAACGCTATCAGATGGATCGAAAGCAGTTGTAAAAACAGATGAAGGTCCACGAAAAAATACATCAATTGATAAATTAAATGCATTACATCCAGTTTTTTTAGAAGAGGGTAAAATTCATCCGGGAAATGCGAGTCAAATTAGTGATGGAGCGGCTGCTTTATTGTTAATGTCAAAAGAAAAGGCAGAGGAATTAGGAGTAAAGCCGCGCTTTAAAATTGTCACACGTACGGTTGTAGGCTCTGATCCAGAACTCATGCTAACAGGACCTATCCCAGCGACTGAAAAAGCTTTGAAAAAAGCGGGATTAACAATCGATGATATGGATGTATATGAAGTCAACGAAGCATTTGCGCCAGTGCCTCTAGCTTGGTTAGAAGAGTTAAAAGCAAATCCTGAAAAATTAAATCCAAACGGAGGAGCAATTGCACTTGGTCATCCATTAGGGGCGAGCGGAGCGCGTGTCATGGTTACGCTTATTCATGAATTAGAACGAACGGGTGGAACTTATGGATTACAAGCAATTTGTGAAGGACACGGAATGGCAAATGCAACGATTATTGAACGATTAGATTAACGAGGGGGAGAGAAAATGAAAGTAAATGAATGCGTAGCAGTTGTGACAGGTGGAAGTTCAGGTTTAGGAGAAGGAACGGTACGAAAGGTTGTGGAAAGTGGCGGGAAAGTCGCGATTTTCGATTTAGCAGAGGAAAAAGGAAAAGAGATTGTAGAGCAACTGGGCAGTGATCAAGTGATATTTATGAAAGTAGATGTTACCAATGAAGAAAGCGTAAAAATGGGGCTAGAACAAGTAAAGAAAGTATTTGGCTACGTGAACGTTGTCGTCAATTGCGCCGGTATTGCCATTGCGAAGAAAGTCATCAATAAAGATGAGCCACATGATTTATCACTTTTTAACAAAGTTATTCAAGTGAATTTAATAGGAACATTTAATGTGATTCGACTTGCATCAGATATGATGAGTCAAAATGAACAGAATGAACATGGAGAGCGCGGTGTCATTATTAATACAGCATCTGTGGCAGCATTTGAAGGGCAAATTGGACAAGCAGCCTACAGCGCTTCCAAAGGTGGAGTGGTAGGTATGACATTACCAATTGCGCGAGAACTCGCTCGATTTGGCATTCGTCATATGTCAATTGCACCCGGTTTATTTGAAACACCGATGTTTGCAACACTTCCAGAAAAAGCAAGAGCAGCGCTTGGTGAAATGGTGCCATTTCCCTCACGATTAGGTCAGCCTGCTGAATATGCAATGCTTGTTCAAAGCATAATTGAAAATCCAATGTTAAATGGAGAAGTCATTCGCCTTGATGGAGCTGTTCGTTTTCAACCGAAGTAAATAAGAAAAGAGGCTGTTCAGAAGACAGCCTCTTTGTAACGTATTATTTAGCAAATACGTGATCACCAATTGTTGTGGTTACTTCTTTTTGACGTAACCATTGATCACTTGTTTTATCAGGATTAAAGAAGAATAATGAATCGTTACCTAGTCCTTTAAATGCAAGTGCCTCATTTACTGCTTTCTTTGCATCTTCACTTGCTGGGTTATTAATTTGCCCATTTGCAACAGGTGTAAACTGAATACCATCGTCTTGGTGAATAACCGTATGAATAGAATCTGGGAATTGATCACTTTCTACACGATTTAATACAACTGAAGCAACGGCTACTTTACCTGCGTACGATTCACCCTCAGCTTCAGCTTGTACTAAACGCGCTAATAAGTCTTTTTCATAATCACTAATTGTCGTTGGGATCGTTAATGTTTCATTAACTGACAGATTGTTTCCTTTTTTATCGTTAGCCTCTTTTAATTCTGTTATCGGTACGCCATGTTCGATACCAATTTTGTAAAGAGACTCTCCTTCTTTTACAACGTGTGTATTACTTTCTGCACTAGCTGTTTGTTGTATACCGATCACCGGAATAACAAGTGCACTTACCATTAACATTTTCTTAAGCATCTAGAAAAAACCTCCTATAGCTTTTAAGCTGTTTTTGTTGAGCGCATGTATACAGGTTAACAGCTGTAAAGTAGGATGTCATTGCTTAAAAAGTGGTACAGTAGGATATCATTTCCTTATCATAAAACAGTAAAAATTAGAGAATAGGAGAAAGCAACCTTGAAATTGATTCTTTAAAGCGAATGAGAAGTCGACGCTGTTCATAAGCATCTCGTGTTAAGAGTGTAGAATCATTCATATCCTTTTCAAACACACATGTAAGCTGATGAGTAAGAGATGAGTCATAAAGGAATGCATTTACTTCAAAATTCAACCGAAAGCTTCTCATGTCAATGTTAGCTGTCCCAACAGACGCTACTTTATTATCGACTACAATCGTTTTTGCATGAAGAAATCCTTTTTCATAAATATAAACTTTTGCGCCGACTTTTAATAATTCACCAATGTGAGAGTAGGTTGCCCAGTACACAAAAGGATGATCTGGTTTGTTTGGAATCATAATTCGAACATCAACACCAGAGAGGGCTGCAATCTTTAGTACATCTAGCAAGGTGTCATCAGGAATAAAATAAGGTGTTTGGATGTATACATAATCTTTTGCTGCTAAAATCATTTTTATATAGCCATTTTTAATTTGTTCTTCTTCTGAGTCAGGTCCACTTGATACAATTTGCATCCCAACCTCACCGATCGATGATAGGGGTGGATAATAATGTTGATGATACGTTATGGCAGAAGAAGATGCATGATTCCAGTCGAGGATAAAGCGCGACTGAATATAGTGAACAGCTGCTCCCAACACTTTTAAATGCGTATCACGCCAGTAACCAAATTTTGGATTTAAGCCTAAATATTCGTCCCCAATGTTGAAGCCACCGATATATCCTATCTTTCCATCAATAATGACGAGTTTACGATGATTACGGTAATTAATACGTAAATTGAAAAGTGGAAACTTTGATGGAAAAAAAGGAGCCACTTCTCCTCCAGCTTTTGTTAATGCTTTAATCAGTTTTCGCTTAAACTTTTTTGATCCCATATCATCATATAATACTTTTACTTGAACACCTTCGTTTGCTTTTTTAACGAGAGCATTTACAAGCTTTGTTCCTAATTCATCTGAGCGAATAATGTAGTAGACGAGATGAATATGGTGGGTTGCTTGCTCGATATCTTGAAGTAACGAATCGAATTTGTCGTGGCCATCTGTGAAAATCTTCACTTCATTATTTTGAGTGAAAATCGCTTCATTATGGACTAAGTTCATCAATACTAAATCTTTATATTCTTCAGCACTTTCATTTAAAAAAGAGAAGCGATGTTCTTTTAATTGCTCCGTTTGTTCAGCAACAGATTGACGTAGGGCAATATAACTTTTTTGATCCCACGTAAAGATTTTTTGTTTACTTAAATTTTGGCCGAAAATTAAATAAAGAATAAATCCCAGTACAGGGATAAAATAAAGAACCATCAACCAAGCCCATGTAGTACTAATGCTACGTCTTTCTAAAAAGATAAGAGTAATGGCTAACAACATATTAAGAATAAATAAAACTAGCAATAAGGCTGTCACAACATTCACAAAATAAACTCCTTTAACAAAAAACTCAAATGCTACTTTATTATAATGCAGGTTGATGTGAGAAGCCAAAATTTGGACTAATTTTGTAAAAGATATAAAATTACAGATAACGCTTACATTTTTTGTTGACCAATGAAACATAATTATATATAATCAACTTGTATTAAGTTAACCGTTTAACCGGAGGAGACATGAATCAAAAAATAACAATCCGTGATGTAGCGAAGTACGCTGGTGTTTCACCTGCAACCGTTTCATATGTACTAAATGGTGTAAAGAAAGTATCGGATGAAACAAAGTACCGAGTTTTGGAAGCGGTTAAAGAACTGAATTATCAGCCGAATTTTACAGCCATTAGTTTATCGAAGCGAAAATCAAATATGATTGGTGTTATGCTTCCGTTAGTAGACGATTCACTTGCTACAATTTTTAAAGAAAATCATTACTATAGTGAAGTAATTAGTGGGATCGAATATGTATCTCGCAAAAATGGATATGATATTTTAATCTCGGGAGCCGGAAATCCAGAAGATTGTAAAAATTGGATCACAAAACGAAATTTAGATGGGTTACTATTTTTAGGTACATTTTCAGAAAATTTATACAAGGAAATGAAAACGCTATCGACTCCAATCGTGCTAATTGATACGTATGAAGAGTATGCAAAACATTATCACAACATTCATGTTGATGATGAATTAGGTGGCTATCTAGCAACCAAGCATTTACTTCAGTTAGGACATCGTTCAATAGGGTTCGTAGCTCATCGCCTAACGAATAGTCCAGTTGATACAAAGCGTTTTATAGGTTATAACAAAGCACTAGCAGAAGCGAACATTTCTGTAAATCAAGAACTAATCTTTGAAGGTCATGATAGCTCGTTTGAAAATGGCTATCGGATGGGTGAAAAAGTGTTAGCTCTTGGTGATAAACTAACAGCAGTTTTCGCTACATCTGATATTTTAGCGTTAGGGATAATGAAAGCATTAAACGAGCATGGAAAGCAAGTACCACATGATTATTCCATTGTTGGATTTGATGATTTAACAATTAGTAACTACTCAACGCCAAGCTTAACGACAGTTAGGCAAGATGTTTTCAAAAAAGGCGTTGTATCAGCAGAAACATTAATTCAAGCTATTGAAGGTAAGATACAAACGTTAGCACGAATTCATTTACCTGTTGAAATTGTAAAGAGGGATTCAACATCGAAGCGTTGAGTATCTTCTTATATGTCAGGTTAACCGGTTCACTAACGATGCAATAAAAAATGAGATTGCTATTTTTATAATAAAAAAGGATAGGTGACAAGTATGGTAAAGGTAACAGTATGGAATGAAAATCGACATGAACAAAAAAATCCAGTGGTAAGAGAAATTTATCCTGAAGGAATTCACGGTGCGATTGCACAATTTTTAACAGAAGCAGGTCTTGACGCTAAAACTGCTACGTTAGATGAGCCACAACACGGATTAACGGATGAAGTTCTAGCAGATACAGACGTACTTGTATGGTGGGGCCACCTTGCGCACGATGAAGTAGCAGATGAAATTGTAAAAAAAGTACAACAACGTGTGCTTGATGGAATGGGGTTAATCGTTCTTCATTCAGGTCACTTCTCAAAAATCTTTAAAACATTAATGGGTACAAGCTGCGACTTAAAATGGCGTGAAGCCGATGAAAAAGAACGCATTTGGGTAGTAGATCCAAGCCATCCAATTGCAGAAGGTATCAGTGAATATATCGAGCTAGAAAAAGAGGAAATGTACGGAGAGCATTTTGATATCCCAGCACCAGATGAGCTTGTTTTTACAAGTTGGTTCGAAGGAGGAGAAATCTTCCGCAGTGGTTGCACGTATAAGCGTGGAAATGGAAGAGTCTTTTATTTCCGACCAGGTCATGAGACATATCCAACATACTACAACAAAGACATCCAGCGTGTCATTATTAACGGCGTAAAATGGGCTGCACCGGTTGACCGCCAACGTCCAGTATACGGAAACGCACAGCCATTAGAGAAGATTGCTGTAAAAAACTAATACAAAGTATGATTTCATTCAAATACTTGCAACGAAATTTAACGACTAGTTGAAAAGATAAACAGAGCCTACGTGAATTAAGTATGAGAAGCCGAGCTCACATTTGATTTCGTATACATTTATTGAAAAAGGGAGAGATTTTTGATGAAAACATTAAAGGTTGGGGTAATTGGTTGCGGAAGTATCGCACAACATCGTCATTTACCGGAGTATCAAGCAAATAAAAATGTAGAGATCGTAGCTGTTTGTGATCCTAATGAAGCGCGTGTAAATGAAATCGCTGCAAAGTATGAAGCAAAAGCTTATACAAATTATGAAGAATTATTAGCAAGCGGTGAAGTTGATGTAGTAAGTGTATGTACACCTAACTATTTACATGCACCTATCTCCATTGCAGCTTTAGAAGCAGGTGTTCACGTATTATGTGAAAAGCCAATGGCTACATCACAAGAAGAAGCAGATGCCATGATTGAAGCAGCAAAGAAAAGCGGGAAGAAATTAATGATTGCACATAATCAACGCTTTGTTCCTTCGCATCAAAAAGCGCGTCAATTAATTGAGAGTGGCGAAATTGGAAAGTTGTATAGCTTCCGTACAGCATTCGGCCACCCGGGGCCAGAGGGCTGGAGCGTAGACGGAAAAGACAGCTGGTTCTTCCGTAAAGAACAAGCATTTATTGGAGCGATGGGTGATTTAGGTGTTCATAAAACAGATTTACTTCGTTATCTACTAGGTGAGGACATTACAGAAGTAGGTGCATTCGTTGAAACAAGTGCAAAAGACTTTGCCGATGTAGATGATAATGCAGTATGTGTTTTAAAAACGGAAAGCGGCGTTGTTGGAACATTAGCAGCTAGCTGGGCGTACACGGCAAAAGAAGATAACTCAACGATTATTTACGGAGAAAAAGCAATTCTTCGCCTGGAAGATCATCCAACGTATTCATTAATTGTTCAATATGCTACTGGTGAAGTTGTGAATTATGAGCTTGGTAAAATTCAATCAAATGATGAAGGTGGACAAAGTAGTTCTCAAGTAGTTGACCACTTCGTAGAGTCAATTCTAACAGACAAAGAGCCATTAATTACAGGCGAAGAAGGTATGAAATCATTAGCTGTTATTTTAGCGGCATTAAAATCAAGCGACACAAAACAAATTACACGAGTATAAGTGATGAGGTGATTTCATGAGTAAACTTCGCATTGGAATGATAGGGGTTGGTGGCATTGCAACGGGCCGCCATATCCCGGCGTTTCAACACTTAGCTGAATTTTGTACGATTACAGCTGTCAGCGACGTGAACGTTGAGCGAGCAAAGGAAGTAGCAACAGCTAATAATATTGAACACGTCTTTGAAGACTATCATGACTTGTTTAAAGAAGTAGATGCTGTATGCATTTGTACACCAAATAAGTTTCATGCAGAAATTACAATTGCAGCGTTTGAAGCGGGTGTTCATGTTCTTTGTGAAAAACCAATGGCACTATCAACGACTGAATGTGAAGCAATGATTGCTGCTGCGAAAAAAGCGAATAAAGTGTTAGCCATTGCGTATCACTATCGCTTTATGAAAGAAGCACAAGCGGCGAAAAAGATGATGGAAGACATTGGAACGCCTTTAGTGACACGAGTTCAAGCATTGCGTCGTCGCAAAGTACCAGGATGGGGTGTATTCACAAACAAATCCCTTCAAGGTGGGGGGAGTTTAATCGACTATGGTTGTCATTTACTTGATTTAGCCATTTGGTTAATGGGAAATCCAAAGCACGTTGAAGTCAGTGGAAGTGCGTACAATGCACTAAGTAAAATGCCAAACCAAGTGAATCAATGGGGAGCGTTTGACCATACGACGTTTGATGTGGATGATCATGTTACAGCTTACATTAAATTTGAGAACGGAGCATCTCTGTTACTTGAAACGTCATGGTCGGCAAATGTAAAAGATGATGCTGAACATGTCAGCATCTCGGGAACAGAAGGTGGCATTAGCGTCTTTCCATTTGAGCTATATACAACGAAAAATGGCATGCTATTAAATAGTGAAGCTGCATGGATTCAAGGAGAAGACAATCCTGGATTGCCGCAGGCGAAAAACTTTATTGATGCCTGTTTAGGAAATGCTGAGTTGATTGTCAAGCCAGAAGAAGCACTTCAAGTGTCGAATATCATTGATCAAATCTATGAAAAAAGCAAAACAGTGCAAAACGTCGCGTTAAATTGAGGGGAGATACAAAGATGAAACTAGGAGTATTTACGGTTTTATTTGCAGATAAATCGTTTGAAGAAATGCTTGATAAGGTGAAGGCAGCGGGATTACATGCAGTTGAAATTGGAACAGGTTGTTACCCAGGGAATAATCACTGTGACTTAGATTTATTGTTAGAAGATGAAGAAGCACGTCAGCAATACATTCAAAAAGTAAAAGAGCGCGATTTAATCATTAGTGCGTTTAGTTGTCACGGTAACCCAATTTCACCAGAGAAAGAATTTGCGAAAGAATCTCATGAAACATTATTAAAAACAATTAAGCTAGCATCATTGTTAGATGTACCAGTTGTCAACTGTTTTTCAGGAACGGCAGGGGATCATGAAGACGCAAAATATCCAAACTGGCCTGTTACACCTTGGCCTAATGAATACGGCGATGTACTAAAATGGCAATGGGAAGAGAAATTAATTCCTTACTGGAAAGAAGTAGGCGATTATGCTAAAGAACATAATGTGAAAATTGGACTTGAGCTTCACGGTGGATTCCTTGTTCATACGCCATATACACTATTAAAGCTACGCGAGGAAACGTGTGATGCAATCGGTGCGAACTTAGATCCAAGTCATTTATGGTGGCAAGGAATTGACCCTGTGGCAGCAATTAAAATTTTAGCAAAAGAAAATGCAATCCACCATTTCCATGCAAAAGATACGTATCTTGATCAAGAAAACATTAACATGTATGGCTTAACAGATATGCAGCCATACGGTAGTGTTCAAACAAGAGCGTGGACATTCCGCTCAGTTGGTTGTGGGCATAGCTTAACAGAGTGGTCTGACATGATGAGTGCATTACGTACGTATGGATATGATTACGTGGTGAGCATTGAACATGAAGATCCAATCATGTCGATTGAAGAAGGATTTAAGCGTGCTGTTAAAAATCTGCAGTCTGTTTTAATTGAAGAATCTCCTTCACAAATGTGGTGGGTATAAAAAAGTTCAGGGAGTTTTCCCTGAACTTTTTTGTTGAGGTGAAAATTAGCGAAAATGAATGAAAAGGAAGGAATTTTGTTAAGAAATAGCGAAAGTGAATACATAAGTGAGATTCGTTTTATCTTGTCATTTTTTCTACTTTGAGACAAAGGCATTGTTTGTTATCCAAAAGCGCCATGGATAATCTTTTGCTTCCCCTGTGTTTGGAATACCAATACGAGGTCCTTGAGAAATAGCTGACGGAGTGATACCACGAGCAATGAACAATGGTGGCATAAAAAAGGTCTTTCCGTAATCGTCCATTGTAATCCCCATTGCTTTTGTCAATTTTCCTGGTCCGCTTGTTAAATTACGTTCAACAGCCGTTTGGCGTCTTTGCATCATTAATTCTTTACCCTTAAAAGGCTGGACCGCGCGAATCAAAACCGCTTCAGGTTGATCGACATTTCCGCTTACAACATTTAATAAGCAATGAGTATGCATGACGTATGTATAGACGTGTCCTGCTTCATGAAACATAATCTCCGTTCGCTTTGTCCGACGGTTGTTAAAGCTATGAGCGGCACGATCATCAGGTCCTATATATGCTTCAGTTTCAACGATAAATCCACTCGTTACACCCTGTTTTGTTTCCTTTATAAGCAAACAGCCGAGTAATGACTTAGCTAATTCAATTGTTGGTTGTTCGTAAAAGTCATGTGTAAGAAGTGTTGGTGCTTCTAATGCTTGCATAGATTGTTCATCTATATGCAAAATGCTCTTTTTCATTTTACAATCACTCTCCAATCTTACCATTAACTTTACTGCTTTTTTATGCCCAAATTCAAATACAATATCAATCTTTTTAAGAAATAACCGATATGAACAGTGTGTAATGAGATGATCAGGCTGACTGACAACGTAATAACGTTTATAAGAAAAGCAAATCTTTTAAAAAGGGAAGGTATCAACATGGCTAAGAAAGCACTTATGTATAGCGTGTGCTGTTCAGCAGTACTCAGCTCTCTAATCGTTCAGGCATCTCCTACTGTTGCTGCTCCTACTCAAGCGACGGTTAAAGCGAATACGCTAAACGTTCGCTCTGAACCTAGTACAAAAGGGACTATTATTGGTAAAATTCAAAAAAATACACGAGTAGAGATAAAAAATGAAAAAGATGGTTGGTCACATGTTGTGTATCAAGGAAAAGCGGGCTGGATTTCATCTACATATGTGCAAAAGCAAAATGTCACATCAACGACTGCACCTTCACAATCTACGTTAGCGTCTGCTGTTGTAAATGCAAGTACACTAAACGTTCGTTCAACACCAAGCACAAATGGTCCAATACTAACAAAATTGCCGAGAAATACGAAAGTAACGATTCTTTCGATAAAGGGTGAATGGTCACAAATTCTTACATCGAGCAATCAAGTAGGCTGGGTGGCGAGTCAATATGTAAAGGGGACTAGCCAAGCAGTACAGCCAGCCACCCCATCTTCATCTAATACAGGAAGTAGCCTAGAAGTAAAGGTCGTGACTGCCAGCTCATTAAATGTCCGCTCATCAGCAAGTACAAGTGGGCAAGTCTTAACGAAAGTAACGAGAAATACAAAAGTTACCGTTCTTTCTGTAAAGGGTGAATGGTCACAAGTTCGTACATCAAACAATCAAGTAGGGTGGGTAGCCAATCAATATTTAGCTTCTACTAATAGCCAACCAACTCAGCCAGCACTTCCGGTTCCAAATCCGGAAAGTGAAGAAGCGAAAATTGTCAGTGCCAGCTCGCTCAATGTTCGTTCTGTACCGAGTACAAATGGACAAATATTGATGTCTTTATTAAAAAACACAGAGGTACATGTGTTAAAAGTAGAGGGAGATTGGACTCGAATCAAAACAAAAGATAATCGAATTGGTTGGGTAGCAAGTCAATACTTAATAGCCAAACAGACAACAAGTCAACCGAATGAGCCATCTGAACAAGCAAAGATAGCGTTTGTAAACGCAAGTTCACTAAACGTTCGAGCTGTGCCAAGTATCAATGGAAATGTGCTCGCGTCTTTGCCAAATCAAACAGAAGTTTACGTCATGAAAGCAAATGGAAATTGGACACAAATTAAAACAAAGAATAATCAAATAGGCTGGGTAGCAAGTCAATACTTGACAACCTCTAATCCGGTTGTAACGCCGACTCCGAATCCTGTTTCTTCTCCATTTTTAAAAGGCGAAACAATCGTGTTAGATGCAGGTCATGGTGGAAAAGACCCAGGTGCAGTAGCAAACGGTATATCTGAGAAAGATGTAACGATGGGTGTAATTAAGCATGTTCAACAAATGCTGCTGTCGGCTGGTGTAAATGTTATTATGACGCGCTCAAATGATACATACCCAACTCTTGGCGGCCGAGTGGATGTGGCGAATAAAAATAAAGCGGATCTCTTTATAAGTATTCATGTAAACGCAGGTCCTCCAAGTGCACAAGGAGCCGAAACGTTTTATGACTCTTCTCGAAATCCAAGAAGCGAAGAAGGAAAAAAATTAGCTGAAGAAATTCAACGTCAACTTGTTTCACTTGTGGGAATGAAGGATCGAAAAGTAAAGGCTGCTGGTTTCCAAGTGATTAAGTATACAAATATGCCAAGTGTTCTTGTTGAGCTTGGATTTGTAACAAACGCATCTGATGCGAAAAAGCTCGCTACACAACAGGAGTTGTACGCGCAAGCTATTGTAAATGGAATTATCATGTATTACGAGAAGCAATAAGAAGCATTATCTATATGTAAAAGCTTGAAAACTTACATAAAAAAGAGTAGACTTCTAATCAATAAGAATTGTATAAATCGGGAGCCAATGGAATTTGGCTGAGAGTACGACTAATCCGTCGTAGACCGTTTGAACCTGTTGGATAATGCCAGCGTAGGGAGTAAGAATGGAATGTCATTAGAAGAACTATGGCCATTTTTAGCACTTTGCGCTTGCAAAGTGCTTTTTTATTTACATATTAATCAGGAGGATAAATACATGGACATTAATCAAGTTATTCGCGTAGTAGAAAATGTTAAACAAAAAACCCCGCTTGTACATAACATCACAAATGTCGTAGTCACAAACTTTACCGCAAATGGGCTATTAGCGTTAGGAGCATCACCAGTTATGGCCTATGCAAAAGAAGAAGTAGAAGATATGGCGAAAATTTCTAGGGCGCTTGTGTTAAACATTGGGACATTGAATGAGACAGAAGTGGAAGCGATGATTCTTGCTGGTAAATCTGCAAATGCACACGGTGTACCGATTGTGTTTGATCCTGTTGGAGCGGGTGCTACATCATATCGAACAAAAACTGCGCAACGTATTGTGGAAGAGTTGGATATTACAGTGTTAAGAGGGAATGCAGCAGAAGTAGCCAATGTAATGGGTGAGCAATGGCTTATTAAAGGTGTTGATGCTGGAGAAGGTCATGGTGATCTCGTTTCACTTGCAGAATCAGCGGCTAAGCAATTAAAAACGGTTGTTGTCATAACAGGAAAACAAGACATCATCACAGATGGCGTAACGACTTACATTGTTCATAATGGCCATGTTTTATCAACGAAAGTGACAGGGGCAGGTTGTTTATTAAGTGCAGTAGTAGGGGCATGTATAGGGGTAGAAGAAAATCCATTAACGGCAGCTGTGTCAGCCGTCTCTTCCTATGGAGTTGCAGCAGAACTAGCTGCAATGAAAAAAGAGAAAGAGGGACCAGGTAGTTTTCAAGTCGAATTTTTAAATCAACTTTCTCATCTGTCTGCACAGCATATCAAACAGTATGCATCAATTGAAAAGAAAGAGAGTGTGTGAGGACTATGACAACATATAAAGCATTAACAATTGCGGGATCAGATAGTGGTGGAGGAGCTGGGATTCAAGCAGATTTAAAAACATTTCAAGAATTAAAAGCTTATGGAATGTCAGCCATAACGGCTGTAACGGCTCAAAACACATTAGGTGTGCAAGATGTGTATCCGATGAGTGTGGCAGCAGTTGAAGCGCAAATTGATTCAATTGGTGCAGATCTTGGAGCTGATGCTGTAAAGACGGGTATGCTATTTAGCAGTGAAATCATTGAAGCGGTAGCCAATAAAATTAAGCAGTATAAGTGGGAGCGCATCGTTGTCGATCCAGTTATGATTGCAAAGGGTGGAGCGTCCTTATTACAGCAACAGGCTGTGCAAGCTTTAAAGGATCATCTACTTCCATTAGCGATGGTGATTACACCGAATATTCCAGAAGCAGAAGTATTAACAGACATGTCCATATCTAATTTAGATGAACGAATGGAAGCTGCCAAAAAGCTTCATAAAATGGGCGTACAGCATGTTGTTATTAAAGGTGGTCATGGAGAAGGAGAAGACCTTGTTGACCTTCTTTATGATGGCCAAGAGTTTTTATATATAACGAGCAAACGAATTCATACGAAAAATACCCACGGAACAGGTTGTACATTTGCGGCTGCTTTAACCGCACAGCTTGCAAAAGGAAGCTCGGTTCGCCAAGCAGTGGTCGTAGCAAAAGATTTCATTCAAGCAGCGATTGAAGAAGACTTGAAGATTGGAAACGGGCATGGTCCAACCAATCACTGGGCCTACCATCATAGACAAAAAGAAAACGCTTGAAGGGAAGGATTAGATGGGGACTATTTCAGTAAATGAGATGAAGACTTTATTACACGTTTATTTTATTATGGGAAGTAACAATTGCTACAATGACCCTAAAGAAGTGCTAACAAAAGCGATTGAAGGTGGGGCAACCCTCTTTCAATTTCGTGAAAAAGGAACCAATGCGTTAGTAGGAAAGGAGAAGGTGTTGTTTGCTAAAGAGTTACAACACATATGCAAACAGTATGGCGTGCCGTTCATCGTTAATGATGACGTGGACTTAGCGATTGAACTCAATGCTGATGGTGTACATATCGGGCAAGACGATGAATCAGCAGGCATAGTGAGAAGACGAATAGGAGAAGGTAAAATACTAGGTGTGTCTACTCATCATTTAGACGAAGTGAAACGAGCAATTGAGCAAGGTGCAGATTATGTAGGGATTGGGCCAGTGTTTGCGACAGTCACCAAAGAAGATGCAAAAGCGGTACGAGGAACCGTGCTTATTCGAGAAGTGAGAGAAAAAGGATTGAGCATTCCAATTGTGGGAATTGGTGGCATTACAGAGCAAAATGCAAAAGTAGTGATGGAAGCTGGTGGAGATGGTGTATCGGTTATTACTGCCATTAGTCAAGCAGAAAATCCACTTGAAACGACCAAGCGCCTAGCAGAGGTAGTATTTTTAAATTCAAAACAATAAATTTTAAAAATTGATAGACAATTCTAATTTATTTGTTATAATGAGTTATATTAAAATAACAATTCGTTGATGAGAACGAGTACGTTGCGAGAGCTGTTCTACAGAGAACTGATGAGTAGCTGAGAATCAGTGTTCAGCACGCAGCCGAATATCCTCTCTGAGAAGATACGCTGAAGATAAAAATAAGTAGGTGTATCCGGCTTCCGCCGTTAACAGGGGCACGTATGAACACGTACGTGGCAGAGTGCTATGTCTTTTGTTAAGTGACATAGAACGAGGGTGGTAACGCGAGAATACATATAAATCTCGTCCCTTTTTAGGGACGAGATTTTTTTATTTTTATAGGTGGTGATTGTAGTGGATAGTGACATTGATATTTTGTATATAAAACGAATGCATAAATGTGCGAGGAGGAATCATCATGAAAACTTTATCCAAAAAAGACACGTTATTTACTAGCTTAATGTTATTCTCATTATTTTTCGGAGCGGGCAATTTAATTTTCCCTCCATTTTTAGGTCAATCTGCTGGAACAGCTTTTTGGCCAGCGATGATTGGGTTTATTCTTTCTGCAGTTGGTCTTCCGATTCTTGGTGTGATTGCAGTAGCAAAATCAGAGGGTCTACACGTATTGGCAAGCCGTGTTCATCCTATGTTTGCGATGGTTTTTACAGTGATTATTTATTTAGCAATTGGTCCACTTTTAGGCATTCCACGAGCAAGTAGTTTAGCATTTGAAATGGGTGTACAACCATTTTTACCAAATGGTATGAAGGGGGCAGGAGCATTATTCCTTTATACATTTGT
This sequence comes from Priestia iocasae, assembly GCF_016909075.1. GTDB lineage: Bacteria > Bacillota > Bacilli > Bacillales > Bacillaceae_H > Priestia > Priestia iocasae. Next base: position 1,044,282 of record NZ_JAFBFC010000001.1, read on the forward strand.
TTACTTTTGTGTTGCTTATTGGCTCGCGTTAAAACCAGGAAAGCTTGTTGATCGTTTTGGTAAATTGCTGACGCCTCTATTATTAACGTTAATTGTCCTCATCGTGGTACGTGCATTGTTTCATCCATTTGGAGAACCAACTCCACCAGTAAACAGCTATGCGAAGAATCCATTCACAACAGGGTTTTTAGAAGGATACTTCACAATGGACACGATTGCCGCATTGAATTTTGGAATTGTTATTTCGCTTACGTTTAAGCAAATGGGAATGACCGATAAAAAGCAAGTTGTATCATCATCTGTACGTGCAGGTGTTGTTGCTGTCCTGGTGTTAACGTTTATTTATGTCATGCTTGCTTATTTAGGATCGTTACATGGAGGTTCAACTGAAAATGGTGCTCAAACATTAACAGAAATTGTCTTCACGTTATTTGGCCCTGTTGGAGCAGTACTGTTAGGGTTAGTCTTTACATTGGCTTGTTTAACAACCTCTGTTGGATTAGTGACATCATGTAGTCAATATTTTGCTAAAATTGTTCCGGCGTTATCATATCGTATGTGGGTGACTGTCTTTGCTGGATTTAGCTTATTAGTTGCAAATCTAGGCCTAACGAAAATTTTACAGGTTTCGGTTCCAGCTCTTACAGCTATTTATCCCGTTGCCATATTATTAATTGTCTTGTCATTTGTAGATCATTGGTTTGGTGGTCATCGAGCTGTGTATGGTTTTGCTACATTATTTGTTTCGGTTGTAAGTACGACAGATGCCTTGATGCAAGCTGGATTAGATGTCGGGGGGATAGGGAAGTTTGTAAAAAGTCTTCCGTTTTACGAAGTTGGATTTAGCTGGCTTGTTCCGACGGGAGTTGGATTATTGCTTGGGTTAGTATTTAAAATGGTAATACCACATAAATTAACAGACAAACAAATGGAAGGAACGCCAGCGAAGTAACAAAGCCATTCAATTGTATTTGGATTCTTAACGGAAGGCTCTGTGTTAAAAGGGAAAAAGCCCTCTATTTGACACAGAGCCTTCTTTTCTCATTTTAATGATTTATGAGACGTTTTCTTCTTTTTGTTTCCAAACAGATTTCATTTTTAGTAAAACCAATCCGATAAGGCCAACAAATAAAAGGCTAATAAAAAAGCTTGGACGACTGGATTTTTCAATAATGGTGCCGCTAATTGCTAAGACGATAAACACCATGCTTAGAAGCTGTTTCATCTTGTCTCCCGCTGTTAATTCCAGAAGCTTACGTGAAGAGAGTAAAATGAAAAACCAATTGTAAAGCAGCATAAGACCAGCAGCGGTTGTAATGTATTCGTACACTTTTCCCGGCATTAAAAAGGCAGCGAGAATTGAAGCAATAAGCCCAAGGATCGTAAGTCCAAGCGAAGGCAAAGATACTTTCAATTTCCCCTTATTTTTTTTAGCAAATAAAGACGGTGCATCTCCATCTTCAGCAAGTGTGACAAGTAAATTTGTTACAGCGAACATTGAAGCAATCATTGTTGAAAAGCCAGCAATAATAAGGGCAGCGTTAAAAACATGAGGGAAAAAATCAAGGTTATAGTCAGCTAGCGCTGTAACAAATGGGCTTTCTTTTTGATTAAAGGCATCTCTGGATGTTAAGATGATGGCTAGCCCAACTGAAAGGATATAAATAGCTGTTAAAACAATGAGCATTACAGTACCAGATTTAGCAGCTTCTTTTTTTTCTTTTAAATTTATTGCCATAAGCCCCATAATTTCAATTCCACCGAATGCATAAAACGCATAAATGAGTGCTCCCCATAACCCAAATAACCCAGCACCAAAAAAGTCATCAATTGTATTAGGTATATTAATAGAAGGATTGTCTTTTAACACACCAAACACGGCTAAAAGAGCAATAATAATAAACATAACAATAGCACCGATTTTCATTAGAGCAAACACATTTTCTAAACGTTCAAACCCTTTTGTACCAATTAATAGAACGGCAAGCCCTAAAATAGCGTATCCCGAAGCAAACACCCAAAGCGGTAAATTTGGAAACCAGAACTTTGAAAAGATAGAAAGTGCTGTTAGCTGACTTCCCATTATGAGAATTTCTGATAACCAATAAACCCAACCACAGCTGAATCCAGCCCAATGGCCGTAAGCATTTTTTGCATATGCACAAAATGATCCTTTTTGAGGATCATTAGCCGTCATTTTTGCAAGAGTGTTAAATACAATGTAAGTTGAAAAAGCAGCAACAAGAAATGCCAGAAGAGTAGCGAGACCAGCTTTTTTAATTGCAATTCCAGAAGCGAGAAAAAAACCTGTTCCAATAATACAGCCCACTCCAATTAATGACAATTGCCACCACTTTAAATCACCGCTTTCTTTCTTTGAGGCGCTACATGCTGGCTTCTCCATTTCACTGTCTCCTTTAGAGTAACGTTATTCATACGGTTACTAGTGTTTCTTGAAAAAGTGAATTTATGCAAAATAAGAGCTTTACTAAAAGCTACGAGAAGGGAGAAGTCTTTAATGCAACATGCCTTTTCTATCTGCTAATATAACTAAGTTTTAAAGTCAAGGGACGTTTTAGACAAAGTATACTGAGGTACATTATTCTTTTTTATGTTGACTCCCTAATGATTAGCTCAAAAGGTAATTGTATAACTTCTCTTTCAATATTTTCATCATGTTGTATATTTTCTAATATTTTTTGAACAGACTTTCTCCCCAGTTCAAAAATAGGAATTCCAATACTCGTTATAGTAGGGGTGGTCACTTGACAAATTAATTGATTGTCGAAGCCTATTACCGCTAAATCTTTAGGTACATGATAATTCCTACTAATTGCTTCCTTAATGATTCCTGCTGCTACTTGATCACTACCAGTAAAAATGGCCGTTGGCTTCTCTGCCATCCCATCTAATTTCTTAAAAATGTTAAAGCCATCTTTTATATCAAAAGCTCGATCAAATATCCATTCTGTATGAACCAATAAGTTTTCTTCCTTTAATGCTAATGAAAATCCCTTCATTCTTTCTGCTTGAGCTTGACTATAGAAAGTATCAAAGCAAAAACCAATATTAGTATGTCCTCTCTGTATTAAATGCTTTACAGCTATATATGTAGCTTTAAACTCATCATAACAAATGATAGGAATGGGAGCACTTTCATGATATTCATTGCACAATAATATTGGACCATATGCTAGATAGGGCTCTAATGTGGACCATTCATTCTCTAAAGAGCATAAAATGACGCCATCAATTTCTTTGTTTTTAAGTAGATTTATTGTTTCTAGTTCAATTTCTTTCTTATAAAAAGTTTGATAGATAAGTACTTTATAGCCTTGATCAAATGCCTGATTGGATATTCCTTTCGTTAATTGAGAAAAAAATGGATGATCAATACTAGGTATAGAAATAGCAATTGTTCTTGTTTTATTTGTACGTAAGTGCCTTGCTAATGAATTAGGAGAATAATCCAGTTCTTTTATCACATCTAATATCTTTTTGCGCTTTTCTTCAGAAACATAAGGGTGATTATTTAACACTCTAGATACTGTTGTCTTTGATACTTTACAGATTTTTGCTATTTCATCAATGTTAGGCATAAAGTCACTTCCTTAAAAAAATATGTTGACATGTTATCGATTTCACAAATTAATATCTACTTGTAAAATATATCATTACCTTAACAAAATTTGGAGGTAGTATTAAGTGTTCTTAAATAAGATTGGTAAATGTAGACAAGTGAATGAAGTTAAGAATCCTAAATATCTCATATTTTTTGATTTTGATGAAACGTATTATCCACACGAAAGTAATGAATATCGACAGGAAAAGATTCGAGAGTTAGAAAATTATTTATTCAATAAATCATGGCAACAGCAACTTATATTTGGATGGGTTACAGGAAGCAGTATCGAGTCAGTTATAAGGAAAATGGAAAAGGGTAAAATTGAATTATTTCCACATTTTATAGCAAGTAATTTAGGAACTGAAATTACTTATTTTGATGAGAATCACTTGAATATAACGGATTCTGATTGGAATGAGTTGTTAGAACAAACTAAATTTTCAGCTGATAAAGTTGAAAATATTGTAAAAGTACTAAATGATAAGTATGACATCATTTTAGAACCACAAACCAATATAGGTAGTTCACGATTTAAAAAGAATTACTATTATAAAGAACAAACCCTTATCGTGGATGAGAATAACATTGAAAAAATAAGAAAGGTAGCAAAGGAAAACGACATTTTTGTGAATATTAATAGATGTAATCCATTGGCTGGAGATCCGGAGGACAGTTATGATGTAGACTTTATTCCTGTTGGTACAGGCAAAGATAAAATTGTAGAGTTTATGCTTAATAAATACAAAGTTAGCCAAAATGACGCTTTTGCTTTTGGAGATAGTGGAAATGATTTATTGATGCTTAAGTCGGTTACGCATGGCTTCTTAGTGGAGAATGCGACAGAAGAAGCTAAATCAAAACATTCGAAAGTTTCTATCGGTGAATATGCTGAGGGTATTTTAAATACATTACAATCTATCATTGAAGATTGAACTACCCACCCCTTATTGACCTCACGGTCTAATTGAAGTGGGGGATTCCTAAGAACACAAACCTATCGGTTTGTTATTGATTAGGCTATCCCCGCAGTTCCTGCGG
>NZ_JAFBFC010000002.1 GCF_016909075.1 Priestia iocasae
CACGTAAAGATGAATCTTTCGACTTTTCCTGATTCGGCTTTGCACGTACAGATTCATCTTTCGACTTTTCCTGATTTGGCTTTGCACGTACAGATTCATCTTTTGGCTTTTCCTTATTGAGCTTTGCACGTAAAGATGAATCTTTTGGCTTTTCTTCATTTGGCTTTGCACGTAAAGATGAATCTTTCGACTTTTCCTGATTCGGCTTTGCACGTACAGATTCATCTTTCGACTTTTCCTGATTTGGCTTTGCACGTACAGATGAATCTTTTGGCTTTTCCTTGTTTGGCTTTGCACGTACAGATGAATCTTTTGGCTTTTCTTTATTCGGCTTTGCGCGTACAGATTCATCTTTCGGCTTTTCCTGATTCGGCTTTGCACGTACAGATTCATCTTTCGACTTTTCCTTGTTTGGCTTTGTGCGTACAGATTCATCTTTCGATTTTTCCTTATTCGGCTTTGTGCGTACAGATTCATCTTTCGATTTTTCCTGATTCGGCTTTGCACGTACAGATGAATCTTTCGACTTTTCCTTATTGAGCTTTGCACGTACAGATTCATCTTTTGGCTTCTCATCTAAAGGAAAGCCTTCGAGATTTTTCTCCATTCGTTTTGCGTATGCTGCTGATGAATTCGTCAACTTCTCTTCATTCAACTGTTCTTGAAAAGGAATCGGTTGAACGGATGGCGTTATCGGCTTTGGAGATTCATTCTCTACTTGGTCGTTTTCTTTACTTTGTGATAAAGGTGTTTCATTCTCTTTTACAAAAGAGCCTGTTGAAATTCCCTGTTTTACCGCTTTTTCTCTTGTATCGTTAGAAGAACGAACGGTTTCAAACGTATAAGACTTCCATTCATGCTTCACTTGTTGAATCTCGGTTGATAAGTGTTGTTTGTACTTTTCATTTTTCTTATCTTTTACAACCGTTGTAATGAATACTTTGTTTGTTTCCTTTAAATACCCCTGCTTCTGACTTTCTTTTAATAAGTTTGTTGTAACGTCATGAAGCGATTGATGTTTCCATGCTGAAAGACGCTGAATAAGCTCTTTCCCCTCTTCATTAAATGCTTGAATCTTGATTACTTCATAGTCCTGATTCACGCTTAATTCTAAGCTAGGATTAATATCAATCGACATATATGCATACACCTGCTGTTGCGTGTAATAAGGAATGATAAAGACCAACATCATCGCAACAGTTAAGGTACCGATGAACAAAGGCTTCCATGCTTTACGTTTAGAAGCAAGTCGTGTTGCTTCTATTTCCTGCACATGAAAAGGAAAAAACGACATTTCTTCCCCTAGTTCATACTGTTTATGCTCATTTCTCGTTTTTACAAACTCGCCTTCAGGGGTTAACAATGTAACGTAATCTGATGTGACTTCCATGACAATTCCTTTTTTCAAGAATTGAGCACCCCTTTTAAATAGTCTTTCAAGTATACGTAATCCCCCGTTAGGATAATGACCATGGCAATAATGTATTTACGATTTCGCTCAATGGTCTTTCGACTCACGGCCACATGCTTTTCCACGAGACGAATAGGAAGCTGTTTCTTCTTGAACAATTTTGCTTTCACTTCTTCATTGTTAGCAATGAATGTTGCAACTTCAATTGCATTAATTCTTGCATCTGCATGCTTTGGAGATTGATCCACAATTTCATAAAATGACAGCTGAAAGGTTTTTAGCATCGACTGAAAATGGAGAATTTCATCTTTCCTAAACTCTTGTTCAATCTGCTTAATGTGTTCATGAAGAGATAAATGAGCCTCAATTTTTGTTTGAGCAAATTCATCTTCCTCTTCTTCATATGCTTGTAAATGAAAAGTTTGAACACGAGCTTCCTTTCGAATATGGTCAATAACACGACGCTTAATAATCAAGTCAGCAAACGCAAGAAGAGAGCTTCCCTTTTCTTTTGTATATTTTTCAATAGCTTCATTAAAAGCGATGAGACCAATGCTAAATTCGTCGTCTGACTCTTCAATATACCTTTTACAAACACTTGAAACAGCTTTTGCAATAAACGGCTTATATTGTTCAATCAAATCATTTTGTAGCTGCTGATCACCTTTTTGAACTTGTATCGCCATCTCTTCAAGTGTTCGATTGCGACCGAACTTAAAGAGTATGTTAAGCAATGGTTTCACCTCTTTTATCTACATATCGTTCGTTTCGATTTGGTGTTTTTCGGGTGTTTATAAAAAAATAAATAGCCGCCTTTTGTTGGCGACTATTCATTATAACGTAAACGATGATAACATGACTACTTATTCACAGATTTCAAATTTATCTTTTGTTTAACAAATTTTACGATTTACTCATTTTCTACTTTTTTCATCATTTCTTCTGCATCTTTTTCAACTTCAGTTGGTGCTTCTTTTTTCTTCGATAAGAACCAACCACCAGCTGCAATGGCAATTAACACAATCCAGAAGAAGATTTTCCATAATTTTGATTCTGGAAAGTGCTCATCAATAATGGCAAGTTCAGGGTGAGCAAGTGTGTAAACGGCTAATTTAACCCCTACCCATCCAACAATTAAGAAGGCTGCTGTCTCAAGACCTGGACGCTCATTCAACAGTTTCACAAACCATGTAGCTGCAAAACGCATAATGATTAATCCAATCAGACCACCTGCAAAGATCACTAAAAATTGACCGCCATCTAATCCACCTATTTGAGGTAAATTTGTAGTAGGTAAAGTAACGGCTAACGCAACCGCAGCTAAAATTGAGTCAACGGCAAACGCAATATCCGCGAGCTCTACCTTAATAACCGTTGGCCAAAACCCTGATCCTTTTTCTCCTTTTTCTCCTTTTTCCTTTACTTTCTCATGGTCATCTTTTTTCACATATCGTTTGATGATGTGGTTAATGGCAATGAATAGTAAATAAATTGCACCAATTGCCTGCACTTGCCATACATCTACTAAGAACGAAATGGCAAATAATGACCCAAAGCGGAAAACAAACGCTCCTGCCAACCCATAGAATAACGCTTTTTTACGCTGTTCGTCTGGTAAATGCTTTACCATAATGGCCATAACAAGCGCATTATCGGCTGCTAAAATCCCCTCAAGTGCGACGAGAACTAGTAGAACCCATCCATACTCTAACAACAATGCTGCATCCATCTATTTGACTCCTCTCTTTTCTCTCTCTGTATTATTCTTTTTCCCATTTTCGACAAAGAAAACACAAAAAGACCTTTGCCAAAAATGGCAAAGGTCTTGCTGAGCATACATGTATGCCAACAAAGCCGATGGATGAAGATCCATGTAATGACGACTTTGTTTCAGGTTTCCCTGACGCTACTCCCCTTTACTCTGAGAGAGATTCCGTATTAATTTGTTTTAATTTTATAAAGAATTTTCCAACTTGTCAATGGTTTTATTTGATAGTTTAATCTATGTTCATGACAAATGGCGTATACCATTTTTCGCAAAAATTTCTATTACTTCCTATTTAAAAAGGAAAATCATTACTTTTTCTTTTTAAATATTTTTCCTGCTTCTGTTGGAACGTAGAATTCACCTTTTTGGCTTTGAACGACTACACCTGGAAGTTTATATTCTTTTCCATTCACAATCATTACATCTTTGTTCACTGGTAATGTTGCTGTTTTATCTCCTTTTGTAACAACTAATACAGGATTAGTTGGGTCCGTTACATCTGTACGGATGCTTGCTCCCTTAAACACATTCGTTGCTTCAGAGAATAGCTCGTTTGTTAGCTTTTCTAAATTAACGCCCATTGATTTTGCCATATGGTCGGCAAGGTCTGTATTATCGAAGAAACCAACTGGACGCTGTGGACCATACGAGTATAAGAACATATCCTCGCCTGTATGTCCTCCTGTTGTAAAGCCAATATTAGCGCGGTTCGCAAGCATTTGTACTAGAGCTGTACCAATTGCTTTGCTATCTTTTGCTGCATCTAGCTTTGCTTTTTCCTCAGAAGATAAGTTATCTAAACCGTAGAGCTTCGCCACTTCTTCTTTGTTTGATAAATCACTGTTTAACTTACTTAACGCACCTTCAACCGTCATATCTGCTTTTTTCAATGGATCAATGTAAGCTGATACAGGCGTTTTGTCATAGCCTTTTGTTGTCGCTTGGTTACCGATGGAAATTCCGCTGTTTCCGTGGTCAGATACCGCAATAACCATCGTATTTCCGTCTTTTTTCGCAAATTCTAATGCTTTTCCTACTGCTTCATCAAATGCTAACACATCACTGATAATCCCGATTGTATCGTTGCTATGTGCAGCCCAGTCTGGCTTACTACCTTCTACAAATAAGAAGAAGCCATCCTTGTTTTTAGAAAGCGTAGAAATCGCTTTTCCTGTCATGTCTGCTACTGTTGGCTCTTCTGGGCGTGTTTTTGCACGATCCAAGTCGTAAGCTAACGCTGTGTTAGAGAATGAGCCCCAAATTTTATCAGACTTTGAATTCATTAATTCATCGCGTGTTTCAACAAAATCATAGCCTCGATTGTTGATGACATTCATTAAGTCTTCCCCGTCTTTACGGCTTTTACTTGCTTGTCCAGGTGATAGAGAATCTTTCCCCCCACCTAAGATTACATCCATATTTTGATACACTTGCTGTTCACCAATCACATCAAAGTTATTGCGATCATGATGATGAGCAGAGAAGCCTGCTGGTGTGGCATGCTGAACTTCAGAAGTAGAGACAATCCCTGTTGAGCGACCTGTTTTTTGCGCTCCTTCTAACACATTGGCTACCGGACGAAATTGATTTTCTTCCTTAATAGGGTCAACACCTGGTGTGTTCACAAGGGAAGGTAAAACCCCAACATAACCAGAGTTTGATTTATTTCCAGTGGCCATGGCTGTTGCAGCTGGAGCTGAGTCCGTAATGGCTGATTCGGCCGAATACGTCGTCACGCCACCTGCAACAAGCTGGTCCATATGTAATGGTGCACCTTTGTACCACCTTGCTAATGTCGTTGCACTAGAGCTTGTCCCGTCCATGACCATCATGATGACGTTTTTCGCTTCTTCTGGCTTTACTTTTTTTCCTTCGTTTTTTGCTTCGGTTTGTGGTGAGAATTGACTAAAACCAAATGATCCTAAAGCAACGGCGCTTGCTAACGTTACGCCTAACATTTTTTTTGAAATTGTTTTCAATACGGTCTCCTCCGCTTTCTCCATTTTTTCAACACTAAAAACAATAACAAAAGGATGTAAATGGAGCATGTCACTAGTATCAATCTATTGTAAATAATTATGACAATTTCTTTTCAATGGCATCCTTCGCATAAAAAGGGAAAACATGAACAAACTACCACTAACAAAACGGCTTTATGTACAAGGGAGTATCCGACTATGTTTAAAAACCTGTTCAAACGAGGACGTTCAGATAAACAACCGAACAAAAAGACATTTAATGAAATCATTGAACAGTTTAAGAAGTCTAGTGACTTTATGACGTTAGCTGTAGGGGCTCAGCATCGTAAATTTGTTATTACGTATTTTAAACAGCTTGTAGACGTGACAAGTGTCGAAGAAAAAGTCATTTCGCCTCTTCAAAAAATGGACTTTACGTTAAAAGATTTAAACGATGTTGAAAACGTTATGCCAATCGAAGACATTTCTGTTACAGACGACACACAAGAAATTGAAGAAAAACTATTACGTGGCTATTTAATGTTTCAATTACATGTAGATGATCGAAAAGTCGCGATGATTAAAGTACAAAGTCTCGATGCAGGCTTTCGAAAAGAAAACGACTCTGAAAACGAATTTAGTGTAGTAGGTCCGAAAGTCGGCTTAGTCGAAGATTTAGATGTGAACTTGTATTTAATGAGAAAAACGCTCATTTCAAGTAAATTAATATTCAAAGAACTATCGATTGGAACCATTTCAAAAACTCGCGTCGTACTTGTGTATTTAGAAGATGTGACGAATCCGCAACACATTGACACGATGACACAGCGAATTGAATCCATTGACTTTGATGTTATTTTTGATAGCACGATGCTTGAGCAGCTTGTTTCTGATAACTCCACAACGCCATTTCCACTCTTTTTAACCACAGAACGAATTGATCGCGTTGTGTTTACCCTTTTAAACGGACAAGTGGCGTTTTTTAGTAGCGGATCACCGTATGCGGTAACCGGTCCTTCCACCCTTTTAGATTTCTTTATTTCACCAGAGGATTATTATTTACCTTGGGTACTTGGATCCTTCTTTCGAGTTATTCGTATATTTGGCGTATTTTTCTCTATCTTTGCCACACCACTTTATGTAGCCATCGTCACGTATCATTACGAAATGCTACCGAAGGATTTGCTAGGACCGATTATTTTTTCAAGAACAAACGTCCCGTTCCCACCCGTCTTTGAGGTTCTATTTTTAGAGATTACAATTGAGTTGCTTCGAGAAGCTGGGGCACGTTTGCCAACAAAAGTCGGTCAAACACTCGGGATTGTTGGAGGGATTGTAATCGGACAAGCGACCGTAGAGGCATCCTTAACAAGTAATATTCTCTTAATTATTGTTGCCTTATCAGCGCTCGCTTCGTTCACGACACCTATTTTTAAAATGTCAAACACAATTCGCTTGCTTCGTTTTCCATTTATTATTTTTGCAGCCCTTTTAGGGTTACCTGGAATTGTCCTTTGCTTCTCCTTTTTGATTGTTCATCTCATGCGCTTGCAGTCGCTTGGAACACCTTATCTTGTTCCGATTTATCCGTTTCGACCAAACGGCTTTCGTGATTCATTTTTACGATTGCCGTACAGTCATACAGCAAAGCGCCCTAGCTTTTTGCGACCATTAACACCCACTCGATATAATTCACAAAAAGCAAAGAAAAAGAATGATCCAGATGTAAATAAGGAATAGTGAGGCATCCTGTCTATGAAAAAACGAGTGCTACTTATTATATTATGCATATTTCTTACAGTTGGATGTGCTGATCAGGAAATCATTGATGAGGTCCAAATTGTCAACTCGTACGGACTTGATTTAGAAGACGACACAAAGATTAGAGGCACGATTTTGTATCCGATTTTTAAATACGGTCAAACCGAAGAACCAAGTATTATCGCCACAACGGCTGATACCATTTTCGATATCCCGCTTCAGTTAAACAATAAATCATCGTTACCGATTGCCTTTGGACAGCTTCGTAGTTTAATCATTGGGGAATCACTTTCTGAAAAAGGATTAGATGATATTATTAATACCATTGCTCGAAATCCTGACTTAGGAAGAACACTGCAAATGGCGATTGTAAAAGGAAATGCGCATGAAATGTTGAGCTCGGTCACAAAGAAAAAAATTAGTGATTCACAATTCGTTTCAAATTTGATTGAGCAAAATATTAAAACAGAAAACTTACCGCGCATTAATTTTCAAGTGTTTTTATTCAGTTTTTTTAGCGATGACCGAGACGCCTTTTTACCAATGCTAAAACAAGAGAAAGATGCGATTAAACTAACAGGCTTAGCGCTATTTGATAAGGACAAAGTCGTTGGAACGATTAATATGTCTGAAACCTTTTTGTTTAAATTGCTTTCATCTGGCTCAAAACACGGTCGCTATTCCATGCATATTAAGGATGATAACAAAAAAGGCGAGGTCACGCTTCAAAACATTCGAACCAAAACCAACTATGATCTTCACCATAAAGATGACAAGCCGTCCATTACGATTCATTTGAAGATTGATGGTCTTGTCAAGGAATACCCTGGCTGGATTAATTTAACAGACCCCAAAAATGTCACCATGGTTGAGGATAAGCTGAAAGAAGATATTGAAAAGCAAGGGAAGAAGCTACTCGAAAAGTTCCAAAAAATGAACATTGACCCTATTTGTTTTACAGACTATATTCGCAGTCGCACACGAGGTTTTGACTCGAAAAAATTTAAAGAAATATACTCAGACGTAGAATTTACCATCAAAGCTGAGATACAGCTCGTACAAACCGGAATTAATGAATAAGAAGGAGGAACACAAACATGCATAATACTGTTGATGAAAAGTTTCAAGTGTCTCCTTCTTTTCTTTTTTACCTCGTTCATGCAGGGCAAGTTGGTGTTGGAATCTTAGGCTATCAGCGCTATATCATTCGAGGTGCTGGACATGATGCATGGATTTCTACGATTATCTCAGGGATTAGTATATCGATTTTAATCTGGATGTGCTTTCATTTCCTCAAAAGAGAAAACACAGACGTTACTCATATTCATAAAATGTATTTCGGGAAATTTTTAGGTAGCATATTTAATCTTACCTTGGCGGTTTATTTTTTTATCTTTGCGCTAACCGTATATCGAAATTACATCGAAGTTCTTCAAGTGTGGATGTTTCCACAAATAAGCACATGGTTTATGTCATGTTTATTTCTACCGTTAATTTATTACATTTTAACTGGTGGGTTTCGAATCATTACGGGAATTGCATTTTTTGGGCTCATCCTGCCGCTTCCGCTTATATTATCGTTGATATTTCCAATTCAATACGGACAGGTTGAAAATTTACTCCCCATTCTGGATCATGGTGCTAGAGACTTGTTTGAATCATGCAAGATTGTCACATTTGAATATTTAGGATTTGAAGCACTGCTCGTTTACTATCCGTTTATTAAAAACGGACATTCGAATCAAAAGTGGGCTCATTATGGTGTTATGTTTAGTACTTTTATGTACACAATTGTCGCTGTCATTTCGTTTATGTATTTTAGTCAAGGTCAGCTGTCTCAATCGATTTGGTCGACCCTTACGATGGCAAAAATCATTGAGATTCCATTTATCCAACGATTTGAGTATGTGGTTATTTCATTATGGCTACTCGTTGTGCTTCCCGTTATTACCATTAATGCATGGTGCACGGTTCGCATCATTAAAAACCAATTTGGGGGAAGGCCATCTATCTACGTATTACTTTTAATAATAGGTCTCTTTGCTTGTTCACTTGCTCTTGATAATCGAAAAGTCATTGATGAATGGAATAACAACATGTCAAAGATTGGGATGTACCTTATTTACTTTTACATTCCACTTCTCTTTCTCTTTGGCCTGATTCGATCAAAAATTAAAAAAGCGAGAGAACGCCATTCATAGCGTCTCTCGCTTTTTATCATTCAAACAGTGATACAAATTCGCCGTAGCCTTCTTTTTCTAGGTCTTGCTTTGGAATGAAACGGAGTGCGGCTGAGTTGATGCAGTAGCGCAGTCCGTTTGGTCCTGGTCCGTCGTCAAATACGTGACCTAAGTGAGAATTTGCGTCCTTGCTTCTCACCTCTGTGCGAACCATGTTATGGCTAACGTCCATGTTTTCTTTGACGTGCTCGACTTTTAAAGGCTTTGTAAACGATGGCCACCCACAGCCTGCATCGTATTTATCTTTTGAGCTAAATAACGGCTCGCCTGACACGATGTCTACGTAAATGCCTTCTTCCGTATGATTCCAAAATTCATTACGAAACGGTGGCTCTGTCGCATCGTTTTGTGTGACTTCATATTGAACCGGTGTTAAACGCTCTTTTAGCTCTTTGTCTAGGTCGAAGTTTCTCCAGTTTTCTTTAATAAACTTCGCACGACCTGATCCGTTTCGATACATGGAGTAACGGAATGCATTCTTTTTATAGTAATGCTGATGATATTCTTCCGCTTCGTAAAACGGCTTCGCTGGAAGAATGTCTGTGACGATTGGATCCTTGAAACGGCCGCTATCAGCAAGCAGCTGTTTGGATTTCTCCGCAAGCTCTTTTTGCTCATCATTATGATAAAAGATCGCTGTACGGTATGAATCTCCTCGGTCGGCAAACTGTCCACCTGCATCAGTTGGATCGATTTGCTGCCAATAGAGCTCTAGTAATTTTTCATACGGAAACACAGCTGGGTCAAATGTGATTTGAACCGCTTCATAGTGTCCCGTCGTTTCTGAGCACACTTCTTTATACGTTGGATGCTCTGTATGTCCACCTGTATAACCAGAGACCACTTTTTCAATGCCTGGCTGCTCATCAAACGGCTTTACCATGCACCAAAAACAACCTCCAGCAAATGTAGCTAATTCGTGATTTGTTGTCATTTTGAAAAACCTCCTATCGGCTTTTCCTCTATTATACGACTCTCACTCATCATGACCAAATTTGATGCTTTACACAGCTTCTTCTTCCTTCTTCTCTTCCGTGCGTTGACTTGTACGAAGCGGCACTTCTTTAATAAAGAATGTGAGTACAACTCCGACAATGATAATAAGTGCTGCCGTAAAATACACACCCGTTAGTGCATAGCTTAATGAGTCTTGAAGCATACGAACGACAGCACTGAACGCTTCTTGAAATTGTGGTGGAATTTGCTGTTGAATCTGACTCAAGCGCTCAGGGTCCATTAAAACTTGCGGATCTAAGCCTTGTAGCTTTTGCGCAAGCTCTGGATTCTTCGCAAGGTCTCCTGCCCCTTGGCTTCCTTCATTCATTTGCTCATTCATACGAACATTCATCATCGTTCCCATCAGCGCTACGCCCACCGTTCCACCAATTTGACGGAATAGTTGAGACGAAGCAGTTGCCACACCTAAATAGTGTTGAGAAACGGCATTTTGTACAATCAGTGTAAACACAGGGAAGCTCATGCCAAGTCCAAGCCCAACTAAAATGTTATTCACGACAACCATGGTCACCGATGTAGAAGGTCCCATTGCAGAAAGAGAGAACATCCCAACTGCCATGACGGCTAGACCTGTAATGGCTAACATTTTGTATTTTCCAGTCTTTGTCATGAACTGACCACCAATGGTGCTTGCTGCAACCATCGACAATGTCATTGGCATCATAATAAGACCAGAGGCAGTTGCAGACTCACCAATCACTCCTTGAATAAAGAATGGAATGTACATCGCGGCTCCGAACATCCCGGCTCCTAAAATAAAGCCAACAATGTTCGCAAGTGAGAAAATCCCATTTTTAAATAAATCAAGAGGCAACACCGGACTTTTCGCTTTCTTCTCTACTAAAATGAAGATGGCGAGTGAGGCGATGGTTGCAAGAAATAAACCAATAATCTGCCCCGATGCCCACTCGTATTTTGAGCCGGCCCATGAGAATGCTAATAAAAGCGGTACGATGGTCGTTGTTAAAAATAGAGACCCAACATAATCGACTTTTTCACCTGGTTTCTTCTCAACGCTCGGGAATAACGACCAAATTAAAATGAAGGCGACGATTCCGAACGGTAAGAACACCCAGAAAACCCAGTGCCAATCTGCATTATCGACAATCCAGCCTCCAAGTGTTGGACCAAATACACTCGCTAATCCAAATACAGATCCCATAATCCCTTGCCATTTTCCACGTTCACGCGGAGAAAACAAGTCCCCAACGGCTGTAAAAGCGGTCGACATGATAAGTCCTCCACCCAGCCCTTGAATGCCACGGTATGCGATGAGTTCAAAAATGGATGTAGAAAATCCAGCCAGTAACGAACCGACGGTAAACACACCGATTCCAATTAAAATAAATGGTTTACGTCCGTAAATATCAGATAGCTTTCCAACTAAAATCGCTGTAATACTCGATGCTAGCATGAACATCGTAAAGACCCAGCTAAAATATTCAATACCACCAAGCTCGGCGATAATTCGCGGCAGCGCTGTTCCGACAATGGTTTGATTCAGTGCCGCAAACAGCATGGCAGACATGATTGCGATCATAATTGTAATTTTCTTTTTATGATCAAGATGTTCCATGATGTCACTTCCTTCTCGTTATAAAATTAGTTCACTTAGTGAACGATTATTGCTTCGTTCGATTAATTTTTTCAAATAACGTAATAATGATTTTGATTTCTTCATCCGTAAAATGTTGAAATCGATCAAAAAAGTAATCTTGTTTCTTTTGCTCGACTCGCTCAAATACTTCTTTTCCTGCTTCTGTTAGCACAATTTCAACGATGCGTCTATCTTGTTCTGAGCGCTTTCGCTCGACGAATTCTTTTGATATTAATAAGTCCGTTACCGCCGTAATATGGCTGGCCGATACGTTCAAGCGCTTCGAAATATCAGTCACCTTTTGCGGTCCTAAGTCTTTTAACATGCGCAAGGTCATAAATTCATTTGGTGATAATTCAGCGTTTAACACCGCATGAATTTCATGTCGAAGCTGCCGAAAGACGGTACGGAACAATAGCTCCATATCGTGAATCAACTCATGTCGTTTATCCACACACTCTCCTTCTTTCTTCTAAAAAATAGTACAAATTTATTTATTTCACTTCATTAAATAAATAGCAACTAAACTAGTTTTACCAAACAAACAAGTATATCGTCAAGTAAAAGATTTTCGGGTTACGAAATATATTTCGTTCATTTGTTATAGCGTCTTTTAATAAGTAGGTTTGTATGCGTATTCAATAAAAATCACTGAATGTAAGACAACAAAAAAACAGACCTCACAGCGAGAGTCTGTTTTGCTAATTAAAAATACCGGTTAAAAATGTGCGCCATTTCGGTGCAGCTTGTTTTGGTTGAGCGTTTTCGTATTGATGTAGTTTTTCTTGTAAATCTTCCATTTTTCCTTCAAGTTTTTTGATGGTACGAGTGAGCTGTTCAATTTCAGACCGATGTTCTAGAATTTGAAATGTGACGACTTCTCCTGCTTTTTCATCAATGCGCTTTTCATTTTCAATCATTCTCAGCAACAAATGATCGAGCTGCTTTTGAACGTCTTGGACATGCTCGTTTTGAATCGGAACGACTTGCGCTTCGTTTTGTTTAATGCGTGACGTGAGTTCATCAATTTGCTTTTGCAGCCGCTTGTTCAGTTTGGACTCTTCTTCTTTTTCAAGAACAAGCGTCATCAAGTCATCAAATTGCTGCTGTATGCTTTCAATATGGGACGTTGTTAACGTTTCTTCTGAGGCTTCACTTTTCTTCACATGCATCATCACTTCATCTAACTGCTGCTGCATCATCGTCATTTTTTCATTCGATGAATCATTTTCTTGTTTTTCATGAATTTGTGCCGCTAGTTCCTCGATTTGCCTCTGCATCGCATTTATGTCTTCATTTGGGATAACTTCTTCTTTTTGAATCACTTTAACGACACCTTGACGCTGACGATTTTGTTGAATTTCCTGTAGCTTTTCGACGTGATTTTCTGTAAATTCACAATGTCCAAATTCATTTTTGTCAGGCTCTATGTCGTGCTGCTTTACCCATTTTAATACCGTACTCGGATGAATTCCTAAAATCTTTGCCACTTCATTCGTTTTCATCTTCATCCCTCCGCGTTCTTCGTTAATACGAGTTTTCGCGAAAAAAAAACGAATTCCTTCTAGCGTGACAAAACTAGAAGAAATTCGCCAAAGATAGCTATAATTTTACGATTTCCCTAATACCCAGCGGCTCTTTGTGAACATCATATACGCAAGCGTGAACGTAATCGCAATGACAACAATCGAGCTACCTGCCACATACAGCATGCTTGTGACATCATACACTCCGTAAATAAGCTGCTTAATGAGGGCGTAGATGTTGAAGAATGGAATTAAAAAGTGCGTCACCGTTAATTCATTGACCGATGTGCCAATTAATAAGAAGTATGGAATCATCGCAACGGTCATCATTGGTGAAATGTAGTTTTGTGCTTCTTTCATTGTGTTCGCGATTAAGCTTAGCACCACAAATACACATGCAACTAATAATGAAAAGACAATAATTCCAACGATTAAGCTACCCGTAAAAAACAAGGTGTTGTCTGAAATGTTTAAAGCATCCACAAGCGTTTTCGTACCATATTGAACAAACAACACGAATGTCACGACTGAAAATACTCCACTTAACATGCCAAGGGTCGCAATCGTTAACCATTTCCCGACAATTAAATCCAGTCGCTTCGCAGGTGTCATTAAGAGAGCTTCCATCGTATTACGTTCTTTTTCCCCCGCAAACAAATCACTCGCAGCAGGCATTCCACCCATCATTACACCCATGACAATGACAAGCTGCGCAAAAATCGCAATGATATAAAGGGAGCCATCATCATCTCCAGATAACCCTTCCATTTTCACTTCAAACGGATTAATCGTAGAAGTTTGAATGTCTAACTCTTGAAGACGTTGCGCTAATACTTGTTCACGCTGAATGCTTAGAATACCTAAAATCGATTCACTCGTCGCGGAAGCTTTCACACTTGATTGATCTGCATATACCGTGACATTTGGTGCTTCCATATTTTGAAGGCGCGTCATAAACTGTTCATCGATTTCAACAGCGACAAGCGCTTTCCCTTCTTCTACGGCTTTCACTGGATCTTCAACGCGCTCAATCGTGATGTTCTCACCTTGTTCCATCCACTGAACAACGGTGTTATCTGCTTGTTCATTCACCACGACATTCATTTCATCTTTTCCTTGATTCGATATATACATATCAAAGAAAAAGAGAATACCGATGTTAAAAAGAATCGGAAGCAACACGCTCAAATAAATGGTTTTTTTATCACGAAACGAATCTTTTAATTCCTTTTTATATACATGCCCAATCATGCCGATTCTCCTCTCACAATGCGTGACATAAAGATATAGTTTAAGTCGCGACTTTCTTCTTCGCGGTAAAGCTGTTCATTCGAGCCTTGATAAATCATTTGACCTTTATGAATCATAATAATCGACTGACAAAGCTGCTCGACTTCTTCCATAATGTGACTTGAAAACACAATCGTTTTTCCTTCTTTTTTTAACTGGCGCACGAGCTCACGGAACATGTTGGCTGCCGTGATGTCTAGACCCGTTGTTGGTTCATCAAAGAAAATAACATCAGGATTGTGTAAAATCGTACGAGCAATCGCAACCTTTTGACGCATTCCTTTTGAAAAGCCACCCACTCGACGGTCTAAAAAATCTCTCATGCCAAAACGCTTAGCAAGCTCTTCAATACGTACTTTCGTCTCGTGCTTGCTCATGCCGTAAAAGGCGGCGAAATATTCAAGGTTTTCACGAGCAGTAAGGCGATCGTATAATCCCGTTTCACCACCGAATAAAACGCCAATCGTTTGCTTCACTTTCATTGGTTCTTTATGAATGTTAACTCCATTAATGAAAATTTCACCGCTTGATGGCTCAAGTACCGTGGACATCATGCGTAAAAGCGTCGTTTTCCCAGCCCCGTTCTCTCCAAGCAAGCCGACAATTTCTCCTTTCGGAATTGTACATGTAACCTCCTTGACCGCTTGAATCGTGTGCTTTTTTTCTTTAAATTCACGTGATACACGCTTGATTTCAATCATGGTAAGCTCCCCTTTCACCTTCCGTTTTGTTCTGTCTTTATCATAGAAGGAAATGACCATTTACACACCGATGTTGTCACGAAACGGGCATTTGTTGTCACGAAAAGGGCCTATTCACTTGTAAAACATGGTAAAATAAGGGCAAATACTTAGGCAAAGAAGGTTACATATGATGAAAGTCGGCCTTGTGGACGATCAAAAATATGATTTAGAAAAACTACACATCACCGTGTCACAGCTGCCAGAAGTGGACATTGTCTTTTCTACAAATGACGCAGAAGAAGCATACGAAGAGATTAAGAGAAACGAGATTGATCTCTTAATTACCGATATTGAGATGCCTCGCTTATCAGGTTACGAGTTAGCCGATTTTATTAATAGCTATGCGCTCGACATTAAAGTCATTTTTGTGACGGGTCATAGTGGGTTTGCCGTGCACGCATTTGAATTAGATGTGCTTGACTACATCATGAAGCCCTATTCGCAAGACCGATTAGTAAAAGGAATTGCCCGCTTTGAACAGAAAAAAGAGAAGAAAGAAGAGCACGACAAGCTGATTTTAAAGCAAAAAACCGATATGCAAATTATTAATAAGAAAGACATTGTATTTATCGAGCGTACAGGAAGGTCCACAACCATTGTGACAACAAGCGGAGAGTTCTCGACCTATCAATCGTTAAGTGATTTGGAATCAGAATTTACAGCGCGCCACTTTTTACGATCGCACCGGGCATTTATTATTAACATTCATTACGTAAAAAACTTTTCACTCTATACGAAGCATTCGTACTCGATTACGTTTCAACAGACAGATAAGACAGCACTGATTACGAAAGCCAATCTAGATAAGCTTCAAAAAGAGTACTTTTAAAGGAGAAACTGTATGAATTTCTATCCACTCATCTTATGTATCACCTTCATACTCACCCTTGTCTTTCAACCCTTTTCCCTTCTTATAAAAGGTGGGCTCGTCTTACTCGTTGCGATCGGAAGCTACGTGATTCATAAACGATCCTCCTCTCTTTCATGGCCTATCGTTATCATTCATCTCTTGCTTCTTAGTGCGACGGTGATCGCAAGCGATTGGATGGTCACGGTCGTTTTGTTGCTTTGCTTCTTTTTAATAGAGGCGTTTTCCTTCCATCTTGAAACGAGAGAAAGAGTAAAAAAAGAAGCGTGGCATGATGCATTCACCGAGATGGCTTCAACCGAAGAGATGTTTCGCACCGTAAGAGCGGAGCGGCACGATTACGTTAAACATATTTCCACCGTTCACTATTTACTGGAAATGACTCGGATTGAAGAAGCAAAAGCTTATCTTGATGAATATGTTGGGAGCATTCGTCACGTCAGCTCTTATATAAAGGGAGAAGATGCGCACATTGCATCGATTTTGTACCGAATAACCGAAGAAGCGAATCGTCATCATGTTCGCTTCTCTTTACAATGCACAACACCTCTATCAGCTCTTCCATTAAAAGCCATGGATCAAGTGAATGTGTTCATGAATTTGCTTGAAAATAGCTTGGATGCAGCGAAGGCGTCGGCAGAGAAAGAAATCGTGGTGAAAACCTCTACGCATGGCGGCATTTACATCATAGAGATAACAAATTCGACCCTTCCTCTTTCACGTGAACGACAAGAGCACTTGTTTTCTCCATTTCACGTAACGGAAAAAGGAGGCCACCACCAAGGGCTAGGCACATGGATTGTCAAGCAAACCATTGGTGCACACCACGGACATATTAACTATGCCTATAAACCTCCCTATCTAGAAATTAAAATAAAAGTACCAATTGTAAAAGATTCATA
Organism: Priestia iocasae; assembly: GCF_016909075.1. Taxonomy (GTDB): domain Bacteria; phylum Bacillota; class Bacilli; order Bacillales; family Bacillaceae_H; genus Priestia; species Priestia iocasae. Next base: position 17,082 of record NZ_JAFBFC010000002.1, read on the forward strand.
ATTTACCCTTGCATTTATCCCTAAAAACGAATATTATTATAAATGTTGTTTTTAATGTTCGTTATTTCGGAGGGTAATTATGTTTAAATTAAAAGAAGCAAACACCAACACAAAAACAGAAGTGATTGCTGGATTTACAACGTTTTTAACGATGGTTTACATCATCATTGTCAACCCAGTTATTTTATCTGACGCTGGTGTTCCATTTGATCAAGTTTTTACTGCAACGATTATTTCAGCCATAATTGGAACACTTTGGATGGCGCTTGCCGCTAATTATCCAATTGCGATTGCTCCTGGAATGGGACTGAATGCATACTTTGCTTACTCGGTTGTTGGTTCATATGGCAACATTGATTATGCAACAGCATTCGCAGCTGTATTTGTCGCAGGTTTAATTTTCGTTATTTTATCACTTACTCCTTTTCGTAAAAAGTTAATTGAAGCGATTCCTGATAACTTAAAGCATGGAATTACAGCTGGTATCGGTCTTTTCATCGCGTTTATCGGACTTCGCTTAACTGATATTATCGTGGCAGATGAAGCAAACTTAGTTGCACTAGGTGACCTTCACTCTCCAAAAGTGGTATTGGCCTTAGTCGGTCTTGCCGTGACGTTAGTTTTCTATGCAATGAACGTAAACGGTGCGTTATTTTTAGGAATGATTATTACGGGTGTCATCGCCTACTTTACGGGTCAATTAAAATTTGATGCAGGTATTATGGCCATGCCTCACCTTCCTGAAGGCTTAATTGTGGGAAACCCAATTACAGCGATTAGTGATGTGATTCAGCACGGGTTATATGCCGTTGTGTTCTCATTTTTACTTGTAACCATCTTTGATACAACAGGAACAATGATTGGAGTGGCACAGCAAGCGGGCCTTATGAAAGGAAACGAAATGCCACGTGTTCGTCATGCGTTACTAGCGGATTCATTTGGTACATCAATTGGTGCAATGTTTGGAACAAGTCCAACAACGGCATACATTGAGTCATCAGCAGGTGTTGCGGCTGGTGGTCGTACGGGCTTAACAGGCTTAGTCGTTGCCATTTTATTCGCAGTTGCGGCGTTCTTCGGTCCATTAGTTGGGGCTGTTTCAGGCATTGCTGCGATTACGGCTCCTGCCTTAATTATTGTTGGTAGCTTAATGATGGGTGCGATTGCTCATGTAAAATGGTCGGAGTTTGATGAAGCATTCCCTGCATTCTTAGTCATTTTAAGCATGCCTTTAACATCAAGTATCGCAACAGGAATTGCATTAGGATTTATTTCTTATCCATTAATGAAGGTTGTAAAAGGAAAAGGCAAACAAGTTCATCCACTTGTGTATGTGTTCGCCGTATTATTCCTTTATCAGTTAGTGTTCTTACCACATTAAAAAGCGAGACGGGTTTGATCCCGTTTCGCTTTTTTGTTTACAAAACGAAGCCGAACTTCACAATATTTGTTATACTAATCATACTGACATACATATAGGGGAATCACGACATGAAAAAACAATTACTCACTTTGATGTTTATCGTATTTATGGTGTTTGTTGGATTCGGAATTATTATTCCAATCGTTCCCGAAGTCATTAGGGCAACAAATGTAAGCACTGTCAATTTAGGTTTTTTAATGGCTGTTTATTCAATTGGGTCATTTATTACCTCTCCGTTTTGGGGAAGCCTGTCTGACCGAAAAGGAAGACGACCGATCCTACTCATTGGGTTAATTGGCTTTAGTATGAGCTTTTTTATTTTCGCTACAGCGGGCGATTCGCTTCTTCTTATGTACGCCTCTCGCATCGTCGGTGGATTATTTGCAGGAGCGGTCATTCCTTGTGCGTTTGCGTATGCCTCTGATATTACAACGGAGGATAACCGCACAAAATCCATTGGTTTGTTAGGAATGACGATTGGACTTGGGTTTATATTTGGACCTGCGATTGGTGGATTGCTTTCATCATTTGGGTTGTTTGTTCCGTTTGTTGTATCAGGGGTGTTAGCGATTATCATGACGGTCTTTGCCTTCTTCGTGTTACCAGAGTCACTGTCTGTTGACAAACGCAAGCCTTCGACGGAGAAATCAACGAGCTGGACTGATTTTACAACCGACTTCCAAGGGGCGTTAAAGTATTTATACATCCTTTCGTTTTTCGCAACGTTTACGTTAGCTGGCTTAGAAGCGACGTTTCAATTCTTTCAAATGGATCGAATCGAAGCGACACCAACGACGATTGGCTGGATGTTTGTCGCAAGTGGCTTAACGCAAGCGATGATGCAAGGTGGCGTATTACAGCGCTTTAAAAAAGGAAACGAGAAGTCCCTCATCGTTGCTGGTCTTCTTCTCTCCTCACTGGGCTATGTGTTAATTCTGTTTTCATCCAATGCGATAAACGCTGCGATTTTCCTATCGATTTTCACTGCTGGAAATGCACTGATTCGTCCGTGCGTCTTATCTCTTATTACGATGAAAACAAAGGTAGGCTACGGCGCGGCATCTGGTATTAGCTCATCCATGGATAGCTTAGGACGCATTTTTGGTCCTATCGTTGGTTCCTTTGCCTTTAGCGTAAACATGTCTCTTCCATTTTTATTTGGTGGCGTGTTGACGTTAGGCGCATTATTCCTATTACAGCGACATGTTACATTAGTTCGCCGAGAGCAAACGATTGCTTCTTAACGGAAAATGAATAACTCTATGAAAAGCAACAAATAAAGACCCGGACAATTAGGAGACTCATTAAAACCTCCTAATCGTTCGGGTTTATCATTTCTCCAAAGTTGTATTCCTTGAAATACTCAGGGTATAGATTAACGTGTAAATCATGAACAGACTTATTCAATTTAGCGACTAATTCAAAATCATTCGTTGAACTAATGTTCACCTTTATCACCTCTTTGCTAGATATCTTAACACACATTACCAATATGAGGTAAAAAACACATCTAATAGCACCTTCAAACAGGATAAATCTACTACTATCACGTATTCTCTATAATAGAGAGAAAAGGAGGACATACCGTATGCAATTATCATTTGATCACCTTGTTCATTTTTCACCGAATCCAGAAGAAGCAAAGAGTGAGCTGCTTGAACAAGGAGTTCACGTTATCAAAGGTGGACACCATGAAAGCTGGGGCACCTTTAACACTCTTTCTTATTTTGGATTAAGCTACATCGAGTGGCTTGGCTTTCATGACCGCTTGCTTGCAGAAGGTGTGACGGATAATGATTTAATTCGTCAGTTTGTAAAAGAAGGCACAGCTATCGGTCATTTCGGACGATTTGCGCTTCGAACGGAACGGATAGAGGACGTGAGCGAGACATTAAAAGAAAAAGGGTATGATGTAGAAGGACCAGTCGCAGGCTCTCGTCGCCGTGAAGATGGATCGATGTTAGAGTGGAAGATGCTGTTTGTGAGAAGCGATGAGCATGAGCTTCCCCTGCCTTTTTTCATTGAATGGGGTGAAGATGATCTCACTCGTGAAAAAGCGCTTGAGCCCTTTTTCCATCATCCTCAAGGGACATTAAAAATCGAGAACATTTATTGTGCGGTGCATCAAGTCTTTGAAACGTCTGAAAAATGGGCAGCGCTGTTAGAGCTACATCTCGGTGAAGTGTACCGAGATCCGGTATTAGATGCAACATGCCGCAAGCTTTATTTGCACGGTGGCAATCTCATTTTATGTGAATCTGAAAGTGGACTGGTTAACGAAACGCTCCAAACCGTTGGAGAACGACCATTTTTAGTTGAGATGTACAACGCAAAGGAAAAAGCAGCGTTTACGGTACAGAACGGACGATTTCGTTTAAAACGATAAGATAAAAGAAAGGTCATCACCTCACATGAGATGATGACCTTTCCTCATTTTAGCGCCTCATGAATCACATGTTCAATGAACGTTGGCAGTACCCCAAATGAATAAGTGACATTTAATCGTTCGGTCCACTGGTGTGCATCACGTCCAATTGGTCCGAGGTTGAAGACTGGCACATGAATGTCAGCTAGTTCTTTTAATGGAATGTCATAGCCTTTCTCCCAAAGCGGCATATTCGTCACAAACGGCGTAAACGTATCAAGCGGGTGCTGTAAACCAGCGTAGCTCAAATCTGAAATGCCTCCGAAATAGGCTTGCTCGATTAGGTCCACATCGTAGGTTTTCGCCTTTGCTTTGACAGAATGAACAATGGCACGCAGCTTTTCATTTTCCTTTGAGCAAATGGCTGGATAAAATGGCGGTGTGAAAAATAAGACAATCATCGGAGCAACTTCTCGACATAGAATCGACAGCTCATCAACAAGCTTAATGGAACGAATGCGATCATCTTCTCCAGCATGCTGCTCAAGTACGTTCGCTTGTAGTTCTTTTACCACTTCTTCTCCGTGCTGAGTCACAGCGTACGTGTAAAGCTCTTCATACGTAAACACATGAATGTCAACGGCCCGAGGTGTTGATGATTCTAACAGCGCATATTGAGCGGCTCGATTTTGAACCGTCTCTTTCACGTAACGTGCCGCTTCACTCGCCACATTCATTAACGGTGCCATCACATCTAGAATCGACTTTTCCATTAAAAATAAATTAAACAGCACAACGGCTCGATTTGGAATTTGCACAGAATATTCTTCTTTTAAATCTTTTTGAAACAAAACGGTTGGTGGTGGACTGACTTCACCATCGACTACTTCACAAAAGCCTATGTTCAACTCAAGATGGCGAGTTAACTCAGAAGCAAGAAGGTTCGCGTTTAATCCTGCAAATGGCTCCCCTACATGCGTTTCTTTTCCATAGCATAAAAAGCTTGGCATAAGCTTACCAATAGATCCTGAGTACATGTAGGTTGTTGGGTCACCTGGGTAACGACTAAAGACCGGTTCGCCATTAAACATAAGCTCATACTGTAAATCATGCTCTTTTTGAAGCTGTAGCAAAATGGAGACAGCGGTGCGCATTCCAACCGAGTTCACTTCTTCATCTGGTACGCTCAACAGCAGCACATTTCCATCAAATTCACCGTTACTCGCTTTTTCAAGCATCGAGATATGAAGAGCAAGCCCCGCTTTCATGTCCATCGTTCCGCGACCGAATAGCCATTCCGCTTCCGATAACTCATTTTGCACATGAAGCGGCAGGAAATGTGTATGCTTATAAAAATAGTCTGTCAGCTCTCGTGGCTGAAATGCTTTGTCTTGAAACACACCATAATCATACACATCTACCACATCAAAGTGACTAAGTAAAACAACCGTTTTTTGTGATTTTTCTTTTTTCACAAGTCCTGTCACCACCGATCGTCCATCTCCCGTTGAGTGCAGCTGAACATGGGTAGGATGTTGGTGAAAATAAGAAAGACGGGCCACTTTATCATGAATCACTTGTGCCATTTCCACTTCTGAAATCGTTCCTGTTACGCTTGGTACTTCAACTAAGTCACACAAAAGCTGTGTTAATGCCTCTTTGCTTTCATAAAGCGTCTGATTTGTGTGCATCTCCTTCACCCTTCATCTTTTTTCTAAATTTTCTAACAAAAACAAGAGATGGTCAAGAGGGATTTCACAGCGTATGTGGATGACGTTTTGCTCGTTCCTATTGAAACAATCGTCTAACAAGTAAAAAAAGACCCACCGAAGTGAAGTCATCAGAAGGTGTCGGCTCAATCCGACTCATTTTTGGTCGTACGACGCTTTTGTGTCCCGTAAAAGGAGCGTTAGATGTAAGCGCTTTTAAAATATCTCCGTAAAAACATGAGGAGAACGACCTTCTCATGTTCATACATGTGCGCTCATTTTTCTTCTTCTAAGAAGTCAATAACACGATCAATAAAATGCTCGCTCGTTTGATCATTTCCGTGCTCGATTAACACTTCCACGATACCTTCTCCTTTCCGTGTACACATCCACTTTGTATTTTTATAAGGTACAAGCTGACGTCATGTTGCTTGTTTTATAAGATACCATATTTTCCATCTTTTATGATAGACTATTTGTGTAAAAATTTTGACAATTATTTTAACGAAATGTAAATTCGATAAAAGTTGGACTGTCATTATAGCATGATGACCTAAACGTGAAAAGAAATATGTAGCTTACTAGAGACCCACTGCGTGCAATTTTTGAAGAAGAGTAGCCTTTAGCTCTTGAAGGTCTTGTGCTTGTAGCACTTGAAAGAGAGGATGACTGATGCCAACTGCATATGCTTCGCTTTCACGCTTCACTACCACCTCGTAAAAGGTTTCAAAGCGTGTACAGATGACCTCGTCATTTAAAAAGTGTTCGTGATGTAACTCCTTGATAATTTGTTCAATGGTAACCGGTTTGACAGCTGTTTGGTGACTCATGTTTATTTCCTCCTTTTGGTTTCAATCGAAAAAACGCCCATGCTGCTTCGGATGCAACATGGGCGTTTTTTTGCCGGTTTTATCACCCAAAGCATGTGGCTTTGCTGGTAGGAGCACCTTACATATGTAGGTTGCTGTGGAGTCCATGAGCCAGTTCTCTCGTCCACTCGTGATAACTTGTTATGAATGATTTTTTTACTATATCAAACATATGCAGAAATGTAAATGAAAAGTCTGAATTTTTTATCAAACATTAAATTTCACTAATAAGTCTTGCAAATCTTGTGACATGTTGCTTAACGAATGGGCTGCAGACGTTATTTCTTCCATTGCCGCTAGCTCTTCCTCTGACGCAGACGCCACATTTTCTGCACTTGCAGCTGAAAACTTCGCTGACTCGGCAAGCATGTACACCACTTCGGTAATGGAGCGAGAATATTCTTCAATTTGATCCGTCGCTTCTGTAATGTGCTGAACATCTGTTTGAATCGTAAAAATATCTTGAAGAATTTTGGAGAAATTATCACTCGCTTCTGATACGACCGTCATGCCGGTCGCAACGTTTTCCGTACTTTCTTGCATGACGTTGTATGCAACTCTCGTTTCATCTTGAATTTCTTGAATCAGTACTGAAATTTGATCAGCGGATTTTTTTGATTCTTCCGCGAGCTTTCGAACTTCTCCTGCCACGACCGCAAATCCTTTTCCATGCTCTCCTGCTCGTGCTGCTTCAATCGCTGCGTTTAGCGCCAGTAAATTCGTTTGGTCAGAAATGCGTGTAATGACTTCAATAATCTTACCAATTTCAGTAGAGCGATTTTCTAATGACTTCACGACGCCTGTTGATTCCGTCACGGTATTTGTAATACTGGACATTTGTTTTGTTACTTTTTCTAATAGTTCATTACCGATTTCAGCTTCCTTGGCCGTTTCGTTTGTGGAACGCTCTACCTCTTTTGAACGAGCAGACACACGTTGAATGAGCTTATCCATTTCATGAATGGAATCATTCGTTCGCTCCACGCTCAGAAGCTGATTCTCTGCGCCAGCAGCGACTTCTTGAATGGAGACCGTCACTTCATTCGTCGCTTTCTTCGTTTCTTCCGCACTCGCCGTTAATTGCTCTGATGACGCTGCCACTAGCTGACTCGTGTCATTTGCTTTTGTAATAAGCTCTTTCATGTTATCAATCATTTGTTGAAACGAGTGCGACAGCATCCCTAGTTCATCTTTTGAACGGAATTCAGGAACACGCACTTGCAAGTCACCCTCTGAAAGCTTTCTCGTCGTTTTCGTTAATCGTTCAATGCCAACGATATAGCGACGTGTGACTAAATATAAAACGGCACTTGCTATAATGGTCGCACCCAGTGAAAATAAAAAGATTGTCCATTTTAGGGCATTTAAATGATCATAAAATTCATCTTCATACGCCCCAATTCCGATCATCCAATCCCATGGTTCAAAGTAGGTCACATACGCAATTTTATTTCGCACGTCCGTTTCGCCTGCATTTTTCCATGGATATTCATAAAAACGATCGCTTACCTTCTCTTGCTTTGCTGCTTTCCATAGGTTATCAATGACCGCTTGTCCGTTTGCGTCCTTTACACTCGACATGTTTTCCCCTTCAAACCCCATCGGATGAACGACGGCGACATTATCAGGTGTGTACGCAAACATATAGCCATTTTCTTTATATAAAAATCCTGACTTTGAAAAGTCACGTTTGTTTTCATTTTGTTTTGGCCCTGCAAGTAGTGTAGCGGCTTGTTCTTTCGCACTGCCGTTTCGCAAAATGCTGAGTTTTTCTTGCTCATGCAAACGTTCTAATACAGACAAAGCTCCTTTTACATTGTTTTGTAAATTTAGCTTTCCTGCTTCAATTAATTGCTTTTTCGCAATGTGAAAGCTAACAACCCCTAATGTTGACGCAGTTGCCACCATAATGGCGACAATGAGCATAAGCACCTTAAAGCGCAAGCTCTTAAAAAAAGACATTTTCATTCCCCTCTTCCCCCACTCTATTAATCTCTCTCTACTATACTCATCGGCTAATTTCAGGAAATGTAAAGATAATTCCGAAAATATTTCCCATTTTTAAAGCGGTTTCATTCCTTTTATCATAACCAGGTGTGAGCCCCGCACCTCAAGAAGTGAGCGGAGAATAAAACGAATGAGGAGGTGGAGGATGAATCACCATCTCCATTGTGCAACACGTCAAATAGAAAAGAACATACTTTCTTATTTTTCTCTTGGTTCATAGCATGTGGTATAATATGGATATGTAAGGAAGGAGGTGTCATCCATGCGTATCCATAAAGCAGATCGATTTCGTCTCTATCCAACCATTCCCGAGCAAATGCTGAGTGCTACCATCATGGGGTGTTTCTGTTTTGTCTTCCATTCCCTTTCTTTCAATGGAACACCTCCTACAAAGAAATCCAAAACGATTCATCTAGTTAACATGTTCGTCTTTATAAAAGAGCAAACACCGTTAAAAGCAGTCGACATTATCACTCTTCAACTCTCTTTGCAACATCTCACAGATACCTCACGCTTCTTTAGAAAGCAAAGAGTGAAACAGCAGCGCATTCTCGCAAGCTCTTAATGATGTTCAAATTGTGGTTACACACACGACGTCGTCAAGAATCTCGATCTCCGTCAATGGAATTGCGCTTCTTGTAGCATCCATCATGATGTGAGGAACGAAGCCTATTTAACACTTCCTACTATTAACTTTGAACCTCTACACCTATAAGTCTTAATTATCCGTGCTAACATGTCTTTTAACCGCGTCAACCCTTCTGTCATCAAAATTCTCCCATTTGACAGGTTTGCATTTACAACTTACAATGAAGTTTTGTAGAAAGGAGTACGTATAATATGTATACTTATCACGTTGGTAACCAAACAATTGACTACAAAGTAGAAGTCGTTCCTAATAAAACGAATATTTCGGTTCAAGTGTGTGAAAACGAAGGGGTAACGGTTGTTGTTCCAAGAGGTTTGAATCTAAACAATGTTCGCTTTGTATTAGCGCGTCAAGCGAATTGGATTTTAACACAGTTAAATGGAGAAGAAATGGCCCCATCAACGGAGCAACAATCAGAAGCGGTGGCAGAGAAAACGAACACACCAAAAGCTTCAGAAGCTCCATCATTTGCACAGGATGACAAATTTTCATACTTAGGACGCCTTTATCGTTTAAACATTGTTCGCGAGGATATCGGACAAGCTGAGATGACCTTCCGAGCGAAATTTATCGCAACACTTCCAAATTCATTAAGCGAAGCGGAAGCAAACAGCGAAATTCAATCTCTTTTAACGGATTGGTACCAAGGTCGCGCGAAAGACAAGTTCCAAGAGGCGTTAAAAGAAGTACGCAAGCTAGTAAGCAACGCTCCAAAAGAGGTACAATGGGAAGATCTGCAACAGACACCTTCAAAAGTAATGGATGGTGAAGTTGTATTAAACTGGCGCTTACTAATGGCTCCACTGGCAACAATTGAATACGTTATCGCTTCCCACATAACCGATGCAGACGCATTATATGAAGATGCTGCTGAACGTAAGCAATGGCTTCAAGAACATACATTAACATCATTCTAATTGAACAACCAAAAAGCACTGCCTCTTCCATTCACCTTGATGTGAGTCGAAGAGGCAGTGCTTTTTTCAACAATCTTCCAATATTCCTGGTAGACAAACAACCTGTTGGTGCGTATACTAGAAAAAATGTTTAAGAAAAAATTGCTAGGGTAAACAAATAAAATGAGTTTTTTGATGAAGCATGTAAAAGACTGGATGGAATGCAATCAACAACCTTCTATGTGCAGCATCACGAAAGAGGAAGGAGTGTCTCGATGAAAGGACAACGTTATTTTTTACTTGGGCTTTTGTTTGCACTTATCATTGCGATTTTAGCCATTATTAACAACGAGCCTGTTCAATTTAATTACTTATTCGGTTCACAAGAATGGCCGCTTATTTTAGTCATTTTAGGATCAGCCATTTTTGGTGGTATTGTAGCTGCATCGCTCAGCTTTGTTAAAATTGTTCAGCTTAATAGCCAAATTCGACAGCTGAACAAGAAACTAAACGACATGCCACAGCCCGAACATGCTGTGCCCGTTGAAGAAAAACCAATGGAACAACCATATAAAGAATAAAAAAGCGGGCTGTACTCACAGTCCGCTTTTCATTTATCACTCGTACACTTTCTGCATGCGACGAATTTCTTCTTTTACTTCTTCAACCACATGCTCTGGCGAAATCACTTTGGCTTCACTTCCCCACGTTAAAAGCCAGCCAATGAGTCCTTTACTCATCTTTGCTTTTGTGCGCAGTTCAAAATACGTATCATCGACTTTGCGAATGTCGGCTTCAATGCCAAAGCGGTCAATGACCACATTTAATAAGCTATATGTAAAATGAACCTTTAACCACTCTTCCTCTCCTGCAAACATTTGAAAGGAATGATTCACATATTCAGACAAATGAATGTCTTTCTTTTTAAACGATTCCTCTATGACACGTACGTTTCGCATGCGATCCACTCGGTAGTGACGAAATTGATTCTCGGCTTTAAACTCTCCGATTAAATAATAAAAATCATTATGCCAAATAAGCGCATACGGATAGACGACATATTCATCACCATTTCGCCCTAGCTGAAATTCTTTGTCAACGTTGTACCGACCGTATTGAAAGCCAATGATTTTTTTCGTTGAGATGGCTGTGTGAATACGATCAATGTCAATTTTGATGTACGCATGCTGACTCTTCACCGCTTTATCAAAATACACCGGACTTGGTAGCGACTTTGCCTGCGTTTGACTTGTGAGCTGTTTAATTTTCTCGATGAGCTGCTCTGATTCTTTTTGCGTAATAAATTTTGCAGATAAAACGGCATCAACAAGTAAGCGTAGTTCATATAATTCAAATAATCTCGCTTGATGACTATAAAAATTTTCACCGTATTTCCCTTTGTTTTCAATAATATCAAACTCAGATTCAATTAACGCTTGAAGATCTCGCTTAATTGCACGTGCATCGACTTCATAATCACTTCCAAAGTGATGCTTTAATTTTTCTTTTATGTCTTTAATGGATAATTCGTTTTGTTCGTCTGTTTCTGCTTCTAATATCTCTTTAATTTTTAACAAACGTTGTTTACCCACAATGTCTTTCATGACTGTAATCCCCTTTTATCTTTTTAAATAAGAGCCTTAAATAAAGCTTTTTGTTTCATGTAGCAGTGAATGATGAATCAAACCGTGGATTGGGTTGTGAAACCTCGTAACAAAATCGGTGTCAACTTTGCTTAGTAGTGATAAAATAGATTCGACTATGAACTTATTTTTCTACTATACTTACATGCTGCTACAAAAGATCTCATCGTATGAAGGAGTGACTCACGATGAAACCAGAAGTCAAAACCGAGATATGGCTTTATGTAAAGGTATTAACGGTAACTCTATTTTTCTCCATTGTTCTTCAGCACTTTTTCTTTCAGCCTTACACGGTAAAAGGCGAATCGATGATGCCTACCCTTCATGAGGGGAATAAAATCATTATTGGCAAGCTAAGCAAGCCAGATCGCTTTGACCTTGTCGTACTAAAAGCACCATTTGGCGATGATTTTTTAGTAAAACGTGTGATTGGATTACCTGGAGAAGAAGTTGAATACAAAGATGACGTTCTGTATGTAAACGGAAAGCCGCTAAAAGAGCCACATTTGAATGAATATCGCAACTACTTATCAGCACCTGATCAACTCACCGAAGATTTCTCCGTCGAAGATGTGTCATTATCAAAAAGAATTCCTGCTAATCACATACTGGTTCTTGGTGATAACCGACTTGTAAGCCGAGATGGTCGCCACTTTGGTGTCACACCTATTGATGATGTGGTTGGAGAGGTTCATGTCACCTATTGGCCTATTGATGAGTTAAAAGTGGTGAAGTAATCGCGAATATCCTTATTTTAACATATCTATTTCATTCGCTAACCTGTCATTTCCTTCCATTTATGAAAGATTGAACACGGCGTGATTATCGGATACAAAAGGAGGCGTTCGGATTAAACGCCCCCTTTTGTGCATACCTTTCCAACAAGTCGTGATGCAAACGGTTGTCCGTTCCAGTGTACCTCACTTGTTGCTTTTCGCTTTTTCACATCTGGCTCCTCGAGTAGTAGCCAAAAATTCTTAATGGGTAGCTCTCCTAGTTCGTGCTTGATGCAGAGGCGATTTAAATAGGCTTGACGCATTTCATTTTGAACGGCTGATTGGTTGTCGCCTTCTGCTGAAAACGCGTAAAGAACGCTTGCTACTGGTACACGCTTTACGCGAAAGGAATCTGCTACACGTAAAAAGAAATCCCAATCCCAGTAGTTATGCACACTCACATCAAATTCCCCTATTTTTTCATGAATCAAACGGCGATACATACTGCCTGATGGAACATAGGTCGAAAACGTTCGCATCCCTTCTTTGCTGTATTCGTAGGCAAACAGCGTTCGTGCTGTCGGAATGCGCGTGATCCCCTCCATGCGGTAATCAAACATTTCCACATCTGAAAACACAAAATCCACATCTTGAATATCAACAATCATGCGCTCGATGTGCGTTGGCAAGAGTAAATCATCATCATCCATCAGCATGATATACTCACCCGCTGCATGACGGACGCCGATGTTTCGCACTTCCACATGTCCAACATTTTCAGTTAATGACACAATGCGAAGCGGAAGGAATGCATACACATCTTGTAAGATGTCAATCGATTCGCCTCCATCGTTCACAATAATGATTTCGAAATCTTGATACGTTTGACGACTTAACGATTCAAGTAGCTCCGCTAGTGCAAAAAGCCGATTGTATGTTGGAATGACAATTGAAACAGTTGGTGTGTTCAATTTGTATCCTCCTTTTCTTTCAAAAGAACATTAACACAAGCATACCACAATCCGTTCGACTGCTCACGAGAGGATAGGCTACCTTTATCATTCTCCGATTTCTTCCGTCTTCATACAGACACATAGGTAAAACATAAAAGACGATTTACATGCAAAATCCCTTGCCCACTGAAGGATTGAGGCAAGGGATGTTACGGGCCTGAGTTTTCTCAGCTCCATTATATCGTTAACTACTCATCGCATGGCGCTCAATGCTTTCGTATTTTTGCTCAAATTCAGAAACCGGAAGCGGCTTACTAAAATAATAACCTTGAATTTCATCACACCGCTCTTTTCTTAAAATCTGCACTTGCTCTTGCTCCTCGACGCCTTCTGCCACTACATCTAACTGCAAGCTTTTCGCAATCGTAATAATCGCTTTAACAATGGTCTCTTCCGTTTGATTGGCTTTTAAATCTTGAATGAACGACCTGTCGACCTTGAGTGCATCAATTGGCAGCTTTTTAATGTAACTAAGCGATGAATAACCAGAACCAAAATCGTCAATGGAGATATAGACACCTACTTGCTTCAGTGCATCCAGCTTTTCAATCACACTTCCTACATTTTTAATGGCAACACTTTCAGTGATTTCCAGCTCTAAATAATGCGGAGAAAGCTTTGTTTCCTCAAGAATATTGACTACTTTTGTAACGAAATCGTCTTCTCCAAACTCCACACTTGAAATATTCACGGCCACACGCATCGGAGACATTCCTTCTTCTTGCCAACGCTTATTTTGCATGCATGCGGTATGCAGTACCCACTCACTCATCGGTACAATAAGTCCGGTTTCCTCTGCAATTGGAATAAATTCAGCAGGTGAAATTTGTCCTAGCACAGGATGATTCCATCGGATAAGCGCTTCAACCGCTGCGATCTTCCCTGTTTTCACATGAATTTTCGGCTGATAATAAAGCTCAAACTCATCATTAGCAACCGCTCGGTGAAGATTATCTTCCATGACCATGCGTCTTGTGTCTGCTTGTTGAATCGACGGATCGTAAAATGTCATATTGTTTCGGCCGTTCTTTTTTGTGTGATACATCGCCATTTCTGCTTGCCTAATGAGTGTATCAAGCGTGACGCTATTTTGAGAATACACACTCACCCCAACGCTAGCACTTAAAAACACTTCCACTTCATTAAATGTAAACGGCTGTTGAATCACGGATAAAATGGTTTTTCCAAGTGTACGAATGACTTCTTTGTCACCATTTTTAATCATCAACAAAAAGCCATCTGTTCCAAAGCTAGACAACAAGTCGCTTGGTGAAAGAACTTGTTGAATGCGCTTAGCAATTTCTTTCACGATATGATCTCCAAACGCTCGCCCGTACGTATCATTAAAATAACGGAATCGATCCAAATCCACGACCATAATGCCTAATGATAACCCCTCTTTGTTTGCTCGCATCATCCGATTTTTTGCAACGGTATGAAAAAAGGACGCATTCGGAAGGCCTGTTAATGGATCTTCATAGGTTGTGTGCAGCACCGCTTCTTTTGCTTTTTTATAATCCGTTATGTCTTTTAAAATGGTTTGAATATAGGTTTTCCCTTTTATGAAAATGACGCTTGATTTCGTTTCTAAGGTAAGCTGTTCACCTTTGTCGTTTAAGATTTTTATTTCTCTCACGACATCACTGAGATGCTTACTATTTATCATGTCAGTGATGAGCTGACGAATGTACGTACGCTCTTCTTTTTGAAAAAAGTCAAAAACAGTGCGTCCGACTGCTTCTTCTTTTTTATCGACTCCAACGATTCGAAGCGTTTCTTGATTAACGGATACGATGTTTCCCGCACGATGAACAACAATTGGGAGTGGTGACGAATTAAACAGCTGCTGATAACGATTGTTGACTTCTTGAAGGTCCATGCCAAACTCTTTTTGCTCGGTCACATCACGCATATAGACTAAATATTCGTTCACACCCTCTGCTTCGAGCTTTGTAACGGTTAACTCAATCCATTTCTTTGTTTTGTCTCGAAACGTAAGCATGCGCTCGATACGTTGTCCGACAACGGCTTGAAGAGTACTATAGTCAGGAAACAACGTTGTCATCGATTTACCAATGACCTCACGGGTAAACCACTCATACCCAACCTTGTTCATTTCAAGAATATATCCTTCTTCATTTGTAATAACCATTGGATCGAGTAACGAAGTGAAAATGGCTCCTTTTAACGAGCGATGCTCACGAATGTGACGATTCATCAGCATCGCAATGGCCATTAATACAAATGTAAAGAGAGCAAACACACTGAAAATACTTGCGAGGATGATCGGATCTTCAAGCCATAATTGTTTGCTTTCGTCTGTGACAAGTAGCACAATGTACTGCAAACTAAAAATAGAGAATGTGATCATACACGCATAAATAAATTTAATTAATAGCTGATAGTTTCGTTGATAAAAAATGGCTTGAAACGAAATCCATAAAAACATAAATGAGGCAAGCAGCGCAAACGTTAACGCTAACAGTTGAAATGGATTTTCAAACATAAACTGTACGGATTCCACTTCTATTAAACACGTTGAAAACATAACCAAAAAGCCCACACTCATAAACATACCTCCCCCTAAAAAGGTAAGCATGTTCCGTTTTCCTGTATACACAATCCAAAATGCAAGATAATTACCAATGATGGCACCTAACAGAGCGAGTACCATATGTAATGTATGATGAATGTATGTGTTTGATAGTTGAAATGCCTCAATAGATAACTGTTGAATGCCCCATATACCTACACTATAAATAATGGAAGCCCCTAACATCCATGCGTGTCTTTTGCTTTTCGTTGTTTGTTTTTTAAATTGATCAATAAAGAAAAAGGAGATAAAAATAACGGACACACCAATTCCTAGTGATAAAAAATGTAAAGGAAATGAATACGCCTCTTTTACAATCTGCTCATACATGCTCTTAAACTTCCTTCCACCCATTTTACCTATGATACCATCATACTAAATAGGCCTTTATACGTACATATTTTTTGGAAACTTAACCAAAAATTCACGATTTCTTAAAAAACGTGTTGAAAAATAATGGGCAATGCATATTATTATGTTACATAAGAACGAATCATTACTGGTCCTCCATCACAAAAAGAAGGGAGAAGAGAAACATGAGATTCAAGCGTGATGAACCTTTTCGTTTTACGATTTCACCACCTATTCAAGGAACATTTGTGCTTTTAAAGCCACATGAAAAGGAAGCTCAAACGAAAAAAGGGTTGCTTTCTATTCAAGATATAAGTCCGAGTGGATTGCGTGTAACGTCTCCACTCAACCTACCAGTTGGAAAATTAACCATTCATACGGCTGTACAATTTACAGTGAATGAGAAAGAAATTGAGTTAGATGGTATCTTTATTTGGAAAAAAGAGCTTCATAACGAGTATGCGTATGGAATTGAATGCTTTAATAGCGAGGAAAAACAAAAAGAAGTGATTGACGAAATCAAGCAATACATTAGACGAACGAGTGGCCGGTAAACCAATCAATGACGCGAGCGTGCCGAGGTGGCATGCTCGTTTTTTATGGTAAGGTTTATTTTCTTCTTCTCAGAGGGAATAATAGTGAAAGAGTTTTTTTGAAAGGAGAAGTGAGATGAACCGAAAAAGACGAGCAGAACTTATTGGCGCGCTTGTGTTCACCTTCTTACTATCAACAGTCGGCATCGCCTATTATGGATATTCTCAAGTTGAAGCAGCGGTTGAGGATACATATAAGCCGCTTCACTATCAATCAGACAAACGACACGAAAAAGTAAACATCAAAGAGGCCGAACCCTTGTCCGTTTTATTGATTGAAACAGATGAACACCAGATTGAGTCACTGTCATTATTAGCTATTAACCCTGAAACACCTTCAACTCATGTTGTTCACATAAAAAAAGACACGCTCCCTTTACCTAACGCAGCAACAGAAGAGGTTGTCGCTAGTGTCGAAGCCTTACTGGATGTCCCTATTGATTATTATATGAAAGCCGATGCTCATGCGTTTGGGCAACTGGTCAAATCGGTAAAAGAAATTGAAGTGCAAAACCCAAAAGCCTTTTCAACGGGTGAGTACTCGTTTCCAGAGGGAGCCATCACGCTCAATGAACAAGAAGCACTAGCGTTTGCCACCTTTTCAGGAAGTGAGCAAACAGGTGAAATTGAGAAGAAAAAGCGACAGCAAAAAATCATCAAAGGGGTTCTTCAGCAAGTCAGTACGATTAAGCAAATTCCACAATACGATGACATTTTAAAAATTGTTCGCACACACGTTGAAACCAATGTTACATTTGACGAAATTCGAACCATTCAAAAGCGCTACCGCGAGGCACGAAAAGACGTGACACAGCACGTCGTTCGCAACGATCATGATGCAAAAAGCGTAGCACCAATTGTACGAAAGCAATTAGCACGATAAGCGAGACCGTGATAAAGCCTCTCCTAAACGAGGAGCTTTATCACGGTCTCTTTGATGTGAATCAAAAATGCACCTTTCATCTAGTCATGGAAGATGCAGCTTACAAATCACACTACCTCCTTATTTGCTCATCAACCCATTATTGTCCATCCAAGAACAATCTTTCCATTTTACTAGTCAAATGAACGAATTGAGCGATCCTGTACCCTTCCTTCATGTGACAGAAATTGGTTCTTTTATCCATTGCACCACCTCCAAAAACTTGTTACGATGAAACAGATTTGTCGAAAGATGTCACAAACAAGGAAGTGATCAGCATGAAAAAGCAGATTTCGGAAATCTTTTGGTTGCGTAGTGTGGCATGTATGACCATTGTTTTTATTCACGCGTTAACATTAGTCATTGTGTCGTACTATTCACAAGATGAAACAGCTTATAAGGTGCTTCGTACCCTTCAGCTTCTTTTGATGTATGGAACTCCAATGTTTGTCTTTATTTCTGAATTTCTTTTATCCTATAGCTACAAAGAAACCGTACCAAAAGGGTTTTTCAAGAAACGATTTCAATTTATTTTTCTTCCCTATGTCATCATGGGACTATTTTACGGAGCATACACACAGCGCAAAAATGGTGTAGACGAAATATGGGACCAAATGGTGTTAAACGTCGTACAAGGACAATACCACGGCTATTTCGTTCTTATTATTTTTCAGTTTTATGTGCTACACATTTTATATCAAAAGCTGCACCGTTTTATTCCGATGAAAGTTGCCTTGATTGCTTCATTGTTTATAAACGTAGCGTATTTGAGTGTGATTAACTTTGTGGACGGCCCTACTTTATATGATGTCACACCGTACGTATGGAACATTCAATCTCGCTTACCGTTTTTAGGCTGGATTTTCTACTTTACGGTCGGATTCTATGCAGGACGTCACTATAACGAATTTAAGCAATTTGTCGTGACCAACATTCGAATGATGGTAGCCGTCTTTTTATTATCAGTAGGGACAATCGTGGCCTTTTACTGGACGGAAACTTTAACAATCATTAACTCAAAGCGTGTTGATGTGATGTTTTTAACGCTGTTTGTTATTTTCATTTTGTTTTATCTTGCAACGAAAATGAAGCGTGTGCCAAAGCTATTTATGAAGGTAAGTCAATATTCATTCGGCATTTACTTGCTTCATCCGTTTTTTCAAAGTGAAGTGATGAAGTGGATTAAAGCGACACCGGAAATTAATGGACCCGTCGTGACCACGCTCATTCTACTTGGAACGGGCATTGTTTTCTCAATGATCATGACGCACCTATTAAATTACTTGAAGGTCGGCAAGTACATCATTGGGAAAGTAAACGTTCGTAAAAATCGTTCAGCGACAACTGAGCGTAGTCAAGCGGCATAAGAAAAAGGCTGTCCTAGCGGGCAGCCTTTTGTTTGTAACACACACACGTGGTTAAATGATCATGCACCATTCCCGTTGCTTGCATGAACGCATAGCAAATCGTACTTCCTACAAATGAAAATCCACGCTTTTTCAAGTCTTTACTCATCGCGTCACTAATGGCAGTCGAAGTCGGAACATCTTGAATTCTATCCCATTTGTTGATCACCGGCTTTCCACCGACAAAGCTCCAAATGTAGTCGGAGAATGAACCAAATTCTTGTTGAATCTGTAGAAACGCCTTCGCATTTCGAATGACCGCCTTTACTTTTAACCGATTACGAATGATGCCAGGGTCTTGAAGCAGCTCTTCTACTTTTGCTTCATCATACTGAATGATTTTCTCCGCTTCAAAATGATCAAACACTTCACGGTAGCGCTCGCGCTTACGCAGCACCGTTATCCACGATAGCCCCGCTTGCGCTCCTTCTAAATTCAGCATCTCAAACAGCTTTCGGTCCTCATAAACCGGTACACCCCACTCTTCATCGTGATACTGTATGTAGATTTCTTCCTTTGTCACCCAGTCACAACGCTTCATTGTGTGCCCTCCTTTTTGTTCAGTATAACAAAGGATTACTCTGTTCTACTTTGCATACACTTCTTTAGGGATATATCGAACTGGTAGGTTGTTCTTTGAGTCTGAATCTTTTATTAGAACATGGATACCAAAATATTCGTCAGGTGGCATGTATTCCATATCATGCCAAAACAGAAAGTTACTAAAGTAAAACTCATCTCGGTGAACGTCAATCCCTTTTGCATAGCCATATTCTTTTTTTAGATATTGATTAACTCGTTCAATTTGCTCTTCTGTTGTAAGAACATCTTTTAAATAGATTTGCTTTCCTGTTAGCAAATTAAAGTTAAAGAATTGGGAGCTACTAAATGTATATTCAGAATTACCATCTTTTCTCGTCCCCGCCCCTCTGTATACAACCACACTTAATTTATTATTAAAGTTATATGGAATCTGGGAATTTAATGAAACCCAATGATACGTTGATGGATCTTGTTCATTTTTTTCAACCATCATCTGTTGTTGTTTTTTCACTTCATCTCCTATCTTAGAAAACACTGCATTAATTGATTGTTGCACTTCTTTATTCATAATGGTTGGAAATTGAGGATATCTGAAAAAATCAGATTTTCCTGGTAAATTCCCATCAACAAACTTAACTTCTACTCCTCTAATTTGGGCGATATCACGAGGAAGCTTTTCATATGTAGAAAGATTTGATTGAGATACATATACATTCCCACCTAAATCGTAGACTTTCATTCCTCCAGTAAATTCTCTAATAGCATACACTCTCCACATGGAACCTTTTTTAGCGACTCGGTGAAAGGATGAACCAGATGCATCTCTCTTATATAACTTTACATCTTTTACAAACACGAGCCTGCCGATTTGCCCTTCATTTACTTCGTTTTCTCCCCACTTGCTAAGCTTTACAGTTCTTAATTGAACGCCAGCGTTACCGCTGTAAGGACTGTGGGAAGACCTTTACGGATGTAACCAATACACCGTTAAAAGGATCTCACCTTTCCCATAAATGGCTGGATTTTATCCATTGTATGATCGAAGGGTATTCCTTACGAAAGGCATCAGAGCTAATCGGTGTTCATCACGTCACCCTGTTCTACTGGCGGCACCAAGTTTTATCTGCCCTAAAGCAGATGAACATTGACCATTTTTCTGGTATCGCCGAAATGGACGAGACCTATTTCCTGTACTCTGAAAAAGGGAAACGGAAGATAACTGGCCGCAAAGCCCGTAAACGTGGCGATGCATCCCAATTTCGTGGCATCAGTAAGGAACAGGTCTGCGTATTGGCTACGAGGGACCGCCAAAAACAAACTTACTCAAAAGTGTTAGGGCAAGGACGCATTGTTAAAACAAAACTTGACCAAGCGATTGGTTCTAAGGTATCCACTACGAATACCCTATGCACAGATGCCTGGAGAGCTTTCAAAGCCTATGCAAAAGAAAAAGGAATCGAACATTACCCGTTTAAATCTGATGGTAAGGAACGGATAAAGGGACTATACCATATCCAAAATGTCAATAACTATCACAGTCGCTTAAAGGGCTGAATGAACCGATTCAATGGTGTGGCGACCAAGTACCTCGACCATTATTTGAGCTGGTTTCTGTTTTTAGATACGATCCGTTTCCGAAACGACTCTACAACTATAAGTAAGATGATTGTCGAAAGCTGCTTATTTCCCACCGTGGCGACTTATGATAAATTGAGGTTATCTACATTCAAAGTCTCATAAGCCTTGTTCAACTATCAGGCAGGTTAGGTGAAGGGTGTTGTGTAACTTGTATTCAATAATGGGGTCATATTGAGAGTTTTTTTTGTGACAAGAAAACGGAATGATGACGCAAGGAATAAATGGTGGATTTACACTTTGCTATGGGGGTATTTATGAAAACTCATTATTATTTAGGTTGGTTTAACGATTCTTTTCCAGAGAATCTGGGCAGTGTGTTACAGGCAGATATAACTGATAGAAAATCGCTTGCTATGATTAGCTCAAATCCATCTATTTATGAAGATAATGGTGCTACTGAACGATCGTGGCTTGACCAGGCTGGCATTATATTTGATGAATATCATCTAATTAATTATCACGTACAGAAGGAAGATGCCCAAACGATAATTCAAAATGCTTCAGTCATTTTCTTATTGGGGGGGAACACTCTTAAACAAAATGGTTTTTTGATGGAATATGAATTATCGGATTCGATTAAAAAAAGCAGCGGCGTTGTGATTGGAGCAAGTGCTGGTGCAATCAATATGTCCGCAAAATGGTTATGCTCGAAAAACTTTGGATATAAAGTTGAAATGAGCTCTGTTTACGACGGAATTGGTCTTGACAAATTTTCCGTCCTTTCTCATTTTGATCTCGAAAATAACATTACGTTGGTCCAAAGCGAACTATCTCTCCTATCGGAGGAAATAAACATTTATGCTTCGAACAAAGATTGTGCTGTACGTGTAAAGGGAGACAAAATCGACATTTTTGGCAATGTTTTTTTAATTTCCCACTCCAAGATTCAGAAATTGGATGAGACGCTCTGCTTGTAGTGTCACTTATTTCTTCTTCAACTAAAGGGTGCTAATCTTCAATAAGGCTTTAAAACAAGTACCCCAAATCGGGTCCTTGTTTTAGGATCATTATCAACAATATTATTTAACATAGCTTTTAGATAAAATAAAAACCCTGGTCATATGACCAGGGTTAACTTAACAACACGCCTTCCTCTTCTTCTACCGTTTGTTTGACAAGGCTGTAGATGTCTTTTAGAAACGCTGGATAGTTCGTGTCTGTTGGCTGCGGAAAGGCTTCGTGAAGAAGGTGTTGAACTCGTTTTTCACGTTCAGCAATGCTTTTCTCTTCGTATGCTTGCTTCCATTCATTTCGTCGGTGCAGCCGGCCTTCTGCGTACGCTTGCAGCTTTTGACTGAAGCGAGTCATAATTCGCTCAATGGCTTGCTCCTTCGCTTGCTGTGTCACATGTGGACGAGACCATCCAGATGGCTGGGTGAAAAAGAGGGTGTACACATGCGTTTGCATGTCTGCACAAAACACGGTCGCCGGATTTCCTTTTGCCTCTTTTTCCGGCATGCTCATGGCAAAGCAAAGTGCCTGTAGCTCACGCCAATGCCACGTTTGCTTGTTCCATTTTTCATAAAAAGAAGCAATTCCTCGGTCGATAGCAAGCGGCACCATCATGTTCACATAAAGAGGTGTGGCCGGCTCTTCGTCGTGATTACGTTCATGTTTTAACGCCTGTATAAACGTGTGACATAAAGCGGTCGTATGAGGGTCCTCGATTGCTGAATGCAAGTTACGAAACACATAGATACCGTTTTGTGTCAGGCTTCGTTCAACAATTTGCTTCGCATAACAGCCAAGATCTCTTTCGATTTCTGTCAGCATCTCTTTTACATGATCCATCATGTAGCTTGTACGCTGCGACTTCGTGCCCCCATATAAGCGGTCTTCATGGGTCAAGCACAGCATTAGCTTATTACCTTGTCCATTTACAAGTAGCTGTTTAACAAGAGAAGCTGATAACGGTTCACTCATGTCTTGTACAAATACAATCACATCACACTGACGAAGCGCTTCAATATTTGTGAGTGAGAAATCGTGTTCTTGTATTTCTTCCATGACAAGTGATAGCTCCTGTTGAAACGGCCCTTTGACACGCACACTTTCAATAAAGGGTGTAAGCGTTCCTTCATATTTTTCACGCTGATACGTCGTCAGTCGCTCAATCGTATGAAATAAGGCTGAACGGTCTTGCGCTTTATGTGACCAGGCGAGTGGCCAATCATCATCCGTAAAGGTCCATGTGCCTGCTTTCACTAAAAACAGCATGCTTTCGATTCGGTTCATCAATGTCTCCACGATTTGATGACATTCCATCCGCTCGTTCCACTTGTCAAAAAACTGTGTCTCAAGCTCTTGTTTGCCTAACGCCTCTGCGATGGTCAAAGCTTCGGTTTGAATTTGTTCTACATCTTCAAGTAGCGCACCGTGAATGCTTGTTTTACCAGGTAGCGTCTGTCCAGTGTACGGCAGTGTCACCGGTAGTGAACCAAGTACGTACGATAAGCTTGCATCGAGTCGATGAAACAATGTGTAGATGAGTTCTTGATCCGTTCCACCGCTCGCATACTCATATGCCGCTTCAGCGATCAGCTTCTCAACGTCTCGCTGTACACGTGCTCGTTGCTTGAAGGTAAGGACGACTTCAAATTCCGGTTGATGACTGGTGACGTATTGAACACATGGACGAAACGGATTCACAACGGCTGTTGCTGGAAAACGTTCATCTTGTGTGAGTGACAGCATGCGACGAATGAGCGCCGTTTTCCCAGCCCCCTTTTCTCCAGCAAACGCTACCCGACGGTACGATTCACGCGCCGGTAGCGATACGTATTCATCTTGCACCACACTCGGTGAACTAACAAATACATCATCGTAAAAAGCAGATACAACTCTCGCATCATATCTAGCAGCGACACGCACCCTCGCTTGTGGCATCCAATCTTCTTTTTCAAGTAACAACGCATTCATCTCTTGTACCAATCGGTCCATTTCCTGGTCGTCCCTTGTGTTCATCCATCGCTTCACACGCCGACCTTGTTTGAGCGGATGCTGAAACGAAAGACACCACCCATCGCGGTGAAATGAGCGGACTTTTTGAGCACGGTACATATTCCTCTCCCCTTTATGATTCATCATGATTTAATCTATGCGAGTGCTCGTCCACATTATGACTGTTATCATCTTTTATTTGCTTACCGCTTGTTCTAGATTTAAATACTAATTACGGCTTTCCAATGAACCAAACTTGAACTCTTATCATTTTTATAGAAGAGAGAAGGTTTTTCACAAAGAAAGCGCGAAAAAGAAAGAGAGGTGATTAGAGATGTTAGCAAAAACAATCGACTGCCAAATCCCAGTAACGAAAAAAGATGCCTTTTTGTATACACAACAGCATTGGTCAGCCCTCACGCACATACCTGGTTTTATCGGTCAGCTTGGTGGATGGGATTTAGAAGATGAAACAAACAGCTGTATCATCGGGCTGTGGGACGATGAGTATTTTTACCGTGACTTTATGAAGAATACGCATGACTCGATTTTTTATCAAAGTGGTCAGCAAAAAATATATGACCAGCTTCATGTGTCTACCGCGTCAAATTCTCACTTTGTTCAAGGGGTATATCGTTATTTCAGAAGTAGTGCGATGGAAACGAACTATATGATTAAAACAACGTTAACCGTTACCGACTATGACAAACAGCTCGCTCATATTCTTACTAAAAGCGTGCAGCATCCTGGCTATCGCTGTTTAATTAACGTTGTCGTTCCCATCTCTCAAACTACTATCACAATTGTATCGCTATACGGAACGGCTTGCCCACCGAAGACGATTGATACACTCGTCCATCCAGACGTGAGAGACGCAAAGCAATCCATTTACAAAATTGATAAGAAATGGCTTGTGCTTGCTCAGCAAGTATAGAAAAGGGGCTCTGACGATGATTGTCAGACCCCTTTAAAAAATGCCTTATAAAAGCTCGCCCACTGCGCATGTCCCTTCTCACTTAACACACCTTCGACACTCACATACGCAGAAAGAGCTTCTCCTTCTGGCCACGTTTTCCAGTGGTCCACGTAATACACGCCATGTTGATCAATCACTTCTTTTACAAGTGTGACTTCATTCGGATAGACACTTGCCTGAGCTAACGGCTGCGACGGCTGAACAAGTAAAGCAGGGGCAGACGGTAGCTGTTTGAGCTGTTGCATCATTTCATTCGTATTTTTCACCGTGTTATGAATACCGATTAGACCGTTGTCAAGAAGCGTCGGTGGCTCGTACAACACCACGTCAGGCTCATATTGTTCGAGGGTTGAAAGGGCGCTTTTGGCAAGGATATTCGCACTCGTTTCACCGGTTAATGAATGAATGTGAACGGTAAACACCTCTTTGCCATACGTCTCTTCAATGAACTGCTTCACCATCACCGCCCAGCTTCCTTCCTCGGTTGTAGCGTGCGGTCCAGCAATGACAAATGAGAGTGGCTTGTTAGCTTGAATGGCTTGTTCAATCTTTTTCACAAAAAACGGAGGCAAGTTCTTCGTATAGCGCATCACATCGACTGCTTCCTCCTCGGCAGTCACTGGTTGCTTCATCACGACGGAAGTCTTCGATTGCGCCGCATGAACCTCGATTTTCTCTTTCCAATGCTGATGTCCGACCACAAAGACAGTCAAGCATGTGGCGATAGCTGCAACATTGACGATAACTTTCATCTCATTCCCCCTATGTATGACTTTTCACAAATACTACTTTCATTATAAAATACAGTTCCTTCCATATGTCAGGTTTCGTCCGTCTTTTTCCGACAGCAAAAGCTGACAGTTTCGTTGACTTTTCATAAAACAATCCCATTTCGCTGAAACAAGAATACACTAGGTGTAAGGGGACAATAGAATGTCTAAAAAAAACGCGTTGATAGCTGCTTTCTTCGTTGACTTATTCTTCGTCCCTTTTAATGAAACACAAAAAGGATAAGAGCATCCATCTCTTATCCTTTTCTTCTTTACAAGCGCTCAATATGCGCTTTGACTCGTTTCATATATGCCTCGCTTAACGTCCCTGTTCCTCCGCGTAAAATTTCCGTTGCGTAATGATCAGGTGGCGCGAGCTCTTCCTGCTTATCCATGACTAAAAACGTAAGAACGTCATGAAGCATTTCTCCGTTATGCTCGACTGAAATAAGCGCTGGGCGATACGTGTTCGTTTCGACTCCTTCACGCATATACAAATATTCCACCGCTTCTTGCGGCACACGATACAATTTTCCTTCTACTTCGCCGCCCTCTTCTACAATATCGGCACGGCCTCCGTCTGGTCGATGATAGTTAAAACGCAATGTGTAACGAGGAAGCTTCCCTGCTCCTAGTAAATCGGTAAAATGCTGAACCACACCTTGAAGCGTAAAGCGCTCTGTATCCATGCATGAACCGTACGCAAAATAAAGGGTTTGTCCTGCCGTATCAAAGTTCCAAACGCGCCAGTCTCCACCTGGAATGCGTGTTTCACAAAGCGATGACGCTTCGTTTACGACATACACAATCGCTTCAATCGTACTCACATCCGTTTTGATTGATTGAATGATGCGCTCATACTCATTCGTTGGGCTACCTGCTTTATAGCCTTCAAGCTGATCGAGTGCTTTTAATTCAAGGTCATTCACTTCATACAGTTCTCCGTATACCACTCCGTCTCCAGTCGTCATCGCTGGATAACCTCGACCGGAATCGTAAAGAGCTCCTTGCGTGTACGCTTGTTCCGCCACAAGGTGCGCGTCTTTCAATAAATCGTGATTGCTTTCCCCTTTTCGTAGGGTTCCATATACGAATACATAATGCGTCATTAAGATCATCTCCTTTTCTATTACACTATCACGTTTCAAGGAGAATGACGAGACACTTGAGTTCTCTTTTCGCTTTTGAAATAATCATAGAGAAACGGTAAAGAAGGTGGACTCACACCAAGCTACGGCGTCATAAAAAGCGTATGCAAAAACGTCACCATTCCCGTGAATGTGATGATTCGTCCCCATAGTCGAGGCTTTGTGGCAAGCAACATTGCATCATTTGTTGAAAGCGTGCCCGTGAAGGAGATTCATTTTGGCACAGGTGTGCGTCATGAATTCAGCTATGAACATGAAATTGATCCGGCGAAAATCCAAGAAATTCGACGTATCGTTGGATAAAAAGCAACACCCCTTACCTTTTGAACAGGTGTTCTTCAAAAGGTAAGGGGATGTATTTATATTGGTTATTTAGAACATATTTTTCTTAAAACAAATAAAAAGAAGAGCCGATGACTCGACTCTTCTTCTACTATTCTACTTATTTGTGTATCCTACAAACTGCAGCAGTTCATCTAACATTTTCACCATTTGAGCACGTGTTGTGTGGCCATTTGGATCAAAGTTGCCGTTTGCTTTACCCGTGATGATGTTCGCTTGTAAAACGGTTCTCACATCACCTTGTACCCACTCGGCAATCGCTTCGTGGTCATTAAATGTGTTAATGTCTTTTGTTGTGTCAAGCTGCTTCTTGTCATAGCCTACATATGCTAGTGCGCGGCTAATCATCGCAGCTGCTTGCGCACGTGTTACTTTTTCGTGTGGCGCGAATGTGCCATCGACTTTTCCTTTAATGATGCCTGATTCAACGGCCGCTAGTAATTCAGCTGCGAACCACTCATCACCTTTTACATCACTAAAGCGTCCATCGTACTTCTCCGTTGATACAAGTCCTAAGCTACGCGTTAATAGTAAAGCAAGCTGTAGACGTGATGTCCCATCGTTTGGAGCGAATGTTCCGTCTCCTTTACCTTGTACGATAAACTTTGATGCTAACTTTTCAATTTGTGCTTTGTTCCACTGTTTGTCGGTTACGTCTTTAAACGTCACGACTTCCTCAATGATCACATATGCACTATTTGTATAGCTGCGCATAATCGCTTCATTTCCTGCGAAATAAGTCGGAACCGCACGGAATGATCCGTCTTCATGCAGCACAATCCCTACTGCACGATCAACGTTCGGTTTGTTTTTAAGCGTAATGCTGCGCTCCACTGGTTTCGAGAACGTCTTCACTTCCACTTTCTTGTCTCCACTTTGAACGAATACGCTAAACTCAATGACATCCGATGTGTAGGTGAAGTCTGGTGCGTTCTTCACCGTCGTTTTACCGATTGATACGATAATCTCTTCGCCCGCTTTTAAGTTTTCAACAACAGACTTAGGTAACGCGCTCAATGGTAATTGATAACTCCCTGCACTCGTTTCAACCGCAAATGCCACACGGTCGATCGCTTCTTTGTTTTGAAGCAACGAAGCTGCTGGTAGCTTCACTTCTGCCGGTGCTTTTGTTACATCTTGCTTCACTTCTACTTTTACTTCACTTACCTCTTTGTTTTTCAATACTTCGTTTAATGCGTCTTCTTTTACCGTTACTTCATTTCCAGATACGGCAACACCATCGTTTCCGATCGTTGCTTTGTCACCTTCTACTTCAGGTGCTGGTACTGGAGCTGGTGTCGGAGGTGGTGTTGAACCTCCACCGCCATTACTTGGTGGTGGTGTTGGTGCTACTTGTGCTTTTGTGGTAAACGTTTGTTCCACGTTTTGACCAAGACGTTTTCCGTCATAGTCAACCATGTTGCCGTCTACAACAATTTTATAAGTCGTATTTGCTTTTAAGTCAGCTGCTGGTTTAAACGTAAATGTTTTAGATAACAGCTTATTCGGATCTTCTTCAAAGAAGCCGTTTTGACCATTTGAATCCGTTGAACCTGGTGCATCAACTAATTTGTAACCTGGCTTGTTTTCTAATGTAAAGTTCCCTGAAATCGCAACATCACCGTTATTTGTTACTTCATATAACTTGATGTTGTCTTTTCCTGCTTCATTCATTAGACGATCAAATTCAACCGTGATTGAGTCTTTTACTTCAATGTTTGTTGCGTTCTTTGCTGGTGTAATTCCTTTTACTTCCGGTGCCGATGTACGCACTAATGGCACGTTTAATTGTGTTTCTGGCGGTGGTACGACAACGTGACGACTAATATAGCTGTCATAGCCTTCTTTACTAAATACAACACGCCAGTTTCCAACCGGTACATCCCATCCGTAACGACCATCTTCTGTTGTCGTTTGCGGGTTCACTTGACCATAACGCTCTGCATTCCACTGTGTCCATACGCTATTTTTCTCTTCTTCTACAATCGCCGTTACGCCTTGAAGACGCTCTTGCATGCTACCTTCAAATACGTAACCAGATGGATCGATTAGAACTAACACTTCAATTAATGGAACAAGATAGTCTTTTCCATCTACCGTGTAAGCTAGTTCGAATAAACGCTCACCGTATGAAGACCAACCTGCAGGGTATTGACCAGTAAATGTCTTACCGTTCTTTGTTAATGCGACTTCTTCACCAAGGAATAAAATCTTCGCACTATCAACATGTTTATCGAATGTCACATCGACATCGATCGGTGTAAATTCACTAATCGCCATGGTGGCAATTCCTGTGTTTGGATTTAACTTGACGTTTTTATTCCAACCAGCTGTAACCGTCACATCCGTAATGTTTGGAACTTCAGGTTCATACGTTATTTCAACTGGTTTTGATGTGTACGTATCCGTTCCATCTTTCACACGAGCCGTTAATGTATGCGTCTCACCTTCTGGAAGTGTCACTGTCGCATACCACCAACGACCTTCTGTTTTCACAGTCGCAAGACGTTGGCTACCTGCATACACGTCTACCGTTGCGCCATCTTTTGCACTACCGTATACTTTGATTTCTTTTGAAGATGTGGTTGCTGGTGCGTTTAACGTCACATTTAAAATCGTTGTCGATGCGTTAAATGCACGCTCGTCCGTACCTGAACCAATTTTTGCTGAAACATCCACCGCTTCAGCTGGCGTATCTTCTTTCACTTTTACTTCGAAAGTGAGAACGCCTGTTGCATTAGCTTTTGGTGATACCTTTAATCCTGTTAAACCTGCCTGTTTTTCATTATTTAGAATGACTGAACCTTCTACAAGCTCTACTACATCTGTTGGTATTGTCACACCTAATGGTACATTTGTTGCATCGCTACCGTTGTTTTTATAATCAAGGCGATACTTAATTGTTTTACCTGGTGCGACTGTTGTTGCCGAAGACGAGAATGTGTTGCCTTCGCCTGTGAATGTGCTTGCTGAATTGTTAACAAGCGTCACGTTTTTAGCCATTTCGTTGCTGTCGCCTTCTAGTTCAAATGTGAATGCTTCTTTCACACTTGGTTGGCGTGAAGCACCGACTTCCATTTCATACTCTTTTCCTGCTTTCAACCCGTAGATTTCATACGTACCATGACGACTAGACGACGCCCAAGCTACCGTATGTCCACCTACTTCATTTACATTAATCCATGCAAATGGAACTGGTTTTTGATTGTTGTCTAAGATTTTTCCTTTTAAAACAGTTTCACGTTGAAGATTGATTTCAACTGAACCTTGAACTTCATTTAAATTAATCGTCTTTTGAGTACTCTCGGTTTTGTAACCAGGAGCATGAACAAATAGATTTAACTTCCCCCTTTTAGGAGCATTTTCAAATACAAATTCACCGTTATCATCTGCTTGCTTCCAGCTATAGTATTCATAATCATCTGTATAAGCAGACACACTTGCATGAATATATGGCCCATTAGGCATTAATACTTTTCCTTTTAATGCTTGTGCTTGAGTCAATGTGATGGTTTGAGTTTGCGTTGTATTTTCTACTTTTAATTTATTCATATTACTATAAGGCACATAATTAGATGCTGAAACCGTTATATAGTAATCATTCGCATGAATGGCTTTTAACGTTACGCTACCGTCATCATTGGTCTTACCTAAAATAGTTCCTTTGTTATATCCAAATTTGTTTGCAACATCGTAACTTGATAATTGCACAAAGGCCTCTTTAATTGGATTCCCATCTTCATCTACAACAGAGAACTTAACATCTGTTTCCTTTATATCTACCTTGTTTATACTTAGAGAGATTGGATTCTTTATATAATCAATTTCTTTTTCAATAGCGAACTCACCTGTTGTGGCTTCATATAATCCGTCCCCAGAAATAGAGTAGGTGTAGACACCTGTTGGTAAATTTATAAACTCTTCTTTGCCAGTCCAGTTACGTAAAACTCCATTTTTACTAACGTAACCTGTTAAGTAAGTTCCAGTCGTTTCAT
Organism: Priestia iocasae; assembly: GCF_016909075.1. GTDB lineage: Bacteria > Bacillota > Bacilli > Bacillales > Bacillaceae_H > Priestia > Priestia iocasae. The sequence continues at coordinate 48,589 of NZ_JAFBFC010000002.1, forward strand.
TGTGCAGATTTACCCATAGATACTCATTACTTAATGTAATTGGTTTACTACTGGTATCTATAACGTTAAATTTCACGTTCTTTTGCACGTGTCTTTCTGGGATTTTAATTTCATACTTATCAATTGGACTTTCGCCTATATCAACACTTCCTACATTTCGAGACAATTCCCTTTTATATTCTACGTCAATTGAATAGCTACCTTTAGGTAATACTTGTTCAAATGAACCTACTTCGTCTGTTTCAAATACAAAAGATGAAGTTGAGTTATATAGTGTTACAATTGCTTTATCTGTTAATGGCTCGTTCCCTTGAGTGACATTACCTCCAAACTGCGTACCATTAACCCTTTGTTCAATTTCATTGGATGTTATTTCGTTTCCAGCTTGGTCATATGCGACTACTTTAAATGCGTACACAACGCCTGGCTTTCCGTTAAATACATATGTTGTCTCTTTAACTTTTTCTTTAACAAGATTATATTCTTCATTTTCTTTTACATATACATCATACAATAGCCCATTCTCAGTTACATTCCATGATAAGGTAAACTTGTTATCTTCACCTTCTTTTACGACCGCTAACTCTGGTGCGACCGGAGCTGTTTGATCAACTGTGATATAAAGGTAGTTAGACACATCACCACTATCAAACTCCGCAAAAACGTCATATGCCCCTTCTGTCAATTGAAGCGTAACTTGAGCATAACCCTTTTCATCTACTTTGCCACTTCCTACTGATTGCTTTTCTTCGCCTTGTTGCGCAATGAGATTAAAAGTTTCATTAGGTTTACCAACAACATCAATTACAACCTCTCTAGACGTAATTTGTGTTGATGTAGAAATATGAGTATTTGGCTCATGTTGTTCATCAATTGAAAACATTTCTTCGAATGTTTCTTTTTCATTTGTAAATGGATTATTTAACTCTAATACGTACTTATATGTCCCTTTAGGTAAAACTAGATCTTTAAACCAGATACCACGTGTGTGTTCCAATTGCTGTTTTTGTAAAGTGCTACCTGAAACATCTAAAATCGCCGCATTCATGTTGAGACTTTGATTTTGCCATGCTCCTCCAAGTATAAAATCACCACTTGTTAACTTTTGCTCTATATATAAGCCAGATTCAGAACCTTTTTCACTTTCATAGTGAGTATTATAAGCGTGCTCTAGGGTAAAAGTTAAAGAGCTATTAAAAGAAAGTGAAACATCTTCATTAAAACTCTTATCTTGTGTATTCCAATATAGATTATCTTGTGTTTCTTCCTTAATACTCTCTATCTCTATAAATTTTTGCCCTGCAGTTACATAGATATTAGAATCATAAGGTACATTGGTCCATATAGGATTCTTACTATCAACTAAACCAATAGTTTTATGCTTATATGGTGAACCTTGAACATCTTCAATAGAAAGTTTGACTGTGTTGACTCGTTCATTCACAAAATTAAATGTAGTCTCACTACTTTTAATAACTTTATTGAAAATGTATGTTTTTTTATCTAAAGACCCACTATATACTATTTCCACATCTAATGGCTTTGATAAAATTAACGGAAGTAAAAAAAGTTCCTTATCTAAATTATCATCTCCATGCCAATCGTAATAGTAAGCACCGTACAAAAAGTTATTAAAGCGATACTTCATATCGTGTAACCCTTGAAGTTCTTCATTTGTGAGAGACGGTATTATTTGATGAGCATCTTCATTAAACGTAATAGAGGATAGATTCTTTAATTCTAATCCCGTATAGATCTCTGTATGATAATACAAAAACTGTTGGTTATTAGATTTTTTCAAACGATATATTGCATCTAATTGATATCGTTTCGTATCAACAATTTCAAATCCTTTGACATTTTCTATAGATAACTCTTCAAAAAATTCTACAGAAGGTCCTACCATGTTTTCACCTTCATTAACCTCTGTGATACGTGCACGGTTTAAATGAAGATTAGAATAATCATTCGGTAGATTCAAATTAATTAACTTCATCACTTTAAACGGAGCACTTATCTCGGTAGATTCATAACGGATAAGCGCTGTATAATCTCCTGGAGGAAGGTTTAAATTGTCTTTATAAAAATTAGCGCTATCTACTGTAAACGAATTAACAACTTCATTATCACTATTCACAATATCTACCACAAACCCTTGATGTACACTACCTATTCTAAAGTCGCCTCTTGTAAAATCTGCATTTATATTCAAAGAAGGAGACGCTAAACTTTGATTATATTTTACAAAAGTAACTTCACCTATAGGATTATCCTCTAACTTTAATGTTCGATTTTCTTTAAAAGACGGAGAGAGCAATTCAAGAGACTCATATGAGAATTGGTGATCATTGAGTTTTCTTTTAATGGTGATAGATACTCTCTTATTATCACTTCTTGTCACATATAATTTACCCGAAAACTGCGGAATACCTTCTGCATACAAATAAGCGTAGCTAGAATCATTACCTCTTATCTCTAACGAGCTAAGCTGATATTTACTTCCTAAATCAAACGTAATTTCAACTGCATGATCCTTTTCTATATTAAGTGAAAAATTTTCAGTTGCATCCCCACTCTTAAAAGTCTTGACTAATTGATACACGTTCGAATTATTATCGAACCCTGTTACAGTCGCACCTTTTACAAGAGATGGATCAGCCAATACTCCTGTATAAGATTTCACACCACTCGAATACCCTAGTATATTTAAATTCAATTGCCATGCCTCCAAACTCGACAATCCCGCAGAAGCATAGTCTGGAGAGAAAAATTCCGTTTGATCGTTCCATTTTATCTGTGTTGCTTGTAAAAGCTCTTCACCTGTAAATGGCACAATATTTACATACACAACCTTTTTAGTTCCTATCAATAAATCTAGCTTTACATTTACCAAATAATTTTTACTAGGCTTGATGACCGATGAATTCACTTCAAATGTAGAGTTACCATTATGCATACTATAGTAGTCTACGTATGTATAATGATTTCCCTCATAACCAGTAGCCTCTAGAATTTCTACATAGCCATAGTCGAGCTGATAATCTTCTTTCAACTCTACATCAATTGATAACGCATCCTCATTTGCCTTTACCACAACCGGTGCAACCGATGGCAGCACAAGCGAAAGAACGAGTACAAAGGATAATAAAACTCGTAATTTTTTTGACATTTTATTCCTCCTATTGAATTTTTTACCTAACAATAGTATTTTATAACTATTTATCGAAGTAAAGCAATGCTATTTTACTATTTTGGTAGATTTTTTCCATTCTATTTAATAATCCTTATTTATCAAGGATTATTTTTACACAAACGAAAAATAAATTACTTTTTATTCCAATATTATTTTTCTAAACAACGTTTTCCTTAAAATAAATAAAAAAAAGAGCCGATGACTCGACTCTTCTTCTACTCGTTTATTTCTTTAGCTATTCAACGTGCGAGGTGCTTTTGTTTCCTTCTCAACCGTATTCCACCATGACGAAAACGGCGTGTGTAAGTCGTTGCTTAACGAAACGGTTTCACCGATTTGAGGGGTGATGAGATTGACATCCGCTTTCTTTGTCTCACGTAAGGCTCGTTCGACAGGTTCTTTCCAGCTGTGGTAGGCAAGAGTGAAGGCTGCCCAATGGATTAACATCATCTGTTTTCCGTTCGCATCCTGGTGGGCTCTCACCGCTTCTTCAGGCGTCATGTGAACCCACGACCAGCGTCGGTCGTATTGCCCACCTTCTATTAACGTGAGATCAAAAGGCCCGTATTTTTCTCCGATTTCTTTAAAGTGGGTATCATAACCACCATCTCCGCTCGTGTAAACACGTGTCCGCTGGCCAAGAATCACCCATCCTCCCCACAGTGTTGTATCTCGATTGAACAACCCTCTGCCGGAGAAATGCTTAGATGGAGTGAAAACAATGGTCGTGCCATGAAGGTCGACTTCCTCCCACCAATTCAGCTCGGTTATGTGTTTCTTTTCAATTCCCCAGCGTAGTAAGTGAGCACCGACACCGTGTGGAACGAAAAAGTGCTGAACCTTACTCTTTAGCTTTCGAATCGAGGGATAATCTAAGTGGTCGTAATGATCATGGGTAATGAGTACGGCATCAATAGACGGCATGTCATCAATGATTGACAAGACTCCTTCGCTATAGCGCTTGCTTCCTGCAAATGAAACAGGGGAAGCAATTGAGCCTAGCATCGGATCGACAAGGATGTTCTTTTGGTCAATTTTTAGTAAAAAAGCAGAATGCCCAAACCATGTGACGTGATCGTCCTCACTTCGGATTTTGTCCCAGTTGATTTCAGCAACAGGAAGTGATGTACCTGGATGACGGTCTTTATTACCTGAAAGAGAATCCTTCATGAGCGAGAACATATCGCTTGCACTCATGCTAGTGGTTGTTGGAACTTGATTCGTAAACTTTCCGTTCGCATAATGCGTAAACTGTTCATACCACTCTTTTTGTTCTTTGCTTGGATTCCCACCAAAGACAGGATGGACGGTCAAAAACAGAACTGCTGTTAAAAAAATGACGCTTAAAATAATCACAACATAAAGCATGTTTTCTCTATTAATTCCCCTTCCCTATCGGGTTCAGTCTTGTTATGGGATACGAGATCCCTCTACTAGATGATAGCGCCTATTCTACAAGTTGAAACGGCGTGATTTGCGTGACATTCATCGTTTTCATTCGAGCAAAGCGCTCATCCGCATCATTTTCAAGTATCCATTCATGATGGGTTTGTGCGATCATTGGCTCATCATTCACAGACAGCCCTTCCCAATCAAAATCAACAGACACATGAATCGTTTGATCCTCTTTTTCTGTCACAGAGAGGTTTTTCGGATAATGCGCGCTCGCTTTTACTCGACTCGACACTGTCGATAACCATTCTTCAAAACCTTCTATGGTATCAATCTTCCCGCCTGTGCTTAAGTTCAATTCAAATGATTCCGCTAGCAGTTCCTTGAATTTCTCACCATTTACAGCCGCTGTTTCCATGAGATACAACCAATAATGCATAAACGATTTCGCTCGATTATCTGCATAAGCACAAGTGAATTCTGGCGGCTCCACAGGATCAATTGGCTCTAAATTCACCTTTGTAAAGAGCGGTAACTCCTGTTCTCTCAGCTTAAGAAGCGTTGAATAACGAATTCTATAGCTATGTCGACTTTCATCTGGACGTATATTTTGATACAGAATCTCCGCTTCTAACGAAAGCTCCTCATCATTAACTGGTTGAATCAATGCGCGTTCAACATGATGCGCATTTTGCCAGCCTTCATACATCGCTAATCGCTCTTCAAGGCCGGCCTTTCCTTTCATCGTACCAGCTGGAGAGGAGATTTCCACGTCTTCTGCTAAAATATCTAATTGATGTTGAATGCGTGCGTTCGTAAATGGCACTTCATATACTTGATACCAACGATAATACTGTGTGAGTGCCATATGTTGCTGCTGAGTGATAGTGAATTTATCCATGTTGTGTACGCTCCTTTTCCTATCTAGGGTCATCATTTACCTAACCCACTTTCTACGATTCTTAATAGCGATTGCCCGTTGTACCACCAATTGGGGCAAGTGTAGCTAAATACGCTATATCCTCTGTTGTTAAGCTCACATCAAGAGCCGCTACATTTTGTTCTACGTAATGGACGCGCTTTGTCCCAGGAATCGGTACCATTCCTTCTCCTTGTGCAAGAACCCAAGCAAGCGCTAATTGAGCAGGCGTGCACTCTTTTTCAAGAGCAAGCGCCTTTATTCCTTCCACAATTTTCTGATTAGCCGCAAAGGCTTCTTCTGAAAAACGAGGATTATGATAGCGCCAGTCCTCTTGTGTTAATTGATCACGACTCGTTAAATGACCTGTTAAAAAGCCTCGACCAAGCGGACTGTATGGCACAAATCCAATCGTCAATTCACGACAAGTCTGTAACACATCGAGCTCTGGCTCACGAGACCAAAGAGAATATTCCGTTTGAACAGCTGAAATCGGATGAACGGCATGAGCGATGCGTAGCTGCTCACTCGTCACTTCAGATAATCCAACATAACGAATTTTCCCTTCTTCTACAAGTCTAGCCATTGCCCCTACGGTTTCTTCAATCGGTGTGTTTGGATCAACACGATGTAAGTAATATAAGTCAATGTAATCTGTTCCTAATCGTTTCAAGCTTGCTTCACATGCTTCTTTAACGTATTGAGGTGAACCGTTGTATCCTAAAAATTTCACTTCATTGCGCTGAGCGCCAAACTTAGTCGCGATTGTTATATTTTCACGCACGCCTTGCAGCGCTTTGCCTACAAGACGTTCATTTGCGCCCATTCCTTCTTCATCATATCCATAAACATCTGCTGTATCGAACAGGGTAACCCCAAGCTCAAGCGCACGATGAATCGTTTTTGTTGCTTCAACCTCATCTATTTGTCCGTAAAATTCAGACATCCCCATACAACCTAGCCCCATTTGTCCTACTTCTAAACCTTGTGAACCTAACTGCTTCTTTTTCATACGTTCCCCTTCTTTCCAAAAGATGATGTGAAACGAGAATAACATACAACTAAAAACAAGTAAACTATTTTAGTGTTTTTAGTTCAATTAGTTTAATTTGTATAAATCAACAAATTATCCTATAATAAAAGAACTGCAAGGAGGGTTGTTATGTTTAATAACCAGGTGGATACACAAACAGAAATGAGAAAAAAGCTGATTTTCAAGCTTTTACCCGTTGTGAAAAAACAAGGAATCAGTCCATTGCGAACAGACGATCTCGCTCGCTATATGGACATTAGCAAAGCGACTATGTACAAATACTTTTCATCGAAGGATGACATTATTCAATATATCGTTACCATTTATGCTGACTATATTACAAGTATTGATCAAACGATTTTTGAAGAAACCGTCCCATTTGGCGAACGCTTTCAAAAAATCATGGAACAGTCCTTACTTATTGCTTTTTATATCTCCGATTCCTTTATTTTAGATTTAAAGCACAGTGCTCCTGCATTACACGAGCAAATTGTACAAGCTCAAAACGAACGGAATCAGAAACTAAAGACATTCTATGAAGAGCATATCCAAAAAGGGATATTCAATAACATCAATCCGAATCTCATTGTACTTCAAGACAATGTTCTCCTACGAAAGCTCTTTGAACCGGCTACGTTAATTCAAAGTAACCTCACATTGTATCAAGCTCTTTTGGATTACTACGTCCTTCAAAAGCACCAAGTCATTCATCATCACTATCAAGATGAACTTGATGATGCCAAGATGGAGGCAACGATTCAGCACATCGTTCAAAAGGTATCGAATTATATGTAAGAAAAACAGACTGAGACAAACGGGACTAACAACACCGCTGCTTGACTCAGTCTCTTTTTTTATCGAGACATGACAGCCATTCCTTTGCGCTGAAGCAGCATGAAAACATGACGGTGATCACTTCCCAACTTGTCATGAATTAGCCAAGGTGCGTTAAAAGAAGCGAGCATAATAAGCCTAAAGAAGCAACAAAACCAACGATCGGTCCTCCTTCTTCGTAGGCTTCTGGCATCATGGCTGATGCGACCATTGACGTGACTCCTCCTGCTGCAAATGCCCCAATCATCGCAAGAAGGGCATCGGATGCCTCGTTTAAAAAGGCATATCCCCCTAACGAGCTTAGCGCTGAAAGAAGGAAAACGGTTAGCCATAAAAACAAAATTTTCTTATTGGAATAGCCATCCTTTTTTAAACCGATGCTGCTCGATAAGCCTTCGGGAAAATTGCTAATAAAAATGGCGATGACTAATAGCCAGCTTACAGTCCCCTCTTCAAGAACACTCACTCCAATAATCACAGATTCTGGAATCGCATCAATGACGGTCCCTATAAAAATCGCGAAGCCAGCTGAGTGATGTGCACTCTCTTTTGAACGCTTTCTCTCGTGTCCTCCTTTTTTTGAAATCAAATATTCAAACAGGGTAAAGACCGTGGCTCCACCAAGAAACCCAATTGATGTTACCCCTAGTCCACCTTCTTCAATCGAATCTAACAGAAGTTCAAACGAAGCCGCCCCAATCAACACACCCGTGCCAAATGCCATGATGACGCCAATCCACTTTTTTCGAATGGAAAACAAAATGCCTGTGAGCGCTCCTAAAAAGACGGCTGATCCAGCTACTCCTCCCCATAAAGCCGCGTTCCACATACGGATTCTCCTTTCCTAAGCGATTACCTCTTCATAGTGTGTATAAAAGCGAAGCCGCTATGCTACGTGAGAAAATCAATTTCTGCTCTGCCTTCACGATTCAAACAAAAAAGCTGCGTCAACGAAGCAACACCACCTCGTTTGACACAGCTCTTATTGCTGAAAGTCCGTTTTATAGAGAAAAAAGACATTGCATCCATTCGTCCTTTTTCTCTTTTATGTTCTTGTTTTACTCAGTAATCGTTACTTCAATCGGCTCTGATACGATGTTCCACTGTTTTCCGACCATGTCAAACGTGTGCTTAGCGAACACATAGACCGTACCTGGTTCGTTTGCTTGAATCGTTTCACCGTTAATTGTGACCTTTGTTTCTCCGTCTTTTACAAACAGGGTCGTTGGTAATTTTTCCGTTTTAGCTTCACGGTAATTGACAAGTGATTTGGCTTTGATGGTTGTGGACTTCCCGACTTGTAGCTTCACCTTCTTTTTAGGAATCTCTAAACGGATCGGTGCATCGGTTAGCCATTGCACGTAGTCGGTAATCGGCCCGATAACACCCGCTTCTAGGGCATCACCAAACGGCTCTTCTGCTCGGAATGTCCAATGCATGTTTAAAAAGCCGCGCTGACGCATGTATTGAATGAACTCTGGCGAAAGGCTGCCATAGCTTGCATTCAACGACGCATTCATACTCGCTCCGTACTGCATCATTTGTTGCGCTTTTTGTAGTCGCTGATCTGTCGTACTTGGAACCGCGGAGGAATACAAGTAGCCGGTTCCGACTTCGCGATTTAACTCTCGAATGGTACGAATGTGATTGGAGTTAAAGCTTTGTAAAAGAACGTGATCAATCATGCCTGCTGCTTCGATTTCGTTCATCACTTGCTTTTCAAGGCCATCTGCTTTTAACTCCACTAAAAGCACCACATCTTTTCCTTTAAACTCGGCTAAAAACTCTTCAAACGTCGGCACCTTTTCACCCGCAAATTCTGGACCGAACTTCACTCCAGCATCTAACGCGCGAATTTGCTCAAGCGTTAACTCCTTCACGGCACCCGTTCCATTTGTCGTGCGGTCCACCGTGTAATCGTGCATCACGACTACCTTTCCGTCCTTTGTCATATGAAGATCCGTTTCAATCAGGTCAGCACCTAATTCGTATGCTTTACGGTAGGACACCATCGTGTTTTCTGGAGTAATCGACGGAACTCCTCGATGAGCGGCAACGATTGGACGCTGCGCAAGCGTATTTTCTGGGTATTGACTTAACGCTTCGATGGGTGCAGCTGGTTTCGTCGTCATCACTGCATCGACACCCGCATGAATCAATGTATGTGCCCCTTTTACGTCATCTGCTCCGATCCCCCACACCGAAATGGCACGGCTATGTAAATAATGAACGTTTTTCGCATTTGCGTGCTTTTCAGGTAACACCGCTACCTTTGCACCACTGTCATTCATCTGTCTGACGAAGCGAGCGAGATCTTGCTTGTTCAATGAAGACTTGCTGTACAGTAAAGCTCCTCGTGCAGTTTTGACGATGCTGCGCAGCTCTTTTAAAACGCTTGGATTGCTTGACACAATCTGCACATCCTGCGTTTGTGTTTCCTTTATGACCCCGGCAAGTCCTTCAAGATTCGCTGCTTCTTCAACGTGAATCACTGGAATGAACGCACCTTTTATACTCGTTAGCTTTTCAGTAAGTGATACTCCATCTACGGTCCACTCGCCATTTTTAAACGCTACTGGCAACAGTGCCGATGACACCCCTTCTTCTGTCGCTCCTTGTGAAATAATGGTCGGAGCGTTCACAATGTTCGTTGTCGCTTCTTTTGGTAAAAATGCCGTTGTTTTCTCTAATGGTGGCAGTGATTCGTTATACTCACTTAGCTTAACATGATCAAATTCAACCGTTGATCCGCTTGCTTGAAAGCCAACGTCTCCTTTTGTCCAAGCAGTCGCTTGATCGGTATCAATGATTAGTTCATCATTAATAAACTGCTGAACACGGTTGCCGCTTGCGATGACTTTTACGCGATACGTTTTGCCAAACGCCATGTTTTCATGATAAAAGTTCGCATCCGGCACGACCCATTTATTGCTTTCATTGCGAATCGCAAATTCCACACCGTTTAACGAAGACGTTCCTCGTCGCATCGCAGATTGATAGTACGGATACGAATTGGGCTGAACGCGGTACATAAGAGAAGCCCAGCGGCTATCTTCGACTACGCTCTGAAACGTCATATCTGCTTCAAACACATAATTTCCCGATGATTGCTCCACTGGAATAACAACGCGCGTAGGCTTTGACGTGGCTGTTGATGTTAACACAAGCTTTCCATCCACGACTTTCGCATCTCCCTCGACTAGCTTCCACCCTGCTGGAAGCTGTCCATTTGACAGCTGATCAAACGTTTCTTCTATTATTGAAGCTTGTCCAGTCGCTTGCACATTTGTTAGCCCCTCGATTGGTGTCATCCATACACTTCCAAGCAAACTAACCGACAACATAGCGACTGCAACTTTTTTTGACTTTCTCATCCTTACGACCCCTTTAGTATGTAAGTGAAACACGTTGACTGAATCTCATGAAAAGACTGTGGTTTCCTGTACAACACGTTACCGAAAGATGGTAAAAGTTGTATGACAACGGTGCTAAGAAATTGTAAAGGGAGAAAAAGGGGTCGAAAGTCGGAGTGATGGTGAGAGAGGGGGCATGTTATAGATAGGTGCATTAGGAGGTGTCACTGTGATCATCATTTAAAACAGAAACAAAAGTGACAACCAACTATCATTACAATAGTCAGTTGTCACTGTGACCGTATTTTCTCAATCTTCAATTACCTCTACTATTTTCTCTTTCCATATTAACATCAACTCTAAAAATTCCTCAGTTTCTAATGTACTCTCAAAGGGCTCATCAATTCGATAATGATGCTCAGCTATTGTCACGTTTTTCTTTATATTTATACTTGTAGCATTCAACGTGATTTCAAAGTCTTCATACTCTCCTTCTAAAACCTTCTTAACATATCCAATATACTCATCCGCTTCTTCTTCTGTTGAAATATCCTCAAAAACATCGGAGAAAACACTTAATTTTTCCGGTAGTATTATTCTCGTGATACCAAATGGATCTTTCTTAAATTCATATGAATATCTCATATTGTTTATCACCTTCTATGCTATTTATTATATAAAGGATAAGCTGTAGCTATTGAACCATCCTTATTCAAGAACATTTCTATTTTAATCCCTGTTGAAGTGTTACCTATATACTTGTTAGAACCTATCTGTTTTTTATTTTGATAGGCTTCATCAATAACCTTTAACACATCTACACGATTCCATTCCTTCGGAAAGAAACTAGATTTGGCTACTTTTCTCTTCCCATCAATTTCAACTTTGGCTTCATAGACCCCATTTTTATCAGGCACTTTCTCGGTTCCAGGAACAATATTTCCACCCATCATACTCTCATGGTGATATCCAACTGCTTTCCCACGTCTATTAATTTCCCCATGATAGATATGTTTCATGGTACCTGTACTATACTTCCGCTCAACACTCTTCTCTATATACCGAACCCCATCCTTCAACGTAACCGTCTCAAATCCAAATCCCATTTGTGAGTTGCCTGCTGTTTGGAACACACGCACCCGAACTGGAATTGGGGTATCCCCTAACTTGTTGAAGAATTTCTTTACGTATTCAGCTGCTCCTTGGTACGTTCGTTGAGCTGATTGCTGAAGGGGTTTCATCACGCGCTATACGGCGTATGTACTCAGTACGTTTCGCATGTCGCTTTAAAAAGGCTATTGTTTCACAACTAGTAAAAGCCTTCTATCTTTCATTACATTTGCCAATAAAAAACCTTGAAGGGCTTTTATATTAGCCAATCAAGGTTTAGAATTCATTTAAGCAATTTAAATTTTTCCTTTTATGAAATCCTGCGGAATGTAAATTTCATTTAGCTGTTTTTTTATACTCTACTCTTTTTTAATTATCACCTAAAATTCTATCATCTAGCTTTTCTCTATCTTCGGCTATTTGTTCATACGAATTAATAAGGTTACTAAGATAATCAATCTGAACCTCTCTATCATCTTGAAACAAATGTATTGTAGCACCCTTACTTATTAAAGCCTCCATTGTTTTCTTAAAATCTTTTAATGCATCTGTATCAAAATAATCACATTCTAGTACTACTTTATTATCTTCTATATTTTTTTTAATATCTTGAATGCTTGCTCCATTATTCTGTCTGATAATAGATACATAATTTAATTTATTGGAATCATTATCAATTTTTAATTTCATCTTTACCATGAAATTTCACCTCCCTAAAAGTCTTTAATTGGTATTATAGGCTCACCTGGAATATTTTATCGCCACGAGCTTTGTCAATCTCGTTAGTTTGTCAACCATTCCATATCATAACTATTCCTGCCATGTAAAATGTCGCCTCGCCTAATTATCGTACTTGTCACACTATCTGAGTATTAAAACCAAACTCCATGATGGTACTACCTTCATGAGCTCTCGATTCTCAAACAAAACATTTTCTTATTGTCTCACTCAAATATCAGGTGATTTAATATAATTTAATGTAAAAAACCTTGAAAGGCACTAAGCCAATCAAGGTTCAACATATCACCTAATAAAATCAACGCTTAATCTATCCACCCGAATTTGTACATTTTGATTATGAAGATATCCATAGTCGAAAAGAAATTCACTATCTACCTCAAATAATATGCCTGCGTCTATAGTACCATTATCAATATTCAAGGTACCTCTAATAAAATACGAAAAACTATCTCCTATCTGTTCAATACCTTTTTCATCTGAACCATTCTTAGAAATTACGAAATCATCAAGTATAGCCAATTCCATTTCAACTTGGTACTGTCCTCCTTGAATTATCTCAAAAGGACAGTGATTGATAAAAGCAACTAATCTTTGTCCATTAATTTCAAGTACAGCTTCTTCTTCAATTAAAGGACTTAATTCAATTAATCTTGCAGTATATTGCATGAAAGGTTATCTCCTTATTCCATAGGGTTAATTGTCTTATCCCGTTTATTGTTATTTAGCAATTTCCATAAATCCTCACCGCGTTTCACATGATACGTTGTAACATTACCATTGGCATTTGTTCCTACAAACTCAAATTTTGCTTCCCCCTTACGAGAGTTACCCATAAACTTCACGTAACCTGTTCGAGTTTCACCTTTATATTGATACCCTACTTTTGTGCCACTGCTCATAACATCCCTAGCACCTTGCATATATTGATCTGCATTATTATAAGCACCATGGAATTCATTGTTTTTAACTGCATGTTTTTCAAAATGAGACTCTAGTAAATCTCTAGAAGCAAAATTCTTATTAGCAAAGTTACCCGTACCCTTCCCAACACTCTTCTCTATATACCGAACCCCATCCTTCAACGGAACCGTCTCAAACCCAAATCCCATTTGTGAGTTACCTGCTGTTTGGAACGCACGAACCCGTACTGGGACTGGGGTATGACCTAACTTGTTAAAGGATTTCTTTACGTAGTCAGTTGCTCCTCGGTACGTTCGTTGAGCTGATTGCTGAAGGGGTTTCATCACGCGCTGGACGGCGTATGTACTCAGTACGTTTCGCATGTCGCTTAGCTTTTGGGAGCCTTTCGCCACGGCTTTTGCTCCTGCCTCAAACGTTCAACTTCTCACCCTCCCGTTACAGTAATTTTAATTTTCGTAACGCTTTTTAACGAATAGCGAGTAGTATACGACCGCCTCTAGTAAAAATACAATCCAATTTTTGTCTACTCTGTTGCGAAACTAGTAACCTTCTTACGTAAGCTACCGTTTATCACCACGAGCTTTGTCATTCTCGTTAGTTTTTGGATGTGGCAGTATCATAGTCATCTCGCCTAATTATCGTATTATTTTCACAAACCAAGTATTAAAACAAAATGCCTTGATAATACAACCATCATGAGTTATGAATTTCATTAATGCATCATCTATGTTGACCAAGATCTAAAACTTTAATAAAAACACCTGTTGCTCAAAAGGCAACCAGGTGCTTTATTAATGATTCAATTTTTAATCTCATCTCTAAACTGCTGAGCATATTAATTTCAAAATTCTCAGGCTACGGGTCTACATTAATTTTTTATTCTTTTTCCTCCATCTTCTCCTTTAAATATTCAGCGATTTCTGTTTGCCCAAATTGTCTAGCGTATTCATATGCATCCATATTCTTAATATTCTCTCCAGTATATCTAATTGAAATATCTATTCCTTTTTCAACTAGAAACTCAGCTACTTCTTTATGGCCGCCATAAATAGCTCCAAATAACGGATTTCTTTTTGCTAAGCTCACATCTAATTCTGCACCATTCTCTATTAAATACTTTACTATCTCCATATGGCCCTCTCCAGCAGCCACTCTTAAAGAAGAAGCGTCAAAGATATCACCTTTTGTATTAACATCAATTCCTTTATGGACTAGATATTCTACTATTCTAAGATGTCCTTTCTTTGCTGCAACATGTAACCACGTACCAAATGGTGTCATTGAATGTAAAGATTCTGGATTATCGTCTATTAAACACTTTACCTCATTAATATCACCAACCTTAATAGCATTTCTTATAGTTTTATTTAAACTTTTTTCATCCATAATATTACCTCCAATATTCCTGCTATCTTGTACTAGCTATGTCTCCTAAATCTTCAAGCGCTTCAACAATATCATCAAAGTCACCGCCCATTTCTTCAATAGCCTTTAATCGATTAACTACTAACTCTAGAGCATCAAGACTATGTTGTCCTACTACGGCATTTGGTGCCCAGACAAGGTTTTCTTCCCCAATTATTGGATCTATCCCATAACTTCTTAATATTTCCTGACCTTCTCGAACCAGTTCTTGCTGCTTCTGACCAAGACCTTTTTTAAATAGAATATGATGTGCATGAGGATTTATCATAGCAGAAGGTGGGTCACCTATTAGTCCCCTGAGATACTTACCAAAATCCATTTTAATTAATGATTCATCATACTCTTTAGTAATGCCTAAATCAGACATCTTTTTTCTAATCTCAGACAACTCATCTACACTAAAAGTATTATTTTGAATAGCATTTTTAAGCTTATTCATCTTTGTGGCATTGACACTACCAGCCTCGACTATATCATCAAGATAATTGCTTACAGTGTTACCCGCACCCTTCCCAACACTCTTCTCTATATACCGAACCCCATCCTTCAACGTAACCGTCTCAAACCCAAATCCCATTTGTGAGTTGCCTACTGTTTGGAACACACGAACCCGGACTGGGACTGGGGTATCACCTAACTTGTTGAAGGATTTCTTTACGTAGTCAGCTGCACTTCGGTACGTTCGTTGAGCTGATTGCTGAAGGGGTTTCATCACGCGCTGGACGGCGTATGTACTGAGTACGTTTCGCATGTCGCTTAGCTTTTGGGAGCCTTTTGCGACGGCTTTTGCTCCTGCTTCACCTACTTGGCGTGCGTACCTCGATGACAATGCACCTGCTCCGGCGATACCGAGTGATTGGAAGAGGCTTGCTTGGCGCTGTTCATCTGAGATGGTGTTGCCAAACATGTCTTTACCCGTCGTATATTCGTATAGACCGTTTGTTAAAACAAGACCGTAGAGTCCTTTTTCCGCTTTGCCTAAAATGTTGAATCCTTGCGTGGTTTTATAGGCATCTAGCGCATGGTTGGCAGCATTGACTCCTTTTGCCGTTGAATAAATGGCTTTTCCACCTTTAAAGGCTCGTCCGGCCCAGCCGATGATTGGAATGAAACCGGCTGCAGCCATTGCGCCTGCGGTGGTGCGTTGGGATGTAGAAAGTTTTGCACCTGTGATAGGATCGATGCCTTCGGTTGCTCTTTTATAATCATAATATCCGGTGATCTCTCCTGTAAAGGTGGTGACCGCATCCCATGATTTTTCGTACCACGGCTTGTTCGCTTCGATCTCGGCTTGTTTTTCAAGCTCGTAGACGTCTTTTTCTTGCTTTTTGTAGTCAACGTACTGTAGAGACTGTTCATGAAGCGCTTTTTGCACGCTGTAGAGCTCACTTGCTTTGTACGCTTGTTCGTCGAATGCCATTTGATAGGTGGTGCCGCCTTGACTTGACTCTTGTAGCAAGCTTTGAACGTGCGCTTGAAGCACCATAAAAAGCGGTTCAAGTCCCGTGTACTCTGCCACCCAATTCGCATCTAGCTGCTCGACCGCTTCTACCGTTTCACGTCGCTTTTTCTCCGCGTGATCCATCTGCTCGTCAAACGCTTCTTTTGAAAACACCGAAAGCGGGACGAGGTCTGAAATCGAGTGAAAAATCCCTTGCAGCGCTTCATGCTGCTGAGCGACCATGTCTTTGCTTCGCTGTAACGAGTTCGTGACATCTTGTTCCACAAACGGCACCGTTACAACCGTATTCCCTGAAAGGTTTGCTTGATCTGCTTGCTCGTCCATATTTTGAAAAAAGTGCTTGTAGTTGCCGATGACATCTTGCCATAACGTCACCACATCCACATGACGGCGATAAAAGGCTTTAATGTTGTCCGCACCCTGTCCTTGAAAGTCATCTCCCAAGTCCGCCATCCCTTGAAGAGTTTGTTTTAATGTAGATAATTGTTGTTCGAGTTCTTCATATGCGTTCACTCGTTCCTTCGCTGCGCTCATTAATGTAGAAGATTCATAGATTTTCTCCATGTCACGCCCTCTTTTATATGAATTGTATGAAATGACACTTTACATATTTTAGTATAAAAGTGACAGAGATCGAGCTATATAGGATTTTTTTCCTTTTTTCAACTGAGAAAGAAGACGGTCACTAGACCAAAAGACTTATCATCCACGCATTCTCCACAACCAAAAAAGGCCATGTTTATAAACATGACCTTTCTGATAAACAAGATGCTAGAAAGGAGCCAATTACTCACTCATATTTAATAGAATTTTACCTGTATAACGTCTACTTTCCATTAAACGATGGGCTTCTGCTGCTTCACTCAATGGAAACTCTGCGCCTACATTGATTTTCACACTGCCATTTGCTAGATAACTTAAAATATCTTGAGAGATCTCTTTTAATAAATGCGGCTTCTTTTTACGAGTCGTTCCTAAGCTAAATCCTAGAACGGAGCGACAGCTTGCATGCAACTGATTCGTTTTAAATGCGCCTGCCTCTCCTCCTGTGTTGCCAAAATGAACGAGTCGTCCATAAGGAGCTAAACAATTCATGCTTTCTTCGGCTATTTTGCCTGAAATCGAGTCAAGAATAAGATCTGCTCCTTCTCCTTCTGTAAGCTCCTGTACTTTTTCGGTAAAGTGGTCATATGTACATACGTCACTTGCTCCTGCTTCAAGAACCGTTGAGAACTTACTTTCATCTCCAACTGTACCGATTATTTTTCCCGCACCCAATTGTTTAGCAAATTGAATAGCGGTTGTCCCTACACCACCAGCGGCTGAATGAATTAACACGGTGTCACCGCGTTCGATTCTGCCAATATCTTTAATTAATTTATAAGATAAAAAAGAAACAATAGGACTAGCAGCGGCTGTTGTCATATCGATTTCGTCTGGTAAAGCATACGTTAGTTCCTCTTTGGCAATGACATACTGTGCGTACGATCCGTTTTTAGGAAATGCCATGACTCTTTGTCCAACGTTTAACTCTTTTACACCTGGTCCTATTTGTTCAATAACACCAGCTGCATCTAACCCTAAGAGTAAGGGGAAATTCCCTTTTGCTTTCTTGCCCGTACGATTTTTAATGTCCGCATAATTGACGCTTGCTTTTTCGACACGAATGAGAACCTCTCCCTCAGCGGGTACAGGAACGTCCATACTTTTATATTGAAGTACTTCGGGTCCTCCGAAGCTTTCTAGTATAATGGCTTTCATTTGAATAACCTACCTTTCTCGCTTTTTCAGATCGATACTTAATTGACGTTTACGTTGTATGTCTGTTCATGTATGCTTCTTCTTTCGTAAATGGCTGGAATGATTGAATAGAATAGTAGTAACGCAATGATTCCTGATAGCCATACAAAGAGGCTTACATAAAGAGTAGGAAGAACACTCGCAATGTATATACCTAACGTTCCAATTAACGAGCTACCTTTCATCGCGATTCGATTCATCGCTAAATACGAGCTTCGTAAATGATCTGGGATAATATCACCTAGATAGGATTGATGGATTGGAAATGCGATCACTTCACCGATAACAGCAAAAACCATCATGCTAATCAAAATCCACGGGCTATCGCTGTAAGAAAGGACGCCGTATCCAATCACATAAAGAGCAAATCCAAAAAACAGAATTGATTTCTCATTATACTTTCGAATAAACCAGGTAGCGATAACGGAAAAGAGCACAACGCATATCGTGTTTTCAGCTCTTAAAATCCCTAACAATTCAATTCCATCCATCTTCCATTGAAAAGGATGCAGCACACGTTCACTAATATCACGTTCCAACCTTATCGATATAAAGTTTGTAAGATGGGCTTCTAGTGAAAACAACAACGTAGACGATAAAACAAATAGAATAAAAATCCGATCTCGTACTACTTCTTTGTAATTCTGTAACAATCCTTTTACTTCATTTAATTTTTTATTGCCGTCTCCGTTTTTAGCTGCCCCTTCTTTTGGAAAGTACGTTTCCGTAATAAAAAAGAGCGTAATGAGGGTAGACACGATACTCGCTATACTTAAAATGACAAATAAGACAAACAAGTAATCGCTAAAGAAGAGTGCACCAATCGTTCCACCTAAAGCAATCGAAAGGTTTGAAATCCAATACATCACACTGTACATGTATTTGCGTTCTTCTGATGTTGAGACATCTAATAGCATCGCTTCTGATGCCGGACTATAGAGGCCCGAGCAAACATTGTTCACCATAAAAAAGAGAAGCGTGACATAAGGCCAATCAAACCACGGTGAGTTTGAGAGTGCAAACATGATGAATGTTACGACTCGTAACGCGTCCGCTATGACCATCACTTTTTTTCTACCGACTTTATCGGCAATACTTCCTCCGAAAATACTCGCAATAAAATTAATGATGACGGCAATCGATAGAAAAACACTTGTAGCGATTGGTCCAATGGTTTTCACAAAATAAATAGCCATAAAAGGAAAAATCATATTCGTTGTCAAGGTGGTTAAAAAAATCGTGACTAACCTAAACCTAATGTTTGGATGCAATTGAAAG
Organism: Priestia iocasae; assembly: GCF_016909075.1. Lineage (GTDB taxonomy): Bacteria > Bacillota > Bacilli > Bacillales > Bacillaceae_H > Priestia > Priestia iocasae. The sequence goes on from NZ_JAFBFC010000002.1 coordinate 68,050, forward strand.
AAGTACATAATTCACCTAATATCCTTTATGATTTAGAAACGACTACAGTTCCCATTCACTGTTTTGCTCAAACCAAGCAGACAGTTGGTCAAATCGGTCCATGATCTCTTCTTTGCTTCGACCTTCCACAACCATAGAAGCAACAGAATCAACACTTGAAGAAGAACCTGTAAACACCGTTCCTTCAATTCCCTCTTTTATATAGCAATCTAGCACCCATTCAAACGGAATATCTTGATTCAAGGAAAGCAATTTCCCCTTTTTCGGTGGAAGAATGATCCACCCTCCTAATAACGCTTTCTTTGGCTGGATATCAATAGCCGCCCCGCATTGTGCTCTAATCGACTCACTTAAAATATCAACGCCTTTTGTGAGCTCTAAGCACTCTGGAACCATTCCTCCTCCGACTCGAGATGCAATTTCACAAAGCACAATGTCATCGGTTGGCGTGTGAAAAAATTCCGCATGAAAAGCAATCGCATGCTCTGGAGTAGGTAAATGAGATAAGACCGTTAACGTTTCTGCATTTAACCGCTCAAACATAGGGTCGTCTTCTGTTAACATGATCGACGCAAGGTATTTTTCGTCTTGAAACGCTAAGCAGCCATTTACATAAATCGATGGATGAGAGAATAATAACCTTCCATTCTCGTATAAACCGTCTACGTGATACATCTCTCCAACGATTAAGGTTTCAGCCATTAAGTCATGACCAATTCCCTTTTTCAACAGTTCGTCATAAGCAGATTGACCTCTAATAATTTGAACACCAACAGAACCGGCTCCATCAATAGGCTTAATAACAAATGGGAAGCCAAATTCCTCTTGAAACTTCATTAAATCAAACACGTGTCGAATTCGTTTGAACGCAGGCGTTTTAACGACAGATTGTAGCCTTTTTTTCATTTCATACTTATCTCGAAATAAAATCGCGCTCTCACTACTTTGTCCCGTAACCCCTAAATAATCACGAATATAGCCCGCTTTCACCAAATCAAATTCATGAGTTGCGACTACTTTATCAATCTTCTCTTGTTGATGAAGCTGAACAATATACGAGTAGATGGAATCATTATGTTCAAAGTCTTCAAAGCCGACTGTATGGGTAAACATTTCTTTGTAGGCATCAACATGCTTATCTTTTGTAAGGAAAATCGGTTCTACTTCTAAATCGCCGAGTGCTCTTTCATAATTTACTCGCTTCGGAGAAAACTGATTAATTATGACGGTTCTCATTGCGTATTCCTCCCCTGTTCGCATCATTCTCTCTTTTACTTTTCAAGCCATTTCGTTTGTTGATCAAACCATTCAGCTAAGGATTCAATTCGCTGTTTTACTTCTTGTTCATCTTTTCCTTTTACTAAAAAGGTCGCAATGTTATCTAGGCTACTACCGGCTCCTCCATATCGGTCACCTGCACGAGCGTAGATTTCATATTGAGTGACCCACTCTTCGTTGCATTCAGAAGGAAGCTCTAAAAGCAGCCCCTTTTTCGCAGGTACTAAAAGAAAGCCACTATGAACGAGAGGCGCATGCAGCGCTCTTGGTAACGAGACATCTATTCCACATTGGGCTTGGACACTGACTTTTGTTAAATCGATGTCAAAGGCTTGCTGAATCGTTTCTGCGATGTATCCTCCACCTCGTCGACATGCAATCTCACAAAAAACGAGTTGCTCGTCTGGCGTCACAAACACTTCTGCATGATAAGCGATATGTTCTGGTGTCGGTAAGGCATGCAGCACTTGCTTCACAAAGGCATTCAACTTCATGGTTAAGAGATTCTCTGCATCTAACAAATAGCTTCCATTAAATGTGCCCGCTTGATGTGATAAGCAGCCGTTCATGTATTTAGACGGCCAGCTGAATGCCACCTCACCATTTATAAAAAGGCCATCGATATGATACATGTCACCTTCGATAAATGCTTCCACTTCTAAGTTTGTAAGGTTGGTTTTACGAACGAATTCGTATAGCTGATCGTCATGATCAATTTTTGTGACGCCCTCTGACCCAGAACCGTCAATGGGCTTCACAATAATCGGAAACCCATTATTTTGCACAAATTCATACAAATCAATGGCCGAGTCAATTTCTCTATATGTCGGGACGGCGATGTTTGTTTTTTCTAGGATGTTCTTCATGACTACTTTGTTTCGAAAAGCAAGCGCACTTTCTGAGCTTTGACCTTTAATGCCAACAAAGTCTCTAATTTTGGCAGCTCGATAAATATCGTACTCTGACGTTGCTACGATCGTGTGATAGTGGTGCTTTTCATGTAACTGAGCCGCTTTTAACTCAATACATCCGTTCACCTCATAGTCCTCATATCCTTCTACAAAAGCGGCTTGTACATTGGGCGCTCTCTTTGAAGTGGTGAGAACGAGTAGCTCCTCCTCTAACGGCTCTAGCCATGAATGAAAAGGATAAGGAGCGTTTCGATTTAAAATTAAAATACTCATCGTTTACGTTTCCCCCTTATATCTTGACAGGATGACTAGAAGGATGAGCTGGCTTAACAAGCCCTAAATTCTCTCTAAGCGTCGTGCCTTCATATTCCGTTCGAAATAACCCACGGCGCTGCAGCTCTGGAACGACTAAATCCACAAAATCATGCAAACCTCCTGGTAAATAAGGTGGCATAATATTGAAGCCATCCGCTCCTTTATGAACAAACCATTCCTCTAGCTCATCTGCGATATCGGTAGGTGTGCCAATAATGGCTTTATGTCCTCTCGCACCCGCAACCGACATATAAAGCTGACGAATCGTTAAGCCTTTTTTCATCGCTTCTTCATATACTAATTGTTGACGGCTTGTACTTCCTTGCGTTTCAGGCAGTTCAGGTAACGGGCCATCTACTGGATAACCGGAGATATCAACATCACCTAGTAAGCCCGTTAATAATCCTAACCCTACAACTGGATCAATTAATTCTTGTAGCGATTCATACTTCTCATTAGCTTCTTCTCTTGTTCGCCCTACCATCGGGAAAACACCTGGCATGACGACAACCTCGTGAGGATTTCGCCCGATGCGTTCAGCTTGTGATTTAATGCTTGTATAAAAGGCTTGCGCTTGATCTAAAGACTGATGCGCCGTAAAGATAACCTCTGCCCATTTCGCAGCAAAAGCTTGACCATCCGCTGACGAACCTGCTTGAACAATGACAGGATGCCCTTGTGGAGGTCGAGCAATATTGAGCGGACCTTTCACAGAGAAGAACTCGCCCTTATGATTTAAAATATGAAGCTTCGAAGGATCAAAGAATCTGCCGGATTGCTTGTCATATAAAAACGCGTCATCCTCCCAGCTTCCCCATAATCCATGAGCGACTTCCATAAACTCTCCCGCACGTCGATAGCGCGTCGCATGATCAGGCTGTTGATCCAAGTTAAAATTTTGCGCTTCCGCATCTGTCACAGACGTCACAACATTCCAGCCTGATCGACCGTTACTTAAGTGATCTAATGAAGCAAATTTTCGTGCAAGATGAAACGGTTCATTATACGTCGTACTTGCCGTTGCGGTTAAGCCAATATGTTTGGTGGTAACAGCTAAAGCTGATAGCAACGTAATCGGTTCAAAATGCACCATTCTTCCTTGCCTGCTTAATTCATCTTCATTTTTATAATGCGTTCGAACACCGTTACCATCTGAGAGAAAGATCATATCAAACTTTCCTCGTTCAGCGGTTTGAGTAATATTTAGGTAATGCTCAAAGTCATGCCCTCCATTTGGCACAGACTCAGGGTGACGCCAAGCAGCTACATGATGACCAGGTGCAGGCAAAAAAGCACCAAGTTTCATTTTTCTTGATTCAACCATGCTCTCTTCTCCTTTGTATGTATTCTACATGTATTTTTATCGATTCAACGAAACGCCAAGTCCTGGGGAATCTGATAACAGAACCGTTCCTTCTTCAATCCCAACGCCTTTAAACAGGTCGTTGACGATGTCAACATGACCATCAAAGTCGACATAATCGGCTAAGCCCGCTAAGTTAGCGATAGCCGAAACACCTAACACACTCTCCGTCTTGCACCCTAGCATCACTTCAAACCCAAGATGCTTCGCGAAACGAATCATAGACAGCGCGGTGTCGAGTCCTTTGCATTTAATGAGTTTGATATTAATCACATCCACACAATTGACTAAACGAATGAGGTCTAAAGGCGTACAGCAATCTTCATCGGCAACAATTTTAACGGATGAGTGAGAAGACAATGCTTGTAAATCGTGTAATTGCCCAGCAGGAATGGGCTGTTCAAACAATTCCACTTCAAAACGCTCTACTAGCTTCACCGCTTCCATCGCTTCGACTACATTCAGTGAGCCGTTTCCATCAACCCAAATTCTCCCTTTGTATAACGCTCTTACTCGACCTATTGTTTGAATGTCGCTTAAGGATGTGATTTTAAATTTTAAAATAGGCCAATTTAAATGAGCCTCAACTTCTTGCAGGAGTTCGTCTTCTGGTAAAGAGCTAATCGATAGACTCGTTTGAGGAATGGATAATTGATCTAGTCCCCACAGCTTGTATAGCGGAAGGTTGGCTACCTTGCCAGCTAGATCGTGCAGCGCCATTTCCAGCGCTACACGTAAAGAAGCTGGAACACGTTCATCTGAATCGATTTCTGACATAACCAATTCTCGCTCAAAAGGCGTATGACCCTTCAATATGTCATTGCACGCTTGTTCACTCTCACTAAGAAAATCCGCCGCATTGGAGTCGACTTGAAACAAGCATGTTCCGTATCCTTCATATTCGTTCCAGTTAATCGTGATAAAAAGTTGGGTCACGTCACTTATTCGACCCCTATGACTAATAAACGGCGTTTTTAACGCTAATTTTTCTACTTCATACCGACACTTCATGCTTCTTCACCCTTTAGCTGACTCTTATGTAAAGCCGCAACAATCATACATGCTTTTTGGAACGTCAGCTCTCGAAAGCCAACCGGCTCGACTGGATGACTTGAAAACCCTGACTCTAGCTTGGTTAAGATGCCTGAACGTGGGCTGAATCGATTCAAAAAGTAGGAAGAGATGTGATGTTTCTGTTGAGCTAACCACTTCTCCACATAGCCTTCAATGCTCGTCATTAAGGACGAGTCATGATCATCTAATGCGTTCACATCTCGAAACAGCATGGCTAACAGCTCTGCATCCTTTTCATGTTTGTTCGTTGGACATAATGAAAAGATGACTGACGGCAGAAGAACAAGAAACATCGGCTTCACTTCATGCATTTGACTTGTTAACGTATCAAATATTTTTTTATAGCTTTTTCGAGTCGACTTTTCAGCAAAATATCCATTTCGAAGAGGCGGATATCCAGCCATGTCTCTCGCTCCCCAATGAACATGAGCATTCAAAACGGAAGGAGACTCTGAATCCTCTGTCACATGCGACCCTAAAATGGCAGACAAGACACCTGATAATAAGTTTGAAGCCATCGGCATCGCATTCGGCATCGTCGCAATGTTGGCGAAAAATGTTTCTCCATTTTCAACCGCATGATAAGGGAGAAGAGTAGCATCTACTAGCTCTTGTGTACTTTGGTAGTACTCATCCCCCATCTGATACCCAACACCGTCAAACGTGATCTCGGTTCGAACCATTCTTCCGTCTAGATAGACTTGATGACTCAGTAAATCTTGAAACGCTCGTCTAGCATTTCTTTCGGTTTTTGCTTCTTCTAGTAGCACAAATAGAATGTTTTTTACAACCTCTTCATGCTTTAAAACAATCGACGTTTCTAATTTAAAGGCAAAAGAAGAGACGGCCTCTAGCTTGTTCTTGTGGACTTGAACAAGTGGAAGAAATTCCCCATCGACCATTGTCTGAACGAAAGGTGTAAATAAAGGCTCTGTTCGGTCTCGCTTCACGAACTCTTCACCATTCCACGTAAAAAGCGGCAATGGAATGCGTGTTCCTTGTGAAAAAGTAGAGCCAGGCAGATACACCCAGTCACCGCTCGTTAACGCGTCATCCTCGGTTTGATTAAAGCAATACAACAATGGATAGCCGTAGTCGTTTGCACAAATGGCTTTATTAAAATCCATCATCCCTGCTCGGCCGTTTATAATTTCATCCCAATTTCCGATATGACCTGTGCGAGGTGGCTTTAGCTTTGGAATACTCATCAACTGATCTAAAAATCCACCGATCGTAACGGTTGTATGCCCGAGGTGAATCCAATCAAAGGATAGCTTTCTCTCCTTAAATTGATTCCATTTATCTTGATCAATCAATCCTAACGTTGTGATCATTTTTTCTATCTCATCGTGTGTATAGCTTGATACATTACGATTTTTTACCTTCATGTGATCCTCCTACTGTGTGTGCGTTCGCTGTTAGTAAGCTTGTGAAAACATGTTGTAAAATACCACCACTTTGATAGAATTCCAGTTCATCCTCTGTATCGATTCGAACCACCACATCAAAACTCGTCACGCGCTCATTTTCTCCAATCGCTTCAACAGAGATTATCGATTGCTTGTCTAAGTGAGCAGGAATGGTAAAATGGTACACCTCTTTGCCTGTTAAACCTAAAGTAGAGCGATTTTCGTTGTCTTTAAATTGCAAAGGAAGAACGCCCATATTAATTAAATTAGAACGATGAATGCGCTCAAAGCTTTCGGCAAGCACGGCTCGAACACCTAGTAAAGCCGTTCCTTTTGCTGCCCAATCTCTCGATGAACCCGATCCATATTCTTTGCCCGCTATAATTAGCAGAGGGGTTTGATCTTGCTCATACCTCATCGCAGCTTCATAAATGGACATCACGTCGCCAGAAGGAACGTGCGTCGTAACTCCACCCTCTCGACCAGGAACTAGCTCATTTCGTAAGCGTACGTTACTGAATGTTCCTCGTTTCATGACCTCATGATTGCCTCGTCTAGCACCAAATGTATCAAAATCTCTAGGTGACACACCGAGACTAGCTAAGTAGATGCCTGCTGGATTATCGTTTCCGATTTTTCCACCTGGTGAGATGTGATCGGTTGTAATACTATCCCCAAGTAAGGCAAGCACGCGTGCCCCATTAATCGTTGAATGAGTTGACTCACTCGTTTGTTCTAGATAGGTCGGCTTTCGTATATAAGTTGACTGAGCATCCCAAGGATAAAGAAGCGATGTTTCTTGTGAAATCTCACTCCACCTTTTATCAATCAACGCCTCATTTTTGTAAGCTTTTTGATACAGCTGAGAGCCAATGACTTCATCCATGATTTGCTTGACTTCTAGATGAGAAGGCCAAACATCCTTCATAAAAACAGGCTCACCATCAGGCGTTAACCCAATTGGTTCGGATTCTAAATCCACATTCATTCGCCCTGTTAACGCATACGCAATGACAAGCGGTGGAGAAGCAAGATAATTGGCTTTAATTAAAGGATGAATGCGTCCTTCAAAGTTTCGATTACCACTTAACACCGATGCAGCAATCAGCTCATCTCTTTCCACCCGTTCCTCGATTGATTCTTCTAAAGGACCACTGCTGCCTGAACAAGTCATACATCCATACCCGGTGTTCTGAAAGCCTAACTGATCCAAATAAAACGTCAAACCAGCAGCGTTCAAGTAATCAGAGACTACCTTTGACCCAGGAGAAAAGCTTGTTTTCACATAAGAAGGCACGCTCAAGCCTTTGTTGTACGCGTTTCTTGCTAGTAAACCAGCGGCTATGATCACAGAAGGGTTGGACGTATTCGTGCAAGACGTAATCGCCGCAATTAACAGAGAGCCGTGTGTGATGGAATCAACATCGCTATTTTCTAAACGTTCCGTTGTTACACCGTACGTCTCTTTTACATGATGCTCAAACGAAGATTTCAATTGATGAATCCCCACTCGATCTTGAGGTCGCTTAGGTCCCGCTACACTTGGAACGACCTCTGAAAGCTTGACCGTTATTTTCTTTTGATACGTAGGAACAACTCCCTCTTCGCGATACACCAATCCTTGATAGTCGTAATACTCTTTTGCGATTTCAATCAACGCTTCGTCTCTTCCCGTTTCTCTTAAATAAGAAAAGGTCTCGTCATCAATCGGAAAGTACGCACACGTTGCGCCAAATTCAGGTGCCATATTAGCGATGGTTGCTCTTTCTGGTAGTTTCAACGATTGAACACCATTACCAAAAAACTCGACAAACTGATTCACAACTCCTTCATTTCGTAGAAGCTCTGTTAAGGTTAAGACTAAATCAGTCGTTGTCACGCCAGGTCGTAGTTCGCCTTCAAGCTCTACACCGACTACGCTTGGAATCGGGAGGGTTACAGGATACCCAAGCATCACCGATTCGGCTTCGATGCCCCCTACACCCCAACCTAAAATGCCTAATGCATTAATCATTGTCGTATGACTATCCGTGCCAATGACGCTGTCTGGGATGATTTCCTTACCCTTTTCCTTGTCGTTGATTTTAATTAAGGACGCTAAAAATTCTAAATTAATTTGGTGAATGATTCCGCTACCTGGAGGAAAGATCCTCACATTCTCAAATGTTTGTTCACCCCATTTAAGAAATTGATATCGCTCCTTGTTTCGTTCATATTCTCGGTTCATATTAATCGTTAACGATTCGAAACTCCTCGATGAATCCACCTGTATCGAATGATCGACCACAATATCCGTTTGCACAACGGGATTCACTAGTTGCGGATGACCTCCGTCTTCTTTAATCGCTTCTCGTAAAGCCGCTAAGTCCGTTAATAACGGCACACCTGTGTAGTCTTGAATCACCACTCTAGAAGGATAGTATGGAATCGATACGCTTTCGCGGTGACTCTTCACACTTTCCATCACGTCGTCTAGTTGATTCGTTGAAAGGTGACCATTGGCATATGCTCTCAACTGCGATTCAATGACTAACCGAACAGAGTAAGGCAAGAAAGAGAAATCAGCTTGAAAAAATTGCTCCGCTTTCTTTAAGGAATGAATGGTGTATTCATTTCCACAAATATTGATTACTTCACTAAAATAATGGGTGGGATGTACTACCTGATTTTTCACTCTTATCTTCTTCCTTCTAATCGTTGATATAGTTGTTTTCGATCTACTTTTCCATTGCTATTTAACGGCATTTTATCTAACACATCTATTTTATTTGGAATCATATACGCCGGTAATTCAGCGCTAATTGAATGAATGATTGCTTTAGGCTCAAGGTCATTTCCTACGACAAACGCACGAAGCCCTTTTGCCGTCCCATTCTCAATAGGCCATGGCAAAACAACCGCCGATAAGACATTGGGGTCTTTTGCAATGCTTCCTTCAATTTCGCCACATTCAATGCGATAGCCATTCACTTTTACTTGAAAATCTGTTCTACCGATATACCCCATGTTCCCTGATGGAAGGACCATAACTTGATCACCGGTACGGTAATAGACTCTTTCCTCCCCAGTGTCGGCTACCACTTTAACGAGACGTGAATTTGTTAATTCCTCATTCCTCCAGTAGCCTGGAAACGTTTGAGGCCCTGCCACACACAGCTCTCCCACTTCTCCCTCTTTCACTGGATTGGACTGCTCATCAAGAATGACATGCTGAAGCCCATCGTTCATCTTCCCGATTGGAACGATTTCATTGATGCATTCTGCCTCTGATTCTTCATCCATCCATCGATACGAAGAACATGCGATCGTTAGCTCTGTCGGTCCATACAAATTTTCGATGATGGAGTTAGGAGCAGCCTCTCTCCATGCTTGCACCGAGCTTTTATGAAGCGGCTCTCCGCAAAACAAGCTTAATCGTAAGCGTGGAAAAACGCCTTTTGTTAGCAATCGCTGCTTTCTCATAAGCGTAATGAGAGAAGGAACCGAAAACCATACCGTAATGTTCTTTTCTTCGATAAATTGAAGTGGTGATAGCAATTGAATGGGCTTGATGGAACAAACAGCCGCTCCATTCGACCAAGCCATGAATAAATCAAAGATTGATAAGTCAAATGTTTGATCAAATGTCTGAGATAAACGATCTTCTGAATGAATTTGATACTTCGCTTGATTCACGTTTAGAAAATGCACAACATTTGCATGCGTTACAGGCACTCCCTTCGGATTACCCGTGCTACCAGAAGTGAATAACAAATACGCAATTGAATCACTCGTGCGTTCCATTTCACTGAAGTCATAGCCATGCTGCACGTGATGTTGATCAATGACTGTACGAATAGTAGGAAGCTTTGTATTCAACGTAGCATCTGGTAAAAAGGCAACAGGTATCGACACCTCTAACCCCATGCTAAGCTCTTGAAAGGAAGCAACTGCTTCTTGACCGACAATAATGACATCCATGTCTGCGCTTTCAATCATTTGTTTCGTTCGTTCAGCTGGAAACTGAGGATTTAACGGAACAAATGTCGCTCCTGCTAGTAAACTAGCAAGTACGCCTATATAAGAAGCCTGACTTCGATACGCGAATATCCCAATTCGCTTAGGCTTACGACAATGCTTTTTGATCGTAGTGGCCCATGTAAGCGCACATTCTAGCACTTCCTGATAGGTCCATTCTTGATTTTCAATCGATAAGGCAAGCGCATTTGGGTCGTTCAGAACACTACCTAGAAAATTAGCGTGCAGGAGACCTTCTGAATGTACATAAAGTTTTTTTAATTCTGACAAATCTAAACGTTCGATTGTTAGTAGGCTATCACTCATTGATAAACCCTCCACTTTTTAAATTGAACAACGTGTTTATAACGATTACATTCTTTCATTCAAAGGTAGATACGGAACCTCTGTTTCACCCACATACTGTAATAAAGGGCGAATCAAAATATTATTTTCATATTGCTCATTCACTTGTGACAACCAGCCCGGTATACGCCCTAAAGCAAAGACCGCGATAAAATAGTCCTGTGGAATGCCTAGTAAGTCATAAATCACACTTGCATAGAAGTCAACATTCACATCGACCCCTTTATCAATATAAGGCTTCATCGCACTGACTAACGCTTCAAGAATTTCATAATAGCCGTGCCCTTTACTTAAATCTCTGGCGATGTCACGAAGGTGCGTCGCACGAGGATCTTCTGTTTGATAAACTCTGTGTCCAAATCCCATAATCGGCTTTCCTTTTGCATGGTTCTCTTCCACAAACCTACTCGCGTTTTCTGGATTTTCGATGGACTTAATCATCGACATCACCTTTTCAATGGCGCCTCCATGCAAGTTTCCATGAAAAGTAGAGACAGCGGCTGTAAGAGCAGCATAAACATCTGCTTCTGTACTCGCAGCTACCCTTGCCGCAAAAGCAGAAGCATTTGAGCCATGATCTGCATGTAAAATAAGAATTTTATTCATGATTTCTTCTTCTTTTGAAGTAGGGATTCTTCCTACTAACAAGTAAAGAAGGTTTGCTGCATACGACAATTCTGAACGAGGAACCATTCTTTTTCTGCCTGACCTACACGCAAGATGCGTAGCAATCACAACAGGCACTTGAGCCATGATGCTAATTGCAGTAGTTCGACTTCCTTTTTTCACACCAAGGCTTTGATCTTCATGACATGCACCAAGAGCAGAAATCACCGTTCGTAGCATCTGCATAGGATGTGCATCCTTTAAAGCGTGAATCATTTGCTGAATAACTTCTGGTAGAGTCATATGGTTATGTAACTCTGTGATAAATGTATGTAATTCATCTTTCGTAGGAAGCCTTCCCTCTACTAACAAGAAAGCGGTTTCCTCAAAAGTCGAGTGTTGAACAAGCTCATGAATAGAAATGCCTCTATACAATAAACGTCCTTTTTGTCCATCAATCATCGTCGTCCTCGTTGTATCAAACGTAACACCTGCCAATCCACGAGAAACTTTTGGCGTCGATCCATGATCGTGTTGATTTTGGTCAACCGTTGAATCACTACCTTCTTGCTTGTTTCCATTTAAAGCTGGCGTCAGCTGCTGATGAATGTATTTCTTAATCGCTGCGACCGATATTAACTGATCTCTTACACTCTTTTCGATTTCAATGTTGTATTCTTCTTCTAATGTTAGTAAAAGCGTGACATGCCCCAACGAATCCCATTCTCTAATTGAGCGATATTCAAGGTTATCGTGAATGTCATTGATATCAATGTGTAACGTTTCAGCCATTAATACCTCTAAATCAGAATGATGATGACTATTCGAGCTTACGCTATCTTTGCCCGATGGTTGCTTTGTAACTACCACTGAACCCATCCCCTCATATCAATACTCAAATCATTGTGATGCATGAATTTCATTTTTTTACAATTTATGAAATAAATACATCTTTTTACCTTTTCCATCTTGTCACTTAAAGTCGAAAGAAACAAATCCGCCCTCAACATCTATGAACAGTTCCATTTTAAAAATGGATAGGTATTCGTACTTTCTCTATCTTTTTTACAGCATTATATAATTTTAGTAATATATAAAATGGTAGGTATTAGGGTCTAAATACGAGATCGATAGCTCTGAGCCTTTCTAACCGTTGGTGCAAACCTTTTTATCTAACTTTTTTACGAATTACGGGCTTAATAGAAAAAAGCACCTTTACGTTGAAAATGCGTTACCATTTCCACCGTAAAGGTGCTTTTCACGACTATGACAAATGAGTTGTTTTCTCTATGAAGTGATGATGAATGAACTTATAAAATCCACATAAACTTCTTCCGCTTCACACGCTCTGGTGCGTAGCGAATGATTGTTTCGTCTTTTAGTAATCGCTCAGCATTTTCCATAAACATCATCGCTTGGTCTTGACCGACTTTATCGTATGCTGCACGCAGCTGCATGTTTTTATTCGTACGATCGGAGGCGATAAAATGAACAAGGTGCGCATCAATTAATTGCGTACAAAACTTGCTGATTTTTTGCCTGCTCACCACACTCGCAGCCGATAGCTGTACGAGTGCGCCCTTTTTTACAAGCTGATACAGCCAATCCGGATTCATCATAACCCCTGGGTGCTTTTCCGGCTCGACTAGAATTGGAATGAGCCCCTTTAATTGAAGCTCGTAAATGAGCTGTTCGACCGCAACCGGTGCCACGTCTTCTGTTAACATCGTATAGACGTACTTTCCGTCTTGCTGAAGCGTCATTAATCTTTCTTTTTCGTAATATTCAGTTATTTTAGTCGTTAATGAATACACAACCGTTGGCACAACCGTTAGCGATAAGCCATGCTTGTGAAAATCTGCTTCCATTTCGCTTGCCTCTGTTAGAGCTAAAGCAGGTGACACCTCTTCAACAATCGGTGCGTAGACCATCGTATGTACCCCTTCAGCCACGACCTTTTTCGCCATCTCAATGCGTATATCTTCGAGACAAGAAGAAAGATGACATTGTAAATCAATCACCTAAAACCCCACCTTTTGAACTAGTTTTTTCCATCTTTTACTAGTATAACACTACTATGGTAGTTTTTACCTTCTATATTTCTCAACATCTTTCGACAAGCACAAATCCCCGTATGAAGCTCTCACTTCATACGGGGATCCGCAAAATTACTCGTTAATTAAGTTTAATTCTTGTAAAGACTCATCTACTACTTTCACAATTTGTGCACGTGATGTTGCACCATGTGGATCAAAGTTGTTGCCTGGCTTTCCTTCCATAATGCCTAATTTCTTCAGCATTTCTACATCTTGACGTGCCCACTCTTGGATGCTTGCTTCATCTTTGTAATCAGCAACGTTACCTGGTAACTTCTTCGCTGCATCTTTGTCATAGCCAACGCGGTTTAACGCACGGTGAATCATCGCCGCTGTTTGAACACGAGACACACGTTGGTAAGGAGCAAACGTATTGTCACCTTTTCCTTGAATGATTCCTGCTTCTACCGCTGCCATTAACTCAGGAACGAACCACTCATCCCCCTTCACATCCGTAAAGCGACCATCATACTTCGTTGCACTTGTTAAGCCTAATGCACGCGTTAATAGAACCGCCATTTGAATACGAGATGTGTTGCTTTCAGGCTTGAATGTGCCATCTTGGAATCCTTGTACGATTAGCTTGCTTCCAAGCTTCTCGATTGCCGCTTTGTTCCAATGAGTTGCTGTTACATCCTTGAACGTTTTCTTGTTTTCAATGATTGTGTACTTTGAGTTTGTCATGGTAAAAATATTCGCAACGTTGCCGTTCACAACAAGCGGACGAGCGCTAACCGTACCGTTATCATTGATCACAACAGCTGCTACGATGTTAGCATTAAATGGTTTATCAGCCGTGATGCTACGTGGTACATAAGAGTTGAAACGCTCTAAGGATATAGTCTTATTGCCAGCTGTTGCCTCAACCTTAAACTCAATGATTGGCGCCACAGATTTCAAACCATTTTTACCTAACACATTATTGTCATCTTTTGCTGGTGCAACCGTGATTTTAATCTTCACATCTTTTGCATCTACACCTAAATTTTTCGCAAGGTCGGCAATGTTCACTTCTTTTACTGGAAGCTTATACTCTGCACCGCCCACTTTTACATTAACCGTTGCATTTGCATTTTTACCTTTTGCTGCGTCAAAAATTGATGATGGAACATCGATATTGACTTTATCGCCTGTAAGCTCGATGCCTACTTCTTTAAAGTCTTTCGCATCCTTAATAGCATCCACAACCTTTGATGGATCACTTTCAACTGCACCTGGTCCGGTTACGATTTTACCTGGGTTAGTTGGATCTGGCTTTGGATCTTCAGGTTTTGGCTCGACTGGAGGTGGTGTTACTGGGCCGCCTCCACCACCGCCTGAGTTACCGCCACCTGGATTGCCACCATTGCCCCCACCTGGTTTGTCTGCGTTATTATAAGCTTTGATTAAGATTGGTTTTAATTGATTGCTTGGATCTACTGCTGCTTGGATGTCAGCTTTAGCTTTTAAAATTCCTCCTGCATTCGCTGTGATTGCATTTTTCACTTTTGTACTAAGTGCTGGGTACGCTGGCTTCTTTGTTGCTGCACGATCCATAGCTGTGTTTAGATGAGCAATGTAGTCTAGCGTAACTAAGTTATTTACATCTTTATCTTTTAAAATATCAAACATCTCTAGCTCTACTTGAGAAATATATCCTAAAAAGTCATTGGCTGAGCTACCAAATACCGCTTGAATATCTGTGTTGTAATTTGTGACAAACGCATTTACTTTTGCTTCCAAATCTTCCTTGCTTGTTGCCATGGATATAGCTAACGCTGCACGAGCGACATTACGCTTTTCAGTCGTTGTCGCTTGTCCGCCACCAACTTTATCTAACGTAATATTGCTTAAGATTGAATCTAATTTTGTATCATTGTTAAGTAGTGTATTTACATCGGTACGGATTGTAAGTAATGTTGCACGATCGGCATCACCTAATGTCTTGTACACATTAAACAAACGCTCTGCTAATGCGCTGTATGAGTCGTACTCTTCTGCTTGTACACTTGTAGCTGGACTTACCGCTACTGTTGCCAACGGCGTAAATGCAATACTTGCTGCTAAAAGAGCTTTCATTGCTTTTTTACTGAATGGATAGTTTTTCATACGTCACCTCGTATATGTATTTTAATAGAATTAAAGCCAACTTGATTAATAAAGGAACTGATTTGTATATAGTGATATAGCGATATAATAAGGCTATTTATTCAATAAAAGATAAAATTTTCCTTTTATATTTAAAAAGAATAGTCCCTCCGTGAAACGGGACCTATTGCTTGCTCATTTCTACAACCGCAATGCGCTTTAGTGCTTCAATTTCAGCTGCACTTAATCGTGAGTAGACTTTTGATTTGATGTACGATTTTTCTTCCCCTGTTAAGCCGCCTTGTGCAAGTGAACGGAATTCATTGATCTCACCTGCTGAGAACTTGCTCATCACAAAACGTGTTGCTTCATCTTTATTAGAGAACCCTGTACTTGGCTTTTTCGCTGGCTTCTTTTCAGGCTGCTTCGGTGTCTCTTTCACCGGTTCTTCCTTATCAGCTGACGAATCCGTTGCTGGTGTGGATGACTTGTTGCCTTCTGAAGGTGAAGACGCTTCACTTGACTGACTCGCTTTTGAAGAAGATGCATCTGTATTAGAATTCGTATCCGTTTGTGGAACTGCATTTGAAGAGGCATCAACCTTATAGCGCGCCAACACTTCCGCCGCTTTGTCTTCTCCTAGCTCTTGCTTCAACACATCCTGCATACCATCATCTTGTAAAATTTGCTTCATATCATCATCTGATACGTCCTTGGATACTTCGGCAATGATCTTATCCGATGCGAAATCCATCGCAAATTGATAGCCAAAATAACCCGGAATCGTCAGTAGTAACACCATGCTAAACGCATAAAAACGCTTATAAATCCAAAAAGGTCTCGTTTGCACACGGTGACGTTTTCCAACCTTTTTATAGTACACATTCTGATCTTTGTCTTTAAAATAACGAACACTTACAAGCTTTAAAGGGGTCCATATCTCTTTCATCATGGGCATGGGCCTCTCACTCCTTACCTTCTCTTAAACTCACCGGGCGCAAACCTTGCTTTTTTTTAACGATTTGAACCGTAATAATAATAGTAGTTTCCATCCGACTGTTCTCGTTGATTAATCACAACACCAAGTAGCTTCCCTTTTGCGGCCATTAAGAGCTCTTTCGCTTTTTGCGCAGCGTCTTTGTTTGTTTGACCACTTTTGACCACCATCACAACTCCGTGACACTGATTGGCTAAAATTTGCGCATCGGCAACCGGTAGCACAGGCGGCGTATCAAAAATAACCACATCAAACTGATTGTAAATCTCCGCAAGCAGCTCTTCCATCATCGTTGACCCTAACAATTCGGCTGGGTTTGGTGGAATCGGACCACTCGTTAGCACATACAAGTTATCAACATCCGATAATTGAATCGATGATGCAAGCGTCGTTTGCTTGGTTAGCACGTTCGTTAAGCCAATGTGATTCTCCATACGGAAGGTATAATGAACCGTTGGCTTACGAAGATCGGCATCAACGAGTAACACTTTCTTGCCTTGCTGGGCGAACACCACTGCTAAATTCGCTGTCGTCGTGGACTTTCCTTCACCAGGTAAAGACGAGGTCACCATGATGGAACGAATGTCACGATCCACACTCGAAAATTGAATGTTTGTTCGAATCGTACGGTATTGCTCCGAAATGGGGGATTTTGGTCTGATGTGAGAAATTAAGCTACGCATATGCGTTAACTGTTTTGGCTGTTTCTTACTACGCTTAAGCACCGTACGTCTCCCCCTTTTTCACGGACTGACTCCCAAATGAATGAGACTGTGCTTCTTTAATACTTTCTTCATTAATAACGGAGATCACACCCATCACTGGAAGCTCTAACACTTGCTCAACATCTTGCTCTGACTTTAACGTGTTATCTAAAAACTCAAGTAAAAACGCAAGACCGACACCAATCATTAACCCCACCACGATCGCAATCGCAATGTTCAGTAACGGCTGAGGCTTTACTGGACTCGGATCTACACCGACCTCTGCTTTTGATAAAATGCTCACATTATCAATGTTCATGATTTTCACAATTTCATTTTGAAACACCGTCGCCGTCGTATTCGCAATCGCAGCCGCTACGTGTGGATCCGGGTCTTGAACCGTCACTTCTACTACTTGTGAATTAGTCGCACTACCTACTGTAATTTGACCATTCAATTGGTCTACGGTTCTTCCTAGCTTTAATTGCTCTTCTACCTTTTCTAGAATGGCAGGACTTTTAATAATCACGTTATACGTATTAATCAACTGAATGTTTGTCTGCACTTCAGCTGAATTGTAGAACTGTTGCTCAGACTTTGTTTGGTTAACAAGAAGCTGCGTCTTTGATTCATAGATTGGTGTAAGCACATAAAAGCTCACAACCGCACTAATCGTTGCCGCTACCGTGGTAATCAACACGATTAGCCACATCCGCTTCCTCAACGTCTGAAACAACTCTTTCAAGCTAATTGTTTCTTCCATGATGACCTCCAAATGCAAAATTCACACACAAATATACAAGAAACATTATAATAGACCTAGATCATAATATCTATAAAAGATTGCAAGTTTTAGATATTTTTTACAATTTAATGAAATTAATCCCTATTCTATTAGAAAGTGGAAAATCCGTAACAATGTTATTATCGACATATTTTGGTAGAAATTTAGTTTTTTCCTTTTTTTAGTATTATTGAATTTCTTTTTTCTTCACTCCATTTCTACTCCTATTAAATGTTGTTCAGCTTCTTCAGTGGAAAATACGTAACGGATGTTAGATCATCGATGACGATGACATGATGCTAGTGAATAAGAAAAAGGTGAGCTGCGACTTCTGGTCGGCTCACCTTTTTCTTTACAATCTATTTTGATTTTAGTTGAATAGTTAGACTTTGAATATTTCTCGGATCTTATCTTTCCATGTGAATAATAGCTCTAAAAATCGCTGTGTTTCCATTGTGTTTTCATAAGGTTCTTCGACCCTAAACATGTTCTCAACTGTTGTGACATCTTTTTTTATTAATACGCTCGCAGCATTCAATTGGATTTCAAAATCTTCATATTTTCCTTCTAAAACATGTTTCATGTATTCTATGTACTCATCTACTTCTTCTTCTGTAGAAATATCTTCAATAAAATCTGAGAAAAGGCTTATTTCTTCTGGTAAAACAATTCTTAAATCACCAAAAGGATCTTCTTTAAATTCGTATGAATAGTTCATATGTTTCCGTCACCTACTGAGTTATTTTTTGTACAATGGATAGGCAGTAGCTATTAAGTCATCTCTATAATTCCATACTTATCAGGCTTCTTTTCTGTACCTGGATTAATCTTTCAACCCATCATACTCTCATGGTGATACCCAACTGCTTGCCCACCCCTATTCATTTTCCCATGATAGATATGTTTCATGGTACACGTATTATATTCTCATTATCAATAACTTTCTCTATACACCGAATCCCTTCCTTTATAGGAAGCGTCGTTATTATCATCATTTTAAACGAAAAGAAAAGTGACAACAATCTATCATTACAATAGGTAGTTACCACTTTCATTTATCGTTCTCTCAATCTCTATTAATTCTTCATGCATTTGGTGATGTCACGGTGACAAGAATTTAAATTTCTAATACCAATTGTCAATCGCTTCTTGAAAGCTATCCTTTACGTACTCATCAAACGTAGAATATCTAATAATTTCTTCCTTACTAATACCATCCCATCTTATAACATGGTAATCATCTTTCGTATTAATGCAATAAACAAATTCATCTACGTTTTCAATAACCAAATAATTCTCTGGTAATCCTAATCTTCTATATCTTTCCGTATCATCCACCACGGATGCATACTCAATTCCTTCCACTCCTAACACTTCAACTCCACAAATACCTCCTGAACCAAACCTTTTAACAAATCCTTTATATTGTGGAGGAAAAGTACACCCCAAATTTTTTTCTATTATAACTATGTTTTCATCTGAAATTTCTCCAAAGAAATCTCCGTTTTCAGTATATTGATTTATCATCCATCTCTAAAATTTCCATGTCCATTCTTTAAACACCTCAATCTAAGTTGTTAAAGCGCCATTTTCAGTATTTTTTTCTAAAATTATTGTATTGTTTATCGAAAGTATCACTATTTCTAAAACGCTCTCCATCTTTTATTAAAAATAAAAACACCTGATTCCTAATAAGGCAATCAAGTGCTTATAGTTAATTCTGTAGCCAATCCTGTACATTACTGAACTGGTCCCATAAATTCAGTAATAAGAAGAATGTGTTCCTTTAATTTGACTTTTTTTAGATTCTCTACTTTTTCTGCTCCACCTAAACCTAATAGTGGGGTGTATCCAAAACACTCGTCATAGTTAGGGGCACTGTATTTACTAATCGCTTCAGGATAAGGCTGCCACATTAATTCATCGTTCATAAATTCATCATCTTTTAAGTCATCAAAAAAGAAGTCAAATCCGGATGAAACAACATTAACATATCCTTTCCTAAAGTTTAATAAATTTACATACTTATCTTTTTCCCATACTATAACATCACCCATTGCAGTTGTAAAAATAGGAATCGCCTGCTCATACCTTAGATAACTTCTCTCTAAAATATCTAAATAATCGTCTGGATTAATAACTTTTAAAAATCCATTTACGAAAGTACCAAAACCATACCTTTTCCATGTTTCTATTAATTCTTGAGGAAGTTTATCCGTATATTTTAAAATAACATCTTCATTAACTGTTTCATGTTTTATAAAATCGCTAAATATAGTTTCCAATTAAAATACCTCCTTTGATTATTGAGTTAATTTCACATTTAAATAAGTATTCTTTAGCTGCTCGGGTGACATATTCTTCGCAATTTCCCTAATTTGCTCATCAACAACATCAATTCTATATTTCCATTGTGAACCTATCGAGGAATTTACTCTTTTATCTCCCAAACCTCCAATAATGTCTGCTCTTCCCCCAGCTATTTGATCTGGATTATGAAGTGCTGCTTTTGTTTCCAGCCATTCAGAAGCTTGCTTTGTCGCATCTGCTCTGGAAAGTCCTTGTTTTCGCAGTTCAGCAATTTTATCTTTAAGTGCTTCTTGTCTAGCCATTTTTTGAGCTGCATTTCCTTCTATTGCTCTACCTTCAGCAATATATCTTTCTCTATTTTCCAGGTACTCATCAATTGTTAGTTCGTTCATACCTTTTTCTTGGTCTTTTAATTGTTTTGCAAACTCTTCGGAGTCATGTTTAGCATTTCTTTTAAAATATACTTCTATTTCCTTTACTCTAGGTACATCATCTAAATGCTTTGTTTCACTCGTACCCTTCCCAACACTCTTCTCTATATACCGAATCCCATCCTTCAACGTAACCGTCTCAAACCCAAATCCCATTTGTGCGTTGCCTGCTGTTTGGAACACACGAACCCGGACTGGGACTGGGGTATCACCTAACTTGTTGAAGGATTTCTTTACGTAGTCAGCTGCACCTCGGTACGTTCCTTGAGCTGATTGCTGAAGGGGTTTCATCACGCGCTGGACGGTGTATGTACGGAGTGCGTTTTGCATGTCGCTTAGCTTTTTCGAGCCTTTTGCGACGGCTTTTGCTCCTGCCTCAAACGTTCAACTTCTCACCCTCCCGTTACAGTAATTTTAATTTGTGTAACGCTTTTTAACGAATAGCGAGTATTATACGACCCTCTCTAGTAAAAATACAACCCAATTTTTGTCTGCCTGATGCTAAACTAGTAACCTTCTTACGTAACCTACCTTTTATCGCCAAGAGCTTTGTCATTCTCGTTAGTTTTTTAGCCATTCCCTGTCATAACTACCCCTGCCATATAAAATGTCATCTCGCCTAATTATCGTACTTTTCTTACTATCCAAGTATTAAAACGATACTCCTTGATGGTACAACCATCATGAGCTATGAATTTCACATAAGCAATTTCATATCGTCCAACTTAAGTCTATTTTATTATATTGTTTCATTCATTTTCTCATGTACAATGTATCTCTCCCTTTATCACCACGAGCTTTGTCATTCGTATATCGCTTACCATCATAAGTATTTGATTCAAATGTTAGTTTATTTTTAACCATAAAATTTTATATACCAAAAGCTTTGAAAGGCATATAGCCAATCAAGGTAAAATAATATATTCGGTTTAATTTACTGATAAATCAAGGGAATACTTATCATTTTCTTCTTTTTTTCTTAAAAATTAGCAGTCTTATCCGTATCCTATGTTGTAATCTAAAAATAAAAAGCACTTGTTGCCTCTAGTTGACAATCAAGTGCTTTAAGTTTCATTGCATCAGAAAAACAGTATGGATACCTTTTGTGTCTCGTGCCAAGTACTACCTTTAAAACTTACGAGTTTGTGTTTAGTCGTTAGTTTTTTATGCGTTCCATGTCTTTGTACCCGACAACAAATAAAATGTCATCTTGCCTTAGCTCGTTTATGCTAGCTAACTAAAAAGCTCTTGATTAAGGATACTTCAATCCATTAATAAATTCCTTAAAACTCCCAGCGATTTTATACGTATTTTCTTCTTCACTTGATTCCGGGAAATAAAAAGAGTGATCCCAATAATATACACCATGGTTTTCAGTATCGGTAATGAGTACAATTAATCCTGAACCCGGATCATCACCTATTATTAAACTATTTGTTAACATATCTTCTTCAAACTCTTCATAGCATTCACTTAAGTCAAATGTTTTTTTTACACCTAAACCATATAAGACATCTAATGGAATTTCCTGATTTAATTCTTTAACATAAAATTTACTATACCTAACTTTTGAAGTCCCTCCGTTATATTCACTTAAAAATTTTTTATAATCTTCAGGAAGTAAAAATCCTAAAAACTCTTCAAATTCTTCAATCGATTCTTTTGTTGCTTTACCAAAAGCATTTAAATTCATTTTATTTCACTCCCCTTTAATCTTTTTATTTCTTAGATAATGACATTCCACCCATGTGTCGGAATCTTCTGTGCATCTCTTTATCAATTTCTTGCATAGTAGTTAAATCTTGATGATGGTGCCATGTATTTTCATCTGATTTAGGACCATTTAGGGCTAATTCATCAGCCTTAGCAAAGTCAAGATCATATCTCTCAAACTTACCTATTGGAACTTCTTGTTTTACCATCCCAGCAGATTTGAAATCTGGAAAACCACCTGGATAAGAAACACGATTTGGTGGTATCTCCCAATCAGTATAAGTCCACGTTCCTTCCTCATCAATTTCGATTTTTCCACCTTTTTTCTGCCATTTGTCAGGATCTCTAGAATATGGTGGTTTAGTAGATAATTGTTCCTTTGTAAACTTCACTACTTCTTGGTTCTTACCCGTACCCTTCCCAACACTCTTCTCTATATACCGAATCCCATCCTTCAACGTAACCGTCTCAAATCCAAATCCCATTTGTGAGTTACCTGCTGTTTGGAACACACGAACCCGGACTGGGACTGGGGTATCCCCTAACTTGTTGAAGGATTTCTTTACGTATTCAGCTGCCCCTCGGTACGTTCCTTGAGCTGATTGCTGAAGAGGTTTCATCACGCGCTGGACGGTGTATGTACTCAGTACGTTTCGCATGTCGCTTAGCTTTTGGGAGTCTTTTGCGACGGCTTTTGCTCCTGCTTCACCTACTTGACGAGCGTAACGAGAAGACAACGCTCCCGCTCCGGCAATCCCGAGTGATTGGAAGAGGCTTGCTTGGCGCTGTTCATCTGAGATGGTGTTGCCAAACATGTCTTTACCGGTCGTATACTCGTATAGACCGTTTGTGAGGACTAAACCATACAGCCCTTTTTCCGCTTTACCTAAAATATTGAATCCTTGCGTGGTTTTATAGGCACCTAGCACATGATTGGCAGCATTGACTCCTTTTGCTGTTGAATAAATCGCTTTTCCACCTTTAAAGGCTCGTCCTGCCCAGCCGATGATTGGAATGAAGCCGGCTGCCGCCATTGCCCCTGCGGTGGTGCGTTGGGACGTAGAAAGTTTTGCACCTGTGATCGGATCGATGCCTTCGGTTGCTCTTTTATAATCATAATATCCGGTGATCTCTCCTGTAAAGGTGGTGACCGTATCCCACGTTTTTTCGTACCACGGTTTGTTCGCTTCGATCTCGGCTTGTTTTTCAAGCTCATAGACGTCTTTTTCTTGCTTTTTGTAGTCAACGTACTGTAATGATTGTTCATGAAGCGCTTTTTGCACGCTGTAGAGCTCACTTGCTTTGTACGCTTGTTCGTCGAATGCCATTTGATAGATGGTGCCGCCTTGACTTGACTCTTGAAGTAAGCTTTGCACGTGCGCTTGAAGGACTGTAAAAAGCGGTTCAAGTCCTGTGTACTCTGCTACCCAATTCGCATCTAACTGCTCGACTGCTTCAATCGTTTCACGCCTTTTCTTTTCCGCACGGTCGATGTGATCATTAAACGCTTCTTTCGAAAATGGTGAAAGTGGGACCAAATCAGAAATTGAACCGAGGATCGCAGCAAGAGCCTCTTTCTGCTGAGCGATCATGTCTTTGCTTCGCTGTAACGAATTGCTCACGTCCTGTTCGACGAAAGGAACCTTCACAATCGTATTCCCTGATAGCTTCACTCTGTCGGCTTGTTCATCTAGGTTTTGAAAGAAATGCTTGTAGCTGCCGACCATATCTTCCAAAAGCGTCACCACATCCACATGGCGACGGTAAAACGCTTTGATGTTGTCGGCTCCTTTTCCTTGGAAGTCATCTCCAAGATCGGCCATCCCTTGAAGCGCTTGTTTTAATGGCTGTAGCTGCTTTTCGAGTGCCTCATAAGATTTGACTCGTTCCTTCGCTGCGTCGAGTAATGTAGAAGATTCATAGACTTTCTCCATGTCACGCCCTCTTTTATATGAATTGTATGAAATGACACTTTACATATTTTAGTATAAAAGGGTCAGAGGTCGAGCTACATAGGAATTTTTTCCTTTTTTTAGCTAAAAAGAGAAGCATACACAGTAAAAAACAGACTAAAAGACTCATTATGCAAACAAGACAAGCTTCTCTCAAAACTTGTCTTCGTTCATGCCTACATTTAGTTTTTGATTGAATAGGTTCAATCGTTACGCTTACAATAGCCTCTTTGTATTCCATTAAAGTAGTGGCTATGCCGGGTTCAATGGAACGAAAAGTGGCAATCAACTATCTCAGTTGCCACTTCAATTAATCACAGCCTCACGTCTATTAACCTTTTCCAAATTTCGAGATGTTACTGTGAACATGATTAATGCCTTAATACACCTGTAAATTGTACCACCGCTGTTTTATTCGTTGTATTAACTGAGACTAACTTAATATAACCTTCTGTTTTTGGATACTCTGTGAGTAGGGAT
The DNA here is from genome assembly GCF_016909075.1 of Priestia iocasae. Lineage (GTDB taxonomy): Bacteria > Bacillota > Bacilli > Bacillales > Bacillaceae_H > Priestia > Priestia iocasae. The sequence goes on from NZ_JAFBFC010000002.1 coordinate 92,902, forward strand.
ATTCCATTCGACGTAATGATTTGCCCCCTATAATCAGCGTATGCCGAAGCAGCTCCGCCTACCTTTGTTTTACTGTTTACTATCCTTTTACTCTTATCAGCAACTTTAACTGGCCACATAATTCCGTATTTATAATAATCAACACCTGTAACTGTTAAAACGCCTTTAGAACTAATTTTATATTTCATTGTTAATCCCACTTTATTAGTAAAACCACGATACACTTCATAACCAGTAAAAGAATAGTTGGTATCTAACTTAACCGTTGCTTGTTGAGTCTTGAAATACCAATTATAACTATATTTTGGTGCCGCTTCTACAACATCCTCTGAATTATCAATAAAACCAAATGATCCTATCAACAAAGCAAAACACATCATTAACGAGACTAACACTTTCTTAATCATGCTCATCACTCTCCTATAGGAATTTTTCAATACAAATTCATTGTATAAGAGAACAAAGCAAAAAATGTATAAAGTTGCAATTAAAAATGTAACTTTTTTCCAAATTCTCATTTAGGTTTGTGTGATTGATTCTTTATAACGGTGACTATCACCTTTAGATACAACTAAATAAGAATGATGAATTAGTCGGTTAATGACTACTTCTGTTAGTATACGATTTCCAAAAGTATTATCCCATTCGGAGCGTCACTGTGACCAAAATGTAAAGCGGGGATTTCTACTACCTATGAGAAAAGAAAAAAGCAGGAATTGAAAAACAATCATTTAGCCGTCTATAATGAACAATTTCGTTTCGTTGAAATTGAGGAAAATTAAATCGATGTTCACATAAGGCCAGCTTTGATATGTCTGAAGCACAAAAAGAGCGCTTGTTGAATAAAGCGCTAGGCTACATTGAGAACGAAGAAGTATCTTATCTTAGTAACAATGATCTGATTTTTGACCATTCTGAAGTAAGAGGCATTCAATATGATGATGGAACAAAAAACTATAGTGTTTCTTTTAACGATGTAGAAGAAGCTGCTGGTTCTCGTATTACGAACTTAAACATTGTCTTCGATGAAAATGAAGAGTTAAAGAATACGTTTGAAATTGACATTCAAGTGTTAAACCATGAAGATGTTCGTGTGGATTATTGGCAAGATGGAAAAGGTATTGCGAATCAAGTGTTAACCGTTGACACTGTGGATTCTAGCGGAGGATTTAAAGCGATGGGCTGGATGGATTGCATGCAAGGTTGTTTAGCTGGAAAAGGTATGAAATGTTATCATTGAATAGGTAGAATGCTTTTTATCTAGTGGCTACTATGTAAATACAAAAACAAAGGGTGAATTCATGAATAGTCGATCACTTCTTATGAAACTATCTTTCCTTTTAGGTGGCTTATCCATTGTTTATGTTGGAGCGGTGTTGAAACAAGGGTTGACTGCTTTTATCGTGACGTTCGTCTTCCTCATCATTGCTGGAATTCTAAGTAAATCAAAAGACGTCAATCATCGAAAAAACATCTAATACTACGATTGATTCAATTTATGCATGATTAAAAAAGCCCCATTTCTGATGGGGCTTTTTTGATTTGTTCATTGCTTTACACGGTATTCTTCTGTAGAGATGGAGGTCTTATTTGAAGATGATTGTGAGAAACTTGTAATTGTTGTTTTCTTAGTTGAGGGAGTTCTACATATACCATTGCCTTTTTTTATTTATGAAAGAAAGTGGCAGCCAACTATCTCACAATGGTCAGTTGCCACTTCAGCTTATTACATTATCAACCTTTAAAAAGTTCCGACGTGGTTTGGGGCGTCACTGTGACATTTGGTTACGTCTATATAGCACCAAACTAAAGTATGATAACCTATAGAACAGCTTCAATCGGTTTGTTACCTAAAACATAATCTAAAGCTGCAAGTTGAAAACGATATCTACCAAGATGGTGACATCCGTCGAATCTCATATCTTCAGATATTAAGATATTCTTAATTAATGCAAAGAAGGCTGCTACTGGAAGTTTATGATCTCCAAAACTACCTCTTATCACTGTTCCTGCATAGCCTTTCAGATATATCCCAAGTGACATATCATCAAAATAATTCTCTAGTAGTCCCTGTATACTAAAGTCTCTTCTTATACTTAATTTATTATTTATCTCTTTAAAAACAGTCATATATTCTTTACCTGCATGTCCGCAGAGATATTTTAAATCTTGTATAATTTCTTTATTTGTAGGAGTCCAAACCCTTATTTGATTATTCTCCACATAAATTAAAGAAACTCTTGTCTGTGGTTTATCTTTCGGTAATGTTGAATTTGGATTATCAGTTCCAATTTGTCGAGTTACTAAAAAGCTAGGGTTACTTACATTTTCTATAACATTTTTTGAAATAATCACTTCTTCAATTATTTCTTGCAAATTTTCATGAATGTACTCTGTATTTCCATTAACTTCTTTTATGTATTCTCCTTGATAGCATAAGCAGGGCACAACCTTACCATTGTAAAACCCTGTTTGAATATTATCAGTTATTTTTCTATCTAGCTTAATCGAGTCCCCTATTATTAACATAAAAATCCCCTCCTAATCTAGTAATAATTCTATGATGGTTAATCGAAAAGTAGAAGTAGAACTTGAATCTATTAACCTAAATAAAAGCCATCAAGTAGCAGTTGATATGTTCCCCTTTAGGTAGACAGATGAAAAAAATAAAAATTTGGCATTCAGCCAGACAATGTAAAACGATAATAAATGGGAATTTGATTCCGTTAAAAAGAGTAAATTTAAAAGCGTTGTTGGCAAATACCTAAATTTAATAGAAAGTGTCTCTCACATAGTTCATTTCGTTAGTTAATGAACCATTTTCATCGTACGTTTTACCTTTTACTTAGATATTTTATGATGTTTGATTTGCGAAGTGATTTCTCAATTTATGCACTTCAAAATCAGCTAAGCGTACAGAAATTAATAATCTACTTAGTTCAGTCGTCACTCTGACCAAAGTTTTTATTCAGAATATTAATCTTTTAAATTAATCTCTACTAAATAAATCTCTTGTATAGATCTTTTCTGCAACATCTTGAATATCATCCGATAATCGGTTAGCGACAATTACATCACTAATTTTCTTAAACTCATTAAAATCATTTACAACTCTAGAATGATAGAACTCAGTTTCAGTCAGAGCTGGCTCATAGACAATGACTTCAATTCCTTTTGCCTTAATGCGCTTCATAACCCCTTGGATAGCAGATTGCCTAAAGTTATCAGAGTCCATTTTCATCGTAAGTCGGTAAATCCCTACAATTTTAGGATTACGCTTAATGATCATCTCAGATACGTGATCTTTTCTTGTTCTATTTGCATCCACAATGGCTGTCATAATGTTATTAGGCACATCAGCATAGTTAGCAAGAAGCTGCTTTGTATCTTTTGGTAAACAGTATCCTCCGTAACCAAATGAAGGATTGTTATAATGTGCTCCAATTCGTGGATCTAATCCAACACCTTCAATAATCTGTTGAGTATTTAACCCTCTTAACTCAGCATAAGAATCGAGCTCATTAAAAAAAGCCACTCTCATGGCTAGGTACGTGTTTGCAAATAATTTAATGGCTTCTGCCTCTGTTGAGTTTGTAAAAAGTACATCAATCTCTTCTTTAATTGCTCCTTGAACAAGTAAATTAGCAAAAACTCTAGCGCGTTCAGATTGCTCGCCAACGATAATACGTGAAGGATACAAGTTATCGTGCAGGGCTCTACCTTCTCTTAAGAACTCGGGCGAAAAGATGATATTGTCTGTATCAAACTTTTCCTTCACTTGTTCTGTATAACCAACTGGTACTGTTGATTTGATTACCATAATCGCATCAGGGTTGATTGATAACACACTTGCGATCACAGCTTCAACCGTTCTTGTGTTAAAATGATTTTTTTCTGGATCGTAGTTTGTTGGTGTTGAGATAATTACATATTCAGCATCTTTGAATGCTTTGTAGTTATCTGTAGTTGCGGTTAGGTTTAATTGTTTTGTTGCTAGAAACTCTTCAATTTCATTATCAATGATTGGAGATTTTTTGTTGTTAATCATATCTACTTTTTCTTGGATAATATCTAAAGCTATGACTTCATTGTGTTGAGCTAGTAATATAGCATTTGATAGACCTACGTAGCCAGTACCAGCGATCGTAATTTTCATTATTATTCCTGCCTTCCTATATCGTTGCTTATTTTATTCCATAGTTTTCACAAGTGACTGTTCGCCGGCAATACTTCCCCCTACGATTTGTACTTAATATAAGACATAGAAACTGTTCTTGAGCCTTTTGCTTTGCCATATAATAAGGGAATCATCCAAAGAAAAAAGTATCTAAAATCATAAAATTCACCAGAGAACATCTGAACTACTATCATATAAACCGGAATAGAAGAGAAAATAAAATATGAAGATTTTCTCATTTTAAATATAATAAAAACAGAAAAAAACACAAAAAAAACAAAAATAATTGCCCCTAGCATACCAATCTCCACCAGCATTTCCAGTAATAAATTATGCGGATATACATGGCCTGTTTTAAGTGTAAAAGAATCAATCCCGTAACCTATAATAGGCTTCTCCTTTATCATTAAAATAGCATCTGAGTAAATAACATTACGACCAGAGCTATAAACTGTACCACTTTGAAATGTAGACCCAATGAATCTGCCCATGAATACTCTTTTTATCGGTTCAAACATAAAGTATAGAATCAATAAACACGGGATTAAAAATGAAATATATTTAAGACTAAAATTAATTGAAATATTCATTTTTCCCTTCCAATCTACTAGTGTTTTTTTAATAGTCAATACTAATAGTAGAGAGAGTAAAGCACCCAAAAAACCTCCCCTTGATCCAACTAGAACTATACTAAATAAAAACAAAATACTTAGAATAAGATAAAGGGTTTTTTTGTTCAATGAAAATCTATATATTGCACTACAGCATGCAAAGAAAAGTATTCTTGTGGCTACATTGGGACCACTTACACTTGTATCCCCTCTACTAGCACCAGAAAAAACATCTAAATAGATAGGAATTGCATACAAAATACCTATTGAAATAAAGAAAATAGAAACAACCTTAAAAAATTCCTGAACCTCCATGCTATTTACTATTAATAGATTACCTATAATCAATAATATTAAAAATATAGATAATTCAACTTTACCAATAGCCCTAGACTGATCTATTGTATAGAAAAATGAAATTAACACCTGCAGCAAATAAGTGAAAGACAATAATATAAACAAAATTACAGATTTATTTATTTTAATTGAAATATTTCGTTTACTATAACTAATTCCAATAAGCACTGTAAATATAGATGCCGCAAAGAGAATGTACCTAACTTCAAAAGATAAATTCATGATTATTCTATTTATATTAAAGTTGCCAGACAGGAATGTTAAAAGTAACAATAATAGAGCAGTATTTTTATAAGACATATTTTTAATCCTTTAACTTTTTATTTATATAATAAAATGAGAAAATAAGAAAAAATTTTCAGAATAAATTATTAAACTTTTCTCTTAATTTTCTTTAAGCAGATTAACAGAAATAAAAATAAAGCTATACCAGATACTATATTTGCTATTGCAATCCCGATTAAGTTATATTTTATCCCTAAAACAACAGACAAACTAATGAGTGATAATCCATATATATAAAATGAATTATTGTAAAATTTAACTCCAAAGTGTTTCATTGTTATAGGCTTTAATATATTTACTCCCGCCATAATTGCACCACCTAAACATATGGGAATAATTAAATATTCTATATTTGTTAGAAAGTCTGGATATAAAACTTTTACTAGTACAGGGGTTGTGAAAATACTTAGAAAGAAATAGAGTACCGATATAAAAAAGGATGCTAAAACAACTAAATTAATTAACTTACTATTAGTCGCTTCCTTTTTAATCGCCAATTTGCCTAAAATGTAATTTGAGAGTGGATTTATTACTAAGGCACCTATTTTTGAAGACACTGAGGCAGAATAGAACAAACTTACATTTGCTGGACCCAATATAGGATAAATTAAAAATCTATCATATTGGGATAAAGAATAGGATGCTCCATTATTTAAAATTAATTGAATAATATTAGTAGATTTTAGTCTACTATTATCAGTAAACAATTTAAAAAAGCCACTTTCACGAAAATAATAGGCAGAAAAACACACTGAAAATATTTCAGCTACTAGAAAGATCATCAGCCAATTTTTTTGAAAAAGAAAAATTAAAACACCAAATAACACACCTAAAAAATACCATAAATTTTGCCTTAATAGCTTATTATGGGTATTTTTTATACGATATTCCGATTGAAAAAAGTTTCTATAATTAGCAAGAACACAAGTTATTAGAAATAAAATATTATTCATAATATTATCCAAAAAAAGGAAATAATACACAATAAAACTAATTAGCCCGATAATTAAATTACTTATCAAGAAAGTCCGTAAGTATAAAGAATTATAAAACTTCTGATCTAGAAGTCGAGCATTACCAATACTGAAACCAAATATAGATGTAATTATCCCAATAAATCCAATTGCTATAACTATTTTTCCGAATTGGTTCGCATCATATAACCTCGATATAGTTGGTAGAGCAACAATTTGTTGAGCTATTATAAATATTGAAAAGGAAAAGATATTTATCATAAACTCAACTAATAATATTTTATACTTTTTAAACAAAACCTTAAACTTCAAGTATTCATCTCCTGTTAATCAATCCTACCCATAGCGTTAGCTTAAATTTAAGTAACTCTTTATTAATCTTAGAATAGAAAAAATTTAAATTTAATTAATTTCACCAAAAATTTATGTCAAATTATTGAATGGAAATTAGATAATTTTATTAGATTCTTTCACAAAAGTAACTTTATATAGGCTTATAACTTTATAGGCATGACTTCCCGTTTTAAAGCTAGGTGAAAGTGATTTACCTGCTACACAAGGTTATCATGCCTATTACTCCAATTTCCAATCCACAACCGAAACTGCTAGGTTTCAAGATCAATGTAGTTCAATTTTAAGTATAGAAAATATTAATGTATATTTAATTACCATTTTCACATAAAGAATTAAATAAATTATTCCATTCGAGTATGATTTTCTCCTCATTAAATGAATCGGAGTTTGCAACTTTCAATGAATTTAATGACATTTGTTTTAAAGTGTCTCTATTATCATCTAAATGACTTATCTTTTCATATAGAAATTGAATTATTTTATCATCTATCTTCCCTGAATAAATAGTTTCTTCCCTGTGATTCCAAACTTTTGGATTAGGGATATTATTATTATCAAAGAACCACCATTGAGGGTCCGTCAAATAGCCATTAAAACCATCATTTACCATTTCTGGAATTGCATATAATTTTGTTGCTAGAACTGGCAATCCGGCTTTAATGCCCTCTAAGATTGTCAAACCGAAACTTTCATCACTTGTTGGCTGTAATAATATAGTACTTTCAGCATATATTTTTTCCATCTGCTCATATGATAATGTAAAATCTAATAATTTTATATTTTCCATTTTCCTAATTGAATTTATAAGATTATCATCTACATCTTCAATAGATGTTATCATAGTCAAATTAACAGCCCTTCCATCAGCCCGAAGCCTTTTAAAAGCTTCTATTACTTCTAATGCACCTTTTGATAGAAATCGAATTCCCTGAGCAATAAAAAGTAAATGCACCTCTTCATTCTCAACTCTTTGATCAATTGATTGTTCAGAAACTAGGTTATTACGGGGGACTAATGGATATATTACCTTTTTCATTTCATCCCCTTTTTTCCAATTCCCGCAAACATCATCAAAGGTATTGTAGCAAGCTTGAGACATGCATACAATTGCTTTTAAGTTTTTGTCATTTAAATATTTAGAAATTCGTTTCTTCCCTAGAATACTTTTCCCTCGCCCTAACTTATAGTGATATAGAGCAGTAGGATTTTCAAGATATATAAAATAAGATTTATCTGAATCTAAGAACCGATTGAAACTCCCATTTATATCTCCTTCTTTATTGTTGCATTTAATAATCTGTATGACACCCAAAAAATCAAAAAGTGAAGATTTAGCAATTTTTGTAATGATTCGCCTTTTTCTAGAGTTTAATTCATAGAAACCTTTATAATTATTAATAATTTCATATTCCATTTTCTCATTGGAAAATAAGTGCCTAAAAAACCCGCGAACTCTCGTGGCGAAAAAAATCTTTTTCATTGTTAGCCTCCATCAGGAATATCCAATACTAATATTTTGATATATTATCTTGTACTTTCAGCCTTCTCCCAAAACGGCTTAGACTTTCCAGTTAATTGTCTATAGGCTCCAATTAATTGTGCAATGATAGTAATGCTGTAGTAATAAATCATATTAATTATTTTATTATCAACTTTTGTTATATGTTTTAATAATGCAGTAAAGTAAAATAACATTTGGAATACTAAAGTGATTTTAAATACTAGAAGTGAAAATGCCAAAGGTATATTTATAAGAAATACTAATAAATGAGCTAACCATAAGTTCTGTCTACAATAGCGGTGACCAAAATAACAATAACTAAACCACTTAAATTTAAAAATATTAAATATTTTTAAATTTGGATAAAGCGCAGAAAGTATATAGCGAGACATTCTCACTTTACGCCCAAACTCATCTTCTATTGAAGCACCAGCTTTCTCGTACGCCACAGCGTCTTTATTGTATATAGCTCTTTTTCCGATTAGAACATAATATTTGGGCATTGCACTGTCATGGCTTTCAATAGGATTGAAATTATAATATTCCTTCACCCTACAAGCATACAAAGCTCCATTGCCTGCTGTTACTGAGTGAAGTTTTGATTCAACTTCTCTCATTTTAAGGTCAAATTCCCAATAGGAAGATTCTGATGCGCTCGTCCATTCTTCATTAGCATTAATATATTTCAACCGGCCAGTAACGTAAGCAATATCATCAGTAACAAATGATGAAACTAACTCCTTTATTGAGTTAGTATCTAACATTGCATTAGCATCAGTCATAATCAATATCTCGCTATTGACCGTTGCTGCCGCTTCATTTTGAGCGTTAGTCTTTCCTTTCCTTTCCTTAACTTCATATAGTCTAATATTAAACTCAGGGTTTTCATCCATAAATTGTCTTACTATTTTATTTGTACTATCTGTACTATTATCTGACGAAATTAATATTTCCAGCTTATTCTTAGGATAATCTAATCTAGTTATATTAACTAATTTATCTTGAATTACTTTTTCTTCGTTATGTGCTACTATCATAATAGTGACTGTAGGTTCGTAAGTTTTATTTTTGATTATATGGGTTTTTTTGGAGTATTTATCTATTTTATTAAGAGATAATGGATATCCAATCATTGCCCAAAATATTATGAAGGCATTTATAAAAAATATCGTGTTCAAAAATATACTCATAGTTTCTTCTCCTCATAATACTTTTTGTCTAATAAAACAATGCCCTTATCTCAAAGTGTAAATTATCTAACAGTTGCTCGATATTTCGGAAAAAAATCATTTTCCAAAGTATACAATTTGTTTGAGTTTCTAATCTTAATTAGTTCATCATACTTCTCTTGATTAAAAATTTTTCTACCCATAGAAAAATGTGAATCTGAATTCTTATTAAATACTTTTTTAAAGTTAAAAAGGCTATCCTCTTTACTTCCAAGTCCTCCACCCAAATGAAAGGTTTTAAATCCATTCATACATCCCCAACATGCAACTTCAAACAATAACAAATTTGTTGGAGCCAGGTACTGATATTCTCTATCAGATGCTGATAAATGATAATGTAGCTGTTCATTAGAGTACAAGATCATCGACATCGATATAATTTTCCCTTCATATATACCATAAAATATAATCGAATTATACTTTAAATCATTAAGGATACTGTCATAAAAATCTTTCTTAAAATAGTAATAATCCTTTGCATTATCCTTATCCATTGTTGCATTGTATAATGTTATGAATTGATCAAATAATTTAGGATCCCGTCCCCAATAAATCTCAACTCCTGATTTTTTAGCTTTTCTTATCATGTTTCTATTCTTACTAGTAAAATTATCCCAAACTCGATCACGTGAATATAAATTTACTGTAATAGTTTTTCCACGCGTAGAGATATCATAAATACCTTTTAAATCTTCTACATTATTAAGAACAGGATGAAAACGAACAAATTCACATACAATACCCTGTTTTTCACATAAATAGATATATTTGTTATTAAGGTTTCTCAGGCTATCTTCAGTGATTCTTCCTTCAATCAAAAAACCTCCGTAACCATATGGTGTTGATATATCAAAATAAGTATTAGGAGGTATTTTACCAGTAAACCTCTTATCTAAAGAAATATCTCTTTTCATTACTACATTCATAGCTCTAATATTTTGATCTTCATAATAGAAAAGCGCAGGTTCTCCATCTCCGTGGCTTTTAAAAGCTTTAACGTAATCAGAAAGATAATACACATCAAAGTTACTAAAACTCTTTGCGATCTTATCCCATTTTTCTATTTCCTCAAAATGAATTACTGACATTTGAAATTCTGGTTTTCTTTGCTCATTTATTCCTTTGACAGATAACATTTATTCACTTCCCACCCTTATTAATAATATCAATCTAGTCTACATACTCTTTAAAATTGAAATTATTTTATTCATTTCGGTCATACCATATCTTTGGTCACAGGGTATTGAAAGGATAGTATCATATATATCTAAGGCACTACTAAAATCCCTCTTAAGAAGTTGATTAGGAATCGGCCAGTGAACTGGACAGTAAACCTTCTCTTTAGCAAGCTGATTTCTCACTTGATCTCTATTATTAATTAGAATTGGGTAGAACATAGGGCAAACCTGCTCATTTAAATCGAAGAATAGATGTTCAAGATAATCAACATTTATCAACTCCTTTGACAGTTTATTGAAGTTTTCTTTTCTTTTCTTTAACAATTCATCAACATCTAATAAAGTAATTAAGCTCTCCGAAAAACTATCTATACAATAAGCCCCGACATCATTATCTATTAGTGTCTCTGCCTCAAAAAACTGATTTAAAAATTTATTTTTTAAACTACTATCTTCTAACTTAATATATTTTCCTTTATTAAATAAAGCATCAGTTCTTATCTTTGAAAATTTATAATTTCTTAGTATAGGTCCATTAATAATCCTTCTTGAAGAAGCTAAAACACCTCCGCTAGGAAGTCCAAACCACTTTCTGATACTTCCAACATAAAAATCATTATCTTTAAATCTACTAAATGTAGAAAATAATGTATGTGTAATATCTTCTACTACTATAGTCGATTCTTTTTTAAAATGTTTAAGAACATCAAGCAAATTGGAATTTGTTTGAAAACCAAAGTACCCCATGTGAAGAAATACGCCAATATTTTTAAATGACATAACGCTATCAATATTTGGAGATAAGTCCTGATTAATTTCATAAAAGTAGCAATTGAAACCTTCTTCAATAAAAGGAAGTAATACAGATTCACATATATACGAAGGCAGCAGTACAGTTTTATATTTAGGTATAATTTGTCGCAATAATAAAGTAATCGCCCCTCTACCAGAAGAAGTTAAAGCTGTTTCACCAAATCTAGATAACCAATTAGGTAATTTATTATTAGATGTATTTTGCAGTTTTTCTAGCCAAAATTCACTACCAATCTCACTATACATAATTAAATATCCCAATAATTATTTTCTTTGATTAATCTTTCATAATCCTTTTTTAGTACTCCGACGATTAGCTCGTCATGGTATTCATTAAGCTTGAATACCGCTTTCCTTCTTACACCCTCTACAGTCCATCCACATTTATCACAGTATAATTTTCTTGAAGGTTCATTATATTCAATTATTGTGCCATCTAGTCTATTTAACTGTAATTCCTCAAATGCGTATTTCATTACTGCCATAACAGTATCAGTTCCAATTCCTCTAGATCTAAATTTTTTATTAGCAATTTTTATGCCATGAAAAGCAGTTCTATTCTTCCAATCAATATTAACGATACTTGCAAATCCAACCGCACCATCTTCTTTAGTCTCAATTATTAATCTTATATTATTCTGAGAATTTGAATTTGAATTAAACCAATTTTGTTGCTGATTTGTTGAAACTGGATAAGAATAACCTCCTACTAGTTTTTCTATTTCTGGATCATTAACCATTTCTCTTAATAATTCTTGATCCTCTTCTTCCATCGCTCTCAAAGTAACAACTTTTCCTTTAATATTCATTATATTTTTCCCCCTTCAGTGATTTTTGTCGATATATATGAAAATCTGGCGGTGAATCCACACCTCGTTCACCAATGTCACTTCTTTTAACTGCCTTTAGAATTGTACACCATATGATTTTAATATCTCCAATAAGACTAATTTCATTTACATATTGAATATCATAATAGAATCTCCGTTCCCAATCCGCAGTATTTCTACCATTAATTTGCGCTAAACCCGATAGTCCCGGTCTTATGCTATGTCTAACTCTTTCTTTTTCATTATAATAAGGTAAATATTCAACAGCTAAAGGTCTGGGGCCTATAATAGACATATCACCTTTTAAAATATTTATAAGTTCAGGAAGCTCATCAAGTGATGTTCTACGCAATAACCTACCAAACTTCGTAAGTCTCACACTATCAGGCAACAATTCACCATTTTCATCTCTCTCATCCGTCATCGTTCTAAACTTATACATCGTAAAGATTTTCTCGTTTAGTCCCGGCCTTTGCTGTTTAAAGATAATCGGACTTCCTAACTTCATTCTGACTAGAATGGCTACAATTAGGATGATGACACTCAAGCCGATAATGGCGAGTAATGATAACAGAATGTCCATTCCTCTTTTACCAACGCTTCTATAGATACCACCTTTGTTTGGCTGAAGAATCGGTGGTTGTGTGTTTGTGTTCAGTTGAGTTTGCATGCCTATTTCCACAACTCCTTCATAATCTCCACAACTCGTGCTAAGTCTCCATCGGTCATTTTCGTATCAGACGGCAAACAGATGCCATTTTCAAATAGCTTCTCTGATACGTCCGTTCCTACGAAATCATATTTCTCAAAGAACGGCTGCATGTGCATCGGCTTCCATACGGGTCTTGATTCGATGTTTTCCGCTTCTAATGCTTCCATAACATGAATTGGTCGAATGTTTCCGTTTAATATTATGGAGCTTAGCCAGTAGTTTGGTTCATCCCATTCGTTATTTGGCATAAATGCAATACCTTCAAGGTGCTGTAGTTTTCTTTTATAAAACTCATAGATGTATCGTTTCTTTTCAACTCGTTGATTCAATACTTTAAGCTGACCTCGACCAATTCCCGCTACGACATTACTCATTCGATAGTTGAATCCTAGTTCACTATGTTGGTAGTGTCTTGCTTGGTCGCGAGATTGTGTTGCCCAGAATCGTGCTTTTGCGATTTTTTCTTCATTATCTGAAACAAGCATCCCTCCACCAGAAGTGGTGATGATTTTGTTTCCGTTAAATGAAAAGATTCCGTAGTCCCCAAACGTTCCTGTATGCTGCCCTTTGTAGTACGTTCCTAGTGATTCGGCTGCATCTTCGATTAACGCCACGTTATGCTTTTTACAAAGCGCAACGATTTTATCCATATCCGCTGATAGTCCATAAAGGTGGACAACGAGCACCGCTTTTACGTTTGGATACTGTTGAAACGCTTCTTCTAATGCTTTTGGACACATGTTCCACGTTTTATCATCACTGTCGATAAAAACTGGAATTGCATGTTGATAAATGATTGGATTCGCTGTCGCAGAGAATGTGAGAGTGGAACAAAAGACAAGATCTCCTTCACCTACACCCGCTGCTTTTAGTGCTAAGTGGATGGCTGCTGTGCCAGATGTTAGTGCTGCCGCTGATTGACTCCCTACTTTCGCGGCGAGTTCTTTTTCAAATTCATTAACGTTTTCACCAAGAGGTGCAATCCAGTTTGTGTCAAACGCTTGTTGAACGTATTCCATTTCATATCCTTCATCACTCATGTGTGGGGATGAAAGAAAAATGCGGTCTGCCATGCTGTACGACTTCCTTCCATTATAAAATTCCTCAATATGTATACCTTTTGATTACTTAGCACTTAACTGGTCGCTTCCTTCATCCAGCTAACTACTAAACAAACAAAAACAAATAAAAGCCCTGTTCACAGCTTTTCACCCACAAACAGAACTTTTATCTCCCCCTTTATTACACCTTCACTTTATACTCTTCGACCATCTTCTCTAGAAATGGCAGAAGCTCTTCTTTTAATCTCTCATCTCTCAGCGCAAATTCTAACGTCGTCTTCACAAACCCAATCTTCTCCCCAACATCGTATCGACTTCCTTCAAAATCATACGCAAACACGCGTTGAATTTGGTTGAGTGCTTGAATCGCATCGGTTAGTTGAATTTCGCCTCCTGCACCTGTTTCTTGTTTTTCTAGAAACATGAAGATTTCTGGTGTTAGGATGTAGCGGCCCATGATCGCTAGGTTGGATGGTGCTGTGCCTGGCGTTGGTTTTTCAACGAAATGATTCACTTGATAACGACGGCCTTCTTGTTTGGCTGGGTCGATGATACCGTAGCGGTGGGTTTCGTTGTCTGGTACGGTTTGGACGCCGATGACGGATGATAACGTTTTGTCGTATTCGTTGATGAGCTGCTTTAATCCTGGTATTTGGGCTTGAACGATGTCATCGCCTAGAAGTACCGCAAATGGCTCGTCTCCAATGAACTTTCTCGCACACCAAACGGCATGACCTAATCCTTTTGGATCTTTTTGGCGGATGTAGTGAATGTCGACTTTGGATGATTCTTTGACTTTTTCTAGTAGATCGAACTTTTCTTTTTCGACGAGGGTTTGTTCGAGCTCAAATGAGTTGTCAAAGTGATCTTCAATTGCGCGCTTTCCTTTACCGGTGACGATGATGATGTCTTCAATGCCTGATTCGATGGCTTCTTCGACAATGTATTGAATCGTTGGCTTATCAACAATCGGAAGCATTTCCTTTGGCATCGCTTTTGTTGCTGGTAGGAAGCGTGTTCCGAGTCCAGCTGCTGGTATGATGGCTTTACGTACTTTTCCCATTCTTTACATCCCCCTTGTGTTTCGTGCTTGTCTATTTTTTCATGTCACTCTGTTCCTGTGTGATAAATCGTTGTAGATGCTCCTTCAAAAACTGCATATAAGAGGTAAGGTTCATGCTGTGTTCGATGCTTCCTTTTGTGTATGCCTCCTGCAGGAGAGAGAGCCATTTTTCTTTTTCTTCGTTTGACATAAACCTTCCCCTTCACACGTTTAGGCTTCTAGCTTTACGCTATCTTCTCTGTATTTTTTATTCGCAAGCTCAAGTAGCATTTGCTTGAGATTGTCGGTTGTGAGCTGATCAAATCCATCTAGTAAGCTTGTGATTGTACTTTGTTCCACCTGTGCTGCTTTGCCGACATGAATTTTTGGGAACACTTGCTTCGAATGAATTTCGTTGTCGTTCAGTAGCTCTTCATACATCTTTTCACCGGGTCGGATGCCTGAGAACTGAACGCCGATTTCTTCAACTGTGTAGCCCGATAGCTTAATTAAGTTTTCCGCTAAATCCACAATTTTCACAGGCTCACCCATGTCTAAGACGAAGATTTCTCCGCCTTGAGCGAGTACCCCTGCTTGAATCACAAGGCGTGATGCTTCTGGAATCGTCATGAAGTAGCGCGTCATTTCAGGATGCGTGACCGTCACCGGACCACCTGCTTGAATTTGCTTTTTAAATAACGGAATGACACTGCCGCGACTTCCGAGTACGTTACCGAATCGTACCGCAACAAATCGTGTTTTGCTTGTTTTGTCTAAGTGTTGAATGATCATTTCCGCGACGCGCTTTGTTGCACCCATGATGTTTGGTGGGTTCACCGCTTTGTCTGATGACACCAATACAAATGTGTTCACCTCAAATGTTTCCGCTGCTTCGGCCACATTTTTTGTTCCAAACACGTTGTTCTTTACCGCTTCTCTCGGGTTGTATTCCATTAACGGAACGTGCTTATGCGCGGCCGCATGGTACACAACGTCCGGTCGGTGTGTGTTCATCACTTCAAACATTCGGTCTCGATCTTGAATGTCAGCAATGACGGGGATGATGTCCATTTCTTTGCCGTATTCTTTGTTTAACTCCATATCAATGGCGTAAATGCTGTTTTCACCGTGTCCGACTAGCACAACTCTATCGGGTGTGAACTTGCAAATTTGGCGACAAATTTCAGACCCGATGGAGCCACCTGCACCTGTGACTAATACTGTTTTACCCGTGATGGATTCAGATATGCCATCATTGTCGAGCTGCACAGGCTCACGCCCAAGTAAATCTTCGACTTGAACGTCTTTAAACGCATTCACTGATACTTTCCCAACCATAATGTCTTCGATCTTTGGAATCGTTTGTGTTTTCACTTTTGTTTTGGCACATTCTTTGTAGATATCTTGTAAGTCGCTTGTTTTTAACGATGGAATCGCAATAATGATGTGTTCAATTCGACGCTGCTCGACGATGGTTTCAATCGCTTCTTTTCCGCCTAGCACAGGAATGCCCATAATTTCGAGCTTATGCTTTTTCACATCGTCATCAACAAACGCAATCGGATAGAGCTCGCTGTCATGACCGTGCTTCATCTGTCTAGCGACCATCGTGCCCGCTGCGCCTGCTCCGATAATGAGCGTACGCTTTTGATCTTTTTTCTTATTGAAGTACGTATCGCGGTACACACGCCAGGAAAAACGAGTTCCGCCGATAAACAGCATGTGCATCATCCATGTGATCACCAACGTGCGGTAATAAATGTCGTGAATGAGAAGAAATTGAACGAGTGCGGTTAATGCAATCGACATGGTGACGGATTTAAAAATCGATGTTAATTCTCCGATACTCGCATATTCCCAAGCTTTTTTATATAAGCGATAATAATGAGCGAATGCGTGATGGGTGATAAACAAGGCAATAGAGCTGATCACAAGAGTTGTTGATGTGTAAATACTAAAATACGGTGTTAAAATGAAATAGCTAATGTAAATTGAACCTAGAACAATCAATGAATCTAGTAAAATTAATAACGATAAACGTTTTTTATACGTCAAAGCCCATCACCTTTCTATTCGCTATCTCTCTTTTTCATGTATTTGTTTTAAGCGATGATAAATAGTTGCATTTACCATCTTTTGAATGCGAAGTAGTTGCTCATAGGAGGCATCTTGCTTCACGTACCGAATCGTTTGTTTGACGGACTTCGGCAGTTTGTCAAACTCCTTCATACTCACCCACCTTCTTTCTGTTTTAACTTGCATATGTAACGACCTACGAAGCCACTATGTGTCATAACTGCTTCGTAGATATTCACATATCATAAAAGTTGGGCATCTAACCCACCCTCACACCATCCTTTTGACAACATGTGTGTCTAAGGTAGATTGCATCTACCCACAGAACAGTCGAGTACCTCCATTGATAACGGTTAGGAGACATCACCATTTTTCTAGCTACTATCCTTCTACCTTAAAAACCCAGTAAAAAGATTGAAAAATCTATAAAATTTTTCCATCTATTGATAAAAAAAAGAGCCATACAAAGAGATAAGCTTCTAGAACATACCTAAGAACTTTTTACGCTTTACTGGCTGCGGCACTTCAACAAAGCACGTTTTGCCGTCTACAACCGATTGCGCGTTTTCATAAAACATGTACATCGTGTCCATGCCGTATTCTTCTTCAATAATCTGAAACGCGTGTGCCATACGAAATCCTCTGCTTCTCACATTATGCGCATCGGATGCAACAAAATGAGTGAGGTTGGCGTCTATTAATTGATGGGTAAACTTTTGAATCTTTTTCCCAAAGTCTCCTGTGACGCTTGAAGCCGTTACTTGCGTAAGTGCCCCTTTTTTAACAAGGTTGTAAAGAAGATCTGGCTCTTCCATGAGTCGGCTGTTTCGCTCTGGGTGAACGATAATCGTTGTCAGACCATTTGACTGCAGGTCATATAACAGTTGATCCGTGTAGTGCGGAACCTGACTGGATGAAAATTCAATGAATATGTATTTGCTCGTATTATTGAGCGTTAACACTTTCCCAGCTTGATAGTCTTGCAGAATTTCGCCATATATACGCGGCTCTTGTCCTGGTAAGATGGTTAAGGGAATGTTGTTGGTTAAAAGATCTTCATTAAGCTCATTTACTTTTTGTTCGATGATGTCTTTTTCATTTATGTATTGGCGATTTTGATGATGCGGTGTAGCCACAATGGTAGAAATCCCTTGTTCTACCGCTTGCTTCGCCATTTGTCGTGCATCTTCCATTGTTTTTGCGCCGTCGTCTAATCCCGGCAGTATGTGACAGTGTAAATCTATCAACGCTTCTCCACTCCTACTACTTAAGACCTATAGACTTTTAAATATTATCATAGTGTTTTTTAACGTGTCTATGACTTGTTTTGTCGAATTTTGATAATTTTTTCCACAAAATGTTAGAGGTGCTTTTCTGGTTCTGTGATGAATGGTTCGCATTTCAACAAACTAGCTTAATCTACCTCTTTCTACTTGTTCATAATCAGCAGGAAATGCTACTTCCACGTCCTGATTTCTAGGTTTACGGATGTCGCTTTCTATCGCACTTTGTTGTGAAATGGAAGAAAGTAAACAGGTGATACGACTGACTTCTACAAAGAAGATAAACAGCAGCTTAGTTCTTGTTACTCACTGTTTCCTTTATACACAACGCTTTCGTTATGCGATGAATGACTTCTCTTTGCATTCATGTCTCGTTATCTATCTCTTCACACGCTATTCTTTTCTTTCAACTAATACCATAGCACCAGAGATAGACTATTTTTGGTAAATCTAAAAACAAAACAAAAAAGCTACGTCAAACCTGTCGTTTGACGTAGCTTTTTTTATTTGTTTAAGGCGCGGTACATCATAACAATTCCTTGTGCTCTCGTTAAGGGCTTGTGAAGCTGTTCGCCGTTTGAGATACCTTGTGCTTTCGCCCATTGAATGGCTTTTTCTTGTTCGGTGTCGTGTGAGGAAGGGAGTTGTTGTGCGCTTAAAAATGTCGCAATGGCGGTGGCGTGAGCTTGTCCGATCGCTTGAATGAAGGTGTGCTGCTTTAGTAGGTCGCTGTCATCTAGTCCATCGATGAACAAGTTTTCGGTAAGAAGCGCGGGCATCTTCGTCCCTCGCAGCACGGCAAAGTTGGCGTTCTTTTTGCCTCGGTCCTTGATCATCGCAAAGGTTCGCATTTTGTTGAGGACTTCTTCGTGAACGATGTGTTGAAGCGCGGTTGTTTTTGGTGAGCTACTTGGGTGAATGTAGGATTCAAAGCCTTTGCCTCCTCCGGCGTTAATGTGCGGGGATATAAATACGTCGGCTTGCCACTCGTTGGCAACGTCGCACCGTTTTTGAAGCGTCATCGTGGCGCTGTTTAGTGGAATGAAGTCGGTGAGGAGCTTAGCTTGAATCATTGGGTAGGATTTGAGCGTTTCTTTTATAAATTGAGCAATTGTAAGCGAAAGGTTCGCTTCTTTCATGCCGTTTGCGACCGCTCCTGGATCTCCGTAATTGTGGGGTACATCAAGAAATACTTTTTTCATGGTTTTCCTTCCCTTCTTTTTTTGATTTCCGATCAAAAAACTGGCCGTATTCTTTTTTGAACGTCATGTGAATGGTGCCAACAGGTCCGTTTCGTTGCTTAGAGACAATGAGCTCGGTTTCGTCTTTGTGGTCGCTGTCACGGTTGTAGTAGTCATCTCGGTAAAGAAACGCAACAACATCAGCGTCTTGTTCAATATCGCCTGAGTCACGAATATCGGATAGATGTGGGCGTTTGTCCTGTCGCTGCTCGACCCCACGGTTAAGCTGAGACAGCAGCACAATCGGTACGTTGTATTCACGCGCAAATTCTTTTAGCTTCTTTGTTATCGAGCCAATGGCTAAGTCGTGACGCTCGAATTTTCCAACAGGCTTCATGAGCTGAAGGTAGTCAATCACAAAGAGATGAGGCTGATCGGGATGTTCCCTCATCGCTTTTCGAATCGCCGCTCGAATATCAAACACCGTTTGTGCTGGTCGGTCATAAATATGAATGTCCCACGCTTCAATTTCTCCGATTGCTTTGGCCATTCGCTCATGATCATCGGCTGTGAACGTTTCGTACGGCTGACGCCACTTTGCTCCGTTTACACGTGCCGTTGCCGAAAGCATTCTCTTCATGAGAGACACATCGCTCATTTCACAAGAGAAAATGGTCGTCACCCCTCCTGTCTGACAATGACTGCGCGACAGCTGAAGAGCAAAGGCGGTTTTCCCCATTGACGGTCGTGCGCCAATCACGACAAGATCTCCTTTTTGAAGGCCACCTGTTAATTTATTCAAAGCAGCGATGCCCGTATCAATTCCGGTTAGTCCGTATGTGGGAGTCGATATGTCGTGGAAGACTTCTTGAAAGATTTCCTGTTTGGAGCGATTTGAAGCTGCTTTTCCGTCTTGCAGCTCGGCAAGCTGTTGATAGACGGTGCGAATTTGGTCTTCGTCGGTCAGAGAGGATAACACGTTTCCGATTTTATTCGTTTCTCGTATCACGTACGCTTCTTTTACTTTTTGTTCGTAAAAGGAAAAGTTAGATGTTGATGGAACCGAGTCTACAAGCTTCGTTAAAAACGATACCCCACCGATTTGCTCCATGACGTCGTTTAGTTCCGTCACAACGGTGATGACGTCAATGCGATCTCCTTTGTCGTCAAGGTCGCGAAAGCTTTTAAACAGCACTTGATGAATGGTCGTGGAGAACTGTTCTGGCTGAAGGGTACATTGAGCAATGAGGTCTCCTTCTAATAGGATAGACCCAAGAATCGCATGCTCGGCTTCGATATAGGCGTAGGTCATTGATTCTTCTCCTTTTGTAGGTAGGCGTATTTTTGTTGAAGGTGAGGAGGCAAGTAGTCAAAAAACTGTTTGATGCTGCCAGCCTGTCTCTCGGCTTTGACTTCTTCTTCCCATCGCTTCATCGTCGAGACGATGTCCGCTTCGGTCACTTCCTTGGCGGCAATGTCAGCGATTTGAGGAGGAAACGATTGATGCTGAATATAACGATCAACGTTTTGACTAACAGGAGCGTATGGCATCGAGCGGAGGTGCTGCATCCAGATTTTCAATCGTGCTTTTCCGTCCTCTCCTTCCACTTTAAATCCATCGTACATCACTGCAATTTTTGAAATGATTTCATAGGCTTGTTCAGGCGTCATACGTGGATTCTCCAATCTCAATGTGATGTTCTTTCGCATATTCCAGTAACAGATGTGTTCTTGATTTTGGGGCCGCGTTTTTCCGCGTAACCTTCGAACGAACGACGCGCTCAATGTACGCAAACGCATAAATCGTCCCTTCTTTTCGATTATCAAACAAGTCGTTAATCGTAAAAAGCAGCTCGTCTACCTCCATCCCTAATTCCACGGTTCGTTGAATGGATTCAGCATCGTTTTGTGACAACGTAGAGCCTTGATTTCGTCTTGTGAGATACAGCTTTACCACTTGCCTCATGTCATCTAAGCTGTCTTCGATCTTTAAAGAAGAAGAAGATGAAGATAATGAAGAAGCATTCTTTTTTATTTTATTATTCTTGATAGATAGGGATTTATTGTCATCATTGGGGAAATTCGGTGAAGATTCAGCTTCGGTCTTTGTAGGCTGTGGGTGCTCGGAGTGCTTACTGGTACGGAGTTTTTTGCTGTTCTTTTGAGCTGAATACCGTGTTTGGTGATCATGAAGAAGAGGCGTTGTCAGCGGCTTGTCATCACGTTGACTTTCTTTGTCAGCTGTTTGACATGCTTTGTCGTGGCTTTGACTTTCTTTGTCACTTGCTTGATGTGGTTTGTCATCTCTTTGATGTTCTTTGTTACTTGCTTGATGTGGTTTGTCAGTCGTTTGCTGATTCTGTACATGTTCCCACTCTGCTTCTTCGTCGTACGCTTCTACTACAAGTGGATCGTGTACTTTTACGATGGAGTGTGTTTTTGTAGTTGAAATGGTGACGTAGTTTAACGCTTCTAATTGCTGTAGCCACCTCCAAATGGTACGAGCCGGCGTATTTTTTGTTAAGCCTCGGTTGTAGGCTTCAGTCATTTCACTGCCGGTTGTCATAAACTCGCCTTCTTTTAATTGAATGCGCTTCATCCCAACGACAACGGACGTTTTCTTTTGCACAACCGAAGAGAGACAAATCATCCAGAGTCTAAACAGATGCTGCTGATTAAACAGCATGTTTTCTTTTAATAACTGCGTCACTTTCATCCAGTTCTCCAAGTGCTTCACCTCTTGTTTCATTTA
Source organism: Priestia iocasae (assembly GCF_016909075.1). GTDB lineage: Bacteria > Bacillota > Bacilli > Bacillales > Bacillaceae_H > Priestia > Priestia iocasae. Next base: position 115,318 of record NZ_JAFBFC010000002.1, read on the forward strand.
CGAGTTTGATTGCTGCTTTTCATAGAAAACACGGAGCTTCGTTTTAGCTCGCTTCGCCCAGTCTTTGACCGTTTGATAGCTAACGCCACACTCGTCGGCAATTTCTTTCATCGAATAGCCTTCAATCATATAGCGCTTCACATAGATTTTTTCTCGATTGGATAATGTGTTATAGGCTTCAAGGAGTGATGTTTCTTCGATCATGGGGGCAGACTCGACTTGAATTTCTTGTATGCGATCAGATTCTGTGAACAATGGCTCACGCTCTTGGCGTAGGATGACTTTTTTCAGGTGGGTAAGTAAATGTCCACGTACCATCGTATAGGCGTACGTGCTAAATTCACCTTGTGTGGGATCATACTTTTTGTACGCTTCCCACAAGCCAATGACACCAACTTGATAGAATTCATCGTAGTCTTTGTAGATACATAGTTTTTTGAGCTGAGATTTAATGAGTGGATCAAACATGTGAACGATTTCCTCAAAGGAGGGAGTATGGGGGGGAATCGGCAATGAGGGTCCTTTCCAAAAAGGCGCCTTTTCGAGGGTTTTTCCGCGGTTACCTAAAAAATAACAAAAAAAAAAAAAATATGTCAATTCTTTTCTGCTATTTTTTCACATATAAAGTTCACTCGTTCATGCTTACTTATTTTAGGTAAACAATCCATCTGTTGTCACAATTCATTGTAAAGAATATAAGAACGATTTTGTTACTTTTGTACTATAGTTTTTTTACATCATTTTAACTTGTTAAAATATTCCCTCTTATACTATCATTTTAGTAGAAGCATTGAATTTATTACCACATTTGGAAATGTATTTGACGTGCAGTGCCCTATTTTGCCTTACGTGTCATCTTTCTCTTTTATTAGCATCTTTGTTTTCGCATCGATGTTGATATACAAAAAAATACATATAGGAGGCATTTTTATGCTGAAGAAATCCATGTTGGTTGTTTTTGCGTTCATTCTGTCGTTTACTGCTTTTCTTTATGACCTCCCAACGGCTTCTGCACTTCCGCCTGGGACACCATCAAAGTCGACTGCTCAGTCGCAGCTAAACTCGTTAACGGTAAAATCTGAAGGCTCCATGAGTGGGTATTCAAGAGATTTATTCTCTCACTGGAGCAGCCAAGGCAACGGCTGTGACACACGTCAAATCGTCTTACAGCGCGATGCAGACTACTATAGCGGAAATTGCCCTGTTACGTCTGGCAAGTGGTATAGCTATTATGATGGTGTGACGCTGTACTCGCCTTCTGACCTTGATATTGATCACGTCGTTCCTTTAGCGGAAGCATGGCGTTCAGGTGCTAACACTTGGACAACAGAACAACGCAAGCAGTTCGCTAATGATTTAAATGGTCCACAGCTTATTGCCGTAACAGCAAGCTCGAACCGATCAAAGGGTGACCAAGATCCATCCACATGGAAGCCAACACGTTCTGGGGCACACTGTGCGTATGCAAAATGGTGGATTAACACAAAATACACATGGGATTTACATCTTCAATCATCAGAGAAAACGGCACTACAAGGCATGCTGAATAGCTGCTCATACTAATTCCATTTCTGCGCTGCGTGTATGGATATCCTTCGTACGCGCAGCGCCATCATTTTATCTCAGAAAGGAGTTCTTCTCATGAAACAAACATCCTCTATCTTTACCGCGACACACGGTGTCATGACAGCCGAGGTTGGCGTCATTAGTGGAGAGCTCGAATTGCGTACAACTTGTGATGACGACGGCGTTCTTACACTTGCGATTACCTATGTCGGTGCAGCGGAATGGTACAGCCTCCCGGGTGAGGAATACCGCCTTCATGACCTTCGTGACCACGAGGTTGTTCATCGTATGCTTGTGAATGTGTTAGCGCGACCTCATTGAGATGAATGTCATTTCACTTCAACGTACGAGCCTTCACACCCAGCATTTTTATTTGATTCTGTTACATAAAAAAAAGACCATCTAAAGATGGTCTTCTCTTTTACTACCGTACGCTACACCCACTCTTTTCCGTGCTCACGAATGAATTGAAGCTCCTTTTGATAATGCTCGAAATGACCTTCCTCTATCATTTTTTGAAACGCTGCATCGCCTTCTTCGGCTTTTCGTTTCATCGTTTTACATAGCGCTTCTACGCGTAGCAAGACCATCTCTAAAAACCCGCTTTCGATTCCTTCCATCCCATAGGACTCAAAAAACAAGTGAACTCTTTGTTTAATACGAGCGGCATCCTTTCCTGCGTCATAATAAACAGCCGCACCTGCTTCCGTATGATAAAGTCGACTGAGCGGAACGCATGTGTAAAGCGTATAGACGATGTCCCAAAGTCTTGGACCAGGCGCAGCAAGATCAAAGTCAATAATACCGACTGGCTGTTGATTCTTAAAAATAATGTTATAAATAGCAAAATCATTGTGACAGATAACCTCTCTGTTATCAGGCGTATTGTCTAGTGATTTCCACTCTTTTGTGAAAGGAAAATCACTCACAGCATCATGATAAAGACGAAGCATTTTCGCTATGTCTTTTAACGCATCATTTGACCACATGTATGCTTTTAAAGGATAATGCCCCGCTTCTCCTTCAATAAACGATAAGATCTCTCTCTTTTTTTCATCCACACCTAAAAACTTCGGTGCATACGCAAACCCTTTACGCTCTAAATGCTGCAACAATCTATGAATGTTCACACTATCAGGCTTTACCTCTCGTCGAACCGTATCTCCCGATCGATAGACGTTTGACACATTTCCACCTGTTAGCACTTCTTCGTTTTCGTACTGACTTGTCATAAAAATTCCCCCTATGTAGGGACGCAATGATTGTGTCAATGGAGATGTTTTACCCCATAAATAAAAAGCAGATAAACAAAGGTATCTGCCTGGCAATGGGAATCGAATTGTCCACACCATGTATCCCTTGAATGATTTAAGATCGACAACGAAACGGACCCTTACACATCAAGGACCGCAACTGTCACTATCCAATTTACTCATCAGTTCAAGGTATTCCACATATGAATAGATTCCCCTTTCTTTACATCTCCAACTTCCACACTACCAAAAATTACTAGTGAAAACAAGGAAGGTTGATTTTGTGTGTCAATTATTCTACTTTTTTTGAGGGAGCGGGCTGTTGGTTTCATGAAATCATAGCAAACTCAACAAAACCGAGCTAGTAGTATAGCTCGGTTACTTCATCGTCCCACGATCAACCTGTTCATATAGAATCCCCATGTTGTTTTTCACCTTTTTTGATACGTCACACAATGCGTCAATGGCTTCTGCTTGATGATCTCCTAGTTGATACACGACATCATCAAACAGCATTTCCATTTCTCGTAAAATCGCAATCGATGCGACGTTATAGAGATGAACGTTCTGATAGCCGCTGTTGTTAAAAAGAGCCGTCTCAACGTAAGGTCTAAAGTTATCAAGTAATGTTGGATAGCCAACCATGAGCTGACTCAATCCTTTTTCGATTCCTTCAATCGTCCCCGCCAGTTCATCTAACGGCTCAAGTGCGTTGGCAACGGCACTTTTGATTTTATCATCGTAGTCTGAAAACAAGCTAACTAGCTGACCAGGAACGGTGTAGTTCAACGCGAAGCTTGTGGCTCCTTTAATCGTGGTCGACAGCAGTTCGAGTGTCGTTCCCGTGCTCCACATGATTTGACGTCCCTTCTCCAAAATCGGAAGAAGAAGTCCATGCGTAGAGACGGTAAAAGCGGTATAGGCTGTATCCATTTGAACGTCTTTTATCTTCATCCTTACCTCCATATAAGGAGAGGCTTCTAATTGATACGTATTGGTTTCTTGAACAGATATTTCATTCAACTGAGAGGATTTCGTTTGAATCGATTGTCCTAATGTGTGGTCTCGCTCATGAAAAGTAGCCGCCACATCCTTCACTTGTTTCTCATATTCACGAATATGTGACAGCAGCTTATCTCGATTGTTGTTCACGATGCCATAATGCGCTTTCAACTCACTAACCACCGCATCATACCAAAACTCTTTTCCACCTTGAAACAGTGCCGGAATTTGATCAGAAACAATGGAGGTTAGACTACTTGAAAGGTCTTGAATGTCCGCTCGTAAGTCATACAGAAAGTTACGCACCTCTTGAAATAAGTTTCCGAATAACCCTCCCGCACTTACGTTCCCAAGCAACAAATGTTCAACTAGCTCCACAGGTGGAGAATTTAACATCGCATTTAAGGACTTGGCACGGCTTTCTGCGAGATTAACTAGCAGCACCAAATGATCAATTTCAGCCGTCAGTCGATTACTCATTGACGTAAGGCCCCTAAACAATGGATCACTAATTAGACTGTCAAACATCTCTTCAAACATTTGTTGAAGGCGGGTAAGACGTTCGTAATAGCGACTGGATTCATCGTCAACGATTGCGACAGAGTGTCCGAGGTATTCGTGCGCTACATTCAGCCTCTCCACAACATGTGTTTGCAGCGACGTAGCGAGCAGCTCTAAGTTCTCTTTATTAATCTTGATGCGTTCGGAGTAGCCACCGTAAAGTGGGGCTCCCGTCCAAATGCTCGATACGATATGAGCATCCGCATCAATGTAAATTTTCCCGTACCCAGGCTGCCCAACTTCCCCAACCTCATAATATTGACGACCATCTTTTTCTTTCAAATAACCGGTATGATTCGTGACAACCTGCCCCAATCCTGGAATGCCATTAAAGATTTCATAATGCTTACCGGGAATGCGATGATCCAAATTTAGCGCAATCAACGTCTGAGTAAGCACATCGTAGCTACTAAAATAGTTAGTAACGTTATCATACGTTTTCGCAGGGTCCATCATCCCATCTGGCAAAAGCGCAGGGTTTAGCGTAACGGCTGTCACATCTGGATTTGCGACAGCAACCGCTCCAGCTAGCCCACCACCAAGGGAGTTTCCGGCTACTGACGTAACACCGCCTACACTCGCGTACTTTTCATTCATCTCGCTATAGTAGTCTTGTGCAGCAGTCAATTGATCAAGGGTTAAATCGCTTAATAGCTGGATGTCGGTTAGAATATCTTGGTTTCCATATTTAGCGGATTTGTCAGTGCCTACATACACGATGGAGATTTCTTTTGTGTCTGTGTTTACAATTGTCATCGCATCGAGGCCGGTTGGGTCTTCGTACCGAGTATTAAGTACTCTATATTCATTGTCATTGACATAAAACTTAGTAAATTTAGTAGGGTGTGTATAAGCTTGATATCCAGCAAGTTCGACTAAGTCTTTATCATTATTTATGTTACTAGTTTGATTGATAGGGAGAGTGTCCTCTAATTCATTCAATTTTTACACCTCCTTTTATTCTTTTATAATCTGGTTAGGATAATCTCTTTCTAAGGAGTTTTCTTTAAAACCCTCCGACGTTTCTCTGTGGATTAAATTATCATTTAAAACGAGGCCATAAGCACCTCTTGGAATGTTTGTCATTTTTTCTAGATCTGTTACAACTTGATTAAATATCTCTTCACTAGGCTTCTCTTCCTTATCTTTCATAAATAACTGAATGCCAATAGTTAAATCTTCTGCTGAAAATTCACTGTCATTAAATGCACTTCTTAGCTTTTGGATACTTTCGTCAGGATTACTTATATACAACTCGTATACAGGTTTAATGGCCTCATCATTCTTAGATGTAGATATAAGGTAATAAGGAGTCATAAATCCATGCCCACCAACATTTTGGAGAGCTTCTTTTGTTTTACCAGTCACTTGACCTTCTTCAGTAAGCGATTCAAAGTATTTATCTAGTTGCTGAAACTCTTCTTGAAAAAGCATATGATAGAGTCCACCTTTAATCGCATTCTGTACTTGATAATCATCTACCCAAATTTCATTGACACTGACCTTCTTTTCATCAATTGGCACAACGGCATGTGTATAAAAATGAGGTTCTCCAACAGATTCCACAAATACAGTTGCTCCATCCTTCGCACCCACAACATTATGTACGGTTACATCTGTCTTGTAGTTCTCTTTAAAAAGCTTGATTGCCGCTTTTTCTATTTGATCAAGATTTTCGTTCGCAATTTTATCCGTTTCTTTTCCGTATGGAAGAGCATAGCCTTCACCTGTATAATCCTGCACACTAGCCATCGTGTCTTCAGATGAGGCAGCTTGCGTTTCTTTTCCTTTTTCATCACCTTGCGTGTTATTCGTACGATTCATGTCAGAACATCCTCCAAGCATTAATGAAATTCCTAAACTACAGAGCAACGTTTTTGAGTTAATTTTCATGATTTTCTAAGTCCTCCTTAACAGGAATGAGCGGATCAATATGTATGTATTCATTTTAACGAATAGAGTTATATTTTTACAGATGAAGCGTGAAGAATGATGATTTTCAGGTAAAAAGACTGTGAATAAGCAGGAAGGATTGACTAGGAAAGCTGCAAAAATGTCTGCTTCTTACTAGATGAATATCTGGCATCACATAGTCACCTGCTTTACTTCTTTATAATGTAATCTGGAAAGCCGCGTTTTAATGAATTATCTTTCGCACCTTCAGAGCTTTGTTTATCAACAAAGTTGTCATTTAGCGAAAAGCTGTAGGTGCCTCTAGGTATAGAGTTCATTTCTTCGAGCTCTTTTGTAACTTGATTAAAGATTTCTTCGCTCGGTTTTGCTTCCTTGTCAGCCATAAATAATTGAACATTAACTTTGAGATGTTCAGGATTGAATGAACCCTCTTCATAGGCATTCCTCAAATCCTCTACACTCCTGTTAGGTTTGCTTACATAGAGTTCATAAACTGGTTTAATCGCCTCTTCTTTACTTGTTAAAGCAACAAAATAATAAGGAGTCATAAATCCATGTCCTCCCACATTTTGGAGTGCTTCTTCCGTTTTACCTGTTACTTGACCTTCTTCGACAACCGATTGAAGATAGTCATCCAGTGTTTTAAACTCTTCTTGAAAGATCATATGGTAGAGTCCGCCCTTAATGGCATTTTCTACTTGAAATTCATCTACCCAAATTTCATCACCCTTGACCTTCTTTTCCTTTTCATCAATTGGCACGACCGCATAGGTATAGAAATGCGGCTCACCTTTGGATTCCACAAATACAGTTGCCCCACCTTGAGCTCCGACAACATTATGCACGGTTACATCCGTCTTGTAGTTCTCTTTAAAAAGCTTAATTGCGGCTTTTTCTATTTGATCAAGATTTTCGTTCGCAATTTTATCGGTTTCTTTTCCATATGGAAGGGCGTAGCCTTGCCCTGTATAATCCTGCACACTAGCCATCGTATCTTCAGAAGACGCAGCTTGTGTTTTCTTTCCTTTGTCATCACCTTGATTGATACCAGAACATCCTCCAAGTAGTAGTGAAATCCCTAAACTAAAGAGTACCGTTTTTGAGTTGATTTTCATGATTTTCTCAGTCCTCCTTAACAGGAATAAGTAGATCAACATCTATGCATTTTCTTTAGGCACTAGAGTCATAAGTCTCCCTGTTCTTTTGGATCAGTATAAGCATGGAGAGATTCAAGTCCGACTAACTTTTTATCATTATGAACTGAAATACCTTTAGAGATAGTTGCTGAACCATTACGTGTATTCATCTAGTCACCCGCTTCATTCTTTAATAATATCAGTCGGTAAGTCTAGTGAATCATCTCCCATGCCACTAGCACTCTGTTTATCAATAAAATGATTATTTAACACAACGCTATAAGAACCTTTAGGAATGTCGGTCATTTCTTCAAGGTCTTTTACAATTTGATCAAATAGTTCTTTATTTGGTTTTTCGTTTTCATGAGCCATAAATAATTGGATATTAATGAACAGACTGTCTGGTACGAACAAGCTATCTTCAAACACATTCCTAAGATTCTCTACACTCTCATCAGGATTTTTCATGTAAAGATCATAGACAGGTTTTATAGCCATCTCTTTACTAGCCATTGAAATAAAATAATAAGGCGTCATAAAACCTTGCCCTCCCACATTTTGAAGAGCCTCTTTCGTTTTACCTGTTACTTGACCTTCTTCCGTAAGCGATTCAAAGTATGTATCTAGCTGCTGAAACTCTTCATGAAAAATCATGTGATAAAGTCCGCCTTTAATCGCATTTTCCACTTGAAATTCATCTGCCCAAATTTCATCAGCCTTGACCTTCTTTTCCTTTTCATCAATTGGCACAACGGCATGTGTATAGAAATGCGGCTCACCTTTTGATTCCACAAATACGGTTGCCCCACCTTGAGCTCCGACAACATTATGTACGGTTACATCTGTCTTGTAGTTCTCTTTAAAAAGCTTGATTGCCGCTTTTTCTATTTGATTTCGGTTGGCTTCAGCAATTTTATCGGTTTCTTTTCCATATGGAAGGGCATAGCCTTGCCCTGTATAATCCTGCACACTAATCATCGCGTCTTCAGATGACGCAGCTTGTGTTTCTTTTCCTTTGTCATTACCTTGATTGATGTCAGAACATCCTCCAAGCAGTAGTAAAAGTCCTAAACTAGAGAGTACCGTTTTTGAGTTGATTTTCATGATTTTCTAAGTCCTCCGCGGATCAACATGTATGTATCTATTTTAACGACTAGAGTTATATGTTTACAGATGAAGCGTGAAGAACGGTGCTTTTCAGGTAAAAAGACCGAGGATGGACAGGGAACAATTGACTAATCAATCTTCACTCTTCTATATCCTTATTAGTAGTTGATGAAACCTGAAACGCATCTAAATAATGACCGATTTTATTCCCCACTCACATAAGGACATCAACAAAAAAGAAGAGCCTCATATGAGACTCTTCTTTTCTACCACTCTATTTCTTAAAAATAACCGCGATGATTTCATCCTTTGTCATGCCGCTTTCCACTTCAAAGGTGCCTGGGCGAAGCTCGTTTTCGACGCCTCGGCTTTCAACGTGCTTGTAGAACTTGAAGCCGCTGTCAACAACCTTGGCTTGTTCAAGCACTTTTCCAACGTCAACAGCCGTCATCCCTTTCGTCACGTTAATGAGGGTACGGTAAACGACTTTTTCTTCTGCTTCTTCGGCCGGTTGTTCTTCATTTGGCTTTTTGCTTGCTTCTTCAGCTGGTTGTTCTTCAGTTGGCTTTTTACTCGCTTCTTCAGCTTTCTGCTGTTTAGCTGCTTCTTCTTTTTTTACTTCAGCTAGTTGCTTGTCCCATTCGTCTTGTGTTTTCACGACGAAGCCTTTATCTTCAAGCTTTGCCTTCATGTCTGGGTATGATAGTTGTTCCGGTGTCGCTTCTTTTGTTTCGTTCGTTGTTGCTTCTGAAGAAGGACTGATAAAGTAGACAATGCTCATAGCAGTAGCTGCGACGAGTAGGCCGATCGCAAAGCTGCGTAATGTGTTCGGTGTCATTGTGCAACCATGCCCCTTTCGTCTTGTCTCTTCCCTTCATATGGAGCCAGAATTTGTTCCACTTCTTCTGGTGTGAATTCTTTCATGCGTGCTGAAATGCTTTCATAAGAATAGCCACGCTTGTTCATGTCAATCATATCGCGAAGTACTTTGCGTTCTGGTGAATCTACTTCCAATGCACCAGATTGCTGCGCTGTAATCGCTGCATCTAGTTCAATGGCACGGATGCGGTCCTGCATGTCATTGACTTCTTTTCCAACGGATAATGTGACTTGTTCAAGCTGCTGCTCAATGTGTGTTTTAGCTTTCTTCGTTTTGCCAAAAGATAAAATAAGTAATAATATCGCTACACCAAATAATATGGCAATAAGTACGCCCATGGTAAATCCTCCCTTATCTGTGTATCAATGATCGTATTCATTTTGAATTATACCGTGATACCCTCGGTAATTCGACTCAAAACGACAAAATCAACCGATAGTCCTATCACTATGACAGAAGACCTTATCATTCCCCTTTATGTTTATACCACAAAAGAAGAAAAAGCGCTTGTGTTATCTCAAGCGCTTTTTCTTCTTTTATAAAATGGCCACAATCAAAAGCAACAGTAGAAGTGGACCTAAAATGATGGCGTAGCCTAGCGGTCGGGCAAAGTTTAACGTGAAGCCAACACCAAATCGCTTTTCAACGAAAACCGATGGATCTTGGCGGTTAAAATAAATTAGTCCACCCTTCCAGTAGCGATCATCGTCAATGTTAATCGTATCGCCTTTTCCGTCTTCAATAAGCTCTAGCTCAAAGTCTGAATCTCGTTTGCCTACCTTTATCGCTAAAAACACAGCGCCGATGAACATAAGTATTGAGAACACGAGTGGTACTATGACTAGAACGAGATCACCGATTTGGTCTCCGTAAAGCGTGTTGAATTGTAAAAAGGTAAAAAGAATCGATACTAAGATGGCTGTAAAGAAGAGAAACCAGCTTGAATACTTGCGAAGCTGTAGCTGTCTCGCACGTGATGCCGTAACATTTCTTGCGCTTAGCTTAATACCTGACAGCTTCGTTAGCTCATTTATTCCTAGAAACATCCCATTTAGCACAAGTAAGACCATCGGTAGCGCCAGTACAGAAACATAGCTCTTATCGGTCCACGCATCTGGTTTTCCGTCTGGTCCCCAATGCGTTGGAATTGGATCTGGAAACTGAGCATAGTTGACAACCGAAAAGCCTAGTAAACCAAACGTAATGATTACTGGAATGAGATAAATCACCCATGGCAGCATTTCATCTTTTAATCGTAGATTCAGCTCTGACACACGAACTTGTTTTCGATTTTTAAACCAGCTTTTTTCTTGTTTGAGCTTTGTCACCTTCATATGAAACACAAAGTACAGTGTCAATGAAAGAAAAAGAAGAACAAACGGTAAAAACAGCGCCGCAAGCATGATCGTTTCTTCACGCATAAACCAGATAGCGAGCGCAATGACAATGATTGAGCCACTCAATGTTAGGGCTGCATATGTTTTTTTATAGCGTCGTAGCTCTTCATTTTTCACTTCCTCTACCGGAACCGTCACACCAAATACGACGGTACGCTTCACGATAAATGGAACAATGGTCTGCATCACCACTAAAAATGCCAAACTCACAAATAACAACGTCACATCCATTTTCTATTCCTCCTTTACCTTGATCATGATTGATTGAACAAGAGCTTGAACGTCTTTTTCACTCATCCCAGCAACAAGCGCTTCTACAATAAGCGGACGAAGATCCTGTGAGAGTTCAGCGACTCGTTCTGTCGGTACATCGCCGACATGTCGTTCACAAATAACCGCTCCTGACTTTGGTACAATGCGAATCACACCTTTTCTCTCGAGTTCATGATAGCTTTTATTAACTGTATGCATGTTCACACCCAAATCACCTGCCAATGAACGAACGGATGGAAGGACGTCGCCTGGCTTTACGTCTCCTCGTACAATTCCTTCCATAATACTGTTTCGTACTTGTTCATAAATCGGTATGTTTGATTCTGGCTCAATTTGAATATACAACCGATCACCTCCAAACTGTTCTATACACAGTATAACAATTTTGTTCTATACATAGTATAACAAATCTGTTCTACTTAGTATATAACAAAATTCACTTTTATGTTCCAATGAAAAACGACAATCCTTGTTTATGAAACGTACACGCTCCCCTTTCTTCTCCTCGTTCTAGACACTTATCGTTCAAACGTGCTATGGTAAATTGAAAATGGACACACATAAAAGGAGAACATCATGACAAAACCTTCTGTTTGTTTAATTGGGGCAGGATTTCACGCCTCTACAAATATTTATCCTTCACTTTTGGAAGCGGGTGCAAAAATTCAAGCCGTTGCGACGCGAAGCCTTGAGCGCTCGGCTGATACACTTCGCCGCTTCGGAAGCAACGGAACAGCGTATGATGATTATCAAGCGATGCTTGCGAACGAAGCGTGTGACGGTGTGATTGTTGTCGCGCAGCCTCACGATCAAGTCTCATTAGTCATGGATTGCATCAAGGCGGGGAAAAATGTCTTTGTGGAAAAGCCACTTGGGATGACTGCACAGGAAGCACGTGAGCTAGCGGATGCGGCAAACGAAGCGGGTGTGACGGTCATGGTTGGATTTATGAAGCGTTACGCGCCCGTTTATGAACAGCTAAAAAGCATCATTGATGGTGGAGAGCTTGGAGCGGCTCGTTCATTTGAAGCGCGATTCGCTGTTGATAGCACGCCGTTTTGTAAGGATGACGAAGAGTTTATGAAGTTTGCTGCGATTCATATCGTGGACCTTGTCCGCTTTTTATTTGGAGAAGTAACTGAAATCGCTGGATTCAAAAACAGCAACGGCCCTCACGTTTCTCAAAGCATTTCATTAAAATTTGAAAACGGTGTTGTCGGTACACTTGCGTTTAGCGGAATGACAGCTTGGTCAAGAGAAAGCGAACAGCTTCTTGTGACGTTTGATGATGGCTTCGCTTCAGCTGAAGAAATCACAACGCTAAACATTCATCGCTCTCAAGTTTTTGCGGATTTACCGTGGAAGGCGCTTGGTGAAGCTGATACGGTGTACACACCCTCTGCTTCTCCGATGTCTGGTACGATGCGCGACCTTTATTTACGTGGATTTGTTGGCGAGATGACTCACTTTTTAACGTGCTGCACAAACGGACAACCCCCTCGCTCTAACAGCACAGATAACGTAAAAACGATGACATTGTGTGATGACATTTTACAGGCTTTAACGTAAAAGTGAAAACATTCTTCTCTTCATATGAAACCGTTATGGATGAAGCCACGTACTATAGATATTGATTCAATAGAGGACGTGGACACTATGTATTATTTTTTGCTGTTATTAGGTGCTTTTTTTGTATTGTATGCAGTTGGTTTGTTGAGTTTTATGACTATCAAAAAAATCTTCACCTTACGAATGGTGGGGCAAATGATGACTTCTCTTCTCTTAGGTGTACTCTGTTTGTTCATTACGCTTCCTAGTCTCACATACATGCTCTTAAAGGATTATGATGTCGTTCGTGGAACGTGCACCATTGAGATTGATTCATCAGGACGCTCAGCGATGGCAGACTTTCATTTACTTGATACAGATGAATGGTTCATATTTAATGACATTCCTGAGCTTGATGCATACGGCAAAGCCATCCCCTACTACTGTGAAGTCACGGTCACAAAAGATCACCTGTTTGAAATTGACTACAAGATTTATGATGTGGATTCAAAAAAGCTGTTGGCAACGAAGAAATAGGTAAGCTTTTAAACGAAAGGAAACCCCATTTTAGGGGTTTCCTCTTTTAATTCCATCATTCTTTAAGTAAGTTCTTTTCAAGGATAATTTTATGTCGTCCTTTTTCATCGGTATACGTATCCATAATGTCAAATCCACTTTTTATGTTTAACATTAACATATTACGCCACTTATTCATGGTTTTTGTCTGCACAACCTCATACCCATGATTCCGTACATATTGATGTTGCCTCTCCATCAGAATCGATGCGATGCCTTGCTTTCGATAGCGATCATCAATTCCACCTAACCAGCTATAAAACGTATGTGGATCCAGCTCATACCCGATTTTATATCCAATCACGTTTTTACCATCCATTGCGGTCATAACCAACAAATTTGGTTTACTTGCCATTTTGTTCATTAAATCATCGGAAGCCCCGAAAATGGTTTGATGAAGCTTCAAGATGTCAGCTACTACATTCGCTTCAGGCATGGAAGTGTACGTATGATATTCATAATTCATATGACTTCCCTCCTTCCGATCACTTCTTCCTACGTGGCGGTGTTTCTTTACTACGACCTTCATTCAGTAAGTCATTAAGGATGTAAAGTACACGCTCATGCATGTGGCACTTTCACCCATTTTTGCGTTTTGTTGCTTTCCATGATCGCATCTTTAATGAGCATGCTTTGATGTCCCTCTTCAAATGTAGCAAAATTAGGTTGATCTTTCATTAAGCTTTTTCCATCACGAATAAATGAATAGTAGTGAAGCATCATGTTTTTCAATGCATCCGGCCAGCCTTCGTTATGACCTCCAGGATGATGAATGGATGCTGCCGCTTCAGGAGCAAACAAGGCTGGATCTGCTAAAAGCACTTCATTCGGTTGGTCTCTATGTCCAATCCATAATTTTTCTGGCTCTTCTTGATTCCAGTAGGCGGAGCTTTTACTGCCATTTAGTTCGAAGCACAGTCGATTTTTCCTGCCTGCACTCACTTGAGATACCGTAAATACGCCCTTCATCCCGCTTTCAAATTTTAGCAGAACAGACGCATAATCCTCTGTATCCACTGATACTTCTTTGTACGCGCCATTTTCAAGCGGCTTCTTCCGCACTGGTACGATGGTTGCTAGATCGGCAAAGACCTCCACAATCTTTTCACCCGTTACATATTGAACCGTATCACACCAGTGCGAGCCAATATCGGCTACCGTACGAGAATCTCCGGCTTTGTCTGAATCAAGTCGCCAATTAAAATCGGTGTCATACAGCATCCAGTCTTGAAGATAGCTGCCATGAACAATCGTCAGATTCCCTAACTGCTTTTCTTTTACCATGCTTTCAAGGTTTTGGATAATCGGATATTGCCTATAATTAAAATTTACTCCGTGCACAATCTGACGTTCCTTCGCAAGCTTTAATAGCTCGGCCGACTCTTCACTCGTGAGTGCGAGCGGCTTTTCAGATAACACGTGTTTTCCTGCAAGGATAATCTCTTTGTTTAATTGAAAGTGCAAATGATTCGGTGTACAGTTATGGACCACTTGAATGCTCGGATCTTCAAGCATTTCTTTGTAATCTGTATACGCTTTTGGAATATGAAGACGCAACGCTTTCTCTTCTGCGGCTTGCTTACTACTGTCAGCTAATCCAACGACCTCCACAAAGCCAAGTCGTCGAATCGCCTCTATGTGTGTTGGACCAATAAAACCACTTCCAATAATGCCTACTTTTATTTTCTCCACTTGTCACCGTTCCCTTCTGAATGCATGTTGACATGTTCTTTATTTACGCTTTGTACGTGGCATCCTCTTTTCCTGTATTTATTGGTAATGTTGTCGATTCATTTTTAAATAGCACGAGGAAGATGACACCGACAAGAAAGGCAAAGGCAGCAGGAATCAACCAGAAGGTTTGCCATTGCTCTAACACTTCTTGTCCTTTCCCTGTTACCGTTGAATTGAATAATTGTCCTGATACAAGTGCGCCTACATACATACCAATCCCTTGGGTGAAAAACACGAGCATGCTTTGAGCTTGTCCTTTTATCTTCACGTTTGCTTTTTTCTCTACGTAAATCGAACCGGTCACGAAGAAGAAGTCATAGCAAATCCCATGCAACGCAATGCCAAGCAGTAAGAGTGAAAACAAATCAGTCGGTGCACCTAATCCAAACAAGACGTAACGGAGCGTCCATGCGCCCATCCCGACTAAAAGCATCCACTTGACACCAAGACGTCTAAAGAAAAACGGAATTAGCATCATAAAAAAGATCTCTGACATTTGGCCAATTGTCATGACACCCGCTACATTTTCCACACCCGTTGCGCCTAGAAACGGTGCGGCAAACGAATAATACGCTGCTAAGGGAATGCAAATAAGCATCGAACAAAGGATAAACACTAAGTAATTTCGGTCTTTCATCATCGCAAGTGCATCTAACGCAAGTACATCTCTCATCGATAAAGGCTTTCCTTTATCAGGGGCTGGCGTATGAGGAAGTGTCAGGCTGTACAGTCCTAATAAAAGTGAAGCACCCGCACCGATTTGAAAGATGATCGTACTATTTGAAAACCCAAGCTGCCCAATAAATAAACCAGCTACAATCCACCCGATTGTTCCAAATACCCGAATCGTGGGAAAACTCTTTTCTCCGTTTTCAATGTTTTGAAAGGCCACATTGTTTGTTAAGGCAAGTGTTGGCATAAAGCAAAGCATATACAAAAACAGAATCCATAAAAGAGCGACACCATTTCCAGACGTAATCTGAGATGGCATCAGCAGCAAAAATCCTGCTCCGATAATATGTAGAGACGCTAGCACCTTCTCTGATGGAAAGAAACGATCAACAATCATTCCCATGAAAAACGGAGAAATAATCGCTGCAATCGCCCCCATTGAAAAGAACATCCCAATGATACTTGATAGCCCATACTGAGTTAACACAAGTCCAGCCGTCACATACCAGCTTCCTTGCACAAAGAATTCTAAAAACATCATCACAGACAGCCTTGGAACAACAAACGAACGGTTTTTCATTCTTTAAACACCCCTTTTTTATCGTAAAAAATCAAGTACGGTAAAAGAACGTTAGCATTCTTTGTACCTTTTTAACTCCTGCTATCCCCTTATGTTGTCGCAATCATCACCTCCTTAATGTAATCGATTACATTTATTGAATAAAAAAATAGAGTTACTGAACTTATATGTAATCGATTACATTTTGATTAAAAATGCTGTAGCTCAGCATTTTCTACTTGTCTCTCTAATAATTAACTTATCTTCGAGAATGTACTGTTTCTTTTCAATTTCTTCTTTATTTAATTGTTTGATTAACAGCTTCATGGCGGTCTCCCCCATTTCAAAAGAAGGCTGTGCAATCGTCGTTAGAGACGGTTCAAAAATCGAAGCAAATGCGATATCGTCAAACCCTACAACCGAGATATCATTTGGCACCTTTAGCCCTTTTGAATGAATAGCTTTAATCGCTCCAATCGCCATTTCATCATTAGCTGCAAAGATGGCCTCAGGTGGCTCCTGCATGTCTAAAAATGTCCCCATAGCTGCGTAACCACTCTCGAATGTAAAATCCCCTTCTTGAACAAGCAAATCCTTTTCACCAAGCTTGTTTTCTATCATGGATTGACGAAATCCTTCTAGGCGATCACGCCCTAGCACCACATCAAAAGGTCCTGAAATAAAGCCTATTCGTTTATAGCCTAAGCTGACGAGGTAATCGGTCGCTTTTTTCGCACTTTGAACATTGTCAATCGAAACGGTAGGAACATTCAATCCAGGTGTATACTCGCAAGCCAGTACAACTGGAAACTCCAAAGCAATCTCTTCAATTTCTTTTTCAGAAAGTCTGGCTGTCAGCAAAATCATTCCGTCTGCTTTTCGTTGTCGTAAAAGATGTAAATAATCACTTTCTTTCTTCGAATCGTTCAAAGAATCTCCTAACAGCACTTGATAGCCGCTTTGGTTGGCAACAAATTCGATTCCTCGAAGAACTTTTGAGAAAAAGGTATTTGTGATATCTGGAACAACGACGAGAATGGTCTTTGTCTCCATTCGTCTAAGCTGTCTAGCCAATAGGTTTGGCTGATAATTGAGAGCCTCAATTGCTGCAAGCACTTTTTCTGCGGTATCCTTCTTTACTGCACTAGAGTTCGTTAATACTCTTGAAACAGTAGCTGTTGAAACATTAGCCTTCTTTGCAACATCGACAATCTTAACCATCGTCACATACGATCCCTTCAAACAGATTTTCCCCTAACGAAATTGTAATCGATTACATTCTATTTGACAACCACTTTTTTCTAGCTACCCTCATAAAAACCAATTGATAGATTTTCTACGCCCCAGGCTTCCTTCTATCTTTTTGAGACATTTCACAATGATAAAATACGTTTCGTCCGTTTTAATTCTACATCCATATTTCATCACTTCTATTTACAAAACTAGTGTTTACATACAAGCACAATTACTAGATTTGAATATACATATAGTAGATTCAAATCAAAGGAGGTGTTTGTTTGTACTATAGAGTGAAAAAGAAAAGGCATTGTTGTGGTGGCTGCTATTGCAACTGCTACTATTGTTGTCCTCGTTGTTCATCTAAAACTGATTGTTCGTTTTGTCAAGACGCTGCTCTCCTTAATGGTCTTAGTTCTTCTCAATTTCTTCGTTCCGATCAATCAGGTACATTAAACGGCAATTTAACAGTCAATGGTAATTTCATAAAATTTCCTACTGGTAATTTCACTTGTGATAGTAGTACAGCAGGAACCGTTTTTTATGATCCAGGTCAAGGTAAATTATTTCTATGCAACGGAACAAACTTTGAAGAAATTAGTAGTTCTTAATTAGATGAATGAAAAGTCGATTTCTTAAAAAGAGATCGATTTTTTGACTTTAAAGCTTAATAAACACTTATCGTTAAATAAAATTTTATCACTTCTTTTTACAAAACTAGTATTTACGTACAAGCACGATTACTAGATTTGAATATACATATAGTAGATTACAAGCAAAGGAGGTGTTTTGTATGTATTATAGACCGAAAAAGAAATGTCACCGTTGCTATCCGTACTATTACCACTGCTGCTACTATTACTACCACTGTTGTTATCCTTATCCACCAAAATCTCAGTGGTCATATTATGAAAACGGCGGTAATAATTCTTCTCAATTTCTTGGTTCAGATCAAACAGGCCCATTTGACGATGAAATGTAAGGGTAGCACAGCAGGAACCGGTTTTTACAATCCACTATGATTTCTTTGCAACGGTATAAGCTTTGAAGGAATGAGTCGCTGTTAATAGGTTGTAGTTTCATGTAATGAACGAAAAGTCGATTTCTTAAGAAGAAATCGACTTTTTGATTTTATGGCTTGCTAAACAAGCATCGTTAACTATCATTTAACATGTTTCTTTAACGGAGCTTAAAGATACCCAAAATCATACGTATCTATAAATAAGTCATGTCCACGTTTCAGACACCAAAAAGAGACCGTGTGCATGATAGAACGGTCTCTTTCATTGTGATAGATGAGAGTAAAAAAGCCTTCTTTACGCTTACGCTGCTCAGCCATTGAACCTTTACTCTTTAAAACGTATTGTTACGTGGACAATTCTAGCATTACTATCCATTTGAAGAAGCTGTGTCATTTTGTGCAGTTTCCCTCACATTTATTGGCCACTTGCTGTAGCTTGTCTATACGAAACCCTACTTTTCTCCTTCGTAGTTCAAGTTATTCTCTAGAATTCCATCTGGATTTGACCTTACATAACCATGACCATTTCCATCTCTAAAGTATCCATCAACCACTGTGCCATCTGATTTTACATAACCTTCAACAAAATGCGGCTTTACATGATGGAGATCTAATCGTTCCATTTGAAATTTATTCGCATGAAGTAAGGGATCATAATGTTGACAAATATGTTCATTCCCTCGACTCATTAAAGGATGATCAAAAGAATGTACGGATACAGGCATTTGATTATTCGTATCCAACTGTCCCCCACTAACATTCTGTTGCTGATCCGTTGTATCAACCTGTAAAGAATTACTTCCATTTAAAAAGTCAAACATATGAATTTCCTCCTTATTACAGATAGTTTTCTCTTATTACGTGCTCGTCAAAACAGAAAACATTCAGTTAAGTTTATTGATTAAATCACCAACTCGAGTTTCTGCTTGAAGTAATTGTTTTTTCTGTTCATTTTGCGCATGAATATTTTCACGTTTATGTTTTAATTCAAATTCAATGTTCTGCTCGACTCTTCTTGATTTGTAGTTGAACTCGTCCATTGTAGCTTGTGTAATCTTTTCAATTGAATTGTGAATATAACGTTCAATTGATTCCGAGAATGACTGTTTTACAACATATAACTGCTTTCGAGCCTCTGAAATGACCTCTGGCTTTATCGTCTCTAATTGCTGTTTAAGTAATTTCTTTTGAATAAACGGTAATCCAGCCATCCCTATAATCGGAATTAAAATGGGTCCTCCAAGGATCATGGCTAAAGAGCTTATCCCACCTACTAAAAGGCCTGAAGTGACAATTGGATCCATTGTATCGCGATCTTCAAAATGAATATCTTGGTCACTAGAGATGTGATAGGCTCTAAAGCTGTTAATTTTCACTTCCTCCTGAAATGACCTTGTCAAACCGGTCGATATTTCTGTTTCAAGCTTTCCTAATAAAATATGAATCTTATCAGAATAGCCTTCAATCCATTGCTTCAATCGTCTTTTTATAAACGAAGAAATATGTGACTTTAAAAATTCGTTCATTTCACTTCCATTATAAAACTGAATTTTTTCTTCTACCTCGTCATTTACTTGTTCAAACAAATGATCAATCGATTTTCTAACCATGATGACTATTTCAGCTTTTCGATTATCAATATAAGTATGAAGCATTTGGTCACGGTCCTTTTGCTTCCCTTTCCACTCTAATAGCCGATCTAAATCCCCATTTAATTCACTTGCTTCTTTTTGCAGAATTACCTGCTTTTCTCTAATATGTTCAAGCAGCTCATTTAATGAATGCATCAATCTAGTTTTATAGCGAATCGTTTTTTCCTCACTCCTTGAACCAGATTGACATAGCTGCTTCATTCTTTCCTCAATCGCAGTAATTCCAGAAATTCGTATGAGTTCTTCATCATTATCTAGCTTTCCTGTTAACGCCTCGTATGCCGATAGTGGAAATACGTCGACCTGCTTTAAACCACTACTCGCCTTTATCCGATTTTGGATATCAATTAATACTTCGTTAACTTCATCTTCCTCTTCCTCAATTCGATCGATAAAGTTAGCAATAAAAATAATTCGATCAAGGCCCTGTTTCAACAACGTTTCTGATAAAAAAGTATATTCTGTTTTACGTAGCGGTGCTGAAATATTGACGATAAAAAAAATGACATCTGCTCTTGGTATAAATTGATACGTCACATTCGAACGAATCGTATTGATATCATTTAGACCTGGCGTATCTACAAGAACCATTTTATCTTTTAATACTGCTGATGGATTAAAAATCTTGAGATACTCGATTTCTTTAGGGTTAAAGTCACTAGAAGCAATAAATTGATTTAAATCCTCGATTCTTTTGGTTGGTTGTTCAGCCTTACTGTTTACTTTATGTACTTGAAATTCACGTTTATCTCCCCATGTAATGGCGTTAATTGTAGCAGTTGTTGGCGTAATACCTGTTGGTAAAACATCCTCGCCTAGTAACGCATTAAGAAACGTTGATTTTCCGTTATTAAATTCACCAACCGTTACAATCATAAATACATCTTCTTCCATATCCTTGTTCAGTACATCTAAGGAATCACCATGCATTTTATATGATAAATCTTCAGCTATTAAATTAGCTTCTTTCACAAGTTCAAGCAACTCACGCTTGCTGTTCGTAACAATTTGCATACTATACACCCACCGTCATTTTTAAATGACTGCCTTCTAGTTGAGTCATAATGTCTTGTACTTCTTTTTCCTGCTCATCAAGCTTCGCTAGTAATGTGTTAATTTCCTGTGTGGACATTTGATTGTTTCTAATTAAACTCATAAGCTGGTTTTCTTTTTCTTCGATTTGCTCATTAATGATTTCTTTATACTGTTCAGTCACCT
Source organism: Priestia iocasae (assembly GCF_016909075.1). Classification (GTDB taxonomy): domain Bacteria; phylum Bacillota; class Bacilli; order Bacillales; family Bacillaceae_H; genus Priestia; species Priestia iocasae. Next base: position 136,623 of record NZ_JAFBFC010000002.1, read on the forward strand.
TTATAGCTACATCTGACCATTTACCATTGAACTGTCTTACCTTTTCTGGAATGTTAGCTCTAAAACGATGATTGATTTCTTTTTTCAGCTTTTCATACACATAATCACGTCCGGTAATAAACCTTAACACCGCATGAATTCCATCGAATATGAAACCACCAATAACAAACAATCCGCTAATTAGTAATGCACCTGGTAGTAACCAAAATGAACTGATAATTGTGCTTGCAATCATGATAGCCGTTATTTTCCCAGTGTGATTCATTAGTATGTCTGAAAAGTTCATACCATCATGATAGCCAGACGAAGACTCTGATAGCAGTGTGACAAAACGATCGTCAAATGCTGAGAAAGCATTCTCTAGTTGTTGACTTTCTACTTGAATAACATCAGAAACTCGCTTTTCTACTTCTTTTTTGAATTCTTCATGTAAATTTCTTTCTAATGGTGCAGCAGTACTTTCAATTGAACGCCTCAAAGTATCAACATTACAGCCCTGATAATATTGATGTTGTAACGTTGCTTCAGCAGAATCAGCTATCTTATAAAGCTCTTTTTCGTACCAGTTCTTAATGTTACTTCCCTCTTGCGTAATCTTCCATTGAATTTTTTGTGCCGTTTCGTTACCGATACGTCTAGTATCATCAAGCTGTTGACGTAATTGCTGCGATTGTTCCTGTAGATTCGTAATATTATTATTTAACGATAGCCGCTCAAACGGGATGTGTTTATCTAAAATTTCTCTGGAAACCTTTAGTCCTCGGTTAATTGGTTTCTCTAGCTTCACAGCACCACGTTCATATTGCAAAAAGTCAAGAAGTTCACGTTCAAGCTCTTGAAAGCCAGTTTGTTCCAAAGGCAGCAGAGGTCTTCGCTGTTTTGGTAGGTCTTCTCCATTTGCAAGGCGTCGTTGCAAGAGAGCATGACGGGACGACACGAAAAATAGTCTCGGATCATCGACAATTCCTGATAGCTCCTTTTTTACATACTGATAAACCTTTTCAAGGTCACCATCTTTTCGAAGCAAATCTTTAAAGTTAATGACAAAGAAAATCTTATTGATATCAGCTGAAAGCACTCGATCTCTTAAAAAGCTAACCTCAGATTCTGACAATGCACGAGTAGCATTTAATACGATAATTGCAGCATCGCTTTTAGGAATATAATGATTTGTTATGGCCTCCCGATCCGGATCCAAATCATTCGTACCAGGGCTATCTATTAAAACAATGTCATTTTTACAAAGCTCTACAGGATAGCCAATTTCAGCATGATCAATCGATTTAATTAACTCTACTGATTTTTTCAAGTTGACCAATGTGTTTTCATCACCATCAATGGGCTCACTAGGTGCAATAATCTTTTTAAATAACTCTTCATTTATTTCCTTAGGCGGAAACTTCGAGTTTCGGTAAAATAGTTTGTGAGACCGCTTCTCGTTATAATAGACTTTATTTAAAATCGCAGTAGTTGGTCTAACTGAAGCAGGCAAGATTTCTTTGCCAAGAAGTGCATTTACGAAGGTAGATTTCCCATTCGAAAACTCCCCTACAACGATGATTTCAAATTCTTCTCGATGAATGGCTAAAATGGTATCCGTCAACTGCTTACTGAGGAACCGTAAGTTCATATCCTCTGTCAGTTTATCAAGTCTCATTAATTGTTTAATAACTTGACCTTTTTTTTCTTGAAATAGAGATAACTGAGACAAATCGAAAACTCCTTTCATTATTGAGGAGAATTGCACCAATCAAAACCATACACTCCTTTGGATTCTTGTGAAAATTTTGAAATGACAAGTTCTCCATTCTCTGTAATAGTTACCGTGTATTCTATACTATATAAGACCTTTGATGCCCAACCTGACACTGAATCATAAAACTGTTCTTCTACTAGGTAGACCGCTTCTCGTTCACTAACACGTTTTAACGGTTCTAATTCGACTACGCCAAAATCTTCTGCCCCATTTTCATAGTAGCAGCCCGCTTCACTATTGCTATATGTTAGAAACGTATGATATACGTCAAGATTGGCAAAGTAGGATGTCCGGTCTAACTGAAAGTGATTTTGAAAGTTTTCATACGCAAAATTCGTTATAAAACTAGTGATGTCATCATCGGTATACGCATTCAATGTTAAGGTTTCATCGTAACGATCACCTTGTGCATTCACATTGCTAGAAGGTACAAAGCTTGTATAGTCTGGTTCCCCTGAAATCCATTGACCCTCACTAACTTTAAACCATCCCTCATCCTTCTCTAAAACATCAAACTGATCGCCAAGCACTGCCATACCAACCTTCTCAGCTTCAATGCTTGGACCACTTCTTATATTTAAATGTTCAACTTTGACTTCTGCCGTTCCAATGTAGTTACTTTCTTCATCCATCAGTTTCGAAACCACATCATTTTTCACATCACTCATCCAGCCTATGACTCTATCTGTCATTAAAAATACCTTAGGATGCAGGTTGTTTTGGTAGAGCATAAATAGCAACAAGCCTGTTAGTGTCATTAGCGTATACGGACGCAGATACGTTGTATTAAACGTTGGCATCTCTTGTACAACTGGGGTATATTCACTACATATATGTAAGGGAACTTGATCACTCACATTGTAAGGAAGCTCTGGTGAAAACGACATGTGAATGTTATTTTGTTGCAATTCAATACGGTTGTGATGATAGGTGTCTATAACTCCCCTTGCCGTTTTGATTTGTAACAGATGATCTAACGTTGCTCGAATTTCTTCAATAACATCCAAATAAATACCATCCACTTTTTCCAAACATTCAAGATTAGGAATAACTTGCTTTTTAATTAACCGTTGTAGTTCATCTATATAGCTGTACTTTTCCAAAAAGGCTAAAGCTTGCTTTTGGCTTTCATGCTCTTCTTCAATTAATTCAAAGATGTTTTCCTTATGTTCTTTCGCCTGCTTAAACAATTCAGTTCGTTGATTATTTATCTCTCTTTGAATTTGTGGAATGGTTTTCTTGAGCGTGTCCTGTACTTGAGCTTGCTGCTGTTTCATTTGCTGCTCTAACTCTAGACACTCGGCCCTTTTATTTTCTAATAGTGACAGCACACGGTTTACTTTAGCTAGACGCTGCTTTTTTGCAAATAATTGCTTAACCCTTGTCATTCCTGAGCCCACAGCATCGTTATGTAAGTCTTTTACATAGAGAGAATAATCAACAAAGTCCTTTGACTTGTTTTTAAAGGAAAGAATCGTATAATTTAACGCCGTAATCATGTCTACTAACGAGCTATTGTTTCTAGCTAGTTGCTGTTTCTTCAACGTATCTTGAAGCGTTGACAATGATGTTACTTTTTCAGAAAATAAATCCCACTGCTTCATCTCCTGCTCTTGTTTGTTGATGTTGTTTACTGTATTGACTTTTTGTTTAAACAATTCATGCTGATTCTTCTCTACAAATTGCTTTAAAGCTTGTACTTGTTCATCGTAATTGTCCTTTTCTAAAAGGTTTACCGTCTCCGTTAATAACTCCTCAAAGAAACCTTTGCTTTTCATCAATATGCGATTTTCTTTTTTTACAGAATCGTTTGCTATACCATCTAAAATGGCATGAAGCTCGTCAAAGTTACTCCATTCCCACTTTTCTTTATCACTTTCAATCATCGCTTCTAATGCATCCATTGATGATACACCTATTAAATTCCGCAGATGATGCTTATGTTTGTGACGCTCTTCCTGTAAATAGTCATCAAGCTCGTCATCTGATTGCTCATAATGAAGATCAATAGCGTTAATAATACCTAGCGGCACAATCCTTTCTTTATTTATTAAGGCAATTGACCTTTCTTCCGTTAAACGGCCAACTATACCGTAACGGAACAACCAAATCACATCATCTGCCCGTGAAATAAACCGTTCTGTTTCATATGTATGCGTCTGATTCGCTGCATTCAACCCAGGTGAATCAATGAGGGTAATGGTCTTTAAAATTTCCTTTGGAGCTTCTACAACTAAATAATCGATTTTTTTCCGGAGATGTGCACCAACAGGATCGCCTTCAGTGGATATTAGTTTTAAATGACGGTGATCGAGTATTTCCTTCGTTCCATTTTTAAAAACTGCATATAATTGATACGTGTCTCCGTATTTGATAATCGTATTGATCGCTGTTGCAGGAGTGACATCTGATATTAGTAACTCTTCTCCTAGTAAGGCATTTAGAAAAGTCGTTTTACCAGCTTTAAATTCCCCCATTATCATAACCATCATTTTTTCTTCGGCGTCTTCAATTAGCTTTTGAAGTGTATAAATAAGAGAGGGGGAAGAGGTAGTATGTATGATATTTTTAATGTTATGTAGTTGTTGAAGTAGCTTTGGTACATTTTGCATAAGAACCTTCATGCTCGCTTTCATTTTTTATACAGACATGTATGTGTCCTATGATTTCATTCAATAAAAATCTTAAAAAAGTCATTGTCCATTCAGAGAAATCATCTCTTTGTGAGTTCTCTAACAAATAAAACACTGTCATTGCCAAGAGGAATTTCCAACTCCACAACTAGGTATATTTCCTCTCAATAGAACAAAAATATAGTAATCTTTTCACATATCAAATTCTATTCTATGGTAATTTTTATCTACCAGTCAATACCATTGTATAAGAATGGAAAAACGATAAAAGGAACGTAATTGTCAAAATAAGCAAGAAAAAGAATACATACCAAAAAACGCTCTCACCCTTTTTAAAGGTACGAGAGCGTTTTTTACGCTTTAACAAACCTTCCTCCACCCCAAACAAATCCCCCTTCGTCGCTTACATGTTTTCTCGCTTTTCGGACACACTAAATGCACCAAATGAACAAAAGGTGAGAAGTTATGAAGTCGAATGAAAAGCTAGAAGAGCGTGTCGGTCATCTCCTTCGTGAGCTAGGAAACGGTGCAGATGTGAAATCACGTTATTTTCGATTGTCGGATCAAGAGAAAGCAGCATGTATGATTTATATCGAAGGCATTGTGGATACGGCTTCGATTCAAGACCATATTGTGGATCCTCTGTTAAATAAGCACATTAAATTCGATCACGCATTTATTGATCAGTTAATTGAACGCGTGGTTGAAACAGCTCTTGTGGAAAAGATAACGGATAAGCAAGCACCAGGTAAGCTGTTAGAAGGCTTTGCCCTTATTGTCGTTGACCAAGAAGAGATCATCATTGCAGCGGACACCGTCAAGTGGCAAGAGCGTTCGCTTTCGAGTCCAAAGGGACAGCGTGCATTACAAGGCCCTGACCTTGGATTTACCGAAAGCCGTGGTGGCAACGTGGCCTTGGTGAGGAAATGGGTAAAAAATGCGGACTTGCGCCATGAGTTAACAACGTACGGAGACTTAACGAATACGACTGTTTCTCTTTTATACATAGAAGGCATTGTGGAACCAGACATTTTAAACGAAATCAAAGCCAAACTAGCAAGCGTTGCGCTTGATTCGGTTTTAGATTCAAACTATATCGCAGAATCAATCACAAAAGAAGCACAATCGATTTTTCCATTAACGCTTAACTCGGATCGTCCAGATGTGGTAGCGGCTGAAATTTTAGAAGGAAGAGTGTGCATCATTGTGGACGGCTCTCCTTACGCATTAATCGCTCCTGCGGTGTTGGTTCAGTTCTTTCAGTCAGCTGATGATTATTATCTACCCGCTCCAGCTTCGCGACTCATTAGGAGAATACGCTTCCTTTTGTTTTGGCTATCTGTGTACATCCCTGGTACCTTTGTTGCGTTTACAACGTTTCATGCGGGTATTTTGCCTGTGAATTTACTCGTTGGATTTGTTGCGCAACGAGAAGCCGTTCCGTTTCCTACGTTTTTAGAAGTACTCGTTGTGGACTTTCTCATTCAAGCGATTCTTGAAGCGTCAAATCGCTTACCTCAAAATGTGTCCGTTACGATTTCTCTATTCGGCGCGATTGTATTTGGGCAGTCGTCTGTTGAAGCACAGCTTATTCAGCCCATTACATTGGTTGTATTAAGTGTCTCCTTTATTTTATCGAGCATTATCCCCATTGCGACCATGAGCTATGCGACTCGCATTTTAAGAGTGGCGTTCATCCTCATTGGTGCTTTACTTGGCTTATATGGAATTGCGCTTTTAACGCTGCTTTTATTGGTTCATTTATGTTACTTACGTAGCTTTGGTGTACCGTATTTAGCTCCATTCGCGCCGTTTACACTTAAGGATCAACGAGATACTCTTATCCGAAATCCAATTCCGACTATCACACACAAGGAAGTACGTTTTCATAAAGAAGAGCCGATGGATTCAGCCAATCAAGTCAATGAAAAAGAGGAGAATGACTCTTGAATTTGTCTAACTTTCGACTCATTTCATTGATTTTCCTCATTGTAGCGGCGACTCTTTTAGGCTACTTTGAGACCAATCGATTCGACTCAATTGTACTCGTATCAGCATTAGGCGTTGAAAAGAAAGAAGAAAAATATGTGGTATCCATCCAAGTCTTCAACCCTGCCGCTAATCAAAAGCAAGGAACGGATGAAATTGGCGGCTATACGTATGTTCAATCAGGTCGTACCATTCCTGAGGCGATTGAAAAAATTGATAAAAAACTCTCGAAGAAACTATATCTGAATACGCTGCAAGTCGTCGCATTAGGAGAAAACGTAGTAAAAGAAGAAGGCTTGAATCCTTTATGTGATTTTCTCATTCGAAACACAAGCATTCCTGCCAACACTCAATTAGTGGTCACAAAAAAATATGCACCGGATGTGTTTTTACAATTGTTCACCCCCGATCAAAAGCTTTCGAGCTTGTATGTTACCTCTATGCTGAAACAATATAAGAGCCATTGGGGCGCGTTAGTTCTGACGTCACCGGAACGTGTGAAGAGTTTACTTGAAGAACATACGTTAGACATTGTCATTCCTTATATTGAAATACGAGGTGAGATTGAAGAAGGACTAACCAAACGTAACATTGAACAATTCAAGCCTTCCTCGCTCCTTTCGTTATCAGGCTTGGGAGCGTTTCACAAAGACAAGCTGCACCGCTTTCTTTCTGCATCTGAAAGCGATATCCTCTCGCTCATTAAAGATGTGAATCAAAAAGTATCAATGACTGTACCCTGTGAAGATTCGAACGGCTTTGTTACGATTGACACGATTCAAACAAGCTCTTCGATTTCATCCAAGGTCAAGCCTCTTTCGTTTGCCATTGATATTCACATTGAAGCGAATATTAACAGCATGACTTGTCAAAAAGAGTTATCAGATCCTAAGACCATCAAGGAATTAGAGAAGACGATTGAAGCAAAAATCACAGAGGACGTTAACAACTATGTCTCGAAAGAGCTTGAATCACCATCTGACGTTATGGGATTAAAAGATGTGCTGTATCGTGAGCACCCTCACTATTGGAAAAAAAACAAAGGTACGTTAGAAAACAGCCATGCTGATTGGGATGTAAAAGCCAATGTGAACGTACAAATTGTGAAAATTGGTTACACAAACAAAATATCGAGCTAGTAAGGTGGGATGGATGGATGAAAAAATTGAATGTATCACTCGTTCAGTTGTGTACGCTCATGCTGTTGTTTTTAACAGGCAGCACCATTGTGGTAGGATTAAATTTTTCTGCCCAGCAAGATAGCCTACTAGCCATGCTAATCGATCTTGTCATTGGGTTGATTGTGTTTTATGGATATATCTTCATTGTTCAAAAAAGCGATTGGAAGGGATTCGCGGATTTATTAAAAATGGCGTTTGGCTCCTTTTTAGCTAAGTGGGTCGGTGTACTATATAGTCTCTATTTCATCTACCTTGCAGGAAGAGTGACGATTGACTTTGCTTATTTCATTAGCCAAATTCTTCATCAAAATTCTCCAGTATGGGTGATTGCGATTTCCTTTTTGTTTGTGGTGGTATATTGTCTCATGCTTGGTTTTGAAGCTGTGGCTAGAAGCTCAGAAGTGATGGTTTTTTTCTTTTTACTGCTCATCGTGATTCTATGGGGACTTGGTTTTTTTTCAGAAGAATTTGAGCTGAAATATTTAGGGCCTCTTTTTACACAAGGATGGAAGAAGCTTGGTGACATGATTTTCCCAACCGGCATTACCTTTCCTTATGGAGAGCTCGTTGCGTTCATCGTTCTTCTACCTTCCGTTCGTGATCGGGAAAAAATGAAACAAGTGGTATGGCTCCCTCTTGTCATCTCTGCTTTTATTATCATTGTGACCATGGAGCTCATTATCGGCATTCTTCATACTCCTTTTGCATCGTTTTATTTCTTTCCATTTGTTAAAGCAATGGAGCTCGTCTCATACCTTGATTTGATTGAACATCTCGAAATCTTTACGACTCTTCTTTTACTAAGCGGTGGATTTGTGAAGGTAACCGTCTTTCTTTACGCCGCCCAAGTAACGTTCAATCAGCTTTTTCACATTAAAAGACGCATTTGGCATCCCATTGTATTTGTGGCGGTTATGCTGTTTTTATCGTTGTTTCGAAGTCAGAACCTTGTTGAGCATCTCTTTGTCGGCTTAAAACAAGTTCCTTACTATCTACATCTTCCGTTTCAGTTTATCATTCCATTTGTTTTAGGGGTTCTCGTGTTTTGGAAAGCACGAGGGAAGAAGTCTAAAATGCATATGTGAGTTAGATGATCCTCTTCTCACTGCGTCATGACTTTGCTGACTTCTAATTCAACCGTATCTTTTCGTTTCATTTTCTCTTCTCCTAGCTTTTTAATCCATAAAAAATAGGTGTACGTCTTAATCAAGCTAACTAGTTAAGACGTACACCTATTTTTTCTACACTTCCTTCTCGATTTTCATTGAATCAAATGGCCATTTAACAGCAAACGAAGGCGCTTGATTTTCATTCAAAATCAAGCATACCCCTCAGTTATTGACTGTAAGAAAAGATGACTGTATATAAGAAGAGGCGTCAGCCTACAATTCACTCACCTGAAAATCAATTACTTGCTTACGAAGGTTTTCGATTTTCTCTTCATATTCTTCCATAGAACGAATGGGATGTTCCGTTGCGATTCGATCTATAATCTGATTGTTAATGAACTCGTAATAGTGAACCGCATCTCCCATGTAGTTTTTGATGTTGTGAGTAACCGTTGCATCATCTTGAAAATCGTAAAGTTGTACATTGTCATATTTACTTAGCAATTGAAACACTTCTTTTTTAAACGCTAAACGCTCCTCTAAGTAATCAGGGTGCTTTTCATAAAACATCCGATGATTATAGACGGGATAAGGTGCATAGAAAAAGGTAAACGTTGTATCTCGGTGTTTTTCAAGTAATGGAATAACATTTTCACGAAACGATGTAAGCATGACTTCCCTTCGTTCATTTTCAGGGAGTTCGTCAAGTTCACCTGTTTCCTCTAACCATTTTGTAATTCGTTCAATGGTCTCAGGTGGGGCAACTTCTCCAAATTTATACAGTGATTCTACGTCACGACTCCGTTCATTTCTCACCTTATTCGCTTCTAAATTCTTTTGTAGAATATCCACGTTGTAAGAGCTGAATAGATAGCGAATATCATTCACCTTATACTGATCATACATGTAAGTAGGAAACGGAGTTGATGATTTTAATACCATATCAGGTTCTTCAGCAAACGAATAGAAATTAAGTTCCCAAATAACGTGCCCTACCTTTTTTTGTTCCTGCAATGCAAACTGAGCAACCATGGCTTGTTCCTTTGCATAAGAAGCGGGAAGCGAACCATTAAAAGACGTCGTATTTAACTTCTCATCCACATAACTTTCTCTAAAGTTACGCCCCATGGAAGTGGCTGTAATGATTGTTTCATACTCTCTATTTCGCAAAAGGCCAGGCATTTGATACCTAGCATCTGCGATGTATTGAGAACGATACAGTGTTTGTTCTCGATAATAAAAAAGCGGATCAATGATGTAAAAAATAAGAGACACAAGCGTAACTAATGACAAGCCCGCTCCTAACAAAGCTGCCAAAAACCGTTTATTAGACATGGATGACACCTCAAAAGTTAAAGTAAATAAACTCGCTTACACGAGTGAAATAAAAGAACGAAATAACTAAAAGAAGGCTCACAAATACGCCTGCTTTTACGGATGGTGTAAACGCTTTTAACATCGAAATTGAATTTCTCATGACCACAATTACCCCAAGTCCGATTCCCAAGTAAAGAAGCAACTGAAGGTCAAAGTAATAAGTAGCTTGTTGAAAATTAACCCCAAATGCATCACTCATCACCCGTGCAGCTGCTGGTGGCAAATCAAAAGAACGAACATCAAACATCTTATAAATCATCGTATTAGCAACTGTCAAATCAGGAGCGCGAAAGTAGACCCATGCTACATGCACAAACAAAAAAGTCACCGCCCACGCAACGACTTTTGGCAAGCGAAACGGCAACTTGCTCCACATGCGATACAAGACACTAGCTACACCATGAAGAGCACCCCACACGACAAACGTCCAACCGGCTCCATGCCATATACCACTAATAAAGAAAATCAAAAACAAATTCATGTACGTAATGATTGGACCTTTTCGACTTCCTCCAAGCGGAATGTAGAGGTATTGCGTGAAAAAACGTCCTAATGTGATGTGCCATCTTCTCCAAAAATCTTGAATAGTCAGAGAACGATACGGCGAGTTAAAGTTTACTGGTAATTTAAAATTAAACAGCAGCGCTAAACCGATGGCCATGTCGCAGTAACCGCTAAAGTCAAAATAGAGCTGAAGCGTGTAAGCTAGCGTCGTGACCCAGCTATCGACAAAGGTTAACGCCTCTAAGTTGCGATATCCATCATTTGCATAAAGAGCAAACGTATCTGCCACCACCACTTTCTTCGCAAGCCCTATTGCAAAAATATACAATCCCGACGAAAAATGATGAAGATTGAACAAACGGTTCTTCTTATCATGAAACTGCGGAATTATTTCACTATGATGAACAATCGGTCCAGCAATTAACTGCGGAAAGAACGTTACAAACAAGGTGTAATCCACAAATGTATAGCCATTTGTTTCTCCGCGATATGTATCAACAATATACGCAATTTGTTGAAACGTGAAGAAGCTGATGGCTAATGGCAGCGCAAGTTGAAGCAACGGCATGTTCGTTTGAAACAGGCCATTCACATTCTCTATGAAAAAGTCGTAATATTTGTAGTATCCAAGCAAGAAAAGGTTAAAGGATACCCCAAAAATGAGCATGGTTTTTTTCAAAAGATGACCCTCTTTTTTATTAATAACCCATGCAATTAAATAGTTTACAAAAATTGAAGCAATCATTAATGGAAGATAGTTAATATTCCAAAAACTATAAAAATAAAGAGAAGCTCCTACTAGAAATAGCTTCGCGATCGACTGATTTTCTAACCTTACCAAAAGGCGGTAACTAATCAATACAATCGGTAAAAAACAGAGGATAAACACGTAGGAATTAAATAACAAGCAAAAATCACTCCTCTAGTATAGATAGACAACTTTAAAATCTTACCATGAACCCTCCCTACTCACAATCTTTTTTTTATGTCCATCCAATACGTGATTTTGCCTATTAAATCAATGGATTTTTCATCTTCTGTAATCTCAACATATTGATAAAAGAAGAATATGTACAAAAGAAGCCGCTAGTCACTCTAGCAGCTCTTCTCCGTTCACCCCTCTCCCCATCGCTCATATGCTTTCTTTTCATGGATAAGGGCTTACTTCCCTATTTTTTTCTTCTTTTTGAACAAACGCAACGACAAACTCTTCCTATTAATATTGACTCGTTGTCGCTCCTAACGTCGCACCGCGAATCATAGATAAGTCGTTATATGTTTGTAGACTTTCTGGCTTTCCTGTAACCACTACGCCCGTGATGCGAAGGTCGTTTGGCTCAAGTGGTTTGACACTTCCCTTTGTAAGCGTCGTATAGATTTCTTTCGCTTGATCCTGATAGTTTCCCCCATCTTCTTTTAGCATGTCTAGCATCATCGTAAACGTTTGTCCTACTGGAGCGTCTGAGCGTTTGTCGTAGCTAAATCCATAAGCACCATCACCAATGATTGTATGAATGTCGTTTGTCACGTCATTTCCGTTGATCTCATTATGCTCGTTTATTCTCTCTTCACTGAACGTATCGACCCACATCCAGACAAGATCCTCCTTGAAGATTTTTTCTACTTCTTGGATGGTGTATGGTTTGTCAAACGAAAAGGCCATTTCTACAACATCTTTGTCACTAATGTCAGGCAAGAGCGCTCGGTCGTCATAGATTTTTTTATACGTGACGCTTGGATGGAAGAACTCGATTGCTCGCTCTCCTTCAAAATAAAGAACGATTCGCTCATCATAAACATGACCAGACCCACCTGGCCCATCGGTTGTTATTACTCTGGAGGTACCAAACACCGTAAACACCTTTTCACGTTCTCCCCACGAGATTGGCACACCGCTCACTTTTTTTATCACTTTTGTTTTGGCCGTAGCTGAAAGAGCAGAATAATTATACGAAGTGCCTTGCTCTTCAACATTGGCTCCTTGAATGGTGTTCCACGCCGAATCCATGCTCGTTTCTTTCTCCATTTTCTTCAGCATCACAAAATTCCCAACATAATAGAGTCCAAACACCACAACTAAGCTTACAATCAACGAAATCGCAATCATTTTAATCAATGAACGTCGTCTTGCTTGTTTAATCAAATTTTCAAATTCATCGTCTTTTGGTAAAAAATCATGTTCGTTGCTCATGCTCATACCTCCTATATTCTTCAATAAACTGCTGTCGTGCTCGGTACAAACTCGTTTTAATCGATGCTTCCTTCGTGTGATACAGCTGTGCAATTTCAGTAATTTTTAGTTCTGTACTGTACTTCAAAATGAGTAGCTGTCTGCTTTTTGGACTCAGCTTATTTAACACCTCTTGAATAGCTCGACCCAGCTCACTTTGTAGCACAACTTTCTCTGGGGTTTCTTCCTCAAAAAGCTCTTGAACATTGAACTTCAATAACAGATTTTTTCGTCTCGACTGTTTTCGCGTCATGTCGTAATAATGGTTAATTGCCACTTTAAATAACCAGCTTTGAATGTTGCTCGTTTTAATCGAATCCATGTATGTTAAGAACTTATACGCGGTCTCTTGAATAATGTCTTCTGCATCTTCTTTTGAAGCCCCCATTTTCAGTAAATATGAATAAACAAATGCTAAAATCTCATTCAGCTTCTTTCCCATTATGGAATCATTCATCTCATACCTCCCACCATTAAAACGCATGAGCTAAGAAAAGGTTAACAAACATTTCTAAAAAAAGAAGGGATTACCTGAAAAATGTTCGTTCTTTCTGCACAAATAAAAAAACCACTCCTCTATCCTTTAAAAGATAGAGGAGTGGTTTTTTTGCATGTCTTACCCACTACGTGTGAGCTTGAACACTCTAATTTTATACAGACTGATGCTCACCCGTTTCACTATCAATCCATACACCTTGCACACGAACTGATTTTGGCATCACTGGATGAGATTGAATGAGCTTCACATTCTGTTTCACAGTTTGCTTCATGTTTGTTTGGCCAACTAACCAGCTTATAAAATCTGGTTTCGCACTGTTTGTGTAATTAATTGTTTGAATAACTTCCTCGCTGATTTCAGCTGCTTTTATCTTCTCTTCTAGCTGTGCTTTTTGTCGTTCACTTGTTTGTGTTTGCTCTCCAATGACATAAATCTCTTGAATGCCTTCTTCATAAACAGCCAGCAGGACGTTTCTCATTAAACAACCGTATGGCTGTGAAATTGTGAGGTCATGCATTTTTACCATCATCATTTCTTCTTTAGGCTGATTCACAATCGAATTTAGCACATCTTGTTTCTCTACGTTTGTTAGTACCATTACTTTTTTCATTGTTTTCATTCCTCCTATTGCATCCATTGTGCAAGCTGATAATAAATTGGAATTCCTGCAATTAAATTAAACGGAAACGTAATTCCTAAGGAAAGCCCTAAATAAATCGAGGGATTGGCTTCAGGAACCGATGATTTTAATGCCGCTGGTGCTGCAATGTAAGAAGCACTTCCAGCTAATACGCCCATTAACGTCGTTCCCCCTAAAGAGAGACCGACTAAGTGGCCCACAAGTACACCGAGGCTTCCAAATAAAAGCGGTGCACCCATTCCGAAGATAAGCAATTTCACTCCATGCTTTTTCACTTCAGGCAGTCGCTGACCAGCCGTTAATCCCATGTGTAATAAAAACAGCAGCAGCACGCTCCCATAAAGGTCAATAAAAAGCGGCTTCACAGTAGGGATGGCTCGCTCTCCAAGTAAAAGACCAATCGCTAAGCTTCCGACAAGCAGCAGCACACTTTTTCCAACCAAGCTTTCTTTCATAACGGCTGGGTCAATAAAATTGGTTGACGGTGAGACGAAGCCTAACGAACGAGACGAAGCCGGTGACAGCGTATGTCGAGACTCTAGCCCTTTAAGCAGCAGCATCGAGACAAAGATGGCAGGACTCTCCATCAGCACGACAATCGCATTCATGAACCCTTCATATGAAATGGCCTGCTTTTCTAAAAACGAAATGGCCGCTCCATACGTGACAATGCTAATGGAGCCGTACGTAGCCGCTAACCCAATGGCATTTTTTCGGTCCATGTTCATAAAACGAGTGATAAATAGCGTAATAATGGGAATAATCGTCCCTAGAAAAAGAGCGCCAATGATTGGGATGAACACATCGTTTACCGAATAATGAGCAAGCTCAATCCCCCCTTTTAAGCCAATCGCAATGAGTAAATAAAGACTTAATGCTTCACCAATGCTTTTTGGAAAAGCAAGGTCTGATTTTAAAACGGCTGCGATGAGTCCAAGAACAAAAAACAAAACAGCCGGTGACAATATGTTTTGCATAATAATGTCTGACATCTAATTCCTCCTTTATCAAAAATCCAATAAAAAAACCGGCACTTCTCAAACAGCACACGTGTGCCTTGTTTGAAAACTGCCGGTTTATCTTTAACGAACGTTCGTTTTTTAAAGATCTCCCATCAGATTGTTTTTTCGTAATCTCGGTCCATTTTAAAAATCATCACGCGCTCTCCTGTTCGCGTACTAATATCGGTATGAAAGCTACTGATTTCTTCTCCCGTAATGGCTGTCACAATTTCTTTTAATTGCTGAACCCCGGACTCAACAAGCGTTGCTCGGTTCTTCTTAACCGACAATCTTCCGTCCACTGTTTCGCAGACTGCGTACTCGGCAGGTGTGAGTACTCCCCGTAAGTTAACAATGATCATGTCACGTAAAATATCGGATTTGACCGACACGGAACCGCGCCCTAAATAATCCTTTTCCCATTGTGTAATGGCTTTGCTAATTTCCGATTCAATTAATCCTTTTGATTTTTTCATAGCTGCTCCTCCTTTTTTTCCCAACAAAAAAAATCGGTCTACTCCTTAATCTAGTCACCTAGCTAAGAAATACACCGATTTATTTACACTTTTCTTTTTTTATCACGACAGCCCCTTTTCATCCAGTCAAATGGTTATTTAACAGCATGCTAAGGCGCTCGTATTAGTAAAAAGTCAAGCACGACATCTCTCGGTTATTTAATTTAAGAAAAGATTACTGCATCTGAAAATAGTTGTCAACCTAAATTTTTTTCTCTTCGCTCATACGCAAACAAAATCATCATACCGCCTAATGCGGCACACATCATGTACATGAAGGAGTAAGAGAAAAGATCGGCAAGCGGGCCCATCATAACACCGCCAAGCGAAACGCCTAAATCGGCGGTCGCGATAAACAAGCCAAGCAGCACGTTGCGGTTCGCTTTTGGTAGCACAAAGCTTAAATAAGTGGTCAGTGTTGGATAAATAAGGGCTTGCGCTATTCCCATTAATATCGCTCCTGCGTAAAAGAACACCACTCCGCCCGTCACAGAGAAGCTTACGCATTGAGCCGCTAATGCAAGCACTAGCATCGTCCCCATCATAAACGACCGGTGCCACTTTCCGTCTGATGGAATGTGTTTGCGTAGCGTGAAGCGAGCTAGGACAACCGTTGCCGCTTGAAGCATCAAGTAAATTCCTGCATGTCCACTCGGCACCTCTTTTGCATACAGCGGAATAAACGTCGTCACTGCTCCAAAAATCACCGATGAAACAAGCATAAGCACGCTGCACTTGAATAAAAACGGATTGCGAAAAAGCTCACCAAATGAGGCAGACATCTTGCCTCGAGGGGCGTTTCCTTCTGTGTTTTGATCGTCCTTTTTAGGCTCCATTTTCGCACTATAGCCAACAAGACCCGTCACAACGGCAATACCAATCATCACATAAGTAAAGGCGTCCATGCCTCCTTGCCACATACTTAACGCCAGCAATGGCCCCAAAATACCCGGTATGTATGAAAAGAGTGAATACAGTGAGATTCCTTGTGAACGATCTTTTTCTGGCAATGCATCAATGATTCCAATTTGTAGCGCCATGGAGAAAAAGGCGGTCGACACCCCTTGCAGCATCCGGGCAACAAAATAGCCTCCTAAACCTGTAAATGGATAGAGCAGTAACGCAAACCCGTTTACAAGTAAAATCGTTCGCAGCACCTTAATCGGTCCGTGCTTTTGAATGAGATGACCGGCAAAGGGGCGGAAAAACATTGTCGTAAATAAGTACGCCCCCATCACGATTCCAATGGTTGTATTCGTCGCCCCTAACGCTTCTCCTTGTAGTGGAATGATTACGTTCAAAATGGCATTCGCACTAAAGTAAAGAAGCACCAGCACGTATAAGCGTAAAAACGGCAACGATAACGCTCCTGTTAACATCGTTTTCTCCTTCTTTCTTAAAAGGTAATCAACGTGTTCAATAGCTTTTTCGCATAAGGAGACTGTACATGACGTAACTCCTCCACTGCGACGGTTTCTTCGACTTGTCCGTCTTTTAAAATTAGCAACCGATCACACATGTACGCAGCCGCTTGCAGGTCATGTGTAATAAAGATATAGCTCATGTTGTAGCGAGTTTTTAACTCTTTTAGTAAATCTAAAATGTGCACTTGAATCGACACATCCAATGAACTGATGGCTTCATCAAA
Organism: Priestia iocasae; assembly: GCF_016909075.1. Lineage (GTDB taxonomy): Bacteria > Bacillota > Bacilli > Bacillales > Bacillaceae_H > Priestia > Priestia iocasae. The sequence continues at coordinate 153,705 of NZ_JAFBFC010000002.1, forward strand.
TAAAATGCACGATGGTTCCGTTGAAATAGCTCTTGCGATGCACACGCGTTGTACCTCTCCACCTGATAGCTCGTGCGGATATTTCTGCTTATACGACAGCGGCAAGCCAACCTGTGTTAGCAAGGAATCCACCTTCTTTTTATCGTGCTGATTCGTTAGCGTTAATGGCTCCATAATCGCTTGTTCAACGGTCAAAAAAGGGTGAATCGACGAGCGATAATCTTGAAACACCACACTCATCTTGCCAAGTCGTGCGCGTCGATTTACAACGTTTTCTCCGTTCAGCAGCACTCTCCCTTGATCTGGCTTTTCCACACCAAGAAGCAAGCGCCCAAGTGTGGATTTTCCGCTGCCGCTTTCGCCAATAATACCCAGGCATTCTCCGCTTTCACATGTAAAGCTTACATTGAGGATGACGTGCTGCGTGTTTCTTGACAACCAGCTTCCTGCTTCATAAGACTTTTCGACACCTTCTACTCGTAATCCCATTATTCTCTCCCCATGATCTTGGTAAAATGGTCACTTAATGCAAGTCGAGTGGACACTAAATAGTTCGTATAGTCATGCGTTGGCTGTGAAAAGACGGATGACGTCGGCCCTTGCTCGACAATGTGTCCATCCTTCATCACAAGCACCTCATCGGCAAGCTTTTTCACAATCCCTAAATCGTGAGACACAAATAAAATCGCACAGCCTACTTCTTCACGTAGCTTCCTAAACTGCTCCACCACTTCAAACTGTGACACCGTATCAAGAGCGGTCGTTGGTTCGTCCGCAATAACAAGATCTGGCTCTAGCACAAGGGTTAACGCAATCATGATGCGCTGCAGCATCCCACCTGACAGCTGATGCGGATACTTGTTCATCACACTTACTGGATCGTTCAGCATCACTCGCTTCATCGCTTCCTTCAATCTTTCATCACGCTCATGCCTGCTCCACTGAAAATGCTCGGCAAGCGTTTCATGCAGGTGAACACCGACTACACATGACGGATCAAACGCACTCATTCCGTTTTGAACAATCATGCCGATGTGGCGCCCACGCTTTTTCCTCATCTCTTTTTCTGACAGAGAAGACAGACTCTCACCTTTAAAAAACACCTCACCTGATTGATGAAGCGAGGATGGATTTAGTTTCATAACCGCTCGGCACGTCACCGATTTCCCGCTTCCACTCTCCCCGACAATCGCTAGGCAGCTTCCTTCTTTTACTTGAAACGAACTGCGATGCACGATCGTGTTTCCACGATGAGCGTCCCATACGTGTAGTTGTTTAACCTCTAACACATTCACGTTACTTTGCCACCTCTTTTCCACGGAATTTGACGTTCATTTTCACAAGTAGCGGCTTCTTTTCGTTTGCGAGCGTTGGATTTAAGGCGACTTGAAGGGAATCCGCTAGAAAGTTAAAAGCCGATACGACTATCACAATAGAGATGCCTGGTGCAAGCATGAGCTCAGGCTTCGTGAACATCACCTGCCTGGCTTCGTTTAGCATCATGCCCCATTCTGGATTCGGCGCTTTCATCCCTAGACCGAGAAAGGATAAGCCAGATATTTGTAAAATCATTGAACCGATGGAGCTACTTGCGACAACAGCAATATCCGAGAGCGTAACAGGAAGAATGTGCTTTCTAATAATGTGATGAGACGGCATCCCAATCGCTTTTGAAAACGTCACGTACTCTAATTCGGTATACTGCATCACAGACGTTCGAATAACGCGGGCAAACCACGCCCATTTCATCAACACAAATGCAAGAAGAATGTTCTCTAATCCGACTCCTAGCATCCCAACAATCGCCAAGGTCATCACATATACAGGAAACGACAGCATCACATCGCACACCCTCATGATGACTGCATCCACCCAGCCTTTAAAATAACCAGCGATAAAGCCGATTACCGTTCCGATGAACACCGACAGAACGAGCGCAACAAGGACCCACAACACACTCGGCCGAATGCCATACAACAGCCTCGATAGCACGCAGCGTCCGAGATGATCGTTTCCGAACCAATACTCAAGCGATGGCGCCGCGTACCGAAGCTTCATATTTACAGCGAGTGGGTCATGAGGTGCGATCAAGGGTGCAAAGATGCCAAGCAGCATGATGATGAGTAAAATGCCTAATGAAGAGATCCCTAGTTTATCGTGACATAACCGTTGAATACATGTCATTTATCGCCCCGCCCTTACTCGTGGATTCAGTGCCGCTTGTAACACATCAGAGACCATATTAAATAATACAAATGAGACCGCAATTAGTAAGACGTAAGCCTGAATAACCGGAAAGTCTCGGCTTAAAATGGCTTCGACACTCAAGCTTCCTAAGCCCGGCCAAGCGAACACATTTTCAATCACAACGGTCCCACCTAAAATTATCGGAATCGCCATACAAAAAATCGAAATCGCCACTTGAAGAGAGTTTCGTAGCACATGCATCGTAATCTTTTTTTCCTTTAGTCCCGATGCTCTTCCATACAGCACGTACTCTTTATTCAATTGATTTAACATAGAGCTCCGAACGTTTCGGAAATAAAGACCGATGTAGCTTACGGAAATGACGGAAACTGGCAGGATGTAGCTTTGATACGAATCCATTCCGCTTGTTGGTAGCAAATCAAGCTTTACCGACACATACCAAATCAACATCGCCGCTAACCAGTAGGCCGGAACAGCGGTAAAGAAAAAGAGCACTCCGCGAATGAACTGATCAAGAGCACTGCCTGCTTTTAACGCACACAGAACACCAAGTGAGATTGATAGACTAATAATCACCACAGAGGAAACGAGCGTCAGCTTTAACGTGTTCCAAAAAGCTGGACCAATGAGTGACCACACTGGTTCTCCTTTTACATACGATTCTCCAAAATCTAGCTGCAAGCACGCCACAAGCCAGTTTGCATAGCGAACGAAAAAATGGTCATTCAGCCCAAGCTCTTCGTTCGTTTGTTGAATGAGCTCATCTGTGATAACCGGGACATCTTGCGCTTGCAGCACAAGCTCTGCTGGGTCTAACGGTGAAAAGCTAACGAGCACAAACGTTAAAAAGGAAATAACCACTAGCAGCGGAATTGAGATGAATAGCCTTTTTAGCACATATACGCCCATGAAATCTCTCCCTTCTCTCTTCTTTTCCTACCTAAATAAAAAAGGGGACTTGCCCCCCTTTTTATTCAAAGTACATTTGTTCAAACGGTAGCTCATATTGTGTTTGCTTAAACGAAATGCCTTTTAGCTCTTTCGGTGCCACTACGGTTACATGACCGTTTGTTAGCGGAATGAACACTGCTTCATCATGGACCATCGTTAAAATATCACCATATAGTGCTTTTCGTGTTGCTTCATCCTTTGATACTAAAACATCTGCCATTTTTTCATACATCTCGTCTGCGTTTGCCATTCCTTTTGTTGTATGTAAATAGGCGACTTCTGATTGAAACGCATTAACCGTACTTTGTGGATCATATGCAAGGCCCCACGTTTGATTGAACAGCAAGTCATACTCTCCTGTTGCGCGGCGGTTCGCAATCGAGGTTGATTCTTCTCCAAGAATGTCTAACTCAATGCCTACTTCTTTTACGGAGCTTTGAATAAATTCTGCTTGTGCTTTTTGAGACGGTGAATTTGCATCATAGTAAAGCTCCATCGCTAATGGCTTGCCATCTTTTTCTCGAACAGACTGGCCATTTTCAAACGTCCATCCAGCTTCTTCTAGTATCGCTTCTGCTTTTTTCACATCGTATGGACGCTTGTTCAGCTTCAAATCGGCGTAATGAACGTTTGAAGAAAACAGTGTCTCGGCAACCGTTTCTTTGCCATTTAACAGATCTTCACTAATCGTTTTACGATCAATCGCGTGCCAGATCGCTTCTCTCACTTCCTTCTCGCTCACCGGGCTTTCCTGCTTACTGCTGTTGGCAACTATCATCTTCGTGTTCATTTCCTTACTTTGAACAACCTGATACTTCCCTGATTCAACAAGCTGATTCACTGCATCTGCATTCATGCTGTCGGCACCTCGGTCATCCGTAAACGTCACGTTCACTTCACCCTTTTGTAGCGCTAAAAACGTCGTTTCACCTGCTGGCAGCACTTTTGCTGTTACGTTTTTCACTTTTGGCTCTCCGCCCCAATACGTATCGTTTGCTTCAAACGTTGCGTATTGATCGACTTTATGTTCCTCTAGCTTGTAAGGACCTGTTCCGTGATAGCCGCTTACGCCATCTTTTGTTTCACCATTCTTAAAATCCTTCGGTGAAATAAATACGTATGGTCTTGTCATCGATAGCTCCACAAGCGTTGGATAGTAAGGCTCGGACAATACGAGTTCCACCGTATACTCGTCAACGGCATTGACACTGACGATTTTACTAGATAGCTGAATCCATGAATGTTTTTCACTGTTGCGTTGAACCGCTTCTATGTTTGCTTTCACGGCTTCCGCGTTAAACGGCTCTCCATCATGAAACGTCACATCATCTCGGAGGTTAAATGTATACACTTTGCCATCCTCTGACACATCCCAAGACGCTGCGAGTAACGGCTTAATTCCGTCCTCTGTGTTTTCAACTAATGATTCATACACCATCCCTTGAGCCGGCATTGACCCAGGGTATAAGTGCGGATTCATGTCATTAATGTCTTTTGCCGTTGCATACACCAGTTCATCTTGCTTCTTTTCAGTCGAGCTGCTTGAATCAGCCGAGCACGCAACGAGCATCGCGCAAGCCATAACGGAGATGGCTGCTCCTTTAAATCGTTTTTTAATCGTCATTTTCTTTCTCCTTTTTCATGTTATTCCCTCTAATGTATGTGTGAAAATAAGAAACATAACGCTTTTCATTTTTTCATAAAAGAAACCTGTTACACCTCTGTTAACTCGGCGCATATTCGCTGAATGTCATCGGCAAAATCTTGAACGATAAACGCATCGGATCGCTTTTCTCCTTGAAGAGTGCGAGACGCCTCTTTTAGCTTTTGCTCATACGTATGAATAAACAAATCAATGGTTGGACAATCCACTTTCACATGTTTTGCAATGCCTTGAATCATTTTAATGCGGTAATAATCTTCCTTTGGCATTCTTGGAATATCAATCTGTCCTGCTTGATTCGTAAAAATGGTTCTAATTGGAACCGCTGAAAAATCAAAGTACCTTCCCGTCTCGTCAGGCTCTGAAAACGGGTCAATAAGCAGAGAGGCATACCGCACATACAGTACATATTCTTGGTGAATCGTTTCTAATTCCACAAATCGCTCAATCTCATCACGAGCTAAGCTCTCTTCTCGAATTGGATAGTTGTCATCCACCATAAATTTTAATAAATTTACCTCAGCAATGCCGAGCTTCTCTAAAACGGCCATCATTTCTTTCCACTGAGCAAGCATGTTGCGAATAAGCCCTTGCGTGATCGGTCCTTCTGGATACAGCTTATACACATACTTTTTCATCTCGACGTTTTTAAATATCACATTCAATGAAAACTCATTCATAAAAAGCGGTGGGTGAACGTAAAGAGAAATGTTTCGCGTTTCGGCTTCCATCGGCGACTGCATCACTTCTAAGTGAATACCTAACGTTTCATACAGCCCACAAAGAGCTTGAACGTTTGACGATACACCATGTGTCGAGCCAATAAACGTTTTCTTTTTCATCCCGGTTGTGATGACTTCATGAGACGGCTTGCCCTCTAGCCACCTTGTATCTCCGTAATAGGTGGAAAAACTGATGACTTCCGCTTCTGAACCAAGACTTCTCATATAATTGGTGACTAAGTGATTGGATCCAAATGTCGGAGAAATCAAAACGATGCATTTAACAGTCTTTAATACGTCACGATTGAGTTGAGTTAAGACGTCAATATAAGCATCGGTTGTCACCGAAAGCATCAATGTCTCCCATTGGCCTTGTACAGTTTCATAGCCTTGAAACAGCTGATCCAAAAAGCACTCACCCTTCATCGCTTCATGCTTTTCATTTTGAACATGCGCGCGAAGAACATGACCATGCTGCATGACCGCTTCAAAAAAGGACGCTGAACGAACTGAAGACCGTCCGACAATCCCGACTTCACTGTTCATGCGCTGCTTCAAATGAACGGCGAGTTGAACCGATGCCGGGCCTGTGCCTGCTAGTAAGACACGCTGAAAATGGTTCATAAAACCCTCCCTCTCTTACACAAGTAATCTATGCTTTTTTATATAGAGCAATATCAAATACTTGATGTGGACGCAAAACCGTATCAACCATTTTCCACTTTCGCTCATTGACTTGCTGCATTGGGTAATTAAAAAGTGACTTCAATTCATTTCCATATCTCATCGCGACAACGACATCGTCATTTGTAAGTGTATGTAATTGATCTAACAGGTCGTATTTCCCATTGACGGTTGAGCTAAAAATGACGTGCGTAATCTCATGAATGCCCGGAATTTCTTCAATGACGACCTTTTCAAGCTGAATCGGTAAATCTTTGCCTAGCTGATGAACAACACGTCGACCAATCTCAATCGCCTCTTCATCAATGTCAATGCCCATCACCTTCGCTCCTGTTCGCTTGGCAATTAATAACGGTGTCATCGGAAATGAACCAGAGCCCACTAACAGTACCTTTGAATCAGCCGTGACGTGAAAAGAACCAAACTCTTCTTCAATACATGATTCAATGTTTTGAAAGTAGTCTGTTTTCCCCTCTTGTCCTTCTAGTAACTTCCATGCGCGGTATTTCTCCATAATGGTTACACAGCGCGCTGACTTCACTCTTGCTTCTTCAACTAGTTGAGTGAACGTATGTGAGGGGTCCTTCATCATTCTGTGCCATTCTTCTTCATTCGCTTTATTTGTCACGAATGTGGCGTAGTCATCCATCACTTTCTCAAGCTCGATATCATGTTTGATTGTATGCTGTTCAGGCGCAAGCTCATTAAATGCTTGAACAAACTCGACTAACTGTTCTTGAAGCGACATAACTGTCTTCATGTGCTTCACTCCTCTCTTTTTTTACACGTTAACAAATGCTTTTCCTTGTGCAACGATCCCAACCGATCCTTCAATTGTCAAACTTGTGATGGCTCCGTTGTACCAAGTAGCCGTAACCCCAATGGTGCCACCTGGTTGTGTAATCTTTTCGACCACTTCTTCCTCTTGCTTCCAAGCGAGATATGCCCCAATCGAAGCGGTCCCTGACCCACAGCCTCGTTCCCAAATGAGGCTGTCTACACTCGGCACGTAAATAAGCGGCGCAAGCTCCTTTGACTGCACTTGATACAGCAGCACACCAATTAACTGAGCCCCTAACGTTACGCCAAGTAGCTTCGCTAACGATTCAGCTTGCGCTTTCACTTCTTCATGAAACGCTTCGACTTCAAGCACCAGGTGAATGAACTCTCTGTATCTAACAATCACAATCGACAGCTCATTTCCTTCGTACTGGATGACTCGTTGCTCCACCTTTTCAGGAACAGGCATGCTCACTTGACAATGATACGTATCTCCTTGTCGTTTCACGTGACACGCTACAAGCTCATCCGTTCCTGACGTTTCTAACACAACATCGGTTTGCTCATGTACTTGTAGCCCTTTTTCTGCAGCTAAAAAAGCGGCTAACGCCATACATGCATTGCCACAAAACTCTCCTCCTGCCATCTGCAAATGAGCAGCCGCTTTATGCGTGACAGGACGTTCAATAAAACCAACTTGCTCGGCATATACGTTGTCATACGCCATCATTTTCGAGGCAATGCGTGTATGCTCTGTAATCGAATGCTCCGTCTTCACTAAAATCGTCATGTTTTGAGTCGGATTACACTTAATAAAATCGATTTCTTGCATCATCTCAATTCCCTCTAGTTTAATAGATTTCAAATCATAATCATTACGATTTACAAAAGGTAGAATATAACAAATAAAATCCGATGTCAACGATAAGGTACATTTCAACGGATATTTACGTAGTTTGACCTATGGAACTAACGTAGAGATAGTAGAAAAAGAGAGACGAATGTCCTCTCAATGTTACGATTGATTAGAAGCAACGTCAGTAATACGAAAAGACCATTGAGAAGAAGGTTCGCAATGGCCTTAACAGAGAATGGGCTTTATGTGAATCTCAACCTTTATCCTACGTTTAGTTGCTAGAGTGAACGTTATGTATGTCATCGATGTGTAACGGTAACTTATTTACTAAAAATTCTTTAGTCAATCGTAAGGATTCTGTATAGTACGGCTGACTAAAATGTGGAGAATACGGATTTGCATACCCATGCTTGGTCGGAAATGTATGAAGGCTTATCTTCTCATTTTCTTTTGCGAGAAGATTTCGTACAAGTTCTTGCACGTTAAACGATTTTTCGCTCTCGGAAAAAAACAATAAAACCGGACATGTAGACTCGACCTCCAGATGATCTCTAATTCGAGAGCCGTAATACCCTATCACTCCATCAACCCACTCATCCTCACTACATAGCCAAGCGATGGTAGCTCCTACGCTGTACCCTACTAAATAAATCTGTTCATACTTCTCTTTTAGCTCTTGTACGTATTGCCTGATGAGAGAGACTCCCTTTTCTATCCCCACGTTACTCATAAAATTCTTGTAGGCTTGTTCCTCTTCTTGATAAGAATAGGCTTGACTTCTAGCAAATAGATTGGGGCACTCAACGTCAAATCCCCACCCTTTTATCATGTCAGCAGCATGCATCATATGCTCATTGACGCCGTATATTTCATGAATCAGTAGCACTACACGCTTCGAATTTCTTGCATTCATCACCAAATCCCCCCATTGAAAATGTCACAACAAGCGCTCTGTTTTCTTCTTGTTTTCTACTCGTTCTATTACTCTTTCATTCACAATACAGAAATGACAGCGTCGTCCCGTTTTTTAAAAACGGAAGCCTCCCCCATTCAATTGTTTCATTCAACAGTAGAAAACAAAAAGCACCTTAAGAATAAAGTGCTTTCTCACTTTCCATTCGCTTTTAGCTAGGACCGTTATGATGTCGTTTCGTTCAACGATATGGTAAAAGAAGTGTCTGTTACTTGAAACGATTATATCATGATGAATTGCTTTTTTACAAAATACTACCAATTACTCCATCTTCATTTCTTAAAACGTAAACCCCACCAGCTTCTCTCGCTTCTTCTTCAATTCCTCTACTAATCGTTCATAGGCTTTCTTGTCATGCATCAGGGCTTCGGCTCGATTGTTGATCATTCGTATCACCTCTTGTGGACTTGGGCCACCTTGACGATTACGGATGCGAACGAAGTATTCGGGTGAGATGATTTTTTTCCATTCGTCTTCGGTTAACGAAACCGAAACGAATGGTTGAATAACGTGATTAACATCCGCTATGTCCCAATCCGACAGTTCGTTCCCTTCCTTCACTGTTTGTTTGGAAATGTGGCTAGCAATGGCGTGAGCTTGTCGGAATGGAATGTTGTAGTCTCTTGAAAGGGTGTCGGCAAGCTCTGTAATGGTGATGCATGATTTTTTCGCCATTTCCTTAGCATGCTCTTTGTTCACATTTACCGTAGCAATGACTGCATACATGAGCTTGAACACACGGTTGGCATTGTTGAACGAACGGTATAAATGCGGCTGTAAGTCATCTTCCGTATCGACAATGTCTCCAAACGGCGTGTTATGAATCATGTTCATTGCCGCAAATGCTTCTCCATACGCACTGCTTGCGAGCGACCTTGAATGCTCAATGGAGACAGGGTTTCGCTTTTGAGGCATAATGCTGCTCACTTGCACGTACGGGTCCGCTACTTGAAACGTACCGAATTCTCGTGTGACGTGCTGAAGGAAATCTTGAATCCACCTTCCTGTATTCACCATACATGTCATAAGAGAGGATGCGGTTTCGAGTAAATAATCCGCGCCACCAATCGCATCATAGGAATTTTCAATAAGTTGATCAAAGCCAAGTAACGCACGCGTTCGGTCGCGACAAATCGGAAACCCCGTCGTCGTCAGTGCCGCTGCTCCTAATGATGATTGATTCACGGTTTTATACGCTGACCAAAACCGCACAATGTCTCGCTGTAGCACATCGTAAATGGCAAGCAAGTAATGCCCAAGCGTTGTCGGCTGCGCAGGCTGTGTATGGGTGTAGCCCGTCATGTACGTTTCATGATGAGCTTTCGCTTGTTCAAGAAGAACGTCGCTTAAGTCATACATGTAACCAAGCATTTCTAAAATACGCTCTCGCAACACAAGGCGATACATCGCAATTCCCATATCGTTTCGACTGCGCGCAATGTGAATCTTCCCGGCAAGCTCCTCGCCAATCTCTTCGGCTATTTTTGCTTCCATCATAAAAAACAAATCTTCAAACTGCGGCTCATATGCAAGTGAGCGCGTATCTGATTTCGCTACTTTATTAATTCCATTCAGCATAATTCTTCCTTCATCTTTTGGAATGATGCCTTGTTCGGCAAGCATCACCACATGCGCACGGTGAATATCAAACATGACGTGAAAGAGATAATCACGCTGATCATTAAATACCGGACGCAACAGCTCTTCTACATACGTTTTACCTGGAAAAGACGCGCCTTCTCCCTTTAAAAACTCATCTAGCTTTTTCATCTCGTCAACTCCGTTTTACGACAATGATTTTTCTGCTTTGACTCCGAAAAACTTATGCGAAATAAACAGCACAAGCGCAATTAACGCAATTTGAATCATTCCGTATGCCGCTGCCTGCCCCATATTGAACATGCGCAGCTGATTCATAATTTCAATGGAAATGGGCCGGTTTGATAACGTATAAAGCAGCACCGATGTCGGAAATTCCCCAACCGACTCAACAAACGACAACAGCGTACCCGCTAACACCCCTGGCATAATGAGCGGTAAAATGACTTTTCGAAACGTATAAAACCACTTCGCCCCTAAGCTTCTCGAGGCTTCTTCTATGGAATCATCTAATTGCTCTAACACCGCATTCGTTGAGCGAACAACAAGCGGGATGTGGCGAATAAAATACGCAAGCGGTAAAATCCAAAACGTCCCGACTAGAATCTGTCCGAAGGAGAAAATCGTCGGTTCGTTAAATGCAAAAATTAAGTTCATTCCAATGACGGTTGCGGGTAATGCCCATGGAATCATCACTAAAATATCGACAAAGCTTTTGCCGACGAATTTGCGCTTCACAAGCACATACGACGCAATCACCCCAAATACAAAGTTTCCTGCCGTTGCGACAACTGATAAAATCAAGCTGTTTTTCAGCGGCTTGAACACATTTGGATCTTCAAATAACAACCGATAATTCTCTCCATTAAACACCGTCGGATACGTTTGCCACGTCCACGTTCCATCTGGGACGAGTGACAAAAGTAAAATCGTCAAGTGCGGCAGCAGTAAAATGATGACACCGATGATGCCGGTAACAACTAGCGACCATTTCATAATCGGATTGCTGACTTCACTACGATGTGCGCCAATGCCTTTTGACGCCATGCGGTAATCTTTTCGATTTTGATACCAACGCATAAACAGTAAAAAGCTAATGGACACAATTGATAAGATGACAGACTGCGTCGCTGCCACTTCCATGTCGCCATTAATTTTCGAAAAATAAATTTGCAAACTCAACACCCGATAACCACCCGCAAGTAAAAACGGGGCACTAAACGACGCCATGGAAATCATAAACACAAGCAGCGATGCCGCGACAATGGCTGGTGTTAAAAGCGGAAACGTCACTCTCCAAAACACCTTAAACCTGCTCGCTCCAAGGTTATACGCCGCTTCCTCTAATGATGGATCGATTTTATGAATCGCCGACGACACAGTCATGTAAAAATACACATACATCGTGTACGCATGCACAATTAAAATGCCGGACACGCCTCCAATTTTAAATGGCACATCGTCAAGTCCAAACAAATCTTTGATGGCATTTGGAATAAGCCCTGTTTCTCCGTACAAAAACATAAACGCCATCACGCCAACGAGTGACGGAAGCACAATCGGCATAATCGCAGCCGATGCAAAAAAGCTTCTGCCCGGAAAGTCGTAGCGGTTAAAAATAAACGCAAGCGGAATGCCAATCAGCGCACTAAACAACACGCTTAATAAGGAGATGTACACCGAATTCCAGAGCGCTTCTAAATTCGTTTTCGATTCTTGTGTAAAGAAATCGCTGTAATGACTGAACGTCCACACACCGTCTTTATGCAAGCTTTCAATGAGCGTGCGCAGCGATGGATACAGCACGTACGCCACGAGCACCAATAAAACGGGAATGAGCAGAAAAATCGTTAATCGCGTGTCACGGTTTTTCATCATGAGGAATCACCACTCACAATTGGAATAACGCGCATCTGCTCACTCGGCAGTTCAATCCACGCATCTGAGCCTACTTGAAAGCTTGTCGCTCCTCCATTATTAAGCGTATTCACTTTATATGTGAGCTCGCCATCACGAACGACAAGGTGAATGGTGGAACCGAAGAAATGAACCTCTTCAATCGTTCCCTTTATCATATTCACACCGTCCCTCTCTTGACTCGATACAGTAATCGATTCTGGCCGAATAGACAACGCAAGCTTTTTTTCTTGATCTCCTTCATCAGGAAGAGTTGTATTCTTCACCGTTAGTTCCGTGATGTCTTCACCATTTTGAATGTGAACAAGCAAGAAATCCTGTTGAACGTGTTGAATCGTGACGGGCCATAGATTAATGTCACCAATAAAACGCGCCACAAAATCATTGGCCGGCTCGTTATAAATATCAGAAGGCGTGCCGATTTGATGACAGACGCCAACATTAAAAACCGCGATGCGATCGCTCATCGACAGCGCTTCAGCTTGATCGTGCGTCACGTAAATTGTTGTAATGTTGTATTCTTTTTGCAGCCGTAAAATCTCACTTCTCATTTCATCGCGCAGCTTTGCGTCTAAGTTACTTAACGGCTCATCTAGCAATAAAATTTCAGGTTCAATGACTAACGCTCTCGCTAAGGCAACGCGCTGCTGCTGTCCTCCACTTAACTGACTCACTTGACGTTCGGCGTATGGATCAAGCCTTACTTTTTGAAGCACATCGCGTACTCGTTCTTTCAGCTCCGCTTTGCTAACTTTTCTAACGCGCAACCCAAACGCCACATTTTCAAACACCGTCATGTGAGGAAAAAGGGCATAGTTTTGGAAAACCATGCCCGTGTTTCGTTTTTCAGGAGGCACACGCGTCATATCCTTTTCGCCAAAGCGAACAACCCCTTTTGTCGGGTAGTAAAATCCCGCAATCATCCGTAGAGTCGTCGTTTTCCCACAGCCACTTGGCCCAAGAAATGTGAAAAACTCTCCGTCTTGAATGTCAAGGTTTAAGTGATCCACTGCGATCACCTTGCCAAAGGCTTTTTGGACTTCATCCATCGAAATTGACGCCATAGTGCTCACACTTCCTATTCTTTAATTTCTTTCTCTCCACTTTTAATGTTTTCATCCCAATGCTTCATCCACGTATCGCTATTTTCTTGGAACACCTTCCAATCAATATCCATCGCTTTAATCTCTGTTTCGGTAATCCATGCTGGAAGTCCGTCAATGTCATCACGTGTTGGAATGCGATAAAATTCTTCAGCCAGAATCTTCGCTGCTTCTGGTGTGTTCACAAACTCATAAAAGGCTTCCGCTGCTTTTGGATGTGGGGAATCGTTCACAATCGCAATTCCTTCTGTTAAAACCGGCGTTCCGCTTTCAGGGATAATGAATTCAAACGGATAGTTTTTGTTTTCTTTTAGCATGACAACATCCGGCATCGCCCACACCGAAAGCGCTCCTTCTCCTTTTGCGACTTTGTTGTACATCATCTCTGGGTTCGCAGCGTACTCTTTCGTATTCGCATCAAGCTTTGTCAGCCAATCATATCCAGCTGCTGGGTCGTTCGAGTCTTTAAAATCACGGTAAATCATCGCCGAGAAAATCGTACGCATTGTACCCGAAGCAAGCGGATAGCGAATGATGATTTCATCCTTCCACTTTGAATCTAACAACTCATCCCAATCTTTCGGTGCTTCTTCTTTTGATAGCTCTTTGGTGTTGTACATAATGACTTCAGGCGTTTGACTCGTACCTGACCAGTGCCATTCTGGATCGTGGAATCCTTCTGCTAGACTGCTAGAATACGAAGGTGCATAGGGCTTTAACAATCCTTCATCCTTCGCTTGATCAAAGTTCACAGACGGTGCGCCCCACCATACGTCCGCTTGCGGATTATTTTTTTCCGAGCGAATGCGATCTAAAATTTCTTGTGACCCCATATCGAGCCATTCCACATCAATTTGGTATTTTTCTTCAAACTGCTGTTCAAATTTTGAAAGAATGTCTTTGCCATGTGGCGAATACACAACCACTTTTTCTTCTAATGTAGGTTTTTCTTCTTTTGCCGTCTCCGTTACTACCTCTTTCTCTGAATTACAAGCCGACAGCAATAACGCAGCCGATATTGATAAAGTCGTCACAATGGATGCTGTTTTTCTCTTTTTCATTAAAAGTCCCCCTTATTAGGAAAAGTTCATCATACTTTCATGCTCTCGTAAGAAAAGTGACACGGCCCCAAGCACACCTGCATGGTCTCCGAGTTTGGTCGCCTTCAGCTCTACTGAACTCGGAAGATAATGATTGACGATTTGGCGCAGCTTCGGCAACACATAATCCGCTGATTGACACACACCACCTCCTAAAATGATCACCTCTGGATTGAGTAAACTAGCCGCGTTAATCATGCCGTATGCAAGGTGCTCGAGCGCTTCATCAACGACCGCAACCGCAACCCTGTCACCTTTTTTCGCAAACGTAAACGCCAGCTCTCCTGACAGCTCTTCTTGCTGAGCGTGACTGTAGGCTGGATGCTGCGGCTCTTTTAAAACGCACTCTGTAAATCGCTTTCCAATCGCCTTTCCACCTGCTACGCTTTCTAAATATCCGTATCGATGAAAAATCGGTTTAAAGTCGGTTTTCATCTCGTTTTTATTGGTTACCATATAGCCGATTTCACCCGCTGCATTTCCATAGCCTCGGTACAGCTGATCATCTAAAATGATACCGCTTCCAATTCCGGTTCCAACGGCAATAAACAGCACATGTTTTTTGCGCTTTGCATTTCCTAACCACTGCTCACCTAACGCCGCCACATTCACATCGTTATCCACATAAACCGGAAACGAAAAGTGCTGCGTCGCTAAATCAATAAACGGATACCTGATCCAATTTAAGCTAGGCGCCTCTAGGACAATTCCATTTTGAGTAATCCCAGGCACGCCCACTCCCATCCCGAGCACCTTCTCCCTCGGAATGTGACAGGCTTCTAGCATACCCTCAACTTCTTTGGCTATTTGCGGAATGAGCCCTTTTTCAACATAGTGATGAGTTAAAAAGCTACGTGAACAAACAACGTTTCCCATCAAATCGCTGATCATCATTTTAACGTTCGTCCCGCCAATATCTGTCCCAATGATGTAAGCTGCTTTTTCATTAAAATAAAGGCGTATGGGTCTTCTTCCGCCTTGTGACGACGACTCGCCACTGCCTTTTTCATACACCCAATTCTCTTCCATTAACTCATCCACTAGCAGTGATACCGTCGGCTTACTGAGTGAAAGGTTCGCCGCAATCTCAGCTCTTGATGTTGGTGAATGCGTCTGAATCCACTGTAGTACCTTTTTTTTATTCATCGATTTCATCTGCATAGACGCTCCCCTTTAACTTCATCGCATCACGCTCGACTTCATTTTGTTAGTTAGGTTTACTAATTAACTTGACGATAAAGTATATCGCTCTCGTCTCCGATGTATGAATAAAATTTTTTTAGAATGAAAGAATGCCAATAGACTGCTCTCTAAAAAGAGGTACACACAAAACCACTTCACAATACCTAGAATATTTACAAAATCCTTCCATTATGATAGCTAAGGAGAATAAGGAAGAAAGTTCGGTTCGTTAAGCGAGCTAACAAACACCACAATTGAAAGGGGTTACAACATTGAAGAAGATCATGATTTATGTCTTATCACTCGCACTCGTCTTCACATTGCTTCCTGTTTCAAGCACCGCCGAAGGAAACGAGCATGACCCAGAATTATGGAGCGCCGTGAAGCCACTTGACACAACGGTGACGTTTTTAAACATCGGTGCTCATCCAGATGATGAACGAAGCGACTTTCTTGCGTATTTATCACGAGGCCTTGGCGTAAAAACCGCTAGCTTAATCGCCAACCGCGGAGAAGGTGGCCAAAATGAAATCGGTCTTGAGCTTGGAGATGGCCTTGGCATTATTCGTTCCCGAGAAATGATCGAAGCGGCGAAAATCACCGGTGTGAAAGCCTATCACCTCAGTGAAACGACATCGGATTCTATTTATGACTTTGGCTTTTCCAAAACAAAGGAAGAAACACTCGACCATTGGGGAGAAGATTTGACGTACGAACGACTCATTCGCTTTATCCGTACGTATCAGCCTGATATCATCATGCCTTCGTTTCGAGATTCTGACACGCAGCACGGTCATCACCGCACGATGACGATTTTAAGTGAACAAACGTTTAAGGATGCAGCCGACCCTACCGTTTTCCCTAATCAATTAAAAGAAGGGTTATCTCTTTGGCAAACGAAAAAATTATACTTACCAGCCGAATCAAAACAAAGCGCTCATACGTCACTTGAAATTGGCATGCTCGATCCTGTTTACGGAAAGTCGTATCCACAAATCGGGGAACAATCGCGCTACATGCATAAAAGCCAAGGCATGGGCAATGACATTCCCGTCGCACCACGACAAATTGATTTAGAGTTAAAGCACTTTGTGAATGAAGCGAAAAATCCAGAGCTATTTGCAGGCATTCCCTATGACTTTAACGAGTGGGCAACTACCCTTCCAAAAACAGAAAAAGCGCTGCAGGCTCACTACTCAACGTTTCAACAAAGCTTAGAAAGAATCATTTCAAGCTATCCAACGCGTGAAGATGTTTTCACTAACACCCAAAAAGCGTTAAAAGACGTGAATCAATTAATGAAGAAAACAAAACAAGCGAAGCTAGACACGGAGTTAAAAGCAACGCTCCTTCATAAGCTACAATTGAAAAAAGAACAACTGCTTGAGGTGAGTGTGGTGTCATCAAACCTTGACGTAAAAGCGGTTGTCGACTCGACTATCTTGACAAAAGGCCAACAAACGAGCGTAAAAGTCACCATTTCAAATAACGGAAAGCAAACATTACGCAACACGAAAGTCGAGCTTGTCACGCCAAAAGGCTGGAAGGTGACGGGTCCATCAAGAGGAAAACACTTACGCCCTGATCATACAGCTACCCTTACCTATCACGTTCATGTTCCAAACGATGCGGAGAACTATCATGCGTACAAAGAGCCTGTTATTCAAGCGAACGTAAGCTATGAAGCTTCTGGAGCGAAGACCACTACCATGAAACAAGTAGAAGGAACGATCGCTGTGTTACCAGATGTCGGATTAACTCTTTCACCGGAAGATTTAGTCATTAATACAGCGAACGTTCAAGACAACGTGCCTGTGACGGTCAAGGTGAAAAATTACCGAAGTGACGCGACAAGCGCATCGGTTTCCTTACAGGTGCCAGACGGATGGAAAGTTAGCCCAAAAGCAACGACCGTCACCTTTAAAAAGCACGCCGAGGAGCAAGATGTCACATTTACCGTTCAACCACCAGCTACGATTGAAGACGGAGCATTCACCTTAACTCCTAAAGCGAGCGTGAATGGTCAATCATTTTCTTCAACCGTCCAAGAAATTCACTATGACCATATTGGGACGTTTTATTACTTATACCCAGCAAACGTCAATGGTGTCGCGTTTGAATTGCTCGCACCAAAAGGATTAAAAGTAGGCTATGTGGAAAGTGGCTTTGACAAAGTCGCCGACTACCTCACAAACGCCGGACTTGATATGACAAAGCTAACTCAAGCAGATCTTTCCTCTGGTGATTTAAGTCAATATGACTCCATCGTCATTGGCATTCGTGCGTACTTATCACGCGTAGATTTGGCTGCTAATAACGAGCGTTTAAAAGAGTATGTCAAAAACGGCGGCCACCTCGTTGTGCAATATCATAAGCCAAATGACAACTGGGACACGGACACAACTGCGCCGTACCGCTTAAAGATTGGAAATCCATCCATCCGCTGGCGCGTCACCGATGAAAACGCCACGGTGAACATCCTAAAACCGGAGTCACCGCTTTTCAACACGCCAAATAAATTGACGAACGAAGATTGGGCAAATTGGATACAAGAACGCGGCTTGTACTACCCGATGGAATGGGCAAACGAATATGAAACATTCGTCAGCATGGCTGATCCAAACGAACAACCATTTGACGGCGGTATCTTAATGGCTAAATACGGCAAAGGAACGTATCTCTATACAAACCTTGTTTTCTACCGCCAAATTCAAGGCCAAGTACCAGGTGGCTATCGCATTTTTACAAATATCATTAGCTATGGACATGAAAAGTAAAAAGGAAAAACAGCGCATCCTCTCTTTAAGCGGATGTGCTTTTCTCTGTTTGATCCTGTTTACGTAGGATGCAACCAAAAGGAAAGATTTAACTTATTGTGATAAGATGGATTGAAAGGAGCGGATGCGTGATGAACAAATTTGGAATTCTTTCTTTTTTAACCTTTAGCGCAAGTGTTTTGTTCTTTTTTGCGTTCCGGGGACCAAATGCCAATCTATCGTTAGGCATACTCGTATTTGGAGCTCTTTCACTCCTCGGCATTTTGTTTGCGATTTTGTCTAAGAGATGGGTAACTGGCATCATCGGTGGGCTACTAAATGGTTTGATATTGGTTTTCACCTATCTTTTGCTGCTGGCGAAAGGAATCGGCGGGTAAAAAGAGACACTCCTCACCTAAAAGGAGGTAGAAAAAATGCTGAAGATTTTTGAATTACCGATTGCATTTGATTTTAACGGACACACTCAAACAATTTACCCGACCTTGCTCGTTTTAGACGATGAGCTGACGTTAATCGATACAGGCTATCCGCATTTTTTACCGAAAATAGAAGGAGCTATTATCAGTCATGGATACAGCATGAGTCAGTTAAAAACCATTGTTGTGACGCATTACGACGATGATCACATTGGTTCGTTGTCTGATTTTAAACGCACATATCCGCAGGTGACGATTATCGCAAGTCAGATTGAAGCTCCGTCCATTAGCGGTGAGGTACCATCAGAAAGACTTGTTCAAGCAGAAAAGATGCTGAAGACGATGCCAGAGGAACAGCTTGCGTTTGGCAACTGGTTTGTGTCACAACTGAAGAAAGTACACCACGTCCCTGTTGATCAAAAAGAGAGTTCTGATGTCGTCAGAACTCTTACTTCATTCACACCACCCTAAATGACTATCACTCCTACTAAAAACAAGAAGATAGAAGTCACTAAATAAACCATAAACGATTTCTTTTCAAAGATGATTTTTTCAATAGCAAGAATGGTTAACGAAATAGCGATTGGATAAATGATCAGGCTTGAGAAACTTTCTTCTCTCGCAAAACTCCAGAAAATATAATAAAATGCGAGTAAAAGAAAGAATCCTGCAAAGCTTCTTGTGACCACTTTTATTTTTTTTGATAACTTTCATGTTTTTCAATTAGCTTCACAATTATGCTCCTCTCTCTTATAAGTAAGACTAACTTTCTAAGTCTGCTCGTTTAAAACGAAAAGACGTCATGGCGACAAAAATGAAAAACGTAATGACTACTGCACTAATGAACACAGGATAAGAATCTATTGGACTCTCATCTGGCGTCGAAATAGCGAATGATGGCTGAGCCCAAGGATAAAGCATTCCCCACTTTGATGTATACGCACCAAAAACTAAGAACGATAAGAAGATATTAATGCCTAAAGGAATGCCAAAATTTTTTATTTTAAAAGATAGCCATAGTTGAATGGCAGATAATGAAAAGGTCCCTAGCCAACTGAGAAGAATCGCAAACACAATAAAAGTGACAGGAATTGGATTCTCGATGTGAATAATGAAGCCACCCACGATATAAAATAGCACTAAGAAAAGCTGCATAAGAAAGATAAGTAGTAAAATGACCGTTAGCTTCGATAAGTAAATCATCGTTTTTGAAAGAGGAAGTGAAAATTGCAATTTCCACCCGCCACTCAAATGATCTGTTCTACAAACTAACGCTGCATAAATGCCTGATGAAATAGGCAAAAACAACATCCCATAGAATAACGTAATTTGCGTCCACGCTTCTAACCAACCGTTATCATCTTTTTTGTCCATCAATACCTCATAGTTTCCTAAAAAGCTACTAAATCCTAAAATCACACTAATCAAAGGGACAGCCAGTACTAACATCCATATTTTTTGCCTTTTTAACTTTAACCACTCAAACATAAGATAATCCTTAAACATCAGATTGGCCCTCCTAATCGACTTGTTGGTTGTTGAACGCTATGAAGCCCAATAACAAAAAGAATAACCCGAATATGACACTTAATATCGTATACTGACCGATATCGGCACTTGTTACAATTTCTCCTAAAGAACCATCAACAATCAATTGTTTAACAGGTGTCATCATGGCTGGATAAGCCCAAAATAGATAGGATGTGCTTTCATTCATTTGGAAGAAGAAAGCAGAAATGGCACCTAGAATTCCTATTCCAATCGGAAACGCTTGATTTTTGAATTTCATAGACATCCATAGTTGAAATGTCATAATAGGCAGAGCACCTACGTACGGTAAAAAAGCTGCTTTTAACAATAACAGATAAGGAACATTGCCACTAAAACCTAAAACCATACCAATGACAATGAATCCTCCAAACATAACAAGTGCTGAATATACGCACAGTTTGATTACTTGAAAAAGCTTACTCATATACAATTGTGATTTTGGAATAGGAAGCGAAAATAGGAATTTCCATGCATTTGTTTGATGTTCAACATTTATGACATGTGAACTAATAATTGTGATAGCAATTGGGATAAAAACCATCACCACAAAATGAACAATAACGACCATTGATGCCCACATATCAACATTTCTTTCAATAAAGTTATCTCTTTGCATCATAATAATGAGAAATCCTATGATGATAATTGCTAATGGATACATAAACGTAATCGGTGTGATGAATGTCCGTTTCAATTTCATCTTGTCTGAATACACAACATGATTCACGATACTTCTCCACCTTTGTGTGTAATCTCAAGGAAAATATCTTCTAATGACCGCTTCTCTTCCTGTATCCGATAGACCGCTAATTGTTGACGTATTAATTTATCGGCAATGTAAGCAATCTTACTGTCTTCATGCTCGTGGATCA
The DNA here is from genome assembly GCF_016909075.1 of Priestia iocasae. Classification (GTDB taxonomy): domain Bacteria; phylum Bacillota; class Bacilli; order Bacillales; family Bacillaceae_H; genus Priestia; species Priestia iocasae. The sequence goes on from NZ_JAFBFC010000002.1 coordinate 175,059, forward strand.
TAAGTTCGTTCTTTCCGTTAAGAGACACATTCAAGCCATCTTTATGTAAAATCGTTCTCGCTAAGTGTGGATCATTCACCCTCATGCTTATGTTTCCAGTACTTTTCTTTCGCAGCTCTTGAATGTGATCTTGGAAAATGAACTGTCCCTCATGAATAATCCCTACTTTATTCGCCATTTGATCTACTTCACTTAATAAATGACTTGAAATCATCACGGTGATTCCATAACTAGAAGGCAAGTCTTTAATAAGCTCTCGAATTTCTTGTATACCTGCAGGGTCTAATCCGTTCGTAGGCTCATCTAGAATTAATAGCTTAGGAGAGTTTAACAAAGCAAGCCCAATCCCTAGACGCTGTTTCATGCCTAACGAATAATGTTTAACAAGCTTATCTTTTGCTTTCGTTAGGCCAACAATCGTTAGGACTTCATCGATTTTACGTTTGTCTTTCATACGCAATAACTGGTGAATCGCTTCTAAATTTTCGTAGCCTGTTAAGTTGCCATAGTAAGACGGGTATTCGACTAGTGATCCAACCTGACTCAAGATTTGAACTCTATGCTTAGCCAAACTTTTTCCGAAGATTTGAATCTCTCCTGCAGTGGGTTTGATTAATCCTAATAGCATCCGAATCGTTGTTGTCTTCCCTGCACCATTTGGACCTAAAAAGCCATAGATGTCTCCTTCTTCGACCGATAAATTTAATTGATTAACAACCGTCGTTTTCTTATACTTTTTGACTAAACCATTTGTTTCAATGATTTTATTCACGATTATCACCTCACCGTTAGTATAAACAGGGAAGGTAAACGTTAAAGTAAAACAACCTTAATAGAACCTTAAAATGTGAGAGATGAAAAAAGAAGATGACTCTTTATCATAAGAGCCATCTTCTTTTTCATTCATTATCTTTACTCAAGAGGCAAATAGATGTTCAACGTTGTCCCTTCTTCTCGTTGATCTGCAAGTTTAATCATACCTCCATGTGCTTGAACAAATTGATCCGAAATGTGCAAACCTAACCCAGAACTTTTATGAGTAGCATCCTTTCCTTTGTAGTAACGATCAAAGATATGGTTTCTTACCTCTTCTTTTATCCCTACACCATTATCTTTTACTGCAATAACGAGATAAGGAGTTTCTCTTTTTAATGAGACACAAACGCTCGTGCCTTTAGGATTATGTACAATCGCATTTACAAGTAAATTATTCAGTACTCGTTGAAGTAACGGGGAACTGAATGAATACTCAAACGCTTGACCGATGTCATTACGCAGTTCAATTTCATATTCACTTGCCGTTGGATGATTCGCAAATTCAATCACGTTTTTTTGCACAAAAGCGACGATGTCTTGTTTCTGTTTTATAATATCATCGTTTTGATATTCGAACTTAAAAGCGTCGTTTAAATCCTGCAGCAGCCTTTCCATGTATTCCGTTTTTTCTTGGATTTGTTTTAAGAAAAGAAGCCGCTCCTCCTCTGTCCATTGATTACTAGATAGAAGCATGGAAGAGTAACCTTTCACATAAGAAAGAGGTGTTTTCAAATCGTGAGCAATATCCGCTACCCACTCTCTTTTTTTTCGCTCCAGTTCTTCCGCTTTCTTTTTATTTTCTTTTAAAGAATTCGTCAAGTACTGTAATTGCGATAAGATATTGCGATATAGAACGAACGTATACTTAATAGCACCTGTTCTTTTTGAAAGGCTTCGAGCAATCCCGCCCTTTCCTACCGGTTCTTCATATCGATCTTGAGATAGCGATTTGATCCACTCTAATATGTGAAACAACGGACTACTTAAAATCCAGCCATAACTAAAAACGACAATAATGAGGATGATGAGGGTATGATATTTAATAATAAATTGACTCATTTTATGACTAAGCGTTTGATCTTCTAACAGAACACTCATTACGTCAAAGCTAAATGAATTCACTAAAGCAAAGCCAAAATAAACAATGTTCACAAATAAAAATAAATGGATGATAAATAGAAGAATAAATTTCAAGCGTATTTTCAAACAGATTCACCCTTAGGAGGCACAAACTTATACCCTAACCCCCTCACATTGATCAATACTTTTGGGTTGTTAGGAGCTTGTTCAATTTTCTTTCTTAGCCGATTCATGTAGACCATCACCGTATTCGTATCACCTAAACTATCAGTCCCCCAAATTCGTTCATATAAATCTTGGATACTAAAAATATAATTAGGGTGTTGAAAAAAGAAGGCTAATAACTGTAATTCTCTAGCTGTACACGGTACCTCGATACCCTCGACATAAAGCTGTCCGCTGGCTAAATTAAGCGTTAAAAAACCATATGTATAGTGTAATTTTTCTTCCTTCTCAGCTTCTCGATAGTTTTGTTCTCTTCTAATTTTCGCTCTAATACGCGCAATCACCTCGAGTGGTTTAAACGGCTTTGTTATGTAGTCGTCTCCTCCTACGTTTAAGCCAGTGAGAATGTCTAAATCCGACGTTCGAGCCGTCAAGAACATAATGGGTGTCTTCGTCATTTCTCTTATTTTCGTACATAGCACGTATCCGTCCATATCCGGCAATGTCACATCTAATAAAATAACGGCATATTGATTTTTCCTTACATACGCTAATGCTTCTTGGGCATTTATTGCTTTATCAATAGATTGAAAACCTTCCGCTCTTAAAGCCATGCTCATCATTTCCAATAAGCCCATCTCATCATCAACTAATAATATTCGTTCCAACTCGTTGTAACACTCCTTTTGTGCGCATTCTTTACTAATTATACCAAAAGTGATGGATTGATTTTACGGTATTATGAAAGCTTTACACCCCCACACTTTTCTCATACAATAAAAAAACAGACGCAATTAGGAAAGGATTGACAATGAAACGGATTTTATTGGTGTTTTTACTTTTAAGCATCGCTCACTTCTCGCATACGCCTCATTTAAAAGTAACCGATCCAAGCAGCTGGTTTAACGAATCAAACTGGGATCATGACGCATCGGTCGCTGAGATTTTAGCACCGGACAGTGAGTTTTATGATGCCTATGAATATAAAATTGATGAAGAGTTTGTATTGCGAAAGCTTGCGCATATTACCTTCTTTGGCCTTCTTGCCTTGTTGTTTCTCGCAAATGTGAAACAAAATCGGTTGCGCTACGTCAAAGCCTTTGTATATACGGCCCTTTTCGCTCTATCAGATGAACTTCACCAAGCATTCGTCATCGGTCGTGACGGTCGAATGTGGGATGTACTGCTCGATTCGGTCAGTGGATTGGTGTTTTTAGTTGGGTATTTTATGATGACGCGGTGGCGGAAGAGGTATTAAAAAAACGATGAGAGTTCCTCATCGTTTTTTACTCTACTTTAAATGTTAACCCCTCTACTTCGGCTGCCGCATCGCGAATGGTATCGGCCGCAAAGGTCGCTTGTTGACCTATTTTTTGGACACTTTCTTCAAAATGAAGCCATTTAATCGCAAGAGGCAGTCCGACATGACCGGTGAGGCAATCGAACAGCGCATCTAAATTCTCCCCATAATAGTCAGGAAAATCTAAGTTTGTTTTCAAATAATCATGCAGTTCAGCCATACTGTATAGCGCTTTTCCATTAATGATTAGCTCTCTCAAGATGATCTCTCCTTTTTATCTACTCCCCTTTTATCTTACAAGAAAGGGGCATACGGCTCTACAAGATTAATAGAAAGAGCATGACGCTTTTTCGCCATGCCCCTTCTATTAATACCAGCGTTGGAACGTTTTGTAGTGATCGCTCGTTGAGTAATACAATCCATCATTTGAATAGACAACGCGCTGTGCACCACGGCATCCTGATGTATAGTACGCATCCGCTTCATAGTAAACACGGCCGGTTTTTTTCGGTAGTAAGCCTTCACGGTTTTGGAAAACGTCTCCACCAATGCTGTAGCCTGGTGCTACTTCTGCCAGGTTACATTGACTTGATACCCATCCAATGCTTTGTGCTTCACTTTTCGTAATGAAGTTAGCTGGAAGATGACCGTATTCTTTTAAGTAATCAATAATACCTGCAAAATCTGTTGGAGTGGCATAATAGCTAATTGCCGCTTCCGCTTTTTCTGAGTGGTCAAATGCTGTCGTTCCTCCAAACAATAGCGCAAATGCCATTGCTATGGACATAAGAAACTTCACTGTACGTTTCATCCTTGTTCCTCCTCTTATGTACTGAATCACTACTCTTTTATCTTACAAGCATTTATTTCCAAGTAGTGTAAGGATTGGATGACAATTGTTAAACTTCTCCATATTTCGACTCTTTTTTGAAAAAAATGTAACAAATAAGTAAATTTTCATCTCTCATATGAATGATTTGTAGAGAAAGCAGTGACAACGTAAAAGATTATCACGTCAAGAAGATGAACTGTAAGGAGATAGAAAGACAGCTAAAAGTCTACATTGATGGTACGTTTTTTGATGAAATCACTGTAAACGTTAATCAAAAATGAGTACTCATCCTAACCTAAAAAAAAACGATGAGAGTCCCTCATCGTTTTTTACTCTACCTGAAACTCCAATCCATCTACTGACTTCGCTGCATCTCTCATTCGTCCCGCTACGAAATTCGCACGCTGTCCAAGACGGTTTAAACTTTCATTAAAATGTAACCATTTAATCGTTAATGGAACGGTCACGTATTCTGTTAAACAATTAAAAAGTGAATCCATATTCGTATCATCGTAATCTGGAAAGTCCAGCTGTTCTTTAACATATTGATGAAGCTGTTCGATTGTTTGTAAGTCCTTGCCGTTTAAAATAAGTTCGGCCATCAGAACGTCTCCTTTTTCTTCATTTATAGAAATGTCTCTACACCTTTATTGTACAAGGAATTTCTCGCTATGAATGTAAGGATTTCATGACTTTTGTTAAGGTTTTGTATGTGGACGAACGGACTGTAAAGACTTCTTTAAAAAGTGGACAGTTTATAAACAAACACTTAACATCGAATGCTCGTTTTAATGTATAAACAAACAGATATCAACTTTTCTCTATTCATTCATAAAACCGTTTTTCGTTAAAATGTTCCTAGTGATACGCTTCGCATCAGCCGATGTTCCGTCAATGTTCGTCGCAAACACATACGTCTTTCCATTTACATCAAGATAGCCAACATACCAACCAATCCCGCTGCCTTGACCTGTTTTTCCGTATAACGTATAGTCTTTTCCTTCTGCTTGAACCATCATTCGTTTCACCGTTCTCATCACATCTAAATCAAAGGGTAGCGTTTCGTTGCTTAATTGTTCAATAAAATCCACTTCCTCAACCGGAGAGATTTTTAATGAACGACTTAACCAAAACTGATCAATGCCACCACTAAGATCTTCATTTCCATACGAAAGCTTTTCAATCCACTCTTTCATTGTTGCCTCTCCGATGTCACGAGCCATCTCTTGATAGTACCAAACAACGGAGTTTCTCATCCCAGACCCTAATGTATGGTCTTGATTCCACACAGGAATTTCTCGCTCCACACCGTCCCACTCTTTGATTTCATATTCATCGTCAACAGCCCCAACCTGTAAACCAATTAAAGCATTTGGAATTTTAAACGTTGACTCCGGTGCTGTTCGTTTGTTTGCTCGTTCTTCATTGTAGACAAATGTTTTGCCTTTTTTCACATCTCGTAATACAAATGTTCCATTATAGCCTGCAAACTCTTCTTCTACCTCCACTTTCATCACATGTTGATCATTTTTTTTCGCTTTTGCTAGCCGTGGTGATTCTACATACATACCTAAAGTGACAATGCCAATCATGACAGCAAATGCTGCCACATTTTTTATCCCTTTCATCTTCTCTTCACCTCATATCAAATGTGATTACGACATGAGCGTATCACACTCATCATGAAATGATTATAGAAAGAACATCATATTTCCATCATAAAAGACAGATTATTCAGTCAAATGAATGAAAGCATCACGAGACAGCCATTAAAAGTGTATGAAAGGTGTATGTATGAGTATTCCTTCCCTCTTGTTTCACCTTCATTTCTCCACTTAATGCAACTAACCTCCATTTTCCTCACTCTTACCACAAACATTATTCCACAATTTCAATATAAGGGACTTTTTACCTAGTTGAACTTTGTGAAAAATTTGTATGATTTTTCAACAACCTATTGATGTGACAGGAGTTCTGACATTTCACAATCCATTTTATGGTTACTATCACTAAAAGGAAATATTATGTAAATAAAATTAAAAATAGAAATTATTGTAAATAATATCATCCTATTTATCTATTATTCGTTTGATTATATAGCCAAATTCAAAGAAAACATTCAGAAGAAATCCTATCAAAACTTTTTTTCTCCTATTTTTATTTGTGAACATTTTGTGTCAAAATCCTTTTGTAAAGAATGATAAGCTCATTTAAAGTTTTTTACATGTTTGTTATATAACTAGAAGAATGGTGATTTCTACTAATCTATTTTCTATAATCAGATTACGACATAGCGAACAAGCCTTTTTTCAAACAAAACATGAAGTAAGCGCTTCGGGTTTGGAAATCGACATGTTCAACATGAAGAAGCCATCATTTAGTCATATCTGAGAAATAGAAAGTGAGAGGAGAAACAAAATGACAAAGAAAAGAGTAGTAGGTTCAGCAGTTCTTAGTTTAACGTTAGGCTTATCTGTATTTACGGGTAGTACATTCGCACAAGGTGTAGAAGCGAAGAATGCAAAAGGCTTAGAAGAGTACCGTGTATTAATCGAAGGTACTAATACCGAGAAACAAAAGGTAAAAGCACAACATAAAGCACGCTGGGACTTCAGTGGTGAAGGGTTCACAACGACGGTAAATGCGAAACAGTATGAAGCATTATTAAAGAATAAAAACTTAAAAGTAACAAAAGTAGAGCAAGTGCAATTAGACACACCTTCTGAAGTAGGTCCTATTAAAGCATTAGCAACTTACCCAAGTACACAAGCTCCATGGGGAATTAAAGCAATCTACAATGATAGCACTGTTCAAAAAACGTCTGGTGGTAGCGGGATTAATGTAGCCGTATTAGACACGGGTGTGAACATTAACCATATTGATTTACAAGGACAAGCTGAACAATGTAAAGACTTCACACAAACAAGCTCTCAAATTGTGAATAACACTTGTACAGACCGTAACGGACATGGAACGCACGTTGCAGGTACCGTATTAGCGAACGGTGGAAGTGATGGAGCTGGTATTTACGGTGTTGCCCCAGATTCAGATTTATGGGCATACAAAGTATTAACAGATAGCGGATCTGGTTATTCAGATGATATCGCTGCAGCAATCCGTCATGCAGCGGATGAAGCAACTCGTACAGGTACAAAAACAGTGATTAACATGTCTTTAGGTTCATCTGGTAAAGATTCATTAATTTCAAGTGCTGTTGACTATGCATACAGTAAAGGTGTGCTTGTTGTAGCAGCTGCTGGTAACGATGGGTACGGAGCTAATACAATCGGTTATCCTGGCGCATTAACAAAAGCAGTAGCCGTAGCGGCATTAGAAAATGTTCAAGAAAGCGGTACATACCGTGTTGCGAACTTCTCTTCTCGCGGAAATCCATCAACAGATGGTGACTTCTTCATTCAAGAACGTGACGTTGAATTATCAGCACCAGGTGCTGGTATCGAGTCTACTTGGTTCGATGGAAACTACAAAACAATTAGCGGTACGTCAATGGCTACGCCACACGTAGCTGGTCTAGCTGCGAAAATTTGGGCATCTAGTCCATCACTAAGCCACACTCAACTTCGTACAGAGTTACAAAACCGTGCGAAAACAGTTGACATTAAAGGTGGTTACGGAGCAGCAACAGGTGACGATTATGCATCTGGATTCGGCTTCCCGCGCGTGAAGTAACCTCTTACTTATCCGAAACCCTCTGAACCCCGTTGGTTCAAGGGTTTCTCCCCCTAATAGAAAAGCGAGAATGTGCTCAAGCCATGCACGATTCTCGCTTTTTTTTTATGAAAAACACTAACTAATGAAGGGGCTACCCACTACAAACGAGTAGGCTTACAATTGATCGTTTTCATCTATTCACTCATCTCTCTTTACCAATCAAATCACCTAAAATATTGAACAACCTTCCCTTTTCCATCGTTCACGTCCACTTCTGCATATGTCCACAATCAATGTCATATACAACCGGTTCATCTATAGAATTGAAAGGTGATCGGCCGAAAGCTAAACTTTTTAGACTATCTCAAGGCTTGGCTCAATATAGTAGAACAAAAGAGATAAGGAGGTTGGCTTATGGAAAAAACAACAAAAGCCATTGAGCAAGCGGAGCAATTTAAACAACCAGAGGTAGCAAATGCTATCGACGTGGTGACAGCATGGAGTGTCCCGCTCTTTTCATTTGTGCTTGTCGTGATTGGTGTTCTTCTTTTACTAAAAATGAAATCTGAAAAACAAACGTTAGCGGTTGGACTATTCATTACGGTCGTGGGCCTTGTCGGGAGTTTGTGGTTGATAGTTAGTCAGAGCGGATTGGGTTGAGTTGATGTTCAGATAGGAGGAAAAAATCCAGACTGAGAATCGTCTGGATTTTTGTTATTTTCTTGCTATCTTTTTTTTCGTTTTCTGTTGCTGAACAGCCTTCACAATGGCTTTTTAGTTAGCTTGTAGTATGGATTTACATACTTCACTTTTCCCCACTTGACCAAATTGTTTGTGAACACCTATTCTTTTTAGGTGAGTGGGACAGTATTTACTTAACACTTCAGCCACCGCACTTCCTATACATATGCATGTGGTACAACGCTCATAAAACCCACATCTTCAAATGCATTATGCACCAACTTGTTCACTTTGACTTTTATTCTTTTTAAAAAAGCCTAGTAAAGCAACAAGTAGAACAAGCACTACAACCATTACAGTTACGCCAATTGCACCTAAGGAGTTCGCAACATTTCCTAATAAAATACCTGTGACTGCAAAATCTGCGTCTGAGAACGTTGTGCTTGCAAAACCTAAATCTCCAAGAACTGGCATTAAAAAGACTGGAAGAAATGTGATGATGAGTCCGTTCACAAATGAGCCAATTGTTGCACCTCGAACACCACCTGTTGCATTTCCGAACACACCCGCAGTTGCACCTGTAAAAAAGTGTGGGACAACACCAGGTAGGATAATAACTGCACCGCCTACTCCTAATAAGAACATCCCAACAATTCCACCTAGGAAGCTACAGAAGAATCCAATTAATACAGCGTTTGGTGCATATGGAAAAACAATTGGACAGTCAAGAGCCGGCTTTGAATTTGGGACAAGTTTGTCTGAAATTCCTTTAAACGCAGGAACAATCTCAGCTAAGACAAGTCGAACACCAGATAAGATGATAAATACACCAGCAGCAAATGTAACCGCTTGAACAATTGAGAAAACAAGGTAGTGATTTCCGTTACTAAGCTCTGATTCTACGTAAGATGGACCCGCAAAGAGTGCGATGATGCCATATAAAATAGCCATTGTAAGCGCAATTGTAACTGAGCTATCACGTAAAAACCCAAGGCCCTTTGGAAACTTAATGTCTTCAGTCGAACGCGATCCTTTTCCAACTACTTTACCTACTAATGCTGATAATGCATATCCAACACTCGAGAAATGACCAAACGCAACTTTATCATTTCCAATGATTTTCCGCATAAACGGTTGAACAATTGCTGGAAAAACAGCCATTGTTAATCCAAGCGCTAGTGAACCGACGATGATTAATGCTGCACCACTTAACCCTGCTACAACGAGGATAACAGCAATAATACAAGCCATGTATAATGTATGATGTCCCGTTAAGAAGATATATTTAAAATTCGTAAATCGAGCAATTAAAATATTGGCAATCATTCCAAAGAACATAATGAGTGCTGTAGCTGTTCCGTACTTAGTGAGCGCCATCGCAACAATAGCCTCATTATTAGGAACAACTCCATTTACGTTAAACGCCTCTTCAAACATCTTTCCAAATGGTTCAAGAGAACCAACTAAAATTCCAGCCCCTGCAGCAATAATGATAAAACCTAAGAATGATTTTGTTGTGCCTTTGATAATCTCACTTGCTGGTTTCTTTTGAAGCACTAAACCTATGAATGAAATCAATGCAATAAGAACCGCTGGCTGACTTAACACGTCTATCGTTAGCTTTAGTAATCTTTCCCCCATTTCATCATCCCCCTCTATTTATCTAAGTTACAGAATGGCTCTTTGTGTAAGATCAGCTGTTAATTTTTCTCTTAGCTCATCCATATCAATAATGCTGTTAAGAACAAGTACATCTCCTAAAGGCTCCACGCTCTCGGCAATATCTTTTGCGACGATAAAAAGATCCGCCATATCAGATGTTGCTGAACTAACATCTGAATGATTTACTTCTACGTTTGTGACGCCTAACTCTGCTAAAATACTATTAATATTCATTTCTAACATAAAACTACTTCCTAATCCTGATCCACATACAGTTAAAATTTTCATGTTCATTTCCTCCTTCAATTCGTTGATAATGCTGAGTATTCGTCTACTAATTGAATAACTTCGTCTACCTGGTTTACTTCCTTTAATTGTTGCAAATGCTCTTTTTTACTTAATAATTTCGTTAATTGAGATAGAGCGGTTAAATGTGTTTTATTATCAATCGCAGCAACACAAATGATTAATCGTACAGGATGCTCATCATTGCCTAGAAAATGAACAGGTTTGTTGAGCTTGAGAAAACTCATTCCTATTTGATTGACTCCATTTTCAGGACGAGCATGTGGAATAGCAATTTCAGGACCGATGATAACGTAAGGACCTAGCGTCTTAATCGTATGGATCATCGCCTCAATATAAGAAGATTCAATAGCTTTGTTATTCATTAGTGGAGTTGCAGCTACTTGAATAGCTTCTTCCCAATCAGTAATTTCATCTACAATTTGGATGGTTTCTTTTGTTAATAACTCTTTTAGCACTGGTCGTTTCCTCCTATTACTATCATCAACTTTTTGATGCACAGTCCATTTACTTAAAGCTTCTTTCAATCCTCTTTCATCAAATACATCTGCATGCTTTTTTATTACCTTAATTAATTCTGGTACCGATAGGTTATAGTGACTGATTCCAAAAAGATGCTGATATACTTCATTGACTAAACGACTCTTCTCAGTCGGAGTCATTATCGGCTTTACGTGAAAATACAAAGCATTTGTTTGGAGAAAAACAGTTGAAAAGATGAGCACATCGTCTTCTAATGTTTCATTTTGAAATTCGTGTAGGGACATCGTTCGTTCGACATTTACTTCGGAAAACAATGAATCTAGCTGGTTCTTTACCATTAAAGACGAGCTGACTCCACTTGGACAGACAACAATAGCTCGCTTTTTCTTTGGAGTCATTCTCTTTGGTTTTTCAAGCAATGCACCAAAGTGAATGGTAATAAAACCAATCTCTTCTTCAGATATCGTAATATTCAAGAGCGATTCCAATGGTAAAAGGAGTTCCTCTACAATCATATACAGCTCTTTATGCTCATTCTTGATTTCTTGAAGAAGTGGGTTACTAATTGGAATTCGATATTTCATGCGAAAGTAAGCAGGCTTTACATGCCGATACAGGGTTTGGATAACATCACTTTTCTGCTCAAACATGATGCATGCCTTCGTTTCAAAATCTGAGACTAATCGTTCACAAATTTTAAAGAGAAGATCATGTTGAACAGATAGATTTCCAAGTGATAAACCTAAGAGCTGAACAATTAAATAGCACACTTCTTCTTCCACTATTTCTATTTCTAACAACCGCATCATTCTTTCTGTCACTTTTCTCATCGGATCTTGTGCTAATACTGCAATTTCATCAGAGTGAAAACGGACAAACTTCTTTTCTTGTTGTCTATAGTAATAGAAAAGGAGAAAGGAAGAGAATTGAGTCAGGCGTTCCTCCACAAATTGAACATCACATTCTTGTTTAATAGTAGCTAACGTATGGTCAATTTGGTCAAGGCGATTTTCTCGTTCTGCCATTTTTAAGATGTATTGAATAGATGCTTCTCCATAAGGCTTCTGTAAAAGTTGTGTCACGTATTCAAGTACAACTACTCGCTTATCAAACTCGGTTCCTTTCAGGTGATATCCTCTGTGCCGTGTGTAGTCAATTTTGACAACGAATGGAGTAAGAAGCTCATTTGCTTTTTTCACATCCGATATCACCGTTGATTTACTCACTTGCAAAAGTTGAATAAGGTGAGCTAACGATATAGACTCCTGACGAACAAATAAGAACAAATAAATAGCTATCATGCGTTCCTTTTCTGTAAGTACAAACTGACTTTCGTTTTGAAGTTGTTGCTGTTGCTGTTTTCGTATATACTCTTCAGAATCAGGAGGAACGGTTATCATTTGAACTCGTTTATACTGAATGGGAGGCATATGATGCTGTTTAAGCCAATGATTAATTTTTTCTAAATCATAAGAGATTTGTCGCTTCGTCAGCTTCGTTTCAACCACTAGTTGATTCATTGTAGGGCCCTTTACACTCAACAAGTGATGTAATAGAATTGCTGGTCTCTCTTCGGTTATCATAACTAAAACCTCCTATTGTCATCATATAATAAAACGCTTTCATAAAGTGTGGTCATTGAGAACAATGTTTGTTAAATCTAAACTACAAAATTACACCAACAATAAAGTGTTAAACGTTTATCATACCATTAAGCTGGACTTTTTTGGTAAACGTTTAACCCAATAAAAAAAGCCAGGCTTCTTTGCCTGGCTTTTTACAACACTTGAATCTTCCCTCGCTTCACCGTAATCATTTTATCTGTCATTCCAACAAACAAACCGTTTTCGACTACTCCAGGAATGGAGTTGAGCATTTGTTCGAGAATGTGGGGGTCTTCAATTGCATGGAAGTGAGCATCAATGATGTAGTTGCTGTTGTCGGTGATGAACGGGGTGTGATCCTCCTTCAATCTAAGGCGCGGGACACAGCCAAGGTCGCGGATGTGTTTGGCGGTCATTTCCCAACCGAACCGGACGACTTCAATTGGAAGTGGAAACACCCCTAATGTATGCACCATCTTTTTCGAATCGGCAATCACAATCAATTCATTCGACGCATTTGCAATAATTTTTTCACGAAGAAGTGCGCCACCTCCACCTTTTATGAGCGCACGATTTCTATCTATTTCATCCGCTCCATCAATGGCGAGATCAATATGAGAAATATCAGCAAACGACACGAGCGGAATGCGAAGCTGACGAGCTAATTCTTCTGTTTGTCGAGATGTTGGTATCCCTTTAATGGCAAGCCCTTCTTGTATCCGCTTTCCTAACGCCTGCAGTGTGTAATAGACTGTTGAACCCGTCCCTAATCCGACAACCATTCCATCTTTTACATAGTCTGCGGCCTTCTCTCCTACAAGCTGCTTTTCAATCAACGTCATCACATCCTTTTTCATAGTGTACCCGTTTTAAATAAAAAGCTAAACAATGAAAGAATGTGTTCCTATATGAATAAAAATAAATTGACAACTATTGGATAGAAGCTTACAATTCAACCATTCTAGTAAGCTTTCATCGAAAGAAGGTGCGTAAACATGGATGTTTACATTAATTCGAAAGAAGCAAGACAGAAACTATATAAGCGTGTGTTAGTTGTAGTGAGCTTATCGCAAATTTTCGGTGGAGCCGGTCTTGCGGCAGGGATTACTGTCGGAGCACTGTTGGCTCAACAAATGCTTGGAACCGATGCGCTCGCTGGACTACCAACTGCTTTATTTACAATAGGGTCTGCTTTAGCGGCTTTTATCGTTGGAAAAGTATCACAGCGACACGGTCGTCGCATTGGCTTGACCGCTGGATTTTTAACAGGGGGACTAGGAGCCATAGGTGTCGTGATCGCCACATTACTAAATAGTGTGCTGCTTTTATTTTTATCTCTTTTTATTTATGGAGCAGGAACCGCTACAAACCTACAGGCTCGCTATGCTGGAACCGACTTAGCAACGAAAAAGCAGCGTGCCACTGCCGTAAGCATTACGATGGTGATGACAACCTTTGGAGCGGTAGCCGGTCCGAATTTAGTTGATGTCATGGGCACATTTGCGCTTTCCATTGGTGTTCCCGCACTTGCTGGTCCGTTTCTTTTATCTGCCACTGCGTTTATCGTAGCAGGACTTATTCTTTTTATGATGCTTCGTCCAGATCCATTAACCATCGCAAAACAGCTAGATCAAGCACAAGAGAAAACAGACGTCGTACACAGCACTTCAAATAAACGAGGATTGACTGTTGGTGTGACCGTGATGGTGCTTACACAGATTGTCATGGTAGCCATTATGACGATGACACCTGTACATATGATGCACCACGGTCATCATATAGGAGACGTTGGGCTAGTCATTGCTTTTCATGTTGGCGCGATGTATCTTCCTTCTCTTTTCACTGGTCTATTGGTTGATAAACTCGGACGAACGACAATGAGCATCGCGTCTGGTGTAACGCTTTTACTAGCAGGATTGGTTGCGGCACTCGCACCCGCTGACTCGATGACGCTTTTAATTATCGCTTTATCGCTACTTGGATTAGGATGGAATTTTGGGTTGATTAGCGGCACCGCTCAAATTGTTGACGCAACCGAACCTTCAAACCGCGCCAAAGTACAAGGAAACGTCGATGTACTTATCGCGTTATCGGGAGCTTCTGGTGGCGTTCTTTCAGGCATGGTCGTCGCACATTCTAGCTATGCTTTCTTATCGATTGCCGGTGGACTTTTATCCCTTCTTCTCATCCCTGTAGTCGTTTGGTCTCGGAGTGAAAAATCGGTACCGAATGTGAGTATGAAAGGCTAAAAAAGAGAGTCAAACCTTTTGACTAGGTTTGACTCTCTTTCTGTTTAAATGACATTTCGCCTGACAAGCTCTGCTTCTGCTAATAACGGATACAAGTTATCAAACATGTGCGTGTCGTGATTAGCAAGGGTGACGTAACCACCGTAATACGTATTGGCTGCATGGTTTTCTCGGAACTGAATCATGCGGTTATACATGTTCACAGCCGTATCCGTTTTTCCTATTTTAAGGAAGTACAAAATCGTAATGCCGTATAAAGCCGGAGATTCATAGCTTACAAGAGGCTTCTTTGTGTGAAGGTCGTACTGACCGTATAATTTGCCGTTCTTTAAGAATTCAGACTCGATCCAGTTAGCAAGCTCCATTTTCGGCACGCCATTTCTTGATAATTGAAGCGCTGCATACGATTGGTCAATCATGTTAATGCGTGTGTCATAGCGATACACCTGTTTAGAGATGATGTAGCGTTTTGGTAAGAAGCCGTTCTTTGATGGAGCATTTGTCGCTACAAGTAATTGGCGATCTGCTTCTGCTTGGGGGATGATGCCGTATTGCACCATTTTATTGAAGGCATAAGGATTGAGGTAAGAAAGAGTCACTTGATTGCCAACCCAGTCGTTGACAATATCATAGTAATCACTGTAAATTCCTTTTTTCTTTTGATATTGCGCCAAGCCACGCGCTAATTGATCAGCAGTTTGTTTATAAGAAGACATGCCCCACTTTTCATATGCACCGTATAATACTTCTATTACTTTCAAATCATCGATGAGTGCATTCGTCGTAGAGTTCTTCGTCCCGTCTGATGCGAGCTTCCAATAGAGTAAGTGCTTCGTGGAGTCTTTGTAATAGTCATTGACGAGCTGAGCTTGTCCATCAAACTCACGTTGTTTTCCTTGAATAAGCAAATACTCCATCCATAATCCAATCGATTCCGACAGTGCTTCTCTTCCTAATGCATAGTTAGGATCAACTGTCGAATTTGGCAGTCTGTAAGTCGCAAGTGTTCCATTTGGATTCACCATATGCTTATTAATAAAACGCTCGGTCGAATACGCGCTTGCTTCTGACATTGAAAATATCCCGTTAGTTAACGAGAATAGTAGAGTAAAGCAAAGACTTAGTTTTACTAGCATACCTCGAAACAATGATTCATCTTCCCTCTCAGTTGTTTATTTTCATAGAATTTCTTCTATCTACTCTAGTATATGGAACGAAATAAAAGAATGTGCATCATGGTAGCATACTGATGCACATTCTTTTATCTTACATGACTGTCTCTATGGGTGAAGCTTTGTTTCTAGCAACCCTCTCTTCACCAATTCATCTTCTGCTAAGAGAGGAAAGAGGTTATCAAAAATATGTGTATCTTTGTTTTCGAGTGTCACATAGCCTCCGTAAAATCGACTCATTGGGTTACTTGTACGAAAGGCAATCATTCGCTCATACAATTCTAGCGCTTCTTTTAGATAGCCAATTTGTAGAAAGTATAAAATGGTAATCCCATAGAGTGCTGGCGATTCATCGTTGGTTAATGGATGTTTATTCCGTGAATAGGAACCAAATAGTTTGCCGTTCCGATCAAACTCTCCGTACACCCAATCCGCATACTCCGTGTGCGCTTCTCCAATTGTCGCTAAATGGTACGCGATGTACGATTGATCAATCAGATTAATTTTTTTATCATAAATAAATGCTTTCTCTTCGACTTGATAGTTTTTTGGAAAAAAGCCGGCTTTTGTTGGGATGTCTTTTAAAAAATGAACCATTCGCAAATAATCACTTCTTGGTAGCTTGTGATACTTTGTCATGTAAAAGAACGCTTCTGGAATGATATACGATAGTGTGATTTGACTGCCTAGCCACTCATGCTTCATGTCATAATAATCCATGAACATCCCTGCTTTTTGCTGATACGTGATAACTGCCTTTGACATTTCATCAGCAAGCTTTCTCATTCGCAAATCTTCCCACTTTTCATAGGCCATGTACAATGCTTCAATGACGCGTAAATCATCAATAAAGGCATTCGTTGTCGCATTGATTTCACCGACTTCTCCTATCTTCCAATAAAGCAACTTTTTTTCCTTATGAAGAAAATGCTCATACACGACTGATAGGTGTTGATCAAATGCTTTGTATTGATTCGTTCTGACTAAATAATGAAGCCATAAGCCGCTTGATTCCGATAAGGACTCCCGTCCAAGCGCGAACTCGTCATTTTTTTCATCCGTTTGATTTCGGTACGTCGCAATGGTGCCGTTGTCATTGATCATATGCTTTTTCACAAATTGTTCCGTTGCGTATGCTTTCTTCATATCCCACCTCTTTTTAACGTAATGGCCCCCGCCGATTAAGATACTAGCGAGTGATAAGAGGATTAAGATGCGCTTCATTTGTTTCATCTCCATCCGTCTCCTTCTTAAGAAAGGAGCTGAGTTAAAAAGAGGAAAAGAACGCTCCTTTTTGACTCAGCGAGCGACACTCTTTACTAATCTATGGCTCAGCCTCTTCGTTTAATCATTATGAAACTCCACGTTCCTTTTCGACCTGTGGCTTTTGTTCAAAGCGAGCGGTTTTGTACCATTTAATCTCCTGCTTGAACACCATACGCTTGAACTCAAGGAAGCTTGCATGGATGACTAACAAAATCCAAATTTGCGAATACGTGAAATACATTAAAAAGAGAACGAGTACATTTTTTACCGTCAGTTGATTCGTTTCAATCGCAAGGGCGAGCGACACCTGTGTTAAGAAAATACAAAAGGCTAGAACCATCAACGTTAGCATCGTTCCTCCATGTTGGAGATGTAAATCAAATAGAAGATTCGCAATAAGGAGCCCATTTGACAGCAGCACCCCAACTAAAAACAGAACGTACGTGTAAAACAAATAGATTAAATCAATGTAGACTTTTTTATGCTCAAGATTCCGAAAACCTTTCACATACTTTACCACAACATATAAATTGCCTCTTGCCCATCTCGTGCGCTGCCTCCACCAAACACGCCACGATTCAGGCTCTTGTTCCCACGTAATGGCTCGCGGATAAAAGCGAATGTAATAGCCTAAATTGTAGACGCGAATGCTTAGCTCTGTATCTTCCGAAAGTGCTTTAACATCCCAGCCGCCTAACGATTCTAAAATGGAGCGACGAATCGCAAAGTTTGTTCCTGGGATGGTGCACATTTTAAACCAAAACCAGCGACCCGCTTGTGCCATCCATTGAAAACAAAGCGTTTCGATATTGATAAATCGTGTTAACAAATTTTTCGTTGCATTCACAACACGAAACTTCCCTACCACAGCACCTGCTTGTGGGTCCTTCATTAACGCGACAGCTAAATGATAAACTGCATACTTTTCAGGCATATTGTCTGCATCATACACTACAATCACGTCGCCCGTTGAGTGCTGAAGTCCTTCATTCAGCGCGCTTGATTTTCCTTTCCCTTTAAAAGGCTCTCGCGTTTCGACGACTTTGATATTCGAGTAACGAGACGCGAGCAGCTGACAAATAGGTGTCGTCTCATCACTACAATTGTCATTCACAACGATAATCTCAAGCTTATTTTTCGGGTAATACAGCTTTGTCATAGCGATGAGTGTATCATAAATGACGACTTCTTCATTATGAGCTGGAATTAAAATCGAAACAGTCGGAAGCGCCTCATCAGGCACCACTTTAAATGTTTTCGATCGGCGGAAAAACGAAAGCGAATGAAAGAAGCCACCTTGCATTAAGCCTATGTGATAGATTAACATGCACCAAATCAATATCGATGACAGTGAAAACACGTAGTTAGTCAAAATGGCCCTCCTCCTCCATCGTTTTTCGACGAATGTACATCACACTAACTAAAGACGAGACAATCGCAAAGATCGCAATGCCACCTGCTGCAAGGAGAAAGTTTCTTTGAAAGAATGACAGCAAATTTTTTGCTTTGTACGTCGTCATCGTCGACTCATCCGCAACCACTACCGCTCCTTCGTCTGATATAATCGTCACGTTTGACACACTTACTTCATTGGGCTCGCTTTTCAAATCAAACCATTTTATTCCTTCAATTTTATTCATCCCTTCAACGTACTCTTTCAGTAAATCCACCCCTAGAAAAGGATGATAAAATCCACCTAATACGGTATCGGAAAAGTTCTTATAATAATCTGCTCTCTCAAGCATAAGATGAACGTCGGCGAGTTCTCCATGCTCTACGTACCCGAGGGTCTCAGGAATTAGCTTCATGTCATTCATAAATCCCGGATAACTTGTATACGTTGGCGAGTACATATGCTTCCACGTATCATCTGACACTTGAACTTGACCAATGTACGTCGAAAAATGATTGGATAAAATGGAGTAGCCGTTTTGTGACATCGTATAATGTGGCGCTTCAAACGCAAGGGATATTAAATCGTGCGCATTTAGCTCTTGCACTCCTTTTGTGATCTTCGTTGTCATGTATTTCTTTTCATACGCCTTCCCTTTTTTCACATACTCTTGGTATTCCTTAAAGGTAGCGAAGTCCGCTTCTCGTTTTACTTTGTTATTTTGATCCTTTGGTGCAAAGATTGGCGCATTATTATCAACATCCCAAAATTCAAATCCTTCTCCTGTTTCATGATCACGGTATTGATGCGTGTAGCCGTGAAGGACGATGCTTGCTCCATTTTCTTGCATATACTTTAGCGCTTTTACGACTTTCGGTGAATCGAGCATATGATATTGCACTTTTGTTTTAGGATTTTGGTACACAGGAATCACCGTAATCATATAAGGGACATTTTGTTCTTTTAAATACACTGCGATGTCCATTAATTTTTTCGGATCCGACAAAGGATGTACGTCTTCTAATCGTAAATAAGCCACCTTTTCATCCCGCTCTCGCTCTTGCTTGAAGAAGTCAAATAAGCTTTCCCCAATAAACGGTCCAACGTATTCATTCAGTGAATGAGTCGCAGCATACATATGTGGACCATCCTGAATAATAGCTGGATAAGAAGAGCCTTTGTACAGAGCATTCATCACCACTTTGCTTGTTGCATTTGGTGTGATATTAAAGAATGTTTGCTCAATGTCTAGCTCTCTCTCAATGCTCGGTTGATGAAAAAGAAGGCGTTCCACGCTCACTTCTTGCTTCATTTGAAACGTGTTTTTCAAACTTGGAAACTGATCTGTATTATAGCCTAAACCGTACACAGGTCCTTTGAATCTCACTAAATAATCAATCGCTTCCTTGTTTATTTTTTCTTTTTCTAAGCCTACATACACAATGTGTGTGATACCACGAAGGGTCGGGTCTCCTTCTAGCTTTTGAATGTTTTGTGTGATCACTTCCTTTGAAAAATGACCAAGAAGAACATCCATAATCCGCACTTCCTCATTTACTTTTTGCTCAAATGTACTATATAGCAATAAGACCTTTCTCGAATCGAGTTTCTCTTGAGCTGAAGCGGTGTAACTTGGCGACATCACAAGTAGAAACAAAAGAACCATGACGATACCTGCTTTACATTTGTGCATACTCTTATCCTTCCCCCCTTATGCGTACATGACTTTTGAAGCATATCTCTAGAACCATCATAAAAAGACGACCTCAACAATTTCTCAACAACGAACAGACCGTTCTAAACAAAAAAAAGACGAAACACTTGAATCTGTGTTTCGTCTTTTTATGTGGCTTTAATGCCTTTATACCATTGTTGAATCGATGCGCTCGGTGTCTCATCAATGTCTGATAATGCTTTTTCTAAGGCTTTGTAATAGTAGTTCACCGCTTGATACTCATGCTCTTTTTCATAAATTTGCATCAGTGCATAATAGGGTTGTTCGGATAAGGAATCTTGTTCACAAATTAATTTATACCAATGAATGGCTTCTTCTACTCGCTTGTTACCGTGAAACCATTGAGCCATTTGAAGCGCTGTTTGAACCCATAGCTGCTGAAGACGATATCGCTCTGCTTCAATCCACCAATAATCATAGTTAGCTAGATAGGAGCCATCATAAAGCTGCATGTTCTCTACCCACATATGAATGTTCTCGTTGGTTACCTTTCCTAGTGAGATAACCGCTTGCTCCCACTCTTCTACGTCCACGTTTACGTTCGTCAACTGCATGACGTAGCCTTCTGTATAACTTTTAATGCTAAATGCATCGCCATACTTTTTTAATAGCCTTCGCGTATAGTATATAGCCGTATAGAGCTGAGAGTAGCCTTTGTCTACTTCACTATCTGGCCATAATAAGTCAACGAGCTCATCTTTTCGTACCATCACGCCTCGATGACGTAGTAAATACAAAAACAATTCCAATGATTTAGCCGTTCGCCAGCTCATGACTTCGCACTCTCCGTGCTTTTCAACCGTTATTTGCTTACCTAATCGAAGCAGAAGCGGTGATTCGTCTACATGTTGGGGAACGACTTTTGGTATCAGCATCTGTTGGACGATTCGCTGAATTGTATTTTTCAAACGATCAAGTCGAATCGGCTTAACGACATAATCGATTGCATTTAGTTCAAATGCTTGTACAGCGTACTCCTGATAAGCGGTCACAAATACAATGATGACGTCTGGCTTTTGTTCAATAATTTGTGAAGCCAAATCAATGCCATTGACTTCTGGCATTTGAATATCTAAAAACACCACATCCACATCTGCCTTGATCACTTCATCTAATGCTACTATTGGATTTTCATATTTTCCAATGATGTCAATGGCCACCACTTTATTTAGCTGCCTCTCCAAATAATCCAATGCTAAATACTCATCATCAATTAAAACCGCTCTCATACAAGCCTCCTTCTCTCTTTTTACTACTATCACTATTCTATGTTCATCAAACGAAATATATAAATCTTATTCCTTCTCAAAAAAGAAGGCCTCACAACCGTCACTTACGGTTTTGACCCTGTCCTTCAAGGGAATCATACCCTTAGGTCTAAAATGGATTTATCTATTTTTCGGTATAAAAGTTCAAAATTCCTAGTACAATTTTATTGTTTGAGAATATTTTCCTTTCTGCGTGTTGAAAATCTTTCATTAACTCTTTCAAATTAATTCAAAGTATCATAGGATATGAGATAGAAACGAACAAAAGAGCGTTCAATAAAGATGAGGGGGGTTTGAGATGAAGACAGCACAAAGGCAAGCGATTTTACTCATCGACCACGATGATCAAATCATGAATCTATTAAAAAAAGAAGGCTATCTCGTCACCCATATGGGCTGTACGAATCATGCCTTGCATCAATTACATAAGTGGGATGTTGTTATTATGAATCCGATATTAAAGGACGAGTGTGGCTATGCGTTTTCACAAAAAGTACGGCAACACTTTTCACTATGTGAGCGCCCTATTCTTCTTTTACTTCCTCACGCCACACCCGATGAAATCAACTATGCATTTCAATCAGGAGCAAACGATTATGTGAAAACACCAGTGAACAAAATGGAGCTTTTGCATCGGGTGAAGGCTTTGCTTCAGCTTAAAACAGCTTCTGAAGAGCGCACTCGCTCAGAGACCGAATGGCTCCGCGCTCAAATTCAACCTCATTTTTTATTCAATGTCTTAAATACCATTGCGTCATTAGGCGAAATAGATACTGATCGGATGGTACATTTGCTTGATGAGTTTGGACACTATTTAAAAAGCAGCTTCGATCCGCTTAATTTACAGCTAACCGCACCCATTGAGCATGAACTCGACTTGTTACGTGCATATGTATACATTGAACAAGAACGTTTCAGAAAGCGCCTTCATATTCAATGGGATTGTGAAGAAGAGCTGTCTTTTTCCTTGCCCCCGCTTTCCATTCAAACACTCGTCGAAAATGCGATTAAGCATGGTGTGTTAAAACAAGCAAAAGGCGGTACAATTATTATTTCCATGCAACGTGAAAATGAAGCCGTTCGTGTGACTATCACAGACGATGGTGTCGGAATGAGTGAACAACAAGTTGAGCAAGCTCTCACCACTCATGCTACAAAAGGATTCGGTCTTGCTCATACACATCAACGCTTAAAGCGATTATACGGTGAAGGCTTGCACATTCGAAGCACCTTAAACGAAGGAACAACAATTTCATTTAGCGTGCCGGTAAACGAAAAGAGAAGGGAATAGTCCCTTCTCTTTTTGTTTGCAACTCTTCACTTTTTCACTAAATCAGCCAAACTCTGAATGACTACATTCGGTGCGAGCTCAAGGTGCTCGGCTACGTTATGCTGACGGTTTACCCATGCAGTTGAAAAGCCATAATTTTTTGCACCAGCAATGTCCCATGTGTTTGACGATAAAAAGAGCACTTCCTCTCGCTCTATGTTCAGCTTGTTCTTTGCATAATGATAGCTTGCCATCGTTGGCTTGTATTGCTTGATTTCATCGACTGAGATGACATCTTGAAATAAATGCTGCATGCGGTGGTAGCGAACGAGCGGTTCAATCATATGCTTAGGTCCGTTTGTAAAAATCGCAAGCGTATAGCCCTTTTCCTTTAAGTAGGTCAACACTTCTTTGACTTCGTCATACACATTCAGCTGTAGATACGCATTCATTAATTCTTGTTCGGTTTCTTCTGACATAGCCGCCTCACATGCTTCTACTGCATAACGAAGCGCTTTTTTCGTCAGCTCGTAAAAGTCGACGTACCTCCCCATAAGCTGGTGCTGCATCGCATATTCAATCTGCTTTGTCCGCCACAGCACACTAATGCGCTGACCGATGTCAGGATAGTACTCATTACACTTTTTCACAACAGAATGAACATCAAATAACGTTCCATATGCATCAAAAATAATTGCTTTTGGCTTCATCGTTCATCACTCCCTGTTCCCTATTTTACCCAAAATGTCCATACCGAAACAATCAAAAAGCACAAGGCAACAGAAGCTGAACTCATGGAAGGTCATTTCGATGTGAGTCTCCTTCGTGCAGCCCAACTTAGCGCTCCTGTTAGAGTCATACGATGAATACAAAAAAGAGCGATATTTCTTAACCGTTCTTATCATGAAAGCTGATGAACAAGCATTAAAACACATCAAATGCCATCTGTAATGCTGCTAAAAAACCAGCAAAAACAAGCACAGTCACAATGGCCTCTTTCCAGTCAGGTCGTTCTCCTCGAACAAACTTGGCGATATCATACGATAGCATTGCGGCTAGTAAAATCGATAAAATAACATAAATCGGCTGCACGTCTCTTTCCTCCCTGTCTTTCTTCTTCCTCTACTCTATCACACTTTCACTAAGCCATCTCTAAAAAAAGATGAACACTCTTGGTCGCAAACAAGCCCTGTGCGCATAAACTGTGTAAAAGATTGAAAGGATGAATCACCTTGACAACATTGAATCCTCAAAAGCTTAGTGTGACATACCGTCAAGGCGTGACCGCTCTCCATCCTGTTATCTGCAGGAAATATACTCTTACGCATTCGGATGAAACTGCCGAGTTGTTTTTATTCGTAGATCACCAGTTTGCAACCGATCAAATTGGACCGATGCGTGATGAGGTATTTGCAGAATGGCTTCAAAAGGATGGCGCCTGCATGCTTTATGTGTACGTATTTGTTGGCAACGAAAACATCGACAAGTCAATTCAAGCCATTCGATACACCATTTTCAAAAAAGAAATGCCCCTTGCTCTGCAAGCCATTCGATATGGCGATCAAATGTTTTTCAAACGCTACTCCCCACTTGATTCCGCTCCTATTTTTGTTCACTTTCACTCCAATGACCCAAACTTTCATACAATTGAATACTTTGGAACCCCTTCGATGTATGCCTAATTTTTCATCTAAACAGGGGAATTGAACACAAGTATGCCCCAAGGTATACTTGTTTATTTTTTTAAGACATCATCACTCAAAAAAGAGAAAGCAGAAAAACGACTCACTCCTTCTACGTCACTTCATGGTACACTGTTTTTAACTAGGTACGACGAAGGAGCGATTATTATGTCAGCATTTCAAGATCACGTAATTGTCAATGTTCCGTTAGAAAGAGCATTTGCATTTGCTTCTAACATGGAACATGCACCAAAAATGATGAAACACATTTTAAAAGTAGAGAAGCTAACAGAAGGGCCCATTCAAGTAGGTACATCGTATAAAGAAACAAGAGCCATTCGCGGAAAAGAAGCGTCTGCCATTCTTACAGTTGTTGAATTTGTACCAAATGAACGCTACTCCGTTCAAAACGAGGTACAAGGCTTAGAAACCATTTATCACTATCGATTTGAAGGAGATGGAGAGCGCACTCACATTCATTTTTCATGTGACATTAACGCCTCAACATTCATGATGAAGCTCGTTAAACCACTCTTTACACGGATTATAAAAAAAGAAGATGGCAATCATCTACAAGAAATAAAAAAAGCAATCGAGAACGAATAAGCAAAAGAAGGAATGGCGTTAAAGGAACTCTCCCTTTAACGCCATTCCTTTCTATCTATTAATCTCTTGAACAGCTTCGTCCTTTTTCTACGCTTTAAACACGACTTCTTTTCTCTCTTTCTTCACCCACGTCGCAATCACTACGCCAGCGACAATAAACAATGCGCCCACAAAAAAGGAAGCTTCCAACACTTCATTTAGCAATAACCACCCGAAAAACGCACCGACAATCGGTTGAAAAAAGAAAAACAAGGAACCAACACCCGCATCCATTAATTCTAACCCCTTGTTCCAAAGAAAGAAGGCACCAGCAGTGGAAACAATGCCTAAGTAGAGAACACCGAAGATGATGAGCCCATCAAGCTCTCCTATCCCCACACGGCTCATCTCCATCATCATAAATGGAGTCGTAAATAAACACGCAAACAAGATGGCATAGGTCGTAATCGTTAAGCTTGAATGACGCTTTGCCGCCACTTTTACATACACTGACAACAGCGCCCACGTAACCGCTGCAAGCACTAAAATCCAGCTGCCCACATGTTCACTCCCAAGGTTCTTATCTACTCCTACAACAATGACAACGCCACCTGTCGCAAGGATTAGAGATAACCCCTTTCGAATCGTCAATGCTTCATGTAAAATAAACCGCGCGAATAACACCATAAATGCTGGCGTCGCTGATGTAATAAGCGCTCCTGTATGTGCATCCGATAGTTTTGTTCCAATAAACTGACAAGCAATTGACACAAAATATCCAATGAACCCAATCCATACAAACAAGCCCCAATCACGCTTTGTTATCATGACTTTTTGTTTTCTCGTTGACCACTTTACTAATGTCATTAACACGACAAGTCCAATGACATAGCGAAGCCAAACGAGTGTCATTGGCGGAATCTCCTCTAACACATACTTGCTGACTACATACATCCCGCCCCATATGCTAGCGGCTAGCGATAAACAAATGGCACCTACAACCGTTGATTTCATCTACATTCCTCCGTCTCTTTTTTTATGAATAAAAAAAGACGAGGTTCTACTGTTCGCCTCGTCTTAGAAGCGAACAACTGGCTGGTCATTTTCAAATAACGCGTCAAAGTACATGAGCCATCTCCCTTTCTTTTATGTATATTTTCATTATACTAAACTGCAAGCTTGTATTGGGCATTTTATTGTGATAGAATCACCTTGCCTACCGAACGTTAGGTAGTTAAACGAAGCAAAGCAGGTGATTCTTTGTCTACAGTTGAAAACATCAAGCTCGCTGGGCGCACGTTATTTGGGCAAAAAGGATATAACGGTACGTCTCTGACCGACATTGCCACAGAGGTTGGCATTAAAAAACCATCTTTGTACGCGCATTTTAAAAACAAAGATGATTTATTTTTAGCTGTTGTAATGGACTTAATGACTATCTTTTTAGCGGAACTCGAAAAAAGCTATAACCAACACAAACAAAAAAAGACAAAGGAACGTCTACAAGCCTTTTTGTTTGATTCATGCACCTTTTTACAAAACGAACAATTTGGTCCACTTTATAAGCGAATGATCCTTTTCCCACCTGAACATTTACATGAAGAAGTGAAAAATCGCTTTTTAAGTACAGAAGCCTATACAAACGACGCGCTTAAAGAGCTGTTTCAAACAGGCATGGAGAATGGAGAGATTCGCAAGCTTAACATTGACGCACTGATTAATAGCTTTTACTGTCTTACAGATGGGCTATTTATTCAGCGCTTTTATTACGATGAAAAGCGCTATGAACAAAAAATAAACGATGCCTGGACAATTTTTTGGGATGGAATTCAAGCATAAAGGAGTGTTAAATATGGGATGGATTTATTTAATTATTGGCGGAATAACTGAAATCGTATGGGCTATTGGATTAAAATACTCACATGGATTTACTGAAACTGTTCCAAGTATTGTAACGATTGTGTTTATTACGATTAGCTTTTATTTATTTGCAAAATCGCTCTCGATGATTCCAATTGGAACGGCATACGCCGCATTCACAGGAATTGGCGCGGCCGGAACAGCTATCATTGGCATGATCTTTTTAAACGAAGGTACAAGTATAGGAAAGATTTTCTTTCTAACACTGATGATTTTCGGCATTATTGGGTTAAAGCTTGTTTCAAACGACGAGCCAAAAGCAGAAACGGAGGCATCTTAAGATGGCGTGGATTACCCTTATTTTAGCTGGCTTCTGTGAAGTCGGTTTAGTGATTTTCTTAAAATTATCGGATGGCTTCAAGCGCTTGTGGCCATCGCTTGGGTTTATCTTGTTTGGGGGATTAAGCTTTTATTTACTGTCTCTCTCATTAGTCGATTTGCCTATCGGAACGGCTTATGCCATTTGGACTGGGATTGGATCGGCTGGTAGCGTGGTAGTAGGCATGCTTTTCTTTAAAGAACCGAAAGACATCAAGCGAATATTGCTTATTCTCTGCATCATCACTGGTGTTGTAGGCTTAAAATTAACCGCTTAACAATTGTCACAAAATAGACTATGTGATGCCTGTCTGTTTCCGATATAATGTAAGAAGCGAGACATGTTACTAATAAGGAGATGCAGGCAGTGAATCTTGGTATGGGTGAAATCATCTTAATCGTTTTTGTCGCATTATTATTATTTGGTCCGAAAAAGCTTCCCGAACTTGGAAAAGCAGTTGGAAACACGCTTCGTGAGTTCAAAAATGCCACAAAAGGCTTAATGGACGACGAAAAAAACAAATAACTAAAAAACCTTGCGATTGCAAGGTTTTTGTTATTTATGAGACATACCACTTACCTCTAGCTACTCGTACTGTATTACGGCCCGCACCTTTTGCATCATAAAGAGCTTGATCAGCCGCTTCGATTAAACTCGTCATTGAATCTTGTTCAGTCGGCATCATCGTTGCCACACCAACACTAACCGTCACATAATCACTAATTGGTGATGCTTCATGAGGAATACTGAGGTTGTAGATGCTCATGCGAATCGTTTCTGCAATCTTCATCGTCTCTTCTTCATCCATCACTGGTAGTACAACCGCAAATTCTTCTCCTCCGTATCTTGCTACACAGAGTGAAGGATCCATAACATCTTGCATCGCTGCTCCTACTTTTTCTAAACAATCATCACCTGTTAAATGACCGTACGTGTCGTTATAGGCTTTAAAGTAATCAAGATCGAACAAAATAAAGGATAGCGAATGTTGCTGTTTGATTGCATAATCCCATTCCATTTTTATTCTTTTATCAAGCGCACGGCGATTAGATAGCTTTGTCAAACCGTCACGATTAGATAATTGCTGTAGCTCTTGATTTAATTTCAATAGCTTTTCTTCCGCTTCTTTTCTCTTCGTGATATTGCGGTACTCCCAGTAATGACCAATATACTCGTTTCCTTCATAGATAGGTACATAATCAAGCGCATATACCCTTCCATTTGCAAACGTAAATTCTTCTCCTTCAATCACTTTCTTTTTTGCAATGATATCATCTAAACGCTTAATAAACCGCATTGAATGCTTAACAACGTGTTGCTTCTCTTCATACATTTGGTCACTCTTTTTCCCTATCATCTGTTTGGGGATTGCGTCAAGCTCAAAGATGTCACAAAAGGTTTGGTTAATAACGGCCACCTGTCGATCAGCTGTTTCAATCATTGTCCCTGTATGCGCATTTCGAATTAACACGGAAAACATTTGTGATAAACTGCGATGACGTTGAATGGTAATGGTTGATTGATATAAATACTTCCCTACCATAAAGACAAGGAAGCCACCTGAAACAGAAACGATTGTATGATAGGAGTAAATGCGAAGCACCTTTTGTAGATCACCTATATTGATTAATAATGCTACAAAGATTAATAGTAAGCTCATGACGTTCATTGTATGAAACTTTGTTGATATATCCACGTTTCTTTTTGAAATTAGGCCACAAGTGATGCCAATTAACACCATAAACGATGAAGCGACTAGAGCAGCTGGATGGATACCAAAAAGAGCAATACGACCAACTGCAATCATAACAGCGGATAAAATAGATGCCCAAAATCCTGCGTATACTGCGACGACAACCGTTGCTAAATGACGTAAATCAATAATTGTATGTTCATCGACCGGAATTGTATAAATCATTAATATGATTCCTAACATCCCAAAAGCGGCGCCTAAGCTGAAAATACGCATCCACTTATTTACTTTCACATTCTTTTCCTTTACACGTTCTCTTACTACGTTAAGCACAAATAGAAAGCTAATAATGATCGTTACGTTAAACAACAACTGTTGAAACATAGGAATCATCCTTACATGACATGTCGTATTAGGATTATTTTACCATAATCTCTCCTTGTTAGCCGGCATTCAACAAGAGAACTTTTCGACAATTCTAGCGCAAAATTAGCCCGCCTATTCACGATAACGTGTCTAAGCGACGGTGAACGGCAAGCTAATTTAACCACTTATAACATCTCCCAAAACGTTGGTGTAGATTGAAAATCAAACTTTCGAATCGCAAGAATCATTTCAAGACGAATGGCTTGTTCAATGTCTTCACGGTCTTGATACGGAACGTACTTCACACATTGTTTTATTTTCGGTTCAAATAAGTTAAGAAGCTGTTGCATCGCTTCTTCATCACCGAACTGAGCTCTTTTCATTAATTCAACTAGACGCATGGATCATCACTTCTTTCGAATATCATTGACTAACTCTTCGACAGATTCTTCTAGTTGCTTCACACGATTTTCAAGACGCACCAGTAAGTAAAACGACAAAACAATGGGAAATCCTAAATTGCCAACAAGATTCATCCAATCCACACTAATCATGTTCTCGCCCCTTTTCATAAGACTCCCTCAATTTACGTAATGCGCGCTTGCACGTACTTGATACAGATTGCTGAGAAATTCCGAAACGTTCAGCAATACTTGTATACGATTGTTCATGTAAAATGTGCACCTCAAGCACTTGTCGTTGCCGCTTCGTTAAGTGATGAAACGAGTCATATAAGCAAGGATTGGTCACTTCGTCCACAAGATGTTGAACCTCGTAAGACACCTCTTCTTCTCCAACAATCAAATCGAGGGCTGAACGTGTGTCACCTTCTTTGTTAACTGGTTGATCGAGTGTATACGAAAAAATGCGCTGCTGTTTTTGCCTTTTTACTCGGTGATCACGTGCTACATGAATAATGAGCTTTGACATGTAGCTAACAAAGCGAATTTCTGTGTAATAAGCTTGAAATGCCTCATGAAGCTGTTTTTCATGATCACCTGTTGGGTCATGTATGATTTGTTCAAATAATTGCTTGTGTGCTTCCTTTTGTAAAAAGGCTTTTACGACCCCTTTTGAAAAACGTTTAGAATGGATTAGGAGACGAGTACGATTACAAGAACTTGTAGTAGATTGATTCATAAAATAACCTCCTTTCTATACTAAAAGGGAAAATGTGGACAAAAACACAACCACAATAAGAACAAATGTTCTATTTTTAGCATAACGTACGAACAGACGAACCGTCAAAGTGTCTTTATTCCTAAAAATACCAAGTTTTTTTAGGTTAGATAAAACGTATCTCTCTCCTTACAAAATGATTTTCTGCGATGAAAGCCACGCCAAAAAGCTCCTGTTTTAACGAAATGTGCTATTCGTTAAAACAGGAGCTTCACTTGAACTCCTTCTTTTGATGAATCATTAGTTTAAAAAGAAAGCTTGCAAGACGATAAAAATAATAAAAAGCGAAGCAGCTATATTTAAAACCGCTACCTCTTTACGACCACTTTTTAATTCCGCTATCCCGACAACAATTAACAGACCGCCAAGTAACACCATCATGCCATCCATAAACCGATGATTACCGGTGATTAGTGAATAACTCGCTAATGCCACAACGCTTATTGCGAGTATAATCCGAAGTTGCTTTAACAAGCGTAATCCCTCCTTATTCATTTCCATTTTATCACATCCATAGGGGTGAATTTAGAAAGTTCGAGATAACCAACGAGAGATTGTAAGAAATGTGCTAAGCCTAAACGTATCGATAGGGGGTTAAGGGAGAGATAAAAGCTCCACTGCTTGGGGAGTATGTGGTGGATGATCTCTTTCTTCAAAGCATGCAACACCTCTTGCCCGTCTATCTTATGAAGCAAGAGATGTTTCAAGTGAAGTCAAAAGGATGTTCTTTTGACTTCTTTCTTTATTTTTTGACTGTGCGTCGTTTTGGAAGAATGGTATGTAAGAAGGTACGTGTCGATTTTCCGATGGGAGTGGCTGTAAACGGTTTCGTTCGACGGTCTGCTTCTGGGTTTTGAGTAATCATTTTACGCGTTCGTTCAACTAATTTTAGCTTTGATTCTTTATTCATTTCATGACTCCTTTAGTTCTACTTCTTTCATGCTATCCCTTTTTACCAGTAAAAGGAACACTTGTTCTTATTTTATAAAAAGAACGAAAAAAAGTAAACAAAAAAGAAGCGAGAAACCTCACTTCTTTTCATTGTTTATTCTTCTCCAAACTCATCCACTAAGCGTGCAAAGGTCTTCATCGCTGACTCTACCGGCTCTGGTGACAGTAAATCAACGCCCGTTGCTTTTAACAGGTCAAGCGGATACTCTGATGAACCACTTTGAAGGAATGTTAGATAGGCCTCAAGCGTTTCACTGTCTCCTTTTAATAATCGCTCGGCAATATGAATCGCTGACACGTAGCCTGTTGCGTACTTATAAACGTAAAATGGACGATAAAAGTGAGGAATACGTGACCATCCAAATTTCACTTCTTCTTCAAAGACAAGGTCATCACCATTATACGTACGGAACAGCTTTTCATACATCTCATTAAACACTTCCGCGTTAAGCGACTCGCCATTTTCTACTTTTTCATGCACCGTTTTTTCAAACTCTGCAAACATTACTTGTGTAAAGAATGTTCCCTTAAACTGATCAATAAAATGATTAAGAAGATGCTTCCTCATTTTTTTATCTGTTGTCGTATCCAACAAATGATGAATAAGAAGTACTTCGTTGACGGTTGATGCTACCTCGGCAACAAAAATCGAATAGCTAGCTGAAATACGCGGCTGATACAAGCTTGAATAATGACTATGCATGCAGTGCCCCATTTCGTGCGCTAACGTAAACAAGCTATCTAAGTTATCTCGATGGTTGAGTAACACGTATGGATGAACACCATAAAGACCAATATTGTAAGCACCAGAACGCTTTCCAGGTGTTTCACGCACATCGATAACACCGGCATCTTTGAAGGCTTTTAATTGTGTGATGTATTCGTCTCCAAGTGGCTTCAAGCTTTCAAGCATCGTCTGATAAGCTTCTTCGTAGGAAATATCTTCGCGTACATCTTTTACAAGCGGTGCACTTAAATCATACGCACGAAGCTCCTCAACACCTAGCTTTTCTTTTCGCACTTTCATATAGCGATGAAGCGGCTCAATGTTTTTCTTTGTTGTTTCAATCAAATTTTCATACACGGAAACAGGAACATTATCCCCAAACAACGCTTTTTCTAACGCAGATGGGTAGTTACGCATTTTCGCAAGCGTGACGTTATTTTTAACGGCTGAGGACAACGTCGATGCAATCGTATTTTTCATTTGAACATACGGCTTGTAGTATGCTTTATACGCTTCTTTCCGCTTGTCACGGTCGGCGCTTTCCATGATTTTTGCGAACATTCCACGTGTAAGCGGCACTTTCTCACCATTCTCATTCGTGACGTCTCCAAAAACGATATCCGCGTTATTGATCATACCGAACGTCGTTTTCGGAGACGCTAAGGCATCACCGAGCTGAGAGAGCACTTCTTCTTTTTCTTTCGTTAGCACGTGCGTTTTATAGCGATACGATTCCAACAAATCCTTTTCAAAATATTGAAGAGCTGGAACTTCTTCAATGTAGCGCTTTAACGTTTCTTCTTCTAATTCTAACAAGTACGGCATAAAAAAGGACGTTGCCGAGCTTATCTTCACACCAAGCTGTTGAACTTGATCAAGCAACGTTTGAGACGATGATTGACGTGTATCTTCATCGTTTTGTAGCATCGCAAACACATATAGCTTCGTATATCGCTGCATGAGCGCTTCTTGTTCACTTAAAAATCCATAAAACTGTTCTGCGTTATGAATGTTGTCATTGTAACTTCCTAACGTATGAATGTCCGATACAACTTGATTAAAATCTTCTTTCCAGGCATCATGGTGTGGATAAATATGAGTTAAATTCCACTTTTCATGATCCGGTATTTCCGTTCTTGATGTGTATGTAGTCATTTTTCCAACTCCTTCTTTATCATTACTACTACTTTAACAAAAGAACCTCGTGAATATGTCAAATTTGCTTCTGTTTTATGTATTCGGTTAGAGAAACGCCCATTCCTTTTGAAAAATGTAACTTCCTTCTCACTCATTCGTCTAATCTATACAACGACCTTTTAAGGAGGCAACTTAAATGAAAAGTGTGTCTTACCTACTATTAGCCACTTTGTTTCTTTTATCCTTCTTCACCTTTTCACCATCAAAAAGCTACGCTTGCTCCTGCGTACCGACTGTTCCTGTTAAAGAAGAATTAGAGCAATCTGATGCTGTCTTTAGCGGAAAAGTGATTCGAAAAGAACACACCAAACAAAACCTGTACAACGACGGCTTTGCCATGGAGGTTTACGCCGTTACATTTGAAGTCAATCGTGTTTGGAAAGGTGCATCGAATTCACACATTCTTGTCTACACCGGAATGGGCGGCGGTGACTGTGGTTACTCATTTAAGGAAGGAACTGACTACCTCGTCTATGCACACGGAAACGATCAGCTCATTGCAGAAATTTGTTCGCGCACAGCTGAATTGTCTTCAGCCAATGAGGACTTGACTATTCTTGGTGAAGGGATGAAGCCTGAGAATGAAGGTGATCTTCCACCAGCAGAGAATCCTCGCATACTTGAGATAGGACTAGGCATCATGATTTTACTAATAGGAAGCTTTTTATTTATAAAAAAACGCAAAGCATCTTCATAAAAAAAAGTAGCCAAGTCGCTTTCTAAAAAGCACTTGGCTACAAACTAACTACTCATTTCAGTTTTACCTAAACAGATTTCTTTTTATTCCTCACCTAGCACACGGTTAAGGCGCTTGCGAAGCATGTCCATTCCGCTTCCGCCCGCTTGGAAGTGGCGTAACTTTCCTTCTTTATCAAACACATAGTATGCTGGTACGTATTTGTTTTCGAATGCATCTGTTAATTTGTGCTCGCTATCAACAAAGATTGGCTGTGTAATGTCATGACCCATTGCCATTGCTTCAATCACACCCATATCTAAATCGTCTTCTGAACGAGGCATATGAACCGCTACAACGTTTAATTGATCATCGTACTCGTCGCGTAACCCGTTGATTTCTGGCATTGCTTCTTTACATAAGTAGCAGCTTACAGACCAGAAGTGGATAAGTGTTGCTTTCTCTCCTACTAAATCTGCTTTTGTTACTTCGTCATTGATCCATGCTGTTGCGCCATCTAATTCTGGCATTTGCTCACGTAATTTCATATGTAACATTCCTCCTTGAAGTAATTCATTTTATCAATTTAGTAGGGAGCTCAAGCCTGACTGCTTAAGCCCCTCCTACTAGTTAAGCTTGTCTATTAATTAAAGTGTTTTTTGACCTGGCTTCCAGTTCGCTGGGCAAAGACCACCTGTTTGAAGTGCTTGTAGAACACGTAGTGTTTCCTCTACATCACGACCGATGTTGTTGTGGTTGACAACAGAGTACATTAGTTCACCTTCTGGGCTAATGATGAATAGACCGCGTAATGCAACCCCTTCTTCTTCAATTAATACGCCGTAGTCAGCTGCTACTTTATGTGTTGGATCCGCTGCTAATGGATAACGTAAATCTCCTAATCCATTGTCTTTACGATCCGTGTTAATCCAAGCTAAGTGCGTGTGGATTGTGTCAGTTGATACACCGATTACTTCTGCATCTAAGTCTTCGAACTCATCATAACGATCTGATAGAGCTGTAATTTCTGTTGGACATACAAATGTGAAGTCCATTGGATAGAAGAATAAAACAGTCCATTTGTCGTTTTTCATGTTTTCTTCTAGATTTACTTTACCGAATTCCTTGTTTGCTAGTACTGCTTCCATTTCAAAGCGTGGTGCTTGTTTCCCAACCATGCGTTCTGCCATTGTAAAAATCTCTCCTTTGAAAGTAAGTATCATTTGTTACCTATTTCACAAGCATATGCTTGCTTTTTATATGTTCACTAGAACCATTGCATGTTCTAACTAGATTCCCCTTTCATTAACACTTACGATAATGACTATTAGGTGGGAATCACTCTCAATTACATTTCTTATTATACACGACTGATTTTTAGAGTCAATACTTTTTTATAATTATTTTAAACTAACAATCTATCTAAACATACAAATCAAAAATGAAGGGTGAATGAATCGTTATTTATGTTTAAATACTAAAGGAATTAGCAGCAAACATATTGAATTAAGTTAAAGATAAACAATATGGTGGAGGTAGAATATGGCGATACAAGCAAAAAGTATTTTCGTTAATTTACCAGTGAAAGACTTAAATAAGACGAAGGAGTTTTTCTCCAAAGTCGGATTTGAGTTTAACCCTCAGTTCTCCAATGAATTAGCGGCATGTATGGTTATCAGTGATACGATATTTGCAATGTTGTTGGTTGAAGACCACTATAAGAGTTTTACGAAAAAAGAGATTGCGGATACTACCAACAGCTCAGAAGCGATCATAGCTTTATCGGTTGATAGCAGGGAAAAAGTTGATGAAATTGTTAATAATGCGTTAGCCGCTGGTGGTAAGCCTTCAAAAGAGCCACAAGA
This sequence comes from Priestia iocasae, assembly GCF_016909075.1. GTDB lineage: Bacteria > Bacillota > Bacilli > Bacillales > Bacillaceae_H > Priestia > Priestia iocasae. The sequence goes on from NZ_JAFBFC010000002.1 coordinate 211,173, forward strand.
CCATGGTTTTATGTACGGATGGAGCTTTGAGGATATTGACGGTCATCTGTGGGAATTATTTTTTATGGACAGTCATGCTCAATAAAGATTGATATAAAAAAGTGCAGAGCCATCTAGATGGCTCTGCACTTTTTTAAATAGACTTATTCTAGTAAACTACCTTTTCCTAATCACTAAGTTAGCATGACTTGAACTTTTCAGGGTTTGAAGCGTAAAGTTCTATAAATCCACAGGTTGGACAGACATAACAAGGAGCTATGTTGCTCATCGTTTCTTGGTTCGGTTTTTCTGTTGATTTATATACTCTAATAGGATAACTATCTAACTTAGCTTCCACCATTATTGATTCACATTTACTACAAGTGTTTGCCATCATCATTTTCTCCCATCCTATAAAATGAAACATCCTTGTCCTTTCTAGACATGGTACTATCATTTTCGCTTCATTCACGTCATTAGTGAATATCTCTCTTTTTAAAGCGTCCACCGCGTACTTCGGCAATGTCACCTACGGCTAAAAAGGCCCCTGCATCTAGTTCTTCAACAAGAGACTTTAACTTTGATTCTTCTAATCTCGTAATCACGCAGAACACCACTTTTTTATCGTCTCCTGAATAGGCTCCTTCTCCATGAAGGTAAGTAACGCCACGACCAAGACGAGCGTTGATGGCTTCTCCAATCTCGCGGTATTGATCACTAATAATCCACGCAGATTTCGACTGCTCCATCCCTTGTACGACCGTATCAATCGATTTTGCTGCGATGACGTACGCTAAGATGGAGTACATTGCACGGTCCCAGCTGAACACAAATCCTGCGGCCCCTAAGATGAAAATGTTAAAGAACATCACAATCTCACCAACAGAAAAAGGAACCTTCTTATTAATAAGAATCGCTAAAATTTCGGTTCCATCGAGTGAGCCTCCGTAACGAATCACAAGTCCGATCCCAATCCCAAGAATCATTCCACCAAACACGGTTGCTAGTAATACATCGTCTGTAAATGCTGGCAGATGGTGAAACATCGTCGTTAAAATGGATAAAAGTAAAATTCCAAAGATCGTTGAAAGAGCAAACGTCTTTCCGATCTGCTTGTACCCCAAAAAGACAAACGGTAAGTTTAACACAAAGAGGAATACTCCAAGCTGCACACCCGTAATGTGGGAAAGCATAATGGAAATCCCCGTAATTCCTCCATCGACAACGTTGTTTGGCACTAAAAAGATTTCAAGTCCCGTTGCCATAAGTAGCGCACCGATACTAACGAAAATGACGCGATTTAAAATACCCACTATCGTGAGCTTTCGATGCTGTAGCTTTGATTTTGTTGATTCTGTCATCTTATCTCTCTTTTCTTTCAGTTATTTCTTCTATTATACAGATACTCTCTCTCAATTTCGACTGATAGCCCTTTTGACTATCATAGAGCAGACATGTAAAAAACCGAGCAAACGCATGATTACGTTTGCTCGGTTTCCGACTCTCGTTTGTTTTCAATCGGAACTTCCTTTACAATCGGTACCGATTTTTTCTCTTGAAGTAATCTTATTAGCTCCTGCTTACTAGCGCGAGACGTTAGGACATAAAGAAAGTCTCGTGGCTGAATAACGGTATTTCCTGTTGGTGTAAGGAGTTTATCATTGCGGATAATCGCATTCACTAACGCATGCTTCGGAAACGGAATGTTAATTAACTTTTGGCCCACAATTGCCGCATCTTCTTCCATCTCATACTCAATCATTTCTGCATTCGCTTTTCCAAGAGACACAAGCTCGAGTGAGTGCATCGGCGTTGTCTTTTCAGGTCCGACTAATCCTAATTTATCCGCTAGGTTTGTAATGGTCGAGCCTTGAATTAAGCAGCTTGTTAAAACAACGAAAAAGACAACGTTAAAAATGAGCTGACTGTTTTCTACATGCGCAAGCATCGGGAACGTTGCAAGAACGATTGGAACCGCTCCTTTTAATCCAGCCCATGACAGAAACAGCAGTTCTTTATTCGTGTAACCCATGTTAATGGTCGATGCATACACCGCAGCCGGTCGTGCAATAAGCATTAAAATAAGAGAAATCACAATTCCTTTCCACATGACATCCCAAATAAAAAGCTCAGATGGGAACACGAGTAACCCTAAAATCACGAACATTAAAATTTGCATCATCCAGGCAAAGCCTTCTGAAAATCGAACGATCGAATGGCGATATGCCACCTCTGTATTTCCAATGATAATGGCAGACACATACACGGCAAGTAATCCACTGCCATTCATAAAGGCCGTTACTCCGTAAGTAAGAAGTGCAAAGGCCGTCGCAAAGACAGGATAAAGTCCACTCGAATCCAAATTCAAACGATTAATGGCAGCCGTGGCGAGTCGACCAAATACATACCCTACAATAAGACCAAGCCCCATCTGTACAAAAAACGATGCAATGAGCTTCCACATATTCGCATCTGGAACGGTAATGAGCTCAATCATCGCAATTGTTAAAAAGACCGCCATCGGATCATTCGAACCCGATTCCGCTTCTAATGTCGCGCCAATGCGTGGCTTAACGTTTTGCCCCTTTAACACGGCAAACACAGCAGCGGCATCGGTAGATCCTACAATGGCTCCGAATAAAATCGCTTCTAACCAGCCAATTTCTAAAATGTATTTTGCCGCAACCGCCACAATTCCAGATGTAAGCAAGACACCCATTGTTGCAAGAGACAGAGCAGGTGGAATAACAGGACGAAGCGTCTTCCATTTCGTTTGAAGTCCCCCTTCAAACAAAATGATCACAAGGGCGAACACCCCAATCGTTTGCGCAAGGCCTGCATCATCAAAATGAATAATTCCTAATACGTCACTCCCCATCACAATTCCAACCATAATAAATAAAACAAGGGCAGGTACACCTAAACGCGCGGAAAACTTCGTCGTAATTACGCCTGAAATAAACAAGATGGCAGAAAGTAAAATAAAAGCATCGGTTGTGATAATCTCACTAAGCATTCATTTCAACTCCTTTTCTATAAGTTCACATCAAGCTTAATGGACTGGCTTGTATGTCGGTCTACTCCTATATACTGACGTGTTTCGGCAGGTGTTGCGTGATGAAGTCTTTTTTGAATCAATGAAATGGCTATTCCTTTTGCATAGGCATGATAACCAAACGTTTTACGAAGTGTATGTGTACCAATTGAACCTTCTATGTCAGCTTGCTTTGCTGCTTCATTAATAATTCGGTATGCTTGCTGACGCGTAATAGGTTCTGTTGTTTTTTTTGATTTAAACAAGTAATCGGTAGATTGAAGGCTTCCTTCTTGAATGCATTGCTTAATGGCTTGACGAACATCATCGTTTAAAAAAACGGGAGGATCTGTATATAGAGAGGATTGTAAATAGTGAAGAATATGACCAGACTCGTTCATGACATCTTCGACGTGTACATGCAGCAAATCATTGCCACGTATACCCGTGTTCATTCCGAGCAACAATAAACAATAATCACGAGCGGACCGTGACTGCAAATAGGTTTTCATACATAACAACTTTTCTTCATCTTTAATGGCTTCAACGGTTTTCATCGCACCCTCCTTAATGTGACATAACTATATTCTATCACACGGTTTTGTTACATTAAAATCATATGCTTCATACTTGTAAAAAATAACGATAACTATACAAAAAACGCCACCCATCGACGATAGGTAGCGTTTTTTATCCTACTTGTTTAATGCGGGCATGCTTCAATAAGAAGTGCAACACACTTTCATTAAATTCTTTCGGTTGGTCAATGTTGCAAACATGACCACACTTTTCAATGATTTTTAGCGTCGCTTTGTTATCCCACTCTACATCCTTTTTGACTAACGGAAGAAACAAATGATCCTCCTGCCCAGAAATATAGAGCTTCGGCACGCCGAATTCATCACGGTGATAATACTGTTTTGTTTTATAAAGAAGGTAGAACCAACGTAAAAATTGATCTCTTCCCATTTTTGCTGCTTCTTTAATAAAAAGCTTTCGCGCGTCAGCATGATTTTTACGTGGCATAATGACAGATGCCGCGATTTTATAAAGCAGCATATACGGTAACACAGCTTTCACTTTATACGCTGCTCCTAACACGGCTTTCGCCCATGCTTGAACACGTGTTACAGCGCCTCCGCACACAATGGAAAGCATCCGCTCTGGCGCTGCTTTCACTAGCTCGTGAATAATAATGGTTCCAAGTGAAATACCGGCAAAGTGCGCTTTTGTAATCTTCAGCTCATCTAACAAGTTCAACACCTTTTGCGCACAAATCGCAAAAGAAAACTCTTCTTCTTTTTTTATCTGTCCGTTTGCGGAGTGACCAGGCAAATCAATCGCAAGCACGGTAAAATGTTTTCTGAACTCTTTTAATTGCTTGTACCAAATTTTCGAGTTTGCACCAAGACCATGCAGCAGCACTAACCACGGTCCAGATTGATCATGATTATAAATCCGATAATCCATGTCTCTACCCTTTCATGTGAAAAAAGTTACCGCTATCATACCACACTTTTCGCGCATTTGGTTCACTTAAATATCAATGTTTTGTGTCATTTGGATACACAAGACCGATTTGCTTACGAACTTCATCCATGATTTCCATTGTAATCATCGAACGCTCAAACGAATTGACGCTTGATTCAGTTTTACCTGCTTTTACAAGCTCAATAAATTCGCTTGCTTCATACGACATCGTGTGCTCAGATTGTGGAACCGTCACATCTTCTTTTTCACCGTTTCGGTAGCGAACTTCTACTTGTTCAGCGGTATGGATTTTATCAACGATAAGGCTTCCGTCTTCTCCTTGAATTTCTGTCGGTAAGAATGAATCCGTAATCTTTGAGTACATAATCACTGCATCTTTGTCATCATATTTTAATAGAATACTTCCTTCTCCATCCACACCTGACTCTAGCATGTAGCTGACCGCTTTTACTTCGTTTGGCTTACCGAATAGTGTCACAAGCGGATAAATGCAGTAAATGCCGATGTCCATTAACGAACCGTTTGAAAACGTTGGATCAAACGCATTCAACACCGTTCCTTGCTTATATTTATCGTAGCGAGATGAGTACTGACAATAGCTCGCAAAGTAACGACGAACTTGTCCAATTTTATGTAGGTTTTCTTGAATCACGTTGAAGTTTGGCAGCAGCGTTGATTTCATCGCTTCCATCAATAGCACCTGATTTGCTTTTGCTACCTCAATCATCGCTTTTATCTCTCGTGTATTTGAGGCCATTGGCTTTTCGCATAACACGTGCTTGCCGTGATTCATCATTAAAATTGCTTGCTCCGCGTGAAATGAGTTTGGACTTGCGATATACACAGCATCAAACGCATCGCTTTTTGCCATTTCTTCTAAATCCGTAAACGTCACGCTTGCCCCTACCTTCTCAGCAAATTCTGCTGCCTTTTCAGCTGTACGTGAGTAAATCGCCGTTAAGTGAAAGTCATTGTTTTGGCGGGCAGCTTCAATAAAGCGCTCCGTAATCCAGTTCGTCCCGATAATCGCAAAACGTACCATGTTGTCATCTCTCCTTGTTTTTAATCTGTTTCTTATCTTACTCTTTTTAAGTAAAATTTGCGAATGAAGTTATCTACAAGGAAAAACACCTTGTCATATATACCATACAATTGTAAGATATATATTACATAAGTCACATATACCTTACATAAAAGGAGTGAAAAAACCTCATGCCCCTTAATAGAGTGAAGCTCGCTCGTCTAGAAAAAGGATTCACTCAACAAGAGCTTGCTCGTCGTACAAACGTTACGCGCCAAACCATTAGTTTAATTGAAAGCAGCAAATATAATCCATCGCTACAGCTGTGTATTGATCTAGCTAAAGCATTAGAGAAGACACTCGATGAACTATTTTGGGAGGAATAAATGATTATGAAATCTTTTTTTCGTTTAACATCATCAAACGACGAGCGTGTACAGGCATTGGAGTATCGCGCCTTTGCTGAAGCTGGCTTTCTCGTTTTTCTTTTACTGTTACTTGATGTGTTCGTTCGCGCGTTTCTTTATAATCGTCCATTAAGTGAGTGGATTGTATCCATCCTTCTTATTGGTTGCTTCAGTATTTATTTCACAATTCGTCGTGCAACAATGGGCATTGATGAAGAAACACTATTAGAAGGAGAAGAATTAAAAGCCGAGAAATTAGCTGAACGCATTTCTGCTTTCGGAGGCATTCTATACGGAATCACATTTATCGCTGTAAACGGTGGCACTCCTGATGGCTGGGAACAATGGCTTAAACAATTTTACGTATTAATCCTTCTTTCAGGTGGGATCTACCTCTTTGCTCGCCCTATTGTTTACCGTATAAAGAGAGATAAAATTGAAGCCTCTTTCCACGAATAAATAATCGTGATAATTAAAGGAGCGATTACAACATGACGAACGATGAAGACCACACCACGTGCAACCTTAAATTAAAACGAACAAACCCCTTGCCTTTTGCAATCTGTTTGATTGGATAAAAAGGCAAGGGGTTTTCTATCTTTCTTCTTTTCTCGGTTTTCCGAGCTTTCCTTCACGCTTTGCCGTATCGCGTAGTAAAAATTCGATATGACCGTTCACGCTTCGAAACTCATCTTGTTCCCACCGTTCAATCACTTTGTATAGTTCTGGATTCATTCGCAGTGGAAAACTTTTCTTTTTCGTCATACTCACTCACAACCATCGTGTCATACGGATAACCCACTATCTCGAATACTATCTAAATACTTTCTGAAGAAAATAATGACTTTTGATTGGTTTGGTTGTACAACGGTAATACCTGACAGTAGAATTTCACCTAAAATCATGCATAAAAAACCAACAAACACAAATTTATTTGTAAAGAACCAAACCCCTCCAGCAAACAACAAAAGCGCTAACACAATCCCTATAAATCCATTGATATACCACGTTTTTCGTTCATTCGTGCACTCTTCCTTTTTCTATCTTTTTCATATCAAAACGATATCGATTTTGGTTATAAGTGTAAACGTCTATGTTTTTTTTTAAGAAAAAGGGTTTATTTATTTTGGAAACATGATATACTAAAGAAGTTATTTTTGTTCGGTACGTGAATAGTCAAAATGCCTTCTTAAAAGTGGTGTTTATATTCAAAAGATACCATTGAGCAGAGATAGTGAATAAAATGGATGTATTCATCCACAATTTAGGAGGTACTACACATGGTACAAGGTAAAGTAAAATGGTTTAACTCTGAAAAAGGTTTCGGTTTCATCGAAGTTGAAGGACAAGACGACGTATTCGTACACTTCAGCGCTATTCAAGGTGAAGGTTTCAAAACTTTAGAAGAAGGTCAAACAGTAACTTTCGAAGTTGAGCAAGGTGCTCGTGGACCTCAAGCTGCTAACGTTCAAAAATAAGCAGTATCTTTTATATAAAAAGACTCCGATTATCGGAGTCTTTTTTCATTTTATTCTACGAAGATTGAAGGTAGAAAGCATAGACATTACAGATTCATCATCCTTTCAGCATGATGCTTGTCTCTAACCTTTCTCACTCCTATCATCTTGTAATTTTCTCACCAACGGCTGAACCGCTGCTTGATCCCAAGAGAGAAACACCTTTTGTCCTTCTCGCAACAAATGTGTGCTAGCCATCAACTGATGAATGTCTAATGCTTCTACGTACACCTCGTAAAAGCGTTGTCCCATCATCATTGTTACTCGGTTGACGATTCCTTCATAACTTCCTGCTTGTAAAGACAGTTGACATGCAGAAAGCGGCACAAACCTATCCTCAATGACAAATCCTTCTGAGAAAAATGAAGCGACAAACGGCGTTTCTGGTCGTTCGTACAATTCAGTAGCTGAGCCCACTTGTTCCATTCTTCCTTCATTCATAACCGCAATTACATCACCTAGTAACTTCGCTTCTTCTTGGTCGTGTGTGACAAAAATCGCTGTCACTCCTTCTTTTTTTAACAACTGACGCAACCACGGACGTAATTCTTTTTTCAATTGTTCATCTAAACTACTAAACGGCTCATCTAGCAATAACAAATCAGGCTTTGACATAAGTGCTCGTGCAAGAGAAACTCGTTGCTTTTGCCCTCCTGATAGCTCGCTAGGATATGCCTTTTCATATTCTGCTAAGCCTACCTTTTTTAACATATGACGCCCTTGCTTTGTTTGTTCAAGCTTTGACACTTTTTTCATTTTTAACGCAAATGTCACATTTTGAAGCACCGTTAAATGCGGAAATAATAATGACTCTTGAAACATGAGCACAACCGGTCTTTTTTCCGGTGACACATTGGCCATCTCTTCATTGTTCAATAAAAATTCTCCCTCATGCTCTTCAAGACCGGCTAAACAACGAAGAAGCGTACTCTTTCCACAGCCTGATTTCCCAAGTAAACAGACAATATCGCCTCTTTTAACCTCAAGCGACACCTTTTTTAAAATTTCTTTCTCGTACGTTTTTGTGACATTTTTTATGGTGACAAACATGACATTCTCTCCCTATCTACTTCTAACATATGCGTCATACAAGCGATGTAACGCTTCAATTATTCCTAAAAAGAAAAGTGGCAGCAACGCAAATAGCAACGAAAAGCTTGCCATCACAGCTTCATTTACACTTTGAAAATAAGGGTAATAAAGCACAGGCAACGTCGTAATGAACCCTCCGCCAATAATGACTGTTAACGCGTATTGACTTAAGGCAATGACGACCGTTAGCGTGACCATACTTCGAATGCTCGGTAATAAAAATGGAAGCGTGACAAGTAAAAAACGCTGAACTCGTGAAGCACCTAACGTTTGCGCTTGTTGCTCCCACTTCTCCCCCATTCGCTCAAAGCCTGTGCGCAAAATGCGAATGGAATATGGCAGAGTCGGCAGTAAATGCACGAGCACTAGCCCTGTCATCGTCTCAATGAACCCTAACCGAATGAATGTTAAATGAATGCCCATGACAACAAAAAGAATAGGGACTAAGATTGGAAGTGTTAACGTGGTTTCAATCCACGCTTTTCCTTTAAACGATTGGAACGCTAACACTTTCGCAGCTGGAAAAGCCAACAGGCCATTTAGCACCACGACTAACCCACATAATAAGATAGATGTTTGAAGCGACGAGAGTAGTTGTGGATCTTGAAATGTTTGTTGCCACCCTCGTAGCGTAAATGATGTTGGAATCAAATCTGGCCAGCGCCACGTTTGCGAGATGCTTTTTAGGCCTAACACAAGCATTGGAAACACAACCGTCAGTCCCCATATAAGTAATAATCCTTTTTTCTTCATTTCTTACTGTCCTTTCGCTAGGCGATCTCGATGACGAGCTGTTGATTGGGCAATTAAAAATGCAAGTGAAATGGTACAAATGGTGATGACCATCATTAACGCTTGAGCATATGGCCTCATCTCCCACTGCCCTTCATAAAACCACTGATATGCTAATACAGGTGCCGCTTTTGGACTTGTGACTCCGAGTAAATATGGAACTTCAAACGCTGAAAGTAAAAATGCAATTAAAATAAGCGCAATCTCTAAATAAACGGGCCATAAAACTGGCCACTGTGCATAGCGAAATACTTCGCGCTTTCTACCTCCAAGCGTGGTCACAACTTCTGATAATTTTGTATTCATTTGTTCATAGACCGGTAATAGCATTAAGATAACAAACGGAACTTCTTTCCATACATACGTTAGAATAATCCCGACTCCATATCGATCATTCGTTAGCTCTGGAAAGTGTTGAATACTATCTGTCACATGAAGCGTCGCAAACAAACTAGATAGCAAACCGCTTTGTGAAAACAACAGAACGACTAAATAACCTGCGACAAAATGAGGTAGTAGCATAGGTACCCACACGAGCAATTGCCACTTATGTTTACGCAGTTGTTTATGCAGCTCATGAACAAGCCATGCACCAATCACAAGCGAAATGCCCGTTGATACAACCGTTAAATAAAGACTGTATCCAATTGAGCGTTGAAATTGTTTGTTTTCAATAAGCGCTCGATAATAGTCAAACGTTACGGCTCCTTCCATTCTTCCAACACTCTCTAAAAACCCCATTACGATGCCGTAACTGAGCAAACCGCCAACGACGACCAATACCGGAAATAAATAGATAAATAGACGCCACTTTTTACGGTAAAACCTCACCTTTCCACTTCTCCTTTATATACTCAATGTAAGACGCATCTAAATCTGGTTTGAACGCCTTTTCAAGCTCTTCAGCAGGTAACACGGAGTCACCTCGATCTACGTCTAAAAAGGCTGCTTTCATCTCATCTTCTAACGAATCCGAAGACACTACCGTTCCTTCTCCCCAATTTTCAGGCTGCAGCTTTGCCAACTGTGCTTCTGGAGATTGTAAGAAATGAACCGCTACCATTGCACCCGCTGGATTTTTCACATTAAACGGAATGCTTAAGTAATGAGCATTGCCAATCGAGCCTGCATCAAGCACATACGATTGTGTCGTTGCTGGAAACATGCCGTTTTTAATTAAGCTCTCGGCTCTTGCTTCATTGAACCCAAATGTAAACTGAACCTCTCCCCGACTATAGAGCTGATCTAATTGCTCTAGTGATTCTGGGTATGTATTACCTTTACGCCATAGATATGGTTCAATTTCTGTTAGAAACGACCAAATGTGTGCGGTGTCTTTTTCTACATCCCCGCTAGGCGTTTGATTTTGTTCATACACAAACTGACGTAAAAACGCATTGCCTGTAAAATCAGTTGGATTTGGATATGTAAATAGACCAGGGTTTTCTTTTACCCACGCTGACAATTGTTTCATTGTTTTCGGTGGATTCTTTACTTTCGCACTGTCATAATAAAGCACAAATTGAACTTTTCCCCACGGTGCTTCAAGTCCATCAATCGATGTGCCTGCATCTTCTTCTGTAAATCCACTTTCTTTGTCTACATACTTATAGCTCGGCAGCTTCTCGGCAAATGAGCCATATAGAAGCTCTTCTTCTTTGGCTAGCTTAAAATTCTCTCCATTAATCCACATGACGTCAATGGAACCTTCTTGCTTTCCTGCTTTTTTTTCAGTTAGTAGCTTTTGCATAAAGGTTGGGGTATCAACAGGTTGACGGTTTAATGTGATGTCATGTTCTTCTTTCAAACGAGGCGCTACCCACTCATCAATGTATTGGTTGATGTTCGGATCTCCTCCCCACATAAACAAATTCACTTCCGACCCTTCTGCCAAGCTTTCAATTTCATTCCATTCTTTTTTCAGTAATTCTTTGTTTGACACTTGTTTATCACTTGGTTGACAGCCTGCCAAAAATAAAAGCAGACTAAGCATCATCCATAACTTTTTCATTTTCTCACCTCATGTTCTATTGTATATGCGTCTTTTACAAGAACCAAGTATGAAAGCTCAACTTGTTCAAACTTGCTTTTTAAATGGAACAAATAGATAATAAAACCAATCTGCTTAAATAGGTGATACTATGCTTGATACACACGCTCGAAAGTACATACAGCCCGTTATTACAACGACGGCTACTTTCTGTTTACGAATGAAGTTAACGGCAAACCATGTTACCTACATCGGCTTTTTTGTTGGAATATGTGCGGGTCTATTTGTTTATTTTGAACAAACAGTGGTTGCTCTTATTCTTCTTTGGCTATCTGGATTTTTAGATGCTGTTGACGGTACGATGGCACGAAAAACAAAGCCGTCAGCGTGGGGAACATTTTTAGATATCGGATTTGACCGACTCGTAGAAATTAGCATTATTTTAGGACTGGCGTTTCGCTATCCTGATTCGATGTGGGCTCTTCTCCTTTTAAGCGTATCCATCATTTATGCTATGACCGTTTTCTTAACGGTTGGTGCCCTTGCTGAAAAGAGTGGAATGAAATCCTTTTACTATCAAACTGGCTTAGGAGAACGGACAGAAGGCTTTATTTTATTTTCATTTATGATGACGTTCACTTCTTACTTAACATGGTTCACCCTGTTATTTTTGGCCGTTGAAGTATTTACAACGTTTCAGCGGATTCGTGACGCGAAGCGTATTTTACAAAAAATCGATCGCATAAAATAGGCCGTCCACCTGTAGCGTGTGACGGCCTCTCTCTTTAGAGCAATGTTTGATTCTCATGCCAAAGCGCTGTAAGCGTTGCGTCGGCTAGTCGCTGATGCGTTTCCTTGACGCTCACCCAGCGATGCTTTGTGAATACAAAGCGTGTCTCCGGAACCTCTGTCCAAATTCCCTCCACAGATTGTGCGTTAAACAGAACAAAACTTGCTTCATAGCCTTCTTTAATTCCATAGCGCTTCAAGCCTACCATTTCAGCCGGAATATGCGTAATCATCCGCAAAAGCTCTACTTGATTTTCTTTTGTGCCCATATGCGCAGCATATCCTGTTAGCAGACCAATCTGAATAAGGTCTGCTTTACCAAATGGATGAAACGGATCATGAATATTATCAGAAGCCGTTGCGACGAGCACATTTGCTTCTTGCAGCTCTTGAATTCTTGTCACCCCTCGGCGTACGATGCGTTGGTCATTACGTCCTTGTAAATAAAGATTCGCCGCTGGCAACGTTACCACATGAATATTAGCCTTTTTGACGAGCTGAATGATGTTAGTGGCTTTTTGTTCGTCCATCGCAGCTAACGAGCAAAGGTGGCCGACATTCACCTTTCCTTGATGATTCGTTTCCATTGTTTTTTCAGCAATCTTCACAATCGTATCCACCGCTGGATCATCATCTTCATCAACGTGCAAATCAAGCGGTAGGTCATACGCCTTTGCAAGTGCAAATAGGGTATCAATTTCCTTCACTGGATCAGGCACAATATGAGGGCAGCCTCCAATTGCATCAATTCCTAGCTCAATCGCTTCATGAATCATCTTCATTTGTTCTTCATCATCTGGATTTACGTACACAAACAACGGAACGACTTGGATATCGAGATATGGTTTTAATTCTTGCTTGACTTCTAATGCCGTATGCAAGGCTTGAAACACTACGTCTTCTGCTTGTGTACAATCAAAATCAATATGCGTACGAATGGTTGTTGTTCCGTTTGTTAGTGCTTGAAGCGCTGTTTTGACCATACGCTGACGAATATCTTCTTCCGTAAACATCGGAAGTGCTTTTTTATAGTTGGATACGGCTTCCTCTAATGTGCCTGATTTGTTTTGCACAAAAGAAAGTGTGTATGCTTTATCAAGATGCATATGCATATCCACAAAGCTTGGTACCATTACTCTTCCTTGTAAATCAATTTGCTTCTCTATTCCTAACACATTGGCTTGTAAAGGAACAAAGGCCCCTTCTTCTTTATATGTTTCTTGCTTTTTGATTGATGTATAGACGCCATTTTCAATTTTCACTTCAAACAATGCTTCTTCTTCTTCTAGCGGTAAGTGAACATTTATAAAATGCAACATGAACTTACCCCTCCTTTTAAACGGTGTCTGTTCCCTTTCGTCATATTCTGTCGTTTTTCCTGCTAGAGATCCTTTAATTAATAGACTTTCCTTATAATTAGAATTATGGTTTATTTTTCCATAAAAATACGAATCAATAAACTGATTCCATACATACTCACTAAATCTTTTTACCCATTCTTCACTTCTCTTCTTTTTCCCTTATATGACAAACAAGATGAAATGAGTTAAAACTTTTGTAACAAAATGTTTTATTTTCTCGCTTATTCTGTATTAATACAAAGCTATAACTCTAGTTATGTGTAATTAACTAGGTCCTTGTCATTATTTACATCTTTATGAAAAGATTGGTAAATTATAGTAGTCGACGAGGGATCCCACCCATTCATTTATTATTGCGGAGGAATGTATATGAAGAAATCGATTGTATCTTTATCTGTTGCTGCGTCATTATTACTAGGAAGTGCTTCTTTTGCGTCTGCTTCTACTTCTGAGGATTCTGTGCCTTACTTAAAAGAAATTCTAGAACTTCAACCCGATGTAACAAGTGAAGAGTTATTAAGTAGTATCGAAACTTATTCTCAAAACACAGGAATTCCTACAAAAAAACTTTTAAAAGAAGTTTACAAAGAGCTAGAGAATGATAAGAACCAAGCAAAAGAAGAAAAAGATAAAGGCAAAGAAAAAGGTGCTATAGGAGCAATGGGTGCTTCGGGTGGCACAAAGATTATCGGAAGCTCTTCTAAGTCGCACATTTACTATACACCTTCGGAAACCGCTTATTTAGATCATGGTCATGTGGGATTATACTATACAGCAAGTACAATCGTTGAATCTGTTCCGTCAACAGGCGTTCGTACGATTTCTGCATCTGTACGAAAAGTAGATTCTTCAGGTGCTGTCATTAAGTACGTGAAAAATGCAACCACTTCCGAAAAAGATGCAGCAGCAAACTGGGCATATTCACAAGTGGGAGATTCATATTCTTATAACTTCGCAACCAATCGTACAACATCTCACTATGAAGCAAAGAACTGCTCAAAACTCGTTTGGTCTGCATTCTTACTAAAAGCAGGTCTAGACTTAGATAAAAATAAAGGACTAGGCGTATATCCTCGCGATGTGCGTGATGCATCAGACACAGGATTAGTACGAAACATTTAATCAATTTCAAAGGCGAAGTCACAAATCTGTGGCTTCGTCTTTAGACGTATGATGGAGGACTTATGAAAAAAATCATTCTACTTGTTGGTATGCTTATCGCAAGTCTTGCTATTGGACTAGCAGTAAAAAATATTCTACTCCCAAAAGCAGTTGTTAGCTCTGCTTTAATAAAAGAAGAAGACTTACAGGATAAAGATTTTTTAAAGGATAAAAAAGCCGTTCTCTATCTCTCCACAACGGCCGATCAAGATTTAGATGGAAGCGGCTTAAGCTATGCTGTTTTTATTGATAAAAACGGCGAATCAAGCGCCTTACAAATGAGTGGCCTAGAGCTTGGCATGATGGCTGCTACTGAAGATTCTTTATTGGTAGAAGAAAAAAACAAAGTACGTATTATTGGTGAAGAGTACAAAGAGTTTCCTATGAAAAAAGATCAATACACAGGCTCAATGACCGGTTACCTTAAAGAAGAAGATTTGTTGTTTAGTATTCACAACACAGGCGTCAATTCACAAAAGGGAGGATATGACTCGAACATTTATTTCGGAAATGAACAATCATTTCAAACGAGCAACATTCCTCACTATATTTTAACATCAGGGCTAGAGGATCATCGCATCCATATCGTGACATCCGATGTAGAAACAAATACGTATGCACTGAAAGAAGTAACATTTACAGAATCAAAAGATGATGTACAAGTGAAGGATGTTGTCACCCTTGACATGAACAACAAAACACTCGATACTTTCTCTCCCATTCTAGCAGATGAACAGCATCTTTATTTTGTCGGAACTACATATGTAAATGATCAAAAAGACGATACATTTCTAATGCGGATTCATAAGCAAACACATACGCAAGAAACCTTTACGTTAGGAAACGATGATAATCTTGAAAATCCAACTGCCGTTATCCCTTACAACGTACGAAATTCGGCACATCTCTATAACGACTACGTTTATTATATTGACGGCCTAGGTGACGTATATGCTTTTCACACAAAAACATTAGAGCTAAAAAAAGCATTCTCATTAGGTAATAATCCGTCTCAAGACGGCGTTCGTTACAATGATGAAACCTACTTCAAAGATGGCTCTTTATTTGTTTTACGTTACGATCCAAATAAAGATGAAAAATATTACCTTGAGCACTATTCATTGGATACAGGAACGTTAAACGATACAATGGATATCAAAGGGTTAGATCGTATTTTATCAAGCGTCAAAAACAAAAGTGTTTATTCGTACGATTTAAAGCTTTTTTAACGTTAAAATGGATAGGTGAAAAGAAGTGAATTACCTCATTTGACCTATCCGTTTTTTCATTGCATAGACCCGACACGCAACAAGTTTTGTAGCTGCTCACTTAGCTTTCTAAGCGAAGGAGTAGCTTTTTTTAATAACACGCGTCGCTGACGATTATAAACACCTAATAACACTTGCTCCACTCTTAATTTCTCTTCATAGAGAAGATCAATTTTATCTTCATGTCCTTCAATGCTGATTGGTTTTAACATCGAAAATTGATAGATAGGTCCTGTATGATCAATTGTATCCATAATGGAGCAAACAAACTGCTCATCGTATGATTCATCTTCTGCTAGCTCATCTAGTAACTCTGATAACTCTACTAATAGCGCAGGTTGAATTTGTGCGTCTTCACTTACAATCGTCTCCAAGTACGTAAAACACTCTTCTTCTAATTGTTCATATAGTTGCTCTAAACGCTGAAGTAATTCTCTGCTTTTCATCTCATTCCTCCCCTTAACCTAGAAGCCTGCATGCTTTATTGTTCGTCGTTTAACTCAATTAAATCTTCAATAAACATGCTTGGCTTGTTTTTACTAGAAGGCTCATTTCCTTTAAATGATTGAATGGTTGAATAGGTTGGTTCTTTTTGTTTATAAAATTGCTCAATGTCTTCAATAAAACTTAACGACGGTTCGTTCTTTAGCGAATCTTTCGACATGTGAGCAACCGCTGAAGAAGATGAATGTAAAAATGATTTCAAATTTGTTCCATAGGAAATGCTTGAAACATGACGTGGATACGTTTGTTTGATGATACCAAAGCAATATGTCGGAACACCGTTAAGCAGTGCTTTTACTTCTTCATCACGATTGTGCATCACGCAATGCTCCCCCCACGCAGCAACCACAACTTTTGCATCTGCAATTGCATACGAGATGTAGCGATCGTTTTCATAACCAATGGCATCTTCTTTCGATAACTCACGGAGGACGGCATGATGATGCGCTTGATAGCCAAAAGCATTCACAATTTCCATTTGCCCAAATCCCCATTTTTGTGCAAAGAAAAGACATTTTTTCGTGACAGAATCATCTTTATATTCATCCGCTGTACTCGGGTGTGAAAGGATAAACGTGACTTTCCGTTCATTTACGTCGCTCCACTTTCTTATTAAGGAGTAACGATATGTCCCAGTTTCATCAAAAGTAGCCTCTCGTTTCATCATAAAAACCCACCTTTTATTTATCTTTTAGGTTTATCTTCTTTACATAACTACTTCTATATTTATTTCAAAACAGGACAGTCATGACGATTTTTTACCCGCTTCTGCAAAAAGACAGATTTTGCATCTATAAGTGTAAGTGACAGGTAAGCTCCAACTCCCCTAAAGTCTAAACAGTCGTCTTCGCTTTTCTTGGTGTCTAGCTACGCCTCCTAGCCTTTCGGTCGTTTCACTTCTGTTATTGAAACTAAAAAAACAGTTTCCCTACCAGAAGCTCCAACTCCCCTAAAGTCTAAACAGTCGTCTTCGCTTTTCTTGGCATGATGGAGAGGTTCGATTATAATAGAAGAAAGACTAATGATTGAAAGGGTTTTGTTTGTGGCCAATACGCATACGTTTACAAAAGGCGAAGAGATTGCAAATGCGATTACGCATGGCATTGGTGTCGTTTTAAGTATTGTTGGTTTAACGCTTCTGATTGTGTTTGCATCATTAGATGGGACACCTTGGCACGTTGTGAGCTTTACGATTTATGGTATTACGATGGTTCTTTTATACGTATCATCAACGCTTGTTCATAGCTTTCCAGAAGGAAAAGTGAAAGATTTGTTTGAAATTTTCGACCATTCATCCATTTACTTATTTATCGCAGGTACGTATACACCGTTTCTATTCGTTGTTGTAAAAGGAACGATTGGTTGGACGTTATTTGGGATTGTGTGGGGAATTGCGATTGCCGGCGTTATTTTTAAGGCCTTTTTCGTAAAAAAATTCCTTTTCCTATCGACGGTTCTTTACGTCTTTATGGGTTGGATGATTGTGTTTGCTTGGGGTCCATTAACAGAAAACTTAGCAAAAGCAGGCATTGTGCTACTCGTAGTGGGTGGTGTTCTCTATACAATTGGTGCTATTTTCTACGTATGGCGTGGATTCCGCTTCCACCATATGATTTGGCACTTATTTGTTTTAGGTGGTACTGTCGTTCACTTTTTAGCGATTTTACTTTATGTGTTACCTGCTTAATGAAAAAAACCGAGAATTTCTTCTCGGTTTTATTTTTTAGGGGCAACTAGTTGCTCACCTTCATAAAATTCATACACGTATGGATTGGCTGGACGTTCGATCTTCGTGATTTCTTTTATTTGAATGTATGGTAAAAGAAGTCCATTGTACTCAATTTGCTCGATTACCCCTTTTACTTTTATCCACTCATCCTCTTCGAACTTTTGTGCATGCTTTGACGTAGCAAGCGTTCCATACACAGAAGCATCTGCAACACAGCACGATAAGCCAAACCTTGCGACAACAAACTGATTATCTTCAAATTCAGGCTCTCGGTACACAAATCCATCCACTTCAATTTCTTTTCCAACAAATGCTTCTACATTGCTTTCAATGACGTTCATGACCGGAATGTATTCTTCATCCTTTACCGTGATTTTTTTCTGTTCTTTTAAAGAGGCTTCCACCTTTTCATAATACCCTTTCGGTGGATCTTGCGGAACAAAGTCTTCTGGATGCGTCAGCGGTAGTTCACCTTCTTCTGCAGGCTCTTCGATTTCACGACTTAACACATCATTCATGTATTGTTCTAGCTCATCATCACTCGTACCACTTTGATTCATCAATTCTTCACGCTGTTCAGGGGTCGGACGTTCCGTTACATTTGCACCAAACTTTATTCCTCTTTTAGCTGCCACGGAACTATCTAATACATGATCTGAGAACAAAAACCCCGTTAATACCGGTAGTACAAACATGGCATAAATCAACACACTCTGCAGTCGGCCTCCTTCATGATGATTATGACCACATTCACATGACGCTTCATTTATTTTCGTACTACTTCGCCAAATTTGAATCACACCTAGTAAAAAGAACGTAATCGCTGCGAAATAAATAAATGGCTGCATTTTTGGGGCTATAAAGTGAATAATGTCTCCTGTAATCATTAACTTAAACATAAGCAGTGCAAATCCAATTAAAATGATGCCGCGGATATAATGAAGAAACTGTAAATCTTTCATGCTTCTCCCCTCCTAGACAAAGCTCTGATAAAGTAAAATGGCGACGTAAACAGCAACTGTTACGATGAAGATAAAACCAATTGCAAATCGCTTCTTAAAGAACGCTAGCATCATAATCGTATTTTTCAAATCGATCATCGGCCCGTACACTAAAAAAGCAAGTAGTGATCCTGCGCTAAACGTATGCGCAAATGACGAAGCCACAAATGCATCCGCTTCTGAACAAAGAGACAGCACGAACGCAAAGGCCATCATCACGGCTGGGGCAATGATATCACTGCTCGCGATTTCCAGTAGAACTTGACGGTTTAAAAACGTTTGAAACAAACTCGCTACAAATGCACCGATTATTAAATACTTCCCCATATCAAAAAACTCATCACTTGCATGATACAACGTTTGCTTGAACTTATTCCCTTCCACCTCATGACGATGCTCATGTACCGTTTTTAACTGATTGTTATTTTTAAAAACAACATACACAATTAGTCCAATCACCATACAAAGAAGAAACGCAAGTCCCATCCGTCCATATACAATAGATAGATTGGTTTGAAAAGCATAGTAAGTCGACATAAGCACAATTGGATTGAGAATCGGGGCACCCACTAAAATCACAACCCCTACATGAAGAGGCATTCCTTTTTTAATAAGCCTTCTCACAACTGGAATAATCGCACACTCACAAACTGGTAAAATGGCACTCACAATCGCAGCCGGTAACAGAGCTGCATAGGCATTCTTCGGAATGAATCGCTGCAGAAGCTCCTCCGACACAAAGGTTTGAATGAGAGCCGATGCAAAGACTCCTAGTAAAATAAAAGGTAGCGCCTCTAGTACAATACTTAAAAAGATTGCATTCACGTTTAATAGAGAGGATGGAACCTCTAACTCTAGCTCATTCATATCTAAAAAGAAAAAGCAGTATCCAAACAACAACAGCAACAACAACCCTACTACTTCTTTGCTTACTTTTGAAAGTGTCACACGCTTACCTCCCTTGTTAGTAGATACATATGCTAGATTTCCAAACACTATGAATGAAATCTACGAAATAAATCAAAGTGATTACGATTTATTCTGTAGAAAAGAATTTGTCACTTTTCTATTGAACTACTAAAGAGGGATCATCCACGCTACTTAAAAGACCTTTCGTATTCACGTCTCTTTTTTATCTTCTTTCCCAAACAAAAATCTTAATCTTATGAAAAATAAAAGAAACCGATTACTTTATAGTATGATAGAAATACGTGTTTTGAAATCACTATTATAAATATGAAGAAACACGACGTTTTTTATACAACAGAAGGGGGTTCATCTAGATGTTTGCAACAGAAAATGGCGCATTGATCCAAGATCCTATGGCGCTCATGGCATACTTAGCTGCCTTAATTGGAGCAGTGTTCATGCTCGCACAATGGAAAAATAGCGCAGTTCAAAAGTTTTTCCATTACGCTCCACCACTTATTTGGGCATACTTTTTACCGATGATTTCAACTACGCTTGGGATTACACCATCATCATCATCCTTGTATGATTTCGTTTCTACGTACATCCTACCATTTGGTCTCTTACTTCTTTTACTATCAACAAACGTTCCAGCAACGTTACGTTTAGGGCCAAAAGCACTTCTACTCTTTTTAGCAGGTACACTTGGGGTTATCATTGGGGGTCCTATCTCTCTAGCGATTTTCCAACCGTTTTTACCAGAAGATGCGTGGAAAGGTGTTGCCGCTCTAGCAGGAAGCTGGATTGGTGGTTCTGCAAATATGGCTGCATTAGTGGATGCGGTTGGTACACCTGAAGAGATTTTATCACCAATTATTGTCGTGGATACAGTCGTTGGTTATAGCTGGATGGGGATTATGATTGCTCTATCATCTCTTCAATACAAATTTAATAAATGGAACAAAGCTGATAACCAAATTGTTGAAAAATTAAACGAACAAATTGGTGAGCTTGAAAAGCAAAATGCAAAACCACTTGCCATTCCTCAATTACTAGGAATTTTAGGTCTTGGCTTTGGTGTTTCTTATGTGATTCGTAAATTTTCTGAAACGTTACCAGCAACGTCTGTTTTAAACGCTTCAACATGGACGATTATGATTGTTTCAGCAATCGGAATCGCTTTATCGTTTACGAAAGTGCGCAAATTAGAAGATTATGGTGCAAGTAAAATCGGCTACGCTGGTATTTACCTACTTCTTACAACAATTGGAGCAAAAGCGAACTTAGTGTACGTTGTAGATGCACCTCAATATATTTTAATGGGCGCTGTTTGGTTAGCTATTCACATTCTTGTTATTTTCCTTGCTGCACGCTTAATGCGAGCACCGATGTTCTTCATCGCAGTTGGTTCACAAGGTAACATTGGTGGGACAAGCTCTGCACCCGTTGTAGCATCTGTTTTCCAACCAGCATTAGCACCTGTTGGTCTTCTCATGGGAATCGTCGGAAACGTTGTGGGTACCTATGCCGCTGTCCTCACAGCTTACTTAGCTGAAATGGTATCGAAAATGGTATAGTGTAGTCAATCAGTATCCCTGCCTCTTCTATTAAGAAAGAGTGCAGGGATTTTTTTCGCTACATTTCTACATAAAAAAATCAGCGAAGAGAAACCTCTTCACTGATTCATACATTCTACTTATGAAAACAGCTGTGGCAATTGATTGATAAGCGTATAGCCACCCATTGCCGCCATGACAACAACAACAAAACCACCAAAAATCGTTAACCATAATGGATGCTTATAATCGCCGATAATGTTCTTTTTATAGGCTGCAACTAAGATGGTTCCTAGCGTTAATGGTAAAATAAGTCCGTTTAATGCTCCTGCCAAAATAAGCAGTTTAACTGGCTTTCCAATTGATATAAAGATCAATGTCGATACAACAATGAAGCCAATAATCACCCAGTTTTCATATTTGACAATTCCTTTATGAAACGAACGAATAAACGTAACCGACGTATAGGCTGCCCCAATAACCGATGTAATGGCAGCAGATGCCATCACAATGCCAAATAATTTGTAACCAACGTTGCCTGCTGCTAGTTGAAACACAGATGCTGGCGGATTATCTGGATCTAACGTTAACCCTTGGCTCACAACCCCTAAAGCGGCTAAGAATAAGAAGATACGAATTAACGAAGCAAGACCAATTCCAGAAACGGCACTTCGCGTAATGGACGGAAGAGCATCTTTCCCTTTTATTCCTGCATCTAATAAACGGTGACCACCTGCAAATGTAATATAGCCACCTACTGTTCCTCCAACCAGCGTCACGATTGCAATGATATCAATTTTGTCAGGCGCAAATGTTTTTACAACTGCCTCACCAACGGGTGGAGAAGATGTGAATGCCACATAAATCATCAATACAATCATCAAAAACCCAAGAATTTGCGTAAAGCGGTCCATAAGTTTTCCAGCTTCTTTGACTAAAAAAATGACAATCGCAATCGCAGCGGCAATGATCGCCCCTACTTCACTTGATACACCAAATAATGCATTAAAGCCTAGACCAGCTCCCCCTACGTTTCCAATATTAAACGTAAGGCCGCCAATCACAATTAAGATTGAAATTAAAACACCTAGACCTGGCAACACTAAGTTTGCGATATCTTGCGCTCGCTTTTCTGAAACGGCAATCACACGCCAAACGTTCAGCTGTACCCCAATATCTAATAAAATGGAAATTAAAATAACAAAACCAAAGCTAGCTGCTAACGTTTGTGTAAACACCGTTGTTTGTGTCAAAAATCCTGGTCCTACTGCAGATGTTGCCATTAAAAAGGCGGCTCCGAGCAGGACGCTCCAATTACGTTCTCTCTTCATCTTTCTTCACCTCATTGAGCTATAATTTCAATCTTTTCTTCACGTAATACGTTGTTAATATGACGAGCAAACGCCAAGGCATGCGCGCCATCACCATGGATACAAACCGTATCCGCTTGAATTGAAATGTCTTTCCCTTGCTGCGTTAACACTTTCCCTTCCTTTACCATGCGCACAACTTGTTTGACTGCTTCTTCATCATCTGTAATGAGTGCGTTGGGCAATCGTCTAGATGTTAATGTTCCGTCTTCTTGATACGTACGGTCTGCAAACACTTCACTTGCTACTCGTAAGCCCACTTTCTCACCAGCTTTAACAAGTTCTCCACCTGCTAATCCATATAAAATCACATCTGGATTTACACGATATACTGCCTGTGCAATCGCTTCTGATAGCGATGCATCCACGGCAGCCATATTGTAAAGCGCTCCGTGAGGCTTCACGTGATGCAGTGCTCCACCTTCTGCTTGTACAAACGCAGAAAGAGCACCGATTTGATACATCACAAAATCATGCGCTTCTTCAGGGGAAACAGCCATGTTGCGACGACCGAATCCAGCTAAATCAGGAAAGCCTGGATGCGCACCAATCGCCACATGATGCTCAAGGGCAAGCTTCACGGTTTTACGCATGACACTAGGATCTCCTGCATGAAATCCACACGCAATATTAGCCGAGGTGACATAACGTAAAATCTCTTCATCATTTCCAATTGTGTATGCGCCAAAGCTTTCGCCTAGATCACAATTCAAATCAACCTTTACCATGTTATTCTCCTCCTCTTTTCACACGTAACGCCCATTTTATTTCGTTGATTTTCTGTTCCTGCTCTATGTATAGCTTTTCTGCTTCTGTCAGGGAAACTTTTTGGAAAGACACTTTTTTCCCTGGAGCGGTTTGGCCGATTTTGCCATAGTCCGCGCTTATCACTTGTGCAATACGTGGGTATCCACCAGTTGTTTGGTGGTCAGCTAGTAAGACAATTGGATTTCCATCGGCTGGCACTTGAATCGTTCCAAACGTAACTGCACTCGAAAGCATTTCTTCTTGCTTAGCCAACGTTAATTCCGCTCCTTTTAATCGATAACCCATCCGATCTGACTGAGGTGTAATGTGAAACGGTTCATCAAAAAATTGCTTCTGACTTTCTTCTGTAAATAACTCATACTCTAAGCCTTTTACAACTCGAATGATGGGTGCGTCCTCATAAGTTGGCAACAAGTGTGGAGACAATGTCCAAATCGCTTGTTGTAATCGGCTTTGTTTTAACTCCTGTAAAAATGGTGTCGCTTTGTCCGTTATGTCACCACATGAAATCACATCTCCAGACTGTAACGCCTTCCCATGTAAGCCACCTAGCTCCGCACGTAAATACGTTGATTTACTTCCCATCACTTCTTTAACCAAAAGCCCACCAGAAACAGATAGGTACGTACGGCATCCTTCAACGGGCAGTCCAAATTCTAATAAGCTGCCTTTTGAAACGAGAATGGGACGCCACATTCGAATCGGCTTTCCATCAAGCTTCGGCGATAGGTTACCACCTGTTAACGCAATAAGATGATCGTCCTCAAATTGAATTTTTGGTCCCATTAATGTGATTTCAAGACTTGCTTCACCCTCGTGATTTCCTACGAGCAAATTGCCCACTCGTAACGCAAACGGGTCCATTGGTCCACTTTCGATAATGCCTTCTTTTTGATAGCCACGTCTGCCTAAATCTTGAATCGTTGTAAGTAGGCCAGGCCTTACAATTTTAAGACTCACGCTCTCTCTCCTCTCTTTCCTGATACTCTTCTTTTGAAATGGATGTAAATGTCACAATATCACCTGCTTGAAGCAAACTGGGCGACTCACGATATGGATTAAACAACGATACAGGTGTTCGACCAATAATCTGCCAGCCCCCTGGTGTTTCAAGTGGGTATACACCTGTTTGCGAACCGGCAATTCCGACTGAACCTTTTGGAATCGCTGAACGGGGATTTGTTTTACGAGGAGCAGCAATGTTGTCATTCATCCCACCAAGATATGGGAACCCAGGTGCAAACCCAATCATATAGACTAAGTATTCACCAGCTGTATGGATTTGTATGACTTCATCTTTTGAAAGCCCATTGTGCTCAGCCACAAACGCTAAGTCTGGACTAAATTCCGCTTCATAGCAAACTGGAATTTCAATTTGTCTTGCTTTTACTTCCTTGTTTGTGTCTACTGCTTTTAACAACTCTTCTACAATCGTTTTTACTTCTTCATACGCGCTTTTCACTCCACCCTTACTAAGCACCCAAGGGTTATAATAAAGCGTGACTGTTGTAAAAGCAGGAACATATTCAATAAGTCCATCAAAAGGATGCTTATCGAGCTTTGTTACGAATGTTTTGACTTTTTTGTGTATCTCTTCACTAATTTGCTTTCCAAACGCAACGACAATCGCCGCATCACCTAGTGGAGATAATTGAAAAGATTGATCTATACGTTGCAAAAAATCTCCCCCTTGTTTTTTGAACATCAATCCACTTAATTAGTGTCAATCGAATGAATGTTTATTAGTTATCTTATATTTATATAAAACACATATATTTTCTACTAAAACAAATATTCAAAAAAAAAACAAGAGGTGCATCACCTCTTGTTTTATGTTATAGAGAAAAATGATAGTTATTCGCCAAGTCTTATGCCCTATGGAGCTAACGTGGTTTGTTTCGCTTTTCTTCTTGTCTAGCTACTCAAACCAGCTTCTACGGTCATTTCACTTCTAGAGCTGAAACTAAACGACAGTTTCTTCTCCAAAAGCTCCAACGCCTCTCAAGCCTGAACAGTCGCCTTCGCTTTTCTTCGTTCCATGATTCCGCTTCCCATTAGTACGCCTGCTACGATGAGGAGGAAGGCAAGAAGTTGTTCGGTTCGGATGGCTTCGTTTAGGAAAATAGCTGAGCTTAGAAGAGCGAAAAATGGGTTTAAGTTCCCAAAGATAGCCGCCTCGGCTGCTCCGATGTGCTGAACTGCCTGGTTATACATCATATGTCCAAATGCAGTCGCGATTAGCGCTGATCCAAAGAAAATGGCCCATACTCCCGCACTTCCTTGGGTCATTGTTTGCATGCCTCCTGGTTCAATTACGAAGCTAATCAATAACAAAAAGAACGCGCCCGTCACAAGCATCCACCCTGTCATCAGTCTTGCATCTAAGGTCGTTGCTGCTTTTTTAATAAAGACATAGCTGACTGCTTGTGTGACAAGTGATAAGAAAACAAATAAGTCACCAATTGCTCCAGTGGTCACCCCGCCACTACGTGTTAACACAATAAACACGACACCTGTAAAACCAAATAGAACACCGAGAAACCGCAGAAATGTCAGCTTTGTTCCTAAAAACAAAACGGCACAAATCGTCGTTAAAATAGGTGCCATTCCTAAAATTAGCCCACCGTTAGAGGCACTTGTTTGCTTTAAACCTAAAGATAAAAAAACGTGATGACCCACCACATTCAATAAACCAACAAGCGTAATAAAAACAAATTCCTTCTTTGAAAGATGACGCGCCTGCTTTGTTGCATATAAGAAAAGCAACACAAATAAACCGGCTATAAATACCCGAATGGCTGTCATTGTTACAGGAGCAAAATTTGTCACAAGTATCTTTAAGGCAACTACATTCATTCCCCATGCAAGCATAACGAGCACAAGTAAAAGATATACTTTATACTTCTCCATGTCCCTATCTCCTGTCTATATTCTCAATTTAAACGGTTCACTTAACGTTTACTTTCATTCTACTCCTAATTTATATGAAAATCTAGATTTTCATATACCGAAATAATCAATGCGTGAAAAACTTCAGTAGAACGCCTTTACGAATAGTTTTTATCTTGGTACACTGTTTGTTCATTGATTTGATGTGAAGGGGTTTTTGTGGATGGTTCAGGTTCGATTGCTGGGAACTCGTGAGGAAATCGATAAGATGGTGAAGAGTTTTGAGAAGACGTATACGATTGCACATAAAAGTGAAGAGTATACACGGAGCAATAATCCGAAGTATCAAAACCGAAAGGATATCCGTGTCTATCTTGAAATGAGTGTGAAGAACTGATTATTTCCTAGACAATAGTCAACATAAAAAGCAAGAATCCTACAAAGTTATGTAGGATTCTTGCTTTTATTTATCAATGGGACATCATAATAAAATTAATAATAAAGGCTGCAGTAATGAAATACATCATCCAGTGTACTTCTTTTTTTCTACCTGTTAACACTTTTAATAACGTATATGAAATAAATCCAAATGCTAGTCCTTCAGCAATACTGAAAGTGAGTGGCATCATAAGGATGGTCAAAAAGGCTGGAACGAATTCTGTAAAATCATCAAAGTTCACGTTTTTGATATCACTTAACATCAGTGATCCGATAATAATTAACGCTGGTGCTGTAGCCACTGATGGAATAAATTGAATGAGTGGCGCAAAAAACAGTGTTAAAACAAATAGCATCGCTACCGTAAATGCTTTTAGCCCTGTTCGTCCACCTTCTGCAATCCCAGTTGCATTTTCAATGTACGTGTTTAGCGCTGTGCTTCCAAACATTGCACTTGCCATTGTTCCAACAGAATCAGCCGTTAAAGCACGATTAATATTTGGAATTTTACCATTCTCATCTGTTAAATTTGCTTTTTTAGATAATCCAATTAATGTTGCTAACGTATCAAATAACTCAACAATGGTGAATGAAAACACAACGGAAAATACACCATATGCAATAGCTCCCTTCAGGTCCATTTGCATAAATGTATCTGCAATACTAGGTGGCTTTAGAGAAAACACGTCACTTATACCAGTTGGAGTCGCTTGAAAGCCAACAACCATCGCCGCTGCCGTAGTGACGAGAATACTAACAATAAGTGCTCCTTTTACACGCTTTGCCATCAATACAGCTGCTAATAGTAAACCAAATAGAGCTAAAAGTGGACCTTTTGCTGTCACGTCTCCTAGTCCTACATAAGTTGATTCATTTAATACAACAAGCTCTGCATTTTTCAGTCCAATAAAGGCAACAAACAGACCGATTCCGACCGCAATGGATGCTTTTAGCACATTCGGAATGGCATCTACAATTTTTTCACGTATTCCTGTAACGGTTAGTAAAAAAAAGAGAATTCCCGAAATGAAGACCGCTCCGAGTGCCGTTTGCCACGACAACCCTTGTCCAAGTACAACCGAATAAGCAAAAAATGCATTCAGCCCCATCCCGGGACCCGTCACAATGGGGAAATTCGCCCAGAGTGCCATAATTAATGTACTAAACACAATCGCATAAATCGTTGCTGCTAGCGCTGCGTCTCTTGGAATTCCTGCATCTGATAAAATTAATGGATTGACGATAATGATATAGCTGATCGTCATAAATGTCGTAAGTCCAGCGAGCACTTCTCGCTTCGCTGTTGTATCACGTTCAGATAGCTTAAATAAACGCTCTAGTAATCCTTTTTGTTCCAAACATACGCGCCTCCTCATCTTCTTCAAACACAAAAAAGCCTACTCTTAAAATGTACAAACCTGCCATTTTCACTAGTAGTACTTTGAGTCAATTAGTCAAATCTTTTGTCCTATTATAGTCCTAATTATGAAAGATTCAAGATGGAAAACGATATCAAATAAAAGTCTTTATGTTCTTAATATTTCGCATTTGCATCGGGATGATTAAAAAAGGCAAAAAAAGACCTAGCTACATATGTAGCTAGGCG
Organism: Priestia iocasae; assembly: GCF_016909075.1. Lineage (GTDB taxonomy): Bacteria > Bacillota > Bacilli > Bacillales > Bacillaceae_H > Priestia > Priestia iocasae. The sequence goes on from NZ_JAFBFC010000002.1 coordinate 239,845, forward strand.
TGCGGATTCACAAAGAAATCCAAGATTACCTTTTTTAGAGGTTATACGAAATCGCAGGAGAATAATGTGATCTTGATTACATCTTATGCTAGTTTTTACATAGGCGCTACAAATGTGTAAGCCTTTCTAACAAACTTTTTTACTTTTCTGTTTATTTGTTATCTTTTCTCACAATGCTACATTTCTTATTCATACGTAACAGATAAAGCAGGAGCATACGCTGAATCTTCTCCTGCATAAATCTCGAGAGTATCCATGGCAAAATCAACAGGAGTGGTGCTTACTAACCGAATCTGTGTTTTACCCGCCTTATTAACATGCGAATAAGCTGTAGACCGTAGTTCAACTTCAGTATATTCGTTATTTGCAGAAGGAACCGCTAAAGCACCCACGTCTAGAGCAGAAGCTGCAGCACTATAATCTCCTTGTTGTAATGTGCTACTCGTTCCAAACCAACCGTTTTTCACATCAACACGAATGGCATTGACAGATCCAGACAAAGACTTTCGATACACTTTTAATTTCACACTTTTAATTGTAGCTGAATCTGGAATGTTACTTGTATCAAATGACAAGATGGTTCGATACGTATCGGTGTTATACATTCCTTTATCACCCATTTTGTGAACGGTTGAACTCAGGCCATCTGCAGGTAGTGCTCCAACAAATCCATCCTCTGAAGCAATTGATGTAAACGAGGTGCCTGTTTCAGAAGGTGCGCTAATGGTATACGTTTCTGATTTGATGCTTTCTTGATTCCCTTTTGAATCAACACTAAAGAATGTTAACCTCGTGTTTTTTGCAATGGAGATAGGTTCTGAATAAATCGCTGAACTAGTAGTAGGTGTACGCCCATCAACTGTATAATAAATGGTGGCTTCTTCATTCACTGACAGTGTGACATTCACAGGATTTGTATAGGTTCCCCCCGCTGGTGAAGCAGAAGTTACAGGTGGTGTGATATCATCCGTCGGGTTACTTCCTGCTTTCGGATGGCTTTTAAAGAAATTCCAACTTAATTGTGTGGCATTAGGCCCCTTTGGATCTGTATAAGACCCTGCTGTACTACCACCTGACCAAGCATGGCCCATTCCATCAACAATGTACTTTTCCATAATGGCTGTGCCGTTATGGTCTTTATATATATACTGCGTATAGCTTCTTCCTCCAGAAACTGTACCCATCACGGTTTGATCTGCCGTGTCATCCATATTATTATTGTCAACTCCATCAGATGCACGGTCATTGGTTTGAGCCCATTGAGAAATAACTTGATGACCGTTTACTGGATACACCGTTGTATCTGAAGTTCCATGAAAAACAATGACAGGTACAACTCTTTTGTAAGCCCCCATTGCATTGTAAGCGGCATCGCCTTGTTGAGAAGGATTAGGTCCTCCACTATTCATTGCTGTAAAAGCTCCTGTTAAAGATGTAGCGGCTTTATATTCCAGTCCTGCTCCAACACTAATAGCTGCAAATATATCTGGGTATGTCGCTCCCATAATCACACTCATTGCAGCACCTGCTGATAGACCTCCTACATAAACACGGTTATCATCAATGGTATAGTCTGATTTTACTTGATTGACCATTCCAGCAATTAATGCAGGCTCCCCACTCCCCCTCGATTGATGAGCTGATTCGAACCAGTTCCAGCACTTATTAGAGTTAGCAGATGAAGGTTGTTCAGGATATAGCACTAGGAAGTTTTCTATCTCCGCCAAGTTGTTCATCTGTGTTCCAGAAGAAAACTGAGTAGCATCTTGTGTGCAACCATGTAGCATGACAACTAGAGGAACTTTTGTTCCAGCTTGATATCTTTCCGGCACATACACTTTATAGCTTCTTCCATTGTACGTTTTTGTTAGGAAGCTGCCTGCTGCGACAGAGCTCATTGGCAGCAGTGACATAAATAGCGTTACAACTAATCCAACCATCATCAAACGTTTATATTTATTCAAACCTTCTCCTCCTCTTTATATGCATACGAAACCCTTTTAAAAAATGAATGAAGCTTTCCTCTATGATCTTCGTTCATTTTTTTGTTCTTCCGTCAGAGCGCTCCCTCCTCACGTGTTAGCTAAGTAATGGGTCGTTCAAAATGTACGTAATGGCTCATGTCCCTCCCTTCTTTACGTCCGCTGATGAATGAAAATAAAGTTATCGATTAAGCTAGGTTCATTACAAGCTGACCAAGAGTCCTTAGACTATATAGTCGTAAGTATACTCCTATGTAGACTTAACAAAGAGGATAGAGATGCAGATACCACAAATTGAAAGCGTTATCATTTTTACTTTCAGCGATTTAATCATTTTATTCACCCACTACTTACTATGCAAAATCTATACCAACTTCTTCTGCGCTTATAAATCTAAATCCTTCCATGAAAAAGTGCATCGTCATGAATCGTTTAAAGAAAAAAGAGGCTGAGACAAAAGGGGCAAAGAACACCCCTGTTTGACTCCGCCTCACTATATAAGAGATTGTATGAACTCTCTTTTAATTAGCTATTAAATCAACTAAACATAGTATGATTAGTAAGCCTCTAATTTTACATCTTCTGTTACGATTAACGTTGCCTCTGTTGCCTGTAAAATTTCAGCTACTGTATAGCCTTTTGCTACCTCTACTAGCTTTAGTCCTTCTTCCGTCACATCCATCACAGCCATATCGGTAATGATTCGATTAACCACTGCTTTTCCTGTGAGAGGAAGCGAACACTGTTTTAAGATTTTAGATTCACCATTTTTATTAACATGATCCATAATAACAATGATTTTTCGTGCACCATGAACAAGGTCCATCGCGCCACCCATTCCTTTAATCATCTTGCCTGGAATCATCCAGTTTGCTAGGTCGCCATTTTCAGAGACTTCCATTCCTCCTAAAATAGCTATATCAATATGACCACCACGAATCATCGCAAATGATTCTGCACTGTTGAAGTAAGCGGCACCAGCAATGGCAGAAACCGTCTCTTTTCCAGCATTGATTAAGTCCGCATCCACTTCCTCTTCTTTCGGATAAGGCCCAATGCCGAGTAGGCCATTTTCCGACTGCAACACGACTTGTTTATTGTCGCTAATATAGTTCGCCACAAGGGTTGGGATACCAATGCCAAGATTCACATAAAAGCCGTTTTCAATTTCTTTCTCTGCTCGTTTTGCTATTTTTTCACGCACAAGTCCTTTATCCTTTACAGTCACTCCCATTTATCTCACCCCTGCTTCTTGAATAGTTAAGCGTTCAATTTTCTTTTGCTGCTCTCCAACGACTAAGCATTGTACATACACACTTGGCGTATGAATTTGCTGTGGATCAAGAGAGCCTGTTTTTACTAACTTCTCCACTTCTGCAATGGTCACACTACCTGCCGCTGCAATCATCGGGTTAAAGTTTTGCGCTGTTTTATTGTAAATGAGATTTCCCATCTCATCTCCTATTGCCGCTCTCACCAAGCTAAAATCTGCTTTTAGTGCTTGCTCTAACACGTATTCTTTTCCATTAAACGTGCGCACTTCTTTTCCTTCTGCAACTGGTGTCCCAACTCCAGCAGGCGTATAAAATGCTGGAATTCCTGCACCACCTGCACGAATTCTTTCTGCGAGTGTCCCTTGAGGTACAAGCTCAACTTCTAGTTCACCTTGTAAAACTTGGCGCTCAAATTCTTTATTCTCTCCAACATAGGAACTAATCATTTTTTTAATTTGACGATTCTTAAGCAATAAGCCTAAGCCCCAATCATCAACTCCACAGTTGTTCGAAATGACCGTTAAATCTCTTACCCCTGTTTCAGCGAGTGCTACAATTAAATTTTCCGGAATTCCGCACAATCCAAATCCTCCGACCATAATCGTCGCACCGTCATAAATATCTTTTATTGCGTCATTAAATGATGAGTAAATGGTTTTCATTGAAATCCCCTTTCTTATTGAGATAGAGAACCCTAACTGTTAACGCTTACATTTTGGTTGTAATCGTTCACCAACAGCCATTTCATTCTCTCTATCTTGTTATTATGTAAGAGTTTACATCGCTTTTGGTTATAAGTAAAATGAATAAAAAGCATAGATACTATACACAAAACGAATAGCCAAACACAGAGGGCTTGGCTATTTGTTTTATACATTATAAAGTTTACATTTATCATAAAAGCTTGTTTTACTAATATCTAGCAACCTTGCTGCAGCTAGTTTGTTTCCTTCTGCCGCTTTTAATGCTTGCATGATCGCTTCTTTTTCAGCAGCCATGATCGTTTCTTTTAACGGTTGGAGAGTTGATGTTGCTTCTTCTTTCGACTCGTTTGAATGCATCATCTGCTTCTCATCATCTCGAAGATACAAAGGCAAATGCGTCACATGAATCTCCGCTTGATCTAACACATTAACCGCTCGCTCAAGTACATTCTCTAGCTCGCGAATATTTCCTGGCCAGTTATGATACTGTAGGCGCTTCACGACTTCTTCAGACAGCTGAATTCCGTGACGATTAAAATTCCGTTCGAGCTTTTTTAGTAGAAATTGTGCAATTCGTACGATGTCGTCTTTTCGTTCCCTTAGTGGTGGAATGTCAATTTTAATGACATTTAAGCGGTAATATAAGTCTTGACGAAATGTTCCTTCCTGCACCATCTTTTCTAGATTACGATGTGTAGCGGCAATGACTCGTACATCAATCGGAATGGGAGCTTGTCCCCCTACTCGTTCAATTTCTTTTTCTTGTAAGACGCGTAAAAGCTTATTTTGCATAGCAAGAGGCATATCACCAATTTCATCTAAAAAGATGGTACCGCGATGGGCAAGCTGAAACTTTCCTTTTTTCCCACCTCTTTTCGCACCAGTGAATGCACCTTCTTCATAACCAAACAGTTCAGATTCAAGTAAATGCTCTGGAATGGATGCACAGTTAACCCGAACAAACGGAAACGGACCTCTTGAACTTCTTTGATGCATGGCATGAGCAAACAATTCTTTTCCTGTTCCTGATTCACCTAATAGTAAAACCGAAGACTGACTACCAGCAACTCGTTCTGCTAATTGCTTTGCTTCTAAAAAGGGCTTACTCTGCCCAATCAAATCTTCAAATGAATATTTACTCTCAAGCGCTCCTTCTAACGTCGTTTTATAGTAGTTTAGCTCTTCAAGTAACGATTGTATTTTCCGAGCATACTCAACCCATTCTTGTCGATTGCGAAACTTTACGGTCCCTACTGCCCCAGCAATTTCACCATCTAAGTAAATCGGATATCGGTTTGCCACCATCTCATTTCCCTTAATCGATTGAATAGCTGATAGTTCAGCTTGACCTGTTTTTAACACCATATGCATCCTTGTATTTTCAATTACGTTCTGAACAGGCTTTCCTACTGCCTCTTCCTTTGTTGTTTCTAAAAACTTACAATATGCATTATTTAAATGTCGAACCATGCCTTCACGATCAATGATTACGACACACTCACCTATTGAATTGATAATCTCTTCGAACCAACCATGGGGAATGTTCCAATCTTTAAGTGTCATGTACAACTCTCTCCCTCACTGTTGAATTTATGTTCATTGCTTCACTTAAAATAAACAACATAATTGATGTCATCATGATAAATTTCCAAGTATTTGTCAAGGCTATCTAAACGTTTTTTCTCTATTCTTCCGAAATTTCGAACTATATTCCGCCTATTATTACAGATTTCCGGAATATAATCGAATTGTTGCAAGCTTCAACATAAAAAAGGAAATCGTTTTATGTTTAAATATTGTGCTTTTACACGATTCATGCTAAAACAGAAAACGTTGGCACGAATCTTGCATTCATAAAAAAATAGATGAATTGTTTTCTTCAAGGGGGAATGTACATAGTTGAAAACGCTTACCTTCATCTTTGAATGTAAAAGGTTATCAGAAGTTAAAGGGGGATGTTTATGGAATTCATTATTATACTTTTATCCTTAGGTCTTTTAATGTTCGTTGCGTACCGTGGATTTTCCGTTATCCTTTTCGCACCGATCTGCGCGTTATTTGCGGTTTTATTAACAGAGCCAAGCTTTGTTCTTCCTTTCTTTTCAAATATCTTTATGGAAAAGATGGTTGGGTTCATTAAGCTTTACTTTCCGGTATTCTTATTAGGAGCTATATTCGGAAAAGTAGTTGAAATGTCCGGGTTAGCGGAAAGCATTGCGAAAACGATTGTACAAATTGTCGGAGCAAAAAGAGCCATTTTAGCCATTGTCATTATGGGCGCCATCTTAACGTATAGTGGTGTTAGCTTATTCGTTGTGGTGTTTGCGGTTTATCCATTTGCGAAAAACCTATTCCGCGAAGCCAATATTCCAAAGAGACTCATTCCAGGAACCATTGCATTAGGGGCATTTACATTCACCATGGACGCCCTTCCTGGTACGCCTCAGATTCAAAACGTTATTCCAACAACGTTTTTCAAAACAGACATTTATGCTGCACCATTCCTCGGTATTACAGGTGCTATCTTTGTTTTAATTCTAGGATTGCTTTACTTAGAATCACGTCGTAAAAAAGCGGAAACGATGGGCGAAGGCTATGATGGATTTAACAGTGAGGTCGCTGCCGCAGCGGAAGTATTAAAAGAAGAAGAAGAAATCGTTGAAACGCCAGCCGCTGAGCCAACAAAACGATCTCGTCAACTTCTTGCCTTTGTTCCTCTTATTCTCGTAGGTGTGACAAACAAGTTATTTACGATGTTTTTACCAACATGGTATCCGGATGGATTCGACTTCGCAAGCATTGGATTAGAATCGTTCGGAAAGGTTGAGTTATCTTCTGTACTAGCCATTTGGTCCGTTGAGATGGCTCTTGTTGTCGGAATTGTCACAACTTTATTGTACGACTGGAATAAAGTAAAAGTGAACTTCCAAGCTGGCATTAACGCAAGCATCGGCGGAGCACTATTAGCTGCGATGAATACAGGAGCAGAATACGGATTTGGAGGCGTTATTTCCTCTCTTCCTGGATTTGGTGCTATCAGTAAAGGAATTTCTGAAACATTTACAAATCCACTCGTAAATGGCGCGGTTACAACAACAACACTTGCTGGTATTACTGGATCAGCTTCAGGTGGTATGGGAATTGCTTTAAGTGCGATGTCTGAAAAATATTTAGAAGCGATCGAAAAGTTTAACATCCCTCCTGAAGTTATGCACCGTGTTATTTCAATGGCTTCAGGCGGAATGGATACATTGCCTCATAACGGAGCCGTTATTACGTTACTTGCCGTAACAGGATTAACGCACCGTCAAGCGTATCGAGATATTTTTGCCATCACCATTATTAAAACATTAGCTGTATTCTTCATCATTTTACTTTATACATTTACAGGTATTGCCTAATAAAAAAAGGACAAACTTCTCCCCTTGGAATGTTTGTCCTTTTTTATTACACAGAAAAGCGTTTTACACGTTTTTGATAAAGCCTCACCGCTTACTTTTTATTAACATAGTCTAGTGCACGGCTTACAAACATGCTGATGAATGATTGACTGAAAATAAAAAGGTTTACAAATTCATGAAACTAATTTATATTACATACTAATAAAACAACTGCATATCATTTCATACACTAGGGGTGCTCATTATGGGCTGAGATGTGAACAACCGTTCCGATCCCTTACAACCCGATCTGGATAATACTAGCGTGGGGAAGTGTAGTGAGTATATCTATATGTTTCTGCGTGTATTTTTACAGACCTAGATATCATTCAACTGCATCTTCCTATGAGATGCAGTTTTTTTATTGTTTTTTACAAAACTGATTAAAAGCAGGAGGAATTCAAAATGACAAACAACGTGTGTGGAACAAGTAGAATTGTAGGATGCCGCTTTACTTTAAGTGTCATGAGTGATGACTTTGTACGCGTCATCTTATCAGCAATTGAAGAAACAGACACATCCAAAGTGTGGAAGCAAACCGATGACGTCAGTACTTGCATTCGTGGTCGAGAATCTCACGTCTTTGATGTTGTAAAAGCGATCTATGTTGCAGCAGCAAAAACAGGAAAGCACGTGGTCTTAAACGGCACATTCTCAATCGGTTGTCCAGGTGATTCAGAAGGCGATGTGTACATGACAGAAGATGACGTCGTGTTAAACGAAGAAAAAGCGCGTGACACAACATTTGAGGTGTCTACTCAATTTGCTCTTTATCCAATGAATACTCCTACATATATGGACATCATTGCTGATCAAGTGAACGTCGCAAAAGAGCACGGCACACTAACAGGTGGCGTTCACTATGCCACTCGTTTAGATGGAGAGGTGCGCGATGTATTTCAAACGCTACAAGAGTCGTTTCATAACGCCCAAGAGCAAGCCAGTCATGTCGTCATGACCGTGAATGTATCAGCAAATAGCCCTTCTAAAAAAGCAAACTAGGAAAGTAGGATGATGACATCATGTTAGAAAAATGGAAGTTTAGAGAGATTGTCGTATTATCGGCACTATCTGTTGTCTTTGCGGTTGTGTATTTATTATTCGTTCAGTTCGGAAATGTATTATTTGGCATGTTCGGTCTATTAGGCTATGAATTTATTTTTGGGATTTGGTTTATTGTCTCAATTATCTCAGCCTATATTATTCGAAAGCCCGGAGCTGCTTTTTTATCGGAAACAATTGCTGCCACCATTGAAGTCCTAATTGGAAATGCGATGGGTCCTCGCCTCATTTTATCTGGAATCGTCCAAGGAGCTGGTGCCGAAGCGGTATTCGCTGCAACTCGCTACCGCTCATACAACACGTGGGTCTTAATGTTAGCGGGAATGGGCTCCTCTGTTACAAGCTTCGTTTGGGGCTACTTCGTTTCTGGATACGGAGCTCTTGACCCTGGGTATGTGACTACGATGTTTATTGTTCGCTTAATTAGTGGCGCTCTTTTAGCCGGCTTATTAGGAAAATGGCTGAGTGATGGACTTGCGCAAACAGGGGCACTTAACAGCTTTCCACTAGGAAAAGAAGTGAAACGGAGCAAGAAACATGACATCGCTTCATAATGACCTTGTATCTGTTAAGGACCTTACCTTTCATTACGAAGAAGATGAATCACCTGTTTTACAAAACACCACGTTTTCCATTTCAAATGGAGACACAATTTTGTTGCTTGGTCCGAGTGGTGCTGGGAAAAGCACCCTAACATTTTGTATAAACGGCTTATATCCTTCAGCCGTTGATGGTCAGCTATCAGGAACCATTTCCATTCATGAAAAGCTTGTCACACAGTACCAATCAGGGGAAGTGAGTCAAATCGTAGGCGCCATGTTTCAAGATCCAGACAGCCAATTTTGTATGTTAACGGTAGAGGATGAAATTGCCTTTGGTCTTGAAAATATTGATACCCCACCTCATGAAATGGAAGCAAAAATTGATGAAGTACTGAACCTTGTTCACTTAACAGACTATAAATACCAATCGATTCAAGCACTATCAGGCGGGCAAAAGCAAAAGCTCGCGCTCGCCTGTGTGCTTGCCATGAAGCCAGACCTGCTTATTTTAGATGAACCGACTGCCAATTTAGATCCAAAAGCTACGATCGAACTTGTCACGTTAATCCAAAAGCTACAGCAAAAACATGGATTTTCACTGCTTGTAATTGAACATAAGCTCGATGACTGGATGGGATTTGTGAATCGTTGCCTCGTCCTAGACAAACAAGGCTCTGTCCTATTTGATGGAGATCCACGTACATGTTTCACCACCTATAGTGACTCGTTGCGTAGCGAAGGCATTTGGCTACCTAAAACGTGTGAAGTCGCAAAGCTTTTACAAACTCGAGGCTTGTATCATCACTCTTCCATGCCACTACACATGAATGAGCTATGTGAAGGCGTCATACATACAAAACAGGCCATTGATGCTTTGAATATGGAGAAGCCTGAACGGTCATCAACGAACGTTATTTTGAAGGTCAATGACTTGCATTTTAATCGAAAAGAAAAACAAATTTTACGTGACGTTGACGTTACCTTATACGAGAAGGAAATCGTGGCACTTGTTGGGGAAAATGGTACCGGAAAAACGACTTTTTCAAAGCTCATTAGCGGCTTACTTTCCCCCTCTTCCGGAGAGGTATTGGTCGAAGGAACATCAATTGAAAAGTGGGGAGAATTAGAACTTCGTAAAAAGATGGGCTATGTGTTTCAAAATCCTGAGCATCAATTTATTACCGATTCTGTGTACGATGAGGTAGCGTTTGGCTTGCGCATGCAAGGCTTGAGTGAGTCAGACATCACCCATGCTGTTACAACTATTTTGCAGCAAGTCGGACTCCTTCACGTTCAACACCAAAATCCATTCTCGCTTAGTCAAGGACAAAAGCGCAGGCTAAGTGTGGCAACGATGTTAATCGATGAACAGAAGCTGCTTATTTTAGATGAGCCTACCTTCGGACAAGACGCGAACACCGCGACTGCCTTAATGAATTTATTTACGGAACGAGTAAAAGGTGGGGCATCCATTTTAATGATTACGCACGACATGAATATAGTAAATCAATATGCAAACTCAGTCATTGTCTTGCATGAAGGAACGGTTGCCTTTACAGGAACACCCAAAGAGCTATGGCAGCAGTCGGAGCTTTTAAAGAAAGCTCATTTACAACTCCCTTTTTATGAAGCATTTCAACGTCAACTAATCGTAAAAAAGGAGGATGACTATGCTGTTAGATCATATTAATCCAAGCATCAAAGCAGGAACCGTCGTTTTATGTGTCTTGCTTATTTCACTCTTTTTTGATCCAATGACGCCACTGTTTTTTTTCATTTGGACAGTCGGTGTCACCTTTTTATTCGCAAATGTTTCGGTGAAAAAATGGTTGCTGTTTTTCAGTCCTTTTTTACTCGTAGCGCTTGGGTATGTATGGACAACGCTTTTGTTCCCCAATATGAGTGATGTCGAAAACAGCACCGTCTTTTTCGAGTGGGGCTTTTTAACGTTTACGTATGAAGGACTTCAAAAAGGGTTAGGTCTTGCACTGCGTGTGTTAAGCTTTGCTTCTCTGTCCCTTCTGTTTATTTTTACAACATGTAAAACACAGTTCATATTGAGCTTAATGCAGCAATGTAAAATGCCTCCAAAGCTTGCATATGGTATTTTAGCAGGCTATCGCTTTTTACCGCTCATGAAAGAAGAGCTACAAACGATTCAAAACGCTCAGCGTATTCGCGGAGTCGGACGCGTGCGATCAGTTCGTGGCAAAGCACAACAGCTAAAGCGATACATCATCCCTCTTCTTGCAAGTGCCATTCGAAAAGCCGAGCGAACCGCTCTTGCCATGGAGTCAAAAGGATTCACAGGTCATAAAAATCGTACCTTCTATCGAAACCTGACTGTCTCTGCAAAAGATTGGTTGTTTGTCAGCATGATGTTACTCGGCATTGCCTTGAGCGCGTTTCTTTCCCTTCAATTAGGTACGCTGATTTTTCTATAAGCTCACACCTAACAGCCCAAATGTCAGCATTGGGCTGTTTTTTATTTTTTACATAAAACGGGAATTCATTGAAACTTATCGAATTGTAAACACGTAATAAGGAGAAAGAAAGGCGGGATGATTTTGGTTAAAAAAAGCAAGAAATGGAGCACAGCAAACATTCCAACCGTTTATTTTGTTGTGTTTGGTTTAGTTATTGGAGCGTTCATGGGATTAGCTTCTTACATAAATAATTGGATATAAGGAAGCTATTTTTATCGATTTGTGTTACTTACTATGAAAAAAGACTGCTTAAAATGTACCTTATAGAGTAGACACTTTGAAAAAAGACTAGTTTATAGGGTTCTTTTTTGTTCAATTGAAAGCCTCACTTATTGACTTCCCTTACATTTCCTTCACTACCTTCATGTATAAAAAACGACCTGTTACACCTGATTTCGAACCGATTATGAAAAGTTCATAGCGAAGCGAGGAAATTTCATCCATAATGTGACATGTGAGGTGAGAATATGAAAATACAAATTGATCTTAGTAGTGAACATAAGGAAACCTTCATTACGATTCATGCCAGTCAATGGTCAAATGAGCTAGACGCTCTCATGAAGAAATTGAAAAACAGCTCAGCCAAGAGATTAATAGGAGTAGCTGAGGAACAGTCCATCGTATTAAGTCCAGCAGATATTGATTTTGTTTATTCACATCAGCGTAAAGTGTATGCGCAAATTGCTCATGAACAGTTCGAACTTAAAATGAAGCTATTTGAAGTAGAGTCATTGCTTGAGGGGTATGACTTTACAAGGTTTTCAAAATCGGTCGTTGGAAATATCAATCAAATCGCACGTTTTGAATTATCCTTTAATGGAAATCTGTGCGTGTACTTCAAATCTGGCAACAAAGAGTACGTATCAAGAGGGTATGTGTCAAAGCTTAAACAATTACTACAAACAGGGGGAACCGAATATGATCGTTAAATTACTCACACGGAGCTTCGCAGGACTTGGCTTTGGCGCAATCATGATGCTCATTTTTCTATTCATCTTTTATGTTCAAGGAATAGAAGAAATTAATCTTTCTCTATTGTTAGTGAACATGATTGGCTCGCTGTTCATCGGTATGTATTGGGGGGTCTCTTCATGTATTTTTGAAAACGGTCGTTGGAGCCCATTAAAACAGCTCGTTATCCACTTCATATTGTCTGTACTCGTTTATTATCCAATCGCAATCTCTTTAGGCTGGCTTCCATTAGGAGTTATCGAGATCTTCATTAGCTTTTTCATCTTTCTCTTTATTTATATGACGATCTGGTTTGGCATGAGGGTATACTTCAAAAAGCTTGAAGATTCTTTAAATAAATTACTCTAAAAAATTCAGGTACTAAACAGAGGCTAGGACATAAGCTAGTAACAATCAATGGAGAATGTTTCACTTCCATCGAATAATCAATACGCTTCACACCATCTTCAACTTATAAAAAAATCGCAGGCTTTTTTAACCTGCGATTTGTCTATTATTGCACCGGCATCCAGTTCACTTTCCACACATCATCTTGCTTTGTTAAGCCAAATCCAAGACCAATTTCTTCATCAAGTGAGATGTAGGCACGATCGTCTGATACCATGACTTGTTCAAATGAGTAAATGCCTCGACTTTCAATTTCTTCAAGAATGTTTAGTGTATTTTCTTTGTACTCCACATACTCACTCTTAAATACATCATATGATGGTGTTCCTGCTTCTTCACCTTTTGCGTAAAGAGCATACATCGTTTTGTGATCATCTTCCTTTACAGCAGCCCAGTAGAGTAAAAACACATCATACGGTGCTAGTCCTTCTAATTGCTTGTTGCTTTTATCTTGTTGATATTCGTAAAACTGTCCTACTTTTTGTTCCTGTTGTAATAACTGAGCAGCTTGAGGTGCAGCCGCACTCACTTCTTGCGTTTCTTGTTCCTGCGTACAAGCCGTTAGCATCATTACCGATAACCCCATTGCGACTGCAACCTTCATTCTGATCATGATTTCCATTCCCTTCGCTTTTTTCTTCTACCTAGTAAGACGAAATTTCCGATTGAAAAGTTTCATGTTTTTACAAATTTGATTTTGATAAAACGTGTTGTCCTTTAATAAAGAAAGATGAGTCAATCATTTTTGTTGAAACCAACCTCAAATGGTTATCTTATCACCTACAATCTTGTAGAAAAGAACTTTTGCAAAAGTCATTTTACTTTTTTATACCATCCTACCTCGTCCTCTAAACGTAAAAAAATTCAGGTACGTTAACGTACCTGAACCTTTTATACACCGCGACGCGCAAAGTCGACGAAACGAAATTTATCCAATCGATGACGTGATTCTGTATATTGAAACAAACTTGCATCATCTAAGTACACGTAATTTCTAACAACGACAATGTGTTCATACTCTTTTAAGTCTAAATAATGCCGGTCATCTTCTGTCAGTTCATCAACGGAAATTTCCTTTTTGGCAAAGCTAATTTTTAGCCCCACTTCTTTTTCTAAATACTCGTAAATCGAGCCTCGACAAATATCTTCTGTCAGATGAGGCACAAACTTTTTATTAAAAAAATCTTTATCGAGAATAATGCGCTCGCCATCAATTTCACGTGCGCGAACTACTTTCCACACTGTATCTTTACTGGTCACATGTAGCTGCGTTCGAAGCTCTTCATCAGGTTTTATGAGCCCAAACTCTTCGACCACCGTATGTGATTCATGTCCAAGCTTTTCCGCTAGTTCCTTAAAGCTTACAAGCCCCGAAATTGGAAAATCAAACCTTGACACATCTAATACAAATGATCCTTTTCCTTTCATCTTTTGTATGTAGCCGTTTTGCGACAGTAAATTCAATGCTTTTCGAATGGTTTCACGAGATGTTTCGTATTGCTCAACTAGTTCATTTTCAGAAGGTAACTTCGTATTTGGTCGAAGCTGACCACTTTGGATATTTGCAACAACGTCTTCATAAATTGTCATAAATTTATTTTCTCTCACTTTTATCACCTTCTTTATTTTACAAAAAGAGCGATGGCTTGCACAACCATCGCTCTTTCACTCTGCCTTATTTTTTCAAATAATATACAATCGACTCATACGGTCGTAAGGTAACACGCTTGACGTCATTTGATGAATCATCATAGTTTGAAAGTAAAACTTCACTGCTGTAGCCTTCTACGTCTACTTCACTTGGCAATTCAAATGTTGTTTCTTTTCCATAGAAGTTATTCACAACAAGTAGCTTCTCACTCTCACCGTTACGAACGTATGCAAAAATATCTTGATGGTCGGCTAACAGTAACTCGTAGTCACCATCCGTAATAATGTCGTACTGTTTACGAAGCTTGATTAGTTGTTGATAGTGATAAAACACAGAGTTTTTATCGTTTAATGCATTCTCGACATTAATTTGCTTGTAGTTCGCTGCTGGATAAATCCAAGGTGTCCCTTTTGTAAATCCAGCATTTTCACTATCATCCCATTGAACCGGTGTACGAGAATTATCACGTGATTTGCTTTTTAAAATCTCAATGATGTCACGGTCGCTCATGCCTTCTTTACGCTTAATATCATAAATGTTTAATGATTCAACATCACGATACTCATCAATAGAATCAAACTTTGGATTTGTCATCCCGATTTCTTCTCCTTGATAAATGTAAGGCGTACCTTGCATCATATGTACCGTTGTCGCAAGCATTTTCGCAGATTCATTGTGGTACTTATCATCATCTCCATAGCGAGAAACCACACGCGGTTGGTCATGGTTGCACCAGAATAGAGCATTCCAGCCGCCACCTTTGTTCATACCTACTTGCCACGTTGATAAAATGTCTTTTAATTGAATGAAGTCAAAGTCAGCAAGCGCCCATTTTTCGCCGTTTGGATAATCGACTTTTAAATGATGGAAGTTAAACGTCATGCTTAGCTCATTACGCTCTGGGTGCGTATATTTCACACAATGATCAAGCGTTGTTGACGACATTTCTCCAACCGTCATCACATCATATTTTGAAAAGACTTCTTGATTCATTTCATGCATAAACTCATGCACGCGAGGTCCATCTGTGTAAAACTTACGTCCATCTCCTGGTGCCACTGAACCATCGTCATCTAGAAAACGTTGGTCTTTTGAAATCAAGTTAATCACATCTAAACGGAAGCCATCCACACCCTTTTTAAACCAAAAGTGCATCATGTCATAGACACTTTTACGGACTTCTTCGTTTTCCCAGTTTAAATCCGCTTGTGTCACGTCAAATAGATGTAAGTAGTACTGACCTGTTGCCTCATCATACTTCCACGCATTTCCGCCAAACTTAGACTCCCAGTTTGTTGGTTCACTGCCATCTTCTTTTGCGTCTTTCCAGATGTAGAAATCACGATACGGATTATCTTTTGACGCTGCTGATTGTTTGAACCATTCACTCTCTGTTGATGTATGGTTTACGACGATGTCCATGATGATTTTAATGTCGCGCTTATGTGCTTCGTCTAACAAACGATCGAAGTCTTCCATCGTGCCATATTCTTCATGAATATTAAAGTAATCACTAATGTCATATCCGTTGTCACGCTGAGGTGATTTATAAATTGGCGTTAACCATACAACGTCTACACCTAACTCTTTTAAATAATCAAGCTTTGAGATAATCCCTTGTAAATCTCCAACACCGTTTCCGTTTGTATCATAAAAGCTCTTTGGATAAATTTGATATACGACTGATTTTTTCCACCAAGGTTGTTTCATGTTCAGCACCACCGTTTTTTATTTTTAATTACTTGAAATGAGCGATTTACTTTATTCAACACTTGCATTTATTTTAAAACAGAAAAAGACGAAGCCAACAAGCATGGAATTTCTCCCTTATACTGTTGGTCTCGTCCCCCCTTTATTTACTTTAAACCTTCCTTCTTTAACTTTCCTAAAATGAACGTTAAGACGAATGGTACCACAATAACAATTCCCATTCCGATGAAGAATGCGCCCCAGTTTTGTGGGAAAATTGATAATGGCGCTGGAATACCACCAATTCCGATTGATGGTGCTTTTACCCCAGCCATTGAAATGACTAAGCCTGCAATCGCTGAACCTGTAATAGCTGAAATAAATGCATATCTAAAACGTAAGTTCACTCCAAACATTGCTGGCTCTGTAATACCTAACCATGCTGAAATACCTGATGTTAATGATAAGCCCTTTAATTTTTCATCATTCTTCGCCAACAACATCATGGCAAATGCCGCTGAACCTTGTGCGATGTTTGATAATGCAACCATTGGCCATAAGAACGTACCACCTGTGCTTCCGATTAACTGTAAATCAACTGCTAAGAATGTGTGGTGCATTCCTGTAATAACTAGGGGTGCGTATAAAGCACCATAAATTAATCCACCAAGTGCTGGTACAGCTTCAAAGATTCCTACTACTCCACTTGTTACTAAGTTACCTAATGCAAATGTAATCGGTCCAATTGCGATAAATGATAAGAAACCTGTTACTAACAATGCTACTGGCGCCACAACTAATAGTTGGAAACCATCTGGAATTCGTTTTCGTAAAAAGATCTCTATTTTTGCTAACACAAGTGATGCAAATAGGACCGGTAACACTTGTCCTTGATACCCAACTTTCTCTACTTGTAATCCAAATAGATTCCAAGTTGGCACTTCTTCAGCTGCTCCATATCCCCAAGCATTTAGTAAGTCCGGGTGTACAAGCATTAACCCTAATACAATTCCTAGTAGCGGACTGCCGCCAAAGCGATTTACTGCCGACCATCCGATCAAACCTGGCAAGAATACAAACGCTGTGTTAGCAATTAAATTAATCATGTTTGCAAAGTCAGCCCACTGCGTGTGAACCTCTACAATGGATTGATCATCATAAAAGATACCTGACCCTGTTAAAACGTTGTTAATCCCCATTAGTAAACCAGCTGTTACGATTGCTGGTAAAATCGGAATAAAGATATCAGCTAACGTTTTAATTGCACGCTGTAGCGGATTTAAATTTTTAGCCGCTTCATTTTTCACTTCTTCTTTTGAGACTTCTCCGATACCTGTAATGGCTACCATCTCTTTATATACTTTATCAACCGTTCCTTGTCCAATAACTACTTGAAATTGACCACTTGTTGAAAATGATCCTTTTACAAGATCATGATTGTTTAGTGCGTCTTTATCTACTTTGCTTTCGTCTTTTAATACAAAACGTAGACGCGTTACACAATGCGTCGCCGCTGAAATGTTTTCTTTACCGCCAACCGCTTGAACAATTTGCTCAACTGATTCTCGATTAATGCTCATCTCGTTCCCTCCTGTTACCGTTTTCATGTTTCATAAAAGATAAACGACAGTTTTATGCTATCTGCTATTTTTCACTAAATACATATTGGATATCCATATAATCTCTCTTCTATATATACCGCTTTCATTTTCTACTTAAAACTTGTATATACAGGATAATGATTACGATTTCATTCTAACCTGTATATACAAGTACGTCAACAAAAATCGACAATTTTTTTCATATCCTTGTCTTACATCAATTAGATTGTGATCTACACTCCGTCATACCAAGGGTTTTCATTAACAATTCAGTGGAAATAAATCATTAAAAAAGACAAGAGCTATTGTAGCTCTTGTCTTTGCTATACAATTGAATGTATGAAATGATGACTAACTTTCTACAGTTTCCTTGCTGTCTCACTTTTCTCGACTTCTCTTTCATCCTTAAACGTTCCCATCATGTAATCTAAGGTTGGATTTGTGACACCGAACCAATAGTGTTCGTTCTTAAAATGATGCCAAAGATGAACTTTTTTCATCCATTTACCAAACGCCGTTTTTGGTTTAATAGGACGATGAGCAACGTAGTGCACCCATTCATAATAAAGAAGTGCGAGTGACAGACCTGTAAACATCGCGAATCCATACGTGCTATTGCTGATTAGACCGACCACTAAGCTGACGGCTACCATTTGAGGAAAGCTATACCAAATTGGAAGAAACAATAACTTTAGGTCATCTGGGAATTCATGATGATCATAATGAATTCGTTTCATGAATTTTAGAAACAACGGATGCTTCGGTGGTTTCATATGAAAAAGAAAACGATGTGTCATGTACTCACTGGTTATATAAGTTACAACGCCACTTAAAAACACGAGCCAAACATATGACCGAAAAAATGAATCAATAAAGCCAAGCATACTCAGCATACTAAGAACAAACATAGCCAGCACATCAAGATGGCTAAAAAACTCCTTTACATATTTACCCATCATCCATCCTCCTTGTCACCGATTATGAAAGCGCTTTTTTATCTAATTCTATGCATCAGTTTTAATTCCTTTACAAAACAAAAAAGCCATTCTTCCCACCCTTCATAAAAGGGATATGTAGAATGACTCAAGAATTATCGTCAATTGCATGTTATGTAACAAATATAAAACCTCCCCTTACAGTTGCCGAGTTGACTGCAAGAAGAGGTTGGGATCACGTAGTTAAGTAAGCCTTTTGTCTTCTTATCTGTCAAGCAACTGCTTGTTGGAGTTGGCACGGTGCTTTTAAAAAGTCCGCTGCCGAGGTGTCATTGGGCCAAATCCCTCTACCTCTCTTGATAAGAATTTTGTCGAAAAATGTTTTATTAAGTTATGTCTACAATCATACAATCGATTGCACAACGTGTCAACAGCTTTCAGAAAATATTTTTAAATCTAAAAGATACGAATTCGCTTTCATTTTTTTCTTCCTTTTTACACGGTCTTTACATACAATCCTGTTGTCATACATTTTTATTTTTTATATTCAGAATTCATAGTTCGTTCACTCATTCACATTCACAATATATGAAAACCATTCTACAACTAGTACAAAAATCCCTCTTTTTAGTTGAATTTTTTTAAGATGATTTGATTCGTAACAGACAATCTTTTTTCTATCTATAAAAGCTTTGGATTTATCCTTATCCCACTACCCATTTTCTCCTATTTTAATCGAATGAGACGACACGATAGTCACTAAATTTTCTACCAAAGTGAATGGCATCTCTCTTGTTAAACCAACGTCATTCACAAAAAGCTTGCACGAATCTGTTAACAAAACAACCCTTGCCCATTTCATTTATAGGCAAGGGTTGTTTTAGACTGAATCCAAGGGGCTTTTTGCTTCTGATAGCCCAGCTTCTTCTTCATCATTTTAAGATAATTTCACCGTTAATTGAGCTACATATTCTTCAATAGCTTCATCTAATATGTGTAATCCATCATCAATTTGCTCTTTTGTAACCGTTAAAGGAGGAACCATACGAATCACTTCGCTTGAGTTTCCACAGAAATAGAACAGCACTCCTTTTTGTAATGCGATGTCTAAAATTTTAAATAAGCCATCGCCATTTGCTTTCTTCGTTATTGGATCAATGATTTCAATTCCAATCATTAGTCCAACAGCACGAATATCTCCAATGACATCATGCTTTTCTTTTAGCTGCTGAAGCTTCTCAACTGCATAAGCACCTACTTCTTTTGCATTTTGTAAAAGATTTTCTTCTTTAATAACTTCAAGTGTTGCAAGAGCCGCTGAACATCCAATTGGATTTCCTCCAAATGTGGTTCCATGACTTCCTAGTGGCCATTGTTGCATTAATTCTTTTGATGCAACTGTTGCACTTAAAGGCATACCTGATGCAATACCCTTAGCAATTGCCATAATGTCTGGCGTCACATCAAATGTTTGCGCTGCGAACCATTCCCCTGTACGACCAAATCCTGTTTGTACTTCATCAAAGATAAGGAGAATACCATGACGGTCACAAATCTCACGAAGCTTCTTCATCCACGACTTTGGCGGAATAACATAGCCACCTTCTCCTAATACTGGCTCGATAATAACCGCTGCTACTTCTTCTGGTGTCACTTGATGGTTGAACAACGTTTCAAAGTCCTTTTCAAGCTTTTCAGGGAAATAGTCTTCCGCATCTAGCCCTTCTGGACAATCCTTCACATTTGCATATGGCAATTGATACGTTAACCCAGAAGGCTGTTGAAATTTACGATATTTACTCTTTGACGTAGATACACTTAATGATCCCATTGAGCGACCGTGGAAGCATCCTATGAATGATACAACGTACGGACGCTTTGTGACGTGCTTCGCTAATTTCATTGCTCCTTCAATCGCTTCAGTACCACTATTTGCAAAGAAAAAGCAATCGAGATCTCCTGGCAACACCTTTCCAAGCTCATCTGCTAAGCGCAAAATGGATTCATACATAATAACACCAGATGGACCATGCATAAGTTGATCCACTCCGTCTTTCACAGCTTGGACTACTTTTGGATGACGATGTCCGACATTGGTAGTTGCAATCCCTGATGTAAAATCTAAATACTGCTTTCCGTCTACCCCGTAGTAGTAGCACCCTTCTTCTTTCACAACAGGTAAATTAGGATGATCCTTTGCCATACTCGGTGCTAGTAACTCTGGCATTCTATTAAATAAATGAGTCCAATCGTTAGCCATAATCTAATTCCTCCTTATATAAGCACGTGTGCTAATAGTGCGATAATTGGCAATGAAATAAGCGTACGTTGTAAGAAAATAACAAATAATTCTAAGAAACTAACAGGTATCTTTGACTTTAATAAAAGAATACCAATCTCTGACATATAAATAATCTGCGTTAATGACATACACGCAATAACGAAACGTGTTAACTCAGATTCAATTCCACTTCCTATAACAGCTGGTAAAAACATATCCGCAAATCCAACAATCATTGCAGGAGCTGCTTCGGCTGCTTCTGGAATTTGAAGCAGTGAGAGAAGTGGAACAAATGGATAAGATAAATATGTAAACACCGATGTATACTCTGCAACAATTAACGCCATTGTTCCAAGTGCCATAACTAGTGGAATTAACCCTAGCCAAATATCTAACACATTATGAATGGCTTTTTTTACAACGATCTTTGGACCATCTGCTTTGCTTGCCTTTTCAACCGCTTGCTGCATGCCCCATTGAAATGATGAAACTCCTTGTGGAACGGCTTCGTCAATTTGTTTTCCAACCGGACCATAATAGTCATCTGTTTTGCGAGATAATGGCGGAATACGTGGACAAATAATCGCCGTTAGTACGCCAGCTACCACAACGGTAAAATAAAATGGCACAAACATATGATCAATGCCGATAAACTTTGCAATGACTAAGCTAAATGCAATGGAAGCAACGGAGAAGTTTGTTGCAATAACGGCTGCTTCACGCTGTGTGTAGTACCCTTCTTCATATTGCTTCGTTGTAATTAATACCCCAACCGTACCACTTCCCATCCAAGACGCCAGCGCATCAATGGATGAACGACCTGGTAGCTTAAATAATGGATACATAATTTTCCGAACAAGCGTCCCGATAAAATCCATTAATCCATACTCAAGCAATAACGGCATACATAGTGCCGCAAAAAAGAACCAGAGTGTCAACACAGGAATTAAATCGAATAATACGGTGCCGCCGGTAAACTTAGAGGAGATTGCTTCTGGGCCCATTTCAAATAAAGTTAGTGCTGCAAAAACAGCCCCCACTACGCGTAAAAATACCCACAGCCATTCGACTTGAAATAAGCTCTTTAACATTGGACGATTATTAATAAAGCTAGGTTGTGCAATTTTTGCAAACAGTGATCCAATCGCTGCAATCGCCAACACCCCTACCATCATTGCGGGAATATAGCTTCCGATAGCAGCCATTAGCGTATCTGCCATCACTCCTAATACAATGGTTACTTTCCCATCAACTTTCACAGGAATTAAAAATAAGATGATTCCTAACAAAGATGGAACGATAAACTTTGCATACTGACTTGCCGATACTTTTCCAAGCTGCTGGGAGTAAACTTCCTCCTTTTTCAATGCCATTGTTCATTACCTCCAATACTGTAGTGTTTTAGCATAACTTTTTCATTTTCTTTATATATAATTTTAATGTTACATTTTACCACTATTATTTTCAATAATTTTCTGAAAAATAAATTTATTCATCGTTCTTATCTCGTTTTAGATTATTAACGAAGTAAAGATTAATTAAAATAACCAACGGTCATTATTA
Organism: Priestia iocasae; assembly: GCF_016909075.1. Lineage (GTDB taxonomy): Bacteria > Bacillota > Bacilli > Bacillales > Bacillaceae_H > Priestia > Priestia iocasae. The sequence goes on from NZ_JAFBFC010000002.1 coordinate 262,414, forward strand.
TATGAATGTATTTTTATTTATTTGATAGAATAATTATTTACATGTATTATAACTTGTATTTTTTATAAAAACAACAGTATTTTTATACATTTCATCATAATAAAAAGCACAGCTTATTCTGTGCTTTTTACGAGGTGATCATGGTTATTAATTTCGACGATTTCCCACTCACCATCTTTGTATTTAAATGTACTGATTGATGTATTTTCAAGATGGCGCTTTCCTGTCCCGTCTTCTCCGTTCGTCACAAAGTGAATAAATAGATTAATAATGGCTCCATGACTGACAACGACTACATGCTTGTTCTTCGCCTCTTCTACAATCTCAACAAGTCGATCTGTTAAACGCTTTTGTGCATCTTCTAAACGCTCCATATTATAGACAGCATCACTTCCCCAGTTTGTTCCATAACCTGGTACTAGCTCCTCTAGCTTTGAGACCGCTTGTGCTTCTAAATCGCCAAAGGAACGCTCTCGTAATCTCTTACACGTCGTTACTTTTTCCACAGACACAACCTTTGCTATTTCAAGTGCTGTCTCATATGCTCGAAGAAGATCGCTCGAGTACATCACATCCACACGTTTATCTCGAAATGCTTCTGCTACTTTTTTCGCTTGCTCTCTTCCTTTTTCATTAAGTGGAATGTTTGAATGGCCTTGAATTAATCGTTGCTTGTTCCAATCGGTTTGACCGTGCCTCACTAAGTATAAAATCGTTGCTCATCCTCTCTTAAGCTTCATTCATAAGCATAGTATATCATCAACGAAACACAAAAAAGAGGCTGAGTCAAACAGGAGTATTCTTTCCCCCTTTTGTCTCAGCCCGCTTTACCTTATTGTTTTTCAATCCAGCTATACCGGTACTGTTCATCCTCAATCGCATGTGCCTGTTGAATCACCTTTAATGGACGGAATGTATCAATCATCACTGCTAGCTCTAACGTTTCTGTCTTTCCAATGCTATTTTCAATTTTACCTGGGTGAGGGCCATGTGGAATGCCTAGTGGATGAAGCGTAATGGAGCCTTCATTAATCCCTTTTCGACTCATAAAGTTTCCTTTTACATAATAAAGAACCTCATCACTATCTACATTACTATGAAAATAAGGCGCTGGAATCGCTTCTGGATGGTAATCATATAATCTTGGACAAAATGAGCAAATGACAAAATTATGTCCTTCAAATGTTTGGTGAATAGGTGGTGGCATATGAATGCGTCCGGTAATTGGCTCAAAATCACGAATGTTAAAAATCCACGGATAGATATTGCCGTCCCATCCAACCACATCTAGGGGGTGATGATGAAATGTATGCTTATGCAAGTAACCCCGTGACTTCGTTAAAACCGTGAACTTCCCTTTTTCATCATGCGTTTCTAACGTTTCAGGACCACGAAAATCTCGCTCACAGAACGGGCTATGCTCTAGCAATTGACCGAACTCATTGCGATAACGTCGCGGTGTTGTCACATGGCTCGTGGTCTCAATAACAAGCATTTTTGTTTCTCCTGCATCGGGTACAAAACGGTGAATGGTCGCCATCGGAATCATGATGTAATCGCCAGGCTCATACGTTAACGTACCAAACACTGTTTCTAGCTTCCCTGTCCCGTGGTGAACAAACAATAGCTCGTCGCCGTCACTATTTCGATAAAAGTAGGCCATCTCTTTCTTTGGCTCAACAACGCCAATTACAACGTCATCATTTCCTAGTAGATACGTACGACCCTTTACCATATCCTCTCCCTTTTCAAGGCGATGTGTTTCAAAGTGACGATGACATAGTGGTCCTTGCTCTTCATATTTATGCATGGCAGGTCCTACTAGCTCTGCTTGTGCCATGGCAGTAGGTGCAGAATGATGATATAAAATAGACTGAACACCAGAGAACCCTTTTGTTCCCATCACTTGCTCGCGATAGAGTGAACCATCTTCTTTTCGAAAAATCGTGTGACGCTTACGAGGAACCTCCCCCATTTGACGATAAAATGTCATCTCTTTTCCCCCTTATTTCACCGTATTACACAGTACACCCAGTCCATCAATTGCTAGCTCGACAACATCCCTTGATTGTAACCAACGATGAACATCTGTTCCTAGTTCTAAAATACAGCCAGTTCCAACTGTACCTGATCCAATCACATCTCCAGGATATAAGGTAGTTCCCTCAGATGCTCTCGCAATCATTTGTGAAAAGCTATAATAAAGGTCCTTCATATTTCCTTTTGATAATAGCTTGCCGTTTACCGTTGCCGTCATTTCTAAGTTATATCGATCATTTATACGCCTTTTTTCAAGCTCATCTTTTGTGACAAGATAAGGACCAAGCGATGTTGCAAAATCTTTTCCTTTGGCAGGTCCAAGTCCAACTTTCACTTCTTCTCGCTGAATATCACGTGCGCTCCAATCATTTAAAATACTGTATCCAAAAATATAATCGTCCGCTTCATCAACAGAGATGTTTTTGCCTTCTTTTCCAATAACGCACGCCACTTCTAATTCATAATCTGCCCATTGACACGAAGGTGGAAATTCTACTTCTTCATTCGGTCCGATAATAGAGCGATGATTCGTAAAGTAAAATACGGGAAATTCATACCACTGTGGTACCATTTCAAGTCCACGCTTTGCTCGAGACGTTTTCACATGCGCTTCAAACGAATAAAAATCACGCACGCTTGATGGTGCAGGAATCGGTGCCAAAAGCATGATATCTTTAAGAAGATATTGAGTGTTACCTTTTGCAGCAATGTCCTTAATACGCTCTTCATATTGATTATAACTTTCGATAATATGACTCAACTGAACAGGAAGATCTCCGTTACTTGCTTCGTGCAAATCAATGACTGCCTTTCCCTTCACAAGTCCAACACGTTGCTTTTGATCCTCTGTTTGAAACGTGATAAATTTCATTTCTTTGTTTCTCTCTTTCTCTCTAATACAAACGTATCACTGGCTGCTTTTGTGTAGGTCGCACCTGCTAAGCGACCAACTGGCGCTAGCTTCTCTGTATTTATTCTTCCACCTTCATAAAGGTCATCTTTAACATGAACACAGACTACCTGCCCAATAACTAGACTGCCAGCACCAGGCTGATCTCCAAAATGAAGAATTTGATCAAGCACACATTCTAACTGCACATCACTTTCCTTTACACGATAAGGCTTTACAATCTCACTAGGAATTTTCGTCAACCCTGCTTCCACAAATTCATCTACATGCTCATCAAACTCAATTGCTGTATGATTCATAGGTTCAACAATGCTTTCACCTACAACATTAATCACAAATTCGTTCGTTTGTTCAATGTTACGAAGCGTATCTTTTTTCTGTCCGTCACTTCCGCGTAGCATTGGTGCAAAACAAACCATCATTGGCGCTGCGCAAATTCCTGTAAAAAAGCTAAACGGCGCTAAATTCGCATTTCCTTTTTCATCAACCGTTGAAACGAATGCAATCGGTCTCGGTAAGACAGAGCCAATCAATAATTTATACGCATCTTTCCACTGTAATGAGCTCGGTTCTAGCTTCACAGTTATCCCTTCTTTCCTAATACGGTTTGGACAGCCTGAACAAACGCTTCATTCTCTTCTTGCGTATCAACCGTCACTCACTCATACCTAAAGGAGATGCCACCAACCTCATTAGAGGGGTGGCATCCGCTTAGATACTTTTACAAGTTACCGCGACGTGCTTGCTCGCGCTCGATTGATTCAAAGAGTGCTTTGAAGTTTCCTTCTCCGAATCCGACGGCTCCTTTGCGCTGAATAATTTCTACAAATAAAGTAGGACGGTCGACGATTGGCTTTGTAAAAATCTGTAATAGGTAACCTTCATCATCACGGTCTACTAAAATACGATTCTCACGAAGCTTTTCAAGATCTTCATCAATTTTCCCAACACGCGCTGATAACATTTCATAATACGTATCTGGTGTATCTAAAAATTCAATGCCATTTGCACGCATTTTTGTGATGGTATCAATAATATCATCTGTCAAAAGTGCGATATGTTGAATTCCTGCTCCGTTATAATAATCTAAGTACTCTTGAATTTGGGATTTTCCTTTTTTATTCGCTGGCTCGTTAATTGGGAACTTAATTCGGCCACCTTTGTACATCACTTTTGACATAAGTGCGGAGTATTCTGTGCTAATATCATCATCATCAAAGTGAATCATTTGCTTAAAGCCAAGTACATTTTCATAATAAGAAACCCACTCTTCCATCTTTTCAACATTCCCAACCACGTGATCCACTGCAATTAAGCCTGTAGGCTCATAAGGAATGTTGTATTCAGCTGGCTGAAATCCGGGCAGAAACAAGCCGTTATAGTTTTTGCGCTCGATCAAGCTGTGCTGTGCATCACCGTACGTACCAATAATGGCATGCTTTACGGTTCCGCTCTCATCTGCAAACTCTTTTGGAGGCATAATTGCAATTGCACCGCGTTTTACTGCTTCATTGTAAGCAGATTCTACATCATCAAACACAAGAGCTACGTCTTTGACACCATCTCCATGAAGAGTAACAAAGCGACCTACCTCGTGATCTTTTGATAATGAAGACGTTAGTACAAGACGAATTTTATTTTGTTGAAGTAGATACGATACTTTCTCACGGCTACCTGTTTCAGGACCTTTGTATCCAACAAATTTAAATCCAAATGCCCGGCAATAGTAGTGAGCTGCTTGTTTTGCATTTCCTACATAAAGCTCAAAGTGATGCACATCTTGAATCGGAAAGAAATCTTGTACTTTTGAATTCATTTGTAACGATGATTTTGCCATAAAATCATACCCCCACAATTATTCATAATGATTTAAATATTATGAATAAAATGTATCTCATTTAAGATTATCCATGCAAGAGCACGAAGCAATGCGTTTTTGTGGTGAAGTTCTACAAGAAGAAAATCCACAAAATCAACAAGTAGCCCAAGATTCATCATAGTGAGAAGGGCGCTCTCACGAGGAGGCGCCCTTTTCATCTAAAAATTCATATACAGCTCGGTCTACTTCGTTATTTTCATGTAACTCTGAATGACCTACTGAAAACGTCCTTAACTGAATACTAGGAACAAATTTTTGAAGACCATATGCACTTTCAATGGTGACGACTTGATCCGTTCCGTCTCCAATATTACCGGCACCAGAAAAAACAGGAATGGTTAACTTATTCGCTTCACTTGCTAGCTTTTGCAATGCAAGCGATCCATACTGTAAATCACGAGCTCCTTTTGACTGTTGAAAGTTTCGAGAGTTCGGATAATGCCTCATTAATTGCTCGTACTCTAATCCTTCAATGGGTGAACCTAGTGTGACAAGCTTAGCAATTGGAGCTTGTTCATATAAAACAGCAGCTGTTGAAGCCAGACCTCCCATACTATGTCCAATCACATATACATCGCTCTGGCTCGTATCTTTAACGACTTGTTTAATGACTTCATCTAACCACTTTGCTTGTTGTTCAATGCTATTGGAGGCATCTTTAAAAACAACTTGAACAAGCTGTAGCTCGTCCCCTTGAGGTGCGTTAAATCTTGTCCAATGTAACGTGCTGTCTTCATCCACTTCACAGATTGCGATTTTCTCTCCCCACCCATTCTGTTCAAATCGCTGAATCATTGTTTCTAAACTTCGCTCGCTTCCTAAATAACCATGTACAAATACAACCGGTAGCCTCTTTAATGAGACGACAGGCTTTGATGGTTGAAAAGAAAAAAAGAGAATCAATCCGAGTATACCTGTAACGAGGATCATCCATTTCATCAAACATTCCTCCGTTTGAATTCGTTACCGTTAGTATACACGAGTTACTTCTCTCATAAAAACTTACGTTGTATTTGTCGTTGATAATCGCGATAAGCAGCAGAGTGAGTCATTCCTTTTTTCTCCACTACCTGATTCAATTTCAATTGTTTTTCGGTTAGCTCTTTTTTCAGCTTATGGCGCTCATCTTCATCGTGACAACGCTCAATTAGTTGCTCAATCGTCATCAATCCTTGTTTTAGCACACTTTCTTCTGAAACCATGTTTGCGTTTTTCATCATGCGATAGGCTTGGCGAAGTTCAGGTGGAATATGCGCTAAATCGTCAAGTTGCAGCGGCTTACCACTCCCAGGAAGATGATCAAATTCTCCTTCTGCTTGAGCTTTTTTAATTCGCTCTTCAGCAATAATATGTGAAATATCCATCTTCTAACCTCCCGATCTATTTATACTTCTAGTATATGTGATTTCACCTTATCCTTTGAAAAAGGAGTGTGAACATTTTTTAAACATAAAAAAAGCCTCCTTAGCTAAATAAGGAGGTGGAAACATGCCCATAGGGTCATCATTGTTATGCCTACTTCTATAAAACCACAAAATGATAGCGTTTTCAACATTTTTCTTTCTATTTTAGCGAAATTTCGACAGGTATATGTTGGATGTCCTCTCTCATAACGAGTAAAAAAGGGCTATGAAAAAAGGAGAGTAGGTTTCTCCCTTTGACACAAGCCCTTTCTTTTAATTTTCTAGCTCTTCATCCGTTTCTTCGTCAACAATAGATTCCTTGTTTACGATTGTGCTATCGGTTTCTTCCGCTCCAGTCTCTTCTTCTAATGGTGGATCTTCATTATAGCTATCATCTTCTGGATACGTGTCTTCTTCATAATAGCCGTCATCTTCTGGATACGTCTCTTCTTCGTCATAGCTGTCATCTTCTGGATACGTCTCTTCTTCGTCATAGCTGTCATCTTCTGGATACGTTTCTTCTTCGTCATAGCCCTCATCTTCTAGATACGTATCTTCTTCGTCATAGCCCTCATCTTCTAGATACGTATCTTCTTCGTCATAACCGCTGTCTTCCTCATAACTCCACTCATCATAATAGTTGTAGTCTTCGTTATAATCTCCATCTTCAAAATAACCTTCATTACCATATAATTCTTGGTAGAAAAATAAACCTGAAGCGTTGTAAAACAGCTCCATAATTTCTTGTTCACTCATTGGTGAATCAATCCATTCATCAATGAGGGTAGCAATTTGATAAATCGGAATACTAAATCCAATCTGAACTTCTTCAGAGTGACGAGCAGAGTTTATTGCTAAAACGTGACCTGTTTTTCGATTAAGAAGTGGTCCACCACTATTACCTGGAGCAATGGGTGCTGAAATCTGATAAATACCTTCATATGTATGAGGAGGAATAACAAAGCTTCGATTGGTTCCACTAATATGCCCGAATGTTGCTGTGTTTTCCAATCCTCTTGGACTGCCCAGTGCAATGACTTCTTCACCAATTGTTGACGAATTCTCTCTCTCAAGAGCCAAAGGTGCTTTTCCTTTTAAGCCATTTACACGAATAATCGCAATATCAATGTCGTTACTATAGCCAATGACTCTTCCTTCATAGTCCGTTCCCTCTTTATCGCGAACAACAACATTCACAGCCCCTTCAACGACGTGGGCATTCGTTAATAAATCACCTTGTTCATTTATTAAAAAGCTCGAACCTTGACTGTAATCTGTAAATACAGTAAATACTTTTTCCTGTGCAGAAGCAATAACTTCCGTTAAATTAGCTTCCTCTTCTTTTACTAGCTTTGTGACAATTTCCTTTTGTACAGGAGCTGGCTCTTCGACAGGTTGGCTTACTTTTTCAACTTCGCTTTTCACAACAGGCTCATTGCTCAGCTCTTGACTATAAAACTCTTTTCCAATGAAGAAAAAGACACCAATACATGCTACCACTAGCCCAATTGTCACAACCTGAAGCAGCTTATTCTTTTTTAGCTTCGTTCCACAATGACCACAATATGTGCCACGTGTCTCTATTTGCCCTCCACACTTTGAACAATACATAAAAGCCCTCTTTCTATAGGTAAATAGTTCTAACTTATATAGTTTATTACATTTTTTGTTACATTAAAAGATGGCTAGAATAAGAAAGTTCATGACCAAATCAATTATTCTTAAAAATGTAGGTTTACGTTTATGAAAATAAGGTAATGTCAACAGTAAGAAGAGAATAGCTAAACGAGGAGGATTACAATGAGTGAAGCAATGGTTCAAACGAATGTTATATACGCTGTAGAGCGTCATTTTGATTGGGGATTAAAAGAAGGAAAAGAATTGTTTAGCAACCTTCCGAGCGAAATTATTGAACAAGCACTTGAAACGTTGCAACACCAAACACAACATGAACAAACAGACATAAAAAGTGCGATTCGCATTTTAAACTTTGTGAAATATAAGCAAATTAGCTTTGCATCGGTCTTGTTTAGTACAACAAGCGCTCAAACAAAACTTCATATTCTACAATCAATTGACGCTGCATTAGATACATTTAATCTATGAGCCATTGCCATTTCATTTAAATGATAAGAGGTTGTGTGGAAGGAGAAAATACTCTCTCTTTCACACAACCTCTTTTTTATTAGAGCTAATTTCTATATTTAGTTCTTTCTAACCAACATAAATGAAATATAGGTAAAAAGGTTTAGTAACTTTTGTAAAATTATGCTATATTTTATACATATAAACCTGTTTATCTTGATATTTATTAGTAAGTTTTCTTTAAATATACGTTGAACTCATGAACAACTTGATTTCTTCATGTACATGTGTCCGTATTCATCATTATCTCATCATGTAGAGGAAGATTGCTCTCATAGAAAGACAAAGTAAGGAGTGGTATGAATGGCAAAGTATCCTGTTTCCTTTGGTTTAGTTGGAGAAGAACTTGCCCAAGACGTCCATTCAGATCAAGGGATTTTATTGTTAAAACGAGGGGTTAAATTAACCGAATCTCATATTCTTATCCTTCAACGATATACCTTTGGTAAGAAAATTGCGATCGTCGATCAAGAAAATGAAGTACTAAAAGCACGCACACAAAAAACAGAAAAAATCTATGAAGTGTGCTTTCAAGCAATTAAAAATAGTTTTAGACAAGTGAAGAAAAAACCAATCACACAAATCGATTTCTCCTATTTAAACAAACATTATTATTATCTTCTTACAAGCTCGATGGAAGACTTAGCTGTTTTAAATCATATTCAAAAAGAAGATAGCTATGAAGAGTATGTGTATAGTCATAGTTTAAATGTGGGCATTATCGGTGCTTTAATTGGAAAAATTTTAAAGCGCTCTCAAGAAGAATGTCTACTCATCGGACGAATGGGCTTATTTCATGATATCGGCAAGATGATGATTGCAGATCAGATCTTAAACAAACGATCGCCTTTAACCGACATGGAGTGGAAAGAAATTAAAAACCATACGATTTACGGCCATAAGTTACTGCAAGAGCGAGAGGAATTTGAGAGTCATATTATTGCAGCTGCATTGTTGCACCATGAACGCATTGACGGTTCTGGTTATCCTCATGCTTTAAAAGAAAAAGACATTCCGTTTCTCGTTCAAATCATCTCGGTTGCTGACTGTTTTGATGCCATGCTATCAAAGCGAGCTTACCAAGATAAAAAGCCTATCTTTAGTGTAGTGTATGAACTAGTGGATGAAATACAACAAAACCGATTAAATCGCGCTATTGTATTACCACTTGTTCAATATGTTGTTCGTCAATATATCGGTGCAGAAGTAGAGCTAAGTGATGGCCGCACTGGTGAAATTGTTTTTATTCAAGATACAGATCCTCATCAACCATTAGTGAAAATAAAAGATGAATACATTGACTTACGTACGAATCCTTCTTTAAAGATTATAGGAAGCATTGAGTAATAAGTAAACCCCCCTTACCTTGAATGGTGAGGGGGGTTTTATGCTAAGGTTATCGTGTTACATACATGATGAACATTCGTTCTTCCTAGTGATTATAAATCTTGATCTTCTGGAATCATAATTTGACCTGATTGCTCTTGCTTATTAAGCAGTGTCTGCAAAATGACTTTCGATAATCGACTAGGTTGATATGGCTTGACTAAATAATGATGCGCACCGAGAGCTAACCCTTTTTCACGTTCATCTAAAGCCGAAGAAATAAAGATTGGAATGGTTGCGAGCTCTTTATTTTGTTTGACTCGCTCTAAAATCTTCCAGCCGTCAATCTCATCTTCTTTTAACATGATATCTAATACAATCGCTTGTGGTGGAGATGCTTCAATGAACGATAATGCATCTTCTCCATTGCTAAAGTATTGCACAGAAAAGCCACTTTCCTTTAGCTCTACTTGAAGAAGCGTTGCCAGGCTTTGATCATCTTCAACAATGACCACATTCGCATAACAATCACCATCTACCTCTATAATCTCTTCTTTTAATAGCTGCTCAGCAAGAGGTAAGGTGACGGTAAATGTACTTCCTTTTTTCACTTCTGATTGAACGGTTATATCCCCATCATGTGCTTTTACAATCTCTTTCACAATGGCTAGTCCAAGACCTGTTCCACCAATTTTACGCATATCTGAGTTATCTACCCGATAAAACTTCGTAAATAGTTGGTTAATAGAATCCTTTGGAATACCAATTCCTTCGTCTTTTATATCAATACAAAGGTTTCTCTCCTGTTTATAAACGAGAATAGTGACTCTTCCACCGTCTGGAGAATATTTAACAGCATTGCTGATTAAATTGTTAAACACTTGAATGAGTTTATCTCGGTCCCCTAATACAACTGTATGATCGACTTTTGTGACTAAATCAACTGTATGACTTGATGCATGAACTTGGTGTGATTGAATGACCTCTTTTATAATCGGAAGGACATCTTCATATTTCTTCTCATACGTTTGCTTTCCAGCTTCCATTCGTTGGACATCCAGAAAATCATTGATAAGTGATGTAAGACGTTTTGCTTCTTGATAGATGGTTGTTAAGTACTTCTTTTGCCTCTCTGGCTTGAGCTCTTTATTAATCATAAGCTCTGTGAAGCCTAGCACACTAGCAAGAGGCGTACGTAACTCATGACTCACCGTACTAACAAACTCAGATTTCATTTCATCTACTTCATACTCTTTTGTAATGTCTCGATGAACAAAGACAAACCCATATTTTTGGTTATTGCGATACACTTCTTCGCTATATACCTTCATCACTCTACGTTTTTTATTAAGGTGCATTTTATACGTAAAAGTGGTTCCAGTTTCACTCTTTCCTTGTAACACACTTCTCATATAATGTACGAGCTCTTCTCCACTCTCAACATTCTCTAAGAGCTTATGAGACCACTGATCAAAGGTATGATTCAACATCTCTTTAGGGGAAGGACACTTAAACAACTCACACATCGTCGTGTTTACTTGTAAAATAGATCCTGTTTGACTAAATAGTTGAACACCTTCGTGTATCGAATTTAAGATATCCTGATACAGCGAGCGATCATGTTCTGTTTCTTCATATACATTGATTTTTTCTAAAGCAATGCTTACTTGCTTTGAAAGCACCTCGCACATTTCTAAGTCATTTTTGCTAAATGCTCGATTATATCTGCTATAAGCCATACAAGCAATGACTTCACCTTCTACAGATAGTACGGGTATGATTAAATCATGGATATACATATCCCCTTCGTGATACATCTTTTCACTTGGCTTACATAATCGCTTAATTGTAAAAGACTTTCTTTGTTCTTTTGCTCTTAAGATATATCCGTTATCTTCACTCTTCATAAATTGGGACACAGCGTTGTTCGTTAAACCAAATGATGCATAGATAGACAGATCTTTCATCGAAACAACCAATCCATGATGAGCTTTTAACACTTCTGCCATACTGGTTACAACACTTTGAAGTAACTTTTGCTGATCAAGTGTATCCGCTAAACTATACGTGAATTCATTCCGAGATTCTAATTCAAACTCACGTTGCTGCATGATTGTCAATGCATGTTGCAATTCATCTTGCTGCGATTGAAGCTCATCTTGTTGAGCTATTAACTCTTCATTTTGAGCCATTACTTCTTCTTCATTTGTTTGTAACGCTTTGACCATCTGTGAAAAAGCATTTGTTAAAACTCCTACTTCATCTAATCGGCCATTCGTCTCAGGTAAGGAAACATGCTTACCACTTGCAATTTCTTCTGCTGTCTCCGCCAACTGTTGTAAAGGTTGGCCAATTCTTCTCACCATAACTCTAGCCATGTAAAATAACCCACCTAGCACAAGAAGTAAATAGCCAACAAAAAACCATTGACTATAATTAAGCTTTTGTACTAGCATATTGAAATTACTTTCTAACTCCTTATCAATACCGAAACTATATTCCTTCACGTACGCACGAAAGTCTGCAATTTGGATAGAGGACTGTTGAGTTGAAACTAATTTTTGTAAGTCTTCTAATCCCTTTTCTTCAAACGTTCTTATTCCATTTGGTAGAAGCGAGCGAAAATAATACGTATGAAATGCCGAAACTTCGTTCATAAACAGCAAATCTTTTTGTGAGCTTATTAGTTTTTGTAGACGCTCCATTTCAAGTTCAATTTTTCGATCTTGCTCCAACGCTTCGTTTAGCATCGATTTGTTCGAAAATGCAACGTATCCTCTAGACTGTAAAATCGCTTGTTCAAATCCGTCATCAATATTGCGTACAGATGCTTCTTTTTGCTCAAGGAGTGCATTCTTTTGTTGATACACATTCGCAATATACGATTCGTACCCTAATAATGTACTCATACCCACAACAAACAAAATGAAAAATGTCCCAATTAACCATAAGAATTGTTTTGAAAAGCTTTTATTTATGACCATGCAGAATATCCTCTACTTTTTTCACAAGCTCGAGTGGACTAAAAGGCTTTGACATAAATTCTGTCGCTCCAGCTTCAATGACACGTTCTCGATCTGTTGTTTGATTTTTAGCAGAAAGCATCAAAATCTTTGTTTTTTCATAACATGACATCCCTTTTATCTGTTGAATAATTTCAAGGCCCGTGTAAACGGGCATCATGTAATCAAGGATGAGAAGGTCGAATTCATCGTCTGTTTTGATTTTTTCAAGTGCTTCTTCACCATCAGAAGCCTCAATAACCTCATGCCCTTCATCTTCTAACGTATCAACAACAAGCATTCGCAAAACGGCTTCGTCTTCAGCTAATAGTATTCGTGCCATTTGTTACTCCCCCATATCATTTATCTCGTCAAACATCTTTTGTACATCGTAATAAGAATGTTTTAAGCGCTCATGGTAGGTCGGTTGCTCCCACTCATCCCATTTATAGCGATAAAGTTCATCTAATTTCTCATCACTCATAGACGGATACGTATCCATCACTTTATTTGTTTTTTTATCTACTGCAACAACACCAATTCCGATGCTTTCAATTACTTCACTTGCATCTAAGCCCTCTTTTGTCCATATATCTCCCATGACCTCACGTGTGCTTGGGTCTTTTACATTTAATAGTGCCCACGGAATGCGCCATTCTACTATCTGCTTCTTTGGATCCACATAAAAGTCAGCTAGTGAATTGTATGTTTTAGCACGAGGATCACTATTGCCTACTTGCAGCTTGCCAGTTTCATAGTCGTCAAATGGATAAGTGACTTGTTTACCATTTTGAGAAATGGTTACCTTTTTGTTTAATGCTAAACGAATTGGATGAAACGCCCCGTTATCAGCTTTAGAAGCATACTCAACGGCATTAATCATTTTTAAGACATGGCCATATGAATAATAGAACGTATCATAATAGCTATCTACTAACATACGACTTGACTGTTCATCTGTCAGCTCAATGATAAAATCAATACCCTCTGCTTTTAACGATGGTACATGAGGTATCGTTGACTGCCCTTGGTTATGAATAGAATTAAACAGAAGATAATGATTAGAGCTTTCGATATTTTGTGTATCTAGTCGAACATACACATATGCTTCGTCACTCGTGACATAAAGGCCTTTTAGCTGTTTTGATTTTGGATAACTAGATGCTATATTAAGCTCTTTCCAATCACTAATCTTTCCATCGACTTTCACCTTTAAGGTATCACCTGGTTCAAAGCTTAATAACCCAAATCTTTGTTCATTTGTTTGAACATTACTCCAGAACGGACGTCGATCCGGATTATCGTAATCCATGGTGTTCCACGTTCGTTTAAACCACTCATCATGCCAAGAGAAAATCATGCCTCCAGCCATCTTTTCCTGCACAATATCTTCATATAACCTCGTCACCATTTGTCCTTGCTCTTCTTCTGAATGATGCCCTTGATCTAATCCGTGTACATTTCTATGTGTTAATCCTCTAGAAGCTGGAATGCCAAATTCAGCAACAAGCACCGGCATACGGTGTGTTTCTTTCATATGCTGAAGGTAACCAGCATAGTTATTTTTCTCACCACGGTGATCGACATAATGAACGTAACGACTCTCATAATTCAAAAAGTCTGGGTAATATGGATACATGTGATACGAAGCAAACAGACCACTACTAAAACGATCCGTTTCATACATCACATTTGGATTAATGGATACCATATCTTCTTTTTCATATGGCTCTGCAGGGTGCTTGAGTAAATCTGTCGTTGGCCAATTTGTGAAGCTCATTGGGCGCTGCCATTGATAGTTCTTTTGTTCATACGAAATGGTATATTCCATCATTTCTGCAAGCCATATCTCAAATGGCTCTGCTTCTTTCGTATACACATACTCCCCTTTAAAATCTACTTGGCCCTTGTGCTTATCATTTGTTGCCAATACAACTTCGGGATCCCACTCTACCCCTAGTAGCCAGCCCATGATATATGGTGACACATCTGCTGTATAAGAGCCGCTTGCATGTCCTGGTCTATCTTCAAGCGTAGCGTTTCCGTGTACCAAGTCTACAATTCTTTTAATCTCGTCTTTAAACTCTTTTGTGTTCTCATCTGAAAATGCATCTTGTGTTTCATAAAATACTTCTTCGTTAAGCCAAACGCCATGAAACACATACAGCGGGCTAGTCGCCGTTGCATTGTATTCTAATAAGGCTTCATAGAAGTGTGGTGGATGAATCGTGTACACACGAATTGCATTTGCATTCATCTCTCCAATTTGTTTAAACCATCTTGCGTATTCTTGTTTTGAAATAGCGGTTTCACCTGGGAATGATCCTGGCTTTCCAATTCCCATGTTCACACCTTTTACAAGAATATCTTGCCATTCCCCATCTTTATACACTTGCAAATAATCTGTTCCGACTTTGGCATTTAAGGAATAGCCATTCTTTTGTTCAACTTCTACTTCTTTCTGAACCACTTTTTTGTCTTGCTTATCTATTTTTTCGACGACCTTTTTCATCATCGGTACATAGACGCTCCAATAAAAAGCATCTGCATCTTCTTCAAAAATAGAAGCTCGCCATTTGTTCCAAAGTGGTGTCCATTCTGTTTGATACAGAGATGGTAAGTCTCCTTGATCAGCAAAGTCACCAGTAAAATAATAGGAAGAATACTGTGGGTTATCATGATAAATGATGGCTGGAACAGTAAGTGGAATCCCCTTTTCCTCCAGTATATGCTTTGCTTCATCTGTCACATCGATTGTAAAGGTTGCCATGACTTCTTTCTCATCTATCGGTGTGACGATATCAAACCAGTACCCATAAGTCGAATCATTCTCTAAATCAAAATGCGACGTTCCTTCTTTTGTATACGAAAAATGCACGCCGCTCGCTTGAACTTGCTCTTCGGTTAACACAATTAATTCATCCGATTGATGTACAAATACAAAGCCTTCTCCATCGTGTGACCATTTTTCCCCATATTGTGTTTCATAGTTTTGCTTCATCCAAGCAGGTACTTCACTACTTTGTAAGTCATCAAAATAGCGACCAATCCAACCGTCCCATACTAAATGATGAAGGTTATAAAACTCTTTCTTTACTTTATCCGGTGTAGGACTACCAAATGTATTAAACTCACTAATTAGCGTAGAATTCTGTTTCGCAATGATTGAACGAATGGTAGCAACATCTTCTGCTGTCATTCCTCCATAAACCAATTCAGAACGCTTGCCAGACTTCGTTGTTAAATCATCCTCATAGACTCCGTATCCGTCAGCTACGTACACAGCGTCATACTCACGATTTTGCAAGGAAATCATTGGTTCTTCTTTCATTGTAGTTGGATTAAACCCTATATAGTCAACAGAAGCATCGTAAGTCGCTCCATCTCTCTTTTTTACCTTTTCATGATTTAAAAACCAGGTTAAACCTTGATGCTCTCGGAACGTCTTGTCAGGAACCGTTTTATCAACAATTAACATATCAATTGATGTAGACGGTTTTAGCTGCCAAATCCAAAAAGGAGAACTCGTCAACAAAAGGATGACCACCGCTAGTAATCCGATTATTAGTAATTTCGCTTTGCTACTCATTGTGATACACCCTTTCGTTGCATATCTCCCCAACCATTCTTCTTACGTAGCACATCAACAATTCCTTGACATCGCCATAACACAGTCATTGGGCGATACCAAAATGATTCTGTCATTGAAAAGAAAAATAATTTTACAATATGTTTTACCTTCGGAAAACGTCGCATACTCCACTCTTCTAACAGTACAGCGACCATTGAATACATAGAACCATAAATGACAAGTAATAAGAATAATAAATACGTAAACTCTACATAAATCCCCCCTACTATGAAAGAGGCAATCATATACAAGTATCCTATTAATTCAACAACCGGTCCTAAAAATTCAATAAATAAAAAATATGGCATGGACACCATACCAATGGAACCATATTTAGGGTTTAAGATGAGTTTTTTATGCGTCCATAAGCTTTCAAACAAACCTCTATGCCATCTGTTACGTTGCCTTCTTAAAAAAGTCAGTTCCTCTGGAGCCTCCGTCCAACATACTGGATCTGCAATATACACAATTTTTTTGTTTGCTTTCTTTTCTTTTACTAATCGGTGTAGCCTTACAACAAGCTCCATGTCTTCACCTACAGTATGAGAATAGCCACCAGCATCTATTACCCATTTTTTAGAAAACACACCGAATGCACCAGAAACAATGAGCAATAAATTATGACGGCTAAGACCAATTCTCCCCATTAAAAATGCTCGCAAATATTCGATGACTTGCATAATAACAATTGGTCTTGAAGAAAGGCCAATCGATACAATCGAACCGTTTTCAATGCGACAACCATTCGCAATACGTACACTTCCACCAGAAGCAATCACTTCTTCACCGGAGTCAATAATTGGCTTCATCACCTTTAAAAATGCATCTCGTTCTAATATCGAATCCCCATCGATTGAGCAGAAGTACGGGAAGTTAGAAAGGTTAATGCCTACATTCAATGCATCTGACTTTCCACCGTTCACTTTATCTACAACGTATAAATAATCATAAAGTTTTGATTGATAGACTGCCTTTACTTCTTTTGTATCAATTGCTTTTTTAATGACTCGATTCACCTTAACCAAATCATACTGTTGAATTAAACGCTGCATCGTATCATCGGTTGAGCCATCATTGATAACGATAATTTCATATTCTGAATACTCAATGCTTAATAATGAGCGTACACTTGCTATTATTCCAGCTGATTCATTATAGGCTGGAACCAAGATGGAAAGAGGCTTTGTATAGCTGACTTCTAGCAAATCCTCATATGGCTCTTCATTATCTAGTCCATACTGCTTACGGATTTGGAACAGTGAAATAAATAGCATAAGTAAATAAAATGCAACGACGATCACCATATAAGTGACAACAACCCATCCTATGGTTGTAAATATCCATTGCCATATCTCACTCCACAATCTCTTCTCCCCCCTTCTCTAACCATTCCTGTGCCATATCTTTGGCGTAGCGATCGTTTGTTGTTTGATAGAACTCAAATAAAGATTCTTTACCTCCACGAATTAAGAGCATGGCTTGCGCAGCATTGGAGCGTACTGAAAAATGAGAATCTTGAATCAATGTAGTCAGTAGCTTTAATGCTTCTTGCTCTTTCGTTTTTCCTAATAATTTCGCTGCCATCATTCTTTCTTGCCAAGCATCTGCTGTTAGATGTGGCGTAATGACTGGAAGTTGAATCGGATAACTCAATTCATTCAGCGCTTTTAACGCTCGAATGCGATGTTCTTGAGAAGAAGAGGATAAAAGACTTTCTACGAAAGATGCAAATTCTAGCTTATGTTGAATACCGATCATATCAATGAGACAAAGCTGTAATTCTTCTTCGAAGTCTTTATACATATCAATACATTGCTGAAACTGTTCTTTGTTCATTCGGCCAAATAACGAGCGGTACAAAGATTGTGACAGCACGTTCTGTGTCTGGATGATATACTTTGCAAACATTGGATAGCGAAAAGCAATTAATATTTTTAACACTTGGCTTTCTTCTGCTATTGTCAACGATCGTTTTTCATAAAATGCTAAAACAGGCGCTATCATTCCATGCATATAAAAATCTTCAATTTCATACAATGCATTCATTCGTATACTCCACCTGCGATGATAGAGCGCTTTCTCATACTTTCTTGTAAAGTGCTTCTCTGCATATAAACGAATACGATTCTTTGGAAGATTTCCATCTACAACATCAGCATAATCACTCAGTAGTTCTTCAATCGCTATCATTTCTTGAGGCGACCATTGTTTCTCTATGAAAGCATTATCTTCCTCATACAAATAGCGAAACAACTGATCTCGTAACGTATCTTTATAGTTATTTATCGTCATTTGTTGTCGATTTTTGAACGCTTTTACCGTAATGAGATAAAAGAAAAGTATCACAAGCAGTAAGAATAAGCTCATCATTACTGTTAACACAATTGACATTTCATTTACCATTTCTTTTACTTCACCCTTTTCATTAAATGGCGAACACGTGCTTCTAGCTCTAGCAGCTTAAACGGCTTTGTAATATAATCATCTGCTCCTAGCTCTAGCGCTTTTTTAATATCTCGCTCACTCCTTCTAGTCGTCAGCATAATCACTTTATATTTGTCTTCGCGCTTTTCTTTACGTAACCTCTGTAACACTTCTAATCCATCCATCTTAGGCATCATGCCATCTAAGATAACAAAATAGTGATCGTCTTGGTGTGTCCAATCATCTTGAAGGAATGTCTCTCCATCTTTAAACGCTTTGATCATGACTTCATACATGCCTTCTACATCTACTTTTTTCATTACTTCTGTTAGCATTGTACGAATAACTGGATCGTCATCAACGATTGCAATTCGCAATGTTCGTTTTCGTCTTTCTTCTACAGGACTAGCCATGATCACTTGGTTTCTGCCAGCATCTTTTGCTTTGTATAAAGCTTGATCAGCTTGTTCTAGCCACTCTTCTAATCTTGTATAATCATTGTCTACTTCAACGATTCCACCCGAAAATGTACAAGAAAAAGAGTGAGTTTCATATGAAAAGACTTTTTTCGCAAAAAGATGAAGCAAACGATCGAGTAGAGTTTGAGCTTCTTCACCTGTTGTTCTAGGCAACAATAGGACAAACTCTTCTCCTCCATATCGAAAAACATAATCGCTAGCACGCATCTTCTCCTTTAAAAAGGAAGAAAATTCTTTTAACACATAATCACCATGTAAGTGTCCGTATGTATCATTCACCTTTTTAAAATGATCTAAATCGACGATGACTAAGCTGTACGCTTCTTGTAACCTTTTATATTCTCCTTGCTGCTGCGTAAAAATGGATGTTAAATACTTTCGATTATATACACCTGTTAGTTCATCGACTAATAAGTGATAATCAAACAGCCTTTTTCTCTCTAGATGTCTACCTAACCTTACTAAAAACTCATCCATCTCTAATGGCTTTGCGATGAAATCATCTGCCCCCATTTCAAACGCTTTTAACCTTGTTTTCTTTTGATTATCTACACTAATCATAATTGTAGGGACAAATTGTTTACTTGTTTGATTTTTCAAAAACAGTAACAACTCAAAGCCACTTTGTTCTTTCATATGCACGTCAAGAACAATACAATGTGGCTTAGACTCGTAAAAAGCGGTAATAGCCTTTTCTGTACTCGTAACAGCTACTACGTACCAGCCAGCTTTCTCCATTTCCTCTTTTAAATACATCAGCATGGTTGTATCATCATCAATTAACAGAACCACTGGCTCTCCTTCAACAACCTTATGTGTATGCTCCTCAACAGGTGTAATTTCATCTTGATAACATAGTCTAATAATGGTTGCAAGGTACGTTCTAAGCTCAGAATTAGACCAATCATGAGGCTCTTGCTGTTCAACATCTTCCATTAAGTGCCTCGCTACTTCACCCAATTCATTCAGTCCAACTGTTTGAGCCGTTCCTGCTAAAGAATGCAAAAAACGAATAACTTCTGTATGCGGTACTATTTGATCGTCCTCAAACCATTGTTTTAATGTTTTCCTTACATTTTTAAACAAAGCAACTTGATATTTCTCCACGTTTTCTTCACCCTCTACTAAGTTATTAGTCCTATCATTTATACGAAAACTCATTATTCATACATGAAAAAACATGCCCTTATTCTTAGGACATGAATCTATTTTACTGAAAAACCAAGCCAGTGTAACGATACTTTTTCATATATATTTGGCAAAACATAACTATAATTATAATTATTGTACAATTAACATAGTTAAAAGAAAATAAGTACTTTGTTTACATGTTAAAAGCCCTAGTTCTCTTCACACCTTCACAGCTATCTCCACTCATAAAAAAAACTCACTAGCTCCATAAGTAAGCGAATGAGTTTTTTTATGAATTAAGCAGATTTTATTTGTTCTTGAAGCTGAAGAATACGTTTTGTTCCATCTTCTCTTAAGCGTTTGTTCTCATCTTCAATTGCTTTTGTTTCTTCCATTCCTTTCATAATGATGCTCCACGATTCTTCAAGCGTTTCAACCTTTACACTTGGAGCTCCTGCTAACTTCGCAATCTCAACGCTCTGACTTGAGATGTTTTGGGCATTACGTAAAATCATTTCATTTGTACGGCGATCTAGCTCACTCAATGAATCTGCTACAAGCTTTTGACGTTTCGCTGCAACAGCTTGAATAATTCCATTTTTAAAAATAGGAATTGTTGTAATGAAGGCTGAGTTAATTTTACCGATTAATTTCGTATTTCCACGCTGCAATAAGCGAATTTGAGGTGCTGTTTGAACGGCTACCATGCGTGCCATTTCCAAATCGTAAATTCGCTCTTCTAATGTTTGAATTCCGTTTTGCAATGTATCAAGATTCATGGATGCCATTTGATCACCGCTTGCTACACGCTGTTCTAGTGGCACCGCTTGCGCTTTTAATTCATCAACTTTGATCTGACCTGCCACAATGTAACGCTCAAGCTCCATATAATATTGAATGTTGTTTTGATACATTTCTTCTAGCATGCTTGAAGTGTGTACCATTTTATCTTTATAGCCTGAAATCTCTTGATGGATTTTATCGATATCTTTTCCAAGCGTTTGATACTTTTCAAAGATTTTCTCGATTAGCTTTTCACCACGCTTAAATAGCTTACCTAAAAAGCCTTTCTTCTCTTCAAAATCATTTTTATCAAATTTATCCATTAACTTCCCAAGTTGTTGGAGCATTTTGCTTGAGTCATTCATTTCTGATGTACGCATCATAGATAAGATTCGATCCGAAAACTGAGAAATTTGAATCGCTGGTTCTTTTCCAAATTCTAATAATTCCATTTGATTACGGTAATCGACTTGCTGTGAAAGTTGCTGTACCGATGGATCTTGGCGTAATTGCACGCGCACATCATTCGCATGTTGCTCAGTTAATCCTTCTTCCTTTTGAAGTGTCGCTAATACCGTTTGATCAGTTGTCATTGACTCCTCACCCTTTATGATTAAATTTTAATAGACCGAAACACTCGTTTTAGTAATGATGGTTCTTTGTATTCTTGATTAAACACCATGTCATCTAGCCAATGTGTATCAAAGCAAGACGAATCGATATATTGTTCAAGATCGTTATGACCTGGTGGATTGTACACGATTATGTCCATTCCAAATTCATTTAATAACAACAGAAGTGCAGCATCTGAACGAGAGAGTGCGCCGTTTATTTCGTTATTGTATAACACAACCTTTGGAATCTCTTGCGCATAATCAAATGTTTGCATCACATTTAAAAATGTTTTGGGCATGTTGGCTACTTGCGTAAAGAGATAAAGCTGTACATCCTTTTCCGTTTCATTTCCAATCGGTAAAAGTTTTGGATTGCGACAAATAGACGCGATGGCAGAAGCAATTCCTCTTTGCATTCCTTCTGGTAAATGACCATATTGCCACCAGTTTCCCTTTATCATCTTTTCTACATCTAATTCACCTTTATGGTTCAATGCGTGTTGATAGTGAAATTGATAGTTTGTTTGAATGTGTTGAGTGAATGGAAAGTTTTGTACTGTAATGGCTTGATTTAATTCCGTTAGTTGATGAAGTCGATCCCAATATTCTTTTTTGTTACGTGATACACCCATTACTTTTGCAAAGATTGCAGGAATGTGCACAACACCTTGTTGCACCTTAAAATTGGGACGAATAAACGCTCGCTCTTTCGCTAATAAAAAGACTTCATCGTACGTTGTTTTTAGCGTCACGGATGAAGGAACATAATTTCGAAATTGCCAAGGTTTGTAAAGAGACGATCCTTCATGGTGAATCACTTCATCCATTTCTTTCGATGCTCGATATGCAACCGTTCCTCGTCGCTCTGGTTGTTCAATCGGAAATGGTGGAGCGGTCATCGTCATGGGATAACGAGTGATTTCCGCCACGTCTTCTTGTTCATCCATGTCTGCAAACGAATCGGTTCCTTCTGGATGAAAAACAAGAACATCAAATCCAAGCATCATAAGATAATACAAGAAATACTGCTGACTTTTATTCATTTCACCGTACCATATCACACATGGAAGTTGTCGATCTAAATCAAATGATTGTAACCATGGATCAAGGTGATTCCATATCCACTTTATCATGTCTAATAACACACGCCTAAAGTCAGCATGCGCCAACCCATGACGCGCTTCGAAGTGACGAAGTATGCTCATAAACGATTGACGAATGTGTCGATGATATGTGCTGTTTGGATGAGAAGGAAGAAGTCGTTCACCATCTAAGAATGCAACAAATCGATTAATCGATAATCCGTTTTCTTTTTGATTAATCATATGGATTTTCTGAATTGCTTGAAATCGCTCTGGTGTAATCGTCTTATCCAACTCTTCGCTTAGTACAACTACATGAGACTTCTTAGAAAGCTCATATAATTGCATAAGATAATCCGTTTCATCATGCGGCACACCAAGTATTCTTCCGGTTACTTGGGTAATGTGGTAATAATCTTCATTTTTTTCATAAGGCATTCTTTCCGCAAAAGGCTTGTCTATGATTTGTATCCATTTATCAATTGGCGCTTTAGAAATTTGAATGGCTCTCATCTTTTTACCCCCTCTTTCTGTGAGAACCTAAAGTTGTACCTCTGTAGATAAGGCATGTTCGACTCTTTGCAACATTTCTTCAGCTGCTTCAATGTTCATCGTTGTTGTAAATGTCACGTCGTAATCCATTTTTGCTAACTCGCCATGAATCGGCGCAATCCCAAAGTCAGCGTGTAGAATCATCTCCACATCAAGCTCTGAATCACCTGCCGCACAAATTCTATCAATCCCTAGCTTTTCTTTTAAAAACGAAACCGCACTCCATTTTGAGATAGCCGTTGGAATACAATAGATTTTGCGTCCGTGTGCATACACACGCCATCCTCCTGGCTGAAAATAATCACGTAGTGTTTGAAGGTGTTCATCTGTAAATGATTCTCTATGTACAACTAAATACAAAAATGTTTGATCTGCTTCATTTACAGACTTGACCCACTCATACTTTTCATACGTTTGAAGCCATTCATAAGTTTCATGAAAGGATAAAGAAAGATTTCTCATTCGCTCTTTTATGATGTTTGTCCACTCTGAAAGTGGTTCTCCATCTTTTAAAATAACGGCACCATTTGTCGTGATCGCATATTCTGGATTAAACCTCTCTGAGAAAATAGAAATCCGTTTATATTGTTCAGTTGTTCTCGTTGTAACAGGAATGAACATCGTATCGTTTAGTAAGTTTGTTAATTGTGTAATAGCCTTTTTGGTCATGTAGCTAACTTCACGACCATTTAACGTTTCAACAAGTTCAATGCTCGCCTCATCGATTTCCTCTGTAATAAGACGTCTTGAATAAATAAGCGTACGATCTAAGTCACTCGCAAAAGCTCTCATTTATCTTCCCCCATTGGCTGAATTAACCCACAGCATGAATAAGGCATATGCTCATACACCTCTATCGGAACGCCACGTTCTTTTGCTAATAAATAAATATGCTGTAAATGTTCACTATCCTTTTCCTTCACAAGAATCTTCCAGGGTACACGACGTAGGAGTACACGTGTTGTTTCTCCTACACCAGGCTTAATAAAATGATAGCTTTCAATCTGAAAATCGTGCTGAATCCGCTCAACTCCAGCTAACCCTGACCAATCTGGCTTTGTATAGCGCTCTTTTTGAAGCGCTAATTCCGTCGGTACATTTTGTGCTATCTGTTCAAATTGTGTAGCAATGCTATCAATATAAAAATTGGACATATCCTCTGACTCTAGCTCTTTATAATACTTGGCTCCATGAAAATCCGATTCACTAACGTAACGACGATTTAATACGGTACGACTTACAAGCCCACTTACCGTTGAGTTTAAACAAGCACTTGGTATTAAGAAATCTTCTCTTGTTCCATAAAGGGAGGAACAAAAGCCTGGATCCGCTACTACCGCTAACTCATCATCTAGCTGTATGCCATACTTTTCATAAAATTGAGAGCACGACTTTGTTAACTCTTTTGTAATGGCTCCTTTTCCCGTCCATCCATCTACAAACTGTACATCTGCTCCTTCATGTTGTTGCAAGATGTAGCGAATCGCATTCTCATCAATCCCTCTCCCACGAATAATGGAAATGCTATAATGAGGCACGTTTATGTCATATTTGAATGCTAAATAACGCTTGATTAAAATACCAATGGGTGTTCCTGCTCTGGCTAAAGAAACTAAAACAATCTCTTTACCCTTTTGTTCGTAAATTTGCTCTGCTACGAGGGCAACAGCCATTGCCACTTTTTGTTTATAGATGTCTAGCGACTCGTGAAACAAAGTTAAATAGTGAGGCGAAGGCTTGTATTCAATTGGAAGCATCTCCGAATAGTGAACACCTGACTGAATTGCTTTTTCACGCTCGCTCGTATCTTTCTCAATCGTAATGCTTGATAAATCTTTTAATAGAAATATAACGTCTTGTTCGGAATAGCTTCCCATCTTTGACATCAGGTTAAGCTCCATGATTACCTTCCCTCCCTTGACTCATACATACAACATGCAGATGACTCGTATAGCTTGCTAATTGCTCAAGTAACGGTTGAATCCGCTTCTTGTCTATTGGTTGTTCAAACATCACAAAAATGTCATCATAATCTCTTAAGTTATAAAGATAGTTTGAAACATGCTCTCCATGTGTACTCGGAAATTCAATCCGATCATGAATCGCATAATCATCTTTTTGAATAGGGTAAATCGGACTTCTCGTTGTCGAATGATACATCACACCTTCACCCATATGAGCTGCAACCTTCATTGGAATATACATAAATTCACCTGTGCCTAGGACAAGCGTCTTTTTACCTTTTCGATTTACCATCAGCTCTTGCCCCGCTCGCTCACATGCTATTTCTACTTGGTGTTGTTCATGACTACTTAACCCAAAGCGTCCCGTTCCCTTTATGTAAGGTAATTGATCAGCTGACTGATAGGTTGTATGTTCAAAATGAATGCTCATGTTATGTCTATCAATCTGTAAATCATGACTAGGGCGATCCTCTTTTTCTAACGGTTTAAGGTTGGCATTGTTTCCTGTTACGCGTATCTCACCTTTTAATAACGCAATTGTATGAATGGTAATGTCTAATTCTTGCTCAAGCTGTCGGAAGGTCTGCTCGTTTGCTTCGTTTCGCCAATCTAGTAAAGAAACAACAGTATATTCCTTTTTAGGGAACTGAGCATGAATGGCTCTGATTATATTCAGTGCTGTTTTTCCTGTCGTAATTTCGTCATCAACAAGGACAATATGTTCATGCTGATTAAATAACTCTTTTTCAATAAAACAAAGCTGGTCCGTCGCATGTGAATGTTCTTCTTTAAACTCTAATGCCTCCGCTGTTCCTTTTACTTGTTCTCGAGTAGTATGAACATAATGGCCATTCGTAAAGCGCTCAAACATTGCCTGCCCTAATGCAGTCGCTGTTTCAGCAAAGCCAATAAACAAACAATCCTCAGGTAAAGACAGTTTCTCTTTTGAAAGAGCCGATACAGCCTTATTTACCCCTTCCATCTCTCCACTCTTTAATGCAGCTGCCACACAACTCTCAAATTCTGCTACGTTTCCTGTCCGAGCTTCATAGAATGCGCTCGCTAGCAATGCAGAAGCAAAGCCTGGAACGACCGGACGAATGGCTAGATGCTTTCCTAGTACACTGCTTACAAATAAAAAGCTTCGTTTTTTATTCATTCGTGCAGCCATATTAAAAAGATGCTGCGGCTCTAGTTCATGTAAACGTTTATGAATTGTAACATCAACTTGTAGATTATCTAGCACGTTATACGTATATTTCTTTTGCAAGTAAGTCTTCATAGCTGTTGTTCTCATGAAACACCCCGTAAATCTTTGACTTTAATATCGTTTTTTTGGCCCACTTGTCATGCGGCTTCACTTCATTCATCTTGTTACCATATTCACTTTTAATAACACCTATTTCGTTTGAACCTTTGTTTAAAATAGCTAATGCATCTAAATAGTCTTCTTTTGATACAACATTTAACGCTTGTACGAGTCGCATTTGAGATGGGTGAATCACCGTTTTTCCATGCAGCCCATTCACTAAGTCTAGTAAAGTCTCTTTTTTTAGTCCCTCTTCATATAAGGTCGTTTGAAGAGACAATGAGTTTGATGATTGAAAATACTCCCATACGGGTCCTGATACAACATAGTCTCTTCCAAAGAAATTAACGATGTCAGAAATCACATCTCTCATCATGGATATGTCATAAATGGTTGTTGAAGCAGTCCTGCGAATGCCATACAAACCACAAAAGTCCGTTGCTCCAAGCCGAATATTTAAGATTAAGTCCTTATCGTTTTGTAGGCATGTCGCTAGTTGTTCAAATGTTGAGAGGCGACGCTCTTTATACATCACATCCTCTGTTTCTAATACAGGCATGCCATATAAAATCGTCTCAGCCTCCGTTGCTACTTGCTTTGTATAAGCTAAATAGGCACGTGCATTCATAGGTGTGAACTTTGGAAAAACGAAGCCTGTAATGACTTGTATCGAAGAGCCTACCAATTGATACAATTTTCTAATTTGTTCAGGCGTTCTTACACGTATAAAGATAAGAGGTAAAGATTCTTGTGAACATTGCATCATGTTCACCGCTTCAGATAAATGATGAAGATGTTCTGCTAATTGCTTTTCACCTTTCTCTACTTCATCATCTCCAATGGCATCTTCTAGGCAAATCACCATTGAAACAAGCTCGCGGTATTTATTTGTTAAAATGACGTCAGCAATATCTGTTCGTGTCGCTGGCATATACAAAGTAGCACCTAAGCTATATGATAGTACTTCCTTTGAAGAGAATTTTGAAAATGGTTGAGGTGGCATGTGAAAAATGCCTTTTTGCTGAAATTCAGTTAAATAAGAAAAGTAATTCATCTTGTTCACACCTTTACTTAAAAGCGAGGTATCAATTTACCTCCCATAATAAAATAAAATTTGTCTATCCATTTATGTAGAGAACCTGACAGGACAGAAGAAGAAGAGTCATGTCAAATGTTTGAAAGCTAAGCGTATAACCTTTAAGAGAGCTTCTAAAAAAAGCTGAATACCCATGTGCAAAGCTCTCCCTTTATGCAAGTGATACACAAAGAGTCTTATAGATAAAAAAGAGCTGTTTTTACCTTCAGCTCTTTTTTATCTATACGAGTCCAACTTTTAATTGAAGGAGTTAGTGATATCAAACTCCTTCAATGATGTATTTCCTCTTATTTATCTTTCGTTGCTGCTGCTTCCTGTGCTGCTTTTTTATTGTTTAAATGATGAACAATAAATGTAATCGCAAATGCAGCAATAATGATGATGAAG
This sequence comes from Priestia iocasae, assembly GCF_016909075.1. Classification (GTDB taxonomy): domain Bacteria; phylum Bacillota; class Bacilli; order Bacillales; family Bacillaceae_H; genus Priestia; species Priestia iocasae. The sequence continues at coordinate 290,571 of NZ_JAFBFC010000002.1, forward strand.
AAAATAGTGTGTGATACGTGGAATCCAAACACACTTCCTAACATTTTCGCTGCGATAATTCCGATTAGAATGAACGCAGTTGTTTCTAACTCAGGAATGCGATCAATGAGTCGTAAGAAGACTTTAGCCACTGTACGCATCATTAGAATTCCAAGCATACCACCGATTAAAAGAATCCAAATCTCTTCTGATACTGCAAATGCTGCTAGAATACTATCAACAGAGAATGCAATGTCCATCATCTCTACCATAATAACCGTACCCCAGAACATTCCGAACGTGCGAATAAGGAAGCCATCTTTTTTAATACCTTCTGCTTCCGCTTCTTCACTTTCTGCCTGCTTAGATTTGAAGTGGCTGTACACAAGCCATGCTAGATAAAGTGCACCTATTAACTTGATCCACCAAAACTTAATTAAATAAACACCTAGTCCAATGAATAAGAAACGGAAGAAATAAGCACCAATAAGTCCATATGTTAATGCCTTTTTGCGCTGTTCAGGTGGTAAATGCTTCACCATTACCGCTAATACAAGTGCATTATCTGCTGATAACAAACCTTCTAAAACTACTAATGTACCAATCAGTCCCCAAGAAACTGGATCTGTTAGTACTTCGCCCCACATTTCCCAGTTAAAGAACTGAGCATATGTGTGCAACATTTGATTAATGATTTCCATCTTTGTTTTCCTCCTACATGCCTACACATGTAAATCTTTCAATAAAAGCTGATTTTAATCTTATTTAATTTTCATGATATGTTTGTCCATCTCATTGCTACTGAACAAAGTGGCTTTCATGAGGCAGACAGTGAGGTTCATCGACTTCACCGATAAAACCTCACCTGTCCCGCTCATTCATTAGAGCGTTGCATCTTCTACCCCATTTATCGTAATTATGAACCTTATACGTCTAAGCCATAAGCTCTTACAAGTGATGCTAAGCCGCCTTGGTATCCTGAACCTACAGCAGCAAACTTCCACTCACCGTTATGACGATATAATTCACCAACAACGATTGCTGTTTCAATAGAAAAGTCTTCTCCAAGGTCGTAGCGAATTAACTCTTCATTTGTAGAGCTATTGAATACACGTACATAGCTGTTTGATACTTGTCCAAAGTTTTGATTACGTGCTTCACCATCATGAATCGTAATAACAAATGCTACTTTTTCAGTTGTTGCTGGCACGCTACTTAAGTCAAGGTCGATTTGCTCGTCATCTCCGCCACCTTCACCTGTACGGTTATCACCTGTATACGTTACGCCACCGCTTGCATGTTGTGCATTGTTATAGAAAACAAAATCGGTTTCAGATACACATTTACCGTTTGCATCTAGTAAAAAAGCTGATGCGTCTAAATCAAAATCTTGTCCGCCATCATACTTATTTACATCCCAGCCTAATCCTACTGTTACTTTTGTTAATCCAGGATTCCCTTTTGTTAAATCAACTTTTTGACCTTTTGCTAATGAAATTGCCATTATGTACCCTTCTTTCTGTTCAAATTAGATTTGTCAAATTAAGAATAACGACGAACAACTTCTGAAATAGATGTATCAGTCGTGCCATCGCCAATTGCAGCAAACTTCCACTCACCATTATGGCGATACATTTCACCTAAAATTAAGCTTGTTTTACCACTGTGCTTTTCTGTTAAGTTGAACTTCACCATTTCTTCTTGACTACTTAAGTTTACTAGTCGAATGAAGGCATTTTGAATCATACCAAAGTCTTGTTTTCTTGCTACACAGTTATAAATGTTAACAACAAAGACAAGTTTCGTAATGTTCGCAGGTACTTTTTGAAGATCTACTGTTACTTGCTCATCATCACCATCTCCAGCACCTGTCAAGTTATCACCACTATGTTGAACACTTCCACAGTTACTTTTTAAGTTACCAAAGTAAACAAGGTTTTCTTTACGAGTGAATTTATCATTTTCAAGCATAAGAACAGATGCATCACAATCAATGTTTGCATTTGAACTGCTACCACCACCAAATAATGATCCTAATAAGCCACCACCACTTTTGGCTTGAACAGGATCCCAACCTAAGCCGACCATTACTTTCGATAACGAAGCATTTCCCTTTGTTAAATCAATGCGCTGTCCCTTTTGTAACGTAATTGCCATCTTTTCTTCCTCCTTCTTCCACTCTATCATATCTAATATACCTAAAATAGAATGATCTGTCATTTACTAAACTTTCCCACATACAAGCAAAAAACTACCTCAAAAAGAGAGAATCATTTAGTTGAGATAGTTTTCATAAAATCTAGTATTTATTAAACTTGGAGCCCATAGTTACGGCATAGAGATGCGAGTCCACCAGAGAAGCCACTGCCAATCGCATTGAACTTCCAGTCGTTCCCATGCTTATATAATTCACATACCACAACCGCTGTCTCAATCGAGAAATCTTCTCCTAAATCATAGCGAATTAACTCTTGACCCGTGGCTTCATCGACTAAACGCACAAATGCATTTGATACAAGCCCAAAGTTTTGATTGCGTAACTCTGCATCATGAATCGTAACTGCGATGCCAATACGATGGATAGAAGGAGGAATCCTTGTGAAATCAACAACGATTTGTTCATCGTCACCATCTCCTTCACCTGTACGATTATCGCCTGTATGCTCAACCGCTCCACTTGGGTGAATTAAATGATTGTAAAAGATAAAATCATGATCATTGATACACTTTCCATTTTCATCTGCTAAAAAAGCTGATGCATCAAGGTCAAAATCATGCCCACCATGATATTTGTTCGTATCCCAACCTAATCCAATAATCCCTTTAATTAATCCCGGATTTGTTTTTGTTAAATCAATACGTTGTCCTTTTGATAATTGAATTCCCATCAGGTTTCCTCCTTATCCATTTAGCAATTAAACATCTAAACCATAATCACGAACAAGTGAAGCTAAACCACCTTGATAGCCAGATCCTACCGCAGCAAACTTCCACTCACCTGCATGTCGGTACAATTCGCCTACCACAACAGCTGTTTCAATAGAGAAATCTTCTCCTAAGTCATAACGAATGAGCTCTTCATTTGTTTCTTCATTCATGATACGAACAAAGCTATTTGACACTTGACCAAAGTTTTGTCCACGCGCTTCTCCGTCGTGAATAGTAATAACAAAGGCAATTTTATCAACAGTCGCTGGAACGGTTGATAAATTAACGCTCACTTGCTCGTCATCACCTTCTCCTTCACCAGTACGATTATCACCTGTATGCTCTACTGCACCACTTGTATGTTTTGCGTTATTGTAAAAAATAAAATCAGTATCTGCTCCACACTTACCCGTTGCATCTAGTAAAAAGCAGGATGCATCTAAATCAAAATCTACACCGCCATCATACTTATTAACATCCCAGCCTAAGCCAACAACTACTTTCGTTAAACCAGGATTTCCTTTTGTTAAATCAACCTTTTGACCTTTTGCTAATGAAATACCCATTTGAACCTCTCCTTTTAGTTCATTTATGAAACGAATAGATTGTATTCTTTCTTCTATTAAATCAATATTCTATCAATCGTCTATCTGTAGTATGAACCCTTATGTATATCGACGAACAATTTCTTCTAATCCTCTATCATTTGTACCAGTTCCCACCGCTGCAAACTTCCACTCTTGGTCATGACGATACATTTCTGCTACAAGTAAGCTTGTTTTGCCGCTATAATTCTCTGATAAGTTAAATGTAAGTAGCTCTTCATTATTTGTCCTATTAACAACACGGATGAAAGCATTTTGAATCATTCCAAAATCCTGCTGGCGACGAACGGCATCATAAATATTTACAACGAAAACTAGTTTGTTAACCGTTGAAGGAATTCTCTGTAAATCAACAATAATTTGCTCGTCATCTCCATCTCCTTCGCCTGTTAAGTTATCACCTGTGTGGTTAACGCCACCACATTTACTTTGTAAATGACCAAAGTAAATTAAATGTTCTTTTTGAGTGAATCGATCATTCTCTAACATTAGGACAGAGGCATCACAATCAATGTTCGCTCCTGAAGAGCCACCACCAAATAGTGCCCCCAAAAAGCCTTTAGACTGTTTTGATTCCACTGGGTCCCACCCTAAGCCAACTAAAACTTTCGTTAAACCTGGGTTGCCTTTTGTTAAATCAATCCGTTGCCCTTTTTGTAACGTAATTGCCATATCCTTCACTCCTTTTCACTTAAACTACACAGAAACACTTCACTTTTTCCAATTAAATGGTACTACAATCCACTAGTTATTTCAATTAATCTCATCGCTTGGAAGATATTGTGCTCTCTACGTATCTCTCTAGCTATGTCATCCTAGATAGATTACAGTTACAGCAGCTATTAATGAAAAAGTGGCTACCTTTCTTCTACATATACGAACGAGTAGAAAAAGAGTTTCACTTTTACAAAAAACTTCTAAAAAATTGATATAGATTCTCTCATCTTCTTAGGCCTATCAAAAGAGGGATGACATCTGTACCGTCATCCCTCTTTTGATAGGTGCAATTAACTTTTTGGAAATGTGAACCCTTCGCCAAACACATCCTTCACATCATGAATCACAACAAACGCTTTTTCATCTACACTTTGAATAATTTTACGTAGCTGCATTAATTCTTGCTTATTAATTACAACATATAAGACATTCTTTTCTTCTTTTGTATAGCTACCGTGGGCTGAAAAAACAGTCACACCACGGTCCATCTCACGATTTACGCGGTCAGCTACTTCATTAGATCGATGAGAAATAATGGTCACTGCTTTGCGAGAGTCCATTCCTTCTATAATATAGTCGAGTACTTTTGTACTTATATAAATAGAAATAACCGTATACATCGTTTTTTCTAATCCAATAACAAAGGATGCACTTGCCACTACTAATAAATCTACTAGCATCATCGAGCGACTTAAGTTCCAGCCTAAATATTGATTGGCAAGTTTTGCAATAACAGTGGAACCGCCAGTTGTACCACCAGATCGAAGCACAAGTCCTAATCCAATCCCAACTAATACCCCTGCAAAAATAGAACCAAGAAGTGTATCATCACTTGCTGTATGATAGCCCTCTGTTAGATATAGAAAAAGGGAGGTAAACACAATAGCAATAATGGTATACACCGTGACTCGCTTCGACATCAATTTATAGCCAACCGCTAACAACACACCATTTAAAATAAAGTTCACCACACCTGGTGACCAGCCAAATACATAGTACGTAATCATCGTGACACCCGTTATGCCACCCTCTGCTAACTCGTTCGGAATCGCAAAATAGTTGATCCCAAACGCAAATAAAAACGCTCCAATAACAATAAGCGAAATTTCTTGAATACTCGTTTTCATCGTTACACATTCCTTTCCATATCTATAGATGAAATAATTTATTACATAACTAAAGAAAGAGTTGCATTAAAGTTCCCTTGCACTCTATCAATCCACTTAAAGAGAGATGTTAAGGAACCTAGCATTGTTCTTTTCTATCCACTTTCTTTATGAAAGTCATGATAGGTTTATTTCTCAATAACAGAGGTCACTTCACTCCATCACCAGGAGTAAAAGGCACCTCATTTGACACACCTCTCTTAATCATCCCTCTATCATAGACGATAAAAAAGCGGTTGCCAATAGGATGACAACCGCTTTTGCTTATTAATTTAGCACTTTAACTTTGACTGTTTTTCGTCCCCATGAAAGAGCGGCTGATTTTGACGGCTTTAATACGTCGATTTTATAGCCTTTAATTGCGCCACCTGTATCACCAGCTACAGCTACTCCATAGCCTTCTACCCATACTTTTTTACCAAGCGGAATGATTGATGGATCAACTGCAATTAATTTCATATTTGGATTGTTTTTAATGTTATAACCAGCTGCAGTCCAACCGCCATTTGCATTCGTTTCTTCATGGCTGTAAGCCGTTGCTGTTACATAAAATTCTTTTCCAGATGAAGTCGGTTTTGCTTTTGGTTTACTTGATGTTGTAGGCGTTGCTACCGGCTTGCTTACTGCTACTTCTTTTGTAGCTTGCGCTGCCTCATTTGCTGCTTTTTCACGCACTGTTTTTTCTTTTGCTAATTGTGCTGCACGCTGTCTTGCTGCAGTCTGTTCACGCTTAATCGCTTCTTGCGCTTCTTGCATTTGAGTCGAAATTTTCATCTTTTCTTGCTCAGCCATTGTTAATTCGTTTACCACTTGGCTGTACTTTTGTTCCATCGTTGTTAACGCAACTTGACGAGCTTGTAAGTTTTGATCTAACTCCACTTGCTTATCAGCGAGCTTTTCTTGTTCGTCTACAAGCTCTTGCTCTTGCTTATCGATTTCTTTTTTATTTTCTTCAATACGATCTAAGTCCTGTTGATGCTGAGTAAGGATCTCTTTATCTGCATTAAACAGCGTAGTAACCGCTGTTACACGAGCTACAAAATCAGAAAAGTTTTCAGCACTAAATAGTGTATCAATAAACGCATTTGTTTGATCGTTTTGCTGCAGAGATACAAGACGCTGCTCCATCACATCTTGTCGACCCATTACTTTTTCTTGAAGAATCACTATCTCTTCTTTCCGCTCTTCAATTAACGAACGAATCTCTTCGATTTTTTTCTCTGTTTGCGCTAACTCTTCTTTATTATCATTAATGACTGTATGTAAGGCATTTAATTCTGTTTGAATGTTTTGCACTTCACCTTGAACAGACTGCTTTTCTTTTTCTTTCTCTTTAAGCGTCTCTTCATTTTGTTGAAGCTGCTGTTCCATGTTACGTAAGGTGTCCTGACTAGTTTGCGCATGGGTCTCAATCATGCTTGCCATTGAAAGAACAAAAGCCAAGCTCATAAGAACCATGTTTCGTAATATTTTCATATTGTAGTAGTCCCCTTTCTTCGTACGTATAGTTATATCATAAAAAGCGTCATATTTATGTTACAAAAACGTTAAAAACATGGAATAATCTGTATGTACTTGTTACTTAAATGTTACAGAAAACGGATATATCCTTGATATAGCAGCATTTACTGTTTCTATTTTTGAGGTATTCCTCTACCGATTTACTCTCTTTTTTATTGCAATTTGATGTCAGATTCTGAAATACACATCTTTAAATTCCAATTTTTTCTTTTTGAATCACTAGAAATAAGTTAATATATGGTAGGTATAAAGAAAAATAACTAGATAACTATAGGTGATGAATGTGAAAAAATGGGTAAGTAAAAAATACATCCTAGGTAGCTTAATGCTGCTTTTATTGATTGGAATTGGTATCTTTTTTGTATTTTTCAAGACCGTAACCATTACGTTAAATGGTACATTAACAAATAACGAATTACAGCTTGTAGGGGATGACCTACAAGTAGAGCGACTAACTAGTGAAAAAAAGGAGTTTGTGAAAGCAACAGATGTTTCGACAACGTACAAACTAACTTCTACCTCATCTTCACGTACGTTTGGTGAACTAACCGTGACGGTACGGACACTAAACAATGATGATTTTTTTATTTTCACAAAGTTTCACAACCAAACCTATCAACCAGTCCGATTGAATATGGTGATACCGTTTGAGGTTACTTTTACTGAATACGAAATGACTCGATTTGATTCAGAAAAGATTAACCATGAACATGATTCTACATTAGGCGTTGATCCAACTACTACACCTCATGGAATTGTAGAGCTTACAGGAGAAAATGCGTATGCAAACATGGTGATTAGTAAAAATTACAACTCGAAGCAGTTAACTACTTCATACAATGAGCAACAACGAAGTACCTTACGAGAGCTCATTAAAGAACATGATGAAGCAAAGATAAAAAAAGGAGACAAAGGACTTATTCTCACTTTTCCTCATCTCTCTAAACGAAATAGTTTATCTGAAAGCTGGCTACTATATTCGGAGAAGCCTCTTTTTAACGAAACGAAACACTTTGATGAATGGGAAAAACATACGTTAAAGGAATATAAGAAAATTAACAAATGGTATACAGCAGAAGGACCTTATGGCAAACTTCCTTGGTCAATTGAACCAGGTACAAAATTAGGATATGGGCGATATTTTTCACTCGTACATGACCGACGCCACCTTGACCATTACGAAGAAACAAAGGAACGATATTTTTATGATTTTATCATTAACTCCGTTGCTAATTTACTCGTATATGATCCAAAGCTACACAAACCGATTGAAACAGAATTTACAAGCACATGGCTAAAAGATAATTATGGCATCATTGCGCCTTTTTACGATACACGCTTCAATGAATACATTGCCATTCATCTACAAAGGATTAGTCAATTACTAGAGGTTAGTGAATACGAAGAAATGGCTCTTTTTTATGCAGACTATTTAGTTGATCAATCAAAGAAAAAAAATTACATTTCAACAAAGAATGGTTATTTGATCAGTGATTTTTACAGTGATAACCCTAAACAAAAACAAACTCATACATCGTTAAATCATGCGCTAGGAGAAATGAATTTTTTACTTGAAAGCTATTTATTAACAAAAAATGAGGACTACTTAGACGTAGCATTAAATATTCGTCGTGGCATCGAAGATATCGGAGATAAATGGATCAAGAAAAACAATGACTTATGGTATCAGTTAAATCCAGATTTCACATTTCACGGTAAAGACTATCCACTTTTAACGTTGGAAGATTTATTAAAATCACAAACAAAATTTGAACAAGTAGGAATTGCTAAGAGTAACTTATTCGAAGAATTGATTACGTCTAAGACTACCTATCTTGTGAAGGAAGAAATTGAGATTACAAAGAAAGTAGTTGAAGCATTGGAACAAGAAGGACTAGAAGACTTAGTCGAAAATTATCCTCACATTTCAAACTATTAATAAAAAAGAAACGTCACGCCTCTCTCTCAAAACGAGCCGTTTTTAACTCTTTTTGAAACAGAGACGTGACGTTTTCTCTTATTCTTTCACCATCAGCTTTAACGGTGCTGCTATAGCCTTTTCTACTTTCTCACCCTTTAATACATCTTTAACTGCTTGGACAGCTGTTTGGCCAATTAACGCTGGTTGTTGCGCGACCGTTGCAGCTAACTTTCCTTCATTAACTGCATTTAACGCATCTTCGTTTCCATCAAATCCAACAACGAGAATGTCTCGCCCTGAGCTGTTAATCGCTTGAATGGCTCCTAATGCCATTTCATCATTGTGAGCAAACACAGCTTGAATATCTGGGTTTCCTTGCAGTAAGTTTTCCATTACATTTAATCCTTTTGTACGATCAAAGTCTGCTGTTTGCTTTGCTACAACATCAAGCTTTTCATCCGCTACATTGTGAAACCCTTTGCCACGTTCACGTGTAGCAGAAGCACCTGGTACACCCTCAAGCTCCGCTACCTTAGCCCCTTCACCTAACATATCAACAATGTAATCAGCGGCCATTTGACCACCTTTTACATTATCAGATGCTACTAATGTTTCCACATCACCCTTTTCTGCAGAACGATCTAATGTGACAACCGGTACACCAAGGCTATTTGCTGATTGCACGGCCGTTGAGATGGCTGCTGAGTCTGTTGGGTTAATTAATAAAGCATCGACACCTTGTTGTAGTAAGTCTTCTACATCATTTACTTGCTTTGCTGAGTCGTTTTGCGCATCAACAACGACAACCTCCATCCCTTGTTTTTTCGCTTCTTTCACTACCCCATCTTTTAGCGATACGAAAAACGGATTGTTTAACGTTGAAACCGACAAGCCAATTTTACTACCTTCTCCATTGCCTTTTTTAGTCGGCTTTGCCCACTCTGGGGGCTCTAACGAACAAGCCCCTAAAATGAGAAGTGAAAATGACATAAACACGAGTAAGACTTTTTTCAATGAGAACCCCTCCTATGCTGATTTTTTACGATCGATTAACACGGCAATTAAAATGACGACACCTTTAACAACCATTTGGAAAAATGATGATACTCCTAATAAGTTCAATCCATTATTCAATGTTCCAATGATTAATGCGCCGATTAATGTTCCAACAATTAAACCGCGACCACCAGATAAACTTGTTCCACCTAATACAACGGCAGCGATGGCATCTAGTTCATACGATGTTCCTGCTGTCGGCTGTGCTGAATTTAAACGTGATGTTAAAATGGCACCTGCTAATGCAGCTAAAAGACCTGCTAATGAGTAAATCATGATCTTTACTCTTGGCACTTTAATTCCAGAGATGATCGCTGCTTTTTCGTTGCCACCAATCGCATACGTTTTACGACCAAATGGTGTTTTGTGCAGAATCACCCACAGTACTGCGAATGAAAGCATCATTGTAATAGCGGGTACCGGAATTCCTAAGAAATAACCACGACCAAATAATTGAAATAAGTAGCTGTCACCTAAACCTGTAATTGGATTACCGTCTGTATACACAAGGGTTAATCCTCGGAAGATTGTCATCGTTGCAAGTGTGGCAATAAAAGGAGCCATTTTTCCTTTTGTAATTAAAAGACCGTTTACAGCTCCCATTCCAGCCCCTAGTAAACAACCAATTAAAATCGCTAAAATAGGATCAATGCCTGAGACAATCATTCCTGCCATCAATGCACTAGAGAGAGCTAAAATCGAGCCGACGGACAAGTCGATTCCACCTGTTAAAATAACGAATGTCATCCCAAAAGCAATTAATGCATTAATCGCAACTTGACGAAGTAAGTTTAATAGATTCAGTGGTTCTAAGAAGCTTGGATTCAAAACCGATACAATGACTACTAAAATGATCAGCCCAAGTAAGGGGCCAAGCTTTTGTAATAAATGATCAACGTGATTGATTTTTTTCATAGATTTCTGCATGTTACTGCCCTCCCGTTGCAAATGTCATAATTTTCTCTTGCGTTGCTTCACTCTTCATTAATTCACCACTTATTTTCCCTTCATGAACAACAAGAATACGATCACTCATGCCAAGCACTTCTGGAAGCTCAGATGACACCATAATAATCGCGACTCCACGGTCTGTTAGCTCATTCATTAATTGATAGATTTCACGTTTTGCCCCAACATCCACACCTCGCGTTGGTTCATCTAAAATTAATACCTTTGGTCCAATGCCAATCCATTTCGCAATGACAACCTTTTGTTGATTCCCACCTGATAGATTTTTAGCATTTGTTTCACTCGATTCCGTTTTAATTTGCAAGCGCTTAATTAATAACTCTACAAATTCTTGTTCTGTTTTATTATCGATTAATCCATTTTTTGAAAAGCTTGTTAAATTAGGTAATGCTATATTGTCACGAATCGAGAAATCTAACACAAGGCCTTCTGTTTTACGATCTTCTGTAATAAATCCAATACCAAGCCTGACCGCTTCGCCTGGATTTTTAATCGATACACGCTTTCCATTTATTAAAATGTCACCAGCATCTAATTTGTCTAATCCGAACAGTGTACGCATAATCTCTGTTCGACCAGCCCCCATAAGACCAGATACCCCGACAATTTCACCAGCTTTTACGGAAAAACTAACATCTTCAAAAGCGCCAAATCTTGTCGCATGTTTAACCTCTAAAATGATTTCACCAGGAGAAGGGTTGCGCGCTGGAAAACGATCCGTTAACTCACGTCCTACCATTTTACGAACCACTTCATCAAAGCTCGTATCTGGAATGGCCTTCGTATCAACGGTTCTTCCATCTCGCATCACCGTGATTCGATCACAGATTGCAAAAATTTCTTCCATTCGGTGTGAAATATACACAATGGATACCCCTTCTTTACGAAGCGTATGAATCACATCAAATAGCTTTTCGATTTCTCGTTCAGTGAGTGCAGCTGTTGGCTCATCCATAATAATGACTTTTGCATTCGTCATCAATGCCTTTGCAATCTCAATCATTTGCTGCTGACCAACAGAGCAAAGTCCAGCTTCTTGCTCTAAAGGAATCGTTACCGCAAGTTTTTCAAATTGTTTTTTTGCCAACGCTTTCATTTCTTTCGTTTTTAAAAACCCCAACGAAGATCGCAACTCTTTTCCGATGAATAAGTTATCAAGCACCGTCATATCAGGCCATACATTTAACTCTTGATGAATAAAGGCAACACCATGTTGCTCTGCTTCCTTTGGATTATTAAAGTATGTTTCCTGACCGTCAATAAAGATGGTTCCTTGATCTCGTTTATGAAGGCCAGTTAAGATGTTCATCATCGTAGACTTACCAGCCCCGTTTTCCCCCATAAGTGCGTGTACTTCCCCTTCTTGCAGTTCAAAATTCACGCCTTCTAACACTTGATTTGTTCCAAACGCTTTGTAAATATCATTCATTTGAATATGCATGACGCTCACCTCTTTCTAGAAGATTACACCTGCTTGTAACATGCAATTGGCATAAGGAGTAACTTCTCCCGTTCGAATAACGGCTTTCGCTTTATTCATTAATTGTTTAAATTGCTCATGAGACACATGACGAATCTCTGTCGTTGAAAAACGTTCGTTCATGTATTGCATAGTATCTGGATTTTTATCATTCATTTCACTTGCAACGATTACTTTTTCCACAACCATGTCATCTGTTACAGCATCAACCACAGCTTTGAAGCTTGGAGTACCTAATGTAAGAGCTAAATCGATGCGCTGCACATGGTCTGGAATAGGGAGACCTGCATCGGCAATAACGATAAGGTCTGTGTGACCGAGGTCTGTTAACACTTTGGAAATATGACTATTTAGCATGCCATGTCGTTTCATAACGTCTCCTCCACTTCCTTTCTCATCGGCATTCCGCCTTGAGCGCCAAACTTTGTGACCGACAACGAGGCTGCTCGATTCGCAAATCTTAGGCTGTCCTCAATGCTTTTTCCTTCTGCTAATGCGACAGCAAGCCCAGCGTTGAACGTATCTCCTGCACCTGTCGTATCGACGGCTTCTACTGTATAGGAAGGAACAAGCACCTCTTTTGTACCGTCGTAGTAACGTACACCTTGTTTCCCTTCTGTAATAAACACTTTATTTGGATACTTCTTCAACGCTTCTTTTGTACTTAACCCATTAAACAACACAACTGCTTCATGTTCATTCGGTGTAATGTACGCCGCACGATCAATCACTTGTTGTGAAAGAGGACGAGCTGGTGCTGGATTAAGTAAGAGTGGCACGTTATAGTCATTGCAAAGCTCACTCACAAATTCGACTGTTTCTTCTGGAATCTCTTGTTGAATGAGTACAATGTTTGCTTGTTTTATTTTGTTAGCAGCCCTTTTTACATAGTCAGGCGTCACATAATCATTCGCACCCTTTACAACTACAATGCTATTATCACCTTCTGCTAAAACAATGTGTGCCGTTCCACTTTCCATGTCTGTAACCGGTTCCACACAGTCTACTGAAACATGATTTTGTTTGAAGTTTTCTAAAATTTCTTTTCCGTAGTGATCATTACCAACGCGACCAATCATTGTCACGTTCGCTCCTAGTCGTGCCGCTGCGACTGCTTGATTGGCTCCTTTTCCACCTGGTACCGTTTTAAATGACTCTCCAAGAACGGTCTCTCCTGCACCTGGACGCTTTGTAGAAGTTACGACTAAATCCATGGATGAACTTCCAATTACTACAACTTTAATCATTGATCTCAACCTCTCTTGTCGTTTCTCGTTTTATAAATGTTACGGGCAGTTGAATATGCTTTTGTTGAACAGGTTCTTTTCTCATTAGCTTTATTAAAAGAGCTGCTGCTTCTTTTCCCATTTCATAAGCAGGCTGTCTAATGGTTGATAAAGATGGAAACAGTAAGCTACTTTGTGGAATATCGTCAAACCCAATGATTTGAACATCTGTTGGAATTGACCTTCCAAGTCGCAACGCTTCATGTAAAACAGCCGTTGCAACAATGTCATTACTTGCTAGTACCCCATCTGTGTCAGGATAGGTATCAAATAGTTCCTTTGCCCATTTCTCTGCATCTTCAAAGGCAAAGGAGGTTGTCGCTATCACATGAAAATCAACATTTGATTGACTTAAATACTCTAATGCTCCTTGAAAGCGATCTTGTGCTGGTTGAATATGGGCAGGCCCTTTAAGCAAGGTTATTCTCTTGCTTCCTCTTCTCACCATTTCTTCAGCAGCTATTTTCCCGCCTTCTTTTCCATCTGCATATACGGATGGATAATCATTTGATGTACGATCTAAAAATACAACGGGAATGGATAAATCTTGATAATTCGTTTTACTCGTATGGTTTGTAGCAGAAATAATACCCACTACGTTATTTTGAACAAATGTATGAATATAATCGAGTTCTTTTTCAGGTTGTTCATCACTGTTGCCAAACAGTAAGCGAAACCCCTGTTTTTGCATTTCATCTTCCACACCTCTTGCTAGTTGCGGGAAAAATGGGTTTGTAATGTCTGGAAGCAACAGACCAATCAACTTTGATTTTTTCTTATAAAGGGAGCGAGCTACTTCGTTTGGACTGTAATTGAGCTCTTTCATCGTATCCATAACACGTTTTCTCGTATCTTCATGAACATATCCAGTTTCATTTAAAACACGTGATACAGTCGCCACCGATACGCCAGCTTCCTTTGCGACATCTCGAATTGTAACCATTTGCTTCCCTCCTCAAATAATATGTAACCGTTTACACAAACAGAATAGCATGAACACCTTTGTTATGCAAGAAAGAATTGATGCCTTGCTATGGAAGCATCAATTCTTTCTTGCCATTCTTTTGTTCTCTATTTTATCTATTAGTTGAAACACAGCACGTTCAACATTTGACGTTTGCTCGCTTTGTTCCGGTACATGCACTTCTCCACTGCGCCACGTTTGTTGTAAAAGTTGAGGAATGGTCTTGCCCTCATCAATAATACGTTGAAATGAATCTTTTTTATATTCAATGTCTTGCTGAATCTTTTGTTGTGTAATCGTCAACTCATCTGTTTCACGCTTTATATCCTCAACAGACATTTGCATTCGTTCTGTTGTAGCCGTAATTCTTTGAACCGTTGGCTTCATTTCTTTTACTGCTTTCATGGCTGCAACGGCTAAATAAATAACGGAGCCTACCACAACAGCCAAACTTATGTACAGAACAACCATCACTGATCCACCTCCCCTTTCTTATTTCTTCTATTATATATACCCAGCTAATCCTGAAACATAACGTTACGACTTGAATCGTTTTAATTGATCAAGTAAATCTTCTTTTTCTAATACTTCTCGTTGACGATCTCCTAGTAAATCAAAATGAGGATAGCGTGATCGATGATGGATATACCGAGCAGGAATGCCATGCTTTTCTCCCCACTGTGCTAATCGTTCGATATTGGCACAGCCTACCTTTGTGACCGTCTTAACGCCAGGAAATCGATCATCAATCCAGTAATGCGTTAAAAAAGCAATTTTGCCACTCGCTACTTTTTGCTTCCATTCCTTTAACTCAGCTCGATTAATACCAAATGCCATACTGTCACCTCTACTTTTCCTTCATTTTGCCACTCTCCCGTTACATAAGTCAACTTTCCGCTTACCTATAAAAAAAAGGCGAGTCAATTGACTCGCCCTTGCTGTTTGTAAATTTAATCTTTGAGATGTCTACCTTCTTTTTCAATGTTATATGCTTGATATTTTCAGCGCCTTTAATTTCTTTCACATGATTGTTTGCAATGATTAACTCTTCAACTTTTTCTCCATTGAAGTTAATAATTGCATCTTTTTCATTCGGTTTAATTTTAACACTTGTATGCTTTAAACCTTTTCCTCTTAAAGAGGTTGATTTCTTTACAAGTATTCCTTTTTTAATAACCGTGTTTTTACCAATTTCATAGACTTTATCATTCTTATTGATAATTAACTTGTTTATCTTTACGTTATTGAGATAGATAACTTCTTGCTCGCCTGCTTCCTCTGATTCCTTTAATTTCAGTTGAACGATAACCGGATCATGATCACTTGCACGTCCATGCTCTTCCATAAACGCCGCATTTAGATGAAGCATATCAATAGTCGTTTTCTCTGCTAAATGATTCGACACAAGAATATGATCAAGCACTTGAGAGTTTCCTTGATAAATGTAAGAATAACGATCTTTTTCTTCCACTTTTTCAACCATGTTTGTTAGCTCATCACCTTTTAACACACGAAGTGGATTTGAAAATTCAAAGTCATTCATATCTCCTACTACAACAACATTCATGTTTGGATCTTGTGCTTTTACATCTTTAACAAACGAGTTAATTTCTGTTGCTAACTGAACGCGTTGCTCTTCACTACCTAATACAGGTGGCTGATTCTTTCCGTAAAGTGGCTGATCTCCACCTTTTGAATTTAAGTGAGCTGCAATAACGATAATTTCTTCACCCTGGAACGTAAATTGACCAGCTAACGGCTTACGTGTATTCACAAATTTGTCTGGTGCAATGCGTCCTGGGTTCATTGTTAGTTCACCATCAGCAAATGAAACGGCTTCTGTAGCTGTTCCTTTTTGTCCTTCTACTAACGATACGCGCTCTGGATTATAAAGGAAGCCAACTCGAATGTTTCCACCTGGTGCTCCCCCATCTTTTTTATCTTCTGGTGCAATGTCGGTAAATTGATAAGCTGGTCCGCCAGCTGCTACGATAGCATCAACTAAGCGCTTATAACTTTCACTTGCATCTGTTGTTCCATCATCTGTTTGACCATTATTATCTTGTACCTCTACAAGTCCAATAATATCTGGTGCTTTTAAATCACTCACCATCGACTGAGCAATTTTCGCTACTTTCTCGTCACTTGTATTGTTTGGATTTGCAGAGAAGTTTTCCATGTTATACGTCGCAACCGTTAACTCATCTTCTTTTGGTTCAATGGTTGTGACCTCACGTTGTGTAGTTCCTTCCATAAGCTCAGGAAGATCCTTTTCATCAACTAGAACCTTATAGTTACTATATCCATAGCTAACGACTCCAATGACTTCTCCGTTTAGCTTGTCTCCTGCTTTTGCTACATAATCACGATTACCCATTTCAATGAAAATACGCTCTGGATTATAGTTCGTTTCTGTTAATTTTAATCCACCCGCTGATGTGCGCTCTTTTGATGCATCTCCGTTATCCACCACAACCGCTAGCTCACCGTATTTCTGAGGAGCTACGATGTCAGGGCTATTTAATTGAACACGCATTCCTTCTAAGCTTTCAAAGAAATCGATGCCATCTTCTTCAGGATCGAATTCAGCAAACTGATCATTATCAATGACGCCTGTTGGCTGCTTACGCCCCTCTTTACCTATAATAATTGGTTCTGGTAAATCTCCAGTTCCTTCTTTTTGAATCATCGTTGCGTTAATTTCAGTCATCGCTAAATCTGTTTGTAGCTTGTCAGAGTAGCCACTTAGCACCCATTCTTTAACTTGTCCATCTACTTTTACAACGTCACCTACTTGCATGCCGTGAGATCGTTTGTAGACTAAAATTGCTTCTGATGTGCGATCATCACCGTCTGGCTGTTGATCTTGCATAAAAAAGTTATGGCTATCAACAATTTTTGTAATGATTCCTTCTACGTTTGCTACGTTTTGTCCATCATAAGGAGAAGCATGCTTTACTCCTTGAATATCATGAATACGTAAACTCTCTTTTTGAACCATATAATAAAACGTTTTTACTTCACTCGCTGTTAAACCGTCTTTTACTGCAATCGCTTTAACGGTTGTATCTTGTTTAATAACGAGAGGTTCTGTATAGGCAGCGCTCTCTACATTTGGCTCTGAACCATCTACTGTATAATAAATAATTGCTCCTTCTGTTTCTGTGGACAATTCAATCTTTGCGCCTTCTTCTACAGCACCTGGGGCTCTTGAAGCGACAACTGCTTTTACTGTTGTATCATCAATTAGCTCATATGCTGTCGGAGATTTTAATCCAGGTACGGTAAAGTATGCTTCTAACGCTCCTGTAATTTGAACTTTTTGACCGAGAAGTTCAGGATTTTCAACTAAATTTAATGCTGTACGTATATTTCCAGATGGCAATTGTACTGGTAGAATGTTCGCTGGATCCTTCTCATCAGGTTTATCTGCAATTGCAATATTTGTTGCTTGACTCGAACTAAAAGGACCTTCAAACTGATACGATTTTGCCCCTTTTGTAAATCCAATAATATACCCTTCAACCGTTGCAGTTCCTGTGTTATTAGCAATGGCTTCGCTTACGGTTTTAACCGTGTTTGCTTGCGATACGGCTGGTGTGAATAAACTGACCATAAACGTAAAAATCACGATAAGGCTAAACAATTTGTTATTTGCTCGTTTTCTCATGTTTCTTCTCCCTTATGTAGTGTATTTTTATTTATACAACGTCTAACAAGGCATTTCTTCTAATGAAAACCTCCTGATCATTCGATAAATTATGCGTTTTTTCGCATACAGTTCCTATTTTAGCAGACATTTTTTATAAAATTGTAAAGATACTGTAAATAATGGGAAAAACGCGAAAATAGTACCAACAATTGCATTTCTTCTTATAAAAACTAAACATTTTTACCTATAAAATACTTTTTTTATAAATTATGTTAAATAAAAAAGTCTTACTGTTCAAAGATTGAACAGTAAGACTTTTTCTCTTCTCATTGATTAGTTTTGAGCGGCTGCGTCAACAATTCTTCCTTCAACTGTCGGAATCGTTGAATTTGAATTTAGATGCGTTACAAACATTTCCCAATCGACAAATCCAGGCTCACTTACACGGCCTTCTTCGTATGCTTTCTTAAACATTGTGTAGCCGTCTCCACCTTTAGCCGTAAACACGTTTGTTGCTACTACATATGTTTTTGTTTCATCAAGCGCTACATACTTGTCGCCTTCTTTTACTTCAATCGTTTGAACTCGCTCACCAGCTGGCTTGCTAGAATCATATACAAACTTCATTCCTGATACATGTAAAAATGCACCTGAAGGAGTTGGCGCTTCTTTTACACTATGCTCGAACGCTGCTTTGATTTCAGCACCTGTTAGTTGCATTAATGCTAAAGAGTTACCAAACGGAAGCACTGTTAACACTTCTTCTTGTGTAATGTCGCCTTCATTAATAGATGCACGGATACCGCCACCATTTTGAACCGCAATCACCGTGTTTGGATTAATGGTTTTTGCTTTTGCAAGCATCCCATCTGTAATTAAGTTTCCTAAGTTTGTTTCTTTTGTACGTACATTTTCACGTACTCCATCTAATACTACGTCTGTTTTACCAACGACTTTTGCTTTTGCTGCATCAATTGCTGGCTTATACTTTTCATTTAACACTTTTAACGCAGCTGGATCTTCAGCTAATACGTACTGATCATTTTCTTTTTTATTAATATCAATAAGATTTCCTTCATGTGTAATGACTTTACCATTTTCATCAAACTCAACGTCTAATACACCAAGGTATTTGCCATACTCATTTGCTTGAACGATAACAGTAGGCTCTTCTCTTGTTGTGCTTACGTAAGGCTTGTCTAACGTGTCGTGAGAATGTCCGCCAACGATAACATCAATTCCTGCCACTTCTTTTGCAAGCGTCACGTCATTATCGCCACCGCCATCTTGGAAGCCAATATGCGTCACGGCAACAATTTTGTTAATACCTTGAGATTCAAATTCTGCTACTGCTTTTTTTGCTTCTTCAATATAATCTTCAAACACAACATCTTCACCAGGGCTTGAGATTTCTTTCGTTTCAGCCGTAGTTAAACCGAAAATCCCAACCTTTTCACCGGCTACTTCTTTTACGATTCCACTATAAAGCATGCCATCTTCTGGTTTCGATGTATACTCAGTTGTGAAACGCTCTTTTAAGTCTGCGCTTTTAGATAAGTCAAGGTTTGTACTTACAAATGGGAATTTAGCGTTCTTTACAAACTTCCCTAGTGGCCCTGTACCTAAGTCAAACTCATGGTTACCAAGTGTCATTGCGTCATAGTTCAACATGTTCATTAATTCTAAATCAGCTTGTCCTTCAAACTCATTAAAATAAAGCGTTCCAGAGAATACATCTCCAGCGTCTAGTAATAATGAATTTGGCTTTTCTTCACGAATTTGATTAACAGCTGTAATGCGTCGCGGAATACGCTCAACGTTTCCATGTGTATCATTTGTGTGCATGATTGTTAAGCTATAGTTTTCAGGAACTACTTCTACCTTTTCACTGCGGAATACAAACGATGCCATTTGTCCACGCGTGACATGCCCATTTGGTGAGAATGTTGTCGGTGTCGTACCTGTTGTCACTTTGTTTTTAACTAACGGTGTTAAAAATTCTGCGTACCAATCGCCACTATTGACGTCTGTAAATGGTAATTCAGTTGAAGCTTCTTTCTTAAATTCAAAAGCAAGAGTAATCATTTTAGCCATTTGAGCACGCGATAAAGGAGCATTCGGACGGAACTCATCTCCGTATCCACTCACAATGCCTTTGTTTGCTAGCGCTGCGATATAACTATAAGCCCAGTCTGTTTTTGCTACATCGTTAAACATTGGGTCTTTTACATTTTTCACATCTAATTCTAAAGCAAGGGCAATAACTTTTGCTGCTTGAGCACGAGTTACATGTGCATAAGGTTTGAATTCATTTCCAAATCCTTGCACAATCTGACGTTCATGTAAGTTAAGAACCGCCTCATAAAAATGATCGCCTTCTTTAATATCTTTAAACACGCTATCGGCACTAGCCGTTGGAGCAAGTGAAACAACTGCACCTGTTGCTACAGAAGCCGTTAACGCAACATTCAAAAATTTCTTACTGCGAAGATTTTTCTTTTTCATTTTGGTCCCCCTGATTCTATTTTTAGATGAGTCGTTCTTTCATCAACATGTTCCATTGTAACACTCTATTTTTATAATATTGTAAACGCAATGTAAAAAATATTGTGACGGTACAATCCAGAATTTGCAAACACCGATGTCAAATTATGCTGAACTACCTTGATATGTAGCTAAAAATCCCGACTCTTTTTGATTTTAACAAAATTAATATCTTCTTTTCATATATTTCTTACAATTTACAATTTTAAGCAAAAAGACCTATTAAATAAATAGGTCTTTATTACTATATTTTCTTTTTATTTGATAGCCAAGAAAGCTAAGTGTAAGCGTCATACTAGCAAACATCAAAGCGACACTTGAAAATGAAACCAGATAAGCATTGTATGTTCCTAACCGTGACGTGATGTTTGCAACATCTACTTGAAATAGTTCAGCACCAGCATTTACACAAAACAAAGCAACAAACATCGTCACAAGTCCACTGAATGCCCCTCTCATATCTTCAGTACTAAGCGCAATGTGAGTAGAGATACAAGTCGATAGAAACAAAAATAACCAAAAAGCTGGGCTCAGAAAATTTGACCATGTGAATAGACTCTTTATTAACGCTACAATCGATACAAAGAGACTTTCAAAAAATATTCTATCTAACTGCTCTCCCTGTACATTGGCTTGAACACTTGTTATAAATACCTCATATGAGTGAGGCACAAGTCCATACATAAGACCAATTAAAGCTGCAACCCCAATCAACATCGGCGCTATTCCGATAAAAAACTTACCAATTCGCTGATAAAGACTTTCTGGATTATAAGCGTGCTGAACATACCCTAAATATCCGTTCTTTGTATGAGTGGGAAACCATTGTACAGAAACAATACGATGACGAAACAAGATACACATAAGAACATGCCCAAGCTCATGAATAGGTGTACCAATCCATGCCGTTAGTAGAAATCCCTTTTCTCCAAATAAGCCTGTTACATACATTCTGGATTTATGTTGAATCCAACCTAATAAAAAACCCACTATGATGATAACTCCGACAAGTAAAAGAAGTTGAATGAATGTTGTCATCAGTAACTCTAAAATTGTCATCAGTATATCCAATTTAATCACCCAATTCTATCAGAAACTATTGTTTTATTGTAACTGATAAAGTGGGTAGTACCAACATGAGAGCCATTCATTTTAGTATCACTTATCTCAAATGACTCATTCGTTTCATTAATCGTTTAATTGCTAAATTCGCCTCTCGTAAAGTCAGCTCTTTATCTATCGTTCTCATGATGCGGTTTTCCATAACAATTTTGCCATTGATAATTGTCGTCTCAACATCTGCACGTGTTGCGGAATAAACAATGCGAGAGATAGGGTCAACATCAAAGGATGGATACACATGAAAATCATTTAAATTTAAGATTGCGATGTCAGCTTTCTTTCCTACTTCTAAACTGCCAATCTCACTCCCCATACCAACTGCTTTTGCCCCCTCAATTGTTGCCATTTTAAAAACCGTTCTAGCATCCATCGCAGTTGGTCCATGGACCGGCTTTTGAATGAGAGCAGCTAACCTCATCTCATTAAACATATCTAAATTGTTATTACAAGGAGCGCCATCTGCTCCTAAACTAACAGATATCTGTTGTTCGAGTAGGCTTGGAATCTCTGCGATACCTGATGCTAACTTCAAATTTGAGCCTGGACAATGACTAACATTGACCCCATTTTCTTTAATAATTCGTTTTTCTTCATCATCGAGCCATATACAATGGGCAAGAATTAATCGATTCGTCGCTAATCCTAAATAATCTAGATACACAACGTTTCTCATTCCAGTTTCACGTTCAACAAGCTCAATCTCCGCTTTATTTTCAGACGCATGAGTGTGAACATGAATTTTGTGAGCTTTAGATAATTGACTTACTTCTTTTAATAATGCTTCGGTACATGAAACAACAAAACGAGGTGAAAAGGCATATTGAATACGCCCGTTATCATGCATGTGCCATTTTTCCATTAAATCAACACTGGCTTGAAGTGATTCTGTTGTATTTTCTTGCAATAGCTTCGGTACTTCACTTCCTTGGTCCATCATTACTTTACCAGATAGTGCGCGAATCCCACTTGCTGCAATTGCTTGAAACGCAAAATCAGTATGATGAACCGTTTCCATATCAACAATTGTTGTTGTCCCGCTTTGGATAAGCTCTCCAATTCCTAAAAGCGCTGAATAATAAATGGACTCTTGATCATGAGCGGCTTCTAGCGGCCAAATTCTTTTTTTTAACCAATCGAGTAATTCTAAATCATCACCTTTTCCTCTGAACAACGTTTGACATAAGTGAATATGTGTTTGAACAAATCCAGGAATAATCGTCCGATTGGTCGCATCAATTACTTTATCAACAAACGCAACATTCAAGTTGCCGCCAATCGCTTTTATTCGGTCTCCTTCAATATAAAGATCTCCATGTGTAATCTCTTCTTTTTCATTCATCGTAATCATTTGAGCATTTTTAATTAAGATAGACGCCATCATTTATCACCTCTTGTGTCTGTTTAAATAAAAAGAAACTAGGACATAAAAAAGAAGATTTACATGTAACATCCCTTGCCTCTCTATCCATTGGTGCTACTGGATTTTTTGAGGCAAGAGATGTTACAAGCTGAGCCAAACAGGGGTATTCTTGTCCCTTTTGTCTCAGCTCTGTATGTACGGTGCCCTTTTACACTTATTATGAAAGCTATACGAAACAAGCAACACGATTTCCATTAACCGCTTACCATTCTAATGAATTGATTACTGTTTATGATAAAAAAGAAGAAGCATTCCTTCTATAAAATTGTAAGAGAATATAACATACAATCTTTAAAGCTAGTAATCGCCGAAAAATAAAAGAAGATAAAATCAAATTGCTCAAGCAATGAATTGATTCTACCTTCTTTAACATGATTATTATTGTTTGATTTCTTCTAGAACTAACCTTTTTTTACACATAAAATGTTTTGAGAGGTAAATAACCTAATTTCTTCGCTTCCATCTTCAACTCTTCTCGGAATTTAGGATGAGCGATCTCAATCAATGCTTCCGTTCGTTCACGAATGGTTTTACCTTTTAATTCTGCAACTCCATACTCGGTCACTACAAAATCAACATCATTTTTTGAAGTCGTTGTGACGGATCCTGCTGGAAGTCTTGGTACAATTTTCGAAATCGTATCGTTTTTCGTTGTTGAATACAAACAGATAATCCCTCTCCCGTTTTTTGACAAACGAGCACCTTTTGCAAAATCTGATTGTCCCCCTGTGGATGAATAATAGTTTCCTAATACCGATTCTGAGTTACATTGACCTAAAAAATCAACTTCTACCGTTGAATTAATGGAAACGAGATTCTCAAGTTGTGCAATGGAACAGACGTTGTTTGATTGATCACATGGAAGCATATACAACTCGTCGTTTTCATGCATGAAGTCGTACAGCTTTTTTGTTCCGAACGCAAACGTCATGGTTGACTTACCCCTAAAGACAGCTTTCTTTTCATTTGAGATGGCTCCAGCGTCATACAAGTCAACGATGGTATCTGGAAGCATTTCAGTAGAAATCCCTAAGTCTCGATGGTTCGTTAAAAAGCTCATAACTGCACATGGGATTGCACCAAACCCAATTTGTAATGTATCTCCATCTTTAATAATTCCCGCAACTGTTTTCCCAATGATTTCATCTTTTTCTGTCAACACCGGTGGAGAAGTTGAAGGTAATGGTTGATTATTTTCAATAAGAGCGGTTACTTGGCTAATATGAATCTTATTATTTTCACCATATGTTCTTGGCATGTTTTCATTCACTTCAAGAATAATTTGCTTGGCATCTTTAATGAACGGTACCGTATAGGCTGCACTGACACCTAACGAGAAATAGCCTTCCTCATCCATTGGAGATACAGCTGCCATGATGACACGATTTGTCGTGATTTGTTTTAACAATGCAGGGATATCTGAGAAGTGATTGGGTAATAGATCAACGAGTCCATCACGAAAAGCTACTCGATCTGATCCTCCTAAAAATAAGGATACTTGTTTAATCTTTTCTTCACTGACATCTAACACAGGATAGGCTGGTAGCATCCGATAAAGTCGATTGCCTTTTAAACTAGGATGGTCAGTAAGTGATGCAATTAAGGCAGGTGGCTCACCGGCCATAATAGGCACAATAATATCGGTATAAGGCTCAATGTGTCGTACAGCTTCTTCTGGTGTTAGTCGCTTCGATTCATATTCTGTGTGAATGTTCATCTGCGTTCCCCCTTCATTCCCCTATAAAATGATTTATAACGCTTCGACAACCATGGCAATGCCTTGGCCACCGCCAATACATAAAGACGCAACACCATATTTCTTTTGACGACGTTTTAATTCTAAGACTAAAGAGTAAAGAACGCGCGCTCCACTTGCTCCAACAGGGTGACCAAGCGCAATCGCTCCTCCATTTACATTCGTAATGGATCGGTCTAGATTAAGCTCTTTTTCAACTGCTAAGTATTGCGCTGCAAATGCTTCGTTTACTTCAAAAAATTCAATGTCTTGAAGAGATAGGTTTGCTCGCTTTAATGCTTGCTGAATCGCTGGAACAGGTCCAATTCCCATAATCTCAGGATCTACCCCAGCAATCCCCCACGATACAATACGAGCAAGAGGCTTTTTATTTGTTTCGTTTACATACGCTTCACTCGCTAATACAAGTGCCGCAGCTCCATCATTAATTCCACTAGCATTTCCTGCCGTTACCGTTCCCTCTTTTTCAAAAGCAGGCTTAAGGCGCGATAAGCTTTCTATAGTCGTATCTTCACGAATATGCTCATCGTCCTTTATGACTTTGACACCTTTTCTTGTTTTTATTTCTACTGGCACAATCTCATCAGCAAACACACCTTCTGCTCTTGCCTTTGCTGCTCGCTTTTGACTTTCAAGCGCAAACTCGTCTTGACTTTCACGAGAGATTTCGTATTTCTTAGCCAGGTTTTCCGCTGTTACGCCCATTCCGTAACCACAATGCTCATCTGTTAATGTTGCCCAAAGCATATCGTCCATTTGTGGTGCTTTTAATCCTGTTCCAAAACGGCTTCCTCTTAAAGAGAACGGTGCTAGACTCATATTTTCAGTTCCACAAGCGAGCCCTACCTCTGCTTCATCTAAACGAATGGACTGTGCAACAGAAATAACAGCTTGAAGCCCTGATCCACAAAGGCGATTCACTGTTAATGAAGGACTTTCGATTGGTATACCTGTCCCTAGTGAGATGTGTCGTGCAATATAAGGAGCATTTTTAGCTGAATCAATAATGTTTCCCGTTACAGATACGTCTACTTCTTCTGAACGTACTCCACTTCTTTTTAATGCTTCCTTGCTTGCAATAATCCCTAACTCTGTTGGGTTGATATCTTTCAATGCACCACCAAATGTGCCAATCGGCGTTCTTGCTCCTTCTAAAATATAAACATCTCTCATCGTTTCTTCACTCCTACACTTAGAATTGAATTTCGATTATACACAACAGGAAAATAAAACGCTTTCAAATATCAATACACGATGAAACTACTAGATAAACAACTACTCTATCATCCTCCTTCTACTTTTTAATAGAGGTCATGTCATGTTGTATATTTTCTCACGTTCGCTACTAAAAAATCGAATTGTAACTTCTATTCTTTTATGAAAATAATACCATTTTGTCATAAAAATGAATAGATACTACTTTTTATATAAAGAAAAAGGTAACGAACAAGAGCCTGCTTTCTCTCGTTAATTACCTTGTTACTTTTTATAAGGAGCGTCTTAAAATATCACGGACACTCTCTTTATCCATTTTCTTATACGTACCTACGCCTGGCTTAATAAATGTCTTTTCAACAATTGCTTCAAAATCCTTATCATCAATCTCATAATCACTTAGTCGGCTCGGTGCACCAAGTGAATTCCAGAAGTCACGTAATGCTTTTGCTCCTTCTTTTGCTACTTCTACATCATCTTTTCCTGCTGATGAAATACCAAATACGTTTACTGCTAGCTGTTTTACACGAGATGGATCTTCTTCAAGCACATGTTCAAGCCAGTTTGGAAACAGAATAGCAAGCCCGCCTCCATGTGGAATATCATAAATAGCAGAAATAGCATGTTCAATTCGATGCGTTGCCCAGTCTCCGCCATCTGTTCCATTCGAAAGTGTTCCATTAAACGCTGTCGTACTTAAATACATCATGGTTTCTCGATGAGTATAGGATTGCATGTTTTCTACTAATTTTGGACCTGTCTCAATCGCTGTACGTAGCAATGATTCAATAAACCCATCAATCATCGGGGTATTTTCTGTTCGATGGAAGTAATGCTCAAGCGCGTGAGACATGCTATCGACAATTCCATAGACGGTTTGATCACGTGGAACAGAGAATGTATAGCACGGATCTAAAATTGAAAACACAGGAAAGACAAGTGGAGATCCCCATCCTAATTTATCTTTTGTTTCCCAATTTGTAATCACAGAAATTGAATTCATTTCAGAGCCTGTCGCAGCTAACGTTAATACTGTACCTAAAGGTAGCGCATCTTTAATTGGCGCTTTTTGCGTCATTAAGTCCCATGCATCTCCTTCATATTTTGCTCCAACTGCAATCGCTTTGGCACAATCAATCACACTACCTCCACCGACCGCTAAGATAAAGTCAATGTTGTGCGTTTGACAAAGTTCAACGCCTTTGTGAACGGTCGTTAATCTCGGATTTGGCTCTACTCCATTCAGTTCAAAAACAGATGCATCGATTTTGTTCAATTCCTTTATTACATCATCGTATACACCATTACGCTTAATGCTACCTCCACCGTAAACAAGTAATACGCGAGTGTTCTTTTCTAGTAACGTGGATAGTTGCTCGATTTGTCCTTTCCCTACAACTAATTTTGTGGGATTATATTGTAAAAATGTATTCATCTATACACCTCATTCTTTTGTCTATCTCTTTTAGTTTATCATTCAGAGAATGAATCTAATTATGGATACTTTTTTATACCTTCTATCAATATAATTGATAGTGTTACTCTGTTAGGAGAGAAATCAGTTGTTTTAAAGGGGGAGTTAGCCACTTTTTCTTTTGATAGACAATCTGAGTATGGAGTTTCATATCCTTACCTTGAAACGGAAGCTGAATGAGCTTGCCGCTTCGAATATCTTCTTTCACTGAAATTTCTGGTAAGACAGCTACACCTAAATCATCTGCAACACATTGCTTAATTGCTTCTAGACTGCTAAACGAAATGATAGACTTCACATGTACATGTTCTTCTGTTAAGAGTTGCTCTAATAGAACTCGATAAGAGCAGCCTTCTTCCGTTAAAATAAGCGTTTCGGTTTCAAGGTCTCTTAATTCAATGAATTCTTTTTGAAGAAGCCGATGAGATGGCGAAGCAACCATCACAAGTTTCTCTTCCCTAACCGCAATGGTCATTAATTCCGGGTGTGTAATGTAACGATCAAGTAAGATGGAGAGATCATATTTTCCCTCTAATGCGCCTTCTGTCAAATTCGGACAAAGACCTGATTCTAAACGAATTTGTAATTGGGGGTGTTGCTTTTTCAGCTGCTTGATATACGGAGTTAAGAAATACGCCGCGAGAGATTCACCTGTCCCAATCCGAATCGTTCCTCGCAGATTATCATCTTTTACAAGCTGCCTTTCTGCCTCATCTAATAGCGATAGCACTTGCTCTACGTAATAGTACAGCTCTTCTCCTGATTGAGTCAGTCTCATTTTTCGACCTGCTCGTTCAAACAATTTGACTTTATAATGCTCCTCTAATTTCTTAATTTGTGTAGTTACACTCGATTGAGCGTATCCAAGCACTTCCCCTGTTTTTGTATAGCTCCCCCATTTGACCACTTCCTTAAACGTATAAAAATAACTAACATCCATCTGGTTCCTCCATCAATTTTCCCGATATTTTGTATCGATAATTATAGATAACATTGATAATCAAAGCAATGTTATACTCAATTCTGAATGACTATAATATGTATGATTTAAAATAAACAACAATGTTACGAGAGGAGCATCACCTAATGAGTATTTTAATTCTATCAGGAAGCACAAGAAAAAACGGAAACACAGAGTACTTAGCAACGAAAGCTGTAGAAGGACTTCCTCACACCGTTGTATCGTTAGCCGACAAAAACATTAAACCTATCGTTGATATGAGACATACAGAAGAAGGATTTTCCCCTGTTGAAGATGATTACGAAGAAATTTTACAATTAATACTAAAGCATGATGTGTTACTATTTGCGACACCCCTTTATTGGTATGGGATGAGTGGACCAATGAAAGACTTCTTTGATCGTTGGTCTCAATACTTACGCGATGAGCGCTTTCCTTTTAAAGAAGAACTTAAAAAGAAAAAAGCCTATGTTGTCATTACCGGCGGAAGTGACGCAAACATTAAAGGCTTACCTCTTATTCAGCAGTTCAACTATATCTTTGAATTTGTAAACATGGAGTTCGTTGACTACATGATTGGTGTCGGTGGAAAGCCAGGAGATGTAGAACATGATTACAAGGCATTAGAAAAAGCGAAGAGTTGGAATAAGCAGTTAGGTTAACACAAAAAGGTGAGTTCGTGATGACGAACCCACCTTTTTATTTATTAATTTCTGATCACAATATAAATCATATACACCACATACGCAATCACTAACGTCATTCCCTCAAACTTCCCAATTTTATAGTGAGTTCTTGAGAATACTAGTAAAACACCTGTAAGAATAATCATTAATAAAGCATCAGTAAAAATTTTGCCATCCACTGCAAGAGGTGAAATGACAGAGGCTGAACCTAATACAAATAAAATGTTAAAGATGTTACTTCCTACAATGTTTCCAAGCGCAATTTCGCTTTCTTTTTTAATTGCAGCCGTGATGGACGTAATTAATTCAGGCAGCGACGTTCCAACCGCGACAATGGTTAAACCAACTAATGTTTCGCTCATACCAAACGACAGGGCAATTTGAGTAGCATTGCTCACCACAAACTCTCCACCTAGAATGATCCCCGCTAACCCCACTAAAGTCAGGATGGTATTCTTCCCCCATGAAGGCGCTTCTGCTGTAACTTCCGCATCCACTTGGACCTTATCACGACTATTGCGTGCTACTTCAAATATGTAATATAAAAAGATGCCGAAAAACAGTAACAAAATCAATCCATCACTTCTTGTGATAAAATTTGCATTCAACCCTTGAAGAGCGATATCGCTAATTAAGACAAGAAGGGCTGTGCTCCCTAACAGGGTAAACGGAATTTCTTTACGAATCGTTTCACTCTCTACCACTAATGGATTAATCATTGCCGTTAAGCCAACAACTAACGTAATGTTAAAAATGTTACTTCCTACAACGTTACCAATCGCTACCCCCGCTGTTCCTTCTAAAGCTGCTACAATACTAACAGTTGCCTCTGGTGAACTCGTTCCAAAAGCCACAATCGTTAATCCAATTAGTAAAGGTGAAATGTTAAGCCCTCGCGCAATCTTTGAAGCACCGCTAACAAAGAAATCTGCCCCTTTAATCAGTAGGGCAAAGCCGACAATCAACAACAAATACGTCACGCTTATCTACCTCTTTCTCTATAAACTACTATCCCTAATCTATATTACCGGAAATAAGCAAGATCCCCTACTAAAACGTCATAACAAAAAAAGAAAAGCCTCAATTCCTTGTTTCTGCAAAAGGAATTGAGGCCTCTTTTCGGATGATCTCGACTGGGTTCGAACCAGCGACCTCCACCCTGTCAAGGTGGCGCTCTCCCTGCTGAGCTACGAGATCGTGATACTATGTATGAGCTTATTATACGAATCTAGTCATAGATTGTCAATCTCTTTTCCTATTCTATCAGCATTGAAAGCGTTTATTTATGGATCTCCTAAATAGCTTCCCTCCTCGTTCTTTGCTACACTAAAAGCATAGAACTGGAGGGGGAAATCAAATGAATAAAAGCCACTATTTACATCGAATTGGTGTAAGCTATGTCTCAAACCCAACTCTTGACTACCTTACGTACCTTCAAGAACAACATATGCTTCATATTCCTTTTGAAAATCTTGATGTTATAAAGAAGGTACCGATTGTTTTAAATGTGGATCATTTTTATGAAAAAGTGGTCAATCATTTGCGTGGCGGCTTTTGTTACGAATTAAATGGCTTGTTTCATTGGTTGTTAGCTGAATTAGATTACGATGTGAAGCTTCTCGCCTCAACGGTTCAAAGGGACGATGGCTCATGGGCATTAGACGAAAGCCACGCAACCAATATGGTCACAATAAAAGGAATACCCTATCTCGTTGATGTAGGCTTTGGTGATTCTATTCGCAAGCCTGTTCCATTTACCGGAGAATTCGTAACGGATGTGAGCGGCTCTTATCGACTCACTTATATAGAGGACGGAATATATGACTTTCAAAAGAAGCTAGAGACTGAATGGAAAACAAAATATAGAGTGTCAGTGAAAGCAAAGCAGCTTCAAGAATTTAAGACAATGTGTGAGTTCAATCAAACCTCTCCTCATTCACCGTTTACAAAGGCGTTGCTCGCCACAATCGCGACAAAAGATGGTCGAATAACCTTGTCTGGATCTACATTGACTATAACCACTAAGAGCCAAAAGCAAAAATATGAAGTAAAAGAGCATGAGGTTCATACGTTGTTGCACAAACATTTTCATATACAGCTATCCTAAAAAAGGGTCTGAGCCAAACAGGAGTACCGATCACTCCTGTTTGATTCAGACCACAGCATCTCTTGCCTATAAATCTTCTTTTTTCGTTTTGCTTACTTTTGTGAGAAAATCATCTGAGTAGGTCCCACCGCTTGTCCCTTTAATTCGTTATAACGAACCTTAAATGTTCCTAATTTCTTCCCTTTTGCATCTTGCAAGTTCAACGTTGCGGTTAGCCCTTGTTTATCGACGTTGTAAGAAACAAAGGAATCAATTGAAAGAATAGGAGGTTCAGCATTTCCTTTCAGCTTTAAAACATCTTTATCATTCAACTGAACATGAAACGCCCCGTCATCCATGTAATATTTCACTTCATTCAGTAAAACGGTTCGTGCATCGTAGACACGTAGCTCTGAAACCGGATGCGTCAGTGTAACGACTTTTGCTTCATTGACAAAAACTCCTGTTGCTACTTTCTGAGGTAGTAGTACAACGAGCTCATGTCTCCCGTCTTCATTCATATCAACTTCTTTGAGCATAGGTTTTTTTGATTGTGTTTTTACGGCTGTCCAATCCGGAAACGAAAGGTACTGTCCATTTATTCGAAGTTGAAATTCTTCATACATTCCATTTTTCTCTTTTGCTTGAACTTCAATCTCTCGATTTGGTAACTCGCTAATTACTTCATAATTAGCTTCTGCATGGATTGTAACAGCATTCATAAGTAGAAAAGTTACTCCTAGAAGAACGAGTTTTCTCATCTAAAAACCACCTTTTTCCATTAGTATGAGAATTTTTCTACTTTCTATTCTTCTTATGTATCATCTTGTAAAAGCCCAATCCAAAAACGTTTTACTCATTTTTACATATGATGAAACAGAACCAATTAGATCATTGAATGAAACGAGTTGGAATCATATGAGTATCAATTACCGCGTTGCCAAACTAGAGGATTATCATGACGTCAACCATGTATTAGCAGAATCTCTTCATTTGCATGCTGAAGCTTTACCCGACCTATTTGATAAAGAAGCCTATTTGTTTACACCACAGCAATATCAATCAATCATGTATTATTCAACTGTTGAAATTATCCTTGCTGAACACAATCAAAACATTGTAGGGGCATCCGTTGTAGAATTAAATTATAATCCTCCACTAAAAAGAACACCTCCGTCCTATACAGCCTTTATTCAGTTCTTTAGTGTTAAAAGAGAATATCAACAGCTTGGAATTGGAAAAGAATTATTTGAGGTAACAAAAGAATGGGCTAAAGCTAAAGGTGCTCTTGACCTTCAGCTAACGGTTTGGTCTTTTAATGAAAAAGCCATTCGCTTCTATGAAAAGCTTGGTTTATGCGAAACAAGTAAACTGATGAGATTAAAATTAAACTAAAAAAGCTTGACTCAACCGTCATGTGACGATAGAGTCAAGCTTTTTTAGTTAGTCGTTTCGGCTTGTTCGCGTTCTAAATCATCACGCTGACGATGAGCTAGACGACTAGCTGCACTCGCTGCAACACTAGCAACTAAATCATCTAAAAACGTATGAACGCCTCCATTTTTCTTTGTATCTAGTTTTTCAATAATGCCTACTTTTACTTTATCTAGATGACCAAATGTTGTTACGGCAATACTTCCATATGTTAAAACAGCACCAAGGGCGATTGTTTCATCTACACCAAATAAGCCTTCATCTTGCTCAACAATCGTTTGAAGTGGCTCAGATAATTTCTTTTGTTCAGCAAGCTTGTCTAATTCAATACCAACAAGTAAGGCGTGTTGAATTTCGCGCTTTTGTAGAACTCTTTCAACACTATCTGCACATTCTTGAAGTGTTAGATTTGGATTGTAAGGTAATTGCATGTCATAGACAATTTCCGCAATATCAAATATTGTTACACCGCGTTCTTCTAATAGGGATAATGTTGCTTTTGTTACTTCATGTGATGGTACAAAGTTTCTCTCTTTCAACTCGCTCTCCCCTTTCAAAAGTAACTTCTACTTTTAGGATGACACAAAACGTAGGAATTTCCAACTGTTTTCACCGAAATCGAGTCAATATTCATAAACTTTACTGCTACATATGGTACAATAAAGACAACGCTTTCATTATTCTTATTAATCGGAGTCGATAAACATGCAAGAAAGTAAACAGAAATTAGAAGAGGTATCTCTCTACAGTGAATCATTACAGCAAACTATTACACTCTTAATCTACCTTCCTGCAAACTTTTCACCGCTTTATAAGTACACTTTATTAATTGCGCAGGATGGTCGAGACTATGTCATGTATGGCCGAACACCAAAGGTAATTGATGAACTAATGAGTGACTCAAAAATTGATCGCACCATTTTTGTTGGCATTCCATACACGGATGTGAATGATCGTCGTGATAAATATCACCCTGAAGGCCATCAGCAAGAAGCCTACATCCGCTTTTTAGCACATGAGCTTGTTCCATATTTAGATCAAAAGTATCCCACCTATCAAATGGGGAAAACACGCACACTCATTGGGGATTCATTAGGGGCGACGGTCTCACTAATGGCTGCCTTATCCTATCCCCACACGTTCGGCAATGTGATTATGCATTCTCCTTTTGTAAATGAGACTGTACGAAAAGCTGTAGATGCGTTTAAAGATACTTCACTGTTAGATCTTTATCACATTATCGGTACACAAGAAACAGCTGTCAAAACAACAAAAGATGGCGTACTCGACTTTTTAACACCAAACCGCGAGCTTCATGAACAAATGGCTGATAAAGGCTATCATGTTTTCTATGATGAGTTTGATGGGGACCACACATGGAAGTACTGGCAAAAAGACATGAAACGAGCTTTAGAAACGATGCTTTAAAACGTCAGCTTAAACTCTATACGTTCTTTTCTACTCGCTATAACGTTCAATATTCTTTACTTATACTAAGAAATAGGTGTTTTTTTACCTATATTTCCTTTTCAGTGTGGATTTATTTTTTGAAAATTTG
Source organism: Priestia iocasae (assembly GCF_016909075.1). Taxonomy (GTDB): domain Bacteria; phylum Bacillota; class Bacilli; order Bacillales; family Bacillaceae_H; genus Priestia; species Priestia iocasae. Next base: position 325,071 of record NZ_JAFBFC010000002.1, read on the forward strand.
ATATAATGAGCTCAATTCATATATCCATTTTATACATATGATTGAGCATGACCTATTTGAGGAGGGAACTTATTATGAAATTCGGCGTTGTCCTTTTTCCATCAAAACAACTTCAAGATGTAGCAAATTCATATCGTAAACGCTACGATCCTAACTATGCATTAATTGCACCTCATTTAACTGTAAAAGAAGCATTTGAAGCTTCTGAAGATGAAATCCAAGAGGTAGTAAAGGCATTACGTGACGTAGCAAACCGTACAACTCCGTTTACATTACAAGTGACAAGAGTGAGTTCTTTTTCGCCTGTTAATAATGTTCTTTACTTAAAAGTAGATCGAAACAATGCTTTGCACGAGCTGTATGATAACCTTCATACTGGGGCATTATCACAGGAGACAGAATATGCTTTCGTTCCACATATTACAATTGGTCAAAAGCTTTCTGACGATGAACATCTTGATGTGTACAGCCAATTAAAATTAGTTGATGTTGCTCACGAAGAAGAAGTAGATCGTTTTCACCTTCTCTATCAACTTGAAAATGAAACATGGACAGTCTTTGAAACATTTCGTTTTGGAAAGGAATAAGAATATTGAACATACTAATTGCTGACAACGAGAAACAACGCAACGACGCTTATGCTGTTCGAAAGCAAGTATTTGTTGACGAACAGAACGTTCCGATTGAAGAGGAAATTGATCAACACGAAGATGAGGCTGCTCACATTGTCGTTTATGATCAAGACCAACCTGTAGGAGCTGGGCGCTTCCGAGTCGTAGATGGCTATGGAAAAGTAGAACGCATTTGTGTTCTTTCATCACACCGTAAGTATGGTGTAGGAAAGCAAATCATGCTTTATATGGAACAAGTTGCTTCGGCACACGATGTGCATAAATTAAAATTAAACGCACAAACACAAGCCGAGGGCTTTTATCAAAAACTTGGATACGAAACGGTTTCAGGTGAATTTCTTGATGCCGGTATTCCTCACGTTACAATGGTAAGATCACTATAAATATACGACTAAGAGGTGTTAAAAAAGGCAGATGGCCTTTTAACGCCTCTTTTTATTTGTTTGCCTCCCCTCTCTCAATAGGTAATGAAAAATAGCTACTATCCATTTTAATCTTTTTATCCCTCTGAAAATGTCCTTTTGTCTGCTACTTTAAAGACGGATAAAAAAAGAGGAAACGCTCATACTACTTGTAACGACAAAACTTTAGGTGAGAAGAAATGGACTTTGCTCGGATTGCTGTTGAGATTGTTGTTGGCTTTCTTAGTTTATTTATCTTAACTAAGTTTCTTGGTAAAATGACCATCACACAAATCACAACGTTTGATTTTATTTCCGCTCTCGTTCTTGGTGAACTAGTTGGAAATGCTCTTTACTCTAGGGAAATTGGCATCGCAGACATTTTATTCGCCGTTACGTGCTGGGGATTGCTCATTTATGTTACAGAGTTTATTACACAGAAGAACATTCGACTTCGCTTGTTTCTAGAAGGTCAGCCCTCTATCATTATTAAGCAAGGCAAACTCTCTTACAAAGAATTAAGAAAGAATCGTCTTGATATTGATCAACTTTTACATATGCTACGCTCTAAAGATATATTTTCTATAAAGGAAGTGCAATATGCCATTTTAGAAACAAATGGTACATTGAGCGTGATCAGAAAGTCAGACTATGAAAATCCTACAAAAGTCGATTTTAATATGCAAGGCAAAGAAGATATGCTTGCTCTTACACTGATTAGTGATGGAAGACTAGTAAGCGATAATCTCAAACAAGCCGAACTAAACGAAACATGGCTAGAGCAACAATTAGCTACTCATAATATTAATGATTACTCACAAGTTCTGTATGCTGAATGGAAAGAAGGCGAGCCTTTATATGTTGAAAAATATTAAGTACTTTGAATCCAAAGTGCTGCTTTTTTAACAAGAAAGGTCGCCTTTTCATCTTTTACAAGCTTTGTTGCATAAGCCGTGATAGCTGTTCGAAATAGCATCCAGCTAGCAATGGTAGAAACTTCAATCTCATAGAATTCACACATATGATAAATGAGTTCTTCTTGACTTAGACCTTCATCATGACGAGTAAGCAGTTCTTCCATCTCTTTTAAAATATGTTCATGATAGATGATGTTAGCTGCAACGGTTTGATAAAATGTTTCCTCAAATGCTCCATGACCTGGAACCGCCCCTTTACATGAAAGCTGCAGTAATCTTTGAAGAGATTTCAGTGTGTCATCCACGTCTACTACATACGGAATTTTATGCTTATGTAATGCTTCCATACCAAAGTACGAATCAGCCGCATATAAATAGCCGTTACTTATCACTCCGAGTTGGTACTCACTATGTCCAGGAAAAGCAAGACATGTTAGTTGAATCTCTCCACATCTCACCTGGCCTTCTTCAACCACTTCATCAATTGTAATGGGGGCTCCCTCTAAAAACTTTGTACGCATTGTTTTTAATGGCTTTGTTCCTTGAAACAAGTAAAGAGGCTCTAGCAATGGATAACGTAGGATGGCCTCTTCAAATTTTGGAGCAATTGTATAGACAGATTGTTGTTTTTGTAGAAATGCTGCTCCCCCATAATGATCTGCATGCGCATGAGTGATAAACAAATGAGTCAGGGGGAGGTTATTTTCTTTTAACTGTTTGATGATTTTTTTCATTGCTTGCGCATCCAAACCAGCATCAATTAATAATCCACTCTGTCCTTCATGCACATAGCCTACGTTAATTGAACTAGAAAAGTAATAATTATTTTCTGAAATTTTAGTTAATTCCAAATATACAATCTCCTTTTTCTCCCATTATATCATCTTACCTTATGAAGTTTAAACGATCTCATTAATTAATCGTCCTTTTCCAGTTAAATCAACAACTATTTCTTCAGATTTGGACTTTCCATAAACGTTTCGAACAGGGAGTACTTTCTTTTTAGGTTTTTCACTACTTTGATGGAAAGGTGAATGATGTGTTGGCTGCTTTAATTTTGAATCAATTGACATTTTTAACGTTTTTTCTACTTGATGGTACTGATGTTTCGTTCCAATCGTACGGTTTGCATACTGCATAGACTGATAATTTTGAATCGGTAACACATAACCCATTATGCTTCCCCCTTTATTCAATCTATACCCTTTTTCAGAAAAAGATAACACCATTAATCAGTGCTTAAATGTATATAAGCCTTTTACTATAAAGTACGTTTTGTTATGATAGTTTTTGACTGTTCAATAAAAAAATGTACGTTTATTTTAGTTGCTCATCATTAACAGCAAGGAGGATTGCTTTCATGGAGGTTTCAATTTATCAAGGAAAGCCACTTCATCTTCGTCACCTCTCTAGAGAGCGATACCAATCAATTTATGAAGCGAGTCTCAGAGGTGAAGTGACGTGTCAACACTGTAGTGAAGCGGTTAAACTTTACTTAGGGATTCAGGAAACGCCTTATTTTTTTCACACTCATACTCCACACGAACGACATGAGTGTATAACGGCAGTTCATTCGTCTCCTAAAAAGAAAGAAACTGCTAAAGTGGAACATGTCGAGCGAAATGGTTTTCGTCTACCAACAGGTAGAACCATCACAGCATCAAAGCAGCTCGATACTACGTGGTCTTCACCGATTATATTTAATCAAATTCCAGTTTATAAAGGAGAAGACACACTTGCTATAAACGCTTCGTATTCTTACTATGACACGTTAGCTTCTCAAAATATTCATTTAGATCAGAGTCAATGGGAAGCTGTTACACATATCGATGGACCTTTACTAACATTGGCTGGAGCAGGAAGTGGGAAAACACGCGTCTTAACAGCACGAACAGCATTTATGATTCAAGAAAAGAAGATTGCACCTCAGTCCATTATGGTTGTAACGTTTACGTCTAAAGCTGCAAACGAAATGAAAGAGCGCCTCGCTTCGTATCCATCTATGACTCGTCAACATATACATCGCTTAGTAATGGGAACGTTTCATAGTATCTTTTATCGAATGGTTGTTCATCATGATCCTGATAAATGGAAAATGGATCACCTTTTAAAGTGGGATTGGCAGAAAGAACAAATCATTAAAGAAGGCGCTAGACAGCTTCAATTGGATGAGAAAGAATTTCCATTTGATCAAGCTATACAGCAAATTAGCTACTGGAAAAACACGTTAATGGATGTAAGAGATATTCGTCCTGTTGATCAGTGGGAAGAACGTGCTCATCACCTATACAAGCATTATGAAACGACGAAGAGACAACGACAGCTGTTTGACTTTGATGACATGCTCTATGGATGTTATGAGTTGCTAAAGAATAACCCTGCTCTTTTAGAGCGTTATCAAGAACGTCTGAGCTATTTTTTAATTGATGAGTTTCAAGACATTAACAAAGTGCAATATGAAATTATGAAAATGTTAAGCGCGAAGTCAAAAAATATTTGTGTCGTTGGCGATGATGATCAATCAATTTATGCTTTTCGAGGCAGCGATCCTTCGTTCATCTTAAACTTTGAACGTGATTTTCCAAACACCAAAATCATTACATTAAATCAAAATTATCGTTCATCACATCCAATCGTTGCATCAGCCAATAAAGTCATTGCGATGAACAAAGCGCGCCATCCTAAAAAAATGGTGGCACAATTTACAACGGATGTTCATCCACTCTTTTTCTTTCCTTATGACGAAGAAGAAGAAGCCACGATGATTGTTCATGACATAAAGGAGCGTATTCAATCTGGCGCACGACCTTCTGACTTTGCGATTTTATATAGAACGCATTCATCTTCTCGTGCTGTCTTCGAACGTCTTACGCAATCTCATTTGCCCTTTACCATTGAACAAGATGCTGATTCATTTTATCAGCGTCGAATCGTGAGAAGCTTACTCTCATTCTTGCGTTTAAGTATCAATCCTAATGATACAAATGCTCTTTCTGATTTGGTTAGCGCATTGTTTTTGAAGCAATCGGCAATAAATGATTTAAAAGCAATTAGCATTTTGCATGATGTTTCATTTGTTGAAGCACTTCAACATTTAGAGAACTTACACCCTTTTCAACAAAAAAAGCTGAAAAAGGTTGCTCCACTTTTTCGTTCTCTTCCGTCTATGAAACCACTTGTTGCCATTGAAACCATTACAAAGGATATGGGTTTTGAAGATTTTATCAAGAAACGTGGAAACGAAGGCAATAAAATGGAGAAAGGCTCAGATGATGTGCGTGACTTAAAAGTCGTGGCGAAAAAATTTACAACGGTTCAACAACTACTTGATCATGTAGAACATATGGTAGCGATGAATAAAGAAATCAAAACACTAAGCAAGCAATACCAAGACAGCGTTCAATTGACAACCATTCATCGTGCAAAAGGGCTCGAATACAAGCATGTATATGTATTAAGTAGTGTAGACGGTGGGATTCCGCATGACTATGCATTAGAATCTTATCGAAATGGAGATTTTTCACCTTTAGAAGAGGAACGACGATTATTATATGTAGCAATGACCCGTGCACAGCATTCATTATCGTTATCCATTCCACAAACTCGTCGCGGAAAGACTGCATATCCATCACGTTTTTTGAAGCCATTTATGCAAGTTTCACACTTAGAAAATAGCAGAGGTTGAGTGAAAAAGGAATTGTTTCCTTTTCTCACTCAACCTCTTTCTATGACTTTACCTTTACACACATAGTTTGTTATTTTTTTTCGTTTAACATTTTTGCAATTGTACCAAAGTCTAACGACTGCTTATTTCCTGTAATAGCCTTCACAATTTGATCTTCTTTTTGTTGTGATACAGGTTTATTTGCAATTTGAGCTACTCTCTTTACAATGTTACGAACCGTTTGCTCATCTTGGAAATTCGCATTTTGAACAGAGTTCGCTAACTCAAAAATATCTTTCATATTGACGCCTGTTTTGTTTTCAATATTTTTAAATAGGTTATTATCCATCTTTATCCCTCCTCGGTTCATACTAATATCGTATGTGTGAAAAACAAATTAGGTGATACATTTGCCTAATTTCATTTTAAAACGACGACAAATAGGAAAGTACGAGCGAAAGACCACTCGTACTCTTTTGTGCTGCATGTTTGTTTAGAAGGGATTCAATTAGTTGTAGAAGCAAGCACAACCTACAATGATTAATAAGATGAATAGTACTACGATAAGAGCGAAGCCACCGCCGTAGCCACCGCCACCATAACCGCAACCGCCATATCCATATCCGCAGTATCCGAATGACATATCTTTACACCCCCTCTGTCCTTGTTCTTTAATAAAGTATGTGAGTACATGCTAATTGGTATGGGCTTTCAAAGAATTTATTTAAAGATAGACTCATTGACCAAAAGGATCATGAATGTCCATCTTCTCAAGCTCTTCCCCTTGCCTTGAAAGCTCTCGATTTTTCTCCTCCATTATTTTCTCAACACGCTTAAACCGTTCTTCATGAGGACCAATAATATGTCGTTCCATGAACTTTTCGAGCTCATCAAATAAATCAGCCACCTTTATCACCTCTATGCATGTTATTCAGCCTATAAAAAAAAGTACCTCCTACACTTTTCGTAGGTAAGGTACTATATTGTCAGTGATTTTTTGAACGTCCTTCTGTATGGAATTGTATAACTGCTTGTATTCAGGATATACAATTGCAAGCCATTCTAATTGAGCTTCACAGCGCTTTAAGGTTGCAGCTAAATAGGCATCCTGGTCCATACTATGTACTGGAATGACATCATCATACAAATCAAGATACATTCTCCCTGTATAATCAATTTGTCCAAGAAAAACATCTTCCATTCTATACCCTTTCTGCTCAAGCTGTGTTTGTATCCACGAGATTGTAAAACCAGATGTTTTCATCGATTTCTCTAATGGCATTCCATCCATAATGACTGTATAGGGCTCCTTGTCCCTAACATACGTTGAAAATAAATCTTCTACTCTTACGGGTTGCTTTGGCTTTTTTAATAACACACTTAAATCTCCATTTGCTTCAAGTGTTGCAAACTCAACATCTGCTAGTTTAAATACATCTTTCTTTCGAAGCTGCTCTAACAGTTCATCTGCTGTATATTTTTCTCGGCTTAAATTTTCTTCAAGTACTTTCCCGTTTTGAATAAAAACTGTTGAATTCCCCTCTACAAAGTTGCGAAATGTTTTGTTTTTCAAGGATATTTTTCCAATTAAAAGAGGTGTAAGTGTCCAAATGAGAATACTCGTTACTCCATTCGATATATCAAGGTCATAGTCCATTGATAATGTACCTGCAATGTCACCTACAGTTATTCCTACTATGTATTCAAAAAAGGACAGCTTCGATAATTGCTTTTTACCAAGAAGCTTAGTAATAATAAATAACCCAATAATAATTGAAACGGAACGAATTGCAATTTGTGTCCATTCAGGCATGTTTCTAATTCCTTCCTACTACAAATAAAGTTAATTTTTTTGTTCAAGTTCCCTCATATGTTCACTGACTTGTTTTAGTAAACGACCCGTGTCTTTAGAAGCTTGAGTAAATGTCATTTTCATTTCTTCATCTTGTGATTGGGCAGTAAATTGCTCAATCATCGCTTCTATTTGTTTTAATAGAACTGCACATTCTTTTACTTGCTTACTAATCACTCTTTTCGACCCTTTCGCTTTTGATTTTATATTAGGTTTTGACATTACGTACGAAAATATGAAACGAAAAGAAAAAACGCCTCTTAAATGAGGCGCTTTTTTCTTTTTGTATAATTTCCTATCATCGTTTTGGAAGCTTAGATCCACAGCCACAGCTACTTTTTTGCACTGGTTGATAAGATGGATACGAGTATATTTTAGGTGATTGACTTACTTGCTTCATCTGATGAGCGTTTTTTGTAACAGGGAGCTTTTGATTGCCGTTATATCCATAATACATCACTATATCCCCCCTTTGATTAGTGCGTTTCACCTGCTCTATGGCATCATATTCGGAAACAAAAGAGAAGTTCTGTATTATTTGTCCATTTTTTGTTGAATAGACCGAAAAGTTGTTTCATTTATTTGTCTTTTCCTACCGTTTGTGCCTTTATTCTGCTCTGATATCACTCTTTGGAACCAATCTCTTGGTTCAGGTTGTTTGTTCACTTGGACTTTTTGAAGCTGCTCTGTTAATTGTTGAACTTCTTTCTTTAACTGCTCTGTTTCTTCTTCCTTTTTTACAACTGTTTCTTCTTCCTTTTGTACAACTGCCTCTTCTTCCTTTTTTACAACTGCTTCTGATTTCGGTTCTTCCTTTGTTGTAGAGATATCATTAATAAAAGCTTTTAATACTTCAATCTGTTCTAATAAAGCTTTCTTCTCTTTTTCATACTTTTTATGCATCTCAACCATTTTTTCTTCTAAATCTTCAGTTTCAACTTGTTCTTTTTGACGCTCCGCATATTTTTCCTTATAAAATTCAAGCTCTGACTTTAAAGTAGCAATATATTGTTTTAGCTTCACTTGATCACTCACTTTTCTATCTCCTTTCAAATAAGGCTTCTTCATTGCCAGTTCTCTACTCATCCTTTTATGAAAGACCACTTACCTTATCTATATATATGAATAAGATATGTAAACATAACTAACCAATTTTACTCTTATTTGCTGTATAGGTTGTGGACTAAATTTTTTTATAACACTTTGAACCTCAATGAATATGATATCAATGAGCTAATAACTTTAATGTTCTTTCTTCGTAAGTGACGCGCCTACAACCTATTAGAAATTCCGCTTTTGTCACGGCACATAAATAATAGTCATTCATACAATATATTAGTCCGATACCTTGATTATGACGTAAAGAAAGGACAATTACGATTAGGAGGTAAATATTCATGCATGATAATTTTGATGTAGTAGAAAGACTATGCATCCGTGTACCTAAAGTGTATGACTGGGTACAACGTGCAGTTAGAGGAACCAGAACATTTGAAGGTGTCGATGCAATCAGTGCTTTAAATTTTGAATTTAGCAATTCACTTGGCTCATCTGATGACAACCCGTTTGACTATCTTGAAGTTGATGGAGGAGTAGACACAGCGATTTTAGTCGACCCTACAGCATTTTCAGTAGCAGAAGTCCCATCTGCAACAGGCACTCGCCCAACAGTAACAACTGTTTTACCAAACGGAGAAGTTATCTTGTTACAACGTGTAAGAGTTCGTGTTGAAGGAACTTACCGTGTAGAACTTAGAGATTCTTTAGGTACAGTTGGTATTTCTCAACCAGTCTCTTACTCAACAATTAAAACCTTCTTCTTATGTGCACCAGAAGGAACAGAAGTTGAAGGTACAGTTACTTCAATGGAAGATAATTCAGAATCAAACCTTGCAGATGCTTCACCAACAATTGATTTAGATGTTACCTTTTGCTTAAATGTATACTCTGTAATGGATGTAAACATTGAAGTTGAAGGTAGTTATGTCGGACCTCGTCCTGAGCTTATATCAGACATTTGTTCACTCAATACAATGCCTCCAACATGCCCAACGATCTTCCCTGGTATGGATCCTGACTGCTAAGAGAGGTAACTCTAGAGGAGAGATTTCTCCTCTATTTTTATTGCATAAAACTTTTCATCTAATAATGAGCAAGGAAAACAATCATTCATCTTCCATTGTTTACATATAAGATAATAGGAAAGGAGAATGATGATGGATAAGAAAATTCCCTCACCTAAAGAAGAAGCCATTCAATTAAAGCAAAAGCTCATTCATTATAAAGCTGAGTTGTCTCATTCCCAACAAAAGTTAAAACAGTATGAGCGACTACTACAAATCGAAAAAGAAAATACATTATTTTGGCGAAATAAACATTCAGAAACCCTCTTTTCGACTGAAAAGGAAGCAGAAATAGAAGAATTAGAACAAGAAGTGAATTCTCTTAAAAATGCGCTAACCGAACAACAGATGATTATGGAACAATTACAAAAAAAACTAGCCAGGCGTGAACCACTAAAAGAAGAAGTCATTGTTGAAAAAATAGTGGAAAAACCAGTGGAAGTTATTGTTGAAAAAATAGTGGAAAAACCAGTGGAAGTTATTGTTGAAAAAATAGTAGAAAAGCCTGTTGAAAAGATTATAGAAAAACCAGTAGAGCGCTTTTCTAAGCTCGATTTTGTTTGTTATTTTACTTATTCTATTGTAAATTCGTCCTCAGAAGACGACGAAATGATTATTGTAGGAAATGCGATGCTCAAAAATCAAACAACAGCTTCCTTACACGAACCTACTATCTGTTTAAAAATCTCCCCACCTTTAAGCGGTCAGTTAAGTGGAAAGATTATGGAACAAAATGAACTAGCGGCAAAAGCAAGCGAGTTTCAACTACAAGTAAGTCCATCTAATTGGCGGTATAGCATTGCAAATTGGACAGAAAAAGTACGAAGTGATGGAGAGTACTGGCTAACACCTGTTAAAGCAACGAGTATTCCTGCAAACTCATTTTTATCATTTGATTCATTTCAAATTAGCATCCCACTAACTAAAGATCTTTCTTCATTTATGGTAGAAGGCTATGTATACACAAAAGAATGGAAAGAAGGAATTCCGTTTTTAAACAAAATTATGATTAACTTTTCTAACTAAAAGCCTCTCGTCAATCAATAGATTAGCTATTGATTGACGAGAGGCTTATTTTATTCATGAAAATCAGATCCACCTGTTGGTATAAGCTTGTAAGTTGTAGCTAATTTTCGATAAGCAGTTTCTTGAGAAACAGTATGAAGAGGGTGATGAACTTCAATGCCATCAAAACCATATGCAATAAGCTCTTCTATAAGATGTTGATTTTTAATAACGGCTGGATGAGCTAACACTGCTAGTCCACCACTTTTATGAATGAGCTCTACTCCTTGCTTCGGCGTAAGCATCAATTTTTCCACGTTGCATACTTTTCCATCACCTAAATACAAGTCAAAAACCGTTTTTACATCTTTCACATACCCTTTTGCCACCACTGCCTTAGCAATATGAGGTCTTGCAATAACAGCTCCTTGACTAAATTCACTAACATCTTCAATGGTCAGTGGCATGCCTTGTTCATGAAATTTCTTCATGATTAATTGCGCACGCTCTTCACGCTGATCTCTGACTTGTTGAAGAATATCACGAAGTTCGTCTGTTTCCGTTAATCCATATCCTAAGATATCGATTCGTTCCCCTTGGTAATAAGTAGTTAATTCAATTCCTGGAATGACTACAATCCCTAGCTTTTCTCCCTCTTCTTGTGCTTCTCTTACTCCTGACATCGTATCATGATCTGTAATAGCAATAGTCCGCTTACCTAAGTCTCTCATTCTACGCACTACTGCAGACGGTGTATACACTCCATCTGAAGCTGTTGTGTGCATATGAAGATCATACGCTCCCTTTCTAATCAAATGATATAGGTCCATTTGTTATCCCCTTCTTTCCTATCATTAAACGTATGTTAAGTAAAACACTGAATGACTGCTATGTAAATATCCCTCTAGATCAGACAGAAAGAAATCGGCCGCTCACACGTTCATTTCGGCCGATTTCTTTCTATTTCATAAATGACTCAATAATGCCAGCTAAACCAGCAATGGCAAGAATTGAAATGAGAGGAAACGCAAGATGAGGAATGGCTAAGTAGCTAAAATATAACGCAAGGGCACACCACATTCCTGTACACCAATAACAGCTTAATAACTCTCCAATCCATTTGCGTAGCCCTTTTCCTTTTATATGCAAGTACGTTTCAACTGATCCATCTTCTTTTGATTCTTCAACTACTTCGTGAAACGGTTGGCGAATAAACCACGTAATTTTATCAAATACAATTAATCTCGTTAGTCGAAACGTAGCTAGTACAAATAAAATTAAATACAACCATGTCCACTCCACTGTTTCATCATCCTTTACTTACATAGTAACACTCATAAAAAAAAGCTAACAATCGAGCGCTCCCTGTTGTTAGCTCTGAGCTTGCATCTCTTTTAAATTTTTATAATGGAAATTTTTCTTATATTATCAATCTTAATTTTTAGTTCTTCTGTTTTAGGGGGAGCAATAAACGCAATATAGTCTTCTTTCACTTCAACGATTGTTCCTACATATTTATCTATTTTTGTGGTCAATTCACAGATTGGCTGTGACATATGTTTTGGGAACCCCGCCAGAAAAGCTGCCTTCTCTTTAATGCTCATTTCTTGAAACATCTTATTTGGCTTACGCGCCTCTTCTTTCTTTGCACTTTCATCAACCGTTTTAATTAAAGAAAAAGATGGTTCCTCTTTTGGCAAGCTCTTCTCTTCTATTTCCTTTACTACTGTTTTGGATTGATCTGCTGGCGAATGAAAGTAATATTGCATGGACCGTTTCATTTGCTGAATAGTCGGTTGAACAATATACATTAATGGTTCATTTTCTTCTGATCTTGACTTTGAATTTTTCATGGAAGCATACCTCCAATTGCTTTACTAGTTAGCATTCTTCTTTTAAATGTATGCCTCTCCTTTATAAAACTTGTTCATTTTTTCTTAAAATGACAGGAAGACAAAAAAACTTGCTCCATCCATCTCGTAAAGTACGTAATGGAAGAGCAAGGTTTTTTAATTATGTTGCTTGTAAATTAACGTCCAATAATGTGGAAACCAGAATCAACGTGAATGTTCTCACCGGTAATGCCACGAGCTAAATCACTGAATAAGAAAACAGCTGTATCTCCAACCTCTTCTTGTGTTGTTGTTCGACGAAGTGGAGCACGCTCTTCAATGTCTTTTAAGATTGCATTAAATCCACTTATTCCTTTAGCAGATAATGTACGAATTGGACCTGCTGATATCGCGTTAACACGAATATTATGTTTTCCTAAATCAGAAGCTAAATATTTTACACTAGCTTCAAGTGATGCTTTTGCTACACCCATTACATTGTAATTCTCAACAACACGCTCTCCACCAAGGTATGTTAATGTTACAATGCTTCCACCTTCTGTCATTAACTCTTTTGCAGCCTTTGAAACAGCTGCTAGTGAATAGGAGCTAATGTTGTGTGCCAATAAAAAGCCATCGCGAGATGTATCAACATATTCACCTTCTAAATCTTCACTTTTTGCAAATGCAATGCAGTGTGCAAGTCCATGAATCATCCCAACTTCTTCTTTAATTTGATTAAAGCATGCTTGAATATCTTCATCGTTGGTCACATCACATGGTAAGATAATAGAATCGTTACGATCTAATGTATCAGCAAGTTCACGAACATTCTTTTCCAAACGTTCGCCTGCATATGTAAAAACTAGACGAGCTCCTGCTTCATGCAGAGAACGTGCGATTCCCCAAGCAATACTTCTCTTATTTGCTACACCCATTACAACAAACGTACGATTTTCTAAAGACAAACTTCTCATCCGTAAAACCTCCATTTATGTAAAATCAACTTTTTTATTCCGTTAAAAACTTCTTATACGTTCCTTTTACACTTTCATTAGGTTACATATTAAAACGCTATTGATTTCTCTATACCCTTTTATATAACAAGTTATTAGTACCTAGTATTAATATCAGTATATCATATTATCTAAAATGCACAATCGTTAATTCACAAAAAAGTCACGTACTTATAAGTACGTGACTTTTTCATTTATTTAATTCCGTATTCCAATACCATTTTAAGCTCATTCACATACTCACGTGATCCAGTCACAATAAGCTTATCATCTATCATTAGCTCTGTATCTCCATGAGGCACGATTGAGTCTTTGTCTCTAAAGATACGAACGAAAATAACATCTCCCGTAAATGGAAAACTCCTCAATTCAATGCCATCATATTTTTTATTTTTCATATTGATTTGATATAATCCAGACTCTTGTGTTGTAAAGATATTCATTACACTTGGAGACTCGATTAATGCTTTTAACAATGATTTGGTAGAGAGAAGAACCGAAAACACATCAATGTTGTTTTCTTTTAACTTCATGTCTAAATCTGGTGTTTCTACACGTGCAATAACACGCTCTACTCCTTGCTCTTTTGTAAATAATGCAACGCGAGCATTTCGTTCTTCATCTCCTGTTGTAACGACAACAATATCAGCATCAAATACTCCAGCTTCTTGTAAGTCTTGTTCTGTATAATCATTAATTTCCACAATGTTAAATATGGACTCAGAAGTACGACTTGTCAGTTTTTCCTGCTTTGGATGAAAAATGGTTAACTCATAGGAGGAAGGATTCAACTCTCTTGTCACAGGTAAAGAGAACTGATTCGCTCCCACAAAATGAATGCGGGTCTTTTTCTCTGTTTTCGTTTGTTTTGGAAACAGCTTTCTAAATAAAACAGGTGTCACAATACATGTCACAACGGCTACTAAAATTAATGCGCCTGACATCTGTGAATCAATAACCCCAATGTTTTCACCAATTGTGGCTGCGGCAATCACAAGTGACAACGTAGATGTTAACAAGAACCCAGAAGCTAAAACGGTTTTCATATCATACCAAACACGTAAAATTAAAATTGGAATTAATTTTGATAGTAGTAAAGCGATAAATAAAAGCGGCATTAAAATTAACACCTTTTTATCACCAAACAGTGACCAAACATCTAATTTCACTCCGACCATTACAAAGAAAATCGGAATTAAAAATCCGTATCCAAACGAATCCATCTTATGAACTAAATCTTTATTTGGTGAGAGTAAAGAAACGAGAACCCCTGCTAAAAATGCCCCTAAAATATTTTCAGCACCAATTGATTCTGATACTCCCACAAGAATGATAATTAAAGCAAATACTGCTCGAGTGTCAATTTGAATTGTGCCTTTTGACATTGTTTCAACAAATGAGCGATGCTTGAACCTTTTTCCAACAAAATAAAACAGAATCCCAACAGCAAATAGAATCAATAATAACCATGTGTTACCTTCACCTGATTTATCATATATGGACACAAATACCGCTAACAAGACCATTGTAACAAGATCTGCAACAACAGCAATCAAGAGAATAATTTGCCCAATCGGCTTTTTCATTATTTGCGCATCTTTTAACGTTGGTACAACAACTCCTAGTGAGATTGTTGAAATAATTAACGTCATTAAGAACGCATTTTCAATAAAACCAGCCCAAACAAATGCATAAGATAAAAGTAACGATACAGCAAAGATTGCAATAAACACAATAACTGAAGCAAAAAATGCATTCGGAGCGTTCTTTCCACTTGGTAGCTTCTCTTTCTTTTGCTTGCCTGCAAATGCAGAGAAATCAATTTCTAGACCACTTAAGAACATTAAAAAGATAAATCCTAATGTTGATAGGGTCTCTAGCCACATATCTTGCTCAACAATATCAAAGCCGCTTTTTCCAATAATGAGTCCCATAATAATTTCTGCTACAACGACTGGAATAATCCTTAACTTAAACCGATGTAATAAAATGGGCGTTAAAAATGCTACGATAATAACAATAACTAGTGAGGTAACGGACGCATGATGTTCCATTTTCCCCTCTCCTTCCTGTGCCCTACATTTAGCAGGAGATATAGATAATTTATTTTACTACTGTAAATAACTCATAAACATGGTTGCTAAACCAAAATAAATCAAAATACTGATTAAATCGTTAATTGTTGTAATAAATGGACCTGATGCAACGGCTGGATCAATATTTAGACGGTCCATTAAAAGAGGCACGAACGATCCAGCTAGTGTTGCCACAATCAATGTAACAAAGATGGATACCCCAACGAGCAATCCGAGAAAGATGTCACCCTGCCATATATACACAATCAGTGTAACAAGTACACCACAGGAACCTCCTGTAATAAAGCCAGTCCCTGCTTCTCGGCCAATCAGTTTCCACTTACTTTCTTCTGCTACTTCTCCTGTTGCTAATCCTCTTACTGCTACAGCTAATGCTTGTGTACCTGTATTCCCTGCCATTCCTGCAATTAATGGAATAAATACAGCTAGGATTGCCACTTGATTTAATGTATCTTCAAATTGACCAATTAAGCTTGCGGTCATCATGCCTAAAAATAACAAGATGACTAACCATGGTAAACGTTTCTTTGCAGCGGAAAAAGGCGTTTTATCAACAGTATCAACATCACTGATTCCGGCTAGCTTAGAGTAGTCATCTGATGCTTCCTCGTCGATAACATCAATAACATCATCAACCGTAATAATCCCTAACAAGTGATGTTGAAAATCAACAACCGGTAATGCTAAAAAGTTATAATCTCGCATCGTACGTGCGACCTCTTCTTGGTCCTCGGCAACTGATACGGAGACAACTCGATCACTCATCACTTCATGAATCATCGTATCTTCATCTGCTACAATTAAGTCTCTTAATGAAATAACCCCTACAAGCTTTTTATCTTCATCTACCACAAACACATAATAAATGGTTTCAGCTTCCGGCGCTTCTTTTCGCAAAATTTGCATAGCAGAATGAACCGTTTGGTGGGCATGAATCGCGACAAACTCGGTTGTCATAATACTGCCAGCCGTGTACTCTTCGTAGTGAAGCAGATCTTTAATCTCTTTAGCCGATTCATCATCCATAATCGTTAAGTAACTGGCTACTTGTTCTTTATCAAGTTCATTTAACACGTCAACTGCATCATCGGCATACATTTCTGATAACATATCCGCCGCAAACGTTGGATGCATTTCCGATAATAATGTTTGATAATCTTCTTCTGGTATTTCTAAATTTTCAAAAATACCTGCCATTTCTTTTGGAGACAGAATTTCATAAAGGTAAGAGCGTTGCATGTCATCTAGTTCTTCATAAAATTGTGCTTGATCATACGTATGCATGTCTAGAAACTCATGACGAAATGTTTCAATATCATTATTGTTTAGTGCATATACTAACTGTTCTCTTATCCATTTTTCATTTGTTAACTCTGTCACTTCATTCAAGCAGACCGCCTCCCCTCAAAACAAAACTCTTTTAACTGTATTACGTAATGCGCTTACAATTCAACTAATAAATATTAATTTGTCAAAATTGATTTTTATTGTCTATGAATAGTTTGTGCAAATATCGTGTTATTTTAAAGATAGAAAGTAAATTATAGGAGTGAAAAAATGAAATTTGACATTATTGGTGACATACATGGGTGCTTTGAAGAATTCAAAGAACTAACAACAAAGCTTGGTTATACATGGGAGACAGGAGTCCCAAAACATCCTGAACAACGAAAACTAGTGTTTGTTGGGGACTTAACCGATCGAGGCCCTCGCTCTTTAGATGTCATTCGAGTTGTATGGAAGCTTGTTATCCAAGAAAAAGAGGCCCATTACTGCCCAGGTAATCATTGCAATAAACTATATCGATACTTTTTAGGCAACAAGGTACAAATCACACACGGATTAGAAACAACCGTGGCTGAATACGAAGAACTCTCAAAAAGCAACCAACAAACGATTCAAAATCAATTCATTGAACTGTATGAGATGTCTCCTCTTTATTTACAACTTGATCAAAATCGATTAGTCGTGTCTCATGCTGGTATTCGTGCAGACTATATAGGCCGCACCGATAAAAAGGTAAAAACATTTGTCTTATATGGAGACATTACTGGTGAAAAGCATGAAGATGGCTCTCCTGTTAGACGTGACTGGGCAAAGCATTATGAAGGAAAAGCAATAAACGTATATGGACATACACCTGTAAAAGAACCTCGCATCCTTAATCAAACTTTTAACATTGATACAGGTGCGGTGTTTGGTGGATCATTAACCGCTTTGCGTTATCCAGAGCTAGAAACTGTATCCGTCCCTTCTTCTATGCCTTATGTAAAAGAAAAATTCCGAGAACTATAATATGATGAAAAAGCCTTGCTCTAAGCGTGTAGAGACAAGGCTTTTTTGGCCTCTTCCATATCAAGAGGAATGGGCGAAGTAAATGACATTCGCTGTTGTAGAATAGGATGAAAGAATGTAAGGTGATAACTATGCAGTGCTTGTCGATAAATGACTTTGCACGTTCCACCGTATAAATCATCACCCAACAAGGGATGACCAAGATGTGACATATGAACTCGAATTTGATGAGTTCTTCCCGTTTCAAGCTTGAGTGACACATAGGTTGCGTGTTCACATTCTTCTAGAACTGTATAATGAGTCACTGCGTGCTGTCCATCTTCTCTTATTTCTCGTTCAATGATACTGCTATCCTTACGACCAATTGAAGCGTGGATTGTACCTGACTTCAAAGCAAGCCTACCTTCTACAAGAGCATGATACGTTCGTTCAATCGAATGCGTTTGTTGTGCTTTTGAAAATAAATAATGGACATATCGGTTTTTAGCTACGATAAGTAGACCTGACGTATCACGGTCTAATCGATTGACGAGATGCACAGTCGAGCCAATCTGATTGGTTTCATAATAATATAACAATGCATTGCTCAATGACATGTTTAAATGAGTACGAGAAGGGATGCTGGGTAGACCAGCTTGCTTATTTACAACAAGCAAATACTCATCTTCATATACAATGTCTAGTGGGATGTTTGTGCTTTTCAATCCTTCGCTTGGCTGTTCAGGAGGAAATGCTACACATAGATCATCGTCTTCCTGTAACACATATCGCACAGTTACATCTTTATTATTCACCTGGATTGCTCCACCCCTAAACTTAATATCAACCAGCGCTGTTTTTGAGATGTGATGGTCTTTTAAGAAGTCTCGTAGTAGCATACCATGATGCGCCTGAGAGATTTTCCATGTTAATGTGAATAAACGTGCCATGATGAATCCTTCCTATTTCTTTCTTAGTCACACACAAATGAATCACGTACACGTTGCCAAAACGGAAAAGCACGGAAACGGGCAAAACGAATTTTCTCATCTGCCGCTCGACACTGAATGGATTTGACATCTTTATGTAAAAGTGTGAGATGATCAATCGTAATCTGGAAATCAACATCATTAACAGGCTTTAGCATCGCCGTGTGATGCGCAGGTAAAATAAGTGGCGAGCCAATTGTTCGAAACACACGATTATTAATTGAAGCCATTTCGGCAATTTGAATGGCATCTAAAGATGGGTGTAAAATAGCCCCACCTAATGATTTATTGTACGCTGTACTGCCTGATGGCGTTGAGATGCATAGCCCATCACCTCTAAACGTTTCAAAAAGCTGCCCTTTGATTTCTACATCCATTACAAGTGAACCTTCCACACTTTTTACTGTACATTCATTTAAAGCTAAATAGCGAGCTTCTCTTCCACCATTAATGTAACGAATGGTCACTTCTAATAGAGGGTATTCCACTGTTTGATATGGTGTTTTTGCAATGGCGATGACAAGCTTTTCAATTTCATCAGGAGTCCAATCAGCATAAAAACCTAGATGACCTGTATGTACCCCAACAAAAGCTGTTTTATCTAATCGATTTCGGTAGCGGTGAAAAGCGTATAAAAGCGTACCATCTCCACCTACTGATACGACGATATCTGGCTGATGTTCATCGTACTCTAACTGAAAATCTAACAAATACGTTCTCATTTTCTGCATTAATGTATTTGAGACATGATCACCTTTTGACGTAATAGCAAATTTCATCTTCTTCACCCTATCCCCCATCTATACTCATTCGTCCTTGGTTTCTTTTTTTCGTGAAAAAATGGCTTGCGCTTCTTGAATTTCACCACGAATTTTTGACATTTCCTCATCTAATAAATAAGCTGCTTCTGCTGCACGCTGTAGGCGCTCACGAATTTCTTCTGGAAACTTTCCACTGTATTTATAATTAAGAGAATGCTCAATTGTTGCCCAAAAATTCATTGCAAGTGTACGAATCTGAATTTCGACAAGGATGTTTTTTTCTCCTTCAATTGTTTGAACAGGATATCGAACAACTACATGATAAGAGCGGTAGCCACTATCTTTCTTTTGGCTAATATAATTTCTTTCTTCCACAATCTCAAAATCTGTTCTCTGCCTTAATAGTTCAACAACACTTTTAATGTCATCAACAAACTGACACATCATACGCAAACCTGCAATATCTTGCATTTCTTCTTCTAAACGATCGAGTGGAATTCCCTTTCTCGTCGCTTTATCTAGAATGCTAGCAATGGGTTTGACACGTCCTGTTACAAACTCTATTGGGCAATGCATGGATTTCATTTCATATTGTGTTCGAATACCTTTTAACTTCACTTTTAATTCTTCTACTGCTTGCTTATACGGACCTAAAAATAAATCCCAATGCTTCACCATTGCTAACATGCACCCCCCATCTTTTCTGTATCTTTATTTATCTAAAAACAACGCCTCTACTTTAGAAACCATTTCTTCTCCATAGTTTGTATTCCCCTCAATGTTGCTAATCAAATACTCTAATTCTTCTTTTAGGCCTTCTAGCTCTATTTTATGTTCATTGACAATGGCAACGATTTTTTGCTCGCTATGTAGTACGTCTTTTAAGTTTGGCCATACACTAGCTGGTATGCTGACATACACAAACTCATCATTAACATCGAGGATATAGATAAACGATACATTATCGGAATCTGTAATCATTTGCATTGTATCTTGCACGTTTTTAATTTGATGCTTAAATTCTTCTGTTTGTAAATATAGCGTGTTTTCTTCAATATAACTCTTCGTTACTTCAATTCTTTTTTGCATAACTAAACTCCTTCCAACCTTCACAATTAACTGTTCACCTACTTTATTCTAACATATAAAAAGTTTGATTGATAAACATTGATATGAGTAGGATTTCATGGAATAATAAAATGAAAGTATATGTTCGTTTGACACCCGTTTAGAACACTACCTATACATCTATTTTTACGTTTGTATGCTTAATTTAATCACAGCGGTTATACGCTTTACTTCCATACATAGAAAGGTGTTTGTTCATGAAGCAAGAAATTGAAATTGAATTTAAAAATCTCGTTACAAAACAAGAATTTGAACAACTCTTATCTCATTTTAAAATTAGTGAAAGTGATTTTGCAGCTCAGGATAACCACTACTTTGATACACGAGCATTTTCGTTAAAAGATCGAGGAGCTGCTCTTCGCATTCGTTATAAAAAAGGGCGTTATGTCTTAACACTTAAACAACCACACGAAAAAGGATTACTTGAAACACACGAATCACTGACAGAAGATGAAGCACAAGCTTTCCTTCATGGACAAGCAGAAGTGACAGGCAAAATTAGTGAGCTTATTGAGCTAATGGATATAGATGTTGCTGATCTTGTCTATTTTGGTACATTAACAACGCAGCGTATGGAAACACCTTATGAAGGCGGCTTACTTGTATTTGATCATAGCCTTTATTTAGGAAAAGAAGATTATGAAATTGAATACGAAGTAACAGATGCTAAGCAAGGAAAGACGAAATTTGAACAGCTTTTACAGTCTTTTCAAATTCCAATCCGTGAAACCGAAAATAAAATCCGTCGATTTTATCGTGAAAAATATTCAACTTTAAGTGAGGAATTATGATGAATATTCATTCTTATAAAACATTCCTAGAATTGCAATCGTTACGTAATTTTTCACCAACTTCTCAACAAACATCAGCGGATTCAAATCTTTTTTCAACGTTATTAGCGCAGTATACACAAGCCGACAGTGAATCAGCAGGAACACAAACATTAGGTCTTCACTATTTACTTGCTCAGCAAGCAAATATTATACCGAGTTACCAAAAGATTCAATCTATTCAGTCAGTAAAGCCGTTATCTACTGAGACTTTTCCTGTTCATAATGACCTTGAGTCAATTATTGAAGCAGCATCACAAAAATATAATGTTGATACAAAGCTTATTAAATCAGTTATTCGCCATGAATCAAACTTTAACACAAATGCCAAAAGTCACGCAGGGGCGATGGGATTAATGCAGCTAATGCCTAGTACGGCACGCTATTTGGGCGTAGAAAACGCTTTTGATGCAGCTGAAAACATATTTGGAGGCACAAAGTATTTGCGACAAATGTTAAATAAATACAATGACAACGTCGAGCTTGCGCTAGCTGCTTACAACGCAGGACCTGGAAATGTCGATAAGTATGGTGGAATCCCACCTTTTAAAGAAACACAATCATACGTTAAGAAAGTAAAATCAACCTATTTAGCATAAAATAAGTGAAGCTACTTAGAGCTTCACTTATTTTATGGACAAGATTTTACGAGCGAATCGTTTGAGATAACGAATTGACGCTGATAAAATGTAGAAAAGTCATAAAAAATATGACAGCCAATTTTTTACGATTTTAACATCTCTATTCCAATTTCTAAAAAAGGAGTTATCAACATGACAGAGAAACTCTATACACCTTACGATGAACTAGGTGGTGAACACACGATTTCAAAACTTGTTGATGCTTTTTATAAACGAGTTGAATCGCATCCTGATTTAGCACCTATTTTCCCAAACGACTTAACAGAAACAGCTCGAAAACAAAAGCAGTTTCTTACGCAATATCTAGGAGGTCCTTCCCTTTATACAGAAGAACATGGTCATCCCATGCTTCGTGCACGACATTTACCATTTGAGATTACGCCAACTAGAGCAAAAGCCTGGCTTACCTGTATGTACGAAGCAATGGATGAAGTGAATCTTAAAGGTGAAGTACGTGATGAGTTTTATCGTCGCCTCGTGTTAACAGCTCAACATATGATCAATACACCTGAACCGACAACAGATGAGAAAGGAATTTCATATTGAGTACTCAAGAACCGAAGACGCATCATTCTTTATCTCAACTTTGCCAAGGCTCTAACAAGAAGCCACTTGAAATTTATGTATTTATTGACCCACTCTGTCCAGAATGTTGGGCATTAGAACCAATATTAAAAAAGTTACAAATTGAGTATGGTCAATTTTTCACACTAAAACCTGTACTAAGCGGACAGTTAAAGTCATTAAATGCTGGCACACAACGAAAGTTTGAAAGCATTGCTCGTGTTTGGGAAAAGACAGGCAGTCGTTCAGGGATGTCTTGTGATGGAAACCTCTGGCTTGAAAATCCTGTTTCGACTCCATATGCTGCATCCATTGGTATTAAAGCAGCAGGACTTCAAGGAAAAAGACAAGGTATTCGTTTTTTACGAAAGCTTCAGGAAGTATTGTTTCTTGAGAAGCAAAATATTGCAGATGAATTAGTCCTTATCCAATGCGCTGAAGATGTAGGGCTAGATGTCGATGAATTTCGTAAAGATTTACATGCAGAAAGTGCATCAAAAGCGTTTCAATGTGATTTAAAAGTCACGGCAGAGATGGATGTAGATGAAATTCCAACCCTTGTATTTTTTAATGAGAAAGCCGAAGAAGAAGGCATTAAAATTGCAGGTTATTATACGTATGACACCTATGTTCATGTGATTGAGGAAATGTTGGGAGAGGTACCAACACCATCGCCTCCTCCTCACCTTGAATTATTCATGCAGTATTTTAAGTTTGTAGCCTCAAAAGAAGTAGCAGTGGTATATGACATTTCAATTCAAGAAGCAGAAAAAGAACTTAAAAAATTACAACTTAGGCAAGTCGTTGAACAAGTTCCAGTTAAGCACGGTACATTCTGGCGTTACATCAACTAGTCATAAAATAAGCACAAAAAAACCCGGCAAAAGCCGGGTTTTTTTGTTTGTCTTAAGACAACAAGGGGATGGGAGAAATTTTTCACGGTCAAACAAAGGGGTATATGTTTGTTTGTGATAAACTTCACGTTAATAATATAGCAAATCGTGTCGACTTTTGACAAGTCATTTTTTTCACTTTCACAAATTTGTCATATTGAAAGCACTTTCTTTTCAAATCTATCGTTATTGACTTTTTTCTAGTGTTCAAAATATGAATCATCCACTTTTATGCACATACATATAGTACAAACACACCTTTCTTGAAAGGACGATCTATGTGAACTACATTGCACCTTTAATTTGTATCTTTGTTATAGTTATCTCATTTTTTTTCTACTGCTTAGCTTTAATGAAATTGGTACCCTTACTACTAGCTGGACCTGTTATGTTTATCTCCATCTTCATTTCCTTACTTTTGCTGAACAGTAACAATCAATTTAAAGGATTCAAAAAATAAAGGGTTGTGTTACAGGGAGTAAACAACACTCCCTGTAACACAACCCACACCATCTCTTGCCTACAAAAAATACTGCAAAACTTAAATAGACAAGAGCAATATTTTTTGAAAAACTGTTTGTTAATGGACACGCTTATTTTGAAGATAAGAGCTGTTCCATTTCTGCTAGTTTTTCTTCAAATACAGCAAGTGCTTCCTTAATTGGTGTAGCAGTTGTCATGTCTACACCCGCTTTCTTTAACACTTCGATTGGATAATCTGAGCTACCTGCTTTTAAGAAATCAAGATAGCGAGAAACAGCCGGTTCCCCTTCTTCTAGAATTTGTTTACTTAATGCAGCAGCTGCACTGAATCCTGTTGCATATTGATAAACATAATAATTGTAGTAGAAATGCGGAATACGTGCCCACTCTAGCCCAATCTCTTCATCAATTACAATGTTTTCACCAAAGTATTTCTTGTTTAAATCATAATATACTTTTGTTAATAATTCTGGAGTAATCGGCTCACCGTTTTGTGCGCGCACATGAATGTCATGCTCAAACTCAGCAAACATCGTTTGGCGGAACACTGTACCACGGAATCCTTCTAAATAATGATTCAATAAGTACAAGCGTTTCTTTTCATCATCAATTGTTTTTAATAAATAATCATTTAGTAATGCTTCATTGCATGTAGACGCCACTTCCGCTACGAAAATGGAGTAGTCTCCATAAGGATAAGGTTGTGTTTCACGCGTGTAATAACTATGCACAGAATGCCCAAACTCATGAGCAAGTGTGAATAAATTATTTACGTTATCTTGCCAGTTCATTAAGATATACGGGTTTGTTCCATAAGTACCTGATGAATAAGCACCGCTTCGCTTCCCTTTATTTTCATGTACGTCCACCCAACGATTGTCAAATCCTTCGCGCAATACATTTAAGTAGTCTTCTCCTAATGGCTGTAGACCCTTTAATAAGTATTCTTTCGCTTCTTCATAAGGCACTTCCATCTTCGCATCTTTCACTAGTGGTGTGTACAAATCGTACATATGAAGTTCTTCGACGCCTAATACCTTTTTACGTAAATCGACATAACGATGAAGCAGGTGTAAATGATCATTCACTGTGCTTACGAGGTTATCATACACTTCTTCTGGAATATTGTTATTGCTAAGCGCGGCATGACGAGCAGATTTGTAGTTGCGAACACGCGCATTAAAATTATCTTTTTTCACGGTTCCGCTTAGTGTACTAGCAAATGTATTTTTAAATTGCCCATATGTTTGATAAACAGCTTTGAACGCTTCTTCACGCACTCGACGATCTTCACTTTCAAGGAATCGAATGTAGCGTCCATGCGTAATCTCTACATCTTCCCCATTCTCATCTTTAATTTCTGGGAATTCTAAATCAGCGTTGTTTAACATTCCAAACGTATTACTAGAAGCACCTAACACTTCCGAAGCTTCTGCTAATAACGCTTCTTCTGATGCTCCTAGCACGTGTGGACGCTGACGATTAATTTCATCTAACGCATGCTCATATAACTTTAGCTCTTCTTTTTCATTTAAAAATTGTTGAATTTTTTCTTCCTCGATTGCTAAAAGCTCAGGCGTCATAAAAGCTAATGCGCTTGCAATTTGTGTGTACAACGTTTTAATACGATCATCTAGCCCTTGATAAAAAGAATTAGTTGTATCTTGGTCATAACGCATATGTGCATATGTATAAAGCTTACTGACTCTCATCGTTAGCTCATCTTGTTGTTGAAGAGCTTCATACAGTTTCATAGCTGATTCACCAAGTTTTCCTTGATACTGTTCCATTTGTGGAATTAACGCTTTTACTTCTTGAAACTCTCGATCCCACTCGTCGTCTGTTGCGAATATATCTTCTAATCTCCATGTATCTTCTGCTTTAATTTCACTACGAGCCGGTAGTTTTTTAATTGTTGATTGCTCTGTCATCTTGATCCCTCCATTTTCCATCATCTATCACTATATTCTCTGTTTACGTGATAAATCCCTTTCCTATTGCACCGCCCAATGAGAGCACTTTTACTCGATTGGAAAAGTAGCCATAATTAGCCTTATCTTTAATCGTACAAATTTTCTAACTTATTGTCACTTATTTTGCTTCATTCATTCGTCACTTTCCAGTCTGCTTCAAACCTATCATTTGTTAATTCAGGAATCGTATACATTCTTATCACCTTGTATGCTGTATGAGTTACTTTTTTTAACACCTTCATCTGACAAAGTGCGTGTATATATTCTTTTAGCGGTAGAGATAAGTCGGCATCCATTAGAGGAACGTGACGATACTTAATCTCCTTTGTTCGAATACGTTTATTGAAATGATAAAGAAACTGCTGATAAGAAACTGTGCTACCGATACATTTATTCGCTAGTACATCAAGTAAGAGCCACGTTTGCCAAATGCAAGCTGGTGTATCAATAACATACAAAGAAGGGAGCTGAATACCTGCTTCTGAAGGAAAATGCGAAGGAGGAATATGATGATGGTATAAAGTCTCTAAAAAAGACTGCTGAGCTTTGGTGGGATACAACATGTATTGCGTTCGCCATTTCCGCTTTTTTTGAAGCCATTCTTTCTTGAAGTCAACACTCTCCTTTTGTAACATTAATACATCGTGAAAATCGTAGCAATCTAATGGAAGTGTTGTAATGGTTGCAAAACAAATTTGTGGTGAAAATGGATAGAGATGCTGTAGTTTTATAAATAGCTGATCGCTTGGAGAATAGTACAGAAGAAAAGGTGGATGATCTTGAATAGGTTGAGTGACATATTGCCAATCTTGCGGGGAAAGCTTAAACGTATGTTGAGACAAGCGCGTTAATCGCTTCGCTCCTAGTATCCAAATGGGGTGATAATCATGGCTTACATATCCTTGAGTTCGTTTAACAAGCAATTCAGGTGATAAATTTGCACACTGAAACTCAATCGCATACCGCTTCTCACCTATCCTAACAAGTAAATCTGGCCGCTGATTAATCGATGATAAATGTGGCTCTAGCTCCACTGTTTTATAAAGTGAAAGCCACTCATAAAGCTGCTGCTTCCCTTGCAAATGATACGCTGTCTCTCCTTCATGATTCGCATAGCACGATTGCGATTTTAAATGAGCAAAATGTGGAGCTGTTTTCGTTCCTACCTTTAATTGAACAGGCTTATGACAGCTCGGACAAAAAAATTCTGTGACCTTTCGTAGTTCTTTCAAATAGGTAGGCATAAATCGAGCAGCTAATGAAAAAAGCTGACCATCTGCCTTTTTAGCAACTAGCACTGACTGTCGTCTCCCTTCTATATAAATTGAATCAATCTCTCCTCCATATTCGACACCTTTTTCGTTATTCCTCTTCTAAAGGAAGAGAGCTTTCACAAAAAGGCTTTAGAAAAATGACAAAAAGAAAAAGTGAAACTAAAAGCTAGACGATTGCTTTTGATTCCACTTTTTCTTCCTTATAATAATGGTGATAACAATCTTGAAGTAGATTCAAAAATGCGTTGAATAAGCGGTCGCTTTTCAAAATCATCTAAGTGCAGCGCAGTGGCGTGTTCTAAGTCTCGAGTATATTCGTTTACAAGTTTTTGCGCACTGCTTGTTTGATATAAAAATGCATTTACTTCAAAATTTAAATGGAAGCTTCGCATGTCCATATTAGCCGTTCCAATGGATGCAAGCTCTTTATCAACAATGACAATTTTACTGTGCATAAACCCTTTTTCATATTCGTAAATGTTTACACCCGCTTTTAACATTTCAGGAAAATACGATCGTGACGCATGATAAACAATTTTTTTATCTGGTTTCTTTGGTACCAGTAGTCGAACATCTACTCCACTTAATGCTGCGACTTTTAACGCTGTAAAGATATCTTCATCTGGAATAAAGTAAGGTGAAGCAATCCAAATCGATTCTTTCGCTGAGGTAATCATTGAAAAGAATAAATGCTTAATCACTTCCCATTCACGATCTGGACCTCCTGCAATCATTTGAACACCGCCGCAATTTTCTACGTTAATATCAATTAAATCTGGTGACAAATACATTTGCGTTAACAGTGTCTGACCTGTCATATAGTACCAGTCTTGTAAAAAAATCAATTGAAGCGATCGCACACCCTCTCCTCTTACTACTAAATGTGTGTCGCGCCAAAAACCAAAATGACGACTCTCACCTAAATATTCGTCACCTATGTTTAGGCCCCCTACAAATCCAATCGTACCATCAATGACAATAATTTTACGGTGATTCCGAAAGTTAATTTTATTATTTAAGAAAGCTAAGCGAACAGGTAAAAATGGGACCATCTCTACTCCAGCTTCCTGCAGTTCTTCTACGTACTTTTTCGGAAGTTGTAAGCTTCCTACCGCATCATACAAAAATCGTACATAAATTCCCTCTTTTGCTTTTTTAATTAACATTTCTTTTATGCGACGCCCTAAATTATCATCACGAACGATATAATACTCCAAATGAATGTGGTGGCGAGCGTGCTTTAATGCCTCCATAATCTCATCAAATGTTTCTTTACCATCTGTTAAAGCTTTTGTTTCAGTAGCAAAGGAGATGGGACTTTTGCCAATTTTACGAGCAAGGCGAAATAAATGACGATAACGCTCGCCCATCTTCTCGAGGTCATCATCGAGCTTTCGTTGATCTCCTTCAATCTTCAATAGAACCTGCTGATCTAATTTTGCTTTTTTTTCAAAAAGTCGACGTTTACGTACATTTCGTCCAAATAATAAATAAAAGAAAAATCCGATAACAGGAAAGCTTCCAAGAACGATAAGCCATGTTAATGTCTGTGTAGGATGACGATTCTCAAGTGAGATAACTAATCCAATAAACACGACACTAATCGTCATAAGGATACTTAGAGTCCCAATGACTTTTCCATCCCAATATCCTTGTGTAAAAAATAAAAGTGCAAATAATCCTAATACAAATACAAGTAGTTGTAATCTGCTTTTCACAGTTTTTCACCTATCCCAGAACATCTTTCGTATTATTTATCCCGATTTTATTAAAAGCAAAACCTTCTTCATAAAAGTTTTCTTTCCATTATGTTTAGTATCTCTATTTATTTTATTTAAAACGACAACTTGTACATTTCATTCTATGCACATAAAGAAGACTGTTCTTATGTAAAAGCTAAAACTTCTCACAAAACCATAACGATTGTATGCGAGAATTAAGCATTTACAGAACAGCCTCTTTATCTATCTTAATGAAAAGTATTGTTTTAGTTGTTTTAATGCATTTTCTTTCATAATTTCTTTGCCGTACTCTTCTAGTCGAGAATTTGTTACCGCTGATTCATGTCCGTATTCTAGGATAATGCTTAAAATATCATCTAGATCTTGTGTTTCATCATGCTCTTCAAGAAACTCTACATATAAGTAGTAATTGCCTTGAAAATGATACACTTCATTTTTAATTTCCTCTAACTGTATACGGTGGCTTAGCGAGATTAGGTCCTCGAAATCTTGGAAGCGAACAACAAATTGCAACGATTCATCGTCTAGGTCGCCTTCTTCTTCATCAGGCTTTTCATTTGACATTTGATGATCTAATAATGCGTCAAGCTTTTCATCAACAGGAATATCAATTTTCTTATTCTCACTAATTGGCACTTCAAATTTTTGACCATCTTTTGACAGTTGTGCTCGCGTGACAATGACTTCAATTCCTTTTTCTAACGCTTGTACTTGAATCCAAAGTGGTCCTTCAGCGATAAACTCTTCTTCTTGATGAATCTCATCCATCATCTCCCAGAAAAGCTCTTCACTACGCTCGCGGTTAAACCATATTTCATTTCGGTCAAACCCTCGCTCTTCTATATCAACATATGTTACATAAAATTTTACTGTATTATCATTAATGCGTTCAATTTCCATCTTCTCACCTCTCCCTTCTAAAAAAGTGAAGGTAACACGGCTTATTTGTTTTCCGTTTACCAGTGGAAAAACAAATGTCCTTCATATTAAAGCAATCTTACATGCACTTCACATATTTGTAAAGTATTCTAACCGAGCGTGTACAAGCATACATTTTCTATATATCTTGTACTGTTATTGTATGACAAAACGATTAAGAAGGTAAACAAAAAAATCTGACACCTTGAAAACTGACAGTACGACTAATGGTTAGGGGGATTTGCAGTTGGATTTGGAATTATTAATGGCGATTTTAATCATTATTAGCATTGATATTGTACTAGGCGGAGACAATGCCATTGTAATCGCATTAGCAAGTCGTAATTTACCTGAAAGTCAGCGAAACAAAGCCATTTTGTTTGGGACAGGACTCGCCGTTGTTGTTAGGATATTACTAACTATTCTAGCTGTTTATTTGCTTACTATTCCATATTTACAACTTATCGGTGGAATTTTATTAGTTATTATTGCGTTGAAGCTATTAATTAGTAACGATGACGACACAACACATATTCGTCCTAGTGTTTCATTAAGTGCTGCTGTTAAAACCATTGTGTTTGCAGATGTTGTCATGGGACTAGATAATGTCATTGCTGTAGCAGGAGCTGCTCATGGTAACATTTTACTTGTGATGATTGGGCTTCTTGTATCTGTTCCAATTATTATTTGGGGAAGCAAACTCATCTTATATTTATTAGAACGTTTTCCTCTATTAGTATATGTTGGATCTAGCATATTGGCATACACAGCGGGAAATATGATCATACATGAGCAACGTTTATCCTTTTTTTATGAGCAATATCCTCTGCTAAAAGCAAGTCTTCCTTTTATCGTCATTGCGTTTGTTCTAATTATTGGCCGTCTCTTCTCGATGTTTAAAGGAAAATAAGTGAATAGAAAAGCCTTCTCCTCAAATGAGTGAAGGCTTTTCTTTTTATAATAATGGTTTTACCTATTTATCCGTTTACAAGGCGTTGTGCTTCTCGTAATTGGAACGTACGAACTTTTCTCGGTAAGAAACGACGAATTTCATCTTCGTTATAACCTACTTGTAGACGCTTCTCATCAATGATGATTGGACGACGTAATAGCCCTGGGTTTTGCTGAATTAACTCATACAAATCTTGTAAAGGCATTGCATCGACTTGAACATCTAGCTTTTGGAACGTTTTTGAGCGAGTTGAAATGATTTCATCCGTCCCATCTTCTGTCATGCGTAAAATCTCTTTTATTTCATCAATCGATAACGGCTCAGAAAAAATATTTCTTTCTACGTACGGAATGCTATTCTCTTCTAACCAAGCTTTTGCTTTACGACAAGATGTACAACTTGGTGATGTATATAATGTAACCATGAATTACTTCACTCCCTCTAT
The DNA here is from genome assembly GCF_016909075.1 of Priestia iocasae. Lineage (GTDB taxonomy): Bacteria > Bacillota > Bacilli > Bacillales > Bacillaceae_H > Priestia > Priestia iocasae. The sequence goes on from NZ_JAFBFC010000002.1 coordinate 356,476, forward strand.
ATAAGATAAGTGGTACGTAACACAAAAAAACATGAAATAAAAAAATAGTTGCTTTATACTAAAAATGAAGGTTTATCAATCGTTAGTTTTATTGATAATGAAAATCGATACTACTTTATAATTAATTTAATAAAATAATATCTACAGGCATTATACTATAAAGTGAATCGGAATGATATAGTTTTTCAAAAACCAAACACATATTCTAAGTTTCTTACATGTAAGACTCTTTCTTTGTGTATTTACCACATCAATAATACGGATAAACCTCCAATTTAGTTTCACTTTTTCGTTAAATTTTTTTATTTTTTTATGTTGGCTCTTTTTGAGCAGATAGTTGTTTTGAGAGTGGCTTTTAAAGGATACTTGTTGAATGGAGATTCAGCACACGTAAGTTTATTCAAGCGTGACAAAGCATTAAAAACGATGCTTGCTTTTTAATGACTTTTTTTCAAAAAGAAAGGTCGTTGAGTACAATTTTATCATTTGTAAAACATACATAGAGAGGTGACATCATTTATGAAAATTATCAAAATTACAGCTGCTCTTCTTCTTTTAACAGCATGTGCTCCGAAAGAAATTACGACTCAAGATACGAAAAATAATGAGATAGTCGTGGACACAGAGCAAGCGAAAAAAAGTAATCTCGTCAATACAACGGAGCTTTCAGGTATAGCAATGCCAGACAAACAAGTTCCAATTGTTGCTCCTACACCATTAGAAGTAGAAAAGGTGCATGTATCAATTGGAGATGAAGTAAAAAAAGGAGATTTACTCGTCTCACTCGATGCCTCAAATGCAACGACACAGCTACGTGAAGCGAAGCAAGTACAAGCTGATCTTAATAAAGCTGTAAAAGAAGCAGAATCAGCAACTTCTTCTAACACCAGTCAAACTGATTTGGACAAGCTACAAACAGAACTAAATGAATCCATGGAAAAATCGCAAGCATTATTAGAAGGAACTCAAACAGGTGCTGTAACACCACTTGATTTAATGCAAAGTAGTCTAGATGTAACGTTAAAACAAGCAAGAGTAGCGCAACAATCATTGAGTCAACTTGTCCCAACTCCCGATATGCTGCCACAACTGAAGCAACAGCAGCAGCAAGCAAATCAAGCAGTCGCGCAAGCAGAGCAATTGGTAAAAGCAACGAGACTGACTGCTCCAATCAACGGAATAGTAGCTGAGGTTGGCATTGTAGAAGGTGGAATGGCTGCACCAAATATTCCTGTTGTCACAATTGTGGACCAACGTGACATCGCTGCTACATTCCAAGTGAATAGTTATCAGATTTCCCAATTAAAAAGTGGAAACAATGCAATTGTGAAATTTGATGGGATTAATCAAGAGTTCCCTTCAACCATTAATACTGTTTCACCAACAGCCGATCCACAAACGAATTTATTTACTGTTAAAATTCCTGTTAGCAATGAGCAAAATCTCATTAAAGGTGGAATGAAGGCAACAGCGATGGTTACCATTGATTCCATTTCAGGTGCACTTGTGATACCTAAAGAATCCATTTTATATGAAGAAAATAAACCTTACGTGTTCGTCGCAAAAGATGATCGTGTAGCTCGCACACCCATTTCACTAGGCTTTTCAAGCGGTGATGTGTATCAAGTCGTTGAAGGTTTAGCTGAAAATGATGTCATTGTAACAAACGGAAAAGAGCGTTTAAAAGACGGTGACACAATTAAAGAGCGGAAAGAGTGATGAAAGCAGCATGAAAATTGTAAAACTGTCCGTATTAAGGCCAATTGCGATGTCAATGGTCATTCTCTTCCTCCTTATTTTAGGTGGAGTGAGCGTTCGTAATATGCCTGTTGATTTATTTCCAGAGCTAACGTTCCCAGTTGCCGCGGTAACAGCTACATACGATGGAGCTGGTCCACAGGAAATCGAGAACTTACTAGCCAAGCCGCTTGAGAACTCTATGAGTACCATTCCAAATGTTGAAAGCGTCACTTCTATTTCTCAAAACGGAGGCCTTCTGGTGCTCGTCTCGTTTAATTGGGGAACAGACATGGATTTTGCGACCCTCAGTATGCGAGAGCGAGTCGACATGGCAAGAGAAGCATTACCAGAAGGTGTTTCTCTTCCACGTGTTATGCGATTCGATCCAAGTGACTTACCAATTGTCCAATTAGCCATTACAGATAAGAATGGAAACTTAGCAGATGTTAAGCGGATTGCTGAAGAAGATATTAAGCCTGCTCTTGACGGATTAGAGGGCGTAGCTTCTGTCGGGATTTCTGGAGGACAAAGTGAAGAAATACAGCTCACTATTGATCCACAAAAATTAACTGCTTATGGCTTAACTCTACAGGATTTACAACAAATTATAGGATCAGAAAACGTGAACCTACCGGCTGGGAGCGTAACCGATCAAAATCAAAGTTTGCCAATTCGAGTGACCGGAGAATTCTCATCTATTGAAGAACTGTCATCGCTACCAATTCCGACTCCTTCTGGCGTTATTTCACTAGAGAATCTAAGTAACATTGAAGAAACATATGCAGATGCAAATCAACTTAGTTACCTAAATGGTACACCTGCAGTTGGAGTTTCTATATTAAAGCAATCTGGCTCAAATACAGTCTCTGTTGCTAGAAATATTGAGAAAAAGCTAGATGAACTAGAGTCTCAGCTACCAAACGATTTAAAAGTTGATGTTATTTTTGATCAAAGTCAATTTATTAATCAATCTATTAAAGCGGTAGCTTCTAATATGGTTGTTGGAAGCTTATTAGCATCAATCATTCTATACTTATTTTTGCGAAACTTACGCAGTACATTAATTATTGGGTTTGCAATCCCTATTTCAATCGTAACCACGTTTATTTTTATGTATTTTAGTGGTCAAACACTGAATCTTTTAACACTAGGTGGACTTGCTCTTGGAATTGGAATGATGGTGGATAATGCCATTGTCATTCTCGAAAACATCTACCGTATGCGTAACCAAGGATTATCGAAAAGAGAAGCTGCTATTAAAGGAACCGGACAAGTAGGGACTGCTATTATCGCATCAACCTTAACAACCGTTGTTGTCTTCTTGCCAATCGTGTTCGTTGAAGGTCTAGCTGCTCAACTATTTAAGCCTCTAGCTCTTGTTATTTCCTTTTCACTACTTGCATCATTGTTTACAGCTTTAATTATCGTACCTTTGTTTTCCTCTCTCTTCTTAAAATTAAACAAAGAAGACTTTATCGATATTGAAGCTGAAAATGAGTACGGAGATTCAAAAGAAAAGTTTTCAAAGCTACGATTGCGCTATCGAAATGTATTAGAAAAAGCATTACAGCATCCAAAGAAGACCATTGGCATTGTCGTGGCTGCTTTTTTACTTTCGTTTGCTGGTATTCCATTTATCGGTACAGAGTTCTTACCTGCACAAGACCAAAGCTATATTTCAGTTTCAACAGAGCTTCCAGAAGGAACGTCGCTTGATGCCACATATGATACATCAGAAGAGATAAGAGAGCTTTTAAGTAATATAAAAGAGATTGATCTACTCTATGTGACAGTGGGAGGCTCAAATAACTTCTCTCCTAGTGCAGGTGCTCAAACAAACCGAGCTAATTATGACATTTTATTAAACCCTGTCAGTGAACGAACACGCTCAGATAAAGAAGTGGCTGAGGAAATTCGAACACGATTAGCAGAGATTCCAAATATCGATGCTAGTGTGTCAGGAGGGGATTCAGGCTTTTCAGGTGATCCTATTTCCTTATCTTTAACAGGTCCTGATATTGATGTCCTTTCTGATTTAGCTGATGAAACTGTTGAGATTATTTCAACAGTGGATGGTGCTCGCGAACCAGAATCAAGCTTCACAAATGGAAATCCTGAAGTTGTCATTAACATTGATCGTGAAAAAGCTTCGCAGTACGGAATCGGCAGTGCCCAAATTGCACGAACTGTTTCTGAAGCGACTAAAGGTGTTGTAGCAACTCGGATTGCACGACAAGGTGAAGAATTAGATGTTCGTCTTCAACTTGAGAATCGATATACATCTTCTACTGAAGAGCTTGAGAATTTATTAATTAAATCACCTACAGGGACAACTGTTCCCCTACAAGCAGTTGCTGAAATCTCTCGCGGTCAAGGGCCATCACAAATTACACGAAAAGATCGCCTTCGAGAAATTAACGTTTCTGCTGATATTATTGGACGAGACCTAGGGAGTGTCACAAAAGATATTGAGAAAGAATTAAAAGAAAATTTATCACTTCCTAATAATCAATATAAAATCACATTTGGTGGACAAAACGAACAAATGAATGATGCGTTTTTTAAACTTTCGCTCGCTCTTGCTTTATCCGTTGTACTCGTATACATGGTCATGGCAGGACAATTTGAGTCATTTTTCTATCCATTTGTAATTATGTTCTCAGTGCCACTGACGTTTATTGGGATTATGTTTGGATTACTTGTGACGATGCAGCCATTAGGTGTGGGCTCATTAGTTGGTGTCTTAATTTTAACAGGGATTGTTGTCAATAATGCGATTGTTTTAATCGACTATCTACAACAGCTGAAAAAAGAGGGATATCCGTTAAAAGAAGCGATTTTAATAGCAGGACCTACTCGCCTTCGTCCTATTTTAATGACAACGTTAACGACCATATTAGGACTCGTTCCATTAACACTAGGAATTGGAGAAGGTACAGAAGTTCAGCAGCCAATGGCCATTGTTATTGTATTCGGCTTAGGGTTTGCTACTCTCATTACCCTTATCTTCATTCCAGTTGTTTATTATTTATTTGAACAACGTCGACTAAGAAAAATTGAAAAAAGAGAGCTTACCATCGAAGAGTAAGTATCCTGAGATCAAAATAAAGGGATTGATGGAGAAATGAAATGGAATCAAGGTATTTTGTTACTAATTTGCTGTATGAGTTTATTCATCGACACCGCTACTAGTCGTGCAGAAGCACCAAATAAATTAACGTATATTGCACTAGGTGACTCCTTAAGTGCTGGAATTGGGGCAAGTGAAGTGGATTACCTTCGCACCCCTGCTTTTGTTCCAAAGTTTGTCACTCACTTACGAAAGACCAACGATGTATACGTTGAAAATCACAGTGTTCCAGGCTTAACTACATCTGGACTTTACTCCTTTTTAACGCAAAATCAAGGAATCCAAACCAAATTAAAGAACGCTAACATCATTTCCATTTCTATTGGGGGAAATGATTTTCTACGAGAAATTCGGTCTAGTGAACAAGTGGATGAAGATAACTTCAAAGCACGCGCTCAAACAATATACGAAGATGTAGCAGCGATTGTGAACTATGTTGAATCCTTGAACAATGATGCAACCATTTTATTGTTTGGTCTTTACTCTCCTTATGGAGATACTCACGAATATCAAGAGGTAAGTCAACTTATTTTAAAAGACTACCATCTCCTTTTACAAACTTTACAAAGTGAGCGTGTCATCGTTATTGATCCGCATGCACCGTTTATTGGAAAAGAAGTGCAGCTTACCCATATAGAAGACAATGATATTCATCCAAACGATGAAGGTTATGATATTTTAGCAAACCTATTAATTAAAGCCTATGAAAAAGAGGCTGGGAGATAAGTGAGCAAAACAAATGAGGATTTACATGTAACATCCCTTGGCCCTCTATCCATTAATGTTACTGGATTTTGGGGTCAAGGGATGTTACGGGCTGAGCCAAACAGGGTGTTCGTTCCCCCTTTTGTCTCAGCTCCTTTTATTATTTAAGATGACTTGTTGAGTTTAGATAGTGATCGTGCTTTTGCTAGTTGTTAAGAATATTGAAAGAACCTGTTACTTAGGTTTTCCACCGACTTGCCTCCACCCAAGCTGAGTGCGATTAGAGTGTTCAACATGTTCATTTTGTTTTTTACCTTTTATGAACTTTTCTCCTATACCATTTGCAATGACACCCATTAATGCTGTACCACCAATAATGAAAATAGCCACTAACAAAAAGTCTATGACATACCCGCCTATCATCTTCAACCCCCTTTTAGTCACTACCTTTTCAATCTTTCCTTAATGATTTTGACAGAAAGATATTTTTTCCTTCTTAACAATTTTTTTCAAAACATATGTTTAAACGTGTATAATAAAGGGTAAGTAATACTTGGACTATAAAAAATCTATGCAAAAAGCACCTCTATTCTTTCCCTTCCCTATCCACTAATTGTTATAAAAAAACCCTTATTGACAGATAGTAAAGATAGCTTTTTGTTAATCCGAAAATTTAAGGAGGACAAAATGAACTGGTACGAAAAATTAAGCAAATACTTTCCAATTGAAGAATTAAAATCAAAAGAGCACATTGAAGCTTTACTGAAAGAACGTGGAGATATTTATCATAAAGATGAAGGGCCTCATCATGTTCTAATGTATGTAGAGACTGACGATTTTATTTTTGTAGACTATTTATTTGTTTCAAAAGAATCACGAGGTCAAGGACTTGGTAAAAAGCTCATGGATAAACTGAAAGAAAAGCAAAAGCCAATTATTTTAGAAGTAGAGCCTGTTGACTATGAAGATACAGACACTGAAAAGCGTTTGCGTTTTTATAAGCGTCTCGGGTTCGCTCATGCCCAATCAATCGGTTACCGCCGACGCTCTCTTGCAACAAATGAAATCAATCAAATGGAGATTTTATATTGGTCACCTACTGAAGAGTCTGAAGAAAGTATTCTTGAGAGCATGAAAAAAACATATGAAATGATTCATACGTATAAAGACAAAGAATGGTATGGTAAATCATATTTGCCAGCAGATGACGTGTTAAAGCTTGAAAAAGACCGCGATGAAGGTGACATTTTAGCTGATATTTAATAAACAAAAAGCGATGCATTTTTAAATGTGTCGCTTTTTTGAATGCTTTGCCTATTTGTTGATTACCTTTCATAATTATAGTACATTTTACCTCATCTATTTCATATTTCAGAAAATTTATAATAGTATTTTTTAGCACTTTCTTGTATAATGACTTTAACGCATTAATGTCACACGTCCTAACATATAATTAGCTGATGAGCAGATGTTTAATTGCTTTTAAAAAAAGAAAACGACCTCGTTATGAGATCGTTTCGTCTATTTAGTCATTTGCTTGAATTCTGCTTCTGAACAAGATACATAGTGCCCTGGTGTTACTTCACGTAACTGTGGCTCTTCTCCATTGTAGTTATGTTCGTTCGCATCATACACTTGACGTGTTCTTGTACGTTCAGTATCAGGGTCTGGTAACGGAATTGCTGATAGCAATGCTTTTGTATACGGATGAAGAGGATTGCGATACAACTCTTCACTTGTTGCAAGTTCTACGATTTTCCCGCGGTACATAACTCCAATACGATCACTAATGTACTTAACCATGGATAAATCATGCGCGATGAACAAATATGTTAATCCATGTTCACGTTGCAATTTCTTCATTAAGTTAACAACCTGTGCTTGAATCGACACGTCTAAAGCTGAAATTGGTTCATCAGCAATGATGAAATCTGGTTCTACGGCTAAAGCACGTGCAATACCAATACGTTGGCGTTGACCACCACTAAATTCATGTGGATAACGGTTCGCATGCTCGCGATTCAAACCAACTGTTTCAAGTAATGAATACACTTTGTTCATACGCTCTTGTTTTGTTTTAGCTAAACCGTGAATATCGATACCTTCTGCAATAATGTCAGCAACAGTCATACGAGGATTTAACGATGCATATGGATCTTGGAAAATCATTTGCATTTTACGATTAAATTTCTTTAACTCTGCTTTTGATTTACGTCCGTGAACATTTTCACCGTTAAAAAGAACTTCTCCGTCTGTTGCGTCGTAAAGGCGAATGATGGTACGTCCTGTCGTTGACTTACCACAACCAGATTCACCAACAAGACCTAATGTTTCACCTTTATAGATGTCGAATGTCAGACCATCTACAGCTTTGATAACTCCTTTTCCTGTATCAAAATGCTGCTTTAGGTTTTTAATTTCAAGTAGTTTTTCTGCCATCTTATTCACCTTCCTTCGCCAATACCGGTTTTGCATAAGTGTTTGCTAGTTGGCGCATGCGACGTTTCACTGATTCTGGTGGCTCTACTTTTGGTGCATCTGGATGCAACAACCAAGTTTTTGCATAATGTGTATCTGACACTTTAAACATTGGTGGCTCTTGTTCAAAATCAATTTTCATTGCATATGGATTACGTGCTGCAAACGCATCGCCTTTAGGTGGATTCGTTAAATCAGGCGGTGTACCTGGAATGGCAGCTAATTCTTCTTTTGAATCATTATCAAGACTTGGCATAGAAGCAAGTAAGCCCCATGTATACGGATGTTGTGGATTATAGAAGATTTCATCTACTGTACCCGTTTCAACAATTTGGCCTGCATACATAACCGCTACACGGTCTGCTACATTGGCTACAACACCTAGGTCATGCGTGATAAAGATGATAGCTGTATCCATCTTCTTCTGCAATTCTTTCATAAGCTCTAAAATTTGCGCCTGGATGGTTACGTCTAATGCTGTTGTTGGCTCATCTGCAATTAACAGCTTTGGATTAGATGCAAGGGCAATCGCAATCATAACACGTTGTCTCATTCCACCACTAAACTCATGTGGGTATTGATTCACACGTTGTTCAGGGAATGGAATCCCTACTAATTCTAATAACTCAACTGCACGCTCTTTTGCTTGTGCTTTTGACATATTTAAATGCTTAATGAGTACTTCTGTAATCTGATTGCCAACTTTCATCGTTGGATTCAATGATGTCATTGGATCTTGGAAAATCATTCCGATGTCTTTACCTCGGATTTGTTCCATTTGTTTATCTGTCTTTTTAACGATATCGTCACCGTCAAATAAAATTTGGCCGTTTGCAATTTTACCTGGAGGCATTGGAATTAAGCGCATAATCGTTTGAGATGTCACACTTTTTCCTGAACCTGATTCCCCAACGATGGCTAGAGTTTCACCTTTATTTAAGTGAAAGTTAACACCACGAACAGCTTTTACTTCTCCGCCATACGTTTGGAATGAGACTTCTAAGTCTTTTACTTCTAATAAACGTTCCATGTTTCTCACTCCTTTATTTGCGTAGTCTTGGATCTAACGCATCACGTAGTCCATCACCGATTACGTTAAACGCAAAAATAGTTAAACAAATAAATGTTGCAGGGAAGAATATACGCCACGGATAGTATTTTAATGCTGGCAGTCCGTCAGAAGCCATTGTTCCCCAACTTGCAAGCGGTGCTGGTACACCTAAACCTAAGTAACTTAAGAATGATTCTGTAAAGATTGCTGATGGAATCGTTAATGTCATTGTAACTAAAATAGGACCCATTGCATTTGGTACTAAGTGTTTCATTAAGATTCTTGATGTGTTAGCTCCTAGAGTTTGAGCTGCTAATACATACTCTTGATTCTTTAATTGAAGAATTTGTCCACGAACAATACGAGCCATGTTAATCCAACCTGTAATTGTCATAGCTAGAATCATCGTTCCTAAACCTTGATCTAATACAACCATTAATAAGATAACAAGTAATAAATATGGAACACCCCATAAAATATCAGCAAAACGCATCATATATTCATCAGTACGACCGCCACGGTATCCGGCAATACTTCCCCATAAAACACCGATGAATAAGTCAATTAGGGCTGCTGAGATACCAATGAATAAAGAAATACGCGCACCTTCCCATGTTCTTGTAAACATGTCACGTCCTAAATCATCTGTACCAAACCAATGATCAACTGAAGGTGGTTGGTTTGAATTTAACAAATCATTTGTCTTGTAATCGTATGGTGTCATCATCGGACCAAAGATGGCCATGAACACAAGAAGAACGAGTAAAACGATTCCAAACATTGCTAGCTTATTTTTACGAAAACGAATCGTTACATCTTTCCAAAAAGATAAACTTGGTTTTGATATTCTTTCAGCTTCACGTGCATCAATAGAAGCTGGCTCAAACATATTTTTAGGGATCTGTTGCATCCTTTACTCTCCCTTCTTTCCGCCAGTTAGCTTGATTCGTGGATCAATTAATCCGTATAAAATATCAACAATTAAAATGGATACAAGAAGTAAAATACTATAGAACACTGTTACACCCATAATAACTGTGTAGTCACGGTTTGTAATACTCGTTACAAAGTGAGCACCTAATCCAGGAATACCAAAGATTTTTTCAATAACAAAACTTCCTGTTAAGATCCCTGCTGTTAAAGGACCCATGTATGAGACAACTGGTAACATTGCGTTACGAATTGCATGTTTTACTGTAATAACAGGCTTACTTAAACCTTTTGCTTTAGCTGTTTTAATGTAATCGTTGCTTAATACCTCTAACATACTTGAGCGAGTTAAACGCGCAATAAATGCCATTGGTGTAGAAGCTAATGCTAAAGCTGGTAAGACGGTATGAGCCCAAGACTCCCAACGAGCTACCGGGAATAAGCCTAGCTTAATTGCTAAGAAATATTGTAAAACAGTCGCCATGATAAAGCTTGGAACCGAGATTCCTAATACTGCTACAATCATCGCAGAGTAATCAGGCCATCTATTATGGTTTAATGATGCAATTACACCTAATAATACACCGATTGCTAAGGCTAAGAAGATTGCTTCCATCCCTAACATAAATGACACTGGAAAACCATCGCTAATTAAGTCATTTACCGTTTGTCCTTTATATTTAAACGAAGGACCGAAATCCCATTTTACAATGGATGTTAAGTAATCAAAATACTGACCATACCACGGCTTGTCTAATCCATAGTATGCATTTAGATTTGCTTCGATTTCTGGAGGAAGCTTTTTCTCAGAAGCAAATGGACCTCCAGGTGCTGCTCTCATTAAGAAAAACGTTGCTGTAATAATTAAGAATAGCGAAAGTAGCATGTACAGCAAACGCTTGCCGATATATTTAAGCAAAATAGAACACCTCCATAATTTAACAACTATTCCCCTATTAAGAAGAAAAGTATATGGGGATATCCCCATATACCTTTGTATAAAACAGATTCAACTATTATTCAAAGTGAGCCCATTTTAATTGGATGTCACCAAGAGATGATACAACTACATCTTTTAAGTTATCTTTTTGAACCCAAGCATCTGTGTAGTAATAAATTGGTGAAGCTGGCATTTCATCAATTAGAATTTGCTCTGCTTGTTTCAATAACTCTAGACGCTTCTCTGCATCAACTTCTTGTTGAGATTGAGCAAGTAGCTCTTGGTATTTTGCATTTTCCCAATACGTATTATTGTTACCGCCGTCTTTTTCACGGAATAACTCTAAGAATGTGATTGGATCATTGAAGTCACCAATCCAACCCATACGACCGATTTCGTAGTCACCATTGTGTAACTTGTCGATGTATACATTCCACTCAGAATTATCAAGTGATACTTCTACTTTACCTTCAAACGCTTTTGACCACATATCTTGAATAGCTTGAGCAATCTTTTGATGCCCTTCATCTGTGTTGTAAGAAAGTTTAAGCGTTAATTTGTCCATACCTTTTTCTTCTAAACCTTTAGCTAGAAGTTCTTTTGCTGCTTCTACATCGCCATCTTTGTATAAAGAGTGGCTTTCCTCACCGTAAGCTTGTGGTGGAACCATTGCAGTTGCAGGAACTTGCTCTTGTTTTGTTACATTGTCAATAATCGCTTGACGATCGATTGCATAAGCTAATGCTTTACGGATATTTACGTTGTCTAACCCTTCAACTGTTGTGTTGAATTTGTACATGTAAGTTCCCGTTTTAACTGAGATGTTTAAATCACCTTGGTCTTTTAATTGAGGAATTGCTTCTACTGGAAGAGCACCTGTTGGGTTACCTGCCCAGTCTAATTCACCGTTATCAAACATTGATAATTCAGTGTTGTTATCGTTGATCATAAACATATCAACTTTTGCAAGCTTTACAGAATCTGCATCCCAGTAGTCTGCATTTTTCTCTAATACGATTTTATCGCTGTGTACCCACTCAGTCATTTTGAAAGGACCGTTTGATACATATGCATCTCCTGCATCTGTGTACCACTTGCCATTTTCTTGTGCAATTTTGCTATTAACTGGGTAGTACGTATAGAAAGCTGTTAATTCTAAGAAGTAAGCTGTTGGGTGCTCAAGTGTTACTTCTAATGTTTTTTCATCTACTGCTTTAACACCTACATCATCAGGGCTACCTTCACCTTTATGTGCAGCTTCTCCACCCTTTAAATAGTATAACTGTTCAGCGTAATAAGATTCATTCTTTGCATCTAATACCCATTTCCATGCTGCTTCGAAATCTTGAGCTGTTACAGCATCACCGTTTGTCCATTTTGCATCACGTAGTGTAAATGTGTAAGTTAACCCATCTTCACTTACATCGATTTTTTCAGCCATTGCTTCTTCAGGCTCACCGTCTTTATTAATACGAGTTAATCCCTCGAATGTTTGACGAAGTACAGCACCAGATGTACTGTCGTTTGCTAAACCTGGATGTAATGAGAATGGCTCAGTTTTAATGTTTAAACGAAGTTCTTGTTTCACATCACCGCTACCGCTTCCGCCGTCCTTACCAGCATCTTTAGAATCACTTCCAGATTCATTGTTGAATCCACATGCTGTTAAGAAAAGACTGAACACTAGTAACAAGCTAAAAAGAACAGATAATCTTTTCTTCATGAATGGTTTACCCCCCTAATTTTTTCACTCATATACTTTTCACAACCTACACTTTCTTAACTTCAGAAATAGTCTATCTTCACAAAATAGTCAGTCTTTTTTTCGCGTAGTAGAGAGATAAAGAACAAACTCTATAAATATATCTTCTACTCTATGAAACATAGAATGAAACATGGACACTTGTCTGTGTATGTAATCATGCTGTAGAAGATGCGAAAGAGCTACAAAACTATTGTAGCAAAACACTTTCTATTTTATTTTTTCTGAAAAATTAAGATGTTGTAACATATTTGTAAAAAATATATGAACTACGACTATTATAAATAGTTTAAAAATTTATTGCAATACTATTTATGAAATTTGATTTTGTAGACTTCTGTAGAGTGTTGTCTACTAGATACAGTATTGTCCTCTCTAGAAGTACAAATTTCCATGTTAAATAGATGTTGCAATTTGATTACAAAAACTATATCACAAATTGTCGAATTTGCAAATATAAATTTTCTATTCACTGTTTTCATTTTTTTGATGAACGGATATAATAGAGTATAAAAACAAAAATTTTATTACGTAAGCGATGATAAAGAATAGTACATACTTTTAGCAAATTTCAGAGAGTTTGTGGTTGGTGTAAACAAACATTTGCTAGTATGGAATGGACTTTGGAGCTTTCAAGTGCAAAGCTTGAACGTTTGTTATACGTTACATGACACATAATGTCTATTCATTATGACTTAAGAGATTTCACATTTTATGGAATGTTGAAATAAATAGGGTGGCAACGCGGTCCATTCGTCCCTAACAATTGTTAGAGGATGAGTGGGCTTTTTTTATTGCCTCAAAAAAAGAAAGGAAGATTCTCTTTATGAAAACTATTTTTTCGGGTATTCAACCGAGCGGAACCATTACACTTGGTAATTACATTGGTGCTATGAAGCAATTTGTGGAGCTTCAAAATGATTACAACTGTTATTTCTGCATTGTCGATCAACACGCCATTACTGTTCCACAAGATCGACTGCAGCTACGTAAAAACATTCGTAGCCTCGCTGCTTTATATATCGCAGTTGGCATCGATCCAACAAAATCTACGCTATTTATTCAATCAGAAGTTCCAGCTCACACTGAAGCTGGATGGATGTTACAGTGTGTTTCTTACATTGGTGAGCTTGAACGCATGACACAATTTAAAGATAAATCTGCTGGTAAAGAAGCTGTTTCAGCTGGTTTACTCACTTATCCGCCATTAATGGCAGCCGATATTTTATTGTACCAAACAGATCTTGTGCCAGTTGGCGAAGATCAAAAACAACATTTAGAGCTAACACGCGACTTAGCTGAACGCTTTAACAAAAAATACAATGACATCTTTACCATACCAGAAGTACGCATCCCAAAAGTAGGTGCACGCATTATGTCCCTACAGGAGCCAACGAAAAAGATGAGTAAGTCTGATCCAAACTCAAAAGCATTTATTACGTTACTCGATGATGCTAAAACCATCGAAAAGAAAATCAAAAGCGCTGTAACAGATTCTGAAGGCATTGTAAAATTTGATAAAGAAAACAAACCTGGCGTTTCAAATCTACTAGGTATTTACTCCATTCTAGAAAATAAATCGATTGAAGAGATTGAAGCTATGTATGAAGGAAAAGGCTACGGTGACTTTAAAGCAGATGTAGCAAAAGTAGTTGTGAATGCTTTAGCTCCAATTCAAGAACGCTACTACGAACTACTTGATTCTGAAGAACTGGATGCTATTCTAGATCAAGGCGCTGAAAAAGCGAATGCAGCTGCAAACAAAATGCTGCGAAAAATGCGTAATGCCATGGGTGTTGGCCGAAAACGCTAAAAAAACAAACGACTGCTATTTGCAGTCGTTTGTTTTTTAATTTACCTTTGGTTCTTGCTCAATTTCCCAAAGCTTTTCAAAGAAAGGTTGCCCTTTAATTAAGTTTTCACAAAGCTGTTTATGCTTTGGTGACCATCCTTCTTTTGCTTCTTCAAATAATTCTTGCCATACATCTTCAAAATCCATGTCTTGTATGTAGCTATATCTCTCAGGATTCCACTCTGTATACCAATAGCGAACTTGTGCAGCATTTTTAGATGCATGTAACTGATCGAGTGCCATAAAAAGCAGTTGCTTTAATTGACGCTCTTTTCTTGTTAATCCTGTCATCGTAGCAGGTGCAGGCGATAGAATATGATGTTCCTTCTTCAGTAACTCTTGTTTGCTAAATTCATATTTCGCCATGTCTTGTTCTTGAATCATTTCATACACGAGCTGCTCCTGCCTTGGAATAAGACGGCTTTTTCGAATGGGAATATGATACCCCATCGTGTCAATCGCTAAAATTCCATGTCCATCCGTCACAACAAAGCAATATTCTAGCTGAATACGCTCGTGATTTTTACGAATGTATGCTTTTTGATAAACCTCATTGAGTAATGATTGAGGTAACTCTGACAAATCATTCTCAATGTAATGAAACAATAATGAATCTACCTTTAACAATGGAACTTGATCAAGTAATTCTACACAGTCATCTTTCCGCCACTCGTGAAAGTGGCAAACATTGTAACCATTTTCTTCACCTTCAAACCAATTAACCCAGACATCATGAAGATACAACATTTTCACCCCTCACTTACACACTGTTTATTAAAAATCAGTATAGGCAAAGAAAGGAATTTTTATTCCAAATCATACTATCTATCTTTATCTTTCATTATTTTTTCTCATTTCATTCGGATAATAAATACACACACTACTAACAGCTAGTCCTATGATGAACAAGTAACACTCCGGTCTTGTCCAAACAAACATGAGATAATCTTTATACGTATACCCTGCTGATAGTAAGTTTAAATACATAATCATAATAGTTCCTCCTGAAACAGCAAGTCCAAATCCTATAAGAAATAAGAAGAATCTCATCTTTTATCATCCAACCTACTGTTCATTCTACCCATCAAGACATTCTCCCTTGTCCACCTTTTACTACATCATATGAAAAAACAGCAAAAACATGTCTCAGACATCATCCCAAATTCGTTAAAAAGAACAAAAAAAATCCATCACGTTGAGGTGATAGATTTTTTAACGGTTTGATTTAGGATTTAATGCATCTTTTAAGCCTTCGCCAATAAAGTTTATGGCTAAGATTGTAAAGGTAATGGCTAACCCTGGTGGAACCCACATCCACACTTGATTTTGTAAAACATTTGATTGTCTTGCTTCCGTTAGCATATTCCCCCATGTTGGTGTGTCAGCTGATACACCAAATCCAATGAAGCTAATACTCGATTCAAATACAATCATGACGGCCATTAATAACGTTGCTTGTACAATAATAGTGGAGAAAACGTTTGGCAACAAATGTTTTATGATGACTTTTGCTGGACTACAGCCAATTGAAATAGCTGCTAGTACATACTCATTTTCTTTCTCCGCCAAAATTTTACTCCTCACAAGACGAGCAACCCCAGCCCAACTCAATGCACTAACTACAAGAATGAGTGTCCATACACCTGAAATCTTTCCAACAAAAATTGTGTTTAGAACAATAACAAAAACGATTAATGGAAAGTTTAAGACGAAATCCGTGAAGCGCATAAGAGCTTGGTCTACAGTTCCACCATAATAACCAGCTAATGCTCCGATGATTGTTCCGATTAATACCACTAAAATTGTACACGAAAAACCAATTAAAAGTGATGTACGACCTCCATAAATGGTTCTTGTAAATACGTCTCGTCCATTTGTATCTGTACCAAGCCAATGCTCTGCTGAAGGTGCTAAACTCATTTTCATGTAATCAATTCGAGAGATATCATGAGTTGTAATATAAGGAGCAAATACTGCTAAGGCTGTAATAATGACCATAAATACTAAACTAATCATTGCTAGTTTATTTTTAAAAAACTTTTTTCTCGCAATCGCCCAGGGAGAAGGACTCTTCTGGACTTTCGTATGGTGTTCTGGTTGTATATTTTTATTTGATACGACTTCCATTTCGTTCCCCTCCTAATCTAGACGAATTCGTGGATCTACTACTCCGTATAATAAATCGGCTACTAAGTTTCCTACTAATGTCAATACAGAAAACATCATGGTTAAGGTCATCATGACAGAGTAATCACGTGTTGTAACAGATTCAACGAAAAGTTGACCAATTCCTGGATAAGTAAAAATTGTTTCGGTAATAACTGCTCCACTAATGAGCGTTACAAGGTCAAAACCTAGAAATGTAACAAGTGGAATCACTGAGTTACGTAAAATGTGTACATTGTAAATTTTAGATTCTTTCGTTCCTTTCGCACGAGCTGTGCGAACAAAGTCTTTTCGGCTATTTTCAATAATGTCATTGCGTAAGAACTGTGTGTATGAAGCAGTTGACATTAATCCTAGGATAAGAGCTGGCATAATAACATGGTGAATTTTACTTTGGTAATAAGCAAGCGTGCCTGGTTCTAATCCAACTGCAACCGATCCGCTGAATGGAAACCAATCAAGTCGAAACGAAAAAAAGTAAATAGCTACAATGCCGGCGATAAAAGATGGAACGGCTAATGCAAAATAGTTATAGCCTGCGATTAAATTATCACCAATTGTATAAGGCTTTTTACCTGAATACATCCCAAGGGCAAATGCAAATAGATACGTAATCAGTAAAGAGGTAATTGCTAAAAATAATGTATTCGGTATACGTTCAGTAATAACTTCTAATGTTGGTAGTTTATGAGTTGTTGATTTCCCAAAATCTCCTTCAAACATTCCAGTAATCCAGTTCCAATATTGAACAGGGATCGGATCATTGTATCCGAGCTTTTCACGCATCTCTTCAATGTATTTTGGATCTGTGTTACTTGGATTAATTTCTCCCCCAAAGGGGTCCCCTGGCATCATTTTTGCCAGGGAAAATACTACAAAGGAGATTAGAATCAACAGTGGAATCATTCCAATTATACGTCTAAGTGAATATTGAAGCATTGTTGACTCTCCTTATCTGCTAAAGAATCTAATTATTACTCTGTTACAGACCATTTGTGTGGATCAATGATTGCTGTGTTTGGATCCATTGTTACACCTTGTAAGCGTTTATTAACTGCATAAAGGTTCATATTTTCCCATAAAGGAAGAGCTGGTAACTCATCGTTAAATAGCTTCTGCCATTGTACGTACGTATCTTTACGGAACGTGTCATCAAATGCTTGCTCACTTAAGCCAGCTAAGATTAACTTGTCAGACTCTTCATTTACCCAACGACCGTAGTTCCACTCAGAGTGTGAACCCCATAAGCCATTTGGATCTGGATCAGAACCAGTTCCCCAAGAACCGAAGAATGCTTCTAATGCTTTATCATCGTTGTCTTTCATTTCATTGTATAAGTTAAACTCAATTAAAGAACCTGTTGCCATTTCAGTTTGGATACCAATATCATTCCAAGCTTGAATAATCGCTTTTGCACGCCCTTCAAAGTTTGCTGGTCCTGCATAGTGACCAAATGAGATCTTGAACTCTTTACCACTTGGATCTTCAACAAAACCATCGCCATTTACATCTTTATAGCCAGCCTCTGCTAATAATGACTTTGCTTTTTCTGGGTCATATTTATAAGGGTTTAATTCACTTTCTTCAGCTGCAATCCAGAATACAGAAGGAATAACTGTATTGAATTCTACTGCTTTGCCATTCATAAATCCTTTAATCATTGCTTGACGATCAATTGCATAAAGTAATGCTTGGCGTAGCTCTTTGTTTTCAAACTTATCGAAGTCAGCAACGTTCTTACCAGCTGCTTGATCACGGTGACCAAAGCGTAGCCCAATATAAGAATACACAGCTGCTTTCCCTTCTAAAACTTCTACATTATCAAGGTTTTCAATTTGAGGTAAATCAGTTGGACGAATGTCGATTAAATCAATTTCATTTTTCTGCAATGCACCTGCAGTTAATGATGGATCAATTACTTTTACGATAATGCCATCTAGAAGCGATTTACCTTGCCAGTAATCATCAAAGCGCTCTAATTCTACATATTCTCCGTTAACTACTTTCTTTACTTTAAATGCTCCAAGACCTACAGGCTCTTGACGAACTTGTTTAGATTCTTGTAAATCAGCTACAGCAATACCTTCATAGTGTTTTTTAGGCATTGGATATGACCATAAGTTTTCAAGGTTATTAACGCGTACTTCTTTAAATGTAACTTTAATTGTGTAAGGATCTACAACTTCGATACCAGAAATAGAATCTGCTTTTCCTTCTCTGTACTCAGCTGCACCTTTCACATGTTCTACGTTCACAAAACGTGGACCTGTATAATCTTTATGCGCAAGTACTTCTAACGCATATTTCCAGTCTTCAACTGTTAGCTCTTCACCATTGTGCCATTTTACACCTTCTTTAAATTTAAACGTGTAAGTCAGCTTATCTTCACTAACTTCCCAGTCAGCAAGGTTAGGTTCATACTTTAACTCTTTATTTGTTTTATAGATGCCTTCTGTCATGAACGATAAAATGTCAGCATCATATGAACTTCCATAAAAACCAGCTTCCATAATGCCTTCTGGTGCGCCATCGATCGCGTAAGTCACAACGCCACCTTCTACAGGTGCATCTGTTTTTGGTCCTTCTGTCTTTGGCTCGCTTTCCGTTTTGTTTGTAGATGTCGAGCTGTTTCCTCCGCACGCCGCTAAAAATAGAGACATCACAAGAAGCAACGACATTACGCTTAATAATGATTTTTTCTTCATTGGTTTCCCCCCTATTAATTATGGAAAATATGTAGCCTTTTTAAGAATTTTCTAACTATAAAGATGACAAGCTACCCTGTGACCTGGCTTCACCTCCTTTAATTGTGGTTTGATCTGTGAACACTCCGGCTTTGCATGCATACATCTTGGGTGAAACGGACATCCACTTGGAGGATCTACTGGACTTGGAACATCACCTTCTAAAATGATACGTTTCTTTTTCTTTCTAGGATCAGGCTCAGGTATTGCTGATATTAATGCTTGTGTATAAGGATGCAATGGCTCTGCATATAAGCTTTTCTTTTCAGCAATTTCCACTAAGCCACCTAAGTACATAACACCAATGCGATCACTCATATGTTTAACCACACTAAGGTCATGGGCAATGAATAAAAACGTAAGATCAAACTCATCTTGTAACTCTTTTAATAAATTCAATACTTGCGACTGAACGGATACATCAAGAGCCGATACAGGCTCGTCCGCAATAATAAGCTTTGGACGTAATGCTAATGCACGTGCAATACCGATACGTTGACGTTGTCCTCCTGAGAATTCATGAGGATATTTATAGTAAGCATCTTGAGGTAAACCTACTTTTGTTAGTAGCTCCATTACTTCTGGCTTTAATTGTTTAATTGATTTCCCAGTGAAATTCCGAATGGGCTCAGATACAACGTCTCCAACCATTTGTGTAGGATTAAGTGACGCATATGGATCTTGAAAAATCATTTGAAAATCTTGTCTGACCTTTCGTAACGACGTACCTCTTAATCTCGTAATATCTTGTCCATTAAAGACAACTTTACCTTCCGTTGGATCGAGTAGGCGTAAAATAGTCCGGCCTGTTGTAGACTTACCACAGCCTGATTCTCCAACCAATCCTAGTGTTTCACCTTTTCTCAATTCAAAGGAAATATCATCGACTGCTTTTACATCACCTATTTTACGTCGAAAAAACCCTCCATGAATGGGGTAATACGTTTTTAAATTTTTGACTTCTAGTAAAATATCTTTCTCTTTTACTTCGATACTCATTAGCTTGTTTTCACTCCTTCACGTGGAAAGCTACTTTTATAGAGCAAGCACGCCACATCATGTCCTTCTGATTCTGATGCTAGTTGAGGAGTTATTTCTCTACATTCCTTCATCGCATGAGCACAACGGTCCACGAATCGACAGCCAACCGCCGGCATATTTACAAGCGATGGTACGATTCCCTTAATTGTATTCAATTCGACAGCTTCCTCATCTAACTTAGGAATCGAATCAAGTAAAGCTTTTGTGTAAGGATGTTTTGGATCATAAAAAAGCGTATCTACATCGGTATGCTCTACGACCCTACCTGCATACATAACGATTACCTCATCACACATTTCTGCCACAACACCAAGGTCATGGGTAATCATAATGATGGACATGTCATTGATTTCTTGAATTTCCTTTAATAAATCAAGAATTTGCGCTTGAACCGTTACGTCTAATGCTGTTGTTGGTTCATCTGCAATGAGCAGTTTAGGTTGACATGCAATGGCAATCGCGATCATGACACGTTGACGCATTCCGCCTGATAGTTGATGCGGATATTCATCCACAATTTTTTCTGGCCTTGAAATTCCTACGCTTTTTAATAACGCTATGCTTTCTTCCCGAGCTTCTGCTTTTGATATGTTACGATGATTATGCAGCACTTCTGATAATTGATAACCAATCGTTAAGACAGGATTTAACGAAGTCATTGGCTCTTGGAAAATCATTGAAACATCTTTTCCACGCACTTTATTCATCTCATTATCAGAAAGCTCAGCTAAATTTTTACCTTCAAAAACAATCTCACCATTACTAATTCGACTGTTTAACTTTGGTAGTAATCCAATAACTGATAAAGATAGTACGCTTTTGCCACACCCTGATTCTCCAACTATTCCGACAATTTTTTTCCTGTTTATTTTAAAGGACACATTATCCACTGCATTGTGCCATTTACCATTAATCGAAAACGAAGTTTCTAGATTCCTCACTTCAAGCAACGGTGTCTTTTGATTATGTTTAGGTTCCATCTTCATTGCACACCTCTACATTTATTTGAATTTTTACTAAATATTATATTTGAATAAGATAATATTACAATTTCTTTACAAAAGCAATATTTTTTGAATATTTATTTTTATTTTTTTATTCAAAATTAACAAAATAATATCGTGAATTACTGAGCAATATGGTGAGGGTTTCTAACACTTCAAGAGAAAATTAGCGAAAAATTGGAGATTTTGTAAAGATTTAATCATTGTTCAAGTTGAACGTAGATTTTTGTAAAATAGTATTACTTGATGTTGCCATTAGTTGTTTCGATGAAAACAGATGTTTTTCTACACAAGACATAACAATGTGATATCCCACACCATATCCAAGCATCTTCGGATACCATTTCTGTCCAAATAATAGTTCATCATGTCGTTTACTCATGTGCTTCAAGCTTTGATTGTTTATGAGATATTTATTCCAAAATTGTTCTGCCTGTTGCTTGGAATAATAGTCAGTCCAAGGGGCCATATAGGTTTCTCCACAATACTCTTTTACAGCATATTCAGCTAGTCCCTCCATTATCATTGTATCGAGTAAAGTTAGATCATTTTCTTTTTTGTTTAGGCTTTTCATCCGACAAACATGATTATATTCGTGAGTTAAAACCGCATATGCTTCCTCATCTGATGTTTGCATAGACATAAAAACAAACAATTTATCTTCAAACGCCACGCCTGAGCGCCCATTAAATTCCGTTTGGATTTTTCGATTAAATATATTGCTAGGTAAAATAAAAATCGGAATATCTGGACCTTTCCATTCTCGCTTTAATACTAAGTATCTTTTTTTCAGCTTCACCCATATATGCCTTTTATGAAGTTCTTCTAACACTTTATAGAATTCATTACTTGGCTTACACATTCCATATCCAAGCAAACACTCTGTCATTTCGTTTACTTTCACATCTGGAAAGTACGGAGAAAGTTTTTCGTATACATTTTCAGTGGACTTCCACTCATAAGTTGAAACAATGCTCATTTACCATTCCTTCTTTCAAATATTCTCGTTTCATCCTATGTGTGCAATTTAGTTTTGCGTTTTGAAACAAAGAAAAAGGGCTAGGAATTTCTCCTAACCCTTTTCTTTGAACATTTTGTATTAATATTTTTTGAACACGATCGTTGCATTATGCCCGCCAAACCCGAGCGAGTTACTTAATACCGTATTCACTTCTTGCTTTCTTGCTTCGTTTGGAACGTAATCTAAGTCACACTCCTCATCTGGTGTTTCATAGTTAATGGTTGGTGGAATCATACCTGTTTCAATTGCTTTCACACTAAAAATAGCTTCCACTCCACCAGCTGCCCCTAACAAGTGGCCTGTCATTGATTTTGTTGAACTAATTGCTACCTGACGAGCATGTTCACCAAATACTTCTTTAATCGCCATTGTTTCATATTTATCATTATATTCCGTACTTGTTCCATGTGCATTGATGTAATCAATATCACTTGGTTGTAGGCCACCGTCCTCAATTGCTTGGCGCATTGCACGAACGCCGCCTTCACCACCAGGAGCTGGAGCAGTAATATGATGCGCATCACCTGTTGCTCCATATCCAACAATTTCTGCATAGATTTTTGCACCACGTGCTAATGCATGTTCAAGCTCTTCTAAAACAAGAATTCCTGCACCTTCACCCATAATGAAACCATCGCGATTTTTATCAAAAGGACGACATGCCGTTGCTGGATCTGGATTTGTTGATAGTGCTTTATTAGCACAGAATCCCGCCATGGACATTCTTGTAATTGGTGCTTCCGTTCCTCCCGTTACCATCACATCTGCATCTCCGCGCTGAATCACTTTGAATGCATCACCTATTGAGTTTGTACCTGTTGCACAAGCCGTTACTGTACATGAGTTCATCCCTTTTGCTCCTAAAGCAATCGAAACTTGTCCTGTTGCCATATCTGGAATCATCATCGGAACGAAGAATGGACTTACACGACGGTAACCTTTTTGTTGGAACGTTTCAAATTGTTGTTCAAATGTTTCCATTCCTCCGATACCTGATCCAATCCATACACCAACACGAGGTGCAATCTCTTCCGTAATTGTTAGGTTTGCATCTTTAACAGCCATCAATGAAGCCGCTACAGCATATTGTGTAAAGCGATCCATTTTACGCGCTTCTTTTTTATCCATAAAGTTTTCAACGTTAAAATCTTTTAGCTCCGCTGAAACCTTTGCAGAGTACTCATCTGGATTTAACCTTGTAAGAGGACCAATTCCTGATACACCTGCTACTGCGTTATTCCAAGAAGTTTCTACATCATTTCCAATCGGTGTAACAGCTCCAAGCCCTGTTACAACTACTCGTTTCTTTGTCATATCATTCATCTCCCTCAGTATCATAGTCTTTTATAGGAAACGGATTGAAGAATCGCTTATTTTCCCCATCTTATCGCAATGGCTCCCCATGTTAAGCCTCCACCGAAGCCTACCATAACCACTAAATCATCCTCTTTTATTTTACCACTTTCTACTTCTTCTACAATGGAAAGAGGAATGGATGCTGCTGATGTATTACCAAACTTATGAACCGTTTTTGACATTTTTTCTTCTGGCAAATCAAGGCGCTGTCTCGCCGCTTCCATAATACGAATATTCGCTTGGTGTGGAATTAAGAAATCCACATCATCTTTCGATAAGCCTGCTTTTTCAATTACATTAATTGCTGATTCACCCATCTGACGAACAGCAAACTTAAATACCTCACGGCCGTTCATAATAATGTGCTCATCTTGATACAAATGTTTTGCTCCTACTCCATCTGCCCCGAGCTCATATGACAAAATACCTCTTCCTTCTGATACAGGCCCTACTACTGCTGCACCTGCTCCATCACCAAATAAAACAGCTGTATTACGATCTTCCCAATCAATAATACTCGACAGCTTTTCGACACCAACTACTAATACATGCTTATAAGCACCATTATCGATGAATTGTTTTGCTGTCACAATTCCATACATAAAACCTGCACAAGCCGCACTAATGTCAAAAGCAGCTGCTTTTTTAGCCCCTAATCGCTCTTGTATTAAACACGCAACTGAAGGAAATGGATAATCAGGTGTGACGGTAGCAACAATGATTAAATCAATGTCTTCTGCACTCACATCAGCATTTTTCAATGCTTTTAATGCCGCTTCATATGCCATATGAGAAGATTTTTCATTATCTTCTGCAATTCTTCTCTCTTCAATTCCTGTACGTGTTCGGACCCATTCATCGGATGTATCCATGATTTTTTCAAGGTCTTTATTTGTTACAACCTTCTCTGGAACATAGCGACCAATCCCAATAATCCCTGTATTCATATAGCATCTCCTTTAATTAAAGAGTTTATATTATTCTACTCATACATAAATCAAATAACGTAACAGCACTTTTTCATAAAGAAAACACTCTACTAACGATCATGTAGGCCTCTTGAGTTCTCTCTCACCCAAGGGTTCACCTAGAAGATGTGACGTAAAGGAAGTGCTGTTATGTCACATCTTCTAGATCGATTTATATATATATATGATTAATTATTATGACTTGGTACTAATTTTACGTTATTTAGATTCTCTTGTCTAGCGAAAATTCTTCATTTTATTTCAGGCGAACTATGGGTGTTTGTCCGAAACAGACAGCGATAGAATTCATATAGTAATAATGTGTAGATATAAAATAAGTGAGAAAGGAGCTCTTAAATGGCTAATAGCAGAAAAATAGACCCTTTTACAAAAATGATGTTTGGTTCAGCAAAAGAAGAAAAAGAAGAAACAATTAACGGTACTGATTGGAACCAGATCCTTAATCAGGTTCAAGATATTGCTTCATCCGTCGATAAGATGAAACCAATGTTTAAAGAATTATCACCTCTATTAGATTTTTTTAAAGACAAAAAATAACAGCTTGGATTTTCCAAGCTGTTATTTTTATTCACTATGCTCTTTTAGAGCCTCTTGTTTACCAAGCTCATACGCATCGTTCATCACTTTTGTTAATAGTTCCATAATTGGCTGTAAGTGCTCCATACTTAGTTCAACACCTGTGTTGTCTAAAAGTTCTTTTGCTTCTGGTAAATACTTCATAGCGATTTGCATAAATTGCATTTGTTGTTCGTTCATTATGTCCTCTCCTCTTATGTATATGAATTATTGATTAGGTAAGTTCCCTGTTCTTTTATACGTTTCAATATGCTTTAAAACTTTTTCTCTATACTCATCTGCCACAAGTGGACTAAACTTCCCTACAGAAATGACATCATCTTGAAAATCAAATGATAGGTTACCTGATTGTAATGTTCCTTCATTGAATTCTTTGGCTACTAGTTCATATAGAGCATCCACACGTTGGACAGTACTTGTTAATACCGTATTCTCTCCTAAGTCTGATTGCTCGGTTATATACCCAATTGCATATAAACCTTTTGCTTTTAACTCTTCAATAAGCGGTACATTAAAACCATCGCCTGCAGGATACACAACATCTACACCTTCAGCAATCATTTCATCTAAGAAATGATTTGCAGTTTGAATATCATCCCAATTTTTCACAAATCTTACGTCAACATCAACGTCGGCATTTTCGTAAAGTGCTCCTTCAAAGAAACCATTTACTTCCGGTTGCCATTCAAATGCGGAAATAACCCCAACTTTATTTGTTTGTGTCATCTCACCTGCGACCATACCTCCAAAGAAGCCCATGGCATGTCCTTCAAAGTTTAGGCTCGTTACGTTTTCAGCCTTTGCATCACCGTTAAAGCAAATAAATTGAATATCTGGATATGCTTTTCCTAGCTCATTAAAATATTGAGCATATATATCACCATGCCCGAAGATAAGATTGACACCTCTTTGCTCAAATTCTTCAACCGCTTGTCTAACCACTTCTTCTGACTTCATATTCTCTTTATAAAATACGTCTGTGTTAAACTTTGATTGAATCTTTAACATCCCTGTATATCCTTTTGTCCCCCATACTTGATCATTAATTGTCTCTGGAACAAGCAAGCCGACATTTTTTATGTTTCCCTGAATCGGACTGCTACATCCAGACAAAAGGAAGAAGAGAAGTAAAAACAAACAAAGTAGTTTGTTCAAAACCGCCACTCCTTTATGTCTCGTATCAACTGAGTTCTTGTGTTTCTTTCATTATTTTAACTTGCCCGTATATAATTGTAAAAGAAAAATTTACCTTATCTCCTCTACTTAAAGCGGAAATTCAACATAGAGGAAAACCATCTTATGTCGAATTCCCTCATGCTTACTTTTAATAAACGAAGAGCGACGTTACTTGTAGACTCATTCTACTAGCTTCGATAAGAAAAGATTGTACGCGTATGCCTCATTTGTTGATACATCCCTTCTCTTATACTAACCTTTGGATAAAAGTTTAATATCTCTTTTGCTCTTTCACTCTCTTTAAACTCATTTTCTTTTTCTTGTATTTCTTTTATATTCAATAGTTGTGCGCCTCTTCCCCAATCTTTATCCTGTTTATTGACTAAATGAACAACATCGTATTTGATTGAAGCTTGTTGACTACTTTTTAATGCGTTCACTACATCATCAATGTAGAGAACATGACGAGTATCTTCTTCAATTATCTCTTTTTTTTCTTTATGAATGAGAGCATGTTGATACGCCATCGATAACGGCTGCCATGGTCCATATATTGTGGGGACTCGTATAGTCATACATTGAAGATCAGAGCTCTTCGCTTTCTCAATCATTTTTTCAAAGTGGAGCATTAGTTTTCCTTCTCGATGATCTGGTATTGGAACGGTTTCTTCTGTAATCTCTTTTTGTTCCTCTCCAAATACTCGTAAACTTGATAAGAAAACGAGCTTCGTCTTTGTCTGTCTACATTTTGTAATGGTTTGAATGAGCGCTTCGTTTGCTTCTTTCATTTTATGCCGTAAGAATTGTGAGTCATGAAAATCTCCGGCGTCAAAATAAGTAAAATAAACGACATCTGTATCTGAATCAATTGAAAGCTGTTGGTCTGCCTCGTCTATTTGTACACTTGTGAAGTTAGCATTTCGTCCTAAAAAAGAGCGCATCTCATCCTGTAAAAAGGATTCAGATTTATGAGGTTCATGCATATAACCCTTTACTTCAATTCCATCATTCAAAAAAGATGTACATAAGTGAAAACCAACAAATCGATTAGAACCAACGACAATTATCTTAGACATATCATCACCTCATCTTTTAATAGCCAGACGCACAAATAATAAAGCCCCTAAGATATGTATAATCATAGGAGCTTTTGTTATAACTCTTTTTCACATTGTTCATAAAAATGTGTAAGAGCATGTTGGAACAAATATTTTTTTTCCATAAGGTATAGGGAAAGAGTTACGGGTGCTTGAAGGCTTTCTCGATGAGCTTCATAATGTTTACTGTGGAAAAATGGATAGTGAGTCGCTTCATTTGCTGTTGTCCATATTTTCGCAGGCAAGGTAGATTGAAAACTACTGAGAGGAGGATAAGCTGAAATAATTTTATCAACTTGCTTTCTTTCTACTCCATACGCTTGACTCAGTTCTTTCATCATCTGCCTATAGAAAAATTTATTCGCCTTTTCATAACGGACATGTGCATGAAAATCAATACATGGATTTAAAAAAGCAACTGATCTAATGGATTCTTCTCCTTCTTCCATTAACTGAAGAGCAATTAAAGCACCTATTCCTTCCGCTAAGATGTGAATGCGCTTGTTTAAAATTTCTTGCTTCATCACTAAATGATATAACTGCTTTGCTAACCAACATGCCTTTGAAGATCCCCAATGTCTGTCATATAAGTTTGAATAAAAGATAGTATAACCTTGATCTTGTAAATACGTTACAAGCTGTGAGCGACCTTCATGTTGAATCCACAAACTTGTTGAACTCTCTACAAAATGATCTTTGTCTCCTAAGATTAGCACACCAAACCCATTTGGTTTTTCTGGTAAATGTACTACATTCCATTGATTATCAAGACTAAAAAAACGACGATCAATCATGCTGGCTCCCCCGTCTTTATTGGCAACTCTAACTCGATATAGTGTATGAAAAAGGAGAAAAAATGAAAGAGAACAATGCCTATTTTCTATTCATTCTTTCCGCTCATCCTCCATTCCCTCTTGCTTTAATCGCTCTAGCGTCTCCATTCCTAATTCTGTTAAATTAGATTGATCTTGCTCTAACAACAATTCCAGTTCTGTCTTTTCTTCTTTTTTCATAAAAACTCCTCCTTTTTCTTTTCTTGTTCGATTTTTAAAATCAATATCCTCTTATACAATATGTAAAGTTTCGTAAAAATTTCATTTTCTCGTTCTCTATTCTTGTGGTAAGATATTAACAAACTGCTTGTAGAAACTGAGGTGAAAATAATGCGTTTCTTCTGGACATTCTTTTGGGGTTTCTTGTTAATTAACATGGCTGCATACGTTATTTCGTCAATGGCAGGCGGTACATACGATTTTGCACACGCTTCCATCGTCAGTGTCATCTTCTCACTTGTGATCATTTTACTAGGTGAAGTTGGAGTTCCAAACGAGCCTATACCACATGACCACCATTAATTAGTTAAAAAAACAAGGCTAGCCCATGGGCTAGCCTTGTTTTTTTACTGTATTCATAAATGCATCAAATGCTTGTTTTCCTTTTTCGTCTCTTTTAAAGACTCCCGCATGTTCTAAAATTGTGGCAAAAACCTTTCCAAGCTCTTCTTGTAGGATTTGTTGTGCTTCTTCAATCGTTGAAAAAGAATAGTTCTCTTTTAGTGCGTTTGCCCAATCTAGATGCTTCCATATTTCTTCTTGTTTTCTTATTTCTTCTTCTACATTTTCTTTAGTTAAGCACGCTGCTAATGCTTGCAGTTCTTCCTTCAAGCGACCTGGTAGCACGGCAAGTCCCATGACCTCAATTAATCCGATGTTTTCTTTTTTAATATGATGTACTTCCGCATGAGGATGGAAAATACCATCTGGATGTGCTTCACTTGTACGATTATTTCGAAGCACAAGATCTAACTCAAATAGCTCTCCACGTCGTCTTGCAATTGGTGTGACCGTATTATGAGGCGTATCATTTGTAAAAGCAAAGATGTCTACTGTTTCATCACTGTATTGCTGCCACTTTTCGAAGATGTGTTGAGCACACTGTACAAGCTCCTCTTGATTGGTTCCTTGTAATCGAACCACAGACATTGGCCAATTCACTCTTCCAATTGTTACACCCTTAAATTGTTCAACCTCATATACTTTTTCTATTTCTGCTTTAGCCATCGGAAATTCATGAAAGCCACCTTGAAAGTGATCATGGCTCAAGATCGACCCTCCGACAATTGGTAAATCAGCATTGGATCCAAGGAAATAATGCGGGAACTTATCGGTAAACTCTAACAAACGCTGAAATGTTTGTTGAGAAATTTGCATTGGTGTATGAGCACCTGAGAAGACAATTGCATGCTCATGGTAATAAACATATGGTGAAAATTGCAAATACCATTGCTCATCATTTAATTCTACTGGAATAATGCGATGATTTTGCCTTGCTGGATGATTTACACGTCCTGCATACCCTGCATTTTCCTTACAAAGTAAACATTGAGGATACGTACTTTGCTTCATTGCTTTAGCCGCTGCAATGGCTTTTGGATCTTTCTCAGGCTTCGATAGATTAATCGTAATTTCAAGTTGTCCATAAGGTGTATCTGCTAACCATGCTTCATTTTTTGCAATACGATCGGTTCGAATATAGTGAACATCTTTAGAAAATTGATAAAAATCCTTTGTTGCTACTTTAGGGCTTTGCTCTTCGTATGTTGAATAAAAACGACGATTCACCTCAGAAGGAAGTGGTACAAAGCAGCTCATTAACTTTGTATCCAGTAAATCTCGGTACGTGACTGTATTTTCTTCTAATCGACCATGTTCCGCTGCCCAGTCCAAAATGTTCTCCAATATATCAGCTATATTCTCATATTCGTTCTCTTCATCCTCAGGATGACTATATTCATCTAGCTCTAATACTTCTAATAATTTATTACGTACTACATCTATGTCCCATTTTGTCATTAATTGTTTTTGCAGTCCATATTGAATCAAACGGTGAATATGACTATAGATTGTCATTGACATCTTAATCATCCTTTCTTTTTAATTACTTTTCAATCGCTTCTAGCTGTAGCTCTCTTGCCCCAGAACCTACTTGGACAACATAAAAGTCTGGAATTAACCCTGTCGTTTTAGTGTAAGAATCTTTGACTTCTTGAATAAACGTTTCAATATAAGCATCTTTCACAATGCTGATTGTACATCCTCCAAAACCTGCGCCTGTCATTCTTGATCCAATTACACCTTCTTGATTCCAAGCTGCCTCTACTAACGCATCTAATTCTGTTCCCGTTACTTCATAATCATCTCGTAACGAACGGTGCGATTCATTCATTAATCGTCCAAAGCCAGCTATGTCTCCCGCTTGAAGCTTAACGACAGCTTCTTTTGTGCGCTCATTTTCATAAACCGCATGCTTGGCTCTTTTTTGATGAAGCTCATTTTTAATTAAATGCTTGTGCGCTTCAAATTGCTCTTTTGTTAATTCACCGAGTGATGAAATAGAAAGCTCCTTTTGTAAATCACGCAAAGCCATATCGCACTCGTATCGGCGCTCGTTATACTTCGAATCTGCCAATCCTCGACGTTTATTAGTATTTGAAATGATAAGCGAAGCATCTTGTAGCTTTAGTGGACTGTACGTGAAATCAAGCGTTTGACAGTTTAATAAAACAGCATGATCTTCTTTGCCCATTCCAATTGCAAACTGATCCATAATTCCACAGCTCACTCCGATGAACTCATTTTCTGCTTGTTGTGAAATTTTAACAAGCTCCACCATCTCTAAGTTAAGGTGAAACAGCTCATTTATTACAACAGCAGTAGCTAATTCAATAGAAGCAGACGAAGACAATCCTGCACCATTTGGAATATTTCCATAAAACAAGACATCAAATCCTGTTGAAAGGTGATGCCCTTTCTTAATCAGTACGTCCATTACACCCTTTGGGTAATTAGCCCAATCATGACTTTTTTCATATAAAAGGCTATCTAATGAAAACTGCACAATCTCAACATCTTTAAAATTTAATGAATACATCCTAACAAGTTGATCTTGACGTTTCCTTACGACAGCATATGTTCCGATACTTAACGCACAAGGAAATACATAACCTCCATTGTAATCTGTATGCTCTCCGATTAAATTGACTCTTCCAGGTGCAAAGAACACGCGTACCTCTTCTTCTCCAGGGAAGATTTTCATAAAGTCTATTTTTAATTGATCAATCATCTATTAATCACCTATCTCATCTAAAATTGAAAACGTATTCAACTTTATTGTAAGAGTCACGGTACACATACTCAATGGTAAATACAAAAGGTAATATAGGTAGTTTTTTGCTATCTTCTTTTATCATGATCTATTTAAATAAGAATTAAAATCGATTCTCTTTTCTTTACTACCTCATTATCTATTCAGTGTTACGTCTAGAAAAGGACTAGCAAAAAGAAAACGATTACGTTAAAGTGTTATATATACACAATTTCTGAAAAAAGAGGGTGAAATTTTGCTGTCTCATTTTCAAACAAAAGACTACAGCACCTTTGCGTTTCGCTTTTTAGAGCCTAATACAAAGCGCGTAGCTCAGATTTGGTCTGTCGGCTGGGATGAAGCGACTTCTACACTTTATAATTGGGATGGAAATGAACGAAAAGATGGTGGCAAATATATTTTGCAATACACAATTTCAGGGTATGGAGTCATTCAATTAAACGGAAAAGATTATAAATTAGATGCCGGAAAAGCTTTTATTGTTGGAACAACTGGTGATTACCGTTACTATTTACCAAAAGAAAGTGAGCAATGGGAGTTTATCTTCTTAACGTTATATGGAGATGAAGTAGCTACTTGCTGGGATTATATTCAACGTAAGCACCATCCTGTTATCCGATTTCATCCTGAATCAGCCCCTATTCAATTACTAGCCCAAATTTATAAACGAGCAGGAGAACGAAAAATAACAGACGCATTTCAAGCTTCTAGTCTTTCTTATCGTTTTATTATGGAACTCTATCAATATGTAAAAACAATGGATACGTTTACTGATGATTGGCCCGAAAGCATTATTAGCTCTATTTTATTTGCACGTAATCATTACCAAGAAGAAATTGGGCCGGATGAAATGGCGAGTGCTGCAAATTTATCTCGCTATCACTTCAGTCGATTATTTAAAGAAACAACAGGTATGACGCCTATTCAATATTTAACAAAAATGCGAATTCAAAAAGCAGCTGAATTACTACATCAAACGAAATATTCGATTGAAGAAATCGCTGAAAACGTCGGCTACGCTAATGCCAACTATTTAACAAAAGTTTTTCGAAAAGCGACTGGCTATACACCTGGTCAATACCGTAAAAGTGATGTGTCAATTGACGAACACATTATGCTTCCAAAATAAAACGCGCTGAGAAAAAGGAAAAAAACACCTACTTTGACTCAGCACGCAACATGTCTTTCCTATTTAAATGTAGGGAAATGAATAGAGAAATGAACAAGGGATTTCGCCTTAAACCGCTGTTTTTAATGGCGTTGGAGAATCCCTTTTCATTTTTTCTCTGGAATTTCAACCGTTACAGAACCATTTTCATAAATAAAGGTCATTTTCTTTCCTGGCATGACCATGTTTTCTAAAATATCACGAGAGGCTTGAAGGGCTATCTCCATTCGCTTCACTTTTTCCGCTAACTCATCATTTTTATACTCATCTTCCGTTTCACGAATCTTTTGTAGCGATTCATCAATAAATTCATATACTTGATCATAAACAAGATCCACTCTTTCTTTCATGATTCTCAATCCTTTTTCCTTCACTTATTTTTTACTATCATAAATGATTAAAAGAGGATTGTACACTTCAAAACGAATAAATACAAAACCCCCTCTCCTCTTTTATCAATGAATGAAAAAAGGAAAGGGGGTAGGCTAATTTTACATTGTTACATAGAAGCAAATCCTGCTTGAGAGAACAATGCATATACCACAATCATTGCAACAACGGCTACTAGCCCCATTGGATAAACAAGCTTCCAAGGCGTTAACTCAACAGCTTCTTTATCTTCAAGAACATAATCTGTATTTCTTGGTGCTATTTTTCCGATAATTAACATTAATCCTGAACATACTACGAAGAGAATACCTAGAATATGAAGGAAATGTAGGCCTGTATCCCATACTAGCTGAGTCACTGCATACACGGAAATAAAAACAGCTAATGATACTTTAGCAGCAACGGCAGGTACTCGTTTTGTTACATATCCAATAAAGATAATCGTAAAGATCGGAACATTGTAGAAACCATTTACAATTTGTAAGTATTGGAAAAATCCTTGTGGAACGTTTGCAATTAATGGTGCTACACTCATTGCAAATAAAGCTAAGAATAATCCAGCTACCTTACCATGACGTACTAACACTTTATCTGGTGCCTTCGGCTTAAAGTAAGGCTTATAAATATTTAATACAAACAACGTTACACTTGAGTTTAATGCAGAGTTAAATGATGATAAAATTGCTCCAAATAAAACGGCTGCGAAAAAACCGACTAACGGTGTTGGAAGAACGTGGTTCACTAACTTTGGGTACGCTTCCATCGGTTGAAGACCAGGACCAAAAATATTGTACGCAATGATACCAGGAATAATTAAAAAGGCTGGACCTAGCAGTTTTAAGAATGCCGCAATAATTAAGCCTTTTTGTCCTTCTCTTAAGTTTTTCGCTGCTAACGCACGCTGAATAATATGTTGTGCGGTACCCCAGTAGAACAGGTTCACTAATAGCATTCCTGTAAACATTGTACTAAAAGGAACTGGATCTGAATTGCTTCCAATTGAATTAAGCTTTTCTGGTGTGTTTTCTACAATTGTATGAAAACCTGCAACTGGTGACCCGTCACCTAATACGGTTAATCCTAAAGCTGGAATCATTAAACCACCAACTAGCAAGCCTATTCCATTAATCGTGTCAGAAATCGCAACCGCTTTCAAACCACCAAAAATAGCATAGATAGAACCAATAATTCCAATTGTCCACACTGTAATCCAAATAGCAGCTGTTGGACTAACACCTAATAGTTCTGGAACATTAAAAATACCACTTAATGCCGTCGCACCTGAATATAAGATTGGTGGTAATAGATTTAATACATATCCGAACAAAAACAATAAGGTTACAATCTGCTTTGTACCTGAATCAAATCGTTCTTCTAAAAAATCTGGAATTGTTGTAATTCCACCTTTTAAATAACGTGGTAATAAGAATAAAGCAACTAGCACAAGCGCAATGGCTGAACCTACTTCCCAGCCCATTACGGACATGTTGTATGCATATCCATCTGCATTTAAGCCAACTAGCTGTTCTGTTGATAGATTGGTTAACATTAACGACCCTGCAATCACCCAACCCGTTAAACTACGTCCGCCTAAAAAGTATCCTTCTGACGTATCGAGATTATCATTACGTGTCAGACGATAAGAAATATAGGCAACTAAACCTGTAAAAAATAGAAATGATAGCACTGTTATGATGTTCATCGTTGTCACACCCTTACATTCATTTAATAATTTTCCGTTAAATCAACTAGGAGATGTTAATATGGAATTTCTCTTCCCCCAATTTATTACGTATCCATACATTGTTCTCTTGTTTGTTATACAAGTTCTTGTTCTTATGCTGAACATGACATTCCTTACGCATTTATTACTAGCTATTACATTATTTTTTATTTATCGCTTACAACGTCTATTTTCACTATCAAATCTATTATTAGCGTCTATGAAGCCTTTTCAAGATTTGTATTTCTTCTTACTTTATACTGTTTCAATTTTTAATCATGTGCTGTTTGCTGTTAATGGATCGGTCTTTCATTCTCAGAAATTATTTGTAATCGTTTGCATCATTCCTTTTTATTTATCTTTCACCTCATTAGCTTTATACGTTTACTATCAGTTCAAGAAAAGTACAATATGGACTCTAAAGCTTTGCATGCTAACATTAGCTTTGTATCCTATTGTGTCTTTACTTTTTAAATGGCTAGTTACGGCAAACTTGCTCGTTTCACTAAGTTATCTTCATTTAGCTTGGTATGCGAATAAACTCTATTACAAGCACCAAGTCAGATAGAAAGCGCATTCAAGTTCATGTAATATCTAATCGATTTGTTAATGTTCATTCTATAAGCGCTTACAATATGCGTCAATAGTAAAAAAATTCACCTAAAAGGGTATTTATTTGCTATTTATCTCTTTTTAAACAAAAAAAGAAAGTAAGCTTCTCTATGCTTACTTTCTTTTTTTGCTACGGTTATTTTTCAAACCAAGTACTTATTGATGAATGAACGTAAACGTTTCGTTCTCTACATCTACTATTACATCACTGTAGTCTTTTATTTGCCCTGCAATGATCTGCCTTGCGATTAGTGTCTCTAGTTGTTTTTGGATAAATCGTTTTAAAGGTCTTGCACCATATACAGGATCAAATGCTGACACCGCAATGTATTTTTTTGCTCTTTCAGTTAACGATAAGGTAATGTTCCGATCAGTTAAACGTTGTTGTAGTAAGGAAACGAGCTTTTCAACAATGCCTGAAACTTCATGGATGGTTAACGGTTTAAATAAAATCGTATCATCTATTCTATTTAAGAATTCTGGTCGGAAATGCTGACGTAACTGATTCATCACTTGTCCACGTGCTTCTTCTTTAATCTCTCCGTCTTCTGATAATCCCTCTAATAAAAAGTGGGAACCAATATTAGACGTCATAATGATGACTGTATTTTTAAAATCAACAACTTTTCCTTTTGAATCTGTAACGTGTCCATCATCTAGCATCTGTAGCAAAATGTTGAACACTTCAGGGTGTGCTTTTTCAATTTCATCTAATAAAACAACCGAGTAAGGTTTTCTTCGCACAGCTTCTGTTAATTGACCGCCTTCTTCATACCCCACATAGCCAGGAGGAGCACCAATTAAGCGTGATACGGCATGTTTTTCCATGTACTCTGACATGTCGATTCGAATCATATGTTCTTCACTATCAAAAAGCGTCTGCGCTAACGTTTTGGCTAACTCTGTTTTCCCTACTCCTGTTGGTCCAAGAAAAATAAAAGAACCGATTGGACGATTTGGATCTTTAATTCCTGCTCTAGCGCGAAGTACAGCATCTGTCACTAGTGAAACAGCTTCATCTTGTCCAATGACTCGCTTTTTTAGAATAGATTCTAATTTTAATAACTTCTCTCTTTCTCCTTCCACTAACTTCGAGACTGGAATACCTGTCCATCTCCCAACAATCTCCGCAATTTCTGCTTCGGTTACTTCTTCACGAATTAATCGATTTTCGGTTGATTTTTCTTCTGTTAGTTGCTCTAGGGCTTTTAGCTCTTTTTCTAAAGAGGGTATACGTCCATGTCGCAGTTCCGCTGCTTTATTAAGATCGTACTGATTTTCAGCTTCCTCTAAATCTCTTCTGGCTTTTTCTAGCCTTTCTCTCATCTCTTGCACAGATTGAATGGATTTCTTCTCTTGCTCCCATTTTAACTTCATACTATTTACTTTTTCTTGAAGATTTGAGATTTCTTCCTGAATAACTGCTAATCGTTCTTGACTTGCTTGATCCGCTTCCTTGCTTAATGCTGCTTCTTCAATTTGCAGCTGCATAAGTTTACGGGTCACTTCATCTAATTCTGATGGCATCGAATCGATTTCTGTTCGAATCGTTGCACATGCTTCATCAATTAAATCAATTGCTTTATCAGGTAAAAAACGATCAGATATATATCGATCGGATAATGTAGCTGCTGCTACTATCGCACGGTCGTGAATGTTCACCCCGTGATGAATTTCAAATCGCTCTTTTAATCCACGTAAAATCGATACCGTATCTTCAACGGTTGGCTCTTCCACAAGCACTTGTTGAAAACGACGTTCTAACGCTGGATCTTTTTCGATATATTGACGGTGTTCATCTAGTGTCGTAGCGCCAATGCAATGAAGTTCTCCTCTTGCTAACATTGGCTTTAGTAAGTTTCCAGCATCCATTGATCCATCTGTACGTCCTGCTCCTACAATCGTATGAAGTTCAT
Source organism: Priestia iocasae (assembly GCF_016909075.1). Classification (GTDB taxonomy): domain Bacteria; phylum Bacillota; class Bacilli; order Bacillales; family Bacillaceae_H; genus Priestia; species Priestia iocasae. The sequence goes on from NZ_JAFBFC010000002.1 coordinate 394,207, forward strand.
CAATAAACAATAGAACACGACCGTCACTCTTTTTGACTTCTTGCAAAACAGCCTTTAATCGCTCTTCAAACTCTCCGCGAAATTTTGCTCCTGCAATTAATGCTCCCATATCCAGTGAAAATACTGTTTTATCCTTGAGGCCTTCTGGAACATCTCTTCTGACAATTCGTTGAGCTAATCCTTCTACAATTGCTGTCTTCCCTACACCAGGCTCTCCTATTAAAACGGGATTATTTTTTGTTTTTCGTGATAAAATTCGAATAACTCGACGAATTTCAGCATCTCGACCAATAACAGGATCAATCTTTCCTGCTCGCACTTCTGCTACTAAATCTCGTCCATACTTCGATAAAGCTTCATATGTAACTTCTGGGTTTTGACTCGTAATACGCTGGTTCCCCCTTATGTCTTTAATCACTTCTAACAGCTTACGTTTCGTTAATTGATATTGCTGAAAGAGTCGACCAACATCTGTATTCTTTTCATCTGCTATGCTTAACAGTACATGTTCTACTGATATATATTCATCATTTAAATGCTTCGCTTCTTCCTCTGCTTTTACAAGTAATTGTTGAAGCTGACTGGTTACATAAACTTTACCTGCTTCTGTTCCTGAACCTGTTACAATTGGCTTTTTATTCATTATACCTTTTAAATCATGCTGAAAATCTTGAACAGAAACATCTAGCTTCTCTATCATTCGAGGTGCAATTCCCTCACTCTGCTCAATAAGCGCTTGCATGAGATGCACAACATCAATTTGCTGATGCCGTTGCTTAATTGCAATTGATTGGGCATTTGAAATGGCCTCTTGTAACTTTTGTGTCATTTTATTTATATCCAACATAACCACTCCATCTCTCAAGGGTTTGACCATTATTGACCTTTTGATTTATTATACATTTTGCTTTTAGCAGAAGTAAAGCCATCCGCTATTGGATGGCTCTGTACTTTCAAACATAAAGTTAAGGTTTAGGCATATACGTCCAGTGGCGGTCATCATTTGATGTTTCCGGAAAGCGTTCGCCTGCTTTAAGCTTCACCTTTTGTGGCTTGTTCACATTGCTTCCAGTTTCACCTATTTCTATATATACACCGTTATTTGGCGCTTTTTGACCAGGTGTGAAGTGTCTATTTTGTCCCATGTCACTTCCTCCTTATTGTAGGTATTTCATTCATACTATTCCCTTCGTTTTGCTTTTTCATAATGGATAAGTTTACTATAATCTGTAGAGGAAACCGTATACAATGAAGTCCTATGAAAAATTGTCCTTCACATACATACAAAAATTTCTTATACTTGTGTAGTTGAATATGGACACATACTCTGTGAAGTTGGAGAGGATATAAACGATGGAACAATTCATGCTCATTATAAAGTATTTAATTTTAGGACTCTTTCAAGGATTTACCGAGCCTATTCCTATTTCTTCAAGTGGACACTTAGTACTTGTACAAGAATTAATGGGTGTAAAGATTGAGGGTTTAAGCTTTGAGCTGTTGGTAAATGCAGCCTCTTTAATTGCTGTTTTGATTATTTATCGTGAAGATATTGTTCGTTTAGTTGTAAACGGCCTTCGCTATATAAAAACCAAAGATGTCGATGCAAAATCTGATTTTCAATTCATTATTTACTTAATTGTGGCTACAATTCCTGCTGGGGTAATCGGAGTGTTATATGGCGATTACATAGCAGCTACCTTTAAAGATGTAAAAGTATTAGGATTTGCTTTATTAGCAACGGGTGTTGCACTTTGGATTATTCGTAACCTTCGTGGTCGTAAAAATGATGCAGCCCTGTCAATGAAGGACGCCATTATTATTGGGTTAGCACAAGCTGTAGCTTTAATTCCAGGTATCAGTCGCTCTGGTGCGACGATTGTCGCAGCCATGCTTCGTGGAACAAAGCAAGAAACGGCATTACGCTTTTCATTCTTATTGTTTATCCCTGTTAGCCTAGGCGGTACCATTCTTGCGATAACAGATCTTTTAGAAGATAAAAACCTTGCACAACTTGCTGTTCCTTATGCAGTCGCATTTTTAGGTTCACTTGTTGCTTCTTATTTCTCTTTAAAATGGTTTATGGGTATTATGGCGCGTGGTAACTTAAAATACTTTGCCATTTATTGTTTTATTGTTGGAACGTTAGTTGTACTATTCATGTAATTAAAACATCCAGTGGGAAACCCCACTGGATGTTTTAATGTGCAAACTTTAATGCTTGTTCAATTGATGTCTCTCCTGTTAAGATTTCAAAATTCTTTCCTATTGTTGTCTCTTCTTTTAGAGATTGTACTAATACTTTTGCTACATCTTCACGAGAGATTGATTTTGATTTATCTTTAATTTGTTCATTCACATCAATTTTTCCTGTTGGTTGGTCATTTGTTAATGCACCCGGTCGAACAATTGTATATTGCAGGCTAGATTGCTCTAAATGTGTGTCGGCTATGGCTTTTGCACGTAAATATAGTTGTAAGCCTTCTGGACCTTGTTCAGGTGCATCGGTTCCCATTGAACTTAACATCACAAACCTTGTTACACCTTGATTCTTTGCCTCATCAATAATGCTTTTTGCACCTTCTTGATCTATAGCAATGGTTTTGTCATCACCTGTTTTTGATCCTGATCCTGCTGCAAAAATGATTGCATCCATTCCTTTTACAGCGTTTGAAAGATCTTTTTCAAGATCGCCAAGCACTGTTTTAGCACCTTTGGCTTCTAAACCACTCGCTTGCTTTTCATCGCGAATCATCGCAAATGGTTCAAATGTATGGTCTTCTGCTAAAAGAGAAATAACATGTTTTCCTGTTAATCCATTTGCTCCAACAACTAATACTTTCATTCATAATCACCTTTCATTCCTTTAATCTACTCTTGTTGTTCCCCCTTCCTTTCTAAATTAAACATGGGTGCTTCTGTAACAGAAGCACCCATGTTTGATTTGTTTATAAAATGGCTTGTAATAACGCTTTTTGCACATGCATGCGATTTCCTGCTTGTTGAAATACGACCGAGTTTGGACCATCAATAATTGCAGCCGTTACTTCTTCCTCTCGATGGGCCGGAAGACAATGTAAGAATAAATAGTCATCTTTTGCATATTTGACTAACTCTTCATTAATTTGATAAGGAGCAAACACCTTCAACCGGTTCGCTGATTCCTCTTCCTGTCCCATACTCGTCCATACATCTGCATACAATACATCTGCATCTTTTGCTGCTTCAATTGGACTTTCGGTAACTGTTATGGTTGAATGATTTTCTTTTGCAACCTCTGTTGCGTATTTTACAACAAACTCTTTTGGTTCATATCCTTTTGGACAAGCAATTGTAAAGTCAATTCCTACTTTTGCACAAGCAATCATAAGCGAATGTGCAACATTATTTCCGTCTCCAATGTAAGATACTTTTAGTTTCTGAAAGGTCTTCTTGTGCTCATAAATCGTTAATAAATCAGCTAGAGCTTGACATGGATGAAAATCATCCGTTAATCCATTAATCACAGGAATATCCGCATGCTTCGCTAATTCAACGACTTTCTCATGTTCGAATGTGCGAATCATAATAACATCAATGAATTGCGATAGTACTTTTGCTGTGTCAGCGACGGTTTCTCCTCTCCCTAACTGCAAATCCTTTCCGTTTAAGTAAAGGGCATTTCCACCTAACTGCATCATGCCAGCTTCAAATGAAACTCTCGTTCGTGTAGATGATTTTTCAAAAATCATCCCCAATGTTTTTCCTTTAAGCGGTGAAATGATGTCTCCATTCTGATGCTTTGCCTTTAAATCCATCGCATCCTCAATAAGCGATAGAATTTCTTCTGTTGAATAATCCATCAAGCTTAATAAATCTTTATTTTTTAAGTTCACATTCTTTTTTAGATAAGATAATGTACTCGTCACATCGTCACTTCCTTTTCTTTTTCCGTTTGAGTGATCCACTCTTGTAGAGAAGAGATAGAACTTTTATTTGTTTGAAATGCTTTTAAGAATAGTTGAACCGTTTCTTCTTCTGTCATCACTAATAGACCATGCTTTAATGCTTCCATACGAGCCTCTTTGTCATCACGCTGTAAGCTAACAAATAGCATCGCTTCTTTTTTACGAATCCAATTAGAAACATCTTCTTCTATAACGACTTTCAGCCCCACTGCTTGTATGGCTGAAACTAGTGACTCATTTGAACTGTTTGACTGAATGTAAACTTCACTTGCTTGTTTATGAGACATGAGATACGAATAAAATACTTTCTTGGCTGCTTCCTCCACAGTAGATGCAATGGCAATCCCTTCTCCAGTCGATTTCATCTCAGGACCAACTAATGGATCTACACCTGCTAGTTTATTTGTTGAGAAAACAGGAAATTTCAACGTCGTATACGGAACATCTGACAATAATCCCTTTTCTTCGTGGATTTCCGGCAACAATTTCCCAAGCAATAATTGCGTAGATAGCGAAATAAGCGGAACCTTAGTTACTTTGCTCACAACAGGAACAGTGCGACTTGCCCGTGGATTTACTTCTAACACATACACATCATTGTTATGAATGACGTATTGAATATTCATAATCCCTTTGTAATTCAGTTTCTTGGTTAACTGTTCAGCATAATGAACAATTTTGTGCTTTTGCGTTTCTGTTAATGTTTGAGCTGGTAGGTAAGCATAACTATCGCCAGAGTGGACACCCGCTTTTTCAACATGTTCGACAATGGTTGGAATTAATACATCCTTTCCATCACATACTGCATCAATTTCTGCTTCCTTACCTGGCAAATAGGCGTCTAATAAAATGGGATAGTGCGTTTTTTGAATCAATGACAAGCATGATGTTAGTTCTTCTTTATTTTGTAACGTCATCATCCCTTTTCCACCAATCACATAAGACGGACGAAGAAGGATTGGAAAACCAATGATATCAGCTTTTTGAATCAGCTCTTCTTCGTCACTTGCCATTTCACCCGGTACATGAGGGATATTTAACTCTTCTAATAATTGATAAAATAACTCTCGATCTTCAAGCGTATCAATCATCTTATTTGTCACACCTAAAATCAAAATCCCGGCTTCTTCTAATCCTTTTACAAGGTTGATTGCCGTTTGGCCACCATATTGCAAAATAACATGGTGAACATTCTCAGCTTCTAACACATTTAACACATCTTCAACTGTGACGGGTTCAAAGAATAATCGATTTGCAATTTCAAAGTCTGTGCTCACCGTCTCAGGATTATTATTAATTAAGATGGTTTCGTAGCCTTCGTCTTGAAGAGCCAGCACACCATGAACAGAGCTGTAATCAAACTCCACTCCTTGGCCGATGCGAATTGGTCCCGATCCGATAATCGCTACCTTTTTATTGGCTGTTGGTGTTAATTCACTTTCTCCATAATAACTAGAGTAAAAATAAGCCGTAGATGATTCAAATTCTGCTGCACATGTATCTACCATCTTATAACTTGGAATAATGCCAAGGGCTTTTCGCTTTTGTCTTACTTCGCTCTCTTGTGTCCCCCAAATAGTGGAGAGGTAAGAATCCGTGAAGCCTTTCTCTTTTGCTTCTTTTACTAACTCATCCTCCACTACTTCAATCTGAGTAGCCTTTAGTTTGCTTTCAAGATCAATCAATTGTTTAAAATGCGTTAAGTAAAATGCATCAATTTTTGTAGCTTCATGAATGTCTTGAAGAGCAAAGCCGCGACGAATCAATTCAAAGATGATAAAAAGCCGTTCATCATCTTGCTTCTTTAATCGATCACAAAGCTGTGACATCGAGAAGCTTTTCAATCCCTCCACTTCTAACCCATTTATCCCTAATTCTAATGAGGAAATTGCCTTTTGAAGACTACGTTCAAAATTACGATCAATTGCCATAACTTCCCCTGTTGCTTTCATTTGCGTTCCTAATGTGCGATTTGCATAGAAGAATTTATCAAATGGCCATCTCGGAAACTTTACTACGACATAATCTAGAGAAGGCTCAAAACTCGCATAGGTATCACCCGTTACAGGATTAAGTACTTCATCCAGTGTGTACCCTACTGCTAGTTTCGCTGCAATCTTTGCAATTGGATAGCCTGTTGCTTTGGATGCTAGCGCTGAAGAACGGCTAACACGTGGATTCACTTCGATTAAGTAATATTGTTTACTATGAGGGTCAAGCGCAAACTGAATATTGCAGCCTCCGATAATTCCTAATGCTGAAATAATTTTAATCGAAGCGGAGCGCAGCATCTGATATTCCACATCTGTTAACGTTTGAGATGGTGCGACTACAATCGAGTCTCCGGTATGCACACCAACAGGATCAATGTTTTCCATGTTACAAATGGTAATACATGTGTTTTGTTTATCACGCATCACTTCGTATTCAATTTCTTTATATCCAGCAATGCTCTTTTCAATGAGACATTGGTGAATGGCACTTTCACGCAGTCCTGAAGTCGCTAATTGCTCAAGTTCTTGCATCGAATGAGCAATCCCTCCACCTGTTCCTCCTAGTGTATACGCAGGTCTTACGATGACTGGGAAGCCAATTTTAGTAGCGAATGCTAATGCTTCCTTAACTGTTACTACTATTTCACTTTCAGGGACAGGCTCATGTAATTCTTTCATTAAAGCTCGAAACTCTTCGCGACTCTCTCCTTTTTTAATTGAATCAATAGGTGTTCCTAGTAGCTTTACGTTATATTTTTCTAAAATTCCCTTTTCATGTAGCTCTAGGGCTAAGTTTAGTCCCGTCTGTCCTCCTACTGTTGCAAGTAAGCCATTCGGTTGTTCTTTTTTTATCACTTCTTCTACGTAATCGACCGTTAATGGTTCAAAATAAATGACATCGGCGATATGTTCATCTGTCATAATCGTGGCTGGATTGTTGTTCAAAAGAATAACTTTATAGCCTTCTTCCTTTAATGATAAGCAAGCTTGCGTTCCAGAATAGTCAAATTCTGCTGCTTGCCCAATGACAATAGGCCCTGATCCTATAACTAATATCGTTTGTAATGTTTGATCTTTAGGCATATACTTTCTCTCTCCCTGCTTGATTTACAAAGTTGATAAATTCATCAAAAATATAATTGCTTTCACTTGGTCCCGGATGTGCTTCAGGATGATATTGTACAGATAGGATTGGTAACGTTTCATGCATAAGTCCTTCAACGGAGTGATCATTTACATTTTTAAACCGAACCGTTAAAGGGGTCTGCTTCATGCTCTCTTCATCAACAACGTAGCTGTGATTTTGAGATGTCATATATACTTTTTTCTTTAACAAGTCCATCACTGGCTGATTTGCACCTCGGTGGCCAAATGGTAATTTATTGGTTTTACCCCCAAAAGCTAAACCAATTAATTGATGTCCAAAGCAAATTCCAAGCGTCGGATATGTAGCCATGACTTTTTTCAAAGATGAGAGTTGGAACGATAGTTGAGTTGGGTCACCAGGGCCATTTGATAAAACAATTCCATCAGGCTTTAAAGCATGAATCTCTACGTCAGAAGTGGAATATGGAACAACTGTCACTTTACATTGACGATTTAATAACTCTTGTAAAATGGACTTTTTATACCCAAAGTCTAGGAGTATAATGTGTTTGTCACCTTCTCCATACGTGTTCATTGTGGTTGTTGATACTTGCTTCACGATTAAATCTGTTTCATCTCCTGTTACCTTTTGTTTCTTTTCATAAGGAGAAAGAATTGCTGGCATTGTTCCTTCATTTCGAATTCGTTTGACAACCGCTCGTGTATCAACATGTGTGATTAACGGGATATTCCACTTTTTTAAGTATTGTTTAAAGCTATACATCGCTTCATAGTGAAAGCCATTTTCACAACACTCATATACAACCACTGCCGATACATGTGGCTTTTTACTTTCATAATCATGTTCGTTAATTCCGTAATTTCCGATTAACGGATACGTGAACACGATAATCTGATTTTTATAGGAAGGATCCGTTACAACTTCCTGATAGCCTGTCATTCCGGTGAAAAAGACGACTTCTCCATTGACTTCTTGTTTTGTCGATGTATTTTCAATCATTCCTTCAAATGTGTCGCCGTTTTGCAAATGTAAGTATCCTTTCATCGCGCATCCCTCTTTGAATATTTATTTATTCTTAAGTATTTTTATACAATTATAACTAAAAAAATAATTGGTTCAGCTAATTCATTACGTTTTGTGTTTGAAAAGCTTTTTCAATCATCCCTAATGCTTGATTTATTTCTTTTTCAGTCACCGTTAATGGTGGTAGTAAACGAATAACATGCGGACCAGCTCCTAATGTAAGCAACCCTTGTTCTTTAAGAGATTGAATGAATAAAGGTGCATATTCTCCACATTCAATTCCTATCATTAACCCTTTTCCTCGAATATCCGTTACACGCGTATCTTCACCAATTCTTTGCTTTAATTCATTCAGTAAGTACTGTCCTTTTTGCTTTACTTCCTCTAAAAATGACGGAGTAGAAATAATGTTTAGCGTGGCTTTTGCCGATGCTAAGGCGATTGGATTTCCCCCAAATGTTGTACCGTGGCTTCCTGCTTGAAATGCTGCTTTCAAATGAGCCTTCCCAATCATCGCACCAACTGGCATTCCGCTTCCTAATCCTTTGGCTGATGTAATGATGTCTGGTGATAGTCCGTGATGTTCGTAAGCAAATATTTTCCCCGTTCTGCCAATACCCGTTTGCACTTCATCTACAATAAACAGAGAACCATATTGATGACATAACTTTTGAATTCCCTCTAAAAATGGTGTTTCACCTAGTACAACGCCACCTTCACCTTGAATCACTTCAACCATGACAGCTGCAACTGTTTCATCCATTTCCTCCTCTAGTGCTGCTTTGTCGTTATAAGGTACGTAAACAAATTCTTGTAAGAGTGGGCCAAATCCTTCATGAATCTTTGCTTGCCCTGTTGCCGACATAGTCGCAAAGGTTCGACCATGAAATGATTTCGCAAATGTAATGATTTTATGGCGCTTCGTATATTTTCGAGCGAGCTTGATGGCAGCTTCGTTTGCTTCTGCTCCGCTGTTACAGAAAAACACAGCGTCACCACTTGCATGATTCACTAATAATGAAGCTACTTCTTCTTGAATGTCTAAATGAAATAAATTTGATACATGCCATACTTTCTTTAACTGTTCTTCAATCGCTTGTTGCACAGCAGGATGTCGATGTCCTACATTACAGACTGCAATTCCTGAAATAAAATCTAAATACTGTGTTCCTTGTTGATCAATCAGTATCGAGCCACTTGCTTCTTTAATATGAAGATCCAATCGTTGATACGTTGGAAATAAAGCACTCATCGTTTTTGTTCCCACCTTTTTCATGTTTAATTGCCGTTCCTACCATATGACCATTCTCATTCACAAATGAATGTTTTCCACTAATAATATGAACTTCGTTTAACGTGTTCGATAACGCTTCAGACGCAGCTTGCACTTTCGGAATCATTCCCCCATAAATGACACCATCTTCAATCAATTCGTCAATATCTGCTTTTGTCAGTTCCTCCATTAAATCGCCATCCACTAATACGCCTTGCACATCAGTCACAAACAAAAGCTTCTCCGCTTGTAATGCTTGAGCAACGGCTCCTGCAGCTAAATCAGCATTCACATTAAATCTTTGCCCTTTCTTGTTAACACCAATGGATGAAAGAACTGGCACATAGTTGCTTGCCGTTAATTCCGTTAATAAATGACTATTTACATGAACTACTTCGCCAACGTAACCAAGCTTTTCAGTATTGATCGCTTCTGTTTCAAGAAGCATTCCATCGCATCCAGATAACCCAACCGGTTTTAGTTCATGCTGCTGAAGCATCGTAACAAGGTTTTTGTTCACTTTTCCTGATAAAACCATCGTAACAACATCTAGTACATCTTCAGACGTTTTACGTAATCCATCAACAAATTCACTTTCAATCTTTAACTTTTTAAGCATTTGCTCAATATCAGGACCTCCTCCGTGTACAACTACAACCGAATTCCCTTCCTCTACTAATGCTTTGACACTTTGAAAGAAGGAGCTTGTTAGCTCATTGACAATACTTCCACCACATTTGATGACAATGGTTTGACTTCCTTTCACATTACCCTCTCCTCACGTTCGATAGCTTGCATTTATTTTCACATAATCGTACGTTAAGTCGCATCCCCATGCCGTACCAGAATGCTCTCCATCATGTAAATTGACAATGATTTTAATCGTTGGCTGTTGTAAATAAGCTGTTGCTTCTTCTTCATTAAAAGGTTGTGGTTGACTCTCTTTTAACATCATAATTGAACCTACTTGCACATCAACTGTCATTGGATTAATCTCTACTCCGCTATATCCAATCGCTCCTATAATGCGTCCCCAGTTTGCATCTGCTCCGTACATAGCTGTTTTGACAAGATTAGAACCAACAATTTGCTTTGCCACCACATTTGCTTGTTCAGCTGTTTTGGCTTCATTAACTTGCACTTCAATAAGCTTTGTAGCTCCTTCACCATCTCGTGCAATTTGCTTTGCAAGATCTTCACATGTCAACGTTAACGCCTCATAAAAGTTAACCCAGTCTGGGTGTGATGGCGTTAATGAGTCGTTTCCAGCCATTCCGTTGGCTAACACAATGACCATATCGTTTGTTGATGTGTCTCCATCAACGGTAATCTGGTTAAACGTTTTATTAGTAATAGATCGTAATGCTTCTTGTAACACCTCTGACTCAACGTTAGCGTCTGTTGTAATAAACCCAAGCATGGTAGCCATATTCGGATGAATCATCCCCGATCCTTTCGCTGCTCCACCAATGGTTACTTTCTTCCCATTGATGGTGGTTTCATAACAAGTGGACTTCATCACTGTATCCGTAGTAAGAATGGCTGTTTGAAAATCTTCTGCTGCCTGGTATTGATTTGACGGTCGTAAGAAAGAGATGCCCTCTTGAATTTTTTCCATGTTCAATAGTTCACCAATGACCCCAGTTGATGCAACGGCTACATGTTGTAAAGGAAGACGAAATTTTTTAGCACAAAGTTCTCTCATCTCATATGCATCTTTTAACCCTTGATTTCCTGTACAAGCATTAGCACATGCACTATTAACGACAATGGCTTGTAACGTTTTCTCCACTGCAATGCTTTCTTTTGTCACATGCAAAGGCGCTGCTTGAAACGTACTTTGTGTATAAACTGCTGCACAACTAGCGGGCTTTTCACTTAAAATGACCCCTATGTCTTTTTTCGAATACCGTAAACCAGCATGAACACCTGATGCTAAAAAACCTTTTGGTTGAACGATGGTTCCATTCTCGACCTTGTTCACCGTTACTAGCTCTTTTGTTTTAATCACCATCTTCTCCTCCTGCACTACGAATCTTTTCTCTATGGATAAACAGGTAATACGTGCAAACCTGTTTGTTGTTCAAATCCCATCATAAGATTTGCATTTTGAATGGCCTGACCTGCAGCACCTTTTACTAAATTGTCGATGACTGATACAATTGTCATTCGATTTGTTCTCTCATCGATTGTTAAGCCAATATCACAATAGTTTGATCCACTTACTTCTTTTGTAGATGGAAATGTTCCTTGCTTTCTCACTCTGACAAAAGGAGCATCTAGATAACTTTCTTCATATAACTTATATAAGCTCTCAATCCCAATAGATTCTTTTAGCGTTACATAAATGGTGGTCATAATGCCTCTTGTCATCGGTACTAAATGCGTACTGAAGGTAATAGGCTTAATCTGTTCATTCCATCTATGTAATACTTGCTCAATTTCAGGAATATGCTGATGCTGATTCACTTTATAAATTTTCATATTTTCATTGATTTCAGCATAATGACTCACATTAGATAACGAACGCCCTGCTCCTGACAAACCCGATTTGGCATCAATAATAATTGAATCTTCTTTAATCAATTTCTTTTTGACAATAGGAGCAAGCCCTAATAACGTTGCGGTTGGATAACATCCGGGATTTGCAATGAAGCTGCTCGAATGTATTTCCTCTCCAAACCATTCTGTTAGCCCGTATACTGACTGTTTTGTATATTGATTTGGTGCAGGTGGCTTTTTATACCACTTTTCATATAACTCTTCACTTTTCAAGCGAAAATCTCCAGATAAATCAATGACCTTGAGCCCTTCGTTAATTAATTGAGGAACAAGTTTACTTGAAATACCAGATGGCGTAGCTGTAAAAACAAGGTCAACATCTTTTGCCATTTTTACTGGATCAATTTGCTCTAACGTATAAGGTACATTCGCTAAATGTGGATACACATCAACCATTTGTACATGTTGTTGTGAGGATGAATACACTGAATAAATATGAAAATGAGGGTGATTGGACAGTAAACGGATAAGCTCGACTCCTCCATATCCTGTAGCCCCCACAATCCCAACTTTTAATCTATTCATTATGAAACTCCTTTTTTCGTTAACTATTTGAAATTATTACCCATTATAATACTGCATAAAAATAAAATCAAATAAATATTTATACTTTTTTCTAATTATTTCGACACAGCTATTTTACATAGGCTCTTTTCTAAACGGTGGTTGTTTGTCGATTCATTTTTCTAAGATAACGGTTCGAAACTCATTCAATTACAATTTGTGAGATTCTAGCAGAACAGGTTAGATTTCATAGGCTATAAAACCCGAAATGTCTCCTTCGCAAACAAGAAACTTAAAACAGAGGCCTACTACTTGTCACTCTACAATAACGTTTATTCATACAACCATTAAGAATAATTTCAAATGAATTAACAATTTATTGGAAAGAATCATGTATAATAAAAGGAAGTATCGTGCTTTTAAAAAGGATAAGAATACGAATGGACTAAGGTTTTTTTCATAGGGAAGACTGATTCAAAAGGTGGTTATATGACAATTAATAATTCTGATTCTATGTTGTCGCAAAATCTGCATCACTTATTTTTAACCTTTTCACAAACCGCTTCTTATAAAAAAGGAAGTTATTTATTTCAAGAAGGGACAGATGCGACAGTTCTTTACTTTATAAAAAGCGGAAAGGTTCAATTGAGTAAACTAACACCCGATGGACGTGAATTAACATTTCAAATTTCGAGTACGAGTGATTTAATTGGAGAAGTAACACTTTTTTGTGGAACAACGAAGCACATGCTTCAAGCAAAAGCACTTGAGGATAGTGAAGTTATTATTGTGGAAAAACACATTCTAGAACAAAAGTTAGCTGCCGAACCTGAACTATCAATTGAATACATGAAATGGATGGGGAGAAGAATACAGCGCCTACAAACAAAGTTTCGCGACTTAATTCTTCATGGAAAAAAAGGTGCTTTATATTCAACTTTAATTCGCATGACGAACAGCTTTGGAATAATGAGAGAAAACGGAATCGCCTTAAATATTCACCTGACAAATCAAGAACTTGCGAACCTATGTGGAACATCTCGTGAAGTGATTAATCGAATGTTAAGTGATCTTCGTAAGCGAGAGGTACTTTCAATCGATAAAGGCCAAATTACCATTCACGACTTAAATTACTTAAAAGTAGAAATGAATTGTGAAAACTGTCCGACCTATTTATGTAAAATTGATTAAAAATAACAAATGCATTCTAAAAGTTAAAACATGAATTGTCTTTCTTTTTCATAACCATTTAATTCACAAAAAATAGTCTGAAGAGGGGCATTCCCCCCTCTTTTCAGACAACTTTTCGTTGCTTCATGTAATATTTAAAGCAATTTTCGCATAGCGTGACATACGTTCTTTACTCCAAGGAGGATTAAATGTAATGTTTACTTCTACATCGTTTACTCCTTCAAGCGGAGACAGCACTCTCTTCACATCTTCGGTAATGGTTCCTGCTAGTGGACAACCAATTGATGTTAACGTCATTGTGACAACCGCTGTACCCTCTTCGGTTAATGTTGTTTCATACACAAGCCCTAAATTTACAATATCAACGCCAAGCTCTGGATCCACTACCTCTTCAAGAGCTTCCATTAATTTTTCTTCTTGTTTTTCACTCATACGATCCCTCCTTTGTTACCGTCATTATACATACTCATGATCATAAATTGAAATAAAAGGGTCTTAACGGACAGGTTCTTAAATATATGTTAAAGTAAAGATAAATCTTAAGATGGAAAAGGAGTCTTTATGTCGACAAAACCACATTTAATTGCGCTTGATTTAGATGGTACACTTTTAACTGATACTAAAATCATTTCACCTAGAACAAAAAAAGTCATTGAAAAAGCTAAACAACAAGGGCATATTGTAATGATTGCGACTGGTAGACCTTATCGCTCTAGTTCCATGTACTATACTGAACTTCAACTAAACACTCCGATTGTAAACTTTAATGGAGCGCTTGTTCATCATCCTCAACAGCAGTCATGGGGAGTTTATCATAATCCTCTTCAACGTCAAACAGCTCATCATATTGTTGAAGCCATGGATAGCTACAATGTAAACAACATTTTAGCAGAGGTCATGGATGATATTTATCTCCATTATGAGGATCGTAAACTTATTGATGTCATTAGCTTAGGAAATCCTAAACTTCAAACAGGAGATCTTCGCCATACGTTAAATTATGATCCAACCTCTATCCTTATCCATGCAGATGAAGCGCATGTAGATGAAATTCGCTCACATTTATCTTCTGTTCATGCAGAAGTGATTGAACATAGACGCTGGGGTGCTCCATGGCATGTCGTTGAAATCGTTCGAAAAGGATTGAATAAAGCTGTTGGATTAAAACGTGTTGCGGACCATTACAACATTCCTCAAGATCGTGTAATTGCATTTGGAGATGAAGATAATGATTTAGAAATGATCGAGTACGCCGGGCACGGAATTGCAATGGCAAACGGCATCTCAGCGCTAAAAACAATCGCAAATGACATTACACTTTCAAATGAAGAAGATGGTATTGCTTATTATTTGGAAAACACGTTGAAATTATAATCATTCCATTTATTTGTCATCTTCTCCATCGCTACTCAATGCAGGTAAAATTTTAGTACGATGACAAATGAGAAAGTGACAAATACTATAATCGACACAACTTATTGTGTCGATTCTTTTTATATTTGAGGAGGAACTAACTATGGGTAGAAGCAATAAATCAAAACGTTTTGTGAAGCAAGGTGCTGACGCGGTTCAATTACATGATGAACGTTTTCCTTATCACATGACTTTATCAGAAGCTGAGGCTATTAAAGCTCAACATATCCATTCTTCTCCTCATGGAGGACAACAATAATGAGAAAATCTTTTTTTGAACAAGCAAAAGGTGCAGTAGCACGTTTAACAGATGCAGTTACTCAATCTTCAAAAGAACACCGAGAAGAAATGGGCTCTTTTGAACATGTGCATGATAAAAAGGCAAATCATAAAGATCATCATGATTCTGCAAAAAATCATAACGGACAGCTTGATATGTCTAACAAAATGTTAACAGCAGCAATGGCTAGTGCTTCTCCAAAAGAGCAACAACAATTAAAACAATTGAATCACTCATTAAATCATGCTTACGGAACAGAGAAGCAAGGTGCTCAAATGAGTGAACATGTTCATCAAAATGAACAAGGACAAGGACAAATGCAAATTGCTGAAGACATTTTAAATTTCACAGAAAATCAAGCGAATCCTGAAGAAAAAGCACAAGTAGAAGAGCTGGCACAAGAAATTGAACGCAAATTTTAATTAAAAAAATCACGGGAATTCCCGTGATTTTTTTAATCTTTGCGAAAGAAACCAAATATTCCTGTCGTTTGAACAATATTTGTGAACGCATTTGGATCAACTTCTTTAATAATTTGCTCTAAATCAAACAATTCATAGCGTGTAATAACGATAATCATCATTTCTTTTTCTTCGTTAGTAAACGCACCTTTAGCAGGCACGGTAGTAATTCCCCGAACCAACTTGGAGTGAATAGCTTGTTTTAAATCAGCCGCTTTCTTTGTTACAATCATTGCTGTTAATTTTTCATGTCTTGTATGAATTGCATCAATTACACGAGTGGATGCATATAACGTTACCATTGTATAAAGAGCTTTTTCTCCTCCATATAACAACCCAGCTGTTGTAATAATAACAGCATTTAACAAAAAGAAATATGTACCAACTGGTTTGTCTTTCATACGTGATAGAACCATTGCAACAATGTCTAATCCACCTGTGGAAGCTCCCCATTTTAACGTTAGTCCAACCCCAATTGCCGCTATTACCCCACCGAACACCGCATTTAACAAAATATCTTGAGACATGCGATAAATCGGTATTAATTCTAAAAAGATGGTGGTTGCAGCAACACTGACAAAGCTATAAACCGTAAAAGACTTCCCTACCTTCTTCCACCCTAAAATTGTTACAGGAATGTTTAAAAGGAATAATAAAATTCCCGTCGAAATAGAAAAAGGAGTATATTGTGTTAAAGTAGTCGATATTAACTGTGCTATACCGGTAAATCCACTAGCGTACACGTTAGCTGGAATTAAAAATAAGTTTAGCGCAATTGCATTTAATAATGCACCAAAAATAACAATCGCAAATTTCTTCACTTCTAACCAAATGATCACCAAATACACCTCCTGCTTTTAAAATCTATGTCATTTAGTATGTTCGTTTTGGATGAATAAAAAAGAAGTTATACAGAAAAATTGTGTTTTTTGTGAACTACTTATAAACTATTCATATCCACATGTTAATGTAATAGGAAGGTGTTTGTATGTCAATTAAAATTTTAACTGATAGTGCTAGCGATTTACCGTTAGAGTTTTTTCATAAACAAAATGTCACATGTATTCCTCTACGAGTTCATTTAAACGATAAAGAATACCTAGATCTAGAAACGATTCAACCAAAAGAAGTATACGAAGCAATTAGAAACGGTGCCATGCCTAAAACATCACAAGCTTCACCAACTGCCTTATATGAGGCCTTTGAAGAAGTAGCGAAGTCTGGAGATTCATGTATTTACATCGCTTTTTCCTCAGAACTATCTGGTACGTATCAAACGGCTATGCTAATGAGAGAAGATCTACTAGCTGAATACCCTGATTTTCAGTTTTCAATCATCGATACAAAGTGTGCCTCGCTCGGTCAAGGACTCGTTGTTCATTACGCTACACAGCTTTTAAATAAATCTCTATCCTTTGAAGATACATGTCAGCAAATAAAAAAATACGCTTCAACTATGCAGCATATTTTTACCGTTGATGATTTAGATTTCCTTGCACAAGGCGGTCGTGTGAGTAAAGCGTCTGCATTTGTAGGAGGACTACTAAATATTAAACCACTCCTTCATGTAGAAGATGGAAAGCTAATTCCAATTGAAAAAATACGAGGACGTAAAAAAGTGCTAAAGCGTATGCTAGAGCTAATGGAAGAGAGAGGTTCAAATTTTAAAGATCAAACCATTGCCATTAGTCACGGTGACGATGAAGAAACCGCTCTGCAGCTGAAAGACATGATTCAAGAAAAGTTTGGTTGTACATCGTTTATTATCAATCAAATTGGTGCAGCGGTTGGTTCTCATGCAGGCCCCGGTACAATTGCGTTATTTTTCCTAGAAGATGTTATCGCATAATCAACTATAACAAGGGTAACATATGGATACACACATAAAAAAGGAGTGTATCAACGTGGCAAAAACAAGTGATAACGATAAAAAAGCAAAAGACAATCAAGCAAGACATGAAAAAAAGAACATGCAAGAGCAAAAAAGCCAGCAAGCTGGACAGCACTCATACTCTAAAGAAGTCGACCATTTATAAAAACCATTCTCAAACGGAGCAACAATCGTCTCATTTGAGAATGGTTACAAACCGCCTTGCCTATGAAATTCAGTAAAATGGATGAATAGATGGACAAGGCATGTTGCTTGTAAGTTATTTTTTCTGTTACTATGAGACAAACTTAAAAAGAACCCTGTCACTTTATCTAGTGAAAAATAGATAAGGTGACAGGGCTTTTTTACTTACTTATTAATCAAATTCAAAATTAGTCTCTTTTAAAATACGTCCATCCTTCTTCTTGGTACACTTTCCCATCTTTCATTAGCTTACCAAGTGCTCGTTTGAATGAAGCTTTACTCATATTAAAGCGTGAACGAATGTCTTCTGGATAACTCTTGTCCCAAAACGGCATCGCTCCACCACGCTCTTCCATATAAGCATAAATTTCATTCGCATCTTCATCCATGCTATCTTGTTTTCGAGGAATTAATGATAAATTGATTGTTCCATCCTCTTTTACATCAATGACACGCGCCGTAACAAGTGCCCCTAAATTAGGCTCTTCTTTACGCTGTGATTCATGAATGAATCCTAAATAGCCTTCTTCTGTAATAAATGAAGATCCTACTCGTAACACGCGATAAATACGTCCTTCGATTTCACGATTAAATAATGTTTTTGGCGCATCTACTTTTAATGTTTTCATGATTTCTTCTGTTGCTATTTTTCCATACATCTTCCCGCTAGTTGTTACTTTCATTGTGCAGTAAAGTTTATCACCTTTTTTTGGCCATAAGCTTTTCAGAGGGGGTAAATCTGTCTCTCCAATGAATAAATCTTTGTTAATGCCCATATACACGAACACACCAATTTTCGGATCAACATCTACCACTTCGAGCCATTCATACGTTCCTTCTTCAATAAATGGAATATGCATCGTAGCCGTCGAGCGACCTCGTTGGTCCATATAAAGAAATACTTCTACTTCTTCGCCTTCTTCTAATTCTTTTGTAACTTCATTTTGATGAAGCAATATTTCTTCTTCAAATCCTCCACTTAACATATAACCGATTGGTGTTTGTCGTACCACTTTTAAACGCTCTTTGTAACCAGCTTTCACCATTGTTATAATCGAATCCTTTCTTTTCAAGTAACGTCTCTTCTCTTTCTCATTACTATTAAAATGTAATTTTTATTTTTAACATTCCTCTTCATCTATAACCATAATCATTATAACCAGCTTTCATTACTGTTATTTCACTATATGAATGTACATAATGAAATAAAAGCCATAACTTGTATTGTATCAATTTGTTGACTTCTATTCAACATCAGTTGTAGAGTGTTTTAAATTTGTCTATAATGAAAGCAAGAAAATTTTACATATCGGAGGTTATACAATGGCAAAAGAAAGTTCATTTGATATTGTATCAAAAGTAGATTTAGAAGAAGTAAAGAACGGAATTACAATTGCTTTAAAAGAAATCAAGACTCGTTATGACTTCAAAGGAAGTAAAAGTGATATCTCACTTGATAAGGAAGAGCTTGTGCTTATTTCAGACGATGAATTTAAACTTGAACAATTGAAAGATGTACTCATTTCTAAACTAATCAAGCGCGGAGTTCCAACAAAGAACATTTCATATGGAAAAGTAGAAAATGCATCGGGTGGTACGGTACGTCAGCGTGGCAAGCTTGTGCAAGGAATTGATAAAGACAACGCGAAACAGATTAATACAATGATTAAAAACAGTAAGTTAAAAGTGAAGAGTCAAGTTCAAGATGACCAAGTACGTGTAACTGCCAAAAGTCGTGATGATCTTCAAGCCATTATCGCGGGTGTTCGAGAGCTAGACTTACCAATTGAAGTTCAATTCATTAATTACCGTTAATGGATTGCAACAAAGGATTCAACATTCCTTTGAACCCTTTCATCTTTAGTTAAAGGGTGATAAAAATAGGACATGACTGGTTCTACTGTCATGTCCTATTTTTCGACTAAATAATTTACCCATTAACCGGTGTCCCACCGTTCACATGAATCATCTGCCCTGTTATATAAGCAGCTTCATCACTTGCTAAAAATACATAGCTTGTCGCTACTTCATTTGGTTGACCTGCACGTTTCATTGGGGTATTCGCACCAAATGTGGCTACTTTTTCACTTGAGAAGGTAGACGGAATAAGTGGCGTCCAAATAGGACCAGGAGCAACGCCATTCACACGAATCCCTTGTCCAACTAATGACTTAGAAAGCGAACGTGTAAACGCAACAATGGCTCCTTTTGTTGATGAATAGTCAATTAACTGCTCGTTCCCTTGATAAGCTGTAACAGATGCTGTATTAATAATTGAACTCCCTGATTGAAGATGAGGAAGAACCGCTTTTGTTAAGTAAAAGAATGAAAATACGTTTGTTTGAAACGTTTTTTGTAGCTGCTCGGCTGAGATTTGTAAGATACTCTCCTGCGGGTGTTGTTCTGCTGCATTGTTTACTAAAATATCAACTTTACCAAATTGTTGGATCGTCTTTTCAACAATTTCATGACAAAAGGATTCTTCACCAATATCACCTGCAAGAAGCAAGCATTGTGCTCCTAGGCTTTGTACTTGTCGTTTTGTTTCCTCTGCATCACTCTGTTCGTCTAGATACGTCACAACTACATTTGCGCCTTCTTTTGCATAATGATACGCTACTGCTCGACCAATTCCGCTATCTCCTCCTGTAATAATTGCCACTTTGTTCTCTAATTTTCCGCTTCCTTTATACGTATTACTCATTGAAGTTGGCTTTGGATTCATTTCCGATTCCACACCAGGTTGTTTATTTTGATGTTGAGGTGGAAATGTTTGTTGCTGTTGATTTTGATTACTCATGCGATTCACTCCTCTTTCAACTAATCTCACCTGTTATTATGGCTTCACTCTGTACACGTATACCCTACTCTTATTTTCTAAAAACAAAACCCAATTAAAAATCCAGCTCGTCAACTGCAGTTGACGAGCTGGATTTTTAGTAACGTTCTCTATTTACGAAGTGACACTTTTTTTATTAATGCGCTTACAAGATTGTCGTTCAACAATTTCATGTGGAATGCGAATTTGTTTCACAATGTGATACGGACTTTCAATTTGATCAATTAAACTACGGATAGCTTGATAGCCAAGCTCAAAGATATTAATATTGACTGATGTTAAAGCCGGTCTAGCTAATTCTGAAATTAACACATTATTGAAGCTAATAACTGAGATGTCTTCTGGAACCGAGATGTTCATTTCATCCAATGTATTTAACACCCCTAATGCCATTAAGTCATCAGCTACAACAAGAGCAGTTGGTCGATCTTTTAATGACATAAGCTCATAAACAGCTTCTTTACCACCGCGTTGTAAAAACTCCTCATGTACCACATACTCATCACGATACGTTAATCCTGCATTTTGAATGGCTTTATCATAGCCTGTTAACCGATCAATGGTTACTACGAGTTGCAGACTTCCACCGATAAATGCAATGTTCTCATGTCCAAGATTAATTAAATATTCCGTTGCTTCGCGTCCTGCACCGAAATTGTCATTGTCTACGTAAGTAATACAATCATTATCTTTATAAGGCTTTCCGACTACAACAAAGGGAATATCACGTTCTTGCAGATACGTGAGAACTTGATCATCTACTTTTGAATAAAGAAGAATTAAGCCATCTACTCGTCTACCTTGCACCATTTGGACAACTTCTTGAAAAATTTCTTCTTCTGTTTCTCCTGTTGACATGTATAGCGCTTGCTTTTTCTCATGAGCACCTGTGCTAATTCCTCTTAGTACTTCAGGAAAGAATGGATTTTGAAACACTTTATCTGCAGAACTTGGCATCACAAGGCCGATTGCTTGTGTTGATTTATTCGCTAAACTACGTGCAATAATATTGGGATGATAACCAAGCTCCTCCATTGCTGAACGTACTCGTTTTTTTGTCTTTTCACTAATGCGAGAGCTGTTTGCAATTACCCTCGATACCGTTGAAGGCGCAACATTTGCTAGACTCGCCACATCTTTGATTGTAACCCCCATAACTAGTCCCCCTCTCCCTACGTTGCCGCTATAATCATACCATGTTTTTTAACGGTTTCACTTACTATTTTCATACAATTTATCCGGTCTTTCTTCTCTAACTCTCTTCCGATGTAAACGGATTCATTTCTTCTAACTCCGTGATACTTTATATGTCACGGAATGAAGAATTGATTACTTATTTATGAAGACTTTTTACGACGCTTGCGAGCAAGAAATAAGAAGAGACCAAACGCTACATATACAACAACAAGTGCCACAATATAAGGAGTATTAAGTCCTTTTTTATCTGTTACAACATATACATTTGTCTTCTCACGGTCAAGCGCTACTTTATATTGTCCGTCTACTGGTCGAATGATATCTTCTTCTAGCAGCCCTTTTAATTGCTTGTCTTCACCAAACATATCTCCCTCTAAGTCTACTACCTGTGTAGAAGATGTGTTATTAATGGCTACAAGAGTTGTTTCATCTTTATACGTTCGTTGATAAAGTGCCATTCCGCCTTTTTCATAGAGTACATCAAATGTTCCTCTCGTTAAAGATGGTAATTCAGCTCTTAGCTGAGCCAGGTTCTTAACATAATCAATCACTTCTTTATCTGTTCGGAAATCCATTAGTCGTCGGTTATCAGGGTCTTCCCCTCCATCTAATGCAATTTCGGTACCGTAATAAACAATTGGAATTCCTGGAGAAGTATATAAGTATGAGAGCGCTTGCTTTGTACGTGTTCCTGGATGTTGCTTATTTTGTAACGCTTTTCTTGTAAATCGCACTGTGTCGTGACTATCAATAAATGTTCCTAATAGATAAGGGTTTTCATAGTAAGCTTGATTACGCTTCCAAACATCGTATGGATTTTGTTGTGACTGATCTACTTTACTAAAAGTAGTAGACACTTGTTCATAAAGCGGAAAATCAACAAATGCATCAATGCCTGCTTCCTTATATTGAGAAATGTAGCGTGGGTCGTTATGCCAAACCTCTCCTAATAAAAAGAAGTCTTTCTTGACACTTTTTACTTCTTTTGAAAACTCGTTCCAAAACTCTTTCGGAACATGCTTAACCGTATCAAGGCGATAGCCATCAATATCGGTTTCCTGAATCCACCATTTTGCAACATCAATAAGATAATTTTCCACGTCAGGATTTTCTTGATTTAAATCTGGAAGACCGTAAATCCATCCATTTTCTACTTCTTCTTGACTATCCCAATTAGCAATCTCTTTTTGCTCATGAAACCAATCTGCTTTTTCAGCATCTTTCGACCATGGGTGATTGTAGCCCACATGATTCACCACAAAGTCTAAAATGACTTTTATATCACGTTTATGTGCTTCTTCTACTAACTTTTTCACATCTTCTTTTGTTCCAAAGTGTTCTTCTACTTCATAGAAATCTTCTGTCCAATAACCATGATATCCTTTTTCTTCATTTTTAAAGATTGGTGTTAACCAAATAGCCGTAAACCCCATATCCTTTATATAATCGAGCTTATTTGTGACCCCTTCAATGTCACCACCATGATACGCTTTCGGATCGTTCATATTGACCTGAAAATCATTCTTAAAATTTCCATTGTTAAAACGATCAACCATAATAAAATAAATCATTTCATCTTGCCACGTTCGATCTTCTTTTTCAACGGCCTGCACAGGGAGGCTGTAAAAAAGAAGAAACGGGAGTAGCAACAGAGCCAACACTCGTTTACCTCTCACCGTATTCTCCTCCTTTAACAAATTATTTACCTCTCCTAGATTATCCCTTCGTACCTCCAGCCGTCAAACCTGAAATAAAGTATTTTTGACAAGCTAAGAATAATAGAGCGATTGGAACAGCAATTAATACAGATCCTGCAGCGAACGCTGTAAACTGATTACCGAATTGCTTGGAAATCATGTCGTATAGACCAACAGCTAGTGTGTAATTCTCTGCTGAACGAAGTAACACTTTTGCTAAAATGAAATCTCCAAATGGAGCCGTAAATGTGAACAATGCAATAACCGCAATGATTGGTTTCGCTAGTGGCATAACGATTTGGAAGAAGATACGTAAGTGACCTGCTCCATCCATTTTCGCTGACTCATCTAGCTCTTTTGGAATCGTATCTAAATACCCTTTCATTAACCATGTATTCATTGGGATTGCTCCACCTACATAGATCAAGATTAATCCAAGGTGTGTATCAACTAATTTTGTGACAGTCGCTAATACGAAGATTGCGATTAACGCCGCAAAGTTTGGAATCATCTGTAAGATTAAGAATGTTAATAATCCATTTTTTCTTCCAATAAAACGATAACGAGAAAATGAATAAGCCGTTAAGCTAACTAAAATAAGTGAGAAAATCATCGTTAAAATACTAATTTTCAACGAATTTGCATACCAAATTAAATAGTTACTTTGGCTTGTATCAAATAACGCTGCATAATGCTTGAATGTTGCGTTTTCTGGAATCATGCTAGACCCGGATAAACTATCTCCTGGATTTAATGAAGAACCAACGATCCAAAGAATTGGGTATAAAATGATGGCAAACATCACTAGGATAACTGCGTATGATAATGTTAAACGAATGGTTTTTTGTGTTTTTATACTCATAGTTACATCATATCCTCTTCTTGGAATGATTTTGTACGTTTAAACTGCCATAAAGCTACTGTAATAACGATTAATGATAGAATCATTGTAATGGCTGCAGCTTTTCCATACTGCTGAGAAGTCATTGTTAGACTGTAAATCCATGAGATTAAAATATCTGTACTTCCAGCTGTTTGTCCAGATACTGCAGGTCCACCTGAGTTGAATAAGTAAATAACGTTGAAGTTATTAAAGTTAAACGTATATTGCGTAATTAAGATTGGAGCCGTTGCAAATAACACAAGTGGTAACGTAATTTTAGAGAACTTTTGAATCGCTGTTGCTCCATCTACTGTTGCTGCTTCATATAATTCATCTGGAATAGATTGCAGCACACCTGTTGTCATTGCAAAAATGAATGGGAATCCTAACCACGTTTGGATCATAATAAGTGCAATTCGACTCCATAAAGGCTCAGTCATCCATTTCACACCTTCAATTCCGAAGAAAGCGAGAATGTCATTATTGATTGCTCCAAATGTTTCGTTAAACATCCCTGCAAATACAAGAATTGACACGAATCCTGGTACTGCCCAAGGTAGAATGAAAACGGTACGAATAAATGCTTTACCTTTTAAATCTTTTTGGTTAATTAAGATTGCTAGAAAAATACCTAGTGCTACTTGAAGTGTTGTTGCACCAAATGTCCAAATTAACGTCCACGCAAATACACTAATGAATGTTTCACGCCAAATTGGCACCGTTGCGATATCAATAAAGTTCTTTAATCCTACCCAGTCTACAAGTTTGGCTGGTGGTGAATGATATAAATCATAGTTTGTAAATGCAAGTAATACTACGAATAAAATCGGGAAAATAACAACGAATACAAGAAGAACAAATCCTGGTGAAATCATTAAATATGGAAAACCACTATCTAATACGTTATGATATTGTTCTTTTACTGTACTTAAGCGTAAACCTAAATCACGTTTTTCACCGTTTTTGTATGCATCGTATAAGTTAAACACATAAAAACCGAGTGCAAAAACCAATAGAATAACCGATAAAATTCCGTAAACTAGCAAGAAAATTGAGTGGTCACGTGGTAATTTTTCACCTAAAGTGACAAGCCCCCATAACCCAATATTTAAGAAATCTTTAAACACAACAACGAAGGAAATTGTAAGTAGAAGAAACAGCATTCCTTTTAAAATTTGACGATTATACAACTGACCTAACCCAGGGATTATGGATAAGCCTAACGCCACTTTACGATGGTTGCTACCTTGCAATGTTTGCTCTGGCTGATTTCCAGCATGTTTTAGCTCCATTTTTGGCCTCTCCCTTTCATTCTAAATAACCGAAGTGATTGAATAGATTTGTGTTTTTATGCAAACGTTTGCGCCATTATTGATGAAAGAGTACCTCTAATTGTCTTAGAGGTACTTCTTCATGTAACTCGGCTTATTTTCCACCGTGGTTTGCTTTAATGTTTTCTTCAATTGTACCGCGAGCTTGATCTAATGCTTTCTTAGAATCAGCTTTACCAGTAATAACTGTTTGAATTGCACTTTGCATTGGAGCCCAAACTTCTGACATTTCAGGAATTGAAGGCATTGGTACTGCATTTTGAGATTGTAAAGCAACCGCAGAAGCTAACTCATTATCTTTAATGATTGGATCTTCAAGTAATGCTGTGTTTGGCGGAATTTCTTGTGTTAACTCAAAGCGTTTTTTCGCATTTTCATCGCTTGTAATATGATCAATGAATTTTTCAGCCCACTCTTTGTTAGTAGAGAATGATGTTACGTTCCAACCTTTTACACCCATGAATGTTTTCACTGGCTCACCGTTTGGTAACGTTGGCATTGGTGCTGCACCAATTTCAATACCAGCTGCTGTATAGCCTTGGAATGCCCATGGACCGTTCATAACAGAAGCAACTTTTCCTTCGTTAAATAATCCATCTAATGCACTACCACCATTTTCACCGATAATACCGTTTGGTAATAACTTATCTTTGTACCAAGTGCTAATGTAGTCAACTGCTTCAATTGCTTCAGCACTATTAACACCTAAGTCAGCCGTATCAAATGAACCGTCTTTTTCACCAAATACATAAGAACCATAACCGTTTAGGAAACCGTGTGCAAAGTAGTAGTTATCAAGTAATGCTAAGAAACCGTAGTTGCCACCTTTAGTGAAATCTGTTGCAAATGTTTTAAGCTCGTCCATTGTTGCTGGAGCTTCTGACATTAATGCTTTGTTATAGATGAATACTGGCGTTTCAGTTGCTTTTGGTAATCCATAAAGCTTACCATCAAATGTCATGGCATCTAATGATGACTCACTGAAACGAGATGTTGATTCATCAGAAATTGTTGTTAACTCTGTAAGTAAACCTTTTGTAACTGCTGGTCCAATGTTGTCATGTGGAATAGTTACAACGTCTGGAGCTGTACCAGCTGGACCATCTAATGCTAACTGCTCTTGAATTTTTGTTGTTTCTACTTCTTTGTACTCAACTTTGATACCATGCTCTTTTTCAAAGCTTTTAATCGCATAATCTAATGCTGGACCTTTATCTTTATCTTCCCAAACCACTAGCTTTTCTGGCTTTTCTTCTCCATTACCAGAAGCTGGTGATGTACTTGTTTCTTCATCCTGTGGACCGCAAGCGGCTAACATCCCAACTGTTAGTGCTGAAGTCATTAATACTGATAACGCTTTCTTCATTATGACCCCTCCGTCAATGTTAATATTTTTCTATAATATTGTTCTGTACAAACGTTTGCGCATCCTTGATAAATATAACGCTTTCATTTTTAGTGAAAACGTTTGCACTTTCTATAACTCTATTATACCTATAAACAATCATTTGACAACTACTTTTTTAAAATTTTTCTATTGGTCTAATTTTCTATCTTCTTAACGCTTACATAAATGATAGCACTTGACAAAGCAACATGATTTTTCTACTCTTTATATAAATTAAATAAAGTGCAATCGTTTTCATAAAAAGGAGCTAACTATATGTTAAAAGAGGCTATTTATCATCGTCCTAAAAATAATTATGCATATGCTTATGATGAAAAAACATTACACATTCGCTTGCGCACAAAAAAGAATGATGCCACATCTGTTACCCTCATTTGTGGTGATCCTTACCACTTTGAAAACCAATCATGGCAATATTCAGAAGTAACGATGTCAAAGAAAGAAACAGACCAATTATTCGATTACTGGTTCGCTGAAGTTCCTCCTACATTCCGTCGTATGCGATATGGATTTAAACTAGCAAACGAAGAAGAAACCATTATATATGGAGAAAAAGGTTTTTTTGATACACCTCCTACAGATGATACGGCTTATTATTTTTGCTTTCCATTTTTGAATAATGCTGATGTATTCCGTGCACCAGCTTGGGTAAAGGATACGATTTGGTATCAAATCTTTCCTGAACGTTTCGCAAACGGAGACTCATCATTGAATCCTGAGGGCGCTTTAGAATGGGGTAGCACTGCCCCTACTCCAACAAATTTCTTTGGAGGTGACTTTCAAGGAGTTATCGAGCACTTAGACTACTTATCAGATTTAGGTATTAACGGCATCTACTTTACTCCTATTTTTAAAGCATATTCAAATCACAAATACGATACAATCGACTACATGGAAATTGATCCACAGTTTGGCGACAAAGAAACCTTTAAACGACTTGTGAAAGAATGTCATAAGCGTGACATAAAAGTAATGCTAGATGCTGTGTTTAATCATAGTGGATATTACTTTCCTGAATTTCAAGACGTCTTGAAGAATGGAGAACAGTCACCATATAAAGATTGGTTTCACATTCGAGAATTTCCTTTAAAAGAAGAGCCAATTCCAAACTACGATACGTTCGCTTTTGTTCCAAGTATGCCAAAGTTGAATACAGAGAATGAAGAATTGCGCAATTACCTTCTAGAAGTTGGGAAGTACTGGGTTGAGGAGTTTGACATTGATGGCTGGCGCTTAGACGTAGCAAATGAAATTGATCATGCATTTTGGCGTGATTTTAGAAAAGCGGTCAAGAGCATAAAAGATGACGTGTACATTTTAGGTGAAATCTGGCATGATTCAATGCCTTGGTTACAAGGAGATCAATTCGATGCAGTTATGAACTATCCATTCACAACTGCTGCTTTAAACTATTTTGCAAAAGATAAAATTTCAACAAAAGAGTTTATTGAAGAAATTCAACACGTACTTTCTTCTTACCCTGTTAATGTTAATGAAGTAGCTTTTAACTTACTAGGTAGTCATGACACACCTCGTACGCTAACAGTTTGCAATGAATCGACTGATAGAGAAAAATTACTCTTTCTATTCCAGCTTTCGTTTATTGGAACTCCTTGTATTTATTACGGTGACGAAATTGGTATGACCGGAGGACCAGATCCTGGCTGCCGTAAATGTATGATTTGGGATGAAGACCAGCAAAATCAAGAGCTACTTCATTTTACAAAACAACTAATTTCCTTACGTAAAAAGCATCAAACTTTCGGCAATCACGGCAATATTACATTCTTTGAAACTGAACATGGTCTTTTGTATACGAAGTCTAACGAAAACGAAACATTCATTTTCGCATTAAACAACCAATCGGAGGCCATTTCCATTTGTTTACCAATGGATCTACAAAATAAAGTTCTAACAAATGCGATGACCGGTGAACAATTCGCAGCTAATTCATCTGAAGTAAACGTCCAATTAGATGGATTCGGATTTGAAGTTTTAAAGGTTGAACACGCGTACCAACTTTAAAACAAAGAAGCTATTTTAACTCAGAAGTCTCTAAGTTAAAATAGCTTCTTTATTTGATTGAACTTTTTATCCTTCACTTCGATGTACAAACCTTCTATATCTATTAGGAGAAACCCCTTCTTTTTTTCTAAACAACCGTGAGAAATACGTATCATCTTGTATCCCCACTTTCTCAGCTACTTCTTTTATTTTCATATCTGTTGTTGCCAACAAGATTTTTGATTGAGAAATTCGATACTGTTGTAGATACTCAACAGGTCCAACTCCCATTGTTTTTTTCATACTTCTCGCGATGTAATCTGGATGATAATGTAGCTTTAGCGCAACTTCTTGAACAGAAAGATCTTCTTTGAAATGGGCGCGAATATACGCGATATACTTATCACACACTCGCTCAGCTGCAGTTGGAATAGCCAACGCTTCTTTTTGAAGAATAATAAGAATTTCTTGAAAAATCATTTGTTGTTGTAATTTATTTTCAACTGAACCATATTCATTTAAATGGACTAATTCATCTAGCTTCTGCTCCATAATTGCTCGATTATCAAAGCGACCATATGTAGGAATTTGAAATATAAATTGTGCAGGCTCAGTAAATGTTCCTTCTTTTTGAAATAAATCCCTCCATTGAAGAGAGGCATTCGTTTCATATGAAAAAGAGCCTTCTACTGAAAAATGAAACCAAATGACGTCTGTACGCTCGTCACACCCTTTATGCCCATAGTGCTCTAAGCCCGGAGATAATAGAATATATTCTCCTTCATTCACCTTATACTCCATCTCATTTTCCGACATATACAACGTCCCTCTTTTGACATATAACAAGTCAAACACGGTATACGTTCTTTTAAAATGCTTCTTTCCCTTTAAAAACGTATGCGTCCCCCCGATAATAAATGTTGGAAACGGTGGTAACTTAAAGGTCACCATCATCTATTGATCACCTACTTCGTTAAGCTATGATACATAAACATCTTCTATAACCTCAAAGATCTACCTATCGCTCACAATTCTATCCTCGAAAGTAGATATTACATGATTAGGTGTAAAATATTTATGTCGGATTTGTTCAATAGTTATCGTTTTTATCTCTTTTTATTATAACAAAAAACCTTTACTATATTACTAGTTTGTATGTCGGATTTGTCAAAAGGAGAAACATATGAGTACATTAAAAGAACATAAAAAAATGGCTCTCTTTACATTAACTTGGCCTATCTTCATTGAAATTTTTCTCCATATGTTAATGGGAAATGCAGATACACTTATGCTAAGTCAATACTCAGATAACTCAGTAGCTGCTGTTGGAGTTGCAAACCAGATTCTTTATATTATTATTGTTATGTTTGGCTTTGTTGCAACAGGTAGCTCCATTATTGTCGCTCAGCAACTAGGGGCAAAGAAACGGAAAGAAGCTTCTGAAGTGGTAGTTATATCTATAATAGCAAATGTTCTATTCGGAGCTGCTTTAAGTTTAATTGTTTACTTATTTTCTAAGTCATTGCTTAGAATAATGGATTTACCAAATGAATTAATGGGAGAAGCAACGATTTACTTACAAGTTGTTGGTGGTCTTTCATTAATTCAAGCTATTATCATGACAATTGGAGCAACCTTACGTAGCTATAGCTTCACAAAAGATACTATGTACGTGACGATTGGTATGAATATCTTAAATATTATAGGAAATTACTTTGTTATTTTTGGTCCATTCGGTTTTCCGGTATTAGGCGTAGAAGGTGTTGCCTATTCAACAGTCATTAGCCGCTTTATTGGTTTGATGATCATTGTCGTGATTTTATTCAAACGAATTGATGAAAAATTACCTTTTTCATCATTTTATAAATTACCAAGCGTCCATTTAAAAAACTTATTGAGAATTGGCATCCCCTCAGCTGGAGAGCATTTATCGTACAATACATCTCAAATGGCAATTACGTACTTCATTACATTAATGGGAACGGAAGCGTTAACGACAAAAGTATATGCACAAAATCTGATGATGTTTATCTTTTTATTTAGTGTGGCCATTAGTCAAGGAACTCAAATTCTAATTGGTCATCTTATCGGAGCTGGAAAGTTAGACGAAGCGTATGAGCGTTGCTTAAAAAGCTTGCGACTCTCTCTTTTCATCTCTACATGTATGGCTATTATGTTTTCATTTTTCTCAAAGCCATTGTTAACCATTTTCACATCTAACCCAGAAATTATTGCTGTGGGCAGTACGCTTATTCTACTAACCATTATCTTAGAGCCAGGAAGAGCCTTTAATTTAGTTATCATCAACAGCTTACGAGCAGCCGGCGATGTTAAGTTTCCTACATATATAGGTATCTTATCAATGTGGGGGATCGCTGTCACAATCTCTTACTTATTAGGAGTTGTGTTTGGCCTAGGATTAGCTGGCGTATGGGTTGCCTTCATTGTTGATGAATGGCTACGAGGCCTCATCATGCTTTGGCGCTGGCGTTCCAAAGTGTGGGAACAAAAGTCATTTGTTCCTAGAACGGCATAACTTATTACGACAAAAAGAGCCAGTTGTGCGCCCTTTCAAAAGCCACTGGTTCTTTTTTATTTTTCTGTTAGAAAAGGAGCTTTTCTCCTTCCTCACCTCTTTATTCACACCTTCTTTTAATTCGCAACATCAATGTAAGAAGTTCTGACATTGATGTTTTTTTATTCACTAAAATTGAAAGCGTTTTCTTTATTTTTATCGAAAAATAGGCGATTTTATTGTAAATTCCTCTTGAAATTTCTGAAAATTCATCATATGATATTAAACATAACATATCATGTAATAAAACCTTACATTTAAGTTCGAGGGGGATGGCAAATGAAAAAGGTTGAAGCGATTATTCGTCCAGAAAAGTTCCAATCATTACGTGAAAAACTCGAAGAAGTAGGAATTAACGGTTTAACGGTTTCAGAAGTCGCAGGGTGCGGACAACAGAAAGGACAACAAGGATTGTTTCGCGGAAGAAGTTTTGAGATTAAGCTAGTGCCAAAGGTAAAGGTTGAAATGGTCGTTGAAGCGGAACACGTTGATGAAATTATAAAAATCATTCAATCAACATGTGCCACTGATCAAATTGGAGATGGAAAGATTTTTGTTTATACAGTTGAAGATGCTATTCGTATTCGTACAGGAGAATCTGGGTTGCAAGCTATTTTATAAACAAGTAAGTAAATAAATGAATAAACAATAGAAAGGATGAAAGATATGAAAAAGAAAATTGGTGCTCTATTAACACTTGGGTTGTTTAGTGCAACAAGCGCTAACGCAGCTCCTCAAACAGTCGAAACGGTAAGTGCGTCTCTTGATATGATGTGGGTGATGATCGCTGCATTCTTAGTTTTCTTCATGCATGCTGGATTTGCAATGGTCGAGACAGGATTTACACGTTCTAAAAATGCACTAAATATCTTAATGAAAAATATGCTTACTGTCTCAATCGCTTCTGTCCTTTATTTTGTAGTTGGATATGGTATCATGTTCGGTTCCTCAGGAGGCGGCTTTATTGGAACAGATGGCTTTCTTCTAAATGGTCATAATGATCAAATTGGATTCTTTGTTTTCCAAGTAGTATTCGCTGCAACGTGTGCAACGATTATCTCTGGAGCGGTAGCTGAACGAATGAAGCTTTCTAGCTACATCTTTTTAACAGTCGTCATGACAGCTTTCATTTATCCAGTGGTTGGTCATTGGGTTTGGGGCGGAGGCTGGTTATCTGAGCTAGGATTTGTTGATTTTGCTGGTTCGACTGTCGTTCATTTAACAGGCGCGCTAGGTGCTGTTGTTGCTGTTAGTTTCTTAGGAGCTCGTATTGGAAAATATAAAAACGGAAAAGTAAACGTCATTCCTGGACATAACATTCCTCTTGGCGCACTAGGTGTATTCATTCTTTGGTTCGGTTGGTTTGGCTTTAACGGTGGAAGTACATTGGCAGCAGATCCAGAGCTTGTTCCAAGTGTCATTGCTACTACTCTCATGTCTGCTTCATGTGGTGTCATTTCATCAGCACTATACACACTTCTTCGCTATAAACGAATTGATGCGAGTTTAACGTTAAATGGTGCACTTGCTGGGCTAGTTGGAATTACAGCCGGAACAGCAAATGTATCTATCATTGGCGCTTTAATTATTGGCTTAATTGCAGGTGTTATCTTAGTAGAAGCTGTTCAGTTCTTCGACAGCATATTAAAGCTAGATGATCCAGTTGGAGCTATTTCTGTACATGGTGTAGTTGGAATTTGGGGAACGTTAGCTGTAGGTCTTTTCGATACAGCAAATGGATTATTCTATGGCGGTGGAGCGAGCTTGCTAGGCATTCAAGCTATCGGAGTAGGAGCTGTTATGGTATGGACAATGGGAACAGTTGGAATCTTTCTCTTTATCTTAACTCGCTTTTCTTCAATTCGCGTTTCTCGTGAAGAAGAGATTTCAGGACTTGACTTTGCTGAACATGGTTCTGCAGCTTATGAGCTTCGTGAAAACTTATTATCACAAGGAAATAGCGACCCATCACCAGAGTTCGGTCTAGGTCTAATTGATCGACTTAACAATGTAGGAAACGTAAGTAAAGCAAAACAATCACTCTAAACAAAAAGCACTGCTACTCGCAGTGCTTTTTGTTTAGACCTATTTAAAGCCTATGAAGGCCTCTTAATAAGAGGCCTTCATAGGCTTTGATTTTATATAGACGCGATGATTTGTTGCTTCTGCTCATTCGTTACATAATGTTTTGTATCAAATACTTGATACTCTTCTTTTCGAATTTTATCTAAGATTGCTCGGTATAGATATGCTGCTCCTTTTAGCGGCATGCGAGATGAAAGAGGATAGTAATGAAGGGTACTTAATCCCTTTTCGTACAATCCTTCTGCTTCTTGTGCCAAATGCTCCCACAACTGAACAAACGGTTTATTTACAACCTTCTCCTGCATCATCTCTCTTGTATATCCATAATGATTCATTAACTCTTTCGGAAGATAAATTCGCTCACGTTGCAAGTCTTCTCCAACATCTCTCAAAATATTCGTTAGCTGCATCGCAATTCCAAGAGCAATTGCATCTTCTTCTAACATCTTATGGTGCTCTGGAGCTAAAATTGGTAACAACATTAAACCTACTGTACTCGCTACATGATAAGAATAATATTTCACTTCATGTATCGTGTCATATTCTTTCTTTGTTAAATCCATCCGCTGACCTTTAATCATGTCATCAAATGCCTTTACATTCATATCAAAGCGAATAAATACATCATGCAATGCAACCCACATCGGGTCTTCAAGATGGACTGCTTTCTTTTTAAAGTCTTCAAATTGCTTTTCAAACGCTTCTAGTTCTGCAATTGGATTAAGCCCTTCATCTACAATGTCATCTACTTTTCGGCAAAAAGCATATACGGCCCAAACGGCTTTTCGCTTTTCATGTGGTAACAGAGAAAAGGCTTTATAAAATGTTTTTGAATGGGTAGCAATAATCTGTTCACAATACCTATAAGCATCATCTAACAAATTAGCCATCTATTTTTCTCCCTCCTTGCATATAGCATTCTTTTATAATCGTAATCTTTCATTCTTTATTTATGAGACAGCCCCATCTACCGTCAGCTGTTCTTTTCCTACATGCTTATTCTTCTCTTCAATTAAGTGATTAGCTAATAGTTTCGCTCCTTGCATCACGATTGGCACACCGCCTCCTGGATGAATGGATGCACCCACTGCAAATACGTTTTCATATTCATATGGACGATATTGAGGACGAAACACCCCTGATTGAAACAGTTCTGGAGCAATACCAAAACTTCCTCCCTCGTATAATCCAAAATTACGTGCATCACTTGGGGTACGTACTTTCATCCACTCTATCTCTTGTCTAAGTCCTGGAAATGCCCTTTTCTCTATTTGATCAATCATCTTTTCAATGAATTCGTTTTGATTTTCCCAATCAATATGATCACCCGATGGAACTGGAATAAGCGTATACAGAACACTTTTCCCTTCTGGTGCGAGTGTCTCATCTAATAATGATGGATAAAATGTATAAACAGCTGGATCATTCGGTAGTTCCTTTGTAGTAAAGACTTGATTCATATGCTCTTTAAAGGAATCCCCCATAAAAAATTGATGAACATTTCCGTGCGTATAACGTTTCTTCAAACCAAAATATAAGAGTAAACAACTAGAAGAAGGTGTATATTTTTTCTCTTTTTGCTTCGCTAGATTTGCCATTAAAGGAAAGTCACCATTTAACACTACAGCATCTGCTAAATACTTATTCTGGTTGGCAATTAGTCCAGTCGCTTTAGAGTCTTCAAAACAAATTTCTTCTACTTTACAGTTAAGGTGAATAGTTACGCGACGCTTTTGAAGCTCTTCTTCAATTACTTCTACTAAGCTGGCATATCCACCTTTTACATAATAAATTCCGTGTTCATGTTCACTATAAGGCACAAGCGAATAAATAGCTGGTGATGTGTAAGGATTTCCACCAATATAAAGAGATTGTAATGAGTAGGCTTGCTCTAACCGTTCATCTTTAAAATGAGAAGAAACGTATTTATTTACAGACTGATGAGCATTTAGCTTACTTAGCACTTTTAAATTGTTCCACGTCCAAAAATCTCGCTTTTTAGCAAATGTTTTTTGTAAAAAAGCTTGATTTCCTAAAGCAAAGTTAGCTTTCATTTCAGTCATAAACCGTGAAAAATTGGTTTCTTCTCCAGGAAACACCTGCTTAATCTCTTCTAATTGCTTTTCTAAGGAACCATGTTTTGTATATGTGGTACCATCTAAATAGTTAATCGTGTACAACGGATCACATTTAATGAGTTCATACTGAGAAGAAGAAATGCCCGCTTCCGCTAAAATCTCTTGCAGCATATGCGGAAGTAAAACGATTGTTGGTCCTTCATCAATTCTGTAATCTTCATGTGTTGTAAAAGCAAGTCGTCCACCTAGCTTTTCTTCTTTTTCAAAGATTTCTACCTCAATGCCCTGTTTAGTTAACAATAAAGCCGTAACTAACCCACCAATTCCTCCGCCTACAATAGCTACTTTCATAACACTCGCTCCAATTTAGTTGTTGTTTGAATAGGTTGATTAAACGATTTTGCATCTCTCTTCAATATCGCTTTTGTTGTGATTCTTGCTGATTCCAAAATTGTTGGCAAGCCACTACCTGGGTGAGTACCTCCACCTACAAGCCAGCAGTGCTCCAACTCTTCAAAACGATTATGTGGGCGCAGTACCATCATTTGAGAAAGCTGATGTCCTAAATTAAATGTCGCACCTTTATAGACATAAATGTCCTCTTCCCATTGCTTTGGAGAAAGAATACGTTCAACCTCAATATGGTCTTCAATATCTTTGAATTCTGTTCTCTCTTTTACCGTCTTTAAGACTAACTTCTTAAATTCGTCCTTGATGTCATCCCACTCGATTTCACTAAAATTATTCGGCACAGGAGCTAAAATATAGAGCGCTGATTTTCCTGCTGGCGCTAAAGTTGGATCTGTTACACTAGCATTTTGAATATAAATAGACGGGTCTTCTGGTAACGTTAACGTTTTAGTAATCTCTTCTACATTTTTCTTATAATCATCTGCAAAGATAATCGTATGATGAGGTAAGTCGTATTGTTTATTCACACCTAGATAAATCATAAAAGTGGAGCACGAATACTTTTTATTCTCTAGTTTCTTTTTTTCATATTTTTTCAGGATTCCTTCATCTACTAGATTTGTCATTGCATGAGCAAAATCTCCGTTAATGACAACATCATCAGCGGGGACTTTTTCTCCACTCTCTAGTACAATTCCTTTTACTTTTTGAGCTTCTATCCATAACTTCTTCACACCGTTATTAAGATGTATACGTCCACCATATTCTTTCACTACTTGAGCCATTGCTTCAGAAAGCTGATTGACTCCACCAATTGGATGATAAACGCCATATGCGTGCTCCATATAAGACAAGATTGAAAAAGCACCCGGACATTCCCAAGGAGACATTCCTAAATACTTTGACTGAAATGTAAAGGCAAGTTTTAATTGTTCTGCGGAAAAATATGTGCTTAATACATCATATAAGCTTTTACCAAGTGATAAATGAGGCAATGCACGAAAAACAGAAGGACGTAAATAATGATAATAACGATCCATTTGACTTTGCAGTAATGGTGTAAGAGCGTCCATTTTTACAGCCGTATCACTCATAAAACGCTCATATCCTTTTCCGTTACCTGGAAAATGCCGTTCAATTTCTTTTTTCATCTCTACTGCATCATCTGTCATATTAACTTTTTTATCATGAAAAACTAGCTCATACATCCTGGTTAACCTTTTTAATTCTAGGTAGTCATGCGCATTTCTGCCCGCTGCTTCAAACATCTCTTCTACAATGTGCGGCATACTTAAAAAGGTTGGCCCCATATCAAATGTATAGCCATCTATTTTAATTGCAGAGTTTCTCCCGCCAACATACGGTTGCTTTTCATATACATCTATTTCATACCCGTGGCTAGCTAACAACATTGCAGCCGCCAATCCTCCTGGACCAGCTCCAATTACAGTCACACGCTTGCGCATGATATTCCCCCTAATCAAGTTATACAAATATTATACAAACATTATACAAATGTTATGATGAAATGACAATAAAAATATACTTTTTGATTATTTATTGAAAGATGACGATTCTTTCTATCATTTTATGTACAAACTTCTTAGATATATCCTTTGTTAGCTAAACCTTGCTATTTATGGCATCTTCTTCTCATCCCCCTATTTATGGAATTGAAATGAAGAAGAGGGAGATTTTAAAAGGGAACATCCCACTTTTAAAATCTCCCTCTTGAAAAGGAAATCCATTTCTAAACTTATAAGAGAGCGTGACTTTTTGCACTACTCTTTTATTTGGATACCATACTCTTTAAACCATACATGAATCTGGGCTAGGTGAGCCAAAAGCTGCGGGCCCGTCATCAATTGTCCAAACCACGGTACTTTGAAGTCTTCCCCTTCAGATTTCACAATATTATCTAGCTTTTGTTTATCGAAAAAGTCATATAAAGGAGTTGTTCGGTCTTGTAAAATACTTTCCAACCAACTTTTCACCGCTTTTGTATAGGCTGGATTATGTGTTTTTGGATACGGGCTTTTTTTCCGATACAATACATCGTGTGGAAGAGTACCCTCTAATGCTTTTCGTAAAATTCCTTTCTCTTGGTTACCAACCGTTTTCATTGTCCAAGGGATATTCCACGCATATTCAACTAATCGATGATCAGCAAATGGTACGCGCACTTCTAAACTAGCTCCCATACTCATTCTGTCTTTACGATCAAGCAACGTTGTCATAAACCAAATCATGTTCAAATAAAATAACTTTCGTCTTTGTGTGTCTTCTACAGATTCTCCATCTAATAAAGGTGTTTCCCTCACAGTTTCTTCATATCGAGCATGCACGTACTCTTTTAAATTTAGCTTTTGTTTCCATGAATCTTGTAATAAATCAACGCGAGCGTCAACCGAGCGCATCCAAGGAAATGCATCTGACGCTAAATCATGCTTGCGGTGAAACCAAGGATAACCCCCAAAGATTTCATCTGCACATTCTCCAGATAAACCAACAACGAAATCTTTTTTAATTTCACGACAAAACCATAAGAGTGATGAATCAATATCAGCCATCCCTGGAAGGTCGCGCACAAGTACTGATTCGGTTAAGTAATGAGCAAGATCCTCAGTCGGAATCACACACCGATGATGAATGGTCTCAAATTCTTTTGACATTTTGTGAATATAAGTGACATCTGAGTTTGGTTGAAATTCATTCGCCTTAAAAAATTTATCATTGTCTTCATAATCGATTGAATACGTATGAAGACGCCCTTTTCCTTCTGCTTTAAATGAGTTAGCTGCAATCGCTGTAATCGCGCTAGAGTCAACTCCTCCTGATAAAAACGTACAAACAGGTACATCAGACACTAGTTGTCGGACAATCGAATCTTTTAATAGAAAGCGAACGTGCTCCGTTGTTTCCTCTAGTGATTCTGTATGTTCTTTACTCTCTACGTTCCAATAACGCCACACCTTCAATCCTTCACGGCTAAAAGTTAATGCATGAGCAGGCCGAAGCTCATCGATTCCTTTGAACACCCCATGCCCTGGAGAGCGAGATGGACCTAACCCAAATACTTCCGCAAGCCCATCTAACCCCACTTCCGCTTTTATATCAGGGTGTGCTAAGAGAGCTTTCAATTCGGAACCGAATTGAATCCCTCCTCGATATGCATGATAAAAAAGAGGCTTAACACCTAGACGATCTCTAACAATAAATAACTTCTGCTCACTTTCATCCCAAATTGCAAATGCAAAGATTCCATTTAAATATTCAATACACGTTTCTTTCCATTCGATATAAGATGTGAGTAACACTTCTGTATCAGAGTGGCCTTGAAAAGTATAGCCACGTTTTAGCAACTCTTTGCGGATATCCTCCGTATTGTAAAGCTCACCGTTATAGCAAATTGTATACGTACTCTCTTCTTTTTTTCGTTGCATCGGTTGCTTTCCGCCTTCTGGATCCACCACAACAAGGCGCTTATGTCCGAAAGCAACATGTTGATCTGCCCATACATTTGTATCGTCTGGTCCTCTTTTCGTTAATGTTTCAGCCATTTTTTCAACAGTTGCTTGTTCAGTTAATAGTGACCGATTAAAATCAGCCCAGCCTGTTATTCCACACATATTTCTATCATCCTTTCTTTTAAACGTGGCTATAGGTGCAATAATCACATTGTATGCATGGAACCCGGGCTCGTTGATTTGTCCTCTCTTTTATTACATAGTAAATTCACAATGTAAGCGTTATAAATGTCGTTATTTTAGGTAATAAAGAGATGTGGATATTTTTTTACATCGGAGGTTTTTAAAATGAAGTATGAATCAAAATTAGACATTTTCAACGGTCAAGAACGCTGTCATACGACAGGGATTATAGAATGCATTGATTCTCAATGGGTATTTTTTGAAGAAGATAGTGATGAGGCATCGATGTTAAACGATATCGTCAATGATTCTTTAGAAATTCATGTGAAAAACACGTGGCAAAAAGCTATGTTCATAAGTGATAACGTCTTAAAATTGAACGGTGATACGTATATGCTGCGAGATGGAGATCAACTGCGAGTTAGAAAAAAGCTACAACATGCATATGAAGAACTACTTCAATCTCTGTCAATAGACGTGTTCTCTTCCTTTACATCTCAACTAAATTCACTTGGTATCTCGCTTTATGACTGTATCTATTGTCACAACACGTCACTTTTCTTACCT
Source organism: Priestia iocasae (assembly GCF_016909075.1). Classification (GTDB taxonomy): domain Bacteria; phylum Bacillota; class Bacilli; order Bacillales; family Bacillaceae_H; genus Priestia; species Priestia iocasae. Next base: position 434,762 of record NZ_JAFBFC010000002.1, read on the forward strand.
AGTCATGAGGATGTAAACGGAGTAAACTTTATAATTTATGATAATGAAGAATCGATTTGTTCTGTTCATCATTTATTTAGTCGAGGTACAGAGCACAGTGACCGTTTTGAATATACAATGAGCAACGGAAAGCGAGTCATGAACATTTATACAAAGTAAAAAAGCCACCGTTGTTGGTAGCTTCTTAGTAACTTAATACAACATATCCGTAATAGAATACTAACACAAGCGCTGCAGCAAATAAGCTCCATGCTACAACTGTGCGCTTTCCTTTTTTACTGCGTACAAGTACCATTTCCATACCACCAATAACTAAAATTCCAAAAACCCCTTTTAGTATGGCGTTTAACGAAGCAAATTGGTATAGCGCGCCAAGTAAATGTAAACCGGATAATAGTACAAGAATATAGAAAAGACGTAAAATCATATGTACGATTTTTTGTCCTTTAAGCTTTCCACTACGTAATAAACCGATGTTTACGACAAATAAAATTAATAATAACGTCCATAAAGTTACGTGTAAATGTATGGCCCACATCATGTCTTATCGCCTCCTTTCAGTATGTATCATACCATGAAAGGCTGTGAGCTACCAAGAAAAAGACAATGCTGATTTACCGTTCGATTGTGTTACGCAGCGTCCCAATCGACTCAATAGAGATCTCAATCGCATCACCTGGTTTTAAAAATTTAGGAGGATTAAATCCTTTTCCTACGCCTGCTGGTGTACCAGTTGCAATAATATCACCCGGCTCTAACGTCATTCCTTGTGAGATGACTGAAATTATTTCTTCAATTGAGAAGATAAACTGTTCTGTATTTCCTTTTTGACGCACTTGACCGTTTACTCTCGTTTCAATATGTAGATGATGAGGCGCTTTAATTATTGATTTATGCACAATAACAGGTCCCATCGGACAAGATGTATCTAAGCTCTTCCCTAGTAAGAACTGCTTGTGCTTTGCTTGCAGATCTCGAGCCGTTACGTCGTTTACAATTGTATATCCAAACACATAAGACATTGCATCTTCTTGTTTAATTCGTGTGCCCTCTTTTCCAATAATAACAGCTAACTCACCTTCATAATCTAACTCTTGCGTTATATGCTTATGGTGTAAAATGACTTGCTCATGACCAACGACAGATGTAGGCGCTTTTGAAAAAAGCATAATGTGGGAGGGAATATCATCTTTACTTCCCATTTCAATTGCGTGATCAGCATAGTTTTTCCCTACACAAAAAATATTTTTACGAGGTCTTGGGATAGGTGCAATGATTGTCACCTGCTCTTGTGCGTACACACCTCTTTCCACATTTACACCATCATCTTGTACTTCCATAATCGATTTAATCTTTTCTTCTAAAAGCTCATACAACTCAATAAATCGAATCATACATTGAGGGATATCTGTTGTGCCTAATTGCTTCTCTTCCGCTCTTTGTAAATCGATAATCGTCTTTTCTTGTTGTACCCCTATAAATTCTCGACCTTGATAAATAGCTGTTACAAACCTCATTTCCATTCCTCCTTGTCATCTCTCCTCTTCCTTCGACAAATTCCTTGAAACTCCTCTTCCTTTGTTTGATTGTCGCTTTCTAACAAGTTGGAGGCTAGTTTTCTAGATTAATGGGTCTATATACAAGCACTTAAAAAGAGGTATTCTCACATACCTCTCTTAACGTTTTTTCCAATACGTAATGGAACGTAGCACTCGTTCAATCGGTCCATGCGAATAAAACTTAATCCACATGTTGCTAATCAGCATTTGAACAAAAAAGATCATAATCGCTATCATTATTCCTTGCGCAGCTGTTATTTTGCCGTATAATCCTAATCCGTAGTTATAAAAAATGAACGTACAAATAAGCGATTGTACTAGATAATTGCTTAGAGAAAGTCGTCCTACTGCTACAAATGGCTTCAATAACGTCTGAATAAAAGGAGATTTCGAGATTAGTAGTAAAGAACCAAGATAAAAAAGAGTGCCCGCTGGACCTCCTATATTATCTTGTACATAATCAGTAAATAGATTTCGACCGAATATGTAAGGCATTACTTTAAACAGTAAAAATGTTAAAAATGAAAGGAGCGTAATCCATTTCAGGAGAACAATTCGATCCTCTGAATAATGAAACCATTTCTCTTTTGCCATATAAGCGCCGAGAAGAAACATCGGAAAAATGGATAAAACCAAAAACGGAATCGTACTCATATTATGAATGTAATACCAGTCCATAGCTCGTTGTGAAAGAATATCCATAAACGTTCCATTTCCATAAACTGCATAGGATTGTTCAATCAATTGTTGGTTCAATCCTACAACAGCAGATTCTTGATTATGAAAAGTTGCTACAAGTAAAAGTACACTCATAATAAGAGTTGGGATCACCCATAAGATAGTCGCCCAAGTTAGAAGCACTTGACTTCTTGCCTCTTGAAAAATTAATAATAACAATCCACAAAGCGCATAAAGAATCAACACATCTCCATACCAGATAAAAAAAGCATGAAGAACACCAATAACAAATAGACCAACGAGTCGCCTTGAAAAAGAAGGGGTAAATGGTGTGTCCTTTCTATATGCTTGTTCAAACATAACCATAAATCCAAAGCCAAACAAAATCGCAAATAATGGATAAAAACTACCTTGTCCAACTAAATCAATTACAATATTTAAATACCTATCCAATGAGGTTTTTGCAATACTTTGATCACTATAATATATATCCGGTGAATAAAAACTAGGCATGTTTACAAACAAAATGCCTAATAATGCAACACCTCTTACTATATCTACAATCTCAATTCGGTCTTCTATCTGAATTGAACGTAACTCTTTATTCTTCATTCTCACAAACTCACACCTTATACACTAAATCAGCTTTCATTTTATATTATGCTGTTTACGCTATACGTTTAAACGAAACGCGCATTGATTCACATTATATCGAAAAGGGTTAAGAGATACATCCATCCTCTCTCCTATAAATCAATCCAAATAAAACCATCGACCAATCGTATTTTATGTCTTCTGGGCATTCACCATTTTCCCAGTTAATCATACGCTGTTACTAGCAAAGAAAAAAAGGGTGTTCGTCTATGCCAGCAATCGTCGGAGTTGTTAATGTAAATAGTGTAGGGTCGGCAAGTGTATTACACATCGGTGACGTCTTTACCATCTCTCCAGTATCTAGTGCGAAAACATTTGCTGGTGCAGGTTCGTTTAATACGGGAGATCGTTTACAAGTTATTAATCAGCAAAGTGCTACAAATACAAACGACCAAGACGTCAATGATCAAAATATCGCTGGAAACCTATAACTATCAATGAATAAGGAGGTTCCTTTATGAACTTTTATGTGAACCAAAGTATTTGTATCCAAAGTTTAAAAGTGAACGCCATCTCTAACTCGTCTGTGTTACAGATTGGTAGTGTAGGAGTCATTAGAGAGAATGCTAACTTGTTTAATACAGGGGGATTTACTGAAGCTGCACCAACAGAGAAGACCGGTATTCTCGGATCGATTTCTCCAATGACTGGGTTACCAACTACAGGTATACAGCCAGGTCCAGTTTCTCAATCCCTTACTCCACCACAACCAAATGGTTCTTGACATCTTCCCTCTCATTTTCCCATACGTATATAGAGAAAGAGGGTGAGTGAGATGGACCATTTTCAGCAGCTCTATCAATACGTACAGCAACTAGGTGCTTACGTTCAAAAACAAGATGAGCGAATTCAAAAGTTAGAAACTGAGCTATTTGACCTTCAAGCAAAAGTTAAAGAGCTTGAAGATACACCACGTACATCCATTGAAAAAATTGAATATAAATTTGAACAACTTAAAATTGATACATTGGATGGCACGTTAAATATCGGATTAAACCCAATTAGCCCAGAGAATATAGAAGATGTCATTATCAATGGCCAGCAACCTACCGTTACCTTTCCACCGGAAACTCCTGCCTCAATGGCAGATTCTCCACAAGTTCCTGGTCAAAATCCAAGCCTTCAACCACTTGACCGTTCTAAACAAATAGAGATTATTTCTACTATCCATACAGATTTAACCAATGAGTTGAACGAACACGGAAATGAGTTGATAGGTAAGATTTTACAAGAGCGCAATTTATCCATTGACCATTCTTACTACAACTTCATTATCGAAGATATAAAAAAACAACTTGAACAGCGAATTGCATTTCATTTACAGCAAATTGATGTGGCTCATCTACAGCAAAATGAATCAGCTGTTTATGAAGAAATCAAACATAAAATGTACGAAGACATTCAAAAAGGCATTCATGCTTTTTTAACGTATTTACCTGATTCATTGAAAAAAGGTGGAGGTCACTCATGAATTATACAGTCATCAATCGCGATTTATTAGTTGGTGATATTAACATTGTTGGGGTAGCATCATCCTCACTTTTTTTAGTCGGTGATGCTCATTATATTTCGTTAGCTTCTACTTTCGACACACCAGCGGAATCTTTAATTATCGGCCCATATGTACCGCTATCTTTACAATAATGAAGGTGATCATTCATGCTTACTCGCACATCATTTGTAAATAACATAACCATTGATTCTCTTTCTTCTTCTAGCATTACACAGGTTGGTGATTCTACAAATTTAATTTTATTAACTCGAGCATTAGCTGTTCGTAGAGAATATCCGTTATTTTACGGCAGAGAAGGCAATTTTGATGATTATGCTGTTTTTAAAGAGGATATACCTGTGTTACCCATTACCCCTATTGCGATTACGACTTACAATGAAGTACCTGCTATTCGGGTCAATTATATCGATATCATTGGGGTTGGATTTTCCTCCGTTGTTCATATCGGTTCTACGTGTAATGTATATGCTGAATCGAGGATTAAACACATTCGCCAATTATTAGGTAACAATTCAAGTGAAAACCCACTATTAAAAAAGGAAGAAGATAAAGATACTACACCCGTTATAAACAGTTCACTAGCGAACACTGGTGAAGGTGAAGCTGAATAAAAGAAAGGAGGGAGGGAGACTATGCCAGCATTAGTTGGACCTGTCCAAATTGTCAGTGTTGGAGGCGGTGTTGTAACATTCGGAGATACGTTCTATGTCTCACCAAAGAGCGCTTCTAAAACAGCAGCCGGATCAGGTGGCTTTAACACCGGTAACTTTATTAACACAAATACTGGTTTCTCAGCAACCAATGCCATTGACCCAGACTTAGCAGATCAAAATATTGTAGCAAATGCATAACATGGTCGTTACAAAAAGGTCTCAAAGAGGAATTCCTCTTTGAGACCTTTTTATTTTTGCTTTCGCGCATTTGATTTCTTTATTTTCGGTACTTTTGAAGATGGTTGTTTTCGAATCCATTTTATAAATGATGACATTTTTTCATCTTTTCGCAGAGCATCAATTGTATTTAAACGAATGGCTAACTCATCATTTGTGTATAAAGCATGGATTTGTTTGTGACAAGGGATACATAAATTGGCTGTAGGTTCAAACGTTCCACCCATCTCTTTTGGAGTTAAATGATGAACAGTTGTTAAAACCTCTTCTCTCCTACATAGTTCACATGTTCCAATTCTTTGATCTTTTTTAGCCATCGCACCTATAACCTTTCTCTTTTACAGTGATTCAACTGCTACAGTTGTTCCTTTGCCTGAAGGCTCAGCCGCTTCAACAATTAAACGTTTTGGTAAACGCGCTCTTAACTCTTGAACATGGCTAATGACACCGATTGATAAATTATTTGACTGTAGTTTTTCAAGTGCTGTAATGACGGTATCAAGTAATTCTGAATCTAATGTACCAAACCCTTCATCTAAGAAGAAAAATTGAAGTGGATATTGGCCGCGCAATTGAATTTGAGCTGATAACGACAGAGCAAGCGCAAGAGATGTTAAAAATGTTTCTCCACCTGATAACGTAGAAACAGGCCTTTTCACTCCACCATTAGCGTCATCTCTCATAATAAATCCACCTTGAGAGTCTACCTCAATGGCATATCGCTGACGTGTTAATGTTGCTAATCGACTAGAAGCATCACGGCTGACAGCCATCAGTTGCTCCTCTGCGATATATTCAACAAATGTATTTCCCTTAAAAACAGATTGGAGTTTTTGATATTGCTCGTATAACTGCTCATGCTCCTTCTTTTGTTTATCTAATTCACAAAAGCGATCATGTCGTTGTTTTACATCTTGTACGGTTTGATAAGCGGCTCCTTTTATTTCACCAGCTTCTTTAACTCCAAGCTGCATAGCGAGGCGCATTTCTTTTGTATGATCCCACTGTTCTTTCGTAAGCGTTTCTTGCTGTAACTGATGCTCCACTCTACGAATATCAGCTTTTACTCGTTTTATCTTGTCCCAAAATTGCTCAATTGTTTCTTTTAAATGAGTCATTTGCTTATCAGATAAAAAAGCGGATTGAACATCATCAACAGTCTCAAATGATGAGCGCACTAATAAGTCTCTCCACTTCGTCTCTATCTCTTCAAATCGTTCAGTTAATTCTTTCAACGACTGCTCGACGGCCTGCTGTTCACTTTGCATTTTTTGATAAGCTGATTGTGTATATTGCCACTGTTTATACGCTTCATCTTCTTTTTTTGTTAAAGATTCAAGCTGATGATTCGTTGCTTCTATTAGGGTAGAAAGTGAATGTTCTCCTACTATTTTTCGTAGTGCTTCTTGTTTCTCTTTTAAGAGCTCTTGTTTATTTCTCAATGTAATGGTTGCTTCAGTTAACTCGCGCTCAAGATCTGTTACTTCGTTTGCAATCGTTTGAATGAGTTGACGTTGTTGCTCTAAGAACGTCACGCTCTTTTCGATGCGCTCATTTAAATCTTGCTCTTTCTCCGCTCTTTCCATAAGCACTTGTTGTAATTGCTCAATGTCATCATAGCTCAGCTCTTGATATTGATTACTCCACTGCTCCTTTAAAACCTGTAGCTGCTGAGCTACCTCATCTACTTTCTTTTGTTTAACATCACAACTTTGTTCACTACGTTCTAGCTGAACGCGTAATTTGTCCTCTTCTTGGTGAACTTGTTTAAATTGGTGACTAACCTTTTGTTGAGCTTCTTTTATCTGCAAGTAATCTTGATGAAGAGATTTTAACTCTACAGTGAGTTGTTGCACATAAGAAGCAATTTCTTGTGTACTCATTTCTCCTAATGGCTCTATCTTGGCCAAGTCACTATGAATTTCTTCATTGTTATCAAGTATTTCATTCAGTTCACGCGCTACTTGTTCTAACTGAATTTTTATGGAAGCATATTGGTATTTTTGTTCACGCAACTCATTTAGATGTTGTTCAAGTTGCTCGGCTTGATTTTCTGTATGAGATGCTTGCTGGCTTTTAAAGTCAATAGGATTTGGGTGATTTACTGATCCACACACTGGGCAAGCTTCGCCATCATGAAGTTGTTCTGAAAGTTGAAAAGCTAACGTTTTTAGGCGCTCTTCATTGACTACGTTACGAGCATGCTGTAGCTGCTCCTCACAAGTTGAAAATAGATAGTCAAACTCACTTTCTCGTTCACAAATCGTATGATATAAACGTTCAAGTTCTGAAAATAACACCTTACTCTTTTGTTCGTAAGTAGAGCGGTGTTGCACGATTTGTTCGACTTGCTTTGTCAATTGATTAAGTTCGCTTACTTCCATACTTAAGACTTGTTTAGATTCTTTTAACATTCCATCTACGTGTGTAATAGATTGCTTGTCGTAGTAAGCTTTTTGAACCATATCACGATACTTTGCTGTTACCATCACTTCTTTTACTTGCTCTTTTAATAATTGCTGTTTTGAGATAGCACGCTCATACCGATTTTGTTCGTTCACTTTTCTTTCTTGCTTATCGATTAAGCTCTTTTCAAGCTTGCCTGCTGTTTCTTGTAGCCTGCTCGCTTCTGTGGTTAGCACTTGAACAGATTTCTCTATCTCCACTGCTTGCTGAAGCTCTGTTTTACGAGTAAGCAAAAGCGGTTCTTTCTCTCGTTTTTGTAATCTGGCTATTTCATACTGCTCATTTGCTCTTGCATACTCTTCTTGGCTCTTTTGAATTTGTTGTTGGAGCTCCAATGCTTTTTGTTCGTAACTCGCCAACTGTTTTTTAGCTTGTTCGTATCCCTCTAAATAGGGCTTTAATTTTTCAGCTTGCTCCGCTTCTTGAACAGCTTTTTCTTTCTCGTTCATGTCTTGTTCTTCTTGTTTTAATGTACCTAACATTTCATGAAGCTGTTCTTTTTCTTGCTGCCATTCCCATACTTGACGTTGACGTTCATAAAGCTTGTCTACCTCCGACAATTCTTTTTCACGCTTTTCTAGTAGCAACATGCTATTTTTAAAATTCTCTTCCGCTTCGACGAGCTTCTCTTTAGAAGCATCTCCTAGCCCGGCTTGTTCTGCTACAACTTGGTCAAGCTTACTTTTGACTGTATATAACTGTGAGCGAATCTTCTGATTAAGCTGATCACCATATTGTTCAAGATTGAATAGTCGTTGCAGCATTTGGCGACGCTCTGCACCTTTTAACGATAAAAATTCAGCAAATTTTCCTTGCGGCAACACAACAGCTCTCGTAAAGTCATCAATTGTGAGTCCTAGAAGCTCTTGAATTGCTTGGTTAACCTCGTTTGTTTTATCTGCTAACACAACCGTTTCTTCACCAATTTCAATAAAGCGGCTTGTCGATGACTTTACTCGAATATCATCAGAACGCTTGAATGTTCGTTCTACCATGTACCGCTGTTTGCTTTCTGCGTTCTTTAGTTCAAACGTAAACGATACTTTTAATTCATTTTCAGCATGATTTAGAATTCCTTGTGTGTTGTTGGTTGCACGCTCTACTTTTCCATATAATGCAAGAGTCATCGCATCCAGAATCGATGATTTTCCACTCCCAGTAGGACCAAAAATACCAAATACTCCACCTGAACATAACGCTTCAAAATCGACCGTTTGCTTTTCACGAAAACTATGCAATCCAGCAATTGATAATGTAATAGGCTTCATCTTCTACACATCCTCTGTATGTTCGTCTTGTACAAGTGTTAAGAACAACTTAACGAGCTCATCATCCGGTGTCCCGCCACCTGTTTGACGCTCATAAAACTTCTTAAATAGTTCTTCCACTGGAACATCTCTTGTAGAGCGCCTCTCTACGTCTTCTGGCTTCGCATCAAAAACAGGGCGAATGTGGATAAATCCAGAATGAAGCTTTCGTAAACGATGAATTTCTTCAATAGACAGTGCATCTTTCACATGTATTTCCAAATCAATCCAAGCTGTCTGATCACGTCCTTCATCGAGCCAATTGTAGACTTTTGCTAACCCTTCTTTTGCTTTCCACCTTACAAGTGGCTTTCCACTGCTTAGTGGAATTTCAGACACCTGAGCTATTTGCCCGGGTTGAGCATCGACAATTGTCACAGACTTGGTGTAATTTGCTTCAGAAAAACTATAGGCTAATGGTGAGCCTGAGTAACGTGCGATTGTATTTGCTCGTTTAATATCCTGAGGTCGATGTAAATGTCCAAGTGCCACATATTGTGCAGCCGCAGGTAAGCTTGTTGCAGCCACTGTATAAGCTCCACCTACTTCGATTGGGCGTTCAGAATCTGTTGAGCTGCCACCTGTAACATAAATGTGACTCATCGCCACATTTACTGCATCTGGCGTAAATTGTTCACTCATTTTGTCAAAGATTCCTTTTACTCTTAAATCGTATGAGTTTCGAATTTGTCGTTCATCATTTTCTTCTGATAGCACTTCTTTTAATCGTGATTCTGATGGATAAGGCAAAGCTGCCACTCGTAAATACTCCTGTTGACTCGGAATGTAAATGTGCTGTACATCCGTTGTCGGTAGCCCTAACAATGTAATGCCATGTTGAGTAGCTAATGGTGAAGCTGCTGATAAACGCTCTGGGTTATCATGATTTCCCGAAATGACAATGATAGGACGCTTTCCCCCGTCACAGAGGCGAGACATGCTTTCATAAAAAAGCTGCTCAGCTGCTGCAGGAGGATTGACCGTATCAAAAGCATCTCCTGCCATTAAAATTGCATCGACTTTTTCTCTTTCTACAATTTCTACAAGCTCATCTAAAAATTGAGCTTGCTCTTCTAATCGACTTCGCCCTTCTAACGTGCGACCTAAGTGCCAATCTGCCGTATGCAACAATCTCATTTCTCCATAACTCCCTTCTCTATAAAGCAATGAAAATGCAGCCTGAAAGTCCATCTCATGCTGCATTTTCTACGTTCATGTTCTATACTTCTAACAAGTAGCCACCGTCAAAGAAATATAAATATCGCTTTCTAACAGGCTGCTTAATAATTTGTTCAATTGCTTTTGCATATAACGTTAATTGAATTTGATAACGATCAAGTAAAACTGGCTTTGCCTGCTCGAAATCCCCTTCAAATTGATGGGTAATGTTGTCTGTTTTAAAATCTAAAAGCACGATGCCATCCTCTGTTTCATATAAGCAGTCAATCACACCTTGAACAAGGATGTTTTCATCTTCATTTTCCCAATGAGCATACATTTCTTTTGCAGAGACAGCTAAACTAAACGGCATTTCTCGGTAAACTTGACGCGCATCACATAATTGTTTACCTACATCACTCATCATAAATGAAACAATGCCTGCTACATCAATAACGTTTGCTTGCTCTGTTGTTAGCAATTCTTTTATAACCATTTCATCAATAAACGTTTGAACGCTCTCTTCCGTGTGCTCAAGCGTAAGAGGAATATGCTGCATGACCGCATGCATAGCGGTTCCTCTTTCAGCAGCGGTTAACCCTTTCTTTTGAAGAAAGTTCGGACGGTCTTCAAGAGGTGCTTTTGCTTTACGTACAAGAGCATCGTCACTTTCTTCATCTCCAAACTGTTGCTGACGCTTAATCTCGGAAACAGATTGCTTTGAGCGGTGTACGGAAGCAGACGTAAATGCGTACGACCATGTTAATCGTTTTTGAATTTCATCTACATATTCACTTGTAATGGATACAGGCTTCTGCTGCTTCAATGCTTGAATTAACTCTTCATGCTTCACTTCTTCATTAACTTCTTGTTCAGCCAATTCTTGCGCTTCAATGACGTTCAGCTTCCATTTTGAATCATCTTCATAAAGAGAAGTAGCCAATGGAACCATATCTTCACTAATCATGGGGCTAATATCTCGATGTCGAACGAGAGCTGGACCAACCCAATCTAGATAAGATTTTGCTTCTGCCCTTATGTGTGATGGAAGAACCCATTCGCGGTGTTCAAGTACACTTGTCCACTTTTTTATCGTTTTAGTAAAGTCATTGACTGTTCCTACTAAAATAAGCTTTTCTTTCGCACGTGTTAATGCAACATATAGAACTCGCATCTCTTCAGCCATGCTTTCTTTTCGCATTTTCTTTCGAATCACTTGTTGCAATAACGTTGGATACGTAATACGAAGCTTTGCATCAATGTACTTAGAACCAAACCCTAGCTCTTTATCTAACAAGTAAGCTTTGTTTAAATCCATTAAATTAAATTGACGAGACAAGCCTGCGACAAATACGACTGGAAACTCTAACCCTTTACTACTATGAATCGTCATAAGTCTCACAACATCTTCTTGTTCACCCAATGCACGCGCAGCACCTAAATCGTCACCGCGATCTCTCATTCGCTCAATAAAGCGAAGAAAACGGAATAGCCCCCTAAATGAGGTAGATTCATATTGACGAGATCGATCGTAAAGTGCACGCAAATTAGCTTGACGCTGCTTTCCACCTGGTAAGCCTCCAACAAACTCAAAGAATCCTGTGTCACGATACAACTTCCAAATAAGTGCAGATAAAGACCCTTGTCTAGCCTCTGTTCTCCACATCTGCAGCTGTTGATAAAAAGCATATACTTTTTGATAGATTGCTTTATCTTCTGAGTTCGTAGAAAGGTAAGCGTTGAGCGCATCATAATACGTACCGTTTTTATTCGCCAAACGAATGCTAGACAAATCCTCCTCACTTAACCCGACAATAGGTGAACGTAAAACGGATGCTAACGGAATATCTTGATGAGGATTATCAATGACTTTTAATAAAGACATCATAATCATCACTTCAGTAGCATCAAAATAACCTGTTGCCAAGTCAGCGTACACAGGAATCCCCTCTTGCTTAAACTCTTCCATAATTTGCGGGGCCCATGGCATCGAGCGTAATAAAATAACGAAATCACGATACGTCACATTTCGCATCACATCTAATTTGCGATCATACACTTGAAAACGATTCTGAATCATTTCTTTAATTTTCCGAGCCATTGCACGTGCTTCAAGCTGAGCTTTTTCTAATTCTACTTCAGAAAAAGCAACTACTTGATCCTCTGACTCTTCTACTTCTACTTGCTCGCCACTATCTTGTGTAATTAATAAAAGTTCAGATTCCATTCCTTCAACACGAGGGTATTGAGCTCCGAGCTTTAACGATGCATCATCGTCATACACAATTTCTCCCACTTCTTCATCCATGATTTGGTTGAACAAAAAGTTAGTGGCATCGAGTATCTCTGAACGACTGCGGAAGTTTTTATTTAAATCGATTCGTAGCCCAGATGTTCTACCATCCTGTGTGAATCGTTTGTACTTACTTAAGAATAGAAATGGCTCTGCTAGACGAAAGCGGTAGATAGATTGCTTGACATCTCCAACCATAAACAAGTTGCCCGTTTCTTCTTCATCCTTTGTTACAAGCTTAATAATGGACTCCTGTACCATATTGGTATCTTGGTATTCATCGACAAGTACCTCAACAAATTGATGACGATATTTTTTCGCAATATCAGAAGGCTGGAGCTCTTCGACTTGTGAATCTCGTAAAATTTGCAAACAGTAATGCTCTAAATCTGAAAAGTCAACCAACCCTTTTTCTCGCTTCACAGATTCATAGCGGTGACCAAACTGAGAAACCAACGTAACAAGCGCTTCAATAATTGGTTTCATCTTCTTAAAATCTGTCAGATACCCGTGGATGGGACGTGAAAACAAATCAGACTTGAGTTTTTCAAGTGCTCCTTTTGCTTTTTTACGAAGGTCACTGAGCTCATCGATTAATTGTGGATCATACTCATCACCCTTACAAGGCTTCAACCGTGAAAAGGCTAAATGTTGAATCTGCTCATGAAGAGCGGTGAATGAATGACTAGACGCTTCTAGTAAGCCATGGATTTGTGCTAAATCATCTTCAATGTTCGCAGCACGTGGCGCAGGACCTCCAGGAAGCTTTGTAACATTCAACGCCTGCGTTAAGATGGTTTCCACTCCTTTTAACTGAACCATCACTTCATCCATTAAAAAGGATAAAAACGGCAGATCATCAATTGTGGCATCTTCGTCTACTTCATATTGATTCACAAGCATATCCAACCACTTAGCAGGATTAGGATTGGCACGAGCAAAATCGTACACCTTTCGTACCATGAGTTGAACATCAAGATCATGACGGTCACTCGTATATGAATCAATTAACTCAAAGAATGTATGGTTATCTTTTAGGCTATATTGCTCTTCAAATAGCTCTTCTAACACTTCTTCGCGTAAAAGTTCAGCTTCTGTATCATTGGCAATTCGAAAGCTAGGGTCTAAGTCAATCAAATAGTAATATTTACGAATCACTTCCAAACAAAAGGAGTGTAGCGTAGAAATAGATGCTCGATTTAATAAACTTAGCTGACGACGTAAATGTAACGAGGAAGGGTTCTTCTTCAATTCTTTTTCTAACGCTTCTCCAATACGTCCTCTCATCTCCGCTGCTGAAGCATTCGTAAATGTAACAACAAGCAAACGATCCACATCAATTAGATTGTCTGTTGAAAGCAACTTGCGAATGATTCGCTCTACTAAGACCGCTGTTTTACCAGAACCTGCAGCTGCAGCAACTAAAATATCTTGGCCTGCTGACACAATAGCCTTCCACTGATCATCTGTCCATTGACTACCTTCTGGCTTTATCATCATCTCTTCAGTCATGATTAACCCCCTCCTCTTTCATTTTTTCTAGAATTAATTCTTCTTTCTCTACTTTTAACTGACGATACTCATTCGTGTCCATTGACTCATCAAATTGACAAACCGAACGATACTCACAAAATGTACAAGGTGTTTTATCTTTTAGCTTATATGGTGAAATATCAATTGCACCATTTGTAATGTCTGTTCCTACACCGACAATCTTTTTACGAACATAATTGCGCAGGTGTGTGAATTCTTCTTCACTTGCAATTGATGAATTTGAGTAAAAATCACCTGTTTTTTTCAATCCAGCTGATACCACTTTTGAATGACCCACTTCAAGGGTCTGATCCATTAAGCGAACCGTTTCTTCATCTCCTAATAATAATCCTTTCATTTTAAAACGTTTAAATAACTCATCTTCAATTTGATCAATCGAAAGAGCTTTTGTTGTGCTGATCATTGGATTATGAACATGGAAATAAAGCACACCAGCCGGTAAGGTTTGACGGTTATCTTGAAGCAGCTCCTCTGAATACGTTACAACTACATCTAAGTAAGCAAGCATCTGTAGAGCAAGGCCATAGTAAACTTCAACGAGATTCAACGCTTTATCACTTGATTTATAATCAATGATTCTTAGAAGTAATCCTTTTGAGCTCTCTGCTTTATCCACTCGGTCAATTCGACCTACTAGCTCCATTGTATAACCATTATCTAATTGAAATTGAATAGGCGGTAACTCAGCGCCTGTACCAAACCCTAATTCTAATCCAACAGGGGCAAATCCACTTGCTTTTGCATGCTCGCTTAACACAATTGATGCACGTTCAATAATTTGTTGAAGCTTATGCTTTAAATAATGATGGCGATTTGAGCTTAATAAAATTTCATTTTGAAGCTTTGGCGCAAGCTCATTCACCGCTGATGAAGAAAGTTGCTGACAATCTTTTTTCGATAAATGACTCCATTCACGCTTTTCCGCTCGCAGTTCGTCAGAAATCATTTTAAGCGCAGCATGAAATAACTCTCCGATATCTGGAGCCGCAAGACGAAATACCTTTCGTTCTTTTAGCTTTAAGCCATGTGAAGCGAAATGCGAAAACGGACACCCTTGAAACTTTTCCATTCTCGATACGCTCGCTTTAAGATGCTTTCCATACAAGCGACTACTCGTATCTTTTGTAAGTGGTTTTGCTTCATTTTTATAAAACAAACTGCTTAATACTTTTTCACTGTAATTTTTCCATTCAGGGCTGCTTACATAAAAGTTATAAACATCCCACCAACTGTTATCCATTGCATAATGACGCTTCCATGCTTGCAATTGACCAGCAAGGTGAGCAATTGTTGTTAATGGGTTTGTTACGAATTTCAACTGTTCTTTTTGATCTAATTCTGCCGGTTCGGTCATCAGAAGTGTTTCTTCTACAAGTGGAAACATCTCTTTCATACGATTAATCATAACCGATGGAAGCAATGTTTTTCCTTCTTCATTCGCCAACGGATAACTAATGCAAAGGGCTTCTGAAGGACTAACAAATGCTAAATAAATCAAAAACGATTCATCAAATAATTTTGTTCGACTCGTTGGTGCAAGTGACACCCCTGCTTCTAGTAAATGTTCCCGTTCTTGTTCTGATAAGATGCCATCACCTTGGATTTTGGCTGGGATAATACCATCATTCACACCTAATACAAATGTTGTTTTTATATTAGAAAAACGAGAACGCTCAAAGCTTGCGACGAGCACTTGATCAAGCGCTGGTGGAACGAGACCAAACTTCATACTATCAAGTCCGGTGTCCATCACATTCATAAACATCGAGATGGAAATGTTCTCGTCTCCCATCATTTCAACAAACTGATCGAGTAAGTGTAAAACGGACTTCCACACTTGCTCATGCTCGCGTGCTTGTTGCGGCTTCCCTTCTTCTTCTGCTCGATTGCGCAATACCTCTATTTTTTTAGGAATTTGCAAGTCTGTTAGAAATGTATACAGAGCTTCGCCTTTTTGTCGGCCTGTCTTAGCTTGTTTCAAGGCTTGGTGAAGACGTTTTAACGGTCCAACGATAAGCGCTCGTAAATCATTGATTTTGTTTTCATATTCAATTTCTTCGTCTGTCTTCCCCAAATCACTATCATCTAAAGAGCGATAACGTCGATATGTCCAGCGCTCTTCTTTCGTCCACTTGGATCCCTGTACTCCATACGCCAGCACATAGTTTTCTAATAAATCCATGTCTTCCCGATAAGTGTGTAAATTAGAATCTAATGGAAACAGCAAATCCGTTTTGACAGCACGAAAAACCGTTTCATATCGCCACTGACTTGTTATAATTTCTAAGCTAGAGCGAATAAGTTCAACGAGCGGATGATGAAACATGGCCCGCTTCTGGTCAATAAAATATGGAATTTCGTAATCACGAAAAACCGTTTCAAGTAAATCATGATAATCTGGTGCATTTCTAACAACAAGGGCAATATCACGATAGCGATATCCTTTATCGCGCACTAATGTCGAGATTTCTCGTGCAATTCCTTCAACTTCTGCTCGTCGATTAACCGCTGGCATTAACTTCACGTCAGTTGTTGGTTCGTTAAACGGTACGGTCGGACGGTCGTCAAAGAATCGTTCTAAATGAGCAAGAGCAGGTGCGCCCTCATGACGTTTTTGTCCTTCTAAAACATGATGGTCCGTTATCTCCACACCGTTTTCATTTGCCAATGTAGCAAGGATGCGATATGTCTCACTTGTTTGACGGAACATGTGTAGTTCATTCGGAATAAAATCTTCATGAGGCTTGTCCGCTGTTAGTGCAATTGTCATTGATGGACATACTTTCATCAATTGACTCAGGATGTCTAATTCTTGTGGCGTAAAGCTATGAAATCCATCCACATAAATGGTTGCTTTTGACAAGTAAGGAGACGCTGGAATTTTTTCTGCTAATAAGTGTAAATAATCCTCTGAATCTACGTATTTACCTATTAACTGCTTTTGAAGTTCATTATAAATAAGCTGTAAATCATATAATTTATCAGCCAGTACTTGTTCATTGTCTTCTAATAATTGTTGTCTCTTTTCCTCTAATGTCTCTGCTTCTAGACAGTAGCGCTTAAATTCTGTAATCATTTGCTCAAGTTGATCAATAAACCCTGTCTTTTCAGCTGCCTTTGAAAAAATTTTAAGCTCTTCTTTTTTATGCTCGATAATTCGTCGAATCAACATGTTCACACCTGTTTGATCAAGGTGATAGCGACTCATTCCGCCCACTTCTTGCAAAACTCGCCACGCAAGGCGTGTAAAACTATACACTTGTGCACGAATCATTCCATTTAGCTCAGGTGTGCTAACTAATTCGTACTCAGATTGAAAGGTCATTTGTTCTGGAACAATATAGATAATGGGGTCTCCAAGTGGCGCCTCTTTTAACTTTGACCGAATTTCATTAAGACATCGATTCGTTTTACCGCTGCCTGAACGCCCTACTATAAATTGAAGTGTCATTTATATCCCCCTTACATTCTTAAATTCATCTTCATTTTACCTAAAAAGGTAGACCAAAAATAGACAACGTCACGCAAAAAACGTGACGCCATTAGTATTTTCACTTATTTTAATACGATAACTTTTCTTCTTTTATTTTACTGAAATTAGGATGAAAACACCAATAATCTTTCCTTCCAATAGATAAATCCATCTAGAAAAGTAAGGAGAGTTAGCGATGAATACACCCAACAAGCTTTGACCCCATAACGTATAGGGGGTGATGTTCATGAAGGAAAAAAGAGATTTAGTAGGTGTGACTTATGTGCTTGTCATTGCAGCTATTTTAGTCGTTTGTAACATTTATACGATGATTCCAATTTATGAAGCAGTAGCTAATGATTTTTCCATTCAGGTGGAAGAATCTCTTTATGGAAGCAGCTTTTTTACGTTTTTTTACGCAGGTGGTTTGTTAACTTTTGGAGCTCTTGCTCAACGAATGAATCATAAAACAATTATTGTCTTTGGACTTTTACTTTCTGCTTTTACGACCTTTTTTGTTGCATTATCACCAACTTCGCTTGTTTTGTATATCACTCGTTCCATTCAAGGCTTTACATTAGGAAGCTTTGCACCTGTTGCTTTTGCGTATACCTTTGAATTATTTTCACCCTCAAGAAGAACTCTTGTCTTAGCTCTCATCAACACAGGGTTTCTTATTGCTGGCATTGTAGGTCAGCTTGTCAGTATGATTATTTTGCATGTATCAAGCTGGGAATGGGTGTTTGTGACATTTAGCTTTACTTATTTAGGTTTGTTTTTAGCTACCTTGATGGTCCTTCCTACTTCTTCACCAAAAGCAGTAAACCATTCTACTGTTTGGTCTTCCTTTCGGCAGCATCTTTTTAACTACGAGCTATTAAAGCATTATTTAATTACTTTCACCTTAATGTTGTCCTTTGTTTGCTTTTACGAAATGCTTGCAAAGTATTTTTTATCAGCTGCTTCTCTAAGCGAAAACTCGGTGTTCATCGTTCGTTCCGTTGGATTAATTGGCGTTATTTTATCTTTTTTTACCGGTCGGATTATTCATCAATATGGTGGTCGAAAAACGTTACGTATAGGATTCATACTCGGTATTCTTTCCCTCACTTCAATCATTAGCTATCCATCTATTTGGAACATTGCTTTTTCATCTATCTTTTTTGTCGCAGCCATCTCATTGCTTTTACCTAGTATCATTACATGCATTGGAACCGAAGCGAAGCAACATCGAACATCCGCGATTTCACTTTATTCTTTTATTTTACTTACGGGTGCTAGTATGGCACCTCTGTTAGTCAAACGACTATCATTCAACGATTCTCTTCTCCTGCTGATTTCTTTGTTTGTTATTGATTTTATATTGACTCACTTTCTAAAAGACACTGCAGTGTGATAGACATATTCACCAATGAAAAAAAGTTTAAAAAACCGATTCATCCCCCACTTACTCACTGTGTTCCTTGAGGTGGGGGTCTTCTGGGTAAAAATGATAAAAAAACTGCCCTTACATTCAGCTATAATCCTGAATGTAAGTAGCAGTTTTTAGAATCATTCCGTTGAAAGGTTTACATCATAATTCCACCATCTACATGAAGCACTGTACCATTAACGTAATTCGCTTCATCAGATGCTAAGTATAAGTAGGCATGGGCGATATCTGACGGCTTACCGAGGCGTTGCAGTGGTATTGTTGATTTGACTTGGTTTATCACTTTTTCAGGTACGGCTGCTACCATATTCGTTTCAATAAATCCTGGGGCAACAGCATTAACCGTAATATTTTTGCGAGCAAGCTCTTTGGCCCACGTTTTGGTCATCCCAACAACTGCTGCTTTTGCTGCTGCGTAGTTCGTTTGACCAATATTTCCATATACACCTGATACAGAAGACGTATTGATAATTCTTCCTTGCCCTTGGTCAATCAGATGAGGCACAACCGCTTGGGTACAATGAAACACGCCTGTTAAATTAACATCAATAACTCGTTGAAAATCTTCGACCGCTAATTTTGTCAAAAAGCCATCCTTTGTAATACCTGCATTGTTAATTAAAATATCAATCTTTGAAAAGCGATCTATTACTTGCTCAACCATTTGATCTACACTTTTTCGATCAGCTACATTGACTTGAAAGAATTCCACATCTTTTCCTTCTGCTTGTAATTCTTCCGCACGCTTTCTTCCTGTTTCTTCATCGTAATCAACCATCGCTACTTTTGCACCTTCACGCAAAAACACTCTCACACTCTCTAATCCTAATCCATTGGCAGCACCTGTAATAACAGCAACTTTGTTCTCTAATCTCATTTCTCTACCTCCTTATATCAAAAAGTTCAATTAGTACCATCCACTAATCAATTGTTCCCATTTACCCATTTTTTCTCTCTATCTATATACCCAATATGGTAATTGTACTAACTACCGCTTACTTTATAAGTATTCTTCAAACAGAAAAATATTTAACATTTTTTACTAATAATGAGGCGATGTCCAATTTCATGCTGTACAAGTCAATTGACAAGCGAAACGTTCTATTTATGACATAACTAAACAACAAAAAAAGGATTAAGACACTTATGTTTGTCTTAATCCTTTTGCTGCCCCATCCCTACATTTAAATGAGCTTCAATTCTTTTACCAACAAGCCATAAAATAAAAATAATGACGGCTACAATAACCGTTTTGATTGGCTCTTTAAAAAATGAGACAAAGTCTGCTCCGATAAAGCTCATGACAAATACCATCACCATTTTTCCGCAAAGTACAGCCAGTGTAAATTGAGCAACACTAACACGAGATAACCCGGCTACAATGTTAATCGCTGCTGATGGTGTAAATGGAAAGCAAAGCATTAAGAATAAGGGACCAAATCCGTGTCTCTCTACCCAAATCATAATTTTTTTAATTTGCTTGTGCTTTCGTAGAAACGAAAAGAACCGCTCTCGCCCAAATCGACGAACAAGAAAGAATACAGCTAGTGATCCTGCACATGTTCCAATCCATGAAATAAGAAAACCCAACCACAATCCAAAAGCAGCAGCGTTTGCCATCACAAACGCAAAAAGTGGTAAAACGGGTAAGAAGGCTTCGAGCATAGGTAATAAAAGGCCTGTAATTAAGCCGAATGATCGATATTCTTCTAATAATTTCAATATACCTTCTAATGTAAGATATTGTTGTAACGTATCAAAATTCATTCACTAATCTCCTTATCGCCCAAAACTTCACTTACTGCTTATTTTACCTTTTTCTTTTCCTAATTAAAACATTTCCAAACATAAGGGCTATGGCAGATAGGGCAAACGGGCCCCCATTTGACACAGCCCACAAACTTTATGAAATCATTATTACAGGTAGTGATCGAACCACTCTGTTATATGATTTAAACGAGCATTTCTTAATATAGGAGGGCCACTTCGGGATAATTCGTGATTTGCCTCTGGAAAACGAACAAATTTTACGTCTTTTTCTTTTCTTTTTAATGCTATAAATAGCTGCTCAGCTTGCTCAATTGGACAACGGTAATCTTTTTCACTATGTAAGATTAATAGTGGTGTTTCAACATTTGATACAAGACGTAGTGGAGAATGGTGCCATAGCTTCTCAACATCTTCATAAATATCTGCTTTTACTTCCCATTCTGTAAAATAATAGCCAATGTCACTAACACCATAAAAGCTTGTCCAATTCGAAATACAGCGCTGTGTAACCGCTGCTTTAAAGCGATTTGTTTGACCAACAATCCAGTTTGTCATGAACCCTCCGTAACTGCCTCCTGTTACACCTAACCGGTTTGAATCTATAAAAGAATATTGATCAATTGCTTCATCAACGACTGACATTAAATCTTCGTAGTCCATTCCACCATAATCTCCACGTACGGCATCAACAAATGCTTGACCGTATCCTCTACCTCCACGTGGGTTTGAGAACAACACAGCATATCCTTTGGCTGCTAATAACTGAAATTCATACATAAAGGTGTTGCCATACATCATATGTGGTCCACCATGAATTTCTAAAATAAGCGGACACTTCTCTCCTTCTTCATAGCAAGCAGGCTTCATCAACCAACTTTGAAGGAGCAACCCATCTTTTGCCGTCGTGTAAAATGCTTCGGCTGTAACCAGTTCTACTTCTTCCATTAACTCTTTGTTTACGCTCGTAATCTGAACCAGTTCTCCCGTCATTAAGTTTAACGTGTAAAGATCTCCAGGATGAGTAGGCTTACTAATTCCAATGACTGCTTTATGCTGGGTTGGATGAATGGATAAACTATACACATGCAAGTCTTCCAGTAAAGATGGATACATTTCCCCGTGGATGGTTCCGTAGTAAACTCCGACATTCCCTTGATCACTCATCATAAAATAGAAGCCTTGACTATCACTTGTCCATAAAATACCTGGATTTGTACGCCATGAATGAAGATCTCCAACCATTACATCTCCTACTTCGACATCCCACTCACTGGTCAAGCATGTGAATGATTGATGATGCAAATGATAAATCCACACTTTATGAACGGTTGCTGATTGATATTCTCGTTCATTACCAATCATCGCTAAATAAGTTCCATCTGGTGAAGCTGATACATTCGTGAAAAAACCTTTTCCATTCGTAATGTTTGTCATCTCTTTCGTTTCCAAATTATAAATGAATACATCCGAATGTAATGATAACCCTGGATTTTTTGCACGATTGGCTGTAAACGTAATCGCAGATTGATCTGGTAGCCAACAGCCGATAGTATGATGATATGGTCCGGTGGTTAACTGCGTGACCTCTCCGGTTTCAACCTCAACCATCATAATTTGAGAATAGCAGCCTTTTAGAAAACCACTTGCATCAGATTTATATTGAAGGCTATCCACAACAAGCGGTTCAAGCTTGTCTGAAGCTTCTTTTTCTTCATGATCTTTTATCTTTGTTGAAAATAGTAAATAACGACCATCTGGTGACCATTCAATGTTTGACACACCTCGCTTACAGTCAGTTAATTTTCGTGCTTCACCACCATTTGAATGAACGACGTAAATTTGAGGTATACCCGAGCGAGTTGATAAAAATGCAACATGATTTCCTTCAGGTGACCACTTAGGTGCATAATCTTTTTGTTCACCGTACGTCCATTGAACAGATTCACCCGTTTCTAAATTCATCATATGTAAGTGCGAATCATACTCTTCTGTTTCTTTATTAATTCCATGTAATACATAAATCACTCGGTTACCATCGGGCGATAACTGAGCGTCATAGACCGATTTTAAACGATATAAATCTTCTAAAGTAACTAATCGCTTTTTTGACATATTTGTCTCCCTCCCTTGCTTTTATTGTACTATACTCGCTGTCGTGATATCGATTTTTCAAGGTGTAACAATTAAAAAAACTAAAAATTTAGAAAATTAGTTGTTTTTTTCACTTTGCATCTATATACTAATAAAAAGACTCAGAGGTGATTTTTCATGAAAAACGAAAAGTCGTATACCGAAATGATGAAGTCGTTAGCCCGCAAGAAAAGAACGATGGACAACATTAATATGTTAGATGTCTACATTGACATGATTATTGATGAGTCGTTATTTAAGAGACGAAAAGAATTATTAGAACAAAGTATTGATGATGCTCTAGACAATCGTGACCAGCAAACGTTTCGTGACCTCGCCAAACAGTATAAACTCTTAATCCAATCTGCTACTTAATCAACAAAAAATCCTTCACGCATTGCTGCATGAAGGATCATTTTTGTGACACATTATGCTTTTGTAAATTGATCTGCTTCTGTTGACCCTTTTAAAGCTGTTGTCGAAGACGTGCCTCCTGATACAACTTGTGCTACCTCATCAAAATAACCTGTTCCTACCTCACGTTGATGTCTCGTTGCAGTATAGCCGTACGCCTCACTTGAGAACTCTCTTTGTTGTAATTCTGAATAAGCTGCCATTCCTCTTGTTTTGTACCCACGAGCTAGCTCAAACATGCTGTGGTTTAATGCATGGAAACCTGCTAGTGTAACAAATTGGAATTTATATCCCATTTTTGCAATTTCACGTTGGAATTTCTCGATGGTTTTTTCATCAAGTTTTTTCTTCCAATTGAACGATGGAGAGCAGTTATACGCTAACATTTTACCTGGGAACTTTTCATGAATCGCTTTTGCAAATCTCTCCGCTTGTTCTAAGTTTGGCTCAGATGTTTCACACCAAATTAAGTCCGCATAAGGTGCATAAGATAGACCTCTTGCAATTGCTTGATCTAGACCTGCACGTGTACGATAGAATCCTTCTGCCGTACGCTCACCTGTAATAAACTGACGATCTACTGGATCAATGTCACTTGTAATGAGGTCTGCTGCATCTGCATCTGTACGTGCAATTAAAATGGTTGGAACACCCATTACATCTGCTGCGAGGCGTGCAGAAATTAAGTTACGTACCGCTGTTTGTGTTGGCAAAAGAACTTTTCCGCCTAAATGACCACATTTCTTTTCAGATGATAACTGATCTTCAAAGTGAACCGCTGAAGCACCTGACTCAATCATGCCTTTCATTAACTCAAATACATTTAATTGACCACCAAATCCTGCTTCTGCGTCTGCAATGATTGGTGCAAAGTAATCAATTTCATCTTCCCCTTCAAGATGTTGAATTTGATCTGCTCGTTGAAGCGCTTGGTTAATTCGCTTTACGACGTGAGGCACACTATTCGCTGGATATAGACTTTGGTCTGGATACATTTGACCCGCTAAGTTTGCATCTGCTGCTACTTGCCATCCGCTTAAATAAATAGCCTTTAATCCTGCTTTTACTTGTTGAACTGCTTGATTACCAGTTAGAGCTCCTAACGCATGAACGTAATTCTCGGTTTGTAATAAACCCCAAAACTTTTCAGCTCCACGTTTTGCTAATGTATGTTCGATATCGATAGAACCTCTTAATTTAATTACATCTTCAGCAGAGTACGTACGCTCAATACCTTCCCAGCGCTTATCATTTCTCCAATTTTCTTCTAATTTTTGAATACGTGAATTTGTCATAATAAAAACCCTCCTATTAATAAATAAAATAATGATTTATAATCCAACTGAATCACTTTCTTTATTAAAGAATTTCATAACCTCTTAATGTTAAAAAGTCTGCAAATTCTTCTTGTGCAATTAATTGATCAAAGAGCGCTACAGCTTCTGAAAAACGTCCTGAATTGAATCGCTCTGAACCAAGTTGTTGCTTAATCTTTTGCAATTCTTCTTGCTTTAATTGTTCCACAAGCTCAAACGTTACATCTCGGCCATCTTTTAGCTGCCCTTTTGGATGACGAATCCACTGCCAAATTTGTGCTCGAGATATCTCTGCCGTTGCAGCATCTTCCATTAAATGATGAATTGGCGCTGCTCCTCTTCCACATAACCATGATTCAATATATTGAATTCCGACGTTAATATTTGTTCGTAGACCGTCTTCTGTAATTTCGCCTTTCGGTACTTCTAATAAGTTCTCCGCTGTTACATGTACATCTTCTCGTTTTCTATCAATCTGATTTTTCCCCGACATTACCTTATCAAATACTTCCATCGCCACTGGGACAAGGCCAGGATGCGCGACCCATGTGCCGTCGTGCCCGTCATTTGCCTCACGCTCTTTATCATTTCGAACCTTCTCAAACGCTAGACGATTTGCTTCGTCATCATTTTTAACAGGAATTTGAGCAGCCATGCCACCAATCGCATGAACATTCCTTCGATGACACGTTTGAATGGCTAAAAGTGAATAAGATCTCATAAATGGGACTGTCATCGTGACAAGAGCTCGATCCGGTAAGATAACATCCTTTTGATGACGTAGCTTTTTAATATAGCTAAAGATATAATCCCAGCGACCACAATTTAAACCAGCTGAGTGCTCCCTTAGTTCATATAAAATTTCATCCATTTCAAAGGCTGCTAAAATTGTCTCAATTAAGACGGTGGCTTTGATTGTACCTTTTGGAACACCTAAGTATTGTTGTGCATAAATGAACACATCGTTCCATAAACGTGCTTCTAAGTGGCTTTCCATCTTTGGTAAGTAGAAATAAGGTCCACTTCCTCTATCCATTAATGCTTTTGCATTGTGAAAAAAGTACAACCCGAAATCTACTAAACTTCCTGACATTGGCTCGTTTTCTACTAAAAGGTGCTTTTCTTCAAGATGCCATCCACGTGGACGTACAACTAGCGTTGCTACATTGCTTTTTAATTGATATGTTTTACCATTTGGTCCTTCGTAGGAAATCGTCTTATTCACAGCATCTCGCAGGTTAATTTGACCATCTAATGCATTTTCCCACGTTGGAGAGTTGGCATCTTCAAAATCAGCCATAAATACTTTTGCACCGGAATTTAGTGCGTTAATAATCATTTTACGATCGACGGGACCTGTAATCTCAACACGCCGATCTAACAAATCATTTGGAATAGGTGAAACCGTCCACTCGCTATTTCGAATATGTTCGGTTTCTTTTAAAAAGGTGGGAAGCTTTCCATCATTAATTTCTTGTTGACGGATGTTTCTTTGTTGTAGTAGTTGTTTTCTAGTTGAGTTGAATTTCGTATGAAGGGATTTCAAAAATTGCAGAGCTTCTGGTGTTAAAATCTCAAGATGATTGGGAGTCGTTTGGCTAGCAATTTGAATACCACTTGTGCCTATTTGCATAGAATGAACACACTCCTTCCTCTCTTTTGTTATAAAACAGATTGTTATTCACATTAGTTATTATATAACAGAATATTCTAAAGAGGAACACTTTTTTTGAAAAAATTTTCCTTATTCAAGTTGTCCACTCCTTAAATCTTCCCTTATCATAGGTACGCCCCTTTCAAAACTTTTAGCACTAAAAAGAGAAAAGTTTTGAAAGGGGCGTTTTTCTAAGCAAAAAACCTTGAAAATCTGCTCGTTTCACTGAATTTAGCAGATCTACTATGTGAAGTTCTTTGTTCCTTTTACTGTTTATCTTCTTCAATAAATTGAATACGTTCTAAAATGGTTGGATGACTGTAACGAAACACTTTCACTAAATAAGGTGGATTTACTTGTGACAATCCTGACTTTGTTAATTCTTGGAACGTTTTTACAGCGGCTTGATGATCGCCTGTCAACTCAATAGCATACGTATCTGATTGAAGCTCATGAGAACGTGAAATAACATTTGTAAACGGACTAATCATAAACGTCATAAGAGAAAACAAGAGCAAAATCAGTGGCAAGGACGACAGATCACGAATAGATGAAAGATGAAGTACATGCCCCCATTTTCGAATCGTCAACTGTGCAAAATACTTCGTTAAAAATAAACCAATGAATGATAAACCAAGAGCTAGTAACATGCCCCCATAAACATGCTTCTTAACATAATGACCCATTTCATGTGCCATGATGAATAAAATTTCATTGTCCCCTAGCTTTTCTAATGTCGTATCCCATAATACGATACGTGAATTAGAGCCAATACCTGTTACATATGCATTCATTGAGTTCGTTTTTTCAGACATATTTACTTCATACACATTCTCAGCTGGAATATTGGCTTCCTCTGCTAGATGTAATATCTTTGCTTCTAGCTCTTTATCCTTTAACGGATAAAAGTCATTATAAAGTGGATCAATAACAACAGGTTGAATAAAGGTTAAAAAGAGTGTAAATGGAATAGATAAAGCCCAAGCAAACAACCACCAGCGCTTTTTAAACTTTCGGATGAGCCAATATAACACAATAACAATACCAGCCATCATCACATAACTAATCCAAAAATCAATAAACATATCTTTCATCCAACTTTGAAATGACTGCGTTGTAATGTTATAGCTTGTTGATAATTGATAACTAATAAAGTCGAGCGGAAACGAAATGACAAGCAGTACAAGTGACAACCAAAACACATAGATTGCCGTTTGAAACATTGTTTTTTTACTAATCTCTTTTGACCACTGACTAAATTTCTTCGAAAACCCAAAAGCTAAAATAAGAACAAAGGCTAACCACTCATACGGAATTCCTATAAAAAACAACACGTTGCGGATTTTTGAATATTCCTCACTTAACATAAGCTCTCTTGCATTCATAAATGTTGTCGGGTCAACACTCGTCCCTTTTAATTCAGCAGGAATAGATGTATCGCTCACGTAAAATAAATAGACATAGATCAGCAATGAATACAGTAAAAAGCCAATTACTGACCATGAAATTAACTTTCGCACCTTGTCCCCCTCCTTTATGTACAACCTTCTTCTTGTTATTATTTTAAGTGTAAGTTCTGTATTTAGAACCAAAATAAAAAGAGGCGGTCACCAAAAGTGTAACCACCTCTTATTGCACTAATACCTCATATTATTAAACTAAAAGCGCACGATCATTCGTAAGCTGAGACCCTCGAATGCGCTGAAATTCTTGTAATAACGCTTCAATTGTTAACGATTTCTTTTCTTCCTCTTCTACTTGTAAAATAATTTGTCCTTTATCCATCATAATGAGCTTATTCCCTAAATATAAGGCTTGCTGCATATTATGTGTCACCATTAGTGTTGTTAAATTCAATCGTTCAACAATCTCTTTTGTAAGCTCTGTAATACGCTCTGCTCGAGACGGATCTAACGCAGCGGTATGCTCATCTAATAGTAAAATACGCGGCTCTGTAAAGGTCGCCATTAGCAACGACAATGCTTGGCGTTCTCCTCCTGATAAAAGCCCAACTTTGGCGTCAAGTCTATTCTCAAGACCTAGCTGTAGCTGTTCGAGCTGTTGCTTGAAGAAGACACGCTTCTTTTTTGTTACACCAAATGCTAACGTACGTTTTTTCGTACGATTAAACGCAATAGCTAAGTTTTCTTCAATCGTTAAATGAGGAGACGTTCCTGCCATTGGATCTTGAAATACTCTTCCAATTAAACTAGCTCTTTTTTGCTCTGACCATGAGCTAACGTCTTGATCATGGATTAGAATGTCTCCAATATCACTTTGTAATTTACCAGAGATAATATTCATCAATGTTGATTTTCCTGCTCCGTTACTTCCCACTACGGTAACAAAATCCCCTTTGTTTAAAGAGAGAGAGACATTGTTAATCGCTATTTTTTCATCAACTGTTCCCTCGTTGAATACTTTATGAATTTGTTTTAGTTGCAGCAATGGTCTCACCTTGCCTCTCTGTTAGCATTCTTTCTGCTCGTCTTGCTTTTTTACGCTGCCCTTCTTTATACTGCTGAATGGCTTTTGGAAGTAATAAGGCCATGATGACAATTGCAGCAGTAATTAATTTCAAATCTCCTGTTTCTAAAAACTCAACTCGAAGTGCCAACGTTACAATTAATCGATAGATAATGGCTCCTAAAATAACCGCTAATGTCGCTCTTACGATTGTCTTTGAACCAACAATGGCTTCACCAATAATAACAGAGGCGAGACCAATTACAATCATCCCAATTCCCATTCCGATATCACTAAATCCACTATATTGAGCAATTAATCCACCTGAAAACGCAACAAGTGCATTTGAAAGTCCTAATCCAACGATAATGTACGTATCTGTTTTTCCTGCAAAACTGCGGATCATGGCAACGTTATCACCTGTTGCTCGAAGTGCTAATCCAATTTCTGTTTTAAGAAATTGATCAAGTAGAACTTTTAATATAGCAATTAATACAATCATTAAAAATAGAATAGCCCATGTTTTCGGCAGCCAGTCATTGAGCCCCATTCCAGCTAACAAGCTGTTAATGCCCTCGTCTATTGAACCAAATAAGTTAACTATAGACGTAAACATTGTTTCTTCTTGAAGAAGTGGGACATTTGATTTTCCCATAATACGTAAGTTAATCGAATAAAGGGCAATCATCATTAAAATACCGGATAAAAGTGCATTAATCTTCCCTTTTGTGTGCAATAAACCAGTCATACATCCTGTAATAAATCCACCGATAAGTGCAAAAACAGACGCTAACACTGGATGTACCCCATTTACAATACTCACCGCTGCAATCGCAGCTCCTGTTACAAAGCTACCGTCAACGGTTAAATCAGGAATATTTAAGATTCGAAATGAAATATAAACACCGAGTGCCATGATTGCATAGATGAGTCCTGCTTCAAATGAACCAAATATGGCAGTAGACATCTTAACCCCTCTTTTCTATGTCTGAACTATTGTCTAAACGATAGGGCTGTGTCAAAAAGAGCAAAAATCACTCCATTTTGCACAACCCCAAAGGAAATCTTTCTTATTGTTTTCTTAAGCACGTTACTCTGTATACTCTGCTTCTTTATCCCACTCTGGTAATAATTCAATGCCCATGTCATCCGCTGCTTTTTTATTAATCAATAATTTTAAATTATCAGGGTATTGAACTGAAATGTCTGATGCTTTCTTTTCACCTTTTAAAATGCTTGCAGCCATTTCACCAGATTGATAGCCAATATCAAAATAGCTAAAGCCGTATGCTGCAAAACCACCGCGATTCACCGAATCTAATTCCCCAACGTAAAGTGGGATGTCTTGTTCAGTTGCTACTTGAATGACTGATTCTAATGCTGAAACGACTGTATTATCCGTGATGATATAAAATACATCTACTTTACCAATTAATGATTCCGCTGCCTGTTTTACTTCAGCAGACGTTGAAACGGATGCTTCCACTAGCTTTAAGTCCGTACCTTCTGCTGCTTCTTTTACCATCTTAATTTGAGCGACTGAGTTTTGTTCTCCCGAATTATAAATGGCGCCAATTCGTGTTCCTTTTTCGTGTTGCTCAATAAACTTCACTGTGTTTGGAATTGCATCTGGGTGAGTATCCGTAGTCCCAGTAATATTGTCTCCAGGCTCTTCGAATGATTTAACTAACCCCGCTCCAACAGGATCTGTAACCGATGTGAAAATAATTGGAATCTCTTTTGTTGCATTTAGTGCCCCTAATGCACTCGGTGTCGAGTTGGCAAAAATCAAATCTACGTTATCGCCTGCAAAATTGGTAGCAATTGATTGATTGGTACTCATATCTCCTTGTGCAATTTGCACATCATACTCAACTTCTAGTCCTTCTTCCTTTAAGGCTTCTTTAAAACCTTTTAATGCTTCATCTAGCGAAGGATGCTCTACAATTTGTGTAACCCCTACCTTAAACGTTTCTGTTTTGGACTCACTTTCACCACCTGTACCTGCTGTGTCAGACGAGCCACATCCCGCTATTAGCATCGTTGATAACAAAACCCCTGCTACTCCTGCCATTCTCTTTTTCATCGTAATCCCCCTTTTAGTACTGCTTCGCTTTTATGTGTTAAATTATAACCTATAACTTAGAAGATTCAAGTTTATTTTCTAAATATTATAAATTTTATTACAAACAAAAAACTTGCTCATTCTAAGTAAATGCTTTCATCAACTTAGAACGAGCAAGCGATAGGGTATTACTTCCCTTTAAATTGTGGTTTTCTTTTTTCACCAAATGCAACTAGTGCTTCAATACGATCTTCCGTTGGTATCGTTAGTTCATACGCTTTACGCTCAATTTGTAATCCTGTTTGTAGATCTACTTTCATTCCCTCTTTGACTGCAAACTTTGCTTGCTGTATCGCAATTGGCCCATTTTGCAAAATAGCACTTACGAACTGTTGAACCGTTTCTTCAAGTTTTGTTTCAGCTACAACATTTGTAAACAATCCATATGTATAAGCTTCAACTGAAGGTAACTTGCGTGCGGTTAAAATAAGCTCTAGCGCCTTTGCTTCGCCAATTAATCGCGGCAAGCGTTGTGTTCCACCCGCACCCGGAATGATGGCTAGACTTGTTTCGGTTAAACCTACTAACGTATGATCAACCGCAATGCGAAAATCACAAGCAAGCGCTAATTCCATCCCACCACCGAATGCATACCCATTAATGACCGCAATTGTTGGTTGTGGAAGCTGCTCAATTTTTGAAAAGACTTCACCAATTTTAAAAATATTACGCTTTACTTGTTGAGGCGTTAATGTTTTTCGTTCTTTCAAGTCAGCTCCAACACTAAATGCCTTATTTCCAGCACCTGTGATGGTCACAATACGAACCTCTTCGTCTACACGAATGGATTCTACTACCTCTTCTAACTCTAGAAGCATGTCATAGTTAAAAGCATTCATCGCATCCGGACGATTTAATACAATTTTTGCTACGTGTTCTTGAACTTCAAATTTGATCGTATTCATTGTTCCAACTCCTTTTTGAAATCGTTTACAATAAACATTCTGCTTTATTGGTTAAAATCCTTTTTTAAAGTGAATGCTTACGATTGTTCAAGAAGTTGTTGTTTAAGTGCTCTTCTTAGAATTTTTCCTGTTGTATTTTTCGGTAACTCTTCTAGAAATTCAATCTCTTTTGGAACTTTGTATTTTGCTAAATGTTCTCTACAGTATTGAAGAAGATCTTCTTCTGTTACCGATTGATCCTTCACAACTACAAAGCATTTTACTGCTTCTCCAAAATTCATATCAGGCACACCAATAACGGCTACTTCCATTACCGCTTCATGATTATAAAGCACTTCTTCTACTTCACGTGGATAAACATTATATCCTCCAACAATAATCATATCTTTCTTACGATCAACGATATAAAAGTAACCTTCCTCATCCATTCGAGCTAAGTCCCCTGTATATAACCAACCATCTTTAATCGTATAGATGGTTTCTTCAGGCATTTTATAGTAGCCCTTCATGACATTTGGGCCTTTTACAATGAGTTCGCCTACTTGTCCAACCGGGACTTCTTGGCCTGACTCATCTACAATTTTATTCTCTACGTTCATAATAGATGTACCAATCGATCCTGCTTTTCGCTCTCGATCTAGTGGATTAAAACATGTAACCGGTGAAGCTTCAGACAATCCATATCCTTCTGAGATAATCACGCCAAACTTTTGCTCGAACCCTTTTAATAGTGCAACTGGCATTGAAGCCCCACCAGAGATGCATAAACGAAGCGTTTGAACATCTTCTTTAGATCCTTCAGGATGCTGCATTAAGAAATTGTACATGGTTGGCACGCCTGCAAAAATGGTTGCTTCATGCTCTTTAATCACACGAAATACTTCTGCTGGACTAAATTTCGGTACGATAAGGACCGTTCCTCCATTCATTAATGGAGCGTTTAAGGAAACGGTTAAGCAGAATACATGAAACATTGGTAGCGTGGCCACAACGCGATCTTGTTCATTAATATCAAGAAAGTCTGCAACATCTTTTGCATTTCGATATAAATTAAAGTGTGTTAGCATTGCGCCTTTTGGTTTTCCTGTTGTTCCTGATGTGTATAAAATAACAGCCACATCTTCATCGTCTAATGCTGGAAAGTTAAATTCGTTATGTCCAATTTCAATGACAGATGAAAATGCTCGTGCAAACGAAGGTGTAGTAGATAAGCCATGGGTTTGTAAAAGTTCTTTTCCTTGAGGTGTTTCACATAAGATGACGTGTTCAAGTGTTGAAATTTGTTCTGTTACTTTCATTAATAATGGGAGTAATAGATCAACGGCAATTACCGCTTTCACATCTCCATTTTTTAAAATATACGTAATCTCATCCGCTGTATAAATTGGATTGATAGGAATAACAGTTGCACCCATTCTAATAGCACCATATAGGCCGATAATAAAATGCGGTGAGTTCCCTACTAATAAAGCAACATGATCCCCTTTTTTTACTCCAAGCTTTTGAAGACCGCTAGCGAACTTCGAAATCGATGCATCTAATTCACCATATGTTACGTGTTTCTCTGCAAACATATAAGCCGGCTTCGTTGGATTGACGACTGCTGTTTCATGTAATTGCGTCGATAAGTTCACAATTCCACTCCTTTTCCCTTTATTTAATGAATGAATAGTCATTCATTAAATGGTTTTAATTTTATTAAAATTCTAAATATATTATACTTTTTTTCGAAGTGTCTTGACAAGCGAATTCGACAAGTCAGCTTGTCTAACAAATTCAAAAAAATAAGTCATGACCCTTTTGATCATGACTCATCTTTCATCCACTCAGTAAATTAATTCAATAAATTCTTCTTTTGTAATATTACCAAAATAATGCTTAATCTCCACATCTTCTAATGCTTGCACAAGCGATGCTTTTTCATATCGAATACCTGTGAGCTTTTGTTCTACTTCACTTACATCTCCAACACCAAAGAAGTCTCCAAAAATTTTACATTGTTCAATCGTTCCTTTGTTGACTTCTAATCGAACATCAATTTGGCCAACTGGAAAACGATGTGAGTGCTGAACATTGAATTTTGGTGACTTTCCATAATTCCAATCCCAATTTTGATAACGCTCTTTTGAAAGCTGATGGATTTTTTCCCAATCTTCTTCTGTCAGCTTGTATTCTGGAACTTCTTTTTCACCTTCAAAGATATATGACAGTAGTAGTTTCTTAAACTCATCAATTGTTATTTTCTGATCTAAAAATTCACGAATGTTTGCCACACGACTACGAATTGATTTAATACCTTTTGATTCAATTTTATCTTTTTTTACATTTAAAGCAGACACCACGTGCTCAATTTCAGAATCAAATAACAACGTACCGTGACTAAACATACGTCCGCGCGTTGAGAACTGAGCGTTACCTGAAATCTTTCGACCTTCTGCAAGAATATCATTACGGCCACTTAGTTCCGCTTTTACACCTAATTTCTCTAATGCAGCGATGACTGGCTCTGTAAACTTTTTAAAGTTATGAAAGCTCTCTCCATCATCTTTTGTAATAAAGCTAAAATTTAAATTACCAAGGTCATGATAAACAGCTCCGCCGCCTGATAAGCGACGTACAACATGAATGCCATTATTATCCACATATTTTGTATTAATTTCTTCCATCGTATTTTGATTCTTTCCAATGATAATAGATGGCTCATTTATGTAAAAAAGGAGATACGTTTCATTAATATCTAGATTTTTTAATGCGTACTCTTCAATTGCTAAATTAATTCGCGGATCCGTAATGTTTTGATTATCAATAAATAACAAGATGATTCCTCCTTATTGTCCGCAAGTCCAACCAGACTTAGCGATTGTAATTTCTCCTTGGAAATGTTGTCTCGCTTCGGTTAAAAGTTGCTGATGATTTCCATAATGCGGAAGGTGAGTTAATAGTAAGTGTTTGACATTTGATTGTGCAGCTAACTTTCCTGCATCCACACTTGTCATATGACCTGCCCCACTACCATCTTGATTTCCATAAAAATTACACTCACAAATCATGAAATCTGCATCTCTTGAAAATGGTACAAATTCTTCAATATAACTGGAGTCAGCTGTATATACGATTGTTTCGTTACCAGCTTGAATTCTCATTGCATAGCAAGTCACAGGATGCTTTGTTTGTAAGAATGAAATGCTAAAAGGACCTATTTGTAACGTTTCATTTGGATCATAAGCAAATCCTTGTGTAATCCCGGAATGCGTTAAGCGTTCAAATCCATGTTTATCATGTGAATGACCATAGATTGGAAGTACTTCTAATGCTTTTCCTAAATGTTTTTGAATGAGTCTCGCGTATTGAAAAACACCAACATCAGCAATATGATCATGATGATAGTGTGAAATAATCATGGCATCAACATCTTCCGGCTCGATATAATTTTGTAATTGAGCTAATGCTCCACTTCCACAATCAACTAATAACTTAAAGCCTTCGTGCTCAACTAAGTAACTAGATGTTGCTTCATTTCTATGAGGGTATCCTCCCCAAAAGCCTACAACAGTAACTTTCATATGTTATCACCCTTTGCTTACAGTTTTTCACCACCTAGTATACCCTACTTCTAAAGTATCTAGGTAATAGGAACCCTTGCATTGTTTGTTTTGAACAGCTCTATTTATCACTCTAACTACGCATTCACTACTGTTATAATACAACTATCCATACATAAAGCTGGTTCTAAAGGATTCGACAAAAAATAGTGCCCATTTTTTACAAATTAGCCACTTTTGTTATAAAACATAGTTGACATATACCGTTCTGTTATAATACAATAAACTCAACAAGAAAACGAAGGGGATGTTAACATGTTAGAAAAAATGACTGAATTTTTCAAAAATCTACCTACTAAAAAGTGCATGGAATGCGGAAAAGACATAGAAGAACAGCACGAATGCTATGGAAATAAGTGTGATCACTGTTTAGATGTAATGAAATAATGTTGCCAGCCGTTTTCACAACATAAAAAACAGCCTGTATTAATACAGGCTGTTTTTTATGTTGTGGATACTCGAATCGCAGTACGATACTCATTGGGAGTTACACCTTCAATTTTTTTAAATACTTTTCGAAAGTATTTATCATCTTGATAGCCAATCATATTGGCTACTTCATAAACCTTTAAATCTTCATTTCTTAACAGTTGCTTTGCTTTATTCATCCGTACTTTCACAAGATAATCAGAGATGTTTTCGTTAAATTCTTGTTTAAATTTACGTGAAATATATTCTCTACTTAGGTAAAATCGATCAGATATTTCTTGAAGCTTTACATCTCGATCAAAATTTGCTTGTAGGAATTGTTCAATCTCATAGATTACATCTGGATTTTGCTTTTTCGCATGGCGCTTCACAATTTTCATAAACAGATGAATTTCTTTTCGTTTTCGGTTCATATATCTTTGAAGTTCAAAACAACCTTCATCATTAAAAAAGAAATAAACAACTTCTTCGCCTTTTTCGTTCACTATATAGGAGATCTCGTATTTCTTTAACCATTGCTGACTCATTAATTGATATTCTTTTTCAAAGTGTAATAATTGCTTTAGCGATAAATAACGATGAGTTTGAAATCCTTCTGAAATCGTCGAGATTATCTCTTCAAACAATTCTTGCTGCCCTAGTTGTACAGCTTCTTTTACATGTGAAGAATAATCAATCAGATTTATAATAGCCAATCGATTAATCTGACTCTCTGTGTATACTTTGAGTGGATTTTTATCTAATACATTGATGTTCATTAACACCTCTTTTGCTCCATTATATGAGAGCATAAGGTTTTCAAGGTTATTTATAACAGGGCCACTGGCGATAAA
Source organism: Priestia iocasae (assembly GCF_016909075.1). Lineage (GTDB taxonomy): Bacteria > Bacillota > Bacilli > Bacillales > Bacillaceae_H > Priestia > Priestia iocasae. The sequence continues at coordinate 471,382 of NZ_JAFBFC010000002.1, forward strand.
ACAGCATACTTCCAATACTTTCTTCATATTCTTATGCATCGTTTCAAGCATGTTTTGGACACGAGAAAAGTGATCCCAAAAGATAACCACAATTTCACCTTTATTTGATAAGTAACGAAAGGCAATTCCACACTTTTCTTCATGAAGCATTTCATTCACAATATTTAAAATGGAAAAGTACGCTAAGTCCCGATCACGTTGAAACGCATAAACGGCTTTTTGATCAACTCGAATAATAGCTACTTGATACTGTTGAGACAAGTGAAATCCAAACTCTTTGTAAATAGCAGCATTTAACAATTGATTGTTCATTAGCTGGGTAAGCTTTCGATCTCGATAAATGGGCTTCATTTCATTGATTAACTGGTGACTATTGTTGTGCTGCTGTCTATCTTCTTCTTCTCTTTCCCAATCCTTAACAGCGCGTACTAGCGTATCATTTAAAATACCAGGATCTATTGGCTTTAATATATAATCCATACTCCCAAAATGAATGGCTTTTCGCATATAATGATAATCATCGTAGCCCGTTACTACAATACTTTTGCTAGTCGGGTGATTGTTCTTAATCCACTCCAATAACGCAATCCCATCTACTTCAGGCATTTTCATATCCGTGAAAATAATTTCTGGCTTATAGACTTCAATGAGCTGAATAGCTTGTTCGCCACTTTCTGCTTCTAGTACTTGCGAAACCCCATTCTCCTTCCATTCACCTAATAGTCGAATTCCTTCTCTCACGTGTTGTTCATCGTCTACTATCAATACTTTCACGTGAAACCCCCCTCTTTGGTAACTCTACGATGACTGTAAAATATTGATGTTGTTCACTTTCTATAAACATATTTGCTTCATTACCATAGTAAATATGTAGCCGATCATAAATGTTTTTTAATCCGATGTTCTCTTGTTGTTCTTCTGCATTTTGAGTGAATTGGCGATTTATTTCGCTTAATCTTTCTTTATCCACTCCAACTCCATTATCTTTCACAACAATGCAAACGGTTCCACTATTCGTTTCATATCCCCTAATTTCTAAGTAACCGCCGCCTACCTTTTGTTCAAACCCATGTTTAAATGAATTTTCGACTAATGGCTGTAAAATCATCTTCGGTACTTCAGCTCGACGTAATGCTTCATCCATATGAATAGAGTAATCAAATTTCTCGTTAAATCGTTGCTTTTGTAACGTTAAAAAAGCTGTAACATGCTGAATCTCACTATCTAGAGAGACAATATCTTCTTTCATATTCATGCTATATCGCATAATATGAGAAAGCGAGGTTAAGAGAGAATAGACTTGTACAACACGGTGCTTTAAGGCTAGTGTACCAATTGACTGTAATGCATTATAAAGAAAATGTGGATTAATTTGAGACTGTAATACTTTTAATTGCGCTGACTTATTTTCAATCTCTAATCGATATTTACGCTCAATTAAGTCATTAATTGTTTCAACCATTGATGTAAAATGTCTTCCTAATACACCGAACTCGTCGTTTCCTAACGATTTAAAGTCAACTTCAAATGAACCTTTTTCAACCTTTTTCATATTTTGAATTAAAATTCTAATAGGCGATGTTAATTTAAACGAAATCATTAAGGTTGCAATAATGACGATAACTAAGAACGGGATACCTATTAATAGATTAATAAATGCGGTCTTCCTCACATCTCCATACAGTACATCATAGGGAATTCTCTTTACAATACGCCACCCTTCAAACGTCCCCGAAAATGTGTCATGAACAATTACGCCGGAAAAATGATCATCTTTCCATTCTAAATTGTGATCCTCTTTAGGTTGTTCTTTTAGCTTTTGAAACCATACTTTTTCATTACGCTGACCAATTAAATTTTCATGAGATGAATAAAGAATTGTTCCACTTTCATTCATTAAATAGAATTCTTCTGAGTGTTCATCATATAGACGATCTGAAATTGCAGCTATCTGAGATAAATTCACATCAATAGATAAAAAGCCTAAAAATTGATCCGATGGTATTTCATTAATTAAATGATGAAAGCTCATCACGTTAGTTGGTGATAACTTCCGCAGGTTTGAAAGGTTGTTATAGCTATAAATTTCATGCGTGGGCTCAATAGCTAAAAAATTTTTCCGCTTACTTAAAGTTGAATAATAAGGATGTGTATATACTTCTTCATACTTTCCACGGCTGCTAACCTTTGAGTTATAGATTGTATACGAATCATTTCCTTTATGAAGATAAAGGTGAATCTGCTCAATTTCTGGTCTAGTATTATAAAGATAAAGAAGTGTTCGATAAACTTCCTGTTGATTTGCACCAATATCACTTAATATCCCTTCTTGTAATACTTTTATAAATGGATGATAACCATATAGTCTAGGTGTCATTTGAGTAATTTCTTCTAAATAGTTACTTACATCTTTCTTGCCATTTTCAATAACATCATAGTTGGTTGATACAAACCTGTCTTTGACGGACTCCGTTGTATAGTAATAGGTGATGAGATTGGATAATGTGAATGGAACGACTGTTGCAAGTAACAAAAAGATAACAAGCTTCTTACGAATACTCCATCCCATATATAACCTCCTTTTAAAACGCTTTCACAACTCTCATTATATATGAAATTTCACAGACTGTCTTACTCAATATGGAAAAATGGAACATAGCGACTGCCATGTTCCATTTTTACTATCTTCATTATTTTTTCATCTTAGCCCAAATATCATCAAGTGATTTTAGAAACTCTTCTTTTGATTTTTGTCCACCGATGTATGATTGCATTGATGCCCCAAACTCTTGTACAGCTCCATCTGGGTACTTGAACCAGTTCCAAGATAATGTTTTACCTTCTTCAGAGTACTTTAAGATGTCGTCGGATAGCGCATCCATACCTTTTGCTTCAATGTTGTTGAATGCTGGAATGAATTTAAACTCTTCTACTAAGAAACGTTTTCCTGTATCAGATGTAACCATCCAGTTTAAGAACTTTTTCGCTTCTTCTTTGTCTGCTTCAGGTGCATTTTTATTTACTACCCAGTTATTTGGTACACCTACCGCTAACTTATCGTTTGCTGCAGCATCGTCATTGATTGGCATCGGCAAGAAGCCCATTTGAATTTCAGGGTTGATTTCAGTAATCATGTTTACTGTCCAGTTACCTTGTTGCATCATTGCTGCTTGACCAGCTGCAAATTGTGTTACTTGTGTATTGTAGTCTGTTGTTAATGGATTTTTGTTACCATATTTCACTGTTAGGTCGAATAAGTTCATGAATTGCTCGAACTTTTCGTTGCCAGCAAATGTTTCTTTTCCTTCATTTAACGCCGCGATGAACGCATCTGGATCATCTTGGTGTGCCATTGGAATGTTGAATAAGTGGTTACCTAGCACCCACCACTCACCATAACCAATTGAGAATGGTGTAATTTTTGCTGCTTCAAGCTTTTTAGAAGCTTCTTCTAACTCTTTTAGTGTTTTTGGTAATTCTGTAATCCCTGCTTTTTCGAATAATTCTTTGTTATAAATAAATCCATATCCTTCAAGGTTTAATGGTTGACCATAAATTTTACCATCTACTGTCATTGGCTCTTTTGCTACATCATAAAGGTCGTTAACCCAAGGTTGATCAGATAAGTCTTCTAATTTCTCTAACCAAGTTTGTGCTTCTTGGAAACCACCATTGTTGAAGATATCCGGTTCATTCCCTGAAGCAAATTGTGCTTTTAAGGCTGCACCGTAGTCAGCTCCGCCTCCTACAGTTTGAATATTAAACTTAACATTTGGATTTTCTTTTGTGTACTCATCTGCTAATGCTTTTAATTGATCTGCAATTTCTACTTTAAATTGGAACATATCGATGACAACTTCATCCCCAGAACCGCCACCTTCGTTTCCACCTGATGATTCATTGCTTGATTTTGAACAAGCTGATGCGAATACTAAAACAAATGCTAGTAATAACGCAAACATTGAAAACCTTTTCATTTTTATTTACCCCCTTGATCATCGTATAAAGGAACTACTTTCATTGTATCTGTTCTAGGAAAATTGAACAGGTGGTGATATTGAACAAACGAGTGGAAAATATTGATGAGCTTATTTAATTGATCCACTCGTAATTCCTTTAATAATATGCTTTTGCATTGCAAAGAAAAAGATTAATAATGGAATAATACTGATGACTAATGCTGCTAGTGCTAAATCCCATTGCTTTGTATACTGGCCGAAAAAGAAGAAGGTAGCAAGTGGAATTGTGCGTAATTCTGGATCTTGAAGCACAAGTAATGGCAATAAGAAATCATTCCAAATCCATAGACTGTTTAAGATGACAATCGTAACGGTAATTGGCTTTAATAGTGGAAATACAATTCTCCAAAACACGCCGAGTGTCGAGCATCCATCAATAATAGCTGCTTCTTCTAACTCCACTGGAATTCCTTTAATAAAGCCGTGATATAAGAAAATAGCCAATCCTGATCCAAAACCTAAATACATAATAACTAGGCCCCAAATACTGTTAATTAGTCCTAAAGAGCTTGCCGTTTTAACTAATGGAATCATGATCGATTGAAATGGAATAACCATCGCTGCTACAAATGTAAAGAAAATAATGTTACTAATCTTCTTTTTCGTACGAACGAGCATGTATGCCGCCATTGAGCAGAAAATAACGATAACAACATTACTCGCTACGGTAATTATGAGTGAATTTGAAAAGACTTTTAAATAATTCATTCGATCAAATGCCTCTACATAGTTTGACCATTGTAGAGATGAAGGTAATGCCGATGTATTTGTTAAAATTTCAGCAAATGATTTTAATGAATTGGAAACCACATAATAGAATGGTACTAAGAAGATGAGCCCTAATACAATGGCTAGAACTTCAAGTGAAAACAATTTTAAACCATATTTTTTATTCATTACGACTCAACCTCCTTCTTCTTCGTATACATAACTTGAATGGTTGTAATTGTCGCTACTACGATAAAGAAAATTAATGCTTTCGCTTCACCTACACCATATCGATTATTTACAAACGCTTCTGTATAAATGTTAAGCGCTAACATTTCTGTTGATTTAAATGGCCCACCATTTGTTAATGATAAGTTCACATCAAAGATCTTAAATGACCAAGAAATGGTTAAGAATAAACAAATTGTGACGGCTGGTGCTACTAGTGGAATCGTAATGTGACGCAGTACTTGCCATGGTGTTGCACCATCAATTTTTGCTGCTTCAATTAATTCTTGCGGTACGTTTTGAAGCGCAGCTACGTAAATAATCATAATGTAACCAGCACCCTGCCAAACACTCACGATCACGATGCCCCAAAAAGCTGTTTTTTCATCACCAAGCCATGGAAGTTCAAATAATGACCATCCTGTTAAAGCTCCAACTGAAGCAAATCCTCTTACAAAAATGAACTGCCAAACAAATCCAAGTAATAATCCACCAATTAAGTTTGGTAAAAAAAAGACTGTTCGTAAAATATTTCGTGTTTTTAACATTTGCGTTACTAACAATGCTAAGAAAAATCCAACTGCATTGGTTAATAAGATAGCAACAACGGTATATTTGGTTGTTATCCAAAATGATCGACGAAATTGCTCGTCTTCAAATAATAAGTATTTAAAATTATCTAGGCCAACCCACTCAATGTTCCCCGTTACCCCGTTCCAGTTCGTAAAGGCATAATATACACCTGATAAGAATGGATATAGAACAATGACACTAAATGCTAAAAAGGCTGGGCCTACAAATAACATAAATAAACCGGCTTTTTTGAGTTTCTTTTGATTGCTCATTCTCTCGTCCCCCCTTGTACGTTTTATTCTAGTAAACAATTGATGAAATGAGGATAGACTGCATTGACGACAAGGGTGGAAAATATTGATTAGTACTTCCATCCTAAATCCCTTAACAATCCCAAAATCATACATTTCACACTAAAACTATGATACTATACTAGTAAACTAGCATTTATTTTCCATAGAGAAAGAGTGAAGCAAATGAAGAAAAAGAAGAAGAAAAAGACGCATATTCCCTTTCGCTTAAACTTTTTGTTTTTCATTGTCTTCCTATTATTCTCTTTACTTATTTTACGATTAGGATTTGTTCAAATTGTATCGGGTGAGAGTTATAAAGAAGAAGTTGAAAAGACGGAAGATATCGTGATTCACACCCCTGTTCCTAGAGGACATATGTATGATCGATACCACCGCGTCATTGTGGATAACAAACCGTTGAAAGCGATAACGTATACTCGGGCTCAAAATACGAAACAAAAAGAGCGTATTGATGTAGCCACGAAATTAGCTTCCGTTATTGATTTGCCTGTTTATACTCCATTTTTTGATGGAGAAAACAAAGAAAGAGAAAAAGTACCGGATGAAGTTCGATTAACAGAGCGAGATTTGAAAGATTATTGGATGGTAAAAAACCCTAAAAAAGCTCAAAAAAAAGTAACCAAGAATGAACTTCAAAAAGTAAGTGATGGAAAGCTTGAAGACAAAGATTTGTACAAGCTCCAGCTTGAGCGTATTTCTAAAACAGAGCTTCAAACAGTAAAAGACGAAGTTGAAATCATCGCGATTAAAACGAAAATGGACTCTGGATATGCACTCACTCCTCAAATTATTAAAAGCGGAGTTGGAGACGATGAGTTTGCAAGAGTCAGTGAAAACTTGCAATACTTATCGGGGGTTGACGTCATGACCTATTGGGATCGTCAATATACATACGACGGACTTCTTCGAACATTATTAGGAAATGTCACATCAGCGAACGAAGGGTTACCGCGTGAGAAATTAGATTACTTCTTATCACGTAACTACAGTCGAAATGATCAAGTTGGAAAGAGCTATTTAGAGAAACAGTATGAACACGTCCTTCACGGTCAAAAGGCAAGGTCGGTTATTGTAACGAATCGAGCTGGTAATGTGCTTGAAGCCGATCAACTATCCGAAGGCCAACGTGGCAGTGACTTAATCTTAACCATTGATATGGAATTACAAAAGAAAGTAGAAGATATTGTCACAAAAGGTTTATTACGTGGAAAAGCATCGAATGCTCCATTATTAGATCGTATTTTTGTCATGCTCATGAATCCACATACTGGTGAAATTTTAACAATGGCAGGAAAACAATACGTCATCGATGATAAAACGAAAAAATCTGATATAAGAGACTTCGCACTAGGTAACATGACCACTGCTTATGAAATGGGGTCAACGGTAAAAGGCGCAACAATCCTAGCAGGCTTCGATTCAGGATCCATTCGTCCGAACACGTATTTTATGGATCAGCCTTTGCAATTTGCTGGGTCACCACCTAAAAAATCCTATGTCAACATGGGTAGTATTAATGATGTAACAGCGCTTCAACGTTCATCAAACGTGTATATGTTCCGAACTGTAATGGCTATGGCAAATGTATCGTACGTATATAAAGGTCCTCTTCCCATCAAGTTTTCAACATTTGAGCAACTCCGCTCTTATTATGCACAGTTTGGACTTGGTGTACATACAGGAATTGATCTTGATAGTGAATCGACAGGCCTTAAAGGAGTAAATCCATTCCCTGGTAATGCACTCGATTTATCAATTGGACAATACGATACATACACACCTTTACAACTGATTCAATATGTCTCAACCATTGCAAATGGTGGATATCGTGTTAAACCGCAGCTTGTAAAAGAAATTCGCGAACCATTGTTAGGTTCCGATGAGCTTGGAAGTATCCAACACTCGTTCGAACCACATGTATTAAATCGAGTGACGATGACAGACAGTCAGATTAACCGAGTAAAAGAAGGATTTAGACGCGTTATGCAAGTACCTGGTGGAACAGCTTATAAACAATTCTCTAATGCTCCTTACAGTCCAGCAGGAAAAACAGGTACAGCTGAAGCGTATAATAAAGGGCGATCTGTTCGTAATTCAACACTTATTGCTTATGCCCCTCATACTAACCCAGAAGTGTCCATGGTAGTCGTTGTTCCTTCTGCTTATATGCAAGGTGGCTCTAGCTCATTAAGCCAAGAAATTGGACGTGAAGTACTTGATACTTATTTTGGATTAACAAAGCAAGGTGAGGAAGAACTTCTAAAAAAAGAAAGCGAAGAAACTAACTAAAAAGCGAGATGGCTAAGGCCATCTCGCTTTTTCTCTTATAGGCTGACTTCTGTTTCACTTGATACGTTTGTAAATTGACGCTTATGCTGTACAGTGAAATAAATGATTGTTCCTACAATTGTTGCTGCAAAAAATAGGCCCAATATCCATGCGTTATGCCACATAAATCCAACGTCACCACTTGAAATAACGGCTTTAAATCCAGCTACTGAATATGTCATTGGCAGCAATGGATTAAAGTATTGTAAAAAACCTGGAATTAACTCAAGCGGGAATGTTCCTGCACTTGTTGTTAATTGTAAAATTAAAATGATAATCGCAATAAAACGTCCAGGATCGCCTAGTGTTGTAACTAAAAATTGAATTAATGCGATATAGGTTAAACTTGTGATTATACTAAATACCACAAAAAGCGGTACACTCTGAACATCAATCCCTAAAAGCGCAATTAATACAACGTCAGCTAAAATCGCCTGTAACACACCTACTACTACAAGAACACCGAATTTACCGATAAACCAAGAGAAGCCATTTTTCGGTACAGATGCTGGCTCTTTTAACGGGAAAACAATTGAAAGTAACAACGCTCCTACAAATAATCCTAACGATAAGAAATAAGGGGCAAAACCTGTACCATAGTTCGGTACTTCGTTTACTCGTTTTTCTTTTACGTCTACAGGCTTCGCAAACATTTCATACACTTCATCATTTGCTTTTACGTTACTTGTTTCATCTGCTCCTTCACGAAGCTTTGTTGATAGTTCACCTGAGCCTTCTGATAATTGTCCCATTCCGCTTGTTAATTCGTTAGAACCTTCTAATAAACGAGATACACCGCTAAATAATTGGCTCGAACCGTTTGATAATTCTCCCAAGCCCGTTGATAGATCCGTTCCACCTTTAGCTAACTCGTTTGAACCGTCTAATAACCGAGACATTCCAGTTTCTAGCTCACTTGAACCGTTTGCTAGCTTATTTGATCCTTCAGATAACCGAGACATTCCATCTGATAGTTCAGTTGAGCCATTTGCTAACTCACTTACCCCAGCTTTTGCTTCATTCATCTTCTCTCCGAATGTCGTTAAGCCTTGAACAAGCTCACTTTGACCATTTGTTAAACTAGCTGCTCCATTTGCAAGCTTCTCTTGTCCTTGTAAAAGACTTTTCATTCCATTCGAAAGAGCAACTTGACCTTGATGAACTCTAGAAGCACCAGATGCTAAATTTGTAGCCCCATCTTTTAATTGTGAGGCAGATCCTGTGAGACCTTGAAGTCCACCTTCTACTTGTTTATTTCCTTCTGATAGCTGAGCAACACTGACTTTAAACTGTTGCAATACTTGTTTTTGTTGTGGGTCTTCAGTTGTATTTATCAACTGATCAATTTGTTTCTCCATGTCCGTTAGTCCTTGACTAACTTTTAATGCACCTGTTTGTGTTTGTTGTGCACCTTTTTGCCACTCTTCTAACGAACGAGCTAAACTGTTGGCACCTTCACTTATCCCTTTTGTACCTTCGTTTAATTGAGGAAGCTTTCCATCCATTTCCTTCATGCCTGCTAACGATTGCTGTAACCCAGACGATAATTGTTGAGAGCCATTTTCTGCTTTTTTAGCACCTTCTAGCAGTTGTGATTGCCCACCTTCTAATTGGTTTACACCTTTGTTTAATTCGTTTAAGCCATTGTTTAGCTGGCTAGCTCCATCTTTCGCAGAAGAAAACTTACTGTTGAATTCATTTAAACCACTACTTATTTCTCCAGCTCCATCTTTCGCGGAGACAATACCGCCATTTAACTCATTTAAACCGTTACTTAACTTTCCAGCTCCATCTTTTGCTTCTCCGATACCTTTATCTAATTTTGATGTACCGTCTTTTGCAGAAGTAATACCATCTTTTAGCTCACCTGAACCATCTTTTACTTTGTTAATTCCATCGTTCAATTCTTCTGCACCATCGCTTGCTGCGACTAGCCCATCGGATACATCCTCAATTTTACTAAATACTTCTTCTGCATAGGTTTTGGTTAATTCATTTGATACTTCTTCTTTTATTTTCTCTACTGCTGTTCCACCAATTTGAGCAGATAAAAAGTTAAAGCTCTCATTTGGTGTATACACAAGATCCATATGCATTGGCTGATCATCCTGTAGCGTTGTTGCATGCTGTGAAAAGTTTTCAGGTATCTCAATCACCATGTAGTATGTTTGATCTTCGAGCCCCTTCTTTGCTGTCTTTTCATCTACAAACTTCCACTTAAATTGTGCATTATCTTTTAACTTAGTAACTAACTCATCCCCTACGTTTAGTGGTTCTTCATTTAGTGTTGCACCTGTATCACTATTAACAATTGCTACAGGTAACTCATCTAGTTGATCGTATGGATCCCAAAAAGCCCATAAAAACATCCCTGCATATAACAATGGAATAAATAAGACGGCTAATACAGGAATTAATAGCTTTTTATTCGTAAACAAAGCTGAAAATTCACTGCGTATTGTTGAGTTTTTCATCATTTCCTCCTTATTAGAAACAATTGACCATTTTACCCACTTAGTCAATTTAGTGAATAAAAAAAGAGTCATTGAAGTTAAAAATATCTACCACCAATAACTGGGTGCTACTGGTGGCAACCCTTTACTTTTAACGAGACAATCCTCTTAAAAAATACAATTCAATTAACTCCGCAATCTTCTCTTCCGAAAGCGGCTCGTGATTATTCTCCCAATGAGATACAAGTGCAATATACATTTTCAAAAGTAAGAAAGCGGTAATTTCAGGATCACATAGCTGGATTTCCTGTTTCTCAATTGCTTCTTCAATCTTTTGTTTAATGTACAGGACAATGGCTTTTTCAACTCGCGTTAGTACATCTTGTACAGCCAATGTGCCCATTTCTTTCTCTTCTTGAAGTAGCTTAATCATAAGTTGATGCTGTGTTCGGAACTTCAGCATGCGGTATAAAGCAGCTTGTGCATTTTCAAAGAATGTGCGTTCCCGATCTAATACTTGCTCTGCTTCCTGTTTCATTTCAATAATCATGGTCGAAACAATTTGATCAAATAGCTCTTCTTTATTTTTGAAAAATGTATAAATTGTTCCTTTTCCAACATTCGCAAGTTTCGCTACTTGATCCATTGTCGTCGCTTTAAAACCAAACAAAGAGAACGATTTTGTTGCTGCCTCAATAACAGATTGCCGACGATCAATAGCCATCTTACACCCCCAAAAGTGACCAAATGAATATTTCGGTCATTAAGTACTAATATACTATATCACACTCATTCTTCGTTTTTCAACTCATTTAAAATAAAAAGCTCTGCCGTCTTCTAATTAAGATATGACTGACAGAGCTCTCCATTTTATTTTAAATACTTTAATACTTTTTTAACAGCTTCTTCACCTTGATCAATACAATCCGGTAATCCTAAGCCTTCATATGAACTTCCTGCTAAATACAAACCTGCTAACTCGGACTCTAGCTGTTGATTCAACACTTCTAATCGCTCTTGATGCCCGACTGTATATTGAGGCATAGCTTCTTTCCAGCGTGTCACAATGTAAAATTCAGGTGTCGTGTCAATGTTCATGATTTTATTTAAATCATCTAACACGACTCTCATAATTTCATCATCAGATTGATCAACAATGGCTTCATCGCCTGCTTTTCCTACGTAACAACGCAGCAATACTTTTCCTTTTGGTGTGGTATGAGGCCACTTTCGATGCGTCCATGTACAAGCAGTAATTGTATAATCGCTGTTGCGTGAGACAACAAAGCCTGTCCCATCAATGTCTTGCTTAATTGCTTCTTCTGGAAAAGCCATCGCAATTGTTGCAACAGATGTTGAAGGCATATCTCGAAATGGCTCGAACATCTCATAGTGTGAAAGCATAGATTGTGCAGCTTGATGTGGAGACGTAACAATGACACTATCCGCTTGCATCGTCTTCCCATTATTTAATGTGAGCGTATAGCCTTCAGCTGATTTTTGAATATGTTCAACACGCGTTCCCTTTAGCACTGATTGAGGGCTTAATTGATCTTCTATCGTTTCAACAAGGGACTGTAAACCAGTTGTTAACGTTAAGAACATGCCTTTTTTCTTTTGCTCACCTGTTTGTTTAGGCTGAAGTGCTTTCTGCTTTTTCATCCCAACAATTAAGCTACGGTGTTTTTGTTCAGCATGAAGAAATTGAGGGAATGTTGATTTTAAACTTAAACGATCAATATCTCCCGCATAAATCCCTGATAATAACGGCTCAATTAAATTTTCAACTACTTCATCACCTAAACGACGACGGAAAAAGGTTCCTAATGCTTGATCCCCTTCCACCTTCGTTCTTGGAATAATAAAATCAGCTGCAGCACGCAGTTTCCCAACTGGTGAAAACAAACCTGTTGTCACAAACGGAGAAATTTGCGTAGGAATCCCCATGACAGCTCCTTCTGGAATTCGATGTAGTGCATCTTTTACAAGCACATACGACTTTCCAGTTGAATTATGAACAAGCTGATGATCTAATCCTACCTCTTTAATGAGCTTTGACATACTTAATTTACGAGCCAAAAACGAATCAGGACCACGCTCAATTGTAAAGCCACCACGGTTAACCGTCTGAATTTTCCCGCCTAATCGATGAGTGGCTTCAATTAATGTAAAATCAATTGGTAACCCTTTTTTGTCAATTTCTTTCTGCAAATAATAAGCGGCTGTAATACCAGTTATTCCCCCACCGATGATGACAACCTTTTTATTTGTTGTACTCACGTTATCATCGCCTTTTTAAAAATTTCCAACCTATCTTTTTTACTTCTGTAACTTTTTCAGAACAACCGTTGCCATTGCATCAATAAACTCCGGTTGTGCATTTGGCATTGCTGGACGATAGTAGTTAGCACCAATCTCATCCGTAACGACTTTACACTCGTAATCATTATCATAGAGGACTTCAAGGTGATCTGCGACAAAGCCTGCAGGTACATAAACAAATGATGAATATCCATGCTCCTCATGTAAATTACGGGTTAAGTCTTGCACATCTGGACCAATCCAAGGCTCTGGTGTGTTGCCCGCACTTTGCCAGCCAATGACATAGTTTTTCACACCCGCTACTTCGGCAATTAAATCCGCTGTTTCTTGTAATTGCTGAGGATATGGGTCACCATTTGCAATAATCTTTTCTGGCAAACTATGAGCTGAAACAATCAATACCGCTTTCTCTCTTTCTTCATCGCTCATTGAAGCAAATGTTTCTTTTACTCGATTGCTCCAGTAAGAAATAAATTTCGGCTCATCATACCAGCTTTCTACAGAATGAATGGTTAGACCACCTAACTTTTCTGCTGTTTCTTTTGCACGGCCATTATAGGACTTTACACTAAATGTAGAAAAGTGAGGAGCTAGTACGATGCTCACTGCTTCTTTAATGCCATCTTGATGCATTTGTTCTACTGCATCTTCAACGAACGGCTCAATATGTTTTAAACCAAGGTATGCTTTAAATTCAACCTCATCTTGAATATTGTTTAAATGTTGCTCTAGACATCGCATTTGATCTTCAGTGATTTTCGCAAGAGGTGAAATACCTCCGATTGCTTCGTAGCGCTCTGTTAAATCTTGAAGCGCCTCTTCTGATGGCTTTCTTCCATGACGAATATGTGTATAGTAACGTTCAATATCTTCTTCTTTGTAAGGAGTACCATATGCCATAACCAGTAAACCCATTGTTTTTTTACTCATGTGTACGACACCTCTGTTAGTTTTTTAAAAGCTCTTATCCTTATTGTGCCACGAATAAAAAGTAAAACACAAAAAATAGAGCTCTCGAAATTCTTACAATTTATTGTCTATTTGCAGAATATTCGTGAACAAATGCCGTTAAACGCTTCAATGTCTCTGGATTGACTTGAGGGAATACCCCGTGACCTAAATTAAAAATGTAACCTGGGTTTTCCATCCCCTGATCAAGAATGGCTTTTGCGCGTTCTTCAATTACTTCCCATGGAGCAAGTAAAATAGCTGGGTCTAGATTTCCTTGTACCGTTTTTGTAATGCCCATGCTACGTGCTTCTTGAATTGGTAAGCGCCAATCTAGTCCGACAACATCTAGAGGCAGATCATGCCATTCCTTTGCGAGGTGACTTGCTCCTACTCCAAACATGATAAGCGGTACATTTTTCTTGCGAAGTTCTGAGAAGATGCGCTCCATAATAGGTTTGATGTAGTAACGGTAATCTGCCACATTTAGTGCACCAACCCAAGAATCAAAAATTTGAATCGCTTTTGCACCCGCATCAATTTGCGCATTTACATATGTAATCGTTGTGTCCGCAAGCTTATCCATTAGCGCAAACCATGCTTTTGGTTCCGCATACATAAATGCTTTCGTTTTGTTGTAATTTTTAGAAGGACCGCCTTCAATCATATAACTAGCTAATGTAAACGGTGCACCTGCAAATCCAATTAAAGGGACGTTCAACTGTTCTGTTGTTAACAATTTAATGGTCTCTAATACGTACGGTACATCTTGTTCAGGATTAATTTCACCTAGCTTTTCCACATCATGAATCGAGCGAATTGGGTTATCAATTACTGGACCCACTCCAGGTTTAATGTCAACTTCTACTCCAATTGCCGGAAGCGGTGACATAATATCCTTATATAAAATTGCCGCATCTACGTTGTACTGTTCGACTGGTAAACGTGTAACATATGCACAAAGCTCAGGTTGCTTTGTAATCTCAAATAGTGAATATTTTTCTTTAATTGCACGATACTCTGGTTGCGACCTTCCTGCTTGTCTCATATACCAAACTGGTACGTGATCTGTTTTTTCCCCTCTACATGCTTTTAAAAATGTATCATTAATAGGACGCTGACTCATGATTTCCACCTTTCTCCGTTGCCTTAAACATTCAGATTATGTATATAGATGTTCGCACAAATAGTTGCCAAAAACAGTAAAACCACCTTGGCAACTATCCATCCGTTCGTAAATGATGCTTAAGATTCGTAAATTAATATACTCTATTTGACACTATACCGATTCTTTTCTATCTTGTATAGGTACATCCGTAAAATGTCAAAAAATTGTCTAACTCTTAACTCGCTTCTGCTTGTTTTAATCTCTGTTCATTTCCAAAAAACGCGGGAATGACTTCATTCGATTGCTTACCTTGTTGTTTTGTCTGCTTATTGTAAGGAACAACATAATAAGCAGGTAAGTTTAATACATTGACTCGCTCAATTTCGTATGTTCCTTCTCCTTCTACTTTTGCGACTAACTCAGCTTCTCCATTACGTTCCTCATACACATGATAAATTACTCTCTCGTCTTCTGACGGTGTCCATTCTAATTTCACTGTAAATAACCCTAAAGGTTTAAATGTTACATTACTTGATAAATCCTCTACTGCATGTAAGCGAATTGGCGCTTCTAAATCTTTTGTATCTTTTGGCTGAGTAAAAGCAGTGGCATGCTTCAAACTCGATTGCGTTAAGATGTCCTTAAATAAGCGAGTTGGATGCGAACTACCTTTCGTTAAGTAGTGGTTTTCATCGGTCTTATCATAGCCCATCCATACAGCTCCCACAACAGCTGGTGTATACCCAACAAACCATGTATCTCTTGTTGCACCTTTTACGGCTTGGTAAGACGTTGATCCCGTTTTTCCAGCAAGTGCTCCATTAAACTCTCCTGTTGAAGCTGTGCCTTCTTCTACCACACCTTCAAGCATTCTTGTCATATACCAAGCTGTTTGTTTTGAGAATACTTTTCTCTCTACTTTCTCTGCTTTCGCAATGATGTTATGATTACGATCTTCAATCTTTTGAATAAAATAAGGCTCAATGGTTGAACCAGTTGTTGCCAGTGATCGGTAAGCAGACACTAATTGTAACGGCGTGACTCCTTCGTCTAATCCACCTAACGCAATCGCTAATCCTTTATCATGAATCGGCATTCCTAGTTGATTTAAATACTCTTTCCCTTTATGAATCCCCAGTTCGTTTAGCGCCCAAACAGCTGGTGCATTTTTAGAATCTTTTAACGCGTCATACATCGTTACCTCTCCTGCATAAGAACCATCGATGTTTCGAGGAGTATAACCGTTGTAGGATGTTTGCTGATCTTCTAACAATGAATACGGCTTGAACAGCTTTTCTTGTAGCGCTGGACCATAGACAGCTAAAGGCTTCATTGTAGAGCCAGGTTGACGCTTCATTTGAAGACGATTCAATCCTTTTTGAACATAATCTCTTCCACCAATAGCTGATAACACTCCACCTGTTTGATTATCCATTAAAAGAAAAGACCCTTGCACTCCATCATCTGTACCAGGAAAATACTTGTTTTCTTGAAATAAATCGAAGGCTACTTTCTGAGCATCTCGATTCATTGGGACCGTGATTTTATATCCACCTTTTAACAGCTCTTCATTTGATAGGTGATACTTTATTTTAGCCTCTTCCATGACCATATCAATATATGTTAAGAATGCAGGCTCTTTTACTCGCTGTTGAACATCGATGCTTAATGTTCTTCCTTGAAGTCTCACTACCTTTTCTGCTGATAAGTAACCGGCTCGTTGCATTGAATTTAAGACAACATTACGACGTTGCAAACTTCGGTCTGGATGTAAAATCGGAGAATAGGAGTTAGGAGCTTTTGGTAAAGCAGCTAAAAGCGCACCTTGTTCAACGGTAAGCTCTGATACATCTCTATTGAAATATAAGTGAGAAGCCGCTTGAATGCCGTATGCACCGTGTCCAAAATAGATTTGATTTAAATACATTTCTAATAACTTCTTTTTGCTATAACGATTTTCAAGATTGATGGCAATGACTACTTCTTTTGTTTTACGAAGTAGCGTTTTATCATTCGTTAAAAAGATATTTTTCGCTAATTGTTGAGTAATCGTACTTCCTCCCTCTACTTTTCCTCCAGCTAAAATATCTCGATATAACGCTCGTCCAATTGCTTTTAAATCAATGCCATGATGCTCATAAAAGCGCATATCTTCTACTGAGATGAACGCTTGTTGAACATGTTCAGGGATGTTATTAATGGAAACAACATCTCGGTTTTCAACATATAGCTTCGTAAGTTCTTGACCGTTTTGGTCAACCAAACTTGTGGCTGAATTCATCACAAACTTCTTTTCATCAATCACATAGTTTCCGAGAAACAAAATGAAAATGTACCCAACAATCCCTAGAATAAACATGCTGATACAGGCAATTCCAATATACAGTCCTTTTTGTTTCATAGAGAAATGTTGTAAATATTCCTTTATTTTCCAATTCATATTCATACACCAACTTCCCATACCTATCAAATAATATGTTAAATGACAATCGACAATTTTTGTATTTTTTTGACTAAAAATTTATAATTTTAGTATGCAAGTTGAATCACAAATGTATACAATTTCCAATCAGAAAGTGAGGAGTTAAGCATGAACGTCTTTATTACGTATGGAACGCAAGATTATTTAAACAAAGTGAAAGAAGAACATTCACAAGAAACAATGGTTCTTATGCACAAAGAAGAGGACCAATTCTCACTGCTTCATGAAACAGAAGGAGAAACGGTTTTTAATGAAGAACACGCGTATGAGGTATTAGATGCGGTTGGTGATTTACAAGAAGGTGGTTACACAGTCTTAAATAATATTCCAGTATCAGATGAAGGTCGTCCTTTATTTGAACACCGTTTTAACCAACGTGCTCGCCTTATTGAAAAAGAGCCAGGGTTTGCAGCAATCCGTGTATTACGACCACTTAAACATGACACATATGTCATCTTAACGATGTGGAAAGATGAACAATCTTTTAAAAACTGGCAAGAATCAAAAGCCTATGACAAAGCGCACCAAAAACGAGGAACATCTGAAGGAGTAGACCAACAAAAGTCAATCTTCCCAAGGCCTTCTTATGTAACAAATTACCGAGTTGTAGAAGCTTAAACATAAAAGTGGGGAGCGTTTACGCCCCCATTTTTATGTTTCATACAGTTCTAATGGTAAATCATCTGGATCTGCAAAAAATGTGAACCTTTTCTGTGTGACAGGATCGATGCGAATGGGTTCAACGATCACTCCCTTTTCTTCTAACTCCCTAACGGCTGCTTCAATATCATCGACTTCAAATGCTAGGTGCCTTAATCCCCTTGCTTCAGGATAACTTGGTCGAGGTGGGGTATTTGGAAATGAAAAGAGTTCAATTTGATAATCGTCCCCTATAGCAAGATCTAGCTTATAAGAATCTCGCTCATTGCGATAAACCTCTGAAACAACCGATAATCCAAGTGTGTCTACATAAAATTGTTTCGACGTTTCATAGTCCGAGCAAATAATGGCTACATGATGAATTTTGGTAAGCTTCATTTAAAATCCTCCAATAAATGGTATGATTCGTTTATCGTACTACAAACAAATGATAACCTGTGAGATTTTTCACTTATGTTGAATCAAAATTTTTTTGTCACTTTCACAACAAATTTACATGCTCATATTCTATAGTACATTCACCTATAGAGGGGGCTATTTTATGGGAGTTGAATTAACAGCTCTACACTGGATTTATGTTTCATTTATTTTTATCATCATTGGGTTTATGGTGATGAGGCGAGATACCAGCTTAGTTTGTATTTCCGGTATCTTCCTCTTAGCAACTACCGCTACTTCTTCTTTAACAGGTTCTATTAGCGGTGTATTCAATAGCTTTATTTATGCCATTAGCGAACTACTCCCTACCATTCTTATTATCTCGATTATTGTGGCAATGAGTAGAGCGATTACCATTGCTGGCGTAAATGACTTGATGGTTGCTCCTTTTACACGATTTATTCGCTCACCAGGCCTTGCTTATTGGACTATTGGGATTCTTATGATGGTAATTTCATGGTTTTTCTGGCCTTCACCAGCAGTCGCATTGCTAGGTGCAGTCTTATTACCTGTAGCCATTCGTGCAGGCCTTCCAGCTTTAGGAGTCGCAATGGCAATGAACTTATTTGGTCATGGAATTGCATTATCAGGAGACTTTATTATTCAAGCTGCTCCAAAACTTACAGCAGATGCGGCAGGTTTACCTGTTAGTGACGTTATACAAGCAAGCATTCCGTTAGTCTTTACAATGGGAATCGTCACAACCATTGTCGCGTTTTACTTTTTAAAGCGAGACATGAAAAATGGTACACTTCCACAAACGACTTCTCCTATCATCCCTACCCCTGACGAAGAACAATCCGTTAGACTTTCTTCAACAGCACAACGGTTCATTGCTGTCATCATTCCAGTTCTTTTTGCTTTAAACGTCGTTGCTATGTTTCAATTTAATCTTCAAGGTGGAGATGCTACAGCCCTTATTGGTGGAACAGCCGTCTTCATTTTAATTATTGTTTCATTGATTGCTCATAAGGGAGCAGGTATTGAAAAAACAACTTCTTATTTAATAGAAGGCTTTCAATTCGGATTTAAAGTATTCGGCCCTGTGATTCCCATCGCTGCATTTTTTTATTTAGGAGACTCTGGTTTTACCACTATTATTGGTGAACACCTTCCAAACGCATCACATGGAATTGTAAATGACCTAGGTGTCGCACTCGCTTCTGTCGTTCCTCTTAATAGTCAAATTGGTGCCGTTACGTTAACAACAGTAGGTGCCATTACAGGTCTAGATGGGTCAGGTTTTTCTGGCATTTCCCTCGTTGGTTCCATCGCACAATTGTTTTCTACAGCCATCGGAGCTGGAGCAGCTACTCTTACTGCTTTAGGCCAAGTTGCAGCCATTTGGGTAGGTGGCGGTACACTTGTTCCATGGGCACTCATCCCAGCCGCTGCGATTTGTGGGGTTGATCCTTTTGAGCTTGCTCGACGTAATCTAAAGCCTGTTGTGATCGGATTAGTTGTGACAACGATTGTAGCCATGTTTTTAATTTAATAAAACAACCAGCTGAGATGAAACTCTCAGCTGGTTTGATTGATTGAATATGAAGATGATCAGACTATAGACAATCGTTCCAACCAACGTTGCTATAGCTGTAAGCATCATAACTTTTGGATTTTGGACTTATACTTCGCTCTTTTTTACTCATTTAATTCTACATTTATTAAGTATGTAGTACGCGCTTAACAGCAATGTAAATTCTTCACAATATCGTTTTTCCATCTTTCTTTTTTATACTAAAGTGATATAATAATGAAAAATGTCAAATAATTCAATCAATAAAACCTTCAATTAAAGATTTTCGACACTAAAAGAAAATAAAAAAGGAGAATTTGTTTATGCTATCTCGATTATATGCGGAACTAGAAAAACGGTATGACGAAATGGTTGAAATTCGTCGCTATCTTCATCAATATCCTGAGATTTCGTTTAAAGAATTCCAAACAGCTGCCTATATTCGCTCATTTTACGAAAAGCTAGGCATACCAGTACGCAGTCAAGTAGGCGGGAATGGTTTAGTCGTAACTATTAAAGGTAGCAAACCTGGAAAAACCGTTGCGCTTCGTGCAGATTTCGATGCGTTAGCTATACAAGATGAAAAAGACGTACCTTACAAATCGACGGTTCCAGGTGTTTCTCATGCTTGTGGACACGATGGGCATACGGCAACTCTTCTTGTTTTAGGAAAAACATTATATAAAATGAAAGACGATATTGAAGGAACCATTGTACTTATTCATCAACATGCAGAAGAGTTCGCTCCTGGAGGGGCAAAAGCTATGATTGAAGATGGATGCCTCGATAATGTAGACGCTATTTTCGGCACTCATTTATGGTCAATGACACCAACAGGAACCATTCAATATCGTTCAGGACCTGTGATGGCAGCAGCAGATCGCTTTGAGATTACGGTAAAGGGATCGGGTGGTCACGGTGCTCAACCACATAAAACGAAAGATGCCATTGTGATTGGTGCACAGTTAGTCGGAAATCTTCAACAAATTGTGAGTCGCCGCGTAAATCCACTTGAATCAGCCGTTGTGTCAGTTGGTTCATTTGTTGCAGAAAATGCGTTTAACGTTATTGCAGATTCAGCTCGTTTGATTGGGACAGTGAGAACATTCAATGAAGATATACGCAATGATATTGAACAGGAAATTGGGCGCATCGTTCAAGGCACTTGTTTAACAGCAGATGCAACTTATGAATATAATTTCTATCGTGGGTACCCTGCTGTCGTTAATCATGAAGACGAAACAGAATTTGCAGTAAGAGTCGCAAAAGACGTACCTGGCGTTCAATTGTTAGAAGAAACAGAGCCTCACATGGGCGGTGAAGACTTCGCCTACTATTTACAACACACAAAAGGTACGTTCTTCTTTACAGGTGCCAAACCAAAAAACGTAGAAAATCCCTACCCTCATCATCATCCAAAATTTGATTTTGATGAACATGCAATGTTAATTGCCGCAAACACTCTCGGCTCTTTGGCACTTAACTATTTAGAGCAAAATAAAACGGTAAAAGAAGCCGCTAAAATGAAATAATAGTCAATAAAAAACCTCCTGTCTTTATCCACAGATTTACTGGATTTAATCGTCAGGAGGTTTTTTGGAACTTTCTTTTTTATTTCACGTAATACTTATTATGACGAATATAAAGGGTGAACCCTCATGTTAGTATATGAACAAAAAGTATTAAGTGAAGCAGAACATTGGCAAGCTAAAATGGTAAGACGCTCTTCTATGTTTGAACGTGCCGCTAAAAATTGGCAAACAAAAATCAATGAAAAAATCCCTGATAAAATTCATAGCATCGTGACAGAAAGCATTAAAAAGATGGTACAAACCACAATTATCGGCTCTAACCTTACAACAAAGAAGAGGGAACAAGGTAACGTATCATTTGAAGAAAGAGAAGAACATGTTCGAAAAATAATAACCCAATATAAGCGAACAGCAGCCTTAGAAGGTGCAGGTACAGGCGCTGGAGGACTGTTACTAGGAGCAGTAGATTTCCCATTGCTTTTATCCATTAAAATAAAGTGCTTATTTGACATTGCTTCTATTTATGGGTATGACATCAAAAACATCGAAGAGCGTGTGTACATTTTATACATTTTCCATTTAGCTTTTTGTAGTGATGAGCATCGAGAACAAATTTTTCACTTATTAGAGAAGTGGAATGAACAAAAAAAGCTCGTTCAAGATATTGATTGGCAAACGTTTCAACAAGAATACCGTGATTATATCGACTTAGTAAAAATGCTACAGCTTATGCCTGGACTCGGAGCAGTTGTCGGTGCTTATGCAAACTATCAGTTATTAGATCATTTAGGTGAAGTGGCTATGAACGTGTATCGTTTACGCGCTTTAAAATATGACCGTTATTAAAGAAGCCCAACACATATAGACGTGTTGGGCTGTTTGTTTCTTTATGATAGTTTTCGCTGTACATAGACCGTAGTAAATAATTGAATAAATACCACCCCAACAACAGCTGTTATCATCGCTACCATGATAGTTGAAAAAGTTAGAAAAATGACAAAGACTGTCAGT
Organism: Priestia iocasae; assembly: GCF_016909075.1. GTDB lineage: Bacteria > Bacillota > Bacilli > Bacillales > Bacillaceae_H > Priestia > Priestia iocasae. The sequence continues at coordinate 494,022 of NZ_JAFBFC010000002.1, forward strand.
TGAACAAGTAACGCTTTTCTTAGAACAGCTAGGAACGCTTTTTTGCTTATACGTTCATCCACCGGGTAAAGCGACACCCAAATGATATGACGATGATGCCTCCATAATGGAATGGTTTGAAAGCCTGTGGCATATATCACAAATAAAGCAATGACAATATTGCCATATTGAAAGGGCGTCACTACTAATAACAAAATACCGATTGCCGTTAAGCGAGCAAGTAAGCCAAGATAGTCCCCAGCTCGTAAGAACGTTCGCACGTATAAATAGTCATATGTAGCTGATTTTGTAAAAGAAATACGCGCTAACAACCAGTCTAAGTATTTTCTTCGTTTTACATTTTCTTTTACCTGCGGAACGTCTGTAAACAAATTCGCTAAGCGATAAAACATCGCCATTCTTCGCTCTTCTGCATCAACTAATCTCTCCCATTTTAACGGCTTTTTAGTCGTTAATGCTCGGTAATAAAAAGCAAGTCCAATGATGATTGCAGCGGTTGCAATGGCAAATACCAGATGAGCCTTTACAAATAGAAAATAAGCAAACGAGCTATTTAAGAAGAAGCGAACAAGAAAATCAATCACTTTAGCCATAGACTCTTCAAAATAGGTAGCCCACCAACTCATCGCCATGTTTAATACCTTTAATGCTAAAAATAGTAGAAGGAACGTAAAGATGACGCTGTAAGGTTCACCTGACGACTTCACATAAAGAGGTGCTAAAGCCGCTGTTACGACTAACAGCACATATAGCTGAATAAGAAAGCTAAATCTAAATGCTTTTTTAAAATATGGGCGTAGCTTCGTTTCCATCGGTAATAAAAACACTAAATCAGCACGTTTTAACAGCGTTTGCACAGGACTGTTCGTTACGACAAGTCCAATAATAACGGCCATAACCATTGCAGCTGGAAAATGTGGCGAGAGCACTTCAAGCCACTGCTGATAATAGTATGCACCTGCTCCTAAAACAAACAATAAAACAAACTTTAAGTGATCATTTAAAATGTATTTTATGTATTTTCTTATATCGGTTAGAAATTGTTGAAATCGTTGCTTCCACAACATTTCGACATTATTCATACGCTTCTTCCTTTGTTAATTGAATATAGATCTCATCGAGTGTAGCATTCGGCATTTGAAATTCATTCTGTAGCTCTTGTAACGTTCCGTGTGCACGTACTTCTCCATTATGTAAAATGACAAAACGGTCACAATATCGTTCAGCCGTTGCCAAAATGTGAGTAGACATTAAAATTCCCGCACCTTGTTTTTTCATGTCATTCATTAAATCAAGCAATGATTGAATCCCTAAAGGATCAAGTCCTAAAAATGGTTCATCAATAATATAAAGAGAAGGCTGAACAAGGAATGCACACATAATCATTACTTTTTGTTTCATCCCTTTTGAGAAGTGAGCAGGAAACCACTTTAGCTTTTTATCCATGCGAAATTCTTTTAGTAAAGGCTGTAACCTTTTTTCATACGTTTCTTTGTCTAATCCATAGGCCATTGCCGTCATTTCTAAATGTTCTTTTAACGTTAATTCATCATATAAAACGGGTGTTTCAGGAATAAATGTAAACTGTGAACGATAGCTTGTTGGATCTTTATCAAATGTTTTTCCATTAATGGAGACCGTTCCTTTTTTAGCCTCCATTAACCCAATAATATGCTTAATTGTTGTACTCTTACCAGCTCCATTTAAGCCAATGAGACCGACAAGTTCACCTTTTTGCACGTTAAACGATACGTCTTTTAAGACAGGTGTTTTCGTATATCCACCTGTTACACTTGTTAATTGCAGTAAAGAGCTCATCCTTTTCTCCTTTTCTACATCCATTAGTTTCTTTTCATGTTCTATTCGAGTTTATTGTATCAAATCTTTCGATAATACACATTTTTTTCGATATTCTCCCTCTTAAACCCCTTTTTTATCTAACGAAGCATCTCTCTTGTTTTAAATGATTCGCCACCTTGTTAAAAAAGATAAATTTTCCAGAATATCTTTTTCAGCTTCGGACATTCTAAATAAGGAAGAAGGGAAACACGCAACTGAGTGATCAATTGTAGTGATTCAAAAGCTTCATAAAAATGGAATGAGGTGTCTACAGCAGGCATTTTTATCCGCAATAAAACTTTATAATGTACGTTACCTAATAAGGGGATGGTAATCATGAACAAAGTGAGAAAACATTAGGTAGACAACAATGTTCATTTATTACAGTGTAAATGAGGTGTTTGTCAAAGACCGCAGAACAATATTGTTCAAAAAATGAGATACTCACACTATTGCTTAAATGAGGTGTTTGTCAAGGACAGTTACCGAAGTATTCAAGCAAAAGTAAAAATGTAAATGAGGTGTTCCCTAAACGTAATATAATGTTTTAGAAGCTCTCGACCAACCCTTCTTCGATCGGGCAGGATGCATCATCGATTGCATCCTGTCTTTTCTTTTGTCTTCTTTTCTTCCTATACCTTTTATGTGGTAAAATAATGAATAAGAAATGAAAGTTGAAAGGATGAAGCAGATGAGTCATGTAGAAGAAAACTGTATCTTTTGTAAGATTATTCGCGGTGAAATTCCAAGTGCAAAAGTATTCGAAAATGAGCACGTACTAGCTTTTCTAGATATTAGCCAAGTAACAAAAGGACATACACTTGTGATTCCGAAATTACATAAAAAGGACCTTTTTGAGTTAACTCCAGAAGTCGCAAGTAACTTATTTGAAGTAGTCCCTAAAATTGCAAATGCTATTAAAGAAGAATACAATCCTGTAGGTCTCAACCTTCTTAACAATAACGGTGAAAAAGCTGGACAATCTGTGTTTCATTTTCATATGCATCTTATTCCTCGCTACGGTCAAGGAGATGGCTTTGGTGCCGTTTGGAAAGAGCATACAAGTGAATACACACCTGAAAAACTACAAGAGATTGCAGCGGGTATTTCAAAGCATCTATAAGTATAAAAAAGAGTGACAGAAACCTGTCACTCTTTTTTCAGCAGCATGTCAATATGAGGAATGCCATCTTCTAAGTATTCCTTTGAAATTTGCTTGAACCCAAAAGACTCATAAAAATCTTGAAGATAGCTCTGCGCTTGAATTTTCACCGTCGTTTCATTCAATTCTTCATGGAGAAACGCTAGCCCTCTACTTACTAACTCCTGTCCAAGTCCCGTCCGTCTGTACGAAGGATGAACAATAATTCGACCGAGTGATGCTTCACTGTAGCTAACGCCTTTTGGCAACACTCGTAAATAAGCCACAATCTCTTCTTTTTCTTTTTTAAATACGTGATAAGACGGAATATCCTTTCCATCCACTTCGTTATACGGACAATTTTGTTCAACGACAAACACATTGGTTCTCGCTTGTAAAATTGCATAAAGCTCCCGTAATGTTAACTCATCGAACTGCTTTATGACCCAACTCATTTTCTTCTCCTTATTTCATTAAAGATAGGTTATGTAGACCATCATAGCCGACTGTTTATTGTATGACAAGTTATGTAGATTCACTAGTGTAAATTTTTTAAAAATTAACACATTAAACAGAGGTTTCATGATAGGATAAGAATATTCATTTTTCACTACGATATAAATTTTAATGGATTATTTGGAGGAGGTTTTTTGTAATGAAAAGAGCTTATAATTTTAATGCTGGTCCATCTGCCCTTCCTTTACCTGTCTTACAAAAAGCACAGCAAGACATGATTGATTATAAAGGAACTGGGATGTCGATTATGGAGATGTCTCATCGCAGTAGCACGTTTGAAGAAGTATTAAATGGAGCAAAGGAAGATTTACGTTCCTTAATGAATATCCCAGATACTCACGAGGTTGTATTTCTTCAAGGCGGCGCTAGTCTTCAATTCTCGATGATTCCTATGAACTTCTTAGGAACAAATCAAATTGGGGCGTACGTATTAACAGGTTCATGGTCTGAAAAAGCTCTAAAAGAAGCTCAAAAACTAGGACAAACAACGGTCATTGGTTCATCAAAAGAAAATAACTACCGCTCCATTCCAACTCAAAATGAACTTCATCTACCGCAACAAGATGTTGCTTATGTACATATTACATCTAATAACACGATTTATGGCACACAGTGGCATCATTTTCCATCGTTTGGAGAAACGGATTTAATTGCCGATATGTCGAGTGACATTTTGTGTCGTAATATTGACGTAAGCAAGTTTTCACTCATTTATGCAGGAGCTCAAAAAAACTTAGGACCTTCTGGTGTGACCGTTGCGATTGTTAAAAAAGATTTATTATCACGCATTCCAGCAGGACTATCGACGATTCTCAACTATGAAACACATGTAAAAAATAATTCTCTCTATCACACACCACCTACCTTCTCTATTTATATGCTTTCACTTGTACTTGAGTGGGTAAAAGAGCAAGGTGGACTAGATGCCATTGAAAAACAAAATGAGAAAAAGGCATCCATGCTGTATGAATGCATGGATATGTATGGAGACTTTTATACACCACATGCTGACAAAGATAGTCGCTCACTTATGAATGTGACCTTTACACTACCAGATAAAGATCGTACAACTTCTTTTTTACAATTAGCAGAAGAAAAAGGATTTGTTGGTCTGAGCGGTCACCGATCTGTAGGAGGTTGTCGTGCGTCTATTTACAATGCTGTACCTATTGAGACCTGCGAAGCCCTCGTATCATTTATGGAAGCCTTTTATAAAGAACAATAATTGACAGAAAATTAAAACTTTATCTTTTTATTAAGATTATGTTATACTATGTATATGGACCTATGCAATGGGCGTAGAGAGCACTGTTGGTAGGTTTATAAAAAATGAGTTTAGTATAGAAGAGGAGAGATGAGAAGTGAATACAAAAGTACTTGTGTCGTTATCATTGTTAGTAGGGATAGGAGCGGTATTACACACCATTGTTCCACCCCTTTTATTCGGAATGAAGCCTGATATGTTGCTAACGATGATGTTTTTAGGCATTATGTTGTTTCCTTCTGTAAAAAACATTGTACTACTTGGAATAACAACGGGTGTCATTTCTGCATTAACAACAGGATTCCCAGGTGGGCAAATTGCAAATATGATTGATAAACCAATCTCAGCATTTTTATTCTTTGGTTTATTTTTAGTCGTAAGAAAAGCCTTTAATTCTTCAACTATATCTGCTGCTGTGTTAACAGCAATCGGTACAGTCATCTCAGGTGTTATTTTCTTATCGGCTGCTTACTTTATCATTGGCCTTCCAGGTGGATTTGTTGCACTTGTAACAGGTGTAGTATTACCAACTGCTGTTGTTAACACAATTGTGATGGTTGTTGTGTATCCAATTGTACAAAATGTGTTAAAACGTACAAAAATTGCTTCTGAAGCTGCATAAATGTAAACAAATCCCTTTACGGGAGCAAAAAAAGCCCGACTTCTCTCGGGCTTTTTCTTTACCATTTTGTTTTATCGGTTATTAAAAAAGGGCACCTGTTTTGAAAGATCTAAAGCAAGATGCACTTTATCATTTACGAACATAACACCTTCCTTTTAAAGTGTTTGATGTTTAGTTTTTTGATACTAGGTTACATAATATAATGTAAACGCTAATAAAAATAAAACCATTCCTGAAGCACCAAACGTCATTGCTCTCTTTTTTAACACATGCTTAGGTGGATAAGAGGCTGTTCTCTTTGAAGCAAGAAACAAATTAATAGTGGCAATAATTAGAAGAAAACTAATAACGAAAAGGCCAAAAATAACGCCTGTCATTTCTCATCCCCCCTTCTAGTTTATTCATATGCACATCATGATGGATATATGTGCTGGTAAAGAGGAGATATTAATTGCTATATAGGGAGTGTTTTGAATGAGTCGTATAAAATCTTTAACATTAGGAATATTGGTTGGTGGAACGGCAGCAGCTGTTGGGGCATTGTTATCTACCCCTTATTCTGGCATAGAGGTACGTAGAAAGTTAAAAGAACAAAAGCAACAATTTCAAGATGTATCTGTTGATCTTAACCAAAAAGCCTCAACTGTAAAAAAAGAATTTCAATCAGCACTTAAAGAAGGAAATACTATAGTAAAAAATGTTGCAAAAGATGTATCCATCTCTCTCAATGAATGGAAACAAACTATTGCACCTAACCAACAATCTCTTCAACATCATTTGGAAGAGATTGAAAAATCATTATCAAGCCTAGAGAAACACGTACAGACAACTCAATCTTATAACGAAGAGATACATAAAAAAGAAGGATAATCACCTTCTTTTTTTAAAATTTAAATTTTTTGTAAAATTACATCTTTATAATTTTTTATTTTATTGGCATAATAGAAGATAATAAGAAAGATAGACAGCTAAAGTGGGTGGGAGAAAATGAGGAATACAAATGAACAGAATTTCGATTTAAAAGAAGCTCTTCTTTTCAGTCAGAGAATTGCTCAATTAAGCAAAGCATTATGGAAAACTGTAGAGAAAGATTGGCAGCAGTGGATTAAGCCCTATGATCTTAACATCAATGAACATCATATTTTATGGATTGCTTATCACCTAAACGGAGCTTCCATCTCCGAGATTGCAAAATTCGGTGTGATGCATGTATCAACAGCGTTTAACTTTTCAAAGAAACTTGAAGAGAGAGGTTTACTTCAATTTTCTAAAAAAGAAAGTGATAAACGTAATACATACATCCAACTAACAAAAGAAGGGGAAAACATCTTATTAGACTTAATGGAAAATTATGATCCTGAACAAAATTCAACGTTTAGTGGAGCTCTCCCTCTTCGTGATTTGTATGGGAAATTTCCTGAGTTTATTGAATTAATGTCCATTATTCGTAAAATTTATGGAGAAGATTTTATGGATATTTTTGAACGCTCTTTTCATAATATTGAAGAAGAATTTGTTGAAAAAGATGGAAAGCTCATAAAGCGAGAAACCATAGCAACCGAGCAAGAAAAAATTGCTTCTAATTAACCATTTTATTCTCTTATTCTCTCGATAATGGACACAAATTCATTCATTAACGGTAAATACATGCCTTCTTTCATTATTGCTTGGATCGTTTCATTAGGTGTCAATTTATGATTAAGCATCCCAACAAACTGTGTAAGAAGCGGAGTGAAGTCAACAAATCCTTCCGCTTTTTGCTCATCATACACTTTGTTCAACTCTTCACATAGTCTGTATATTTCACTCGCCTCTTCTTTTGTAAGCTCTCGTTTAATCACTAATTCTACAAAAGGTCTACCTTGTAAGACTGCGCTTTCTGATAACAGTTCGATATAGTACTCCAAACGATTGACGCGAGATTCTAGAGATTCCATAAACGTTTCTACTCCTTTAATATATATATACCTTTATTTTACATAATGATCTACATTCTTCTCAATCATGAACTGTGCTATAAGATGAAATGGATTTAATCGCTATCTATTTCATAAGATATTTGGTAATGTTATTATATGCATCCAAAGCAAAGGTGCTTTGTAGCAAATTAATAGGTCTCTCATCTTGTCCAAATCAATATGATTAAATAACTGCACTATTACATATAGCGTATTTGCTTATGCAAGATTTAGATATTATTGATACAGAGATTTTTTAGGTTGGAGGAATGCCATAAATGACTACATTTTTTATTCCATTTGCTGTATTTATTTTATTTTACATTAATACATTAACGAATACATTATGTATCCAAAAAGAAATTCCTGAAGAGAAACAACCAAAGGTATTTCGGATCATCAACGTACTTATTACTATTTTACTTCTATCATCATACGTAGAAATTTTATTTACTTAAATAAAAGGCACTTATCCACAAAGGATAGTGCCTTTTATTTGTCTTTTTCTAGTCTCCTATGCGAGTACTGTCGTCATAGAAGGTTTGTCATTTATTCTAAAATTAATAGAAACAAGAACAACCGATGATGATTAGTAAGATAAATAACACAACGATTAACGCAAAGTTGTTACCATACCAGCTTCCGCTCATTTGTCCCCCTCCTTGCGTCATTAAAGATTATAGATGTCATTTTTGTTTATCAATAGAAACAAGAACAACCTACAATAATTAATAAAATGAATAGTACAACTAGTAACGCAAAGCCACTTCCATAAGCTCCACCCATAAGAGCACCCCCTTTGTGTACTAATACTCCATCTTATGCAAGGCTACTTAAAGGCGTCTAGGCGATTGTCTTAGATAGATGAAAATAATTTGAAGTGACCTTTTACTTTTGATATATTGCCTGTAGGTAATTATCTATTTCTCTAATATTCAAGGTTATGCTATAGTATATGGTATGGCTTGGGCACACTGAGAGTAAATATAATAATTGGGAGTGTTTATGTATGAAAAAAAGCTTTATTGCACTAACAACAGCAGCAAGCATCGTTGCATTATCGGCATGTAACAGCGGTGCAAGTGGAGACAACTCAGAAGTGGTTGTTGAAACAAAAGCTGGGAACATCACAAAAGATGAGCTTTATGAAGCACTAAAAGATCGTGCGGGTGAACAAATCATTCGTGACTTAGTTGATGAAAAAGTACTAAGTGAAAAATATAAAGTAAGTGATAAAGAAGTGGAACAAGAGCTTGAAACACTAAAACAACAATACGGTGCCCAATTTGAAATGGCTATTCAGCAAAACGGTGAAGCCGAAATGAAACGTCTTTTAAAAATTGACCTTCTTCGTGAAAAAGCTGCCACTGCAGATGTAAAAGTATCCGAAGAAGAATTAAAGAAAGCATATGAAGCAAAGAAACCAGAAGTAAAAGCGAGTCATATCTTAGTAAAAGATGAAAAAACAGCAAACGAAGTAAAAGCAAAGCTTGATGAGGGTGGAAACTTCGAAGAGCTAGCAAAAGAATACTCTGAAGATCCAGGTTCTGGCGAGAACGGTGGAGATTTAGGGTTTTTCGGACCAGGTCAAATGGTTCCAGAATTTGAAGAAGCTGCTTATAAGCTAGAAAAAGATAAAATTAGTGAGCCTGTTAAATCTCAGTTCGGTTATCACATTATTAAAGTAACAGATAAGAAAGAATTGGCATCATTTGATAAAATGAAACCAGAGCTTGAAAGAGAAATTAAGCGTTCTAAGCTAGGTGAAGATCCAACACAATTACAAAAAGCGATTGACAAAGAAATGAAAGATGCTTCTGTAAAAGTGAAAGACAAAGACCTAGAAAAAGCGTTTGAACAAGATAAAAAAGAAGAAAAGTAATCAAAAAGAAGCTGACGGCTGCCGTCAGCTTCTTTTTTGATTCATACAGATTTGCTGTTTTTCACAAACTCTCGACGTTCTTTTTCTTCTTTCATACGTTCAATATAGACTTGTCCCTCTTTTTCAATGAATGTATCATCAACCTCTTTTTCTTGCTGTGCTGTCCGAATAGCCATAAATCCACTAAAGAAAATACCAGCAACCACTAAATATAACCAAACAGGTAATGTAACCATCTAACTCCCCCACATATATCGTATTTACCATCACTATATGTATAAGAAGTTGTGTTTATGACAAGCTATCTCGTTAAATTGTAGGCTTGTAGAACGATCGATTATCTAATGCGAAAATCTTTTCAGTGAATTCACCAGGTTTGACATGTTCTAGAGCACGATCTAGCATGTTCATTTTTGCATCGACATTATCAATCAGGTGTAGAATTTCAGCTTCTTTAATTAATGGTTTCTTCGGACTTCCCCACTCTTCTTTGCCGTGGTGAGATAGTACCATATGTTGAAGAAGTAATACTTCTTCTCCTTTAATACTTAACTCTTCTGCTGCTTGTCCAATTTCATTTACCATAATAGAAATATGACCTAGTAAGTTTCCTTCAAGTGTGTAAGTCGTAGACACAGGGCCTGATAACTCAATGACCTTCCCCAAATCATGTAGTATAACACCAGAGTAAAGCAAGTCTCGATTTAAGCTTGGATATAGATCGGCTAATGCTTTTGCAACTTTTAACATTGATACAACGTGATAAGCTAATCCAGAAACGAATTCATGATGATTTTTCGTAGCCGCTGGATATTCTAAAAAAGCATTTTGATATTTATTTAATAAGTGACGTGTAATACGTTGGATATTCGAATTTTTCATTTCGAAAATGCATTGTGTAATGGATTCAACCATTTCTTCGCGACTTAATGGCGCAACTTCTAGAAAATCAGCGACACGCACTCCATCCTGAGGGTTCGCTGGACGAATTTGCCTTACTTTTAGTTGATTACGACCTCGATACGTCATTACTTCTCCAGCTGCTTTTACAATCTTTTCAGCTGCGTAATTCTCTTCATCCTCCGGTGATGCATCCCATAACTTTGCTTCGATGTCACCTGTTTTATCTTGTAAAATAACGGTCAAAAATGGCTTGCCATTACTTGCAATTCCTCTTGTTGACGACTTCACTAGGAAAAACAAATCGACTTGTTCACCGACCTCATACTGAGCAATGCCTTTTTTCATCTATACGTCCTCCCTCATCTTGTTCAAACGATTCATATGGCTTTCGTTTCACTTTAATTTATTACTTTCCTCTTTTTTCTTATTTTAACACCATAAAAAAGCGAATGCACATTCTAGATAAAAAAGAGGCTATCTCAATGGAATCAAAATGCTCCCCCTTTAAGATAACCTCTTCTCTTCTTATTCTTTTGTTAATTGTAAAGCCTTTTTAATATCTTTAAATGAAGACGACTTTCCATACAATAGAACGCCACCTTTGTAGACACGTGCTCCAAAGATTGCTAATAAAATAATAGTGACAATTAATAATCCGATTGACAAGCTCACTTCCCATACCGGAATCTCAAGCATTCCCACTCGTAAGAACATGATCATTGGGGCGAAAAATGGAATAAAGGACGTCACCTTAATAAACGTTGTATCGGGTTGCCCAAGCCCAAACATTGCAATTAAGAACGCGGCAACGATTAATAGAGTCATCGGCGTAATCATCTGCTGAACATCTTCAATACGGCTTACTAATGAACCTAAAAAAGCAGCAAGCGTTGCAAATAAGAAATAACCTAGCATAAAGAAAACAAACGCATAAAGAAACGTAGAAGTAGGAACTTCACCGAAACCAAAATAGTCAAATACTCCCTCTTGTTGTGCACTGATATTTTGCTTCAATGATGCGTATCCAACCATTAAAATAAATGCAAATTGTGTTAAGCTTAGAAGCGCTATTCCTAAAATCTTTGCAAACATTTGGGTAATGGGAGATACACTTGATACAAGAATTTCCATCACTCTTGACGATTTCTCTGTTGCGACCTCCATTGCAATCATGCTTCCATACATAATGACGGAAAAATAAATAACAAACAGTAAAATATAAACAAGCCCTCTCGCTTGATTTAACTCTTCTTCTGTTTTGGCAGATGCAACTAGTGCTTCTTTTTCAAAGGAAACAGGCGTATATAATTGGCTAATTTGCTCTGGCTCTAATCCAAGCTGTGAAGTTGCAATGGTCACTTTTGTCTGCTGTAACGCTTGCTGTAGCTTTGTTGGCACATCTGAATCAGCAATTGAATTTGCTTTATAGAGTGCTTGTGGTAAGTTCTCTTTGTCTACTGACAGTAGTAAATACCCCTCTATTGTTTCATCACTAATGGCTTTTCCTGCTTGTTTTTCAGTTTCATATGTTTTTAACTGCATGCTTTCATCAATTGATTTTACATTCTCTTGAAAGAGTGTATATAACTGCTCATCCGAGTGAATCACACCAACCTGTAGTTGCTTATCATCTTTGTTAAAGAATTCAATGATGGTATTCATGTTCGTAATTCCCATCAAAATCAAAACCGTTATAATCGTTGTAATGATAAATGATTTTGACTTTAATTTATGCAAATACGTATGAAACATAATAACGCCAAACTTATTCATAGGAAGCACCTACTTTCTCGATAAAAATATCGTTTAACGAAGGCTCTTCTAATATAAACTTACTCACAAAAGAAAAATGATGAAGCTCTTTAAAAATAGATTGAGATACTTGCTCGTTTGCAATTTGCAAATGAACACCCTCTGCTGTTTGTTTATACTTCGTAACCCCTTCAATGTGCTGCAGACGCTCTAAGTCACCTTCACCATGAACAATGACATTTTTCTTACCAAACGATCGTTTGATTTCTTTTAAGTTACCATGAACAACAGGTTGACCATGATGCATAATACATAAGTTTTCACATAGTTCTTCTACATGATCCATGCGATGACTTGAGAAAACGATAGTCGTTCCATCGTTCTTTAAGCTTAAAACAGCTTCTTTTAACAACTCAACATTCACTGGATCTAGACCGCTAAACGGCTCATCTAAAATTAAAAGTTTCGGACGGTGAATAACCGATGCAATGAATTGTATTTTCTGTTGATTTCCTTTTGAAAGTTCTTCTACTTTTTTGTTTGCATACTCGGGAACTTTAAATCGCTCTAACCATTCCTCCATTTGCTTTAGAATATCCGATTTATTCATTCCTCTTAAACGCCCTAAATAGACAAGTTGGTCTTTTACTTTAAGCTTTGGATACAGGCCGCGCTCTTCTGGTAAATACCCAATTACATGACTTGTATCATATGTAATTTTCTCATCATTCCATGTGATTGTTCCTTCTGTGGAATCAAGAAGTCCAAGAATCATTCGAAATGTTGTTGTTTTCCCTGCTCCATTTGCCCCTAAAAAACCAAATGTCTCTCCTTCGGGAATAGTAAGAGATAAATTCTTAACTGCTGTAAACGAGCCAAACCGCTTTGTAACATTTTTTATAACAAGTGACATCTAATTCCTCCTCTTCCTTTACTTTAACTTAGTAGAAAGTAATGATTGAAATTGCTGTAAGCTCACGTTTAGTAAATATACATACCATCCTTTCTCACATGATAAATTTTCTGAGTCGTTATATATATGTATACGATTAGTGGAAAAAAATGTTTCACCTTATTTTAGCAGGAATTTGTGTAGAAACTACGAATTAAATTAAAAGAATGGTTGTCGAACCATGTCTAGTAATGCTTAAAGGGGGATTTTTCATGGGAATTTATACACTTACAGTTTTTGAACCAAACGGGGAGAAATTATTAGATGAATCATTTGAAGCTTCAACAGAAGAAGAAGCAAAAACAATTGGAACTGAAAAACTAAAACAATTAAGCTATGATGAAAAAACACATCGCTGCATCTCGTCTGCCGGCAAACTAGTTTTGTTTCACCGCTAAGTAAAGGTACGTTTAAAAATCCCTGCCCCTTCATCCATTGAATTGGATAGAAGGAGCAGGGATTTTTATACTCAACCATTTTTATATGTTTAGTAGACGGCTTATTTTACAGCTTCTTTTAATTCTTTACCTGCTTTAAATGCCGGTACTTTTGAAGCAGGGATTTGCATTTCTTCACCTGTTTGTGGATTACGTCCAGTACGAGCTGCACGCTCGCGCACTTCAAATGTACCAAATCCAATAAGTTGGATTTTCTCGCCTTTACCAAGCGTTGTTGAAATTACATTTAGTAATGAATCGATTGCTTTTGTTGCATCCGATTTTGTCAGCTCTGACTTCTCTGCTACCGCATTCACTAAATCTGTTTTATTCATTGCTCATCACCTCATAAATATTATATAATACAGCCTTTCCACTATTGGCCTATTATTAAACATCATTTCAGAAAACTATTTTATTATTTTTTATTAAATATAGGCTTTCTCTTTTCAATGAAAGCCTGAATCCCCTCTAAATGGTCAGCAGACTTTCTCATTTTAGACTGTCCAGCTTTCTCCATTTCTAGAATAGATTGAAGCTCCGCTAAAGAAGATTTCACGTAAATGTTTTTCGTTTCTTTTAACGCTAAGGCTGGCTTTTGCTTCCAATAAGCAAGTGTGTTGTTCACTGCTTCTTTCATATCCCCTTCAATAACTTCATCCACTAATTCTAATGCCTGAGCTTGATCAGCTGTTAATACGTCTCCTTTCCAAATGATTTGTTTAGCTTTATGAGCACCTAAACGTTTCTCTAATAGGAAATGACCCGCGCCATCAGGAATAAGCGCAATGCCAATAAAGTTCATTGCAACTTTCGTTTGCTTTTCAGCAAGAATATAATCACTTGCTAAGGCAATGCTCAAACCTAAGCCAGCTACTGCACCATGTAGAGCTGAAATCGTCATTTGAGGAAGTGTATATAAGGTTGTGATTAATTCACCAATAACATCCATCACTTTATCAAACGATTCATGGCTGTCAGATGAAAGCATCATTTTAATATCGCCACCTGCCGAGAATGCTTTACCATTCCCTTTTAAAACCAGAAAATCCGCCTCACTATCTCTCACATCTTTTAAGCATTGTACAAATTGTGTTAGCATCTCCATATTTAATGAATTCAATGAATCGGGACGATTTAATGTTAATATGGCAACACGCTCTTCATATGAAACCTCTACAATTTTTGTTTCAACAGTCATAATCATTCTCCTTTACACATTATTAATTTCATAGTGTTCAAGCACTTGCGTACGAAGTGCACGCTTGAGAAACTTTCCAACGGACGTTTTTGGAATTTCTTCCATAAAAATAATGTCATCTGGTAGCCACCACTTCGCAAATTGTGGAGTTAAAAATGCCATAACATCCTCTTTGGATACTTTTTCTTTATATCCTTCTTTTAAAACGACACACGCAATCGGCCTCTCCTGCCACGTTTCATGGGGAATGGCCACAACAGATGCTTCAAATATTCCTTCGTGAGCCATAAGGGCATTTTCAAGGTCAACGGAAGAAATCCATTCACCGCCGCTTTTAATTAAATCTTTGGTCCGATCGACAATTTTAATAAATCCTTCTTCATCTACTGTCACAACATCACCTGTATAAAGCCATCCACCTTTAAAAGCTTCACTCGTCCGCTCATCCTCATAGTACTCAGATGCAATCCACGGACCTCTAAGCAGTAGCTCACCCATGGACTGTGCGTCCCAGTCGACTTCACCATCTTTTCCTACGACTTTCATTTCTACGCCCGGCACAAGGAATCCTTGCTTTGCTTTATAATCATACTGCTCTTCTTTATCAAGATTCGTTTGGTAGCTTTTTAGGCGTGACAAGACGACGAGTGGACTCGTTTCTGTCATTCCATATGCATGAATAAATGGAATATCGAACTTTTCTTCAAATGCTTTTACGATGCTCTTAGGTGCTGCTGATCCTCCACATAAAACAGCTCGCAAGCTACTTGTATCGTATTTTTTACTTTCAAGCTCTTTTAATAAACCAAGCCAAATAGTCGGAACCCCAGCGGCGAGTGTGACTTTTTCGCTTTCAATAAGCTCAGCTAAGAGTTGAGGAGTAAAAAATGGCCCAGGCATAACAAGAGTTGTACCTAACCAGACAGCTGCAAACGGTAATCCCCATGCATTTACATGAAACATCGGCACAACAGGCATCGCAATATCCGCTTCAGAAAGCGAGCCACCATCTGCCATTCCTAATGACATTGAATGAAGATAAATGCCTCGATGGGAGTACACAACGCCCTTTGGATTTCCTGTTGTTGCAGACGTATAACAAATACCTGCTGGCTCATTTTCATCAATATCATGAAGAAACGGATAGTGTGGGTCTCCTTTTTCAAGGAGCTGATCATAGTGATAACAATTCTTTAAGGTTGTCTCTGGAAGTTCAGGCTCATCTGTCATAATGATGTAGGCTTTAACATGAGGAAGATGACTTTCAATTTTTTCAAACAACGGCAGAAAACAATCGTCAACAAGTAGAATTTTATCTTTAGCGTGATTAATCACGTATACGATTTGTTGTGGATCTAAGCGAATATTGATTGTATGAAGGACTGCTCCAATTCCAGGAATAGCAAAATATGCTTCTAAATGACGATGATGATTCCACGCAAATGTTCCTACCTTCTCGCCTCTTTTCACACCCAATTCATGTAGCATACATGAAAGACGTCTTGTACGAGCGGCAATTTGTTCGTAGTTTAGCCGATCAATGCCCTTCGTTCCTCTTGAAATCACTTGCTTTTTCTTAAAAAACTTTTCTGCTCTTTCCATCATGGATGGAACCGTTAATTGAACATTCATCATTCCTCAACACCCCACAGTTTCGTTTTTAGTAATCGCTTACAACTAACTTCAAAACTATCTGCTCTATATATTCACCGCTCTTGATGGTATCCCTTCCATAAAATCAGAATATTTTCATTTATTATCACAATTGAAAAAACCTGACTTTACTAGTAAAGTCAGGTTTTTTCATGAACCATTACGCTTCTGTTGAACGCGTTGCAAATAGCTCATTTAAAATTTTTATTTTTTCATTTGTATAATGCTTAAATCCATCATTATAAGATTTTGGGTCTTTTGGGTTTGCAAATCGATCAATCTTTCCTGTTATCGGATGGACAAATTTACTTGATGCCCCACACCCTAACCCAATAATCGTTTGCTGTTCTTCCATAATCATGATGTTGTAGATGCTCTCTTGTCCTGGAAATGCATAGCCTACATTCTCAAGATTTCCAAGAATATTTTTTTGACGGTATAGATAGTACGGTACATATCCATGTTGTTCTGTCCATTCGTTCGCCATATGCATCATTTCACGAATCTCTTCACGACCTGCCACTTTGTATTTTCGTTTGTTTTGTGTCATTTCAGACGCACGTTTAAACGATAAAGTATGAACTGTTAACGATTCAGGCATGAGCTTTTTCGTCTCATCTAATGTATGTTGAAACTCCGGAACTCCTTCACCTGGCAAGCCGATAATTAAGTCCATGTTAATGTTGTTCATCCCCATTTGACGAGCTAAATGGAACTTATCAATTGTTTCTTCTACTGTATGATGGCGACCAATTGCTTTTAGCGTTTCTTGAATGTAGGACTGCGGGTTAATGCTAATACGATCGATGTTCCATTTATTTAAAACCGTTAATTTTTCAGGTGTAATCGTATCTGGACGCCCCGCTTCTACCGTAATTTCACGAATGTTTTGCACATCTGGGAACGACTCATACATTTCTTCATAAAGCATGTCCATCTCTTCCGCCGTAATACTTGTTGGCGTACCTCCACCATAATAAACGGTTGTAATCTTTATGTTATTCTCTTTTAACCATCGACCAATCTCACGTATTTCATAGTGAAGGCCTCCAAGAAACGAATCAACAGAGCCTTGACGCCCATTAATGGCGTAAGCAGGAAACGTGCAATACGCACATTTTGTTGGGCAAAACGGGATTCCAATATAAATACTCACTTCGTTTGATAAATCATAAAGATCCGGAACAATGGCAAGCTGACGATCTACGATTTGCTGCATGAGATCAATCTTTTCTTCTGATAACAAATAATCTTCTTTTAACTGCTTGTGGGCTAGCTCTTTGGATTGACCCTCTTGAAGCTTTTTATGAAGAAGCTTCGTTGGACGTATCCCGGTTAAAATCCCCCACGTTTGTACTACATCCGTTAGCTCTTGCAAAACAGATAGATACACATACGACACGACCTGCTTTACTTTTTTAAAGTGTTCTTTTTCCGTTTCATGTGCTTCTAAGTTCTTTTCAAATTCAGCTTCCATCTTACGATTGGTTGACTTCTCAACAAGTATTGCTTTGGCATAAACTTTATTTGTAACGGTGAGCATAACATCAATCTCAACGTCTGCATCTTCAATCTTTGTTCGTGATACTAGACTTTCTTCAAAAAATAAATTGGTTATTAACTCTAAAGGACGTTGAAAACGCTCATCTTCTAGCCCTTTGATATAAATGTTCAATTCAATCACCTTTCTGTTTATAAAGCTCCTGTTATAAAGAACAGTTGATTCCTTTGCCAGATAAAATCTATATCATGTTATTTGTATGTTTGATATGACGATAAACCTCATATTAGTTTACCTAACAGAGAAAAGTTGGTCAATGTCTCGTAAAGGTGGCTTGTACAAGTTCAGACATATACAGGATATCATCATAAAAAGCCCTGCCATAACACCCAACGACGCTGCTGGATTTTATGAACAGAGCTTTTTCACTTTGCTATTTTTTTAATCTTGTCACGTCTACGTTGTAGGAATAGCC
Source organism: Priestia iocasae (assembly GCF_016909075.1). Classification (GTDB taxonomy): domain Bacteria; phylum Bacillota; class Bacilli; order Bacillales; family Bacillaceae_H; genus Priestia; species Priestia iocasae. The sequence goes on from NZ_JAFBFC010000002.1 coordinate 512,118, forward strand.
AATACGCTGTTGCTTTCTAAATAGTTCTTTGACCATATAAGCAACACCATTTTCATTATTAGAGCGTGTCACCCACTTTGCTACTTTCTTTAGATCGGCTGGCGAATTCCCCATCGCAACACCCATTCCTACTTGTTCAATTGTATCAAAATCATCGTAGCAATTCCCAATGGCTACCACTTCTTCAAGTGGGATGGAGAGTTGATTAGCAACAAATCGAATACCTGCTAGTTTAGAGGTACCTTTTGGAACAATATAGCATCGTTCTTCATGAGGATAAGAGAACCACTCAATATCAGGTACTGCCGTTGAAATCGTTCTCTCTGCTCTCTCTTTTTCTTGATGACTGGAGAAATACACTTCGATTTTTGGTGTGGTGACAGGTTCATCTCGTAACGTGTCACCTAACGAATCTACAAACTGTAGAGGATAAAAAAGTGGCTCTCCTGTTTTCAACACGGTTTTCGCAACAATGTTATTTTGCAGCTTCACGCGATTTCCAATTGAATAGCGCTCATGTAAGATACGAATATGACAATCAAAGTTTTCTAATAGCTGAACCAAATTAAAGGTCTTTTCCTCACTTAATCGACGCTCATACGTTGGTTTATCAACCGATGTGCCGATAAATGCACCACTATGTGTGATTAACATAGCGGATGGTAACTTTAATGCGCGTGCGATTTTTTTCGCTGATAAAAAGTGACGATTTGTCACAAGCGTAATATATACCCCTTTATCTTTAACGTACTGGATCGCCTCTTTTGTTTCTTTTACTAAACGACCTTGACTATTTAAAATAGTTCCATCAACATTTAATGCTAATAATCGATAAGTCATTTGTAAACCCCTCTTTCTTAGATGACTACTACCTTATTAAACGGTTATGACCAAACTTGTCATTTTAGAACTTATCGGAATGACAAAACGTTGACTTAGCATCTATCGCATTAAAAAAAACGCCACTCATGACAGTGGCGTTTTACGCTTATTATTGCTCTTCTGGGTTACCATAGATTTCTTCTAATGGCTTCATAATAATTTTGTTTAGTTCTGAAATTAACATGCTCATGCGTTGTTCTGCTTCCATTAACTTCGCAATCTTTTCGTTTTGTTGTACAATAGCTACTGTTTGTTGAGCTTGTTGAACTTCTTCCTCTGAAATTTCTTGGCCCATCATTTGCTTTTGTTGTAATTCCAGTTGTAACGTACGGAAACGATCAAATAATTGTTTTGCTTCTGAATCTGCATTTAGCTCTTCATATAAGCTTTTTAACTCCTTATAATCATTGCTTTCACGCACAGATTTTTCTAATTCGTAAGCTACATCGTATACATTTACAGACATTTAAAAGTCCTCCTCAGTTAAATTAAGACGCCTTACGCCTTGAACACTTCTTCCACTATAACAAACTATTCAACAAATTTCAGCCTAAGAACACCAACTCTTTATCTAAACGATTAAATAAACAAAGCAATAATCCCTTGAAATATCCCAATTACCGCTCCTAGAAGGGCACCTAAATACGTAATCATCTTAAATTCACGTCGTGAGATGGATAAAACCATATCCTCTAATCGTTCCACAGAGAAGGACTCGACCTGTTCTTTTACAATCTGCTCAAGCTGCATTTGCTTCATCATCACTTCCACTTTTGATGCTAAAAAGTCTCCAAGCTTCTGAACTAAACGAGGCAACGACTTTTCTAATTCAAAATAGATAGGCGTCAATAATTCATGAATTGGTTTTTGGAACAATTTCTTCACGGAAACGATACGCTCTACAGTGTTTGTAATAAACGTTAGCATCACATCTCGGCCTATGAACTGCTCAGCCTCTTCTACACGCTTTTCACTTAGCTTGTCCCATTCTGTTTTTAAAAGGGAGTGAAACAACTCTGTTGTGCCTTCATGTTTAAAGAACTTTACAACCTCTGGCTGTACTTTATCAATTACTTTTGTGTTCCCCAAGAACATTTGCACCATGTTTCCAAGCATACCTTTTTGCATAAGAAAATCATCAATCATCTTTTCTAATCGCTGTTTACCTGCTTCACTTTCAAAATAGCTAACCGCTTTATCACAAATTTGTTGAGCAATAACAGGTAAAATTTGTTGAATTCGTTCGTTCATACTTGGTTGTAGCACGTCTTTTATTTTGAGTGCACCTTTGTCATTTAACAGCTGGACATATTTCTTTTCAATGAATACGTTTAACCGACGCTCCAGCTTCTCTGGTACATCGTCATATCCAAATGATGTCACAACGTCTTGTAGTGTTTTATCAGAAGAGAAAAATTTCCCTATCTGCTCTTGCGCTAGCGTCAACACAATTTGTTGAAACGATTGTTCTTGCAATTTTCTCTTAATACTTTCTGGTGTTACTAAGTGTTCAACGACCATCTTTCCGAGTTGAACAGCTAATTCCTCTCGTCTCTTTGGAATTAATCCCGGTGTAAAAGGAATTCGTTTCCCAAATATATACTTTGCATGATAAGGACGAAACAGCATTTTGATTGCTAGGTGATTCGTAAACCCACCAATCGCTGCCCCAATGAGCATCATACACCCTATAATGATGATTTGTTCCATTATATCAACCTCTCAACTTTGATTTCTTCTCACAGTTTCCTCACTTCCATCATACGATATATCAGCATTCGCCCATATTTATAAATCATTTATTACATGATTAAAAATGAGGATTGTTCTATGAACTTATTAAACATAAAAATGGAGCCATTAGCAACATCAAAGCCATCTCTTCATGTTCGGTTAAGCAGTAATCTTGCTACTGAATACATGGCATCATCCTATATAACATTGCGCTGTAGCAATCATTCTATCCAAACGATTACAACATTGGTTACTCATAAAGAAAATATTATGTACTGTTCAAAAGGCGTGTACGATGCTTTGCACTTACCGTATAAGCCACTTCATCTCCTTGCAGCCATTGTAGAGGATGAGGTGTCGCTTGGTCCTATTATTGGCATTGTTACTGAAACAAGTCCAAATTCAGATGCAACATTCGGTTCCATCACATCCTTTTGTCGTGAACTTTTACAAACATGCGAAGAAAAAGGCGCGTTTGCAGCTATCTATTCAATTTCTGACCTTCTTGCCGAAGATGTGAAAGGCTATATTGCCTGTGATGAAGGTTGGGAGTATGTCTCTACTCCACTCCCTCAAATTGTCCATAATCGGATTCATTCCAGAAAAACAGAGAATCATCATTCCTTTCAAGAGATGACTCAAGTTTTAGCCGAGAAACGAATTCCTTTTTTTAATGCTCACTACTTAAACAAGTGGTTTGTATTTGAAAAATTAAAAGCGATTGAACACTTAAAACCTTATTTACCAGACACGGTCCTTTTACGAAAAAAGCAGGATTTCATTGATGCACTCGCTATGTATCCTTCTATCTTTATAAAACCCATTCATGGTAGCCAAGGAAAGCACATTTTCAAAGTAAGCAAAGATGAACACAACTATCTTCTTGATTATACGACGTTCACACAGCCGTATAGCAATGAATATGAGACCTTTTATGATTTATTTGAAGCATTATATGGTCAATTAAAAAAGCAAGGGTTTATTATCCAGCAAACCATTCCGCTACAAACGTATAAAGACTGCCCCTTTGATTTTCGTTTACTTTGTCATAAAAAAAACGATTTGCAATGGAAATTAACATCGATGGTTGCTCGTGTGTCACAGCCAAATTATTTTGTCTCTAATTTAGCGAGAGGTGGTGATTTATATTCTCCGAAGGTTATTTTGGAGAGTATGTATGAAAAAAAACACGCAAAAAGCATTCTTGTTCTGTTAAAAGAACTAGCCATTGACATTTGTCACCACCTTGATGCAGCTACAGCCGAAAGTGAACTTTACGCTGAATTTGGCATTGATTTAGCCATCGACCAAGACGGCAAACCATGGATTATTGAAGTCAATACAAAGCCATCAAAGCAATTTCAGCCTGAACATGTGACAACTCGTCCATCTACAAAAGCGCTAATTGATTATTGTCTTTATTCATTTCATTCGAATGGACTGTAAATATATTATCCTCAAGGAGTGATTTACATGCTTTCATTAGGATTTTTAACGATTCATCCTCAACAAGATATGGAGATTTCAACAAAATTAGCTAAAAGAGCTCACCAGCATTCTATTCGGCTCTATCGCTTTACTCCAGCTTCCATTAATCCTGCAGATGAAATGGTAACTGGCACTTATTATGACGACAAGCAAGATAAATGGATTAGTGATACCTTTTCAATTCCTACTTTCATTTACGATCGTTGCTATTATAGACGTGACGCTGCTTCAAAGAAAGCTCGTCCAATCGTACAATGGCTAAAAGCAAAGCATGATGTAACATTTCTTGGCTACGGACTATCAAGTAAGTTGGATGTCTACCATGAGCTAAAAAAACATCCTTACTTATCTGCATACCTTCCTTTTACTGAAAAAGTACAATCTCCAACACATGTAATTGATCTATTAACAGAGCAGCCAAGGCTTCTTTTAAAACCAATTAATGGCTCACAAGGTCGACATATTTTTGTTGTATTAAAGGTTCGTAATGGGATACAGGTCAAATTTCATTCTACTACAGGTGTGGAGGACATGATTTTTCACCAAGCTGAAGATTTTAAAGAATGGGCTTCTCGCAAACTTCTAAAGCATCAATATATCGCACAACCTTATTTACAAATGAGCCGCTTGCAAAATTCACCCTTTGATGTGCGAATCTTCCTTCAAAAAGATGAAAAAGGAAATTGGAAAGAGATGGGACGCGGCATTCGAAAAGGAAAAGAAGGAGCCATTGTGACGAATATCAGCCAAGGTGCTGAAATTTCTTCGTTTTCTACATGGGTGAATCGCATACACCCTGTACAAAAAGAGTTTGTGTGCAACGAGATTGATAGCATATGTGCGCAAATTCCTGAAGCATTGGAACAATCTTTTCCACCTTTATGTGAATTAGGAATCGATGTGTGTATTTGTAAGGATTTCAGTGTGTGGATTCTCGACTTAAATTCGAAGCCTGGTCGCAAAACCATTATTAAGACCAATCCTGATCAAGAAGAAGTGCTATACGATCACTTACTCTCCTATTGTAGCTATTTACATTATGCACAACTTGTAAATGGAAAGGAGTGAGAAAATGACTAGAATCGTTTATCAACTATCACTTGTAGATGAATCATCTCACATTGTATATGTACCGAAAGACTATGATTGTACGAATCTAACAACTATTGCCTTTGGAACCCTATCTCTTCAATGTGAGATAAAAACAAATGCATCCTTAAAAAGAGAAATTTCCCTTTCAACGTCTCTGTTTGAACAATTGTCCCTTCCTTTTTGTCAAACCATTTACATGTTCCAAGCAGATGACACTCTTCATATTGGCCCGTTAATTGGGATTTTATCTGCGGGTTTTACAGGATCATTGCTTCGTCCTATAGGAAAACGTTCGTTACCATTCGCTAAATTATTATCCACTGCCAAGGCCACTGGTGGGTATCCTTTTGTGTTTGGCCTTCATCATATTAACTGGGATCGCGGTCGCATCAATGGTTATTTTTATACAAGTGATGGATGGGAGCAGCATGAAGTTCCGTTTCCTAACGTTGTATATAATCGCCTTCCAAATCGAAGAACAGAAAATCTTGATATGTTTCAACTTGTAAAAGAAAAGCTCTGCTCTCAATACTTAATTCCGTTCTTTAACCCTGACTTTTTTGACAAGTGGACCATTGACCAAGTAATGAAAAAAAGTGACAAAACAGCCAAATTACTGCCCGAAACCTATGCAAATCCAGATGCTGCACTTATTGAATCGATGCTTGTAAAGCATAAAGCCATTTATTTAAAACCAAAAGATGGAAGTCTCGGAAATGGCGTATATGAAGTAACCCTAACTGACAATCATACCTATCTTACCCGCTATAAAGATCTCTCATTGAATCGAAACGTGACTAAGGAGCTACATTCTTTAGATGAACTACTGACGCTAGTTGAAGAACATAATTTGAATTCTTACTTAGTTCAACAGCGAATTTCTCTCGTGAAAAAGCAAGGACGAAAAGTAGACTTTCGTGTGCATACAAATAAAAATGAACATGGACAATGGGTCATGACGGTCATAGCGGCAAAGCTTGCTGGAAAAGATAGTATCACCACCCATGTAAATAACGGAGGAATCATTAAAACGTTAGAAGAAATTTATATAGAAAAAAGTGAATGTACGAAAATGAAAAATATGCTAGAAGAGGCTGCAATCGCTGCGAGTAAACAAATTGAGCAGCATATTGGAGGATTAGTTGGTGAGATTGGTTTTGATTTTGGATTAGATGAAAATCAACATTTATGGATGTTTGAAGCAAACTCTAAGCCTGGTCGCTCTATTTTTTCACATCCAAAATTATACGAGCAAGATCAATTAACAAGAAAGCTGTTTCTTTTTTATGCTACTTACTTAGCTGAAAGAAGTATTTGTAAGCCCGGAGCGCTATATGTATGAAAACGATTTATTATGATACAGTTAATGAGCATTGGTATCATCAAGACACACATCAAACCTATACATGGGGAGCTCATCACACTGAGCTTCTTTTTCACCCTCCCTCACCTTCTGCCATTCCGTTTCATGTAGTAGAAGACAATGGAAGAGTTGGTCCGTTAATCGGGGTCCTTACAAGTCAAACCGTCTTAACTAACATAAATAATAAAATCTATGAACTTTTAGAAACGTTGCAGCGTTATGTTCAACTTTGTGGAGGGCTTCTCTTTTTATTCTCTGAGCACGACCTTTATGATCGCTCCGTTCATGGAATGGTGTTCCATCAAGATTCGCAACGTTGGATTCGAACTAGCTTACCTTACCCAGATATTGTATACAATCGATTCCCTAGCAGGAAGCATGAAAAACACCCTTACATGAAAAAGTGCTTTCAAAAGTTATCAACTCAACGGATTCCTTTTTTTAACCCTAGCTTTTTTTCGAAGTGGGACATCTATTCTTTCCTAAAAGACCATTCATTTTTACATCGCTATATCCCTCACACAACATTATTTCGTCAAACAAAAGACCTTGAAGAGATGCTTAGCCAACACAAAACCATTTATGTAAAGCCCTCTAATGGTAGCAAAGGAAAAGGCATTTTCACGCTTGCCATGACGCCAACTGGCCATATTCAATACGAAAATCAAGCAGAGACAAAACAATATGACAGCCTTTATGTCATCGAGCAACAATACCTTCAGAATGTTAGTAAACAGTGGATTCTACAAGAAGCTATTGCTTCAGATTGCATTGATGAAAAACGATATGATCTTCGTATTCTTGTTCACCGGCAAAAAGAGGACTTCATTATTAGTGGCATCGGAATACGTAAAAGCCATACTCAATTGGTTACAACCCATACATTAAATGGAGGAATCATTGCTCCCTTTTCTGTCGTAGAAGATCGAATTGACGTTCCATTGCTTAAGCACATCGTAAATGAATGCGGACATTGCTTATCGAGCAAACTGGGATTGATTGGTGAATTTTCAATTGATATGGTTAAAAGTATAACGAATCAATACTACATTCTTGAAGTGAACGCTAAACCAATGATTTTTGATGAACCAACCATCCAAATGAAAGGGATGTATCACCTTATTTATTTATTTTATGAGCTATCCGGTTTTTCACCGATCGACTCTAAACCAGTCCATGATCTCCTCAAGTGATGTAATACCTATCACTATCCCCCTTTTACATGGTAAGCTTATCATACAGAACATTCTGTCTAAGGGGGATACATACATGATTTCACATTTTCAAGTAAAACCACTCTATCGTAACTCACAGCTTCCTGGCTGGACAATCTCTTTCTATTTTAATGGCCAATTTTATCAAGCTGACTATGAAAAGGACGGTTCAATTTTATGGAAAGAAGATCAACCGTTAGAGCAACATCTATCTTCTATTACTACACACATTCACGAACTAATGCTTTTTCATGTGTATGAAAATAATAACTAAAAAGAAAGGACGCTACGATGATTGATAAGCTACAACGCTACTTTGGCTCGTCCATGGTGCTAGGTCAAACACCTCATGAATTTAATGAATATAAATGGTTCTTAACAACTGAACATGAGTTTGTAGGTGTGAAATATGATGATTTATCTGAAGAAGCGTTAGAGCTTCTTTCCATCTTCTTAACTCCATATGAAGCAACACATCAGTCGTTATCTGTTGAAGAAGCTTACTGGTATGATTTACTATTTAGGAATCAAAAAGAAACCATTCAATCGTTGGATTCCTATTCATTTATACGCTTTATTCAATTCAACCTTCAACGTCCTCTGCAAGAAAAAGCAGAATTGGAAGACGCATTAAAAAGCCTTTATTCGACGGACGTCGTTATCATTTGGGAGCATGAGACAAGCGGAGTTATTATTGAAAAGCTCATCTCCATAAATGACAAAGATGAAAATTTGCAAGACACGGTTGATGTTTTAACGAGTGACTTTGGCTCTACCATCCAATTTTTTGAAGGACAATTATATGATTTTCCATTGTCCCTTTCTACCTCATTTCAATTAGAGCGTGCATGGTTTCAACAACTTAAAAAAATGGTTACGCACCAAAAAATTATTAAACCAACATCTTTCTTACCTTATTTAATTATGAAGGATGTACCAAACCCTTTAAAAGAGCAATTGAAACAAGTCCTTAAATTTGTGGAACAAGACAAAGAGCTTATTCAAACCGTTAAAGTGTATCTTGAATGCAATTTAAACGTCTCGCTTGCATCTAAAAAATTGTATATGCATCGTAATAGTCTTCAATATCGAATTGACAAATTCATTGACCGAACAAACTTAGATATTAAAGATTTCCAAGGAGCTCTTTCTGCTTATTTAGCGATTTTAGCTAATGAATTAGATGAAAGTGAAGCTTGATATGATAATAATGAAAAGGTTTTCGTTCATCTTGCACGAAAACCTTTTCATTTTTTGTGCACTTCGTCCATTTACGATTTTTCTGAAAAAACGTACACTTATACGTAACAGAGAAAACGTTTTCATGTTTCTCGGAACTTGTAAGGGGGATCTTCATTATGGCTGAATTACGTTTAGAAAACATTTATAAAATTTATGATAACAAAGTAACCGCTGTTGAAAACTTTAATCTTCATATTCAAGATAAAGAATTCATTGTATTCGTAGGTCCATCAGGTTGTGGTAAATCAACAACTCTTCGTATGGTTGCAGGTCTAGAGGAAATTTCAGAGGGCGATTTCTTCATTGATGAAAAGCGCGTAAACGATGTAGCGCCAAAAGATCGTGACATCGCAATGGTATTCCAAAACTACGCATTATACCCTCATATGAGCGTATATGATAACATGGCATTCGGTTTAAAACTTCGTAAACTACCAAAAGACGAAATTGATCGTCGTGTAAAAGATGCTGCTCGTATTCTTGGCCTAGAGCAATACTTAGACCGCAAACCAAAAGCACTTTCTGGTGGTCAACGTCAGCGTGTGGCATTAGGTCGTGCCATCGTTCGTGATGCAAAAGTATTCTTAATGGACGAGCCATTATCAAACTTAGATGCAAAATTACGTGTTCAGATGCGTGCGGAAATCGCAAAGCTTCACCAACGTTTAGGAACAACAACAATCTATGTAACACATGACCAAACAGAAGCAATGACAATGGCAACTCGTCTTGTTGTTATGAAAGATGGAATCATTCAGCAAGTCGGAACACCAAAAGAAGTATATGAAAAGCCTGAAAACGTATTCGTTGGTGGCTTTATCGGATCTCCTGCTATGAACTTCTTAACAGGTACATTAAAAGAAGGCACGATTCAAATTGGCGATACATCCATCACTGTTCCAGAAGGAAAAATGAAAGTATTACGTGAGCAAGGTTACGTAAGCAAAGAAGTGATTCTTGGCATTCGTCCAGAGGACTTCCACGATGAGCCTGTCTTTATTGAATCATCTCCTGGAACAAAAGTGACAGTGAAAGTAGATGTAGCTGAGTTAATGGGTGCAGAAACGATGGTTTATTCACAAATCGCTGGACAAGACTTTGTGGCTCGTGTAGATGCTCGTACAGAAGTAGCACCAGCGCAAAGCCTAGCATTAGCACTAGATATGAACAAAGCTCACTTCTTTGATGCAGAAACAGAACAACGCATTCGTCCAGAACAAGACTAATTTTTGAATTCTTCTTTCGAATAAAAAAAGCCTCAACCTCTTTGATCCTTAGATCAAAGAGGTTGAGGCTTTTTTATTCTTGAATGGTCATTACTTCTTCATGGTGACAAAGGATACAGTAAAACAGGTGGGCACATTGATGATCAGAAGCTGTTGTTGTAATGCCATCGATTAGCTTCATTTGCTCAATCTCCATATAAGCGCTGTAATCATCAAAGTAATCCATTACTCTTCCCATGTCTTCTGTTTTATGTCCACACTTCGCACACGTATACTCTACTTGGTTAAATCCATTGCATAAAGGACACATATTCATAAGGTCACCCCGTTTAAGACTTGGGTTTTACATCCATAATATATGTGGAATTTGTATTCTTTAATCAATCATTCTGTTTTCTTGCTAAATTTACAAGTGAATAAAAATCCTTAAATTACCATTTTTAAGAATGCATACGTTCTCTTCATCGTTGTCATAATACTAGTAACAACCAAGCAACAACCACTTTTAAACACTGGATTACGCCAAGGTTGGCAACAGATAAATCGTATCTGTCTTGCTGGTTCGATTCCAGCTAATCCAACCATACTACTATTATCTAACGAGGAGATGAATCATTATGGCACAATATCAAAAAGCATCAAACAGCAATTCATCAAACAAGTTAGTAGCACCTGGTGCTCAAGCTGCTATCGATCAAATGAAATACGAAATCGCTAGTGAGTTTGGGGTACAATTAGGACCAGACGCAACAGCTCGCTCTAACGGATCTGTTGGTGGAGAAATTACAAAACGCCTAGTACAAATGGCTGAACAACAATTAGGTGGCGGAAGCTACTAATTTGCAAAAACTGCATAATATGGCTTAAAAGCACCTCAAGAATTCTTGAGGTGCTTTCACGTTAGTGTATTTAAATCGTTTCAGACACTGTTTCTTCATTTATACGTACAAGGACTTTACGGATACGACGATTTTCTACTTCATTCACAATAAACGTTAAATGAGCATACTCAAACGTATCACCTTCTGCTGGTATGCGTTCAAATTGTTCGAAGATCCATCCACCTAATGTGTGATACGTACTTTCTGGTTCTGCAATGTTGACGAATTTAACAAACTCATCTAGCGGTAACTCTGCATTAAACTCATAATTATATTCATCAATTTGGTTCACAATTTTTACCTTTTCATCATGTTCATCCCAAATTTCACCAACAATTTCTTCTAATATATCTTCTAATGTCACAAGCCCCGATGTTCCACCGAATTCATCAACAACAATCGCCATATGAACTTTATTTTTTTGTAGCTCTGGTAACAATGTTGAGATTTTCATCGATTCTACAACAAACAATGGATCTCGGACTAACTCACGAATGTTTACTTCTTTTCCTTGAACTAAATGACTTAAAAACTCACGCTCAGATAAAATTCCAATCACATTATCAATGTTATCTTCATAAACAGGAACACGAGAATAGCGCTCTTCTAGGAACATATCTCTTATTTCCTCAATGGATTGATTTACTTCAACCGCAACCATATCAATACGTGGCTGTAAAATTTCACCTACTAAAATATCGTTGAAGTCTAATGATCGATGAACCAACTCTTTTTCTTTATTATCAATAACGCCCTCTTCCTCACTTAAGTCGACCATTACCTTAATCTCTTCCTCCGTTACAGATGGAGCTGGTTCCTTACTTGTAAATAACCTAGAAACTACTGTTTTTAATAATACAAGCAAGTAAGTAATTGGTGTAAGAATTCGGATGAGAAAGAATAGTACTGTTGAAATCATTAAAGTAAACGATTCAGCATGTTCTTTCGCAATAGATTTTGGTAATACCTCTCCAAAAATCAAGATAAGAATGGTCATCAGTACAGTACTAATGACTAACGCAGTATTTCCTCCAAATACATCAATCGCTACTTTTGCAGAAATAGAAGAAGCTGCAATGTTTACGACGTTATTTCCAATTAAAATCGTTGATAAAGCTTTATCAAAGTTTTCAGCAATATATAAAGCTTTTTTACTTCCTCGACGTTTTTCATCTACATAGTTTTTCAAACGAATTTTATTTACACTTGAAAAAGCGGTCTCAGCTGAGGAAAAGAATGCTGATAAAAAGATGAGAATAGTTAATAAGCCAATCTGACTCAGAGGCAAGTCTCCCAAAGAACGTTCACTCTCCTAAAAAAATAAATATTAGTAAAATCATACAATGATTTTACCTAAATGTTTAAACCTATCATAGCAAAAGTTTGCTTAATTGAAAATCACAAGCACTTATTTTCGACAAAATGTTTATTATCTGCAACCTTCCCTATCACTTTTTAAGCAATAACCAGTCTTTCTGCACAACAAACCCTCTCTCTCTGCTTCCATCATTCCAATTTATTCTTCATTATATTCTTAGATTTTTCATTCATGAATGCGTTTAGTTGCTTCATAAGGCACAATCAAGTTATGATACGGTTCATAACTGTCATTTTAAACGATGAGGTGAAAACATGAAAATAGCTCTGTTTGGAGCAACAGGAAGAGTGGGTCAGCATATTTTACGTCTTGCATTAGCAGATGGACATCATGTAAAAGCGCTGGTGCGTCGGCCATTACCCATTGAACATACTCATTTAACGATTATACATGGAGATGTGTTAAACAAAGATGATGTCCAACGAACGATTGAAGAAACAGATGTTGTGATTAGTGCATTGAATACAGATAAAGCAACGGTTCTCTCTGATACTATGCCTTATCTTATCAACAGCATGAAAAAAGAGAGTGTGACACGAATTGTTACGATTGGAACAGCAGGTATTTTACAAGCTCGCACGGCTCCTCATCTGTATCGTTTTCAATCATCAGAATCAAAGCGAAAAACAACACGTGCTGCGGAAGAACATTTGAACGCTTATCAATTACTTGAACAGTCTTCTTTAGACTGGACAGTCGTTTGTCCGACTTACTTACCAGACGGAGATATAACAACCATTTATAGAGTTGAAAAAAACATGCTTCCAGAAGATGGTGTAAAAATATCAACTGGTGACACAGCACATTTTGCCTATCAACAGCTTTTTTCAGATGAGTTTATTCGTTGTCGAGTTGGCATTTCGTATTAAACAAGGCTTTTCAAGAAGACAACCGCTTCTGTCCTCTCTTGAAAAGCCTCCTTTTATTTATACGGCATATGAATCAGATTGACCTTTTTGAATTTGATACATTTGATAATATTTCCCTCTCAGCTTCATCAGCTCATCATGATGACCACGTTCTGCAATCTGCCCTTTATCTAAGACTAGAATTTGGTCTGCATTTTGAATCGTTGATAATCGATGCGCAATAATAAAGGTTGTTCTTCCCTTTTTTAACACTTCAAGCGCGTCTTGAATGATGGCTTCTGTTTCTGTATCAATGTTGGCAGTCGCTTCATCCAAAACGAGAATGGATGGATTAAATGCAAGGGCTCTCGCGAATGAAATAAGCTGTCGTTGACCAGAAGATAACGTACTCCCTTTTTCAATGACGGGTTCGTCAAATCCTTTAGGTAAATGCTTTAATAATTCCTCTGCTCCTACTTCTTTTAACGCTTTCTCTAATTGTTCACGCGTAATTGTTTTATCTTGTAGACTCACATTACTCGCTACCGTACCTGTGAATAAAAATGGATCTTGCAAGACGATTGCCATATGCTTTCTTAATTGTTGCTTTGACATTGTCATTACATCGACTCCATCAATTAAGATACGCCCTCTGTTCACATCGTAAAAGCGGAACAATAAATTAATAATGGAACTTTTTCCTGATCCTGTATGCCCAACAAGCGCCACTGTTTCGCCTTGCTTTGCTTCAAAATCAATATCTTTTAAGACATATTCGTTTTCTTTATACCCAAAGGATACATGCTCAAATGTCACATTTCCATTGTAAAAAGCAACGGCATCCTCTTTCACATCTTCTCCTTGTTCATCTAACAATTCGAATACACGCTCGGCTGCTACTCTCGCCTGTTCAAGCTGGGCTAATTGATTGACCATTCCAGTGATTGGCTGAAAAAGACGGTTCAAATAATCAACGAACGCATATAACACACCTAATGAAATAATGGTATCTGCTCGCAGTGACGCGCCTCCGAAGTACCAAATCAGCATAACAAAAGATAAATTACGAAATACATTGACTAGGTTATGAGATGTTAAAGAGTTCAAATTCAACAATTTGTTTTGATACGTAAAGTGCTCGTCATTTAAAGTTTTAAACTCTTCCATCGTTTCCTTCTGACGATGAAAGGCTTGAATAATGGTCATCCCTTGAATTGACTCATTAATCATTCCGTTAATATCGCTCACTCGTGTACGAATGACATGGTTATATTTCGACGCATACTTTCGATACACAATCATCCAGACAATTAGAATGGGAACAATGACAAGGGTAATAAGAGCAAGCTTCGCATCTAAAATGAAAAGCGCAATGAAAATACCTGTAATGTAGATTATACTCGAAAAGAATGTTGCTAATACGGTTACATAAAGCTCTCTAATGGCTTCCGTGTCATTAGTAATTCTTGCAACGACCTTCCCAGCAGGAAGGTGATCGAAATAAGAAATCGGCAGCCTTTGTATCTGCCCAAACACATCTTCTCTCATCCGTTGAATAATACGGTTTGACGCCACTTGTAAATAAAAGCGCTGACCGTATTGAAACGCTGTTGCAATAACGAGAAAGAAGAAGTAAATAGCCATCAACTTAATAATTGGCTTGATTTCTGGTTCATAAAATGAAAATAATTCATCCGCTGATAACAACTGTCCATTATAACGAGCTGTTTCATCCCCCCGTGTAATGACTAGTTGCTCATTTTTAATGGTACGTTCTCCATCAAACGCAATGTTCTCATCGATAAAATAATACCGTCTTCCTACTAATAAAATGTGAGACGCATCACTTTGTTTTTCGTCTTCCTCTATACGATCAGCTCTTTCGTACCATTGGCCCTTATAAAGAACAGCTCCATTTTCTTCATTTGTTTCATACCAAGGTTGTTCAATACCTAAGATATGGTCATCAATCAGCTTTTTCGCAATAAAAGGCCCTGCTAGATCTGCTACAACGGCAACCGTTAACATACAAAGTGCAAAGATAATAATCTTTTTATAATAAAGTGCATATTGAAAAAGACGTTTTCCTATATTCATATCGTCACCCCACTTTCAATGTTGTTTTTTAATTGTTGACGATTGTACTGTTCATGGTACCATCCGTTCATTTGGACTAATTGTTCATGTGTTCCTTCTTCAATGACGACACCGTCATCTAACACTAAAATGTAATCTGCATGTTCAACAGCAGACAATCGATGTGTCGTAATGAATGTTGTTTTTCCTTGACGTTCTGTTCGAATATTTTCAATGATTTTCGCTTCGGTCTTCGCATCAACAGCCGATAGTGCGTCATCAAGAATGAGAATCTCTGGGTTTTTCAACAATGCTCGTGCAATTGAAATACGTTGCTTTTGCCCACCTGACAGCGCAACTCCTTTTTCTCCTACTAATGTTTCTAATCCATCTGGTAAAAGTGGAATGTCGTTACGAAATGCAGCTAAATCGATTGCTTTTTGCATTTCCTCTTCTGTTGCGTTCTTTTTACCAAATAGAATGTTCTCACGTGCTGTTTTTGAAAATAGCACGTGGTCTTGTGGAACATATCCAATCCAACTTTTAACCTGTTCTAACTCGATTTGTTCGATTGAAACGTCTGCAATGGTTAATTCTCCTACTCCCATTGGATATTGACGTAGCAGTTGACGAATAAGCGTTGTTTTACCGCTTCCTGTTTTCCCGACAATACCAATCGTTTGACCAGCCGTCACATGTAAATCAATTGCCTGTAAGTTTTGAACCTGAGAAGATGGATATTGAAACGTCACTTTCCCAAATGAAATACATGTCGGTGACTCAACAGCTTTTGGAGATAGCGAATTGGAAACGTCAGGCTTGTAAGCTAGCGTTTCATTCACCCGGTCTAGAGACGCGTTTCCTCTTTGCATCACATTAATTAATTCACCAATCGCAAACATAGGCCAAATCATCATCCCTAAGTACACGTTGAAGGAAACAAGCTCACCAAGCGTAATGGCTTGATGGAACACTAAATACGCACCGTAGCCTAATCCAATTAAATAACTTAATCCGACTAGCACCTTAATCGTTGGCTCAAACAACGCATCGATTCTAGCAACCGAAATGTTTTTGTTATAAACATCTGTGACGAGCTGATGAAATCGATGTTGATCGGCTCGTTCTTGTACATAAGCACGAATCACACGAACACCGGCAACCGACTCTAATACTTGGTCATTCATATGACCGAATGAATCTTGTGCAACTGTAAAACGCTCATGAATTCTTTTCCCGAATATGTTCATTAATACCGCCATAATCGGCAATGGCAGTAGTGCTGCTAACGTTAACTTCCAGCTAATCACAAATCCCATCGTAAATAAAATAATGCACATAAAGATACTTGAATCGATTAACGTTAAAATTCCGAACCCTGCCGTTAACGAAATGGCCTTTAAATCATTTGTTGCTCGTGCCATTAAATCTCCTGTGCGATTTTTTTCGTAGAACGTTGGCGTCATTTTTACTAAATGCCTCATAAAGCTTGATCGTAGTGACCGCTCGACTAAAAATGAACCACCAAATAATTGATACATCCATACGTACGTAATCGCATAGCTGAAAATAGTAATAAGTGATAACCACATAATTTGATTGCTAAATAACTCTGTCGTTAACGAGCCTGCTTGAATATAGTCAATGGTTAATCCGATGATTCTTGGTGGAAGTACATCAATGACACTGACTACAATTAATAAAAACACAGCCACACTATAACGCTTCCAATGCTTTTTAAAAAACCAACTTAACTTCCATAAAACTGAAAACATATTTTCATTCTCCTCTCACTGTTGTCCTTTACTAACCGCCTTCTAACTCCACTGTACTGACTAATAAACGTGATGCTAAACGAATCATCCTTCATTCCTCCTAAAAAAATAAATTTATATCAAATAACCATTATTTGGTTATCCAACAACATAAAAAAGGCATATCGAGATGAACGATATGCCTTGAAACATAAAAAAGCACACACCACGACTATACGTGACATGTGCTTAACTGTTCGCTTATAAATGGTTTAACAAGCTAGACAGGTATTATACAGTCACGTCATTATGAAGTTTTACTTGTTTGAATGTGTCTACAATTAGCTTTTTCATGACGTAACCTCCCATCTAATTAGTTATTTTTTCCACTTTTAATCTTACTACGCTGTTTAATATTTTGTCAATTACCATTTTTTTAAAAAATTCAAATTATATATTGGTAATAAAGAGATTTTGCTTTTACCATATCATTTGTGCCATGGATGAGCACACGCCCATCTTGAAACAAAACGATGCGGTAATCCTCGATATGAATGGATACAAGATATGGATTCATTGTCGAGGAATAGCCTTGCTTTAAAAACCGATCGTGAATCTCCTGTAAATTCCTCTGTTGCTGAATACGCGGTCGTATTTGGACGGTATTTCGACCACATAACGTCGCTACCTTTGTCTGATTGGTGTAATGAAGAAATGGGTACGTTGCTTCTTGTCCACAAGATTGACAATTCTCTCGCTTAAGCGTATGAACGGAAATGGTTCGATATTCATTTTTCCACACGTCAAACGAGACGAGCTGATGACGTAGTGCTTCATAATCCTCCACTAGTAGTTTTAATGCTTCTGTTACTTGATGAGTAACAACCATTTGAACAGCTGAGCTAATGATTCCTCCTGTGTCACACGTTACTCCACCGATTGGAACAGATTCTAACAAGCAAGACAAACATGGTGTTTTCTGCGGTAAAATGGTATAACTGATTCCGTAGCTGCCTACACAAGCTCCATAAATCCAAGGAACATGATGCTTTTGAGCTATATCATTCATCATGAGTCTACTGTCAAAGTTGTCAGTCGCATCTATCATCACATCCACATCTTTTATAAGGTGGCCTAACTCTTGTACACCCACATCCATCACATGAGTCACTATTTCAACTTCACCATTAATCTCCCCTAAGCGCTTTTGGGCTGCAATTGCTTTTGGAATACGTTTCATTGCATCTTGTTCGCTATATAATTGCTGACGTTGCAAATTACTCCACTCCACATAATCTCGATCAACAATCGTCACTTTTCCAACTCCAGCTCTCACAAGCGCTTCGGCATTCCCTGTTCCAAGTGCGCCTGCCCCAATAATCAGAACATGCTTTTCACGAAGCTTACGTTGCCCTTCTTTCCCTATCGATTGAAAAAGCTCCTGACGTGAATAACGCTCGCTCAAACAAGACTCATTCCTTCCATTGGACTGCTTGCCGTTGCATAATCTTTTTTCGGAATACGCCCAGCTTCATATGCTAGCCTTCCAGCTTCAATGGCTAACTTCATCGCTTTTGCCATTTGAATAGGATTTGATGCACCTGAAACAGCCGTATTTAATAAAACGCCATCAGCGCCAAGCTCCATTGCTTTTGCAGCGTCAGATGCCGTTCCCACTCCTGCATCAACAATAACGGGTACATGAGACTGTTCAATAATAAAGCGTAAATTCAATGGGTTAATAATTCCTTGACCAGAGCCAATTGGTGATGCGCCTGGCATAATCGCATGTACGCCTATCTCTTCCAACCGACGAGCTAACACTACATCGTCAGACGTATAAGGAAGCACAATGAATCCTTCTTTTACTAATTCTTCACTTGCTTTTAGCGTTTCTATCGGATCTGGAAGTAGGGTCTTGTCGCATCCGATTACTTCCACTTTCACCATGTCACAAAGTCCAGAAGCTTTGGCTAAATGTGCGATACGCACCGCTTCTTTTGCCGTTTTTGCTCCTGCTGTATTTGGAAGCAATGTAAAGAAATGTACGTCTAATTCTTCTAGTAAATTCGGCTGACTCTTCTCAAAGATGTCCATTCTTCTAACGGCGAATGTTAAAATCTCAGTTTCGCATTCTTGTACCGCTTTTCGCTGAACGTCAAAGCTTTCAAATTTTCCTGTCCCCAATAACAAACGTGATTGAAATGTATGTGTGCCGATTTTTAACATGTTCATCCTCCTCCTACAAATGAAACAATTTCGACTTTATCTGAATCATTTAAATGGTATTGTCCATGATCTGATTGCTGTAAAATGTGCTCGTTCACTTCTACAATGACAATGCGATTTTGGAAGTTGTAAAAGTGCAATAAGTCTTTCACTGTTTGAATCTGTGAATCTACTACAATTTGTTTACCATTCACTAGTAACTCCAATGAACTTCCTCCTTTTGTTGAGCATGTCGATCTAGTCGAAAATCTTGAAAAAATGAATGATTCATCGATTTTTTTAAGACAGCATCTGCTAGTAGTTGCCCTGTGATTGCACTTAGTAAAATACCATTTCTGTAGTGACCAAATGCCACAAACAACCCTTGAACTTTTGGATGAGGACCTAGATAAGGCCATCCATCAATGGTTTGCGGACGCAATCCAGCCCACGCTTTTTCAAATGTTGCTTCTTTTATGGCTGGCAGTAGTCTTTGCGCTTTCTCTACTAGCTTAGAAACACCTTGCAACGACACCTCTTTTTCAAAGGTCCGAGGAATTTTAGTTGCTCCAATGATTATTCGTCCTTCCGATTTCGGAACAAGATAAAATCCTTCGTCTAAAAAGATTGTTTTTTCTAGTAGTTGAATGGAAGAGCGTACCGATATACATTCTCCTTTTACAGGAAACACATGTAATGATGGCTTGTATGGTGTTAACAGCTCGTTTGCCCATGAGCCTGTTGTACAAATAACGTGATTAGCAAAAAGCATTCCCACTGACGTTTGTATACCTTTTATGCAGCCATCCTCAATATGTAACGCTTCTACCTGACAAAACCCGTGTACTTGTGCACCTTCTTGAACGGCTGCAAGAGCAAATGCTTTCGTTAATTTATCAGGTGCTAACTGTCCATCATCTGGAATATGAATCGCCCCGTAGGTAGCGGATGATAGTCCATTCTCCAATTCTTGAACGTCTTTGTTCGTTATCCACTTTACATTTTCATTCCATTGATGATGCTCTTTTACACGTTTTTGGAGCTTGCTTGCTTCTTCTTCACTCATGGCAACCTTTAATAGCCCCTTTTGAATGAGTTCAACATCAATACCCGTCTTTTCTTTTAACTCTTCTACTAATGTGGGAAACATTGCTCTACTTTTAATTGCAAGAGACAGCAGCGGCCCTTCTTCATCAATTTCTGCTTGTGCCCCTAAAATGCCCGCAGCCGCACTTGACGCTTCACATCCAATTTGATTCCGCTCAACAATGGCTACCTTTACTCCTTGCTTTGCTAGTTGATACGCTGTTGAACAGCCAATAATTCCTCCTCCAATCACTAACACATCATAATAGTTGTTCATCATCATCACCCCCATAAAGTAAACGTTGATACATCTTCGCTGCTTCTGCAGGTTGTTTCGCCATAAACACGCCTGACATAACCGCAATTCCTGCAACCCCTGTATTCAAGACGTGTCTGACATTTTCATGTGTAATTCCTCCAACTGCGATTACAGGAATATGTAAAGCTTTTACGACTTTAGCTAATGCTTCGATCCCTTGATGTGGCTGATTCATCTTACATTGAGAAGGAAATACATGGCCAAATAACACATAATCTGCTCTTTCTTCTTCAGCCTGCTTTGCTTGCTCTAGCGTGTGAACGGACTTCCCAACTATCAAACTTGTAAACTCATTGCTTACTAATTTTGTAGATGGACTATGATAAGCAAGCTGTACACCTTTCGTTTTCATCATATAGGCCATGTCGATTCGGTCATTAATGATGATTTTCTCCATTGGAATCTGCGCTTGTTTGATTTGATTTAAAATTGTTTCAAGCTCATAGGCATGTAGACGTTTCTCACGCAGGTGAATGGCATCTACGTACGGATAAATACACCTTAGAACGTCGAGAAGATCTGTTGAATTCTGCTGATTTGTTGAAATAACATGAAGCTTGGGAATAGTCTTCGTAAACCCCCACCACCTTTTGAAACAACGTAAAAAAACCCACCCTACAAACGTAGAGTGGGTTTGGATATACAAAGAAAAGATGATACATACATCCATCAACCACTTCCCTACGCTGGTATAATCCAGATCAGGTTCAGAGGGTCCGGAAACATCCGTCTCAGCCACACATGGCTCCCCTAGTGATAACGCATTGCTTATAAACTTGTAAAAAAAGTATATCATACCTCCAACAACTGGAACAATGTTAAACTTCTGGTACGATTGGTTCTTATTGTTTTTTGCTATGCTTTCGGCCTATACAATCTAATAGCTCATACATGACAGGCACAGCAACATTGCTACAATCGTTGTAACAGCTGTCATATTATGATTAATCTACATATACAGCTGTTCCATATGCAATGATTTCAGATGCATTTTGCATAACAGCCGATGTTTCAAGGCGCATCGCAATAATAGCGTTTGCTCCTTTTTGCTGTGCATCTTCTACCATTCTACCAATCGCTTGCTTACGAGCTTGCTCCATCATATCTGTGTATTCTTTGATTTCGCCACCCACAATCGTTTTCAAGCCAGCCATAATATCTCGTCCGATATTTTTGGATTGAACCGTACTACCTCTAACAAAACCTTTTAATTCTTTAATCTCTTTACCAGGTACAAAATCAGTAGTCACGATAATCACGGTTATCTTCCTCCTCTTTTTCCTTCCTACGTTCCCATATAAATAAACAAGCTAACCCAATCAATGTAAGAACATAAACAATGTAGAAGACAATTGCGGCTTTCATGTTAATGAACAGAAATGCGACACCGACTAACTGCCCTACAATCGCTCCAATCAACAATATGTATTTCCATTTGTCTAACCTTTTCATCTTCAATCACCATTTTCAACATATCATGTATCTTTTACCATGTATATACATTCCATTCATTTGTATTCATTAGGTTAAGATGCTCATCATTAGAAAGAAATCATTTGTTGAAATCCTTTAATGATGAGCTTCAATGAACGACTTTTGCTTTTTCATTTGGCTATTTTCATAACAATTATTGTGATTTAACAAGCAGTGAGAAGTGTTGATTGCTTAAGAAACAGACCTAAAAAAGCAGCCTTCTACAAAGCATTTATTTATTTATTTTGTCTTTTTCTTGCGATAAAGTAAGAACACGACAATAAAGATAAATCCTAACACTAAGGTAGTCACTGTTCCATACTTTGTAATAAGCGTCATCGCTTCATCTCCAAAATACATGACTACTAAAGCGACTAGGAAAAAGCGCGCGCCTCGTCCAATTAAGGAACCGATAATAAAAGAGGGTACATTCATCTTCACTGCACCACTTAACACTGTAAAAACTTTATACGGAATTGGCGTAAATCCTGCAAAGATAATGGCACCAGCTCCATACTTTTCATACATCATCTCCGCTTTATGAATAATGTGAGGAGATGCAAATTTTTCTATAAGGGGCCGACCAATTTTTTGTCCTAAGAAATAGCCCAAAATACCTCCAAGCACAGATGCAATTGTTGCATAAAGTGCATAAAGCAAAGCGTTAGAAGGGTTGACAATACTCATTGGAATTAATAATGCATCAGGCGGAATGACAAAAAAGGAAGATTCCGTAAAGGAAACAACAATTAGTCCCCATACGCCCCAATCCTTAAAAAAATCTATTAACTGCTCCATCATTTTCATCTCTCCATATGTAAAATAAAAGTACTATCATTATAAAAGACGCACTTTCTTTTGTAAAAGATTGTCCTATTTAGCATATGAATGATTCTCTTTTTCATGAATGCTTTTTGAGAGAAAGTTCAAAGTTATTCTCTCTTTTGAAGCAAATAAGAAAGCAGGCCGCGACCAAACAAGTAAAAACACCCATTTGACACAGCCTGCTACATGCTTTGTTCTATTTTTAAGCACTGATAGGACAGAACATATCCTCTTACTGAATTTTATTTAAAAAGCGACGTGTACGTTCTTCTTTTGGTGCGTCAAAGATTTGCTCGGGTACTCCTCTTTCAACAATAACGCCTCCATCCATAAAGATGACTTCATCTGCCACTTCTTTAGCGAATCGCATTTCATGCGTAACAACAACCATTGTCATGCCTTCTTGCGCTAAGTCTTTCATTGTTTTTAATACTTCTCCTACTAATTCAGGATCAAGTGCTGACGTTGGTTCGTCAAATAGCATGACTTTAGGCTCCATTGCCATGGCACGAGCAATACCAACACGCTGTTGTTGACCACCAGAAAGCTGGAATGGATAGTCATCTACTTTATCTCCCAATCCTACTTTCTTTAACAAACTCTCTGCTTTGGCACGCGCTTCACTTTTACTCATTCCTTTTACCATGACAGGCCCTTCCATTACATTCTCTAGCGCTGTCATATGCGGAAATAAATTATAGCTTTGAAACACCATACCAGTTAATCGGCGGAAAGACGTCACATTTTTCTTCGTTACACGCTCATTAAAATCTAGCGATTGTCCGTCAATTTCTACACGACCGCTTGTTGGTGTTTCTAACACATTTAAGCAACGTAAAAACGTGGTTTTCCCCGAACCAGATGGGCCAATAACAACAACCACTTTTCCTTTTTCAATTTCTAAATCCATACCCTTTAATACTTGCAATTGATCAAACGATTTATGCAAGTTATTAATTTTAATCATGCTTTCTCACACCTTCTATTTTGCTATGTGTCGATCTAATCGCGCTTCTACTCTGCCTTGAATCACAGAAAGAACAAAGCACATAATCCAATATAGTAACGCTGCTTGACTATATAAAAGAAGAAACTCATAGTTCGTTGCAGCGATCTCTTGAGCCTTTCGAAACATCTCTGTTACTAAAATCAGCGAAGCAAGTGATGTATCCTTCACAAGGCTAATAAATGAGTTCGATAAAGGTGGAATTGATACACGTGCTGCCTGTGGTAAAATGACTCGTTTTAACGCCTTTGGATAAGTCATTCCAATCGAATACGCGGCTTCCCACTGACCTTTTGGAATGGATGAGATTGCTGCACGAATAATTTCTGATGCATAAGCTCCTACACTTAATGAAAATCCAATGACTGCTGATGGAAACGGATCAAGTGTGACACCAATGTTAGGCAATCCATAGAAAATGATAAAGAGTTGTACAAGTAATGGTGTACCACGAATAATTGATACGTACACCCTTGCAATGATATTAAAAATCTTAATAGAAGATAAGCGACCAAGAGCAGTTAAGACGGCAAGAATCATCCCAATCGTAAATGAAATGAGCGTTAAAGGAATCGTATATGTAAGAGCACCCTCTACCATTGGATAGAGGGAACTCTTAGCAATATTAACGAGTCGCTCTAAGCGCTCAGGGTCTTGAAAAATGTTATTTAGGAGATACATCTTCACCGAACCACTTATCTGAAATTTCTTTGTAAGTTCCGTCTTCTTGCATCTCTTTTAACGCTTTATTTACTTCTTCTACTAACTTGCCGCTATCTTTTCTAAACATTAAACCACTTTCAGCTGCATCTTCTGCTTCATCCACTACTTTTACAGGTGCATTTGGACGTTGTTTTGTATAATCAAGAAAAGATAATTTATCATTAATTGTACCATCTACACGTTTAGATGTAATAAGTTCCATCGCTTGGTTAAAGCCTTCTACACCTGTTAGTTCAGCTCCGTAAGACTTCGCTAAGTCACCGTAGTTACTTGTTAACGATTGAGCTGCCTTTTTACCTTTTAAGTCTTCAAATGTTTTAATTTCTTCATTATCCTTTGCAACAACTAAGACTGCTGCTGATGCGATGTATGGATCAGAGAAATCATATTTTTCTTCACGATCAGGACGAATCCCTACTTGATTGGCAATCATGTCAAAACGTTTTGCATCAAGACCAGCAAACATGCCGTCCCATTGTGTTTCCATAAATTCTACTTCTACACCAAGACGCTTTCCTACTTCTTGTGCAACTTCCACATCAAAACCAGTTAATTTTCCGCTGTCATCGTGGAATGTAAATGGAGGATATGTACCTTCAGTACCAACCTTTAGGACACCCTCTTCTTTTACCTTTG
The DNA here is from genome assembly GCF_016909075.1 of Priestia iocasae. Taxonomy (GTDB): domain Bacteria; phylum Bacillota; class Bacilli; order Bacillales; family Bacillaceae_H; genus Priestia; species Priestia iocasae. The sequence goes on from NZ_JAFBFC010000002.1 coordinate 537,572, forward strand.
CGTATAAATCTTGTTCTGCACTTTCTTTGTTAGACTCATTACTTCCATTTGATGAGTCACTTGTGCCACAAGCTGCTAATACAAAACCAAATGTCAATAAGATTGACATTAACATTACTATTTTTTTCACTTCTAAACCCCCAGTATTCTTATAGGAATTAAATTTTTATCAACATGAATATTAATGGACATTTCTTTAAAAGTCAATGTAAATGCTTTGCCAATTATTCTTTAATATTCCCCTGTTTTAAAAGATTATTTTCTCTTAAAAAGAAATGGCTTGCGCACCAAGGAAAAATAAGAGGAAGAAACCGATGGAACCGATGAAAGATAAACCAATATAAATACTTAATGCTTTATAGCTTTGTCGTTGCAGTAACATCATTGCTTCAACACTAAACGTTGAAAATGTCGTAAACGCCCCAAAAAAGCCAATCGCAATGGTTAAAAAGAGTGAGTCACTATATGCTGTTGTAGGAGGCATGGCATTATAATAATAGCCATAGAAAGCCCCTAACCCTGCCGATCCTAAAATATTCACCACTAACATAGCCAACGGAAAAGGAGGGTTTGAATATTTTTTCATCATAAAAAGTCCTAAAAGATAACGTAAGATAGCCCCCAGTGAACCTCCTATCATGATATAAAAAGAATTCAATGACTCATCTCCCTCTTATATACCTTCCATAGTTTCACGCCGAATAAATACCCTACTAACGCACTTAGGATTCCTCCAAACATGGAAACAAAGACATAACTAACAGAAACTAAAAAATGATAAGCCAACGCTAATGCTACTGTATCAGAAGCCAATGTGGAAAACGTCGTAAATGCACCGCATAATCCAACACCAAGCCCTAGTTTTACCCACTCTTTTGGAGCCTTACAGCTAAACCATGCCGTTAAGAACCCTAACAAAAAGCTCCCTAAAATATTCTCAATAAGTGTTCCGATTGGATACGAAATATGTAACAATAACATGTTGAGCTTAAAGCGTAACGTAGCTCCTACAGAAGCTCCCACCGCTATAGCAAGTATATTTATAATTTTCATCTACAATCGCTCCATCTCATCACATGCTCTTTTTTAATCATTTGAACTTTTTTTTAAAAAAAGAAAACCTACTTATAGAATACGTCGTCAATTAAATAGACATGCAAAGGAGGTTCACCATTGAAAGAGTTTGTTGCTGAAGCGCTTCAAGTAACAGATGAGGAAACTGTACTCAATGAAATTATGACGTTATACGGACAAGACATTTTACAGCTTGTTTATTCTTACGTTAAAAACCATGCTGTTGCTGAAGATTTAACGCAAGAGATCTTTGTGAAATGCTATCGATCTCTTCACACATATGAACAAAAAGCGTCATTGCGAACGTGGCTATGGCGAATTGCAATTAATCACTGTAAAGACTATCTGCGCAGCTGGCATTACCGGAAAATGCAGCTCACGGAAATGAGTTTCTTTTCTTCTAAATCAACAACCAATACCCCTGAAGAAGAAGTCATTCGACACGATGAAGATGCGCAATTAAGCGAAGCTGTTTTAAAGTTACCGGTGAAATATCGAGAAATGATTTATCTTTTTTATTTTGAAGAGTACTCCATTAAAGAAATAGAGAACATTACACACGTGAAGCAAGGAACCATTAAAACAAGATTACGGCGAGCGAAAGAGCTCCTAAAACATCAATTAGGGGAGTGAGAAGATGGAAAATCGCTTAAAGAACTTAAAGTCAGCAATGAAGAAACAGTCATTTCAGCAGTTACAGTTCACCCATAAGCACCGTCAACGTGTATTGAACGATATTAAAAAGCATGGTCAAACAGACGAAGAGGTACTACTCGCTGTTCTTCAACTACTTACACATAAAAAGACAGGATTTGAATTAACCAATCACCTTCGTAGCCGCGGTATTCATCGCTTTGAAGAAGAACAAGGATTTTTATATACCCTTCTTCACGGATTAGAACAAAAACAATACGTAAAAGCAGCGTGGGATGACTCGCAAACAAAATATTATGTCCTTAATGACAAGGGGCGCAAAGTGTTACAAAAAGCCGAAGCCAAAAGCCCAACATTTTTATTAAAAGAGTTACTACAGGGAGGATAAAGACATTGAGAACGAAAAAAGAGTTCCTTGAAAAAGTCACCACCTATATTCGCTCAAAAGAAGCAAAGGATTTTGTCTCTATTGAATTAAAGCATCATATCGATCAATCTCGTCAACAATGGATTGAGAAAGGACTAACAGAGGTGCAAGCGGAACAAAAAGCCATTGAACAAATGGGAGATCCTGAAAAGCTAGGGATCAAAATGAACAAGCTACATCGTCCAAAGATAGACTGGATGCTACTTCTATTGTTTACCGGGGCATTAGGGTTAGGGTTTTTACCTCTATTGATTCCTGAGTATACAGGGGTTGAAGGATTAGTTGACTCTAGAATTGTCAGTATTGGTTTAGCGATTATCGTTGCAATAGGGCTTATGCTTATCGATTATCGTAAGCTTTCTAAGTCTGGATGGCTTGCTTATATAGCTGGATGCTTAGTATTAATTCTCCCTTTAATCTTCCCATCGTTTGGAATAATGAGTAATGGAAAGATTTATATTGCATTAGGAAATTTGATTCTAACTGCCTTTATCGCTCTTCCCTTTTTTCTTGTTGCATGGGCACGCTTTTTTGAAAAAGCGTCAATGCCTCTTTATCTGTTGGGAGGGTTATTTATCTTACCAGGGTTTCTATTTTTACAAGTACCCGATTTAGCAACGTTTGGCATTTACACGGGTATGGTTGGATTTATGTTTTTATTTAGCTCTTACAGTCGTAAAAGTAAGGTATATACAATCAGTCTTGCTGCTCTGACTTTGGTAGGGTATATTGGATTCATTTTAATTGGAATCTCAAAGTCATCTATCAAACCTTATCAGCTTGAACGATTACTGGGCTTTATAAACCCTTCAAAGTATTCAGATACTAGTGGCTATATGTATGTCGTTGCAAAAAAATATTTATCAGAAGCTGGATGGGTGGGACAACCTATTTCTTCTGAAGGCCTACAGCTCCCTTCTGCTCATACGGAATTTGTTTTTGTCACACTGACGTACGCATTTGGTTGGATATTCGCATTGTTTCTATTTCTCTTTTTGCTTTTATTTATTATTCGTATGGTCATGATGATGATGCAAGTTCAGGATTCATTTGGGAAGTTACTACTTATTGGAGGCATTACACTTTATGGGATTCCTTTTATGATTAACATTTTGATGTCGCTTGGATTTTTCCCAATCATCGGTGTGTCTCTTCCATTTATGAGCCACGGAAATACAGGCATACTCGTTAACACCGCCATCATCGGACTCGCACTAAGTGTATATCGACGTAAAAACCTTATTCGACATGCCACTACCTAAAATAACCCCAAGCGACTTGCTTGGGGTTATTTTAATTGCTTATACAACGATTCACCATCAACTATCCATCGACTATTTAAGCTGTCTCTTCTTACAATAAAGCGAATTGTTTTTTGTTTAATGCCCTTTGTTTTCGTATGAATCTTTACTTTTATTGGCATTTCAACGAAAACGAGTTCATTTGCTTCTTCAAATTTTTCTAACTGATTTTTATTAGGTAAAAAAGCATCGATGTTTTTTATGACTTTATGAAGCTTTTTTTCGTATTTAGATGGTGTAGACACAGCTAGCTTTACTAGCGTCACATCTTCTTGGTTAATAGCTACATTCAGCAGCTGTATCATTTGATAGGGAGTTGCCATATTGGCATATTCTTCAATTTCCCCAGCTGCTTTTAAGACCATAAATTGATGAGCACGGTCTGTATGACGTGATTTATGAGTCGTACTTCCAGGAAAGTGAATACAAAAGTGACCTGGAAAATTATTTTCAAGCGCTCCTGCTCCATGCGGCATTCCATGCATCGATCCTGCAATCATTTGATCACCAACAATTAAAATCGCAGCTCGTCTTTTCCAACTCCACTCTCCGTTATAAACCTTCTTCATAATCTTCGTATCTTTTTTCGTTAACGGCTGTACATCTGCGTGTTGACTCCCTGCTCGTCGTTGAACGTTAAATGCCAGACCTGTTTCCATATCAATAACCGTGAATATCTTTTTATTTGGAATGACTTCTTTTGCATCTTCCCATGACAACATCTGCAGTTCAAAACTAATGGGGCTATGGTGTTCCACTTCATCTGCCATCACTTGTTGATTTCCTATAAATAAAAAAAGCAAGCTACATCCCATTATGTACTGAATACGCTTCATCATCTCGACTCCTGTTTTTTTCTTATTTTTAGAAAAAATAAGTCTTTACATAAGCATTAAAATTTGGAAATGAAAACAGTTAGTAGGTTAGAGTGTGAACAAAAAGGGTAATAGTGAAAGTGACATAGAGGAGGAGATAAAATGAAGAAATTTTCATCGCTGGTTATCATCGTCTGTCTTCTCGCAGTCGGCATTTATTTTTGGAATCATCCTTACCAAATATCAGCACTTGGACTGTTTACAAAATATGCCTTAGATGAAGTAGAACCATCAAAAAAAGAAGTACGAATGGTCGCAGTGGGTGACTCTCTGTCCTTTGGAGTAGGAGATGAAGGAGACCACGGTTATGTAGGAGACACGAAGCGGTTTTATGAAGAGAAATGTGATTGTAACACCGTTTTAAAAAACTACGGCGTTCCAAATGCAACAAGTCATCATTTGTTGAAACGATTAAAGGAAGAAAATATTCAACGTTCCATTACGCAAGCAAACATTGTGTTCGTCAACATTGGAACAAATGATTTTATCAAAAGCAGCGATAACATGACAGACCCTCACTCTAAAGAGGTGAACAAAGGAAAGGAACAATACAGCAATAACTTACAACATGTTATTTCCGAGATTAGAAAGCAAAACAAAGCTGTCCCAATTTATTTTATTGGTCTGTACGACCCTTATATTGAGCAAGATCGTAAGCATTTATCTTCATTTATTCATGAATGGAATACACTTGTCCAGCAGAGCGCATCCAGTGATCAAAACGTTCATTATGTAAAAACAGAAGATTTATTTGAGAATAAAGATAAGCAGCGCTACTTTTCTGACTCTCTGCACCCAAATGAGCGTGGATACAACTTAATTGCTGAACGAATTGTATCCACCATAAAAGATGTTCGTTCTTCATCATAATGTTGCGGGCTTTGTTAAATAGCGTATTGTTTGCTTTTTTCAAAGCCCCTTTATAAAACAAGCATGAATACGACCGGAAGCGTAGCCAAACTAAGCATTGTGCTAAGTAGTGTGGCACCGGAAACAAGATCTGGTTCTGTGTTAAATTGGAGCGCATACATCGTTGTATTAGCCGCTGTTGGCATGGCTGCCATAATAATCATGATTTGCTTGACCATTTCATCAACTGGCAAAAATAAAACTAAAACATATGCAATCAGTGGAGAAAGCGCGAGTTTTGTAAGCAATGCGAATGAAATTTTTGCTTTTGGGAGCTTTTTTATTGATATGTTTGCTAGTTGCATACCAAGTGTAATCATAATCGTAGGAATTGCGGCACTCGCTACTAAATCCACGGCTTGTATAACAGACTTAGAAAGCGTTATATTTAACCATTGAAAACTTCCTCCTAAAAGCGCTCCATACACGAGTGGCATACGCTTAACCGCACGAATAGCCATGTTGATTCCACCTGCCTCTTTGCTCCCTTTTGCTGCATAATAGACCCCAATAGTACACATGATCAATTGCTGAATCACCATTAAAATAATTGCATATTCTAGCCCTGCAACACCGAATAATAACAACACAACAGGTGTTCCATAATTTCCATTATTCATAAAAGCAGAAGCTAAAATCATGCCGCACGTTTCAACCGTCGAATACCCTTTTAAATAGGCTACGATATAAACGAGTCCAATTAATAAGAAACAAAGCGTGAGCAAGTATATACTCATATACACATACGTTAACGTAAAGGTTGTCGTATAAAACGTTTGAAAAACCAGAACTGGCGACATCAAATATAAAGCCATGGTGGAAATGGTTTTCGTGTCAAATCCAATCTTTTTTTGACCAATAAACCCTAGCATAAAGATTCCGAAAATCGGCATCAAAACAAATAGAAACTCCATAGTCGTCACCTTTCATATGTTTTAATTCATAAAAAAGACGAACCATAAGGTCATGTCACTGGTTATGGGTCGTCTCTTTCATGAAAATGAAAAGCTTATAGGTTAAATACAATAATACGTTCTTCTGTCATTTCTTCAATCGCATACGCAGGACCCTCTTTCCCTGTCCCACTTCGCTTCACACCGCCATACGGCATATGATCGACTCGGTAAGCAGATGCATCATTTACGATAAGACCACCTACTTCAATTTCACGTGCTGCTTTCATTGCGAAGTTCAAATCATTTGTAAACAAGCCTGCTTGTAAGCCATAATCAGAGTCGTTTACTTTTTCAATCACTTCGTCCATCTCTTTGTATGTTGCAACAGACACAACAGGACCAAATACTTCTTGACGACATACCTTCATATCATCATGCACATTTGTTAAAATGGTTGGCTCATAAAATGATCCATTACGTTTACCACCCGTTACAATTTGAGCTCCTTGCTCTACCGCTTCGTTTACCCATTGTTCCACTCGCTCTGCTTCTGTTAAACGAATCATAGGTCCAACATCCGTGCTTTCATCTAATGGATTTCCAACAACGAGCTTGGCTGTTTTTTCATGTAGCTTGCTTACGAACGTCTCATACGCATCTTCATGTACATATACACGTTGAACAGAAATACACACTTGTCCTGCATTGTTAAAGCTCTTTTGTGAGATTAAAGTAGCCGCTTGCTCTATATTTGCATCGTGATGAACAATGGTTGCGGAGTTATTTCCTAGCTCTAATGCTACTTTACGAAGACCTGCTTTTGAACGAATGATTTCACCTACACGAGGACTACCGGTAAATGTAAACATTCTGACGTCATCATTTGCTAATAATGCGTCTCCAATTTCAGCACCGTCACCTGTTAACACTTGTAAATATCCTGCCGGTAACCCTGCTTCGCTCATTACTTCTGCTAGCATCAAAGCACAAACAGATGTAACTTCTGCTGGTTTTAACACCACACTGTTCCCTGCAGCAAGTGCTGGACCAACTTTATGACACACGAGGTTTAACGGTACATTAAACGGCGTAATTGCAGCAATGACTCCTAATGGTACACGGACCGTAAACGCCATACGATTTTCAGACCCTGGTGCAGCTTCAACAGGAACACCTTCCCCATGAATACGCTTTGCCTCCTCAGCCGATACTTCTAACGTTTGCGCAGCGCGCTCTACTTCACCACGTGACTCTCGAATTGGCTTTCCTACCTCTAAAGCTAACACTTGGGCAAATTCCTCACGACGATCTAATAATAGCTTAGAAGCTTTCGTTAAAATTTCATAACGTTGGTATGGTGTTAAAGGTTGTTTCATCGCTAGCTTTGCACCTTTTACAGCTTCATTTACATGCTCATTTTTAGCCATGGCAATTTTCGCAAAAGCCTCGCTATTGTATTTATTAAGAACATCCATACTTTCAGACGTTTCTTTCCATTGACCATCCACATATAAGCCGTATGTTTTTAATTCAGTTATTGTTGTCATTTCTCCCACTCCCCTTATGTTATCTCGTTAATTCAATGTCATAGTGATACTTATCACTTCGAAACTTTGTTTTTGTAAACTCAATAGGCTTGTCATCAAACCCAAAGCTTAATCGTGTCATCTCCAATAGTGCTTCCCCACCACGAATTCCTAGTAAATCCGCTTCATGAATCGTTGCATTCATTGCTGATATCTTTTCTTTTGCATTTTTAAGAAACACATCATTTTCTTCCAGAATTTCATAAAATTTCGCCATATTTAAATCATGTTTGACGAGAATTTTGCCAATGTGAGGCGGCCAACATGAGCGTTCAATGGCAATAGGTGTTTGATCAGCAAATCGAATGCGTTCAATGACAAGTACCTCTTCATCTTCAGATAAACCAAGCACTTCTTTTTCAGCATACAAATCGTTTGAAAATTCGACTCTCATTAACTTCGAACGAGGCGTTAATCCTTTTTCTGTTACTTCTTCAGCAAACCCTTTTAACTTTCCTAGACTCCCAACTAACGGCTGATCTTTTACAATCGTTCCTTTTCCTTGCTTTTTTTCAAGCAAGCCGTCTTGAACGAGCATCGTAATTGCTTGTCTAATCGTTGTGCGACTAACGTTAAATTCTTCTATTAACTCTTGTTCCGTTGGAATAAGTGTATTAGGAGGCCAAACTTTATCCTGAATTCTCTTTACTAACACTTCTTTCACTTGTAGATAAAGGGCTAAATTTTTATTTGTACTAATCATCTTGCTGGACTCCTTCCGATTGACCCCAACCTTTTACACGTACCTGTTCGTTTCAATGTTCAGAATGCGTCCTAATTCAATCAGTTCTTTCGTTACATCTCCATATACGAGTGCAAAGTGAGGTTCATATCCTTCATTCATTAATTCATATAGTGTATCTGTCACATCTGTTGTTAATTCCACTTCAACAGATGTACCGTTAAATGGCTTCTCTGTATCTAACGCTTTTCCACTCATCACTAACAAGCGGTAGCCATCTGGCGTATGACTGAGGCGGAAAATCGTTACTTCTCCCGATTTTAAGCCAAAATCCATTGTAAAGCCCATTTTTCGATTTGGATGCAAACCAGCCGTAGCTCCAGTTGAAGGGTTTGCTAACGAGTACGCAGCTGCTCCACAGTGCCAGAAGACAACGGAGTTATTCTCTTCATTCACATGAACAAGGTCTCCTAAATACGGGGCACTTCCTTTGTTCAATTCTCGTAAAATGAACATGGAAACTGCTCCGTGAATATCTGACTCACAAGAAGAAACCACACCATCTTCTGTGAATTGTGATAAAGTTGAGCAAGCGGCTGCTCCTAGTTCATTGAAGAAGTCTGGCCAACAACGAACGGCTAGTGCACGTATTTCTTCTTGTTCTACATGTTTTTTTACATAAGTAGAAAATTGAGCAAACTTTTTAACCGTCTCATCGTCTCGACGAATGCCAATTACTTGTTGTTCTGCTCGTTCAACGGCTGGTAGCCACTCTTCTTCTGGCAACTCGACACACTGTTGAAACGCATTATGTAAATCGATTGAATGAAGCTTCACGCCTAATTTTGTTGCTAGCTCATCTTCATTGGCATCTGAGAAAAAGAAACCTGGTGGATGTTCCCCTACTACCCCAATCTTTAGCTGTTGTAAACCTTTAATGACACGCATAACGTTCAGCTCTCTTATCATTCTTTCTTGTAAAGCTGTTTCGTCTGGATTCCCAAATACAAATGCAAATGGATGTTGATGGTTTTTTAACACGTTACTTGTACTATTGCCACCGGTTAATGAGTTTAAGCGTAATCTTCCCCCAACACTTGGCTCTCGAACTGACCATACGATAACGGGTTCATGTCGATGTTCAAGTGTTTTCACCATGAACTCTCCATCGGCAAATGTCACACTTTGATATAAAATAACATCCACGGATTCATGACGAACCTTTGCTAAAAATGCTTCTAACTCTTCGACTGACGTTAAAATATCTGTTGGCATGATGACGTTTTGACAGTTTTCTTTTAACCACTGTATACTTTTTTGGCGATACTCCTCTGCCGCTTCTAAATCGAACGTTTTTCTCCCTATCGGTAAATATAGAACATTTGTATTCAACGTATTTTCCCCTTTGTGTCGATTAATGTAATCAAATTCGTTATAACCATTATATAATACATAATGATGTTTTAGTAGTAGAAAATTCATTTTCTTTTTAAATGACATGAAAATCATACAGTCACTAAAAACCCCCTGCCACTCTATCCATTTATGTAACTGGATATCTCAAGCAGAGGGTTGATTTATCTATCTAAATAGATGCTTGTCTTGTTTAGATTTCTGTTAATGTTGAAAACAGAGAAGCCCACTCTGAATTCTTTCGGTAGAAAACTGGCGGATAACCAAGTGGAGCGTGAATAACAACATTCCCTCCATTACACTCTTCCCCACTCCAAAGGTGAATCCATTCATCTTCCGGAAGATACACGTCCCATGTTTGTTGACCTTCTTGGTAGACAGGTGCTACTAACAGATCTTGACCAAATAAATATTGATATTGAATGTCGTATGCCTTCTCATCGTGTTCATAATGCATAAATAGTGGGCGTTGAACAGGGACGCCTGTTTCAGCATTCAATGCAACAAGAGATTTAATGTACGGAGCAAGTGTGACATATACATTGGTCATTCTTGCGAGATGTTCTAACGTTTCATCATCATCATCAAATTGTGCACAGTCATAAGGACGATTTCCTTCATGTGTTCTCATCACTGGTGTAAACGCACCCATTTCTGCCCATCTCATTAATAACTCTTTTGATCGTTTGTTTCCATGTAAGCTTGTGTACCCCCCAATATCGCTATGATGAAGGCCACACCCGACCATACCAGAAGACAACGCTGCTGGAATGACCGACGCTAATCCATCATCTAATGACCAATCAACACTTTGGTCTCCTGCCCAAATGAGCGTGCAATACTTTTGTACACCTGTATAACCAGCTCTCATGAAGTAAACAATGTCTCCTAATTTACCAGACTCTTGTACAGCTTCATAGTTTACTTGTGCCCATATGGCTGGCCATGCATTGTGCATTTGTATCGGTGATTGTCCATTATGAAGCACAACATCAGTTGGTAAATATTCACCAAAGTCAGCCATCCAGCCATCTAGCCCAAAATCAATGAGATGCTCTTTAATAACACCTTTATACCATTCAAATGCTTCAGGATTTGTGAAATCTACCACTCCACAATAAAACTCACCGAAATCAACAAGATAGGTTTCGCCGTTTTGATTAAGTGCTAAATATCCTTGTTGCTCCGCATGTGTAAACAAGTCTCCTTCAACTGCTACGTACGGGTTAATATATCCTAAGAAGCGAATGCCGTTTTGTTTCCATTCTTTTATTTTCTCATCTAAATTTGGATATAACTGTGGATTCCACTTCCAATTCCACATTAATCGCTTTCCAAAAGAAGTGATCCTTTCTCCTTGCCAATCTTGACACCAGACACCTCCCACTTTTATACCTTTAGACAATGCTTTTTCTAGTTTTTGTTCAACAACATCCGTTCCACCTTGAATACCGAGCCAAATGCCATTATATGTCCATTCAGGAAGCTCTGGCTGTCTACCAAAGCGATTTGTAATCTTTTCAACAAGTTCAATGAACGTATTCGCACCTTCAAAGATGATTTCGTTTGGTACTTCCCAAATATGCAGTTCATGAAAAGTTTCGTGTCTAAAATCAAAGTCAGCATAAGAAGTTGTTTCCACATGACAATAATATTTATGACTAGATATAAAGGTTGGTTGTGGGAAGTTCGTATGATAATAGTCCCCACCTGCTTTATCTAATACATCGGCTTGCCACGTTACATACGTATTTTTATTGCGTCCTACACCTGGCTCTGACGTCCAAAGAGGGAAGTTCTTTCCTCTCATATTAAAATGTGAAAGTTGCTCTCCACATCCGTATACTTTTTCTTGCTTATTTGCTTCTATACGAACCCAAAAACGATTGAATCCTTCTTCTACTTCAATAAATTCTAATTTTGCTTGGTCTTCCTCTGCTTTTACTAATAAAGTTAAAACAGGGGAACCATTCTTGAACTGACTTAAATGAATTAAAAGAGTTTCGTCTTCATTTTGATTCACCTGGGCATGACGCAGCGCGACCCTCTCAATCAAGTAATCGTTTATATCAAAGTTTCCTCGATACATCTCAATGTCTTCTTCTCCATACCCTACATACACAAATGGAGTTGTTGATGAATGCTTAATGATTAACTGATCGTTCCAATATAACTCAAATCCATCGACTAGTGTGGTTAAAGACATTGCTACTTTATTTTGTATAGTATCCATGTATTCTCCTTTTTTCATCATTCTTTTTTATTCAATCTCTTTATTTATTAAGCACTTATATTCTTATTATCTTGTACTTGATTCATATATTGCTTTTGTAGAACATCTGCATATTTTTTATTCCATTTTTTTACGGACAAGATACTAAGAATTGTAGATATAATGGTTACACCAATCATTAATAACCAGAAATACGGTGACACCAACTCTTTTTCGTATGCTAAGCCGATTGGTGAGAATACGATATAAGTCATTACGACAAGCGTAAGTAAAACGACTGTGACAAGTAGTGAATATTTCCATGGAACAAGACTTACCTTCGCATCTGACTTGAATGTATAAGGCGTTTGTAAAGGTTTCCATTTTCCGATAGCCATCATGATCCCAACTTCAATGAAGAAGAGAATCGCATAAATGTGGATGAAGTTAAGCGTTACTTGAACACCAAACAGCTGATTTAATCCCCACACTAACATGTAGTATGTAATCACGTGGAAAATGATTGCTACCTTTGCGGCAAGTGGTGGAATTCGTTTTGAGAATAAGCCTACTAATACGATTGCGATGATTGGAATGTTAAAGAACCCTGTAAAGCGACGAATTAAATCCCATAATCCATCTGGTGCATTCATTAACATTGGCGATACAAAAAACGTTACTAACGCAATAACAGTACCAAACACCTTACTAATGCGAATTAATTGCTCATCTGATGCATGTGGTTTTAATGGCTTATAAATATCTAAAGCAAACATCGTAGCTGCTGAGTTTAACAATGAGTTAAATGAACTTAAAACAGCACCTAAAAGAACCGCTAAGAAAAATCCAGACATATAAGTTGGCAGCACATCTGCTACAAGGGCTGGATAAGCAAGGTCAACAGGCTCCATTCCTTGACCGTATAATTGATAAGCGATGAGACCTGGCACCATCATAAATAACGGGATGGATAATTTATAAAAGCCAGAGAATAGCACACCTTTTTGTCCTTCAGCAAGACTTGCAGCCCCTAGTGTACGCTGAATCACATATTGGTTTGTTCCCCAATAGAACAAGTTTGCAAAAATCATTCCGGTAAAGATCGTTCCAAATGGAACAGAGTCTGTGCTTGATCCAATTGCATTTAGTTTTTCTGGATTAGCTGTCACGACTTGTTTCACACCATCTGCAAAGCTGCCATCACCTAATGTAATAAAACCAAGAACAGGAACTAATATCCCGATAATGAGTAAGCCAATGCCGTTTAATGTATCTGAAACCGCAACCGCTTTCAAACCACCAAAGATAGCGTAAAGAGCACCGATAATACCGACTACCCATACAACAAGCCATACCGATTCTTCATACGAAATGTTTAGCATTTCTGGTACATTGAAGAGTTTTAAAATAGCCAATGCTCCAGAATATAAAACGGATGGAATCGTTACAAAAATATAACCTAACATAAATAAAACAACCGTATAACGACGTACCCCTTCGTCGTAACGAGTACTTAAGAAACCAGGTAACGTTGTAAACGCACCACCTAAATATTTAGGCAGTAAATAGAGTGCCATAATGACAATCGCAAATGCAGCCGTTACTTCCCATGCCATATTAGAAAGGTTTGCGCGATAAGCTTGTCCGTTTAACCCAATTAATTGCTCTGCCGATAAATTTGTTAATAATAATGAACCAGCAATGAACGTTCCAGTTAAGCCACGTCCAGCTAAAAAGTAGCCTGTGGAATCATTAACTTCCCCTTTTGTTTTTAAATAAGAAATCCATCCTACTAATCCCATAAAGAACATGCATGATAGAAGCGTAAACCAAATCCCTGTCATCCCCATCTATTCCCATACTCCCCTTTTATTTAAGTTCTTTTTTCACTTGCGCTTTCGTAATGAACTTCAAGATTTTCACCAATGATCCCCGGATAAGCTCCTTTATGAATCAGTACTTCTCGATCTGGATGTGCAAGTAGCCATTTATTTTTCATGAACAGCAGCTTATCTTCATCAGTGATTGTATCGAATTTATGTTCAAGAGGTTCGTTTGTTCCTTTAGGTAAAATAACAACGACTTTAAATCCATCGTCATGAACCTTACATGGAGCGAAGTGAAGTGTAGTTCCGTATAACTCGATGGCAGTGCCTTTCGGAACAAAGAAAGCCTTTACATTTTTTGAGTCAAATTGATTATGTTTGATTTCTTGAACACATCCCACTAGTAACACTAAGTCTGTAATGGCAATGTTAATTTCACTACCTTTATGATATTCAAGTCCGTTTAATGTACAATTAGGGCCGTTACAATAACCAATTTGAATGGGCATATCTCCGTAAAAGTTTGTTTGAATTTGTTGTTTGACCTCCGTCTGTTCCATTTCAGGTACAGAAGCTACATACAAATTTCCTGTTGAATCGACCGTTGTACGTTCCATATATGCTTCTAGCTCTTTGAAATGATAGGACGTAATAATAGTACCATATCTTTTAAAAGCATCGTTTGTTACGTGAAACATTTGAAGGTGATTATTTAATGCTTTTAATTGTTCAAAGCTTTTCATTCTTTCCCATCTCCTTGCATATAAGAAAACACCCTCAATAAAGGTGACAGAACACATTTTCATTGAGGGCTTATCATTGTGGTTATTTACCAACCGTTACTTCTGTAAGTGTGTTGTCCCAAGCGTTTCTAAATACATTTAACCCATAATCCGTAAAGGCATGCTGGAAGCTGTTTTGATATACTTCAAAGCCACACGTTACGATATGTGCACCTGATTTTGCAGCATCAACAATTTGTTTCCCGTTACGTAAAGCAGCTACAATGACTTCTGTGTCATAGTTGTAAGCTTTGTAAATATCCACAATATCTTGAATGTATTGACCAGTATCTTCACCGCTATTTTCTTTCCACCCTACGAAAGGAGAAACAAATTTTGAACCAATTCTTGCCGGTTGTAATGCTTGAGATGGTGAAAATACAAGAGTGACGTTCGTACGGATTCCTTCGTTTTCAAGTTCTTTTGCAGCGATTAAACCTGGTTCAATACAAGGAATTTTAATAACAAAGTTAGAAGATAAAGCAGCAATTTTCTTCCCTTCTTTGACCATTTCACGTGCATCATTTAAGTGAGGATTAATTTCTACAGAAATCGGAAACCCTTCTACTCCACGAAATTCGCTACCTAACTCATCTAATACTGTTAAAAAAGGTTTACCGCTATTCATAATATGACGAGGATTTGTTGTCACACCATCAATTGCCCAGTTTTCATATGCATAACGAATCTCATCAATTTTTGCACTGTCTAAAAAATATTTCATTAGTATCCATCCCCTTATACGTATTCAAAATTATAACATCATTATGTTTTTTAATAACATCACTATCTTTAAATCTATCATATGAAATCGCATACATTTTTTCAATACTTTTTTTCATTCTTTCAATGATTTTTTTAACCATCAAATCACTACAACAAAAAAAGCCGCTTTATAAGCGACCTTTTTCTATAGGTTTTTTCGATGCAAGCTCTTGCCATCATAAGTAAAGGCGATAATCTTTCCTTCTAAAGTGGTTTCTAAATGAACGGCTCTCCCCCATAGTTGGTACACATACGGCATGACCTTCTCTAAATATTTCACATCTAACTCAATGTCTTCATACCAGTGCTTCAAATACAGCTCACCATTTTTCAGGAAGTCTCCATCATTGACAGTAATGTAAGGGAAACCACCATTCACTCTCATGCTAACAAGCTGATCACGCACTTGTGTCCATTCCTTATCGACAACCTTATAATCTTTGCCTTGCTTTTGAAACAAATACATATCTTCTCTCATAACAAGGTCTTTTGTTAAATAGTTACGAATAAAGGAAATATCAGACTCCACTTCTCGAACTTCAAACATTTTTTCTCGCCCTGAGTTAGGCTCAACTCCCATTTTCTTCATGTCTTCTGTTGGATTATTATAACGCTCTTCAATATCTTCAAAGATTTTCAACCCAAGATAGTAGGGGTTAATACTTGTACGTGAAGGCTGAACGACACCTGCATTTAATTTGGCAAATTCAATGGCTTCACTACTTGTCAAATCCAGCTCTCGAATGATTCGCTGATGCCAATATGATGCCCAGCCTTCGTTCATAATTTTCGTTTCAAGTTGTGGCCAGAAATACAGCATTTCTTCACGCATCATCGTTAAAATGTCCCGCTGCCAGTCTTCTAAATTTCGGCTATATTCTTCAATAAACAATAAAATATCTTTTTCAGGGCTAGGTGGGAATTTCTTTTTAAACTTTTGTGCTTTTGGTCTTCGTTTATCTTTATAGTCTAAGTTCCATAAATCATCATATGGAGAGATTGCACCCTCTTCTTCACTCTCTTCCTCTTCTAACGTCCACGATAACTTCGGACGCATAAGAGAAGGATCAATATGTTCTTGAATAGACAACACAGCGTCTAAAAACTTTTCAACCTCTTGCTTTCCATGTATCAATTCATAGTTTTTAATTCTCTCTGCCGTTGCTGCCATACTTTCCACCATGTCTCGTTTCGTATTACCAAACCGACAATTATTTTTGAAGAAATCACAGTGAGCCAACACGTGAGCAACGATTAACTTATTTTGAATCAATGCGTTTGAATCTAACAAAAAGGCATAGCAAGGATCTGAATTGATAACTAACTCATAAATTTTACTTAATCCTAAATCATAATGAACCTTCATTTTATGAAATTGTTTTCCAAAGCTCCAGTGTGAGAAGCGTGTTGGCATTCCGTACGCTCCAAATGTATAAATAATATCAGACGGACAAATCTCATATCTCATTGGATAAAAATCAAGGCCAAATCCTGTTGCAACTTCTGTAATTTCTTCAATCGCATATTGTAACTGCTTATAATCTTCCTGACGCAAGACGAGCTCCCCCCTTCATTCCTTACTTTTAATCTATGAGTTAAAGAGACAAATCATGAATTACTCTCAAAGTAGATTTCAATTTCCGAAAAAGAACAAAAAACTTCAATATCCTAGCGATTATAAATCCGTCAGGAATTGAAGTTTTTCTCTATGATTCTACTTTTGTACAACTTCTAGTAAAATATCAACGCATTTTTCAATTTGCTCGATTTCAACGAATTCGTCAGTGGCATGCGCTTGATCTAAATGACCCGGACCAAACACAACAAAGTGATGATTAGTTGTTTCTAACCCAATCATCGTGACGTCTGTATAAGCAGGAAATCCACTTTCTTCTAACGGTTCCTTTACGACACGCTCATATGCCGTACGAAACATGTTCCGTAGCATGCTGTCTGACGAAGTACGTAATGGAGGGCGTTGCCATCCAAGATGTCGAACTGAACCAGATGTTCCTTTTACACATTCACAACCCTCTTGAATCGCTTGTTCTACTAATTGATTAGCTTCTTCTTTTGTCATCGGAGGAACAAGGCGAAAATCAAGTTCTGCTCGGCAAGATCCGGCCACCATGTTTGTTTTGCTTCCACCTTCGATTGTGCCAACAGAGATAGTAGGCTTACCAAAAATCTCGTGGTTATATGAAAGTTGATTTACTTTTTCTTTTAAACGAACAATAATTTCAGCCGCAGCATGCACTGCATCTGCCCCAAGATGAGCATTTCCACCATGAGAGCTTTTACCCTCTACACACATTTCATACCAAATGGTCCCTTTATGCTCAGTAGCCAATGTTAAGTTTGTAGGCTCTGTTGCAATAAGTAAAGCATTAGACGGAATGATGTTTTCGGCTATAAGTGCCATTGCACCTTTCATATATGGCCCTTCTTCATCGATGGTCGCAATCACGTATAAATCTCTTTGAAGCTGCCATTGTTTTGTAGCAACTACTTTTAATGTCATTAACGCACAAGCTAATCCGCTTTTCATATCACAAGCGCCTCGCCCATATAACTTTCCATCTTGAATGATGCTTTCAAACGGTGGAACTGACCACTCACCTTCAACCGGAACGGTATCCATATGAGCCATAATAACAAGGGGCGGCTTATCTAATCCCCGCCCCTTATATTTTGCAATGACATTTTTTCTTCCTTGTTCAACTGTTTGTGTGCGTACAGACACATTTGGCAATGCCCGAAGCCATGACTCAACAAATGAACTACATTTCTCTTCAGAGCCATTCGGATTTTCAGTTGGAATTTGAATGAGCTTTTGAGTTAATAAGACAGCTTCTGAATAATTGGACATGTCGAGAAATCTCCTTTCTTACAAAGCTTCTTCAACCTTCTTGTCCGTTATCGGCTCTTCAAATAACTCTTGATGATACGTCTCGTTGTATTCACGTCGGGCGTCTTCAAACTTTTGCACAACATGTTGATCTTTTCGTTGTAATACAAGACTTAGCGATACAAATAAAAGACTATTGATTAACAAGCCCCACACACCAGCATGAAAGCCAAACGGAGCACTTAAGGAAGGAATAAATGTAATAAGTAATACAACGGCGATTCCGGATAAAAGTCCCCAAATAGCTGCGGTTGGATGAGCACGCCTCCAACTAATTGCACCAATCGTTGGAACAATTAATTGAGCGGTTCCTGCAAGAGCTGCAATTCCGATTGTTACTAAAACACCTGGTACAACTAGTGCCATAAAATAGGCAACTAATGAAAAGATAATGAGTGACCAGCGTCCTACCTTGATAATTGATTCTTGGCTCGCATCTGGCTTTACATAACGTTGATAAAAATCTAATGTCACAATCGTTGATACTGCATGAATCTGTGAATTAGCTGTCGACATCGCCGCTGCAGCACCTGCTGCTAAAATGAGAGAAGCTAATGCAAACGGAGCATACTTCATCAGCATAATTGGTAACACTTGATCTGGATTTGCGATGTTAGGCTCAAGTAATACACCTGAAAAACCAGCTAATACGGATCCGATATAAGCGATTGCCGCAAATCCAAGTAAAAATGGCATTAAATTAAACAGTTTTCCACTTTTTACAGAATACATTCTAAGCCAAATTTGAGGACCCATGAATGCTCCGATTGCCGTTACAACAAAAAGTGAAAACCACATTGGATAGCCCATTGTACCTTGTGGACCTGGAAGAGATAAATGAGCAGGGCTTGTTTCCATTAGCTGAGTAAACATACCGGTTGGTCCACCTAGATTTTGAGAAATATAATAGCCTGCATACATCATGCCAAAGAATAAGAGGGCCCCGTAGATAATATCGGTCCATGCAACTGCCCGAATTCCCCCTACCCACACATACACAACGATGACAAAATAAAACATCAAAGCAGAGAGCCAAAAAGGAATGGTACCTCCAGAAGCTACTTCAATTAAGTAAGCTCCTCCTGTTAACTGAATTTGAAGATAGGGAATGGTGAAAATAAGAAGAATAGCCGCAACAATGACACGAAGCTTTTCATTATTGTAAAAATCCCCGATTAAATCTGATGCGGTGATGTAGTTAAATTTCTTTCCTAAAAACCACACTCTTTTACCAATTGCATAGTACATAAAGCCGAATAGTAAATTCCAAGCCAGCGCCGTTAAATAAACAGGACCATGTGTATAAAATGTCGCATTTGAACCTAAGAACGCAAACGAACTCCACCATGTTGCCGCTACGGTAAAAAAGACAGCTACTGCTCCCATGCCACGTCCTTGTATAAAGAAATCTTCACTTGTATTGGCCGATTTTGAAGCTGCGAAAAACCCGACAACTAATGGAATAATCATAAAAGCTGCAATAATAAGGACACCAGTGGTCATCGCATCTATTCCCCCTTTTGTCTATGTTTCTATAAACAGTTAGTATGTCTCTTCTTTATTCACTACCTGGCTTCACTTTGCTTCCCCAATTAGTTATGTAGCCAATGAAAAATAAAACGGTTGTCACAAACCACCAAAGTAAATTCCAAAAAAGAAAGAAAGGTATGCCCATGACCACAAATTCTGATGTATTCGCAAATAAGATGAGCGGTGTTTCCATAATAAGAAAGCAAAGAACAATTAGGCTATAAAGCAAAACTTTTTTTCGAGGATACTTTCCAAACATCATTCTCTCTTCTCCTTTCATATGAAGGTTTTGTACCTAAATTATATCGAGTCGCCATCAGATGTTCATTAGACAGACTGTAAAAGAATATCTAAATTAACTGAACATTCTTACTAACAATGTATCATTTTTGTCTAGGAAAGATTGCGTTTATGGAAGAAGATATGACACTTTGTCTACATGAGGCATAATCGTCATTGGACAATAAAGAAAGGGAAAGAAACGTTTTAAGTACAAAATTGTGCTACACGATGAAAGGATGATTATTATGATGTGGACATATTCCAGAGAAGTGAATGGGAGTCAAGGATTATGGAGTATGGAGGAACTCAACGATGACAAGAGCGGTGCAAGTAAACAGAAAACAATAGGATGAATCCATTTAAAAAAGCAGTTTCCATCATTGAACGTATACGTGCCTTCACTAAAACAAACTGTTGAGCTTATTTTTCACCTTTTGTCTTAAACTAATACTGGTTTTTTCATTGGACATCTCCCCAACATTTACACTGTAATAAACGCTGTAAATGTCACACACTATACGTAACTCCTCAAAAGGAGGGCTTACAATGGACTTTGTAGATTATGACAGAGCACTGTATTACACACACCGATCACAATGGGATAATTTATTGATATTAATGGTTCGAACAAACGATGATTTTCTTTCAAAACGAATTGAACATTTTTTACATGCTTACAACTTTGAACGAAACTACCGAGTGATTCAAGAAGAATTGTATTCATTGCTACGCTATATTGATCATGCTTCGACGCAACATGATCAATATGATATAGCTGAATTTACAATGGACGACATGTAGAAAGAAGGGATATACGTCCCTTCTTTTATTTTGTTCACCCTTCATTGGATTATTCTTCTTTTACCTTTTTCATGAATCATTTTCCTTCTCGTCATAAGCGTTGAGGAAATTGAATAAGTCAACGTCATTTATGTTAACTAGTAAAAATAAATAGTTGACATAATAATTCTTTATCCGTACACTCTTTGTAAGAATACATAATAGTTGGAGGTTTTTTATATGCAAACAAAACCACGTTTTCGCGCATTAGATCTTACATTGATTGGGATGTTTGCTGCATTAATGGCGATTGGTGCAAATATGACGTCATGGGCACCTTTCTTACAAGTTGCAGGTGTACCATTATCTATGCAACCGTTTTTTGCCATTTTAGCTGGCCTTTTATTAGGAAGCCGACTTGGGTCTCTTTCTATGATTGTTTATTTATTGATTGGAATTGCAGGAGTACCTGTATTCGCACAATTTAAAGCAGGAATTGGTGTGATATTTGGAGGCACGGGCGGATTTTTACTTTCCTATATCGCCACAGCTTATATCGTAGGTAAACTAATGGAGCAGAAACAAAATCCTCCACTTCCTACATTCTTCGTTTCATCATTCGTAGGGATTATACTTATTTATGTCATTGGTACGAACTATATGTACATGGCTGTCAACTATTGGCTTGAAGCACCAATGGGTTATGGAACTGCCTGGAAAGTAATGGCTTCATTCGCTTTAAAAGATATTGCATTCACAATTTTTGGTGCGTTAATCGCTCCAAGAATCTACCATGCCATTCACTCTTCTCCCTACTTTTCAAGACAACAAAAATCAATTCCTTCATAAATCGCGCAAAGACCTTGTCAATTCAGATGACAAGGTCTTTTATTATTGTTGCTGCTTTATTGCTTCATATGCTTGTGCATACATGTTTAACTCTTCTACAAGCGCGTTGACTAATAAAGCTGCTTCCTCATTCAATGACGATTGTTCTTTTTCGATGTGAATCGGATCTAATACTAATTGTTTTGAGATGACATTTGCATAAAGCGCACGAGCCACTGTACGCATATTGCTAAGTGCATTCATGCCACCTTTTCCACCTCCAGCAACGGCTAATAAAGCCACTGGCTTATGGTGAAATTGTTCACTCCCTAAAAAGTCGAGGGCATTTTTTAGAGCGCCGCTCATTGCGCTATGATATTCAGGTGATGTTAAGATGATGGCATCTGCTTCTTGAACCGTCAAACGAAGCCACTTGACAACTTCTAACTCGTATTGCTCTTGTTCTCCATTAAAGACTGGTAACTCTAATTGACTTAAATCAACAAGTTGCCCTCCATATTTTCTTTGCAGCTCTTTTGCTACAATGGTCGTTCTTCCTTGTTTTCGAGGGCTACCGTTTATAATAACAACATTCATGTTCATCGCTCCATTTTTTATTTGATACCACTAGTATATGGTAAAAGTGAACGCGATAAATCTTGCATACGATGGAACGTTATCTCCTAAATAAGTCGAAAAACATCTACGACCTTAGTCGTAGATGCCTCATACAAGTCCATGTTTCACTGCATAAAGAGCCGCTTGTGTACGATCGGCTACATTTAACTTGGAAAAAATATTGGATACATGTGTTTTCACTGTTTTCTCTGTAATCACGAGAACCGCAGCGATTTCTTTGTTACTTCTTCCGTTAGCAATTTCTGTTAATACGTCTCTTTCACGATTCGTTAAGGTATGAAGCAGACTTGTTTCTTTTTTTTCATGAGCTGACAAATGAGAGAACACATGAGAAGTAACTTTAGGATGTAACTGACTTTCTCCTCGATGAACTGCATAAATGGCCTGCACGAGCTGATCAGGTTCTACATCTTTTAATTGATAGCCAACTGCACCCGCACGAATGGCAGGAATAACGTGATCTTGATCAGCAAAACTCGTTAAAATAAGGACTTTCATGTTTGGTTCTACTTCTTTTAGCTTTTTCGTTGCTTCAATTCCATCCATATTAGGCATGACTAAATCCATGAGGACAACATCGGGTTTAAGGCGTTGTGCTAACTCAACAGCCTCTACTCCATCTTTTGCTTCACCAATCACTTCAATTTCGGCCTGCGTTTTCAAAAAGAACAACAATCCTCTTCTTACAACATGATGATCATCAGCAATCAGAACCTTTATCTTTATCTTCATCTTGTCCCCTCCTCTATTGGAATCGTTATGGTGACTTTTGTTCCTTTTCCAAGTGCGCTTTCAATGTGGCAGGTTCCTTTTACTAGTTCTGCTCGCTCTTTCATACTTA
This sequence comes from Priestia iocasae, assembly GCF_016909075.1. Taxonomy (GTDB): domain Bacteria; phylum Bacillota; class Bacilli; order Bacillales; family Bacillaceae_H; genus Priestia; species Priestia iocasae. Next base: position 560,782 of record NZ_JAFBFC010000002.1, read on the forward strand.
ATAAGCCAAGGGAAGGTAGCTCTTTATGCGGTTCATAAAAGAATCCGTGACCTCGATCTTGGATAGTCATCACAACAAAATCATTCGTGATGTTAAATGTAATAAAAACATCTTTTACATCTGCATGCTTGCTGCAGTTATTTAACGACTCTTGAGCAATCCTCCATAGAGCTTCCTCTAAATGAGAAGAAAGATTTAATACACCGTTTACGTCCATGTGTACCTCTAACCCAAGCATCTTTGCATAATCAATTAGCGCTGTACTAATCCCGTTTTCTAATCCTTGAGGACGCAATTGCCAAATCAGTGCTTTCATCTCTTTTAACGCATCTTGCGAGAGCTGTTGCATATAGGATAGCATGTCTTTTATTTCAGGTTCATTTGTCATTTCCTTTGTTCCTCTAGCCGTTAAAACGAGCGAAAATAACAATTGATTCACCGAATCATGAAGGTCTCTTGCTAGTCGATTTCGCTCTGCTAGCAGCATAAGCTCATTTTCTTTCTTGGCTAATGTAACACGTTTTATTGCTGTTCCAATCTGATAAGCAACTCCTTCAAGTAAGACAAGCTCGTCATCAGAAAAATGAACCTTATGAGGAGAAGCAACATTTAATAAACCAAATGCTTCTTTCCCCGCTCTCAAAGGAACGGTCGCATGATGCGTGATTCCTTCTGTATCTCCCCAATTCAATTCAATGGCATCTTCAATTCGTTTGCATTCAATAATATTGGTTGCCCGCTTTAATCGGCCATCATTGTATCGATCTAAACACCAACATCCACCTTCACACATCGGTTGTTTATCTCGTACACATAAAGCTTCAGGCATTTTATAATCAGCAATTAACTCATACTTTCCTTGTTTATCAATTAAAAAAATCCACCCTGTATGAAGTCCGGTTAAACTTAACAGCTTTTTTAAGACCTCATGTAGCATGACTTGTAAATCATTTTCAGAATTTAACGTTTCAGCAATTTCTTTTAACGTTTGGTTATCACTCATTTGCTTTTTATCTTTCATTTTAATAGCTCCTTACAAAAGCTTGGTCCATTATATTCCTCTATTATATCAAGAATGACTTACCATTATCTCTCAAAATATGGGTTGAGATTTTCTACATCAAAAGTTGTAGTATCTAAACAAACGTTTGATTAATCCTTTATCACTGCTTTTATAGAGAGGGGTTTCACGGTTTAAACAAACGTTTGATTAACACAAAAAGACCACTATCATTAAACCTTGCTATTTCAAAGTTTATGATAATGGTCTTTGTAACAACAACAGAAGTTTGACTTAGCTGTTTAGTACATCGTTAATTTTATTTAATACATCCTCTTTTACTTGATCTAGCTTTTCAAGACTTTCTTCATCTGTCTGTCCAGTCACACCGAAATAGAATTTCACCTTTGGTTCTGTACCTGATGGACGCAGACAGAACCAAGACTGATCTTCAAGGTGATATTTCAAGACATTTGATTTTGGCAGCACAATTTCTTCTTTTGTTTGAGAAGACAACACATTACGCTCACTTAACTTGTAATCTTCTACAACGGTTACGTTTTTACCAGCAATCTGTTGAGGAGGAGCTTGTCTAAACGTAGAGATAATGTGTTCAATTTGCTCTGCCCCTTCTTTGCCTTTTAACGTTAATGAGTGTAGCCCTTCACGGTAGTAGCCATACTGTTCAAAAAGTTGGTGAAGTGCTTCATATAGGGTCATACCTTTCTTCTTATAGTATGCACATACCTCTACAGCTAAAAGGGCTGCTTGAATAGCGTCTTTATCACGAGCAAAGTCACCAATTAGATAGCCATAACTTTCTTCGTAACCGAATTGGAATTCATACTCGCCCGTTTCCTCGTATTGCTTAATTTTCTCACCAATAAATTTAAACCCTGTTAACGTGTCAATCGTTTCTAAGTCAAATGACTCAGCAATTTTTCGACCAATTTCAGACGTTACAATGGTTTTTAATACAACACCGTTTGCTGGTAAGATGCCTTTTGCTTTTTTCTCACTTAATAAATAGTGCAGCAAAATAGCACCTGTTTGGTTTCCTGTTAGTAAAACATAGTTGTCTTGATGATCTTTTACAGCAATTCCCAAGCGGTCAGCATCAGGGTCTGTTGCGATTAACAGATCTGCCCCTACTTTTTCCCCTTCACGAATCGCATATTCAAAAGCAGCTGGTTCTTCAGGGTTAGGTGATTTGACCGTTGAGAAATTTGGATCTGGTAATTCTTGCTCTTTAATCACCGTTACATTCTCATAACCAAGCGTTTGTAACGCTTTACGTACAGGCTTATTCGCTGTGCCATGAAGAGGAGTAAAGACAACTTTTAACTCAGCTCCTACTTCATTTGCTAATTGTGGATTTAATGAAATCGTTTGTAATTGTTCATTATAAGCTTCATCCATTTCATTACCAAGCATTTCAATGAGTCCTTTTTGTTTTAACACATCTTCAGACTCTACTTCAATTTGCAGCTCATTTTCCACAGCACTTACATAGGATACTAATTCATCTGCTTCTTTTGGTGGAAGCTGACCACCGTCTGGACCATATACTTTATAGCCATTATATTCAGGTGGGTTGTGACTTGCCGTTACAACGATTCCACCGAACGCATTTAAATGACGAACAGCAAATGATAGCTCTGGCGTTGGACGAAGTTCTTCAAACACATAAGCTTTAATTCCGTGAGTGGCTAATGTCTTTGCCGCTTCCATCGCAAACTCCGGCGATTTGTGCCTTGAATCATAGGCAATGGCCACACCTTGTTTTTTTGCTTTCTCTCCTGCTGCTTCAATGTATTGTGCTAACCCTTCTGAAGCTTTTCGTACCGTATAAACATTCATTCGATTTGTACCAGGTCCTATTTCACCACGCATACCACCTGTTCCAAACTCTAACTCTTTATAGAAGCATTCTTCTAATCGCTTTTCGTCTCCATTCATCTCTTCTAGTAGAGAACGCGTTTCTGCATCTAAGGCAGGTTCATTGATCCATAACTCATATTTTTGTTTCCAACTCATAAGATGAGGCCCCCTTTAGCTGATTGGTAATATGTATGAATAAAGAAAAGCAATGACTTTTCTTTTACATCACTGTGGTTCAATAATCCTTTTTCATTCGACGTTGCATACAATAGTTCTACAAAAAAAGCGTTCTTCCTGCATAAAACTTTTTTATTGTCATTTGTCATACGCTTTCATTTTAACACGTCAATTCACACATTAGCTTTCTTACTTTCCTTAAACATTAATGAATACAACATCCCTTGCCCGTCTGCCCATTAATAGATGGCATGAAGAAGCAAGGGATGTTGTGTTCAAAGTTAAATCAGGTACTTTTCCGCCTTTTAACTCAAATTCATTTTATTGTTAGAGTCATTAACTAACTTTCTCATTGCTTTCTGCAACCACTGCATCATGAATGTGTTTTTCAAGCTCTAACGTATACTCATTCATTTGTGCTTCGGTCCATTGCAACACATCACTCATGTAACGCACAACATCATTCTTCCACTTTTTCGTCCACTCAATATCAAACAGCATCGATCCTGTACGACGAATGAAAAAGTCAACTGGTGTTGTAGCCATTTCTTCATGAATTCCGTAATACACTTGTAAAAAGACGCTTAGTGGTAAACCACTTTTCTTCAGTTCATCCTGTTGTGTTTCAATATAGCTGTAAAGAACATCAATGTTTGATCCATATCGTTTCACTAGCTTCTCTGCTTGCTCATGTGTAAGACCTAGCTTCATTCCTTTTTTCACGTTGATATCTGTAAATGCAGGTAATCCTTTTGAGCCGCCAACATCTCCACCAGAAATTGGCATGTGCTTCGTTTTAGATTTTCCGAATGTTAAGCCTTCACTTTCTTTTAAGCGCTGTGCAACTAAATCAACAACCATCTGCCCCATTTTGCGGTATCCTGTTAATTTTCCACCTGCAATCGTGATAAGTCCCGATTCTGATGTCCATACTTCATCTTTACGAGAAATTTCAGAAGGATCTTTTCCATCTTCATGAATTAAAGGTCGTAAACCCGCCCAACTAGATTCCACATCATCTTCTGTAATCTTCAGTGTTGGGAACATGTAGTGAATCGCATCAAGTACATAACGACGATCTTCTACTGTCATGCGTGGATGAGCAACATCCCCTTTATAAACTGTATCTGTTGTTCCTACATAAGTTTTACCGTCACGAGGAATCGCAAAGACCATACGCCCATCTGGTGTATCAAAATAGATTGCTTGCTTTAACGGGAAACGGCTTTGATCGATAATTAAGTGAATGCCCTTTGTTAACTTTAACTGTTTTCCTTTTTTTGAGTTGTCTTTTTCACGTAATGAATCGACCCAAGGGCCCGCTGCGTTCACGATTTTTTTAGCATACACGTTATACGATTTACCTGTTAATTGATCGACAATAACTGCCCCAATGACTTTTCCGTTTTCATAAAGGAATTTCTCTACTTTTGCATAGTTCGCAGCCGTTGTGCCACGTTTCACTGCTTCTTTTATTACTTCAATTGTTAAGCGTGCATCATCTGTTTTATATTCTACATAATAGCCTCCACCTTTTAGGCCATCTGTTTTTAATAGTGGTTCTCGCTCAGTTGTTTCCGCTACACTTAACATTTTTCTTCTTTCTGATCGTTTAACACCTGCTAGGTAATCATAGACACGTAGCCCAATTGACGTAGAGAATTTCCCAAACGTTCCTCCTTTATGGATTGGAAGTAGCATCCATTCTGGTGTTGTTACGTGAGGCCCATTTTCATAAACGATTTCACGTTCTTTCCCAACTTCTGCAACCATTTTCACTTCAAATTGCTTTAAGTAACGTAATCCACCGTGTACAAGTTTCGTTGAACGACTTGATGTTCCGGCTGCAAAATCTTGCATTTCCACTAACGCCGTTTTCATTCCGCGAGTTGTGGCATCTAAGGCAATTCCACAGCCTGTAATTCCCCCTCCAATAATAAGTAAATCAAACTGCTGATTATTCATCTCTTCTAATGTATTTAAACGTTTTTGACTAGAAAACATATAGCATTCTCCTTCCATTTTCCATTTTAGACATAAAAAGAGAGACCACAATACACTCCACCCTGCAAATAAGGTGTAAGTGATTGTGGTCTCTCCCGTTCTCCAACCTGTTTATTAACTTGATTTTATTATATCATATCAACCTTGGAAATAAAAGTGCTTCCAATTGTTTCTTGTTATTTATTTAAATGCCATTGTTGCGTGAACAGCTTTTTTCCAGCCTGTATATAATTCCTCTCGTTTCTCTTCGTCCATGTTTGGCTCAAACGACTTTTCCATATTCCATTGTTGAGCAATTTCTTCTTTGTCTTTCCAATAACCTACGGCTAATCCTGCTAAGTATGCAGCTCCTAATGCCGTTGTTTCGTTTACACTTGGACGTTCGACTGGTACATCTAAAAGGTCGCTTTGGAATTGCATTAAGAAATTATTCTTTACCGCTCCACCATCTACACGAAGCGTTTTTAATGTAATTCCTGAATCTGCTTCCATTGCGCTAAGCACGTCTTTTGTTTGATAAGCAAGCGCTTCTAGCGTCGCACGAATTAAATGCTCTTTTGTTGTACCACGTGTTAAACCAAACATCGCACCGCGTACATCACTATCCCAATAAGGTGTGCCTAAACCAACAAATGCCGGCACTAAGTAAACGCCATCTGTTGACTCTACTTTTGTCGCATATTCTTCTGTATCTTTCGCATCTTTTACCATGCGTAATCCGTCACGTAACCATTGAACAGCTGAGCCGGCAACAAAAATGCTTCCTTCTAACGCATATTCTACTTTCCCATCAATTCCCCAAGCAAGCGTTGTGAGTAAGCCGTGTTCAGATGCTACTGCTTGTTCACCTGTGTTCATTAGCATAAAGCAGCCTGTTCCGTATGTGTTTTTTGCCATTCCCTTTTCATAGCAAGCTTGTCCAAACAACGCTGCTTGTTGATCACCTGCTGCTCCAGCAATCGGAATGCTTTGACCAAAGAAATGATAATCAACCGTATGCGCATATACTTCTGAAGAAGGTTTCACTTCTGGCAACATCGATTGTGGTACACCAAGAATCGCTAATAACTCTTCATCCCACTTAAGTTCATAAATGTTAAACATTAACGTACGAGATGCATTCGAGTAATCTGTTACGTGTGCTTTACCACCAGATAACTTCCAAATTAACCATGTGTCAATTGTTCCAAATAATAAGTCACCATTTTCTGCTTTCTCTCTTGCTCCTTCTACGTTATCAAGAATCCATTTTACTTTTGTTCCAGAGAAGTAAGCATCAATAAGCAACCCTGTTTTTTGACGGAATGTGTCATTGTGACCTGCTTCTTTTAGTTCTTCACAAATATCTGCTGTTTGGCGGGATTGCCATACAATTGCATTATAGACAGGCTTTCCACTGTTTTTATCCCATACAACCGTTGTTTCACGTTGATTTGTAATCCCAATTCCTTCGATTTGTTGAGCGGTTACACCTGATTCTGACAAGCATGTTGCAATAACAGCTAAAACGGAACCCCAAATCTCATTTGGATTATGCTCAACCCAACCTGGCTTTGGAAAATGCTGTGTGAATTCTTTTTGAGCTACATGCACAATTTCCCCTTTTTTGTTAAATAACATAGCACGTGAACTCGTTGTTCCTTGATCTAATGATAAAATATACGTTTCCATATTCAATCCCTCACCCTTCTTATTTGCTATATCCTTCTGATAGTTTTGTATCTTTTAATTTAGTTAAAACAAATGTTGCTCCTAATACGATTAGTACTGAGACAATAACTCCCCATAAGCTTGTCCCTACTTTATTTTCAAAAGCGAACTGATAGAATACAGCTCCTAAAGAACCTCCTAGTATTGGGCCAACAACCGGAATCCAAGCATATGACCAGTTAGACCCACCTTTACCTGGTATCGGTAATAGGGCATGTGCAATACGTGGTCCCAGATCGCGAGCCGGGTTAATGGCATACCCTGTTGTTCCACCTAAAGAAAGACCAATACTAACAATTAAAAATCCTACAATTAATGGATTTAAACCCTCTGTAAATTCATTAGCTCCAATGGCTAGTATACCTAACACAAGGATAAATGTTCCAATCGTTTCACTTAACAGGTTCGCAAATGGATTAGCAATAGCTGGTCCTGTTGAAAAGACACCTAATTTTGTAGCTGGATCCTCTGTTGCTTTCCAATGTGGCAAGTAGTGTAAGTAAATAAGTGCTGATCCAATCATTGCTCCTAAAAATTGAGCAGCAATATACATTGGTACATCAGCCCAAGCAAAATCTCCTGTAAATGCTAGTCCAACTGTTACAGCTGGATTCAAGTGGGCTCCACTAATCGTTCCAACTGCATATACAGCCATGGCAACACCTAATCCCCAACCCATTGTAATAACAATCCAACCTGAATTCGCAGCATACGATTTTTTCAAGCTAACCCCGGCACAGACACCTGCACCAAGAACAATTAAAATCATTGTTCCAACAACTTCTCCCCAAAAAGCATTCATGTATACTCCCCCATTTTCACGTAAACGTTTTCGTTATATTGAGGAAAAAAAGAATCCACAAAACACCCATTACTACTATTTATCTTTGGGCACATTGTGGATCTCCTTTTCTCCGTCACAATTATTAACTTGTTTATAAGATTACAAGAGATTGAAAGCGTTGTCAACACTTATTTAAATTGAAATATTCCATAACGTTCGGTCAGAAGTGGTGACGGCTGCAGCTCCTGCACGTAGCGCTTTTAAGACATCCTCTTCAGTACGAATTAATCCTCCTGCTAACACGGGGATGTTCGTTTCATCTTGTACTTCTTGAATCATAGATGGCGCAATACCAGGCAATAACTCAATGTAATCAGGTTTAACCTTTTTAATGAGTTCATAACTTTTTCGTAATGCTGTACTATCAAGTAAAAAAATACGCTGAATCGCATAAATACCTCGTTGCTTTGCTTTTAAGACTACATTTGCTCGTGTTGAAATAAGTCCAGCTGGTTTGTATTCTTGACATAAGAAGTCAACTGCATATTCATCGTGCTTGAGTCCATGAATAAGATCAACGTGGATAATGAGCTTCTTTCCTACTCGCTTTGTTTCATTCATAATCCCTTTTAGCAACCCTAATTGGCTATCTAACAATACGCCATATTCAAAGTCACTTTCTAAAAATTTTTCAAGTTGTTTCATGTCTCGAATTGCTGGCAATACTTGTTGATTGTTAAATCCCATCTTTTTCACTCCACTAGTTTTTCTATTGTTTTATTATGACAAAATTTAAAGAAAAAAACACCCTACAAAAGCAAGGTGTTTAAAGGTTTTTACGTTGATAATTGTCATCATTTCTTATATTTGATGTTATATACATCATGTCGACGGTCTTTTAGCTGACGGACCGTGCCTGATTGACGTTGACGACGTAAAATTTCTAAGTCAACATCCCCAATAACCACCATCTCGATGTTTGGGTTACACTCTCCGACGATTCCATCTCGTGCAAATTCAAAATCTGATGGAGCGAAAATAGCTGATTGTGCATATTGAATATCCATGTTTTCTGTTTGTGGTAAATTTCCAACCGTTCCTGCAATCACCGTATAAATTTGGTTTTCCACTGCACGAGCTTGTGCACAATAACGGACACGTAAATAGCCTTGGCGATCTTCTGTACAGAATGGTGTAAAGATAATGTTCGCGCCCTTTTCTGTTGCAATACGAGCTAATTCTGGGAATTCAATATCATAACAAATTTGAATGGCAATCTTTCCACAGTCTGTATCAAATACTTCAACTTTGTCTCCTGCACTAATTCCCCACCATTTACGTTCATTCGGTGTAATGTGCACTTTGTATTGCTTTTCAATGGTTCCATCTCGGCGGAAAAGATAGGCAATGTTGTAAATGTCGCCGTCTTCTTCAACGAAGTGTGAACCACCAATAATGTTCACATTGTAACGAACGGCAAGGTCAGTAAAGAGCTCGATATACTCTTCGGTAAATTCAGTTAGGCGTTGCACAGCCTTACTTGGTACTTGTTCGTCTAAGAATGACATTAGTTGTGTAGTAAAAATCTCTGGGAATACACAAAAGTCTGCTCCTGCATCAGCGGCCACATCTGTGTAATACTCTACTTGATTTCCAAACTCTTCAAACGAGGAAATTTGCTTCATCATGTATTGGACAACACACACGCGCACTGGGAAAGATGTTTTAAAATGACGCTTTGTTTTACGCACATAGTCCACATTGTTCCATTCCATTAACGTCGCATATTTATTAGAAGCTAAATCATCTGGTAAATATCCTGGATTGATGCGCATTAATGTAAATCCGTTCATAAGCTGAAATGATAGCACTGGATCATAAATTTTATGATGCATCACCTGTTCAACATATTCTCTTGGTGACATTTCATCTGCATGTTTATGATAATTTGGAATACGTCCACCAATGATAATACTCTTTAAATTTAACTCACGAGCCAGATCTTTTCGAGCTTCGTAAAGACGACGACCAATTTTCATTCCACGGTATTCAGGGTGCACCATCACTTCAATTCCATATAGGTTATATCCTTCTGGGTTATGATTGGTGATATACCCTTCATCCGTAATGTCGTCCCATGTATGTTTATCATCGTATTCATCAAAGTTTACAATTAAACTTGAACAAGAGCCAATAATTTCTCCATCGTATTCGGCACAAATTTGACCTTCTGGAAAAATGGACAAATGACTTTCTAAATGCTCTCTCTTCCAAGGTTGCATTCCTGGGAAACATCGCTTTTGTAATGCTAAAATATCATCGATATCTTTATGTTCAATATTGCGAATAATCATCTTCTTCTCAAATCTGGATAAATCTATTGTCGACATGTCAATAACAACCCTTTCAAAAAGCTATTCTTCTATTCCCGTTTTTGATAAAAAGTAAACATTGCTATACCTATTGTTTCTCTTTTTTACAAAAAAATGTCATATGAAGAAGGCGATTTCAAACCACTTCATATGACATCTATTGTTTAATATTTATAATATTTTTTCAACTCATTAATTTTAACAGTTGGTAAGTAACTGACATGCAGTCGTTGTAAATTGTAATCAATATACCTTCCACCCACACTTACAACATTCACACTGCGGTCTACTTCATATACTTTATAAGTCCCTCCAGCTGGTAATGTGCCGACAACTGTGTATTTATCATCTTTCTTTTCTAACAGTGGCATCGGCTTGTAAATTTCCACGTATCCAATCTGACCTTTAGACAGCGTTACATTATTATGGCATACACTCTTACATACAAATGGAGCAGGTGGTGGAGTTGTTGTATAACCTTTTGCTTTTGCAATATCTTCAAATTTTTTAGAGCCGAACTGTCCAATCACTACTTTTGTGTGGAGTTTAACACGATCAAATAGCCATCTCACATCATTATCATACATACGCACACAGCCGGAGCTAACATATTTACCAATAGAACTTGGGTTGTTGTTTCCATGAATTGCATAAGTTGTACCGTATGTACCTCGTGCATTTAAGCCTAACCATCGATCACCTAGAGGATTGTTTGGAGAACCTCCTGGGATGTTTTTTTTGTAATAAGGGCGATTTTTAATTTTATTTACAATGCTGAATGTTCCTTCTGGGGTATAACTCATACTTCGACCTGTAGCAACTTTAAACGTTTTGACGATTTTCCCGTTGTCAAAAAACGCTAATTGATTAGTGGACTTATTAATAATAATCAATTGACCTGTACTACTCGCTTGCACTGTACTCGTAAAACCGGATAATAATAAGATAAAAGCAATAACACTAACCATGACCCTTTTCACCTTTACCATCCCCCTATTTTGTCTCTATAGGGAGAATTATAGATTACTTTTTTTTACAGTTAAACCGTTTCTACCAAAGTTGTCAAAATATTATAAAAACTAACAAAATAGATGATTTTCATTCGACAGTACCTAGTTTTATACTTTCTAACTAGTTTATTCATCTTTTTCATCACTTCTAGACCTTCTTTATCTTTTCCACTTACATAAGCGAACATTACTTCTATAAAGGGTAGACACGTCTGAAACAACGCTTCAAAACTCTTTCACTCTTTTCTTTATCGATTTTATAAGATTTTACTTTCACTTCGTTGTCATCTATAATTTTTTATGAGATTATACCGAATGTGAGGGAAATGTGTGCAAAATCTAAAAAAAGAAACTCTATTATTTGTTTCATGGGGTGTTTCTTTCATCGCTACGCTAGGAAGTTTGTTTTTCTCAGAGATTATGAGATATATTCCTTGTGAACTTTGTTGGTATCAACGGATATTCATGTATCCGCTGGTCATCGTGTTAGGCGTTGCTTATGCGAAGAAAGATTATGGAGTTGCAAAATATGCTCTTCCGCTTTCAATCATTGGAGGAAGCATTTCAATTTATCATTATCTTATCCAAAAAGTACCTGCCTTCAGTTCTGCAGCGATGTCTTGTGGTGTTGTACCATGTATGGGGCAATATATTAATTGGTTAGGCTTCATCACCATCCCATTTTTAGCGCTTACTGCATTTATTATCATTACTGTTTGTCACATTTTTATTATTCGTCAATCTAGGGAGGGGTAAAACGAGTGAAAAAAATTATTATTTTTGCTTCAGTTATTCTTGTTATTTTCGGAGCTCTTGTATTGGTAACAAATATGCAAAATAAAGAAAAAGCAGAAGGAAATCCTTATAATAAAGAAACGATTCATCCTGAAACTGCTAAACAATTAGATGATCCAAACTATCAAAATCAAATTCTACCTGATCAATTAGATCAAGTTATTGATAACAAGGAAACAGCTACCGTTTATTTCTACAGCCCAACATGTGTTCACTGTCAAGCGGCTACACCTGTTGTAGTACCAATGGCAGAAGAGATGGAGATTAATTTGCAGAAATTTAATCTTTTAGAGTTTGATACAATGTGGGATAAATATGGAATTGAATCTACGCCTACCATTATTCATTATGTAGATGGTAAAGAAGTAGATCGCCTTGTAGGTAACCAACCAGAAGAAACGTTTAAAGCATGGTTAGAAAAAACAAAAGAAGCTAAGTAATCAAAAACGCCTGCCTCGTCTATCCAGAAGCATCCCTGGATCAACTGGCAAGCGTTTTTGTTTTTTCCACGTCTAAAGCTAATCTTTAGTTAAGCGCTACTTTATAACTACTAAGCATGTGGTAATCATTTGTCGTTACACAATTCTCTTTAGAGAATTGTTCAATTGAAAACGGAAAACAAAATCCGAATTTTTCTAACTTATGAACATTCTTCTCAAAGATTTTTTGGTGTTTTTTCTCTATTTTTCGGTAACGAATCGTTTGAATAACAGCAATGAGTGCTTGCAAGCTAGACACAATTTGAAGCGCTTCCTCTAACAAACCATTGTATAAATGATTCGTTGATTGTAACGGATTCAATAGGTGAAGCTGTTGTAACTCTGTAAATTCTTGTTCTGAAACATATTGAGGCACTAAATCATACAAAAGATGTTCCGTAAGCTCTTCTATGTACTCTTCTACCTCTGACGGAGCTGCATATGCAATCCTCACTTTTGACCCACCTTTTACATAGATACTGTTTTTCGTTATGTTTAGGATAACATAAAATGTAAACTAGAACTGTAGGTAGTTATTTCCTACTAAAGATTACCTTTTTTACAAACAGTTTATTACAAAAGTAGAAAAAATGAGGTAATTTGAGCAAAATCCTTACAACGAAGCGGTATAACCTTGAATGATTCTCGTATTGTTGAGATGTTATACTTATAGCTAAATAACGTTAGGAAGGTAAAACGATGACATTAATGAAAAAAGGCGAGTGGATTGAAGAAATCATTCCCTCTAATTGGGAAAATCATACCGTGGAAGACTATTTAAAGCAACGATGGAACATGCCTCGTAAAACGCTTCATATTTATCGAATGGAGAAAAAGGTAACTGTTAATGAGAAAACTGTTCCGTGGACAACGTTGCTAAATAAACATGATAAAGTTCAGATGCATGTGTATGAGCCTGAGCATTATGATATGATTGCAACTCCTATTGCACTTGATGTGATATATGAAGATGAGCATATTCTCATTATGAACAAACCGATTCATATGGATACACACCCTAGTTCAAATGAACAAACAAACACACTAACAAACGCAGCAGCCGCATACTTTAACGAGCAAGATTTACTAACTCAACCAAGGCATGTTCATCGCTTAGATAAAGATACATCTGGGGCCATTTTATTTACAAAGTATCCATTAGCAAATGCTTTGTTTGATCAATTATTAGCCAATCGTCACATTAAGCGAACTTATATAGCTCTCGTTCATGGAATAATTCGTCAAGACAAAGGAAGTATAAAGGGAAATATTGGTCGCGATCGTCATCACCCAACGAGAAGACGTGTGTCAGCATCTGGGCAACATGCGCTGACAAACTATCGTGTTCTATTTCGTGACGTAAAGCGAAATGTAACGTTAGTAGAGCTCTCTTTAGAAACTGGGCGAACACATCAAATTCGCGTTCATATGAGTCATTTAGGTCACCCTTTAGTAGGAGACACACTCTATGGTGGTCAGAAATTGAAGAATCAACAGCAATCCTTACATGCTGTTCAGATGACATTTAAACACGCCATTACAAATAAGAACATTCAAGTAGCTGCTTCAGTATCACAAGAACAATTTCAGCCATATCAATCAATTATTGCAAAAACATATTTCTAATTAGGTGAAAAAGTCAGCTAATGCAACAGAAGAAGAAGTTGTGTCGGCTGACTTTTTTACTTCATATCGTACCCTCTCACTGCTTCACACAGGTTCATTATTAAGAACGAATAGCTCGTTTTCTTTTTTCTTTTATTTCTTTCAAGAAAAAACACTTAACAAATCATATCGACTTATGTATAATACATCTATAGAAAACAAATGTTTTTACTAGGAGGACATCATGAAGAAAATCGGATTGTTACCTAGAATTGTACTTGCTATTTTACTAGGTATTGGGATTGGTAGTATCGCACCTGAAGGGTTCGTTAAAATATTCGTTACATTTAATCATATATTTGGTAACTTCTTAGGATTTGCGATTCCATTAATTATTATTGCATTTATTGCCCCAGGTATCGGGGAAATCGGAAAAGGGGCTGGAAAATTCCTCGGCTTAACAACAGGTCTTGCTTATTTATCAACAATTTTAGCGGGTCTACTTGCTTTTGTTGCAGCAAAAAGCTTATACCCAATTATTTTAAATACGAGTCAAGGCGCAGCAATGCTTGAAAATCCAGAGGAAGTCTTATTAAAGCCTTTCTTTGAAATTGAAATTCCAGCAATAATGGGCGTCATGACAGCTCTTATTCTTGCCTTTACATTAGGATTAGGAATGGCAGCCATTAAGGGAAATGCATTATCAAATGTCATGGTTGAATTTCGTAGCATCATTGAACTTGTCATCTCAAAGGTAATTATTCCACTATTACCTCTTCATATTTTAGGAATCTTTGCAAATATGACATATGGTGGACAAGTTCAAACAATTATGTCAGTATTTGCAAAAGTATTCATTATGATTATTGTGTTACACACACTCATGCTTGTTTTACAATATACAGGAAGTGGCTTATTATCTCGTAAAAATCCTTTTAAAATGCTCAAAACAATGCTTCCTGCTTATTTCACAGCGATTGGTACACAGTCTTCTGCTTCAACAATTCCTGTAACGCTTCAACAAACGAAGAAAAATGGGGTACGTGAAAAAGTAGCAGATTTCTCTGTTCCATTACTCGCTACAATCCATCTGTCTGGTAGTACGATTACTCTTGTATCATGTGCAATGGCAGTGATGTTACTAAATGGCATCGATTCAACTTTCTCTATGATGATGCCATTCATCTTGATGCTTGGTGTCACAATGATTGCAGCTCCTGGTGTTCCAGGGGGAGCCATTATGGCAGCGGCTGGTCTTTTACAAACAATGCTAGGTTTTGACACAACAATGGTTTCATTGATGATGGCTCTTTACTTGGCACAAGATAGTTTTGGGACAGCTTGTAACGTAACTGGTGACGGTGCGATTGCAAATCTAGTAGATACATTAACTTCAAAAAAGAGTGAAGGCTTAAAAGAGGTTAATCAAGCGAGTTAATAAAAAGGAGACGTCATATATAATATATGACGTCTCCTTTTTATTAGAAGTCGAAGTTATCTGGATCTGGACCAACGCGTCGATCTTCATTTAACGCATTGATTTTGTCCATATCTTCTTGCGCTAACTCAAAATCAAAAATCGTTGCATTTTCAACAATGCGGTGTTCTTTGATTGATTTTGGAATGGTTACAACTTCGTTTTGTAAATCCCAACGCAAAATAACTTGAGCAACCGATTTATTGTATTTTTCACCGATTTCTTGTAATGTAGCGTTATCTAATAGCTCACCTTGCATTAATGGTGACCATGCTTCAAGCTGAATACCTTGCTCTTTACAGAATACCTGAAGCTCTGTTTGTGTTAAACGAGGATGATATTCTACTTGGTTCACCATTGGCTTTACTTCAGCATCCTCTAGTACATCTTCTAAATGATGAACTTGGAAGTTACTTACACCGATAGCGCGAACGCGACCATCTTTATAAAGCTTTTCAAGCGCCTTCCATGTTTCTTTGTACTTGCCTTTTACTGGCCAATGAACTAAATATAAATCTAGGTATTCTAATCCTAGCTTTTGTAAGCTTGTTTCAAATGCTTGTAATGTAGACTCATAACCTTGGTCTGCATTCCATACTTTCGTTGTAATAAATAGGTCCTCACGAGCAACACCTGATTCTTTAATTGCTTGACCTACCCCTTCTTCATTTCCATAGATTGCTGCTGTATCAATGCTACGGTAACCAGCTTTAATCGCTGCTTTTACAGAATCAACAACCTCTTGTCCTTCTTCTACTTTAAATACCCCTAAACCAAACCAAGGCATCTCAACACCATTATGTAATGTTGTGCAATCTGTTAAACTTTTCACCATGATATTACCTCCCATTATGGAAACTAAAAGCAACCCTATTTTCTCACAAAAACTTCCTATAACAAAACTTTTTGCTTCACCGAAAAGCGCAAGGCACTTGATCAGCGACGTACAAACTGGACTAAGACGTATGAGATATAGAAAACACGGCGAACAACGTGAGTCGATGTTGCCTTATCGCAAGGAGGTGCGGGAAGTTTGCTAGTCGCTAGTGCCTGAAGCTAGACATCAACGAAAAGCGTAAGGCACTTGTCCAGCGACGTACAAACTGGACTAAGCCGTATGAGATATAGAAAATCCCTTGCCTCTCTATCCATCGTTACTGGATTTTGAGGCAAGGGATTTTGCGTACTGAGTCAAACAGGGGTGTTCTTTGCCCCTGTTCTCTCAGCCTCTTTCTTATTGCTGTTCCTGTTCATCATTTACTTTAAACTGACGAATGGTTTGAACGAGAACTTCACTTGCTTCTTGAAGTTGTTCAGCTGATTGTGAGACAGTTGAAATCGCACGGATTTGTTCTTCCGTTGAAGCTGTAATTTCTTCTGTTCCTGCTGCTGATTGTTGAGCAATGGCTGCAATACTTTGAATGGACGAAACGACGTCTTCTTTTGTTTCATCAATCGCATCCATATGTTCTACAACGGTTTGAATCGATGACACTACCTCTTCAATTGTCGATGCGATGGTACGGAAGGCATTTTCTGTGTCCGTTACAACCGCTTCTTGTAATTTTGAGATTTCATCTGTACGTTCAAATTCTTGATGAGCCTTTATAACTTCTCCTTGAATGCTTGCAATTGTTTGACGTACTTTCTCTGTTGCACTTGATGATTGTTCAGCTAACTTTCGAACTTCATTTGCTACTACCGCAAATCCTTTTCCATGCTCACCTGCTCGTGCTGCTTCAATGCTTGCATTAAGAGCTAAAAGGTTTGTTTGATCCGAAATAGCATTAATTGTATGAATGATGTATTCAATCTCTTTCATTTTGTCGGTTAAATCTTTCATAACGCTTTGAACCGATTGAACAACTTCTAATGACTCATTTGTTTGTTGTCGAAGCGTCGTGACTTGCTCTAATCCTTGCTTATTCGCTTCTGCCGCTTGACCTGATAAAACGGTAATTTGTTCATTTTGTGTAATAACACTTTCAATTTTAGAGGATAAATCCATTGTTTTTGAGTTTGTGCCATCCGCATCAGATGCTTGTTGACTCGCACCTGTTGCAATCTCTTGAATAGCACGCCCAATCTCCTCACTTGAAGCTGTAGCTTCTTCCGACACTGCACTTAGATTTTCAACGGAGAATTTTACACTTTCAACAGACGTCTGAACGGTACTAATAACCTGCTTCATATTTTTAGCCATTTCATTGAACAAGACTGTTAATTCACCAATCTCATCCTTTGATTTTGTTTCAATATGAACCGTTAAATCACCATTCGCTACTTTTTCAACTTCTTTTTTCAAACGAGAAATTGGATTTGTGATTGTACGAGAGATGAAAATAGTTAAAATAACTGCTAATACAAGCCCCACTCCAGCTACAATCATCATCATTTTAAAGATATTTTGAGCACTCACAAGCATATTGTCATAAATATATGCAAATCCTACTTTCCAGCCTGTTGATTCAATGGTGTCATAGGCTAATACACGATCTTGATTTTGAAATTCATACTGAAGATAACCAGATGGCTTCCCTTCTGCATACATCTTTTTAATAAACGGAAAGTCCATTAAATTATTACCAGCTTCTGTTGGATGAGCAAGTGCTGTACCTGTTTCATCAAATAAAAAGCCATAACCTTTATAACTAACGTTCACTTGCTCTATTATTTTATTTAATGTTCCTAACTCTAAGTCTGATGCAACAACACCAAGTAATTGCTTGGATTCCGGATCAGTTACTGCTTTAGCAATGGTAACGACTATTTCTCCTGTGCTGGCATCTTCATAAGGTTCTGTATAAATCACTTCATTTGGATTGTTCTTTGCTTGAATGTACCAACCTCTCCCTCTAGGATCATAGCTAGCATCCATCGTAACTTGAGGAACAGAAAACAGCCCTTTTGACTCTGCCCCAATATATTGAAGGGCAATGTTTGGATATTGTTTTGTAAATGTTGCAAACTCTTTTTCTACCGTTGGCCATGTAAAATAACCGTTTTCTCCTTCTTTTGTTTCACCATTTTCTTGACGTAAAAAATTGATAACAACATCGTTTTGACTAAATTGATTAATATGACCACTATACATATTTAGATACAAATTGATGTTTCTCTTTACCTCTTGAACCATCGTTTGTGATTGTACTTTTACGTTCTCTTCAATTTCTTTTTTCGTAAACTGATACGCTCCTCCTGAAACAAATAAAAGAAGAAGTGTAATAAATAACGTAAATGACACTACAAGCTTTGTGCTTACTCTTCGCATGTTCTCACCCTTTTCCTATCTCTATACCGTTAATAACGGACAAACTGAGTAAATGTGAAGGAAAAGATAAATAGTCTAATTTTTCAGTTTACTTTTAAGGGAATTTACATTATTTCAGCTACATGTACTTTTAAAAAAGCATGACTATCTACTCATTTTCAAGTACAGACACAAACACCTGTTAAAATTTTCTTAATTTTTAGTTATTATTAACACATAAACTAACCAAGGAGGGAATATATGAATCCACTACACGCAACAAGAAACAAGCTACTAGCATGTATACTTCTTTTCACTCTTGCTTTAACACCCTTTCATACAACCGAGACTCCTACCATTGTAACGGCATCCAATGACTATACAGATTTAGAACAAAACATTCACCATCTTTTATCAGACGAGCGCTTAAACGGAGCAATTAGTGCTGTCAGTGTACGCGATGCACAAAGTGGAGAAATTGTTCTTGAACGCTGGGGAGACATGCGTCTAAAAACCGCTTCAAACATGAAGCTACTAACAGGAGCTGCTGCTCTTCATACCCTCGGTCCTACTTATACATTTAAAACAGAACTACTGACCGATGGAAAAATAGTTGGTAAAGTTTTAAAAGGAAATCTTTATCTAAAAGGAAAAGGCGACCCAACGCTTTTAAAAGAAGATTTTGATGAGATAGCTACATACTTAAAATCAAAAGGCATTAAAACGATACAAGGAAATATTATCGCAGATGACACGTGGTACAATGCGGTGAGACTTTCAGAAGACATGATTTGGAATGATGAATCGTACTACTATGGTGCTCAAATCTCTGCCCTGACGGCTTCACCTGATTCTGATTATGATGCTGGAACCGTCATTGTTGAAACATCCCCCACCAAACCAGGGAAAGAAGCAGAGATTAAATTAGTTCCTGAAACAACTTATCCAACAATTATTAATAAAACGAAAACAATTGAAAGTGGGACTCGTTCAATTCGTGTGACTCGTGAACATGGTACAAACAATATTGTCGTTGAGGGAACCATTCCAGTTGATAGTTCTACTACACGCTCTTGGGTAACTCTTTGGGAGCCAACTGGCTATGCACTTGATTTATTTAAACAAGCACTTGAACAAGCAGGTGTTCACGTTAAACGTCAACAAGGTGAATACGGTGAAACACCAGCAGATGCTACTGTCCTATATACAAATGAATCGATGCCACTTGCTGACTTACTCGTTCCATTTATGAAGCTTAGTAACAACACGATTGCTGAAATGCTTGTGAAAGAGATGGGAAAGGTTGTTCATCATGAAGGTAGCTGGGAAAAAGGACTTGAAGTACTTGAAGACTATGTCGCGTCACGCGGGCTAAATACGGAGACAATGCGAATTCGAGATGGTTCTGGTATTTCTCATGTGACAAATATTCCTGCCAATGAGTTATCAAAACTACTCGTTGTCGTCCAACAAGAAGAATGGTATCCAACGTTTCTACGCTCCTTACCTGTTGCAGGTGCAAGCGAAAGACTAGAAGGTGGTACTCTTCGAAATCGTATGAAAGGTACAGCCGCTCAAGGAAACGTAAAAGCTAAAACAGGAACCATCACTGGCGCTACGTCTCTTTCTGGTTATGTTACAACAAAAGATGGACAAGACCTTGTGTTCTCGATTATTTTAAATAACTTTATGGCTAGTCATTTACGAGACATTGAAGACAAAATCGCTGTGGCATTAGCGGAGTATGAAAAGAAGCAATAATGTAAAAAGAGGATGACAGATTAGTTATCCTCTTTTCTTTTTTTCCATATCTGGTTCAATGTGTACAAGTGTCATGTTAATTTTATGATCTTCATTCATTGTTTCTTCAATATGATCGGCAATTTCGTGACTTTTAACAACATTTAAATGCGGATCCACCATCACGGTTACTTCTAGCATGACATGATTTCCTTGCATGCGGCCTTTTAAATCTTTAACGGCATTTACCCCTTCTATCTCTGTAATGGTTTCCTCGTACTTCGTTAGCTCCTCTTGATTGAATCCATCTGTTAGTAAGTGAGTCGCTTCTTTAAAAATATCGAATGCCGTTTTACAAATAATGACACCTACAAGAACAGCGGCTACTGGATCAAGCCAAGGCATGCCAAATTGAGAGCCTACAATGCCCACTACGGCTCCGATGCTTACAATTGCATCAGAAAAGTTATCTTTAGCTACGGCATTTAATGACTGACTTTTAAGTTGTTTTGCTAAGGAATTGTTATAAAAGAACACAGCCACCATAATAAATGCACAAGTTAAGCCAACCCAAGCGGCTAATAAATCTGGTGATTCAGTTCTTTGTTGAAAAATCGATTGCCAGGCACTCACGAATACTTGTAAACCAATGATCATCATAATAAAAGAAGCAAGTAACGACGAAATATTTTCTGCTCTGGAGTGTCCATAAGGATGGTCATCATCTCGTGGCTTTTGGGAAATTTTTAATCCAATGAGTACGGCTACGGAGGAAATAATGTCTGTTAGATTGTTAAATCCATCTGCCCGTAAAGCAGCTGAATGAGCAATACTGCCAATCGTTAATTTACACATGGATAAAAAAACATATGTAATAATGCTAATCCAAGCTCCTTTTTGAGCTAGCTTATAATAATCTTGATCCATTCGCATCATACCCTTTTCATTTTTACTTTCATAAGCAAAAACAAGTGTACCAAAGGGAGATCGTGTGGGTCTATAGAAACATTGTTGAAAGGTAACACGTATGTAGAGTGTGTAAAATAATGTAGCTCCTTGCAAAACAAGTTGCATCAAGTAAAAAAAGAGTTGTGTCAAAAGGAGCGAAATTCCCCATTTGACACAGCCTCTTAGTTTTCACGCTTCTCTTTTATCCACTTATCAACAGACAACCATTCGCTTCCTGCTAAAAGCAAGTGTAAAGCCATGGCAAGTAACGCTAAGTCTAGCTCATACCCTCCCATTTGTTCATTGCCTAAAAGACCTGCGGGAAGCTTTACTGTTAGAATCGCTCCTATCATAATAGAAGCTAATAGAGCGGAGACCACTCTCGTTCCGAATCCAATAATTAATAATGCTCCACCAATTAATTCAATAAAGGTCACTACATACGCTAATCCACCAGGCAAGCCAATGCTATCAAACCAACCCGCTGTATTTTCAACTCCACCTTGCATCTTAACTAATCCATGCATAAAGAAAATAATTCCTAATGTAATTCTTACAATCAATGTACCTAGTTTCATCATCGTGTCTCCTTTTAGTTAAAAATCATCATATCAAGTGAATACGTGCCTGCTCCCATTAATGCAACGGCTAAGGCTACAATGATAATAAATAAGTTAAATTCGTATCCATTTTGCGTGACCCAATAACCGTTTGCTCCGTGAACTTTCACAATTGCAATAATCATTGTACCGATAATCATCGCTGCTGCTAATGGTGTTAGTAGTCCTAATATGAAAAGTGCTCCCCCAACAAATTCTGTTAACCCAGCAATAATCGCCATTTGTTTTCCTGGTTTTATGCCAATTGATTCGAAAAATCCTCCTGTTCCTTCAATTCCATGACCACCAAACCAGCCAAATAGCTTTTGTGCACCATGCCCCATGAATGAAATACCTATAATTAAACGAATGAGTAATAACCCAATACTAATCAATGATAACTCCTCCTTATATACTTTTAATTTATATATTTTTAATTCGAGATATATAACTATAATAACAAAAAGAGAGCATCTATGCTTATTTATTTTATCTCGAACTCAAGATAATTATATTCAAGATAGATAGAATGTGTCAATACTTTTTTTAAATGAATGAAGCAACCCCTTTCTTAAGCATAATAAATGAGTGTTCTCAAGTGAACATCCCATACATAGATATGAATGAAGTTGTGACAAAATCATGAAAATATACTTTGTGTGATTATTATCACATCTCTACTTTAAAGAATTTGTTACATTAAGATTGTGAAAACAATCACATATAGAGGAAAGGTGATTACAATGAAAAACGGATTTGGAACAAAAACAAGAAAAGTAGCAGTGGTTGGAACGGGGTTTGTTGGATCTAGCTATGCATTTGCTTTACTTAACCAAGGAATTGCGAATGAATTGGTGTTAATTGATATTAATCAAGAAAAAGCAGAAGGTGAAATACGTGATTTAAATCATGGAATGCCATTCGCTTCTCCAATGCACATCTGGTCTGGGGACTACGATGAATGCAAAGATGCAGATTTAGTTGTTATTACAGCTGGTGCAAATCAAGGCCCTGGTGAAACTCGACTTGATTTAGTCGAAAAAAACGTCACTATCTTCAATAAGATTGTTCGTCGCATCATGGACAGCGGCTTTAATGGCATTATTCTTGTCGCGACAAATCCGGTTGATATATTAAGCTATGTTACTTGGCAAGCTTCTGGCCTTCCGAAAGAGCGTGTAATTGGATCTGGGACGATTTTAGATACAGCCCGTTTTCGCTACTTACTAAGTGATTACTTTCATGTTGATCCGCGAAACGTACATGCTTATATCATGGGTGAACACGGTGATACAGAACTACCCGTTTGGAGTCACGCTCAAATCGGTGGCGTTCCGATCAAAAAGTTTTTAAATGTTGAAAACGTAGCAGAGCATCCTGATATGAAAGAAATCTTTTTAAATACACGTGATGCTGCTTATCATATCATTAATCGAAAAGGTGCGACGTATTATGGAATCGCAATGGGCCTTGTCCGAATTACAAAAGCAATCTTAGATAATGAAAATGCCATTTTAACTGTATCAGCTCTCCTTGAAGGTCAATATGGTGTAAATAATATTTACAGTGGTGTTCCGGCCATTGTAAATAAAGATGGCATTCGTGAGGTTCTTGAACTAGAGCTAAATGAAACAGAATTAAAGCAATTTCAGCACTCTGCACATGTATTAAAAGAAACACGCGAAAAAGCATGTCAGTAATTGAAACATTGTCTCAACACTCACTACAAATGAAAAAAGCATGTCTTGCCTCTCACCTTATTGAATTGTAGAGGTAAAAGATGCTTTGGGCTGAGTCACATTGGACGTTTTTTATCCATCTTTACTCAGTCCTTCACACTTTAACAATATGAGGTGCCATCCATGACTTGGACTCAAATTTATGATCCATTGAACAACATTTGGCTTTCTGCTTTAATGCCTTTTTAGAAGGTGCCGCTGGTTTTGGAGCACCAATCGCAATTACAGCTGCTCTTTTAGTTGGCCTTGGATTCAATCCGTTAAAAGCAGCCGCTCTTTGCTTAATTGCAAACACTGCGTCTGGAGCATTTAGCGCAATGGGAATTCCCGTCATTGTAGCTGGACAAGTTTCTGGTATCGATCCAAATGAAATTGCACAGTTTTTAGGTAAACAGCTTCCTTTTATCTCTTTTACCGTTCCGTTCCTTCTTGTATTTATTATGGATGGTTGGAAAGGGTTGAGAGATGTTTTTAAGCCTACATTTGTGACATCTTTCACATATTCAGTTACTCAATATGTTACCGTGACATATTTAGGCCCAGAGTTACCAAACATTACATCTTCAATTGCTAGCTTAGTGGCACTTGCACTTTATATTAAAATAACAACAAAACAAACAGAAGCAACAACCCCACTCACAAGAAAACAAGTGGTAAAAGCATGGTCTCCTTTTATCGTCTTAACTTTATTCGTCACTAGTTGGAGTTTAAACTTTTTCAAGCAGCTGTTTGCACCTGGTGGCTTTCTTGAACAGTCTAATATGATGATTGAAATACCTGGCCTTCATAATCAAGTTATAAAAGTTGCCCCCCTTGTTATCGAGCCTACTCCTTACGCAGCTGTTTTGAAAGTTGATCTCATTGCAGCGACTGGAACAGCCATTTTACTAGCAGGTCTTGTTTCAATGCTTTTATTAAAAGTAAACCTGAAAACAGGAAAAGAAACATTCGTCGAAACAATAAAAGAACTGACCAATCCTATTGTGACGATTATGATGGTGATTGCTTTTGCATTCGTCGCCAACTATTCTGGTCAATCTTCAACACTTGGCCTCGCCTTAGCAGAGACATCTCACTACTTCCCATTTCTGTCTCCTGCTCTCGGCTGGATTGGTGTGTTTCTTACCGGTTCTGTTGTATCTAATAACGCTCTCTTTGGTCATTTGCAAATGACTACAGCGGAACAAATTCAAGTGTTACCACTTATTTTAGTTGCGGCAAATACAGCAGGTGGCGTGATGGCTAAAATGCTTTCTCCTCAATCGATTGCGGTTGCAACAGGAGCTGTTGGACTCGTTGGAAGAGAAGCAGAGCTGTTTCGTTACACACTTAAATATAGCATTGGTTTTCTCTTACTAATGGGGATGATTACATTCGGATTTACGTTACTATGGTGACGATATCAGCGTTTCTCTCTAATTAATCAAACGTTTGTTTAAATAGGCTATGGAGCTTGAGAAACAACACCTCAAGCTCCATAGCCTATAAAAATTCCCTCACTGCTATTTCCACTGATGAGTGGAGGTAGTCTGAGGGGATCTTTTTTATATCAATTCATTAGAGACGGTTTTTATAGCGCACATTCTTCGATTTCAAATCCGAGGTCTTCGATCATTTTCCAATCTGCCGTTGGCTCTTGTCCTTGTGTGGTGAGATAGTCCCCTACAAAGATTGAGTTTGCAGCAAATAAACCTAGCGGCTGAAGCGAGCTTAAATTCATTTCACGACCACCTGAAATGCGAATCTCTTTTGTTGGATTCACAAAGCGCATCATAGCTAAAATTTTCAAGCATTTCATTGGGGTTAACTCTTGTTTTCCTTCTAATGGTGTTCCTTTTACAGAAACAAGAAAGTTACAAGGAATGGAATCTGCATCGAGTTCTCTTAATTGAACCGCAACGTCTACAGCCTGCTCATCTGTTTCACCCATTCCAAAGATTGCGCCAGAGCAAGGTGACATTCCTGCTTGCTTTGATTTTTGAACCGTATCGACACGATCATCATATCCATGTGTCGAACAGATATTATCATAGTTGTCTGCATGTGTATTTAAATTATGATTGTAGCGATGAACCCCTGCTTCTTTTAGACGAGTTGCTTGATCATCGTTTAAAAACCCAAGACAGGCACAAATTTTCAAATCTGTTTTTTCGCTAATTTCTTTTACCGCTCCAATGACGTGCTCCACTTCTTTATTTGTTGGACGTCGACCAGATGCAACGATACAATAAGTCCCTGCTTTACGACGCTTTGCTTCAAATGCGCCTTCTACAATCTTTTCTTGCGTTAACCATGCATATTTATCAATGGGAGCTTCTGATACGATTGATTGCGAGCAGTAGCCACAATCTTCTGGACAAAGGCCTGATTTCGTATTAATAATCATATTTAGCTTTACTTTTTTACCATAATGATGATGACGAATGAGGTATGCTGCGTTCATAATTTCAAGTACTTCTTTATCACTTGCTTGAATAATAGAAAGTGCTTCTTCACTTGTTGTAACGTGACCGTTAATAACCCCTTGTGCTAACTCTTTCCAATCAACCTTCGTTTGAACATTACTCATCCTTTTCTCCCCACTTTGCTTTTAATAAATGAACCAATCGCATCTACATCTATGTAATGATTAATTGCTTCTAACAATTGAACCTTTGTGATGACATCTCCTAATGAAGGTAGCATCCCTACTACCTTTACATCTCCATATTGCTCAATCATTTCTTTATTCTCTAGCACTCGTTCCACTTGGCTTTCATCGTAATGACAAAGGATTACTCCAGCGACTTCAATGCCATGTTGACGAGCATGCTCAATCGTTAACAGCGTATGATTCACCGTTCCTAGTGTCCCTCGTGCTACAATGAGAAGCGGAAGGTTAAACGCTTTTATCGTTTCGATTAACAAATCATCGGTTGTATAAGGAACGGCTAACCCGCCCGCACCTTCTACTAAAAGCAAATCGTACTTTGTTAAAAACGCATCATAATGCTTAACTAAATCATCCACTGTCACTTGTTTATTTGCTCGCTTTAACGCTAATTGTGGAGCCAAAGGTTCTTCTAATGAATACGGACAGATTGCCTCTACATCATCATCCACACTAGACATTGCCTTTAGTCTTGCAGCATCTCCCCTTTCATCCTTTGCTTTATGACCACTTTGAATAGGCTTGAATACGCCTAAATGGTAACCTCTTTGTCTAAGAACTCCTGCTAATCCACCAGTAATCACTGTTTTTCCAACTTCTGTATCAGTTGCAGTAATAAATAGTCCACTCATTTCGTTACTGCCTTTCCGTTATTTCTTCAATTGACTCATATAAAATGTGCAACATCTCATCTAACTCTTCGTTCGTTGAAGCAAGTGGTGGAATGAACGTAATGACATTACCGAGTGGACGAATGAGCATGCCTAATTCTCTTGCATGGCGACAAACGCGAACGCCTACTCTCTCTTCCCATGAGTATTCTTCTTTTGTTTCTTTATCTACCACTAATTCAATGCCAATCATAAATCCTTTTTGACGAATATCACCTACATGCTTTAATTCATAAAATGAAAGTAACTGATTAGCTAGATAGTCGGACTTCTCTGCCACTTGCTCTACTAATCTATTTTTTTCATAAAGCTCAAGATTAGCTAATGCGGCTGCACAGCCTAATGGATTCCCTGTATAACTATGACCGTGGAAAAATGTTTTTTGTTCTTCATATTCACCTAGAAAAGCATTGTAAATCTCATCTGTTGCAACGGTAATCGCAATCGGTAAATAACCGGCCGTTAATCCTTTTCCAGCTGTTAAAATATCTGGTGTGACATCTTCATAATCACATGCGAACATTTTACCTGTACGTCCAAACCCTGTTGCAACCTCATCGGCAATTAAAAGAACATCGTATTGCGTACATAGCTCTCGTAATCCTTTTAAATAGCCTTCTGGCATGACAATAATACCACTCGCACCTTGTACAATAGGCTCGACAATTAAAGCAGCAACCTCATGGCTTCGTTTTTTTAACACATTCTCAACTTGTTCTAAATATTTCTCCACAACGACCTTAGGATCTTGTCCATAAGGAGAGCGATATGTTCCTGGATATGGAACTTTAATGGATGGAAATAACAGTGAGCTATACTTTTTATGATATAAATCAATGGCTCCTACCGAAACTGCTCCAATGGTATCCCCATGATAGGCTTCTTGCATCGTAACAAAATGCTTCTTTTCAGGATTGTCTTTATGCTGCCAATATTGAAAGGCCATCTTTACAGCAATTTCTACCGCTGTCGCACCTGCATCTGAATAAAAGACTTTTCGAAGTCCTTTCGGCATTAATTCCACAATTTTCTCAGCAAGTAAAACCGACGGCACATTAGCCATACCAAGCAATGTCGAATGAGCTACTCGATCAAGTTGTTCAATAATGGCTTCATTCACTTCTTTTACATTATGGCCATGAACGTTTAGCCATATGGATGAAAAGCCATCCCAATACCCTTTTCCGTTCATATCATATAGCTTACGTCCGTTTCCATGAGAAATAATCACGGGATCATCTTCTATGTATTGCTTCATCTGTGTAAAAGGATGCCATACATATTCTTTATTTTTCTGTGCCATTTCTTCGTAAGAAATTCCTGGATAAGTAGAAACTGATGTCATCTTTTCAACCCCTTTATGTTAACTTATTACATATAAAAGTTAACACTTATGAAGGAAATTTGTCAAACTATTTCCAAAAATGACAAAGAGCCTATTAACTAAGCTTCGCTGTTGTAACGAGTTTAGCCAATAGACTCTTTGATTGGTTACATATATTCCTCGACATATTTCCCCAGAAATAATGACACCGTTCTTCCTATTTCGTTTTAAACCAGACCTATCGATATCCACATCGATTCACCTTATCATTAGGCAGATTAAAAATAGTAAAGGAAAGATAGCTCATAAAAACCATGTTTGTACACTATCTTTTCATCTAGCTATATAATTGAACTTTAGAAGTCCAGGAGGTGAAGGACTGAGCCAAACACCTCTTGTTATCGATGCTTCCACTCATATAGGGCTCATCTTTCACCATTTAAGATCAAACCTTTCAAGAAACTCATGATACGCTTCAATTCTACCTTCAATTTTTGCTTTTGAAATTTCATCTAATTGTTGGTGCTGCAGCTTTTTTTCTTGCTCTTCAATTTGACTTTTAATATACGATGCGATGGATGTTTCATTAAATGTACCTAACATATTCCCACCTCATTTTTTTTGATAGTAACCTTTACCCTTCTGTTATACTGCTAAACATATTTGGCATACAAAAAAAACTGAGTAGCAATTTCCACTCAGCTTCCTCCTCGGCTATTTACGCATACCTCGCATCTTCCTCACTCTTTTTAAAGAAACTTCTCATCGCATGAAATACATCTGCTTTTTGTTTTAAAATGAAATAGCTGAACTTCTCATCTTGAATGTTTTTATAGGCAGACATTAGTGTAGAGTGACGATTGTATTGATTGACTTCTCCATATCCAAACATATTTGACACTTTCATCAATTCATTAACAAGCTTTACACAGCGTGCATTGTCTGATGTTAAATTGTCTCCATCTGAAAAATGGAATGGATAGATATTGTATCGACTTGGGTCGTATTTTTGATCAATTAACTCCAGCGCTTTACGATAAGCTGAAGAACAAATCGTTCCCCCGCTCTCTCCTTTTGAAAAGAAGTCCTCCTCAGATACAACTTTTGCTTCTGTATGATGGGCAATAAATTCGATATCAACTGTTTCATACTTTGTGCGTAAAAAGCGTGTCATCCAAAAGAAAAAGCTACGTGCCATGTATTTCTCCCAGATGCCCATTGAACCGCTCGTATCCATCATAGCAAGAACGACAGCTTTCGATTCAGGCTTTAACACTTCATTCCATGTCTTAAACTTTAAATCTTCTGGATAGATAGGATGAAAGGATGGCTTTCCTGTCATCGCGTTACGTTTATAAGCCGACAGCATCGTTCTTTTCTTATCAATATTCCCCATTAATCCAGTTCTTCGAATATCATTAAATTCAATGTGCTGAACAACATTTTCATCTGTTTGTTTTCGTTTTAAATTTGGAAGCTCCAATTGTGCAAATAGCGCTTCTTGTAATTCCATAAGAGAAACTTCCGCTTCATAGTAATCTTCGCCTGCTTGATCACCTGCTCCTTGCCCTTTTCCAGCACCTTTTTGTCCATTACCCGCCGAGCCATCCCGAGCGACTACATCTCCTACTTTGCTGTCTCCATCTCCTTGACCAACATGCTTGTTTTTATCATAGTTATAACGGATTCGATACTCATCTAGCGAACGAATTGGAATCTTAACAACATCTCTCCCGTTTGACATGACGATGTTTTCCTCTGTAATTAAGTCTGGAAGGTTGTTTTTAATGGCTTCTTGAATTTTTTCTTGATGTCTTTTTTGATCATCATGACCTTTGCGGTGGAGGGACCAATCTTCTTTTGAAATCGCAAAACTTTTATCTTCTTCTTTTCGCATATCACTTACCCTCCTTTTTATATTAAAAAAATAATCACCTTTTTCCCGTTCTCAACATACATTATGATGAATGCATTCGATTAAAAAAACCTTTTCGAGAAAGGTTGGTTACTCTATCCTATGCAAAAATTCTAAATAATTGACAAATAATTAAGACAATTTAACAGTCAGAATTTTAGAGAAGACAAGCATCATTTACGAACAGTCAGAATAAGTATGCTTGTATTTACATATATATTAATTTATGTTTTATAAAAAATTTGGTGTGGGCAAAAAAAAATCTCTATCTTTTTTTAGAGATTTTTTTTTGATCTTTTTCCTTATTTTCATGTGACTTTTCACGTTCTTCTTGGCGCTCTTTTTGTAAATGCTCCATCACTTTTCCATGCTCTTTCATTTCTTCTAAATTTGTCACCATCGATCCATTTTTCGGCTCTTGTTTCTTATGACTCATATTCTATCACCTCTTTTTAGCATGTTTCCCCTTCTTGACTCTTTTATAAACCTTACTTACAAAATAAAGAAAAGCCCAGTCGCTAGACTGGGCAAAGATCGTTTATCGATTTAGTAAGCTACCTACATAGCGTAGTAATTCGTTAGCAGACACCGAATTGTATCCATGCTCATCAATCAATCGGGCCACTACTTCATTTACCTTCTTCAGCTGCTGCTCATCTGGTGTTTTTGTAGAGGTTGTGATTTTTACTACATCTTTTAAGTCAGCAAACAACTTCTTCTGAATTGCTTCACGTAAACGTTCATGAGAGTTATAGTCAAAACGCTTCCCTTTTCGTGCATAAGCAGAGATACGAATGAGAATTTCTTCACGGAATGCTTTCTTCGCGTTTTCAGAAATGCCAATTTGCTCTTCAATTGAACGCATTAACTTCTCATCTGGGTTCATTTCTTCTCCTGTTAATGGATCACGAAGTTTGTTTTTATTGCAGTACGCTTCTACATTGTCTAGATAATTATCCATTAATGTTTTAGCCGACTCTTCATAAGAATACACAAATGCTTTTTGCACTTCTTTTTTCGCAATTTCATCATATTCCTTACGAGCAAGTGAAATATAGTTTAAATATCGCTCACGATCTTCATTTGAGATAGATGGATGCTGGTCTAATCCTTCTTTTAAGGAACGGAGCACATCTAATGCGTTAATCGATGACACATCTTTACGGATAATCGTTGATGAAATACGGTTAATAACGTAGCGTGGGTCAATTCCACTCATACCTTCATCAGTGTATTCCTTTTTCAATTCTTGAATATCTGCTTCATTGTACCCCTCTACAGATTGCCCATCATATAGACGCATCTTCTTAACGAGATCAATGTCACCTTTTTTCGGTTCTTTTAAGCGAGTTAACGTTGTAAAGATTGACGCAACTTTAAACGTGTGCGGCGCAATATGAACATTAGAAACGTCACTTTCACGAATCATTTTTTCATAAATTTTCTCTTCTTCACTTGCCTTTAAGTTATATGGAACTGGCATCACAATAATACGAGAGTGTAATGCTTCGTTCTTTTTATTTGAAATAAATGAACGATACTCTGTTTCATTCGTGTGAGCCACAATTAATTCATCCGCACTAATAAGCGCAAAACGGCCGGCTTTAAAATTCCCTTCCTGAGTCAGAGATAATAAATGCCATAAAAACTTCTCATCACATTTTAACATCTCTTGAAACTCCATCATTCCACGGTTCGCTTTGTTTAACTCTCCATCAAATCGATAGGCGCGTGGATCTGATTCGGACCCGTATTCAGCAATGGTAGAAAAATCAATACTTCCGGTTAAATCAGCAATATCTTGTGATTTAGGATCAGATGGACTAAATGTTCCAATACCTGTACGCTTATCTTCAGAGAAGAAAATTCGCTCTACCTTTACATCTTCAATTCTGCCACCATACTCTTGTTCAAGCCTCATTAAATTTAATGGTGACAAGTTCCCCTCAATACGAACTCCATACTCTTGATGAAAATCATCGCGAAGGTGATGTGGAATTAAATGAAGTGGATCTTCATGCATCGGGCAGCCTTTAATTGCATATACAGCTCCTCGATCTGAATGAGAGTATGTTTCAAGTCCTCTTTTTAGCATGGTGACTAACGTTGATTTCCCTCCACTAACAGGTCCCATTAGTAGTAAAATACGCTTTCTTACATCTAATCTTTTCGCTGCTGGATGGAAGTACTCTTCAACTAGTCTCTCTAATGATTCTTCAAGACCAAACAATTGTCCACTAAAGAATTGATACTGTTTCTTCCCATTGACTTCTTCAATCCCTGCATCTTTAATCATGTTGTAAACTCTTGAGTGTGCAGATTGGGCAACATACGGCTTTTCTTTTAGAATTTCTAGATAATCTGCGAAGGTGCCTTCCCACTTAAGACGCTGTTCATCTTCACGGTACTTTTCAATCTTTTTTAATATATCCATTAAAGGACCTCCCCCTACTGATCAGGCTAGTGAACAAGATTAATACACTTTATGCACACATATCGTTGAACATGCTTTTTAAATCTGTGAATTGTAAAAACTCTCCTTTATCAGAACGTCTAAAATGTACACTGAAGGCCTTGTTAGCAATGAACGATTTGTAAAATTTTGTCCATACTTTTCATTCACAGACGTTTTATCTTCCGCTATAATAAAAAGAGGACAAGTTAGATTAAAAGTTAACAACAAAGGAGGATGAACAATGAGAACACTTCTAGTGATTGGTGTGTGCCTCACTTTCTTATCTGCGATTTTCACAGCAGGGTATAATGAAAAGCCAGGTGCAAAACGTAAATAATTGCTTTACATATGAACATAAAAATGAAAGCCCTTCACAAATGTGAAGGGCTTTCTGTTCCTTACGATAAACCAGGATAATTTTGTTGACGCAGCGCCTCATAAATAAGGATTGCAGCTGTATTTGACAAGTTCAATGAACGAACATTTTCAGTCATTGGTAAACGTAAGCAACGCTCCATGTTTTCTTCAATGATGTGTTTTGGTAAGCCGTTTGTTTCGCGACCAAACACGAAGAAATGATCCTGTTCTAATGAACTGTAATCAAACGTTGTATGCGGCTTTTGACCAAACTTTGTAATAAAGTAAAAAGCAGCTTCTGGATACTTTTCAAAAATTTCTTCTAGTGAATCATGATACACAACATTTACATATTGCCAGTAATCTAAACCAGCACGCTTTAGCATTTTATCATCTGTTGAAAATCCTAATGGACGAACTAAATGTAATGTTGTATTTGTTGCTGCACAAGTTCTTGCAACGTTTCCAGTATTCGCTGGAATTTCTGGTTGATATAAAACGACGTGTAGTCCCACAATAGTCACCTCTAAACAAAAATCTATCCACCATTATACCACTATCTCGCTAAAACAAAAATAAGATTTGCATTTAGCGATCGACAATATGAAAAAATGCATATTTAATGTTTGGTGTATAAGCAGTTGAGTCTTCATAAGCCCAATAACGCATTCGGCTATTATACGTATTAGCGTTCACGAGTGGCATCGCATTTGCATCTTTTGCTACGACAATTGTCGTATGATTCCATCTGCCGTCTCCTTCAAAATCATAGCAAATAATATCGCCAGGAACTAACTCATTGGCAGCACTTTTTTCTTGTGCACACAAACCTGCCTTTGAACCTTTCAGATACCAATACATTGAATTAGCAACTGTCCAGCTATAACTCCATACATTATTATTTGTCCACCATCCCTTTGCACGATTGGGTTGACCTCTCATCGGTGCTCCTCCGGCATGGAGACATTGTGATACATAATTGGTGCAGTTTACCTCAAACGTTTTGTACTTCGGATTATACGTATTCCACCACTTCTCTGCATATTGAACAGCTCCAAGACGATTATAGGTAAAAGCACGATTTTCTCCTTGTACATCGATCGACAAGTTCGATCTTGTTGCAGAATCATCTCTAAGAAGGATAGCCTCATCTTTTAAAAGAGTATCTTTATAAAAAAGAGCTTGTCGCTTTTCAATTTCTTCTTCTATATAAAATAGCTCTCTCTGTTTAATAAGAGACTGAATGTGAAGAGAGTAGATAAATGTCACCTCATCCTCTTCACCCTGTACGTGATCAATCCATCCTTTCGCATGGCATTTTACAATTTCAGCATCCCGCTTTTTCAGGAGCTTTTCTTTGCTTTCACATTGTGTATGAATAAATGAAGCAAAGTCATTATTTCTTACATCTTGATTGACATACCCATCAGCTCTAGCTTTCATTAGCGCTTGAAGAATATACTTTTTGGTAAGCAAACGTTTCACCACCTTTTGCGTCCTTTATTTATACGCTATGATAAAACGTTTGTCTCTTAATACAAAAAGTTAGGCTTGTAGCATAGAAATTCCTTTGTCCATCTCTTGTTGAACCTCTTCATCTAACTCTTTCTCTCTTAGCTTTTGTAATTCATTCAATACACTTGCATCCCCTATTTTACCAAGAGCCCATGCAGCTGTTCCTCTCATAACAGGACGAACATCTTCTTTTACCACTTTTAACAAGTCAGGAACAGCTGTCTCATCTTTAAAATGAGCAAGTGCAATAATAGCATTTCGCTGAATTGGTTTCTTGCCTCTCCAAGAACCTGATACATGTCCAAATTTCTCTTTAAATTCACGATTACTCATGTGCAACAGTGGTTTTAATTTTGGCTTAGCAATCTCAGGATCTGGCTCCATTTCCGGATGTAAATGAAAATCTTTTCCTTTATTCTCCGGACAGACCGTTTGACACGTATCACATCCGTAAAGACGATTTCCTAACTTACTACGAAACTCTTCCGCTAAAAACCCTTTTGTTTGTGTTAAAAACGCAATACAACGCTGAGAATCCAATTGGCCTCCCGTTATTAATGCGCCTGTAGGACACACTTCCACGCACTTGTTACAAGACCCACAACGATCTTCCATCGGCTGATCAGGTGGCAAAGCAAGATTTGTAATGACTTCACCTAAATACACGTAGGAGCCAAATTCAGGCGTAATAATAGAACAGTTTTTTGCGCTCCACCCAATACCAGCTCTTTGTGCGACTGCTCGGTCAGATAGTTCACCTGTATCCACCATTGATTTAACGGTTGCTTCAGGAACTAACTCTAAAATAAAGGCTTCGAGCTTCTGTAATTTATCTCGTAGAACGGTATGATAATCTTGTCCCCAAGATGCTCGACAAAAGATTCCTCTACGCTCTTCTTTTGTACTCTTTGGGGGATTCTTCATTTTTGATGGGTACGCTAAAGCAATTGAAATAATAGATGAGGCATTAGGTAACAATAATTGAGGGTTTGTTCGCTTATCAATATCTGGTTCCTCAAATCCTGACTGATAATTAAGTGCTTGTTGTGTAAGGAGTCTTCCTTTTAATTCTTCGAATACAGATGCACTCGCAAACCCAATTTTATCAATACCTATCGACTGGCTATACTCAACAATTGCTTCTTTTAATTGCTGCGAGTTCATTTCATTGACCTCCTTTCTTTTGAAATGTAATCTATTAAATAACTGTGTACTATCAAATAGTGTAGACTACTACCTCTATCATCATAACCATAAGAAAAAATGAAAGGAATGAACAACAATTGGAAATCCATTTATCTAACGAAATAAAAAAGCTGTTTCCAACTTTTAAGATTGGTGCCATTGAATATAAAAACATCCAAGTAGGCGTATCACCTCAAATGCTACAAGGAAGACTTCGCCTATTTCAAGAGTCAATCTACTTTGATTTGCAAAGCTTACCCATTGCTGATGTCGAAGGTATTAAAGAATGGCGAACAATCTTCAAACAACTTGGAACCGATCCAAGTAAATATCGCCCTTCTATTGAGGCCTTGTATCGCCGTATTCAAAAACAAACATATCTTCCTTCCATTAACTCTGCAGTGGATTTGAATAACTTTTTCTCTCTTCAATACCAAATTCCAATTGGCATTTATGACCTTGAAAAACTGCATGACTCAATCACTGTTTCCCTTGGTAAGGAAGAAGAAAGCTATACAGGACTTAACAACAGAGAAATCTCTTTAGCAAATAAGTTAATTTCAAAAGATTCAAAAGGTAGCTTTGGCAGTCCTTATGTGGATTCTAATCGTGCTCCAGTCACACAAGACACAACACAAGCTATCCAGCTTATCTATTTAAGACCTTCTCTAAGTGACTCAAGTGCACTTGATTTAACAAGATCATTAAAGGATATGTTCATCCAAATTCATGGTGGAGAAGCTAGCTATTCTATTGTAACTTAATCTGCATAAATGTTATTCAATGCCTTTGTCTCCATAGTATTAGAAAAGAGACAAAGGTTCATTGTTTTCATCTTCCATACATACTAAAAAACGCAATACCTCATTTTTTAACGAGATACTGCGTTGTGACTAATTATGTATGGAGCGGGTGATGGGAATCGAACCCACGACATCAGCTTGGAAGGCTGAGGTTTTACCATTAAACTACACCCGCAAATATTATCGAATTTTGTCGACGTATGGCTAAAATAAAAACAGGTATTATCCTGTTAAATTTGACTCAATACCGGTGGTCGGGTTCGAACCGACACTCCATAGGAACACGATTTTGAGTCGTGCGCGTCTGCCAATTCCGCCACACCGGCAAAATAAGAAACAACTAATTAATTAAAAATGGTGCCGAGGGCCGGACTTGAACCGGCACGATAGTCACCTATCGCAGGATTTTAAGTCCTGTGTGTCTGCCAATTCCACCACCCCGGCAGCATTATCATGGAGGCGGCAACCGGATTCGAACCGGTGGTAAAGGTTTTGCAGACCTCTGCCTTACCACTTGGCTATGCCGCCAAAAATAAAAAAATTGGAGCGGAAGACGGGATTCGAACCCGCGACCCCCACCTTGGCAAGGTGGTGTTCTACCACTGAACTACTTCCGCAATATGGCTGGGCTAGCTGGATTCGAACCAACGCATGACGGAGTCAAAGTCCGTTGCCTTACCGCTTGGCTATAGCCCAATTTTTATATTATTATATTATTATTTATTATAGCTTAGCTTATGGGGCGACTGATGGGAATCGAACCCACGAGTGCCAGAGCCACAATCTGGTGCGTTAACCACTTCGCCACAGCCGCCATAATACATTAGATTAAATTAAATTGGCAGGGGCAGTAGGAATCGAACCCACACTGGCGGTTTTGGAGACCGCAGTTCTACCTTTAAACTATGCCCCTGTATTAAATGGTGGAGGGGGACGGATTCGAACCGCCGAACCCTGAGGGAGCGGATTTACAGTCCGCCGCGTTTAGCCACTTCGCTACCCCTCCACATATTATTCTGAAATGGTGCCGGCGAGAGGACTTGAACCCCCAACCTACTGATTACAAGTCAGTTGCTCTACCAATTGAGCTACACCGGCAATCTTTCAAAATGGTGGCTCGGGACGGAATCGAACCGCCGACACATGGATTTTCAGTCCATTGCTCTACCGACTGAGCTACCGAGCCTTTTTAAAATGGCGG
>NZ_JAFBFC010000003.1 GCF_016909075.1 Priestia iocasae
TTGTTGCGGTTGCTAAAAACTTTCCTTCTAGTCAGCTTTGTTCAACGTGTGGTCACAAACATCAAGCCGTTAAAAGTCTCACTTTGCGTGAATGGAAATGCCCTTCTTGCACAAGCCATCACCAAAGGGATTTGAACGCAAGTATGAATATTCGTAATGAAGCATTGCGATTAACCGCAGGAACTGCGGGGATAGCCTAATCAATAACAAACCGATAGGTTTGTGTTCTTAGGAATCCCCCACTTCAATTAGACCGTGAGGTCAATAAGTGGTGGGTAGTTCAATGAACATCATTCGACAAAGACATGTGAAATCCTTTTGACCAATTGTGAACATAGTTTGTTATTCTGCTTTTGCTACAGGGGTTAAATTTTGTAAAATAGACGCCTAAAAAGAATAAGAAAAAAATGCCCCCCCAAGAGATCATGATTTACTCGTCAACCCACCACTAGTTATCGATACTAAAACCATACAACTCAATGAATGCTCCAGTAACAATAACCCAGCCTCCAACAAATAAAAGGATTTTACCTGTCTCTTCCTGTTCATTAATTCGCGACACATGTCCTGATGATTCAATGGCTGAACCAACAGCGATGAGCTCATTTCCTAATACTTCAATTCGCCCTCTTCTTGTTGGCCTTGCGGATAATCCAACTACTTCAAACGCTGCACCTACAGACTGAACCCCACTTCCTAACGCATTTAAAGGTATTCCTTCTTCCTCATTCTCTTGTATTTCTAAGTTCGTCGCAAATGCATTGGTTGTATTGCCAACAGCTTGTATCCAACAACCAGCAATCGTATAAAGGTCAGGCTGAAATCGCTCTTTTTCAAACTGCTTCGTTCGTCCAATCGCTTGAACGGCATTGCCCACTGCTTCCACACTATTCCCTTCAACAACGAGAACTCTGCCTTTTTCATCATTAAAAAAGGTATCTCGCGTTTGTCCAATTGCAGCAATGACCGTTCCAAGCGCAAGGAGTAATGCACCTGATAAAATAATTTCTTCTTCCTGTTGTTGTGTATGTTCCATGTTATCCCCACCCGTTCATGTCAGCATATGTTAGTTTATTCAGTAGCGATGAGATGTGAACATTTGAACGGGTGTAACTTTTCTGCTATTTGCTCATTCATTCTTAGCAAAGACTTTCTACTGTGAACCTTTTCGTAAAACTTCACTATTTTCTACAGATACTTACGACTTAACATGTTGAATACCTTCACGTTCTAACAATAATTGTTTCATTGCAATTCCTCCACGGTACCCGGTTATTGCCCCATTCTTTCCAATAACGCGATGACATGGAATGGTAATCATAACTGGGTTTGCACCAATAGCGGTTCCGACTGCGCGAACCGCTGAAGGTCGCCCAATTCGTTTAGCAATATCAGAGTATGAGCATGTTTTCCCATATGGAATTTGCTTTAATGCTTCCCACACTTCTTGTTGAAAAGCCGTACCAGTCACATCAACGGGTAGAGAGAACACGCTTCTTGTTCCTTCTATATATTCTTGTAGCTCTTTTACATACGGCTGAAGGGCCTGTTCATTTTCTTCAAATGTCGCGTCTTTAAATTTCTTTGCAACGGAAGCGATAAATTCGTCTCGTTCTTGTACCGGTGAACCGACATAGCAAAGCCCTTTCTCTGTTTTGGCAAGATGGAACGTTAATTTCTCTGTTTTTAAGATGCCCCATTGAATTGTCGTCATTAGTCTCTCCACTCCCTTGTTTATATGTTTGTAAGCTTAACGGTTAACATTCATTTGACATAGGTTCTTGTCTTATACATGTCTACTAATTTCCACATATAGTATACTAGATAATAGAGTGAACTTAAATAACAAAGGAGACTTAACATGAGTGATCAATGGTTAGAATGGGCGAAGCGAATTCAATCCATTTCGCAAGCTGGACTAACGTTTTCAAAAGATGTGTTTGATATTGAACGTTACGAAGAGCTCCAAAAGTTGAGTGCTGAAATTATCGCTTCCTATACAAATACTGAAATGAATCACATTATCGATCTGTTCAAACAAGAAAAAGGTTACCAAACACCAAAAGTAGATGTACGAGGCGTTGTTTTTAAAGATGGAAAGCTTTTATTAGTCAAAGAAAAGCATGACGACAAATGGGCATTACCTGGAGGCTTTTGTGAAGTAGGACTGTCTCCTCGTGAAAATGCGGTCAAAGAAATAAAAGAAGAAGCTGGGTACGACGTCACCGCAACAAAACTATTAGCCGTACTCGATATGAACAAGCATCCTCATCCACCGCAGCCGTATCATTATTATAAGCTGTTTATTCAATGTGACATTGTTGGGGGTGAAGCACTCATCGGAACTGAAACGAGTGATGTGAACTTCTTCTCAGAAACAAACCTTCCTGCTCTTTCAACATCACGAAATACCCTCTCTCAACTTCAGATGCTGTTTGAATATGAACGAAATGCTAATAAACCTATCACAATCGACTAAAACATAAAAACGAGAAGTGCTACCATGAATGTAGCGCTTCTCGTTTTTTAGCTTTGTTCACTCATTATTTTACAGTCGGGAAACCAAATCCTGATGCGTAGTCGTCACCAGCTGATGCACCACTTCCACCTAAAATATCGTTGCTTTTTGCACGGTTTTGAAGTTCAGTACGAAGTTGGTTCGAAGTTAAGTTTGGATTTGATGCCCAAATTTTTGCCGCTAAGCCTGATACGTGTGGAGTTGCCATGGATGTTCCGCTAATTGTATTATAGGATCCGTCAAACCATGTTGATTCAATCGCACGTCCTGGAGCGGATACTTCCACATCACGCTCTTGAATGACATAGTCTCCATCTGTTGCAGATGTACCACGAGATGAGAAGTCTGCAACACGATATGTACCGTTTTCTTGAACGTTCTCTAACGCCGCTACCGCTACAGCATCTGCTAATGCACCTGGATAGCCGATTGTATTTTCACCTGGTCCTTCGTTTCCAGCAGCAGCAACGACAAGTACCCCTTTATTCTTCGCATACGTTACTGCATCAGAAATCAATGTATTTTTCGAAGCAGAACCTAATGACATGGAGATAACCGTTTTTTGCCCTAAACGCGTTGCTTCGTCGGCTGCGTGGCGAATTGCATTGGCAATATCATCCGAATACCCTGATCCACGGTCGCCTAGTACTTTATATGCCCACAGCTTTGCTTCAGGCGCAACACCGTAAATACCTTGTCCATCAGATCCACCGTTCGCTAATACCGTTCCCGCTACATGGGTACCGTGACCATTTTTATCGCTACACGAGTTGTCAACGAGTGGTGATTTTCGTTGTGTAAAGTCTTTACACTGTTGTGATGTACCCGCTAAGTCTGGATGTGCAATGTTAACACCTGTATCAAGAACCGCTACTGCTACTCCACTACCACCTGATGTTGTAGCGATTGATTTATTTTGATACATTGCTTCGATTCCCCAAGGTGTTTGGTCACTCGGTATTGTACGAGTGGTTGTACCCCCTCCTGGCTTTGCAGCCGTTGTTACTTTGTCTACAAGCTCCACTTTCAAGTTTTTATTTTTTTGAAGCGCTTCGAATTGTTTTTGATTCATTTCAGTTGTGAATCCTTTTTTACCAAAATCCCAACGTACGTTGTAGTTTGCTTTTGCGCTTTGAGCTGCGTTTTCGTTTGTTGAACTAATGAATACGCGCACCGTTTTCCCTTCATCTACTTGAGCAACAGCCGATGATGTATACATTGGCATCGTAAGCATCGCTCCCATTACTAAACTACTAACTACTTTTAATTTCTTCATCTCATTTCCCCCTCTTTAAATTATTTAAAAAATCAAAAAATTAAGATTGTAATCCATCTTATCATAGAGAACGAACGTTATGTATTGAGAAACAAAGAGATTTTAGTAGTTTAATAGATTCTTAAATGGCGTTTAACAAAGAAAACTCATCGTTCTTTCTGACTATAAGCAAATGAAATGAGCGGTTCAATAAGCAGGGAGTGTTCTCTCTACTTATTGATTTTATAGATGGTTTGCTTTGCTCCAAACCGTTCTAACGTGTCACTGACTGTCATCCCGACTCGTTCAAGCAAGCGGCATGATGCTTCATTTGCTGATTGTGTTTCTGCTACGAGATAAGGTTCATTGCGTTCGGTGAAAGCATACTGAATAACCGCTTTGACAACCTCTTTTGCATAGCCTTTTCCCCATGAACTCGGCAAAAACTGATATGAGACTTCCGTGCTTTTCCCGTCGTGATGCGTATCTAATGAAATAATGCCAATTGCTTCGTTTGTTTCTTTTACTCGAATGACTTGAATATATCCATCATTTGCTTTCGCAACGATCTGTGGAAATAGTTGTTCAATTACTTCTTCAGCTACTACTCCCCCTAAATAAGCTCGCACTTGTTCACTCGTATAAAGGGCTTTCGCAAGCTCGTAATCTTCTACTTGTATCGGCGTTACTACACATCGCTCTGTTTGAAGCATATCATTCATCCTCTGTAAATTTAGTAGAGTGACTCTAAGTACTCTTTTAGCGATTCAAATTGCTCCATGTAAATCCCTTTTGTAATCCAGCCGAATAGTTTGATCATGATTTTATAATAGAAATTACTTGGCTCCACTTCAAAATCCAATACTACTCGTGTGCGATTTGCAGCTAATGGCTCACATACGTAGGTCGCTGTACTAATCCCTTCTTTTGTCACGGATTGTACAGTCGTGCGATAAGGCGCTTCATATTCAAGCAAAACGGCTTCAAACGCGTATTCTTTCTTTCCTACTTTCGTGATGCTCGTGTATTTCGTACCTGGCTTATATGTGTAGCGATCTTCTTCTGACTCATAGCGATTTTCAACAAAAATACTGTTCCATTCTTTTATTTGATCATCTTCATTGATAGCTGCAAATACGTCCTCTTGTGATGCATTTATGACCATTTCAATTGTATATTTCAACCTATTTCTCCTCTTTCTACCATTATCTGAAAAGATTATAGCACGCGTTCAGTTTCTATGACTCTATTTTCCAAAAAATAAGTCGTACAACTCCAATGTTTTTTATCACTTCGTTTCTTCCCTTCCCATCCGTGTTTTCGCAACTCATTTGCAATAAGCTGATTGAAAAAGCCATGTCCAATTAAAGCAACGGATTCATGCTTTTTCGCATAGTCCATTAACACCTGACTTGCTTTCTTCGCTCGTCTTTTCGCATGACGATACGATTCACAATTTTTTGAGTATCCAGCAAACCACAAGCATCGAAACACGATTGCCCACACGCTCGGATTCATAGGAGGAGACAAAATAGAAAGCTCTGGTAGTTCCACTTCACGAAACAAGGCGTTCTCAAGGGATGTCTCAATCCCTAAAAGAGACGCTGAATGTTTCGCTCTTTTTAAATCACTTGTTACAACAAGCTTAGCTTCCATTACTCGTTGTAACGTTTCACTTGGATATTCCTCCTCTTCCTCTACGCCACCTTGATCGTACCCTCGCACCCAATCACTAAATTGGTTACTAGAAAGAGGTCTCATTTCGTTGTAGCTAGACCTTCCATGCCGAATCAATGAAATCTGCATAACTCCTTCCCCCTCTCCTTAAATTTACCATCCATTCATGTAACAGGATGATTTCACTTAAAAAAACTTATTTAAACTTAAAATATTTGCACAAAACAATAACATTAACTTATAATTACTTATGAATAATTCAATAGTAAGTGTGGTGAACACATTGTATCAAGATGAACGACTTCTTTTCATTTTAGATTTTTTAACGAAGCATCGACGCATTACGGTCGATCAAATTTGCTCATTCTATGACGTGTCTCGAGATACAGCCAGACGAGATCTCGTCAAGCTTGAAGAACAAAAAAAGATTATCCGTA
The DNA here is from genome assembly GCF_016909075.1 of Priestia iocasae. GTDB lineage: Bacteria > Bacillota > Bacilli > Bacillales > Bacillaceae_H > Priestia > Priestia iocasae. The sequence goes on from NZ_JAFBFC010000003.1 coordinate 5,888, forward strand.
CACGTGGAGGGGCTTTGTTACCCGCTGCGCACAATGAAGTTAAAGGCTACCAAACTCGGCTTCAAACCGCTTCTACTGAAAAGAAACAAATTGGTCAAAAAGCAGCTTCTCTTATCCAACATGACGATCGCATCATTTTAGATTCATCTACAACCGTGCAAGCATGTGCGGAGCTGATGGAAGATGAGCCTTGTACCGTTATTACAAACTCTATTTATCAAGCCGACATTTTATCATCAAAGAACAAAATCCGTATTCAACTGTTAGGTGGAGAGCTTGAAAAGGATCATCGCTTTTTATACGGCGAATCAGTGATTGAACGCCTTAGTCATTATCATGTAGACAAATTGTTTTTAGGGGTTGTGGGGATATCTGAAAATGGGTTAACCATCGCACACGAAGAAGATGGCATGGTCAAGCGAAAAATGATCAAACAAGCCAAACAAGTCATTGTATTAGCCGATTATACAAAATTAGGTGTGACAGACTTCTATCGCTTTGCATCGTTAGAAGACATTGATTTATTAATTACCGATCAAACACCACCAAAAAAGTTTCGCAATCTCTTAAACAAACATTCCGTTGATTTGTTGATTGCGAATGACGACATCGAGGAGGACGATTAAGATGACAACCAAATTAATCGCAATTGATTTAGATGGAACACTATTAAATAACCAAAATGAAATTAGTGCTGAAAATTTACAAGCGATGAAAGAAGCGCAAGCACAAGGTGTTGAAGTTGTTGTGGCGACAGGCCGAGCAGCGTTTGACGTGAAAAAGATTTTTGAGCAAACCGATATCAACACGTGGATCATTGCCGCCAACGGAGCAACCATTCATCAGCCAAATGGTGAACCATATTTATCGGTTCCAATGAAAAAATCAGATGCCCTTGATAGTTTAAAATGGCTAGAAGAAAACGGCTATTATTACGAGGTATTTAGTGAAGAAGCCATTTACACTCCTCAAAATGGTAGAGAGCTCATTGCAATTGAAATGGATCGTTTAAAGAGTGCAAATCCAGAGCTTGATTTAGCTCCGTTACGCCTTGCCGCCTCTAAGCAATTTAGTCAATCAGGCTTTGCTTTTATCCCTTCTTATAAAGAGCTTGAGGACGAGGCGTTATCGATTTATAACATCTTAGCCTTTTCATTTGATGACGAAAAACTGACAAGAGGATGGAATCGCTTTAAAGACCGCGAAGACTTAACGCTTGTTACATCTGCGCATCATAACTTTGAGCTTGAACATAAGGACGCTTCAAAAGGAAATGCATTAAAGCGACTAGCGTCACAATTAAGGATCCCCCTAGACGAAACGGCTGCGATTGGCGACAGCATGAATGATTACTCGATGATTTCCATTGCTAAAACAGGAATCGCAATGGGCAATGCACGTCAAGAAATTAAAGACATTGCCACGTTCATTACGAAAGAAAACGACGAGCACGGTGTGGCACATGCCATTTATCGATTGTTAGAAGAAAAATAAGAAAAAGGGCTGAGACAAAGAGGCAAAGAACACCCCTGTTTGGCTCAGCTCATTCTAAAACACTTCTTCATACGTTTTTCTGTCAACTCAATTAGAAATCACCTTAAACATGCCTGTCATAGTGGGTGTCGTATTTGTCAAAACTTCATAGTTCCCCATTATGTTTCACCTCTTATCGTCATTTCACGTTCATAAGCTTGGCTCAGTTATGCATGAAGTACTGTAACCTCTTCTTTCAAAAACTTCCCTTTATGCGAACAAACGCTTGTGTATATCTTAACTTGAACTCCCCCCCACTTCAATCCAATGAATTGAATGGATTGAAGTGGAGTCTTCTCACTTGTTTATGATAAAACCCCTTTGTATTAAGAAAGAGAAGAGTGTATTTGTTTCTTTTTTTACGATGAAGTTTGTATGATAAGTCTTGTATGAAAGAGAAGAAAGACAAAGAATTAAGCACGAAACTGATAGTGTGTAGAAAAAATTACACAAATTCTAGAAAAATAAGCTGTTTTTGAAGGAAGAGGACAACCTTGACGACGAAGATATATATAGCGTTATTTTCATTAGCAATTAGCGCGTTTGCGATTGGTACAACAGAGTTTGTCATTGTTGGGCTCTTGCAAACCGTTGCTTCTGATTTATTAATTTCTGTCACGAAAGCAGGCACATTAATTTCAGGCTATGGAGCTGCATGAGCAATTGGTACCCCAATTTTCACGTTTTTAACAAGCAGCATTCCGAAGAAAGGATTGCTATTAGCGCCAATTTCCATTTTTTCTAGGAAATGGGCTGTTGGCAATCTCGAGGTTCTATAACATTTTATTGCTACCACGAATCATTACAGCAGTTGCAATGGGAAACGTGATTGGTGCCTTTACGGCATTTCTTGCATGTATTCTTGCTGTCATCAACTATCATTTGATAAAAAACAACACTTATTTTAAGGGAGAGATGGAAGATGAGTACGATTCAATTAGAGCAAATAGAACACAATATCGAATTTATTACATTTACAAACGAAGATTCCTTAACACTCGGCTTACTTTTAGTGGACTATGCAGTAGAATGTTCAAAACACTTTTTAGAACAAAAAGGACTCGTCGAATGATTATTGAACATGCGCATTTGACGATTAAAGGCGACCTGCACGAAGAATTTGTTGAAGCGATCAATAAAGGGATTCACTATGTAAAAGATGCTAACGGGTACGAAGGCTATGAGCTCATTCAAAACATCGAAAACAACAATCAGTTTTTATTAATGATCGCATGGACAACTATGGAGGATCATACAGAGCATTTTGTAAAAAGCGAAGCATTTGCGAAATGGGAAGAACTTATTTCTCCTTATTTTTCACATGCACCTACTGTCCTTCATTATCATTTTTAAGAAATGCCTTGCCGATTCAACCACTTACATATAGGTTGAATTGGCAAGGCGTTTTCGTGTTACTTTTTCATACTTTTTTTCATTAAACTAGCGCTCACTTGTGAAATGAACTTACGTGGTAGAAGTCGAGGAAGCTGAGCGGTCATGAAATTTCGTTTCCCATCAATTGTGACACTTTTTCGTTTTGAGATCGCGTTAAACGTTGTTTCGACAACCTGCTTTGAGCTTCTCATCTTTCCTACCTTGATTGAATCTGGGGCTGTATTGAAAAACTCCGTTTCCGTATTCCCAGGACATACAGCCATAATATGAATGCCTTTCTCTTTATACTCTTCATGCAACCCTTCCGTAAAGGAAAGAATAAATGCTTTTGTGGCAGCGTAGATTGACATATATGGAATGGGTTGAAAAGATGCCATTGAAGCAACATTAATGATTTCTCCTCTTCCCTTTTCAACCATTTTTCGTAAGAATAGCTGTGTCATATTGACAACTGCATTAACATTGAGCATCACTTGCTGATGATTTCTTTCATTCGAAGTCTCTAATAGTTCGCCAGTTGTACCTGCTCCTGCATTATTAACAAGCAAATCGATAAAGAGATTTTGAGCCTCCACTTCATTGTACACCTCTTGTGCTGCCCATTCTTCACTTAAATCTTTCGGTATGACATACGTGTTGACTCCAAATTGATTTTGAACGTCTGTTGCTATTTGGTCGAGTTTTTCTTTTGTTCTAGACACTAGGACGACATCGTATCCTTTTTCTGCTAAGGAATAAACAAATTGCTTGCCAATTCCTGTTGATGCTCCTGTTACAAGTGCGGTTTTCATATACAAGTTCCCTCTTTCTGCTTTAAATCTCTAAATCATAAGTAAAGCTTTATGATCAATCATTTTCATACTCTTTTTATATGTTTAAACTCTTAAACATACGGAAATATATCATTGTCTGCTACTCATGTCAATTGTTTTCACTTGAACAGCCTCTATTTTCTGCATACCTCATCTCCATCACTTTTTTTACTTCTTCTAAAAATATATCGTAATTTAATTTCATCCCTATTCGCGTTTGTCCTGCGACACCATTTGGTCGTAAGTCCGCATAGGACAACCCTTTAGCATCTCCTTGTTCGACTACTTTTACATCATAGTAAAGATAATCGGCGACGCTAGGATTAATCATCATAATAAGCGGAACAATGTCGTGAATAGGAGCACCAACAATGTCTGGAGCTAGCTTCTTATAAGCATGAAAATAGTATTGAAAAATTGGACGAACCATTAAGTAATAAGGATTTTTAACGGTTTGTGAAATCTCATCAATCACTTCTGGTGTTAAATAAGCATCGCTCGTCACATTTAAAGGTGAAATGGTTAAGTTATGAGCAAATTTCAAAATAAAATTCGACGCGGTTGGGTCTCCATGAAAGTTCGCTTCCGCAATCGGCGTCACGTTTCCAGGTCTAAAAAAAGAGCCTCCCATGAGATAAAATGCGCCTACTTTTTTAATTTGTTCATTAAATAAAATAAAAGCAGAAGCTAATGAGGTTGACCTTCCTACATCGACAATGATGAGTTCATCCTTATAGTGCTCAATTAGTACACGAATCGTATCAAATGGATATACGTGATAGATCAAATCTTCTGGTGGCTCAATTGGACCAATTCCATCGTCACCGTGAATTTGAGGATAATACACCATGTTTTCTTGCTGAATCGGTTGAGCAGCACCAGGGATAATGGGGATGTCTGATTTACCTGCTATTTGTAACAAATACGCCGCATTGCGTGTAGCCTGTTCTTTCGTCACATTTCCAAAGCTCGTTACCACACCTACAAGTTCAATATCAGGATTTAACAATGCATACATAATGGCAATGGCATCATCAATGCCCGGATCACAAAAAAGCAACACCTTTTTCGTCATAAAGCTCTCCTTTTTATTTCCATTTTTTGTAATAGTATATATGTCTTCTTTTTATCAAATAGCACTTGTTGATCAATGAGACAGGAAAAAAGAGCCCTTTCTTCCTACAGGGCTCTTTGTTATAAGATGTCTCTTGCTCGTTCTTTTTTCACTTTTATCATAAATAGCATTAACGTTAAGCCTATTACACTCATTAGTACAATCGGCCAGAGATATTGTGGCAAATATACACTCGTTATCTCTCTTACTAAGTAATTGACTCCGAACGTAACAAGTAAAAACATAAGAGGAATTTGACTACCGATGTTCGTCATATAGTTAGGCGCAACGCTCGAAATGTAAGCGACTAGTAAGAGAACCACTACTCCTACAAGATAAATCGCTGCAATTGTTAATAAAATATAGTGAAAAAAAGTAAGGTTGTACCACGAAATCAAATAATTAAAAATGGAATTAACATTTAACGATAAAAACGCCGATGTGCCATTTCCTTTATAGAGCGTAAAGAAAAGGAAAAGCTGCGCCGTCATTACTGCGATTGTTGCGATGAACGCTGCCACAAACTTTTGTGAAAACAGCCTTCTTCCAACCTTTGATGTATACTGAAGCAATAACACGTGATTTTTGCGATCTTGTAAGTAAAGAGGTGTGACAAGAATCATAATGCTTAGAAAAATAAGAATCGCCATATTTCCAATTAAGTTGTTGTAGTTTTCATAGACAATCCAACTCATCGTCGATGTATGTTGCTTTGTCTGAAGCAGTTCATCAATTCGACTTTGTTGCTTTTCTGTTAACGGCTCAATTGAGGAAGCGTGTCCTAAATGTTCTGGGTGCTCGTATCTTTCAATGATACTCTCTCTTGCTTGTAATTCCCAAAATACATCCATTTCTTCTTCAAAGTGAATGTTATCTCGCACCTTGTTAACGCGTTGATCATTTCCATCATATTGCCTAAACGCTTCATAGGAATCGATTCCGGCTCGCACAAGCTCCTTTTGTGAACGAATGTACACCTCTGCTTCTTGCTTCTGTTGCTCATATAGTTGCTTGAAGTGCTCGAATTCGTCTTCATCCATCCATTCTCCGTACTCCTCAATCATTCCCTTTGTAATCTCAAACTCATCTCTTACAGGCCTACCATTTGGAAAATGGTCAAAATCAAACATGATAAACAGATGATAAAAAATAAATGTAACAAGACCGAGAAGGATGATGGTTTTAAGTGTAAACATTTTCTTTAACTCATTCCAAATAATCATCGTTTTCGCTTCCTTATGATAAATTTTGTTTATAAAAACGGTGTATACAATATAAGCTTGTTGTCACTAGCAACACTAGCCACGTACTAACGGTTACTAGCTCGTAATATTGAAATGTCGTAAATGCCCCACTCTCCATCCACCATTTCTTCACTCCGAGCATGAGTGGAAACGGTGTATAATGCGTGTAAATCATCCACTCACTATTGCGTGGAAGCTCCCCTGGTAGCAGTACGAATGAACCAACTATGAGTAAAAAAGTAAAAAACACAACATAGCTATTTCGAGTCCACATTGAGAGAATAAACGTCATTAGCACCACAAGAAACTGACAGATAAAGACGAGCAAGCAGCTTAAAAAGACATACTGAATGAACGACAAATTCCACCAGCTCATAAACGCCATGTTGTTACCTTCTGTTAAAAACCCTGAGCTAATGGGAACGTGCCATAATCTTGAATAATCAAATACGAGAAAATAAACAACGAGCGTGCTTCCTAACAAGTAAGCCGTCATCGTCATCGATGCAACAATGGCTGCACACAGTTTATTTCTTACGACTTTTCTTCCTCGTTTTGTAGAATACGTAACCAATGATGTACGTTGATCAAATTCATAGTTAACAACAAAAGCAGTGACCAACGTGATTAGCAATAACGCTTCAATCATGACAGAGAGAAATAATGTTTGAAACAATAAGCTGTGAGTCTCATATGCCTTTCCATTGAAAAAGAGAGATAAGTGCTCCTGATTGTCCGTTAATTCATCTAGTCGTGGCTGAAAGGATTCGTATTGTTTTTTTACGATTTCAGCTGCATCACCACTTAGCCCGTACAAACGAATATACATGGCTGCTACTTCTTCTAGATTCAGAGTGTTATATCTTTGAATAATTTCTTCTGTCGAAAAGACATAAGACTCTTTTACCGCTAATTCACTAGCTTGGATAAGCTCTTTTTCAGTGTATACGTTCTTTTCAATGATGGAATAATAGGTTTCTGGATTAAAAAACGCCTGCATGGACTCATATGTGTGTCCACTCTTTTCTTTTGAAAGCTCATTCCACGCTTGTAACTCTGCACGGTAATCCGCTTCAAGACTAGCTCTTCCCTTCTTATCCATTAGCACCCCATGCTCGTCGATAATGGCATTTAATAGACTCATGCCCTCACGCATCGGTGCATGTAAATAGATTTGATAGCTATTAAAAGCGGTAAATAAAAGAAGTAACACCCAAACAATGGGTGACCGTATAATCTTTTTCAACTCTAATCTCGTTATCATGACGGTGACACTTCATCTTGATAAAGGTGAAGAAATACATCTTCTAAGCTTGGTGATACCTCTTTCCAATGATGTTGCGCAGGCTCATTGGTTAAAAAGCGTATAAGCATCTTTCCATTTTCTTGTTTTTCCGATAATGAAAGGTATTTTTTTCGAAAATTAGCGGCTTCATCAAACTGAACTTCCGTTTCATACACGAGTCCAGTAATCTTACGACAAATGTTGGAAACAGTATCTTTATATAACACTTGTTTGTCTTTAATCATAATGATTTCGTTCGCAATTGATTCAACATCGGAGACGATATGCGTCGATAAAATGACAATGCGATTTCGTGCTAAATCGGTAATTAAGTTTCGAAATCTCACACGTTCCTTCGGATCAAGTCCTGCCGTTGGTTCATCTAAAATTAAAATCTTTGGGTCATTTAACATCGCTTGTGCAATTCCTACACGCTGAATCATGCCTCCAGAGAACTTCTTCATTTTTTTATGCGCCACATCCTCTAAAGCAACGAGTCTTAATAATTCCACTACCCTTTCTTTTGCTTCGTTACGGCTCATTCCTTTTAACGCTGCAAGATAAAGTAGATACTTCGTTGGTGTGTCGTGCTTATAGTAGCCAAATTCTTGCGGCAGGTAGCCCAGTACTGCTCGGTATCGTTCATCTAGCTTGATAATCTCTTGACCTTCATATAAGATTTCTCCACTTGTTGGAAACAGAAGTGTCGTGAGCATTTTTATTAATGTTGTCTTTCCGGCTCCGTTTGGGGCAAGAAGACCGTATACACCATAATGAAATTCAAGATTCACATCATGTAAAGCCTGAAACGAGCCAAAGTTTTTAGATACATTTTGTACCACTAACATCTATAAAACCCCTTTCACTTGTTGATAAGACATCATTTTTTTCAAACGTAAAAAATAAGCATACGTACACAGAGCAAACACAATAACGTATCCGTATATCGGAATATGACGCAGGATTACCAGATAAACCTCTATACTGTATACAGCTGCCGTCACGTTTATCAAAAGCCAAGCGCCGATAAATCCATAACTGCCCCATTTCTTTCTCACTTTTTGTGACACGTATAAAAAGCTTGTGGCAAACAGACTGAGCGAGCTCATGGACATGCATAGTGCTTCTAAAACATGAAGCGATTCGTAAACGAGCGAAAGAATGACAACGACCGCTCCATTACATACAATTGCGCCTAGCCCAAACACTAGCATGCGAAACGCGGCTAACTGAAACACGTGATATTTACACGTCATCTCCACTTCAAATGTACGTCGCTCACTCGCTCGAACAAGAAAGAAAACAGCCATGAGTAAATACAAAAGTGGTGACGAAACAAAAAGTAAGGAATATAGCTGATTTATTGAATAGAGTTGATCAGCTGTATAAAACCAGCCTAATCCAAGAACGGAAAGCCCTATGAAGAACACAAACAACACGTCAGTCGCATCATGAAACAAATAACGAAATCCCAATTGCTTGTACATTTCGTTTAAATGCGCTGGAAAGGAGGTTGGCTTTTTCACTCCTTTTGCGACGATTTCACGAATCTGTGTTTTCATCGTCTGCTCATCTGGATAGTCAACGCGCCATGTTTCTTTTTTCATCGTTTTGCTCCTCCAATCTTCGTTTTAATGTTCGAATGGTCGCGTAATATTTCGTTTTCACAGACGACTCAGGAACATCAAGCGTTGTTGCAATTTCTGCAAACGTATAATCAGCAAATAACTTTAAACGCAGAATCTGCTGTGGAAACAAATCAAGCTCGTTAATGTGAAACGTTACTCTTTCGACCTCTTCTTTTCGTTCCAATGTCACTGTAAAATCTTCTTCACCTGAAATAAAGAGCTCTTCCATCGCATCAGACATCCGATCATACTTGTAATGCCTTGAACGATAATAGTCCACAATCCGATTTGTCGCAATTTTATAAAGCCACGTTTTAAAGGACGCGCGTTTTCCTTCAAAATGGTGAATCGACTGAAGCATGCTTATAAAAATTTCTTGCGTCAAATCGAGCGCCAACTCTTTGTTTATCGTCTGCTTGTACACAAATCCATACATTTGCGAATAGTACATCGATACCAACTCATTCGCCGCATGCTCATCTGATTTTTTCTGAATGAGCTTAATCCACTTTTTCTCTTTGTTCAACATAGTACCTCGTCCATTCCCAGCTCGTTGTTTGGTCGTTCATGTGTATAGTCGTAAAAAAGTTCCATATAGTTTTAAAAAACATGAAAAATAGTTAAAACTTTTTTCTTGCTGTTGACTAAATAATCGAGTTTGGTTGATTTCTACTCCAGGTTGCTCGCTTAACTTCGGCGGGATTTCTGTCTCCCTGGCCGTTGAATAAGCATCTTAGACTCGACACCTCACTCATGCGTTTTCACCTTGCACCCCACTCAACCTGATACAGCTATCTCTACAGTCACCCATAAAAAAAAGTTTGGTTGCATATGTAAAACGATGATCAATCATCTTTTGTTGCTCCTGATAAAGAAAAAAACGCCTGTTTTGTCCAGACGCTTTGACTGATCATTGATTAATGTGACACTTTTTCGACCGAAAAGACTCCCTTCACTTACCTACACATCTCGCGACAGGCGAATCATATCGACACATTGAATGCCATTTTCATAGATTTCTTCTTCATAGTGACGAAGGAAGAAATTCTGATCGACTCCTACAATACGAAACCCACATTTTTGATAAAGAGCTAATTGGCCGATGCTAGAATTTCCCGTGCTAATTTCGATTGTTTTATATCCTGCTTGCTTAGCTCTTACAATGGCATCTCGTACTAACTGCTTGCCAATCCCTCTATTTTGCTGTGACTCTGCCACCGCTATATTCACAAGCTCGACAGTTTCAGGTCTTGTCGGAAGGAGCACATACACACCAATGACCTCTTCTTTTTCTTCTATCACAACGCATTGTCCTCGTTTTATGTAGTCGTTGACTAATTGTGGAGATGGATCAGCTAGTAGTAGTAACTGCATGGGAGGCTGTTCGTTTTTTTCTGCTAATCGAATGTTCATACGGTTCCTCCTTTTACCAATTTCTTCATAGTGTTATCCTACTAAAAATAGACGTCGTTAGCTATCCTCTTTTTTGTTAACTATAATGAATAAAAACCCTTTACATTCACGCAACGTCAACCTGTATAGTGAAATAGTCAGGAGGTGAACGCATGGAATATACAGTAAAAAAACTTGCGAAGTTGGCTGGAGTGACGAGTCGTACATTACGATACTACGATGAAATTGGGATTCTAAAGCCGGCTAGAATCAATTCATCAGGCTATCGCATTTACGGTGAAGAAGAAGTGGATCGTCTTCAACAAATTCTCTTTTATCGGGAACTCGATGTGGACTTAGAAACGATTCATCACTTGTTGTCTTCTCCGACTTTTGATCATGTTAAAGCATTAGAAGAACACCGCGAAAAACTTCTGACAAAGCGAAAGCAGTTAGATCTGTTAATTCAAAACGTGAATCAAACCTTAGCCGCAAAAGAAGGGAGAATGATGATGAGTGATCAAGAAAAATTCGAAGGATTCAAACAGCAATTAATTGACGAAAACGAGAAAAAACACGGAAAAGAAGTCCGTGAAAAATATGGTGATGACCAAGTAAATAAATCAAATGAAAAACTAAAAGGAATGTCACAAGCACAATACGAAGAAGCAGAAAGACTTGGTGAAGAAGTGCTGAATGTGTTACACGAGGCGTTTCAGACTGAAGATCCTGCAAGCGACTTAGCACAAAAAGCAGCCGATTTACACCGTCAGTGGCTTAGCTCTTATTGGGATGAGTATTCAAAAGAAGCACACGCAGGTCTTGCGCAAATGTATGTCGATGACGAGCGTTTTACGGCTTACTATGATAAAAGGCAACCTGGTATGGCTGCGTTTTTACGCGATGCGGTTTTGATTTATGCAGGTACAAAATCATAAAAAAGCGAGTAGGCTGAGTCAAATTACGCGGTTTTCCTCCGTTTGGCTCAGCCTCTTCTCTCTACTCAATCATCAGCGCGTAGATAATCAATCTCTTTTTCCACCCCATCTAATTTTGCGCGATATTGCTTTTTCAATACCTTATAATGCTTTTCGTATTTACACATTGCACATGAGCAATGTGTTTTGGCTTTTGACAAGCGGCCAGGCTGTTGAATGAGCTTTTGCTCTTCATTCCATCCTCTCGCTACTGTTGTTATGTACAATTTTCGTTGAATAACTCGCCGACGTTGGTGTCTGCGATATGCTCGGTTGCGTTCCATGTTCACAACACGTCCTCTCCTTGAGATCACATACGATCCTGCAGAGAGACTCAAGGAATAGAATGGCATCTCTACAGGAACGTATTTAAGGACGTCGTGAACACAACTGGAACGATGATGTTAATAACCGTCATCTAATCCCTCCAGATGTGAAACCTTACTGTTAATCTATCATATTACATATGCTAAAAATGGTCATTCTATTTATAATGTGGATTGTCTTAATTGGGGGCTTACTAGGACTAGGGTTTGTTATTGATTTAGTAGCCAAGAAACGCAAAATCAATCTTGACCCTGAAGAAGGCATTAAACATACGTCTGAATCCGAGCGTGTGTATGTAGAGACTCATTTACACAATACGAGACAAGGCAATGATACGAATGGTCCAACACTCTAAATTCACGTAAAAGAGTTGCTTGTAGCACACAGCTATAAGCAACTCTTTTATCGTTTTTTATTTCATCTTCTTCACAAACCCTGTGCTTTTCGGTTGAAACCCTCGTTCGATATAAAAGTGGTGAGCATCCTTTCGTTCTGTTCGGTTGCCGCTGTTAAGGGTGACGCTAGTCGCCCCTTTTTGTTTAGCCCAACGCTCTACTTCCTTTAAAAGAGCGGTCCCAATTCCTTGACCTCGACATGTTTCATCAACAACAAAAGCAATCACTCTTACATAGGATTGATCATCTTTAAAAAGAAGGCCATCGTGTAGACCGACAAACGCAACGATTGTTCCGTCTTGTTCAGCGACAATCCCTTCATAATCTTCGTGATGCTTCAGTTTGTTCAATCGGTCTTGCATTTGCTTTTCTGTTGTTATATATCCTAGCTGTGTCATTAGTTGTGCAATGGCAGGTGCGTCTTTTACCTCTATAAGACGGATGTTCAATCTCGCTCCTCCTTTTGTATCGCTAACTCTCTTTATTCGAGAGCAAAGTATCCATTCCCTCGCTTTTTCTAAAAGAAACCATTTTTCAACCCACTAGGTACATCATTCGCTTGCATTTTTTACATAAAAAGATTACGGTAGCGTCACGTTCGTTTGTAGCTCGGTGATAGGATGGTTTTCCCAATGAGTGGTTCCGTCATGATCATCATAAGGTTGAATGGTGAAAGACTTTGGCACGTCTTTAAATGGTGGTAAAAGTAACATAATTTCACGACCGTTTTCTCCTGTTGCTCCAACTTGTAGCTTTAAATCTCGATACACATTTCCTTTATCATCGATTACTTCGTAACGAAACATCGGCCATGTATCGTTCTTGTCTTGTTCAGTTGGATAATCAATCCCTAAGTCAATTCTTGTTCCAAGAGTCATAAAGGCAATTTGCTTTACGGTCATCGCATATTGTTTATCTTTTGTTTCTACTCGTTCATTCGGTTGAACAACGACGCGTTGATCACTTCGTTTTTCTAAAGGAAACGCGACTTCCCACGTTCCTTTTTGACCAAAAATGTTTTCTCCACGAACGGCTATATCAATTTTATCACCGAACTGGTCGAGTTGTTCCATCGTATATTGATGAGATTCAATCACGGTATGTTCATCAACGGAATCTGAACTTGCCCCTCCAATTGCTAGCTCTGGCTCGTTTCCATTAATGGTAATGTAGCGCAACCCTTGATGAATTTCTCCTTTTTCACCAATTAATAAACCGTCACTTCCTGTATATTCAACTGTGACAACTAATCGATTTCCATCATAAACGGCTTCTTTTACTTTCATCGTGATACCATTTTTTGTATCTTCTTCCTCAATCGAATTTGCTAACTGCTTCTGTTCAATTTCTTTTCCTGCAATATCATAAAGCTCTAAATAGATAGAACCAATAACGGGAACTTTCGTTAATGTTTGTGCCAAAGCAGGTGAAAGAAACCCAGCCCCTAGCATACTAGTCAGTAAAAGTCCCGCTGCCACCGTACTTGATACCCACCTTTTAACGCTTCGTTTTTTCTTTTTGGCTTGCAGCATGGCAATGGATTCACGCTCTTTTAACTTCTGTTCAGGAAAAACCATTTCATCCATTGACTGATTAAATTCTTGTTTATCCATGTAAATATCCCTCCTTTAAAATTGGACGCATCGTTTTCTTAGCTCGGTGTAAACTCGATTTGATCGTTCCTTCAGGACTGTTTGTGAGCTTGGAAATTTCTTTTACTGGTAAGTCGTAATAATAGCGAAGTAAAATCAACGTTTTTTGCTCATGATCTAGCGCCGCAAAAGCAGCTGTTAAGTCGAGCGAATGCTCAACATGACGAATCATATCAACTGAACATAAATGAGAGAATGAATCTGAGTTGGCGATAAACTGTTTTGATGACTTTCGAATAAAATCAATTGCTTTATTTGCGACGATTTTTACAATCCAAGCTTGAAAATGCTCACGGTTCTTTAATGTTTTAAGAGAGAGATAGGCTTGATAAATTGCATCTTGATAGAGATCTAGCGCATCTTGTTCATTTCGCACATAAAGATACGCTGTTTTATACAGCCGATGACGAACAGTTGCTATAAGCTGTTCGAATGCTTCATCATCTCCCTTTTGTGCATGCTTTACTAATTCTGAAATGTTCATCTCTTTGCTCCTTTCTTTACTAGTAGTCGTTTGAAGTGAAAAGTTCGTTGCAAAAAAAGGAGAAATATTTTTAATTATGTAAAAGCCCCTATCCTTTTGGCGATAGAGGCTTCTGTTCACGCTTTCCATGAAGAAACCACAAAATGCACTGTAAAAAAGAGGAATGCCTTCTATAGAATCCAATCGTTATCTTTGGTGCGTTTCTCTTTACGACCTGTTTTATCGCCTCTTCAGACAACCATTTCCTGATTATATTCTTTTTATTTTTTGCTATTAAAAACTTTATACGGGGTGTGTTGGAGTATACTTACAAGAGAGAAGAAAAGGGGCATTTCATTTTTCCAAACGATAGGTATGCTCGTGTTGCTGATCGCTACGTCTATGTTTTTTACTTAAGATGATTGGAGAAATAGAGTGAAACAAACCATTCGTTTTTTATTAACCATTGCGGTCATTGTGATCGTATGGGTGTTCTTTTTTGGTATTCGATTAATTGGCTACGTGGACTCTGTTCAACAAAAAGGGCTTCGTGCAACCGAATGTGGAACGGTTGGCTGTAGCGATATAGCGTTTACTTTTAGTACATTGTGGACCGCTTCATTTTTCGTATTTATCCCACTTTTACTACCGATTATTGTCTCTGTCTACGCATTTAAGAAAAAAGCTTAAGGGAGAACCGCACGTCTCCCTTCTTCCTCAGAAAACTATTACCTCATTAGTTGAACAAGTGACACAACGATAATGAGTCCTAACAATCCAACATGCACCCACACAACAACTTTCAACGTGAATTTAGCCCATTCCTTTTTACGCTTTACAAACCAAAAGACAAGCGAGAAAAGAAGTGCGCTCATCATCCCTTGTATGTATTCCTCTTTAGTTAAAAATGAGATAACATTTATAATAGCTACTAATCCAAACATGATTTCATAAAGTTTTGTGATTCTTTTCGTTCTCTTTGCTTCATGTGACAATTGGTACATTATTCTGCTCCTTTTTAGCTTATCATCTTTTTATTTTAGCAAATTTTCTCTACAGATAGTAAAACAATAAGCTCAATAGGAAATTTAATATTCATAGCTTTTCTAACTAAATGACGAGCTTAAGATAATTTCCATGCCGGAATTAAAGAATGGAAGTGAAAGAAGTAGCTCATCGGTATATGAATAGCTGTGTATATGGCAAGAGTGATGACATATGTCAAAAACCATTGAGGAACCGCTACATTAAGAAATGTGTAAAGTAAGAACATCCCTACTGGAAACGGAACCAATACAATTAACCACATTGGACTTCCTACGGCTTCGGTTAAAGCACCTAATGAAACGACCGCAAAGCCAATGATGAGTGCTTGCCAAAAAGGTAATTCGGTTTTAAAAATTAAACTGGCGATAAAATAAGAAAATCCATTCAAAGATACCGCTAGAATAAAATCAAACACATATTTCATTCTAATTTCCCTCCTTTCATTTTAATTAATTTCTTACTTACGTCAGGAATAGCTTATGCATAGACTTCGAGTGATTCCATTTAACAGCTCTTTTACAGAAAAGAGGGATTTTTATCCATTTTATTTTAACATAAATTTCCTCTTAATCTTTTCATTTTTTACAATTCTACTAACTATTCTCTAAATCATAAAAAAGCTGAGTATAAAACCTTTGCGATTTTATACTCAGCTTTCAATTCTCTCTCTATTGTTTCATGACCTTATTCCTTAGCTGATAACTCGTCTTCTGTTACCCATTTGTGATTCTTCACTTCTTCACCTTCACTAGACGTATAATCAATCATATACACGGTTGTTTCTTCTGCTGATTCAATGGCCGCTTTTGCGCCTTTCATTCCTTCCATATGATCCGCTTCTAGTGTGACTTCTGATCCTTGTTCGAGTGGCTTGTCACCTGCATCTTTGATTTCTTCATGGATAACCCACTTGTGGTCTTCTACACGCTCTCCACCGTTTGTTGGATCATATGAAACCACATATGCGACTGTGTCATAAGCGCCAACAATGGTTGCTTCTGAACCTTCCATGCCTTTCATATGCCCTTTTTCAATTATAGCTTGACTTCCTATTGGATAAGTAGGATTTTCTGCTTCTTTTAACCCCTCTGGAACTTCACCTGAACTAGAGTGGTCCATATCAGAATGATCCATGTCGCTGTGATTTTCCTCCATGCTTTCTTCAGAGCTTTTTGGCTCTTCTGTGTTTTGCTCCTGAGAGTTATCTTCACTACCTGCACCACAAGCGGATAGAGCCAAAGCTAAAAGTGCAGAAGCCATCCCTATCGTCATTTTCTTTTTCATGATAAGCCTCCTAACGATGATCTTCTTATTTTACTTCCCACAAAGAAAGTAAATAAATGCACAAAGATAATACACGTTTCTAGCATTCATATTTCCCTTATTAAATTGTCCTAAACACTCAGGTTAAAAAACAACTATTCGTATCTTTCTAGCCAATTTAGCGCATACTTTGTACTAGTTAAATGTGTTGCATTCCTACTCAGTATTGATAAGGAAATGAGGCATCATACATATAAGCGAATTAACGATGAAAAGGATGAATAACATGTCACACCAAAAAGCGCTTAGCGGAAGTGAACTTGCTACACTTTGGATGACTTATCAGCAAAAAACCATGATACAGCGGTTTTTAGAATATTTTATTGAGAAAGCCGATGATGAACAAGCAAAAGAAATTTTAGAGTATACCCATCAACAAGTTATTCAATACATTCAACAAATTCAATCTATTTTTACAAGCGAAGGCGCCGTTATTCCCGTTGGATTTACAGAAGAAGATGTGAACGTAGGTGCACCTAAGCTGTATGACCATCATTTTGACATCATGTTTCTTCGTCAATTTAAAGAAATTAGTATGGGGTTACACACCTTGCATATTGCCATGGCATATCGACACGACATCATCCTTTTATATAAAGAGCTAACAGCCTTTACCCAAACCGTATACGAGCGATGTGTTAGCTTCTTACAAGAGAGAGATGTATTGATTACCTCTCCATCTGTCACGATGCCTAAGCGAGTTGAATTTGCATCAGGACCTAGCTATATGTCGGGTATCAATTTATTTTCAGATAAGCGATCATTAAACACGGTTGAGCTCGCTCATATTTATTTTGCGATCGAGGCCAATATTTTTGGGATGCAGCTGATGACTGGGTTCGCTCAAGCGGCAAATGAGACGGAAGTAAAGAAATTTTTTATTAAAGGAAAAGAGCTATCAAAAAAAATTGTAACGGACTATACGCAAATTTTGCTTCAAAGTGACATTCAAGCTCCTTCGACATGGGGAGCAAAAGCGACAGATTCGAAGGTTTCTCCATTTTCAGATAAACTGATGATGTATTGTACGAGCTTATTTTGCAGCTTCAGCTTAGGAAGTAACGCCTTAGGTACAACATTCAGCCTAAGAGCAGATTTGCCCTTAAAGCTACTTACTGTCGCAAAAGATGTGTTAACCTACGCGCAAGATTCTGGTAAAATCATGGCTAAAAACGGATGGATGGAACAACCACCAGGAACAGAAGACCGTAATGAATTAACGAAATAAAGAAGGGTTGTGTCGAAGGAAGCTAAAGCTCCTCATTTGACACAACCCTTCCTTTTTATAAAATATCCATCCAAATCTTAACCGCAGTCGCAAAGATTAGAAGAGCCAAGACAACTTGTAAAATCTTTGTATTTATCTTTTTACCTGCCATCGCCCCTAATGGAGATGCGATTAAACTAGCAATAACCATAATGAAAGCTGGAAAGTAATCAACCTGACCTGTCGTAATTTTACCAATGGTTGCTCCAATGGATGAAATAAACGTAATCGCAAGAGAGGACGCAATGGTCATACGCGTTGGAATTTTCAACACAACGAGCATAATAGGTACAAGTAGAAACGCACCTGCTGCACCAACGATTCCTGATCCAATTCCGACGATTAACGCTAAAACGGCTGCTAGCCACTTATTAAACTTCACTTGATCTAATGGAATGTCATCAATTCCTTTTTTAGGTATGAACATCATAACCGCTGCAATTAGGGCTAACACTCCATAGACGACGTTAATGCCACCTTCTGACATCACACGTGAACCGAAACCACCAATAAAGCTACCTATTAAAATACTCACACCCATGTAACCGATGAGCGTTTTGTTTAAATAGCCACCTTTACGATATGCCCATACACCACCGATTGTCGCAAAGAACACTTGTACAGCACTAATTCCTGACACTTCATGCGCACTAAAGGCAGCTAAACCGAATAATGGTGGAATGTATAATAGCATGGGGTATTTAATTATGGAACCCCCAATCCCAAGCATCCCTGAAATATAAGAGCCAATAAAGCCAATTAAGAAAATGGTAATAATAAATGCAAAATCCATGCTGACTCCTCCTTTAATCAAGAAAAGGGAACCGTTTCTTGGTTCCCTTTATTCATTAACCCTTTTTAATCCAGAATTTGAACACGTCGCCTTCTTCTTCGTGTTTCACTAATTCGTGGCCGCCTGATTTTGCCCAAGCTGTTAAGTCACTTTTTGCTCCTTTATCTGTTGCGTGAATTTCTAATACCTCACCTGACTGTAAGTCGTTCATTGCTTTTTTTGTTCGTACGATTGGCATTGGACATGCTAATCCTTTTGCATCTAATACTTTTGTTGCTTCCATCATAAGTACCTCCTAGAATGTGTTAGTTGGGAGGGAGCTTGATCCCTCCACAATTGATTGTTTAGCGTACCGCACAACGGTTTGGACCAATCTCCATTTCACGTTGTTTGTCTTCGTCTGGTGCGATTTTGCCCATGTTTGTTTGACGAATTTCTTGGTATGCATTCGGCTGAGGTGGTAAGTTTTCTGTTACTAATTTACGGAACTCACCTTCGTCTTCAATGTTTAAACCATGGTTTTCTGCATAAAGTGCACCTAATTTTTTCGCTACACTTCCGTCACTGTTTAACTCTTCAATGATCATAAAGTGAGCTGGCAATACGATTAACTCATCTGATAACGCCTTATAGCGTGTATAAAGACTTTCACGTAAATCTCCTACCCAATCTTCAGCCATACCTGCTAAATCAGGACGACCAATTGAATCAATAAATAAAATGTCACCTGATAACAAGTACTTCTCATCAACGATAAATGATGTTGAACCAATTGTATGACCTGGTGAATACAATGCGTGAATGTTAATCGTTGTGTTTCCGATTGTCACATCACGACCGTCTTCTAATGCTTCGTATTTAAACGTTACTTCTTCTGCATCTTTCGGTGGTAACCAGTATGTTGCACCTGTATTTTCTGCAATGACGCGTCCACCTGAAATGTGGTCGGCATGTAAGTGCGTATCAAATACGTGTGTAATGGTTGCGTCAATGCTTTTGGCGAACTCAATGTACACATCTGTCATACGAGTTGAATCAATAATTGCTGCTTCACCATTTGATACAACCATGTACGATAAGCAACCTTTACCGATTCGTACGAATTGATACAGTTCACCGCCATCTTTTAAATCGCCCACTTTAACTGGCTCTAAATGCTCACTCCATGCTCGCATGCCACCTTGTAGGTAAGAAACGTCTAATCCTTCATCTGAAAGCATGTCAGCAACCATAATGGATGAACCTTCTTTTGCACAGACAACTAAAATGTCTTGATCTTTTGGAAGCTTATCCATGATTTCTTCCACACCGTCTAATAAATCGAAATAAGGAATGTTTAAGTAGTTAAAGTTTTCACCTTCGATTTTCCAATCTTGAAATGCATCTTCATTACGCACATCTAAAATAAACAATGATTCTTTATTGATTACTTTTTTCGTAACTTCTTTCGCTGTCATTGGTTTTACTGCCATTTTCAATTACCCCCCAAGGTATATTTTTAGTTAAAAAAATATTAAAATGTTAATGTCATTGCATCTTTCGCAAATTCTAAAAATGTGACTGCTCCTGCTACTTCAATTCCATCAACAAAATCTTCTTTTTCTAATCCCATCACGTCCATTGTCATTTGACAACCGATGAATGTGACACCCATTTCTTTTGCCATTGCTGCTAGCTCTGGGATTGATGGTACGTTTGCTTTCGCAAATCCTTCTGCAAACTGTTCTTTTCCTTCAGGCATTGGAAGATTTGCATTTGCTTCTTTATGAATTAAATTTAATCCTTCGAATGTGAAGAAAATCGCGACCTCTTGTTCGGTAGCTGCTGCTGCCGTTGCGATATTAAATACTTTGTATGCGTCAAATAATCCACCGTTACTTGCGATAATTGCTACTTTGTTACTCATCTAAAGTTCCTCCTAGTTTTGTAATAATGATATGATTGAATGCAGGCCGAAACCTATGACCCATTGTGGTTTACTTCTGTTTGTGACACACCCATTTGTCTAGTTGTAATCACAAGCTTCTGCATAAGGAATGGGTCATATTCCACGTTCATTTCACGAAATGGAATTCGTTGAGCTGATAAAAAGTGCTTTAACATGACACCATACAAACAGCTTGCATGGGACTTCATATCAGTCGCTCCTTTTAGTTTGTGCTCGTTGTGTTTCCAGACCACTGGCTCATGCCAGGTACAACGTTGATGACATTTGTAAAACCTTTCTCTGTTAACGTTTGAGAAGCTAAATCACTACGACTTCCTGTGCGGCATACAACAAAGATGTGTGCGTCTTTGTTCAATTCACTAACGCGTGCTTCTAACTCTCCTAATGGAATGTTGACAGCGTTGGGAATATGATTGAATGCATATTCTGCTTCTTCACGTACGTCTAACACGACAATGTCTTCGTTTGCATCAAGCTTAGCTGTTAGATCTTCGTTGCTTGCTACATGCGGGTGCTTTTTCTCAATTGCTTCGTCGTTTGATGATTTACGTAAAAAGTGCTTTAATACGTCCCCTTCTTCAATCGTGCCTAAATATTGATGACCTGTACGCTCAGCCCATGCTTGAATATCTGCTTTTGAACCTTTATCCGTTGCTTGCACTTCTAACACTTGACCTGGTTCTACATCATTCATTGCTTTTTTCGTTTTCACAATTGGCATTGGACATGCTAATCCTTTTGCGTCTAACGTTACATTTGCTTTCATTCTTTTACCTCCTAGGGTATATTTTCTGTTAAAAAAATTTATTCTGTGCGTCCTTCCCAAGCAAGCATACCGCCTGTCATGTTGATGACGTTAAACCCTTGTGATGCTAAGAACTGTGACGCTTGACCACTTCGGCCACCCGAACGACAAATGATAATATACTCTTTTTCTTTATCTAACTCATGCATACGAAACTCAACTAAGCCTAATGGAATGTTAATAACACCTGGAATTTTCCCTTCCGCTACTTCACTTACTTCACGTACATCAATCATATTTAACGTTTTTCCTTCATCAATGAACTGCTCTAATTCTTTTGGTGAAATCTCTCTCATCCTTAATTCCTCCTTATCGCCAAGCGTTCATGCCGCCTTTGACGTTTGTTACGTTTTTAAAGCCATGTTTCACTAGCTGTCTACTTGCTGCGTTACTTCTCATGCCACTTTGGCAAATCACTACGACTTCTTTTTCTTTTGATAATTCATTCACTCGATTTGGTAGTTGCTGTAGTGGGATGTTCTTAAAACCTCGAATGTTTCTTCCTTTAAACTCACCTGGTGTACGAACATCAATGTATTGCTTGTTTTTATCACCTAACTCATTTTTTAATTGAGTAGTTGTCATGTTGCGAACACCGCTTGTTGGTAATAACCGTCTTAGTAAAAAGAAAGCGACTAGTCCAAAGAGTACGTATTGAATATATTCCAACGAGCCTCTCTCCTTTTTAGATGAATAAGTTTACATTGCCTTCTTCAGCATCTGCTAAATAAGCGGCAACTCCTGCATAATCAATGTTGTCTAATAATTCTTTTTCTTGCAAACCGAGTAAATCCATCGTCATCGTACATGCAACAAGCTTTACGTCTTGCTCTTGTGCCATTTCAATTAATTGTGGTAATGGAACAGCATTATGCTTTTTAATGACTTCTTTAATCATTTTTTGTCCCATACCTGCAAAGTTCATTTTCGATAAGCCCATTTTATCTGCTCCACGCGGCATCATTTTGCCGAACATTTTCTCCATGAAACCTTTTTTAACAGGAACTAATTGTTCTTTACGTAATGTATTTAATCCCCAAAATGTGTGAAAGATGGTTACCTCATGATCATATGCTGCTGCACCATTTGCGATAATGTACGCTGCCATTGCTTTATCATAATCACCACTAAATAAGACGATTGTTGTTTTTTTCTTTTCCATTGTAAGTCCTCCTTGGTGTAATTACTAATACCTGTATAGGTATATGAGTGTGTAAAAAAATTTATCCTTTTTGAATCCAGAATTTAAATACGTTACCTTCTTCTTCATGCTGTAGCAATTCATGACCACCTGATTTTGCCCATGCTGTTAAATCACTTTTAGCACCTTTATCCGTTGTATGAATCTCTAACACTTGACCTGACTCTAATTCGTTCATTGCTTTCTTTGTTTTGACAATCGGCATTGGACAAGCTAATCCTTTTGCATCTAATACTTTATTTACGTTCATTTGTATTCCCTCCGTGTTCTTTATCATTTTTATACCTATAGGGGTATAGTAACAAGTAAAAAAATAATTGTCAACCGTTTATTTTAACGACTTTTTACAAGTAAGTTTACTGCCTCTTTAATCATATCATCCGCTGCTTCACCGTTTTTTTCTGCTTCTAGTGCACATTCAACTAGATTTGTACTTACGATGACACCGACTGTACGATCAACGGCTGTGCGAACGGCTGATAGCTGCGTAATAATTTCTTTGCAGTCTTTCTCTTCGTCCATCATTTTTAAAATACCGCGAAGCTGACCTTCCATACGCTTTAATCGGTTTTTCACTTGAGCGTTGTATTCCATGTAGAACGCCCCCTTTCTATTTAGTTGTTTTATGCTTCGTCTACTTCTTCGATTGTTGTTTAACGTGTAGTTAATGTCCACTTCAGGTTGATCGCTTTTCGCTCCAACCACTCTATAAACAACAACCTTTTTTTATAAAGCTCTATGTTTTTTTAAAATCATTTGTTTTTTAATTTTAAAGCGCTCCTTCTTAGTTGTTTTCAGAAGAAGTATCGCTGACAATGTTTATTGTATACCCCTATAGGTATAATGTCAACCGTTTATTTAAAATCTTTTTTAACATCTACTATTGAGCGGATTCTTTCATCGACTCTCTCCTATTAAAACAACTTCTTTATGATTCAAATGGAAGTTTCGATTACAATCAATATAAAAGCATAAGAACGAGAAGATTATTTCACTTGTCATAAGCCATTCATAATAGAAGAGAAGGTGTTATGCTAGAACGGTAACCATTCGTTCTTTTTCCACAGCAATGAAAGAAAATAACCATTGACTCTGTGGTGTACCCCACGGTTTATGATAATGATAGGAGGACGGACATGTATAAGATTAGCGAGTTTGCTGAAATGACTGGATTAAGCAAAGAAACATTACGATACTATGCAGAAGTGAAACTACTTGAGCCTGCCTTCATTGATCCAAATAACAATTACCGTTATTACGATGATGGAAGTTACTTTCTTGCTATCCTTTTAGGAAAACTGAGAAGGTTCGGATTTACGGTTCAAGAGATGACGTCTGTCATGGAGGACGAATCTTTTGCACATTTAGAAGATTTGTTAAAACAAAAAAAGAAAAAAATACACATTCAGATGGAGGATCTTCAACTTCAAGTTGAGGAAATTGATGAATTTCTCGCATCTGGAAAGGATGAAAGCTTGTGATTCAATGGAAAGAAGAAATCGTGATTGAAACAAATATTGAGAACGTTTGGGCGTTATTTTCTGATCAGCATATTAAACGAATTATGCCTAAAGTCGAGGAACATACCTTAATCGAAAAAAATGAACATCAAATAGGCGCCAAGCATCGTCAAACGTATCGTGAAGGCAAGCGCGTGGAAACATATATTGTTGAAACGCTAGATTATGAAGATGATCCAGAGAGAAAGTATAAGAAAATCACCTTTGTTCTTGGTAAAGCATTTGAGATTACCCTTTCGTTTTGCTTAGTTAAAATCAATGAAACGCACACAAAATTTATTTATGAAGGGCAAAACAAAGGCGTCAATTTTGTTGGTAGAGCGATGTTGAAACTTGGTAGTGAAAAAAGCAACCGTAGAGTGGTAGAGGAATTTATGCAGCGAGTGAGAGAAGAAGCGATTCACTCATGATGAAGGCAAACGGAGCATCCTTTGCTCCGTTTGTCCCCTTCCTCATTCTAAAACGTAAAGGGTGTAAATCGGGCAAAGTACGCGCTAATTTTAGTCATTTGACCGGTAAAGACGAGCACGCCAAGTAAGATCATAATCGAGCCATTTACAATCGCTAGCTTTCCTAAGTACCGATTAATTACCCGAATGATGCGCACTGATTTAGTCATAAGAAATGAAATCAATAAAAATGGAATCGCCATTCCTACTGAATACACGACTAATAGCATCATTCCCTCACTTAACGTCCCACTCGAACTAGCAAGAAGTAAAATGGATGACAGTGTGAACCCGACACACGGCGTCCACCCGCTTCCAAACGCAATGCCTAGCAATACGGATGAAAACCAATTTTTCGGCTTTTCAAGGCGATGATCCCACTTTTTTTCTTTCATTAAGAATGCAAATTGAAGCACCCCTAGCATCTGCAAGCCAAACATGACAATTAAAATTCCACTTATATGTTCAATCAACTGACGATTCATTTGAAAAAACTGCCCTAAAAAAGTAGCGGATGCTCCCATTAAAATAAACACAAAGCTAAAGCCAAGCACAAATGCAATGGAGCGTTGCAGAAGCACTCGTTGGTTCACTTGTAATTTTTGTTCTTGAATGCTTCCACCCGTTAAGTGCGATAAATAAGCCGGAAGAATCGGAAAAATACAAGGAGAAAAAAATGATAATACCCCTGCCCCTAATGCAATCCATAATGATACTTGTTCCATATCTTCACCTTCCTTACATAGTTATTTCTACTGATTGTAACGGGTATTTGTTAAATTTTGATGAAGAACATAAAAAAAAGCAGAAGAACATGTCCTCTGCTTTTTCGTAACGTTTACTTTTTCGGATACACGGATGCATACAATTTGTATCCACCGTCTAAGTTTTTCACCTTAAAACCATTTTCCATTAAAATGCGTGAAGCTAAATAACCTCGTAAGCCCACTTGACATGTGATATATAAATCTTTGTCAGTTGGAACTTCGTTTAGACGCTCACGCAGTTCATTAACGGGAATAGTAACAGAACCCTTAATGGCACCACGAGCAACCTCTCCTGGGTCGCGCACATCAATTAAATAACCGCCATTTGCGACAAGATCATCGATTTCATGCCATTGAACCGTTTCGACTGTACCTTCCATCATATTCGTTGCAACATATCCAGCCATGTTAACAGGATCTTTTGCGGAAGAGAACGGTGGTGCATAAGCTAATTCTAGATCAGGTAAGTCCTGAACCGTTAATCCACCCTTTATCGCGGTTGCAATGACATCGATTCGTTTGTCTACACCGTCTTTTCCAACGGCTTGCGCGCCAAAAATCTCACCTGTTTCTTTACTAAAAATAAGCTTTAACGTCATTTGAGACGCGCCTGGATAATACCCTGCATGGTTCATTGGATGAACGTGAACCACTTCATAAGGTATACCAATTCGTTTTAACGTTTTCTCGTTATTTCCTGTTGCTGCAACGGTTAAATCAAAGATTTTTGCAATGGATGTACCCATCGTCCCGTTATAGCGGACGTCTTTTCCATGAATATGATCGGCTACAAGTCGGCCTTGACGGTTTGCTGGCCATGCAAGCGGAACAAACGTTTCAAATCCATTAACAAAGTCTTTTACCTCAATCACATCTCCAACAGCATAAATGGATGAATCAGACGTTTGTAAATGCTCATTTACTTTGATTGTGTCACGTAAGCCCAGCTCTAATCCTGCCTCTTTCGCAAGCGTACTTTCAGGTTGAACACCAATCGCTAGAATAATCATATCTGTTTCAAGCTCTTTTCCGCTTGTTAAGCGAACCATGTTTCCTTGCTGTTCAAATGCTTGAACGCCGTCTTCTAGTATAAGATTAACTCCTTGCTCACGCATATGTGTATGAGCAAGCTGTGCCATTTCAACATCCATCGGCGCCATTACTTGATTAGCCATTTCAACAAGTGTAACATCCATCCCACGTTCTACTAGATTTTCAGCCATTTCCACTCCGATAAAGCCACCACCAATGACGACTGCTCGCTTTGGCTTTTCGTTATCAACGTACTGTTTGATGCGGTCTGTATCAGGTACGTTACGCAACGTAAACAGTGCATTTGCTTCATGAATGCCCGGAATCGGTGGAACAATGGGCTTTGATCCTGGTGATAAAATAAGCACATCATAGGATTCGTCGTACTCTTCCCCTGTTGTCACATTGCGTGCCGTTACGGTTTTTTCATCAGAGTTAATGCGCACAATTTCTGTTAAATTGCGAATGTCCAGATTAAATCGCTTTGACATACCTTCTACCGTTTGAACGAGTAATTTGCTTCGTTCTTCAATAACCTCACCGATGTAATAAGGCAACCCACAGTTTGCAAATGAAATATACTCTCCTCGCTCAAACATCACAATGTGATCTTTTTCACTTAAACGACGTAATCGAGCAGCTGCAGAAGCTCCACCTGCAACGCCACCAACAATTAATATTTTCTTCATTTATATCTCCCCCTACAAAAACACCTTTATACCTATAGGGGTATGATAACAAAAAAACAAAAAGTGCGAAAGGCTTTTTTAAGTACTTTCACACTTTTGACATACTTAACGCACAGCACAGCGATTTGGACCAATTTCCATTTCACGCTTTTCTTCGTTATCTGGACTAATCTTGCCCATATTCGTTTGACGAATGTCTTGATAAGCATTCGGCTGAGGGGGTAAATTCTCCGTTACAAGACTGCGGAATTCCCCTTCATCTGAAATGTTTAACCCGTGATTTTCATGATAAAGCATACCAAGCTTTTCACATACACTACCATCTTCATTCATTTCTTTACTCGTCATAAAATGCGCCGGTAATACGAGTAAATCATCTGTTAATTCTTTGTAGCGTTTATAGAGCGTTGTTCGTAAATCTCCTACCCAATCTTCTGCTTTACCTGCTAGATCTGGTCGGCCAATTGAGTCGATAAATAATATATCCCCCGTTAACAAGTATTGATGATCAATTACAAACGAGGTACTCCCCATTGTGTGTCCTGGAGAATACACCGATTTGATGTTCGTTTCTCCAACCTTAAACTCATCACCGTCACGTAAAGGTGTATAGTCAAACACAACTTCATCCGCATCTTTCGGTGGCAGATAGTACGTTGCCCCCATTTTCTCAGCAAGCTCTCTTCCTCCTGAAATATGATCGGCATGAAGGTGCGTATCGTATACGTGTGTAATCTTGATATTGTGCTCACTTATAAACGTTTCATATTGATCAAGCATTCTGTTCGTATCAATAATCGCACCTTCACCATTTGATTCAATGATGTAAGATAAACATCCTTTTCCAATACGTACAAATTGATAAATCGCTCCACCTTTTACATCACCAATTTTAATTGGCTCTAAATGCTCACTCCATGCTTTCATGCCACCTTCAACCGAATACACATTGTCATAACCTGCGTCAGCAATTTGTTCGGCTACCTTTTGTGATGAGCCACCTTTTGCACAAATCACGTAAACAGGTTCATCTTTGGGTAAATCGTTCACAACTGGATCAATGCCTTCCATTAACTCCCTGTAAGGCGTGTTGATAATATGTACATTTTTTCCTTCTACTTTCCAATCGTCAAATGCATCTTTGGGCCGCACATCTAATATGAACAGCTTTTCGTGATTTAGAATCTTTTTTGTAAGTTCCTTTACTGAAAGATGGTTGATTTTTTCCATCGCGATCACCTCTTTTGTCCGAATGTCATTCCTCGTTTAGTGTGTACCCTGTTGTTTAGATGTATACCTCTTTAGGTATACATCTAAACAAAAAAACATCATTCAACACGTTTGTATTGAATGATGCTTATCCTTACGTTTCCTTGCTTAAAGAAGGTAACGTTTCACTTAATCGAATGGCTGCTACAATTCCTGCACTTAATGGTAAAATCGCCACTAACCCGATTGCCCAATTGACATTTAATATATCCGTTAATAAGCCTGCCAATAACGCACCAAATGCATAGCCACTATCTCTCCAAAAGCGATAAACACCCATTGACGATGCCCGCCACCCTGGTTGAGCGACATCGCTAATGGCTGCTTGCAATGTCGGATAAACCATAGCCGTACCTAAGCCTAATAAGACAGCTCCTACTATCCACATACTATAGCTGCCTACCGCTAAAATGAGCCACAATGATAATGCTTGAAGCCACATCCCACCTACAATGAACCATTTTCTCCCGATTTTATCACTCAACGTTCCAGTAAACAGCTGAAAAAACCCCCACGCTGCTGGATAAAGAGCGACAACCACACCAATTTCTGATACAGTTAAGCCTGCATTTGTAAAAAACAACGGAAATAGCCCCCAAGCCATTCCATCTTTTAAATTGGTGCTAATCCCTGCAAATGTAATACTAGATAAGTTTTTATTTTGATACGTTGTCTTTTTAAATACCTCACCTGCTGATAACGTTGCGCTTTGGGAAGCACCCTGTGATTGTAAGGCAAGATGCTCCTTCGTATCTTTTACGAGCAACGACAGCAGAAACCCTACTACTACAAGAGCTATTCCTATATAGAACGGCTCTGGACGATTAGAGTAAGTAGACGCGATAAAGCCTGACACTGCAGCCATCACCGCTACCCCTGTGTAGCCTGCAAATTCATTTAATCCAACGGCAAATCCTCGTTGCGTTGGCTTGGCTATGTCAATTTTCATATTGACTGTCATTGACCAAGCTAATCCTTGATTAATTCCTAAAAAGATATTCGCTACAACAATCATCCACCAAGACGTTGCAAATATCACCATCAGCGGCACAAGTAATCCAAAGCTCCACCCAAAAAGAAGAACTTTCTTTCTTCCTAACCGATCTGCAATTCCACCTGCGATGTAATTAACAATCGCTTTTGAAAACCCAAAGCTTACAATGAATGATAATGCGGCACTCACGGATGCTAACCCAAATTCTTCTTCGCCAATAATAGGAAGGATTGTTCTCTCTAGCCCCACCATCGAGCCTACAAAGAAATTCGTTATCACTAATAAAATAAAGTTGATGATGTTCTCTTTAATACCTATCTGTACGTTCTTCAAGCTGTTTACCTCCAAGCCAATGAATAAAAAAGATCTCTTTCATGCAACATCCCTTGCCCATCGATCCATTTCTTTACTGGATTTTATGAGCAAGGGATGCAACATAGTCAGTCAACTTAGATTTCTTTGTCTATTTCACTGACCCTCTTTCTATGATTTCTCTTATCTACTTGTACGATTACTGCCATTTTACTTTCTTTTTCTCGCAATCAACAACGACAATTGAAAAACAATCATCGGCAGCGACTGTCTTCGTCGACATGCTAAATATTTCGGCTCCCATCTTGTAGCGAATTTTTCTTTAAAACGTCTAATGCCATCAAATTGATACAAATAATGGCCGTGACGATAAATATTCGCCGCTACCTTTTCATCTAAAAACGCATGTTTATTGCGCCCAACGTTCGATAATGGAGCCATCCCTAAGTTAAACGCACGATACCCTTTTTCTTTTGCATACTGAATTGCAGAAAGAAACATCATATCCATCGTCCCGTTTGGCGTTTCGTTTTTATGACGCATCAAATCAACCGATAACGTGTGTCCTTCATCATACATAGGTACAAGGTTCATAAAGGCGATAATATTCCCTTCCTCATTAGAAAGGGTGGCAATTTGTGATTTTTGTAAATAATCACGATCAAAAAAACCAAGTGAAAACCCTTTTTCTCGTCGATTTCCGAGCCATTCATTTGAAACATCGTTGAGTTGTTGAATAAATGCATCTGAAAACGGTGGTTCATGAACAGTAAATGCATGGCCGCTTTTGGCAAACTTATTTAAAACCGTTCGCAGATTCGTTTTCTTTTTCCCTACTAATGTGAATTCGTCAAGGTCCACATACGCTTCTTCACCAAGCTTAAAAAACTGACAGCCATTTTCATGATAAAGCGGAAGGTACTTCGATTCGACTTGATAAAATACAGGTGTTAATCCTCGTATATCTGCATATTCATGAAGTTCGCAAATCGCCTGTGGGAATGCCTTTTCGTTCCCAATTGGATCTCCTAATACGACTAATTTATTCGAAATGGTTGAAAACATAAAGAACACTTGTCGATCACTTGACCAGAAAAACTCCTTATCGCGTAAAAAGGCAAAGTGTGTTAACACATTTCCACGCTGTTCTTGTAAAAATGCTTGTAACTCGTCTTCATTGGCATTTGGCTTTTGTTTTTTATTTACTAAAAAGCGAAAGCCTGCCATGTTAAATAGTAACGCTAAAATAAAGCCAACCATACCTGTCACAATTAAATCGGCAGGCTGTTTAATTAAAATGCTTTGAACTTGCGGTGGCAATGATACTTTCGAGAGCGGCTGATTAATATAACCAATGGCAACATAAGAAACAATTGAAGCAATGGTTAAAGCACTCATCGTTAAAAAGCCGGTCCATGAGTACGGATAGCTTTTACGATAAAATCGCTTTTTCGAAAAGCGTAAAAGTGCCGCAATAACGAGTAAAAACAACGCTTCTTCAAAATCAAAGCCTTTTGAGAACGTAAAGAGTGCACCGCTTAATAAGACGATGTATGTTAATTTATACGCCGGTTTTACTTTTAAATAAATGCTTCTTGATAACAGTAAAAGCGAAATTCCCGCTGTCACAGACAATTGATTGGATACATTTAAAATCGTTTCCGACAATACTTTCTCTGCAATGGTAATTCGCTCAAGGACACCTGGCGTGGCAGCTGATCCTAATAAAATGAGTCCACTCACAAACACTAAAAACGAAAGCATCCAGTGGCTCACGTTTGGAATCACATGCTCAGGGATTAATCGGTACTTTTTTAACGATTGTCCAAGCTTTGACTGAATAACGACATCCTTCACTTCATTTATTCCTAGTAAATTCATGTTTGCTCCTTTGATTGTAGCGATGAAAATAGTCTTATTCTCATTTTATACAAATCTATGAATCCGTCAAATCTTCATCGTCTTGAAATAAATGATGAAGCATACGTTCTCTGTTTTCAAGAAAATATTTTGTGATTTGATATTCCTTTTAATAACGTGGATTTCCTAGACCCGTTTCTCCGACAAAGAACGTCACGTTTTGATTAAAAAAAGCACATGAATGAGTGAGAATCATCCATGTGCTTTGCATTACTTCAGGTAAGACGACGCCATATAGCCAACGACACGATTGTCTACTGTACGTACAGGATACCATACAAATTTATTATCACGTTGCGTACTTGTTTCATAGACAAAGCGGCCATCAATGACTAATTTCGTGCCTTTTGCAAGTTTTCCTACACTTTGAGAATCCGTTGTTGCATTTTTTCTTACATTCACATTTGAATCGGTTACCGTCACTTGATCACCTTTTTTAAACTTGTAACTCGTTTTGTTCATCGACTCAGCTAATGTGTAGGTCATTTTTGTAAACTTGATATTGTCAGAGCTGTTACGATCATAATCAAAGTCTGCAGGTGTGAATGTAAAATCCGCAAACTGACGATCTCCCCATAAGCTATCACTTAAAATACGCGCGAACACTTCTTCTTGGTACGCATTTGCATTTCGATTTCCAGTCAACTGTTCAATTGGACTATTGACCGGTTTGATTCCATTGTACGCCATCACCGCAAAGTACCAGCTTTCAATATCATCACGACTTGCTCCCGTTACTTTCGGTAAGGCTGAGGAGTTGTATTTTTCATTTAAAATTGCAACCCCTGAGTCAATGTTATACTGAATATCTGTTTTTAATTTTTCCTGATTATATCCTGGGTGATTTGTAATTTGCATCATACCAATTCCACCATCATTCGATAAAACAGGCGTGCCATCTGCATTAAATTGAGTCCAATTTCCACTTTCTTGTGTCGCGACTGCTTTCACTACTTCAGGTGGAATGTTTGCTTTTAACGCTGCTTCTGTTAGTAAACAATTTGTATGCTGTATGGTTGGGTTTGTGTTTGGCTTTAGCTCGCCATGCTCGCTACATGATGACGCTTTATCCAAAGCACGATAGACAAACGTTGCAAATTGACCACGAGACACATTAGCGGTTGGATTAAACGTTTCTACAGCCGTTACACCATTCTTTGATAGAATCGTAATGTACGTGCGATATTGATCATCAAAGGCTTCGTTTAAATCCGTTACTTTGCTTTGTGCACTAGGATCGTCCTCTAATTTAAACGTCTCGACTAACACTTTTGCCATTTGTTGACGCGTGATGTTGTTTTTCCAGTTTAACTTTCCATTTGCTCCAGAAAAAATCCCTTTTTCCTTCATTTCATATGCTGCTGTTACTAATTCTTGATCTTTACTATTGGCTGGAACATCTGTGAAGACTTGCTCAACCTTTCCGTCGCCTGGCAAGTAACGTGCAAAAATCTTTGACACTTGTCCACGTGTAATTTCGTTTTCTGGACCGAACTCTCCGTTGCCATATCCGTTGATCATTTCACGCTCCGTTAACCGATCAATCGCTTCCTTATGCGTGTGATTATCTGGCACATCGGTAAAATTTGCAGCCTGTGCATGAAGTGGCAGCGCCGATCCTGCCAACCAAACCGCTGCAACAGCCGAAACAGCGACAGATTTAACTATGCTTTTTTTCAACTTATTTCCCCTCCAAAAATACCGTTCTTCATCATTTTAACTCTACTAACTAAATCTACCATAAGATAGAAGGAGATGAAAGGTTAATAGATTGAGTGGTCTTTTTGATTAGATAAAAAGATTTGTTGATAAATCAAGTAACACCCAATGCCAATGCCACCACTTAGTGTATTTAATAGTACATCATCTACATCAATTGCACGCGCGCCTTCTTGTCCAAATTCATAGCCTGATCCTATGTAATTCATTACTAGCTGAGTCAACTCAATTCCAAGCGTTGTGAAAAAGATGATTAGAAGAACGCTAAACAGACGGTTCATCATTTTAAGGTGTAATAACGAAAAAGCAAGTGGTGTTAGTAATAGAAGATTTCCTATTGTTTGAACGACTGTCACAAGTGATACATTGCTTCCCATGACATTTTGGTAAATGGTCTGAAATGGAACGATATTTATCTGTTCATAGTCAATTGTGTGATACCCCACATATGGTTGATTCATATAATAATACGCATCGATATAGGTCACATAGGAATGCAAGATGCATAAGTACAACAGAAATGCCGCCAATACTCCCCATTGAACACCTGTTTTTACGTTAGCTCGATGAATGATCCAACTTGATAGTAACAGTAAAAGCAGCATATTTACTGTCGTATTTAGTAAACTTGTTTGTTGACCATTATAGAGAAAATAAAGACATACGCTGCCTAATGCAAATCTTTTATATACTGACTTCACCATTCTCCCTCCTTTTCTATTTATAAGACGGTTGAGGAAGGAAAAAGGTTTGCAAGATATACATTCTTTGGTAAAATAAAGCTATTCAAATAGGCGATGGAGTTCGCCATAAACCGCCAACGAGCTAATGACTCCTTCCAGTATCGATCTGAAGTGATCAATTACTGGGAGGAGTTTCTTTGTTTTATAAACAGAAGAAGGAGTTTGTGATGAAATCATTTATTCAAAATCAACGACAAATGAATCTAGTGTTCTATCTCGTAAAGTGGACACTATTAAGCGGCATTGTAGGGGTTCTTGCAGGGTCTGCCTCTGCGTTTTTTTTAGTAAGCCTGGACTGGGCAACCTCAGCGCGTGAAGCGAATGCGTGGCTATTGTTTTTATTACCAGTTGGAGGGGTGTTCGTTAGCTTTCTTTACTGGAAATATGGCTTAAATGCAGCAAAAGGAAACAACCTCCTTATTGAACAAGCGTATGGAGCAAGTGAAAGCGTGCCGTTTCGAATGGCGCCACTTGTATTAGTTGGCACCATTGTGACGCACGTATTTGGAGGTTCAGCAGGACGAGAAGGAACGGCGGTACAAATGGGAGGTGCGTTTTCCGAGGCCGTTGGAAAGCTGTTCAAGTTAGACGCCATTGATCGTAAAATCATCATCATTTGTGGCATTAGCAGCGGATTCGCTTCGGTCTTTGGCACACCGCTTGCCGGTACGGTCTTTGGCTTAGAAGTGTTAGCACTCGGGCTCATTCGTCATGAAGCGCTCTTCCCTGCTTTTATGGCTGCATTTATTGGTGACTTCGTCACAACCGCTTGGGGAGTGCATCATCATTCTTATGAAATTGGAGCGATTCCAAGTGTATCTGCTTTCCTTTTCTTAAAGATTGGATTCGCGGCTATTTTGTTTGGCTTAACCGCTACACTTTTTTCTAAGCTTACACATCAACTTAAAAATCACCTCACGAGGCTAATGCCAAACCCAATGATTAAAAGTTTCATAGGGGGATTACTTATTATTGCGCTTGTGTACATCGTTGGCACACGTGACTATATCGGATTAGGGATACCGCTTATTGACGACGCCTTCGCTGGTGACGTCTCTCCTTTTGCGTTTATCACTAAGCTACTTTTCACGTCTATTACACTAGGTGCTGGCTATCAAGGCGGAGAAGTTACACCATTGTTTGTTATTGGCTCAACACTTGGAAGCTCACTCGGTGATGTCTTAAACGTCTCGGTTCCATTTTTAGCTGCGCTTGGATTTATTGGTGTATTTTGCGGTGCAACCAATACGCCGATTGCCTGCTTTATTATGGGAATTGAATTATTCGGTGCAGAAGCAAGTTTTTATTTGTTTTTCGTTTGTATCGTCAGCTATCTTTTTTCAAGTCATACAGGTATTTATACCTCTCAAAAAGTGGCCATTAGGAAAGGTCGCTTTGCCATAAAGAGTGAACAAGATACGTTAACTAGTGAAAGAGAAACAGACAACAAACAGCTAAACATCTAAAACTAAGCCGTTCTTAATTCAAGAACGGCTTAGTTTTGTTCCCACTCTTTTTTTAAGAGGGAGTAGCTGACAGCATCATGAGTGATGTCGTCTTGCACCATGTATTCGCGCAAAATCCCTTCTCTTTGAAAGCCTTTCTTTTGAAGAAGTCGGTGCGAAGCTTCATTTTCAACAAACACAACCGCACCAATTCGGTTAAGCTGCCAATGGGCAAAGCCGTATATCATAACAGCATCTAACGCTTCAGACGCATAACCTTGTTCCCAATGAGCTGGGTGTAGCTCATAGCCCACTTCCGCTCGTTTATGTAGCGAGCTTTTTGAATGAAAGCCAATGGTTCCGATTAACTCGTTTTCTTCTTTCAGCATGATTCCCCATCGAATTCCCTTTTGGTCCCGAGCCATTTGCTCAAAGTGAGTAATGAGATTTTCAGCTTGATAAATACCCGTGAATGCACTCATTCCATAGTAGCGTGTGACGTCATGGTTTGAGAAGTAGTCATACAGCGTATCTACATCGTCAAGCGTAAGTTCACGTAATTGTAGTCGTTTTGTTTCTAAAATAGGGAAGGTCATGACCCTCTCACCTTTCTATTTGGAGGGATACGAGCACTCCTTTTAATTTGAGCTGACTTATTTCTATTCGATAAGTACGTTTCAACTCCTCCTTCTACTAATTAGTACGAGTTGGCAGAAAAAGAAGTTTCATCGTATGTACAAAAAACACACCTCTTCTTCACTTATCCATAGATGATGACGGATAATAGAAGCAAGAGATGTGCCTCGTTTTGTTAAATACCTGGTCCGTTTGACGAATGGTTTGACGGAGAGCTCGATTCATCTGTCGAGTTCTTTTCATCATGCTCATCACGTGCTTTCAAGCGTGGTGAACGTTGAAACGCTTTTACTAAACACCATCCACCTATCGCTAAAAGAACAAGGCCAATGACTAAATCAAGCATCGGATTCTCCCCTCTCTTTTGATTGGGTGAAGTACATTAGCTTGTATATAGTCTATGCTCCTTCACATACTCATAGCACACCTCTGGCAGCAAATAGCGCGGTTCTCCTCCAAGTGCAAGCTCATCACGAATATACGTTGAGCTAATTTCCATCGCAAGTCCTTTATCAATGAGTTGGAACGTACCACCATCATCGTTATTACGAAGAATGGGTGACTTGCTAATGGCTTTTAACATATCAATGCCATTTCGCGCCATGACGATGAACTTGTTTTCTTTCACTAATTCTTCTGCATACGCCCACTTGCGATTACCAATGTCGATAAGTAAATCCGCCCCCATAATAAAATAAATATCGTCATTTGGGTACTTTTCTTTAAAGTGCTTTAGCGTTTCGTACGTTGAAAGCTTCCACGCTTCTTGCTTCATTTCATAATCATCGGCTACAAACGTATCATTTCCTTCAATCGCAAGCGTCATCATGTTCCAGCGGTGCTCATCAGTTGTATGCAGGCGCTTATCTTTTCGCTTGCTTGAACATGGGAGAAAAATCACCTGATCTAGTCGACAGCGGTGCGCAACAGTGCTTGCCGTCCAAAGGTGTACATTTGTAATTGGATCAAATGAGGATCCGTAAATTCCGATTTTCGCCATCGTCATCCCCCCGCTTTATTTACGCATTTGTTTCACGTTTTCTTTTACTTCAGCTATTCGCTTCATTTTATTCTCCCAGCACGCTTCACTTAAATCGACTGGGTACTCCTCTGGCATGATCGGTCTCTTGTATTCATCCCACAATAGCTCTAAATTTTTCTTCGCAAATGCTTGAACATCTGTTAGAGATGGGAGGTCATACACACATTGGCCGTTTTCAAAAACCGGATTTAAAAGCTCACGTGCTTCAAAGTTCGTCACAAACTTACTAATGAAGGTGTGAACGGGATGAAACATCTTTAATCGTTCTTCTTGCTGCGGCTGTTCGTCGTGAAGCGTGATGTAATCTCCTTCTGATTTGCCATTCGCTTTGTTGACAATTCGATACACCTTTTTACGACCAGGAGTGGAGACTTTTTCAGGATTCGCACTAATTTTAATACGATCAACCATGTCACCCTGTTCATTTTCAATCGCAACAAGCTTATAAACTGCTCCAAGCGCTGGTTGATCGTAAGCAGTAATGAGTTTTGTGCCAATTCCCCAGCTATCAATTTTTGCTCCTTGTGCTTTTAAGTTGATAATGGTTTGTTCATCTAAGTCGTTTGAAGCAATAATTTTTGTTTCAGTAAACCCTTCTTCATCGAGCATTTTACGTGCTTCTTTCGATAGGTACGCTAAGTCGCCACTATCAAGACGAATACCTTTGAACTGAATCGTATTCCCGAGCTCTTTGGCGACTTTAATCGCATTTGGCACACCTGATTTTAACGTATCATACGTATCAACTAAAAAGACGCACTCTTTATGACGTTCTGCGTACTTTTTAAATGCCGTGTACTCATCTCCATATGCTTGCACCATCGAATGCGCATGAGTTCCGGCAATTGGGATGCCAAATCGTTTACCAGCGCGCACGTTTGACGTTGCGTTAAACCCACCAATAAATGCCGCTCTTGTCCCCCAAATTGCCGCATCTAATTCATGTGCTCGGCGTGTTCCAAACTCCATTGCTACATCGTTACCGATTACTTGCTTTATGCGTGATGCTTTTGTGGCGATTAACGTTTGATAGTTAATCATGTTTAGAATTGCTGTTTCAATGAGTTGTGCTTCCACAATCGGTGCTTCCACTTGTAAAATTGGTTCATTGGCAAATACAAGCTCTCCTTCTTCTACAGAGCGAACATTTCCTGTAAAACGAACGTCTTTTAAAAAAGCTAAATAATCGTCCGCGTACCCTTGCTCTTTTAAATAAGCTAGATCATCCTCTGTAAACCGAAAGCCTTCTAAATATTCAATCACACGCTGTAATCCTGCAAATACGCCATACCCATTTCCAAATGGTAAGTTCCGAAAATAGACGTCAAATACGGCCTTTCTGTTATGAAACCCATCATTCCAATACGTTTCGGCCATATTAATTTGATACAAATCTGTGTGTAATGTTAAGCTATCGTCGTTCATCTTTCACCCTCCGTTTGTCTACCTTTATCTTACGGTTGCTCCCATGCACGTTTCAAAATGAGTCAGTGCCCATTCGTGTCCTGCTGAATTAAAGCTTGCGACAGCGTCTTTATAAACGACAATGGTAAAGCCTTTATTGTAGGCATCGACCGCGGTGTGAAGTACGCAAATATCGGTACAAACCCCTACTAAATGAACCTCTGTAATGCCTCGCTCACGCAATTTTATCTCTAAATCGGTCCCTGCAAATGCGGAATATCTCGTTTTGTCCATCCAGTACACGTTGTCTTTTTCTTTTGATTCTTCGTAAATTCCTTGAATGTCTCCGTAAAGATGACGACCTTCTGTATGTTGAATGTTATGAGGTGGAAACAATTTTGTCTCTGGATGATATGCATCATGTTCATTGTGTAAATCAATCGCAAATACGACATAGTCGCCTTCTTCAATGAATTGCTTCGTAATCTCTGCAACCTTTGCTTCGATTTGTTGACCTGGTTCTCCGCATGTTAACGCGCCATCTTGTGCAACAAAATCATTTGTATAATCAATGTGAATTAATGCTTTTTTCATTGTTTATTCCTCCCATATCCCTTTTCTAATCATCGTTATTTAGTTGTCTCCAAAACTAAAAGCTAAATTAGTCAATAACGCGCTGTGTAAATTGGCTTGATGACGTTCATCTCAACAAACCGATAAAGCTGTGTTGGAATTTTTGACGTTCGCTGTGTTTTTTGTCCTTCAACAGCTTGAATAAATGGCAACGTTTTAATTTTTCGCGCGAATGCTTGATCACTTGCGATTGCGGGATCATTTGTAACAGTAAGAAGTACCGCTTGTAACTCTGAATACGTAAAGGTTTCTGGTAAAAACTGCTTCGCAACTGTTGTTTGCAGCAAGTCATTTGTAATGATGTCAATTGCCGCTTGAATAATGTCTGCATGATCAAATGCTAAGTCGAGCGTGTGAATTTCCTCTAATGAAAATAATTCGACTTCTGCCGCATCATCGTTCGCTTGTCGCTTTGTTAATAAGTACTCTGGTACAATCGCATAATGAGCGTTTGAGATGATCCAACCACGCGGGTCTCGCTCTGGCTTGTCATAGACGCCAAAATGCTTCATATGAATACCTTGTACGCCTGTTTCTTCTTCTAATTCTCGCTTGGCTGCTTCAAAAGCGGATTCATCTTCTTGCACAAATCCTCCAGGTAAGGCCCACTTGCTCGCTTCAATGTTCACTTTCCCTTCTGCATTATGAGAAGAGCGTTTAATAAGCATGAGCTTGAGTGTCATGTTAGGTGGCTTGTATTCCATCACTTGCTCAGAGACGATGGTAAACACCGCGATATCAGATGTATAGCCGTCTGGTGTTCGATATTTCGATACGTTGTATTGTGTTAATGCTTCTTCGTTGGACACGATGTCGCCTCCTTTTTAATTAACGATATGTTAATTGTTAATTATATTATATCCATTTTTCAGAAAATGTCTACAAAAATGGGTAGTTTTTTTTTATTTAGTTTATTTCCATAAGTTTCGTTACCGTTTATAAAGTAGTGAAGAATGA
This sequence comes from Priestia iocasae, assembly GCF_016909075.1. Taxonomy (GTDB): domain Bacteria; phylum Bacillota; class Bacilli; order Bacillales; family Bacillaceae_H; genus Priestia; species Priestia iocasae. The sequence continues at coordinate 46,020 of NZ_JAFBFC010000003.1, forward strand.
TTGATTTTCAATTCGGTTTACGAGATGCGTGATGAGCACACTCATCGTTAAACTCCTGTAAGACCTTATCTCATTCGTAGTTCCTACCGGAGTCTTTTCCCTTCCGCTCTAATGAACTTTAAACAGTTATCTTTAAAAAACGATTTAAAATCAACAGCCTTTTAGAAAAGAGCCGACATGTTAAAAGATACTATTAAGTGTATAGAATTGAACAGAATAAAAAATAGCCATGATTAGATTTCGCTAACCACGGCTCACTCATTTAACAATTGCAAATCATTAGTACATTTCCATCTAAGTCTTCAATATTAAAGTAGGCAAATTCACCAATACGCTCAATTTCTTTCACAACCGTTATTCCCCCTGCCTTTCACAAACGTGTCAGCCTCATCAATATCTTTAACGTAAAGATTAAATGAAAAAAAGTTTAAAAAACCGATTCATCCCCCACCTACTCACTGTGTTCCTTGAGGTGGGGGATGAATCGGTAAGAATGATAAAATAGAAGAAACACCTCTACAAACACTATAAAAATTATAGGATATTACGATTAATGTTCTTGTTTTATTTTATCAAGTATTTCACCATCAACTCTTCATCAATATATGCATCCCCTATCTTCAACGCCCGCTTTTCAATGCCATACGATTGAAACCCAACGGACTCATACAACTTTTTCGCCGCTTGATTCGTTGAAACGACAGTAAGGTGTACTTGTTCAATTGTCGATAACTGTTTTGCTTGGGTAAGTGCTGTTAATAAAAGCTGCTTTCCAATTCCTTGTCCTCGTACCGATGAAGTAACATACATCGCAACAATGTTTGCTCGGTGCTTCATTTTCATCGCTGATTCTAGAAGAAGCGTTACTACACCTACTAACTCTCCTTCCACAAATGCACCAAACGTATAGGACTGATCGGACTGAAAGCGCCCTTCATACAAAGAAAGTGGCTTATTTTTTTCTTCTTCATAGCTAGCACCAAACGCATCTGGATGAAACTTTAATCCTTCTAATCGTAACTCTCTATATGATTTTGCATCTGATGGGTTTAACTGTCTAATGAGCATCTCTTTATTCCCCTTCCATCTTTTTTTCATCATCATACTTTTTCTATTCCTTACTCGTAAACTACGACTCTAGACCGAGTCACTTTTACAGCTTCCGCTTCTATTGATTACGTTTAACAACCGCTATACTTTGGGTATTGAAAGAAAACGGAGTGAGAAACATGATGACTGTATTAAACGAGTTAGGACTTTTAGGTGTATGGCTTTCATTATTCATTGAAGGCAGTGCGCTTCCTTTTGTGGGCACTGTTTATATCATTACGATTGGTTTTATTAAAAACTTATCATGGCTTGAGATGATGAGCATTTCTCTACTTGGAAGCTTTCTTTATGCAGTTGGTAGTTATATTCCTTATTGGATTGGGTTTAAACTTGGTGATGCCGTCGAAAACAAGGTGAATAGTCAGCAATTTGCAAAAGCAAAACAGTCGTTTCATAAATACGGAATGTGGACCGTAGCCATCTCAAGTCCTCTTCCTCTTGGCAATGTCATTCCTTTTTTAGCTGGCATGACGAAAATGAAATTACTTCCTTATACGTTGCTAACGATGCTAGGCATCGCACCTACAACATTTTTATTTTTAAGCCTCGGACAGTTTTATGATGGAAGTAAGCAAGACGTTCTAAGAATCATTGATCAAGCGCAGTGGATAGCTGTCATCTTTGTGGTCATTATAGCCGTTATATATATATGGAAAAAACGACGCGTTCCTTGTCATTAAGGGAACGCGTCGTTTTTTTATTTATTCCTTCAACTCTATCACCAGCGTATAAGAAGCATCACCGTTTGGCCATACTCCCCTAATTTCGATTACGTGTCTGCCTTTGTGTGAAGGTAAGCTTAGTTCATTTTCATCAATGCTCAGCTCCGTCTCTCTTCCTTCTTCATTCCATGTATACGCTTCTAACTCAGGCTCTGAACCATTATTGAATTGAATGATAGCCACTGATTTTTGTCTAATTTGTTTAGCATCCATCTCTTCTGAAATTTGAAAGGGAGAAGCTGCATCTGCCACAACGACACGGCTTGAAAAGAGCCCTTTTGTTTGCCATTGATACGTACCTTTTACGGCTTTCACTTTTTCATTGTTGATTTTCACGATTGCTTTTGGAGGCTCCGAATAAGAGGAACACCCGAATAGAAGCATGACACTGACTATTGTTAAAAGACTACAAAATCGTCGAATCGTTTTGAACATCTCTCATCCTCTAATCCTTCAACTCTATTTGTTTTTCAATTCAATGGTCTCCTCTTGACCATTCCACTTGACCGTCACATGAATCAGATCGTTTTCATTTACTTTGGCGCTTCCTTCTGAAGAGGAGTGAGTTTTAATAGAGACATCATCATCTTGCTTAGCGTTTGTAAAGTCCCTTGTCCCGCTTCCACTACCTGCAGTCGTTTCATAAGTATAGTTCACCAACTGAATGGGTTCGGGTGCGCCTTTGTAAGTGATAATGAGCGCCTCTTCGCTCTTATGTTCGTAGCCAGCGCGTTCATTCTCTTCTTTCCACACTTCTGTTCCTTTTGCTGAGTATGCTCCGGTCCAGTGCTCACTTTCTCCTTTAAACGTATAGTCGTAATGAGTCGTTTCCTTTTGTGAACATGCTGTTAGCAGCAGCCCAACAGCTATCAATAACCCCATTCTCCTCATGCGAAGCTTCCTCCTATTCTTACAAAAGGGCACTTATCTTCTTTCGACTCATTTAGTCGTTTCGCTACAGCTTTTGGTACCTTTAATCTCCGCCACCGCCGCCGCAGCCTCCGCCACTATCTCCACCGCCCGAGCCGCCGTTTCCACAGTCTGAACCGCTGTCGCCACTAAAGAAGCCGATACTGCCTGCAGAGCTATCTGTACTATGATTTTGCGTACGAATTCCTCGCTTCTTTGATGGAGATACAGATCCCTTCACCGCTACCATTCCTACGATAAAAATAAATGCAATGATTATAAACAAAACAAACATTTCCATCAAAACAACCCCCTTTTTGTTCGTTATTAGTATATACGAAAAGAAAGGGAAAAAGTTTCAAATTTTTCATATTTATTCCACTTAAATTCCAGATTTTTTCATCTTCGTCTGTCTATCACTCCATACATAACTAAAATGGTAAACCTTCTATCATACCTCACGATGTTTTGGGTATTTTCCTCACTTCGATAAGAAAAGATTGAAGCCCAGTGTCAACTACGTTAAAAAGTTCACATAATTGTGACATTTGGACCTTCCTAAAAAGACAGAATTATTTTATTATTTAGATAATTAGATATTATTTTAAGGAAAGAAGTGAGCAAATGCGACGTAAATTTAAAAAATCATTAAAAGAGCTTGTTAAAGAAAACAAACAAGCATTATTAAAAGACAAGCAAGCCATAGAAAAGATTGAAAAACGAATTGAAAAGCGACACGAAGTATAAAAAAAGACTTCCCATATGTTTGGGAAGTCTTCTTTATTTACGCTTGTACGTTTACAATGGTACGTCCTTGAATCTCGCCGTTTGTAATGCGTTCTGCATATTCAGGAACGTCTTTTAATGTAATTTCCGTGACCACTGATTCAAGAACAGTCGCATCAACCGTTTCTGCTAACTGCTTCCATGCCTTTACTCGTTTTTCATATGAAACCATTACGGAATCAATGCCAACAAGCTTTACTCCACGCAAGATGAATGGGAAGACCGTTGAAGGTAGATCATTTCCGCCTGCTAGTCCACACGCCGTCACTGTTCCATCGTACTTCATTTGACTTAGTACGTTAGCGAGCGTTTGACTGCCTACCGTATCAATTGCCCCTGCCCATTTTTGCGCATCAAGTGGCTTTCCTTTTTCAGATAAAAGTGCACGATCAATCATATTTGACGCACCTAGTTTACGTAAGTAATCATGAGAAGATTCTTTTCCTGTAGATGCCGTTACGTGGTAGCCTTGTTTAGCTAAAAGATACACAGCAAAGCTTCCTACACCACCAGTTGCGCCTGTTACAAGCACCTCTTCTCCTGTTTTGACACCTTGTTCTTCAAGTGCTACGACTGAAAGTGCTGCCGTAAAGCCTGCTGTACCAATAATCATCGCTTCTTTTAACGTAAGTCCATCTGGAAGTGGAACGAGCCAGTCTGCTTTCACTCGTGCGTATTGTGCATAGCCACCCCAATAACGTTCTCCAACGCCCCAACCTGTTAAAATAACCTCATCACCAGGCTTGTAATCTGGGGAGCTTGATTCCTCTACCACACCAGCAAAATCAATACCAGGAACAAATGGAAACTCGCGCACAATTTTCCCTTTTCCCGTTACGGCTAGTCCATCTTTATAGTTTAAATTTGAATAATGAACCTTAACAAGAACTTCTCCTTCTGGTAATTCATCTACTGAAAGCTCTTTAATCTCTGGATCCTTATTTAACACAAGTGCTTGGAAATGACTCATTCTATTATCCCTCTCTTTATTTTGACTTTATATGTAGTGTACGACTTTTAAAGGTCATAACTCAACTATTACGCTTATATATTTCAGAATTTTTAAAATAAAAAGAGGTAATGTTAGTCAAATTAGCTTATTCGTCTTGTGAAAGGAGATTTAGACAACACTCTCTTAGAATTTAATAAAGGGAACGTCACATTCGGTGTCGATTTTGATCCATTCACAAGGCGTTACACAATTATTCCAACAGGTTTAACGCGAATGAATGGTGAATTATTAATAAAGTGATAAGCGTCTTGTTGCAAGGACGCTTATTACTTGGCATGCCAACGATAGTGAACAAAGAATGGTTCGTTATCGATTTCTTCTTCAAATTCATTTCGCTTCAATACCTTTTGTGACGCTACATTTTCTTTCGTCGTTTTTGCATGAATCGTTTTAATCCCTTTTTGCATCACTTCCGTTAGTAAAAGCTGAACCGCTTGGTAGGCAATGCCTTTGCCGACATGCCTTTCCCCTACACGATAGCCAATGTGACCACTTCTTTCAACGAAATTGATGTCAACTAGATTAACACGTCCAACAAGTTGTTCCTCTTCGTTTCGGATTAAATAGAAAAAAGACGTTCCGTCATCATGCTCCTTTAACAGCTCGTTATGCCTCACTTGAAACGTGTCCCAATCGTAGTACTCTTCTCCTCGACTTGGTACCATTTGTTCAAAAAACGCGCGGTTGTCACGTTCAAAACGCAGCAACTCGTACGCATCTTCTTCTTTTAATAGTTCAATATAAATTCCCACTGTACTCCCCCATTTATTATTCATATAACGGTGCAATAACATCAATTCGATCTGTCCAAATCGTTCCTTTAAAGGTAGAAGGAATACGTGTCACATCGTTTGTTGTATCAAATCCTTCAGACCATTTCCCTTTTCCAGCCACGAGAATGACGCGTGTATGATGGTTTTCCATTCGATTCACGAACTTTTCTGGCCATCCCCATAAGAAAGGAGCAAATCTTTCTGGAATATGAAGCTGTGTTTCTTCACAAGCTTGTGGCACATAACCCGTCCAACCAACTGCTGTATAAGACAACAAGCATGACTTTAGAGAATCCATCGACATCGTACGTAGCTCTGGCAGCTCTTTTTCAAGTTCATCAATTGGTTGACTTCCTCCATATACCGCTAACTGGCTTAGCCGGTCTTTAGGTAGGTTTTTTAGGTAAGCAGCAAGTGCTTTTCCTTCATTTGGATCATCGCTTTTTATATTGAGTAAAAATGATTCTTTTGGAAAAGATGCAAACACTTCATCGAGTGATGGCATCATTCCAACTCCTTTTCCACGGAATGGATAGGTCTTACCTCCATCGGCTGTGTATCCGTGACCAATATCTATGCTTTTTAGCTCTTCCATCGTATAATCACTCACCTTCCCGTTGACATCGGTCCGGCAATCAAGCGTCCAATCATGAAAGATGGCAAACTGATCATCCTTTGTTAACTTAAGATCAAACTCAACAAGATCGGCTCCTGCTTCAAATGCTGCTTTCATTGATGAAATCGTGTTTTCAAGATAAGGATGTTCCGGCTTGTAAATGCGTTCAGCTGTACACGTGTCATTTTCAAGATTTTCTCGATGAAAGGTTTGAGCAAGCCCTCTATGTGCAAGAAGCTCTGGCTCTTGTGAAGTTGGACTTGCAAGCAGCGTCGTATTATTGAGATAAACCAATCCAATAACGAGCATCAGTCCTACTATTACCTTTTTCTTTTTCATTGTCATCCCCCATTATGTATGAAATCGCTCTTATCATAATAGGAACATTCTCCTTGTTCAATTGCATCAAAATCATATTCATATGATAAGATTCTGAAAATTTACCAGATTTCTTTTTCTTTTTCATCATAATATGGTAATATCATGGTAGAAGATACACAGCATAAAAATGACCGCAGATGGTGGAACATCGACGGTCATCCCAATATAGCGTTCCGTTAAGGATCGGCCTACTCAAAATAGACCTCTCGCCTGATTGCCGTCAAGTGAGGTCTATTTTTTATCTTTATGAAAAGATAAAATCGCAATAACAAGCATCGAAAACGAAATCATTAACGACAAAGCTTCCGCGATTGACATTATAGGCATCACCCCCTTTCACCTAATTACCTTTAGATGAAACAAGGAGCTTAGCCGACCACACTTGAACCGAAGCGCTATATTGTTCTTTTATTATACCATATTTATCTAATTGCTTGTTTGCTAGCATTTACTTTCATTCATTCTTCCCAAATTAAAGCCATTCTTCTATTAAACTCACCTTTTTATTTGTAGCGTCTAACGTCACTTTTCGTCCAATTGGCATCGGATGCATCGGATGTGTGTGACAGCAATCAAAGTCCGCTAGAACTGGAATATTCCTGTCATCCATGATTTCTAAAAGAACCTCATATGGTTTGCGTCCTGTTCCTAAGTCATCATATTGCTCATGCTTACCAAGAATAATTCCGCCAACTTTATCAAAAATCCCATTTACTTTCAGCATCGCCACGTTTTTTTCAACAACTGCTATGTTTTTTGCACAATCTTCAATGAGTAAAATGTCGCCTTCTTGAATCGTAGGCATATAAGAGCTTCCTAGAATTCCATACATCGCATTTAAGTTTCCACCGATTAAGCGTCCTTCTGAAACTCCTTCCGCTGCGCAAATCCATTCGTTTTGATATAGTGTCTTTTCTGTCGTTTTTGTTTCCCAGTTGACGGCTTCATCTGACCACATCTCTGGCAGTGTAGAGGTCAGGGGTTCGAGCCCCCTATGCTCCATACCATATGCAAGCGGGATAAACCTTGATATATCAAGGTTTCTTCTTTTTTATCTAGGTTTATCTCACTTACGGGAACACTCATTAAATTATCGTTTGGTCACCATTTGGTCACACACGCACTCATTTAATCATTTCATCTAATTTTCGGGCCACTTCCTCTTGCATAGTTGGAAGCACATGTGAATACGTATCAAGTGTAACTTTTATGTTACTGTGACCTAACCTCTCGGAGATAACCTTGACATTTACACCCTTTGATAGAAGTAACGTTGCATGAGTATGCCTTAAATCGTGGAAACGGATTTTAGGAACATCAGCTAATTTAATCAGTCGGTTGAAAGTCCTTCTCACATTTGCTGGATTAAAAGGTGTGCCATGCTGTGTACAAGCTATTAAATCGAAATCCTCGTAAATGGTCCCTAAGCTAAGCTTTTCTTTTGAAACGGTTAATTTACGAGTTTTTAACGCCCTTATTGTTACCTCTGACAAATTGATTGCACGGAGGCTTGATTGGGTTTTGGCCCCACTCATCATTTCCTTTCCATCATGACTGAGCGTTTGCTTAATCCTTATTAACCCTTTCTCCAAATCGACATCCTTCCAGCGTAACCCAAGTACCTCACCTTGACGCATTCCAGTGGTTAATGCTAAGTGAAAGACGATATAGGAGGGATCCTCTCTAGCTACCTTAAGAAATTGGTTTACCTCATCTTCATTCCATACCGTCATCTCTTTTTTATTTGCTTTTGGCAGTTTGACCTTCAAGGCCACATTTTTAGGCACTAACTCAAAATCCACTGCATGCTCCAACGAATTTCTTATAATTTCATGAATCTTTTTAATCGTAGAACTGCTCAGGCCCTCTTCACTCAAGCGGTTGATGAAAGACTGAATTTGAATCGTGGAGAGCTTTGATAGCTTGTAATTCCCCAGCTCCGGTACAATTCTTCCTTGTAGGTAGGCTTTATAAACTTTTGTGGTTTGAACACCAATACTGTTTTGCTTTGTCAAAAACCAGTCGTCTAAGTAATCTTTATATAAGATAGTGGATGGTTCAATATAGCTACCTGTATTTACAGTATTTATGGCCTCAGCCAGTGCTTGCTGTGCTTCTTTTTTTGTTTTAAATCCCCGCTTTTTCTTTTGTTGGCGTTTACCGTCAGCCTTATATCCTAACGTAAAGACATAGTACCAACTTTTCCCTTCCTTTTTTACGGTTCCTTTCATACAAATCTCTCCCCATTTTGAAAATAAAAAGTGCTAAGCCATCTCAATGAACGGCTACAGCACCTTTTTAGAAGAGAGTGCTTTGTTATAGCACATCTCAATTTTAACTTTTGAGATGTGACAGTATATACCATCTCAAATATATATGGGATCTGCATGTTTAATCAACCTATTAATCTAAATTGCTAATTTTTTCATGAATGTTATCCGTCTCTTCCTCACCGTCCAGCCAACGTACAAATACAGCTTTTAAAATCTTAATTCTCTTGCCGACTCTCACTGTGTGAAACTGGCCTGAAGAAACCAATTCGTAAGCTTGGCGTCGGCCAATTCCTAAAATCTCTTGAATATCATCAACGTTTAGCACATCTGGGTACTGATCTAAACTATTCATTATAACACTCCTTTAACAACACCTTGATACTTATGATTAGCATGACATATCTCCAATTGGCAGTTCACATAGTTTTGTCTTTAGGAGCTTCTTGATTTAGCTTTTTCGCTTCTCTAGCCTTCTGGTTACGATGTCTTTTAATATATTTCCCTCTATTCAAACCTTGGCTGGATTCATCTGTAACAGCCCGCTCATTTCTGCTTCAGTTAAAAAACTGTACATTTATTTAAGGATACTTCAATATATTTCACATTAACAATTCCTTCCGACTGTATTCTTCAACAATTTCATATAAACGCTCTGTTAGTCTTTCTATTTCTTTTAATTCTTGGGCTGTTGCTTCAACACCCTTGATTGATATCCTCCAACTTTTCCTTATGCAATCAATGTACTCTTCATGCTTTTGCTTAATAAGCCAAACTGATATCTTCTCATAAAGATCATCTTGTTCACTTTTTTCTACTTTTATTAACGGGGGAAGCTTAGATTGAATACGATTTAATCGTCCTTTTATGCTCATGAATTTAACTCTCCTAATCGTTTTTCAATTTCACACATTTTTTCATCCATTCCGCCTACTTCCATGGCCCTTATTATACTATTTGATAATGTGGCAATTACTCTAGCTCGATCTATAGTTGGAGCTTCTTCTTGTAATAATTCATTAATTACTCTAGCAAGCATCCTTCGTACGTCTTGAGGCTTATTTAACCTGACTTTTCCTTTAGAAACTGTCATATAAATTCCCACCTCTCAAAACACTGAAATATAAAGGCATTTAGGCATTTTTATCATACAAAATGTTATATTTTATAGGATCTGTTAATACCAATTTCCTCTAAGCTATTTTGATATTAATTCTTTTATATAGACTATCTGTGTATACTGTTATTGGAAATGGTTAAACTGGTATTGTTGCTATATAAAACCTTGACACTATTTGATTTTCTCCATACCAGATTTTTTTTAGTAATTACCATTTATTAAAATAATTAAATTCACTGTCTATTCTTAATGCAATTCCTGAGAACGCCCTTTTGCCATTAGCTCTAACTGTGTCACTTTTAAAACCTTTTAAATGAAGTGATTTATAAAACTTTTGCAACCCTAGTGGTTTATAACCACTCAACTTACACCATTCACTATAAGCTCTATATACACTCATCTTAGATATTCTTGCATTTTCTAAAAATACGCATTCCTCTTCAAGAAATTGTATAACTTTGTCATTTGCCCTCTTATACTCATTAAGGGCATTTTTTGTGTCTTGGTTAGTTGTAAATCCGCCTTGACTCCTCAATCTTTTTATACCTTGAAGAGCAACATTTAAAAGTCCGCTAAGTTCTTCTACTGTAACTAACTTTTCCAATAAGTTTGGATCTGCATTTTTACCAATGAATGAGAAAGGAAAATTTATGATGATCCATCTTCTAAAAAAGCCCTCTGATAAATCGCTTGAAGTTGGCAATTCATTTGCTGAGAACATTAACCTGGAATATGGTTTAAAAGTAAAGCTTTTTTGCCCTTTGTTCTCAGCCTGGAGATCGTCACCAGTTACTATTTTTTTGAAAATTCCAGTATCCTTTAACGCACTTGCAGGTAAATCTGCTGAAGTGTTCGCTAGCTTTCCAAAGAGACTTGCAGTTGCAAATCTGTTTTTTTCGAAATCTTGTATATCATGGTGACAAATGTTTTCCTTACCAATAAAGCATTGAAATAAATTCATTAAAACACTTTTCCCATTAGCACCTGTCCCAGTTAACATTAACGCTTTTTCATACTTAGTTGAAGAAAACAAACAGTAGCCAAACCATTCTTCCAGAATAGGAACTGTGTCTGCTGGAACAACTTCATTAATGAATTTTTTTATATTAGGACATTGTGCATTAGGATCATATTCGATTGGAAGCTGTATTGTAGTCAAAATCATTGGAGAGTGTTCAATTAATTCACCGGTATCTACATTTAATAAACCATTCTTTACATTTAATAATGGAGTTAAATTAAATGCATCCACTTTTAAGACCTTCCACCTCTCGATCTGCCCAATTACTTCCGCTACTCGCTGATTATTCGCTTCAAAACCTAATAGTTCTTGAATTTTTTGCCTTAAGAACATTTCTTTTCCTGATTTATAGACACCGTCTTCATATACAAGTAAACCTAATCCTTCACAATAAACAGTTGGATACTTACTCATGATATCGTTAGCTACAGCCATCGGAACAAATCTATAAGATCCATTTTTACTTTTGGAGAAATAATTAGCATAATCAGTTGTTGGCTCAACATCTATTCCTATTTCTTTTAAGTGAGTAACCCACATCAACCGGCTACCATATCGATAATCTAACTCTTCCACTTTTTCAGGATCGATAAAATTGAAAATCATAAAGTCACCTCAAGTTGCATTAATGTCTTTTTCCTAATACCCTGAAAAGGCTTGACTACTGTTCTTTTGACAATATTGAACTACCTTGACAGTATTAATGGCTTTTTTTATTCTCATTTTGTTTCTCTTTATATAGAGTTTCGATAATACCTTGTATACATTGTTTATCTGCTTTCGAAAGTTCATTTCGTAACACTCTACAGAATTGACTTTCGCTTATCCCGTATTTTTCAGCAACTTGCCATTGAAATAACCCCATTTCCTTAATTTTTGACTTGATTTCATAATTGGGCATCTTTATCACCTCAGATGTAAAAATTGTTGTTGTTGCATTATAAATTCTGTCCACTTGGTAAGAATGTAAGAAGTGGAAAATCAGGTGGACACGTAGCATTAAAGTAAAGGGTGGTCTTTATGGAAAAAAGGATTCTCGGATTAAAAGTTCGCTATATTCAAAATGTTTATAACATAACATTTATAGAAGAAGAAAATGATTTTTTTGCTATTAAGATTAAAGGAATTAATAGAACATATAACATTTTTTATGAAGAAACTTGGATGGGCCAACGAGGCTTATTACAAGAAATATTAAGTGTTCATAAAATGAGGACAACAAGTAATGAAAAGAGTTTATTTAAAAAATTTGTTTTGAAATGGGGATTTATTAGTAATTTGGAGAAACAGTCAATGAGTGAATTCTGGAATGAAATCAATATTTTAGCGCTATTACTATCCCGCTACAGCCAGATAATGAACAAGGATTTACACTCTCTAAGGAAATGGATCTTAATAAAAGAGGTGAGAAAAGAAGTTTACGAAGAAATTAATGGAGTTCAATACCGTATTGAAAATGCTGAAACTTTATCTGCAAAAAGAGGTGCCAGAACAATAGTATCCTTTAGTGGGAACATTAGATGTGGTGTTATCGAAACCAAATCTAGTTTAAACGATATACAACAAAATGAATTGGCAAGCTACCAACTTCTTGGGTTTACTTTTTTAACTGAAGTTCTTTATGACTTAAACATACCCACACTTATTAGACCTGGGAGAATTAATATTAATCAAAGAAATTCATATACACCCATCCAGGAAATAAAAGTAGATCCTTATTTAGAAATTAAAGATATGTGTTCATCAATCTATGTCTTGTTGTTAATGCTAATAACAAAAAAACAATCCGTTTGTAAGTCATGTGATGCACCATTTACTCCAAAAAGAGCTAATAACATATATTGCAGTACTACATGTAGTAATTACGTTAAGAAGAGGAATTATAGAGAGAGAAAATATAGATGAGCTGTTCCATGCTCCTATCTTAATCCGTCGTTTTTTATTCAGTATCTGTTAGTCTTGGAATAGAAATATCAATACATGATAATGAAGGGTACCTCGCATTTGAAAAGAGCGGATAGTAATATATACTTAAAATCTCCGTAACTTGCTCTTTATCGCTTAAAACCATACTAACTCCATCTATATTTCTAATTCAAACTTCCGCTTTACTATCACTTGTGATACGGTTCACCGAACTTCATCAAATAACAAAGTTAATTTTGAACATAAAGTTTTTATTACAATTTGACTTCTATCCTATCAAGGGCGAGTCGTACGTTATTTGGGGTTATTTATAGTTACCGACAGTATCTATGAATTATTATTTATCAAGGGGTTGCAGTTTTTTGTTTCTTCTAATTATTGCTTATTAATTATAATTACTTTAAGTTTGTTGCCAAATGAATGCCATAGAGATCAGACTTAAAAAAATAAAACCATCTGCATAAATACAGATGGTTTTATCCCTAAACAATGGCTTTTCTAATAAGATTGTCTATTTCGAGTTTTTTACTAACTAGTGCCATCTCAGCTTGCCTTACTTTTTCTAACTTCTCTTCAATTTTCTTTACAATTTCGTTTTGTTGATTTAAAGACACCTGAATTATAGGAAACCTTTTAAGTTGATTTGGGAAAAAGTTAGTATTGTTTCCAAGACCTTTTTTTTCTTTTTCAACAATCAGTTGAAATAAGTCACTACAAAAGTAATAATAAAAATATTTAGGGTTATGCGAATTAGAAATCCTAACTCTCATAGTGAAATCAGCAAAAATCGCGTCAATGTCATCCTCAATGAGGGCAACTTTTCCTATTGTGCCTTCACCAGATCGTGCAATTATTATATCCCCTTTTTTAATACTATTTGCTACCTTATTCTTTTCAAAATATTCCTCAGAAACTCGTCTACTACCGTCTTTGTCTAAAGTCCAATTTTTAATGGAAGACATGCTGATATATATAGCTTCTCCGTTATCATCATCATAATCAGATGGTGATATACTTGAACCTAATCGAATAGGTTCATTAATAAAATCTTTAAGTGGACTTACTTTGTGTTGAGCAATCTTGGACAATAATTTTTTATATTTCTGTGCATTGAACTTATAACTAAAGCGAAGATCAAAAGAGTTATTTATTGACAACAAATCTTTTTTGTATGTGGTAGGTTTTTTTATGTCTAAAACCTCTTGAAAATCAATATTAAATTCAGTGGCAAGAATCTCATTGATAATTTTATTTCTATTTTGGATCTCCTTTTTAAGTTCATCCATTTCATTTTCTAGCTTTCTTATCTTTGTTCCAATTTCTTTCTGTATATCATATGGAACATTAGGCACTAATAATTGTAAGAAATCTATAGGATTAACCCTTTTTTGAGAAGGAGTCTTTCCAGTCTCGAGTCCAGAATAATATTTTAAATAGTCGTCGAGTAATAAAAGATGTCTAATAAATGTAAGATCAATATCTTTCTTTCTTTTTTTATAAGGAATCAATTCAGTAGACCCAATTAAATCAGTACTACTTTCCTCATTAGTAAAAATATATCCCTTACTCATAACTAATTTTGAAACAATTATCTCGGCCTCGTTTAAGATCGTTTTGTCAGAACCGACAGACGTAACAGGTTGTATACTATTCACTAATCTTCCATACTTGGCCTCTGTTTCACTAATACTCAGCAGATTGCACTCGTCTTCAAGTTCCCCTTTTTTTACTCTTTTTATTGGGAGACGGTTAATTAGATCCGCTACTTTTATTTTATTTAGACTAGTTTTCTTTATCGGGTCACCTTTTTCATTATCCCAAGTTTCCCTATATTTCGAGTCAAGCCTTAATGATAATTGATTTCCTATCTCTCCTAACGTTGTAGTAAAAACTTTCATTTCCAAATCTCCTCTGTCTTAATCATATCTAGTATGGTTTGAGGATTATCTGTATTAGTAATGATATTTCCCAAACGATCCACTGCGTAAAGCTCATTTGGTCGATCTTGACGACCTCGTTTAGTTCTTTTATAACCAAGATGTTCAGCTTCTGCATAAAAAACATTAGTATTAAAATGTCTACTTACTTCTCCGTAAACCCACCATGAGTTACAGTAGCCTAATTGATGTTGTTTAGCTTTTGTTGTTTCCCAATCTGGGTAATCTTGCTTTGAAATCTCAATAATCTCATCATATGACCTTTCAACAATTTCCTCTAATGAAGTCAAATCATTAGGGAAATAATCTTTTATATATTTCTTAAGAATATTAGTCCCTTCGGAATAATCATAATTTAGTATAGGATTGTTCTCAACAAAAGCTCTTATCTCATTTAAATTTTTTACATCACTATTATTTACAACTTGTTTGTCTAGTTCTTTAAATTCTTTATCTACCGCTAAAAATTCCTGCACTAGCTTTTTACTTTTTAATTCTTTAAATTCTTTTTTCTCATCTTTTGACTTTTCCTTATATGGTATAACAGCTAATTCCTTATATCTAATAACATCAGCCTCTGTTTCTAATGATTCCAAGCTCACTCCGCAATTTTCCCAATTTTCATATAGCTCTTCAGGTATCATTTTGTTAAACAATTCAGTATATAATTCTGAAGTGAAAACAGTGTCATCAAGAATTTTTTGGCTAACATTAAAATCAGTTGAATATTTTTCACACAACTTTAATAAGCCATTTTTACCATTAAATAACTCATCGTTTTTTAAGATACTATGTACCAAATTACTGTTCCTTAATTTCAAATACTTTTTTGTATAGTGATTCCATTTCTTTTCAAATTGCTTTATCTCATTTTGAGTTCTTTTAGTTGCAAAAAGAACACTTACCTTTGTAGATGTATAGGGTTGAAAAGCAATTTTGTCTAATGAGACAACAGCATTAACTCTGAAGTATTTTAATAAGAATAATCTTATATACTTGTTTTCAGTTGTATCGAAAACTGAGTCTGGTAAAACAACGCCTATTCTTCCGTTTTCTTTTAATAACTGATACCATCTTTCAATAAAAAGATTCTCTGAGTTCTTTTTACTTGCATATGCAAATCGATCAGAATACGTATCTTGATCCTCGTCCTCTGCAAAAGTTAAGCTAAATGGAGGATTAGTTACAATAAAATCAAACTGCTCATTAAGTGGATATTCCATACCAAACATGTTTTCTTTTCGTTCTACTTGTAATCGTGGAGAATGTTGCAATGTTATTCTTGCAGGTTGTTCGTATTCATTAAAATGTGCTAATCCATCTTTAATAAAGATATTAGCATTACCGTCACCATGTAATATCATATTGACCTTTGTAGCTGTTGCCAACTCTATATTTGGCTCAATACCATAGATATATTGGTGAGCCCATGAGTTAATCTTATTTTTTTCATCCGCATCCTCAACAAACAACTGATGCTGTATTATATTTTTTATAGGTCTTGAAACAGATATTTTATCTTTATTGTCCAAATAAAATTTAGATATTATTTTCATAACCTCTAGAAGAAACGTTCCTGACCCACAAGAAGGATCGATAACGTAAGGTAAAAGTCCTGCTACTTCGTCTTGTCCATTTAACCTTTTAATAGCTTCATCTTTTATATCTAATGCTTCAATAATAAATCTTACTATGTTTGTATCAGTAAAGAATTGACCTTTATCTTGTTTAAACTGTGTCGAGATTATTGATTCAAAAAACTCACCTAATATATCACTTTCATTTTTATTTTCAGTTAAGGAGATGCCTTGTATTAGTTTTACTGCATTGATCACTTTGTTCAATGACAACTTATCTAAATCGATGAATGTAGATTTTTCGATAATGTCATCAGGTTGGTTTAAGAGGTGAGATTGTGCTTGGCGATATAGTTTTTCGATACGCTCAAAAGTTTTTTCATAAGGTTCTCTTTTTCCATCTTCGAAAACTATTTGAAACTCGTATTTTTCTCCGTCTCTTCTCCATAGTTCATCATATATTTTAGCTAGGAATAAATGCATTAAATAATAAAAAACATCGTTGTAATTACTTGATCCTCCACCCCACAGAACGTTATGTAATTTACCTTTTAGTTTCCAAAACTCATCTCTGCCCAACTCATTATTTAACTTTTTGAAGCCTTGTTCTTTACCCTCCTCCTCATCAACCTTTGCATAATGAGCATGATATGAGATTCCATAATCCTCAGGAATAACATTTAATTCTTCCTCATCTTTTCTAGCCATCCACTGCTTGTAGGATTTATAATTTTCAAAGTCTACAATTATGTTCTTATCCTCTAGTGACTCATCGACTGTATAGTAAATCAAATATTTCACTTTTCCTTCTTGAGTATCCTGGATACCAGCCATATTAAATAATTGAGTCTGAATATTTACTTTCTTTGCTTCATACTCAATTGGGGATTTACATTCTATGAATAAGTAGGTTTCTTCCTTATTTCTTTTATCTCTCACCAGTATGTCTAAAAAAGCACTTTTGTCCACTGGTCTTGAACCAATATTATAGTGTTTTTCTAACTCAATACAATCTACTGGATAATCTAACTCTCTCACAAGTTTTACAATAAGATATGCTCTAATATAACCTTCATTTTCAAATTTGATAGGATTATGACATACTATGTTGTCGTTATATTTTATTATCTTTTTTTCTTCATCAATTAAGACAATTTCATTATTCGGATCGTACTTCTTTATATAGTCTAGAATTTTCTGCTTATACGTCTTCTCCATGCATTCCTACTCCTTTTATCCTGATACTAAATTAGTTAAAAAATATCTATATTATTACAGTACTCAACAACAATTTTAACATAATACTCTCTTATTAGTCATACTGATATAGAACATGAAGAATTTTTTCCTCATTTTCTTTCTGTACTTGGCAATTAATAACTACCATTAATAAACGTAATGATTTAATGCTTAAAAAGAAGCTTTCAAACATTTCAACCTTATTTGAAACAGTAATAACTGAACAACAAAAAATTTGTTACATTCAGCCATAAATAAAATCATAGTTAACAAAGGAAATAAAATTAAAGAGCGAAGCATCAAAAATATTGAACTTTTCTTTGATACTTCACTCGAAGACTTTGTGCTTACTCATGGTAGAATTCAGCCTGGTTGATCCTCAATACCTCAGTTGATAAGCATATATAAAAATTTATTATGCTTCTCCTAAGCTTGCTGTTACTCGTTCAACATGTCAACATTTGCTCGGGTAATAGGTATTAACCTTTCACTATTACCCTTATAAAAAACAATCCCCTTGGTTACTAAACCAAAAGGATAAAATTCGTTTTAGCTTCTGTTATTATTTATAATCTTTGGCATACCATCACATCTCAAAATCCTGCTACTTCCCATATAAGAAGTACACTTTTCACACTAAGGTATTGGTTGCACTTTGGTCACATTTTGGTCACGTACGGCAGAAAATTGCCGGAAACTACAGTTCATTTTAATTCTTATAATCCCCTCAAAAGCCTGATATAAAGATATTTGTGGACACTTCAAAACACTAGAGGAAATTACACTCCCCACCCTGGCATCGGAACCTCATAAGGGCATACAGGCTGCTTCATGAAAAAACGCTGAAAGTAATCATACGTATCATTAACTAGCGGCTCGTATTCACCAAATGACGGAATAAGTGCTGGACCGTAAAAAGTTGGTACACCCGTTTTTGCATACAAACTTAGTAGAACGGCTGTCGCATCTGAATAGCCAATCATTATTTTAGGATTCGCTTTGAACGCTTCATAGTCCAAATACGGAACGATACTATTGGAGTTTGTGCCACCAATAGTTGACATGATCATCTTAATGCGAGGGTTTCGTAGAAGTTCATTTAACTCCTCGGCTCGTTCTTTCGGTGTTCCAGATCGATATGTCTGACTTTTTCCTGTTAATGTGCCTTCCACAATTTCAAAGCCTTTACTTGCTAAAAACTGTTTACTTCTCTGAAAACGCAGTGGTGCCTCTACCGTTGCTGGATAGGATGGTGAAAAAATACCGATTGTGTCACCTTTTTGTAATGGTTGAAACATAGAACGCCTCCTCTTTTTCTATTTATTTCCTATTTTCTGTTACCCTTTCTGTTTTTGTCAATAGAAACAGGAATAGCAGCATTTTTGTCGAATGGATGAGAAGGACAAACAAACGGAGGTTTAACAAATGGTTACGATTCACGAAATCAGTACAAAATTAGAGTTGTTTGATGATGCCCTACAAGCATTTTGGGGGAAATGGGGTAGTGAGGACAACAAAACATTTTACGAAGATTGCATGCGACATTCTTGTACAGCAAAAGATGGGCTTCCGCGCTTTTATGTTGCGTTAGATCATAAGAAAATTGTAGGTACCTATGCGATTCTTCGCAACGACTTAAATAGCCGCCAAGACTTATTTCCTTGGTTTGCTTGTTTATATGTAGACCCTACTTATCGAGGTCAACAACTAGGAGCAAAGCTTCTTCAACACGCATTAGACGAAGCTCGCTATAAAGGCTATCCACAACTTTATTTAACAACGGACCTTGAAAACTATTATGAAAAGTATGGTTGGACGCATTCAACGGAAGCGATCGGACTAAGTGGGCACGTATTGAAGGTGTATGAGAAGTCTGTATAAACAAAAAGACTGAGTCAAACAAGGATATTTGCCCTTTTTTGGCTCAGCCCTTTAAATGACGTCTAATTGATCTTATCGTTCTTCGTCATCAGACCGCACGTCAGGTCTTACAGGTGTGAACTCTTCTGCCATTTCTGCTTGATAGTTAAATACGTGCCAATGCGGCTTTTTACTTTTACTATCCATAACCTCGTTTCGTAAATAACGATGAAAGAAGTAATCGGCAATCGCAAGTCCTGTCGCAGACATGAGTGCAGCTGTAAATGCATTGTATGTTAAAGAGAAGTTACTCGTAAAAAACCAGATGAGAAAAAAGGCAATGGCTAAATCGGCAAGTGCTGCTTTAAACGATGTTGTTTTTGGCAATAGCACACCGTCACCAATAACATACGATACGGTACTCACAATCGTTGCTATAATAAAAATTGAAACAAATCCTACACCAAAAATAGACCCAAGCACAATGTATAAAATAAGTAAGCTAACTAAAAACTTAATGAAAAATGGTTTTACATGATTCATGCGCGAGCCTCCTTTTATAACTATTTTGCTTGTCTTCTTTCTTATTATTCCTTGTAGGATGTGGAAATCAATTTCTCAATGTAACAGCAATAGCGATTACAAAACAGCCAAACAAAAATGTGATGAAAAACGGTTTCATCACATTCCCACTTGCTTATTTTTTTCTAAGTATGCGGTTAGCTGTTTGACATTTAACGCATTTACACCGTAGTCGACGATGGTTAACGAGTACGACGGTTTACTTGTGATGGTAACGTTCGTTTCATGTTCATTTACTGTTTCGAGCTGAATTGTAATGATTTCGCCCCAGGATTCCATTGTTTGCCCTGTTTTCGCTTCAATGAATCCCTTCTCTTCGTCCTTCATTTGTATTTCTGGCTCATGTAATTCAGATAGCGCTTCAACACAGTACTCAAAGGCTTGATCGTAAGCGAAAGGTAGCGACAGAGCATGGTGCTTCTTCACTCCTTGTTTTAGTGGTACCCGATGAATTCGTTTTGAAATCACGTCATACGTGCCGAGTATTGCACTCATAATTCCACCAGTCAATGCCCCTATCCATGTTGCAAGCCACCAGTCATACTCCCATGTGAAAATAGCTGCAATTCCTGCCATAATTAATCCAAACGGTGCCCCAAAAAAGAAAAAGATTTTGAAATAGGTTTTCATTCTCTTTCCCCCTCTATTCTTATAGCCACGGCTCATCTTTGTTGCTTAATTTAATAATAAATGGAAAAATAAGCGCAAACGCAAGACTAATATAGCCAAGCGTCATCATCTTTTTCGTTTTTGCTGATATGTATTGACGCTCTCCGCATATAGAACAAGGTTTTCCTATTTTTGAAAAACCTAAAGACCAAATGTCTTTTGCTTTCCATCTTGTTTGACAGTTTGTACATTTTGCCATATTCATCACTCCCTCCTTTAGTATAGACGAAAAAATCTGGAAAAAAGTTTCATTTTCAAAAGAATTTAATTGACATACATATAGTTGTATAATACAATTATCTCAACAAGCAAACAAATAGAGGTGAAAAGGAATGAACAACAAGCATGAGTCACATCAATTTCGGCAAATGCTTCAAATTTTAATCCGACGGTTTGGATTACTTGAAAAAGAAGGTGCACAATGTTGTGGTGTTACACTCGTACAAAGTCACATTTTATTTGAAGTAGGTCGTGCCCATGCACCGTCGCTTAATGAGCTTTCTTCTTCTTTAGGATTAGACAATAGTACATTAAGCCGTCATATTCAAGGGTTAGTCGAACGTCATTTAGTTAATCGTGTACAATCACCAACTGATCGCCGTTACGTTACAATTACCCTAACCGATGAAGGTAAACAGTACGAAGAGGATATTGCGATGCAAATGAACGGATATATTCAAGAAATTTTATCAAATGTTCCTGTCGAAAAGCGCGGGCAAGTATTAGAAAGCATTGATTTACTTCTAGAGGCGATGCAAAACAGCAGTTGCTGTTAACATCTCTTCTTTTTTGAACTATAGTTGTATATTGCAACTATTGTAAATACCTATTAAAAGGAGGAGCTCACTATGTTTGATGTAATCATGATTTCAAAAGAATTTTTATCTCTTGTAACACATCTACTACTTTTATTTGTTGCCATTTCTTTTTTAATTAGCTTTCTACAAGCGTATGTCCCATTTGAGAAAATTGAAAAGTGGATGCAAAGTCAAAATCCGCTTGTCGGAAATGTAGCGGGGGCCATTTTAGGATTTGTGACACCATTTTGCTCTTGCTCGACCATTCCTTTATTAATTACCATGTTAAATCGACAGGTTCCTTTTCAAACCGTGATGACATACTTATTTACCTCTCCTCTTCTTGATCCGTGGATTATTGGTTTAATGGCGTACATTTATGGAATAAAAGTCACGGTCATTTACACGATTACAACCTTTGTTTTTTCAATGATCATTGGCTGGTATTTAGATAAGAAAGGATACAAAAATCAAGTCAAAAACGTCATTGTCAAAGCAACACTTCTGAATCAAGATGAACAACCCCGAAGACATCTTGTTCTCAACATCAAAGAATCCATAAAAGAAACAATGAACCTTATTCGCTCTGTTCTACCATACATTCTTATTGGTGCATTTGTTGGTGCCATTATTAAAGAAGTCATTCCAACACAGGTACTTACGTTCATTTCCAATCAAAATCAATGGTGGGTTATTCCGCTAGCAGCGATTATCGGGGTACCTCTTTATATTCGCTTATCAACGATGCTTCCAATTGCTCAATCTTTGTTAGTGAGTGGCTTCCCAATCGCTCCAACAATGGCTCTTTTAATTGGTGGTGCAGGTGCTAGCTTACCAGAGGTCATTATGTTAAAAAGCATTTTTCGTCCAAAACTCATTCGGGCATTTGTCGGATCAGTATTTTTAATCGCAACTTTTTCAGGATACTTGTTCTTACTACTTGAAGGTTAAAGGAGGTGAAGAGAATGGTACTGTTATCACTATTTAAACCAAAGAAAAAAGATTGCTGTCAAATTGAAATTATTGAAATGAAGGAAGCAGAAGGTACTTGTTGTGTGGAAGATGAAAAGAAACAAGAAAGTGACAAAGCATGATGGATGAAATGCAATGGCGGCGTATGAATCACTTTATGAGAAAGCGATCGTTTCATTTAACACACAAATAGAAGAAAAAACGTCCAAAGAAAGGTTCTCTGGACGTTTTTCTTCTATTAACAACAGCTATTATCCATTCCTACTAACACAAACCCTGGTCCTTCTTCGCTATCTTGTACATCAAGTGAGAGTTCGTCTGTTGTTGAAAGAATTTGTGTTTCAATGGCGACTAGAATCCCGTTTACTTCTTTCACGGTATCTGCATCGGTTGGTGCTTCTAATGATAAGCCAATTTGTGGTCCACAGCATCCTGCGCCTTCTGAATAAAAACGAATGTTGCTTGCACCTTGCTGTTTAAAGACGTTTTCTAACATGCTTTTTGCTTCATTTGTGATGTTCATCTTGTTTCCCCTTTGTTTTATTTACGATTCTGGAAATAAGCGTTGAAGAGATGCTTTCATTTCAGGCTTTACGTTAATTTTTGCACGAGCGTCTTTTGCTTTTTCTTCCGCTTCTTCAATTGTTTTGGCTTCCCCTAATGCAAGCAGCGTTCCAATGGCTACTGTACCTGTACGGTTACTTCCTCCTGCGCAGTGGAAATACACCTTTTTACCCGCTTCGTATGATTTCACTACTTCGTTAATCGCTTTTTGAATCGATTTATCTTGCTGCTCGGCATCATCAACGATTGGTGCATGAACGCGTACTTCTGATGCGTCATGCTCTAATGCTTCTGCACGCAAATCATAAATAACGTCTGCTTTTTCATGCTCCATTACATCTTTTACATCAGCGGCTCCACCGATAAAAATACGATTGTCTACTAATGGTTGATAGTTTTTTGTCATGATTATTCCACCTCAATTAGTTCTTTTACTTTGTCATAGTCGATTTTTTCTTCTGGTTGCCACGGAATAATGGCACAGTGAGTGGTTAGTTGCTCACTCACTTGTTGAATCCACGCTTTTTCGGCGTGTGCTCTCCCTTTCAACACAGAATCTGTTGTGTTCGTTGCATATAAGCTTTGATTCACAACCCACCATCTTGGGTTAATATTCGCTCGTTTTAAATCCTCTTGTAGACGAGATGCTTCTAACACAGGTGTGGCTTCTGCTAATGTAACAATAACCACGCTCGTTTCGTCTTTGTTACGAAGACGTGGTAGAAGCTTCTTCACATTTTCAGGTACATCCCCATTAGAGCGCTCAAGCTCTTTATGATACGACTCTGTTGCATCAAGTAAAAGAAGCGTGTGGCCTGTTGGTGCGGTATCAATCACAACGATTTCTTCATCAGATTTAGCTACCACATCTGCAAATGCACGAAATACCGCAATTTCTTCGGTACATGGTGAATTTAAATCCTCTTCTAAATACGCTACCTCTTCCTCACTTAGTTCTTCTCTTGCTTGTAACAACACTTCTGCTTTGTAAGCATCCACTTCTACTTTTGGATCGATGCGACTGATGCTTAAGCGCTCTTTTGCTTCGTTACTTTGAAACACGTAGTCTAAATGTGCAGCGGGGTCCGTTGTCGTTAAATGAACAGAATGACCCTTTTCAACTAGCCCAACGGCAATGGCTGATGCGACTGTCGTTTTTCCAACACCACCCTTGCCCATTGTAAAAATAACGTTGGTTCCATTTGTTGAAAAGTCTTCAACGACTGCTTTAAGCGAACTCAACTTATCAAGGGAAAGAGAAATGTCGTTTATTTCCGCTGCTGGCACCGTATCGGATTTAAATAGCTGACGCAAGTGTGAAACACCTGTTAGCGGATACGATACGTACGGAAGTGAATAACGAACCATTTGCTTCAGTTCATTCGGCATATGATTTAGTGCATGTTGTTGACGCTCATAAAACGCAGTTGAAACTCGGTCCTCTTTCACACGTTCTTTTAACCAACCGTTCACAATTAAGCATTGATTTGAGATGCCAATTTCGTTTAATTCGATTGATGCACGGTTCGCTTCTTGCAGCGATGAATCATCAGGACGTGCAACAAGTAAGAGAGTCGTTTGAGCTGGATCTGCTAACGCTTCAACTGTTTTTGCATAAAGGCCTTTCTTTTTCTCTAAATTTGATAGCGGTCCTAAGCAAGAAGCTCCGTGCGTACTATCTTGTAGAAATCCTGTCCATGCGCTTGGCAATTGCAAAAGACGTAACGTATGACCTGTTGGAGCGGTATCAAAAATAATATACTCAAATTGACTGACCATCTCTTCATTTGCTAATAAGTTTGTAAACTCATCAAATGCTGCAATTTCCACCGTACACGCACCTGACAATTGCTCCTCCATTGTCGCAATAACTGAGTCTGGTAGTTTTCCGCGATACGGACTAACGACACTTTCTCGGTACGCTTTTGCTGCTTCTTCTGGATCCAAATTACACGCATATAAATTTGGAACAGCGGGAATCATCACAGGTTTATTTGTTAATGGCACGTCAAATACATCTTGTAAATTCGAAGCAGGATCAGTGCTAACAATCAGAACGCGATAACCTGAATCTGCTAGAGACACAGCAGTGGCACAAGCTGTTGATGTTTTTCCAACTCCGCCTTTTCCAGTAAAAAACAAAAACGGTGTTTTCATCACGTGTTCAGGTTGAAAAGATTGATACATACAATTCTCTCCTTACTTCATATCGCTAAGGTTTAACTTAATACGAACGCGTGGCTTTTCGCCTTTTAATTCCTTTTCTTCTACACCGAACCACATCGCAAATTCTTCATTCGTCGGATAGCTTCCCTCTTTCTCCACTTCTCCATTCACAAGAACAACGGGTAATGCATCAGGTCCTTTACTCATTAAGATTTTGTTTACTTTTTCTTCTACAAATTTGTCAGGCTCGCTCGTTAAGTTATAACGTGTAACATCGAATCCTTTTTTCTCAAGTGCAAAGACCGCGGATGCAACGCGTGTTAATTCTGGATCAACACTCGGACCGCATACACCTGTGGAACAACACATGGCTGGATCAAAAATTTCAACTTTCTTCATCTTTTCATCCCTTTCTTTAAACAAAAAGCCGAGAGTGATTAAACTCTCGACTTATGTGCTTGTATGAATCACTCACCTGTTTCAGCAAAACGCTTAATGCGTTCACCAATTTCGTCACGTACGCGTTGGAAGAATGCCCATTTCTCTTCTTCTGTTCCTTCTGCTTTTGCTGGGTCATCAAAGCCCCAGTGAACGCGCTTGATGTGAGGTGGTGTCACTGGACAATGATCGGCTGCATGTCCACAAAGTGTTACCACTAGGTCTGCATGATTTAAAATCTCAGAATCGATAACATCTGATGTTTGGTTTGAAATATCAATTCCTGCTTCGTTCATTGCTTTTACAGCGTTTGGATTTAAACCGTGTGCTTCAAGTCCTGCACTGTATACGTTCCACTCATTCCCTAAATATTTCTTCGCCCAACCTTCTGCCATTTGGCTACGGCAAGAGTTACCTGTACATAAGAAGTAAATTGTTTTTTTAGTCATGTTGTGCATCTCCTTTTGTGATCATTATGAAAGAATAAGTAACCAAATATATAAACCAACGAGTGTGATAAACAATGTTGGAATGGTTAATACAATCCCTGTTTTAAAATACGTCCCCCACGAAATCTTCACTCCTTTTGTTGAAAGAACATGTAGCCATAAAAGTGTCGCAAGAGAACCAATTGGTGTAATTTTTGGACCTAAGTCAGATCCAATGACATTCGCATAAATTAATGCTTCTTTTATTGTGCCCGTTGCCGTTGTGGCGTCAATCGCTAGCGCATCAATCATCACGGTAGGCATGTTGTTCATAACAGACGATAAAATGGCTGCGATAAAGCCCATTGACATCGTCGCTACAAATAAGCCTTGATCGGCTCCTAACTGAATGACACTTGCAAGGACTTCCGTTAATCCAACGTTACGTAAGCCATATACAACAACGTACATCCCAATTGAGAAAAACACAATGGCCCACGGTGCACCTTTAATAACGGCTTTCGTTTGAACCGCCGGACTTCTACGTGCCATGAACAAGAAGAAAATCGCGATAATTCCCGCAATAATCGATACTGGCACGTTGAGAAATTCTCCAACGAAATAGCCAATTACAAGTACCGCTAGCACAAGCCATGAAAGACGGAACATCTTGTGGTCTTTGATCGCTTCAACAGGTTGCTGTAAGTGCTCTAAATTGTACTTGCGTGGAATGCTTTTTCGGAAGTATAAGTAAAGAACGAGAATGCTTGCACTTAATGCGAAAAAGTTCGGCACAATCATACGTGATGCATACTCCGAAAACCCGATGCCAAAAAAGTCAGCGGATACGATATTCACTAAGTTACTTACGACAAGTGGAAGCGACGTTGTATCGGCAATAAATCCACTTGCAATAATAAACGGAAACACCATTTTCTCATCAAGCTTTAACGCTCGAACCATCGCTAAGACAATCGGTGTTAAAATCAGTGCTGCTCCGTCATTAGCGAAAAACGCAGCAACTAATGCACCAAGTAACGATACATACACAAACATGCGAATACCGTTTCCACCTGCTGCACGGGCCATATGTAAGGCAGCCCATTCGAAAAATCCAATCTCATCTAAAATTAACGAAATAATGATGATGGCAATAAACGTGAGTGTGGCATTCCACACAATTTGCGTTACATCCACAACGTCGTTGAAATCTACGACCCCAACGAGTAACGCAACAGCCGCTCCAATACAAGCTGACCAACCGATTGATAATCCTTTCGGTTGCCAGATGACAAAGATGAGCGTAGTTAAAAAGATCGCTGATGCTAATAGAACTGATGTCAATCCATAAACCTCCAATTACTCACAGCAATTGATACGTAATCCTTGCTTCTCTAAGTTTTCTAAATGCGGAGTTTGACTCGGTAATGATTCAAGTAAATTCGACACAAATTCATAATACTCACATTCCGTATTGATTGAATAAAAAATCCACTGCCCTTTTCGCCTTTCCTTTAACAAACCCGCATCTTTTAACTTGCGCAAATGCTGACTAATGGATGGTTGGCTCGCTTGATAAATCTCCACTAGTTCACATACGCAACATTCGTTTGCATGAAGCAACTTCATCATTGAGAGGCGTGTTTTGTCACCTAGTAGTTTTAAAAGCTGCGCTCCTTTTTCAATTTCAATGGTCGTTTTTACATTCATTATTTGATGTCGCCTCCTTATTTACGTTCATCATTATATAACAATACACTTATATAAGCAATTACTAATATTTAAAGTTATTCTTTATCGTGTTGATGATTTTTCTTAAACATGCGGTGATACAATGAACCTCCCTTTTTTTCACTGTTTAAGTAGATCACAACCCCCACAAACAGCACGAATGAAAATAAAAGCACTGGTAGTAACTGTTGAAAGGTAATCATCTTCTTTCCCTCTCCCCTTTTTCAATCTTATTTTTATTTACTATATGCATAAAGGAAGTCTTTAAGTTGAATTTCACTTATTTTCTTCCTTGCCATGACGACTGAATCAATGATAATTATGTTCTTAGTGGCAAGATGATTTATATGTTGATTATTTAGAACATATATTAATTAGATAATTAAATTCCTACCTACAACTTTTCATTTCCGTGCTAAAATAAGCGTATGAACGTTACTGTTATTGGAGGGAATGAGAGTGAATAAACAAGCATTTTGGCAATTGATTGAGCAGTCTCGACAGATTGAAAGTCAAGAAGAACAAGTAGAGTGGCTACGAGACACATTATCAACAAAAAGCGTCGATGAGGTTTTAGCATTTGAAATGACGTTTGGGATGATTCAAAACGAAAGTTATCAATCAAGTTTATGGGCGGCTGCTTACATTTTAATGGGTGGTTGTTCAGACGATGCTTTTGACTATTTTTGTGGCTGGTTGATTTCTCAAGGTGAAGACATCTACAACAAAGTAATAGCCAATCACGAATATTTAGCTGAGTACATTACGGAAGAAAATTTGGATGAAGAAGGCTATCCACAGAATGAAGACATCTTTACCGTCGCTTCTGATGCGTATACATATAAGAAAACCGGTGACTTCGAATGGGACGAGGATGTATTCGATGAATGGCTTGAAAAACTAGATGAAAAAGGAGTAGAAGAACGACCTGACATTGAATTTGACTGGGATGAAGACGACGAAGCAGAGCTTAAAAAGCGCTATCCAAAGTTGTGGGCGCGATTTGGGGAAGAGCCTTTACCTTTAGAGTAGTAAGTAGATCCGTTCATTATGCTGAAACCATCTTTTTATAAGCAAAAAAGCAGCGAGCATCACTACTCACTGCTTTTTTCTAATCCAAAAGGCCTTTTCGACTAAGCATCTCTTTTTGTTTTTCAAAAAGGTTTAACAACGAGTCAAGCTCTTGGCTACATTTAATGACTTGTGCATGGTGAAAGCCATACTTAGACACTAATTGTAAAAGCTGCGCTCGTTTTTTTTCAATCTTAGCCGACAATGTGCTCACGTAAGAACAACTCCTTTTGCAATCATTATGCCTGTATTTCTTGTGCAACTGCCTGTTTTACTTCTACGAGCTTCATTTGATGACCGTCCATTTCTTTTACCGTAAACGCATATCCGTGTTCAACAATTGTTTCATTCACTTGAAGATCAATCTTATTTAACAGCATCCACCCACCAATTGTATCCACTTCTTCGTTATCAATCTGTGTGCCTAGTAAATCATTTACTTCATCTACTAATACTTTTGATTCAACTAAATAGTGATGTTCACCTAACGTTTGAACCGGTGGCGTTTCATCTGTATCAAATTCATCGCGAATTTCCCCAACGATTTCTTCTAAAATGTCTTCAACCGTGACAAGACCTGCCGTTCCACCGTACTCGTCAATTAACATAGCCATGTGCGTGCGTTTCTTTTGCATCGTTACAAGCAAATCATGAATGGCAATTGACTCAATTACTTGTATAATGGGTTTCATATACGTTTTAACAGATTGTGTTTTAACTGCATCGTTTAACACGACATCATTTAAAATTTCTTTTACGTTAATCATTCCGATGATGTTATCTTTATCTCCATCTTCTCCTACAGGATAACGGGTATAACGCTCTTCAACCGCTACTCGTAAAAACTCTTCAATCGTGTCTTCCGTTGACACAATTGAAATCTCCGTACGAGGTATCATGATTTCACGCGCTACTCGATTGTCAAATTCAAAAATGTTGTTTACAAATTTATACTCTGATTGATTAATTTCTCCACCTTCATAGCTTTCAGATAAAATGATCCGAAGCTCTTCTTCACTATGTGCTCCTTCATGTTCAGAAGCTGGTTTTAACCCAAACATTCCAACAAGTAAACGAGCCGAACCATTTAAGATCCAAATAAAAGGATACATGATTCGATAAAACCAAATCAACGCTGGAGCAAATAGCAACGTAATGGTCTCTGCTTTTTGGATTGCCACTGTTTTTGGGGCTAACTCCCCTACAACGACATGTAAAAATGTTACAACTACAAAGGCAATCCCAAATGATAGTACATGAGACCACGATGACGATACTCCAATGTCTTTAAAGATTGGATTTAAAATTCGCTCAACAGTTGGCTCTCCTAACCAACCTAATCCTAACGCGGTAATGGTAATCCCTAGCTGACACGCTGACAAATATTCATCAAGGTGCGTCGTGACTTTCTGAACAGAAAGCGCCCCCTTGCGCCCCTCTGTAACGAGTTGATCCACTCGTGTGCTACGAAGTTTGACAATCGCAAACTCTGACGCAACGAAAAATCCTGTTAATGCGATTAAAGCAGCGACTAAAAGTAAATTAATGGTTATCAATGAACAAGTCTGCACATCCAATAAATCGGATAACAGACGTACACCTCCTACTATTGTTAAAACTTTTTCTCTTTTGATTGACTACACTTATTATGAGAGAAGCATAACACGAGAATGCATAAACGTCACACTTTGTGGTGAGACACTTTTCACTTTCACTTCATTCTTCAATACGTGACCATCATGCTTCCACACCATCAATTACGTCACGGCGATGGATTTCCAAAATTGTTAGACCATATCGTATACCATTTGAACAAAAATTGAAAGTGATAGCTTCTATACAATTGTGAACATTCTTTGAAAAGAGCTAGAGAATGACTGTTACACTTTATTGAAACCTTTTTCTTGTTCCCTCGTATATAATTGTGTTCCATTTATGTTGAACTTTCAAATCACACACGTTTTGGGCATACTCGGAGAAATAGTCGTCTATACGCAACATTTTTAGTTGATTTTTCAATAAGTCCATATATAGTAGAATTGTTCGGCATACATAATGAAAGACATGATATTTGTATAAAGGAGAGTACAAGATGTTAAAAAAGTTTTTAGCTAAGCTTGGTAAAGGAGCAGCCACGGTTGATTTACAATTTCAGCCTCGCTCTTATGCAGTAGGTGATACGATTCAAGGAGAAGTCCTTCTTCAAGGTGGGCAAGTCGATCAGAAAATTAATAAGCTATCTGTTCACTTTATGATGAAAGTACAGGCGCCAAACGGACATTCAGCCGTACGTCAAGTAGAAGTCATTTCGCTTACGGATGCATGGACGATTACAACAGGAGAAAAGAAAGTCATTCCGTTTACGTATACCATCCCAACCACTCTTCCTCTTTCAAGAGGCTCTGTCTCCTACTATTTTGATACACAGCTAGATATTGAAGGTGGCGTAGATCGCACGGATGTTGATTTCATTCAAGTAACAGGTTCACAACGCATTCAAGCCATTCTTGATTCAATGAATCGTCTTGGCTTTCAAGAAAAGTCGACATCTGGAAAGCTCGATACGTATGGACAAGAATTTGAGTTTTTCCCAACTACTTCTTACGCACAAACAATTCGTGAAGTCGAGCTTCGTTTTGCCGAGCAAGCAAGTGGTGTAACGGTGTGGATGGAAGTGGACTGTAAAGCAGGCTTTGGTGAAATTGAAGCCAAACGCGAATTCATGCTTTCTGTTGATATGGTAAGTACTCCACATAGACTTGATGCAGAATTAAAACAATACATCGAAGAAATGATGCAACAGCCTGAGTCATTCAAACAGCCCTTTTCATTTAAACAAGCTCATGGAAAGTCAAGCAGTATGCTACCTGGTATGATTGGTGGGCTTGCTGTGGGTGTCCTTGGTGGTGTGTTACTTAGTGAATTGATGGACGGCTTTGGCCTTGACGACATGATGGGTGATGCGACAGAAGCACTTGGTGATATGGAAGAAGATTTTGAAGATAGCTTTGAATTTGGAGACTTTTTTGAAGAAGATTAAGAGACGTTACATGACCTTTACGAACGGGATGATGAAGCCATCATCCCGTTTATTTTCGTTCCAATGTTCGACTGAACTCTTCTCTTTTTCATACATTTTAGATATGATGACGTTCTTATCGATGCGTAATAGTGGGCGCATGTTTAAAGGATTTTACAAACTCTACGAGACAGTCCTCGCAAAGATCAAAATCCCAACACTCTGAATCAAATGAGCTTCCGTAGCCAAACATCATCTCAAATGTATGAAACAAATCGCTTTTATGTGAACGCTCTGCTCTCGCTCCAATTAAAGCTTCCGATTTACCACACTTATTGCATGTAACAAGCGCTGGAACTTCCTTTGTTACTGTAACTTTTTCATATACTTTCATTATGTACCCCCTACAACATTCTTTTGCTTTATTCATTTGTTCTATGTAGCTCGTATTAGACTATACCATGACGCGTGACGAATTCCTTATTCTTATTTTAATTCACTCATCCATTTCTATCCAAATACAATCATTCTATGATACATTACTCTTATAACGAGAGAACTGGAGGTGGATGAGATGAAAAAATGGCTATGGATTGTAGGACTGATTGCCGCTTTTCTACTCTTGCACATTCATCCTCATACTGCATTGCGTACACATGTATTTTTATTAGGGTATCCAAAGGCAGCGGTAACATCTGGAATTATCGACGATACGTATCATAATGATGTGGACGGTGAGAAGTTTGAAAACATGAATGCTAAAGCTTATACACTCACTGAGCCGCCAATTGAAAAAGCAACACAGGGTGAGCTACGAAACTATCTTGTGAAAAAAATTGGTTTTATTTACGTAGCAGAGTATTATGGGGAGTTATAAGAAGACGCTCTTTCCACATATGGATTCCTCATGTCTCTGTCCTTTTTCGTTCTTCAGCTTCTTACAAAGATCGAATACTCAGTCGGGTTTTCAAATCCTAACTGTTCAGCAAGTTTAATAGACGCCCTATTTTCGACATCACAATCCCATCTCGGTTGAATGCGATGGTGTTGACAATGCTTAATGAATGCTGTGGCTACAACTGCAGCAAACCCTTGTCCTCTGAACTTTGCTGCAGTCGCAATATCCATTTCAGCGTAGTCTGTTGATGAAAAAATAGAAATACATTCACTAGCAATCTCACCGTTATGGATTAAACAAAACCCAAAACCATTCTTAATATAATTTGATGGAGAACCCCAATATTCATTTATGTATGATTCATTGAATTCTGTGCTTTGGTTGATGATTGCTTCATCAATTCTTCCGGTAGGATGGTTATAAATCGTTTTTTCACCTAAGAAAGTAGAAAATGTATGAGGGTTGAATTGAAAGCTATACCGTTTCAGTTTCCTTACTTCTTTTCCAAACAGCTGCTTTATTGTTTGATTCCATGCGCTTGATGGAGAAAACAGCGTAAATCGCTTGTTTGCTTTCTTTCTATTATGAAAGATTTCTAGACACGTATGGTGAAGCTCATTATTTTTCGGTTCTCCTGCTACGACAAAAATACCGAATTCTGTTCCAATTAATGCTGCCTCATGTGAAGAATCCATGTATACTTGACCACGAATGTAGTGCTCTAACACAGAATAAGCAAAGGTTGGATACACTTCACTCCTTCTCTCGTTCAGTAAGTGAGCGGCATGTTGATAGTGTTGATTCATACCCTCTTGCCTCCTCAATTCGTTTGGTGATGCTTCTTTTTCGTACGACTTTTTACTTCTGTAACGTATACATATTTTTTCGATCTAATAACCCTTGAATTCCATCCTTGTGGTACGGCATTCGTTCATTTGCCGTTTGAATATCTACCCACTCAATCTGTAAAATTTCGTCTGGACGTTGAATCTCAATCTCTCCATCTATGATTCTCGCTTGGAACGTAAAAAACAACAGATGATGACCACTCTCTGTAAAGAAAGCTTCGTTTACAGAAAGAAGATCTTCTACTTCAACAGTCAGCCCTGTTTCTTCTTTTGCTTCTCGAACGACAGCTTGTTTTAATGGTTCTCCCTCTTCGACTGCCCCACCAGGAAGTGACCACTTTCCACTTTCATTTTGAACAACCAGTATTTTTTGATCCACTTCTCGGTAAAGGAATGCATATGCCACATCAACTCTATTCATCTAGTTCTCCCTCCATTTCCATTTATTTTAACATAAATATCCAAAAACAACTAAAAAAAGCCCCGTTATACGGGACTTCAAAGACACTCATGATGCATTTACATGTGATTGTTTATTGCTTTTAAAAATAAAATATAACGCCAACAACATAAAAATCATTGCAAGAACACGCTCTGTATCTAAGCTAATTTGTAAACCTCCGAACCAGCCGAAGTGATCAATCACCATTCCCGCAACGAGCTGACCGATAATCGTTGCGATATTAGCCGCTGTTACACCGATTTTCGGTACGGCTAAAATGATTAAAATTAAATATGTGATTCCAAGTAAAGCTGCTGTAAGCTGCCATTTTGGCACTTCAAAAATCATCGTAATGTTTCCTTGACCGAAAAAGACAACTGCGATTGTTAGGAAAACCATTCCAGTGAAAAAGGTAAAAAAGACACCTTGAATCGTTCCCACTCGATTACTGAACGCGCCATTTATTGATGATTGTGCACTTAACACAATTCCACCGATGATGGCGCCAATTAACATAACCATACTCATTGCTGTTCACCTCAAAAAATTAGAATAAGTGCCACTGCCATGGATGCCAGAGCAAGAATGCGATATTTATCGACTTTTACTTTTGAGCTTCCTAACCATCCGAAATGCTCAATTAGCATACTGGCCATCATTTGTCCGATAATAACAGAGATCATCGATGCACTCACACCTAAGAACGGAATGCTAATCACTAAGATTGTTAAATAAATAATGCCTAAAAATCCACCTGATAATCTCCATTTCGGTGCTTGAAAAACATAAGATAACTTATTTCCTTGTCCAACAAATAACATCGCAATCCCCATAACGAATGTTCCCATAATAAAAATGTAGTAACTTGCTTCAAGCTTTCCAATCGTATGACCCAGTACCCCTGCAATGGCCCCTTCCATACTTAACGCTACCCCCGCTAGCACTGCTAATACGTATAAAACGACTTTCATGTTGTCACCTTCTTTTGTGTTTTTGCATATCTAGAAATCTCGATATATTAAACGATAATCTATTTATATATCGCGAAATATCGATACGTATAGACGAAAGAAAAACTGGTTATAGTTCCTCTTTTAAAGAATCCACCAGTTTTTGAATAACGGCTTCATTTCGGCGATAGTATGTCCACTGACCATGTCTTTCTGATTCTAATAGGCCTGCCTTTTGCATCATCGTTAAATATTGAGAAATTGTCGACTGCGATAGCCCTGCTTTCTCTTGAATATCTCCGACACATACGCCTCCTTTTTCATTAATGTTTTTTGATAAATGCGCACTATCTTTCTCGAAATGTTCTTCAGGATGTTTTAACCACTCTAAAATGTCTAATCGCGTTTGATTTGACAATGCTTTAAAAACGTCTATATTTTTCATGACTTTATATTAATCGGTATTTCTCGATATGTCAACGAATGAATATATGTTACCACCTCAACGCTTTTTAACGTCCACTACACACTCAAAAAGAAGAGGATGAGCCCTTGGATATCTTCGTGAACCTTACCTCTTCAAATGATGTAAAATTAATTGACTTGCTTTGGCAAATGTTGAAGAAAATAGCCTCCAGTTAGTAAAAAAATGACGTTCAACATAGCAAATACAATGGCCCCATCCTTAAAGATAAGAATTGCTAAGCTCGATAAACTTACCCCAAACATACAGGCAGATGGCATCGCGCTTTTCCAACCAGTTATCCTTTGCTTTTTGCGCTTTCGATAGACAACGTACATCATCACAATAGTAAACAATATGTATGGAAAGATAATAAATGGTTCCATCCTCTCGCCACTCCTTTTTCATCTTCTTAATCAGTCATACGGGTGAAAAAGGATTTTGTTTCAAATTTTTCGTATTTTCCTTTCTTATAGTGCTTCAATCACATCCACTTTTTCTTGAATAAAATACGCTAGCTTCTGTGTAAAGTCATCGATCTGACCAATCTCGGCTTGCAAGCCAAACGCCGCTCGCATTCCAAAAGGTGATTCCAGTTTATTATCCATTACTACTTCAATACCAATAATCCCTCGTCGATCATACATAAAAAGACGAAGCTTTAGATAATGCGTGACTTGTTCGCGATCTTCGCCAGATATCCAAACAAATTCTTGTCGCTTTACGTTCGCGACATCCTGCATGCCGTTCCTTAATTTCTCTAATTCCTCATTTGTTGTGTAGAAATCGATACATGCTTGACAAGAGTCACTGCGTACACGCAAGTGAACCTCAAAAAAGTCACGATCCTTCCATCTTTTTTCGATAGACATTCGTGAGTCAGCCATTGCGTTTCTCCTTATATTCTGGGTGTCCATGCACATTGCATCCAAACAAATAGCACGCTCTCTCTACAGCAAGCTCATACGTTACATCAGGTCGCATTCCGGCTTTGACTGATGAAACGGCTTGTTGAACGTATTCAATGTCTTTATTCATCTCTTCTATACATTCTTGTCGCTCCTCTTCGGTCCAGTCTTTTTCGTGCGCAGTTTGATTGATCTCGTTTTGTTTACTTGTGATAGTCGACTGAGCAATACGTTCAACTTCCTCCACTTTGCCGATTTTTAAAAGGCTATAAAAATAAGCAGGAAGGTGCTCGACGGAGTAGAAGTGTAAGTCGAGAGTTGCATAGATGGTTAAAAACGATTGATAGTCACCAATCTCATAGTAAAGATCCGCAATTTGAGCCTCATCTCCTTGACTTTCTTTTGTGTTAATTGTCATCAGCTCATTAGCAAGTTGTCGGGTTTCGTTTACCTTCCCCCTTTTCAGTAAACAGAAGCCGTAACCAATACGCGAATAAAGCCTCGGGTATCCATCACTTCCGTAAGAACCTGCTTGATTGTACATCGTAATCGCTTCATCTAACATACCCAATTGCTCACAACAAAGTGCCAAATTACTTGTGTTTTCAAAGGTTGCTTTCAGGTTTACTGCTTGTTCTAGAACTCTTTTCGCTTGTTCGTACTTCTCTTGATGTGCATAGATTTCCCCTAGTAAGCTGTATGGAAAGTGCGACTGAGGATTCATCGTGATGACTTCTTCTAACAGCAGAATGGGCTTTTCTTCTTCATAATGCCACTCTCCATCGAGCCATTCACCTTCATGATGAATAAAATACGCCAAGTTTGTGAGTGATTGAACCGTTCGTTCGAGCTTAACCGCTTGTTGAAACTGATGAAATGCTTTTTCGTATTCGTTGTTTTCCATTAATGCAAGAGCAAGCGTATTACGAAGGCGGGCATCTCTTGGCTTTTGTATGACTTCTTTTTCTACCTGTTTCACTTTCTTTTCTATGTTCATCTATTCTTACTCCTTATGTAGGATAAACATGTTCTTAATCGTGTAAAAAAAGAGGATACATCATCAACAATCGACACTGTATCCTCTCCTACATTTATTTTCCTTCTTTTAAAGCGATTGCTTGTGCAAGCGTAGCTGTTGTTTGAATTTCACCAAATGACAAGCCTAATTGAACAGCTGTTTGTGCAATTTCAGAACGAATGCCTGATAACGTAACCGTCACACCGACTAGCTTTAACGCATCAATAAGCTGAAAAATTTGGTGAGCAACCATCGTATCGATAATGATGACACCGGATAAGTCAATAAAAAGATGCGTAATTCGTTTTTTAACACACTGCATGAGCGTATATTCTAAAATAAACTTTGCACGTGTTGTATCAATGTCGCCTACAAGTGGAAGTAGTCCGTTTTGTTCATTTAACAAAATGACGGGTGAACTTAATTCATTGATCATTTCTTGTTGTGCTTGAAGCTTTAATTGTAAATGATCATGATATTCTTCGGTAAACCACGTCATCACTTCACTAAAGGTTTTTGTCACAATTCGTGTCCATGACTGAATGACTTCCTTTGAATACTCTTCACGATGAAGATTAACAAACTCTTGAATTAAGTCTAAGTATTGCTCCTGTGTTCGGAAAAACTCTTTTAAAATAAAGTGAATGGGTGTACCTAAATGCTCATCGTCTTTGGCAATCTCAACGACCCATTCCCCAAATTCCTTTTGAAATTGAATATTCTCTTGTTGAAATACTTTACAAAAACGCTTATGAAACTCGTGATTTTGTTGCTTAAGTGTTTGAATGACGTCTGGGTCTGTTGATGCATAGACACCCGTTGACTGACTTTTGTCTAGTGATTGATACCACTGTTCCGTTAACTGCCACGTTTTATCTAACATATACTCATACAACTTCTTATCCTTATGCATAAAGCCCCCTGATAATCTATTAAATATATGATTCTTCTTTTTATTCTAAAGCGTTTTTACATGATGTCAATAATAGAAGCTTTGCTCTCCCTGCCTCTTTTTTAAAAGGATGAAGTCGTCACTTCTTTACTCTTAATCTCCAGCCTCTTTATTCGGTACTGCAAGGTTTGTCTACTCACCCCTAGCAATTTCGCAGCCTGTGAGACTTTTCCGTTGCTTTGCTTAAGCGCTTGCTCGATACACTGTTTTTCATGAGCCTCCATCTGATTCTTTAATGGAACAATTGGCTTTTTGCTTTCATGTTGCTGTGTGTCTATTTTCGGAGGAGCCATTATACGGTCTGATTTTTTCCACTTGTTTTGATGGTATTTCAATACTCACATAGAGTGAGACGTTTTTTCTTGTAGCACACGAAACAGCTTTGCTTATTGCAATTCATGCACTCATATAGAGTGCGACGAAGAAGAAAAAATGATTACTCAGTTAGGTATGAATTTCAATCCACGCGCTCATATAGAGTGCGACGACGAAGCCGGTCGGTGGTTTAACTCGAAAAAATGATTTCAATCCACGCACTCATGTAGAGTGCGACGAACACTTAATAGATTTTTATGGATGGGACAAAAAATTTCAATCCACGCACTCATGTAGAGTGCGACGTATACAGCAAGCTTTGCTAATACAAATCAAACTATTTCAATCCACGCACTCATGTAGAGTGCGACATGGTAAAAGCAAAACGTTTGTTAACAGCTACAATTTCAATCCACGCACTCATGTAGAGTGCGACACAAAGGGTGTTGGACCGTATACCAGAGCAAATATTTCAATCCACGCACTCATGTAGAGTGCGACATAAAACATAACCGTTCTTTTCTGCAATCCCTTATTTCAATCCACGCACTCATGTAGAGTGCGACGATCGCAAGACAGCAATCTTAAACGTTAGTAAACATTTCAATCCACGCACTCATGTAGAGTGCGACAAGGATTCGTGTCATGTACTGCAAGGGCTACAAATATTTCAATCCACGCACTCATGTAGAGTGCGACAATTTACTTGGTCGATAAAGTACTTAAATATAAAAATTTCAATCCACGCACTCATGTAGAGTGCGACCAAGACTGTCACAACAAGGAACACCACGAGCGATTTCAATCCACGCACTCATGTAGAGTGCGACTAGATGATATAGTATAGTATATATTAGAAATGAGCATTTCAATCCACGCACTCATGTAGAGTGCGACAACGAAATCACAGAGCTATATTTAACTGTTATCAATATTTCAATCCACGCACTCATGTAGAGTGCGACTATGAAAAGAAAGGACATAAGTTTGTTGTTATAATTTCAATCCACGCACTCATGTAGAGTGCGACTTGGTAGGCGTTTACCAGGCGTTTTAGGGTGTGATTTCAATCCACGCACTCATGTAGAGTGCGACAATGACTCTTTTGAAGAGATTCAGCAAATGAGAATTTCAATCCACGCACTCATGTAGAGTGCGACAAAGTCGCCTTTTAAAACCACTCTTTTTGCATTTATTTCAATCCACGCACTCATGTAGAGTGCGACCTGTCTAAAACAAATAGTCAATCTCAAAAGTTAATTTCAATCCACGCACTCATGTAGAGTGCGACTCAATTAACAATAAAAGTTGAAGAAAGTCATTGCTTATTTCAATCCACGCACTCATGTAGAGTGCGACGTTCAACCTACATTGATAATGACTTTGACTCTATCATTTCAATCCACGCACTCATGTAGAGTGCGACGCAGAGCAAGACGATACGCTTACGTGGTGTATTCATTTCAATCCACGCACTCATGTAGAGTGCGACAGCGATTTTTAGTTAAAAATGGTTCTAATAACATATTTCTAACTCAACTATTCGCCATTTTCTTTACCAAAGCAAAGAACAGTGTGTTTAAACTTAAATATTTCTACAACATCCAACAATATTTGAGGTGCGAATGCTCCTACGAAATCATGTTCACTTCACATTCGCACTAAAAAATTAATGGTGCCTCTACATCAATTGATTCTTTTGTTCCAATATGATTAACTTTGTTTTTATAGTTGTTACCTAACTGATAGAATCTAAGACTATCTGTACTCTCATCAATAATACTTCTTAATTCAAGCTTTAAAGAGGTGAATTGTGTAGCATCTACTATGCATTCAAAAACCGAGTTTTGCACTCGTTGACCGTAATTTTGACATACTTTGGCTACTTTACGTAACCTTTTTTGTCCTCCGCTACTT
The DNA here is from genome assembly GCF_016909075.1 of Priestia iocasae. Classification (GTDB taxonomy): domain Bacteria; phylum Bacillota; class Bacilli; order Bacillales; family Bacillaceae_H; genus Priestia; species Priestia iocasae. The sequence continues at coordinate 86,427 of NZ_JAFBFC010000003.1, forward strand.
GTTGTGTTTACATCATATGTGATCAATACTAGCAACTCTTCACACCTACTTCCATAAGAACTGTGGATATTCATCAAGATCATGACGTAAGTAACGAGCGAGTAATAATGCTTGCGCATGCGGAACTAGACCCCATACAATTTTTTCACCTAAGTAAGGATGCGTAATTTTTTCTTGTTTTTTACTCTGCCATGCTGTTAAAAACTTCTTTCGCGCTTCGTCAGACATGATAACCGCACCGTTTTCTTTTTTCAAAAAGTCATTTGAATTTATTACTTTTTTATTAATTAATGACAAAACAAACTTGTCTGCATAGATTCCCCTTAACTCTTCCATCACATCTAAAGCTAAAGAGACTCTACCTGGTCGATCTCGATGTAAAAATCCAACATATGCATCAAGACCTACTCCTTCTAATGCCCCTGCCACATCCTTAGCTAGCAATGTATAAGCAAAGGAAAGTAAGGCATTTACATTATCTAAAGAAGGTCTTCTTGACCGAGAATAAAAATAAAAATCATTTTTTTGCTGAAGGATCATATCGTTAAACAATTTGTTATAACTTAGTGCAGCTTGCCCTTCTAACCCTCTTAATCTTTCTAAATCATCGCACTCTCGTATTTCAATCAAAAGTGAAGATAACTGTTTCGATGTTTCTTTAAACTTAGCCACATCGATTCGCATTGGATAGTCTCTGGTCATCCGTTCGATTATCCACTTGCTGTTGTACACTTTCCCAATAATAAAGTTACGTGCAATTTTTGCTGATTTTATTTCATCATCAGAGATACGATATTGTGCTTTCCTTAATGTTACGTTCCCTTTTGTTTCCCCACTTACCCTCGCAAGAAACTGACCATTCATTTTTAAAAATACGAGCGAAATATTTCGTTTTGCACAATACCCCATCAGGGCCGGGCTGGCTCCCGTATAGCCAAACGAAACAATAGACTCTAGGTTATGAAGGGGCAATCTACCTAATTTCTCTTGTTCTTTTAAAAGAACAATGTTATCCCCATCTAACGATAAGTACACATCAGATTGAGTGACGAATAACGTATTTAAAAGCTTTTTCATTCTGTTATCCTCCCTTCAATATAACGTTTGACCGATTGCTTATTCATAACCGTTGGCAAACAAATATGTTGAAGAGAACAACTTTTACAAAATGATCCAGTTTTCACTTTAGGCGTATACTGGCGCTCATAATAGTCTCTCATTTCTAACACAACATTCTTTACTTTTCTCTTTTGTTCAACTGAAATCGGCACTTCAATACGATGCTTTATTTCATTATAAAAAACATATCCCGTGTTCACTTCACAAAGTAACATTTCTTCTAAACATATGGCTTGAGCTGTTAGCTGCAGCACATCTGAATCGTCTATTTTAGGTTTTCCGCGCTTATATTCAACAGGATAAACGATATATTTGCCTTCTTCCCCATTTAATTCGATTCCTTGGTCATCCTTTACAAATTCAACAACATCGCAAATACCTGTTATTTGTAAGTCGTTTGACTTCACAGGCATGGCCCGAGCAATCAACTTATCTCGACGTTTCTCGCGAACAAATGGTTGATCTGCTTTATCATGAAGATGTTGACCTTCAACTGTCTTTACATTCTCAGCCCATTCTTGTTCGATGTGAATGAGTGCCCATTGCCTTCGACAAAATTGAAAATGTTGAATGCCTGAAAGCATCAGGTAATGATCTTCATTATTGTCCATCAATGACTTCAACCTTTAGACCATCTAATTCCTTAAGCACAATCGTATAATCTTCAAATGATTTAGGTTGCTCTACCGACTCGATTTTTAACGAACGATGTACTTTTGCTGAAGAATATTGACCCAATTTTGAAGTGTGCTCCCACCAAAATACTTTGTTCACTTCCATACTTCCATCAGGACGAGCAGCAGATGCATCGTTTTCAAATAACGTAACAAGTGCTTGTTTTAATTTTGTTGCATCTTCAGTTGAGAAGCCTGTTTTTTCAGCCAGTTGAGTATTAATGCTTCCATAAAACACATAAGTTCCAAAATCAACACGGTGTTTCATACCCATCGTATCAGATCCCTTTTCTTTCCCCGGCTCTGAATTTACACTTTTTGTAATCTGCATACTTGTAATATCAATTGGGTCAATGCTTGTAGCTGTATGAATGGATACAGGTCCTCTTACACCTACAGACACACCACTTTTCGCACCTTTAAAAGCAAATACTTGACCAAAACTTCTAACATCTAACCATTCACGACACGCGACTCCTGCAAATTCTTCACTTGAAATTTCTTTTGCTTTAAACATTTTGCCAAGTAATTCGTTAGCTTCTGCTCGTTCTCTTAAACTTTTAAACTCGTCCACATTTCGATCATTTGACTGAACAAAGATTGATTCTCCCATATCTTGAAGACGATTACGAATTTTACGTTTTATGGCTACATCTGAAATTTCACCATAGCCGTCATAATTTTGACGAGGACGATTCCCGTTTAAAGGGTCTCCATTTGGATTTGCTTTCGTTACTGATAATACAATTGCAAAATCAATTTTACGATCTAAAATTGGCATTTTATTTTCCTCCTTAGTTTGTTACTGCTTTCGTTTCTTCATCTTTTACTTTTTTTTGATAAAGATCATGACGCTGACTATAAAAACCTAGCAAGTACTTGCCAGATAATGATTTATTATTAAAATCATCAAATTGGATTTGAGACGCTACTTCATCAATTAAACTCGATAAATAAAGAGATTTTGCCCCTAATTTTGCTTGATATGGTTGCAAAGCGTCTTGGATGGTTTTCCACGTTCTAGCAGGGTGTTTAGAAAACGAGTTCATATAGCGAATTGCATTTGTTGCTCTTGTTTCTTCTTTTCCAAGGGCCTGTCTTTCAAGTACATCTGCAATGGCCAGTAATCGACCAAACAAATAGTCCCGATTATGATTATTTCTGTCTAGTGACACTTCATATCCCTCCTCTTTGTTAACTAGCGCACATGTCACACTTATCGTTTTTTCCCATTCCCATCTTTCCATTGAAACTGGATTTGAAGCACGTTGAATTGCACTTCTTACGATATCTACTGGAATTTTTTTATCATCGATGATACAAGGCAAAATACGTTCAACCAAACCTTTTACGATTTTTTCGTTCACTTTTGTTCCATAAGCGGCTAATGCAATATCTTTAGGCGATGGTGCTCCGATAAACTCAATGTACTGATTGTTTTCATCTTTTCGATAGCGATGATGCCAAATGCACGAAGAATACCATGATTTTAATCGATTTAAATATAACTCTTTATTCATATAACGATAATAAAGAACAGCCATTCTCCCAGTTGTCGCCGAATCCAATATGAGAATGTTTACATCTGCTTTCCCGCCCATTGTTAAGTCATTTCTATATCCATCTAATGCCTTTGCAACTTCTCTAGCAAACTCTTTGTTAGTAAACCCCTCTTTTTTAATCGTAGAAACATTCATTGCAAATGGGTCATCTAAAGGGTCTGGAACAGCCTCACTATTATTCTGCCAAACAAGAAAGACACGTTGATCCATTACCTTACCTTGATGCTGAATAAGCCACTTTAACGCGTTATGCGCTTTCTGTGAAACGTCATAACCAATACTTGCGACTTCTTCACTATGGTGAAATCTTCCTCTAAATGTGAAACCACTTGTATCGTTTGCTGAGATTAATTTCGCTTTATCTCCAGCATGTCTAATTTTATTTGCATGTCTGTCTGTACTAGGTACGTGTTTTCCTGTGACAAAGCATAAATCACTTTCACCTAACCTTTCACGATAGTACTGAATAAATGATTCATACATCTGTTGATCTGACCAAACATTCTTTAAAATTTTCATTGGAGAATGTACATTAAAGCGAATGAAAGCACTAGATTGATCACCGGGAATGACTGAAAAAATAGCAGGCTTTTGTTCATACAAAGAGTCATATTTAGGCTGCCATTTCTCAATAAGCTCACCATTTTCATCTAAGCCTAATATGCGTTCCTCAAGTAGATCTCTTACTAATCTTTTTTTGTTCAAATACGAATAAATGCTTTTTACTTTATTAGTAGCATATGGAGAATTAGCCCAATCACTTAAATTTTTTATGTAATAAGAAAAAGGCTCTTCTTTTTTTATCTTTCCTCCATACGCAATAAAATCACCAGCTACGTAATTCAACTTGTCGTGCAGTGGATACGGCGCAATTTTAGAACCAGCTCGACTCGATGACCCTTCTGTACAAGGAATTAGTGTGTTCCCATCGCTTTTATCAATAACAAAAGCTGAATGAAATTCCCCTTCTTCGGTTATATTCACTTGAATATGAGCAGTTTGAGTGGTATGAGCAATCGGTAACAATGTATATTCTTGTCCATTCCGCTTCTTATTAACTTTCCCCACGTGTTCAATGTTTGCTTCATAGGTCTCATAAAGATTTAACAGCCAACTCATTGATTCATCTCCATTTCTATATGAAGAGATGTCTGATCTACTGATTCTACATTTGTAAAGTCAAAATGCTTTGCCGTCATACCCATAATCTTTCTAACTTGCGTGCATTGATCAGGGCGAATAAACTCAATGACACCATCTCTCATTGTTGGATTCCACAAGCGGACTTCCATTTCATCACGACCGGTTTCATCAGGATAATTAATACCATGGACCATTGTTCCTAAGTGAAGATCTCCGTAATCATCATAAAAGCCTTTACCTTCTCCAAATACACATGGTTCCACGTATCCTTGGCACTCTCTTGCCCCTAAAAAGATGTCCCTTCTTCCTCCTGCTTTCAGAGAACGCTTTAGGATGTTGTGATGCTTATGTTCGTTTCGATCAAATGACATCTCAGGTCGATGCGGATTAAAGATAAAATGAGCTTTCACTTGATAATGTACATCCTTCAAGTATGTATAGTTAGCAAGTGTATTTCCTCCACCATAGTCAATTGGACGAATTCCTTTTGATTCCATCCTAATTGGCTTTATAACACGTATTGCATCCACAACCATTAATAATGTTGGTTTCCAGTATATGCTCTCCACAATCCCTTTTAACGCTTGGTAAGTGGGGACATGATAGGAATACTTTTCCCCTCCCATCTTTGTAAGTGGATCCGTAAACAAAGCATAATTACCAAACAATTCAAATTCTATTGAGTTTCTCATAGTTTCCTCCTCTCTTAAAATATGAAAATATTACCATATAATAGTAACATTTAACTGCTTTTATTGTAAATATTTTCTAATAATATATTATATGAACTTTTTGTTAACTTTAAGAGTGTGGTATAATTAAGCGTCACTTTAAAAGTGCGGATTGAAAAATATAATATATGATTAAGTAAGACACAAAAGACACCCTACCATCGTTTATATTAAGGATGGTAGGGTGTCTTTTGTCCATGCTGTTTTTGTATAGATTGTTATTTTTAGAATTTAGAGTGCGACTGCCGATGAAATTCAAGTTGGCTTAGCGCGTACTGATTTCAATCCACGCACTCATATAGAGTGCGACCAAAGCGGTCATTGAGAAAGAAAAACTTGGCTATATTTCAATCCACGCACTCATATAGAGTGCGACATAAAGAAACCTAACATAACATTACTGTCAAACAAATTTCAATCCACGCACTCATATAGAGTGCGACTCGTCCCTTGTGACGATGATACAAGGCATGTTATATTTCAATCCACGCACTCATATAGAGTGCGACAGACGCGCTTGTGTTACGTAAAGCGGTTGCGGAATTTCAATCCACGCACTCATATAGAGTGCGACCTGCGCTAAGCGTCCTCAAAACAAATGTTTTGAGGATTTCAATCCACGCACTCATATAGAGTGCGACCTCATTATTTTTCCAAGGAATGAAAGCAAGATGATAATTTCAATCCACGCACTCATATAGAGTGCGACCGCTTCTATTGCGCAAGGCGTTAAATACTTCGCTATTTCAATCCACGCACTCATATAGAGTGCGACTTGAAGCACAACAAATGATGTTAAATCGTATAATTTCAATCCACGCACTCATATAGAGTGCGACTTTTGAAAAAGAAATCAATAACAATTCACAATTAATTTCAATCCACGCACTCATATAGAGTGCGACGGATGTTGTTGATTTTACAACAGATGATGAGTCAATTTCAATCCACGCACTCATATAGAGTGCGACTTACTCAACGTCTTACAGTGGTTACGAGGTGACTATTTCAATCCACGCACTCATATAGAGTGCGACTTGCGCTTTATTTAAACTGGGACAAAGTCAAAGCATTTCAATCCACGCACTCATATAGAGTGCGACTTTCGCGTTAAATGTCTGTCCAACCGCTTTCTCATTTCAATCCACGCACTCATATAGAGTGCGACAGGCGACATAGTGGCGAAGAAGGATTTCCACGAATTTCAATCCACGCACTCATATAGAGTGCGACTTACAAGCATTTTCATAATAAGCGGGGACAGTTATTTCAATCCACGCACTCATATAGAGTGCGACGTCCCTAAGTTGCCGCTAATGTCTGAAAGGACCATTTCAATCCACGCACTCATATAGAGTGCGACAGGAATGATTAAAACAAAGCGGGTGAGCATGAAAATTTCAATCCACGCACTCATATAGAGTGCGACTAGCGGGCAACAACTTAGTTTTAAAACCGTAGGTATTTCAATCCACGCACTCATATAGAGTGCGACACCTTCCATTGTGCGCTTCTTGGTGTCGTTTAATTTCAATCCACGCACTCATATAGAGTGCGACTTTCTTGCTCGACCTCTAGTTTAACCGCTTCTTTATTTCAATCCACGCACTCATATAGAGTGCGACCAACGCCCTGTATTTTAAATCAAAAGAGGATAAATTTCAATCCACGCACTCATATAGAGTGCGACCTTCGAGTTTCAGCGCTTCTTCTTTGCTTGTGTATTTCAATCCACGCACTCATATAGAGTGCGACAGCGATTTTCAGTTAAAAACGGCTACTAATTACACATTTCCAACTAAATGCCCGCTATTTTCTTTACAAAAATAAAGAACAGAATACTTAAATTAGAATTATTCGGCAAACTTCTACAAATGATGAGGTGCGAATGCTCCTACGAAATCATGTGCACTTCACATCCGCACCATCTCCTTGATAGCGATTCCTTTTCACCGGTACATTATTTCCTTATGAACTATAGGAAATAGGTTTTAACGCCATCAATTAAAATATGTTCAACTCCATCAAGCTGTCATTTTCTAAATTAAGTCCATATTCTTCACTATAAGCCCCTTCCTTTAAGACAAAAATATGTCCATCCAAGTAGCTTACAATCCCGTCTTGTTGAGATAAGTGTTGTAGTTCATGTTGATAAATATTAATGGTAAATTGCTGAGCTGTTTTTAATAATCTTGAAAGTTCTTCAATCGTTCCTTTACCATTTAATTCAGCGATAATTTGTTTCCCTTCTCCGTAAGGAACAATTACCGATGTTGTATAATCTGGGATTACCTCAAAATGATTAGCTGCTGTTTTATAACTATTAGCTAAAAATAGTGGTAATTGCTTCCCTTCTTTTTGATAGAATGCTTTGTGGTAACTATAGTTGTGCTTCGTTTCTGTTAAAAGTTCCACCATTGTTTTTTCAAGTGTTGAAATAGAATAGTCTAAACTAGATTCGAATGCAGTATAGTATCGTTTAAAGTAGAACTCCATTGCTTGTCTTGATAAAATGTGTCCCCCATGAAGTTCTTTATCTCGTTTTAGGTCTAACAGAATTGTTTTAGCTATTTGCTTTCCTTGTTTTATTTCCTTCAAACGAGATAAATTTTCTTCTTCATGATCTATCACATAAACATGTCCAGTATCCTTTTCACCATGACGATTACAGCGTCCTGCTGCTTGAGCGATAGAATCTAGTCCTGCCAAAGAACGAATGACACAATCAAAACTTATATCAACTCCAGCCTCAATTAATTGAGTACTCACACAAATAACAGGCTGCCCTTTCTTTAGGTCATTTCGTACTTTATCTAAGATTATATGTCGATGAGCGGCACACATAGACGTACTAAGATGGTAAATAGCAATTCCCATATTCTTTTCTTGTAACTTTTTATATAAATTCTTAACTACTGATTTTGTATTCAATATGACTAAAATACTCCTGCACTTTTTCATTGTTGTATCAATAAAATCAATTAGTTCATTATTATTAAACGTTTCATTTGTGGCACGATCAACTATTTCTACACGTTTAAACGATTCAATGACTGTGTCTACATTGCTAATAATTTCTTGGTCTGGCTCTATTTCTAATCTATGTTCAACAAAATCTAAGGCTGGCTGAGTAGCTGTACATAGAATCATGCTAGATTTTCCATATGCATGTAAAAAATTCAACGCATCATTAAAAAGAGAAACGCACGAGATAGGGACTTTTTGAACCTCATCAAAAATAATGATAGACTCACTTAAGTTATGAAGTCTTCTCGTATTGCGATTTCCTTTTGCATAAAACACATTTAAAAACTGGACCATCGTAGTCAAAATAATTGGCGCATCCCAATTATCTTTCGCATGCTTTAGCTTTTGGCTCATATTCATGACACCATCTAGACCCTCATCATCTTTTTCGCTATCATGTATAACATTGGAATGATGTTCTAAGATATTGTAGTCGTCCATCAACACACTTCTGATTTCTTTTGCATTTTGTTCAATGATTGTTGTATAAGGTACTACATAGATAATTCGCTTTTTTTGATAAAGAGACGCATGCTTAAGTGCGTACCTTAAACTAGCTAATGTTTTGCCACCACCTGTTGGAATAGACAATGTGTAAATACCAGAGGGCTTTTGGGCGAATTGATCACATTGATTTGACATATCAGCTCGTAACTGATTGATTATAGTGTCAGCCTTGAACGAATTCATCTTGTTCATTAAGCGCTCATAATATTGATCAAACAGCTGTTTATGCTCTAATTTTGGATCATTCTCTTTATTTTCTTCAAATAACCTTGTATTTGTTCGATCTGCATCAATTAGCGTACTAAAAATAAACTTCGATAAAAACATTATTTTTTTTTCGTCATGACTAGATGGTTGCTTCATTAAAAATGTATCTAATTCAGCTGCTGCTTGATCTATGTATCGTTGAAATTCTTCCTCTGCCATTACATGAGAATAAAACTGATCGATAATCATCTCAAATGTATCTAATTCTTTTGCCTGCTTATCCCGAACTCGATGTAAATAGTTTGATTCCAAATCTGGGCTTAAAAAATCTTGCAAATATGAATGATGAGAAATAATAGCGTTCCCTACAATTTCTGCAATCAAAGCTTTACTCTTATTATAAGGTGGCTTACTATGAAACAATTGATATAATAATCTTCCACCAGCTGTTGAATGATCAACACTTCCTCTTTTAGGTGCACTAGTTGGATTAGTAACTGCTTCAGTTATGTAGTCTCGAAACTCAACGGTATACTTCCCTAAATCATGTAGCATTCCTGCTAATCCAGTTAAATGCTTAACTCCTAACTTTTCGCCATATGCTTCCGCTAACTCTTTAACTCCTAGTAGGTGTTCTTCAACTGTTTGAATTTGTCTATCACTTTCACGTATGTGTGCAATATAATTCACAAACCTCACAACCCCTTTTTACTACAATAAGCTTTTTGTCAATCTACGCACTCACATAGAGTGCGACGGCGATTTTTGATGATACGTTTTAGGTTAACTTCATTCCGTCTCACTTTCATCTTCTGAGTTTAGCCCATACTTTTCGCTGCAAGCATGTTTTTACATAGATAAATAGGAAACTTCAATTATTACTTTTTTCCAAGTTGATAGAAATCTATATACCAAAAATATACATTTATTCCCGAAAATAAACAACTATGTAAGCAAGAATTGTTGTCGTTTTTATGAATTGTACATGCTACTTTTGACTAGGTATTTTTAAAAGTTAGATAGAGGATTCTAAACAAAAAGTGCGCTTCTCATTTTCTATAGAAGCGCACTATCTATTTATTCACTTACCTTGACTGTTGCATTAAACTATGACTTCACAGCTCGATTCGCATTCACACGTCCATATCGCCAGCTTGTCCCGGTTCCCAAAATAGGGTCTGCTGTGTTGCGGATAATGTCACGAATTTGGATGTTTGTTTTTCCTTGAGAAGCAAGTAGTGCTGCAATGCCTGCTACATGGGGTGCTGCCATGGAGGTGCCGCTTAAATAACCATAGGAGCTAGATAGATAGGTTGATAGAATATCTGTCCCAGGCGCAGCCACATCCACCCACGTGCCAAAGTTTGAAAAAGTAGAACGTCGATCATTTGTGTCCGTAGAAGCAACGGCAATGACATTTGCATAATAAGCAGGATAGTTTGGTACGTTTACCCCACTATTTCCAGCTGCTCCAATTAACACCGCTCCCTTACTCCAAGCATAATTGACTGCATTTTGTAATGTGGTTGACCCTTGCGTCGATCCTAAACTTAGGTTAATAACCTTTGCACCTTGATTCGCTGCATAAATAATTCCTTCAGCGACTGCACTCAAGGTTCCATTGCCATCACTACCGAGTACACGAACAGGCAAAATAGAAGCAAGAGGTGCAACACCCGCCATTCCTACTCGATTATTCGTTGCTCCAGCTGCGATTCCCGCTACGTGCGTTCCATGTCCATTTTGGTCATTTGGGGTGGAATCATTTTCAACAAAATCATAGCCTTTGATCATTTTTGCTGATAAATCAGGGTGGTTGAGTTGAACACCACTGTCAATAATGGCTATTTTCACACTTGAACGACTTTTAGATACATCCCATGCCTCCGCTGCTTGGATACGTTGTAAGCCGTATTGATACGATAAATAAGGATCATTTGGTGTATAAAATGCCGAATAAATGTAATTCGGTTCAATGTAATCAACTTGATCGAGATTCTGATAACTCTTTACCATCTTTTTGATGTCTCCATCAAACTCGATTACATGAAAACCAACCTCTTCATTCTCTTTCATGACGGTACAACACATTTGAGTATGAATGTTATTCATTTCCTCCGTCGTTGTACCCTCTACAAATTTTACAATGGCTTGGTTTTTCACCATGTTTTCATCAGGTTTCGAACGCCAAGGCTTATACCTATTAATCCAAAGGGAAATAAAGAAAAGAGTAGCCAATGCCACTCCTAGCCAAAAAAACATAAACGTCCTCCTCATATTTAGATACCATTTCGTCAATGGCTCCCTTTACAATATGCGAAGGACGTTTGTATCGCTTGTACAGTTGTCTTACCATTTTAAAAATAGATTGGACAGATTTCTTATTTTAGCTGACTAGAATGATCTCATACATGCAGAAGCTAATGTTTTACCTTTTTTCTTTTATGTCCTTCAGTATCACTCGTCTTCCCTCACTATGAGAAATGGCCGCTGCTTCGTTAATAAGTGTTAAGTTACGCGCATCTTCCTTTGTAATAGTGGATGAAACTCCTTCTTCAATGGCCTGTACCCACTGTTCCATAGGGGTTAGCAATTGGGTTGGTAGCTCGGTCGGTGTTAACCATTCTCCCTGCTTCCCTATTTTCAAGCGAATATCACGGTCTTCAATTAATAATGTTCCTTCTGTTCCGTATAACTCTAATTGAAACGGACTGCCACTTGATAAAAAGCCAGTTTCTAACGTTCCTAGAGCACCAGATTCATATTGAACAAGCACCACTGCATTATCATCGACTTCATCATTAAGTGTTGGTTGAAGATACGCCATAACACTAGATGCTTCTCCAGCTAAGCGATTCGTGAGGTATATTGGGTGCGCACCTAAGTCAATAAGGGCCCCTCCTCCACATTGTTCACGATTAAAAAAGTGCTTCGGCAACCAACCATGTGCACTTTCCTCGGTTGGAACAGCGCCATTATGAGCAACACGACAGCGGATCGTTGTCAGCCTTCCAAGTACACCTTGATTCACTATATCTTGTGCATATACATAATAGTCTTCCGTTAATCGCGGCAGAGAAATCATAAACTGTACGTCTGCCTCTTCTATCGCTGCAAAAATATCGTCACAGTCTTGAACCGTAAACGCTAACACTTTTTCAGTAAAAATATGTTTGCCATGCTTTGCGCACGCAATGATGATTTCTTTATGTAAATTTGTTGGTGTATCAACGATAACCGCATCAATCTCAGGATTGGTTAAAACCTTTTGTAAATCTGCTTCAAATGGAACACCCAGCTCGTCTGCCCATTCTTTCCCTCGTTTTACATCTTCATCCCATACTAGTTTAATAGATAAATGTTTATGCTCATTTGCCTCGCGTGCATAGTCAACCGCATGCACATGCCATTTACTTAACATTGCAACATGAATCAAGTTGTTTCACTCCTTTTTAATAAACCATAATTCTTCCATTTTATCACAAGTTAAAAGCTCTGCCTATTTTAATTGAACACGCTTTCAGGTGTAATAAATCTCTCCAAATCAACCATAAACCACACAATCATTGGTTAAATTTATTGTATTTTGTTAACGAATACATCGTTTGTGGAAATTTTTCAAAGAAAGATGAATATGATTATAGCAATAAGCTTGTTAGTTCATTCTTACTAATAACTTTATCCAATATTAAGACTAAGGGGCCATCAAATGGAATTTGCCAAGGATTTTTTTGTAAACATATGTATTTTGACCTCCTATTTATTTGTATACACCATTCTCACTAAACAGTCTCCTTTATACCGTGACTCCCCTCTTAAAGTTAAAATCATGGCAGGAGCGTCTCATGGATTCTTAGGCAACATGCTTATGTACTTTTCGATCCACATTAACGATATGATGATGATTGATCTTAGAAATATCCCTATTATCGTATCATTTATTTTTGGCGGATGGGTTCCTGGGTTGGTTAGTACATTATTGGTAATAGGAGGACGGTTTCTTTACGGCATTAATCAGTATGCCATCCATTCGATTTTCAATATGTCAACGATGTTCCTTTTGTATGTTGTGTTGGATCGATGCATAGCAAGACGATCTTTTAAGTTGATTAGCATGTGCTTGGGATCGGTCTTTGTTTTTTCCATTTATTTTGTTTTTTTTATTCAACATACCGATTTATCAAGGAGTATCCTACCGATTTACATCATCGCATCCTTTTTGGGTTGTCTATTAGCCTATTCTGTAAAGTGGTATTTGCGTCACACACAAAACCTGTTCAAACGTTATAATCAAGAATTGAGGACAGATCATCTTACACAGTTAGGAAATGTGCGCTTTTTTGATCAAAAGTTCAACCAGTTAACGGAGGACATAGTCGATTTATTAACTTTGTCCGTCATTATGTTAGACATTGATCACTTTAAAAAAATCAATGATACATTCGGTCATGATAAAGGCGATGAAATTTTAAAGCAATTTGGCTACCAAATTAGAGGATTAACGAAGTCCTATGGGGAAGTAGCGTTCCGAAAAGGCGGAGAAGAATTCTGTATCCTGCTTCCAAACTTTACGTTTGAAGAGGCTTTACAACTTAGCGAAGATATCCGATGTGAAACGGAAAGAAGCCTGTCTGTTGTCGTCAACAGAAAACAAGCCGTTACAGTATCCATCGGAGTAGCTCATTATCCAGAAGTAACGGTGAAGCAATTATTAAAAACAGCAGATAACATGCTTTATCAAGCTAAGAGAAATGGGCGCAATCGCGTGGAGTATGAAAAGAAGGAACAAAAATAAAAAGGAGGAACTGTGTTCCGTCCTTTTTATTTTTATCGGTTGTCATAACTTCTAGGCTTTTGTAGTAACTGGAAGCATTCTTTTGCCGGCAGAGGCTTTGAATAATAGTATCCTTGAACATACGTACATTGTTGATGCCTAAGAATGTTCAATTGCTCAATTGTTTCCACACCTTCTGCCACTACGTTCAATTGAAATGCTTTCGCCAGAGCGAGTATGGAGGTAACAATTGATTGATTTTCAGCGTCTTTTTCTAAGTTTCGTACAAACTCCTGAGCAATCTTTAAGGTTTGAATTGGGAACTTTTTTAAATACAGAAGAGATGAAAATCCTGTGCCAAAATCATCAATAGATACGGTGATATGCATGCCTTTTACACTTTGCAACTTTTCCAGTACCTTCTCTGTATCTTGCAAGGCAAGGTTTTCAGTTATTTCAAGGTCAATGTATTGAGGATCGAACTGCGTTTCATCTACAATTTTTTTAATATCCTGAATGAAGTTCATTTTTTGGAAATGAATAGGTGAAAGATTAATACCAATCTTAATAGGTGGAATCCCTTGAGACTCCCACTCTTTCATTTGACGGCACGCTTCGTGTATGACCCATTTTTCCATTGAAATGATTTGTCCGGTTTCTTCTGCTATTGAGATAAACGCTCCAGGTGGCACCATACCTTTTGTGGGATGGTTCCATCGAATGAGCGCTTCCAAACCAACTACCTCTTGCGTAATGGTATTGATGAGAGGCTGATAGTAAAGCTCAAACTCTTTATTCTCCAATGCTTTATTCAATTCTCGTTCGGTTACAGCTTTTCGTAATGCTTCATGCTGCATATCAGCTGAAAAGAACATCCAGTTGGTTTTGCCATCTTTCTTCGCTTTATGAAGAGCCAAATTGGCGTTTCTCATTAAAACATCCTTGTCCATCCCATCACTTGGATAAATGGTTATGCCAATGGAACAGGATATTTGTACATCTGTACGATAAATGGAATATGGAAGCTGAATTTCGTTAACAATCCCCTCTGCCAGGCTACAAAGGAACTCTTCTGAGATAGAAGCAAAAACAATAACGGCAAATTCATCTCCACCGTGACGCAAGACAATATTTTTAGGACCTACATAGTGTACGAGGCGCTCTGACACTTTCTGAAGCAGGAGGTCGCCATATCGATGTCCAATGGAATCATTCACCCATTTGAACCGATTTAAATTTACGCACATAATTGCAAAAGGGCTACCTTCACCTTGCAGAATAATCTCGTCCAGTTTTTGTTCGTACCATCGTCGATTAGGCAAACCTGTTAAAAAATCATGATACGTTAAAAATTCGAGCTCCTGTTTAAGAATATCCATTTCTGTCTTATCACGAAAAACAAACAGGACAGCTGGCTCCTCTCCATATAAAATGTGTACAGAGTGCATTTCAACCGTTTTAATCTCTCCTGTTATGGTTATAAGCTTCATTTTTACTGGAGGATTGATGGTTCCAGGTTGTTGTGAAACAAGGCATGTCGTAAACAAAGAAATGTCATAAGAATCAAGATGAAGCAAAATCGAGCTCTCAATCGAGGCTCCTTTTTGTATAGAACCAAAAATGTGCTCACAAGCACGATTGCTAGCAATGATATCACCATTTGAATAAATAATGACAGGATCAGGGAGAAATTCTGTCAAAAGACGAAAACGTTTTTCACTATTCTCTAGAGCCATACTGCGTAGATTGTAATTCTTAGATTCTTTTCTCATAAAGTTAGATACCTCTTTCTCCTTCATCTACTTTATACGTATTGATTGACACATCAATCATTTTAGTAGGAAGAATAATCTACGATTCTGTTCGATACGAAAAGTTCATTTTTCTCCTTGTTTCATAACTATGCGAACTTGATGAGAATGTTGCACATCGTTCTAAGCGGCTGTACAACGGCTTATCTTTCTTCAATCATGTGAATCTGTCCTTGACTTTTACGTAATACAACATCTATCACTTCTGTAAAGGATGATGTAATACCTTTAAATTTACAAAATATGCCACGACAACACTTTTGCCATGGCACAGTTTTTAACTAAATCTATCTATATTAGTAAAAAGAATGATTAAAAATAATGACTGCCACCTTTATCGATTGCTTCTCTTCTGACATACTGCTGCTTTAAAGGAGGCTTTAGAGGGATTCTCCTCTCCATATGGAGCAAATGTGTTCTTCCATCCCATTCCACAATTAACTCTTCCATACTTAAAAGAGCGGTATCAGGTTTGTTCATTTGATCTTCTATCCATTGTTTCATTCTCATCATGATGCGAGTGTTAAAATCTTCAGTAGCTTTGTCTGTATAGTGTGTACTCGATTGAGGAAATAGTGAAAAGTGAATAGTGCGGTCTCGATGATACGTAACAGATGCAACGACCGTACCTTCCATTTTATTTTGAAAAGATTTTCGCTCAGACTCAAAGGTCCGATTTAAACCAAACAGCACATCTAATTGTTCAACATTAGCAAAAACAGACTTAAGAAGTTTTTTAGTAGTAGGATATCGCTCATTCTTATTTAACTTGCGAAAATGGGAAATTTTCATGTCGATACACTCCTTACTAGTCGTCAGTGTTATCAAGTATATGTCTATACACCTATAGAAAATGACTATTTTCGCTTCTTCTTTTACTTTTAGTGTGTAAAAATAACCTCCAAGCGTAACAAAAAGGAGATCCGTTACACTCCCCTCCTTCGTTATGCGCTTCGTGCCTTAGCCTTTCGTATACCTCTTTGGTACACTACGTTCAAATGGGTTGATCACCTTGAAGTGTAAACGAGCTTTTTTCATACTCACGTACATACCTTTGAAATTTTGTTCGCTGTCGTTCTCCCCAACTTTGAACAGAAGATGGGGCTTTTAGTTGATGAATCTTTTTGAGCACCCTACCCGCTTCCACTCCAATGTCATATTGTTTCTCATTTGTTAAGCGAGTGAACGTTTCCGATGCAGGCTCACCATCGATATACGTTACAACCATGAAGCATGTGTGGATGTCTTCTACAGCCTCAAACCATAAAGGCTGTTGTGCTGGAATGTGCTGTTTCTCTAACTCTTTTAATAACTCAAATTCTTGTTTTCTCTTTTTTAGATGCTGAATGTGGGAAGCGCGAAGAAACATCGTATCTTCGTTTTTGTGACCACGTATTTTTTATCGGGTGAATAGCCTTTGTTGATGGGTCGAATCGTTGAATAGCCTTGAAGAATAGGACGATGTGAAATGAATTCGTACATAAAAGCTCCTCTCGTTTTCTATAGATGAAGTGACTTGAATAATTTAGCATATCTATCCAATTCTTTTCAGTAAAACACATAAAAAAGATCACCTTCCTGTTGATGTCAAATTCAAAAAGAAGGTGAAAAAGTACGCTTGCTTCTTATATTTGTATATACAATCGATTGGTTAAAAATGTTTACTTCTCTTCAAAAACCACTTCTACCTCTTCACGCTTTTCGTACATGTCATAAAAAGCGTTGGCAATGTTATCTGGTGAGAAATATGTTCCTTCTTGTACAAATCCTTTAATTGTTAACGTTCCAACGTAGATGCCTTTTTCACTCAATTCTTGGTTTAAACTATAAGCCAAGTTACGAATGCCTGCTTTTCCAATAGCTAATGAAGCATAGTCAGCATACGGATAAAGCGCTAATCCGCCACCTGTTAATAAAATTGAACCATTTTCCATCGAAGGAAGTACTTCTTTCACACTTGTAAGAGCTCCGGCTACGCTCACCTTAAAATCTTCTAGTACTTGATCAACGCGTAACGTCGTTGGTTTGCCAGGATGTCCTGAAGCAGCGTTGTATAAAAGAACATCAATGCGACCAAATGTTTTCACAACTTGATGAATGGCTGCTTTTAATGACTCTTCCGACGAAACATCTCCTTGAAATCCTTTTACGTTCATTCCATCGTTTTTTAATTCTGCTTCATAGTTCTGTAGTGATTCTAAGTTGCGTGCAATTAATGCCACGTTAAAGCCTTCTTTTCCGAATTTCTTTGCTGTATATAAGCTAATTCCTGGACCAGCACCAATAATCAGTAATGTTTTGTTTATCATGATTCATTCCCCTTTTTTATTTGTATATGCAAATGAATGGGTAAAAAAAATTACAGCTCTTTCTCTAGTTTATTGCTTGCTTCATGAAGCATCTTGCTTAAATCTTTACTAAATTCTTTCCCTAATACATCTGAATAGCTGTTAAATAGCTCTTTTAGTGACACGCGAAATTGATTGTATACTTCCTCTCCTTCATCTGTTAAGGAAATATGCGTCTGTTTGCCATCCATTTTTCGTGTGACCAGCTTTAATTTCTCAAGCTTATCAATAAACCTTGTGCTCGTAGACGGTGCAATCGATAGCTTGTGACACAATTCTTTTTGTGTAATAGTAGGATGAAATTTCACAATCATAATCATGTAAAGATACGAAGGCGCCACGTTGCCAACATCAAAGGTTTGCTCAGCTAGTTTTGTGATGTTACGAGCAAAACGACTTGCCGTAAAGTAAAGACAATGAATTAATATTTGTTCTTCTTCATTCATGTAATCAACCCTCTTTTCATTTGCATATACAAGTTAACACGAACAACTCGTGAAGTCAACTGAGCTGTTGAAGAAAGACCATGGATACGAATTCTATTTGCGTAAAAATGGCTGTAGTCCTATCGACGAAAAATTGACGACTTTCCTCCTCATCTCCTACTATTCTTTTCTACTATGAAGGAAAATAATACATCAGATCGCTATATTCAATAACAAAATAAAACAAAATCAACGGCGGAATGATTCGTAAACGCTGTTTAGAATGGTTCGGTAAAAAGAGAAACAAGATGACAGCTGAAAGCAAGGAGAATCCCTGCGTTGTCCATAACGAAGAAACCTCTAACGATAAAACATAAAAAAACGAGCTTCCATTTACAATTAGTACGCTGATGGGAGCTGCTGCTATACAAGCTGCTAACCAGCCTTCTCCGCGCGAGAACCAAATAATGTAGCCTGCGATTGGTGACAACAATGCAATACTTCCCCACCCGATAAAATAAGAGGTTGGAAAAAAGCCAAACAAGATCATTGAGTAGAGGTAATAAACAATTAACATCGCACTTAAAAAAAGACATGCATGTAAAGCAGCCGCACGTGGTGATCGACTCCATGCCGCAATGATTGTCGTAACGACCACCCAAAAGCTGATGTCACTTCCAATCAGACCAAGACTTGAACCATCTACGTATTTAGACACAAATCCAAAAGTTGCTCCTACTAAAACAAGAAGGACCAAATAAGTAAGCTTACGTTGTACCGTGCGTTCATCCTGTGACTTTTTCCGAATAGCATCAAGTCGTGCTCTCACCTATGAACTCCCACCTTTCTTTTAAACGATATGTATTGCAAAGCGAATGTATCTTAGTTCCGTATGTATTGAATTTCCACGCCATGGACTACTTCATCCATTTCAAACGTTGGAGACGCCTTTTCATAAGTTACGGTTAAATGCTTATCGTCCACCTACTGAATGGACAAATGAGGCGACAACCCCATTGTCCATCTACAATCTCTCGTAAACTTATAAGCTAGCTTTTCCGCGACTTCATTGCCACACCTATCTCCAAGCCTGTCATTCTATTACAATTATATCCAATACTATCCAACTTATCTTCCTTCTTTTTTATCTCCTCCAACTTAATAAAAAGAACACGCTATGGTTAGCGTGTTCACGAATCTTTATCTTTTCCTTTAAACTCTAGAATCGCGACAACAAACATCCCAAAGCCCAACATTAACGACAATGCTTCAAATGTGCTCATTGATTAACCGCCTCCCTAAAATCAATCTTCCCAATTTGTAACTTGTCCTATACGGAGATGATGATTAATCGTTATTTTGTCCTAGGTATGTTAGATCGTTATCACGCACAATGCTAGTAAACAAGACCGATACTACTGTCACTCAATGATTAGCTATTCGTTTAAGAAGTAAGATTTTTTTCTTTCTAAGAGAACAGAGACTGAAACATAAGTGAGGAAAACGAAGAAAAGAAGATAGATATACAAAATCCCTTGCCTCTCGATCCATTCATGTTCCTGGATTTTTTAGGACAAGGGATTTTACGGGCTGAGTCAAACAGAGGTGTTCTTTACCTGATTTGTCTCAGTCCTTCTGGATAAAATCTTTAACGTATTCGTTTGCATGTAAACTGTAGTCTGAATGATACATCAATCGTAATCGTAGCAGTTGACGATAAACCTGCTTCATTGGTAACCAATACGATAAATTGATCTTCTCCAACAAAGTTTTTGAATGGTGTATACGTAAATTCTCCAGTCTCATTCAATTCCACTACACCATTTTGCGGAAGAGTTTGAATAGAGTAGAAGAGCCTTAATCCATTTGGATCTTTTGCCTTCACTTGTCCTCGCACGGATTGATTGACAGAAGTGCTCAATTGTTCATTTTCTACAATAGGTGGAAGTGGTTCAGCCGTTATATTAACGGTCACTTTGATAATCAACTGATTTCCTACATCATTTTGAACAAGCACGGTAAAAATGTCAGTACCGACAAAATTAGGATTTGGCGTGTACGTAAACGTACCGTTACTATTCACAATCACACTACCATTTAGTGGTGAAGTCTCTAACGAATACGTTAATGGCCGACCTTGCTGATCGGTTGCAATGACTCTCCCTGTAACGTCTTGATTTTCGATCGTCTGGACAGTGAGATCTTTGCCTTGAATCTTATCTTGAACTTGATTGACAATCGCTGTCACGATCGAAAACGCTCTATCACCACGTTCATTTCTTACTTCAACGATAAACTGATCCGTCCCAAAGAATAATGGATATGGTGTGTACGTAAACGCTCCATCTGCATTTACGAAGACTGAACCGTTTATAGGCGCAACAGCTAAATCATACCGCAAAGGTCCATTTAACGAATCGGTTGCAACCACTTGACCTGAAATTTCCTGATTTTGGGATGTTTCAACAAAAACACCTTGAGTTGTAATTGGGCCTTGCAACGGAACTACTACGATATTAACAGGGGCAATTGCTTCATCACTTTGATCATTTTGAACGAGAACGGTAAACGTATCAATTCCCACATATCCTGGATTTGGTGTATACGTGAACGTACCATCTGCATTAATGATGACTTTGCCATATTCAGGCGGAGTAGCTAATTCATACGCGAGTGGTCGACCTAGCTGGTCTGTGACATAAATCGGACTTGTAACAAACTGATCAACAAGCGTCTGGACAATGGTGCTTTCAACTAAAATTTGATTCGGAAACGGTGTGACATTAACAGTGACAATCGAAGTTGCCGTTAGTCCTATCTCATCCGTCACTAGTACACTAAACGTATCGGTTCCGATAAAATTCGGTCTTGGTGTATACGTGAAAGTCCCGTCTTCATTCACAATTGGTGTGCCGTTTTCTGTATTTCCAAGCAGTGTAAACGTCAGCTGTCCGCCTTCTGGGTCAAATGCTTCAATTTTACCACTAACTGTTTGTTCTTCAACCGTTGTAATTGTTTGATCTGCTGTGACTGGCGCTAAGTTTTGTGGACCTTGAACAAATACTTGAATAACAGACGTAGCAGTATCTCCTAATGGATCTGAGACAATGACAATAAATGAATCTACACCGAAGAATCCATCATTTGGCGTGTATGTGTAATTGCCGTCTAAATTGACAGTAGCTGTTCCATTTGCCGGTGAGGTTCCTAATGCATACGTTAACGGTTCTCCAATTAAGCTAATCGCCTCGACTACTCCTGAAACAGGTGTTTCATACGATGTGGAAAGTTCGTAATCACGTGCAACGATACTATCTGCATTGTCTACAACCAATATCGTAACCGTTTCAATACCTCTTACTCCTTGTGAATTGATGCCCTCTATATTAAATAAATCTTCATTCGCAAATTCACGATCAGGTGTATAGGTGAACAAACCGTCTGGATCTAATTCAACTGTTCCGTTATCAGGTAATCTAGTTATTTGATACGTGATTGGTAGCCCTTCAGGATTCACAACGTCCACTTGGTCACTAACTGGAGTATTAATCGGTGTTGTCAAACTCTTTCCAAATAGCGTAAATTCTATATCCCCTTGTAAGACCGTGACTGTAACCGTTCCAAGTCCGACATTCTCACCCGAATCGATTGCAGCAACAGCAAATGTATCTGTGCCGACAAAGCCAAGACCTGGTGTATAGGCAAACGTACCATTTGCATTCACAACAACCGTACCGTTAAGTGGCTCAAAATTTAATTGATAGGTGACGGTTCCTCCTTCTGGATCTTCTGCAGTTACTCGACCCGAAACAGGTTCCCCTTCGATTGTTGTCACACTAACATCCGCTACGATAGGTGGATCGTTTTGAACAATGACGGTGACATTCGACTGCGCCGTTCCTCCGACTGAATCTTTTAACTGAACAATGAAAGAATCCACACCAGCAAAATCTAGCTCTGGCGTATACTCAAATACACCATTTTCGTCTACAGTTACGGTTCCATTAAATGGTGTTCCAGAAATGGTATACGTAATCGGATCTCCATCTGGATCAAATCCTGGCACCTGCCCACTAATGGTCTGATTTTGAATGGTTTCAATTGTAAAGTCATTTGTAACGGGTGGTCGATTAGCCTGCACAACCGTTACATTTACGACCGAGAGCGCTGTACTTCCATTCGTGTCTTCCACTAAGACGGTAAAACGATCAGAACCTACGTAGTCTGGATCTGCCACATACGTGTAAGAACCATCTGGATTCACATTAACCGTACCGTGCTCAGGTAAATCTTGCACAAGGTAGGTAAGTGGATTGCCTTCTTCATCTCTCCCAACCACTTGACCTGAGAATTTCCGATCATTAAACACCGTAATCGAATAGTCAGGGACGGTTGGTACGTCATTTACTGCCGTAATTGTCACAACAATGTTTGTAATGATGAAATTACCTTGGCTATCACTAATCCGAATCGAAAACGTATCGATACCTGTCACATTCGCGTTTGGTGTGTACGTAAACGTACCATCCGAATTGATAAAAACGGCCCCCAAACTCGGACTGCTATCTAACGTAAACGTTAACGAATCTCCATCTGGATCAAAGGCGACGATTTGACTGTTTAAGTCTGTATCTTCTAATATAATAAAAAACAACTCTTTTGGTCCAATAGGTGGATCATTGACAGCTGTAACCGTAACCGTAATGGTCGAGATGGCTGTACTTCCTTGATCATCGTCAACGAGTACGGTAAACGTATCCACACCATTAAAGTTTAAATTCGGCGTATACGTGAACGTGCCATCTACATTCACGATTACTGTACCGTTGATTGGTACGGCTTCTAAACTGTAGGTTAATGGATTTCCATCAACATCAAAAGCGACAACCTCTCCGCTAAACGGTGTATCCTCTGACGTCGTATACGCATAATCCGGCACCACTGGTGGATCATTGACTTTCGTAATCATCACGACAACATTCACAATAATAAATTCACCTTGTTCATTCGTTACTAGGATGGAAAAGGAATCACTACCGATTACATTTTCATTCGGGGTATACGTAAACGTACCATCCGAATTAATAACAACGGTACCAACCGTTGGACTATCTTCAAGCGTATAAGTGAGTAACCCTCCATCTGGATTAAAGGCTCCCACTTCGCTAGTAACAGGTGTATCTTCTAGTGTAGTAAGCATGATTTCATCTGGTCCAACTGGTGGATCAATTACAGGGTTAACAGTCACTGTAATGGTTGAAACAGCCGTGCCCCCTTCTCCATCATCAACAAGAACGGTAAACGTATCCACGCCATTAAAGTTTAATGCCGGCGTGTACGTAAAGGTTCCATCTAGGTTGACAATAGCAGCCCCGTTTGTTGGTCCTATTTGTAAGCTGTACGTTAGTGGGTTTCCATCGATATCAGAGCCCATTACAACACTGTTAATGGCTACATCTTCTGGTGTTACGTACGCATAATTTGGAACAATTGGCGGATCATTTACTGGAACCACTTCAATAATGATATTCGTGATACTAAAATTCCCTTGTTCATCTGTCACTCGAATTGAAAAGGCATCTTCTCCCGTCACGTTTGGATCTGGTGTATACGTGAAGGTTCCATCTGAATTTACAACGGCTGTTCCATTTGTCGGAAGATCCTCTAGTGTATACGTAAGTAGACCACCTTCTGGGTCTGTCGCAATGACTTGACTATTGAATTCCGTATCTTCTGGCGTTGTGAAAGTTAACTCGTTTGGAACAACCGGAGGGTCATTGACAGGTTCAACAATAATGGTAATGGTTGAAACAGCTGTTCCTCCTGCACCATCATCAACAAGTACCGTAAACGTATCCGTTCCACTAACATTCTCATTTGGCGTATACGTGTACATGCCATTTACATTCACAACGGCTGTTCCATTTGTTGGTGCTGCTAATAAGGTATACGTTAACACTGTACCTCGATCAACATCTGTACCAACGATAACCGAGGAAACAGCCACATCTTCTAAAGTAGTAAGCGTATAGTCAGGGACCGTTGGTGGATCATTCACTGGGATGACGTCGATGACAACACCCGCAATCGCCGTACCTCCAAAACTATCCGTGACAAGGACACTAAACGTATCAGATCCGTTAAAGTTTACATTTGGTGTATACGTAAACACACCCGTTGTTGCATCAATCGTAACGGTTCCATTTGTTGGTTCTGTTTCGATGCTATACACTAATGGATTTCCACTCGTATTTGTGGCAATGATTTGATCTGTCACAGGTGTGTCTTCGTCAGTTGAAGTCGTTAAATTTTCTGCCGTTGTTTCTCCGCTTGTTGGAATGACCGTTACCGTCACATTCGATACTGCCGCCTGCCCTGCTGGATCACTCGCAGCAATCGAAAACGTGTCCTGCCCTGTAAAGTTTGTATTGGGTGTATACGTATATGATCCATCTGTATTGACACTAACCACACCATTTGCTGGAGGTGTTTGAACAACATAGGTGAGCGGCAATCCTTCTGGATCTGTTGCTTGCACCGTGCTAATAATCGACGTGTTCTGTTCAGTTGAAATGGATTGATCAAATGCAACAGGTGGATCGTCAACTGGATTAATGGTCACCATAACCGTGGAGACTGCAGTACCTCCTTGACCATCACTGACAAGTACCGTAAATACGTCTGTGCCATTGTAATCCAAATTTGGAGTGTAGGTGAACGTGCCATCGACGTTTACAACTGCTGTACCATTTGTTGGACTATTAAACAAACTAAACGTTAACGGATCTCCTTCTGGATCGGTCGCAACGACTTGGCCGTTAACAGGTATATCTTCATCTGTTGTAAGACTCACATCCGATGTAACTGGTGGATCATTCACTGGCACTACATCGATTGTCACGCTAGATATCGACGAGCCTCCTTGACTATCACTGACAAGCACTGAAAACGTATCCGTTCCTGTAAAATTCTCATCGGGCGTATATGTGAACGTGCCATTGACGTTGATAACTACTGTTCCATTCGATGGGGATAACTGTAGTGTGTAAGTCAGTGGACTTCCTTCTACATCTGTTCCAACAATCGCTCCGTCTAGAGATACATCTTCTTCTGTAGTAAACGTATAATCTGGAACAACTGGTGGATCATTCACTGGGATAACCTTGATTGTAACCGTGGAAACCACTGCATCTCCTTGGTCATCGCTAACTAACACCATAAACATATCGGTTCCTGTGAAGTTCTCATTTGGCGTATAGGTAAACGTGCCATCAACATTCACGATTGCTACACCGTTTTGAGGGCTATTTTCTAACTCAAATGTCAATAAATCTCCTTCCGGATCAGTTGCCACCACTTGGCCACTTACCGTTGTATCTTCATCAATCGTATAACTAACATCACTTGTGACAGGTGGATCATTTACTGCGACAACCTTGACTGTAACCGTAGAAATGGCTGTCGCGCCTTGGGTATCAGTCACAAGTACTGTGAACGTATCCGTTCCTGTAAAATTCTCATTTGGCATATATTTAAACATACCGTCATCGTTCACAACAACTGTTCCATTACTAGGTTCCAATTGTAAGCTGTACGTTAGTGGACTTCCTTCCGGATCCGTGCCTACAACCGTCCCAACGACGGGCGCGTCTTCTTCTGTGCTAACTGTATAATTCGGAACAATCGGTGGGTCATTTACCTGTAGCACGGTAATGGTAATGGTTGAAGTAGCTGTGCCTCCTTGACCGTCACTTACTAAAACTGTAAAGAGATCAATTCCTGTGAAATTATTATTCGGGGTATACGTATAGGTTCCATCCTCATTCACAATCGCTATACCGTTTTGTGGAGCAGCTTGTAACGTAAACGTCAGTGGATCTCCATCTGGATCCGTTGCTACCACTTGCCCATTCACTGTTGTGTCTTCATCGATAGTAAGATTCAAATCACCTGTTACAGGTGGATCATTTACCGCTAAAACGTTAATCGTGATGGTTGATACAGCACCGAGACCTTGCTCATCACTAACCAATACCGTAAATGTGTCACTTCCTGTAAAGTCTGTATTTGGCGTATACGTAAACGTACCGTCTACATTAACCGTCACATCTCCATTTACTGGTGGTGATTGCAAGCTATAGACAAGAAGTTCTCCTTCTGTATCTGTTCCAATAACGGCTCCCAAAACCGGCGTTTCTTCTTGTGTCGTAAATGAATAATCAGGGACTACTGGTGGATCATTCACAGGGATAACCTTTATCGTGACGGTCGATACAGCAGTACTTCCTTCCGCATCACTTACAAGTACTGAAAAAGTATCTACTCCATTAAAATTTTCGTTTGGAATATAGGAATAGGTTCCATCTGGATTTACATTTACAACTCCATTTTGTGGAGCATCTTGAAGGGTAAATGTTAAACCATCTCCATCTGGATCAGTCGCAACAATCGCACCTTCGACTAGTGTATCCTCGAGGGTAGTAAGTGAATAATCTTGAGTGACTGGTGGGTCATTGACAGGTATAAAAACAATGGTAACGGTTGATGTAGCGGTTCCACCTTGACCATCATCAACGATAACGGTAAAAGCATCTGTTCCCGCAAAGTTCAAGTCCGGCGTGTAGACAAACTGTCCATTAGGATTAACCGTAACCGTACCATTGGAAGGGTTTGTTCCTAAACGATACGTTAAGGGATTGAAATCCACATCATTTCCAACAACTTGCCCAATCGCAATCACATCTTCTGGATTGGTGACCGTATAATTAGGCACCGTAGGCGGTGTATTAATTGCTGTTACTTTATTAACAGGGGATGAACTTGATCCTTTCACAATATCTCCTGGTGTACTTTCAAACTGATACTTGATAAACAATTGATTTGAATAAACAGTTGGAGGAGATGGTGCTTCTATTGCCACTGCTTGATAAGTCAGCAATTTCGTTTGATTGACCTCAATGCTTCCTAAAGGAACATTGTCTCGAATATCAACACCCGGTTGAGTGATGCCATCAATTGTTAAGCTATCCGAAACAAAATCCGTGCCACTTGATAACGCGTCTCGTACAAGAGTTAAATCAGCATCAGCCGTTCCGCTATTCGTGACTCGAACGGTATAGGTAATCGTATCACCTGTACGTGCTGATGAGACATCTGATTCTTTTGTAATCGTAAAAATCGGAGCGTTAATATCAATTTGCAACGCAAGAGCATTGATTACATACGTGTCACCTCTTGTTGTTCCACGTACAATTGCGCTCGTTTGATTATTTATTAATCCAGAGGAAACATCAACATTTGTAATGTCCCACCCTTGCCTAGCTCCAGAAATGTTAGTACCGATTGGATGATTGACCGTCCCAAAGCTTCCCGTCGTATTTAATCTTCCCTTATCATTGTTAATTTGTGATGCAAAAAAGTTCGTAAGCGAATTGTTTGGCCCTGAAACAGGCTCTAGGGATGACAGCGATGGACCAAATTGTAATTGATCTCCTGCAATAGATGAGTCCCCTTCTTGAGCACTCACCAACAGACGTCCATTCACCTCACCTGTCGTTGGGGTTGCGAAACCAGACACACTCGCTGTTGAGTTTCCGGTTGAGGAACTTGTAAACTCTGCTCCCACAAAGAGAGAAAGGTTTCGTGAACGTTGCAACGGATCTGCATAAACAACCGCTAACGTCCAACCTGCATGATTTAATGTATTGTTTCTGTTACCTTGTGTCCCTGGTACACTTAAGACACGATAAGATCCAGATCGATTGATGTAATTGGTTACATTCGCACTGCGAACATAAAACGGGTTTTGTGTGAGCGTAAATCTTGTTGCTGGATCAGATTCAATTGAAAATCTACCCTTTGGTGTCACAAGTGTAACAGGATCATTCAAAAAAGCCGATACATCTTCTCCGGCTAAATCGTAGCTTCCTCCCCAAATAAGCTCTGCATAGAGAATTTCAGTTGTTGTAGCAGGAAGCTGCAAAATAGCTGTTGATGCATTTTCCCTCCAGTCAGAGGTCGTTCCAGCAGGGTATCCTCCATCAACAGAAGTAGGATCTGCACTAAAAAATGTTCCAATCGCGTGAGCCGTCCCGGGATTATTTGCATTATTTTCCTTACTTAAACCAAAGGTGTTACCTGTAAAAGTAATGGCTCCGTTTGCGTTGCCAAAAAAACGATTTGCATAAGACAACGATTTCACCTCATTTCCAGATTCATTTTACACATTAGTATATATATTGAGGCATAAGGAAAAGGAGACTGTCCTTGTGAAACTAGACACAGATCTAAGTAACAAAAATTGGGCAAAAGCGTATAGTAGTAGCACTGAGAGAATGAAGAAAAAATGAAGAAGGATGAGGATAAACGTGATTGAAAATCAATTGAAACAAAACGTCAGTTGTTTTCGCGTGTTTAAAGTATATGATTATGTTCAAAAAATGAAAAAAACGCCAACCCGACAATTTTTTGATATTGATATAATAGGTGAAGACTTTTGTATTCTCTGCACATCACCCACTAACATTATCGTCAGCTGTCAACTTGTAGATGAGCTTGGAAATTCGATTTCATTACCATCTTCTTTATCGTGTCAGGAACAATCTCGTCAAGATGTTACGGTGCACTATTTAAATGAAACCATACCTCTTCAAAAAGTACGCCTTCAACAAAGTGGCTATTATGTCATCCATTTAACAGATCCAGCTCGAAATGTAACGTGCACTTCAAATCCAATTCCTTTTTCCTTTACAGAAAATGTGATTTTATGTGCCCCTCCTGACACAACAATCAATTGTGAAGTTGTCGACATGACTTGCGAAACCGACCTTCAAATTGAGGGAGACACCATTGAAAGTCTATCTGTATCTCTTTACTTCTGTCAGCGAATGACAAGCGGCCTAAGTATACCTATAGAGATGAAGCACCTTGACTGTCAACCAAGACCTGACCTGATAAGTATTAGTTGTCATAACAATGTGATTCCCCCCTCATGCGCCTCTATTTTTCCAGATGTCTACACAAAATAAAACGGTCAAAAAGAACGAACAGTCTTTCTCATGGTTAAAAAGAAACAGGGCTGAGACAAATGGGTCAAAAAATACCCCTGTTTGGCTCAGCCCGTAACATGTCTTGTGTTAAAAGTTCAATAGCATTAATCGATAAACAGGCAAGGGACATCGCCTGTCTATTTTCTTTTTTCGTTTTACTCACTTATATCCTGTCTCATCGATACGTGAGATACCCATTGTAGTTCCTTTGAAAGGCTCTGATCATATTGCTCAAACATAAATTCTTGCTGAATCTTTTTTATAAATGATAGGTCAGAAATAATACGGTAAATCGTAACGAGCATACCACCTATATCTAATTTCTTAGCATCTTTTGAAAGCGCCACATAAATTACATTGCTTGATGTGGCAATTGCGTTGGCAATCATCAATAGTTTACGTGTTCTCACTTCGTATAGCTCTTGGCTTCCATGCTTCTTTTCATCGTAAAATAGCTTATGGATAATCGTAATGAGCGTATTGATAAATGCTGCGATTGTAGCGCCGCGTGTGACACTATAGGAATCAATGCTATAACGCTGCACAAGCTTTTGAGCAAGGTCATTGTCAAGCGAACTCACAAACGGTAATGGTAACCCTTGCTTCGTAAAGTAGTCTGAACCGAAATGAATAGCCTGCTTTATAATAGCGGCTGGTAAATTGTATTTGTTTTCTTGAGCCTTTTCAATTGCCATTTCCGTAGCCCCTAACGTTCCGCCTTTGTAAAAAGGGCCAATTTTTCCACCGTGGATTTCATATGTAGTGACAATATCCGTTTTCGTTAGAGAGTTTGATAAAATGTTAATCGGTCCAAACACCCACCCAAGTACAGGGTCATGTCCAAGAGTACGATACCGATGCGTTTTAGCACTTAATCCTGTACTATCACTCATTGGATCAAGCCTTGAGACTGCATCGTAAGGAACAGGTCCAAATAAGATGTCTTGCCAATGAGTCGGCGTTGCATGTTTGAGTGAGGCTTTTATTTTCTCATCTGCCTCTTTTGCTGTACGAAAGCGGAATTTATCGTTCGCAAAAATGTACTGCCTCGCACACTGCAAAGCAACCGTTAATAGTAACAGTGAGATATCCATTTTCGTTAAACGGGTATTCTCGCTAAACGCTGCTTTTACGCGTATGTATTCATCATCTGCTTCACTCATCTCTTGAGGCGTCAACAAATCTTCAAGTACGGTCTGTTCAAACCCGGCAGCACGTGCTTCAGTTAGCAATTCACTCCAATCACGTTTACTATGTATGTGTGGTGATTGAGGTACCCGTGATTCTTCTCTTATCATCTCAGGTAAATTCACCGATATGCCTCTCTTAGCTAATAGCCTCATTGAATGTTGAATGGCTTCATCGGCTTTAGCTGCTGATTGATTTGATGCATCTACACTTTGTTTAGCAATGTCTGAAAAGGTTTCTGTTACCTGTTTTGTGTGAGCTTGTAGCTGTTCCGATTCCTTACGATTATAGGCTAGTACATCTAAAATTTCTTGTAAATCTTTCGACATTCTATCCCTCCCCTACACTTACGATAAGTCGCTTGTCATTTTATGAATCTCATTCATTAACGCTTCATTAATCGCCATCAACTCGTCAATTTTTTGGCGTAGCTTCATATTTTCTTCATACAGGTTCTCTGCTGCGTGTTCAAGTTTCTTCATATACAGCTTAAGCTTTTGAATCGTCTCATTTTGTAGAGTTACTGCTTTTTTCAAGCGATACTCCACTTTTTGACGAAGCTCTTTTTGCTTTTTACTTTTAAATAGTATATAGCCAATCCCACTTAAGATTGCAGCTGGTATAACAACTGGGGCTAATAACGCACCTGCTCCGATTGCTCCCACAGTGCCGATACTTGCGCCAGTAAAACTTGCCGCACCCGCTAATCCTGCCACTCCTGCACTTGTCGCCCCAATCCCTGCTGATGCAGCCGCAACAGCTCCTACACCTGAAACCGCAAGCAATGATTTTTTTAAGACCTCTGGTGCATTTGACGATGTTGTGTAAATTGCAGCTGATGTTTGTAAGGAACGCTCTGCTGCTGTGATTAACTCATCGACCGTTTTTAATGAATCAACATTTTGATAATATTTCTTTGCCATTTTAAAACCTTCTTCCTGTTTAAAATCTAGCTATCTCGTAAGCACCAAGTCGTGTCTGTATGAAACGATTAGTAGTTCTTTACCATATCCATCACACTTCTTCTCATCTCATCTCTCAACACCTGAGGCCCTAGAACTTCTACATACTCACCTTGACTCAGCAGCCACATTTTAATGCCACGTCCGAACACTTCTGCTTCAAACACCATCCCACTCTCACCTTCTTCAATGATTCGTGCGGTTGGGAGTCTGTCTAAAACTGCTTGCGGAGAAGGGCCTGTGAATCGAAATCGAATGGTCATAAGCTCGCCTGCATGCATAAATTGAATTCGTTTGCGAAACTCACCTTCTTGAAAGCGATTATGATAAGGTGCTTGAAAATGCTCGTCTGTGACATGACATGCCGTCATGCGATCCACACGATAAATAGTAGGAAATTCAAGCTCATGCTTCGTTTGATACGCAATTAAATAAAAATAGTAATCTGAAAAAAGTAATCCAACAGGCTTTAACGTCCGTTCACTGCTTTCTTGGTCATGCTCTCTTTTGTAACACACATTGATGACTCGTTTTGTATGAACGGCTTGCGCTAGCTCCCAAAGCAAAGAAAAAAGTGATTTTTTATGCTGCAAGTCAACATATAAATGTTTTTCATTCAGCATCAATTTTTTAATGAAATCTTGATTAGCGGGTTGAGCTAGGTTGGTCAATTTATCAATTAAGCGATCCATGTCCGCTTTTGGGAACGCACGTGACTCGATCAGTATTTTCGCAAGTGTAAAAATCTCTTCGTTTCGTAAATAGTGTTCATCTCCTACTTCTAACTTGTAGATTTTATCCTTACGGTCATATTCAAGGTATTCATTTGTTTTCGCTGTTTCAAGAAAAGCACGGATGCTTTCAAAGTCCCGTTGAATTGTCTTTTCTCCAACTTGAAATGAATCTGCTTCTCCTTTTTTTGTGAGCGCATGCCCTTTAGATAACCGATCATACATCGATAACACGCGATACGTTTGATTTTGCGATAAGCTCATCTGCCCCTCTCCTTGCTTCTATTTAACGATCCAAGAGCTCCCTTACCTCTTCATCCTACCAATTCACTTGGACATATTATGTACTTCAAAAAGAAACTCTCAAAAAAAGAATTAATCTGCGATTAAATGGTCATTTCATTCCTCGTTCAAACCAAATGTACTGCATCTATTTTACTATATTTATAGTATTTTCCAAGGTTATTTATGTAATTTGTGTGAAGAGCATGATTCGCGAACTAAAAAGAGCCCATCTACTTTTTCCGATGAGCTCTTTTCACATTTTTTCTATTAATCGTTTTATCAAGATAGTAAAAGCATACTAGTGTTCTGTCTATAACTGCTCGTTATGGACACTAACGATTTCAAGTATCCGTTTCGTTCAGCATCCTGTCACATCATCCCTGCCACAGCACCCAATTGCTTCACAATGTCTTCCCAATCAGCGCTTAAATCAAGGGTTTTGACACTGAATCGATTTCCGCTGATTTGATAGTCATGGTCAGGCGTGATGTCTTCATCCGTCTTTGCATAGAGGATGACACCACTGACCGTTCCACTTCCCGCTCGATCTTTGTTTTTTACATAGGTAAACATTTGATAAAGATGACTCGAAATCAACGTTTTGCTGTGAAACATCGCGTGTGTTTGCATCGTACGCGCATAATACTTCGCATCGATAATCAGCGTTTTTCCCTTATGAGTGAGTGTGACATCCGATTTCATCGCTGGGAGAAAATCAGATATATCATCATCCACATTCCACTCAATGTACGACGCACGAGCAGAAAAGTGAGGATATTCTTTTTTAAAATAGCTAAGTAAAAACTTTTCATAGAGTCGATGCATTTGTTGATCGTCTAAAAACTCTCTCATTCGATGTTCACCATCATCCGTTGTCATCAATAGTCCTTTTAGAACGAGCTGACAGATGTTCATTAACAGTTTGTACGTTGCATTGTTACGATGATAGGGAATGGCGCTCCAATTAATTGAGTATGGCTGAACGGTACTTACATGATTAAAAAACAACGTGACCTTCCGTAATTCTTTTCGGTTATGAGCGTTGACCTCACCATGTTGAATGAGGAGCTGCATCGTTGTTTTCAAGATTTGATTGAGCTGCGTATTCTCCGAGAACTCATCGTAACGACAAACCATTTTTTGCATAATCATTGTGTTTTGCTTCACCGAATTTGTTACATCGATTTTGCCTCGCAAATGACCGGTTACATCACTTCTTTCTTTATAATCTCGATGTAAGCCACGCTTCACTTGATTTTTCACACCACGAATGAGAATCGCAGCCATCAAATCATGAATATGATTAAATTCTTCTGCTTGAATGCTTTTAAAACTTGCTTCATTTAACGTTTGATACGCGTAAGCAAGCATATAGTACACGTTTCTTATTTTAATCACGAATGGCACCGCGGAGTCGGCCGCTCCACTGTTCTACCTTCGATGGTTCATCAAACCAGTATTCATTAAGTAAAGGAATTAATTCATACTCCACCACTTCAAATAACCATCTGTCATCGTGATGATCTATTGATGAAAAATAGCTATGGCCAATTCGAAAGCCAGTCCCTAAAGATGGGTCTTCGACAATGTCATCGTTTAGTTCGATGACAGCTTTGATTAAACGGTTAAACTGCTCATTTCCAATTGTGTCCTGATATGCTTTAAATCCTTCACTTTCAAAGGCAGGTTCAACCTCATAAAACGCAAAACGACGACGCAGCGCATAGTCAATCATCGCAAGGCTTCGGTCTGCCGTGTTCATCATTCCGATAATATACACGTTATCAGGAACGAAAAATTGCTCGTCTGAATAGAGAAGACGCAGCGCTTTTCCACGTTTATCATGTTCAATTAACATCAACAATTCCCCAAAAATCTTGCTCAAGTTTCCGCGATTGATTTCATCGATAATAAAGAAGTACGGTCTATCATCTGGCTCTGCTTCCTTACAGAACTGATAAAATGGTCCTTCTGACAAAGAGAAACCATTTTTAGTAGGACGATAGCCCATCATAAAATCTTCATAGCTATAACTCTGGTGAAATTGAATGGTTAAAACGCGACTCGTATCTTTTTCACCCATGATGGAATAAGCAAGTCGCTCCGCTGCGAACGTTTTTCCTACTCCTGGTGCACCTGATAAAATGAGATTTTTCTTTTTCATCAAAAGACTTTTAAGCGTATTGTACTTTTCTTCACTCATATAAACTTCTGATAAAAAATCATCTACTGTGTAGCTGTCATAGTGCGAGACTTCTTCATCTTGAAGAACTTCTTCTTCTAAAACATCTTCAAACATCGCTTCTAGCTTTTTATAATAGTCCGTATAAGGAGTAATATCCGTGAGGGTTTTCATCGCCATTTGTCCTTCATGGTCCCATTCCCCTTTGTGCGTCCAATGAATCTCTCTCTTATGCTTATACTCTTGACGCGAATCATCAAACGTATAGTTCGATGTCACAATGCCGCGGCCAATCATCTTTTGACGTCCCTTTTTCACAATCACGACGTCACCAATGGTAAGATCGTTCGCAAATTGCCACGTCGCATGACCTGCATTTTTATAAGAATATTCCTCTCCGTATATCTCTTTCATCTTCGTCTTCATCGCATCTTTTGTTTTGTATTGCTTTAAATCTCCAAGCTTGTCCCAACCAATTGCCATGATGCCTTTCGTATAAAACTCCTCCCACTTGCTTGAATCACGACCTGGGGCATAAATCCAGTAACGCTTTTTATCTTTTGACTGAATCGGTTCAGCTGATGAACTGACAGCCGGTTCATAGGTTTGATGTATGATACTTGTAATCACAGCATCCTCTTCTTTTGTCACAGGAAAATTTGTCGCTCCTGGATACGTTAAAATGCCCATTTTCTTCGTCCGTTCGTCTGCAAGCAACGTCGTTCTCTCTACAATGGAATCAACCAATTTTTCTTCAATTTTAATGTCCACCGCTAAATAAGGCTCTCGATTTAACTCTTCGCTTCGATTATAAGGATCTTCTAAATGCGGCTCGGTCATTTTCGGATCACCTTGTACCGTTCCTACCGCTATAATCCCGCCACCTGAACCAGACAGCCAAATATACGCTTTATCGCCCGCTTTAATTTGTTTCGGATACTGATTTACCGCCCAAGTGATACTGTCAAGATTTTTCACTGCATTGATGACATCATAGTATTTCGGATTGCCTTGAAAAATCCATACAGAAGGGGCTTCTCGCTCTTTTAAAAAAGTTGAATAAAGAGATAATCCCTTTGAATAGGCAGCATTTCCCTTAGACAAATCCACTTCTTTAAAATGTGGCGCAGATATAATTTGCTCATACACCTCTTCAAATTCATCTGAATAAGTCACTTGAAACAAATTCGTCGCAATTCCTTCAAGACGCAATTTAGCCGTATCACTTTGAAGTGCCTGTGTATACGCTTGAATGGTATTCGGTTTATACAGCTCTCCATTTTTCTTCTTCTGCCGACCCATCCAGTTTTGAAAGTCGTTTTTTAAGTATGTAGCGGTCATTGAGTTCTGTTCTCCTTTTGTTATGTAAGTATGTAAACGTAATAAACAACTATATTTTACCAAATATGGTGATGGAATAGTAAAGTCTACTACTTATTAATTATTCAAGAGAAAGTGTTATAGATAAATAGAAAGTGTTATAGATAAATAGAAAGTGTTATAGATAAATAGAAAGGCACAGATCATAGCGATCTGCACCTCGTTTCTTTCTATCCATTCACGCAAATCATACTTTGGTTCACGACCATTCCAACTCACAAGGTTGAGCTCTTTTTTCCATCCCTTTGGAGATTCAGATAACACTGCGATTGTTTCAACGATTTCGTATTTGATTTCTGGCATCGTTCTATCCGCCCTTTCTCTTTTACGTCGTAATTGCTTCTTGTTTTGATTTATTTCCTTGCTTCACTTTTAGCTGTTGAAACAGCTTTTCAACTGTGCCAACTCCAACACTTGCATATTTCGCTAAGATAACAAGTTCTTTAGGCAGTTGCCCCACCGTTTCAATACCACTTTCATTTAATTGCCTCAACAAGTTAGGCATGCCGCTAAATTCCTCGGTTGTAAGCGGGATTTGTGAAAGTTGCTCTGTGACAACAATATGATCATCTTTATAAAAGAAAAATAATTCCCCAGGGCGCTCTTGCGTAAGCTGCCTTCTCACTTTCTCTTCTTCAACGAAAACCATCAATTCATCAAAAAAGACTTCATCATTTTTTTCATTATATCGCTTTACATATGTATGTAATTCTTCTAAGTTGTTCGGTAATTCACTCATAATGCGTGCTTGCTGCTCTGCACCGAGACGAATGAGAAAGATTTCTGATTTCAAAAATCGTTGTGGTAATAAAAATGCATCTCGTAAAAAATACGGAATGTCTAATGTTTTGTTTTTATAAGTAAGCGTGCGAATGGGTGTGAATCCTGGGCGCTCTTGTGCTACTTTCGTAAACTTTAGTGTTGATGGTGATGTTTGTTCTGTCTCTTTTCCTTTCATTGAAAGAAGAAGTAGGGCTTCTAAACCCTTTAATCGCTGCTCAATTTCTGTAATATCATATGTTTGTGTAACAACTGGAGAAGGGTCTTCATAGTGTGGTACTTCTATCTCAACAGGACCATACAGTTCAACATACCATTTCACAATGTGATAAAGTGATTCCCACGACAACAATGCTTCTGAATAACGAAACCTTCTCGTATCGTGTGCCGCCTGATTGCCAACTTGACGCACATGATGAAGCGCATCACGCATTTCAACTGTCAATAATCCATTTTCATGAAGGGTATCAATTCGATCAATCAAACTCATTCTTGGTACTTCTACTAACTTCTCAATTTGCATCACTTGTTGCAAAATGTTTTCAACAAATACTCTCGCATGGGTCAACATCGTACGCGGACTTGTAAAAATACTATTCTCCAATTCTCGTGCCACAAGTGCTAACTCTTTAGAAGCTGGCTCGAGGAACTGATAGAAATAAGACTGATTTTCCATGTGGAACCTCCTAAAATGAACAGCACCGTTGATTATGGTGCTGTTCTTACTAACAAGATTAAAAGAGATTTAATACTTCCGATTTTAAATACCATCCAGGTAAATTCTTTGTTGTTCGACTCCCATTTTCAGTAAATACAAAGTTCATTCCGTCTTTTTCAAACTTTTGAAGGGTTTGACCTAGTTCAGAACCACCTACTATCCAAAGCTTCCCACCGACATCGCGTTTATCAATGACGATAAGTCCCTTTTTAATAAGAGCATCTTTAAGCCAACACAACTCCTCAGCCTCATTATTTTCCTGATTGAAAGAAATAGGTTCTTCCGTTCTTGTTTCATGTATTCTAGCAAAATCTGTTGCAGGCTCAATCCCTAGCTCCTGCAATCTATCCCAAAGACTTTCCATTGCTTTCATACGGTCAAAATAAAACTCTCGACCTCGAACACGCCAAAACTTCCAACCAGCACGCTCAAGAGATTCCTGCCTCTTCATATCTTCTTCAAACTTTTCAGGACCGTGCCACTTTTCGCCATCACATTCAACCGCTAAACGATCTCGCAATCCTTCAATCACAAAATCAATGCGATATTGCCCAACTTCAACTTGTGGTGTAACTTTATACCCTCTTGCTACGATCATTCTAAGAACATCAAGTTCAAATGGAGATTCGCATTTTTGTTCAAGGTTCTCAAGCTGTTGATTAACACGTGCAGGATTCTTACAATAACTTAATAATTTATAACGTAAGTCCTCTGAATTTAACTCTTCTAACTCTACTGAATGATATAAACGCATCTGATTCTTAGCTCGACTAGCCGCAACGTTAAATCGCTGCTTATCACTCGTTTTAGTTAAAGCCATAAACCGGCGATTTGATGCCACCACTAGTGAAAGAAAGATAATGTCACGCTCATCGCCTTGAAGTGTATAAGCATTTCCACAAATGATCTTACGCTTTACAAACTCTCTATCGCCAATCGCTTCTCGAATTTTTGTTTCCAGTAACTTCGCCTGTTTCTGACCTTGTAACGCAATTACTCCAAATGTTTGATTATTAAATGCAGGATCCTTGATCATCGATTTTATATCAGACACAATAGCTTCTACTTCTGGAATGTTAAGATCTTTATCTTTTTCATCGTTATACCCTTCATTCACTTTAATAGCTACGACAGGCGGGTCAATTTTTTCTTCCTCTAGCGGCAAACGTAACGGAATCATTTGACCACCATAACTTAAGTCATTTGAAAAATGAATAATTTCTGGTACACAACGAAAATGCTCTCGAAGCATAAGCTTTCCTTCTTTCGGGAACGTTTGCTCTGCAATTTCATACAAAGAGATATTACCGTCAAACAGATTACCGTTAGGGATATTCTTCAAATGACGTCTAACAAGTTCATGTACATCTTCTAAGTTTGTACCAATTGCTTGGGGACTTATTTGTTCATCATCTCCAACGACAATAACTTTCTTACCACGCATAAGAACATTAATTGAAAATAAATCACACTGACTGCTCTCATCAAAAATAATAATATCAAACTTTTCATTTGTGACTGGAAAATTTTCTAGCACTTGACTAACAGGCATAATCCAAACAGGAATGGCCGTCTGAGCGGTTTTCATTTCTTCTCTAGCACCTTTTAAGTTAACATGAGCATATTTTCCGCTCCCTTTACCAAAGCGCTTAATGTATGACTTCCAAGCCGAAAGGGCACGTTTTTCCTTGTCTGTGATTCTTTCTACTTGGTTTTTCCACGTTGATTTACTAACAATGCTACGAATTAGTCGTTTTTGTTCTTTCTGTTCCTCTTCAATTTGACCCTTTAGCTTACTTACATTCACATCTCTTGTTTGATCAAGCCATGTTTGAAGCTTTCTCAGCTCAAACGCTTCCATGTAATCCTCTGGAAAAGAAGAATGAGTGCCTACTGATAATTCTAATGATTTTGCCGTTAAAGGTAACAAAGCATATAAAGAATTATAAAGTTCATAAAAGCGACGAACTTCTGACTGAGTTTGGTGTAACTTCTCTAAATGAGCTAATAAGCGTTGCCATTTCTCTACATTTTTCACTAGATACGCACTATAGAAATCAT
This sequence comes from Priestia iocasae, assembly GCF_016909075.1. Taxonomy (GTDB): domain Bacteria; phylum Bacillota; class Bacilli; order Bacillales; family Bacillaceae_H; genus Priestia; species Priestia iocasae. The sequence goes on from NZ_JAFBFC010000003.1 coordinate 126,090, forward strand.
TCCAAATCATATGGGACTCGTTAGTAGCCCACTCTCTCAGTTGATTTAACTCATTATTGTATTTATCCAACCATTTTTGATGCTCAAGATACTGAATGACAATTCCCAGTTCATCTACAAGCCCTTTGTATGTTTCTGTTACGTAAAAATTAAGTTGTTCCATATAAAACAACTTCGTTTTTTCCTTGAAGGCATGTATAGCATCAATTGCTTTTATGACCAATACTAACTCCTTCATGCGATCATCAAGCATATGAATGAAGCGATTATGATCAATCGAAAGCGAATCAAGGCCTATATCTGTCATATGTCCATTAAAAATACGTGCAGTTTCCACCTTCTTATCCTCAAACTGAAGGTACTCTTCCAATAATTCTATGTCCTCTAACTCTTTTATAGTTTTACTATTTAACACCGGTGTCTCAAACAAGTATTTTGCTTGTTTTCCTTTCATCAGAAAGAACATAAAATTTGGTTTCTTTCCACTTAAAATACGTTCTTTTGCAATCGTTATATCTTCTTTTAACTCATCTAATGGTTTGTCTGGAAGATTAATTGAGTAAATAACGAACTTATTATGAAGCACATAAAGCTGTTCAATAGACAACATCATCTCATCATGCAAAGAGCGCCATCTTTCTTCTCGCACTCCCCCTGATTGCAAATCTTCAATAATTGGGTTTAAATGCTTACTAGATAACACTTGTGAATGATGACTTAAATCTTTTGCATCTTTTAATAGGTTGTTGATTGTTAATTCGTCTTCCTGTAATTGATACTTTTCAATAATTTCCACTGCGTTTGATATATGAAATTCTAGCGCTCGTCCCTCTTCAATAAACTTTTCTAAAGCTAAGTAAGTTTGCACATGATGACTAACTTCTGGTAAATTTTGTTTGTGAAGAAGTAAATCTTCTCTCTTTAAGCTCGACTTTAGTTTCCACAATTCTTGAAAGTCAGGCTTTTCAAGCGGGAATGTAGGGTTCATCGGAAGATTATCTTGTATCCACGCGTAATTGATTGTCGATTCTGAAAGTCTTTTTGCAACATCGTACTTAAATAAATTTTCACCTTTATATACAAGTTCACTGCCTTCTTTTTGCGCATAGTCTTTTAATTGATTTTTTAATTGAGCTTCATTACGTTTACTTTGATCCAATGCTTCTCTATCTCTACTGATTTCCTCTTTCAAACGATGCGTGTCCAGTTCACCAAGCTTTTCACTTATTACACGAATTGACTGTTCAATTTCCTGGAGCGATTCACGCCCTCCACCTAGAACAGGAACACAAAGGTCACGAATTTCCTCCGGTATTTTATTTTTGAGCACCTTTAGCGGGTTCTCTTTTTGACTTGTAATTAGTATCTTTTTCCCTTGTGTTAAGAAATGGGAAACAAGATTTGCGATTGTATGAGTTTTACCAGTCCCAGGAGGTCCTTGTACAGTTACACCATAGTTACGTTCGATACGATGGATAATCTCTTTTTGCTGCTCATTTGACTCTAAAGGAAAATAAAGATCGTTACTGATAAATGTATGATTAGTTGTTCCTTTTTCACCTTGCTCATCTGGTGTTTGTGCTGATTCTCCAATAATTGCTGTAATGGTTTCTGGCAAACTCATTTGTTCACCATCAATGTTTGCAATAATTTGTTTTAAGTCATTTCGTAAAACACGGACGTTCTTACGTCGTAATGAAAAAAGGGAACGATCATAAATTACAGGTTCGTCTCGCATAGTAAGGGAAGAATCAAAAGCTATGTATTCACCTTTCGCATCGATAAGGCGAACAAATTGCGTAAAGAACTCATCCTTATCATCGAGAATGCTCTGATTCTGCACATAATCTATAAGTGCATCTATCTTTACAGTGTTAGGTGGATAAACACCAGAGAACATCTCGCGTTCAACGCTTGTTACTTCCTCTATTTGCTTTGCACTAATCACACCTTTATCTGCATCTAAATCTATCTCTAACTTGGTTGTTACTAGAGGTGAGCGAATGGTGCCTATCTTTCCATCAGGGTGTTTCCAACAAAACATCCCTCTACCATATATGAACTCAAGTACTTCTCCCTCTTTGTCTATTTGCTGAATTAAGTTAAAAAATTCACCATATAGTTTTTGCACACGTTTCTTTTCTGTTAACTTATTAGCCCACTCATTCCAGTCACGCTCCCACTCTTGATAAGCTTTTATTCTCTCAAGATTATCGCGAAACTTTTCTGTTACCTCCTCCTTACTATCCTCTTTCTTAATTTTATGTTCAATCGGCATTGATAAGCGTGTTTGTTCATTTTTATAGTCTATTGTTATCCAATCTAGAATTAATGTAGGTGGCTTAGGATATTGCTTATCTTCTGTCGTTATTTCAGGTCTATGTATCTCAAAATACGTACCTTCCTCTTCACAATCTTCGAGAAGATAGCAGCCACTCAATCCTTCTAATTCATCTAAAAACCAAGTTTTTTCAAATTCTTTATAGTCTCGAGTCACTTTACCCACCATATTATTAAGTGACAGCAAGTACTCAAAGAAATTTTTTGCTTTATTCATTCGTATTTTCTCTTCCAATTTCTTCACCTCTTCTATTACATTATTTTACAACTTTAAACTTCCTCTTAACAGCCCATTAAATTATAAATATATGAACTTGACTATCTTCTAAACCCTTATTATTTCTACCCACGCTTTTTCCTCTTCTTCCGCTTTCTTTTTTTATTTTCTTTCCCTTCTTCGATTGCTTTGGCGTAATAATAATGAGGAATAAGTATGAAACTAGTAAGAACGAAAATAGGTACATAAATGATTGATAGTCTCTAGCTGCTAGCATTTTAACCACCCCATACATGGTGCCCCCAAATCCCACGGTGATCACAAGCAACTTCCACAAAGCGGTTCCTATGATAACAATTCCAAATATAACCACTAAAATGACGAATCCAATTTCTTTCCAATTCTCTCTGTTCATCATTGACTGAAATACTAATTTGCCAATCTCCTCACTTTTAACCTTATTTAAAACAACCCCACTACCCTTTCAAATCTGTACGCGGCCACACAAAATCTTTTTTATAGTAATGAGCTTTAAGCTTATCAAGGTCGTACTCCCACTCTGTAATCGAGTGTTGGTTTCGTATCAAACCGTTCTTCATTGCTTTTCTTCCTCGAACTAAAAATGCAATGGTATAAGCAACCTTTTTAAGACCTAGTGTTGGCACAGCTTTTCCGGATAAAATATCCCAACGTTTTGCTCTTGTTAACCCCGTAATTTGATAGCCCAACTCCCTAAGCTCGCTCTTCGTACTGAAATCTAGACTTTCTATCGTGTCTGTAGAGTCTTTGATTTCTGTTGTTGGCCATTTAAACGCTTCTTGATTAGGTTGCTGAGGAACATTGCGATCTAACTGAAACAGCTTAACACGCTCCGCCTTTACAAATAACCCATCTTTATCTAGATGATGAATTTCAATCCAAAGAGTAGGATTGTTCACTTTTTTCTTCACGTTTCGAATGTGAGATTTTGTAACGTACCATTCATTTTTTTCTTTTGAATATAAAACCTTAATCACTTCATAATCATGAGGATGATGCGTAAATGGATCTTGATAAACGGCTAACTTCACAGTTTGCTCTTTTATCGTTCTTTTGACAGTTGATTGAAAGAATCCTTTATTAGGTAGTCTTTTTATTGCTTTTAGCAACGGTTCGCTCTCTTTATCAGGCAACACATGCATGGGTTCATTTAAAAAACGGTTCGTTGTTTGACTTTTGTTGCCGACCACCTTTGTGACTGTAGATGCTTCTCGTTCTATATTTTTCAAGTTGTATTCTAACTGATCAAATAGCCACGCTTTTTCTAAATTACGAAACAAACTTACTTGATCCATAAGCTGCTTCATTTCCTGATTCGGTGCTTGTTGATGATTAAGTAAATCATAATACAACGAATACAGTTTCACTTCAGGAATATTTTCTTGTAAATAACCTGCACTTTCCTCAGATTGCCCCAATATGTCTTCATCTCTATTAAAGTAAAAGGCATACCATAACATACGAACGTATTGCCCAATCGTCAATTGTGTGTCAATAAACTTCCACTCTTCAATCACTTGATCAATGATTTGTTCCACTACTCCACCAAGCTCATATAAAAAATACGTCAACAACAATTCATCAATGACATATGTACTATTAATATCCATTGAATTTGCAATAACAACTTCGGCTTCCTCTTCTAAGAAAGAACGAAATAGTTGTTCACAAAGAGGCTGATCAGAAAAATGCTGAATGAGCTTAAAAGCATGAACATACATATCTTCCACTTCTTCTACATGTAAAAAGCCATCTTCAAATATTTTCTTTAACAACTCTTTTATAAGCGGTATCCACTCTTCATCAAAACTATTTGTTAAACGAAGATTCGCAATCACTCTCTCTAAACAAGGAGCGATTAGTTTTGTTCGTTGTTGCTGCATCAACAGATCAATGACACGTAATTGATGATACACTGCTTGCTCCGTTGTCATTTGCTTGTCCATTAATTGAAACATATCGTCCATTACTTCAACACGTTCATGTTGAAATGCATAATCGACGAAAAAGACATTTAACTCCTTCTCAGAATGGCTATCATTAGAAGTTACTTTTTCATCGTTCAATTCAACCGTTCTTTTTAACATCTCGTATCTGTTCTTGTAACGAAGAACCTCTTCTTCTAGCAGCATGATTTTCTGACGTAATTGGTTTGTTTCTTGCTCTTGTTGGTCAGAAAGGTGTTTTAGCTCTTTGTTAAGCAGTAATGCAATGTTGTTCTCCACTTTTATGTATGGTTCCTTCATCCTTGTCTCCCTCTATTCACTACTTAGATCTATTTGTTCATACCACATTTTGTACTTCTATCATTTTACTACACTTCTAAAATAATGAACTTCTACTCTTTTGAAAAAGCAAAGAAACGTAAAAGTATGTGTACCTCTGTAAAAGGTTGCTTAGTTAAACGGATTTGTTCTCCTAGGAGGAAGTGCATAAGAAGTAAAAGAAGTCACGCTTCTCTTCAGCGTAACTTCTCTAACATTCATCTATTTATTTCAATACAATACTCTCATACTCTCCACCTGACCAACCAAAGCCTGAGCTTACTTGTAGATCATATTGTGTTGCTTCTGTTGGTAATTCAAATACAACTTTCCCTGTTTTTCCGATATTCGGGTTAAGATCCTGTAGGAAGAATCCTTCTCCTGCTTCGTTCACATACATGTCTAGTGTGCCATCCGCTGAGTATTCTGTTTCATCTGCAGTTAGTACTTTAAACATGTTTGTATCAGCTAATCGTGCTTTTTTATCTGTATTTTTTACTGTTAGCTCCACGACAACGAATTTGCCTTCTGTCGTTTTGTCTCCTAAGATGTTGCTGATTTTATTGGTTTCTTCCACAGCATTCACCACATACGTTAGGTTGCCAACTTTTACTTCTTCACCAATCCCAAATGCTTTCTTTTCTTCTTTTTTAGCTGACTCTGCCGCTGCTGTTTCTGCCTTCACGTCCGCTGACGCTTCCTCACTCTTTGGTTCAGTCGTAGCGATTTCTTCTTCTCCACCACTTGCGATTGATCCAATGATAATAACAGCTAACACCCATACCCACCATTTTTTGTAGAACGGTTTTTTCACTTTTTCTTTTGCCATTTTCCTTCTCCTCCATTTAATAAGAATGTTTGTAGTTTTAAAGTTAGAGAACAGAAACGAAACCTCTTTATCGGTAGCCCACCGTTGATTCAGTTCATCTTGCTCTTTCCCTTAACTACTTTCTACGAGTATCTTACTAGATAAGAAGAACCATTTTTGGCTAACCTAAACAAATTTAATGAGTTTTTCTAAGGAATAAAAAACCACGCAGAGGAATATAGGAAGAAAAACAATAAAAAGATCGCGTTGAATGAACATTCAACGCGATCTTTTTACCTACTACCATGTAAAATCCCCAAAAGTAGATATAGTCCTATTAACTTTGTAAACTCCCTCTTAACCAAGAGCGAGCTTGATAGGGACCAATGGGGATTTGAATTAAGCTCGTTTTTGCTTGTTGATCCATCCTGTATAGCTCATCACACAGTTTCACATCAAACCCGAGCAATGGATGTCCTCCCATCTCAAGAGCTGATGCTGCTAGTAGTAATCGTTGTACGAGCATGCCTGCTTCCATTTGTTGAATACGATATCCTCTGTATCCAAGCTCTGATTGCACGTAATTTTGATCTCCTGCCACATGAAAGCAAAGAGGAACTTGAAACAAATTCACATTCCCTGCAGGCATTCCGTATTGCAAACTCAGTCGGTGATCACCAAGATCTATCTGTCGTAACGCATGATGAGTGAGATCATAATAGTAAGCTCCGTCCGCAATGCCTTCAACCTGATGCAAGCAGCAATACAGTGTGACACGCGGCTCGTGCTTCAAAGGAGCTTCATCCAAATCGCTTCGATATACGTATGAAGCTGTTGCTTCCTGTAGGAGAGTAGCCAACTGCGATTGACTCACCTTTCCTGCTATGAAATCCATTCCCGGTGAAAATCTCTTTTGACAAACGGAAGCTAGATCATACGATAACCGCTTCACACGAGGAAGAGTGACCACTTCACTCTCGCAAGTTAACTTCTCCTTTGGTTTAACTGGTCGAAACGATTGCGTTGAGTGTAGTTTAGAGGCTTCATTCATCTTCATTAGCATTGAACTCTTCTTGATTCTCTTTGATCCGATGTCGTGATGATGCTGAATTCCTTCGAGCTCTTGACACAGTTTAGTAGCAGAGATAACCTCATCTCTCCCACCCCCATTCGTAAACCAACTCATCGGTTCCACTGTGAGTGGGATCACTGCATACACACTTTCCTCTTCTTCCGTTAAGCCGAGCAGATGATTGATTGCCTCATCAAGATATTGGAAGTACACTCCCGAAGCAAATCCAAATCGTTTTGCCACCTCAAGTAACTGTCCAATAAGCACACCCGCATCTAACCCTTGCAAACGGTAGGAAAAGTTATTGTATTTATAGTAATTTTTCCAAAACATGGTCGACACAAAAACCATTCCAAAGCAAGAGGATACGTCACAACGATTACCAAGAGCTCGCGTGATATAGGAATCGAAATTACCTTCTCTTAGGCACATTAAGCGATGGTGAGCTACATCATAATGGTACAGCCCAACAGGTAAATCCTCCATCTTTAAATAAACGTACAGTTCGTTCGGATAGAGTGCTCCTCCAGAAGGAACAAATCGCCGATACGATTGCGTTAATTCCGGCACTTGATTCGTGGGAGGAAGAGATGACTGAGAAAATTGTGTAAGGCCAAATACATACCAAAGAAAATGGCTCATTTTCTGAAGGTTAGGTTGTTTTGGTGTGTCCCATTTCTCAAGTGTTAGCGGTACTTCCAAAGATAAAGGAAAATCAGGCAAGGTCCGATAGAGCTTATATGGAAGCGGTGCATCCTCCCAATCCACTTTCCAGTCCGGTGGGCTTACCTTTTCAATGTCAAAGTGTAAATTGTACAAAAATTCCTCTAGAGTCATCCTCCTACCCTCCTAGTTACCATTTATGGAAACGGATGTGGATGTGCATTGAGCTGATCGAATGTCAGTGGCTGCTTCGTATACCCAAGTTCCATCGGCACGCGAAGCACTCTCTCCAATCCAGTTATTCTCGTAAGATGATGTCCGAATGTCATGGGTAACATCCCTGGAATTAACACCTTCACGCAATACAGTCCGTTTCGTTTTGTTTCTTCTGTCGACTGATCGACCACAATCACATCGAGGTTTAATTGACGAAACTTCTGAAGAAGGTCCTTCAGATCATTGGTCAAATCTGAATGAGGAGACTTCCAGTTGAATTCCTCTTCAAATGATCGCAGCGGACGATTATCATCTAGCAAAAACTGCAGGCGCTCTTGTGCTTGTGGCAATCCGTACAGCATGCCATGATCATCCATTTTCTGTACCAACGAAGGATTTTGAAGCATTTTTACAAACTCCTCTTCGTTTGTCTCTAACTTCTCATCAAGTGTAAGCATCATCGCAGCCAATTCATGAATCGAGCTTTTCACGGCCCGTACTGGATCTAGATGAGCACCTGCTGCACAGATAATATTCAGTCCTTTTTTCTTCCTGTTTTTTGCCATCGCCCAAACACTTGGAATTCCGTGTTCCATTGTGGAGTTATAAACATGCACATCATATCCTCCCACAGCCCGTACACGGTCAATCATCAATTGTAATTCTTGATCGTTCGCTGAATAAGGGTCAAGACGAGGGAGTGGTAATTTTGCATACCAAGTCATGAGGAACGAATCACGTTCCACGACTTCCAACATACCGTAGAAAATCGCTTCTTCTAAACTCCCTCCTAATGCACATCCGTTAGAAGTTTCATAGACAAACCCTGGTTCACACCCTAAGCTGTAATAAGCAAGCAACTCAGGAACCAAGATTGGACGCTTCTGTAAAAATGAATATCCCCATACCCATTTTATCGAACGGTCGGGATCAAATGATTCAAATGGAAAATCAGGACGTGCATATTGTTCCTTCGCATGAACTCCTACCTTAATCGGATTGAGAGCTTGATCTCTTAAATTACGGTAACTATCATACACCATTGTCCGCTTTCCACGAGGCTTCATCCCGCAGGAGCGCTCCAATCCTTCTAAAATGGCCGTTAACTCGCTTGTCGCGTATGAATGAGTCCTCCCTGCTACTCCCTCATCCCCTGAGAATAATGGCAAGTTGACTCCTACATCAGCAAAAGGCGGTATAAGGTCATTCATTTTACCATTAAAAATACCCGTCCGATAATCCAGATAATCGTTAACAAGAACTTGATTCAAATCATCAATTGAACGGCAGCGATAACTATCGTTTATTTTAGGGCTTGGTTTTAGTGAAATGTTGGCGGAGGTCGGTAAATCGTCAGGTAATTCACTACAAACTTCACATAACGGATCAGGTAGAAACGTGTGCCATGAGCTCTTCAATGTTCTCAAATTGATGAAACATACTCTTCCTTTCGAATAGACCTCATCACCTTGCAAGATCCTCTGCACTTCTGCCACAAGCAGGTAAGCGATTTGCAGCACCCCCGTGCTTGATGCCCAGGCGTCATGTGACAGTCCTCCGTCTGCAGCTAACCTCTGTTGCAACCTCCACATCTCTTTACGGTCACGTCCTGCCATGAGACGTCGCATATCCACACATTGCGAACAGCCCGGTGTATCCGAGCAAACCAGCGGTCCCACTACTCCTTCTCCAAATGAAACAAAACCTCGTAGCCAACGAATGCCGCTTGAACGTAACACCTCTTCCGCTTTTTGATGGATGGCAGGATTCCAAGCATCATGTAACACTAAAACCAAATCAGTCGATTGAGGGACTTCTCTCCCAAAATCAAGATGACGGGCTACCTCGTATTGAGCTGACAACTCTGCACATACTTTGTCAGCTAACCTTCCTTCTCCGATCACCACTATGGCTGCACTCACTAGGATTCCACCTCCTGTAGCAACATTCCATACACACCCACCAGTTTCTTATTTAAAAATGGTTCCAAGGCTAGTTCAAACAACAAAATTCGCTTTCGGTTCTGTTCTAAGATTTTCATGGCAGACTGCAAGATTTCAGACTGTGATTGTTCTTCACTTTTACCGATGACCATACTTTGTCGTAGGTTATCCTTTAAAACAATAGACGAACGCTCTAACCCTTCTGTCCCTTGATTTCCTCCATTCATCAGTGCCTGTTGTAACGCTTTTTGCAACGCCATTGTTGTAGTTAAACCGACACTGCCGTACCAGCGATTATTCGTACCGACCCATACTACAGGAAATCCATCTACTTCCTTACCTAAGCCGATGATTGGTTCTTCCTGGATTGTTGTTAATGCTCGTAAATAATACTGACAACGTTCATCTTCTACATCACTTACATCTACCTGAGAAACAACAACTTTTTCATCCATCAGCTGTTTCGTTAGTTCCTTTGTTAAACACTTTTGCAATCCTCGACAAGTACCTTCAACGATTGTTTCTCCAGCACCGACACCAATCAATTCTTTCGATTCTACCATGCTCTTCTCTGCTTTCCCTTGTGGAGGAACGAGCACATCGATTATTCGAGACGCATACGCTTCAATTCCAGATAAACCTGCTTCTTTCCTTGCATGTTCATGCGTCAACTCTGTACATATCATGCTCGGTAACAGCTCTGCTGGTCCTTCTGATAATGGATCAACAACCTGTACGCGGCACTGTGCTAACGGTAACTGTTTTAAATCCTCTTCCTCTAAAACATGAAAAACACCTGATTCCGCTGATGTTAAGTGACTAAAGTACAGCAGAAGCTGACCCAATTCTTCTCCACCAGAATCGCGGTTGAGCTGCAAATCGATTTGTTGAATCCATTCAACAGATGCACATCTAGTCACGAGCGGATGAGGCATAAACGAATGCCAATTGCCTTCTAACCTATCGAGATTAAGCAGGAAGAATTCATTCTTCTCATCTACTTTAGTAACTCCCGTGATGCTTTTAAACAATTCAAACACGATAACATTTGCCAACATCGCTCCAGCTATGGGAGTGAAATCTGATAATTGTTCGTCATCACAAAAGACGGATTGATGGATGCTGCGCCAAGCAGACTCCCAACATCCTTTAGAATCCGGATGAACGAGAGGACCTGCCATCCCTACTGAATTCAGAAAGATAGCAGGCAGTAACTGCTTGTTCTCTTCTCTGCAAATCTTGTGAAGAGCTCTTAGCTCCTCGAGATTTCCTTTTTGTGATACATATAAAATGCAATCAAACGACTGCACGACCTCTCGCCAAGATTGTTCGCTCTCTTCTTTCAAGGTTATTTCCTCTACCGCTACGTCAGAATCCGTTTTACAAGCATGTACCACCAATTCTTCTAATCGTCTCCTATTGGTTGGTACTTCATCTGTTAGTAGGACATGAAACTTAGGTAATCCCGACTCAATCAATGACGAAACTAACGACACAAAAAAAGGGCCAGAGCCAATTGCTAACACGTTGGCCTGTCGATAGGTTTGAAAACGAAACGCAGCCGAGTCCACTAAATTTTCTAAAAAACCAATTTGAGAAGCGTACGTTTCCAGAACATGATCTGTTAAATTATGAGGGCGGTCTTGGCTTACATCTTGAACAAATCCGTTTTGATAAAGAGCTTGTGCGATTTCATACACACGATCTCGATACGGACCTGGCAGTTCGTTTGTCAAATCTCCTAATGTGTATTCCCCATTAAACATAGGGAGCAGCTTGTTAACCCATTGATCTACCGCACTACCTTGCATATGGAACGAGCTTGCATTATTTCGAAAATACACACCTCTGTTTGGATCAGGGAGAAAAAAAGTGTCTCTTTTTACTTTCAACCGCATAGAAGAGTTCAAATTTGTCATTCCGCTCCTCCTTATCCATGAGCTTCCCTTACATCTACTGCAATGTTTTCTATCTCCATTTCTATCCTATGTATCGTAATTTGTCTCTTATGTCTTATCTATAGAGAAAAACCCCTGCCACTCATACAGGGGATTTTCTCTATTCATACCTACATTTTTCATACTCAATCTAGGATCATGAACCTCCGCAACGGCCACCGCAATTGCCGCCACAACGTCCGCCACAATTACCGCCACAGCGCCCACCGCAATTGCCACCACAACGTCCGCCACAATTACCGCCACAACGCCCACCACAATTGCCGCCACATTGGAAACAATTAAAGCAGTTAAAACAGCTAAAGCAGCTAAAACAACTAAAGCAGCTAAAGCACCGAAAGATTAATCCAATTTGTCGATTCTGATCGGTATAGTATTGATTTGGATCGGTATAGTATTGATTTGCATCCCAAGGAATCGCCTGGTTTGCCTGGAAATCTCCAATATTCAACTGTTGAAGTTCATTTTGAAAATGATTCACGTTTCATACCTCCGTCTTTAAAGTAACAAGCTCTCTGCATTACCCAAAAAGCAATAAGCAAAAAAGGAACTGTATGGCAAGAATTTTCACCAACATTTCGAATACTCTACTCCACAAAATATGAACCCTGCTTGGGCATTGTTACTGATTCAAGAACGAATGTTGTGGCTATTTATAATTGTTGACGAACTCCTGTTACTAAGAGAATCGCAATAGCCAAAAGAAAATAAAAAAAGCATGAACCGCTTCTCTTTCAGCAATCCACACTTCTCTATCTTCTTCTCTTTTTAACTTCTTTTTCGTTTTCGAGGTGCTTTTTTCTTTCTTTTTGGGGTAATAAAAACCAAAAAGAGAGAAGAAACAACTAAAAACGAGAGAAGATACATCACACTTTTGTAGTCTTTCTCTATCACCATTTGGATGAGTGTATAAGTGATCACCCCTAATCCTGCGGTGATGGCCGCTACCTTCCACAAGGCCGTCCCGACAATGACGATAATCCCAACAATTAGCAGAACAATCAAACCGCGCTCTTTCCACTTTTCTCTGTCCATCGCACCTCTCCCGCCCTTTCACACTAGTGAAACCCTACAATCTCTTCAATTCTTATAGCAATTTCTACGACCGACTCACCTGTTTTCACAAAAAAAGCTTAGGAACATCTTGATTCCTAAGCAATGCGTTTAAGCTAAAAAGCGTCCGAATAGGCCACAACCCCACTTACACCATCCAAACGTCCTTTCCCTAACTCCTTTACCATAAACAACTCATCCGCTACCTCAAACGGTGCTTCAATTTTATACTTCGACGCACGTTCAAAGCCAAACTTCGAATAATAAGTAGGGTGACCAAGTACAATCATCGATCCGAATCCTAATTGAGCCGAGACGTTTAAACCGTGCTCGATTAATTTCTTCCCAATCTCTCTTTTTTGATAAGCTGGAAGCACGGACACTGGCGCAAGAGCGAGTGTTTCTACTCGCTCTTTGCCAATGTAGGCTTTCGTTACTAACAAATGTCCAACGATGTTTCCGTCTTGTTCGTATACAAGAGACAGCTCGGGAATCCATTCCTTGCACTTTCGCAGCCGCTTGACGAGTTCGTGCTCCGTTTGATCACTAAACGGTAGGTCTTTAAAGGCTTGTTTGATGACAGAATCAATTACTTCAATATCGCTTTTCTGTTCAATTCGAATGCTCATGAGTGGTTTTCTCCTTTTCGCTGCCTCATTTCTTTTTCAACCTTCTTTATCGCTTTTTTTGAGCCACGGTCGAAGTCATGCTGCATTTTCCGTTCTTTGAAAGAAACAAATAATGTGTTCAAGTCATAATCAGGTGGATACAGCTCGCTTGCTGAAAGTTCAAGCGCAATGCGCTTCACGTTTACTTCTTTAAACGCTTCTTTGTAAAAGACGGTGACATTATTGTAGCTGTCTACCTTTTTATAAATAAGCGCTGATTCTTGTTCATCTAGTAGCTTTACTTTATCGCCTACTTCATAATCGGCGTACGTTTCTTTCTTCGTTTCCACTACTTTTGGCTTTCGTTTTTTACTTTCATCAACAGTGTCTAGGTTATAAGCTTTGTGCTCCATGTACGTTTTTGCTCGTTCGATGATGGAGTCACTGATGTTCATTTTTTTCGAAATCCAAAGAGCGTTGCTGTCACCTGATGTGCCGATTAATAGCTGATACAGCGGTTCTAGTGTTTCACTATTAAACTTCATCGCTGCGTTCATGAAGTCTGGATGCATTTCTGAAAAGCGCTTAATTTCCCCGTAGTGTGTAGTCGCAACGGTGATGCAGCCTTTTTGGTAAAACTCTTCAATGATTGCAATCGCAAGGGCCGCTCCTTCGTTCGGTTCTGTTCCGCTTCCGATTTCGTCAAATAAAAGCAAGGTGCGGTGATTGGCACTCATTAAAATATCAGCCATGTTTTTCATATGTGATGAAAACGTACTTAGTGCGTTTTCAATGCTTTGATGGTCTCCAATATCAACAAAGATGCGCTCAAATAAGGAGATAGCCGTTTCTTCCTTCGCTTCCACATGAAAGCCTGACATCGTCGCAAGCGTTAGAAGTCCAATCGTTTTCAGAACAACAGTTTTTCCACCAGCGTTGGGTCCGGTAATGATCAGTCCACGGTAATCTTCACCAATCGTAAAATCAAGCGGGACGACGTTACCTGGTAGAAGCGGATGCTTCCCACCAACAATGTTCACATAGCCGTGGTCATTAACCTGTGGCTCAATGCCGTCAATGCTTCGGCTATACTTTCCTTTGGCGAACACCATGTCATACTGTGCAATCAGTTCGACGTTGACGTTTAGTTTTGCGATTTGTTCCATGATCATGCCGGATAACGTCGCAAGAATTTGATATTCTTCCACCGCTTCTTCTGCTTTTAACATTGCGAGTTCATTGTTTAATTTCGCAACGGCTGCTGGCTCGATAAATACCGTTGAGCCTTTACCTGATGCTTCTACAATCGTTCCTTGTACATGCTTTTTATACGAAGCTTTAATGGGAATCGTGTAGCGATCGTCTTTTTTACTAATGAAAAACTCTTGAATGTAGTCTTTATTGGCACTGCTTCGTAAAAATTTCAGCAAGCGCTCTTGAATGTTTGCTTCCGTCGTTTCAATATGGCGACGAATTCGCTTCAATTCTTTACTTGCTTCTGAATCAACACGGTTGCCTTTAATTGATGCGTTAATTTCTTCTTCAATACTGCGCAGCTCCGTCATCGATTGTGCATACGACGACAGCATCGGTGCGAAAAATTCCTTTTCTAACATAAACGTCTTCATCCGACGACATCCTCGTAAAAAGTCAGACACATCCAGTAATTCACCTGGGTCTAGCAGAATTCCTTTTTCCACCTTTTTTACGATGCTTCCAATATTGGAAATACCGATTAACGGCACATGACTTTCTGCATCCAGCAAGCGTCTCGCCTCTGTTGTTTCACGCAAGCGCGTTTTAACAACGTTTAGCGCTGAGCTTGGTTGTAAGCGCTGAATTAATTCTTTGCCAAGTCCGCTAACACAGTGAGCCTTCACGCGTTCTTTTAATTCGTTATATTGTAGGGTTTCCATTGTCATTTCGTTCATTGTTTCTTCTCCTCACTATGGTTGTATTCATAATGAAGATACCTACTCAATGAGAAGTCAATGAGTATTCAATAAATCTGTACACCTAGGCGAATTCCTTTCTTAAGAGGTGAATGACATTCGCTTAGGGGAACCTTTGAAGAGAATTCAAATGGCTCATTAGATTTATCTATCTTTAGCTATCTTCATGAGTGCTACTCATTTTGACGTTGCTTTCTGTTCCTCAGTGAAACAGATTAAACAGCCTTTTATCATAAAATAGCCAAAATAACTAAAAAAGCTGCGGGAATAGATCCCACAGCTTTCGCACGTTTACAAGGCATAGATGTATCGCGAAATAAACGACAGCCGTCGCTTCGGATACGCTTTGTATGTGGTGTAGGTATCTTCATAGGTTCCTAAATGAATGTAGCACAAACGTAAGGGTCTTCATTATTTATTTTGAAAATGCCCTTTGTTTCGCTTATTCATTTAGTTAAATTTTTCCTATTTAGATACTACCCCGCTCATAAAAGCACCTCGTCTAGTTTTGTCTTCGTCTCATTGACGTTTTCATTGATAGTGTCATCATACTAAATTTTATGTAAGATGTAAATAGACACTTTAACAAAAAAGCCCTTGCACATGGCAAGAGCGTGTTCTCATTTCTTTATTTTTGTCTATAAATACACTTTCGTTAGCTCATACGACATCACATAGTTAATAAACACCACGCCCCGCAGATGCTTGCGTTGCCTTTTCACGACTCGAAATCCTTGGTGCTGAAAAAATGGCTTAGAGGTAATGCTTGCTTCAGTTACAAACCGTTTCATTCCTTTTTCATTGGCATACGCTTTTAACGTTTGAAAAAGCGCGTGGCCAATCCCTTCTTGTTGGTGATCAGCATGCACATAAAACAAGTCAATGTAGCCATCTTCTGTCATACTCGCAAAGCCGACCATTTTATCATGGTTCATTGCCACAAACGAATGAGAGTTCATAAGCCGCTGTTCCCATTTCTGTAAATCTGCATCATTCGGCGCCCATGCTTCTAGCTGTCTTTGATCATAATCTCGTTTGTTAATTGTATGAACCGTGCGATAAAAAAGCGCATATACCTCATGTACATCTTCTCTTTGAAATGGTCGTACTCTCATAACTTCGCCCCTTCCACTCAACTACGTCATAACCTTATTTCTTCGATCAAGAGAGCGGTTCGCTAACAGCTAGAACCCTCTCAAAGGTCTACCTAAGCGTATAACGCCAACACCAAAATTCGGTCGTCATCTGCTTATCGTTAACATCTATTATACGAGATAAGTAAGTTGTCCGTTTCACTTTCTTGCTAGGAAATTTGACCTTTTTTTTTAGGCGATATGTGCACTTAGCACGTATCGTCATGATGTGTTATAATCCGTGTATGCCGCGAGAAACCACGCGGAATAAACATCAAAACTTGAGGTGCCATTATGCAAGGAAAAATCGTAGTCAAGCGAGGATTTTCTGTTGTTGGGGTTGCAAAAAAAGGTTCACACCAAAATGAGAAAGATGCTACATTAATTAGTGATCTTTGGGAAGAGATACTAAGTAGACAACTAGAAGTTGCCGACACCCTAGAAAACGATGTCATAACAGGCATTTGTATTCCACCGAGAAGTGATGATTATTTTTATATTGCAGGAATGGAAGTTTGTGAGACAGAGAGAATACCAGAAGGGATGAGTGTTCATACCTTTCCGACCTTTACGTATGTTCGCTATACGCATAAAGGATCAGTCAAACACCTCTTTCGTACATACGAAGCCATTTGGAGTGACTGGTTTCCGAAAACAGGCTATGAATTAGTAGATGGACCTGAGCTTGAGGTTGTAACCGTTGATAAAGCAAGTCATCCATTTAGTGATCAATACGAAATGGACATTTATCTTCCTATTAAAATTGGCTCATAAAAAGAGTGGTTCACTTTTATTTTATTTATCTTTTTTAATTTCTTTTTCTTTTTTAAAACCTCTAAACCTTTTATAGAGATACGGTGAACCGTTGAGCCCCAACGGATTCGCCGTTTTTTTTCACAAAAAATTAAAACGGTCCTATTTGCTACCTACATAAAACAAATATGACCGTTTCGATTCTCTACATAAAATTGATACACGTTCGTTTTCATCACTACCTTTATGATGAACCGCAAAACTTTTACACATATGTAGTTCGTTATCCCCGTTATCTCCATCTTCCACAAATCGTGTGATGATTTTTTGTAGAAGTGAATAGTCAAAGTCATAAAGGTCCCTTTTTAAGAGGTTACACGTTTATGACCTAACGTTTGTTTCATAGTAAAAAACAGATTTAATTCGCTTTAAAATTTTATATTGCACCACGCCAATTCCGACTCCAGCGATCATAAATGCGACCGTTCCTAAAAAGGAAAACAAGCTTGCAAGCGTAAAATAACCAATAAACACAAAGATAAAAATATGAACAATGCTCACAATCAGTAATATGCGTTCTTTTTTTACATAAGAACGAATCATCTGAAATACGGTACTCCCTAGTACTGACAACGCCGGGATATAAATAAACGCAAGCATTCGGTCGTGAATCAGCCCTCCTGACGATTCAGATAAAGGATAAAACACAAACACCAAATACAATGATCCTAGTAAAAACATAAATTGGAATAGTTTATACAACGTGTAAAACTTCCTTTCTCCTTCAAGCTTACGAACGAAATAGCGAAATAAGCCGTAGCCTCTACGACTTTTTCGTATTTATCAAGCTATTTCTCTATCAATCAGTATAAATGGCACGTTCCATCACATATCCATTTATTTCAAAATCGTTTCTTTGTAAAGGGATTGTAAATCCACTTCTTATTAAACATCGTTCAAACAATGCTTGTCAATAAAATCTTCTAGCTTGATAATCGATGGGACCGTTATCATTTTTGGAAGCTTGTCCACTTGCTCTAAAAGCCAATGACACATTTCTCGTTCTTGCTCAAACGAAAAGTGAATGAGCGCTGCCCATTCAAGCTTAAGCAAGTCATCAGGACTGATTTGACGATGATACGCAGCCATCCGCACGGCAAACAAACCACCTATTTTTCCTGTTAACGGCGATTCAAATTTGTAATCGTGTAAATGTAACCCACTTCCAACAACCGTATAGTCTAAAAGCGTGCGAGCCTTTTTGAACATGACGCGAAGCTGCGATAATGAATACGATGAAAAGTGAAGAGCAAACTCAAATAAACGTTGCTTCCGGTCATCTCCGACTAACTTCGGTGCTAAGAGCGGTTCAATCCCTGTTTCAGCCGCTATGTGTAAAATTTCAGATTCTCGCTTTTGACGCGTTTCTTTCTTTAAAAAATACGCTAGTTCGCTAGGAAACATTCCATTCGTTTGAACATATTGTTGAACGCGGTACAACGCATAACGAATAACCGCATGACCTTGATTTTTTAAACAGTTCACAAGTAAGGATAGCTGTGATGATAATTCACCAATTCCTAATTGATTTAAAACAGTTTGAATAAACGATGCTTTACGAGGGTATTTAAGCGGCGACGTCATCGGTTCACGGTATTCGGTTTGGTTCTTTTCCATATAATGAGGATTTAACGAAAAGCGAGCGTATGTATACGTGTAGCTGCTTTTTTCAAGAGTAGCAGTGGTACAAAGAGCAGGGTAAACACCAAGAGAAGTGGTTAATTCGGTGAACACGGCGCGTAAATGGTGAGGATGTGTTTTGCGAAGAAAGGTGTACAAGCCTGTTTCGCCTGTCAATTTTCGGTGGATATAACCAGAGAGGTGTTGCATAAACAAGTGTAGATAAAGTTTTTTTGCAGCTAAGGTAAGTGAAGCAAATTCGTTCGTGAAGATAATGGGAGACACGGGGACGTAGCGATGAGGCTTTCCTGTTTCGTCATTCAAAAAGTGGCACAGCTTGATCGTATACAGTCCTGTCATTTCATGATGATGAATGTCAAACAGCTGATGATACTGAAGCTTTTCAAAACTCACATAAAATTGAGCCGTACTTATCGGACGTTCGTAGTATGTACAAAGCGTGCGGTACAAATGATGCTTGTACCCTTCTTGTAGATCTTTGATTTCCCCTTTTACATTGCATACCTTATACAGAAACAAAAACAAAGACAAATCAGCATTCGTCAAACGATGAAGCTTATACTTCACATCACACTTGTCTGTAATATCACTCACGCGCTCAATCCGAAGCAACGCCTCCCACGCTTCTGCACTCACGGCGATTGGAGTAGTTCGCTCCCCTTTTTTCATTCCTTTTTCATTGTGTAAAATCATCTCATTCATTCCTTTCAAATACTTCTTCACTATACATATAGAAAGAAGTTGGTCAAAAGGGGGTGGCTTCTTGAAAAAAATTTTTATAAAAATAAAAAAAGAGCGGATTAACTCCCCTCCACTACATCCTTTTCAACATTCCACAGCATATAACGTCCTGTATATAACTTCGTTGTGATCACTGTGCGCACCGAATTTTTTTCAAAAAATAACCCAGCTCCCATTTGTTCTTTAAATGCCCACCCTTTTTCAGACATAAACCGTTTAATAAGCTCATAATCCGTTTTTGGCTCATAGCGAGACACATATTGATAGCGCGACTCATCACTGTGTACTTGCTTGAAATCACCATTTGACACATGAAGAGTGAAGATGGATTGAAGAATGTTTGGTGTGTGCGCCTCTTGAGAAAGCGCGCTTCCAAAATAGACAAAAAACGCACTAAGAGGTACCGCAATCGTTAGTACGAATACAATCATTGCTTTTTTCATAAATATACTCCTTTTGACTTTGGGTAATTTTTTTCACCTTGGGCAACATAAAGACGAAAAATGGACAGGAAGTGAACACATGATTGTATATGCCATTCTTTTATTAATTGCGGGGTTATTTCTAATCAATTCGCTTTTTGCCTATCAAGCAAAGCACATTGACCCTTCATTTGTGACCACTTTATTCTATCAAGTAAAGTTGATTCCCTTGTTTTTAACGGCGAATTTGCTTATTGGCTATGGCGTAAAATTTACGTATAAAACGGTAAACAACCTAACATTCGCCCTTACCTTATCAAAAGGAATTGAAATCATGGTGTGTGTGGTGATTGGGTATCTTTTTTTACGTGAAGTTCCCAATTGGCGTACAGTAGTTGGTGTGATCATTATTTTAGTTGGCTTTTTTATTATGAAAAAGCAGTGAGACTTCGACCACACTAGGGTCTCACTGTTCAAAAAACGACTTTACCCTCTTTGTATAAGCCGAACTTTCACAAAGTAAACAAACTCTACTTCAGCAAATGTATAGAGTGGTCCACTCTGTATCGTTAAAAGATAAACATACTAGCCATCACGATATGCAAGCTCACTACAAGTGCCACTACCTTCCATGATTGTCTTCGCAAGAAGGTAAACGTCCAATAAGCGAGCCCCATTGTGAGGAGTGGTACAAGCGTGAACCCAACCATCATTGTAACCGTCGCAGAAGGATCGATTCCATTTTTTTGGACGTAGGCATCAACATCCATCACTTTTCGATAAATGAAGGCAATGATAGAAAAGATAATCGTACTCGAAAGCATGTAGTAGGTATATAGCTGAACCAGTCCGCTAAGAAAAACCACGCTTGTTTTCAAAACATCTAACGACTTTATACTTCGATTTTCCATTAAACTTCTCCCTCGTTAATTACGTAACAAACGATACCCTCTACGTCCACGTTTCACTTAATTTATCGGAGTAAAATGCTATCGCTTTTTTATATTGCTGAATGTCTTCATTCTCTGTTGTTTCAAGTAAGCATTTCAGTAGTAACTCCATTGCCGATTGATGTTCGTTTAGATTGTATAAGGTCATTGAATAGAATACCTTTAGCGCATAGTTATTTGGAAACAATCGCATTCCTTTTTCAAACGTTTCCTTCGATTCTTCGTATTTTCCTAACGTTCGATATGTACTTCCTAGTCCAAGGAGCGCTCCTTCTAGGTCTTCTCCATTTAACCCTAACTCAAGCGCTCTTTCGTAGAAACGTACGGCCTCCGCTTCCTCTCCTAACGCATCAAAACTCCATGCGCATTGGTAATGCACACACGCATCTTCTGGAAAAGCTTCAATCAATGTTAAAAGGAGGTTATTCGATTCTTTTAATTTTCCACTTTTACGTAGTTCAATCGCTTTGTCTATGTTCATCTTCTTAACTCCTCTTTTTATCGACTTACTTACCTTCTCTACATGATTCACAATCCCTTCTTCTGCTCGTTACGCATTTGGTAGATTATGCTAAAATAAGAACATTCAATACAAAGGGGGGAAATCAAGAATGAATGTTCAATTTGATTCTGTTAGTTCTCAAGTCAAGGGGACATCTGAGTTTGTTAACTGTTCAGGTGCAGCTTTATACATCATTCATAACGATGAAGTTGTTGTAGAAAAGTACTGGGGAAAACACTCTAAAGACCCCCATTCACGAAGCATTCAAGCAGATACACAGTTTCACGTTGCTTCTGTTCGCAAAAGTTACATTGGATTTGCGGTTGCTTATGCTGTAAGGAACGGATTTATTTCTTCAATTGATACGCCTGTAGCTGACTACTTTCCACTAATGGATCCGCACATTTTAGATACAACTACTATTCGACATCTACTAACGCACACACATGGTTTAAGAAGCATTGATGGTCAAATGGTTCGTGAGTTTCCTCCAGGAAGCAGTTGGGCTTATCGAGGTATTGGCGTTGAGATGTTAACTCAACTCGTAAAAAAAGCGACAAATCAGTCAGTAGCTCAAATACTAGCTGAACTTGTATTTAAGCCCCTCCACTTCACTGAGTCGGAATGGTGTGGAAAGACACACGAAAAATTAGTAGACGTGATTCGAAAACCAGACGATCCAAGTTGGGCAACGAGTAAAAGTACCGATGGAGATAAAATGAATATGTACGTATCCGCTAGAGAATTAGCGAAATGGGGGTATCTACATCTACAAAAAGGAAACGTAAACGGCAAACAACAAATTCCACCTGAACTGTTCAAACTAGCTACTCGTCTTCAGAGTCCATCACTCGTAGACAAAGAACTACCACAAAACGGTTACTTATGGTTTGTAAAAGATTGGCCAGCAGCAAAATCAGAAATCGGAGAGCTTGTTCCTAAAGGTTCTTTTCAAATTTTAGGTTACACAGGCGTTACGCTCCTCGTCATCCCTACGTATAAGTTAGTTGCGGTAAGAGCTTTTAATAGCTTTGGCTCACCTGAAGGATTTGATTACTTAGCCGATGTGCGAGAATTCGGTGATACGATTATGAAGTGCTTGCTTAATGAAT
This sequence comes from Priestia iocasae, assembly GCF_016909075.1. Taxonomy (GTDB): domain Bacteria; phylum Bacillota; class Bacilli; order Bacillales; family Bacillaceae_H; genus Priestia; species Priestia iocasae. The sequence continues at coordinate 148,537 of NZ_JAFBFC010000003.1, forward strand.
GAATGGCTAGGACTGTTCGTTTTGAAACCAACAGTCCCACTCATCCATAGAACCTGCTTTCACTTCTTCCTCTCTCTTTCATATACTTCTAACAACTTTTCAACTGAAATACCGTTAATCGTCATGCCTGTCAGATCACTATCGACAATTTGCACGTTTTTCAAATGACTACCTTTGATTACGGTTCCTTGTAGATCGCATCGTTCAAACGAAATGGGTGCTTTTTCATCTCCAAGGTTGGTGTCCATAAACTGAACTCCTCCGAGCGTAACAAGACGCATTTTGCTGTGAGAAAGGTTCAGGTCTGCATACAGCGAATGCCTAAGATTGATATTTTGGAATGTTGAGTGACTAAGATTACAGTTACTAAAATGATTCGTGGATAAGTTACTGTTGCTAAAAGAGCTGCCGGCTAAATTCACTTGATAACACTCTGTTCGTTCCATCTGGCAATTTTCGTATTGCGTAGTAGAGATATCTTGACCTTCAACGAGGTTTTCCCCTTTTAACGTACCGTCTTTTCTCTTCATATAGTAATAGTCATCGTCTGTTGTAAACGTGGTGCTGTAGCCCATTTTTTCGTAAAAGTGATGGTTATTCACCTGTCTACTCGATGTCTCAAGATCCCACGTTCTAACGGTCGGAAATTCTTTCTCCATTAGTTCAATAACGGTTGAACCGATGTTTCTCCCTTGATAATGGGGGTCAACGAAGATTCGGTCGATTCTTCCAAATGACTTACCCGTTATTGTTACGATAATGCCACCCACAATCTCATTGTTGTACATAATTTTGTAGTAGGCTAATTCTTCGATCATATATTTCGTCATTTCAATCGATGAATAGCCAGGTGGTTGAATGTTATAATCGACTATTTCTTGATTTGAAAGCCACTTTCTCGCTTCTTCATCAAATGTTTTTTTCATAATCTCTGTTAATGTTTCAGCATCTCGCATCGTTGCTTTTTGAATTGTAATCTCCATGTGTCTCTCCCTTTTATGAAAGAATCCTTGTAAAATAGTCTGTATGTCCTCGTATTAGCTCTACTTCGCTTTCAGATGAAATCCAAAAAAATTGAAAGATCAACCCTTGTTCTTCGTCTCCACCTGTTGGGTGATGCTCCCATTCATCGGCTATTTCTGTGCAATGAATGTGATAAAAAAACCGATGATGAATCGCGCCATCTTCATTTTCCCACTCATCTTCAGCGATTAGCTTCTTTACCTCAAACTCTTCAAGACCTGTTTCTTCTTTCACTTCTCGTATGACAGCATCATATGTAGTTTCATCTTTCTTTACAGTCCCCTTTGGCACTTGTATACCCGCTTCAGGAACATCCTTGTGTTTGAATACTAATAGCTGGATCGTTTCATCTTTCATTCTCGTCACATACGCATAGGCTTTTTTAATTGTTTTCATTTTGTGTCCAGTCTGTATCGTCGCTTGCTTTTAACAAACTTGCAAGTGCTCGTACGTTCTCTTTATTTTGAAAGCTCAATGCGATATAAAAATTCATCTGCTCACCTCACCAGTCGTTTACAAGCGGAGAAATAGCTTTATAATCTTCATTTTTGACAAAGCGGATGTTCATTGAGCTTCCTCCCTACTAAGTTATCTTGTACGTGAAACGATTCTTTAATTTACATCTCCTACATACACAGGTACCTTTTCATTTTTTAGGCGGCGCACAATGTGCTTTACTAATTCTTTTGGATAAATGCGATAAGCCGACATGTCTTCAACATCAATCCATTCAACACCTACTTGGTGATCATCAAGGTTGGTCGGAGTGATTGTCGATAAATCACTTGCAAGCTGGCAAACAAAATAATATTCGATTTGATGAAGATGAGCGTCAAATGAAGCATGTTCATGATTTTTCCCAATATATTCACGCACATGAATAAGCTCTTCAACGCTAACTTCCCCTCCTATTTCTTCTATACACTCTCTTTTTAGCGTTTCGTGGATTGTTTCTCCGTGCTCTTGTCCACCGCCTGGAAAAAGGTAAAAGTACCCCTCCTCATCTTTATTTTTCGTTAGTAAAACTTTTTGTTCCTTGATGATCATGGCTTTTGCTGAGTTTCGAATATGCATCGTAATCTCCTCGTGAGTATAATGACTTTGTGTTTGATAAAACTCTCTTATTGGATCAACACTGTAGCTGTCGTTTACCATCTCCTAATTCATAAATGAAAAGAAAAACACCACTATGTACATGAGTGCTCCGACAATGAGTCCTCCTGCTAGTAAATAACTGATACTTTTCAAGATAAACTTTAAAAAGTCGTAGATAGCACCTGCTAGATCATCTAGTAATCGTCCCATTGATTTCCTCCTTCACCCGGTACTCTAATAAGCTAGTTAAATTGACTGATAAGAAATCGACTACTCGTTCATCAGACCATAAAAGAAAGCGCTCACTTTTAGGGAGAACGCACACTCATTTCACTTCTTTGCTCCTTACGTCCGTTTCAACCACATACTGAAATTATAGTAGTGATTGCCAAAATTATCAAACTATTATATGATGAGGGAATTTAAAAACATGTACATTACTTTCTATAGAAGAGCTTTTTCATACAAAAAGTACGTGTTCGACAACTAGATAGGTATCGAACACGTACACGGCCATAATGGACTCAATGATTGATATATGTGGATTCACGCTTCTTTCTGCTTACTCAGTGAGATACTGGCTGATCTTGTGGCTGATCTTCCCACTTTCCAGATACCGCTGAGAGGATGAGCCACGGTTCAATTGCTAGATTAATAAGCATGTGTGCAACAATTGGTACGAGAATTTGACGACCAGACATGATATAAAGAATGGCTAGTAGTCCTCCTAATACTGTAGTTGATAAAATGACCGGTAGCGCAATTTTCAGCTGTCCTTTTAACAAGACCCACGCCCCATGAGCCAGTCCAAAAGCAGCGGCTGAGAGGATGATTTGTAGGATGACGGAATAATCCTTGTTCATCAACCAGTCCATTAGCGCTTGACGAAACAAAATCTCTTCGACGGTGCTTGATACAATAGCTGCCCATATTCCAATGACCTTTAGCCATGAGAACGTCATCAGATGATCGCGAACAAATGGAACCACTTTAGATGTATACATCACATATCCGACTACCACCACGATACTTACTAGCCACGCAAGCGGATAATCAAATGCATTTGCGTGAATACCCAACCGTTCTTTCACAAATCCTTCTGGGTTTCGTATGTACCAAAAAAGCAACGCCCCTGTTAATGAAAGCGACAAACCACCAAGTACAAACCCTGCCACAACCTCATCTCTTTTTGAATATTGCTTGTCCAAATCAGCCCTACCTCCTTTTTAAACTCAAACCTCTTCTACATACGGTATATATTACCATTTCGTTTCATTTTTTACATATTTTTCATCATTTCATTTCTTATGATAGCTTCAATTCTATCAATTGGTTTGTTTTTATTTCGTAAAACTCTTCTGCTCTAAAAGCATTTTCTATATTGCTCTTACTTTCTTTATACATGTACTCGTAGCACCTCATTCATTGTTTACGTTTTTAAATTAGTGATTTTTAAACTTTTATTTATATATTCTTCTTGTCTTTCAACACTTTCGATAAAATATGTAATTTTCATGAGCCGTCATAATAAATTAGAGGCAAAGCCATCTTTAACTTTGCCTCTTTCTATCCTTTAATACGCTTTCCATTTCACCATCGCCGCTTTTTGATAGCGGTCCTCTACATCGCGCCAGTTTACGATGTTCCACCAGTTATTAATGTACGTTTTACGGTCGTTTTGGTACTGCAAGTAATACGCGTGCTCCCACACATCAAGCCCTAAAAGTGGAATGGTATCCCATTGAGTAAAGAGCTGTTGTTTTTCGGTTTGAAGAATTTCTAACCGGTGTGCACGTGGAGACCATACAAGTAAGGCCCAGCCAACTCCTTCTACTTTATCCGCTGCTGCTGAAAAATGCTTTTTAAACTTATCAAAGCTACCGAAGTCTTGCACAATTTGTTGAGCGAGACGACCTCGAGGTTGCCCTCCTCCGTTTGGCGACATGTTCTCCCAAAACATCGTATGCAAGTAGTGACCCGATCCGTGAAAAGCCGCCTCTCGCTCCCAATGTTTAATAAGATCGAAATTTTCAGTTTCTCGTGCTTCTTGCATTTTTTTCTCTGCTTTATTTAAACCATCTACATAACTTTTATGGTGTTTTTGATGATGAAGCTCCATAATTTTTGTTGCAATATACGGCTCAAGCGCGTTATAACGATACGGCAATGGTGGCAATTTATGCTGACCGATTGGGACGCGTGCACTTTGCTTTTGACGTTCAACTTCTGGGCAAAAACTATGTTCAAGCCGCTCCATACACGTTTGGATCGTTAAAATGTCTTCTTCTAAAATTTCTTCATTCTCTTCATAGCCTTGTGCTAACTCTAGCACAAAGCGAACATTTTCTAACCAATCCACTGAATAACCTTCACTATCTGTCAACACCGATAAACACCATTCCTCGGTATCACTTACATACTTTCGAAACGCGTGTTGATATTGTATCGTCATGGTGACCCTCCTCTAACCTCGTCAGCATATCGTATGCAAGACATGCGTCTAGAAGAAAGTTGTCTTCATGAATTTTGCATAAGCAAGAACCCTTCTAATTGTGCTAAAGAAGGCAAAATGAATAAGTGTGAGTGGTTCATTCGCTTTTTTGCTCTTCTTTCTTTTTGGCTCAGTTAAAGTTCAATGTTGATATTTATAGAAAAACAGAACTCCTATAAAACTAGAAGTTCTGTTTGGTTTATTCTCTTATTGAACTAACACATCCGTTACTTTAAGTGTAATGGTTCGCATACTTTAACGTTTTAAATTTAATTCCATTCTACCGTAATAAGTAATATCAACGATAATATACGATCCCAAACTCTAAGTCGAACTGAGAAATTGGGATATTATTCCACTACTCAATTATGACCTATATGAATGATGGGTTGGATAAAATAACTCTTCTTCTGTATTTCTTACAATGGAAAAGTTTTCAACATTGTAATGTCCATGAAGAGTTTCATTATGATGCTTTATAATTTGTTCCGCACTCAAAACATCGCCGTCTGTTGTTGAATGTCCATCTCCAACTAAGGTGACATCCATTCCATTAATAGTTGCAGTTCGGACTGCACTATCTATGCAATGTTGGGTCGCACATCCCATTACAACAACATGTCCAATCTCTTGAGATTTTAAGTGATGTAGAAGTCCTGTACCATGAAACGAATTCGTTGCAGTTTTATCAAAGAAATTTGCATTTGTAGGTACATTAATTTTTTCATGAACTTGAAAACCTTTTCCTATTCCTTCTGCAACCTCCAAGTCCCTCACAAAGACAATAGGAACATTAGAATGGTTTGCTTTTTCAATTACTGAATTGATGTTTGTGATAAGTTGATCCTTTTTGTAAACAGCACTTTCTTCTTGATTCCCTTCAATTAACTCCTGCTGGGCATCAATGATTAACAATAGTTGCTTCAAATAATTTTCCCCTCTCAAATTTCGGGAAACATTTTATTTAATTTGACGTTTTCCCCTTCATGTTTTTAACGTCGATATATTTTTTCATTTTCATAATATCTACCTCCTACACTGAGATTATCCTCTAATTTTCAGTTCGAATTTTCAGACAGTTAAATATTAACATATAATGATTGAAATAACACTTCATATTGTCATATCATTCATTGTGACTTCGTTTCTTTGGTAATGGATGCTCTCTAACACTTGAAACCACGCAAGATAATTGTTCAGATACTTAGTCGCCACACCGTTAAATCGCTGTATCAACCCTTTAATAGAGCCTTCTAAAAAAAACATCTCATCATTCTTACTCTTACATGTAACTCCTATGTAATTTCTTCGTATAATGAAATAACTATTATTTTTAAGGGATAGATAAGCAAATGGAAAAAACTTGTGTAAAGGTTCCTAAACTATATGATTGGGTCGCAAAAGAGTCAACTTTTCATACCTGCATAAGCCTTGATACATGCTGTACGATATCAAATCAGATCTCAGAGGATTTTACACTTAACGGCTCGTCTGCACCTCAATTGTTATGGAAGATAAGGGAAGAAACCGCAACAACAGCGGGAACTCTTACTGTATTTTTTAGCGAAGGATCCAGCGATGTGCTAGACGTATTTGTAAACGGCACCTTTTCTTTTTTCGTTCCAAAAGGAAAAGTACGATCTATGACACTTGATTCGTTTCATTCGATTGAAATAAGTTGCCCTAATGATGATGACGTGTGTAGTGGTAGCTTTTCGTTGAGTATCCATGAAAAACAAGTTCGCGCTCTTATTCCAGACCCAGAAAGCGTGACGTGCTACTTAGCAAATTGTGATGATACACGTTTAGCACCTTGTTGTAATGAAATTCAATGTACGGAGGTTTCACATGTTCGAAAAGATCAAGTTGTCATCATGCCGACTGGAGATGTAGCCTCTCTTCAACGTATTTTTCTAAGTAAAACAGGCTGTATAGCCGTATCCTATAAAATTGACGGTAAGCTCTATAAAAGAATTGTTCCGTTTTATTTTAGGGAGCAGCTTTTATTATGCGCGCCAAACGGAACACGTGTTGAGTGTGACATCACTCATGTTGAGTGTATCCCTACTGTTACAATTTATGATGACGGTAGTTTTATTAACCTTTCAATAACGATTTGTCAAAATATTAAAAGCACAGCGGATATCACTTTTTCGTTAAAAAGCAATCTCTGTCATCCACGACAAGAACCCTCTCGACAACCTTTATACCTATAGAATGCTCTTTTTTATAGCCTATTTCTCCTAGCATCAGGCATACACCTATACGCCCTCCAATAATCGACATATAATGAAAAAATAACGAATACTACAGGGGGTTTATACAAGTGGCTAATTTAGGTAGGTGCTGTGACACTTCTTGCTGTGTCAACGATGCCGTTTGTTGTACCATTGATATAACAGAGCGTTCAAGAGAAATCATTTGGACGAATGTCACTACGTTTCTTATTAACGGAACCATTATGGTCGAAAACAATGGTTCTCCTGGCTCACCAAGCGCAGGCCTTATTGTAAATGAAGCACCAGTAACTGGTTTTATCGTTGCACCAGGAGATTGTCGCTCCATTACTTTAAACGACTTAAATTCTATAGGCATTGTAGGGGCGGATGGCCCGGGAACTGCTAACGTAAAAGTCTCGTTCTCGCTAAACTATAAGTTTTAATCGTTGCTCTTCTTTATCTTCCTCTTTTAAGAACCACCCATTCAATTACGTCCTTACTAACCCTTTTTATTGAATAGAAAGGGTTATATCGTTTGTTCTGCACACTTTCTTTCAATAAGACAAGCGTCCAAACACCTTCTTCTTCTTTACATATAATAGTATCGAGAAATAAAAGGAATGATCATAGGAGGTCAATAAATTGGCTAATCTAGGGAAATGCTATGACTCTACTTGCTGCGTTAATGATGCAGTTTGTTGCACCATGAATTTAACGACAGGGGAAAGTACTACAATATGGGAAAACGAAACAAGCTTTGTTGTTAATGGTACAGTTATGATTGAAAACAATGGATCACCGGGTACACCAAGCGCTTCTCTGTTTGTCAATGGTGCATCCGCCAACATTGTTGTCGGCCCAGGTGAATGCCGTTCTGTCACTCTAAATAACCTTGAACTTATCGTCTTAAATGGTGTTGGAGGAACGGGAACAGCAAGCATCAAAGTCTCATTCTCACTAAACTACAAGTATTAAATAGATACTCCTTTCACAAGCCTTCTATAAACAAGCTAGCATATAGGAGGTTTTCTATTTTTACTAGAGTAAATACTTTTCTCTAGTAGACAAGCATCCAACCAATCTACCATTTTTTACATATAATAGATACTAGAAGGCATAACCTTTCAACTATCTTAAAAGGATGTGACACAAAAGATGGCACAGCTTAATCCTTGTTGTTCGTCTAACAATACTCCAACTCCTGTGTATGGATCACTTTATGGAGAAGAACGTTTTACTCCTGCTTCGACTACCCCTGTTAACTTTACCATCGCTGGACCTACTTCTGGAATGATCGCCAATCCAGTGAGTAATAGCATTACAATTCTTAGTGATGGAATATATGAAATCACCTATTCACTTAATAGTCGCTCATCTACTAATGACAACATTGTTTATTCTATTGTGATTAATGGTACGCCTCAAACCATTTCAGCTATTCTTTTTCAATACATTAATGTATCTAGAAGCGTTACTCCTGGTTCAAAAACCATTTTATTCCCTTTAAACGCAACAAACCAAATTACAGTTGAAGTAACAGGCGGCTCAACTTCAGGGCATGAATATTTCAATCCTAGTTTAGTTGTAAAAAAAATTGCCGATTCATAGAGGAGAATAATAGAATATTAAACCCGTTGACACTTCTTACATAAGAGGTGTCAGATTTATTTAATAGGATAGAATAAATTGGAAAGGAGTGAAACATTGAGAATTCTCTATAAGTTCTTCTCCATTCAGTGACTTTGGAGGCGGCCCATTTCAGCTATGGTTGAGATTGGACTTTTGTTTGTTGTCGTCATGTTTCTTTTATGTCCCACCTCGGAGTGAAAAAAACGATTTATCCGATATCGCGTATACATAGTGAAGAGCTGATTCAACAAGGTGTCTTATTGAATCAGCTCTTTTGTTATTAGCTAGTCCTTCTGCAACACCAATATCAACATTTCACTTTTAAATGTTAGAGAAGCTATGTCTTTGCTTTCATTTCACAAAATCTCTAGCTCTTCGACTTATTCATCAGAAAATGATAGAAATCACTCTGGATAAATTACATCCCCATCCGTTTTGGAGAGTATAAGAAGCTGCCCAAAGTGCTTTATCACTTCGATAAGCGTATGTTGACCAACCATTTTCATCGAGAATGCACTTATGTCTCGTTGCTAGAAATAACAATCGATAATTTATAATTTGCATGCTTGTTTAAACCAACTAAAAACTCATCTAGTTCTTTGTTTGATGTGCACACATGTAGATGTTCTTCAACCAATACATTAAATGATTCTCACATAGGTTCCTTGTTTTGATTGTTCATACGCACGTTTTCCTAACTGTTGCACGCGCTGTGACAGCTTAGATGCCTGCACAAGCTCTCCTCCTTGTGGTACGGACGGATCAATGAGGCGTACTTTTCCTTTTAAATGAATATCATATGTATCGTGATTTTCTTCCACACAAGCATGGCGGTGCAGTAGCTTCATCGTCTTTCGAAGCTGTTCATTATCTGATTGACGCAGCATCGCTAACACGTCCTCATCTTCACGCAGTAAGTCATCAAATTCAATGACTCCTTCATTGAGTGCTATTTTTAACGCTTTTGAAAGTGCGTCATAGCCATAAACGACAAGAGGATGTAAAAAGTAATCAATCACTTCTTTATAATAGGTCTCCACAAACCATTCCGCCGCTTCGATATGACGTGGATACATTCGGCCATTCACTACGAGTAAGTTTTCTAAAAAATAAGTAACCGCTTCTTTTGTGATGACTCCATAGCGATACATATCACGCAGCGTATAATCAACGCGGTCTGCACATAACTCAGGTGCTGACTGTTCAAGCAGTGTCCACTGTGAGTCGTCACCTAAGATGCTAGCAGCGTCATAGCCATACTTTTGTAAGATAGCCGGAATCGTTGACTGCTTAATGACTTGTTCATAAATATGTTCATGATAGTCTTCATTTTTATTATCAAGCGCAAAATCAATCACATGAGAAAACGCGGTATGAGAGACATCGTGAAGTAACCCCGCCATTTGCTCTTCAATCGAACCGCCGAGTCTTCGAATAAGTAGCATCACACCAACCGAGTGCTCATAGCGCGTCACATTCCACTTTTCGTTCACGATGTAGGTCGCCCCACCTTGATACACGCCTTTTAAACGTTGCACAGGGGCACTTAATAGAAGCTCCTCTAGTACACCGTCAATTACATGTTCACCGTACAGACAATCCTTTATGTTCATATGAATATCCCCCTCTATTTATGAACTTTTTATGACTTTCTTTATTCAGCCTTAATCTTCTTTCTCCTATCCTTGACAATCCTACCATACAAATTTAAGATACGTTAGTAGCCTCTTTATTTAAAAAGAGAATAGAACGTATAAATTTATAGAATCTAGTAACTTTAGTAGAAAGAAGAGGGGAATATGTCAAAAGCTAACAACCTCGTATCACCAACGAAAACATTGCCCCAAATTATCGCACAAACAGTTAAAACTGGTATTATTAAATCAAATTTAATTCCAATGTTTGCAGGACTCACACTGGCTATCTATACGTATGATATGAGTTTAATGGAAAGCATTCCTGAAATACTGTTTGCGTTTATTGGATCAGCGCTTGTGATCGGAGCAGCTGGGGCATTTAATAACTTATACGATCGAGATATTGATAGGATTATGGAACGAACGAAAGAACGACCAACCGTCACAGGTGAAATTAGCGTAAAAACTGTCTTATGGCTTGCGGTGATCATGTCGATTATCGGGATTGGCATTCTTGGCTTAACTACGCCATTAGCAGCACTTCTCGGGTTTTTAGGATTATTCTTGTACGTTGTACCGTATACAATGTGGAGTAAGCGAAGAACCATTTACAACACAGAGATTGGAAGTCTATCTGGCGCGATGCCTCCTCTTATCGGTTGGGCAGCCATTTATCCAGATATTACGCACCCTGCTATTCTCGGTCTGTTTATGATTATGGTTATTTGGCAAATGCCGCATTTTTACGCGATTGCCATTCGTAAGCACGACGAATACAAAGCAGCCAACGTACCGATGCTTCCTGTTGTAAAAGGGTTCAATCGTACGTACATTCAAACGAATGTGTATTTAGTTATTTTGATCGCAAGTAGTTTCTTATTCATTACGTTAAGCTTAGGACTTGTACTAGTTGCACTTATTTTAAACATTGCATGGCTTGCGTTAAGTATAAGCGGATATAAAAAACGAGACTCTGAAAAATGGGCAAAATCCATGTTCATCTTTTCGCTCATTCACATGACAATCATCTTTTCAACCGTGATTATTTACTCACTTGTTGGAACGATTTTTAACTTATAATTCAAAAGCCAAATTTCTTTCGGGAAATTTGGCTTTTTGTCATTTTAACTCCACCTCTCCTCCTTTTTCACAAAATCCTCTACTTCGCTAATTTTAATCAATGCTTCAGCGACTTCTGCCACCCATACAAGAAAGTCACCTATCCTTTTTTTCCTCTACACAAAAAACTCCCCATTTCCATGAGGAGTTTTTTCGTTATAGCGAACGACGTAAAATATCTGTTACATCTTCTTTTGTCAGCTTCACGTAGTTACCTAATGTTTCAGCGACCATTGCGCGCTCTGCCATTAGTTCAAGCTCTTTGTCATCAATGTCGTAATCTGAAAGTGCGACTGGTGCACCGATTGAGTTCCAGAAGTCACGTAATGCACGAATTGTTTCTGTTGCAATGTCAGCTTCACTCTTACCTTCAGGGTCAATGTCAAATACGCGAACCCCTAGTTGTGCTACTTTTTCCGGCTTTTGCTCGGCAACAAATGCCATCCAGTGTGGGAATAAAATCGCAAGTCCACCACCGTGTGGAATGTCGTGTACAGCTGATACAGCATGCTCAATCATGTGTGTTGCCCAATCGGTTTTCACACCCATTGACAGTGTACCATTTAACGCAAATGTACCATTTAACATCATCACTTCGCGGTACTCGTAATTCTCTAAATCGTCCATTAACTTCGGCGCGATTTCAATCATCGTACGTAAAATCGATTCCCCGATGCGCTCTTGTAGTGGTGCATTTTCAGAGCCGTGGAAGTATTGCTCAAACACGTGTGACATAATGTCAACCGTTCCGTACACCGTTTGGTCACGTGGTACTGAGAACGTTAATTGCGGATCTAAAATACTGAACTTTGGATACGTGTAAATCGAACCGAATGCACGTTTATCATTTTGTTCCCAGTTTGTAATAACTGATCCTCCGTTCATTTCTGAACCTGTTGCCGCTAATGTTAACACAGTCCCAATTGGAACGGCTGATTGCACAGGAGCTTTTTTCGTCACAATGTCCCATACATCTCCGTCATAGTGAGCACCTGCTGCGATTGCTTTTGCACAGTCGATCACACTTCCTCCGCCAACCGCAAGAATCAGATCGACGTTATGCTCTTTTACAAGCTCAATTCCTTTGTTTACTGTTGTTAAGCGTGGGTTTGGTTCAACACCACTTAACTCTACAACCGTCGCATCGATTTCGTTTAAATGTCTCATTACTTGATCGTATAAACCGCTACGCTTAATGCTTCCGCCTCCGTATAAAAGCAGGACATTTTTTCCGTAGTTCGGAATCTCTGTTTGTAATGCTTCAAGCTGTCCTTTACCAAAAATTAATTTTGTTGGATTATGATATTGAAAGTTTTCCATTTCTTCTTCTCTCCTTTTTGTTTCTTCTAGGCTGATAAGAGGTCTGCATGTGTACAGACCTCCTTTATGCAATTAAGATAATTGTTTGACAACTTCTTTTGCGACACTTTCTGTTGATTGTGGGTTTTGACCCGTAATTAAGTTACCTTCTACTTGAACATGGTTTGCCCAGTTCTCCACACCGATAAATTCTGCACCAAGCTCACGTAAGCGTGTTTCTAAAAGAAACGGCATGTATTGATCTAATGTTGTTTCACGCTCTTCTTCATCTGTAAATGCTGTCACTACTTTACCAGCTACAAGCGGTGTACCATCTGATAATTTCACACCGACCAACCCAGCTGGACCGTGACATACAGCTGCCACTACTTTATCTGCTTCATACGCTTCACGAATGATGGCTTGAAGCTTTTCATTGTCTGGAAGATCAAACATCGTTCCATGACCACCAGGTAAGAATACCGCATCAAATGCTGAAGCATCTTTGATTTCATCTAATTTGATTGTATTCTCTAAATGTTTAGCTGTATCTAACATTTCTTGAGGCACGTCCCCTTGTAAGCTACGCTCATCTACTGGTGCTTTTCCACCTAATGGACTAGCCACTGTTACGTCATAGCCTGCTTCTATGAATTCAATGTACGCTTCGCCAAACTCTGAAAGCCAAAGACCTGTTGCATGACCTTCCTTCATTTCATTTGCTGTTGTAACAACCATTAATACATGTTTTGACACAGTTAAATTCCTCCTCGTTTTAACATCATCTATTTTTTGTTTACCTCATTTTGCTATGTTACAAACATTATTTTAGTTCGATTTAATCTATAATACAAATTAGAAAATATGTAACGAATCATAAATAAATTTATAGATAAACAAGCGGTGTATACAAATCTTCATAGATGAAGAGAGTAAAAGGAATTTAGGAGTAAGAAAAATAAATGTTAACGTCATGATTAAACACGGCTGTTTTAAAGAGCCACCGCAAATGGAAGATCATCTGAATTTAATAAAAGAATAGCTATACTACGAGCTTTGCTTAAAGCAGGATTTTTACATTGCTTTTAGAAAACTAATCATTAGATCACATACAAAAAAAGGTGAGGGTTTTACCTCACCTTTTATTCGTCGCTAATTGAATAAAGATTCCCGTTTTATCATCTTGGTAAGCACTATGTTTTTCTTCATAGCTAACCAGATCTCGCGCATATCGCTCAAGGCCATTTGTTGAAATAAATTGAAACATGTCTTCCCACTTTTTATCTTTCGGAAAAAGACCGTCGGAAATGAGTAGTAGCTCACAACAGTCTTCGCGCTTAATCGAACCTGTGTGAAAATACATGTCGGCCGCAGGATCTCCATTCAGCACGCCATAGCCATTTTTCACATTTGCTAACGACCGGTTATAAATGAGTGCGTTTTTTCTCACGTTAAAGTAGGACTCGTCAGGTAGAGCGACTCCCTTTAAGCGTTCTCTCTCTCGATGTTGTTTCGCTCTTTTCGAAATCCCCTCAACCGTATCTGTTGAAAGCACGAGAAAATCTCCGTTTCGTAACGTTGCAAAAATCATACAGTCACCAATTTGTCCGTAATGGATACGGTCGTCTGTTAGATGAACAACGGCTGCACACGTACTCCAACGCTCATGCTTTTGTTGTAACGGAATCTGTGCACACTTCATCTTTTCAAGTAATTGAGCGTTCGCATTCACTAAGCACGGTTTCACATGAATTGGTTCGACAGTAGATTGAATAGCCGCTCCTACAATTCTCGAAGCTAGCACAGCACCATTATATCCTTTTTCATCTACAAAATCTGAGACTGGCGTTGCCCCGTCTAATACGGCAAACAATCCTTTTTTCCTCACCTCTACAACATGATCTTCACAAATGGACTTTCGGTTGCTTTTGATTGAACACGTTTCGATTTTCATATCATTCACTCCCGATTCAGTGATTGTTCACCTTTCACTCTTTAACAAGGAGACCATGTTGATTATCTTTCATTTTTTAAACGTTTATACAAGTAATAGTGATCAAAGCCTTCAGGGAAATTTTCTAACTTCCCTAACACTTCATAGCCAAGGCTTTTATAGAAATCAGGGGCTTGAAAGCTAAACGTTTCTAATCGAATGAAGTTACATCCCTTTTCATAAGCAACTTCTTCAGCAAGCTGCATTAATTCTTTGCCCTTGCCTAATCCTCGCAAGGAATCATCGACCCAAAGAATATCGATAAAGAAACATTTCCAATCAATGCGACCTAAAAGGCCTCCTACAATTTGGTTTTGTTCATTTTTAATAACAAGGTTTATCTTTTCTTCTTCCGTATACGGTACTTTGCTTTTATTAAATGAAATAAGGCTCTCTCGTATAAACTTGGCTTCTTCTTTATTCGAACTAATTGTTACATTCAATTCTTTGTTCATATTTTTTCTCCTCTCACTCTCTATTTCTTGTGACAGAATTTTTATTTATATTTTAGCTAATTAAGTACCACAAAACGTTTGATAGCTGCTGCAGTAAGCAGGATCAGGCGGCGTTGTGTATTCTTCTTGCTCTGGCGTGTGTGCATATGGATTGGACAGGACATTCAGTAACTTTTCCATCACCGTTCTATCACCGTTTTCTGCTGCTTCTAGTGCTTCTTCTACGCGATGATTACGGGGAATAACCGCAGGATTGACACGCTTCATAAGCTCATGCGCGTCCTCTTTTGATTGTGCTTGCTGATTGAGCCTTTCTTGCCATGCTTTGTACCAATTTGCAAACTCTTCTTTTCCGTCTAATACCGTGTCTTCTGGCTTATTAAACGTGAGCGCACGAAACGTATTCGTATAGTCTGCTTTGTGCTTTTGCATCATGCTAAGAAGCTCTTCAACAAATTCTTTGTCTCCTTCTTCTTCCTTGAACAAACCAAGCTTTGAACGCATGCCCGCTAACCATTTTTCACGATACAAATCTGGAAACGTTAACACAGCCTCTTGTGCCATCTTAACAGCCTGCTCTTGGTCATCGTTTAATAACGGTAACAACGACTCAGCGAAGCGAGCAAGATTCCACCCCGCCATACGTGGTTGATTTCCATATGCATAGCGACCCTGCACATCAATCGAGCTGAAAACCGTATCAAGATCATACGTATCCATAAACGCACACGGCCCATAATCAATCGTTTCACCGCTTAATGCCATATTATCCGTGTTCATCACACCATGAATAAAACCAACAAGCTGCCATTTGGCAATGAGATCTGCTTGACGCTTAATGACTTGTTCAAGAAGGAACAAATAGCGATTGTCAGCTTTTTCTGCACCTGGGAAATGTCGCTCTAATGTGTAGTCCGCAAGCGTTTGTAAGTGCTCTACCCCTCCCCAGTTTGCTGCATATTGAAACGTACCAACACGCAAATGACTCGATGCGACACGCGTTAAAATCGCTCCTTGTTGAACCGTTTGACGAAAAACAGATTGACCCGTTGTGACAACGGCAAGGCTTCGAGTTGTTGGAATGCCAAGCCCATGCATCGCTTCACTTATGATATACTCACGCAGCATAGGACCAAGTCCTGCGCGACCATCACCACCACGAGAATAAGGCGTTCGTCCCGATCCTTTTAATTGAATATCAAACCGTTCATTGTCTGGTGTAATTTGCTCACCAAGTAACATCGCTCTGCCATCACCTAGCATCGCAAAATGACCAAATTGATGGCCCGCATATGCTTGAGCAAGCGCAAATCCACCTTCTGGCACTTCATTTCCAGCAAGCTCTTCTACACGTAGCTTTTCAGCATGTAATCCGAGTGAGTCAGCCAATGGCTTATTTACTACTACGATTTCAGGGGATTCAACTGGATTTAGCTTCATTTCTGAAAAAAACACATTTGGCAAGTTCGCATAACGATTGTCAAAATTCCATCCCGTTTCTGTTTGCTTTGTCATTGTATCTCCTTTTCACCTTTTGACTTCATACGTAATCACCTTTTACTATCTTATTATATCGCTTTCTTACACATAATAAAAAAATCGAGCACAGCATGCTCGACTTTTTCTCTTACTTTTGACTTAACGCAATTTGCAGACCAATCAAGGTCAGTAGCGATCCTTTTATTACGTTCATTCGTTTCGCAATAGCAGGCTTACCACTTAACACATCACGTACTTTTTCTGAGAACACACTAATAAGCGTAAAAATAATGAGTGCTTGAACAAGGAAAATGCCTCCTAAGATCATCATTTGAACTGAGACCCCAATTGAGGAAGGAACAACAAACTGCGGAAGCAACGCTAAAAAGAAGATCGATACCTTTGGATTTAAAATGTTCATCAAAATCCCTTTTTTATAGAGAGCACTATAGTCTAGCGGTTTTTGCTTACCATTTAATAAGATGGAATCCTTTTCCCGGAAGGATTGAAACGCTAAGTATAACAAATAAGCAGCTCCAACATATTTAACGATGGAGAAAGCGAGTGCAGATTGATACACCATTGCTGAAATCCCAACTGTCGCAGCTGTTATATGGACAATTAACCCTGTGCAAAGTCCTAGTGACGTGGCAATGCCGGCTTTTTTGTTTTGTGAAATGCTTTGAATCATTACAAACAAATTATCAGGACCAGGCATGACGGTTAGGAAGATGGCTACCCCTAAAAAAGAAACTAAAATCATCAAGTCCATTCAAACACCTCCCATATGTACCATTCACATCATTATAACTCACCTTTAAGCAAATGACATGTAAGAATTGTATGTAAGAACGCTTACTTCTCTTCCTGTTCTTCATACTCTAAAAGGTCACCTGGCTGACAGTCGAGCGCCTTACAAAGTGCCTCTAATGTTGAAAAGCGGACGGCTTTTGCTTTTCCATTTTTCAAGATTGATAGGTTTGCCATTGTAATGCCCACTTTTTCTGTTAATTCAGTTACACTCATTTTCCTTTTTGCCAACATCACATCAATGTTAATTCTTATGGCCATGTTCTCACCTCAAACGGTTAACTCATTTTCTATTTTCATTTCAACGGCACACCGCAACAGCTCTTGAAGAATGGCACTCAAGACGGTCACAACGGCTGTTGTAACTATAATGAGTATACCGATAAGAGCGATTCCTGGATGTAGAGCATGCAACGCTCCAAGCAGTACCATTCCAATCACATATAAAAGAATAATAAGGAACGCACAATGTTTAATACGCCCTAAAGCCCAAATAGGACGCTCTGAAAATACATCCCCTTTTTCAATATACGTTAACAGGTTCAATGCCTGATATAATGCAAGAAAAAACGGAATGGCTGTTAGGTACAAGCCTAACAGAACAGGATAACGCAAATAGGCGTATGTTGGATTTAACAAAGCTGCTTTTTGAGCGAATGAAGGTAACCAAAACGCACAAGCGATCAAAATAGTTAAACCAATGAGCACAACAACCCCTTTTAAAAACAAAACGTTTCTTTGTTTCATCACTCTCACCTTTCTCCATTTTTTGTTAATTATAAATGAATATTTATCGTTTTTCAATAAATATTTATTGTTTTTTATGATGGAGATATAAAAAAACGCATTGGATCTCACATCCCAATGCGTTCTTTATCACTTATTTTCTTATCCATGACTTTCTGCCTGGCGCTCTTTTAATCTTGCAAACATCATTTCTAACAGTACATACAATCCCGTTAAACCGATTGCGAATTTCAAATTGTTGCTTGTACCAACAGAAAGGAAAAACCCTAGCATATATAAATAACCGAAGCGGAACACAGCCGCAAAAACGTATTTTAAACGATCATTATCAGATAAATAGCGACCAATCATCATCATAAAGTCATCCACAAACAGAACATAAAAAGCAAATGCGGCACTCATGATGAGTAAATGATTCAAACTCATCGTAAGTTGAAACATCGGTATCATAAACATCGTTGGCAATAACGCCATCCCTGCTGCACGACCAATCAACCCGCTCGCTCGCTTTTCTTTTTTCATAAACAAATAAAACAGTGAAAAAGAGATTACATAAATAACCGCCACACTAATCCAAAACCCCATCATCGCTGTCCTCCCTTGTTTGCTTCTTTGCACTCTCCCCAATGTAAGCACAAAGCTCTTCTATCATACGGTGCACGAACTTATTCTTATTTCTATTTTTAGTATAGCAAAACAAAGGGTGACATCTACGGTGAATGTATGACGGTTTTGTGAAACTAATTCAGAGACTTAACAACTAGCTACACTTATTCAGTTCATTTCACATCTAGATTCCACCATCCACTCACGGTATTCATGCTTTTTCTGTTCAACGAATAGGTATAAAACAGGACTTTCTCCATTTTATCTAGAACTCTTCTTACATCCACCTAACTGATTGGAGGTATGGTATGTACAAGTTGTATTGTCGAGCGTATCAAGCTGCCTTTAAGGTGGCCTTTCGCTTAATAGGATGTCCAACACCTACTTTGTTAGAGGGAGAAAACAGCTTAATAAAGCTTCCCTTGCTCATTAAAAAGGAAAGCATTCAGCGTGTCCTCATTGTAACAGACCAAGGCATTACATCCATTGGGTTAATGGATGCATTATTGAGCGATTTACAGTCTGAAGGCATTTCTTATTCGATTTACGACAAAACCGTTCCAAACCCAACTATTTCTAACATTGAAGAAGCGGTTGCTGTTTTTCATGAACATGGTTGTGAAGGCATCATTGCGTTTGGAGGAGGCTCACCCATTGATTGCGCAAAAGCAGTTGGTGCACGTATCGCAAATCCAACAAAGCACCTTTCAAGCATGAAAGGTCAGTTAAAAGTGAAGAAAAAGATTCCTCCACTGTTTGCAGTTCCGACCACATCTGGCACAGGAAGTGAAGCAACCATTGTCGCTGTTATTTCAAATAGTGAAACACACGAAAAGTATGCCATCAATGACATCGTCCTTGTTCCACGCGTAGCGGTGCTTGATCCATTAGTAACCGTCAACCTTCCGCCTTTTTTAACTGCTACAACTGGCATGGACGCCTTAACGCACGCAGTTGAAGCATACATTGGTAGAAGCAATACACATGAAACAAAAGCGTGGAGTAAAGATGCCGTTGTACTTATTTTTAACAACCTTTACGAAGCGTACTTGAATGGAACAAACATAGAAGCACGTGCCAACATGCAAAAAGCGTCTTACCTAGCAGGAATGGCCTTTACACGTGTCGGTGTTGGGTATATCCATTCCATTGCTCACACATTAGGAGGGTTTTACTCCACTCCACACGGATTAGCGAACGCAGTTATTATGCCTTACGTATTAGAATACTACGGCAAATCTGTGCATCAACCACTGGCCGAGCTTGCAGACTTAGTCAACCTAACCCAAGAAAGCGACAGCGATGCTAAAAAGGCTACAGCGTTCATTGATGCCATCAAGCAGCTTAACACATCGATGAACATTCCAGCCAAACTGGACGGAATTGTTGAAAGTGATATTCCGATTATGATTGAACGCTCTTTACAGGAAGCCAATCCTCTCTATCCTGTGCCTAAAATTTTCGCTCAAGAGGATATGACAAGACTTTATGGGATGATTCGCGAAGGGTAACAAACTCTACTGTGAAGAAAGTAAAAAAAGAACACTATTCCTCCATACACCAACAAAAAAAAGCAGCAATCCACAAGGGATTTGCTGCTCTCACACTATCGACTCATCACGTTTTTATGTTTAAATTGCTGTACCAATTCTTGCAATCTTGCTATTATTTTTTCTTCTACATGTTCATCGCACGGAATGCTTTCTGTCGCATAAGGTGCTAACTGCTCATGGTAACCAATCATAACCGAATGTGCAGCGTGCTGGAACATCGTAATGTCGTTTGCATCATTGCCAAATGCAACGTAATCCCCTTCTTCAATTCCTAGCTTTTTTAGCGCCGTCCATTTGTCAATGTTACTTGGGCTAATATCCAACACATCTTCTGCATGATGTCGATGTGTCACCACCTCAAGCTTGGATACTTCTCTCGCTAATTCTTCCATGTTCGTTGCACTTAAAATAAGAACTTTTACAATGGATTCATGCTTATGTACGTCCACCATGTTTGCAAGTAAGGCAGGATCCACATTTTGCAAAATGGGATGAGCAGCATCACCTGTATAAGAATAATCCCACTCGCCGTCGATTAAATAAGTGGCTTCGTACACGTTAATGAATCGGAGCAATTCTTCTACTTGTGCATCTGAAAAGGCAGTAGCTTCTAACAGCTTTCCTTCTTTGGAAATGAGGGACCCGTTCCCCCCAATCATTCGTACATGATGAAGACTGTCATCAATTACTGGAAGCATATCTCGAATCGGCCTTGCAGATGCAAAAATCACTTCATGTCCATGTTCTTCTAGCCCTTTCAACGCTTCAACGATTCTTTTCGTTAAAGGCTTTCCTTTAAAACAAATCGTTCCATCTAAATCGAATACAACCTTCACGCTATACACCTCTCACCTTTTCCGAGGAAATGTTCTCGTTTTATTCCCTTTACCTACTAACCTTTTTTTCTATCATTTATTATACAACAGGCTCTCTTCTTGTTCACGCACAATGAGTAACATTTTTTGAATTATGTAACGGTTCGCAAAAAAGAAGAGCGCTTTTAGCTTAGTCCAGATAACGTAAAAGAGTAATATAATTAGTATGAAATCACAAAGTTGTTAGGCTCCATTTTTTATGGGATGTAAAGAGACCCATAACAGACTAGCTATCCTTTAATTCATTATTTTCATTTAATAGTTATTGTCACTACATGATTTTGAGTTCGGTAAATATCGTAAACTGAGGAATAAACAAGATGAACAGGGTACTTATGTTAATATTTATAGAGAAGCCAATCACTCTTGTTCAGTTAACATGCAAGATAATTGCATAGAACAAAATTCAAATAGAAGAAGGGTTAATATTTATGAATGGTTATGAAATAAATAATGAACAATTCTTTATTAAAGTAAAAAATTTTAAGCTTTATGTAAATTTATTGGGCAAAAAGAAAAATAAACCGACAGTAGTAATGGATGCAGGTTATGGAGACTACTCAAAAGCGTGGAATAAAATTGCTCCTGAAATAGCTAAGATTACTGAAGTGGTTTTATATGATAGAGCTGGTTTAGGGAAGAGTGAAAAGAGCTCTAATAAACGGACAAGTGAACAAATGGTTAACGAGTTAAAAGAGCTACTTACTAATATAGGCATAGAGCCACCGTATATATTAGTAGGTCATTCATTCGGTGGTGTAAATATGAGATTATATGCTACTGAATATCCGAATGAAGTAGATGGATTAGTTTTAGTCGACTCAACACCCGAAGATTACAGAGAAATATTTCTCCCTACTATGTCAGCTGAGTTTCAGGATGCTTATAAAAAACAGTTTATTTATGAAGGTACTTATCATGAATTTATGGAGAGTTTAAAACAGACAAAGGAAAAAAGAAGAAAACTTGATATTCCTTTGATTGTTATTTCAGCAGGTAAAAAAGCTCACTATTCATCTCAATCACAAGAGCTTTGGAATGAAATGCAGGAAGAGCTTCTTAATATATCTACAAATAGTGAGTTTATCATTGCTAAAAATAGTACTCATTATATTCAAAATGATGAACCGTCAGTTGTTATTAATGCGATTAAGCACTTGATAGCTAAGAGATTATAGTTAATGACAGCACTCTTTATTATACAAACAGGATCTTTTTATAAAAAGTAAAGCTCAGATTCATATAATCTGAGCTTTTTTATGTACTGTTTACTGTGTTCATTCACCTTTGGTTTCACATGTTACCTATCTTGTTATTTTAGGTTTTCTTCACGATAATTGAATTACTTAACTTTTAGTCGCCCGCTTTCTTCTTACGCTTCTTCCTTTACCACTTGATTAACGACCGCCTTCTTCATTAATGGCAGCAAGATGATAATTCCGATTACAAGAAGAACCGCTGATGCTTGGTAAATATAAATAATCGAGAAATGGCTTTTCACCCATCCTGAAAGTGACATCGTGATCACCATTGCCCCCATAAACAGTGGATTTAAGATACCATTTACCCTTCCGATAAACGTCTCTTTCGTGTTTTGTAAAATCATCGTGTTGATCCCAATTTGGATACAAGGCATGAACAAGCCTGAAAAGAATTGTGCCGCTAACGTCAGCCAAAAGGCAGTAGATAATCCGAGCGCGACAAATCCAATCGCACTTGCGGTCATTCCCATAATTAGAAGCATTTGAGGCACTACTTTTCTCGCAATAGCGACCGTTATCCCTCCACCAAGAATCATTCCCACACCTGATGCCGCCATGAGCCATTGTAGGTCTTCTTTTGGTAGTCCGAGTCGTTCCGTAATTAAAAAGACACCAAGCGGCTGTGTTAATCCAATCGCAAGACCTGCTGCTGCGAAACATCCACCTAGCAAGGTAAGTGTTTGACTATTTAACACATAGCGAAATCCTTCTTTCATTTCTTGTATTAAGGTGGTTTCCTGCTGTTCTTTTACAGGTGCAGGATCCGTTGGTAACATAAGTAGTACCGCTGCCGAACATAAAAACGCAACGCCCATAATGCCAATAGCTGTCATAATACCAAAATGCTGATAAACAAAGGTTCCGAGTATTGGTCCTAAAATCATAAAAATGGCAAACAGTGTTTGATACATCGACATCCCCATTTGAACAAGCTCAGTCGGTACATGTAATTTAAATAGCTTCATACCCGCCGGCTGTGAAAACTGTGACAGAATGGAGGATACAAGCGTCGCAAAGAAAATGGCCTTCCAACTACCGAACAGTAAGGTGACAAGCACGAGTAAAATAGACACGGCACTTAACACATCACACCAAATCATTGTTCTCTTTGGACGCCAACGATCTGCAAATGCTCCTCCAATAAATGAAAACAGAAAGATAGGCGCAAATTCAGCCACTGAAATTAATGAGATGGCTACTGGATTTTCATTCGTCTTTTCGATGACATACAACAAAATCGAATAATTTCTCACCCATATCCCGACTTGAAGAAATAAAACAGACAGTAGGATCACTTTAATGACTCGATTTTGAAACAATGCGCCCATACCTAACTTTTGATTAGCCGTTGATTCTGACATAACTATTCTCCTTTAATCGAAAATCTTTTTCTCCACTTCATTACCTATTCAAACGATTTAACAAGTATACTGCTCCTGAATCAAAATAATTGTACACAAAACGAGAACAACCAATGGTTTTATGAATTAATTCCATCTGTTTTTGATTTGGATAGAGTCTGAATTTATATGCTTTTTTTACTAACATTGGCCTTCACCTCATTGCGAACTGGTGTTCTTTACCTACTTCTATTTTATAACAATATTAGAAGAAATTACAAAAGAAAAACACTCAAAATGAAAAAAGTTTAAAAAACCGATTCATCCCCCACCTACTTACTGTGTTCCTTGAGGTGGGGGTCTTCTCGGTAAGAATGATAAAAAGCACCTCATTTTGCTCATTCAATTGAAATGCGACTATACATTCGACAAGTTCAAGTAAATGAGGAACAGTAAGGTCAACTAAATCCCCCTTCACACATTTCCATATTTCACCTCTCGCTTGTTTATCATACAGTATCCTCTCACACAAATCCTCTTTTCAGAACATTCCATAACCAAACAAAAAAACGCGCAAAACCATTCCTGGCTTTGCGCATTCTTTTATGCTTTCCGACGTCCAAAAAGTAAAAACTCTCGATAGACAGTAAAGCGAAATTGTGGGTATTGCTCGTACAAGTCAACGAATCCGTTTGGAACCATGAGAGTAAATCGGCCTTTTTCAATTCCCATTGTGTACTTGTCTTCAACTGCTTCATAGGGCTGAACAATCCATTGTGCTTGATCATTGTGTGCGATGACGGCTTCTCCTAGATAGACACCTAAGCACATTTCAAATTCTTCTTTTGTTGTATGGAAAACCGAGAATTGGTCGGTTTCAACTAAATCATAATAAAGTAATTCTACTACTTGTAAGCTTTCAGCCGAGTAATCAACCTCGAATTCCTCGACCATTTTACTTATTTCTTGTAATGTAGCCATCATATCTTGACGAATTTCATAGTAGCGAACGTTTGCTTCAAATTGGTTCGCACACGTTAACATCGCTTCTCCAATTCGTTGATCGTATGTGTTGAATGATTCCATGTGTATCACCTCTCCATGTGAATGGTCATTCTTGTCTTTCACAAGTATAGCACCACACTATATGTTCGACTACCCATTTACAGTCATTATACAAATAAGGAATTTTATGTATATAATTTGTATAATAAGAGCCATAAAGGATGTGGGGGACTGCATCAAATGAATTTCTTTTCATACAGCCCCCCTTCTCATTTAGTTTCTCATTTCATCTGGTAGCTTTTGAATGGAGGTGACCACCATATCTAGCTTCGATTCAATGCGATGCAAAAGATACAGCGTCACGACCACTGGAAAACCGACATCTTGAATGAACGAAAACCATTCCACCATTTGTTCCTCTCCTTTCATAAAAAAACCCCTCACACCGACGACTGGCTAGAGGGGTTCTGACTAAATGGGATTACGCTAGTTCAATGTCTGTGACTTGACGCTCGGTAATACGAGCTCCTTTTTTCTCGATGAGGAAACCACCGTCTGTGATAAACACGTTGTTGGCAATAATGGCGTCCATCGCAGCGTGAACATCCGCTTGGTCAAGTGGTTCTTTTACGTTATTAATCGATACACTGGCTGCTTTTTTCGCTTCATTGACGAATTGAAGCGTTAACGTTTTGGTCATCATGCTTTCTCCTCCTTTTCAGCTTATTTGTAGATACGAAATGTAACGACTTCTTCGACTGCTTCAAGTGGCATTGTTTGAAGGCTCGCTAGTGCTTCAGCCGTTGCTTGTAACTCGTCAGCCGTTGCATCTTGACGCACGTTGTTGAATGTTTTTGATTTAAAAATCGCGCTGCCATCTTCTTTCATTCCTTCTTCAAATACTAGGCGAAATTGACTGCTGTTTTTCACTTTCGTTGACATGTGATCACCCTCCTTTCACTCTATATATAGAAATGAAAATAGGAAAAGAGGGTGGTAGATAGAACTTTTTTTCTGTTTTATAATAAAAGATGGATGTTACATAGAGGAAGAGGATTTTTAGGATGATAAAGTGGATTATTTGTTTACTTATGTTATTTGCCGTTCCTCAAGCGGTGTTTGCACAAACCGACATGACTATGATTGATGCGCAACGAAGTGGTAGTTATTTTTATACAGTGTATAAACACCATGATGAACGGATGTATCATTACGAATGGAACGTGGGGATTTCATCTTCTGATACAAAAAGACAAATTAGTGAAACGAAGTTAAATAATGAAGCACTTCAACTCTTTCGTCATACCGTAAATGACATTTATGCATTAAAGGGACAGCTCATGACGCTTGGTTTGTATTGGTTGATTCTTACTGCCTTATGGATTTATGTCAAACAAAAGCAAAAAAACCGCTATGTATGTCGAGCGGTTACACTGTTTTCCACAGCCACAATTGCTTATATTGGACATGTATCCATTGAACTTTACACAAAAACAAAACATGCCAATTCGCTGTTTCATTTACTTTGAACATTTACTCTAAACGTGACTACAAATGACAAAAGAATACCTTAACACAACATCTCTTGCTCATTAATCCATTGGCCACGACCGGATTTTACAAGCAAGGGATGTGATGAGCTAAGTCACTATAGATGCTTTTGAGCTATTGTGACTTAGCTTTTTTTACTTTGTCGTAGACGACTCATCTACCACTTTGACGTCGTCTTCAATCATCTTTTCATTCATTTGCCGCTTCTGTTCTAGGTGATAATAAGCAGCTCCTGTTCCTCCCAGGCCAATTAACGCAACTACGATTAGAAGGATGGAGGTGACTTTTTTCATGAATCTTCTCCCCTTGTTTTCCCCATGATTGTCACACTTCATAAAACGTTGTCCTCATTCTATCATAAAACTCTGAAAAATCATCCACATTTTTACTTATTTTTCATGTAAAAGCTGATGAATAAAAAAGCGAATACCATCTGTCTGTGACAAACCAAACGCATGAATGACCGAATCGAAGTAAGCAAGCAACGCACCAGGCTGCTTCATTTCTAGCTGTGTTGATAAAAAGGATTTGTTGAACCGGTATTTGTTTTTATCAGAAAAAACGAGGCCATCACTTTGTAAAAACGAGACAAATGGCTCATGATGAAAATAAAGCACATCATTGCGCACATTTTCTAAATCAATCACTACAATCATTTCATCACATTCTGCCTTCAAGTCCGTAATACAGTCAAAGTACTCCCCAAAACAGCTAAGAAGAGCTGTTAAAAATAAATGTCCATCAATGTATTGAAATTGTTCAAAAATCTTTTCATCCACATAATTAGGCACCGACTGCTTTAAAACCTTCTTCACTTGATCAAGCTCATCGACATATGGAATGGGAATATGAAATTTTGCTGAGCCGTTAAAGAACTGCTCCCACGCAATGGTTTTGTCATAGGAGTCAATCATTTCATTGTTTCGAAAAATAATAGAATCGGCAGAATGAGAAGCCTTTAAAAATGGCAAATTCGCTTGAACTTGAAAGCCACCCTCAAGATCGTAATCTTTCATTTCTAGTGACTTTGTTAGAATATGCTGCTTTAACATATCTATGTTCATTTGTTGAAGTAAATCAAGATCATAAAGTGGAATGATATAAATATTACACATTCCGTAATGAACATAATTCTTTCCATGCATCGGCCATTTCCGATTATAAATCGAGAGCTCTTTTGTACAAAACTCTTCTAATTTATACATGCGGTCTTCTGACTTTTGATACAGTCGATCAAGATGATAGCGATCTTCAATTTCCGTTACAGGTGATGAACCACTTCCAACTCGACGATATATTTTCCCATATGAAATGTATGGAGGATTATTTCCTTCTGGAATCCAAATAACAAGTACACCTTGATTTGGATCATCATCTGTCGCTAAAAAGCGCGTCACAATTCGTGGGACTGGATTCGTCACGTCTTTTAACATATTGTTTATAAATAATTCGTAGTCTTTTCTTTCAATCAGGTGAATTCGCTTTTCATCTTCATCGATACCAAAAATGAGCCATCCACCCATTTCATTCGCAAATGAAGCAATAATATTCGGGATTTTACGACGGACCGTAGAGCTAATTTCTCGCTTGAATTCTAGCTGATATCCCTCTTCTGTATCGTTCTCAATCATCGCTTCCACATCGGCAAACTTGATTTCAAAAATCGTCTTCTTCCGCCCACTATTGGTCACAAATGGTGAATAAAACGATTCAATCATCTCACTTCTCCCCCTGTTCCCTTTCTCTACGCGGTCATATTGTTCCGCTATGTAAATGGTCGGACGATTCCGGCTCATAGTCTTATTTCCCATTTTAATCACCACTGTTTTTTCATCTGTAGTTATATATATGACCAAGCTTTTGAAACATTCGAAAAAGAGCACAAACGAAACGCCACTCGTACATCACAAGTGGCGTTTTACTCATCTCTCGTATTCTCTTGTCACGCTTGGCTTTCTGACCTCGATTACTGTACGCTTTCACCTTTATCTAAAAAGAAACGGTTACGCTCGTACATGCCGTTTATTGAGCGTTTACCTTCTCTGCGTCCCAGTACATCTCACTAAACACATCGGCAATCGCTTTTGCGGCATTTGTAAGTTCTTCCATGTTGTTATCAACACCACCCATCTCTACTAAAATGGCATTAGGTGATAAGTCTTGATTATATACGCCATTTTGACCACTTGTTTTTGGCTTTCCGATAACCCCACGACTTAACCCCGGGTATTTCTTTTGTAGTCGTTGATGTAAGTCGGTCGCAAGCTGAAGATTTTGGTCAAAGTTCTTATTGCCTTGTCCTAACACAAAAACCGTTTTCGCATATGCTTTTCCATTAATATTAACAGTTGTTTTGTCTTTTCGAAGTGAATCACGATGAATATCAATAAAATAGGTTAGCTCTTTATTTTGCAGAGAAGCAGCTTCAACAATTCCTCTGGACATTGTATATGAACGACTAGACTTCCATTTCTTTTCATTCAATTTTTGTGTCATATTCGTTTTATCAACCGTTGTTCCAATCCCTCGTGCTTCGAGCTCTTTACCAAGGATATCTCCGATTAAGGTGATGTTTGTTTTATTATCGACGGCTTTATTTTCATTAGGATCACCTTCTAATCCTAGTAACGGTAAGTAAGACTCCCAACTATGTGTATGGTAAAGGTAGACGACTTTTCGATCACCTGTCGTCATACTAGGAGGAGGCGCTGTTTCTCGATTTTGTTCATTTTCTTCGTACTTTTCAATTTCTTCTTTTGCAAGCTCACGTTCTTCTAAAATGGTTTCGAGTGGTGGAGAGGATTCTTGTGGAATCGTTGTATAATCCGTTCCTTCCCCTGCAATAATGATATTGGAATCAAATATACGAAAGCCAGGCAACTCTGACCCTAGTAAGCTACGTGAATCCTTTGCACGTATATTTGTTGTTAATTCTAACGCCACAGACGAAAAGGGAACAGGCTGAAAATCTGACTCCAATGCCTGTGAAAAATGTTGATTTTCTTGACTCATTAAGTAAAACAAACTTTGTGCTTTATAATTTGAAAGAGTTTGGTAAATAACCGAGGAGCGAAATTGGTCTTTAAACGCTGAATAACTAACAACTGCAATTGCGGAAGACATCAACAACACGACCACAACCGAAATAATAACAGCTCGGGACGTAACAACAATAAATCCCGCTTTATGTTGATGATTTTTCTTTTTCATGACAGGCCCTCCTGCAAGATCTCATTCTAGTAAAGCAAATCGTTCATTGATAGAATTCTCTACTAGTCTATGCAGGATAATCACCATTATGATAGGAAGCATGAAAGTTTAATAGAAAAAAAAGCTGTGACAAAGGGAGTAAAAGTCTCCCCTTTGTCACAGCCCAAAGCATCCCACCCCACCAAAATTTAGTCATATGAATGAATAGGTGGGTAAGGGATACTTTTTGTATTTAAACTTCAATAATAATTGGCAAAATCATCGGTTTTCTTCTCGTTTGAGTATATACATATTGACCGATGGCACGCTTTAAGTTTTGTTTGATTTCATTCCATTCACTTCTACGACCAACTAACTCCATGTCATTCACAGTCGATGTGATGAGTTTATTTACATTTCGAAGCAGTGCTTCTGAGTCCTTCACAAAAACAAATCCACGCGTCACTAAGTCAGGAGGTGATATCAATTTCTTTTCCGTTTTACTCATCGTCAAGATAATCACCAACATGCCATCCTCTGATAGCTGCTTACGGTCTCGGAGAATGATTTCACCAACGTCTCCTACACCAATCCCATCTACATACGTATTGCCTGCAGGCACATGTCGAGTGTGACGAGCTTCGCCATGTTCAAGATCAACCACGTCTCCATTTTTCAGAATGAACATATTCTCTCGCTCGACCCCTACCGATTCTGCTAGTAAGCAGTGATGATGCAACATTCGATATTCACCGTGGATTGGAATAAAATACTTTGGCTTCATGAGTGTAAGCATCCATTTTAAATCTTCTTGATAGCCATGACCGGATACGTGCATGCTCGTTGAACTACCCGTTCCGTAAATCACTTTTGCTCCAAGTGCAAACATGTTATCAACGATTCTTGATACATTTTTTTCATTTCCAGGAATCGGCCCTGCTGCCAAGATCACGGTATCATCTCGGTACACGTCTACACCTCGGTATGTTCCGTTTGAAAGACGCGCAAGTGCTGCCAATGGTTCTCCTTGACTTCCTGTACATAAAATCGTCACTTTTTCAGGAGGTAAGTCGTTAATTTGTTCAGCACGAATGAACATCCCTTCTGGCACCTGTATGTATCCTCTTTCGATTGCCACATCCACTACATTCACCATACTTCTTCCAAGCAGGGCTAGCTTACGGTTTGTTTTCATTGACGCATCGACGACTTGCTGTACGCGATTTATGTTTGAAGCAAACGTAGAGACAATCACTTTTCCTGTTGCTTTTTTGAACGCCTCTTCCATATGCTCTCCTACAATGTGCTCTGACGGTGTAAAGCCTGGCCGCTCTGCGTTTGTACTTTCCGATAGTAAAAGGAGAACACCTTCTTCACCTATTCGGGCAATTTTATGAATATCTGCATACTGATGATGAACAGGTGTCAAATCAAACTTAAAGTCTCCTGTATGAACAATCGTTCCTTGTGGCGTGCGAAACGCGATGCCAAGGCAATCAGGAATGCTGTGATTTACTTTAAAAAAGTCCACTTGAATGTCTTCAAACGCGAGATGAGAATTTGAATCAATTTCAATCAATTCCGCGTCACCTAACAACTTGTGCTCCTCTAATTTCAGCTCTATTAATCCAAGCGTAAACCGCGTCGCATAGACAGGAACATTCAGTTTTTTTAAGAAATACGCAATACCTCCAATGTGGTCTTCATGTCCATGTGTAACAACCAGTGCTTTTACTTTGTCTTTGTTTTTCTCTAGATACGTGATATCAGGAATAATTAGGTCAATTCCTAGCAAGCTTTCATCAGGAAACTTATTTCCACAATCAATCACGACAATATCTTGTTCACATTCAATCGCATACATGTTCTTTCCGACTTCATTTAACCCACCTAGCGCAAAAATTGATAATAAACTCAAGCTTATACCCTCCTTTTGTGTCACATACGTTGTCTTAGTATGGTCTGTTCGCTATCTTCTTATAAAAAGAGAACGGTTATCTTGTTTCAAGCAAACGCTTATGCATCCAAATGGCCGCTTGTGTTCCGTCTCCCATTGCGATTGTAACTTGCTCTGAGTGACCCGTTATGTCACCTGCTGCCCATACATTCTCTACGCTCGTTTCTTTTGTTCGAGCATTTACTTCAATATGACCGTTTTCCATCAATTGAACACCAAGCTGTTTTGCAAGCTCATTATGTACACCTTTTCGTCCAAAGCCAAGAAATCCTCGATCTCCATTTAAAACCTGATCGTTTTGTAGGATGACACCACTAAATAGTCCGGCATCATTCAACATGATTTCTTTTACCTCTTGTCTTACGTACTGGACATTGGAATGATGCAACTTCTCAAGCATGTTAGCATCGAGCTCTTCACCTTCATGATTCACATACACTACATCATCTGTCCAATACGTTAAGGTGAGTGATAAACTAGCCCCAGCCTTCCCATTTCCTACAATAATGGCTCTCTTATTGACTACTTCATATCCATCACAATCAGGACAAACGTAGATGCTTTCACCTAAACAAGATTGAACATTTTTTATGAACGGAATGTAGTCCATTACACCGGTTGCTAGTAAGACCGTTTTTCCTGCATAGGTGTTCCCAGATTCAGTTAACACTTGGATTTGATCGTTCTCTTTTATAAGAGACATCACTTTCTCATTCTTAAATTGCACACCATATCCTTCAGCGTGCTTTCGTCCTGTTTCTCGTAAAAAGGAACCGCTCACCCCATCAGGCCAGCCTAATAAGTTACGGTAGCTTTTGCAAATCGTAGACCGTCCCTGTTCTGAATCAAGAACAATGACACTTCGCTCATAGCGCCCAAGCTGAATGGCTGCTTGCAGCCCCGCTATACCTCCCCCAATAATGATGCATTCTGCTGACTTCATCACGTTCCCTCACTTTCTTCTTTATGTATCTTTTGCACGTTTTCGACTTTCTATCAAAAAACGAGCTATATTTTCATCAAAATGAGTCACACTAAAGAAAGAAAAAACGAGAATGGAAAGGAGGAACGACGATGTCAAAAAAGAAACATACTCCTTCTACAGAAGTGGATCAAAAGAAACTTGTGGATGACAAAGCAGCTGAAATGAGAAATAACCAGTATGAAGACGATCACGTACGTAACATCACCATTAACGGTGCAAATGGGCAATAAAAAAAGAGGTGCCCATCGCACCTCTTAATGCTTGACTCCATATGGTAGAATAGGAAGATATAACTATACAAGTCATTTTTACCTTTTTAACTTGGAGTGACGATTATTGAACAAGCTGTTACGCATTTTACTTTATTCAATTATGATTGGCCCATGGCTCTTTTTTAGCATTGTCATGATACCTGAAATTCCATTTTTTCAATCCTATGACACTGAAGCGTTCAAATGGATTTTTACGTTACCTATTCTTATCTACATACTTGTTGTGGACGAAGAAGGATCTGTCATACTCTTTTCATTTCTCGGTGGCCTTGTCTTATTTTTAAGTTTTGTTGTTGCGTTTGTGTAAGTGCATGTAAACACCTATTGCAAGGTGTTTTTTTGTTACGCTCAAATTCTCTTACATAATGGAAAAGTAATGATAAGATAAAAAGAGAGCGATAAGGGGGTAATGACACATGTCAACAGAGTTTATACTTGCTCAACAAACAAAGCGCAAGCTAGTGACGGCTTCTATTTGTGGAATCGTTTATGCAATTCTTCTTGGTTTTATCTACCCTGATCCATTTGGTGAAAGGATGTCGTCCTTTCAAGACTACTTGTTTAATGCCATTAGCTATTCAACTATTTACATGATTTATAGCTTTCCAGCTATTTATTTATACGGAACGTTCACTTCTCTTCTAAGCGATTGGTTAGGAAAACAACTTTCGGTCTATACAAACACTCGATTTGCTACTATCTATTCTGCCATTTTTCATCTTTTATTTGGCTTTATCTTATGGATATTCAGTTTAGGAGCAGCTGTTTTATTTTTCATTATCGACCGCTTTTTGCAATCAAAAAAGACCGACTACACGATTAAGCATGTGTTGATCGGCCTTGGTATGGCTGTTTTCGTTTGGATTGTATTGGTTGCAATGATTTGGATTATCGATTACGTCAGGATGTGAACGTCATGTCAAGTGATCCTCTATATACTCATATAACTCTTTTTCAAGCTCTTCGATCGATTCATCTAAAAGTTCACCCTTCACTTTGCTTCCAGGAAGATTTTTCAAGATAGTGAGACCTAAAAAAGAGCGGTCACATTCCCAAATGTATACCGTATATAAATCAATGAGCTCATTATCTAAATCACTAATACCGATGCTGATGGAAGAGGAATAGCCTGGTTGAAATGGATCGATACCCACTCGTTCAAACTCCGCTTCAAGCGTCAAGTCAAGCTGTTCAAATCGAGCTACATGTTCATTTTTCATTTGTTCTAGAAGGACTTGTACCTGCTTTTCTTTCTGTTGAATGATTTCTTTCAATGTGAGCGTAAACTCTTTATGCTCATATTTCACAACGTCTCACCTGAGGGAGTATAAATGTCATCAGCATGTTGAAGCGGATTCTCCTTCTCTAATATAATAACCTTCTCCAACCTAATATCTTCTTTTATCCTTTTGCAGTCTTGTGCTTTTATCATCAACATAAACATCTCCCTTCATCACTCATTTGTAGCGTACTTCACGGTGACAACCTAAAGCTAAAAGCCATACGTGACTAATGATTGATGTTGATTAGGGAAAAACATTGAGATAATTCCTGACATAATCCCTGCTACGATTAATACGGTAACTGGTCGTTTACAATACTTCATCTGTTGACTCCTTCTCTCATTTCATTCATTCTATTATACTGTAAAACAACGTTCTTATTAACCCATAAATTTCCTTTTGTGTTACACTAGCCTATGAGGTGAACAACGATGCAAACGAATACAAACGCAAGCTCGTTCAATTGGTTCATATTTGGTTTTCTCTTACTTATTGGTATTGTGATGGCATGTGTGACGATGGTTGATTTACTCACCATGACGGAAGCAGACTACGGAGCAGATGGTCCTCAATCTCGTGCTCAATTTCGCTGGGGCTCGTTGCATACAGGCTTAATTATCATCCTCTTACCTCTTACCATTTGGTTAATCATATACTGGAAGAAGCTACACGTTTTTAGCGTGCCGCTTGCGATCATTCTTTCAGGCTTTTATTACTTTCTGTTCTTCTTGACCTTTACAGTCGGCTGGGTAGGTATGCAAGGAATGCTTGGATTGGCTATTGCATGTATAATTGGCGCATTGCTTCTGTTGTTTCATTTTATTCCTTTTGCAACAGACCGCCATACAAGGAAAAAAGAAGGATGAATGAGAATAACAGGTTCGGTTCAGAGGTGCAAAACAGGATATCGCAAAGTAATTCGCACACCATTCAACAGCTAAAATGGTGTGCTTTTTTATTTATATAATTAAAACAGGATATTGGACAATTATGTTAAAATGGAAATATCAGTTATTCCATTAAAGGGCAGGTTAATGGAAGAAGGACATTTCTAACGGAGGGTGTAATGCGGGCATTAAAATGGATTCAAAAATGGTATTTCGAGCAATGTAACGGTGATTGGGAACACAGATATGGAATACGAATTGATACAATAGATAATCCTGGATGGAGTGTAATGATTAGCATAGAAGATACTGATTTAAGGGATAAACCTTTTGACAATATTGATATTGAAAGGACCGGAACTGACTGGATTTATTGTAAAACTGACTATGACCAAGAACGAGATGGTTTTCATTTTGTTAGTTTTGGTGGTCCAGAAAATTTAGAAGAAATCTTAGATGTTTTTAAAGAATGGGTTGAAAGATAATAAAGTTCTTATTGAATTAAAGGGGGCTTTAATTCAATAAGAAAGGGAACTCCAATTTACTGCTGAAGTCCCCTTTTTTTGCTGTGCTGTAATACAGGTTAAATATGAATAGGAATTACAAGTAAACCCTAATATATCAACAAAAAAGCATACCAATTCATATGCGAATTAGTATGCTTATTTGTTGATATGTTTTTAACCCTGTTATTTAGCTGTTTGCACCTTTCAACCGACCCCGTTAGAATGAGAACCCTTTGCTTACTCATCGATGGCAAGGGGCTTTATCATTTTTATCAAAAGAGACGGTTTGTTGCTCTAATTAACAAAAACACATTTACATCGCTTCTGTTAATCTTCTTTTTCGCTTCAATAACTCTGTATATTTTCCTTCTAACTCTTCCTTTTCACGCTCATTCACAGCAAGTGATAGTTTACTAATGGTATCGGTTAACTCCATCTCAATCGCAAGTAAATCAGCTTCTTTTTGCTGCGTAGATGAAGACGATTTTTTCTGTTGATCAACCGCTCGTAACTTCGCTCTTTTTTCTTCAATCTCGACAACATGCGTAGCTAGTTCTTTGACGAAATAGCGGTCATGTGTGACAAATAAAATCGTACCTGGATATGCTTTTAACACTTCTTGTAGCGATTCTTTCGTATGCAAATCTAAATAGTTTGTCGGTTCATCTAAAAGTAAGACGTTGTAGTCACCTAAAAAGACGGTGGCAAGTGCTGCTTTCACACGCTCTCCACCACTCAACATGTGAACTTTTTTATGCACATCTTCACGCTTAAACAGAAGGCGTGATAAGACGGTACGAATAAATGTTTCTGTGTAGCGACTGTTTTCTTTCACATTTTCTAAAATGGACTTTTCTTCATCAAGGTTTTCAAGCTGTTGGTGAAAATAGCCCATCTTTGCTGGTTTGGCAATCGTGATGTTTTCATGTCTTTGATGAATTAGGTTAAGTAACGTAGACTTTCCAACACCATTTTGACCGATGATGGCCACTTTTGAACCTGGCTTAACAGATCCATTTAATGAACCAAATAACATTCGCTGGCCAACACTCGCTTTGACGTGTTGAAACGCGATTACTCGTTTACTATGAATATGACTAAATGCTTGCACATCAAAGACAATGCGCTCTTCTTCTTTTGGCTTTTCTTTTCTCTCAAGCTTTTCAATTCGTGTTTCAATCGCTTTCACACCACGATCTAGCTTTGCTTTCTTTTGACCCACCTTTCGCTTATGAAGCCTCGCCTCTGAATTGCCCATTCGACTTGGTGCTTTCTTCAACGACTTTGATTTGTCACTTCGTTCCATCGCGGCCTGTTCTAACCGCTGCTTTTCTTTTACATAATGCTCATATTCAAACGCCTGGCGCTCTTTTATATGCTGCTTCTGTTCCACGTAATCACGGTAATTTCCTTCGTAGATGTGAAGGTTACCATCTTCGATTTCCCAAATCGTCGTACACACTTGTGTTAAAAATTCCTGATCATGTGAAATGATGATGACACTGCCCTTAAATAACGTTAGCTCTCGTTCAAGCTGTTCGATTCCTTGCACGTCTAAGTGACTGGTTGGTTCGTCCGCGATGATTACCTTCGCATCAGATGCTAGGGCTGCAGCAATCTTTTGACGAGTGATTTCTCCACCACTTAACGCCTCATGACTTTCTTTTGGCACATCCCATTGCGATTTCATTTTCGCTGTTAACGTCTCTTCCGCTCCCATTTCTAACTGTGGAATATACGCAAGTGGCGCGTATCGTTGAATGTTCCCTCCATCCGGCTCAATCTCGCCGACGATCATGCGCAACAGCGTTGATTTTCCTTCACCGTTTTTCCCGACAATTCCAATTCGATCACCGCTATACACTTGAAGATGATCCACTTTTACAATCAGTCGATCACCGTAACTTTTTTCAATGCATTTCGCTTCTATAAA
Organism: Priestia iocasae; assembly: GCF_016909075.1. GTDB lineage: Bacteria > Bacillota > Bacilli > Bacillales > Bacillaceae_H > Priestia > Priestia iocasae. Next base: position 185,737 of record NZ_JAFBFC010000003.1, read on the forward strand.
CATAAAAAAACCTCCCTAGCTTTCTAGAGAGGACGTCTGATTGTCTTTAGGTATGAAAAAGAAGCCTGGTCATAAAGAGACCACGGGTAGGCATACGTATTCCGTCTAAAGAGAAAGCACTTAACAATGCACAGACTAATCCTATCTAGAAACCATTATTTTTAAAAGATTCATTTAAAATAATGTCTAAAAATAGGATTAAGACCACATCGGCGTAAGTACCTTTCCCTTCCTGTAAGATATTGTTAGTATATGATAGCGTTACATTTTTTGTCAACCACGCTTTTACTTATTTTAATTGCCTAAAAGAGCACACTTCGTTCAACTTCTTTTAATCCATAAAAATAACCCTTGTTCGCCATTAACTCATCAAACGAGCCAACTTCGATGATTTCTCCTCCGTCCATGACAATGATTTGGTCCATTTGTTCAAGACCCGTTAAGCGGTGACTAACGAGAATGAGCGTATCATTTTTTGCACGAGCAAAAATTTCGTCATAGACGCGGCGTTCCGCTAAAACATCCATTGACGACGTTGGTTCATCGAGTAACCATAGCTGACCTTGACGCAACAACGCACGAGCAATTGCAAGCTTCTGCTTTTCACCACCTGATAAGTTTTCACCTTTTTCATACACAGGATCATCAAGCAGCTTCGTTAGTCCAACGGCTGTAAGCACATCTTGCAGCTCATTATCTTTCGCATCTTCTCTTGCGATACATAAGTTTTCGCGAATGGTTCCGTAAAAGAAATGATTTTCTTGCAACACGACATTGCTTTTTGCCCATAAGCTTTCTTGATTCAGCTCATTGATAGACGTACCATTTACCGTAATTTCCCCCTCATCTGCTGGATACATGTTCATCACAAGCTGTAAAAGCGTCGATTTTCCTGAACCTGATGGACCTACGATCGCTGTTTTCGATCCAGCTGGAAACGAAACAGATACGTTATTTAGAGTGGGACGCATGTGATCAAACAAAAACTGAACATGTTGCACATCAATAGAAATCGGTCCTTCTTTTACATCTAGCAATCTCTCTTGCTTTATCGGTGTCTCGTTTACAACTGAAAACAAGCGAGAAGCGGCTCTTCGGCTATCTTCTGCGTATCCGGGGAACGCTGCAAGCGGAATAGAAAATTCAAATACATTTAATGAAATCATCACAAGCATGGCTAAATACAAACCGTCCAAGCGACCCTCAACCACTTCATAGGCACCTACAGCAAGTACGGCACAACTGACAACCATCGCAACAGCCATATTTAATGACTGCGTTCGATTTCCTCGATTCTCTTTGTCTCTTTGCTCCTCAATATACACATCCGATAGTTTGCGAAGCTGTTCCTCTTTTTCATGAAGTCGTCCGTAAATTTTTAAATCACGAAAGCCATATAAAAGCTCTGTTACTTCTGACGACAAGACGTTACGGTTTCCTTGCACAGAATCCTCTACACGCTTTTGTGTCCAGGTGAAAAAAAGTGGTACGATAACTCCTGTCACAATCATTCCCGCAAACAACGTCCATGCTACATTAACAGAATAAAACGTCGTAAAGAAAATCGTGCTTAAGAAAACGAGTAAAAATACAAGCGGAGGATAGAACACACGTAAAAAGAAATTTTGTAAGCTTTCTACATCGCCTACGATTCGTGATAGCAAGTCACCGCTTCGGTATTTGTGTAAAATACGCGGTGTCAATGGCTCTAGCTTTTCAAAGAATGTCACGCGAATGTTCCCTAAAATCGTAAACGTACCGCGGTGTGACACGAGGCGCTCTCCGTAACGACTGAGCGCGCGTGAAATACCAATTAGCTTTAACAGCGCTAGCATAACCGTGAGCGTATAGAGCGGTGGTAAAAGAGCTGCTTTTGAAATGAGATAGCCGCTTGACGCAAATAAGGCGACACCTAGTACACCCGCTAAAAAGCCAAATAAAATGGTGAGCCAAATATCTTTTTTCTCTTTCCACATTAAGCGAATAATCGGTACTAAATCTCTCATGTGACAGCCTCCCCTCTATGCACGGTTACCATATGACGATATGGCTCTACGCGTTCTAGTAGTTCATCATGTGTGCCTTTAGCAGCAAGTGCTCCGTCTTGTAAGAAATAGATCGTATCTGCATCGCGAATCGTATGCAAGCGATGCGCTACGGTTACAATCGTCGCTTCTTTTCCTAACTCTTTCATGGATTGCTGAAGCACTTGTTCTGTATATAAATCAAGTCCTGTAGTCGGTTCATCAAATAAGATAAACCCTGGTTTTTTCAAGAAGGCACGTGCTAATGCCAGACGTTGCTTTTCTCCACCAGAAAGCCCGCGCCCACCTTCCCCAATGACGGTTTCATATCCAAATTCGAGCGATTCGATCATCGATGAGAGGCCTGCTTTTTGTGCGGCTGCTTGAATGTCTTCAAACGTTGCTTTTTTGTTTCCACCGATTGCAATGTTTTCGGCAATCGTTCCAGCAAATACAAACGGATGCTGTGAAATGTAACTAATTTGGTCAAACCAACTCTTCTCTTCGTAGTGATTGCGTCGTTTGCCATTTATCATCACTTCTCCTGAAGCAGGCTGCAACAAGCCTGCAAGCACGTGCAACAATGTCGTTTTCCCTGCTCCATTCGGTCCAACAATCGCCACTTTTTCGTAAGGTTGAATCGTTGCATGTATATCATTCAATGAAAACGCGCCTTGTTCATATGAAAAGGAAACATCCTGTAATTCAATCGTTGGAGGAGAATTTACTAAAGGTGTCTCTCCCCATTGAACCCCTGCGTCTTCTTGTTCAAGCTCTTCTAACACACTTTTCGCCGCTCCCATGCTACCGCGCCCTGCATGAAAGGCACTTCCAAGATCTTTTAACGATAAATAAAAATCCGGCACTAAAATTAAAATGAAGAATGCTGAAAAGAACGAGATGTTTTCAAAGATCACGATTTGCAAGCCTAGCTCAAACGCAACAAGTCCAATACTAAGCATTGAGATAAATTCAAGTGACAGCGCTGATAAAAACGCTATCTTCAACACTTGCATCGTCGCATCGCGGAACGCAAAGCTACTTGTTTCAATGTCTTGCTTTTGGCGACGCGCACGACCAACTAGCTTTAACGTCACTAGTCCTTGCAACACGTCTAAAAAGTGACCAGAGAACATCGACATTTTCTCAAGCTGCTCTTCAGATTTTTGCTTTGTTTTCATCCCAACAAGTGCCATAAATAACGGAATAAATGGTGCTGTAATGAGTAAAATGAGTCCTGAATACACGTGCTGAGTAAATACTGCAAGTAAGATAAAGAGCGGGATGAACGTCGTCTGAATCATTTGTGGAATGTAGGCGCTAAAGTACGGATCAAGCTCATCCACCGCATCCATGATCGTATTTACTTTTCGACCCGTCTGTCCACTTAATGACGCTTGAATCGGATTGTGCGTCATCTTTTTGATAAGTGCCATTCGTACATTTCTCTTTACCGTTGCCGCAAGTGACATCCCTGCTTTTCGACCGCCATACATACATAAGACGCGTGCAAATGACACAACAAGCAAACTAACAATTAACGGAATGACATCTTGAAACGATGCACTTTTTAAAAAGACGCCATCTACTACTTTCACAAAAAAGTACGCTTGAGCAACCATTGTCGCTCCTGTTAACGCCGCATATAGCATGAGAAATCGTATTCTTTTTTTCTGCTCAAACGCCATTTGCTTCAGCTGCTTCATTCTAATCCCCTCTTTTTAGTGAAAAAGTGCCCGATTAGCGAGCACTTTTACGTTCATTTTTCATATGGATTTTTCCCTTTTGCTCCCCACACAAACAGTCCAACAACCGTTAGTACAAGAATAAGAACGGGAGCGACCATGATTAAAAAGGTATCCATTTCGTTCCCTCCTATCGCTTTCCTTCGACATATTCGTTATCAAATAAAAACAGACGAAGTAACAAATACAGTGACGGCACTAGTAATAACAAGCCCGCAATAAATGCAAGTACAAGGGCAATGGCCATCGTTTCGTTCGTAAAGCTATCGTAAATCGTGACATATGGATACAGCACATACGGCAAATGTGAAGCACCGTATCCGAAAAAGGCGGTTGCAAACTGAAGCATTACAAGAATAAATGAAAGCCCTAAGTTTTTCTTCTTCCAAATGAAGTACACCGCTCCAAGGAAAAACAGAAACGATAAAGCGAATAGCCATGATACATCCATCATTCGGTTAAAATGGTCTGGATTATGACGACTCATTGCTAAAAATACGAGAAAGCTTGCTAAAATCGTTGGTGCACTCCAAAATAACGCATATCCTCTTAATAAATCAAACGCTCCTTTATCTTTCGCTTTATGAGAATAAAACGTTAAGAAACACGCCGAGATGTAGAGAACACTCACAATCGCAAGCAACACAACGGCCCATGCGTAAAAGCTTGTGAATAGCTCGCTATAGTTCAAGCTCACGCTATCTCCATTTACTGTCATATACCCACCTTCTGAAATCGTCAACACGACGGATAACGACGCTGGAATAAGAAGTCCCGTTGCTCCATATAAAAGCTGATACCAGCTACTTTCTTTATGTCCGTAATGATGGAAGGCATAATACGAACCGCGTAGCGCAATTAAAACAATCGCGATGCTCCCTGGTACTAAAAGCGCTGTTCCATAATAAAAGGCAAGCGATGGAAAGAACCCAACTAAGCCTACGTAAAAGAAGATTAAAAAGACATTTGTTACTTCCCACACCGGTGACAAATAACGATTGATTACTTTTTTGACAATTTGACCACGCCCAGTAAGCGTCGTGTAATAGTTGAAAAATCCAGCACCGAAATCGATGGACGCTACGATGAGATATCCGTATAAAAACGTCCAAAGTACGGTAATACCAAGCAATTCATAATTCATGTAACGTCCCTCCTTATTCGATTCCGCGTTTTTCTAATTCACGTTCTACCGGATTTTCTTTAAATGTGCGGCGCAAGACCGTCACAGCCGATACGGCTAAAATAACATAGAGCACGATGAATAGATATAACATCACATCCACATAGCCTGATGTTGTGGCACCTTCTGCTGTTGTCATGTAGCCTCGAAGAATCCAAGGCTGTCTTCCCTCTTCGGTGAAGAACCATCCTGCTTCAATCGCCAGCATCGCAAGCGGCCCACTGCTCACAATCAACCATAAAAGTGGCTTGTTCAATTCATTAGATTTCTTACGCCACTTCATAAACACATAAATAAAGGAAATGAACGCTAAAAACATCCCAATGGCAACCATTAAATCAAATAGGTAGTGAACCACAAGTGGTGGCCATTGTTCTTCTGGAAATTCTTCAAGTCCAATCACTTCAGATCCTGGTGTACCATGCGCTAAAATGCTTAATGCGTAAGGTATTTCAAGCGCGTACTTCACTTCATTGTTTTCATCTAAAATCCCACCTAGGATCAGAGACGCTTCTTCAACAGTTTCAAAATGCCACTCAGCCGCTGCTAGCTTTTCAGGTTGATATTTTGCAAGATACTTACCCGATAAATCACCGATGAGCGCAGTACTGATGGCACACACAAACGCAACGACCATTGATAGGTGAAGCGCCTTTTTATGATACACATGGTTACGGCCACGCAAAATCATAAACGCCGCAATCGCTGCGAGCACACATGCTGATGTTAAATACGCAGATGATAACACATGCGCCATTTTCGTTGGCGTTGCTGGATTAAACATCGCCATAATTGGATTAATACCCGTTAACACACCGTTTTCTAAATTAAATCCTAGCGGTGCATTCATAAATCCATTTACGGTTGTAATGAAAAAGCCAGACATTGTGGCTCCTAACGCCACTGGAATCAGCAGCAACAAGTGAATCATTTTGTTTTTAAAGCGATCCCACGTATATAAGTAGATTCCTAGAAAAATGGCTTCAAAGAAGAAAGCAAACGTTTCTAAAAACAGTGGTAAACTAATGGTCTGCCCAGCTACCTGCATAAAGTTTGGCCATAGTAAGCTTAACTGCAACGCAATGGCCGTTCCTGTTACAACCCCAACGGCAACAGTAATAATATACCCACGCGCCCAACGTCTCGCTAATAAATGATAATGCTCATCGTTTCGACGAATTCCAATCCACTCCGCTAATGCAATGAGGAGCGGAACCCCTACACCTAGCGTCGAGAAAATGGTATGAAACGCTAATGTTAAACCTGTTAAGATTCGACTATATAAGACCGGATCATACTCAAACAAGGCTCTTCCTCCTTTAATCGTTATGTACGCTTTTCATTTGCATGCTTCTTCCCTTTGATTTCCACTTTTTTCATTCATTCAAACGTTCGCGAGTTTGTGAAATCATTCACATAATTCTGTGGAGTAAAGGGAGATAAATCACTTACGCACAGTATAAAAAAGAAAAATGTACTTTTCCATAGACTTCACGAATTTGTAAAAGATTGTTCACAATTTCACAATCTTTGTTTTTTTCGAAGATTTCTTGCTTGACTTTTATTTCTTCTACTCCTAAAATATTCTGCTCACACGCATTGGTTTACCGATAAAATGAACGATTTGTGAACGGTTTCTCTTTTTAAATGCATGACAATCTAATTCGACCATTTTGTTAACATAATAATATTATTGTCTCTATACTATGTTGATACATTTTAAAAATAGAAAGTAAATACGTTCTATAAGTGGTAAAATGAGGAAGTGCATTCAGCATACACTATATGAATCTAACATAGTTAATTGTGAGAGGAGTGTGTTTAGTTGGCTTTCATCATTGCGATTGGTGTACCACTTTTATTTGCGATTGTCAGTTATTTATTCACAAAAGAGAAATCAACCAAAATCAAATGGATAACCTGGGGTCTTGTCACCATGTTTGTTTTTACACCATTCATCTCTTGGCTCATTGCCATCCCGTTTGGCATCCTCCAAAAAGATGGATTTGTAGCCATTGGGTTAATGATGCTATTGCTGCCGCTTTTTTTCCTTATTGGACTAATTGTGTTATTGATTGGTATTTTTAAAAAGAAAGATGTGAACGTTAAAAACGCTAGTTAACGCGTCATTTCTTGTTAACTAGCGTTTTTATTTTCAACTTCACTCAATCGAACTAAAAAGAAAGACAACATTCACCAAACAAAGTCCTACTAAACAAACAAAAAAGAGCATTCGACCTTTCTTCCCCGTCCAATATATATTCAAAAGTGAAAAGTAAAGAGCCGCTGCTCCCCCTATAAATAGAAGAAACTCTTTCACCTTCTTAGCCATCATTTTTTCTTCACCTAATTGAAGACCTTCAACTGCTTTAATTTGAAGTCCCTCTATATAATAAGGAACGGTTAAAATAGAAAGTGCTAATCCACCGAAGATGACAAACCCAATCATGTGCAATAGCTTTCTCATACTTAACTCTTTCTTTGTTTTCATTGTGACGTGCTGTTGTGTTTGTATGTTTGGCTCCATTTTATCCCCTCACCTCGCCAATATGTTATATGTAGGTATACGTGAGATGGGGAAAAAAGTTTCAGCCTACCCTCCTCTTTTTCCATTTGATAGTATAATCATAAAATTTCCAATAACGTGATTCACTTGTCCAATTTCCTTACGAATGGTGAAACAGATGAATATATTCAACAAGTAGATATCAAGCCTAACCACATTTTGTAAAAAAGACGAAAGCCTAGGTTTATTACATACATGTACATATATAAATAACTTTTTCACAAAAAACGAGAGTTTTTTTCCTTTCATTCGTTATATAAGATGTAAAAGCTTTTACAAAACCAAAAGGAGTTCAAAAGATGAAAGCAACTGAACGGAATTTTATCAAGCGACTTCAGAACGAAAAAGAAGACGCGCTAGATTATATCGTCGACCATTACCTTTCTCTTGTGAAAGGAATTACCTATCACGTATTAAGTCCGTTAAAAAATGAAGGAGTCATTGAGGAGTGTGTAAATGATGTGTTTTTATCCATCTGGACGAACGCTCGTCAGTTTAAAGGAAAGAATGCCGATGATTTTAAAAAGTGGATTTGTACCATTACCAAATTTAAAGCGATTGACTACTACCGAAAAATAAGCAACCGTTGCGAACAAGCAACCGACTATATTGAAATGGAAGGTAGCACTTCAACGGAAGATGTTCTCGTCCTTTCAGAAAACCGAGCTGAATTAATGTCTCTTCTTGAACAGCTCGAACCGCTCGATCAAGAAATCTTTTTAATGAAATATTTCTTAGGTTTTAAGATTGATGAGATTTGTGAGAGGCTCGGATTAACAAAATCAACTGTTAATAATCGACTGTATAGAGGAAAGAAGAAACTTCATCAAAAAGCTGAAAATCTAGCATTAGGAGGTACCCTTGCATGAAGCACCTTTATGAACGATTCAATGATATAAAAGTAAAAGAACAAGATTATAAAGAACTTCCTGTCACTGACTTAGAAAAAGCGGGATTGAAAAAATCATTAAAGCAAAACCTTCCAAAATCTCGTAAAAACAAGTGGAAAAAGCAGCTAGTCGCAGCAGCTGTACTGATTGGTTTATCGACGGCAACAATTGGATTATCATTCCCTACTTATGCAAGCAACTTACCAATTGTCGGCAATATTTTTACATTGCTTGATGAGAAATTGTACGGAAATTACAAAGAGTACTCACAAGAGCTGAACTTAACGGAAAACGATAAAGGAATTGCCATTACGATCAATGATGCGCTTTTTGACGGAGAAACCGTATCAGTGACGTACTCTGTTCAAACGGAACAACCGTTAGGAAAAGACATTATGCTACTTGGCCCATCAATGAGCTTAAAAGGCTTTTCAGCTAACAGTGGAAGCAATCAGCTCACACAAATTGCTGAAAACAAGTACGTTGGATTAGTTCGTGTCACTGGAATGAATGGTGAAAAGCAAGATGTCGCAAATGTAAAATGGAACATTGAAGGTATGAGAGATATGAACGAAGAACGCGAAATAAATGGCACCTGGAACTTTGCATTTTCTATACCCGCAACAGATAGTACATTACATGAGGTACACAAAAGCTCTGAAAAAGATGGTGTAAAAGTGAACATTCAATCGATTTCGCAAACGCCTGTTTCCACCATCCTTCATTACAACCAAGAAGTTTCGTATGACGTCATCAAGCACTGGTCGATGGCTGACGTTCAACTACAGGTAGAAGATGATCTCGGAAATTCGTACGCAGGAGAAGGCAACGGTGGCGTTGGAGATGATTCATACAATATTAACTGGAGTCACACCGTTGAAAAGCTTCATCCTGATGCTACAAATCTCGTTATTACTCCGGTGGTAACGTTAAGAAACAATGATGCTGACAATCATGGTGGTGTAACGATTGATGGGAAAGAAGTAAAAACGCCAAAAGCACCGCTTTCAAAAAATCGTGTGCAGGAACCAAAGAGCATCATTCTTGATAAAATTGTCATTGAACTAAATCCGTGAGAATAAATGATGAAACACAAAAAGCCCTTCTACTGTCTTAAACGTAGAAGGGCTTTTAAGATACTTGTTTATCTGTTGGTTGAATTTCTATTTTCATTGTTGCTTGTTGAATTACTGCTTGATTTGCCACCTTTTTCACCAATTTCCTCGTAAAATTCTTTGTTGTGATTTCGTGATGTTGCGTTTCCGCCTTTTTCACCAATTTCTTGATAGAACTCTTTGTTGTGGTTATTTGACGTTTCTTCCCCTCCTTTACGTCCTGCTTCTTCTTGCGTCATTTTGTCCTCTGTTTTGTTTACTGTCGATTGAATCTCCTCCTTCTTTTAGTTGATTCATGGTTTGTATTCCCGATGAGAAGGAGAGTAAACTACATTTTTTTACTTTTTTTAAATACCCTTCCATAAATCCCTTTGTTGAGCAATTTACTTTAACAAAAAAAGCAACTCAATCTGTTTAGACGAGTTGTTTTCACGTAATGATTACACCCATCAGGATAATAAGGGCGGCAAGTGCAAAAAAGCTGATAAAGAAGTAGCCGAAATATCGTAAAGGCTTTGGTAAAGTTTTTAACTCAACGTTTGTTGGATAGCCTTCGAGTTTGTTCAGATGCTTCATCACATCGTTTATAGGCTTTCGGTTAGACATCGCACATTCTCTCCCTTCATCATAAGAAGTTCGACCATTATGATGTTATTCCTTTTGAAAATGTAACTATGCTTGTGAATAACTTCATGTCACGTTTGTACATTTATGATTTATCGGCTTTTTCTCTACATTCACGTTATAATAAAACATATCTTACTAAAACGTATGAGGTGAAAGATGGATTTACAATCACTTTGGGCAAAGCGACTCGCAGACTTTTTCGAACAGATGAGCAAATACTTTTCCATCATCGCATCTAGCATTTTTTACATTCTCATTATTGGTGGAAGCATCTTTATTTATTACTACATGACGCTACTCAAACAGCTTCCGACATCATTTCCAAGAGAAGCCGTCGCAGCTCTTTTTGTTAGCATCATGACAATTCGCATGAGAATTCGAACGTTTTTCAAAAAACCTGATATCGTCTTTTTACTAGCAGCAGAATCCCATTTGTCTTCTTACATCAAAAGATCTCTTACATACAGTACAACTTTGAATAGCTTCACACTATTCATCGCTTTAGTTATGGTTATTCCACTTGTGAGCACCTTTCATATCGTATCGTGGACTCTTGTGAGCACAGCAGCTCTCCTATTAACAACATGGTTCATTTGGGTTAAACAGTGGTTACCTACTCGTTCATCCCTTCTCATTCACACATTCATTCATATTGTTTCAATGTGGGCGATGTTTTATTTTCTTTTTAGTGAAAAATGGCTATTGTCGTTGCTTGTATGGATGGTGAATGGAGGGTTTTTATACATTCTCTTTAGCCATAAGAAACGAGGCTTCAACTGGCTATATTTAATTGACCAAGAAGAAAAAAATACAGAACGGCTGTATCGCTTTATTCACTTGTTTGTAGACGTTCCTCATCTAAAAAACACGTTTCATAAACGAACGCTTTTTATAGTATTAGCTGAAAAAGCTATTTCATTTAAGCAACCATCAACGTACACATATTTATTTTTACGACTTGCCATTCGCTACGATCAATATTTTGGCATGTACATAAGATTGACTTTAATTGGATTAATGATTTTATATTTTGTTCCAGCTAAGCCATGGCTCGTCACGGTAAGTATGTTATATATGACTGGCTATCAGCTTCTACCGCTTCAACGAGCAAGAAATGAAATGGTAAGGTTATATCCATTAACTCATGCTTTACTACAATCGTCGTTTCTAAAGGTCATTCTATCGTTACTCATTGTACAAGCAAGCATTTTGACCCTATTCACGCTATTTACTCACCCTCTTTCCGCTATGTTAATGGTCTTTCTTGCACAAGCAATCTTTATAGGCTGGTTTGTTTATCACTTTGCGAAGAAACGGTGGAAAGTAAGCAGATAAAAACAAATGAGGTGTTTACATGTTGGATGTAAGTACACTATGTCAACAATACGGGCAAATTCTTAAACAAAAGCTAATCGTTGAAGACAATGTTTGTTCAGTCGAATTCAAGAGGCATTTATCCGTTACGATTCAAGGACGACCAAGCCACAGTGAACTTCACGCTGAAGTTATGTTTGAATCGTTAGACTATGAAGGCAATGCGCTGAATCTTGGAGAAGTCGTTCTGCTTGAAGAAGAGGTTCCTTTATTTACAAACATCCTTGTGAAAAATGGAGTGATTATTAGTGCCATTCATAATCATCGGCTTTACACCAAACCGAACATTATGTATGTCCACTTTCAGTCTGTAGAGCCTCCGCTCGCGTTCGCTCATAAAGTCGCTGAAGGATTTCGAGTTTTACGCATATAGGCTTTCTTATAATTTGCCTTCTGTCGGGAATAGTATAAGTAACAGGTCGTACAGGAGGATTCTAATGAACCATCTGAAGTATAAAAAAGTCATATTGTGGATTATGCTACTCTTACCTTGGCTCAGTTTGCCTTTTCTCGGAAAACAAGCGCTAAAGCGTTTCTTTCCTGCAGGACTTTTTATTTCAACATTGGTATTTTTTGAAAACATGGTAGCGAAGAAGCGAAAATGGTGGGTGTATCATGAAACAATCCACCCAAAAGTAACGGGAGATTTTCCTATGATTTGGGGACCGTTCTTAATTGGTTCCATGTGGATTTTGAGATTAACGTACGGAAGGTTTTACCTTTACATGCTTTTAAATATAGCCGTTGATAGCTTTTTCACCTATCCTCTTGTCACTATTTTTCAAAAGCTTGGAATCTCATCACTCATCAAACTAAAGCGCTATCAATTATCTCTTCTATTCTTTTTCAAATCGGCGCTTTTATATGCCTTTCAGTTAATGGTTGAAAAGATGAAAAGAACAGCGGCGCAAAAACAACAAGATCCCCTGCAAGATTAACAAAAATAAAAGAACCGAAATTCTTATTAACGCGCACAAAGAATTTCGGTTCGTTACATTATTTAATGATTTCGTCTTTCAATCATTGTACTATACATGCTCTTTTACCCTCACATACTCCAATCCTTCATAAGAAGCTTCTAATGTTTTAGCTGTAATTTCTGCGTTATCAAGTTGCTCACGCCACACCTTCTTCTGACGTTTCACTGCTTCTTCATCTTGTGATTGCGCGTCAATCTCATCGCGTACACAATTTAACTTTTCTTTGTATTCTGCGAGCTCTCTCTGTAAATCCATACAAATAGGTGATTGATTTGCGACGATAAAGTCGGTCATCTGCATTAACACTTTTTGACGTTCGACTTCTTTCACTTTGCCTTTAATGGTTCGTTCTGCATTTTTCAGTGTTGTTTTCACTTTTGCGAACCGTTGATTACGAACAACAATCTTACGCTGCAATTCTTCGACTTCATTTTTTAATAGTTCGTGTTCATCAATCATTCTCTTCAAGACCAGTCCGCCCTTTAATTGTGTTAAATCCATTGTACTTAAACGACCTCTTAACTGCTCTTTCCTTCTATCAATTTCTTTCACACATGCTCGTTCATGGTCACGAAGCTCTCTCATCGTCATGCTTGTTTCATTTTGCTCATCTTCTAGCCGCTCATACTCTTTCAATGTCGTTTCTACTTTTTTGACTGCTTGATCATGCATGAAACATATTTTCGACCATTTAATGAGTAAAAAGCTATCATTTACAAGCTCATCTTGCTCTTCCATTTCATAGGCTAAGAGAAGTTGGGTTACGATGATACTCATCATCATCGTTGGAAAATCAAGCTTTCCCCCTGTATCTTCATTTTCAAGGTTTGCCATCATAAAAAGAGGAGCGTTCATCGCAATTAGATACGATTGTTGATAGGAATTAGTTGTAAACAAACTTGTACCGATGGCGAGTAGTGAAAGCAGTGATTCATGAAACAACACGATGTTAAATAGAGAGGTTGTATCTACTTCCGTGACATTTGCATGCTCAATGTCACGTTTTAAATCATCTGACAATTGTTGATACCACTTTAGCAACTGATCTTCAAATCGTTCTTTTTCCGATTCCGTTGCAATTGTATACTGCTTGTCTACAAGTTGGAAAAACAGACGCAGCTGATGAATGATTAGTTCTTGTATCGTTTGAAAATGAAACACTTCATATTGTTGCTTATATTCAAGAATGATTTGATTTGTTAGCTCTTTACTATATAGTTGAAGATCCTCACTCGTTGTTAAAAATGGTAATGGATAATCAATGAGTGTTCCTAGTTTTAATAATAACTGTAAGTGAAGTTCTGTGTCGGACACGGATTGCACTTTTTCCATTTCTTCTTGAAGGTGAAGTTGATATAAATGGAGAGTGGCTTGCTCCCAGCTGAGCTCGAATTCTGCTTCTTTTATAAACGATTGCATTGTTGAGTTCGTTTTACATAGCGCATATACATAACGAAGTGTATCACCCTTAGCTGAAAGTAGTGCAGAAACAAGCGACGTATCGTACATCCTTCCTCATCCTTCCCATTTCTTCATCCTTTAATCTTTCACAACTTTTTGCTTTCTTGAAACAACAAGGGCTCCCCAAATTGTCATCAAAGCAGGTGGCACACTCCACAATGCATATCCCCAATCCCCTGTCCATATTCCTATTAGAAGGAAAAAAACTGGAAATCCGATCGCAACAATGCATCCACTTACGTACGTCCATTTCACCTTCTTCATTCGGCAACCGCCTCCACAAAACATTCTTTCCTACGTTTTCTATACTTGCCCCTACGATTCCTGTTTATTTCACGACATTCGAATTATTTCTATTAAATTTTGGATTTTTTTGTAACGATTTGGATGAAAAAGTGGTAGAATAGGTTAAAGAGAGGTGATAGTGATGACTGCAAATTCAACGCAATATACTATGTCGCTTATTGAAGAAAAAAGACAAGAAATGATTAATCTAGCACTATCAAACGGATTGACACATCAAGAAACAGTCAAAATTAGTCAGCAATTAGACAGTTTATTAAATCTTATGCATCTTGATGAACAACCTCTTAAGACTAGATATGCTTAAAAACACTCATGGAGCTAACAATCGTTAGCTCCATTTTATGTAGAAAACGCTTTTCCCTATTACCATTTTTGCATTTACTTTTTTAAAAGTGGAGGCTGTTTGATGGAAGCCGTGTTAAAACAAATTCTCTCTGAACTCCAAAGTGTTCATACACGAATGAGCTCGCTAGAAGAGGGACAAATCGAAATGCGTAAAGATATTTTTAACCTACAGTCTGACGTTTCTTCGCTCAAGTCTGAACAACAAGAGATGCGCAACGATATATCTAATCTACAATCTGATGTGACAGAGCTGAAAGAATACCAAAAACAGAAGCAAAAAGAAATTATGTCAACGTTAGGCTCATATATGGATAAGATTGTCGCATACGTAGACGACAAAACGGAAGCTTTGAACAAGCGTGTATACAAAGTGGAAACCGATATCGAGCGCCTTTTAAGGTCGTAATACGAAGCTACTGATCTTCAACTTATATTGAAGATCTTTTTTCATTTTAGCTATGTTAAAGTTTAAAGTGAATTAAGGAATAGTCTATGCTATCCCTTTTCTAGTCCCACCAAACAGAAAGAACCTTATATCCTTCTTTTAAATTAGGTGCGACTGGAGGCTTACCAAAAGCATAACCTTCATCTGTTTCGGATGGTTGTAGTTGTGCGATCCATTCTTCGACCTCTGAAATATCAGCGGAGGTTAGGATGTAAACTCTTTCTGAGAATGCCCAGTAGTCCTCATTATCCTCAATTTCCATAATTTCTACAAATACATCTTGAACATTGTCCATATTTCTAATATCGAGCAATACGTTGTAAAAACTCTCAATGCCAGGATGTTCTAAAAGATTACAACCAATGGAACCTTCATCTTCATTTCCTTCAAAAAAGTCTTCAAGTGAAACAATAGGAGCTGTTGGTGCGTCTGGATAACCTTGAGCATATATTTTCTCTTCTAACTTTTTTCGCATCACAAATTGACCCCTTTCTTTAGGTTAAGTTTGAACTATTAGATGAACCCAAAAACTTATCATTTGAAGAGTGCTAATTACTAATAAACATGAACCGTCAGCCAACAAAGGCTTTTATTAGTTGATGGTTCATGTTTATTTTTTGGCTACAACATTTGACTCGCGATTTTAACAATTTCAGCTTGATGCTCATTTCGTGACAGCTGATGATTTGTATAGATTACTTCATAGAAAATTCCGTCTTTTTCAAATAAAATACGATCCTTTTGATAATAAGCCACCGTTCCATCTATCAATGTCACTTTATTTGTCTTTTGTTTCTCAAATTCTTCTTCCCTATTACAAGCAATGACCTCTAATCGAACTTGATCTTCTTTGTTTCTAGAAAAGGTCGACACGCTCATTTTTACCTCTTTTCCTTCACGTGTTAAATCATAAATGATAGGTCGCTGAAACGGAACGGCTTCAAATGGTAAATCAACAGGTAAATTGACGGTAAACGGTACGGCTTCTAACCCCGCTGGAACAGACGGTGCTTCATATGTAAGTGGAGCATGTTGAACGACTTCGTTTTTAGGCTTAACTTCTTTCAATTTCGATGTATCAAGCGTTTCGCCTAAGTAATAACATCCTCCAAGCATAAGTGTACACGCCGATAGAGACAAAAGCTTTTTCAACATTCTCCCCTCCTAAGTTCATTCTCCTTCATAATTAAAGACGTTTAAAGCGGAAAAAAGTTTCAATTTTCAAACACGTTAGGATTAATGTGATTGATTCCCTCCTCCATGATATAGAAAAACGAGATTTTTCCCTTCTCTTCATTCGTCAACACCAAATTTTGCGCTTTTACATATGTCAGTCATTCTCCTTCTCATTCCTTTATATTCTTTCCATATACCCTGTTTACCTTGTCCAACACTTGAGGTTGATCATAAATTTAAGGATAATAGGCTATTTTAATAGAAAAAGAAAGAACGAATTCCTGACAAAAAGCAGGAATTCGTTCTTTCCTATACTTGGATACTTGTTTGCTTTTCTATTAAGTCTACTACGTGCTTACCGATCTCAAGAGAAGCTGTCGCAGCTGGGGATGGTGCGTTACAAATATGAATCGATTTTGTCCCTTTTACAATAAAGAAGTCATCCACCAGTCCCCCATCATCACGAAGAGCTTGCGCACGTACGCCGGCTGGTGCTGGAATGAGATCGGCTTCTTCTATCATTGGCATCAACCTTTGCACTTCTTTTAAAAATAGCCGCTTGTTATAAGAGCGTGCCATCTCTCCCATTCCCTCTTTCATATAGCGACTTGCTAATTTCCAAAAGCCTTTGTATGTTAAGACCTCTGCTAAATCACCAGCATGAAAATCCGTTTTCTTGTACCCTTCTCGCTTAAAGCTTAAAACGGCATTTGGTCCAACATCAATTGCCCCATCAATCATTCTTGTAAAATGAACGCCTAAAAACGGAAAACTTGGATTAGGCACTGGATAGATAAGATGGTTGACCAGGTGACGCTTCTCTTCTTTTAACTGATAATATTCCCCGCGAAATGGAACAATTTTCATATCGAGCTCGTACCCTGCTTTTTTCGCTATACGATCGCTATGTAGGCCGGCACAATTGATGAGCATTTGAGCTTGAATCGTTGTATTACTTGTTTGAATGGTTACACCTTCTTCATGCTCCTTTATGTGTTCAACAGGTGATTGTAAAAAAATATCTCCACCTTGTTCTGTAATCAACTTCCCCATCTTTTCACACACTTGACGGTAATTGACGATACCAGCTGTCGGAACGCGAATCGCTTCGATTCCATTGACATACGGCTCAATTTCGTGAAGTTCTTCTTTTGAGAGCAATTGAAGATCGAGTCCGTTTTGCAACCCTCGCTCGTACAGTTTATGAAGCTCTACTCGTTCTGCTTCTGTAGCCGCAACAATCACTTTTCCACAAATATCATGATCAATCTCATGCTTTTGACAAAATGCAATCATTGACTGACTGCCTTCTTTCGCAAACTTTGCTTTAAAACTACCAGGCTTGTAATAAATACCTGAATGAATTACTCCACTGTTATGACCCGTTTGATGAGATGCTAGTTTCGCTTCTTTTTCAATAATGGCAACTTTCACCCCAGGAAGCTGTTCAACTAATGATAGTCCTACTGATAATCCAACAATCCCTCCACCAATAATGGCATAATCATACATGCTCTTTCACTCCTATTCCACATGCTTCTGCTACCAATTCAACAAGATGAACAACGTTTGTTTGCTCACTCATACATGCTCGCTTCACCCCAAGCTTCATTTGTAAGTGACAGCCAGGGTTAGACGTGACAATCACATCGGGTTCAATGGATTTTGCATGATTCATTTTTCGGTCTAAAATGCTCATCGCTTCATCGTAGTGTTCAATGTTATAAATACCAGCTGAACCACAGCACACGTCTTTTTCAGCTAATTCAACGTACGTTAACCCTTTTATTTGCTGTAGTAACAGCATCGGCTCTTTTTCCACTCGCTGTACATTGCGCAAATGACAAGATGGCTGATAGGTCACCGTTTTGTTAACAGAATAGTCCATTGGCAAATTTAGCTGAGCGAGTAAAACAGAGATATCTACGCATTTACTTGTGAATGCTTTTGCTCGGTCATTCATGGTTTCGTCTTTAAATAACTTGTCGTATTCAACAAGCATGGCACCGCAGCCACCGATGCTGTTAACGATGTAGTCACATTCCACTTTTTCAAATGCCTCAATGTTTGCTTTTGCAAGTTGCTTTGCCGTTTCGTGCTCCCCACTATGATGTTGAAGCGCTCCACAGCACGTTTGTTCTTTTATCACGACGACCTCACATCCACCAAGCTGCAGTAACTTCATGCTTAACTCATTGATTTGTGCAAACATCACATCCATGATGCATCCAACAAAAAAGGCAACTTTGTATCGTGGCTTCTTTGATGGATGTAATGAATTTGAATGTTTTTTTGCTTTCACTGGTGGCGTCACTCGTTCAAGCTCTTTTACCGCTGGAGGTAGCGCATTTAATATGCCTGATTGTCTGACAACTTTATCGATTTTTAACGTTTGATAGAGTTGAAGACTATAAGAAGCCGTTGTTAAGATGGTTTTGTTCGTCAATCCATTTTTTAATAACAACCTTTTCAAAAGCGGTGTTTTCTCATGTACAGCACGTATAGCTGAATCATAAATATCACCATATTGCACATTGGTTGGACAAGCCGTTTCACATGCACGACAACCAAGACAAAGAGCCATGGATTCGTTCATTGTGTCATAGGAGATTCTTCCTTCCGCTGCCATTTTCACAAGATGAATACGGCCACGCGGTGATTGTGCTTCTTTTCCTGTCGTTAAATACGTGGGACAAACAGGAAGACAATAGCCACACTGCACGCAGTCAAACGTCTCTTCATATGCAAGATTAGTCATGAGTTAGCGTAAACCTTTGATTAGGCTTCGGAAAAATTTTACCAGGATTGCATATGTTATTCGGGTCCCACACCGACTTCATACGCTTCATCATGTCTAAGCCAATTTTACCTAACTCCATTTCCATAAACGGGGCTTTCATCGTTCCAATTCCATGTTCACCCGAAAGTGTTCCTCCGAGCTCAACCGCTGCTTTAAAAATGGCTTCCACTGCTTGTTCCACTCGCTTCATCTCTTCACGATCGCGCACATCGGCAATAATATTTGGATGCAAGTTTCCATCTCCTGCATGCCCGAACACAACAAGATCGACGTGATACGTTTCTCGAATTTCTTTTAATTTTCTAAACATGTCTGGAATTTTACTACGAGGAACGGTCGCATCTTCTGATATTTTCGTTGGCTTATGCTGAACAATCGCTGGTGACACAAGTTTGCGCGCTTGCCATAAGTCTGATTCCTCTTCTTTCGTTTGTGCAACTCTTACTTCCCGTGCTCCTACTTCGTGACAGGCTTGTTTCACCACTTCTATTTCGTACTCAAGCGCAGCCGGATGACCATCAATCTCAATAAGTAAAAGTGCTTCAATGTCGGTTGGCAGTCCACTAGGTTGATAGTTTTCTACCGCAACTACACATGACTGATCCATAATTTCCATTTTAGATGGTAAGATACCTGATGTGAGCACATGCGAAATCGCTCGACCAGCATCAACCAGATCGTCAAAAATGACCATTGCCGTTTTCGTTGCCACTGGTTTCGGAATAAGACGAAGAGTGGCTTCTGTAATAATACCGAGTGTACCTTCAGATCCTACAATGAGCTTTGTTAAATCATAACCTGTTACATTTTTCACGGTTTTCCCACCCGTTCGAATGACTTCTCCTTCAGGCGTCACCACTTCTAAACCGAGCACATAATCTTTTGTCACTCCGTACTTTAGCCCTCGAGGCCCTCCCGCATTTTCTGCTAAGTTTCCACCAATGGTTGAGACATGTGCGCTGCTTGGATCTGGCGGATACATTAAGCCATATTGATTGGCTTTTTCATTAATCGTAGCGGTAATGACACCCGGTGATACAATCGCTACTAAATCTTCTTCATCAATGACTAACGTCTGATTCCACCGTGACAAATCAAGAACAATTCCCCCTTCAACAGGAAGAGGACCACCGCTTAACGATGTTCCTCTTCCTCTTGGATACATAGGGATACGATGCTCGTTTGCAAGCTTCATAAGTCTTGCCACTTCTTCTGTACACATTGGCTGTACCACTAAATCTGGTACATGTACACCAAACGACGCATCATACGCATAGCAATAGCGATCGCCTTCATCTGCAAGCACACGGTCTTTATCTTTAATAATTGCATGTACACGTGTGATGATTTCATTTGAAAGCATGGCTCATTCTCCTTTATTCGTTTTCACCAATGGCCACTCGCTCATCTCCGAGTTTAATGCGGGCATTTGTTAAATGAATACGCATCGACTTCGAAGCTCGCTCTGCATCCTGATCTAAAATGGCTTCGTATATACGAACGTGCTCTTTGTATACTTTCTCACGCTTTTCTTTTTGAACGTTTTTCTTTAATGAAAACAGAAGTGCTTTACGATTTAATTCGGCTAAATTTTCAAAAGCTTGCATTAAAAATGGATTGCTCGCTGCTTTTACCACCGCATAGTGAAATTGAAAGTCAGCTTCGTGTCCTACGGTTGAATAATTGTCAATCGTTTGTTTAAACGAGTTAATGGCTTCACGAATTAAATCAAGATCCTCTTCATTTCGTCGCTCTGCTGCCAGCTTCGCAGCTTCTGACTCCACAATTGAGCGCATTTCGAGTAAATCATAAATTTGATCCATCTCCACCATTTCAAATGTAACTGGATCAAGCATGCCCGCTAGTTCAACTCGCTTGACATAGCTTCCTCCACCTTGTCTTGATTCAATGAGACCGCTTGCAGCTAATACACTAAGTGCTTCGCGAATTGGAGCACGACTCACACCAAACATTTTTGACAATTCATGCTCTGATGGTAATTTTGATTCTGGTGGAAATGTTTTATCCTTGATCATCTCTTTTAGTTGGTCTAATACTTGACTTGATACTTTCTTTCTCTCAATTGGTGTAAACATTCATTTTCTCCCCTTCCCCACAATTAAAACGCTTCGTTAGCTGATGAAACTTGTTTTTTCGATCGCATGATGTGTCCGGCAAAAAATGCGGCAAAGACAGCAACGCCAATGGCATCTGTTAATCCACCAGGGTGAATTAAGAGAAGAGACGTTATAAAAAACACAACTCTTTCGATTAAATTAAGTTTGACCGAAAAGAAATTATGAATCGCCAGCGACATCACAAACACCCCTAAAAGCGCTGTAGCAAACGCTAGAATGATTGACCATGCAGTGACTGTTTCCCCGGCAGCCGGCTGCATAATCATCACTGGGTTGTATGCAATCATAAATGGAATGATAAAACCTGGTAATGTTAGTTTGAGTGCTGTCCATGATGTTTTCATTGCATCTGCCCCTGCTATTCCCGCTGCGGTATACGATGCAAGTGCTACTGGTGGTGTAATATTGGACATTGCACCGAACCAGAAAACGAAAAAGTGAGCAGCGACAGGATTGACACCCGCTTCGATAAGCGCTGGTGCTGCTGTTACAGCGACAACAATATAAAGCGCTGTTGATGGGAGACCCATACTAAGCACGATACACGTAATCATAATTAAAATGAGCAGCACCGCTAAGCTTCCACCTGATAACGCTAATACATTGTAAGCAATCGCATTTCCAAGGCCTGTCATCGTCACAACAGCGATTAAAATTCCAACAGACGCACACGCAATGCCAACTTGAATGCCTCCTCTGCCACCTTCTTCAAGCGCTGTGATCATTTTTCGCCATGTAATACGATTGGACCTATCAAGTGTAAGCCAGCTTGATAGGATAACAGCAATAATTCCTGCAAACCCTGCAAATAGCGGCGTTTTGCCGGCTAACAATGTCCCAAATACGATGATAATCGGTAATAAAAGAACACCACGCTCTTTTAACACCGCCCACACCTTAGGAATATTTTCTTTACTGATGCCCTTTAATCCTTGTTTTTTTGCTTCTAAATCAACAGCAATAATTAACCCGGCATAATAAAGGATACTCGGAATGATGGCTGCTAAAAGAATGACAGAGAATGGAACACCTAAAAATCCTGCCATAATGAATGCTGCTGCCCCCATAATTGGCGGCATGACCATCCCACCCGTCGAAGCAGCTGCTTCAACCGCCGCAGCGAATCGCGGCTTTAAACCAATGCTTTTCATTAGTGGAATTGTAAACGCACCTGTTGTTGCTACGTTTGCTACTGCACTTCCGTTTAATGAACCGGTCATGGCGCTAGAAATAACCGCCACTTGTGCAGGACCTCCACGCGTTCGTCCAGCAATCGCCAGCGCTAAATCATTGAATAAAGCAGATGCTCCACTCGCATTTAAAAATGCACCGAACAAAATAAAGATAATAATATACGTCGATGCAATGGATAATGTAATGCCAAAAATCCCTTCTGTTGTCATGTACATGCGATATAAAAAGCGCTCAATTGAAAAACCAGCATGTCCAAACAAACCTGGAAAATAAGGTCCAAATAAGGCATAAATCATTGCAAGTGCCGCAAGAAGTGGGATAAATAAACCAATTGTGCGTCGTCCAGCTTCTAATAGCATTAAAATTAAAATAACGGCAAATACATAGTCAATGCCAATCGCAACCGACCCACGTTCTACATGAATCGTTGTGTATTGAAAGTAAATATACACAGATCCTACAATAGATAAGATGACAAATAGATAATCAGTGATGCCAATTTGTTTAGAAACGGACTTTTTACGAGCTGGATAGAGTAAATACGTGAGGACGAGTAAAAAGCCTAAGAAGATAATATTTCGGTAGATTTCTTGGATGTTCATCAGTCCGTTTACAGAAATGGTGAATAATGATAAAAGAACAGCGACACTGACTGCGAGTCTCTTTTGATTTCCAGTGAGTGTCCTAATCGGACTGACTGGCTCTATTTCAGGTGGCTTTGTTTGACTCATTCTGTTCATCTCCTTTCTATTTAGCTTCTGGTGGTACTAATTCCTTTGGTATTTCAAGACCTACTTCTTTAAAGTAGCGATAAGCGCCTTCATGAAGTGGAACCGAAAGGCCATCAAGCGCTGTTTCAAGCTTAATGTTGTGCGCAGACTTATGTATGTCATAGACTTTATCTAAGTTTTCATACATCGTTTTTGTTAGCTTATAAATAATGTCTGCATCCATTTCTTTTGATGTTGCTAGTAAGTTTGGCTGTGCGATGGTTTGGATGTCTTGATCAACCTTTGGATACGTGCCTGCTGGAATGGTGAAACGGTACCAGCTATTTGAGACAGCATTAATGGCGTCTAGCTGTTCATCTGTCACATCAAGAACAGATGCTTTTACGTTACTTGCATACATATCTGTAATCGCCCCAACCGGAACACCCGCTGGAAGTGATCCCCCATCTAAGCGACCATCACGCATGGCAGAAATCGTATCATCATATCCTAAGTATTCAGGAGCAATGCTTTTCTTTGTTAAGCCTAATCCTTGCATAATGACAAGCGTTGATGCTTCTGTTCCACTGGCTTGTGGTCCAACTGAAAATGAGTTCTTTTTAATATCTGCAATGGTTCCTGTTTCCTTCTCACGATTCATCAACACAAAATGCTCCACGTTAGGCCATAGCATTGAAATGGTTCGCAAATCTTTGTAAGCTTTTCCTTCAAATGAGTTTTGTCCGTCATATGCTTGTGACGCAATCAATCCTTGCAGAATGGCCACTTGCGCTTCATCGTTGCTTAATAAATGAATGTTTTCAATGGAACCAGCGGATGATTGACCGTTTGCTTTGATTCCTTCATCATACAAAAGCTCTGTCCATACGTTACCAAGCCCAACACCAATCGGATAATACGTCCCCCCTGTTGAAGCAGTGGCTACGCTAATAAACGTTCGCTTTGAGCCGTTTGCTACTCCCATACTGCAGGCTGTTGTGAATACTAGTGTAGTCATTACCACAAGTAAACCTAGTAATCTCTTATGTCTCGTCATGACTCTCCTCCCTTTTATGTAAGCGCTTTAAAATAATTGTATTACAAGTATACATGAGACTGAGACAAATTTAAACAAATATTCTAAATATTTTACATAAATCTTCCTTTTTTATTTTACTGCTAAAAAGACATTCATACTCACACGAGGTTGGCAGAAACAAAAAAAGCACGCATACAGGTGCTTTTTATGATCCTTTGTGCTGACCATTTCTTATTTGATTATAAATAGTACGAATGTGTGACAACTGCTCATCTATACTAACCAATCGATCCTTTGTCGTTACGAATGATTGAACTTGTTTTAAGAGCCCTGGCTTAAATTGCGTATCATCCGCTCCTAGCAAGGGAACTTCCTGTAATTGAAAAGATCCATGTTTCATTTTATACAACTTTTCAAGCGGCTGAAGAATGAGTGTACACTCGTCTGTCATGACTTCTACTCCCCATCTTCCTGGCGCTTTCCAATTCGCATGATAACTAAATAATACGTCCTTTTCTGTCACACCAGCTCCTGAGAAGATGGCTCCAGTTGGATGCCATGGTAGCTTATCGGCGGAAAAAGCGGAAAAAGAGGTTGGTTTTCCAGCAAGATAAAAAGCAAGGTCGATCACATGAGAGGAATTTGCCAATAACCAATTTGATTTTAACACCTCTGAGCTATGCAGCTGCTCAATTTTTTTACTTAATTCAGTAAACGTAAAGTGAATCGACCTCACTGGGTTTTCTTCTGTCAGAAAGTCTTGCAGCTTCTGCACAGACTCATAGAATCGCCGATTATATCCAATCCATACATTAGCTTTCAGTGCTTGCGCTGTCTCGTAAAGCTTCGTTAACTCTTCTTCATCGACTGCACCGGGCTTTTCAAGCAACACCTCTTTCACTCCATGTGTTAGAAGCATGATGGCTACGTCTTTTAAAAATTCCACATCAATGGCTACAATCGCTTTTTCATAGGAATGCTGCTGTAACAGTGACGATAGCTCTCCAAAATAAGCTTTTTTCCCTGTACTCTTTTCAAACTGTCTTGCTGTTTTTTCACTTCGTGTAAACACGTCAAAAGATAGATTTAAACTTTTTAATACTTTCGCATACTCTACCCCCATACTCCCCGCTCCGACAAGAAGTATTGACATCGTTTAGCCTCCTTTTCTATTAGCTTACTTTAATAAAATTTCCTCGATATGCTTTTTGACTAATAAAGGTGCCTCATCGACTGTTAAAATGGTATTTTCCACGAACTTTCTTCCTCGCTCTGTTAACTCTTCCATAAACACATTACTCTTGTTTATTTTTTTAATAGTCGATACTAAGCTCGCTTCATTTGTGATTACTTCTCCTGCTCGTGCTTTTGCAAAAAACGCAGCACTTTCGTTATCATTTAACATATAGGGATAAGAAATTTGTGGTTGCAAGATGAGAAGTGGCTTTTCTAAAAGAGCAGCCTCAAATCCTGTTGTGGATGCAATGGTCATCACACAATGGCTGTAATGTAACACTGTATAAAGTGGGTAATCATTTGGTAGAATTCGTACATTGTTTTGATTTTTGATAAGTGAATACGTATGTTGATCGCTGCGATGTTTTTTGATAATAATGGTAACAGGCAAATGAATTGGTACAGTTTTCAACCATTGCTCAATTCTCTTATTGGCATTCAATAGTGGTTGCGTAGTGAAAGTCATGATTAGGTGATGAGATGGAATGTTTTGCTCTCGGTAGAAGGCTTGCTTCGTGCGTGTTGGCTTTGTTTTTTTGTAATAAAAATAAATATTCCCTGTTTCAATAATTGCACTTTCCTTCACATGACGCTGTAGCAACCATTCCTTTTGCTTCTTTCCCCATACGAAATAATAGTCAGCTCGAGCTGGAATAAGACTACGATCTCCAATCGCGACGAGTGGAATATTTAACAATGGAATCCCATATTTTTTCGCAAGAAGACAGAGGATCGTCCCATACACACTTGCTTCCGATGATACAACAATTGCTCCTGGTTTTACTTTCTGTATCAACGATTCCAGTACACTGACCCAGCGAATAATTTTCTTATAGGTAGCAAGCAACCATATCTGAAATGCTCTTTTTTTAAAGTAATAATGATTTGAGCATGTCGTTAGTTGCCGATTTAATTGAGCTTCGATGTGTACTTCTTGTTTTTTAACTTCTGCATTATTTCTTATCTTATTGACCTCATCTTGAAGGTGACAATACGTAAAACGACCATTTTTCACCCGATCGTTCATCTTATATTTCCCTTTGTATAACGTGACATCATACTCTTTTAGATGCTCATCAGCAAAGCTTTCATAGTCATCAGATAGAAGAATCGATTTTTTATTTCTCTTAAATGGGACAGGTGTAATAGACTCTAATGATACTAGTTTCTCTGTAATGTTACCCATTGTGAAAAATGAATATTTCTTACGAAGGTTGTTAATGAAGGATTGATTAAGTCGATTTTGATCACCAAAACTCTGGATATGAAAAAGAAAGTGTGGAGCCAAACATTGTGCAATAGGTAATCCGTAGAGTGTGACGGCTGAGAAATGGGTAAAGAAATCATAAAGCAATGAATACCGAAGCACCACATTATCATTTGCTTCTAGCTGTCCAAACATTAAATCATTCTCCTCTTTACGTAATTGGACATTCGGTTATTTCTTGATTTAATTGACTTGAAAAAAACTCGTTAAGTCGGCGAATGAAAGGAAGGTGTAGTTGTTTTGAAAGCTCATAAGTTGATAACTCACTCTTCCCACTTATCAGTAAGTCATGAACAACCTTTGTCGTCAATGTACTTTGTTTAGGAAATTGAATAGAGTTTATATGCTTCTTTCCTGTTAACGTATTTAGCACTTCTACTTGTTCTAAAGTCGGATAAATAGTCCACATCTCACAATCAAACTGCAATTTAATCATATACGTGTTGCTCGACTTCTGGTGAGACGAGATAATCAGTTCGTCTCCTCGATTTGTCGCTCCAGTTAATGTCCCCACTAGTTCTAAATATCCTTCTCGTTTACTTTTCACAACTTCCTGTAGTTGATTCGTTTGAAGGTGTGGAACTTGCCCGTCTGTCAAAAAGTGAAAAACATCCATTTGATGAATGCTATTACAGCCAATACCGAAATGTTCATAGTCAACGCTATAACTAATTACAGATTTTTTTATCTTTTCTTTTACCTGTTTAAAAATTGGCATTGTTCGAAGAGGGCAATTAACCCAGCAGCCTTTTACTTGATGAACCTTAAGGAGTGAAGCCATTTCATCGTAATCACTTTCCTTTTGAAACAATACTTTCTCTAACAGTAAATATCGAACGTTAACAACACTTACTAATTCTTTGATAACTTTAAGTCTAATCTTTGAACTTGTTGCAACTATACTAAGATCCACTTCTTTTGGAAGAGCATCTAAACCTAACAACAAGTGGAGTTTTTTATCTTTTATATCCGCTGTTTGATAGCATTCTTGAATTCGATTTAAAGCTTCTCTGCTCGGATCAATTACATAAATAGAAAGAGGTAAGTTTACTTTTAAAAGCCCTTCGAAATGCCTAAATCCAATATTACCTCCGCCAATAATGACTACACTAAACATCTTTTCTCCTCCTTTCGTCAACTATCAATCTATAAACCTCTTTTCAAAATGTGTTCAATGTTGCTTTTGACTAATAAAGGCGCCTGTTCTAGATTATGAATCGTTTCTGTAATTAATTTCGACGACTTTTGCTTAAGCTCTTCTACATATGTTTCATCACTTATCACTTTCTCTAACTCTTGTATAAATTGTTGTCGATTAGATATAACAGCCCCCGCGTTAACATTTGCAAAAAACGAGTTACTTTCATTACTATTCAATACGTAATGATAAGGAATAGGAGGCTGTAAAATAAAAAGTGGCTTCCCAAAAAGCGCAGCTTCAAATCCCGTCGTTGAAGAAATCGTCATGAGTGCATCTATATGATAAAGAAGTTCTAAAATGTCAATCTCATTACCTAAAATTTTTACTTGCTCTTTGTTCTTTAACAATGAATATTCATAAGTATCATTTGGATGCTTTTTCAAAACGATAGTAATAGGCAAATGAGAAGGAATAGCAGCAATCCATCTTTCAACAATGTGATTGGTATTGACAAACGGTTGAGTAGTAAAGCCGATTACATAGTGAGCTGATGAAACACCTATTTTTCTATACATATAGGGTTTTAAAGTTGTAGGAAGGTCTCGATAATAAAAACGAATATTTCCGGTTTCAATGATTTTATTTGCTGAGATTTCTCTTTCTATAAGCCATTTTTTCTGTGCCTTTCCCCATACAAAGTAATGAGAAGCTCGTGTTGGTATAAGAGAACGATCACCTATCGCTACAACAGGCATATTTACAAATGGAATAGTATATTTTTTTGACAATAAGCCCAAGATACTTCCATAAATACTAGCTTCTACTGGATCAATGATGATTGAAGGCCTTACTTTTAAGAGAAGTTGATCGAGCATATAAACCCATTTTGTAATTTTAGGTAATGCTTGCACAATCCATCGTTTAAAATTATTTGTCCCTAAATATGGGTGGGTCTTAACACGCTTACATACTAGCTCAACTCTGACTTTAAGGCTTGCTTGTTGCGCTCTTACTTGTTGATTAATTTGCAAAAGTTCATCACGAAATTGAACATAGGTGAATCCTCTTGGAAGAGCTTCCTCTCGTTCTTGACGCCGTACTCGGTATAACGTAACCTCGTACTCCTTTAACTGATCGACGGCAAATGCATAATAACTGTCGCATAATAAAATGGATTTTTCTCTCTTAATCATTCGTTCAGATGGAATTTGCTCAAAGGTCAACAATTTTTTATTAATATCACCCATCGTTTGAAACGGATATTTACGTCGAAGTGATTGAACATATAACTCGTCGTTTAAGTGGCTATCTACAAACGACTGGATATTGACTAAAAATTGACTAACTAAACATTGAGCTAGTGGTAATCCATAGACTGTAATTGAAGAGAAGTACTGAAAAAAATCACACAAAAGTGCATATTTAATAAGATGATGATCATTGACTTCTAATTCACCGTACATGTCTCTCTTCCTTTCTAGCTTACCAAGCTGTTAATCCTCCATCAATGATCATATTCTGTCCAGTCATGTAACTTGATGCTTCAGATGCCATAAAAATAACAGCACCTACTACTTCATTAATATTTGCCATGCGTCCAAGAGGAACTCGGTTTGAATAATTATCAATAAATTGTTGATTTTGACCTGTTTGGATACCACCAGGTGTTAATGTATTAACCCTAATGCGATGTTTTGCTAAATACGTAGATAAATAGGTTGTTAACCCGACTACCCCTGCCTTTGAAGCTGAGTACACAGCTGGTGAGTTTATTTCTCTATCTAAAAACAAGGATCCCTTATAAATCCGATGATCTGGCCCTACAATTCCATAAATTGAAGATGTCTGAATGATGGAGCCTCCAGTTTGCTGATGAATCATCTGTTTACTCACATGCTTTGCCACAAGAAACATTCCATCTAAATTAACAGCCATAATCTTTTTCCACTCATCAAGAGAGTATTCTTGAAACGGAGCAAAGAACGCATCTAGATCATTCGATTTTGACGCAGCATTATTAAAGAGCACATCAACATTCCCTAATGTCTCAACCACTTTTTCTACCATCTTACTAACATCTGCTTCTACAGATACATCACATGCTACTCCTACTGTTTTTACGTTATAAACACGTGACACTTCCTCAGCAAATATGACAGCATCTTCTTCAATAAGATCTACAATCGCAACATTTGCTCCATGTTCAGCAAGTCCTTTGACACACTCTCTTCCCAAAAATCCAAGTGCACCTGTAACAATGACGGTTTTATTTTTTAATGAAAATAAATTACGGTAAGATGATTTCATCAATCGACACTCTCCTGCCCTCAGACTTAGCAATCAATCCTGCCATTAATGTTTTCATAATGGCAGTCGTATCATCAGGATTGACTACTGGTCTTTGTTTATCAATGGATTCAATAAAAGAATGAAGCATTTGTTTAAACATTGAGAAATTGTCTTTTACTTCAAAGCGTATATACTGCTTTTTATTCAATGCTTCCATAATAAAGACAGGTGTTTGACTACCAGCACAATTAACTTGAATTTTGCTACCATTTTTAAGATAAATAACATACGCCTCCATAAAACTAGGTTCATATTCAACAAATTGTGGCTGAAAATCGGTTAATGCTGCAAATCCTTCAATTAAATGAACACCGTATTTCTCCCACCCATTCACAATCGTGCCTCTCAATAAATGAGTCTCATCTTTAAAAAGTTGCTTTTTAGCTTCTTTCACTTCATGTGAAAAGCGAAAACTAGATGTACTCATGAGCTGCCCGCTATTTAAAAACGGTAAAAAATAAGAAAGTTCATTTAAATTTAATGTCAAAGGCTTATCAATAAAAACAGGGATTCCCTTTTCAAGAAAAGGCTTAGCAAGTAGATAGTGCGATGCGTAATCATCTCTTGCAATCAATACGCCATCTATTTCAGAAACCAAATCATGTATATCTTCAACTGGATGCTTAATTTTGCAAGCTTTTGCTAGAGACTCTGTTACTGTTTTGTCTTGTGTCCAACAATGTGTAACGCTCGTATTCGGAATGCCAAATTCACTCTTATCTCGTTTCCGTAAATAGTCATAAATGACATTCCACCCGGCATGTTTCATATGCTCATCATCATAACCGTTAATGATGGCAGAAAATGAGAAAGGATGACCATTTTCCGGACTAAGGCCAATTACACCCAATCTCTTTACCAAACAGCCCAGCCCCCATCTACACAAATATTTTGACCTGTCATATAACTTGACGCATCCGAGCATAAAAGAGCAACTGCTCCTTTTATTTCATGAGGCTGACCAATTCGATTTAAAGGATTTTTAGCTGAAAGTTGCTTCATAAATGCTTCGTTTTGTTGTGTGACTGGATGTGGAAAAGGACCTGGACTCAAACAATTCACACGAATTTCATAAGGCGAAAAAAAGCTAGCCATATACTTTGTCAATTGAATAACCCCTGCTTTTGCTGCACCATAACTAGGTGGATTTGTAAATTCAATTCCGTCGTAAATGCGATAATCTGGTGCGACATGTCCATACATAGACGTTATGTTTAAGATCACACCTTTTGTTTGTTGCAATAATGGTAGAGCTGTCTTCGCGCACCGAAAGACAGATGACAAGCTCATATTAATGTCATATTGCCAATCCGTCTCAGAAATGCTTTCAAATGAATTTTTATTTCCAGACCATGCATTGTTTACAAGAATATCAAGTTCACCAAAATCTTGTTCAATTTTCTGAAACGCTTCGTTTACACTTTTAGTATCCGTGACATCAATTTCTATAGCAAAAACCTTTCCTTTGACATTAAGCTTTGCTTCTAATTCCTTGCATTTCTCTTCACACTTTTTTAAGTTTCTACTACCTATAATAACTTTTGCACCTTGTTCTAAAAGCGCCTCTGTAATCGCCTCACCTAGATACCCAGCCCCACCTGTAACAAACGCACATTTATTTTCTAAGGAGAATAATTCTTTTAAACTATTTTTCATGATGTTGTCTCCTCTCGATAAGAAGTTCTGCCAGCAAAAAGTCTTTCTCATCATCAATATCAATTGTTCTATCCTTCGGAATAATAACAGCGCCTGTATGTTGATTTAAAAACACTTTACTAGTGGGAGTTACAACATCCACATAAAATGCATAAACAGCTCCATTCAATTGATACGCTTTGGGTAATTGTTGACGTGGTAAAAACGGATTTGCGTTTTCAATAAACGTATAAGGTTTTGTCCCTTCTACTCGCCAAGCTCTGACTGGATTTAATTCCGCTTCTGAAAATGTCGCGACCGATGTATGACTGTTATCTTGATCAAGTAGTAAGTCTAAACAGTTATAAATATCATCGGTCGTTCGAAGAGGAGAGGTTGGCTCTAAATAAAGCATCACATCATAATGTTCGTCTTGTTCTTTACAAGCTCCTAACACATGTCTCACTACATCAATCGACATCGCATAATCTCCAGAAATTGCCTCTGGCCTTGTCACCACCTCGGCCCCATAGTATTGCGACACAATCGCAATATTGAGATCATCGGTTGACACGACGACTTGATCAATTTCAGGAATGGATTTGGCTACTTCAATCGTCCATGCGATAAGCGGCTTTCCTCCCAGTAGTTTAATATTTTTGTAGGGAATGCCTTTGCTCCCACCTCTAGCGGGGATGAGAGCGATTATTTTCTTTCCTTTATACATGCTGTTTACTCACCTACTCTCTTATTAATGAATGCCCAATGATCAATGGGTTGTTTTAAGTGATGGAGTACATGCTTTTCTGGACAGTCTAATACATCGTACGGATTAACGTGTTGCTGCTTTGTTACACTGTTTCTATTTTGAATAACTGCATAGATTTCCTTCTCTTCATAAGGTGTCTCCATCACATTACTTCCCCTCTCTCTTCCTTTTTGTCGGTTTCCTACTAACACATAAGGAAGGTTAAAAAAGGGCGCTTCAATCAATCCACTGCTTGAGTTACCAATAAGGGCATCTGCTTGTTGCAGTAAAAATAAATACTCCTCTTGTGGAACGGATGCATAAAAGAAAGCTCGCTGATGATGTTTTCTGCAAAACTGGTTGATGGTGTCGTTGAAATACTCTCCACCTGCATCACTGTTCGCACCGATAAAGAGAATAACCTCATTAACATGCTCTAACGCTCGTAACAGGCGATGCACTTGTTCTTTTGGTGATAACTCATCGCGTGAATCAGGATGAAACGCTACTAACAAAAACGGCTGATTTAGTGGAAGGTTATATTTTTTCTGTAGCTCCTGCTTTTGAGAAGTGTCCATACGCTTTATATGCTCAATCTCCGTTTTACGAAGACTGCCAATCACATGAATACGCCACTCCTCTTCTCCAAGTCGAAGAAGGGTGTTCTTTGACTTTTCCGATGATACAAAGTGGAGATGAGCAAGCTTTGTGATCGCATGTCGAATTGCATCATCAGCCGATCCACTCACTTCTCCTCCATGAAAATGAACAATGGGAATGTTCAAATAGTGCGCAACGGTTGCCGCAGCAAGCATTTCACCTCGATCTCCTAGCACAAGTAAGTAATCAGGCTTTTCAGCCGCTAGCACATGAGAAAACGATAAAATGCCAACCCCTAGTGATTGAGCCATCGAAAGGTGATCATCTCCCTTCATTAAAATAGAGGGAGTGGAGACAATGTGTAACTGATCACGTTTAATATGAGTAATCGTTTCTCCATATTCCTTTAACAGATGCATACCTGTCACAAGTAGGGAAAGGTTAAAATCAGCGCTCTTTTCCATCTCAAGTAAAAGAGGTCGATAAATACCATAATCTGCTCTCGTCCCAGTGATACAAAGAATGTTTTTTTTACTCATAAAAGTCGCTCCATTGAAGCGGCTCATGCTTCTTTTTAGCTGTTTTTACGACCTTCCCAATGACGTTCTCTAGTTGATTGGCTTCAATAGAAGCTAGTGGACGTAGTGCAATGAGATGCTTTTCCGTTAAAACCGTGTCAATCGCGACATCTTCTCTCATATATAAGCCTCTTCGTACTAACGGTTTAATCGCTTTCTCATCTTCGGTTAATTCTTTTTTTCTAGTTCCAAGGGCTTGCTCGGTTAACCGAATGCATTCGACCATTCTTTTGCATTCTTGTGCGGTAATGGATGCTGCATGATCAGGACCCGGTAAGGACCGATCCAATGTAAGATGTTTTTCAATCATTTTAGCTCCTAGTGCTGTTGCCGCAATCGGAACGTGGATACCAACTGAATGATCGGAGTAACCAATCACATGTGGGTATCGCTTTATATACTCTGAAATCACACGTAAATTTAATTGAGATTCTGGCGCAGGGTAGCTTGACGTACAATGAAGAATGCTAATTGACATGGTAGGATTAAGAGATGTGAGGTAAGACAGTGTATGGTCAATTTCATCGGTGGTTGACATACCTGTGGAAAGAATCATTGGTTTGTTCGTTTGGGCAATACGTTTTAATAATGGAAAGTTCGTCAAATCACCGCTTCCAACCTTAAACATACTCATTCCAAGCTGATCTAGAAAGTCAACGCTTTGAATGTCAAAAGGAGTCGCTAGAAATAAGATATGCTTTTGATCACAATAAGCTTTTAATTCTGCAAACTCAGATCCGGACAGTTCTAGCTTTTTTAACATATCATACTGGTTATTTTCATTCGTTTTTTTTTGATAGTCAGCTAAATCAGCTTGTGCTGTTGTGAGCTCTTCTGTATGAAACATTTGAAACTTTACTGCATCCGCACCCGCATAGACCGCTGCATCAATTAATTCTTTTGCCAATGTCATGGAACCATTATGATTCACACCGATTTCAGCAATGATGAACGTAGGATTGTTTGGATGGATGATTGATGATAAACTCATGCGCCTTGCTCCTTTAAAATGGAGAGAAGTGTTTCAATGACATATGTTTGTTCTTCCATTGTAATGTTATTAAAAAATGGAAGAGCAAGTGAACGTTGTGCAAGCATTTCACTCACTGGAAAATCCCCTGTCTTTGTATTCAGCATATCTTGATAAAAAGATTGAAGATGAATGGATGGAAAGTATGGTTTTGTTTGCACACCTTTTTCACTAAGCTTTGCCATTACTTCATCACGATTCACCTGATTTGGTAATAAAATCGGATAGACGAACCAGCTAATGGTGGCTGCTGGATGACATTGCAAGTGTGTTACAGGCACAGTATGCTTTTGAATAAGGGTATGATAGCGAGTTGCTGCCTGCTCACGCTTTGTTAAGATGTCTTGAATGCGCTCCATTTGTGCCACTCCGATAGCCGCATGCACATCTGATAATCGATAGTTATAGCCTAAACGCTCATGAACGAGCCATTCATTTTTGACACTTCTTCCTTGGTTACGAAGGCTCTTAGCCATTTCATAAATGTGTGTGTTATTCGTTACAAGCATGCCACCTTCACCCGTAGTCATTTGCTTATTGGGATAGAAAGCAAATACACTTATATCTCCAAATGTTCCTGTATATTGGCCATTCCAAGTAGCACCAATGGATTCACATGCATCTTCAATCACTTTTAATTGATATCTGTTGGCAATATCCATGATCTTTTCCATATTACATGGGTGCCCAAAGATATGAACGACTAAAATAGCTTTGGTTTTATCCGTAATAGCAGCTTCTATTAAATCTTCATTCATAACGGTTGTGTCAGGATGTACATCAACAAAAACAGGCTTTACTCCTTCAAAAAGCAAGCAATTGCTAGATGCAACAAAGCTATAAGGAGATGTAATGACCTCGTCTCCTGGCTTTAATCCCAATGATTTTACGGCAACATGCAAAGCACTTGTACCGCTATTCATAGCCACCGCATGTGAAATACGTAACCACTCTTCAAATTTTTGCTCAAATGCTCTGACTTTATCTCCTAAGCTTAAATTTCCTGACTTTAATACATCAGTTACATACTGAATTTCTAAATTGGTTATGTCAGGTTTTGATAATGGAATCTGCATTTTCATTCTCCTTACACGTTTGTCTTAATACGGACAACCAGGCAAACGCCCACTTCTGACTCATCATATGCATCCTTTTCGTAAGCGTGCTTCATCGCTTTTTTGTTTTCCGAGTAAAAAGGGGTAATCATGAACGAATTTTGATTACTTTAGCAGGAACACCATATACTACGCTATAATCAGGAATATCACTTACAACAACAGAGCCTGCACCTATTACACATTCACGCCCAACCTGAATATTAGGTCTGATACTCACACCCGTTCCGATATCTGTTTTTTGTCCAATGATTACTCCACCTGCCAAATGAGAGCCAGGTCCAACATTCACATAGTCACCAATGATACAATCATGATCGATTGTCGATCCTGTGTTAATAATGGTTCCTTGCCCGATACATGCACAGGCATTAACGATGGCTCCTGCATTGATAAACGTTCCTTTTTCAATTATGGAGGAACGACTTACAGTTGCTGTTTCGTGCATCACAATAGGAGTATTGTGTTTATCTTCAATTAAATGTGTTAGTTTTTGTTCTCTTACATCTATCTGACCGATTGCTACATGCCACGCCTCTATCTCGTGCTTGTATGAGTTGATTACCTCTTCTTCATCAATCAGCGTTGTATAAAGGGAAAAGAAAGAATGTGCGGGTAATACTTGTGAAAAAAACACAAAAGAGGCGTCAGGAGTAACGGTTTGAATAGCTTCTACTACCACTTTACTGTGACCACCCGTTCCAACCACCCCCCACTTCATGACTGATTAAGCTCTTCGATGATCATTAACATTTCATGCTGTTGAATTGGATTCACCTGATCAGATCGATAATTCATCAAACTTGTTTTTCGGAACTTATTTTTAGGAAGCTCGTTGTTTGAAATGACATACATGTCCTCTGTTTCATAAATTTGCGCAAGCTCAAATTCAAACGCTAATTCTTCATAGATTTTTTCTCCAGGTCGAGCTCCAATGACTTGAACCTTTGGTTTTTTCAATTGATGCTTTTTAGCAAATTCCATTAATGCTTTCACTAAATCTTCTAGCTTTAAAGCTTTCATTTTCAGAATATATGTTTCTCCACCTTCGGTATAATAGCCAGCTTTTACCGTTAATTGCACCGCTTCTTCTACGGACATAAAAAAACGAGTCATATTCATATCGGTAATCGTAAGTGCTTTGCCCGTTATTAGCTGTTCATAGAGAAGAGGAATGACCGAGCCTCTTGAGCCAATAACATTTCCAAAGCGAACGGAACAAAATTTTGTTTGATTGTTATTTAACTTCATGTTCGCTTGTTTAAAAAGCTTTTCTGTTAAAAGCTTTGTTGCCCCCATTGTATTTACCGGATTAACCGCTTTATCTGTACTAATGTTAATCACTTTTTTTACATTGTTTTTAATGGCTGCTTCAATGACGTTAATACTCCCTAGTACATTTGTTTTAATCGCTTCATCAGGATTTTCTTCACAAGTCGGAACTTGCTTTAAAGCAGCAGTGTGAAAGATGTAATCAACACCTCTTGTTACATATTCAATTCTTTGATAATCACGAATGTCTCCTATTAAGTAATAAATATGATGAAATTGTTTAAAAGCTTGCTTCATCAAATATTGTTTACTGTCGTCTTTGCTGAACACAATGATTTTCTTTGGAGAATAGTTGACTAACTCACGAACAATTTTGCGGCCAATCGAGCCAGTGCCACCAGTTACTAGCACAACTTTATCTTGATAAAATTGCGCCATCTCTGTATCAATTTTTGCATACATATAAAGCCTCCTAATCCATAATGCTAAGTAGTCTCTTTTATCATCATATGTTCTACTATTTAAAACGACTTAGTTCATCTCCCCATTTTTCTATTCATCTAATAAGCTATCCACGTCTATGGAATTACTTGATGAGAAAATTAAATAGATGACTTAAGTAGTTTGTGTAAATAGGAGGCAATTGATTTTGGAAAGTAGGAACAAGATTGTTTTTCAGTTACTAAAACAGCTGTCAAATGATTAACAGTATGCTCATAGATTGAAACACCATTTATTCCTACTAGAATTCTGATACCTACCTTATTAACTCCCGCTCCGTGACCTATCGCAACAAGATAGGATTGTCCATACATTCCAAAAGTTCCGATTAATCCTGTGGCTATAAGTAAGTTCCTTCTATAATAAAAAGCCTAACCACTCTATCCTACTTATCTAGGTTTAGGT
Source organism: Priestia iocasae (assembly GCF_016909075.1). GTDB lineage: Bacteria > Bacillota > Bacilli > Bacillales > Bacillaceae_H > Priestia > Priestia iocasae. The sequence goes on from NZ_JAFBFC010000003.1 coordinate 223,732, forward strand.
GGAAAGGCTTATCACTCTACACTTGGCTATTAGTTAATACCATCGTGTCTTTTTATATGTATGATCAAAATGAAGCTGTAATCCTTTGGCCAACAAATGAAAAGTAAGGATTGCTACTACTAAAAAGCAAAGTGGCACAAATAACAAGTAGCTTTCTCCCCAATATAAATAAGGCCTTGCTTGTCCGATTAATCCTGCCCACTCTTTCGTAATCGAAATATACAACTTTGAATCAGGTTGATAAATAGTACCTCCAACAAACAGATTAAACAAGGCAAGCTGTCCCATCATCGTTAATGTGTACACAATCTCTAGTACGAATAAAAGTAAAAATTGAACGCGAAAATGTGGAAGAAAATGACGCCGAATCAATCCCCATTTCGAAGCACCTAAAATGCGTGAAGCTTCAATAAACGGTTCCCTCTTCAATTGAATGGTTTTTTCACGAATTGAAGATGTTACACTCGGAACCCCAATTAAAATCATGACAATCACAAATAAGCTAGTGAGTGTTAGAGGTGATAAAGTCGGGTTCATCGTAATTGGCAACAGTAGAAAATACACCACTAAGAAGCCTGGCACATATCCCCACATTTCTTCAAACGTCGTCCACCAGATCGGTTGCTTTTTACGTAACCCCATCATTAAGCCGATAAGCGCGCCTATCACTACTTTTAGGGCAGCAACAATAAACGCCACAAAAATCGTATACCTCGCTCCGAAAAGCAGCATGGTCCATACATCGTATCCCCAACGATCTGTTCCAAGCCAATGATTGATGTCTTCAAACGGTGGTATCGGTGGCACAATCATTTTTGTTTCTCCATTCACAACTTCTGTATGAATCCCTACGTTATCCTCTAAGCTATAAGGAGCCAATACTGGCCCAAAGATGGCGATGACAAGTAAAGCAGCTGTTAACGTAAGTCCTATGTACAATACGACATTTTTCTTTTTAATCATGAATGAACACCTTCTCAAACAAAGATAGGAGCACCCGCAACAATAGATAGACGATAATACCGATAAGTGCAATCGCCATCAGTCCTACTGCTACTTTTTGAAATTGATAATCTAAAAAAATAAACTTTGTCAGCCCGCTAATGTTAAATAAAAACTCCACGACAAACAAGCTACCAATTGTGAGCGAAACAACTTTTTTACAGTCTGCTAGTAACGAAGGTTTTAAGTTTGTGTATAAATGCTGCACATCGATATAATGCTTTGGTAGCCCTTTTGCTAAAGCGGTACGAACGTAATCTTCTGTTAGTAGCTCTTCATATTTTAATGAAATCATTTTCACTAAATAAATCGTCGGTGTAATGCTTAACGTAAGCATCGGAATCCAAATCGATAACGTTGGCTTTGTCGGTGATAAGCTAATTAAGCGAACGCCCGTTGCTCGGTAAAACTTTACGGCCATTAAAATGGCAAAAAAGACAAATACAAAATCTGGAATGACAGATAACCCACTCATCACGTCTCTTACAATTTTTGATAAGATTGTGCGATTGATCAAGTATCCAAATAAAAAACTAATTGCAAATGCAAGCAGGACACTATATGTAAGTAACAAAAACGTGTTCGTCCCAAACGGAATGACATCACCTATAATCGAGCGCATCTCTGAACCAAGCTCATACTTCAGAAACATTTGTTCACTTATCGAAGATTGAATCACAGTAAGCGCACGGTTTGGAGAGAACACAATTGCGTTGTTCTCTACGCTAATTAGTAACGGAAAAATAGCCACTACAATGATAAATATCAGACTTAAAAACCCTCTCCACACAACTTTCACAAACCAAATCCCCCATTAAAGTAAAATTATTTCAATTATACCAAAAGTCAAACATTTCAACCTAAAAAATAAACAGCCATGTCACTCTATTCATTGACTTTAATGAATAGACTAGACACGGCTGCTTAACAACTAGTTACATATGAGTAATATTGTCTCTTTTCAACTCTCTTTTAAAGCGAACGTATAATTCCACCCTCAACACGTTGAGCGACTCCGTTAATGGCAGAAGCTTTATCAGATGATAGGAAGACAATGGTACTTGCTACTTCTTCAACTGTAGCGAAGCGCTGAATGAGTGACGTTGGCTCGTTTACTTTGAAGTATTCATTTGTAAACGTCTCAAGGTCTTTTCCTTCCGCTTTCGCTGCACCTTCCATGTAATTCTCCACACCTTCTGTCCACGTTGGACCTGGCAATACGGAGTTGACTGTCACATTCTTTCCTTTTGTTAATTCCGCTAGTCCTCTTGATAAGCTAATAAGAGCTGTTTTTGTAACAGAGTACGGAATCATTTGTGGAAGAGGTTTTACACCTGCTTCACTTGCTAAGTTGATGACACGTCCACTGTTACGTGCAATCATTTTCGGTAAAAAGTGACGAGATAAGCGAACAGCCGTCATGACGTTAACTTGAAAATACTCCATCCACTCGTCATCCGTCACGTCTTCAAAAGCTTTCACCTCAAAAAACGCTAAATTATTTATTAAAACATCAAGCTCACCAAGAGCATCGACTTTTTGAACAAACGTCTTGCTTTCTTCCGCATTCGCTAAATCAGCTGCAATTCCATGCACGGTACCGAATGAAGAAAGCTCTTCAACTACTTTTGACACACGCTCTTCTGTACGACCATTAACAATGACCGTTGCCCCTTCTTGTAAAAAGGTTTTAGCCACTTCTTTTCCAATTCCACCTGTTGAGCCTGTGACTAATACTAACTTGTTTTGTAAGTTCAATTCCATGTTCTTTCATTCCTTTTCAAGCAGATTATTTACACAGTATAGCTTACTCACCTTAGCGTAAGCTAGCTTTATGCTCAGTATTAATCCCTTCAATTATTAAACAGAGAGAAAGAATGAGTTCACATAAACTTACTCAATACCACGTCTTAACCCGTAATACTCCAAATCGTATGCCACGGAACCATGAGCAAACAGTTTTATTCCTGCTTTCGATTCTTTTTGTGGGAATATGCGTGCAGTAAACACTGTACGTCCTCCATTTATATAGACCTCAATTATACTTTTATCCACAAAGATTCGTACATCAACCTTTTCAGTAGGTGTCCACGCTTCTGAACGAACCGTTCCATACTCGGTTGCATATTGAATTTTCATGCCTTCTCGATCTAATCGTACTTCTTGCTTTAATGTATCAAACGTTAAAAGAGTCGATTCTTCTTTACTTGAGAACAGCTCTAACCCAAACTCATTTGCATTTATATCTTTGAAGGTCATATCAATTTCATATGCATTGTTTGTTGCTTCATCGATGTAGGTTGTTTCACTTTCAAGCTTTCCTCTAAAATTCGCCGCGGCATCTCGTAGCTTCTTCAGCTCCTCTACAGGCTTTTGAATAAGCTCATTTCCGTCTAATGCAAGCTCCCGAGGTAATGTTAGCGCATGAGCCCATTGATGCTCATCAGATGGATACGTAACGTCTGGGTTTCCAATCCATGAAAACATTAAACGGCGACCATGCTCATCTTCAAATGTTTGAGGAGCATAAAAATCAAAGCCTTTATCAATTTCACGATAATAGTCAACATCAAATGTAAGCGTATCTAAATCAAATGATCCAACCGCATAAATGACATTATAAATGTTATGATAATTGTGACCTTCTGACTGAATGCCCTGTGGTGAGAATACAAAAATATCTTTTCCATCCAACTTAAAATAATCAGGACATTCCCACATATATCCGAAATCCTTTAATTTTGTTTTTACTTCTCCTTTAAACGTCCAACTCAATGCATCTGGTGATTCATAGACAATCAGTGCACCTGTTTCATTTTCACGCTGAGCCCCAAGCAGCATATAATATGTATCGTTTTCTTTCCATACTTTGGGATCGCGAACGTGACCTGTATATCCATTCGGAACACCACGAACCGCTGGATTGTCAGCATACTTCTCAACAATTCCACCTTTATCTAAAAACGCCACACATTGATTGGCTGAACGTGAACCGTCTTCATACTTCACGTTTCCTGTATAAAATAAAAGCGCTTTGTCTTCTTTTACAATCGCTCCACCTGAGTAAGCACCATGTGACTCATACTCTTCTGTTGGTGTAATGGCGACAGGTAATCGCTCCCAGTTCACTAAGTCTGGTGACTTCACATGAGCCCAATGTTTCATTCCATGAATGGGTCCATATGGATACCATTGATAGAACACATGATATTCGCCATTAAAGTGAACAAGTCCATTTGGATCATTCATCAGTCCATATTCTGGGTAAATGTGATAAATAGGCTGCCAGCTATCTTTTTTAGCCATTTCTTTTAGCTTCTCTAGTTCTCCTGACCTTGCTTGTAAAATCGTACGATATGTTGATTCCATTATATGTATCCCTCCAGCATGCTCCAAACAAAAAAGGGAATCATTAACCCTTTAAGATTAACCTTCCCTCTTTATCCATCATATAAAACTTTCGTAAAAATTACCATGAACATGGATAACAAAATGTATTATCCACAAAATAAAGTTATCATTATACTCAATTGGAGGATTACATGAACCAACTTATTTTATGGGCACTTTTTCTTGCTCCATGGCTTCTCATCATTCCATTGAACACAGAGCGTGTCAAACGCTTTGTACCGGTCGGCTTGTTTTCTACCGTTCTTATTACAATTGTTTATCAGCTAGGCGAACGGTACGAGTGGTGGGTTTTAAAAGAAAACTTGTTCTTCTTAACAAATATGACGCCTTCTGTTTATGGACTTTTTATTGTCATGACAATCATTGTATTCTATTTTACCTACCCAAGCTTTTGGCTCTATCTTATTGCTAATATTATACTTGATGTTTTACAAGTAGTGATACTCGGTAAACTTTTAGATCAAGTGAATTTATATGAACTAAAAAGCATGCCAGCGTACGGGATCTTTTTAATTGCACTGTTGATTTCACTTATAAATTACTTGTTTCAAAAGTGGCAGGACACCGCTTTTGATCACACGCGAACGTAACCAATCGAAGTGCCTTTATTCGGCACTTTTTTTCTTTTGATGACGAAAATCTGTAAAGCCGTCGAAGCAACGTTGAACAACGATCAAATTCTTTTTTTATTTTTCTACACTTCTCGTGGAATTCTTGTCTTTTTCCACAAAATAAGAACCGTATTTATTTGAAAAACGTCAAAAGAAGACGAAAAATATTCAGAATATTCAATTTCGAAAGAAGGTTTTTTTCTAAACGAGTCGAATAGTACTAGTTAAGAAATGACCCATTACGATTTACATATTCAAAAAGGAGGAGTAACTCATGACTGAACAAAATCAACCATTGAAAAAAGAAGAAACAAAGGAAGGTGTAAGAGGTAAAGGATTATTAGTTGGTACACTTGTTGGTAGTGTCCTCGGTGCTACAACCGCACTATTAGTCGCACCAAAGTCTGGTAAAGACCTTCGCGCTGATCTTCAAAAACAATCTAGTCAAGCACTTGAAAAAACGGCACAAGTAAAAGAATCCGTTGTCGAAAAGAGCCAAGAGCTTGCTTCTTCTGCGAAGCAACGAACGTCTCGTATACAAGAATACGTATCCGTTCAATCAAACCAAGTTATTGAAAAAGTGAAAAGCATTCGTAAGCCGAATCAAGAAGAAGTAGCAGAAGAACAACAACTAGAGGAAATTGAAGCAGGAATTGAACAAGAAGAACTTGTTGCACAAAAAGTAGAAGAAGATGATTCATTACTAGAAAGTGCAGCTACCCTTGAAGAAGAAGAAAAAGTAGAGAATTAATCACAAAAAGAATGGTGCAAATTTATCACTTTTGCACCATTCTTTTTATTTTTAATTTATCCCTTCCTTTCATCTCAAATCCAAATGCCTTTATGGGTGATTACTGGTATACTATAAATCATTATAAGGTAAATATTGGTGAATGTTAAAAAGAGAAGGAAGGGTTATTCATTGCATCACGTATCATTTAGAAAAGCGGCTTTTGCGTTGTTTACAGGTAGTTTTGTTAGCTTTATGATTTTATATATTCCACAAACACTCATCCCTGTGTTTTCATCGGAATTTAAGGTTAATCCAGGGACAGCCAGTTTGTCTTTGTCACTAACTTCGGCTACTTTGGCCATTAGTCTACTTTTTGCTCCGCTTGTTTCAAACAAGCTAGGAAGAAAAAGACTCATGATTCTTTCATTAATGATGTCATCTTTTCTTTGTATTCTTTCAGCCGTTAGTCCTACCTTTATCTTTTTCCTCATCGTAAGAACGTTAATGGGCATATCGCTCGCTGGATTTCCTAGCATTGCAATGACTTATATCAGTGAAGAATTTCCACCTAAACAAGTTGGAATTGTGATGGGCCTTTATGTAAGCGGTACAACCGTTGGAGGATTAACAGGACGGGTGCTTACAGGTGTATTAACTGATATCATCTCTTGGCATGTGACAACATTGGTCATTGGTCTTCTGAGTATTTTTCTTAGTCTCTTGTTTTGGCGGTACTTGCCAAAAGAAACAAGCCATTCAATTCAAGCGTACTCATTGAATATTTTTTTCACAACCTTACTCTCCCCCTTTAAACGAAAGGAACTACGGGCTCTTTACGCGCTATCGTTTCTTTTAATGGGTAGTTTCGTCACTATTTATAATTATATTGGCTATCTTTTAGCTGCTCCACCTTATTTTTTTAGCCAAACCGCACTTGGACTTTTATTTCTTATTTACTTTGTTGGTACATTTAGCTCCACGTATGCCGGAACCGTTGCGAATTCAGTAGGACCACGCAAAGTTCTGTTAATTTGTATGTTGCTGATGATAGGAGGACTCTTCTTAACAACAAGCTCATCGCTCATTCTCATCATCATCGCACTTGGAATCTTAACGTTTGGTTTCTTTGGAAGCCATTCCATTGCAAGTCGATTAGTCGGTGATTATGCCGTAAGTAATAAAGCGCAAGCTTCTTCTCTCTACCTTTTATTCTACTATTTGGGTGCAAGTATCATTGGTACAAGTGGGGGATTTGTATTAACTCATAATGGATGGATTAGCCTTGTGCTTACTCTTGTCTTTTTTATTATGATTGCATTTAGTGTTATCTTACTCTTCACAAAAGAACGAACGATTGTACACCATCAAAAACATTCCACTGTAAAAGCAGGCCGCTAGCTTATAGCCTGCTTTTTTGACTTTTATCATACACTTTTGTCCATACATGGCAACTCTATTAGAGAGACAAACATACATATTAGCAAAATTAAGGCTATTATCTAGCTACAATTTAATAGAGGTGAATATACATATAAATAATCAGACATGTAGTGATACTTGACTGATTGGCCGAGAAATAAGAAAGGAGGATCATCATGAGTTTTGATATTAGCATCACGATTTTCGTGTTTATGCTAACCATGATCGCTATCTTTTGGCGACCTGGGGGATTAAATGAAGCATGGCCTGCCTCAATTGGAGCGATTATCGTCCTTTTGTTAGGAATCGTATCATGGAATGATGTCTTAGATATAGTAGATAAAGTCAGCGGCGCTTCTATTACGATAATGGCAACCATTGTAATGGCTGTCATATTAGAAAGCTTTGGATTCTTCCACTGGTCTGCTGCACGACTTGCCCGTTTAGCAAAAGGTTCAGGGCACCGATTATACTGGTATGTACAATTACTTTGCTTTTTAATGACATTGCTCTTTAATAACGATGGTAGTATTTTAATTACAACACCAATCCTCATTTTACTTTTAAAGAACCTTCGTTTAAAACCACATCAACAAATTGCCTACCTCTTAAGTGGAGCTCTCATTGCGACAGCCTCAAGTGCACCGATTGGTGTTAGTAATGTTGTAAACTTAATTGCTTTAAACATTGTAGATATGTCACTTTATATGCATACAGCGATGATGTTTGTACCCTCTACTTTAGGATTATTATTTATGTCTTGGCTAATGTTTCAAGTTGTCAAAAAAAAGCTGCCAAAAAAACTCCCTTCCTCATCTCACGACATTGAGGAGCATTTCTTCACGAAACATTTCCACCCTTTAAAAGTAATACCCTCTACTGTATCTAAAAAGAAACGAACTCGCTTTATGATGAAAATCTTACTGTTTGTCTTCATCATGCGTTGCTTATTATTTGTTGCCTCTTACTTTGCTTTTCCAATTGAGATTGTAGCCGTAGTTGGCTCCCTACTATTGCTCATGTGGAGATGGTATTACTTGCGTACAAACCCAATCGATATTTTAAAGAAAACACCTTGGCATATTCTGATTTTCGCTTTTTCTATGTATGTCATTATATACGCCCTTCATAATTCAGGGCTAACAGACATACTTGTACAATTAGCTCAACCTATCGTAGGTGAAGGATTACTATACGCCACATTTGTGATGGGAGGATTAGTTTCTATTCTTTCCAACCTTTTTAACAATCATCCGGCACTAATGATTGGGACTATTACGTTGACAGAAATGGGCTTAGACCCTATTACGTTAAAGACCATTTACTTGGCTAATATTATTGGTAGCGATATGGGATCTCTCTTATTACCGATTGGTACACTCGCTTCTCTTATTTGGATGCACATTTTAAGAAAAAATCACATTAAAGTGACATGGAAAGACTATTTAAGTGTATCTTTGCTAGTTATCCCCTTAACCACTATCATCACTTTACTCTTGTTATTTTATTGGGTTCAACTTATTTTCACCTGAACACAACAAATGGCGCCTTCTATTTTAGGAGGCACCATTTGTATAAAAGTTTAAATTGCTTTACCTTTTCTTGTTAGTTTAAACGCAACAAATAAAATAATGAAAATCATAAGAGCAAGGCCTAGTGGCTTCATATATTGAGAAACAATTGGTCCTACTTGTTCCCACCGCGGACCTAACTTATAGCCTAAATATACATAAATCGATGTGACAGGTAACATCGCGAGAAACGTATAAATTGAAAATTGAACAACATTCATTTTTGCCATTCCGCATGGAATTGAGATAGCAGTTCGAACACCAGGAATGAAGCGACCTAAAAAGGCCACACTAGGTCCGTATTTTTCAAAGAAACGATCTGATGCATCAATTTCTTTTTCACGCACTAAAAAGTATTTTCCGTATTTTAAAACCAGTGGTCGTCCACCGTACCGGCCAAGTGCGTACAATGTTAGCGGTCCACATACACCTCCGACTGTTCCGGCTAAGATGGCTAAATACAAGTTCATATCTCCCTGATAAACCCAATACCCAACTAACGGTAATACGAGCTCTGCTGGAACAAACTCAAACGTTAATGCCAAAATGACTCCAAAGTAAGACAATTGTTTCAGCGCTTCTACAAGAGAGAGGACTAATTCTTCAAGCAACTCTATTTCCTCCTAACTTCTCCTCACCTATTATAATAGGATGACAATACTAGTATTTTAGCCTTTTTCCATGCAAATTTCTATACATTTATTTTCTCTACATAACTAGTCACTTTACGAATAAAACCCACTCCCTTCAATCCATCTCCGTTGGCAAATGGATAAAGGAATGGGTTTTGTTTGTCACTCTATTAATCTACGGCTACTTTTTTTGCACCTAAATAACGCTCTTTCCAATAGCTTGAATCTTTATCACTAATCGTTACACCTTTTGAGGTAGATGTGTGAATGAACTTGCCATCACCTAAATAGATGCCAGCATGTGAGGCACCTGACTTGTATGTTTCAAAATATACAAGATCTCCTCTACTTGGTTCTGTTACACTCTCACCTGCGTTGTACATTTGCTCAACGGTTCGAGGCAAGTCCACACCTACACTCTCCTTAAATACATATTGTAAAAAACCACTGCAATCAAATCCATTGGGTGATGTTCCACCCCATTTATATGATGTACCTACATGATTTTTCGCATCTGCAATAAGCTGATCGATATTAAAGCCGACTTCACTTTTCACTTCTTTTTGAACCACTTGCATAGCTTTATATGTATGCGCACCGACAATACCATCGACTTTCAAATCATGTGCTCGTTGAAAATCCTTCACCGCTACAACTGTATCATAATTATAATAGTTTGAAACCGTTGCATCTAAGTGACCTTTTTTCTTCAATATTTCTTTCAGTTCCGTTACATCACTATTTTGCATTCCTTGTCTTAACGTTTGATCTCCTAATGCTGCTTGTCCAATAGCTGGTGCTGTAAACATAGCCCCTGTCATTGCAAGCGTCGTTACTAGTTTCTTCACTTTATTCCCTCCGATCTTTACATACGCTTAACACCGTAACATGTTTAGATAACAAAAAGGTGACAAACAGATAATAAGAACTTAACAATCTAATGACAGCTCCGTACTCTTTCCTTTCAGTCTGAAACATCTGGATTAACTAGAAACCGTTGCAAAAGAAGGGTGAGTCCTAGCCAAATCTATTGCATATGTACTAGAAAGTAAGTACAATTACCTAAGAGAAAATGAAGAATACTAGAATCGCTTCATCATACTTACATTACATAAAAGATAAAAGGTGATAAAAACATGGGATGGTTCCGTAAAAGCAAAGAAAGTGACATTCAAACTGAAGTCACAACAAAACATGACGTTCGTCTTGATGTTACAAATCCATTAATTAATAAGCAAATGCAAATGATACACTTAACAACAGATGATTTAATTAACGTTGTTGAAGTGAAATCGATTGTTCTTGAACACATTGATGAAATCGTCACTCAATTTTATGCCATAATCGATAAGCAACCTCACCTAGTGGAGATTATTAATCAACATAGCTCTGTTGATCGTTTAAAACAAACTCTTCGCCAACACATTATTGAGCTATTTGATGGCCAAATCGATGAGCAATTTTTAATAAAACGAAAAAACATCGCCAAAATGCACGTTAAAATTGGGCTTGAGCCTGTTTGGTATTTATGTGCGTTTCAAAATTTGCTAACAGCTTTTATTACAACCTTTTCGACTTATATAAATTCTAAAGAGACATGTACACAAACCATTATAAGCGTGACAAAGCTATTAAGCTTAGAGCAACAGCTCGTTCTTGAAGCATACAACCATGAATATGAAAGGATTCGTCAATCTCTTGAAGACGAAAAAGCAACCATTCAAGACAAAATCACCTATACATCTTCTGTTCTCGCCTCTCTTTCAGACGAGACAAATGAGTTTGTTGGAAGTATTCATAAACAGGCACAGCAAGTTGTCACTTATGCAAATCAAAGTTCAGAGCTAGCCGAGATTGTTGAAAAAGAATCATTAGAAAGCAAACAAAAGCTCGATGATGAAAAACAAATGATGAGTGACATTCAAACAAGTACTCTTCAAATCCAAGAAAAAATGAAAGGGCTTGAACATACATCTCAGCAAATCAATCAAATTGTTGCCATTGTAACATCCATTGCTGAGCAAACAAACTTACTTGCATTAAATGCGTCAATTGAATCAGCACGCGCTGGGGAACATGGAAAAGGATTTGCCGTTGTGGCTCAAGAAGTACGCAAGCTAGCAGAAGAAACAAAAAACTCAATTGCAAATATTTCAACATTTATTCATGATATCCACCAACAAATTGATAGCATTTCAAAACTAACAGGAAACGTAGCAGCTCTCACAAAAGAGACAACTTCTCATATGTCAAATATAAATAGCTTTTTTGATAATGTGCTAAAAATAACGACACAAAACAAACAACAAACGATGAAAACGCAAGAAGAACTAGAAGTCATTTCATCGGTTATTACTCAATTAACAGAACGCATTGAACAGATTGCTGCTTCATCAGACAATTTAAAAACCTTATCAACACAAATAGAAGGAGATCATTCTCATACGCTGATAAATTAACCTTGAAAACTGCATTGTAAATTGGGCTTTTTCCTCAGTCATGTAACCTACTGTTGACATATGATGTATAGACTTTTATTAAAGGAGGCTACAACACATGAGTTCAACAGCAGGTTATGGTTTCGGTGGATTCTCATTTATCGTTGTGTTGTTTATTTTATTAATCATCGTAGGTTGCGCTTGTTGCTATTAATTTACCATCTAAAAATGGCTCCATAAGGGAGCCATTTTTATTTAGGTTAGAACAATAAAAAAACACACTTCACCTTTTTCATAAAAAAAAAGAAACCTTCCCTTGCTGCCAATGCAGCAATCCGAAAAGAAGGTTTCGACAGAAAATAATGATTGACGAGGTAAGGGGGTCATCAATCGGCGGTTTAAACACTTGAGGCATACCTTAGGATATGAACACGGATACTACTTGTAAGAGACCCTATCGAATCTCTTACTATACTATATGTGATTTGCTAGAGTATGTAATGGACAAGCGTTGACGGTGAATGCGGATTTTTCACCTAATTGACAATAAAAAAGGTCATGCATGAAGCATGACCTTCTCTCTCTTACCCATTACTCATTAGTATTTAAAGCATGAACAACCAACAATCACTAATAAAACAAACAACACAACGATTAAAGAAAAATAGTTTCCACTCATTTATTTTTCCCCCTTTCACCATTCCTACTACTAACATATGAAGAATCGGACAAACGGTGCAGGACAAGCGCCGAGGGCAATTGCGGATTTTTTCCACACCACAAATTTTTCTGAAAATCACTATTTTATTGAAACAAAAGACAGATGTCATACGTCTTATTAGTAGACCTTTTGAGAGCGTATAAATGAGGTCAGATTAATTAGATAGGAATTAAGTTATTCTTTATATAATGATGAACAGGTGAGGAAAAATCGTATCATCTACACTCACAATCCATTTTTTCAAGATGTTTGCTATAGTTGAGTCATTTATTACATTTCTTTTTTTATGTGAAAGGAGGATCTTTATGCGAAACAATAGGTTACCAGGGATATTATTTTTTACATTTCTCCTATTGATCGTATCTATACTCATTTTTTCTACTACTTTTTAAATGCTAAAACGGATGTCAAGCTATTTAATGACGTATACATAGATACATCTAATAACTAAAACCCCTTCATCCTCCACCTACTCACCGTGTTCCTTGAGGTGGGGGTCTTCTCGGTAAAAATGATAAAAATAAAAAAGGCTGAGACAAACAGGATAAAGAGTACCCCTGTTTGTCTTAGCCTCTATTTACAATCTTCCTCATTGACTTCTTTAAACGTTTCAATCACTTCAATATGATTGTGATTACTCGACACATTGTTTGCTGTAATAAAAGACACAAATAAGATGAATACTAAAATCGTTATTGCACGCACCCATTTCTCATCTTTCATCCCCATCCCCCCTACTATCCTCATTCTCCCTTTTCACTAAAAAACCTTCTTCCATTATATGTATAGATCCATTCACTTAGAAAATCAGAGATAACAAAAGAGCTGAATCAAATAGGAGAGTGATTACTCCTTTTGACTCAGCTCTTTATGAATTTCATCCTGTTAGTACATCTTCACTCGGATAGCGAATGGCTGAACGCTGCGGCTTCGCAAGTGAAAAAGCTAACGTAAGTGGTCCTAGCTTTCCTAGAAACATAATAAAAATAATAATAAATCGTCCAAAGTCCGATAAGTCAGCTGTTACCCCCATGGATAATCCGACTGTTCCAAACGCAGAAATGACTTCGAAGACTAATTCTAGAAATGGAATACGCTCTGATTCTGATATATTCAAGATAAAGATGGCAGAAAAGATAAAAAGCACACCCATCGTAGAAATCGCAAGGGCTCGAAACACAAACGATACATCAATGCGTCGCTTCAATATATTAAGGTCATCTCTCGCTCGTAAAAAGGCGAGTACAGCCAAAATGATAATAATAAAAGTGGTTAATTTGATTCCTCCACCCGTTGAAGCACTTCCAGCCCCAACAAACATCAATAACAGCATAAGAAAAATGGTTGACTCATCCATACTTCCGATATCAATCGTGTTAAAACCAGCCGTACGTGTCGTAACCGCTTGGAAATACGCAGCCCACACCTTTTCGCTCCAGTCTAATCCTCCTAGCGTTTTAGGATTCGCATATTCTAAAAAGAAAATCAAAATCATCGCAACCGTATTAATCACAAGAGTTCCAATGAGCATCATTTTTGAATGTAAGCTCAGCTTTTTATAAGAACGCTTTTGCCATATATCCACTAAAACGGTAAATCCAATTCCTCCAATTATAAACAAAAGTGAAATCGTCACGTTTACAATCGGATCCCCAACATAACGTGTTAATCCATCAGACCACAAAGCAAATCCTGCGTTATTAAATGATGATATGGAATGAAAAAGACTGTAATAAAGTCCTTTACCCCACCCATATTCAGGAACCCATCTTATGGCTAAAAACAGCATCGCAACCCCTTCAATTAAAAAGGAAAAGATGAACAAATGCTTTACAAGTCGAATCACACCACCAATATTTGTTTGATTCAACGATTGTTGAATTAAAAGACGTTGTTTAAATCCTATTCGCTTACCTAGCACCATAAAGATTAAAACGGCAAACGACATAATACCTAACCCACCAAGTTGTATCAAACACATAATAACAATTTGACCAAATATCGTAAATTCGGTTCCTGTATCCATCACCGCTAATCCTGTTACAGTCATGGCCGATGTGGCCGTGAACATGGCATCGATCCACTTAATCGAATGCGTTGTTGAAAACGGGAGCTTTAATAAAACAGCTCCTGCAATAATACATACACCAAAGACAGCAACAAGTAGCTGTGGGGGGCTTAACTGGATCGACTTCGTTTTCATTGAATTATACTCCTTCGTCTTCAAAACGATTTAAGTCTTTGTTATGACCAACGACAATGAGCATATCTCCCTCTTCTACTACTTCATGCGCAGTAGGTGAAATGACCATTTCTCCATTTTTACGTTGAAATCCAATAATATTACATCCGTATTTGGCACGAATGTCTAAATCAAATAATGTCTTATTATGCAGCTTTCGCGATGCGACAATCTCAACAATACTATAGTCTTTTGATAATTCAATGTAATCAATGATCTTCTCTGATACCACATGATGAGCAAGCCTTCTTGCCATATCTCGCTCTGGATGAATGACACGATCTGCGCCAACTTTTTCTAGTACTTTTTGGTGATAAGCATTAACAGCTTTCACCCATACCTTCTTTACTCCCATATCCTTTAATAGCATCGTAGCAAGGATACTCGCTTCGATGTCATCACCAAACGAAATGATGGCATGATCGACGTTTCGAATGCCTAACCCTTTTAAATTCGTCTCATCAATCGCATTCGCAGCGACTACATATGTTGCTAAGTTCGCAAACTTATTGATCACTTCTTGATCGCGATCAATGGCAAGCACATCTACATTTAAATTCGCAAACTCTTCAACAAGACTTCCTCCAAAACGTCCTAGTCCTAATACGGCAAATTGCTTTTTCATCTTCTGTCTTCCTTTCTCATTACATACAACTATTGACCATAGTTTGCTTCTTTTATTCCCGAATTACTTAAAAATGAACGCAAAAAAACACAGGGTTGCCCTTCCTGTGTTTTACAAATTCATCCACACAAGTGTCACCTTCCCTCTCATCACGCTTACGGGGTTAGCTGTCGGATTCGGGTTATGAGAGTAACCCTACCTAAAAAAGGATTCACCCCTGGTACCTATAGGCACAAAAAAGTGGTTCCCCCGCTCTATTTGTAGATTAAGCGATCTGACGTATTCACTCATTATGGATGCTATCATACTCCTGTAAAATTTTTCTGTCAAGACTATTTATAAAACTTTTACAAAGAACAAAAATCATACAAATCAAGACTCACAATGATTTTATGAAAACTATCAAACAAGTTAATAAGCGCTAGTATTTCTGTTATTTGTTCATCACGATAAAATAGCTTCAGTTCATGAACAGAAGCTTCTTTCGGTGTTACTCGATATCGATCGATAAAAGAGAAAAGCACCTGCTCTTCTTTTGACCACTTTTCTTCTGTTATGACTTCTTGATTAATTTGAAATTCACTCACGTATGACAAACTAATACACGTTTGACATCCATTTACGTTTGCTAAATAAAGGCGAATTCTCTCTTTTAACTCTTTTGTTGTGATGTGACTATTCCATAATACTTCGTATAATTGGTCATACAATGATTTTACTTCTGGAATAAGAGATAGTGCTTTTTCGAAATTCGATCCTTCAACTTTAGGCAATTGTATATGTGCCATATTCATCACTCCTTTTTTTTATTGTAAAAGAAAAAAGCGCATTTTTCGATTGCATATTAAACGTCTTTTCCATTAATCTAATAACAATTGAAATAATAATAGAGAGGATACTTTACAAATGAAAATGGATGATGTGGACCTTCATATTTTAGAGGAATTACAAAAAGATAGTCGCCTTTCGATGAGAGAGCTAGCCAAAAAAGTGAATTTATCTGCTCCTTCTGTCACAGAACGCGTTCGACGTCTAGAAGAGGCAGATATTTTAAAGAAATATACAATTGATATTAACTATGAAAAGCTTGGGTTAACAGTGGAGTGTTACGTGGAGATAACAATGAAAAACGGAGAATACGAGCGGTTTAAATCATTTATTGCTGCGTATCCATACGCACAATTTTGTGAGCGCATCGCCGGTCAAGCATGCTTTATTACAAAGCTTAAGCTTCCTCATCTGCAACAGTTAGAAGAATTTATTAACGAAGTGACTCCATTTGCTAAAACGATTTCTCACGTTGTATTATCAAATGTCAACATGAAGAGTACGACATTACATGACTTAAGACATAAACGCCATTAAAAAAAACCGTTCAAAAAGAGCTCAATTTTTTGAACGGGCTTTTTTTTCATTCATATGCTTAAATAAACTTCCCACTCCGACTACATAGCACAGAACAAATAAAATCGTATAAAAAATCCAATTTTCACTTCCAGCATAAGCAAGGCCACCCCATATAAGAGAACCTACCATTAATAAAATCCCAAACATTCGATAATCGATTACTTCTTTTGGTTCCTCTCTATGCATGACAGCCACTCCTCTACTCTTTTACTTTATCTTATACACGAAAATAAAAAAAGAAAAGTAAAACAGAAAAAACGTCCGTACTTCTTGGGACAAACGATGACAAGCATGCATAAAATAAAGGACAACGCATTTTGTGAACAGCTGTCTACAAACGACACATATAATACCTAGAACGTTTTTGCTGTTTTCCAGACTTACAACCACATCTAGTAATGCTTCTATTTCATTGTAAGTTAGAAAGATAAACATAACATATCCTTATTTATCCTTTATAACCAAATCATTCTTATGTTCACCTATGAGGTATAGGTGAAATACGTTGTTCACAAAATACACATACGAGACCATTCCAACAAACAAGGAGATGGACGAATACAACATGAAGTTACATCATATTCTCCAAGGTATTAACAGTGAACAACCGTTAAGTATGATAAACAATATTGACATTCACAACATTTCATTTAATTCTAAACAAATTACAACAGGTGATTTGTTTGTTGCAATTTCTGGTGGCACCCATGATGGACATGCGTATATTGAACAAGCAATTGACGCAGGTGCTGCAGCAATTGTTGGCGAAAAGCTTCTAGAGTTTCCTTTATCGGTTCCGTACATTCAAGTTCAAAATAGTCGGCAAGCATTAGCAAAGCTAGCCGTAAACTACTATCATCATCCTGCCAAAAAACATGTGATGATTGGCATTACGGGAACCAATGGAAAAACAACAACCGCTTTTATGTTAAAGCATCTTCTCGAGCAAGAAGGATATACGTGCTCGATTTTAGGTTCGGTGATGAACATGATTAACGGTGAAGAAATTCCTGCTACGGCGACTACACCGGATAGCTTAGAATTAAATCGACTTCTTAATCTTAGTAACGATCAAGTCGTTATTATGGAAGTGTCTTCGCACGCCTTAACACAAGCACGTGTCGCCGAAATTGAATTTGATTATTGCTTGTTTACGAATTTAGGGCACGACCACCTCGATTATCATCAAACATTTGACGATTACTTTGCAGCAAAAGCGAGCTTATTTCATCAACTCTCACCAAACGGTTATGCAATTGTGAACATAGATAATGAGTGGGGTGAGAAGTTGCATAACCTGCTATTACAAAAGCAGCAGCGTGTATGGTCGCTAAGCACCGATAAAGAAGCAAACTGGAAGATGAATGTGGTAGAGGTGAATAGACATTCCAGCGGTACACTTGTAAATGATGAAAAAGGCGCACTTCATTTTGAACTATGCTTTCCTGGTGAGCATAACGTATACAATTGTGCAATGGCACTTATGACTGGGAACGCTTTTGGTATTGAACACCAACGTCTCACCTCAAGTATGGCTCACTTTAAAGGTGTACCAGGACGATTCGAAATGATTGAACATAATGGAAAAACCATTGTTGTTGATTATGCGCATACAGCCGATGCTTTTGAGCATTGCTTAAATACCGCAAAGCAATGCGATGCACAGCAAATCTTCCACGTGTTCGGCTTTCGCCATGGACGAGATCATTCTAAGCGTGCAACGATGCTTCAAACATCTGCTTCACTCGTGACAAAGTACGTATTAACACTTGATGATGTTTATCAATCCGCACAAGAAGATATGATTTTAAACTTAATGACACTGCATTACGAACATGGAAATGACAAAGGTGAAGTTATTCCTGACCGTACAACCGCTATTCAACAAGCTATTACTGAAGCAAGTGAAGGAGACTGGATCTTCATTACAGGTAAAGGTCATGAACAATATAAACAAGCTTTTGAACTCGGAACATGCTCCGACATGGAAACCGTACTTGCTGTTATAGAAGACGAAAAAGATGAAGATATCGTGATCTAGCAACGATTTTAAGAGAGGTCAACGTCACCTCTCTTTTTCATGATTAAATAGAGGATTTGTCAAATAGCTGTCGAAATAACTCAAAGAACTGATCATTTTTTGTAACAGCTAGACCATGAGATGAGAGAAAAAACTTCTTAAAGGAGACGAAGATGCTAAACACGTTAAAATTATTAGAGGACGCATCTCTTTTGATGAATCACTTTAAACACGTAGACGATGACATGTTTTTCAGTCCTATTGAAGAAGACAAATGGTCACTTGCCGGAATGGTGGAGCATTTACGCTTTTGGGATCGTTACTTAATAAACGAACGCATTCCTTATTTTACAGAAGGTGCACAGCTTAGTCGCTCTGACATTGATGTAGACGGAGTAAATCAACAATCTGAAACAAATGCTCAATCCGGTATTTCAAAAGAAGAACTGATTGAACAGTTTATTTCGACACGCAAGCAGCTTGTTCAACAGCTAGAAACCATTCCACTTGAAACGGTTTTTTCAATTGAACATCAAACAATGACAGTCAATCAATTCATCAGTCAACTCATTGAACATGACTTACATCACCTTCAACAAATGGTGAAAATATGCATAAAATGACTACGTTGCCCTAGACAATCAAAACAGGACCGTCATGAAAACACAGCGAGATTATGTGTTTTCATGACGGTCCTTTTGAAAAAACCTTATTATTTTATTCGTTTTGCTCCTACATATTTCGTTTTCCAATAGCTGCTTGTAGGATAATGCGTAATTTGTACCCCTTTTGAAGGTGAAACATGGACAACATTTCCATTGCCAACATAAATCGCAGGATTTAAATACGTTGCTTGGAAAAAGACAAGATCACCAGGTTGCAAATCTTGTTCCTCAACAAACTCTCCTTTTTTCCATTGATCATTTGCATAACGAGGAAGTTCAATGTTCATTGATTGCTTGAACACATATTGAGTAAAACCAGCTGTATCAAATCCTTCAGGTGTTGTACCTTCACTTGCATATGGAGCCTCACCAATAAATTTCGTTGCTTCTGATACAATAGGATTCTCTTTCGGTAAACGTAGGTTATTCACTCTTCGTGCTCCTGTATACTTCTCACTCCAATAACTGTTGCTTAAATAAGTTGTAGATACATCATAGCTGCGGTTCGCATGGATAAACTGATTATGACCCATGTAAATACCAACATGAGAAATCCCTGCACGATAGGTGTCACTGAAAAACAGCAAATCTCCAACTTGAAGATCTTCACGTTCAACCGACTCTCCCACTTGCCATTGTTGATCTGTCGAACGCGGAAGATGAATATTCATTGACTTTTCAAAAACAAGCTGTACGAAACTTGAACAATCTAACCCAATCGTTGGATCTTCACTACCGAATACGTAAGGGATTCCCAAATAGTTCATTGCTTCGTTTATTATTGGGTTGTTTGTATCAATTGGCGTACTTTTTGTGATTCGCTTTGCTTTTAAATAGCGCGTCGACCAAAATGTACTTCCTTCTACGTTTGTTGTCACCACTTTTCCTGCTGAAGGAGACGGATAGACCATTTTATCATCTCCAATATAAATGCCTGCACTTGTTGGAGAACCATTTGCAGCAGAGCTAAAGAAAATAACATCTCCAGGCTGAAGTGCATGTCGAGCTACATCATCACCGACACTAATTTGTTCACTTAATAGACGAGGCATCGGTAAATTGAGTGATTGTGCAAAAACATATTTAACGAATCCAGAGCTATTAAAGCCTTCTTCTTCGCTTTGCCCGCCTTCTTTATAAGGAGCATTAAGAAGGGCAAGCGCTTGTGTTGCAATGTCATTTCCGATTTCCATATGAGTAAAGCCTGTAACACGCTTTCCGCCTTTAAAATGAGCCTCTTCACTTAATGGACTAATGGTTGCACCTGTTGATGGTCGCGATGATACCATTTTATCATTGCCGATATAAATTCCGACGTGATTCACAGCCCCTTCGCTATTTTGAAAGAAAACAAGATCTCCAGGCTGTAGACTTGCCTTTGGAACAGATTGTCCTTGTTGCCATTGCGAAGAAATCGTTGCTGGTAAATACACATTAACGGACTCTTTCATCACGGTTTGAACAAACTCTGTATTTGTCATGAATGTTTCATTCGGGTTCGCCTTGACATACATAGGCATTTTGACATACTCTAGTGCTTTTTTAACAATCTCAGACAAGTCTTCACTTTCTTGAACAGCAATCGGTTCTGCTTGCGTATAATAAGGAGACGCACCTGATAGTAAAATCGTTACACTTACTGCTCCAACTAGTAGTTTCACTGGTTTCTTCAACATATTTTCCTCTTCCTTGTTTGTTATTCTCCATCCAAGGTAATCATTATATCGATAGATTAATTACCATTTTATAATAATTATATAGTTCTATAGTTTCATGAAACTTCATTCACATTATAATCCAATAATGACTCTTTTCATAGGTATATTAGCTGATTATTTGAGATATTTAACCAAAATAATTCAATTAGACTACTAAATGGTAAAATAAAACCAATTAACAATTCAAAAGTATCGTATTGTATATTGAGAAAACAAATATTCATACAAGGAAGAGAAAAAATAGACAGCAAATCCTTCAATAGAGGGAGTGAATCGTGTGTGTTATAGGGACTACTTACCATGATAATTTTAATAAGGATTGATGAATTTAATGTATCTTAGAAATCATTAAAAATAAAAAAAACATCCCTTGCTTACCTATCCATTCATATGACTGGACTTTGGTAATAAGGGATGTGATGAGCTGTGACGAATTATGCACAGCTTCTTTTAATTACGAATCATCGCTTCATCTTGCTTCTTTAACAAATCAATATTTGCTTGTGTATCTTCAATGTTTTTTGTTACAGCCTGAACGTATTGTTGAACAAGCTGTTGAATGGCTTGTTCTTGTTCCTTCCACTTCTCTGTCATGGCTAAATGATTTTGACCTAACTGATTCATTCCACTTGAAGACAACGAAATGGTTTCTTTTGCACTTGTAACTTGCTTTAATTGACTCGTGACAGATTCATAATTTAGTTTAATTGTCGACATCTTCACAAGCTCCTTCTAATTTGATTAACCTTCTCTCCGACTGCTTCAAATGCGTCTTCGCCTTTAGTAAGTAACTCATTCGCTTCATGTGCTAGCCCACTTGCAAAGCTTAACGCACCTCTTTGAAGTTCTAACGATGAAATGTTTGAGCGAATAACTTGAACATACTCTTCATAGTCATGGTTAAGAATTCGCTCAATTTCATCATGCGCACTGTGTCGGCTTTCTTCAAATGCGTTAGAGCGCTCTCCTGCCCAGTTCACATCGAGGCTAGGCTGTAACAGGAGTGCTATTTCACCCATTGAAAGTTGTTTTTCTTCTTCAATACGCTGCGCTGCCATTTGTAGCCGCTGAATTTTCTCATCAAGATCTGCTCTTTGACTAGAGATAGCTTGCATTAAGCCTTGTAAGATATTTCCATAATCCATCTCTACCACCTCCAAGTAAACAAGCCATTTCTATCATTCGTTGTTTAGCTTTCAAAATTGATTGTCTAAGTAGCTTTTCCAACAAAGGAGTTTCATTGCTTAGATGAATGTTAGACGTATTAACTTGTTAGTTCATTGACTTTCTTGAAGCTTCAATCATTCTAGGAAGCAGAAGTCCAAATAACAAGATAACGGCAATTCCAATCAACCCAATCAACACCCATTTGAGTTGGGCGTTTTTTTGAAGAGCAGGTTCATCTATTGTTTGACTGATAGACGAAGGTGGAGATGAAAACAATTTTAACTCTTCAACTTGTGAGGAAAGTGTACTTTTTTTCTGACCTACTTCTGTGAACAAGTACTCCTGCCATTCATCCTCTTCTTTTTTACGCTGTTGCTTAAAAGTTAAATTTTGAAATTCCTCTGGTACATTCTCTGTTGATTGATTTTCTTGCTGTAAAGCTCGTGGATTTAATTCAATTTCATTCTTTTTGTACTCATTTGGCTTTAATTGATCAATCTCGTCATTAGTAGCTAAAACCATATTTTCCATTGATAGAAAGAGAAGGACCATCAGTAAGAAGGCCCTTCCTATTAGATTCCTACGCTTCATATGTGTGATCACTCTCCGCTTGTTTGCCTTTTTTTACATAAGAGGCAACCGCCGGAATTACGATTAACACAAGCATTATTCCTAGTAGAACGATTATCGCTTCCGTAAATAATGTATGCGTATTGTATTGAATGGACATGTATACTTTTGATACCGGATCGTCATAGTGAAAGTTTGGCATCGCTAATGAAAGAAGCGGATTAATATACAGCATCATCATGACAATGGTTACAATCCATCCAACAAACGGACCAATTAAAAAGGCACTGCGAACAAGCAAAGATGAGACGACAAGTAATAAAATCGTATAAACAGACCATTCAATTGCGCGTTCATCAGATAGGGTATAAATATTTAAGCTAAACACACTAATCATTAACCCAACAATTAAGTTTAATAGCCCAAATAATGAGCCTCTTACAAATAAAGGTGCGCTTTGATAATAGTGAATGAAATATCCTATTAGCAAACTACTAATTAAAATAATCACTAAAATGACAACTGGAGGTACTTCTTTTACTTTCTCAGCTGGCACTTCTCCTTTAACCTCTACTGGATTGGCTAAATAACGATAAACATCACTGTTTGGTTGTCCATTCACAAAGGCGTTATTTAAGAGATTATATACATCTCCACGCACAAGCTTCGTGGAATCAACGTTTTCTGCCCATTTACTGTTAAGGCTGTCTGCTTTTTCTTGCACATCATTTACTTGTTTTTGCAGATCCCCTGTATATTGAACAACGTTTGATTGTCGTTCTCCTAGTGACACAAGTAAATCATTTAAGCCTTGTAGCTCTTGACCCATGCTTTGCTGCAATGTCACAAGCTTACTAACATTTGGATCTACTGCATCTGTATTCACATCGTTACTTGAGTTTTGTAAAATGTCGCTAATGTTGCTTGCACGATCTTGAATCACTGATAAGTCATTCATCATCAATTCATACTCTTGATTAATATTTTCACTATATTGACTGACAAATGCTTTTGCATCTTCATTAAGTAAAGATGATTGTTCTTGAGTGGATGCAAGGTTTTCTTGAAGTACACCGCTAATCTCTTGTGACTGTCGGTTTTCAAACAAAATGGATTGAGTACGTCTATTTGTTTCTTCACTATTTAATATGACCTCTTTTGTATCCGTACGACCCATTTGCTTCAATGCTTGTTCGTATTTTGAGAGATACTCATAATAATTGAACAAGTCATCGATATCTGTACTGCCAATCTCCTTGCTAAACGCGTTGTTTAAACGAGTTTTTCGCTCTTGAGATAACAGTGACGACGAAACAAGTTCCGCTTCTTTTTGCTCAATCTTTTTCACAAGATCTGTTACATCCACACCATTATTTTGAACCGCTTGTTCATATTGACGAAGCAAGTTCGTATATTGCTGAGTTAACTGTTGAAGTTGCTGTCGCAGCTCGTTATTCGATTGATTTGTATTCACATCTGCTAATTGTTGCTCAACCGCTTGAATGCGTGAAGTTAATTCAGCTAGTGACGTGATAACCTTTGTCACTTCTTCTGTTTTTTCCCCCGGCATTGCTTCTAGTGTTTCTTTTGCTTCTTGTACTTTTGCAGCAATGTCTGTTAGTTCAGCTCGCTCTTCTTGTAGCACATCTTCTTCAGACGGTGGCGGAGTCTCATCAGCTGGAACACCAGGATTTCCTGGGTTCGGATTTGGTGATCCACCGCTTTCTAACTGTTCACGAAGCGGAAGAAGAGAAGCTTCAATTTCATTAAAAGCTGTAATCGCTTCTTGTTGACGATATTGCTCTAGTAGCTCATCGTTAAAGAGCTTCATCTTACTTTCTTGTTCAGACGCTTGATTTTGCTGAGCTGTTTGCAATTCATCTGCCATTTCAACTTGTTTATTCAATCTTTGCTCAAGTGAAGAAAGGCCATTCATCATTTTATTTGCTTGATTATTTAGTTCAGCTCTCGATTGAGACTGACGGCTATTCACGCCTTTAACAGCTTCTTCCATGCTCTGTAAGCTGACAACCTGAGCTTTTCGCAGGAGATTTTCTTGTTCTCGCTGATATTGACGGTATTGTTCAACATAGTCAACAAATGACACAAGATTTTTTTCAACTTGTTGAACATCTTGCTTTCGGTTGTCAGAACCCGTTTCAGCACTTTGAATGTTCGATTGCATTTGTTCAAGAAGCTTCTTTTGATTATCTAATTCACCCGCTAAATTTTTAGAACCAGGCTTGTAAAAAGAAAGCATCGTTTGTTGAAACTGAATCTCTTTTTCTAAAATGCTATCAAATTTCCCACGTAAGTCGTTAATTTCTTGAGATACGTAGTTCCAGTAGCGCGATGTAATATCGTCACTTACTTTCGTTGAAGCTGCTTCCAATTCACGAACAACACGCTGCTTGTTCGTAGCATTCAATTGATTTTGCACTTGATATTGTAGCGATACCTTTGCTGGCTTTTCATCGGTATAAGTGAGTGTGTTCTTTGAAAAGTCCGATGGGATATAAATGACTGCATCATATTCACCATCTATTAGCTTTTGATTGGCTGTTGCACGCGTTAAAACCATCCACTCAAAATCTGAGCCTTCTGCTAACATCGGCGCTACACTCGCTCCTAGATCAAAGCCCCTCTTTCCATCTTCTCCTCCAACTCCGAGGTCTTCATTTACCACGGCAATTTTTCTCGTGGCATTTTCTGATACTCGCAATGGATCATCACCAATGTATTGGAAGAAGAAAACAGGAAGTGCCATTATCATGATAACGGCTAACACGACTTTTAAGCCGTACTTCCATTGTTCGTTCATGCCAAAATCTTCCTTTCATTTGTACATAATGGGATTTGAATTCGCGTCGCTTTGCCGTTTTCTACGAAATAACCAAATCCAGGGTGAATATCTGCTTCTTTACGATCGTAAGCAAGCGTAAACAGACTTTGTTCGGACTTTTTCATTAGCATAATTGCTTTGTTCACTTGTTTTAGTTCCGTTGTAAGTGAATCAAACCCTTTTGAGAAGTCAGTCGGACTACCTGCAGCAATAATGGTAAAGCCTAAATGCGTGTAGTTTTTCATCAACTTTGTTATACGCTCTTGAATGAGCGCATCAATCGTTTTTTGGAAGCGAGCAAAACCATCAATTACAAGCAGCAATGGTTCAAACGTTAAGGATGACACCGCTCCTTGCTGAACAGCTTCTAAATAGACACCTTCACGTTCCATTAAGATCGCTTCTGCTTGATCTAGCCATTGAACAATTTGATCCTTCGTGTCCATGTAATGAATCGATTGTTCACTCGCATACGATGAAAGTCCTCGGTCTACTGCATCAAAAAGCCCAATGTTGCTTACTTGCTGTGACAGTGATGTGTGTAAAATAAGCTGCAGCACATTTGTTTTTCCTTTTTGACCTTGTCCCATAACAAGACAATGCTTGCTTTTCGTTAAATTCATATGAACCGGACGAACCGACTCCTCATCTAAACCTAACGGAATGACACCACGCTCGCGCACAATACGACGATTTGTGATGAATTCATGAAGCAAGAGTTTGTCTGACAGCATTGGAATTGGCTCTGGTAGCTCCATTCCATCGTACTTGATTTTTAAACGCTGAATATCTCTTTTCATTTCTTCTAATATTTCAAACTCATCTTGTCCATTTGCAGGCAAGAACAGCTGTGAGAAGAAGGCTTGATCGGTTTTAATAATTGCTCGACCTGGAATGGCTTCTACCTTATAAGGCACACGCCCTAAAATCGAATAAGCTTCTGAGTTATCCATTAAATAATGAACCACTTTTGTTTTTAAGTTGTTTAACACGGCTTGACGAACCGAGTTAATCCGTGTTGCCGTAAAAATCATGTAGATTCCTAACGATTGTCCATCACGTACAAATTGAGTAAATTGCATTTCTAAATCTGGCATTTCATCTTTTACTAAATCAAAGTTATCGATCGTAATAAAGTATAACGGTAACTTCGTGTCGCTAAGCGCATTATACATTTTAATATTGCTTACTTCATATTGCTGGAACAACTGTTTGCGACGCATCATTTCTTCTTTCATCATGCTGATAAACTTTTCAATCTTACGTGTTTGATCCATTAAAAAGTAATCAGCTGTATGAGGCAATTGACGAAGTGGTAACAACGTTCCATTTCCAAAATCAAAGATATAATAATGAAGCTCCTCAGGACTATATGATTCTGCAAAGCTCATCAGCAGCGTCATAGCTGTAAATGATTTCCCATAACCAGAAGAGCCAAAGATGCCAACATTTCCATCATCCATCATGGTGTAACGGTAAGCCACTTGTCGTTGTTGTTCTGGCTCATCTACTAAACCAATAAGGAACTCGCCTTCTCTTTCTCCTTCATATTCAAAGCGAGAAATACGTTCAGCAAGCGGTGGAAGCCATGGGCTACGTAGCTTTTGAATACCAAGTTCTTTTTGAACCGTTGCAATCCGTTCAGCAATCACGTCAATTTCAGATAGTACATTTCGCTTTTTCTCCTGCAGCGTTGATACATCTGATAATGGAATGAGTCCTAAATCCGTTACGATGGCCACTTCGTCTTCTGAATCAGACGTTTCTTCTAAGTAAGGTGCGCCACTCCACGCTGATTGAAATAGCTCATACACTTCGTTGTTCCCAACTTGTAAATAGCCTCGTCCTGTAATGGTAATCGACGCTGCATCTGCATTTTTCAAAATTTCTTTACTATCTGTAGCATCTTGTACCTTTAATGCTACTTTAAAGCGAGCGTTACTCCAAATTTGATCATCAATGACGCCACCAGGCTTTTGTGTCGCTAGAATTAAATGAACCCCTAAGCTACGTCCGATACGCGCGGCACTTACTAGCTCGCGAATAAACTCAGGCTCTTCACTTTTTAATTCTGCAAACTCATCTGAAATTAAAAACAGATGAGGAAGTGGTTCTGCTGCCATTCCTTGCTTATAAAGATCTGTATAGTCATGAATGTGATTCACTTCATATTGATCAAATAAGCGTTGACGACGTTTTAACTCACTTTTAATAGAAGCTAGTGCACGCGTACTAAAGTTTTTACTGCCTTCGATATTTGTAATTGTACCAAGTAAGTGAGGAATGTTTTTAAACGGCTGAGCCATTCCTCCTCCTTTGTAGTCAATTAACAGAAAGCCAACTTCATGTGGGTGAAAATGAACCGCCAACGATAAAATGTACGTTTGTAAAAATTCACTTTTCCCTGATCCCGTTGTCCCTGCTAACAACCCGTGAGGACCATGTGCTTTCTCATGAAGATTAAGCTCGACGATGTCTTCTTTTCCTTTTAATCCAACTGGTACGGCTAGTGACTTTGCCGACTCACGCGTTTGCCAGTTGTGGACAATTGGTAATTCATCGACTTCTTTTGCTTTGAACATCTCTAAAAACGACACGCTTGTTGGAATTGAGTTTGTCATCCCAACTTGATGCTCAAGCGTTCTTAGCATCCGCGCGAATGATTCGTTGTTATGACGCTGGTGATGATCTAGCGTAAACGGAATGCTCACCGCTTTTTTCTTTTGAATTAAAATGTCGCCTTCTTTTTCGTTTACGTAACGAATAAGCGTATGAATGTTATCGGTTAGACTTTCTTTCTTTTCTGCTGCAAAAATAGTAGAAATACCTAAATGTGAATATTCACCCTCTAAGTATTCCAAAATCACGTGCTCTGAAATTAACGAATGATTTGCCACAATAAACACTACATGTGGTAAAAAGATGCGTTCCTTTTTCTCTTCCTGTAAGTCTCGTTCGCGAATCATTTCATAGAGAGAGGATAGCAACTGGTCTCGTGACTGTTCATTATAGATGAACCCTTTTGCAAACGAATTTGGAAGTTGAAAATGAGGAAGCCATTTCATCCATTCCCATTGCTCATATTCTGCTTCATCAAAAATTAAGACAAAGCGAACATCATGATAACTATGAGCAAATGCAAGCTGTCCAATAAGCTGATGAAGTTCGTTTTTGACCGTTCCCGGCTTTCCAATCAATCCAATTGAACCATGCGCTAAATGAGCCGTTACTGGTGCATTTGTCACTTCACGATAAACTTTTTCCATTTGCTGCGATTGCTCTAACAGCTCGTCCATTTCTCGATTTGACATGTCACTGTTATTCATTGCGATGGTATACGTAGCTGGAACATTCCCTATTCCAAGCCTCATTTCTAAAAAGTCTTTATGCTCAATCGTACGCTCCCAAATGCGATCAGAAATCATATCTGTTAAATACTTCATTCGTTCAAACGTAGGGAAATGATAATGCAAAATCGTTCTCTGTGACTCCGATATGTTATACAACTCTTCTCGCTTCGTTTCTAAATACTTTGTATAAATACGATTACGTCTTTCTGTGCGTATTTTTCGTTGCTTTTTATCTTTAAAATATTGCACAGTTGATACAAACATAGTTGTTGTAAACATCATCACTGAAATAATCATAAACAAACCACGAGGCTGAATAATCGCAATTGTTCCCATGACAAGCAACATGACAAGTGGCGGTAAAATCGTTAGCCACAAGCTTCTCCCATTGTCATCTGAATCCTGAGCTGGAAAAGATAGCTGAACCTTTTCAGTTGGCAACTCATAAATCATTCGCGGTGTTCGTCTATAAAACGGATACTTCTTTTGCATCTCAGAAACAGGCTTCTCAGCCATTGAAAGCTCTGTATGGAATTCTCTCCACGCAACGATTTCAATTAAGTCCTCTTCAATCAATCGTAGCGTCATGGCTGACCAAAATATAATGTCTCCTACTTGCAAAGAAAGAGGTTCATTCAGTTGCTTTCCATTTACATAGATGATTGACTCATTTGGAATGAGATGCCATGCATTGTTTACACGTAGAATTCGTACGTCTTTTCCTTCATTTATCAGGTACTCACTCTGCTGAATGTGTCCATGCTCTGATGTTGTTAAAGTTAACTCAGAACGACCCCCGATGTAATAGGTTCCCTTATTCACCGGTGCTGGTGTTGCAATCATATTGATTTCCTGTTGTTGATCTGTAACACAGAGCGGCTTGTAGTCTTCGAGCTCACCTATGACTCGCTGTTGCTGAACAACCGTCAGCCCATTTTGATCATTTTTTTTAGTAATCGTTATTGGACCATCAGCAAACGGAAAATGTGGTACTGTAACCGTATCACGCTGCTTAGCACCGATTGTTGCCCGTTTAAAAGACGTCGGATTAATTGATAGTTGCTGATACGTTTCATGATAAAACAGCCATAATGTTGTCATCCTTTCACCTCCCGCTTATGATGGATTTGGATTTTCGGCTGCCGGCTCTTGCGGTACTGGTTGATCAGTAGCTGGCTGTTTCGGCTCTTCAACTGGTGGTGTCGCTTGTTTCTTTGGAGCTGTCTGAGCAGGCGCTTCTTCTTCTGACTCTTTATTACCCTCTTCTTGCTCACGCTTAATTTCATCTTTGAATTCATCAAGTTCTCGGCGCGCTTCGTCTAATTTTTTCTGACGCTCGTCTGAAGACAACTTCTCATTTGACTTCAATTCAATGACGTATGTATTTAACGCCGTAATAATTAAATCTCGTTCATCTAACGCTCGAGCAATTTCTAACGCAGCTTCTCCTTCTCCTCGTCCAATATGAATCCAATAAGCAAAATAGCTTGGATCAGATTGAAGCGTCAAAGCATTCAAGATATTTTCTGTGGCCACATCAGAGAAGTTTTTATTCATGACGTATGAATAAGCTAATTCATATTGAACAACTGCCGGCATGTCTTCTACTTTATAGTTATCTAACTCATCTGCTACACCGCTATACTTTTGCTGAATGAACGCTTCGTTTGCTTGCATAAATGCTTCTTGTTTCGGCTGCTGAAAGAAAAGGTTATAAGCCATGTAGCCAAGTGCAGGCACAAGGAGAATCCCTACTCCAATGGAACTGTAGCGTAGCCAGTTCCACTTCTTTTTAGGTAGCTTAACAAGTAATTGATCGTGACTTTCTAATTCATCAATTCGACGTTGAATAAACACTTCAAGCTCTTTTATGCTTTTGCTATTCATGATTTGATGAGCGTCTTCAGATAACTGTAACGTTTGATACTGTGTTAAATAGTGATAAAATGAATGTTTCGCATCAACAGTCGCTGCAACGGTCGCTTTTAATTCAAGAAATAAACGATCTTCTTCCTTTTCGTAAGGTGGAAGGCTTTCTTTTACTCCATAATGCAAGAAAAAAGGAGTGAATCCTTTGTCGTATACAATGTTTTCTGGACACACAATGAGATGAAGGCGTGTATAAACATGCTGTTCAACCTTCTTCACTAGTTGATAGCTTAAAATCCAGCGCTGAATAGACTGAGCTCTGTTTATATAGTGAAACGGCTTAAAGCTGCTAGGTGTTTGAATCTTAACCGTCAGTTCATTGTCGTTCATTAATATATCGCATGTGAAAAACGAATGAACTTCCTTTAACATTTCCATTTCAAGAATATGATTCATACGTGTTTTCTCTTTTTGAAAGGTGAACGAATAGCTTTCATTCTCTCTCGTCATAACAGCTTCGATTTGCTGTTCTAAGTAAGTTACCTTCTTCTCAGACATTTGAACAAACTCCCTCAAAGAATTTCAATACAATCACCGGTTTTGATGTTGCAATCAATCAGCTTCTCATTTCCCGAAAGAACCATTTTTTTATTTGGGACTCTCACCCAATATCCATCACGCGGCGCCTGGGAAATGGTTTTCGTCTGCCAAACAATATCAATGACTTTCTTAATAGAATGATAGTTTGATAGACGAAGATCGAATCGCTCTCCTGTGTAATGCTTTAAATCAATCGTAATTTCAATATACATGTGCACTCACCTCAAAACATGGAAAGAGCGCCTTCATCACTGAATTCGGCGCTCCTTTGACATTTCATTAGATTTTTCAGATGAAGGGTTAACCGCGAATTTGGCTAGCGATTTGGTTGTCTGTATCTTCAAGAATGTTTGCAGAGTCACCTAATTGTTTAGAAATGTCTGCAAGTAAGTTAGCCATTTGTACGAATGAAGGTTTTAACTCTTCGTATTGTGCTGCGAATGCATCACTTGAAGCACCTTCCCACATATCTTGTAATTGGCTTTTCATTGAATCAAGACGAGCAACTAACTCTTGTACTTGACCACTTTCATTGTTGTAACGTGATGCCATGTCTCGAAGTTCAGCTGGTGTAACGCGAATAATTCCTGACATTCTTCATCTCTCCTTTAGTTATGTATTTACTATAATTGTAAAAAAAGTGTCGCTGTTGGTCAAAGGTTCTTAGCAAACTCATAAAAAATGAGTATATATATCTACGTATACCACCTTTAAAAGGAAGCTAAACCATAAAAAACCAATCTTTTTTTCATATTTACTTTTTTGTTTTCGGGAATATCGACATAATTAATCAGAATATTTAAAAATAATTACTTTTCATTTGTGATTCGTTTTGCTCCCGCGTATTTATCCGCCCAGTAGCTGTCAACTTTATAGTTGGTAATACGAACGCCTTCTGATAGGGTAACATGAATCACATAGTCCCCACCAATGTAAATAGCTGGATTTAAAATAGATGTTTGAAAGAAAACAATATCTCCTATTTCCAACTTATCTTTCGTGATATAGTCTCCAGCCGCCCATTGACTATCTGCATACCTTGGAATATCCATCCCTTTTGCTTCTTTAAATACATATTGCACAAATCCTGAGGTATCAAAACCTTCTGATGTCGTTCCGCCTTTTTTATACTCTGTACCAATATGCTTCATGCTTTCTTTGACAATAGCGCTTTCGCTTGCAACGTCTAATCCTTCATATCTTTTGGCACCTGTGTATTTCTCCGTCCAATACGAACTTGTTAATCTTGCAATCTCAATACCTCGTTCACTATGCGCATGAATAAATTCATCATTTCCTAGGTAAATCCCGCTATGAGAGATACCTTCACGATATGTATTACTGAAGAATACCACATCTCCGGCTTGCAAATTCGATTTCGTTATAGATTCTCCTACTTGCCATTGCTGATCGGTGGAACGAGGTAAATAGACCCCCACTGACTCAAATACATATTGCACAAATCCAGAGCAATCAAAGCCGCTTGGTGTCTCTCCTCCAAATAGATAAGGTGTACCTAGTAATGACTTTGCTGTACTGACCACTTCGCTTGAGTCAAATGCTGCTTCTACATGTGTTGTCTCAACAAATGAATGACCTTCATAGATGGGAAGCAATAACCCCATCCCAACAATACCTGCTACTACTGTTTTACGAATATTCATGTATCTTTTTCCTCTCTTTCCATCGGTTTACCCTCTCATAGTTTAGCAGACACATAAACGAACGGTAGAACTCTTTTTGGTTTTTTACACACTTGTAACATGACAGGTAGCACATTCCCATTTATGGTCCTATCATCCAATTCAACAAAAAAAGCATCGTGAACTCACGATGCTTTTTAATCATTATTTTACACCTGCAATTAAAGATCGACGTACAAACGAAATGAATTGAGCATTGCTTGTGTGCTGAGATGGTCGATACTCTGTATTTGGTGTCGTTACTTTATTAGCTAGTAACGTTGAGATATATTCTTTTGACCATTGATCTTGCTTAATATCTTTAAAGGGAAGTTGCTCGCTCCCTGTTAATTCGAATGCATTCACTAAGATTTTTGCCATTTGTTCTCTCGTTAAATAACTAGTAGGGTTAAACTTTCCGTTTGAACCGCTAAAGATGCCTGCATCTACAACCGTTGCGACAATATCATATCCAAGCTGACCGGGCTTCATATCTCGTAAATTCGGATTAGGACGATTCACTGTTGAGAGATTTAATGCGTTTACAAGTACCGTTGCAGCTTCTAATCTCGTAGTCTTGTATTCCGGTCGAAATATTCCACTACTTCCCTTTACAACATTACTATAATACATCTGCATGACATCATGATGAGCCCAATGGGAACTCGGTACATCGTTAAACGTTGGCTTTGTTATGTTAGCCGTTTGTGTGCTTTTTGGAATCGTTAACGTGTATTGATCGCCTGAAATTGTACGCTGCTTCTTCCCTTGCTTACCAGATTGATACGTCACTCTAAACGTATACTGACCAGGTGCAAGGTTTTTTGGTAATGATAGTTGTAGCTGCTCTGGATAACTCGACTTGTTCGGCTCTATTCCTACTACATACTTTTCATATGTCTTTATCACTTTTCCTGATGGATTGATGATTTCTGCTTTCATTGTTCCGCGGCTGACGATGTTTCCTTTATTTTTGGCTGTCATCGTTCCGTACACAATATAATCAGCACTTCTTGGATACGCGCGCACGTTCGTTAGAGCGATGGTTGTGTTTTGGTCAGTTGGTTGATATGTTGACTTTTTAGCGGCCGTCCAATCCACTGATTTTTGAATAAACGTTTGTAATTGTTCTCCACCAACCAAGCCCTCCCACGCCTTATTAGTCACTTCCTTAATTCCTTTAGGGCTCGTCATTTCCCACTCAGTTGAACCTTGTGAAGCAACTTCTAAGTAGTCAATCAAACTAAAGCCAATCCATACCGCTTTTCCTTTTCCGTATTCAATGGCATATGCCGCACCAGTATTCACTGGTGTATGCTCACGAACAGATGAAAAGCCAATTTTATTATAATGAAGTAAAGGTGTCACTTTACTGTTTGGATACGGTTTAATGACCTCAATCCAATCACCGCTATAATGAAATTTTTCCATTCGATTATTTTCTATTTGCAGCGAAGTCTTCCCATGTGCTTTTAACGTTTCTTGAATGATGGGATGATTGCTTGCGTTCGTCATTTCATAATTTCCTATTACGACATCATTCACAAAGCCTGACTGAAGCACTTCACTGACATTGTCCCACTCCCAAACCCATGTTTTTGTATCATAAATTAGAGCGGTAATATCCATCTCCGTTTCTTTGTGAGGGAACCTAGCACTTTCATTACGGGCAAATGCAAATGCCATAATTGCTCCGCCACCATCTTTTATGTATTGCTTCACAGCGCCGCGTTGTTCATACGACATCATCACCGTGTTTGGAAACACAAGTGTATCAAACTTCGCTAATGCTTTCGCATCTTTTAACTGCTGATCATTAACATATTCAACGTCATAGCCTAATTTCTCAAGCATCACCTTCATTTTAATGCGCTTGTTTTTTACAGAAGACGTTAATCCTTTTGGTACAACGGTTTGACCTTGATACGTTCCTCCTGGTCTTTCAATATACGGATATAATTCACTAAAATGGGAAGCCACAACTCCTACTTTCGTTGTCGGTTCAGCTTTTACTTCATGCTGCTTATGCGGTGTCACCACAAATGCACAAACGATCATAAATACAATAATAAGCTTTTTCAATTACTAACCCCTCTTTCACATTAGAAAATATTACCACATTATTATCGGATAAAAGAGAAGATTTGTTAAGACTTTTTTCCTATTCGCAACAAAAAAACCTTCGTCTATTTATATAAATAGACGAAGGTTTTTAAGCTCAGCGAGGTACCTTTACCGGAATTAAAATGTCTTCAATTTGTTGGCGGTGTGGCTCATATTGCGGTGGAAGTTTTAAGTTATCACCTAACTGTTCGAACGGTTCATCGATTAAGAAGCCTGGTGGATCTGTTGCAATTTCAAACAAGATTTCACCATGTTCTCTGAAATAAATCGCATTAAAGTAATTTCGGTCTTGAACGGGTGTCACACCGTAACCATTTTGCTCTACATGCGATTTCCAATCTAGCTGATTCTCATCATCTTCTGCTCGCCATGCAATATGATGCACAGTTCCAGCACCCATTAATCCACGTGTCGTAACCGATGTGTCGATGTCAACCATGTTTCCAAGGTCACTAGGTGTACGAAAGCGAATGATGCTGCCTTCTTCTCCAACTCGCTCCATGCCTAAAACATGTTCAAGTAAATGAGCTGTTTTTTCAGGCTGTGATGAATAAAGCGTTGCACCACCAAATCCTTTTATCGCTTCATCTTTTGTAATGGTATCGTGTGTCCACTCATTTTTCTTCCCAAGCTCACGAGCTACAATTTCTACTTTTAATCCATGTGGGTCTTCAAAAAGAAGAGACTCTTCACCAAAGCGCTCTTGCTTCTCAAACGGTACATGATGCTTTTCTAATCGTTCCATCCAAAACGGTAGTGCTCCAACTGGTACAACAAACGATGTTACACCTACTTGACCTGTTCCAATGCGACCTTGACGCGCGTTCTCCCATGGAAAGAATGTCATAATGGTACCCGGTGTTCCTGCTTCATCTCCGAAATATAAATGATAAGTTCCTGGATCATCAAAGTTAACCGTTTTTTTAATCATACGTAAACCTAATACACCTGCATAAAAATCAATGTTCTCTTGTGGATGTCCCACTACGGCTGAAATATGGTGAATACCTGCTGTTTTCATCTTTTATTCCCCTTCCTTTTGCTTATCTATTCATTGTTCCTGATTGTTTCAACTTTTACTTCATATCGTTAATTAAAATAATTTCAATTCGAGATATTATTTTATTGTTATTATCTCGAATTCAAGATAATTGTATAATAAAAAAACATATGTGTCAACGTACCCATATGTTTTTCTCCTTACATCGTTTTTTGGATCATATATGACGTCATCTTCTTTGAAGCAAATAATGCTCCAGCAACGCCAATTAAAAAGACCGTAATCATTAATCCAATTTCATAGAATGTCTCTAACGGAACAAAAAATGCAATGTATTTAAAGATTTCATCCCAGCAAACCGTCATTGAAATGGCAGATATGGTAAAGAAAACACGGCCTCTTTTCATCTCTCGTCCCTCCTAAAAACAAAAAACCCCACAGAAAATCTGGGGTTATTCAACAGTAGTACACCGAATAATGATAAAAGACTATAAAATTAATATACCAGAATTTTCTTACTATGTCCACAAAAAAGAAGATTAATTTGTACTTCTTGCTTCCTTCATTGGAAAGAAGACGAATTCACTTTTGCCAACAATATCTTTTTGCCAAATAAGACCTAATCCATTCCGGCTATCCATACTGCGCAAACGATTGTCACCCATTACAAAAAATTGCTGCTCTGGTACTTCGATTGGACCAAAATCACCCGTTAGGCGCATGCCTTGAGTATTTGCTGTTTCTTTATACGCAGAAAGGTACGGTTCTTGGACTAATTTATCATTCACATACAATTGATCATCTTTCATTTGAACAATATCTCCCGGTAAGCCAATCACTCGTTTCACATAATGAGTTTGTTGTTTTTCATCTTTAATAATGACAATTTCTTGTCGCTCAATATCACTCATCATAAATGCTAGTTTATTGACAAATAGACGTTCATTATCATAAAGCGTCGGTTCCATCGATGCACCATCAACCAAGTATGGTGCAAATAAAAATGTTTTAATCAATAAAAAAAGACCAACTGAAAGTAAAATGGATTTCACCCATGAAAAGAAGGATTCTTTTTCTTGCTTCTTGTTGTCTATCATGTTTTCTCTCCTTTATCATGCTTATCATAAGCAGTACTCATGTCCTCATTTGTTCTCTTCATGTCTATTCGCCACTCTACTCATAAAGTCCTTTTTTCAGACAGATGATTTTCTTATTTAAAATGAAGTATAATCTTCTATTAATAAAGGAAAATAAATGTAAATACCCGTTATGTAAGGAGTAATGCTGATGTTACGAAAACAACTTGTTTTTTCTCTGCTTTTTCTTCTTTTTAGTAGTGGAATCGTCCATGCTGACGAACCTTTTCATTATCAATATGAACCAGAAAAACTGTACAACATTCTCCAAATGAGTGAAGCTGAATTTGAAAAGCAATGGAAAAGCGGCAAAACGATTAAAGAAATTGGTGAAGCAAATGGGATTGATGAGCAAACCATCATTATAGCTCTTTCAAAGGATCAATTTAAACAATTAAATGCTGCTTTAAAAACAAATAAAATTACGTATGACTATTATTGTGATTATGCAATGTCCATGATGAAAGATGATATTTTATCGTTTGTTCATTCTAGTACAAAAAAGGATGAAGAGACAACAACCAATAAGCCGCTTAAAACATTAACTGGTGAAACAAAAAGTTGGAAAGGCACGGTTGAGTTTGTAGAAGAGAACGGTGAAGTAAAAAGCTATACGACGGTTCAACCGATTGGCGAAACGAGTAGCGATCATATTATTTCCGTTGATACATTGCTTGGAAACAACTTGAAGACATACGATGTAAAAGATATAAAAGCCGTTGAAAAAGACATTACATTTGCCACCATCGAAGTAAAATGGAAAGAAAACAACGAAAATAAAAAAGAAACGATTGTTGTGAAAGGAAACTAACGATACACAGTTAGCCGTTACAATCCCTTGCTTACAAAATCCAGCAAATTGTTGGATAGAGAAGCAAGGGATAGTTCGTTAAACCGGCCCTTTTAATCGCTATTAATTTCTATGGTTCGTCTCGTCCCCTTCTTCTCAGTATGTTTTCCACGTGCACATGTTTTCTTTTTTGTTTGAAGGGTAATAATTGACGTATGCATTTCACTAGATTGGAGGGATCTTATGACAAAATCTAAGGTTCAATTTTGGACAATTCAACTCGTGTTAATAGCCCTTTTTATTTATTTATGTACAAAAATTTCGTTCGTCTTTGAACCAATTGTCATTTTCTTCACAACGCTCTTTTTTCCAATTCTCGTTTCAGGATTTTTGTATTTCTTGTTTAGTCCAATTGTGTTTTTTTTAGAGCGAAAGCGCGTACCAAAAACCTTAGCGATTCTGATTTTGTACGCTATATTCGTTGGCATCATCACAACCTCAGTCGTCACACTTGGACCTGCTCTTTCAAAAGAAACAAATGAGTTTATTGATAAAATGCCTACATACGCAGAAGAAAGCCGCGAAGTGTTAGACAATGTTTCAGACACGAAAGGATTCAGATGGATTGTCGAACAAGAATACGTTTCACTGGATAAAATCGAAGAATCATTTCTTAATTTTTCAACCAATTTCACGCAACGATTAACAAACAGCGTGACGACTATTTTTAGTGTCTTAACAAATATTACACTGACCGTTGTGACCGTCCCTTTTATTTTGTTTTACATGTTAAAGGATGGCCACCGTCTACCGGAGCTTGTCGTAAAAGTGGTACCTGCTGCTTACAGAGAAGAAGGGTTACGAATCATTGATGAAACAACAGAAACACTAGCCACCTATATTCAAGGTCAAATGCTTGTTGCTTTGTTTGTCGGTGTATGTGCATCGATTGGCTACTTAATCATTGGCTTACCGTTTGCTCTTGCACTTGGGTTAATCGGAGCCGTCACAAACATCATTCCATACTTAGGACCATTTTTCGGA
The DNA here is from genome assembly GCF_016909075.1 of Priestia iocasae. GTDB lineage: Bacteria > Bacillota > Bacilli > Bacillales > Bacillaceae_H > Priestia > Priestia iocasae. The sequence continues at coordinate 263,121 of NZ_JAFBFC010000003.1, forward strand.
GCGGCACCAGCCGTTGTCATCGGACTGCTCGATTCACCAACAAAGGCCATGCTCGTCATTGTTGTCATGCTTGCTGTGCAACAACTAGAAGGAAACGTCATTTCTCCCCTTATTATGGGGCGAAAGCTAAACATCCACCCGTTGACTATCATCCTCTTGTTACTTGTTGCCGGAAATTTAGCTGGTATCTTAGGAATGATTCTAGCCATACCTGTGTATGCCATGACCAAAACGATTGTGTTAAACATTGTTCGACTCGTTAAATTACGAGCTCGTCACAAGTATGATCCTGCGCAATAGTATCATGAACGGTACCCCATTGGTTGACATCTTTACCAATGGGGTACCGTTTTTATAAACGTCACTTATTTTCATGTACAGATGTTTCCCTATGCTGAAGACTCAAGTGTCCGTCCATCATATCGTACACACGGTCACAAAGTGGCAAGACGGTTTCATCATGCGTGACCATAATAGCGGCTTTCTTTCTCTCTTTCACTTCTTTTGCAAGTAATTGAACAATCTCCCAGCTTCGTTCTGAGTCCAGACTCGCAGTAGGTTCATCTGCTAAAATAAGCGATGGATCATTCACAAACGCACGTGCAATTGCTACTCTCTGCTTCTCTCCACCTGACAATTGGTGAGCGTAATGAGTTTTGCGGTGACTCAATCCAACTGCTTCTACTAAGTCATCTATACGAGCACGATCTACTTTTTTATTCGCCATTTGCAGCATCAGTGCTAGCTGTTCATGTACGTTTAAATACGGAACTAAATGAGATGCTTGAAACACATAACCCATTTCATGCAAGCGAATATCTGCTGCTTCTTGTTCTTTTAATGAAGAAACATTTCGACCATTTATGAACATGTCTCCTCGATCAAATCCTTGAAGTAATCCGGCAATTGATAGAAATGTACTCTTCCCCGAACCAGATGGACCTAAAATGGCCACTAACTCACCTTTCATCGCTTGAAACGATATGCTGTTTAACACAGCGATTTCTTTGTCTCCATCTGTAAACGTTTTGGTTACATTGTGTAGCTGTAATGGTGCATGATTCATGATTCCGCCCTCCCCATTGCTGTTAATGGATCTGCCTGTACAATGTTATAGCTAGAAAGCAGCGAGCCAAATAGTGAGACTAGAAACAGCACGCCCGATAGCTTTATCATCATACTTGTATTTAACATAAACGGAATACCCGTTGGTAACACTTCTTGGATAAACTGCGTGCAGATAAGCGCTAACCCAATACTCGCTACCGATACTAACACCACTTGAACCATTGTAAGTGAAATCAAATAGCTATTTTTTGCTCCAAGTGCTTTTAAAATGCCAAACTGATTCATCTTTTGGATTGTCATAATGTAGAAGAAAGCACCTAGCACAAACACGGCGATGACAATTAAAAACGAAAGCATCATATAAAGAGAGGTTTGTTCTGCTGAATAACCTGGAATGTTTTGAATGACCTGATCCTGCTCAATCCAATCTCCATCGCCAAGCTGTGAATCAATTCCTTCTTTTACGAGCGGCTCATTATCATGAGTGACGAATGCATTATAAAAAACGTGTCCTTTTGCAGCCATTATGTCTTCCCATCCGTTTACGTTTATAAAGGCGACAGGTGTGTGACTATAGGTTTGCCCTTTCGTAAAACCAACGACTTTTAATGTCATATTAGCTTGTTCTTCATAAAACGTGTCTCCAATGTTAACGCCTTCTTCTTTTAACTTCTCCTCAACAACCACCGCATGAGAATGGTGCTTAGACAATGGTTTGCCTTCTGTTACCTCTGGATGTAGAAAGCTATCAAACTCAATACCCATCAGCGTCATATCTATCTTAGATTGATTAAATTCAAGTGAAACCATTTGAACACCTAATGGATCAATCGTTGACAGCTTCGTTATCTGTTCTTTTTGTTCTTTTGTAAACGCTGATCGATCTAGTCGCGCACTCGCATCTTCATTCATGTAAAAAGCTTGAGCGGACATGGTTTGAATGGAAGAAGCATTATCAGCAGATAAACCATTCGCTAGTCCGTTAATCATAAAAACGAGTAATGCAATGAAAAAGAGAATAAAACCAATAAGTAAATATTTAAGTTTAAAAAAGCGCATTTCCTTAAATGCAAGAGCCACCATCAAACATTCACCTTCCTGTTGTTCATTTCGTTCGTAAATGTACAAAACGAATATGAACGGAAAATGAATAACAGGTTACATTTTAGGAAGTAAGATTGTAAATGTGGCGCCTTTATTTTCTATACTTCTTACACGAACACTTCCACCGTGTAGCTTTACAATCGTCTGAACAATTGACAAACCGAGCCCTGTTCCTTCTATGTCTCGTGTTCTGGCAACATCCGCTCGGTAAAAACGCTCAAAGATTCGAGATTGTTCACTATGTGACAGGCCAATTCCTGTATCTTGTATTTCAACGGTGACAAATTTTGTTTCATCGACAGCTGACACAGTGATACTGCCATTTTCCACATTATACTTAATCGCATTTGACAGTAAATTGTCCCAGACAGCATAAAGCAGCTGTGGATCTCCATTCACTTCTACATCTTTAAAGGAATAACGAATCATGATATTCTTTTCACTCATCGCCCATTGATGTTGATGGATGACCTCCTTCAACTGCTGTGATAAAGAAAAGACTTTCTTTTCTACCAAATCTGTCTTTTGATCTAAGGAAGCAAGTAATAGTAATTGTTTTGTCATCAGAGACAAGCGGTAAATTTCACGATTCACAATGTCAATGTATTCTTTCTTTTCTTCGGTCGTTAACGAATGACCTTGGAGTAAGTCCATATAGCCACGAATAGTTGACAGCGGGGATTGAATATCATGTGAAATATTAGAAATAAATTCTTTGCGCATATCGTCTAATTGCTCAAGTTTACTCGCCATTTCTGTAAATCGATTGGCTAATGACCCAATCTCATCTTGTCGTTTAATATCAAGTTCAATGGAGAAGTCACCTTGTGCTAATTGCTTCGTTACGAACGTTAACTTTGAGATTGGCCTCACTAGAAAGTGCGTGTTGACAAGGACAAACCCGATGCTAAACACAATCGTCAGCAGTAACAGCCACCCAAATAATAGGTGTATTTCGTTAAAGAGCAGTTTAATATCTGGTCGCATAAAAAGTGCATACTGTTTATTATCATGCTCAAATGGAACGCCAACGGTATTTTTTAACTCATTAGCAAAAAAGCCTGTTACAAAAAATTCCTTTGGAAATAAAGCGATTCCATGATACCCTTTCCCTTGTAAGACTTGCTGTTGAACAGTAGTAGACAACGTTTGATCTCGAAACGGTGAACCGTAAAAAGCTGCGTCTCCCGTCTCATCTACTACATAGAGTTGATATCCAATTGAAGCGATATGTTCAAAATAACGTGCTAACGGTAATTGCTCTTGAGTCGTGATGTATTCAGTGATTTCTTGAGCAAATTTCATGTTCTTTAAATCATTTTCAGCTTTTAAGTTACGTTGATAATAGACATTGGAAAGGGCAAATGCGATGACGGCACTTCCTAACATAATGACAATGGTCGTCAACGTGAACTTACTATAAAGAGACCTCATCATTTCCTCGCCTCGAGTGAGTAGCCAATTCCACGCACGGTTTTAATCCGAAAATCATCTGTCACAGTAGAAAACCGACCTCTTAACCGTTTTATATGTACATCAATCGTTCGCTCATCACCTTCATAATCAATGCCCCATACATTTTCAATTAAATGATTTCGCGAAAATACTTGATTCGGATGCGATGCGAGTAAATAAAGCAGTTCAAACTCTTTTAGTGGCAATAAGAAAACATGCTCACCAACTTGAATTTCATAGCTTTTTTTATTAATCGTTGTTGAACCTACTGTTAAAACAGACTCACTTTCTTTTTCATACCTTCTTAATAAAGCCTTCATTCGAAACAGCAGCTCCTTTGGCTCAAATGGCTTTACAAGATAGTCATCTGTTCCTGCTTCGTATCCTTTTTCTTTATCATTAATTTCGCCTTTTGCTGTTAATAGAATGACGGGTAGATCAAAGTGTCTCCGTATTTCTTCCGTCAGGGCGTACCCATCCATCACCGGCATCATAATGTCAACAATCGCTAAATCAATGAACTCATTTTCTACCTTATGTAAAGCATCTTCTCCGTTTTTAGCTTGTATCACATAATAGCCTGCTTCTTGTAAATGAATGCTCACTACCTTTCGAATATGAGCATCATCATCAGCAATTAAAATTCTTCTCATTCAACTCTCTCCTTACATCGTTCCTACTAGCATAAGCAAATTTCTCCTTTATTAAAACGTACTCGTTGCCATGATTTACGTCAATTGACAGTCTTGTGAACGTTTTCGTTTTAAAAACAAAACATTCATGTTACATTAACAATTAGACATATTTTCCAATCGTGATAAATGGAGTGAAAGCAGATTTCCTCATTGACCGCTTCGAGGAATTACAAACCTATATTGAAAATGGCATACAAAAAAGCTAGAGGTTTTCTTCCCCTCTAGCTTTCTAGACTTGTAGAGCGTCATGCGCTTTTTATTTCGATTTATATAAAAGCATATCTAGCTTGCCATCTTTTAAAAACTTCACTGCTTTCTGTACGGCAGCTGCTTCCGATGGAGTTTTCCACGCAACGAGTAGAAGAGCAATCACAAAACTTACCGTAAGCCATAACTTCTTTCGCTTTTTTCTCATTTAGATTTCCTCCATTTATGTAACCGTGATGTTTTATATAAAATACTCATTAAAGTCGATGAATGATCTGAGTCATTAGTACGAACCTACTAAAAAAGGTATTATCCGAAACCGTAATTTGATATTATAAAATTTATCATTCTACCTCAATAGAATGAACATGATATTTACATAATAACATTCTGACAAATTAAAAAATGGAGAAGGTACGAAATGAACTCTTTCTATTTAATCGTCGAACAAGCGCCTCCTTTTGAGGCAGGGTCTTCGATTCCATTACAACTAACAAATATGATTATCGGTAGACAGCGAGATGATTGGACACCACAAATCGCACTCACGAATGCGTTTGTGTCTCGAAAACATGCTTGTCTTTATGTAGAAGAACATCAACTATTTATCATGGACTTAAATAGTAAACATGGAACAGAAGTGAATGGGGTAAAATTAGAGCCGCACGTCCCCGCTGCATTAAAGCCTTCTGATAAAATTACGCTCGCGAATGCGATGGTCTCTTTTTACCTTTCAACCAATTTGGATGAAACGATGGACCTTACACCTCTTTTGAACGAAACGCCACGTGTGTCATTGACACTCGAACCGATTAAACAAATGGTCTATGTAGACGATCAAACATATCCATTTTCATCAAAAGAATTTCAATTTTTAGAGATGCTGCTACGCCAACAAGAACAGTTCGTCTCCCAAGATGATCTTAAAAAGCGTGTATGGCCTGAGCGTCTTTTAGAAGATGAAGATGTACCAAACGTTGGCTCAGAAGAAATGGCCTCACTGCTTTATCGCATTCGGAAGCAACTAAAAGACTACATCACCATTGAATCCATTCGTGGAAAAGGCTACATTTTGCATGTAAATGAAAAAGTGGAGTATGCACCACGTTAGAAGGATACGTAAAAAACCATAGGAACACGTATATGTCCTACGGTTTTTTTCATTCAGTACTAGTTTCTCTCCCGCTACGTAAACACGGTGTGCTTGAAAGTCGATTTCCATGTGTCAAAGCAATGACCATTTGACCTATCCATCATCCTTTTATAAGGAAAAACTCACCGTTTTTTTAACAATATTTACAGCTATCAGTCTATTTAAAATTTTAATAGAATAAATGTATGAAAACTTTACAGAAATGTCTCATAACTTTATCGTTGTCCGTCCCTCTTGTTTTTGGTTTTAGTATCACACATTCAGAAGCTTCGACTACTCATACGGTGCAGTCTGGTGATACGATGTGGAAAATCGCTGTGAAATACCAAGTTGGGGTTGCCGAAATTATTAGCGCAAATCCTTCTGTTAAGAATGCAAATCTTATCTATCCTGGTCAGCAGCTAACCATTCCACAAAAGAATGCGACTAGAGCGGCTGAATTAAAAGTCGTAGATTTAGTCAATGTAGAAAGAGCTAAATACAACCTCCCTCCGTTAAAAGAAAACTGGGAATTATCAAGGGTAGCTCGCTTTAAGTCACAAGACATGATTGATAAAAATTATTTTAATCATAATTCTCCTACATACGGAAGTCCGTTTGATATGATTAAAAACTTTGGCATTCAGTATCGTGCAGCTGGAGAAAACATTGCTGCTGGTCAGCAAACGCCTGAAGATGTTGTGAAAGCATGGATGAACAGCGATGGTCATCGTAAAAACATCCTTTCTACTCAATACAAAGAAATTGGTGTAGGCTATGTAAAAGGCGGTTCATACGGTCATTACTGGACGCAAATGTTTATTTCTCGATAACATGACACAACAAAAAAGCCACGCTGTCTAACCATTCGACAACGTGGCTTTTGTTATGCTTGCTTGTTTGTGTGATGAATATATTTTACTAGCTTTGTAACACCCATCATGTTACACGTGACACTCCCGATTAAGACAATAACCCATAACGAAAACGGGACATTCACAAATAAGAGAATCAACAGCAGTACAATTCCAACAAGTACAAACCCCATTCCTTGACGCATAACTCTCATGATGCAAAACTCCTTTTACAACGATTGACTTTAACAAATTTCATTGATTGCTTTTTAACCTAAAATTATTTCTTCGCTACTCGTTACGACTTCATCGTCATTCACCGTTAAACGAGCTCGACTAACAAGTAACCATATCGCGGAAAGTAAAAGCAGCAAACCCGCTAGTAAAAATGAAAAACGGGGACCATATATATCTGTGATATAGCCCATTAACAGTGTCGCTAGTCCAAACGTTCCGAAGATAACAGATTCTTGAGCGGCATATACTTTCGACAACTTACTATCGCTTACACTCATTTGAACAAGTGTGTCTTGCCCAACAGCTTTTAGCACATTGGCAATTCCATAAGAGAGAGATAGAATGAGAGCAAGCCATGGTGTAGAGATTCCACTTAACAAAAGAGTGGCTCCACTTACGATGCATGCTCCTCCTACAATCACCATTTTTAGATGCTTCGTTAATAATTGACTATATTTCAAGCTCAGTGTGCCTGCAATCATACATCCAAGCGCAAAGCTTGCATTCATATATCCCCACCACTGCTCACCAACTTGAAGCACCTGCTCCACATACACATACATAATAGCTGCTACCCAAACGACATTCGCAATGGCCTCAATGAATTGAACACCACTAATCATTCGAAGAGAAGGTGTCTGCCAGATGATTCTCCAGCCTTCTTTCATGCCAGCTTGTCTAGAGCTTCGTTTCTCGTTTACTCTTTTATCATTGGGCACGCTCAAAAGAAACATCATCACGGTTGAGAGTACAAATAAGAAAAACGTAAGCCAAAGCACCCATTTCCCACCAATTAATGCAACGAATACACCCGAAGCTGCCCATCCTACTAATTGGATGATTTCAAAAATTGTCGCTAAAAATCCGTTTGCTTTTAAAAGCTGATTCCGCTCTACAAGCTGAGGGATGAGCGCATGTTGCGCAGGACTCGCCCAGCCGTCTAAAAATGCAATACCTATAACCATTACGAATAAGACTGCTAGCGGATAACTGCCTAGAAAAAAAGAGACGAACAGCACCATACTAAGCGCGAGTATTGTTTTTCCCAGCTGAGAATACGCAAGCAATCCTTTCAATGAATACCGATCTAAAAGAAGCGGTGCGAGAATTCCACTTAAGAACCGAGACGTTGTAATAAAAAAGGGTACAAGTGCCATATAAATGGCTGCACCTGTTTCAGCGTAAATAATCGCCATTATCCCTACAATGTAAAGTACATCAGCCGCATTTGCCAATGATTGCCCAATCCAAAGAAAACGGAATGATTGTTTGTTCACCATATTTTGTTCTCCCTTTCTCTATTCAATTGTCAGTTTTGAACAAATATGGTGAACATCACATTGGACTTTATGCCTCCCGAACAGTTAAATTATGTATATCATACCATAAAATAAGGAATGATTTGCTATTTTTCCAAAAATCACTTACAGATGTTTTATCACACGACAAGGATTTCCTACTGCAACTGTATTAGCGGGGATATCTTTTGTCACAACACTTCCTGCACCAATAACGGCATTGTCTCCAATTGTCACACCTGGATTAATGATTACTCCTCCCCCAACCCAAACGTTATCGCCAATTGTAACAGGTACACCTGACTCTAAGCCGGAGTTACGAGTCTCTGCATCTAGTGGATGTGTAGCTGTATAGATGTGAACACCGGGTGCAAACATGCAGTTTGATCCAATTCGAACTTCACACACGTCTAAAATGATGCAGTCAAAGTTAGCAAAAAAGTTTTCACCAACATGAATGTTTGAACCATAATCACAGCGAAAGGTTGGCTCTACATATACATTTTCTCCTGTTGACCCAAATAACTCTTTTAATAGTCTCTTGCGCTCTTCATATTGTGCTTCAGTTGTTTCGTTTACTAAACGCGTTAAGCGACGCGCATTCTCACGTTCTTTCACCAATTGCTCATCCCAAGGCTGGTACAACGCTCCTGCTAACATTTTCTCTTTTTCTGCTTTCATGAAGTACCTCCTAAACTAATAATTCTTTTATGATAAGCTCATCCACATGAACTTCATATCCATCTTTAATTGGACTACAACAATAAAAGCCGCACATTACTTCTTTAGCGTCATCATGCAAGTGCGCAACACGCAATTGAATCCATTCTGATTCAACTAGTGCATGAATGACATAATCTTTTCCTGTGCGAGTGATCCGAAACGTCAACTCCGTAACATTGCTCTGAATTGGCTGAGTTGACCAATCTGAATAGCCTAAATTTGTTACTACGGCTCCTAACTTAGCAGGATTATCTAGCTCATATTCCATAGAAGTCTTTATCCAATTCTCTTCATCAATTCGAATCATTAAGCCTGCTTGGTCAAACTGATGCTTTGGATTGAAGCGCACTTTTGTTGTCATAACGAAATCACGATCTGTATTTACATATAAAAAATGACCATTGTCGTTTTGAAATCCGTAGTGAGTACGTTGCCAGAAATCAGTAATGGGATCCGTCTTCACATATAAAGAACCGTTTTTAACGCTCCAAACTGATGGCTCATGTAACCAATTTAGCTGAGGATTTAATGAATCGTTAAATGTCTCATGTAAAATAATTTGTGGCCCTCTTTCAATACACTCATCACGAACAATGATCATATCAGCCTGTTCTTTTGGTGCATCAATAGAATATTGAATATCTTTCGCTATTTTCCAACTATCTTTATCCATTACTACATTACATTCATCCGCTCGAGAAAATCCAGTCTCATACGTACAATCTATCCATACTGTAAGATCATACATATCCCGATATAGATTTTTTAAAATAAAAAGTCCATCTACAACAACAATATCTACTTCTTTTTCTTTGAATGCTGCAATGTCCTCCATTTTGTTTTTTAATGAATGTTCATAAATGTATTTACCTGTATTTTTATCATTTAAGGCCTCTACTGATAAGTTGTACGACACAGGTACATGATGATGAATAACCGAGTAGCCATCTTCCTTCAATACATTCGTCATTTCTGTTGCCACTTGTTCATGCTCAGAAAAAAAGATACCGCTTACACCAATAAATAAAGGACCCTTTGCTTTTTTCTTACGATTAATTAACTCTAGCAACTTGTTCATATTAACTCTCCTTTGCAACCCATAACATACTATTAACGTAACAGGTTAAACGGTTAACCTAAAGGTAAAATTTTTTACTCTCCTTTTCTCTTACAATAACACACCCCTTGCCACTCTCTCCAGACCTATTGACGGAATATAGAAGACAAGGGATGGTAAAAGCGGAGTTCGGCTTAGCCTTTTAACATCATTTATGTATTATTTCTTTTGGTTACCTAAGTCAATTGTTGAAACGTTCGACTTTAATAGCATTTGTGTCACACCGTTCACTTCAAGATACAAATTGTATTGATCAAAGTGTTTTAATATACCTGTTAACCTAACACCATTGACGGTAAAAGCCGTTACTTGCTTGTTGATCACAGATTGTAACGTACGGTTTTGAATATCAAATTTACGCTGACCATTGCTCATCTTCTTGCCTCCTCTTTTGCTTCGTCTATCACTTTATTTACAATTAAAATCACCTTAAGCATGTTACCATTTCTCGTTATTGACATACAAGAGAGATTGGTCACGGTTTTATATCTTACTTTGTTTCGATAGAAATGATAAATTCCCTGCCTTTTTATTGATTTCACTCAAGCAAAAGTTCTCTCTTTCCATGAAGGGTCTTGAAAAAGCAACCGTTAGTGAGAAAAGAACCTAGAAAAACACTCAAAATGAAAAAAAGTTTAAAAAACCGATTCATCCTCCACCTACTCACTGTGTTCCTTGAGGTGGGGGTCTTCTCGGTAAACATGATAAAACGAAACCACGCTAGAGTCTTTCCATTTGAAAAGCATTCACATCATGGTTTCGTCTGTACGTTATATGAACTCGCTCAGTTTTACCTACACGTTTAACGACTGATCTTTTCTCTTTTCATCATTTGCTGCTCGCTCTTCGTCTGTCATGTATGTGATTTTAAAACCAACGAGTGCCATAATGATTGCAATGATTGGGCCCATGTAATTTAACACGGCATACGGTGCATACTCAAACGGATGCACGCTTAATGTTGCGAAAATAAAGACGGCGCATGTGTTCCAGGGCACGAATACACTTGTAACGGTTCCCCCATCTTCTACGGCACGAGATAAGTTTTTAGGATGAAGATTTTTCTCTCGGTAAGCTTCCGAGTACATGCGTCCAGGTAGTACGACCGATATGTATTGTTCAGCAGCCGCTACGTTTGTGAAAAACGCTGATACAATTGTAGTCACAACTAAGCTACGCGCTGTTTTTGCTAGTGTTAAAATTTTCTTTACAATTGCTTTTAACATCCCTGTATGCTCAAGAACACCACCAAATGTCATCGCCACAATCGTTAACGATACGGTATACATCATCGCGTCAATTCCACCGCGATTAAATAACGAATCGACAAGCTCGTTACCTGATTCTATGCTAAATCCATCATTTAGCGTATTTACTGCCTCGCCAATCGAACCACCTTGTACAAAAATGTGACAAAGCCATCCTAAAATGATCCCAACGGTTAACGCTGGTAGTGCTGGTACTTTTCTTGCGACTAGCACGATGACAATCAGCGGTATGACTAACAACCAAGGTGAGATGACAAAGTTATCTTGTAATGACTTCATCACACTATCAATGTTTTCACTGTTTAATGAATTCTTCCCATATTGACGTCCCATGACGGTGTAAACAATCAATGCAACCACCAATGCCGGAATCGTTGTATAAAACATATGTTTAATATGATCAAATAAATCGGCACCGGCGATTCCTGCTGCTAAGTTTGTTGTATCCGAAAGCGGTGACATTTTATCTCCAAAGTAAGCACCGGAAATGATTGCACCCGCTACAACTGGAGCTGGAATTCCCATGCTAATTCCGATTCCCATTCCTGCCACACCAATTGTCCCCATCGTTGACCATGAACTACCAATTGCCAATGCTACAATGGCACAAATGACGGTCATGGATACTAAGAAAAGCGATGGTGAAATGATTTTTAATCCATAATAAATCATCGTAGCGACAATCCCTCCGCCTATCCAAGCACCAATTGTTAATCCAACCATAATAATAATAACGATTGCTGGTAAAGCAAGCCGAATTCCTTCATAGATTCCTTTTTCAATTTCATTCCATCGAAAGCCAACTTGCCATGCAATGAAAGCAGCCACAACGGTTCCTAAAATGAGCGGAATGTGTGGACTTCCTTCAAACTTTACAATGGTTGTTGCCATCGCGATTACCATTACTACTAGTGGAGTGATCGCGAGTAAAAAAGGAATGTCTTTTCTTTCTGTCTTCATTTCTGTTCCCCCTACCCTTGATGTTTGCATCGCTTTTGTTTTATAACCCCTTTACGACACGACTAAATTATAGCGAAATATCTAAATAAATACAATATACAGAAAATTAAAGAAGACGGTTGTTCTTATACATAAAAAGTTGCGTTCAGTTTCCAAACAACTTATTATTATTTGTGACGCAATTCACATATATAAAGGCTTTTTAAAAAGGAGGAACTAGCTTGAGCGAAGCACCAAAAACAAATCGTAACTTTACAGGTCTTGTTGTGACCGTTTCTATTCTTGTTAATGCACTTATTTTAACCCTTTTCTTTTCGCCAATTGGTTATCAAGGTGAGGTCACGTTTGATATTCATATCTTTCCTCGTATCAATGCAGTACTTAACAGCTTTACATTTATTTTCTTAGTAGCAGCTTTGTATTTTATTAAAAAGAAAAACGTCAAATTGCACCGACGTTTTATTTTTGCGGCGTTTACATCCACCTTGTTATTCTGTGTATCATACTTAACGTATCACTACATGTCGGTTGAACGTACGTACTACGGTGGAGAAGGCTTTATGAAAACTCTCTACCTATTTATCTTAACAACGCACAGTGTATTAGCAGCAATTATTGTCCCACTTGCGCTTTTCTCACTCATTTACGGGTTAACAAATCAACTTACAAAACACCGTAAAATTGTGCGCTGGAGCATGCCTATTTGGTTATATGTTAGCTTTACAGGCGTCATTGTATATTTAATGATTTCGCCTTACTATTAAAAAAGCCACCTATTAAGGTGGTTTTTTTACTTCCTGATGGAGGATAGAAGGATTGAGTATGTTCTACTAATGAACAGAGCTTACAATAAAACTTACTTGAAAAATAAAAATAGCAGCCCAGTCTCTAGATCATTGGTCTGCTATTTTTATCTTGTGATAGCCTCATCACTTTTTCAACTACTTCCTCTTAATACAAGCTCCGTTGGCACCACGACTTTTTTAGGGATCTTACGGTCACTCAACCTCTCCATCAGTAAGTCTACTGCTGTCTCCCCCATAAATTCGGTATGCACTTTAACCGTGCTTAACGCAGGATAAATATATTTTGAAACGCTGACATCGTTTACTCCGATGATGCTTACTCGCTCTGGTACGGCAATCTTTTCTTCATGAAGCGCACGCAAACAGCCAATGGCAATGGAATCATTACCTGCAAAGAAAGCAGTAGGGAGATTGTCACCATGTTCAGCAATCGCTTTTTTCATCAGCTCATAGCCTTCGTTTACAGTAAATGTCCCTACATACAAATACGATTCTTCTAATAAACCGTGCTTCGCTAAAAATGACTTCACCGTTTCTTCTCTCACGTCTTCAATATAAGCAGTGCGGTCTTTAAATTGCTCACGACCGCCAATATAACCAATTTTTTTATGACCATGCTCTATAAAGTGCTGCAAGACTTTTTCTGTTGCACGCTGAAAGTCCACAACGACTGAGTCACACTCATCATCATTTGGACTGTAATCAACAAACACAATGTTTTCAGTCACTTGCTTCAACTGCTCTACTTCTTTTTCACTGTACTTACCAATTGCAATCATACCTTGTATAGGTATAGGTGCAGATTGAAGGTCACCTAAGTTAGGCTGCGAATACTTTATTACTTGAAGGTCATGAGTTTGACAACGCTGTTCAGCACCTAAACGAATTGACATATAGTAGATATCATCTAATTCTTCTTTCTCTGTGTACCAATTAATCATCCCAATTTTAGACGTCGAAACCTTTTTCGTCTGTAATTTTTTATATGAAAGGTCCTCTGCAATCTCAAAAATTTTCTTCTTTGTTTCATCACTCACGGACAATGTCGCATCATAGTTTAACACGCGTGATACAGTGGCGATGGATACGCCTGCTTTTTCTGCTATGTCTCGAATCGTTGCCATCTCATTCCCCTTCCTTTCTTATCTTACGCCGAATCGAACAATTGTTTTCGCCTTATACGGAACACCTGCTTCTACCTCAATTGATGGAAAATGATTGTGGTGAATCGCATCTGGCAGCCCTTGTGTTTCAAAGCACACACCTAAATAAGGTCGACACTGTACGCCTCTCATAGACGCTGAGGGTAGAAAATTTCCTGTGTACATGACTAGACCAACCTGATCCGTTTCAATCGAAAGTGTACGTCCACTCTGTGGTTCAACAAGCTCAACCGCATTGTCTTCGCCTTCGTTTAGTAAAAACGGATGATCAAATCCATTCCCGACTAATTGAATTTGAAGATGAGTTGAATCCATTCCTTTTCCAATTGGCTGAAACTCTCTAAAATCAAATGGTGTACCTTCTACATCTAAAAATGCTCCAGTTGGAATGAACTCCTCGTTCAACTCTAAAAACTTCTCACTATTTAACTTCAACTCATGATTTTTTATGTCTCGTTTTAAATTCCCACTTAAATTGAAATATGTATGATTCGTCATGTTCAATAACGTTTTTTGATCAGATAATCCGTCATATGTCATAATTAGTTCATTCTTGTTCGTTACGGTATATGTCACCGATAACGAGACCGTTCCTGGATACTGTTCTTCTCCATCAGGACTTATGTATGTAAAGCGAATACCAACTTGCTCCTCTTCTTCCATTATATCAGCTTTCCAAACACGATGGCTAATTCCTTTTGTACCGCCATGAAGATGATTGTTTCCATGATTCTTGACTAATTCAACGTGCTGTCCATCTAATTCAAATGAGCCACCAGCAATTCGCCCTGCCACTCGGCCAACAATCGCTCCTAAATAAGCAGGATTCGGTATGTATTCTTCTAAATGATCGTAACCTAACACGACGTTCTCCATATTCCCAAAACGATCTGGTGTTAAAATACGCGTAATGATGCATCCATAATCTAAACACGTTACCGTCATACCTTTGTCGTTCACTAACGTATATTCATGAACTTCCTTCTGTTCCACAAACCCTAAAGACTTTTTCATCACGTTCATATGCACCCACTCCTTTTCGTTAATTTTTTCCAGTATCTCTGTGGAAGAAAGGCTCCGCCTAACGGAGCCTTGTCATTAGTCTTCGTATCCGTGTGGATGATGCTGATGCCAGTTCCACGCGTCTTGAATGATTTTATGAATCGACGTACGCTCTGGCTCCCAGCCTAATACGTCTTTTGCTTTTGCAGACGAAGCAATTAATTTACTTGGGTCGCCTGCGCGTCTTTCTCCGACTTGTGCTGGAATTGGATGTTTCGTTACATCACGCACTGCATCGACAATTTCTTTTACAGAGAAGCCTTGACTGCTTCCAAGGTTAAAGACATTACTTTCTCCACCGCTGCGTAAGTAATTCAACGCTAAAAGATGTGCAGCAATTAAGTCTTCTACATGAATGTAGTCTCGAACGCATGTCCCGTCTAGTGTGTCGTAATCTTCACCAAAGATTGTAATGTGCTCACGCTGCCCAAGCGCAACTTGTAATACAACGGGGATAAGGTGTGTTTCTGGTGAATGATCTTCACCAATTTTTCCGTCTTCACGTGCACCTGCTACGTTAAAATAACGAAGCGATACATATTTCATACCATAAGCAGCATCGCACCACTTCATTAACTTTTCCATCGTGAGCTTTGTTTCACCATACGTGTTTGTTGGAACAGTTGGCATCTCTTCTGTGATCGGTACGATTTCAGGCTCACCGTATGTGGCAGCTGTTGACGAGAACACAATTTTCTTTACGTCAAATTCATTCATTACATCTAAAAGGACTTGCGTTCCATATACGTTGTTATCAAAATATTTAATTGGGTTTGTCATCGACTCTCCAACAAGTGAATTGGCTGCAAAGTGAAGAACACCATCAATTTGCTCTTTCGAAAACACATCGCGTAAAAATGCTTTATCACGAATATCGCCCTCGTAAAATGTCGCGTCTGGATGTATGGCTCCTCTATGACCCGTTTGAAGATTATCAACGACTACTACCTGCTCATTCTGATCAATTAGTTGATAAACAGCATGCGAACCAATATATCCTGCTCCACCTAATACTAAAATACTCATCCAACCATCGCCTCTCTTTTTAATTCTCTTGCTCCGTCTCCGATGCTCGCTTCATAAAACGTTGCGTCATATCCGATTCGCTCTTGATATTCAGCTCCAACTTTTTCAATAAATTCTTTTACATACAGTTTATCAACAATGGCAATTGCACAGCCACCAAAACCTGCTCCTGTCATTCGTGCACCAACAACACCTTGTTGCTTCCACGCCACTTCAACTAACGTGTCTAACTCGACTCCTGTTACTTCATAATCATCGCGAAGTGAACGGTGTGATGCATTCATCAGTTCACCAAAATGATAGAGGTCATGACGCTTTAACGCTTCAATTGCTTTCAACGTACGTCTACTCTCATAGACCGCATGCTTTGCCCGTTTTTCCCACGTATCATTTGTAATGACGTGTTTATGTGACTCGAACTGCTCTTCAGTTAATTCACCGAGTGCTTCAATATTAACAACAGCTTGCAACTCGTGTAATGCAGCTTCACATTCACTGCGACGTTCATTGTACTTAGAATCTGCTAGTTCACGACGCTTGTTTGTGTTCATAATCACAATGGAATGGTCATCTACATTCATCGGTGCATATTCATATTGCAACGTTTGACAATCTAATAGAATCGCATGATGTTCTTTTCCCATCCCAATGGCAAATTGATCCATAATGCCGCTATTTACTCCGATAAACTCATTCTCTACTTGTTTCCCAATCTTCACTAAGTCTAATCGTTCAAGATGAAGCTGGAACAAGCTTTCTAGTAAAATACCTGTGACAAGCTCGATAGAAGCAGATGAGGACAACCCTGCACCGTTCGGGATCGTACCATGATACACCACATCAAGTCCATTTGTAATGGAGTGGCCTTGCGCTTTTAAATACGCAAGCATGCCTTTTGGATAATTCGTCCAATCATGTTCTTTTCGATACTGTAGGTCATTGAGAGAGAACTCAATGACCCCTTTCTCTGGAAAGTTAACAGAGTACATACGAATGCGATCATCATCTCGCTTACGTGCAAGAGCCGTTGTACCAAATGTAATCGCACATGGAAACACATGTCCACCATTGTAGTCTGTATGCTCGCCAATTAAATTAATGCGACCTGGTGCGAAAAAAACACGGTAGTCATCATATTGAAACTTCTCAACAAATATACGAGCTAGTTCACGATAATTCATGAAGTTCGCCTCCTTCTTCCTTCTTAAAGAAGACGCACTCATATGGTTGTAATGTTCGACCGCTAAAGCTCTCTTCATACCCGTTATGGTTAATAACCACTACATACGTTTCGTCACCAACAACACGCTGAACCGCTTCAACACCTGCACTTGTTTCCATCGTTTGTAGCTGAACATCTTTTGCGATTTCTTCTGCAATGTTACATAATGTATCAACTTCAACACCGCCACCTACATAGTACGCTTTACCCGCACCAAATTCATTCACCGTGATGCACGCATAGTCGCTATAGAAGTAATCGTTGTATTGATACAGTGTTTTTGCCGTTGTTGGTTGCACGATATCTCGCCATACGGTACAAGAGCTTTCGTCACCAGAAGGAGAAATAATTGGCGCTGATTGTCCTTCATGCAGTGATTCTGCTTCTTCTATTTCAATTCCTAACAGATCTGCTAGCTTACCTGGCGACATCACACCAAACGGAATGTTGTTGTATTCATCTTTTACACCCGCACGATACGATACAATCACGGTTCCACCATTTTTCGTGAACGCTTCTAATCGCGCTGCTAACTCTGGTTTTACCATTTTCATAACTGGTACAACGACAACTTTGTATTGAGAGAAATCGTGATCGTAGCGAATCACATCAATGGATGCGTTTTGACGATGAAACGGCTCATATAAACGTACAAGCTCTTTCGTAAAGTTAAACATCGAGCTTTGACGCTGCGCACGCCATGACCACACATTATCAAAATCATATAGAACGGCTACTTCTGCTTGAATAGGTGCATCAAATACATGTTCATAGTTACGAATATGGTGGAAGAACTCTTGAACTTCGTTGTACTTTCTCGTTTTCTTATTGTTCGCATCTACAATACCTAAGCAATACTGCTCAGCACCTCGGTTCATCCCTCTCCAGCGGAAGTACAGCATGTTAGTACAACCGTGAGCAAACGCATGATATGACCACGCTTTTGCTTGGTTTGGTCTTGGTAAATATCCGATAACATCATGTCCTTGTGCACCCATTAATTGTTCAACAATCCAGAAGTTTTCCTTCTTTAAACCACGTACAAAATCTAAGGAAGCAGAGAGTTCAGCCGGTGTAACAGGCTCCTTTAAACCTCCCCATACTGGATAATTATCGTATGATACATAATCTAAATCACGCGTAAACTCATTATGATCAAACCATTTATCAAAGAATCCACCTGGTAAGTTTGTTGTAACTGTTTGGTGATCACCTTTGATTTCTTTGACAAGGTTAATATGTTTTAAAGCAAATTGACTTAATGAGTAAGAGCGAAAGCGTGCCCAATCTGATAATAAAGACGGATTATGAACCGTAATTGTTTTCTTTGGCACTGGAATTTCTGAAAAGTCATTGTACGTTTGACCCCAGAAAATCGTCCCCCACTTTTCATTTAATTCATCAATCGTGTTATATTTCTTCTCCAAAAATGTTTGAAAATCTGCGTGACATTGCCCGCAATAACACATGTCGCTTCCTTCATGACCAAATTCGTTATCAATTTGCCACGCGATGATTGCTTCTTCACCTTTGTAGTGTTTCACAACTTTTTCTGCAATTCTTAACGAATATTCTTGATACACGCGAGAATTATAGCAATATTGACGGCGTCCGCCGAATGCCATCTTTTGTCCATTTTCATCTTCAATAAAAATACTTGGATGCTTTTTGGCTAACCATGCTGGAAAAGTTGCTGTTGGTGTTCCAAACATAATCTTAAAATCGTACTGTTTGATTTTTTCGATGGCTGCATCAAAGAATGAAAAATCGAATTGTCCTTCTTCCTTCTCCATTAAATGCCATGCAAACTCACCGATACGAACAATATTTACACCCATTTCTTTCATTCTTGTTAAATCGTCTTCCATTAAACTTAAATCCCAATGTTCTGGATAATAATCAACGCCTACATACATGTTCATTCACCTCGTTGTGTAAGATAGAAGATTTGTGATTGATAATCTCCGCCTCGTGCTGCTTTTGAACCATTGACACCGTTAAATTCTGTTGGAAGTTGAATGCCTACTTGCATTAACTCATCTCCATAAAACGTGCCAGCTAATCCTTCAATTTCATACTCTACTTGTTCATGTAGTCCGACTAGCGGAAGTGTTTGTTGTGTTTTATTTGCTGGAGTTGCGAGCACTTTGTACCAACCAACTAAAGCTTCTGATTGATCTTCACTCACAACCATCCACGCTGTTTCATTGTGATGAAATGGACTTTGCAAACGATAAAAATGTCCATCTCGAACGAGCGAACGGTGCTTTTTATAAAACGTAATTTGCTCCTTTACCGCAGCCTTTTCATCATCCGTCATATCAATTGGATTCAATTCATAGCCGAATGTGCCAAAATATGCGGTATTTGCTCTCGTTTCAAGCGGTGTAACACGCAATGTTTGATGATTCGGAACCGCTGATATGTGCGAACCAATACTATACAGCGGATACGCAAATGATGTACCATATTGAATTTTCAAGCGTTCCACTGAATCCGTATCATCACTTGTCCAAGCTTGTGGTGCATAATGTAACAAGGCTGGATCAAAGCGTCCTCCTCCTGCTGCGCATGACTCAAATAACACATGTGGGTAGTTTGTTGTTAGGCGGTCATACAACTTGTATACTCCTAGGATATAGCGATGGAAAAACTCGCCTTGCTGATCCGTTTCCAATCCAAGTGAATAGGCCTCTGTAATGTTACGGTTCATATCCCATTTGATATATGACAGCCCTGTTTTCTCGATAATACCTGCGATTTTTTCATACAAGTAGTTAATGACCTCATCTCGTGAATAGTCTAACACAAGCTGATTACGACCGAGAGTTTGTGGGGCACCTGGCGTATGAATGGCCCATTCTGGATGCTCTTTATACAACTCACTCACAGGATTCACCATTTCAGGCTCAAACCATAATCCAAATTTTAAGCCGAGATCATGAATTCTCTTTGACACACCTTCTAAACCGTTTGGTAATTTCGTACGATCTTCCCACCAATCGCCCAATGACGTTGTGTCATTATCACGTTTACCAAACCAGCCATCATCAAGAACGAACAGTTCCACCCCTAACTCTTTTGCTTCCATTGCAATATCAACTAGCTTTTCTTCATTGAAATCAAAATAAGTCGCTTCCCAATTATTGATTAATACAGGACGCTCTTCCTTTTTCCACTGCTCTGGAATAAGCTGCTCACGATACACGTTATGAAAGGCTTGACTCATGCCATTTAATCCTGTGTTAGAGTAAGCCATCACCACTTCTGGAGCTTGGAACTCTTCACCTGCTTTTAACTTCCACTCAAATCGGAATGGATGAATCCCCATTGTAAGACGAGCTACATCGTAATGGTCCACTTCGACTTGTGCTAAAAAGTTACTGCTGTAAACAAAGTTAAACCCATACGCCTCACCCGTGTGCTCGGTTGTTTGAGGACGACGAAGTGCTAAAAATGGATTGTGCTGATGAGAGCTTGCTCCTTTCATACTTGAAACGGACTGAATTCCCATTTGAAGCGGACGCTCTAACACATGGCGCTCTCTTGACCATGCACCTGATAATTGAATCATTGTAAAGTCTTTATCAGCAAAGTCTACAGATGCACTCATCATTCGTTCAATGTATAAGGCTTCTGAGCCACCATTACTAATTGAAGCACTTCTTGTCATAATCGGATGATGCTTAAAAATTGTATAGTGAAGCTGTAATTCCGCTTGCATACGTGTA
Source organism: Priestia iocasae (assembly GCF_016909075.1). Classification (GTDB taxonomy): domain Bacteria; phylum Bacillota; class Bacilli; order Bacillales; family Bacillaceae_H; genus Priestia; species Priestia iocasae. The sequence goes on from NZ_JAFBFC010000003.1 coordinate 284,249, forward strand.
TCTTTTAAGATAATGGTTAATGTTTCCGCTTCATCATCGGATGCATACGTTGCTGGAAGACCCGCTAACGCAGGCTTTCCTTTCGTGACCGAATATGAATCGTATTGAAAATTGGAAATGTGGCTACCATCTTGACTACGAAGACTCATGGCAGGTTCACGAAAATCAGATGTACCATAGCTTGGGTATTCTTGACGAGCCGTTTCTAAGCTAAACGCTGGGTCGTCTGCATATAAGTGGCAGCTTGCAGCCGTTGGCACGTCATAACGCTGCAAATGTGAAAAATCAGCGCGATGACGAAGAGCTTTTCCATAATAAAGATGACCTAGCTGTTGATTCTTCATAATGTGAAAGATATAGCTCACTTGACCATTTGTTAAATGAAATTGTTTCGTTTCTTCATTAATGTGAATAAGCATTCTTTCTCTCCTCTATTTGCCTAATTTCGGTGTATCCGTAAACGTAATGATGTTCGTTTCATTTCCTTCTAGTTCTAACACAATAACCTCATTAGTCCCTTTATTTAACAACGGACCAGGTACGTACAATGTTTCTTGAGGCCCAACCGACCAATAGCGCCCAAGATTAAAGCCGTTCACAAACACATTTCCTTTCGTCCATCCTTTTAGCTCAATAAATGTGTCTGCTAATTCATCGACTTCAAGCGTTCCTCTGTAAAATCTCGGATAACGCTCATCTGTTCCAACATGAAAGGTGGTTGGTAATGTATGTAGTTCAATGGGATACATGTCCCACTCAAACACATATTGATTGTTAATCCAAAGTGGACCGATGATTCCTTTCGCATCTTTTAAATGCTTTCCGTAATTAACGCGCCCCATATTCTCGACTAGAAGCTCAATGACGTTCTCTTCTTGATTTAATTGAAGTGACACCATCTTTTCTTGATCGTTGCGATAGATCGTTTGTTGATACATACCGTTTACATAAATGAATGCACGGTCTCTAATCGGTGTAATGTCAAGCTCTACCGTTCCTTGAAACGCAACGGTCGTTTTATATAAAGTAAAGCCGAAATTCTGATTCAGTTGTTCCATCGCAAGTGGATATGCATGTGTTACTTTTTCACTAATCAAAGAAAGTGTATCAAACAAACTTACCTGTTCCTGTAATTCTACTGTTCCATATGCTTTCTTTGGAATCTTTGGAATATCCAGCTCAGGGAGCTCAACGTATCGACTCATGACTTCTTTTACTTTGTTGTATTTATCAGTCATGTCTCCTGACTCGGTTAACAACGCATCATAGTCATAGCTCGTGATGGTTGGTGAATACATCTCATAATGGTTCGCTCCATTATAAAAGCCAAAGTTCGTACCACCATGGAACATATAAAAGTTCACGGAAGCTCCCACTTTTAGCATGTCATCTAACACGCGCGCTGCATCTTCTCCGTCACGCGTATGATGCTCTCCACCCCAATGATCGAACCAGCCAATCCAAAATTCAGCGCATAAACGAGGTGAATTCGGCTTAAATGCTTCAAGTGTTTGAAATGCTTCTCCAGACCTTGAGCCAAAGTTTAACGTTGTCAACACATCTGGTAGTGAACCACTTTTAATCATGTCTGGACCATCTGATGTAAACAACAAGACATCAATTCCTCGACTCACAAGTGCTTCCTTCATAAAGGACATATAATGTGCATCATTTCCATATCCACCGTATTCATTTTCAATTTGAACCGCAATGATAGGCCCACCATTTGTTGATAAATGCGGGACAATCTTTGGAATGAGAACATCATAATAATCTTCAATGTGCTTTAAATAAGATGGGTGTGAACAACGAAGCTCGATATCTTTTTCTTTTAACAACCATCCCGGTAGCCCACCGAATTCCCACTCTGCACAAATGTAAGGAGAAGGACGAACAATGACGTACATTCCTAGCTTTTCAGCTTTTTGGATGAAGGCTTCTAAATCTGCTAATCCATCAAACTGAAATTCTCCCTTTTTCGGTTCATGCACATTCCACGGCACGTATGTCTCAACCGTGTTTAATCCACACGCCTTCATTTTTAATAATCGATCCTCCCAATACTCAGGTACGATTCGAAAATAATGAAGCGCACCTGATAATAATTGAAAAGATTCATTGTTTAGTAAAAAGTGATTGTCACGTACTTGAAGCATAAACTCCCTCCTATTTCAGTGCACTTCCTAGCATTCCTGAGATAAAGTGCTTTTGAAGCGCTAAAAACACGATAATAATTGGAATGGTTGCTAGCGTTACCCCAGTCATTACTTGTCCGTAGTCAATCATCGATAGACCCATTAAACTTGAAAGAGCAACTGGGAACGTGTACATATCACTTGACGTTGTTGCAACAAGCGGCCACATAAAGTTATTCCACTGCGTCATAAATAAGAAAATCGATGTCGCTGCAATTGCCGGCTTCATTGATGGTAAAACGATTGTAAAGAAAATACGGAATTCACCCGCTCCATCTAGACGAGCTGACTCTAATAGCTCTGTTGGAAACGCTAAAAAGTTTTGTCTCATTAAAAAGATGGCAAACGGATAGCAAAGCTGTGGCGCAATAAGCGCAAAGTACGTATTTAGTAAATCTAAATCAGACATTAATTGAAACAATGGAATGATTGTCGCTTGATACGGAATCATCATTGATAATAAGAAAACGATAAAGATAGCATTTCTTCCTTTAAACTCAAACTTCGCAAGCGCATAAGCCGCTGTTGTACAAACCGCCAGTGCTGCTACGACGTATAAGCCTGACACGACTAATGAGTTAAATAACACGCGCGCAATGCCAATTGAGTCATTTAAGTTTGTAAGATTTGTCATGAACTCGCCACCTGGAATAAGCGTAGGCGGGCTCGTAAACATTTTACTAGAATGGTTGGTCGCCCCTACTAGCATCCAGTAAAATGGAAAGATTGAAATGATTGTAAAAATCCCTAACAGCACATACATGCCGACTTTTCCAAGTAAACCTTTACGTTTACGTTTCGTTTGAACAACAACTTGTTTGGTTGTTACGTTTTGAACTGTATTCATCTTATTTATCCCCCGTCACTTTAAACTGAATGAAGGTTAAGATTGCGACTAGCACGACAACTGCATAGGCAATGGCAGATGCATACCCGAAGTCAAAATACTCAAATCCACTTTGGTAGATATATAGCCCAAGAGACATCGTTGAATCGGCTGGTCCACCTTTTGTTAAGTTAAACGGCTCATCAAATAACTGAAGCGTTCCAATGGTAGAAAGAATCGCTGCGAATAAAATAACCGGCTTTAGTTGTGGAACGGTGATGGAGAAGAACTGTCTAATCTTTCCTGCCCCATCCAATGATGCAGCTTCATACATATCTTCTGAAATATTTTGTAACGCCGCCAGGAAAATAACCATGTTATACCCTGTCCAACGCCATGTCATTGCAATAATAATCGATGCTTTTGCCCAAAATGGTGTTGATAACCACTGAATGGCCTCAATCCCAAAGAAACCTAGAAAACTATTAATAACCCCTTCTTCTTGAAGCATGATCGAAAATAAAATCGAATACGCAACCAGCGACGTCACAGCCGGTAAGAAAAATGATACACGGAAAAATCCTTTTAACTTCAATAACTGGCTGTTTAATGCACTTGCTAAGATTAATGCAAGTAAAATCATCAGTGGCACTTGAATAATAAAGATAATAAAGGTATTACCTAATGCCTTTAAGAAAATTTGATCGTTCACTAATCGTATGTAGTTGTCTAATCCGATAAAAACGTATTCCCCTTGTTCCATCGTTTTAAAGCTTAATAGAAGCGATGCGATGATTGGGTAAACGGTAAATAAGGCAAATAAAACAACTGCTGGTCCAACAAATACATAAGGAAAATATTTTGTTTTATTCATACTAACCTCCGCTTTAAAACATAGGGGGCTGACTTATTAAACGCCATATGCGATTGTAAGCCATCCCCCTTTTTTGTTTTTTTACTTTATTCTGTTCTCTAAGCGACTTGTTGCTTCTTCTAATGCCTTTTCAATCGCTTTTCCATTTGTGATTTCAGATTGTGCTTTTATCGCTTCGTCTTTTGCTAATGAATAGTTTTCCGTATAGTTCACTGCTGGAATGTCAGCCATTTGATCAGCAAATACTTTCCATACCGCTTGATTACTGAAAAATTCATCGTTTGCCGTAAATAGCTCATTGTCATAGATCGTGTTCAATGATGGGAATAGACCACCCTTCATTGCTTCTAATTGCGTCTCATCAGAAGTAGAGAAAAACTCCATGAAATCATAGGCTAAGTCTGCTTTTTCACTCGATGATAGAATCATATAGTTACTACCACCTAAGTTTGATGCACGATTCTCTCCTTCTTCAAATGCTGGTAGTGGAAACACTCCCCATTTCCCTTTTGTGTCAACGGCTTGTTGTGTAAGTGAGCCTGCTAACCAAGCTCCAGATGGTGCAACTGCTACTTTTCCTTCAGCCATTGAACTAACCCATGCATCCCAACCAACTGTGTTACGCACGATTTCTGCATCTTTTAGCTTTTTGTTTACGTCCATTGCTTGTTGTGATTCTTTTGATGTTAAGTCAATTTTTCCAGCTTCGTCAAAGTAGAAAGAGCCTTGCTGATTTAACATCATGCGATATAGACCGTCATCCCCATTTAAGTCTAATCCAATGAAGTCAACACCTACTTTTTCTTTAATGACTTTACCAGCTTCAACAAAGTCATCCCACGTTTGAATGTCTTCTGCTTTAATACCTGCTTGCTCAAAGTAATCCGTACGATAGAAGACACCTGTTGGACCACCATCAAATGGGAATCCGTACACGTTTCCATCTTTCGTTAAAAGTTCCTTTTTATATGTAGGAAACTTATCTGCGTGCTCATCAAAACCCTTTTCAGATACGTTTAAAAACGCTTTCGGGAACGCATTCATATAGCCTTGAACGCGATCATCTTCAACTAGTACAATGTCTGGTAATCCTTTTCCACCCGCTTGCAGGCCTGTTGTTAACTTTGAATACACATCTCCTGTACCTGTTTCAACGACATTTAATTTAAAGCCTGGGTTTTCTTTCTCAAACTCTTCTGCTGCTTGTTCTAATACCGGAACGTTAATATTCCATGCCCAAGCTGTCAGTTCTTTTGGATCTGCTGATGTTTTTTCAGAGGAACCTCCTCCACACGCTGTTAAACCTAAAGTCAGTGCAGCTGCTACGCTAAACGTACTAAATAGCTTTTTCATTTTCATCCCCCTCATATCGTAACCGCTTTCAGTAACATCATAAAACATCTTAGTAAAAAGTTCAATAAAAATTTAACTAAAATTTTAGTAAAACTTTTCAATGATGTTTTACTTACTGATTTTACTGGGTCAATCGTAATAAAACTACTGTCGCTTTTCACAATAAACAGTAAAACGAATTGTTTTCAACGAAGCAAAAGCTTTCTTCCATTAGGTCATTTAGCAGTTGGGTGATGACTCAAAAAAGCACCTACACTTTTCGTGTAGGTGCTTACTAACATTTATGTTGCGATTTGTTCGTTTGATTTACGAATGCGTTCTTTTCGTTCGTTTAACTGTTGCTTCGACATTTTTGTAATCCCAATCCCCATGGAAGCAATAACAATTGAAATGATCGGTACCATGTAGTTTAAAATGGCATAAGGGCCATATTCAAATGGATGAACGCTTAAAGTTGAAAAAATGAACACGGCACATGTATTCCACGGAACGAATACACTCGTGACGGTTCCACCATCCTCGAGAGCACGTGATAGGTTTTTAGGATGAAGACTTTTCTCCTCATATGCGCTTGCATACATTCGACCGGGCAGAACAACCGACATGTATTGTTCTGCCGCTGCAATGTTAGTAAATATGGATGAAACAACAGTTGTCGGTACAAGCCTTCGTGATGTAGTTGCTAACTTTAGAATTTGACTCACAATTGCATTCAACATCCCTGTATGCTCCATCACGCCACCGAACGTCATGGCAACAATCACCAGTGATACCGTGAACATCATGTCGTCAATTCCACCTCGGTTAAACAACTCATCGACCATGTCATTTCCTGTAGAAATTGAAAAACCATCTTGTAATGTGTTTACTGCACTCCCAAGTGAGCCACCTTGAACAAACACATGACAAATCCACCCTAACAAAATTCCTATTCCAATTGCAGGTAGGGCAGGCACTCGGCGTGCAACCAACACAACTAACGTGAGCGGAACGAGAAGTAACCACGGCGAAATAACAAAGTTCTCTTGTAACAATTCCATAATCGTTCCAATTTGACCTGTTTTCATTTCATTCTCAGCATAGCTTCTTCCCATTACACCATATACAATAAGAGCTATGAGAAGCGCAGGAATGGTTGTGATTAACATGTACTTAATATGTTCAAATAAATTCGCACCTGCAATTCCCGCTGCCAAGTTTGTTGTATCTGACAACGGGGACAGCTTGTCTCCGAAATACGCTCCTGAAATAATGGCTCCCGCTACAACAGGTGCTGGTATTCCCATACTCACTCCAATTCCCATTCCTGCAACTCCGATTGTCCCCATCGTTGACCACGAGCTTCCGATTGCCAACGTAACTACCGCACAAATAATCGCTATTGAAACGAGAAAAAACTGCGGTGAAATAATCATTAATCCATAATAGACCATCGTCGCAACAATTCCGCCACCTAACCATGCTCCAATAATAATTCCCACCAAGATGATAATTAAGATAGCAGGTAATGCAAGACGGATCCCTTTATACGCTCCTTGTTCAATCCTCTTCCACTTATATCCTTTTCTCCACGCAATAAAAGCTGCAATCGCTGTTCCTACTAAAAGTGGGATGTGAGGACTTCCTTCAAAACGAATAATCGTTACAGCCATTGCAACTATCATCACAAGCAGCGGAATAACCGCAAGTCCAAATGATAGATCAATTTGTTCCTGGTGTTCGTTCTTTGTTATGTCATTTTTCTTCATGTTGACCTCCTCAAAAAATTCAGCACATAGTGTGTTTACCCAATTTTCTAAAAAGTAAACCTCTATCAAAAAGACCGTTCTCAACAGGAGGAAGGAGTATCCTCTCGAGAACGGTCACACAATCTCTTATATCACGATAAAATGACCGTCTAGATTAACAAGTCATCTTATTTCAAAACCGGTTATTCATCACTTGTTATACAAGTTCTCCTTATCTACCACTTTCCCAAACACCACCACGTCTTGGATCTCCAACGCCACTAATTTGATTTGTGCGCAAATCTTTCGTTAACGCTTGTACTCCTCCGTAAAACACATCGCTTCGTCTTATAGAAATATTGTAATCACCGTTTGAAATGACATCTTGAATGCTCCCTTCTAATTCTGGCTCAATCACCATATCACCTTTATCAAAAATAAAGCGACTTTGTTCCACAGCGTCTTTTAGCGATACGTCACCTTGGAAATGATGGTTCATCACTTGTGATAAAATTTGTGGAATACGCGTTCCTCCTGGCGAACCGATGCCCATTACCCACTCTCCTTGATCGCGAATAATGGTAGGTGCCGTAAACGTCCGTGCACGCTTACCACCTTCCATCGTATTGACACCGCTACTTCCAAAGGTATCTGCATTATTGTTTAAGAAAAAGCCCTTCACCTGCTTACCAATTCCGAAAAAATTACTTAATGTATTCGTTGTTGATACGGTAGTTCCTTCTTTATCAATGACCACAAAATGCGTTGTACTTTCATGTTCTTCATCATCTTTTTGACCACTATCTAAATTTTTTTCATGAAGTCTTTCAGTCAGTTTTCCAATATAATCATCAGCCACCCATTCGTCAGGTGATTGCTCTTCAAAATTCGGATCACTAATGTTAGAAATACGATCTTGATAGGCAATCTTTTTAATTTGGCCCATTGAATAGTAATACTTATTTGGATCATCTTTTGCTATCTGTTCGATCTGTTCTTTTTCCATCATCTTTAACATCTGAATTAGTGTTGTACCTGAAAATGGAGGCGGTGCTGAGATGATTTCATAACCATCATACGTTGACATCACGGGCTCACGCTCTTCTATTTCATACTCGTTTAAATCTTCAAGTGAAATATCCGTTTGATCTGCCAATGCTTTAGCTACGTCTCCTTCATAAAAACCATCTGGTCCTTCTTCTTGAATAATACGTAGCACATCCGCTAACTCAGGTTGTTTCAGAACACCACCAACTGCAATGGCTTGTTCATTCGGATAAAAGGATTTTAAGTCATCAACAGGCATACGACCTCGTGAAGCTTGAAGCCGTGAATAGAGCACACTTCCAACTTCAAATCCTTTATCTGCGTAATCAATAGCCGGCTGAATCAGTTCATCCAATGGTTTCTTTCCATATTCCTCATGGACGTATGCCATTCCTTTCACAAATCCAGGAACTCCTATCGTTCCTTCTTCTGATTCTGGAGCGACTTCACGGTAATCAATGAATGTTGGATTTTTATCTTCTTTTGCAATTAGCATGCCACCTCCGCCTCCAACTCCAGAGCCATACGGTTCCACGACACCTAGTACGTATGAAATGGCGATAGCTGCATCCACAGCGTTTCCTCCATTTTCTAACACGTCCATTCCTACTTTAGCTGCGATTGGATCTGACACACTAACTCCATACCCTACTTCTTCTTTAAACGGAAGAGGCACTTCACTAATGATGTTCGGCTGATTTTTATTAATAATAGCTGTAACGGATACAACTAAAAAGATAGCTGAAATCACAACTAGCAAAACTTTCTTCACAAACATCGCTCCTTATGGTTCTCTCGTTCGTCTATCTTTATCTTCTATCTATTTTTATTATTGTTCTTCTAATCACTTCTAACCATAAATAAGCAATCATTTTAAATCCTAGAAGTTCCCTTTATTATACACATCAAAGCGCTATCATTCTTGAGAACAAAGTTATAGATATTCTAGCCAAACGATAATCATAGGTATTTTACACTACACATTCTTACTTATATCAAACTCTTCTAGTCCATAAACGTACCTCTATGACAATAAAAAAAGACACGAATGCGCATTCTCTATGCATTCGTGTCTTTTTTCTATTGATCACTTTTTCTCCAAACACCTTTACGCCTTGGATCTCCGGCACCACCAACAATTTCGTTCGGGTGGTTTTTTACAAGGGCTTGAACGCCACCGTAGTAAATCTCGTCTTTTTTCACATTCACTTCTTGTCCATCATCTCTTAATTCTTCTTCTGTCTCTTCATCTAACTCTTCTTCTACATACATGGTTCCTTTATCAAATACAAATCTAGAACTCTCTACAGCTTCACCGATTGAGACATCTTCTTCAAAATGTTCAGCCATTACTTTTGCTAAGATTTGTGTCACTCGTGTCCCTCCGGCTGAGCCAATTCCCGTTACCCATTCACCATCATCACGAATAACGGTTGGTGCGGTAAACGTACGTGATCTCTTTCCCTCTTCTTTTGCATTTTTACCACTATGGAACGTATCAAGGTTATTATTTAAAAAGAACCCCTCGACTTGCTTACCTGTGCCAAAGAAGTTACTTAATGTATTCGTTGAAGAAACGGTTGTACCGTCGCGATCAATCACCACAAAATGTGTCGTACTTTCATGCTCTTCTTCATCTACTTCATCTTCATTTTGTTTCACATCGTCCATTTTTTTCAGTAAGTCCTCTACATACTCATCGCTTACCCATTTCTTTGAATCCTGTTCGTGGAACTTTGGGTCTCCCATCTTCACAAAGCGCTCTTCATACACTACATTTTTCACTTGCTCCATCTTTTCATAAAACATAGCTGGATCTTCGTTCTTTAACGCCCAAATGTCTTCTTTCTCAATCATTTTTAACATTTGAATAAGAGCAACTCCAGAAAATGGCGAAGGTGCAGATAAAATTTCTTTATCTTGATATTTCCCAACGACTGGGTCTTTCATTACAGTTTCATACTCTTTTAAATCTTCTTTTGAGATAGCCGTATGATCTTCCATTTCATCGGCGATGCTTCCCTCATAAAATGCATCAGCACCTTCGTCTTTAATTTTCGTTAACGTTTCTGCTAGCTCTGGCTGCTTTAACGTTTCCCCTGCCTCAATGGCTTCGTCATTGGGATAAAAGTTGGGTAAATCATCAACCGGCATACGGTCTTTCGATACTTTTAAACGCCAATGTAAAATATCATTTACTTCGAATCCTTCTTCTGCATATTTAATAGAAGGTTCAATTAGTTCTGCCATTGGTTTTGTGCCATACTTGTCATGGGCTACTTCCATTCCTTTTACAAAGCCAGGGACGCTCACACTTCCCTTTTCAGAGCTTGGCGCGACTTCACGGTAATCAATGTAAGAAGCATCCGTTCCTTCTTGAGCTGGAGCAATTAACATTCCACCACCGCCGCCTAATCCAGAGCCATACGGTTCTACTACTCCTAGTGCATAGGAAACAGCAATCGCAGCGTCAACTGCATTTCCACCGTTTTCAAGCACGTCCATTCCCACTTTCGCAGCTAACGGATCAGAAGCACTGACTCCGTAATTTGCCTCGCTCGTTTCTGCATGTGTTGATTTTGCGGTAACTGCTCCTCCTATAAGCACGGAAAAGGATAACAGAGGGGCTACCACTTTGTTGAACTTTTTCATCGTGATGGGTTCCTCCTTGATGTATAGTGAGCTAATTTTTAGTATGAATGCTCAAATAAAGCGATTTTTTCCAACAAAAAGCCCCTACATACGATCCATAAATGAATTGGATTTTCTATGCAGGGGCTTTAACTTTTTTCCGCTTGTAAACGGGTTACTTACCTTCTTTTGGTTGAGTTTGTACAGGCTGTTGATTTTGAACAGTTTGTTTTGCTTCTTGCACTTTTTGTTGAGCAGCTTGTTCAACTAATTGTATGTTTCGCTCAATCTTCTGTTCTTCAACCGGTGATAGTGTGTCTGAATGCTTTAATGCTCCTAATGTGACAACTAATCCTCCTACAATAACTACTGGTACAATTGCTCCTACTGCACGTTTTAACGCAACCACTTTTACATTCCTCCAATTTTATACTTACTTATTTTGTGTATTCCAAACGCCTTCACGGCGGGAATCAGCAGCACCTTTAATACTACCTTCTTCTAAGTCTTTCACTAACGCTTGAACGCCACCGTAAAACATCGGATTATCATTCTCAGGAAATTCATATCCGTATGTTTTTAATGCATCCGCTGTTTTCTCGTTCGGCTCTTTTTCCATATAAAGCTTACTAGAATCGTAGATAACGCGATTAGAGTCAACCGCTTCTTCAATTGGTTGGTCACCCTCGAAATAGTTTCCAATCACTTGCGTTAGTACCTGCGGAATGCGATTCCCACCAGGGGTTCCGATTCCTAATACCCACTCATCTTCTGCATCACGAATAATTGTGGGTGCAGTAAAGGTTCGAGGGCGTTTCCCCTCTTCTCGCTTGTTAATTCCTTCACCAAATGTATCAAGCGTGTTGTTCATAAAGAAACCATCTACGTTTTTTCCACTTCCAAAGAAATTACTGAGCGTATTTGTCGTCGAAACGACCGTACCATCGCCATCAATCACAACAAAATGAGTGGTACTTTCATGCTCCTCTACGTCACTCACTTTCGTTTTATCTGCCTCTGTCGAAGTGAGTTGTTTACGTAAAAGATCAACGTATTTATCAGTTGTCCAATCATCTGTTGCTTGCTTGATAAAAGCAGGGTCTGCCATTTTACCAAGACGGTCTTTGTAGGCTTTCTTAGAAATCTCGCCCATGTAGTGATAATACAGACTCGGATTATTTTCTTTTAGCTTCCACACTTCTTCTTTATCCACCATTTTTAACATCTGAATAAGTGTGGCTCCTGAAAATGGCGGTGGTGCGGTCACAATTTGATTACCTTTATATGACTCAATGAGCGGTTCACGCTCAATAACCTCATAATCCTCTAAATCATCGGAAGAAATCTTTGTTTCATCCTTTATGCTGTCAGCAATTTGCCCTTCGTAAAACGCTTTGGCTCCATCCTCTTTAATACGCTCAAGCGTTTTAGCAAGCTCTGGTTGTTTTAATGTTTTCCCTGCTTCAATTGCTTCTTCATCAGGATAAAAGTTGTCTAGTTCTTCTTCATCAATGTTATCTTTATAAGAATTTAAACGATCGTGTAACGATTGATCGACCTCAATGCCTTCTTTGGCTACTTGAATAGAGGGATCAATGAGATCACTCATCGGACGTGTTCCATAGTTGTCATGAATGTACTCCATTCCTGCAACAAATCCTGGTACACCCTCTTTTCCTTTATCTTTATCAGGTGCTGTTTCACGGTAATCAATGAATGTTGGGTCAGCATCGGCCGGATCAATGAGCATTCCTCCACCACCACCAATACCTGATCCATACGGTTCTGCAACACCTAATGCATAGGAAATAGCAATTGCGGCATCAACCGCTGTTCCTCCGCTTTCAAGTACATCTAATCCAATTTGTGTTGCTACTGGATCAGATGTACTTACAGCATAAGGTTCTTTCTTAAAAATAGTTTGATAGGAAACAATTCCAATGATCAGTGAAATGATGAGAATCGAAATCACAACTACCTTCCACTTTCTCATCAACCTTCACCTCCTTGGCTTATGCCTTACTGAGCATTCTCAGGATAGGCTTCTTCTGTGTTGTTCACTGGTGCTTCACTTGTGCTAGATTGGCCTTGCTTAGCATCATTGTTTGTTTTTTGTTGTTCTTCTTTTTGCTTACGCTCTTTCGCACGCTCAATGACATGTTCATGATCAAGCTTTAATTGGAACTTGTCTCCTTCTTTTTCAAGACGCGCTTCATTTGAAGAATACTTCGTTAAATCACGATAAATACGATTTTGCTTCCACTTGCTTTCTGTCGGCTGTGGGCTTCCTTCTTTGATTTGCATTGGGATGACATCAACCGTCGCTTCTCCTTGCTTATTTAAATGGTATTGAACCATTGCACTATTTTTCGTATTTGACCAACCTTGATCGAATACAAAGTTACCTAAGCTATAGAAGATAACCGCTCCGTTATACACATCGAATGATTGAACAACGTGTGGATGATGACCAACAATGACATCTGCTCCTGCATCAACCATAGCTTTTGCTAAACCTTCTTGACGAGGACTTGGTTCGACATCATACTCTTGTCCCCAGTGAGCATTGACCACAATTAAATCTGCATTCTCTTTTGCTTTTTGAATGACTTCAAAGATAAGATCTGGGTCTGCACTTAATACACCTGGGCGGTTTTCATCTGCCTTCATTCCTGGTACAAGTGTGTCGTTGAATCCTACTGTTGCAATACGAACCCCATCGACTTCTTTATACGAAATGGCTTCTTTTGCTTCATCGATGTTGTTTCCTGCACCCACATACTCTACTTTGTTTTGCTTAAATGCTTGCATTGTATCTTCAATGCCTTTTGAGCCAAAGTCCATCGTATGGTTATTAGCAAGAGATAACACATCAAATCCTGCATCTTTTACTGTTTGTAAGTCTTGTTCAGTACTTGATAAATGAATGTTTTTTTCTAATTTCTCATAGCTTTCTTCTTGTCCCATAATAACAGGGTGCTCATAGTTTCCACTTACGTAATCTGACTTTTCAAAGAAACCTTTTACATTACGGAATACAAAATCTTCACCGTATCGGTCTGTAATTTCTTTAATGTGGCGGCCCATCATAATATCGCCAACCATTGTTAGTGTCAGTTCATCATCATTGTTTTGTGCAAGCTTTGGGTTTTCAATGGCTTGAGAACGCTCCATCCAACCAGCAAATGCTAATACAGCAATAATGATAGGCGTAAGAATGAGTGCTTGACGTGCGCTTGATGGCTTCGTCTTTTTAATAAACATTAAAATCTTTTCTTGGAAATTCAGCGTCTTTTTCTTCATACGTCCCACCTTATCTACGAAAGATTGGTCTCATTAAAATAGGTAATAAACTTGCATAACTCCAAACGTAATTCCACTTAGTAATAGCGTACTGCCGACTGTTAATGGTAATCCTTGCTTTTGCATTGCATTAGCAATTAAGCCTGGTACGATAATTCCGATTCCACGAAGTTCGAACATTTCAAATGGTACGATTGGATAGGCATAATCAAAAATGAGCTTTAAGCACATACCCGTAATTAACATCGCTGCGAACTTTCTTCTTCCATATAAAATCATGAACTTTGAGATTCCATATACAACAATCACATACGTTAACATACTGATTAATAGCACAACAAGCATAAAGATTGGTTGATCAAACACAAGAGCTAAATAACCCGGTACGATAAGACCTGCTGGTAGTACTCCTGTTTTTTCTGTGAAAATTAAACTTAATGCTACTCCTAATACGAGTGCGATATATAAATCTGATCCGAACATTGTGTTGTTTCGCCTCCTAAATTAAACTGCTTTTTTCATTGATTTCATTTCAATAATTGCTTCTACTAACGGTTCAGCTGCACCGTGAATGTTACCAACTCCGTACACGATACGATCTTGAAGATATGGCTTCATTCGATTTAAAATTTCTTCTGTTGATGCATCCTCCATATCCCAGAACTCTTTTGTTGGAAGTTCACCACGTGCATGTGCATCTGCAATTGGGGATGTTGTTTGACCAATCGCAATCATAATATCTGCTTCGATATAAGGCATCACGTCTGCTGCGAACTGCTCGGTACGATCAACACGGTCTGGGCGGCAATTCATAATAACGATTGGAAGCTTCTCGCTATAATTCATTGAATCCACTCGCTCCCAAATACGTAAAGTAGACGAAGCATCATTTGCCGCGAATCCATTTACTAAGAACGCTGGATGTTGATCGTCTCCAAATGCTGTAATACGCATCGCACCTGGATCTGGCTGAGCATTTAACATACCACGTAATGCTGTTTCTTCATCAATTCCCAAAGCTTCTGCAACGGCTAAACCAATTGAGGCGTTGTCCGGGAAAATCATATAATCAAACTTACGTAAATACTCTTCTGAAATTTTACTGTTATCTGCAACAATGACTTTTGTGTTTCGTTTTTTAGCAATTTCTTTAAAGTACTCTAAGTACTCACTTTCAATTGTAACGAGATGTCCATCATACGGAATCGTTGCTGTAAAGGCTTGGGCAACTTCATCTAATGTTGGTCCCATTACATCCATATGATCTTCTAATACGTTTACGATGACGCCAACTTTTGCTTGAATGAGTTGATTTTGGAATGTAATTTGATAATCCGGTTGAACAGCCATACATTCACAAATCAGTGCTTCTGCACCTAAATCCGCAACTTCATTCACAACGCGTCGTTGTTCTCCGATATTTGGACCTTCCTTACGACGAATAATTGGCTCTTCCTCTGACGTATTCCAATAAATCATGCGCGCTTGCGTTCCTGTTGTTTTCCCAACTGTCTTATAACCTGCTTCTTTTACGATCCCTGTAATTAACCTTGTCACGGTTGACTTTCCGCGAATCCCGTTAATGTTTACTCGAATAGGGATGGAATGCAATTTCTTTAAATGTTTGCGGTACTCCCAGGCTCCATAACTAAGTAAAAATAAGCAACTAACAATGATGAGTATCATACCTGACTCTCCTTCCCACACAGGGTCTTTTGTTATTCACTCTACGAAAGAAAAAAAAGATAAAAAGAATGATTTCAATTCAATCTTTTGTAGAGTTTTTCTATCTAAATCTTGGCGAATAAATTATTCACCTAAAACAAAACCAATGTCATAGTAACACATCTATTTCGTAGTGAATGTTATAAAGTGTGTTATTTAAATTACAGCAATATTACACCTAAAACTTATTTAATGAGCACAAAGTCCTTAATTGACCTAATTTGTGGAATAAGAGGAATAATACTAGAAAAATAAGAACAAAAGCCTTAAAGCAAAGTGATTATATTGGTTCAAACATAAAAAATAGCGCTTGGACATAATAACCAAACGCTCCATTATTTTTCTATTGACTGGAAAATGGAAGGAAAATGTTTTTTCTAAAAATACAGACTATTTAGCCGCATATAAAAAATAGAATGTGCATTTGTAACAAATGCACATTCTATTTTTTATCACTATTATTATATTAAAATACTTTTTTAAAGGACGGATCTTCTCTCAAGATTGAATACATTGACTTGCGCATCATCAAAACGACTTAATAGTGAATCCACTCCATGTTCTAATGCAAATGTGCGCTCTTTTTCTGATATAGGAACTGCTTGTAGCCACGTTACCTTTTTATCTTCAAGTTCAATGGTTGATAACTGCTCCCATAAAAATGGTGGAATCAACAAAATATGTTGCATATGAAATGAATCGTCAATGATATGAATAATATCTTTATAGATTGCTCCTGGGAAAATCGAAACATGCGACTTCATCATATGATAGACACATGCTGCTAAAATCGTTGGAAAAATGGTAAAGTTAGATTGACAAGCCGCTACAATTTCAATGCGAAGTGGCACACCACCGACCGTGTAGCCTGTTGGACAATTGTAACCTCCAATGGTTGCATACGATGTTACACCCTCTCTTGGTGAATCGTCACGAAGTAACACATGTGCCTGTTTTCTCTGACGCTCATCTGTATAATCTTCAATTGTATAGTTTTCGCCAAACACATTGGCCGCTTTATGTATAATCATCTCTTGATCTTTTGTATACGTCATACTCATTAACTAGTTCCTCCTTGCATCCACACTTCTCACTTAAGCATATTATAAGATTCGTATGAATGAAACGATTTATGTCATTTATACTGAAATTGTCATCTTCCCGTAATAATTCGCTCTCTTTACACAAACCTTCGCAACGTATTGAACTTCTTTATAGCGTCAGTCATCTCATTTGGTAGAAGCAACAACTTCTTGCTACTTGACCTACATATGACGGGAGAGGTCATTCTATAAGTGAGGTAACAACTACTTAAGTATAGAAAATGGACCATGACACTTCTTCCATCATGGTCCATTTTCTAAATCGACTTATATAATTTGTAATTCCTTTGGATAATTTGTTAATGTTATTGCGCCCTCTTTTGTAATGACAACATCGTCTTCTATGCGCACACCACCGATTTCAGGAATATAAATACCGGGTTCAATGGTGTAAGCCATTCCTTCTTTTAATACATCATTGTTAGCTTTGCTCATTGACGGGAATTCATGAACGTTAATGCCTAGTCCATGGCCAAGTCTGTGTGGAAAGTAGTCTCCGTATCCAGCCTCTGTGATAATCGTACGTGCGATTACATCTAAATCGCCGATTCTAACTCCTGGCTTAGATGCATCAAGGGCTGCTTGTTGCGCTTTTCTTACTGTTTCATAGATGTCACGCTGCTTGTCTGAAACCTCTCCAAACACAACTGTACGAGTTATATCAGAACAATACCCATTTAACACAACACCCAAGTCAAATAAGACAAAGTCTCCCTTTTTTAATGTGCGCAGGCCAGGATTACCATGAGGTTCACCTGATTTTTCTCCAAAGAGAACCATCGTTGAAAACGACATTTCACAAATGCCTTTTCTCTTTAATTCATACTCAACTTTTGCAAGTACATCCATTTCAGTGACGCCTTCTTTTAAGGCTTCCACTCCTACTTGTACACCGTAATCTGCTAGTTCTGCAGCTTGTCGTAACACATCAATTTCATGCGCCTCTTTCACTACGCGTAGCTCATTTAACTTCACTTCGGCACTTTCTAATGATGCTGAAGGATACAAATTAAACAACTCTTCCGCTCGTGCATAAGAAAGCAACTCTTTTTCCACCGCAATTTTAGAAGCTGTTGTCATATTTCGTTTATGTAAAGATGCTTTAATAAGGTCCCAAGGGTTTTCGTGGTCTTCATATCCTAGCACTTCATACTCCCAACCTGAACTTTTTGCTTGATTAACTTCCATCGCTGGACAAACCAGTAATGGTTCAGCTTCTTGGAAAACAAATAAACCAAGTAAGCGCTCATGTGGATTTGTATAGAATCCTGTTAAATAAAAAACGTTTTCAGTAGAATGGATAAACGCAAGATCATGATGATGTTCTTTCAACCACTCTACAACCTGTTGAAGTCGTTGTTGCATAAAAAAAAGCTCCTTTCAATCTTAAACTCCTATTCTATCATAGCACTGTTATTGTTTCTTTTGAATGGCAATCCTCACAAGCCAATCTTGCTCATTGTACTCGTTTTGAATTTCATACGTTCCTTGTTCAAAGTAATGTTTTACAACGTAAGCTTGAGCTTCTTGATCATTAACAAAACCTAAATCAGATAAAAGATAATACCCCTCATCTAACACCATCGTATGCGAGACCGCTATATGTGAAATTGTGTCCTCTTCATCATCTAGAATAATAGATAAACCATCTCTGCTTTTAGCTAATTCAAATTCACCTGTATGATCAAGATGAATAAGCGGTGCTAAAAAGCCGTCTACATCGACTAACAATGTACCTTGTACAACAGCTGTAGACCAATGATCGGTGTATACAAATTGATAGCTTACCTGTTCACCACTACCATTACATAATCTCATAAAAAATTCGAGAGAATACTTCTCTTCCACATCGTAAAATTCAATGAAAAATCGATTGGTCTGCTTTTGAATGATTTGATTGTTCACCAAAGAATCGTTTTGAAGCTTTTTCAAAAGCGCTGGGCAACCTTCTCCCCACACAAATGCCCCTAAAAGGCTTCCTTGTCCATAAGCTTTCCACTGTGTTGCGGCCTGTTCTGGCATCAGTACAATCGTAGGTGATGCAACATAAATACTCATGACTCACAACTCCTTTATTTTGTGTGCACAAATACGCACACGTCGACGGTTACTATGATCGGTTATTGATTTTAGTCTATTCTATATAATTAGAAATCAACCTCGCCTTTTCCTTCTTTTTCCTATTATCATTTTTAACGATGTACAAGAGCGGTTCCGATAACCTCTGATTCAATCATGCTATCATTCTCTATTACTGGACGAGCCATGATGACACTTGGTTTTCCCATTGCTACCCCTTGAATAATACGGGACGGTTTGGAGGGATCATGTAGTAGCTGATGCTTGACTGCATAAACACTTAATGCGGAAGCAGCCACTCCAGTCGCTGAATCTTCTTTGTAGCCTGAGTTATTAGGAAACTGTCTTGCTTGAAATGTATTTTCTTCCCCTTCGACAATCGCAAACGGATAAAAGCCTGTCGTTTCATACTTGTCACATAAAGACCAAAGCTTATTAAAATCCGGTTCAATGGTATGTAGAGTTTTCTCATCTTTAATTGGTACAAGTAACTTTGAACGAGATGTTGAAATAATTTCAGGCAGGAAACGAGCAAAATCATGTTCATTGATTTGTAGGGCTTCGCATAACTCTTGACGAGATGGTACGCGCTGTTGATACGTCGGTTTCCATTGCTTCACTGTTACAAATATCACATCGTTTTCTTGCTTCCACTGTACTTCTACTTCACCTAGCTCTGTTTCAATAAAGGTGGGTGATTGTGTGATTCTGCCTTCCTCTACTAAAACGGTTACCGCACCAATTGTCGCATGCACACACATACTCATTTCATTGTTTGGAACAAAGTAGCGAAGCTTCCACTCACAATTTTTGTGAGTCCCCTTTTCTACAAATACACACTCAACTCCAAATTCTTTCGCCATTTGTTGCATTTCCTCACTCGTTTGACCATCACCATCTAACACTACAGGACACGGATTACCCCCACCTTCTTTTAACGCAAACACATCCGTATGTACAATTTTCATGTTTTATACTCCTCCCTCGCATCATTCATACCTCCTATTGTAGCGCAGTTGAGCGAGATTGACGATAAAGCCACCTCTCACCTGAAGAATATATACACCACTTAGAAAATAAGATAAAATGGAAATATTGGTAAAAAAGGAGGCGGCCGTGGTGTTCTTATTTCTACATATTATAGCTGGGTGTATTTGCTTACTAACTGGATTGCTGGCGATGATTTCAAGAAAGAAAAAAGGTATACATAGCCTTGCAGGAGAAGTGTATCATTGGTCCTTTGTTGTTGTGTTTGCCACTTCCATTATTATGGCGCTATTGAATTGGCGTGAAAGTGCGTACTTATTTTTCATTGGCATCTTCTCGTACTCATTTGCATTATCTGGCTATATCGCCGCAAAGCGTAAGAAAAGAAATTGGATAGGGGCTCATATAGGAGGCATGCTTGGTTCCTATATCGCAATCATTACCGCTGTCATTGTGGTGAATGCTCCAAAGCTAGAGCTATTGAATGACATTCCAATCTTACTACTTTGGTTTCTGCCCACAATTATTGGTTCACCTCTTATTTTTCTGACTAGACGAACTTACGCAACTCGTAAAAAAATGCCTTCTTCAAAGAACATTTAACATTATCTAAAAGGAAGGGAAAAATGAACCATCCCATTAATACACTTTCTCTTATTCATCTTCATCACCCTTTTAATTCAAATCGGAATCAGCTATTTTCTATCCCAAAAGGTCGACATACGACTAATTGATGCCATGTTTTATGTTGGCGTATTTTTCACCGTTACTTCTATCTATTTTTCTAGTAGCGGCGGCATGACAACGAATTACAGCCAATCACAAGTAGCTACAAGCTACCAAGGATTAAAAAACAACTATTTGTTTAAACGAACAGTTGGTTCACTCCGCATCAACTTTGTAAATGTCAGGTCTGTTCTATTTTTACTTATTGTAATGATTAGTGGATTTATTGTATAAGAGAGAAAGGTTGTCTCAAGAAGCGGAAACAAACTCTTTGAGGCAACCTTTTTAGTACTGACAAATCATGAAGGTTAAACTTTTATGAAAACCTCTTATTGCGGTGTATGTGTATGATGGTGTTTCAGTCTTTTTAATGGCAAATTCCCTAAAGTTCTCCAAACATACTCAACTGGTCCTAATGTAAAGAACCTCAACCATAAGTGAGCAAACATAAACATTAACATGCAGATTGCTAACCAAATAATAAATGTATTGAGCCCAGAGTAATGTTCGCTTAACCCAAATCCCCATCCATAAAACAAGATTGATGAGGCAATATTTTGAAGGATATAGCAACTAAGTGCCACTTTTCCAACCTCTTCAAATCTAGATAATAAAAATGAATGCTCCGCTCTTTCTAACATCCATGCGAGTAATCCTAAATAGCCCAATGATAAAACTGGTGCAAATAAATACCGAACACTAATATCGAAGAAACCACCTGGTACAAAAGTTAGAGCATTTAACGGAATACCAAATAATAGTCCATAAATTAATAGTTTACGTCGTTTCATTCTTCCTTGTTCGTCCATCATAAATACACCTGAACGAACAAACAGAACACCAAGCAAAAATAATAGAATATTCATTGGCAACACCATTATCGCTTCTGAGCGGAGTGCCCAAAAATCAGTCAAACGCATTTGTACTTGTTCCAACCACGTTCCTGTCATATAGAGCGCACTTACTTCCATCATCTCTATTTTTAATTCCTGTGATAACGCAGGAACTTTTACTAACATTTGAAAACTAACCGTTAATAAACTAACAATCAGAAGGTGTAGACCGATACAAATACCAATTACCCACTTCATCACTCTTTTACTTTTCGTCACAATAAATGAAACAATTATCGCAGTCACTGCATAACTCATTAAAATATCATATTCAAAGACAAGAATATAATGAAGAAGTCCGTCTAAAAACAGTAAAAAAGCTGTCCAAATGTACATCCAAGGCCATAATCCTTTTGTTTTTTGTAGTTTTCGACGCTTCAACTCTAATCCTGCTCCAAATAAAATTGTTAAAAGAGCTAAAAACTTTCCATTTGTAAAGAATGCAAAGATCATCATCATGCTTGTATCTACTTGTTCCCACCATTTCGAATTTCCACCTAAAAAAAGTGTAAAATCACCTAGTGTCGCAAATAACCAGATGTTCGTTCCTAATGTTCCTAAGATTGCGAAACCCCTTAAAATATCTAATAATCTGAGTCGATTCACTCAACCTCTCCCACCTTTTCATAAAATATTACACCTTTTTAAAAATACCATTTTTTTGTATAAAATGTCGCAAAATAAATTTGAAAGAAAGAGGATTCTAACTTGGCTCCCTCGAATCATAGGATTATAAAAAGATTTCATTATTAGGGAGATGACAGTATGAAGTTGTTTCACTTTGACCAAGAAGAAGCTCAGATAATGACGCAGTATAACTCAAATTTTAAAATGACAAAGCTGTTAGCAAAAACAGGTGATGTTCATATTTCCTGTCTATATATTGACGACGGTGACTATGTGGGAGAACATGAAGCAACGGTTCCGCAGCTATTCCTTGTTGTTCAAGGAGAAGGTGTCGTCCGAGGGAATGAGAAAAGTGAAATGCGTATTAAAGCTGGCGAAGCAGCCTATTGGAAAGCTGGTGAACTCCACGCAGCTCGAAGTGAAAGAGGCATGATGGCAATTGTCATTGAAGGGCTCGATATCAATCCTGAGCTATTCATGAAACAAATCGTACACGCTTCATAATTTAATGATTATAAATAAAAACCTCCTGTTGAGTACCTCTATCATGGACTCAGCAGGAGGTTTCTTATGCTTGCACCTTAATTTCTAATCCGATTGAAGCAAGTGCTTTCGCTAAGTTTGATTGAGTTGGAATATCCACAAAATCCAACCCTAGATTCACCGCTGTTTGCGCTACTTCTGGACGAATACCAGAAAGAGTGGTTTCAACACCTAACAATCGCAGTGTTTCCACTACTTGAAAGATTTGATGCGCAACCATCGTATCCACAATTGGAACACCTGACAAATCAATAAACAAATGTGAGATTTTACGCTCTTCACATTGCTTTAAAGTTGACTCTAAAATATATTTTGCTCGATTCGTATCAATGTCACCAATTAAAGGTAATACACCAATCTCAGCTGTAATTGGAATAATTGGTGAACTAAGCTCATTAATCATTTCTTGTTGAGCCGTCAAAAGTTCTTTATTTAGCTTATAATATTCTTCCGTAAATTGCGTAATCACATAATCGAACGAGCGATTCATCATATCACTCCACTTTAATACGTCTGAAGTAGAAGCTTGTGATTGATGATCTACAACATACTGCTTAATCACATTCCAAAACGATGTACGCAAATTGTAAAACTGTTGAATGATTTCATAAATTGGAGTCTGATGAGCAGCACGGCGCTCCGCCACTTTGTCCGTCCACGCTTTAATTCCTTGTTCAAACCCATGTTGATCATCATTAAACATTTTACATATCGCTTGAATGAGGATTCTCGTTGAATCAATCAGTTGATTTTCCGTTTCAATTGGTGCGTTTGCCGAGTATACAGAATGAGGCTTTATTTCTCTCGCTTGTAGCCATCCTTCTAACATCGTATCGCATTTGGTAAGTAAGTAATCATAAAATTGATCTGTTTCTGTTTTCATGTCCACACCTCTACTATTTCGTATATTCTACGACTCTATAAATCGCAAGTTGTTAGGAACTGCTGAAAAGGCGGCGATAAAACCTCACTTGTTACATCATTAATCGATGCAGTTTGTAAATCCCTCTCTCTACCAAACCATATTTTATATAAGGAATCAACCCCAAAAAGGCAGTATCAAAAGGAAAGCTTCCTTTTGACACAACCTCTTTTATTTTACTAACCCTTTAGCTGATAAATACTCTTTCGCTACATCGGCAGCTGTTCGACCTTCTACATTCACCTGATAGTTCATATCACGCATTTCATCATCTGTAATTTGATTAGCAAGCTTGTTTAGCGCATCTTCAATTTCCGGGTACTCTTTTAACGTATCGCTTCGTAAAAGAGGTGCTCCTTGATATGGAGGAAATAAGTTTTGATCATCTTCTAATACTTTTAAATTAAACTGTTTCACTTCGGCATCAGTAGAATACGCATCAATTAAGTTAATATCTCCCGTTTCAATAGCTCTATATCGTAGCTTCGGCTCCATTGTTTGTAAGTTATTAAACCTTAGTCCATATTGTTTTTGAATGCCTACATATCCATCTTCACGGTCTTTAAATTCTAATGTAAAACCGACCTTCATTTCATTTACAACACCCTGTAAGTCTGAAATTGTTTGTACATTCTTTTGCTCTGCAAACGCATTCGGTATGGCTAACGCATACGTATTATTGAATTGCATTGGCTCTAAATATACAAGATCAAATTGTTCTTTCATTCCTTTTTTCGCTTGTTCATACACTTCACGCGCATCATTGCTGACTGCTTGTTCTTTCATATGAGTGACAATTACAGTTCCAGTGAACTCAGGATAAATATCAATTTCTCCACTTTGAAGCGCTTGATAGACAAACGTTGTTTTTCCAAGCGATGGCTTTAAGCCCACTTTTAAATCTGTTTCTTCTTCAATTAATAGTTTATACATATTGATTAACACATCTGGCTCTGCACCAATTTTACCGCCAATTACTACATCTGGTTCTGTTGCTTTCATAAATGCAAACGGAGAAGCGAGAAGCAATACAAGAACAGTAGCTAAAGTAAACGATCGCTTTGCAGACCCTTTACGTGAGGATTGCTCGATGCCTCGCAACACGATATCAAATAGGATAGCTAGGAGGGCAGCCGGAATCGCCCCGAGTAAAATTAAACCGTTATCGTTTCGATCAATTCCGAGTAAAATGAGGCTCCCCAACCCACCTGCTCCAATAAGAGCTACAATTGTAGCTGTTCCAATGATTAATACCATTGCCGTCCGAATTCCAGCCATAATGACAGGTAATGCAAGGGGTAACTCTACTTTCCAAAGTTGCTTAGATGACGTCATCCCCATTGCTTTTGCTGCCTCAATTAAAGATGAGTCGACTTCTTTAATTCCTGTATATGTATTACGTAAGATTGGTAGTAATGAATATAAAAATAAGGCAATGACTGCTGGCACCTTTCCAATACCGACAAGAGGAATAAGCAAGCCTAATAAAGCAAGAGAAGGAACCGTTTGAAGCACAGCTGTTATACCAATAATTGGCTCAGCAATGTGCGGCTTTCTTGTTAAGTAAATACCTAGTGGTACTGAAATCGCAACGGCGATAATAAGAGCCAATATAGAAATTTGGATGTGCTCTAACAGTGCTTGCAAAAGCTCTGACCCTCGCACTTCTATTAATGTTTGAAAAGCATTCATCGCATCATCACTCTCCTTTCTTTGTTTTGTTCATAAAGAAAGGAAACAACACTTTGTCGTGTAATCACACCGATTTGAATGTCATTTTCAATAATACGCACTCCGTCGTGATAACGTAATTTTTCTAACGCATCACTAATCGTTGCTTCTGCATCAATTGTTTCACTTCCTTCAATCGGAATGTGAACACTACCTTGTTGAATGAATTCTTTCAGTGACAAATCTAATACGCTTTGTTGATCTCCAATAAATGATTTCACAAATTCATTTTTTGGACGCTTAATAAAATCTTCTGGTGTTCCTACTTGAACAACTTTTCCATCTTTCATTAAACAAATGCGATCACCAATCTTTAACGCTTCGCTCATGTCGTGCGTCACAAATACGATCGTCTTTTTAATTTTTTCTTTTAACCGCAAAAAGTCTTCTTGTAGCTGTTCACGACTAAGGGGATCAAGCGCACTAAATGGTTCGTCCATTAAAATAATAGGTGGATCAGCTGCAAGTGCACGCGCTACACCGACTCGTTGCTGTTGACCTCCTGATAGCTCAGATGGCTTACGATTTCGATATGTCTCTGGTTCTAAGCCTACTAGCTCTAATAATTCATCCACACGATTTTTAATGTCTTCTTTTTTCCACGCCTTTAACTCCGGTACAATTGAAATGTTTTCTGCAATTGTCATATGTGGAAATAGTGCAATTTGTTGAAGAACATAACCAATATTCCAACGGAGCTCATGAATGTTATGATCGATTACTCGCTTATCATGAATATATAAATCTCCATCTGTTACTTCATGCAATCGGTTAATTAGCTTAAGAGTTGTCGTTTTCCCACAACCACTTGGACCGATAAATACAAAAAACTCACCGTCTTTAATTTCCAAATCCACATCATCCACTGCTTTTGTTCCGTCTTCATATACTTTTGATACATGCTTAAATGTAATCAACCTCACCGCACTCCTTGCTCGTTTATTCACAATAGTTACTCGTACCCTATAACCGAACTATCAAAACCTTTATTTCTTATTTTTTCTAGTTTTTTCTGTTTTATCCTTTCTCATAAAGTAAAAAACCACACGTTCTAATTATAAGAGTGTGGTTTTAACAATATGTCTATGGGAAAAAGATATATTTTCATGCAATATCCCTTATTCTCCTATCAGTCATACAAATCAAATGAGAAGGCAAGAGATAATCAGTGCTATGTCAAATAGAATTCTTTTGGCTCGTATCGACACATCGTCATAAAAAAATAGAAGGTTTTTAGCCTTCTACTTTTGTGGATTAATGTTGTTCAGGTAAAATATACGCTTTGAATGTTGGCTCTTCAGCTTGAACTGTTACTGTTGTTGTACCTCCAAATGTAAACACCGCTGCTGCTACAGTTACTACCATGCTTAATTTTAAAATTGCTTTTTTCATTTTAATGCCCTCCTTAATAGTTTCACTTATAAACCTATTGTACTATAGAATTCAAAACTACCTTTTCCTGTATATAAGGCCTATAAAGCCACTTTTTTGCATATAGTTCCTTTTCTCTCTGTTTTTCTTCTTAAATTATAATTATAGTTATATTTTAAAAGCGATTTTATCTAACTCTCTTTTCACCATATTTATAAGTTGTTGGTTACTACTAATTTCAAAAATTAGAATTGCTTTATTTAAGTACTCTACAGCTTCTTTTTCTCGTCTTAATTGAGCCATTGAATAGCCAACCATGTAATATAACTCCCCTAATAAATACATGCTCTCATTACTTATACATTGCTTTACACCCTTTAGGGCAAATTGTATAGCTTCTTGATAGTTGCAACTTCTTCCATATGTTCGTGATACACCATATAAAATTCTCACTTTAATGTGATGATCTTTTATTTGAGGAAGCTGACTGAGATGCTGTAATGCTTTTTTAAACGAAATAATTGCTTCATCATATTCATTCTCTGAATCGTAAATGATAGCAATACTAGAAAGGATTTCAATTTCATTTTCTTTATAAAAGTTTTGTCCTTGACGTGTTAACTGAATAGCTTCTTTTAAAATTTCTATGGCCTTTTGTTTATCTTTTGTTAAATGGTACGTACAAATTCCTTCATGCCAAATCAAGAATTGCTTATTTGATGCGCTTTGAAACAATGGGCTTGTTTTTTCCTTTTCAATCATAAACGCTACAGATTCGTAGTCCCGTTGTCTGACGTAGCGCCTAATTAACCCTTTTACTTCATCGACATAATCAAGTCGTGGTGTGTTCATATTCTCAAAGAAATAGTTCATATCCACGCCAAGTCGTTTCGAAATTTCGTACAGCGTATTGCTGTATGGAAATTCGCTTCCTTTTTCAAGCTTACTAATTTGAGCTTGAGAGCAAATACCGTTAGCAAGCTCTTGCTGCGATAAACCGGCAAGTTGTCGCAGCTCACGAATAATCTGACCTAATTGTTTTTGCTGCATCGTTTTTTCCCCTTTAGCACTAAAGTCATTTTGCCTTTATTATACAGTAGATTTATGACTAATAGCATACAAAAACCAAAGAAGACCCAAAAAAATGAGCACATTAGACTATTCCTTTCGTTTATGACACTCATTTCCTTCTCTTTCTACTGAAAGTGCTTTTATATGAAGAAAAGAATATACAAAAAAGAGCACTCGGTTTGAACCGAATGCTCTTTTGATGATGCTGATGACAGGGATCGAACCTGCGACCTCATCCTTACCATGGTAGGGTAAACTACTATGCCTGTATATCAAGTGGTTATAAGTAATTATTACTACACAACCACTTCACTGTTAAATTTTTATTATTAAATGGTTGCTGATAGTTGTAAAGCGTTTGTTATAAGAAACTTTACTGAGTATTTTCGTGTTGCTATAGACACGCACAAGCGAATGAACTTCCAATTAAACTACAATTCTTAGATGTTCAAGCTGTCACTTATACAATCATCATAGGAACACGACATAATTTATCGGAGATATAAAAAGGGAATACGACATTTATAAACGATAACACCCGTTTTCAAGTATGTTAGGAAATACAATAATATCTTGTTTCCTAATGGAATACGCAATAAATAAGGAGAAATTAAAGGGAATTTTCCAGGCGATATTCAATGAAATTAAAAGAAGAACCTTATCCGATTCATTTTAAGGGTGCTGGAATAAAAAAGAAGGGTAGTTCCCCCCTTCTACAGCTAATGATAGACTACAAACAAATTTCGAAAATCACGTTATTTATTATTCTTAAATTAAAGAATTGGTCAAATCCTACAACGACTCCAGGTATAAAGAAAGGGACAATATTGAAGATTAACTCTGCAGCAAATCCAAAACCTGTATTAAAAAATACAATTTCCCATCCGATTGGACAAAAACCTCTATCATATCCACCATATGGAGATTGACTACTACCTGTTTGCATGATTTGAGTTAGTTGCAGCAAAGTCTTAGGTCTTTGTTGGACTACTAATTGTAATAATTGTGGGTTAGAATTCAGTTGATTTACTAGATTTACTGCTGTTTGCGGTGGAGGTGAAGTTGGCCTCGGATATTGTTTTAATAATGAAGCAATATTTATATTTGTTCCTGGTATAGTTCCTCCAGTTTGATTTCCAACACCAGTACCAATCGGTATTGAACCCATTCCAGTACCAATTGGTATCGAACCCATTCCAGTACCAATTGGTATCGAACCCATTCCAGTACCAATTGGTATTGAACCCATTCCAGTACCAATTGGTATTGAACCCATTCCAGTACCAATTGGTATTGAACCCGTTCCAGTACCAATCGGTATTGAACCCGTTCCAGTACCCATAGTTGGTGGCGTACCTATCGCACCATATCTCATATCATCAAACATATAATTGTACATAAATTTCTCCTTTAATTAATTATTAGACGCTAGGCATCTAACACTAGGCTATGAAGAAATAAACAAATTGTATAGGTTAAAGCCTAATTAAAGAATAAATGTCTAGGTGTCATAACTTAGAAGTATGGAGTATCTCTCTCTCCTGTTTCTCTTCAATACGATCTAAACGCTTGTTTATTGATTCCATTTCATTGTTAAATACGCTACGCGTTTCATTTAATAATGTACGTAACTCTTTTAGTTCCTTATGTAGCTGTTCAGCTTGCTTTTCTAAACGCTTAACGTGATTCAATATAATCAATCTCCTTGTAATGCTTCAGTTTATAAAAGAATAGCTTTTTTATTAGTTTCATTGCCTCTATACCTACTATATTGTAAATAAATCACCCTACTTTTACTTCGAATTGGATTTAGCATATTCTTTAATTGCTTTGTATAATAAATTAGAAATAAAACATAATGGATAATATTGAATGAATTTGAATTCTGAAAGAGATTATAATATCCTTACAGACAAAGAAATAATATATAGGAATTGTTTCAAGTTTGCGATTTTTACCAAAAATACTCATTGTATTATTTTGAAAATCAATGTCATACCACTTTAGACCGCACATTTCCGATAAGCGAACACCACTAGAGATCAGCGTAACAATGATTGCGCAATCTCTATACGCATAAAATGGCTTATCACGATGCTTTATCCTTCTGTAGTAATTCAACACCTGAGTTATGTGGTAGTCTGAAAAAACATCAATTCGTATATCTTCCTTGGCACGTTTAATTTTTTCAGCGGGATTTTTTTCTAATACTTCAATTTCAATCATGTAATTTAAAAATGCTTTTACTCTTTGAAGTTTAGAGTTAGTAGTAGTTGAGTTGTTACCTACCTTTTGATAATGAAGGAGATATTTTTTTATGACGTTAGAAGTAATGTCTTGAACGTTAATTACTTCATTCTCCGCACAGAACAATTGAAATTGTCCTAAAATATCTTTGTAATTTGAAATTGTAGTAGGGGATAAATTTTTAAATTTCCTATCATCTAGAAAATCTTGAATAGCAAATTTTAATAACAAAAAAGCCACCTCACCTTTATTAGTAAAGTGGCTTTTTTGTGTTGTAGCTAGTTTGACCACAACCATCGTACAGCATATCTTTCAAAAACACTGTACAACCCTTGATATAACTGCATTGATGCTGATGACAGGGATCGAACCTGCGACCTCATCCTTACCATGGATGCGCTACTACCTACTGAGCTACATCAGCGTTAGACATTTTATATCTTACCATATTTGACTGGAATTGAAAATAGATTCTCCACTTTTTTTTATCACTTCTAACTCTTTAAACATCAAATTTATCGTTTTTATAGATTCCACAACATACTTTACCTTCTATCATGCTGAACTTACACAATACCTCGGTCATCGTAACCGTAAAATGGTTCATTCTTCTCTTCTCCCAACTCCCTCCTTTTTTCCATATGTTATACTAGTAGATACACAGTTTGAAAATCTATCAAAAAGAGCTCTTTCTCCCTAGTCAAATGTTCTAGAATAAATGTCGACTTTGTGCTATCTTATTATCATGTTTAATTGAGATAGCTTTTAGGAGGTTCTTAGTTCGTGTTTGATTTACTATTAACCGTAGATCAGTGGAAAAATACTGGAATTGCCATTGGGATTTTTGTTATTTTCCTAGGTTTACGAAAATTATTTACTACCTATCTATTTAAATTTATTATCGGGTTTGTCAAAAACAAAAAAATTGATATCGTAACCAATATTTTAGAAGCATTTGAAAAGCCACTTCGTTGGGTTTTCGTGATTATTGGGATTCAACTTGCTCTGCCTTACTTACCTTTTGAACTTTTATCACTAGAAGTTGAACGACAAATCGTTCGTTCATCATTTGTTGCGTTAGCTGCTTGGGGATTCTATAACATGGCTGATTCAACATCATTGTTTTTCTCTACTTTTTCAAAGAACTTTGATTTTCAAGTCGATCGCATTATCATTCCATTTGTTGAAAAAATTATTCGGACAATTGTTATTGTTTTATCCGTTTCCATCATTGCTGAAGAGTGGGGGTTCAACGTCAATGGATTTGTTGCCGGTTTAGGACTTGGAGGATTAGCCTTTGCCTTAGCCGCTCGTGAAACCCTTGCGAACCTATTTGGTGGTGTTGTCATTATCACCGAGAAGCCCTTTACTATCGGCGATTGGATTAAAACACCAAGCGTTGAGGGTGTTGTTGAAGACATTACATTCCGAAGCACGAAAATTCGTACATTTGCTCAAGCACTTGTTACTGTTCCAAATTCAACGCTATCAAATGAACCGATCATTAACTGGGCAAAAATGGGCAAACGTCAAATTGCCTTTCATCTAGGTGTCACATACGATACACCAAAAGCAAAGCTTGAAAAGGTTGTCAAAGAAATAAAGGAAATGCTAATTGATCATCCAGATATTCATAATGAGGTTATTTTTGTAAACTTTGATCGTTTTAATGACTCTAGCTTAGACTTGTATTTATACTTCTTCACAAATACAACAGTGTTTGGTGATTATTTAAACGTCAAGGAAGATATCAATTTCCGCATCATGGGTATTTTAGAAAAAGAACAGGTTGAAATTGCCTTCCCAACGCGTACACTTGTTATTCAAAAAGACGGACAACCCGTTAAAGAACAAGAAGAATTTTTTGAACGCGCACGAGGATAAAGGAAATTAAGTCATAACCGTGCTAAAAAGAATGGCGGGCTGAATTAGATGGGTGTGTGTTGCCTTATTTGATTCAGCCCCTTTCTTATGCTTACTGCTTTTCTCCACATACTGGACAATAAAAAGAAAGGCCTTGTTGGTGCTTTTTCAACATGATGACGGTTTCACTTTTACAATCTCTACATAACACTAATCCATAATTATAAACTTGATTCGTTGGTGCTTGTGACTTTATCTGTTCTGTACTTTGATTCATCTCTCACACCGACTCCTATCTAGTCAGATTGTACTAGTTAAATCATACATTAATCAGAAAATTTTGTATATAAATTTTTTAAAAGAACTTAAGCGAATAGTCTGCTCTTTTTACACACAATCTTTTCATAAAAAATAGCCAACCACTAGACTCATTTAGGTCAAGTGATTGACTAGTTTCTTAAAAAAGATATGTTTATCTTCTTTTTCTTTACTTTGAGCACTTCAACATAAAGTGGTGTAGCTTGACGAAAACGAAAAGAACTTCTCATTAAACTGAGAGGTCGGTCAGTAAAGCTAAGTAAAGGTGGTTTGGTTTACATGCAACAACCCTTGCCCGTCTATCCGTTGAAATAACCGGATGTTGTCGGCAAGGGCTGTTACGAGATGAGAGAAAAGGGTGCTTACTCGTCTCTTTTTCGCTCATCGTTTTTACAACGTTGCATTATTTAATGAAATGGCTTGGTTTTTGGCTACGGGTTGAACCGCTGTGCCTTGTTGAACGGCTTCTTCTTGCACCTGTTCTTTTGTCACTTCTAAATATTGAATTTGATGGCCAACCATTTCTGCTACTTTGAACGTGTATTCACCATACGTTAATCGTTGACCTTGTTTGATGTCATATTTTTCGGTCAGCACCCAACCTCCAATTGTATCAACATCTGTGTCATCCATATCAACATCTAGCAAATCGTTCACTTCGCCAACAAGGACTTTCCCATCAAGAATGTAGTGATTTTCACTTACTTCCTGGATAAGTGGACGCTCATCTGCGTCAAACTCATCTCGAATTTCACCTACAATTTCTTCTAGAATATCTTCAGCCGTCACAAGTCCTGATGTTCCACCATACTCATCAATTAAAATAGCCATATGAATACGTTCCTTTTGCATTTTTAAGAGTAAGTCGTGGATTGGAATGGATTCAATCACTTGAATAACAGGTCGAATGTATTGTGAAAGCTTTAAGTGACTCTTATTTTCGTTAAACACCATTTCTGTTAAAATTTCTTTAATGTTTACCATACCTACAATGTGATCTTTATCACCATCGACAATTGGATAACGCGTGAAACGCTCTTCTTTAACGACTTCGAGAATGTATTCAAGCGTGTCTTCTTTATCAAAGGACACAATTTCAGTTCTCGGAGCCATAATTTCTTTTGCTACGCGATCATCAAAGTCAAAGATTTTACTTACATATTTAAACTCAGATTGATTAATTTCACCGCTTTTATAACTCTCTGATAAGAGAATACGCAATTCTTCTTCACTATGTGCTAGCTCATGCTCAGATGCTGGCTTTAATCCGAACAGCCCTGTTAACAAACGTGCTGAACCATTTAATACCCAAATAAATGGGAACATGATACGGTAAAACCAAATAAGCGGCTGAGCAAATAGTAATGTGACAGTTTCAGCTTTTTGAATCGCTAGCGTTTTTGGTGCTAATTCTCCAACAACAACGTGTAAGAATGTAACAGACGCAAACGCAATTCCAAATGACAGAACGGTTGTAACAGACTGACTAAGCCCTAACTCTACAAAAAGTGGATGAAGTAACTTTTCAATTGTCGGCTCTCCTAACCACCCTAAACCAAGTGCTGTTATTGTAATACCAAGCTGACAAGCTGATAAATATTCATCTAAGTGAGTCGTTACTTTTTTAGCAGCCTTCGCTCTGGCACTACCTTCTGCAAGAAGCTGATCAATACGAGAACTACGTATTTTTACAATCGCAAATTCCGACGCAACGAAAAAAGCGGTTAACGCAATCAAGATCGCGAGTAAAAGTAAGTTAAATATGTCCAAGAAACGTTCCTTATCTCGCTATACGCGAGTAAGGAAGTCACCTCCTAAAGTTTTAAATTAGACGCTATCGCACAATTGCATTACTTGCGCTAAACGGAGGGATTAAACGAACAACAGCCTCAGTGACTGTAAAAGTGTGTCAGACTGAAGTGAAAGTTTTCTTGTAACCTGTTGTTTCTCCTCATCGTCTAACTTATGAATAATGGGCATTATGCTCGATAGTTCTTTGTTTACTTGTTCTAATTGATTTGTTAATAATGCTGCTTGACTTAACACAACTTCTTTTTCTACTTCTTTATTTCGCTTACACTCTAATTTTCTCTTAATCTCTTCAAGCGGAATGTGTAAGCTTTTACACGATTCGATAAATGTTAGTTCAGCTAAAGACTCTTCCGTATAGTAGCGATAATTAGATGGAGAGCGTTTTGCTTTCAACAATCCTAAGTTCGTATAGTAATCAATTGTCCGCTTAGATACATTCGCTAACGACGCTAGCTCACCAATCTTATACACTGCCCCATCGTATCACCCCAATCTTCCTTAATATTCTTATTTTAAAGTGTTTAAACCATACAGTCAAACGTTTTAGTTTGACGAATTACACCTTTCCTCGACGTTTTGTTCTTCTTGGAAAGTAGAAACTACATACGATCATAACGAATCCAATGATAAATAAGTACAGTGGAAGCTTTAATGCAAACACCTCAACATAATAATCTGTGCTTCGACCATGTATAGGAAGTAAATTCAGCTCAAACATAAGTGCTAGCGCCGCCATTGTTTTTAGCAAAATACCACAGATAAAAAAGCATGTTCGTAAGGCAAACCCCACACTGAGCCAGTCCTTTCCACGTTATGATAAATAACTTGATTACATTTAAAAATATGTCATATCGTTCTTTTATATGTTTCAATCTGTATATTTCTAGACTCTTTTCACTCTTTCAATTAAAGCTAAATCACAAATTGACAAAAGAATGGAAGGTGAGGTAAAATTGTTCACATTCCTTTCATGAGAAAGAAAATAAAAGTATGCTATAATCATACGATAGAGCAAGTAGATGAGGGGGCAAGACAAAAAATGAATATGCTTTTTAAAGGATTAAACCTACTAAAATACTTATTTTTAATAGGAGCACTTGTTTTTGCTGGGTTTACGATTATGAATACAGACTCTAGATCATATATACAGTATTTACCATATATTCAACTGATGTTAAGTTTATTTTTACTCGTTGAAGCCGTAACGACATTCAAAGAAAACAAGTTTAATTCCGCGTTCTTTTTAGTGATTTCATTATTTTGCTTAGGCATGTATATGGAAGTATCCTAACTGTCATTTATACAAACAAAAAGCGTCCGATAGGTTCATCGGACGCTTTTTGTTTGTATTTTCGATACAACCTCTCCTATGGAGTCGTAGATTCGCAAATCAAATAACGAGTCATACCTTGTTTCATCTCGATTAATCATGACCATAGGTACTTTTCGATTTTGATAAACAATGACGGGAATTTGGTTAACTGGTGTCACCTCTAATGACGATCCAAGTACAATAAACAAATCACAGTTCAACGCTGCTTCTACCGCTTCTTCAAACTGATAGATAGAGTCACCAAACAATACAACATTCGGCTTTAAAATAAGAGCACAGAGCCTTCCATTCTCTAAGATGTGACTACACCTTGGAATGTCCTTCTCATTTAAGTACGCTAAATCATAGATCGTTTTACATTTCGGGCAATGCCCCTTTTTGATGCTCCCATGAATTTCATATACATGTACATTTCCTGCATCCTGGTGAAGTCCATCAATATTTTGAGTAATGACACGAATGTCCTTTCCTCCGCTTTGAAGCGCGGCAATAAATTGATGACCTCTGTTAGGCTTATACTCATGCAACATTTTTATATGAAAGATTTCTTTAAAAAGAGGCCAAAATTCTTTTGGACGACGCTCAAAAAATGAGCGAGATACAACGTCTACAAAGGTGAGATTTTGACGGTATAAGCCGTTTTGAGATCGAAAGTCAGGAATTCCTGATTCTGTACTAATGCCAGCTCCTGTAAACACACATATCGATTTTGCGCTGTCTATTAACGATTGAAGCCTTTCAATCATTGGGTCCATCCTCATTTCTCCTTTTTCTTCAATCCACATAGATGGTTGACGTAGAAACAATGTATCTCAACAGCTCTCCTATTTTGAACGATTGTTTATTTGACGATTAATACCGGTACTTTTACACGTTGCGCAACTTTATGACTGACACTTCCTAACAACATCTCTTTCACAGGATTCAATCCACGACTACCAACAACGACTACATCAAATTTGTTATGATTTGCAAAATCAATAATGGTCTTTGCTGCATCACCGTGAATAAATGTCATTTCATATTCTATATCAGACTTTTCTAATACACCTTGTGTTGTTTTCATCCGCTCTTCTCGAAGCAAATCACGATCTAATGAGTTAAAATTATGAATGATATCATTTTTCGTTGTATCGACATCTACTGCGTAAATAACTTGAATAAAACTGTTTTCAGTTAAACTAGCAAGCTCTACCGCTTTTTCTGTCGCTCGAGTTGCATGTTCCGATCCGTCAGAAGCTAATAAAATACGCTTAAACATCTATCTCACTCCTTTTCTATCTGTAGTGTACCATAATTTTCTTTCTATTTCGTTTTGTTCATACCTTTTGTGTTACAATGAAAAGAAACCGTTTACAAAAATGAGGTGTATGTAACTTGACCGGATTTGAAATCATCTGTCCGTGCTGTAAAGGATTAGGAAAAGTAGAAATTATTTCTGGCGTACGCTACACGAAAACATGTAAATGCTGCTTAGGCTCAGGTCTACAACAAAAGAAAGAAGAAAATCCCCCATTTTAAGAGGGATTAACTTCCTTAAATTAAATAGAAAGCTCTTTTGATAATTTATACATATCAAGGTTGATATGGTGTGGCTCTTTTAAAATATCCATAATGTCGTAATCCACAATGTTATTTTGACGAATTCCAACCGCACGTCCACCTTTACCTTGTAGTAAAAGCTGAACGGCATGTCCACCAAAACGACTTCCTAACACGCGGTCCATGGCAGTTGGTGAACCCCCACGTTGAATATGTCCAAGTACCGTAACACGTGTATCAATGTTCGCTGCTTCTTTTAATTGCTTTGCCACTTCTTCTCCGCTTGCTACACCTTCAGCTACAACGATGACACTATGTTTTTTACCGCGATCTAATCCGCTCTTTAAGCGTTCAATCATTTCGCTGAATTCTTCTTTTGCTTCTGGGATTAAAATGGTTTCTGCTCCACCAGCAAGACCCGACCACAGTGCGATATCCCCTGCATCACGTCCCATTACTTCAATAATAAACGTGCGCTCGTGAGAGGTTGCTGTATCACGAATTTTATCAATCGCATCAATAACCGTGTGTAACGCAGTATCAAATCCTAATGTAAAATCTGTTCCTGGAATATCATTATCGATTGTCCCTGGAATCCCAATACATGGAAAACCTAATTCTGTTAACTTTACAGCTCCCATATAAGATCCGTCTCCACCAATTACGACAAGGCCTTCAATACCATGCTTTCTTAAGTTTTCAATTCCTTTTTGACGTCCTTCTTCTGTTTTGAATTCAGGGCATCTTGCAGAATAAAGCATTGTACCACCGCGTTGAATAATATCACCAACGTCTCCTACTTCAAGCTTTTTAATGTTTCCAGCAATTAATCCTTGATATCCTTGGTACACACCATATACTTCTAAGCCATGATAAATGGCACTACGCACAACTGAGCGTACAGCCGCATTCATTCCTGGCGAATCTCCACCACTTGTTAAAACACCTATTCTTTTCATTAACAATCACCTCATAAAATAAAAAATCACCTATCTATTATAAGTTTACATTTTACACGACTTCAAACCCTTTGTGTAACAATTCACATATTTTTTGCGTTTTTTTGCTTTGATCAACTTTTTTACATATACAAACCCTTTATTTTTACAGTTTATGTAATCATGATCCCTTTTCTGTTTATCAAAAATTTAAGTGCTAAAAGAGTGAGTAATCCTTCAAAACACACCTATTTTAAAGATTTTTGATCTATCCAACAAAGAGATTGATGATAAACGTCTTGCTCTTTTTTAAAAATGTCAGTTAGTCATCACGTCCTATCATTTCCTATTTTATTTTAACTCATGCACTTATCGATTTCAGAAAGTACAAACTTTCCATAATTAACCTTTTTTATTACATTTGTGTTACAAAAGTTACTTAAAAACAAGAATATTCTTAACAATTCGGACAATTCTTTTTCTTCCCCACTAACTCCAAAAGCCTTTAAATATCAACAAATATCGCCTTTTTCCCCTTTTTCTTTTCTATTTAAACGTCCTTTTTACATTTGTAAAAGAACTGTAACTTAAAATAATGTCGAATGATGGTATGATAAATGTACTAAAAGGAATCGTTTTCAGGAGGTACACATCGTGAAAAAGTTCATAGCGGCTATTACGGTAGCTGGGGTTTTATTATCAAGCAGTCCAATGATGGGCCAAGCGGCTCTTGGAGATAGAGTATTAAAGCAAGGTATGCAACATAGTGATGTAACACAGTTAAAACAGGCATTAAAAGCATCTGGCCATTTAAAAAAGCCTGTTTCAAACTATTTTAACTACGATACAAAAGTAGCCGTGATGGCATTTCAAAAATCAAAAGGCTTAAAAGCAGACGGTATTGTTGGAAAACAAACGATTGCTAAGTTACCTATACATAAATCAAGCAACGTAAAAGGAGTATCATCTTTCAATGTAAATGCCCTTGTTGCAGAGGCTAAAAAGCATGCAAGTGTACCATATAAATGGGGAGGCACAACACCTAGAGGGTTCGATTGCAGCGGCTTCCTTGGTTATGTTTTTGAACAAAGCGCTGGGGTTCAACTTCCTCGAACAGTAGATGCAATCTATCAAAAGGGACAAAAAGTAGCAAAACCTGCCGTTGGTGATCTTGTGTTCTTTGAAACATATAAAAAAGGTGCGTCTCATGCTGGAATTTACTTAGGTAACAACCAGTTCATCCATAGCTCTTCATCTAAAGGTGTCTCGATAGCTTCTTTAAACAGCAGCTATTGGAAGACTCGCTACATCGGAGCAAAGAAAGTTACGCATTAAGCTAAAAAGACCTTGTATGCAAGGTCTTTTTTTAGTTTGACGAGACATTCTCTAGGTTTCGTCAAACTGAACCATGACTGAAATGAACAACAGGACGTCCGTTATCCTCACAGAAATGAAAAAAAGTTTAAAAAACCGATTCATCCCCCACCTACTCACTGTGTTCCTTGAGGTGGGGGTCTTCTCGGTAAAAATGATAAAAAAAGGCTGTTAAAAGTAGCTCAACAGCCTGTAAAAAGGACATCCCTAGCCTATATCTTCTCATTTAAATCACTCTCTCTTACTTTGTACATACAATATAACAGTTCGTTTGTCGGAAGGAGCAAAGATTGTGAATTTCTTAGGTGATTCCTCACTAACTGGTCAAATCGTGGATACACAAACAACCCTACCTATTCGAGGAGCAGCTATTGTCATTCAATCGCTTGAAGAGGAAAAAGTGATTGCTCAAACAATAACGGATGATAATGGAGAATATCTTCTCTTAAACTTGCCGTCTGAAAACGTAAAGGTTGAAATTACGGCTTTACACTATCACCCCGAATCCAAGGTTATTTTACTCTCAAATGAACGTACCATCTTGAACTGTGACTTAACCCCTTTATTTCTTGACCCTTGCCGCAATGGTGAGAAGCTAGATATCAACTGCTATTTAACGGAAGCAGATGGTACAAGAAAAAAAACCATTACATTTACTGAAATTGGTCCTCGCTCAACTGTTCAAAAAACCCTTACTAACGGACAAATACTCAACATGCAAAAAATAACCGCTCTCATAAAAGGCTTCGTTGTTGTAGAAGTTGAGACATCAAAAGGTACTTGCAAAAGCACTCCTATTTTCTTTCAGCGATTTGAGCAATTCATCTTATATGCGCCTGAAGGAACTGGCATCGACTTTACAATTGATGCATTTGATTGTGAAGCAGACATCATATGCGAAGAAAATGAACAAGGGATTCCAACCTTTCAAGAGCTAACTGTCTCTATTACATTAGGTCAGCATATTACCTCGTACACACCATCCATTATAGAAATGAAAGGAACACTCATCCAGCCACGTAGTCATTATCCTTCTCCTACTTTACCTTATGCTAGTGTACAAAAAACTGAGGCACTATGTATTAATATAAAAAAGGTTTATGATTGGACTGTTAGACAGCGTTATTTTTCTCTTACCCTCAATCGAGATTCCGTTTCGTTCTATGGTGAATAAATCGAAAACTCTACCACACATCTCTAGTTCATCTAGAAAAGCATAGGTAGAGTTTTTTAGGTCTATATTCACACCTTATATTAAGTTTAGATAGTATAGTTTCAACATTAGTAAGATTATAACAACATTATTAGTAGGAATATTCAGATATATTTGTTAAGAGATTGTAAAAAGAAATGTGCATTTTGTTCCTTCATGTCGAGAAAAATCATCTTTATAATAGAGATTAGCTACATTTCAAGTAGCCACTAAACTAGGTAAAAGGAGGAGTTTGTTCATGTCGAGGATTGATTGCGAGGAATATGTATGTTGACTGTAGATTCCTACTTAAAGAGACCATCGTCATTTATTGAAGATTCGATTGAAGCAGCTAGTAATCCTTATCAATACTTCATTCACTTACATGATCAACGTGTAAAACGAATGCTCAATCAATTTGACCACCAACTTTTAGAAGGGGCGATTGTTCTTAAATATGGAGACGAAACATTAATTGGTTTTCAACAATACAACCTCGTTGATGAGTTATGGACGTATATACTAAACCTCATTGCTCATTTTCAACATGACAAGCAGGTAGAAACATACTTCCGAGATCAGTCACTTTTAATTGGCCTTGAACAAATCTCAGAAAAAAAGATACGCTTTCAATTGAA
This sequence comes from Priestia iocasae, assembly GCF_016909075.1. Lineage (GTDB taxonomy): Bacteria > Bacillota > Bacilli > Bacillales > Bacillaceae_H > Priestia > Priestia iocasae. The sequence continues at coordinate 325,240 of NZ_JAFBFC010000003.1, forward strand.
TAATCAATCGTGGACATTACCCAAAAAAGATCTTATACAAGTACTGCTAACAGAATGCGAACATTTCTTTAGCACCATGGGAGACTATTATCAAACGACTAAGTATACAAATCAACTAGAGAAACTACAATCTATGAAGCTGTCGTAAGTGCAAAAAGCTAGCCTATCCATGATGAACGCAAGAAAAGCAATGGTTGCATCTACCATTACTTCTATAGAGAACTTTCCAAATGACTACCCTAACCTCTTCGAACTCTCTTAACTATCTCTATAGCGGCTGACATGAATCCTATAAGAAGGATGGCAGCCGCTATAGGTTTAAAAAATTTGACATGACAGTTCTACCGTTACATAACCTTTTAAATGAATGGATAAATTACCGGCACGTTCCATAATACTCATTAATAATATCTAAGATTGTTGGGTATTCATCGATCCATTCAAAATCTGTTTTTTCATTTACTTCTTCTTTTTTCTCTACAACAGTTTGCTCCACTTTTATCCTCTCCTTTTGCTTTTTATTAACCATCTGTTATATAACATTTATATTTATTTACTTTTTGTTTTATAACATAATAATTAAAAAAAAGACAATCATATTCAATCCAGTTTAGACTCGATTGAAATGACTGCCTCTTTTTACACTTCAGGTGTTGGTGTTGGCTTTGCATATCCTTCTTTATACTGCTCATCTATATCATTTCGTATCTCTTTCATAACCTTTCCATCTTTGAAGTCTAAGATGGATTGAGCCGCAATATCAAGACACACTTGACACTTTGTTCCATGATCATCCCAAACAATTGCACCATTTTCTTTCGTTTCATGAACGAAACAATCATAGTTGCTACGATGACCAATCGCTTCATCTGCACATCCACAATAGCACGGGATGTTTTCTAAAACTTCTTTATGCTTTGCTGCTGCTACATACAATGCTTTCATATCATCATTATGTTGTTGTAAAAATGAAGGCATTTCATCCATACTTGCTGTTTCTTCACGAATATCACCATGTGCCTCATGCTGTTTATGTTGTTCACCTGTAGACTCATGACCTTCATGGTTATTTTCCTCGTTTGAACAAGCTCCTAGCATCAGACTACCTATTGCAAAAACTGCGACTAACCATCTCTTCATTATTCGTAACCTCTCTTTATCGTATGTTTATCATTAGTTTACGAATAATTTGAATTTGCTTCAATATTGTTCACCAATTTGCCTTGAAATGTTTCATTTTGATGCTTATAAAACATCCATCGTGAAACGGTTAATTTCATCGTAATCATCGTAACAGAATAGGGATACACACTCTTTTCACTTATCTTCACTTGTGTAAATCCTTTTGCTTTATAAAATTGTCTTCCAGCTTCGTTTTCTGTCATGATCGTAACAAGTAGGCTATCTATACATCCTAGCCGCTTCATCCCTTCATCAATCAACCTAGACCCTAAGCCTTTTCGCCAGTGAGTTGGGTATAAATAAATGGCTTCAAGCTTTCCTTGCTTTTTGACACTACCTCCCATTGTAAACGTTGCAAATCCAACTGCTTCTCCATCAACTTCGGCAATAAGCGTAGTGGATTTTTGCATACGACGCAATATATGTTTTTTCTCATAATGTTTTGCTAAAAACGCCTGCTGGAGTTTCACAGGGACCATGCTACTATATGTATAATACCAACCTGCATAAGCAATATTGCGCACTACGTCAAAATCATGGATTGTCATGTCTCGAATCGTTACATTCACCCTAACAATCCCCCTTCCAGTTTTGTGACGTTTAACTAATTGATATTCCACAAGATTGAAAAAATCCCTTGTTAAATCACAAACTTTTTGAACATTTCCTTTTCTTCATGATAAAATAAATGTGTGAAAAAAACTAATTTTAAGAGAATGAAAGAATTTGGGGGATTGTCATGTCAGCTACTATTCACATCATCCACGAAAACGACGAGTGGACAAAACCTTTACGACAAGCATTAGATGCATTAAACGTACCGTATGAGGATTGGCATCTTCATGAAGGTACACTTGATTTATCTAAAGAGCCTCCAAAAGGTATTTTTTATAACCGTATGAGCGCTTCCTCTCATACACGTGACCATCGCTTTGCACCAGAATATACGGCTGCTGTTCTATCGTGGCTTGAAGCACACGATCGTATCGTCTTTAATAACAGCCGGGCATTAGCCCTTGAAGTAAGTAAAGTGGCTCAATACACAGCACTACAAGCTCATGGTATTCAAACACCTAAAACAATGGCTGTAGTAGGAAAAGCACAACTTTTAGAAGCTGCTTCTCACTTTGACGGAGCGTTTATTACAAAACACAATCGTGCTGGAAAAGGACTCGGTGTCCAGCTTTTCCAACATCCAGATGCATTAAAATCTTATCTTACTAGTGATGATTTTGAAGAGCCAATTGATGGCATTACGTTATTGCAGCAATATATCCAATCACCAAACGCAAAAATTACACGCTGTGAATTTATTGGTGGAAAGTTCTTTTATGCGGTAGATGTAGATACATCAGATGGCTTTGAACTTTGTCCTGCTGATGCTTGTCAAATTGGCGATACATTCTGTCCAACGACTGCAACACCTAAGCCAAAGTTCGTTATTCGCGAATCATTTGATCACCCCATTATTGAAAAATACGAACGTTTCTTACAGGCTAATGGCATAACATTTGCTGGTATTGAATTTATTCAAGATGCACAAGGAACGATTTACACGTATGATGTTAATACAAATACAAACTATAACAAAGATGCTGAACAAGTAGCCGGCCTTTACGGAATGACAGCGATTGCAAATCATTTAGCGAATGCGTTACACTCCTTAACACAAAAAGCATAAACAGATAAAAGCCGGATGGATGTCAAATTGAGCTTTCTGCCTTTTTTTGACATCATCCGACTTTCCTTGTTACTCACTAACCTTTACATAAAGTGTACGCTCTCTTGGACCATCAAACTCGCAAAAATAAATACCTTGCCATGTTCCAAGCAATAGGTGGCCATCTGTCACAATAACATGTTGAGAAGCACCAACCGTGCTTACTTTCATATGTGCTGCTGTGTTTCCTTCCATATGACGATCTAACTCATGATGCCACGGGTACACCTCATCAAAACGGCGAATCATGTCACGTTTGACATCTGGATCTGCATTTTCATTGATGGTAATGCCCGCAGTCGTATGTGGACAATAAACGATAACCGTCCCTTCTTTTACGCCCAGTTCACCCACCACCTGTTGAACCATATTGGTGACTTCAATCATTTCATCTCGAGAAGATGTACGAATAATATATTTCTTCAGCATGTGTCTCCCCCCTACTATGTATACTATAATGATTTTATCATATGAAACGAATAGGATCTAAAAGAGAGGAACGATAAACGTGAATTATGAACGAATCAATCAAGCTGTTCAATTTGCTACAATGGCACACGAAGGACAAAAAAGAAAAGTAACCAGCCTAAGCTACATTACCCATCCGTATACCGCTGCTTTATACGTCATTGATGCACTACAAGATTTATCCCTCGATGAACAAGTCAAAGAAAATATCGTCATTGCTACATTACTTCATGACGTAGCTGAAGATACAAAGTATGATTTAGAAGCAATTAAAGACGCGTTTGGAAGCGAAGTCGCTACTCTTGTGACACAATCATCTGAACCGGATAAAGAAAAATCGTGGAAAGAACGAAAACAACATACTATTAATCAGTTAACAAATGCATCTTTTGAAGTGAAATGCATCGTTTGTGCAGATAAAACGCATAACTTACTTTCTATTTTACAGGACTATGAACAAAACAGAGAAGAGGTATGGAAAAAGTTTAACGCTCCAAAGACAGAACAACAATGGTACTACTCATCAATTTCAGAAGCACTTATGACGAATGTTTCACATCCACCAACGCTTTTTACAACTTATAAACAGCTGGTTATGAAACTATTTCACACATAATAAAATAGCAATCGTCAAACTTAGAACGACGATTGCTCCTTTGTTCATCGACTCATATGCAAGATTGTCGCTTTTAATCCATCCTGATACGGAGTTTGTGGCAACGGACCAATTAACTGCTCTGTTCTCTTACCACTTAGGACTGTAGGCTGCTCGTTTAAATAAAACATCTCAACAAACTCACGCATCCCACCATCAAATAATCCAAGAAAGCGAATCATCGTTTTCGTCACGGTTGAAACAGACTTCTGATAGCCTGTGTTCTCTTTTACAATTGACACGATTTCTTCACCTGTAATAACACCGCTACCTGGAATATTCCAATGATGACCGTATGCTTCTTCTTTTAACGACAGCTCAACCATGGCTTTTGCTCCATCGGGAGTATAAATGTATTCACGTGGCACTTCTTGATTGCCAATAAACATCGCTTTTTTGTTTTGAAGAACACCCTGGAGAAAGTAATGAATTTGTGTATTTTCGGCGTTAGGACCATAAAAGTCAGGAAAATGAGCAAGAAACATCGTTACATCTGAGCTTTTTGCCATCTGCTCAAGATCCAAGCGAATTTTCCCTTTTTTCGTTGGTGGATTTTTAGGATAGTCTTCATTAATTGATGTACCATTGCTTTTTTCATATGCATAAATGTTATCAACAATGGCAAGCTTTTTATGATGTTGCTTAGCGACGTCTAAAATGGCACGCATGATCATTGGTTGCTTTTCAGACCATTCTTGATAAGGTACGTTGATGGCGTGAAAAATAATATCAACAGAAGCCACAGCTTCACTTAGTTGTTCACGATTACATACATCTCCCTCAAAAATCGTCACGAGCGCTTTTGATTCATACAGACGCTGCATTTTATCTTTGTTACGCGCAAATGCAATAACTTCAATTTCTCGACTGAGCAATTCACAAACTAATGCATACCCCATTCCTCCTGATGCCCCTAACACTAACGCCTTTTTCATCATTATCCCTCCCATTAATTAACCATTGTTCAATTAAAATCAAAAAATGACAAACGTGATTATAGTAACCGATTCACATGCAGCATAGCTAACTCTTTCACATCTTCAAACTGTTGATTTGTACGGCAATAATGAGTAACAAAGCCATGCAGCGATAAAAAGATGGACCAAATTTCTTGTAAATTTATTTTTTCCTCACTTAACTCATAGACCGTTTGTGCAAACTTCTCATAGCTTTTATTTGGGGCATCACATAGTAATTCTCTTATCTCTTCGTCCTTTGTCAAAAACATTAATTCATAATGCTGTTGATGCGTAAGACCGAAGCGAATAAATCTTATTAATACTTCTTTTATTTTTTCTTCTTGAGTCATCTCTAGCTTCATAACTTTATCGATCTCTTGATCAAGCAATGTGAAATCTTTAGCCACAATGGCGTAAAATAACTCTGCTTTGTTTTTAAAATGATAATAAATGGCGCCATGACTATACGTAAGCTCTTTTGCTATTTGTCGCATCGACACATGTTGATAGCCTTCTTTTACAAACAACTTTCGCGCTACATCCATAATCATGTCTCTTGTTAACTCTTTCTCTACTGACTTCCTTGGTGACATGATGTGCTCCTTCTTTTTTATTAACCACTGTTTAATTTATTTTATGAGAAATTTTTCCAACTGTCAACAACGTTGACCATACAAAAAATGAGCATGACTGCAATCTAGTCGTGCTCATTCGCTTAAATCAATTATTTACCGATAAACATTTGTGTCCAGTATGTTGTACCATTGCTAGCTTTTACATACCCTACACCAATATGTGTGAAATTATTACTTAAAATGTTTGCACGATGGCCTGAACTATTCATCCATCCGTTCATTACTTCTTCTGGTGTGCGTTGACCTTTTGCAATGTTTTCACCTGCAGCTTTATATGAGATGCCAAACTGCTTCATCATATCAAACGGTGAACCGTACGTTGGAGATTGATGATCAAAGTATCCTTTGTTCATCATGTCTCTTGACTTCTCTCTTGCTACATCGCTTAACTTTGTATCTAATTGTAAGGGTGCTAAGCCTGCCTTTTGTCTCTCTTGGTTTACAAGCTCTACTACCTTTTTCTCGTATTCACTTACACTACTAGCTGCCGCTTGAGTGTTTTTCGTAGTATTTGTAGCTGGCTTTTGTGCTGGTGCAGGCTGCGCAGCTGACTCTTTTTGTGTTTGTGCAGTTGTCTGTGCCTGTGCCTGTGGCTTCGCTGGCTCTGCTGCTGGCTTGGCCGATGGTTGAATAACTGGCTTAACTTGAAGGTTGTATTTCTTGATTAAGTTTTCAAGATAAGCTTGGTCAAATTGACAGTTGTAGGCATGCACAACTTTTTTATAAGTAGTTGGTTGTTGCTCGTTTGATGAAGCGCTTGCATTCGCTCCTCCAAACATCGTTGTTGCTAATACAGCACCTGCTGCGATAACTGATAATTTCTTCATTATCTTTCCTCCTACTGATTATTGTGACTCCCTCTTTTATCATGCTTCATATCTCACAATCTCTCAATCTGAAAAAAATACCAACATATAAAAAAATCGTCAAAAACCTTATAGAATGAAAGGTTTTTGACGATTCTAGCAATTTATTGTATACGGTGTAATTTTTACTATTTTTTGTTTTCTTTCATAATTGTGTAGTTTTCGGTGAACATATAACTAGTATATGTAAGCTCAGCCTCTTCTTTTTTAAAGATAAAGGAGTCTCCAATTTGTTGATGAAATGCCCAACCTTCTTTTTCTTTTTGATCAATAAAAGTTAGATAGTCATTCGCAGTTACTATGTACTTTTTCGGCTTTTTATCGATTTGGGCTACGTGATGGCCATTTGCTAGCTTAACTAAACCAATGACAACTGGAATAGGGTTTCCTTCTTGAAACACGAGCTTCCCAAATAAGCTAAAAAACAGTACTCCTACTACTAAGAACGCTACTAGCACCTGTTTTCTCACAAGCTCCCCATCCCCCATCATTTTATTTTTATTAAATAGTGGCTTCCATCTCCATATGTATCAATTCGCTCTTACTTCTCGACAATCCTTCCAACAACCTTCTAAAAAAGATTGATAAAAATAACTTCTTTTATCTATTCCTTATAAAAATATGACAAGACTGTTACCTTTCTATTAAAACATGTATCATCATTACATTTTCATCCAAACACATGATAAAATGAAGTCAACTTGTAAGAACGTACACTTTAATAGATAGGATGATGGTTATGGACAAAACAAATTTACGCACATACATCCGCAAAATTTTTCCGAATATTCAATTAAAACATCCGTTATTCTACCACGCACCTGCTGGCATTCGTTTTGAACTAGGCAATCAAAAGAAAGTATGGGAAAAGGAATATATGAAGAATGTCTATGAACGTGCTTATGCCATCTTCAGTTCGCTTCACGATAAAAATGATGATCTTCTATTATGTTTTAAGGGAAAACATAACACTCACAAACGTGATGAAGAACCAAAAATAAAAAAATACATTAAAACAAAGTTTTCAAAACAAGAAATTCACCTGGTGTCTGAGAGCGAACGCAATGAATTTTTTATTTACTGTAAAACAGACGACTTAAAGCATAAATTGCTTATTCAATCAATTGCAAACCGTGATTTACACATTCAGCCTTCCCTTGAAGAAGAATGCTATATTATTAACATGAATAAACATACTGTTTTTCATCTTTATGATGATCGTGGGCTTGATGTTGTGTCAAATAATCCTCTTGCCCTGAAACGATTGCAACAGCAATTTCACCATTGGATTGTCGACATTGATGAGCAGCAACTATATGAGCAAAAACGTGTCTCTCGTTAATCGTTGAACGCACATTCTTCTTTATTTAAGAAAAAAATAGATAAACAGGGAGTTGACAATGGGGCAACTCCTTTTTTAAATTCAAGTAGAACACTCAAAAAGCAGAATGTCATATGGTTGGCATTCTGCTTTTTATGACTCAAGATAATAAGACTTAGCTTCGTGTATGCATCACTTAAAGTATATATAAAGGCGATATAAACCATTAGCTTTCAATAGTAGTACGATATTTTCTTTTCTAACAATTTCAGCATTCGTAATTTCATGCTTCATTCATCCACACATTATAGAATATAATAAGTTAATAGAATCTACATACTTTTCATTCTATTAACTTTAACATTACGATGATGGTGGGTGAAACGTTGAATCGAAATCGTATACATTACAGTTGGATTATTCTGCTGATTACTTTCTTCTCAATTATTGTAGCTGGTATTGTTAGGTCTTCATCCGGTGTATTCATAGACCCTTTTGAAAATGAATTTGGGTGGGATCGCTCCGTTATTTCATTAGCTTTCGCTATTGGGCTATTTTTATATGGAATATCAGGTCCTTTTATGGCTGCCTTAATCGAAGTATTAGGTGTAAAAAAAGTGATGGTCCTATCAATGGCTACACTATTAATAGGGACTTTACTTACCTTTATCATGCAAGAGTCGTGGCAGCTTATTATTATTTGGGGAATCATTATTGGTTTGGGATCTGGTGTGTTTTTAACCGTGTTAAGTCCGTATGTTGCGAATAGATGGTTTGAGAAAAAACGAGGACTTGCGCTAGGAATATTAACAGCAAGTACAGCAACTGGTCAGTTACTATTGCTTCCCATATTAGCAATTATTATCAATCAATCGTCTTGGCGTTGGGCAATTGTCTTAATTACGACACTGAGTGCCATGATGCTTGTCATCATTTTATTGTTCATGAAAAACTCTCCTCATGATATAGGGATTCTTTCATATGGCCTTGATACAGAAAAACAAGATCCATTAAAGGAACAGAAAAAAAACCCGATTGCTCTTGCCTTTAACGGTTTGTTTGAGGCAGTAAAAGTAAAAGAGTTTTGGTTGTTAGCAGGTAGCTTCTTTATTTGCGGGCTTTCGACAAGCGGATTAATTGGGACTCATTTCATTTCTTATTGCATTAGCTATGGGATACCTTTAGTTGCAGCCGCATCGCTTCTTTCATTTATGGGTGTTTTCGATTTGATAGGAACCACTCTTTCAGGATGGTTATCAGACCTTTTTGATAATAGGTGGTTATTATTTTGGTACTATGGTTTAAGAGGAGCATCGCTTATTTTACTTCCCTTTGCGTTAGCTGACGGTTCTTACGCTTTACTTCTTGTTTTTTCAGTGTTTTATGGACTTGATTGGATTGCGACGGTCCCACCAACGATTGGCATATCAAGACAAATCTTTGGAATAGAAAAAAGCGGGATTGTATATGGATGGATTTTTGCTTCACATCAGCTTGGTGCAGCCGTAGCAGCTTATGGTGGAGGAATCATTTATAAAGTATTCAACTCTTATACTTGGGCATTTTTTCTAGCAGGGATTTTTTGTTTACTAGCAAGCTTATTTGTCATTGTGATCAAAAAACAAGCACCACAAGAAAGAATGCTTAAGACTACGTTAAAAGCTTAATTAACAAGATTTTGGGACATCAGTGAGTAAAACGAAGAAAAGAAGATTTTGCGGACTAAGTCAAACAGGGGTGCTCTTTGCTCCCCTTTTGCCTCAGTCCCTTGTTATTTATCAAGGCTGTACAAAGATTATGTGTAAAAACATTTGATTTTCAATAACCATTCAGCCATTTTATAGTTTCACGAACCAATCGATCTTGTTGCTCTTCAGCTGAAATTGTAGCTTTTTTATCCCCTCTTTGCTCTCCATATAGACCGAATTGCGCATGATTCCCACCTTCTATCTCCACAAACGTTGTTGAAGATGGAAGTAGCTTTTTCGTTTCTTCAATCTTACTTGTTGTTGTTAAACCATCTCGCTCACCATAGAGTGATAAAACTGGCATATTCGTAGATGAAAAATCATTTTTATTCATCGGATACGAAGCGAGGAAGACCACGCCTGTTAGGTTATCTTGATTTTTATACGCATAATTTGCAGCCATGACACCACCTAATGAATGTCCTCCAATAAACCACTTTTTCACTTCCGGGAAATCCGTGATCACATCATCTGCTCGATTTCCACTAAGAAAAGCCATATTAAATGGAAAGTTAACAACGGCTACTACATAGCCATTTTTTGCTAGCTGTTGTGCATAATACGCATATGCTAGTGGCTGCACTTTTGCACCTGGATATAAAATGTAGCCTGCCTTCACTTGTTGATTAACAGGTTGAATCACATAATATGTATCTTTTTGTGTTACGTTCTTTTCATCTACTAGTCGTGACAGCTCATAGGAAGGAGTGTAATCAAACCGAGACCAAACAACAAATGTCAGCATTGTCATTAGTACAATAACAATTAGACCGACACATCCAATTTTCAAGATATTTTTCACTACTTGTCCTCTTTTCTTTCAGCATCTATAGAAACTAACGTCATTCAAATTTTATCTTTGTGCCTTCTACCTTTGCAAGGATGAATACTTAGGGAAGAGATAATTAATCAGAAATGAACGAATCGACTCAATCTTTTATTTCGTTTGTTTTCTTACCATTCATATTAAAGAAACGAAATATTCACCTCTTAACAAACTTCTATAAAATAAACGACTCATTTTTTCTCCTATATCCTATGTAGTGTAGAAAACAAATGAATGAACACAAAAAAGTTCGCACACACTATAAAAAACGACCGTGAAGGATGTTTGTCATGGAAAATTTCTCACCAACAAACAAGTATAGACGCTTCAAGGCTCATATTAGTATTTTTGGAACAACTCAAATTCATTTACGAAATCCTTACATTGTCGCTTGGTGGTCAGCAGCATTTCCTGGATTCGGACACCTTTTATTATCAAAATATTTAAGAGGGTTTCTACTATTCATTTGGGAGGTTTATATTAATATTCATTCCAACCTTAATTTGGCGATGGTTTATTCTTTTTGTGGAGACATCAATCGTGCCAAAGAAATCATTGATACAAGATGGATTTTACTGTACATTCCAGTCTATATTTTTGCGATATGGGATAGTTATCGAACAACCATTGACTTAAATAAAGTGGCTATATTAGCTGAGCGTGAGAATGCGCCATTTAATTCGTTTAGCATTGGCTCATTAGAAGTGAACTATCTCGATCAACGAAACCCCTTGTTAGCGGTCATATGGTCCGCTTTTATGCCAGGAACAGGCCAATTATACATTCACCGCATTTTAACTGGTTTCTTTTCTCTTGTTTGGGTGGTGGTGTTCTATTATCAATCCAATCTTCTTCCAGCTATTCATTATTTATTTTTAGGAAATGTGGCAAAAGCTAGTGCGATTTTGAATCCCGAATGGCTCTTATTTTTACCTTCAATTTATGGATTCTCTATCTATGATGCCTATAGTAATACCGTCGAAAACAACAAGCTATTTGATAGTTACCAACGCAACTACTTAATTAAGAATTATCAACGTTATCGATTTCGGTTGCCGTTAAGAAAATAAGGAGTTTGCCATGCAGATTTTTTCTACTTTTACTTATTCTACCTATTTAGAACTTGCCATTACATCGCTTGAACAAAAAGGCATTAGTCCTTATCAAATATTAGCTATTCCACTTGAAATTCAAAAAGAAAACGTTTCTTTATTCGACTCCATTCATCATTCAGATGGCATTAGCTTATTTGACACAGGAGCGGCTTTAGGAACGGCTTTTGCAGTAATTGGAGCAAGTGTTGGATTTAATTTAGAGTGGGGTCCTATTTATTGGGGATTAATAGGAGCAACAGGTGGATTCACAGTTGGTTTTTTATGTAATTATATTTATTACAAGTTCATAAAAAAAGTAAAAAAACAGGAGCAAGGACCAGAAGTCATTCTTATTATAGAGTGTTTGCCACATCAGGTAAATGACGTAAAGAACATTCTAAAAGAACACTTTGCTTTGGCAACGGCTGTTTTACCTTAACTCACTAACAATTAAACCTTAATAAATGATCAGCATAGCTCGATGTTTAATTGTTAGTGAATATCTCTCTTCTTAAACCTACCTCCTTTTACTTCTGATATGCTCGCAACCGCAAAGAATGCACCTGAATCAATCTCTTCAACAATGGCTTTTAATTTTGCTTCTTCTAACCTTGTAATAACACAAAAAATGACTTTTTTATCATCTCCTGTATAACCACCTTCTCCATTTAAATACGTAACACCTCTTCCTAAACGAGCTAAAATCGTTTCACCAATTTGTTCAAACTCGTCACTGATGATCCATGCAGATTTCGATTCATCTAATCCCTGTATCACAACGTCAATGGTTTTAAATGCAATGAAATAGGCCATTAATGAATACATGGCTCTATCCCATCCAAACACAAAACCTGCACTCCCTAAAATAAACAAGTTAAAGAACATGATGGTTTCACCAACTGAAAATGGTGTCCGCTTATTAAATAGAATGGCTAGAATCTCTGTTCCATCAAGAGAGCCACCGTAACGAATAACCAAACCTACTCCTATTCCTAAAATAATTCCCCCAAATACAGCGGCTAATAGTGTATCAGTAGTAAAAGCAGGAAGCGAATGAAATAAAAGAGTGGACAACGATAGTACCGATACCGCAAATAAGGTTGAGATTGCAAACGTTTTTCCTATTTGTTTATATCCAATAAAAAAGAATGGCAAGTTACACACAAAAAGATAGACGCCTAGTTTAACGCCTGTTAAATGAGCTAAAATAATGGAGATACCTACAATACCCCCATCAATAACTTGATTAGGTACAAGAAAAGCTTCAAGACCTACTGCCATAAAAACAGCTCCAACAAATATGAAAAAGGTACGCTTAATAATATTCCTAGTCGATAGTGCTTGATGCTTCGGCTTTGGCTTTTGAATCATCTCTGCTTCCATCTCCCACTTCCTTTCTTCTATTAAAAGCCTTGATTACTTCATTTATCTTCCTTCTTTCGTCCTCTCTATATATTTATGACAACTATTTTTCATCATCACTTCAAAAAACTAAAAAAAGAATGTATATCTATTTTGAATTTGCGCATCCTAACAATGCGTATAAAACATCCATTTTTTACCTTAAAATAATTGTCACAATTAACAGCACATTGAATGGTTTTCAAATTTACATAATGGGTATAAGATAGGTGTACAACATTTGCGCAAATGTTAAACAAAAACTATACAACGAAGGAGTTGGAAGATTTGAAAAAAGTTAAAGCGTTAGTTACTTCTTTTCTAGCAGTAATGGTATTAGCCTTTTCAGGAAGCTTAGCATCTGCACAAACAACGGAGGAAGCGATGGTGCGTATTGTTCACGCTTCACCTGATGCTCCAGCAGTTGATGTATATGTGAATGACGAAGCAGTTGTTGAGGGTGCTGACTTTAAAGCAGCAACGGATTATTTAAGTGTTCCAGCAGGCACACATAAAGTAGACATTTATGCAGCAGGTACAAAAGGGCAAGAAGATGCTGTTATCTCAACGGAATTAACAGTTGAAGGTGGAACAGCATACACAGTAGCAGCTGTAAATAAAGTTGCAAATCTTGACTTAAAAGTATTAAAAGATGAAATGAATGTATCAGATGGAAAAGCGAAAGTACGTGTTGGTCACTTCTCTCCTGATGCACCAGCTGTAAATGTAGGTGTAACAGATGGCCCAACGTTATTTGAAAACTTATCTTTCCCTAATGTTTCAGACTACGCTGAAGTAGACGCTGGTACATACAATTTAGCTGTAACAACAGCTGAAGGTAATCAGCAAGTTCTTGATTTAGCAGGTACAAACTTAGAAGCAAATACCGTTTACACTGTCTTAGCAGTTAACACAGCTGATAGCCTTGAACCATTAGTATTAAAGGACGCAACTGCAATGCCTTCTGAAATGCCGAAAACAGGTATGGGTGGAGCTTCTGAGCAATCTGGTTCAATCCTTCCAATCTTACTTTTTGCAGGTATGGGAATTGCGGCACTAGTCGTATTACGCATTCAAAAAGGCTATCAAAACTAATGACCAAAACGAGATGGATCGCTACATTTAGTACTTTTGCCATCATTGGATTAGTCGGATGTACACATCAAGCTACAAGCACTGTACAGTCCGAGCCGACTATTCAACAAGCAAATATGGTAGAAACACAACCGACGTCAAAATCAAACTCTTCTTCAGCAGCCGAGTCAATTGATGTTTCTACTCCATCTCAATTATCCATACCTAAGTTAAACATCCAAGCGCCAATTGAAGAGACAGGTCTTACAAAAGACGGTCAAATGGGCGTACCAGATGATGGTGAAACGGTTGCTTGGTTTGAACCTGGCACTATTCCCGGTCGTGAAGGAAACGCTGTCCTTGCAGGTCATGTTGATGACAAAAAAGGACCCGCTATTTTCTATCACTTAGGAAAGCTTGAAACAGGTGATGAATTGTTTGTTTCTGATGAAAATGGAAATGTACTTACATTTGTTGTTAAAACAAAACAAGCTTATCCACGTGACAAAGCACCTATTCGAGATATCTTTGGTCCAACATACAATCGTCAGCTAAATTTAATTACATGCACAGGGCTATTTGACCGCAAAAAAGGGACTCATGAAGAACGCCTTGTTGTCTATACGGAATTAAAAGAAACTCGAGCCACTGCAAGTAACTAAAGATCACTTACAACACCCCTAGCCTCTATCATTCAATTAAAAATGGATGGATAGACTAGGGGTGTTTTTTACGATGACAACTCTAGGAGCATTTTTTCGATTGCTTCAAACCTCTTTTTATCAAAAACTTCTATGTCCTTTTCACTTTTACATAATCTTCATAAAGTTGTGCTACGCTATAGATAAGTCATTATTTGAGGAGGAACGTATGAGAAGAAACGTTTTGTACTTATGCATCATTATCCTTTTAACAACCATCGTTTGTGCTTTTACATACGATGATTCTTCCATACAAAACAAACAAAATCACGTATCGATTATTGCTCACAGAGGAGCTTCTGCTTATGCACCTGAACATACGATTGCTGCTTATGAGCTAGCTAAAGAAATGGGCAGCGACTATATTGAAATTGACTTACAATTAACAAAAGATGGTCACCTCGTTGCAATGCATGATGTAACCGTCAATCGCACAACGAATGGATTTGGATTTGTTAAAAATCTTACATTAAAAGACATTAAAAAGCTAAATGCAGGAAGTACGTTTAATAAACGTTACCCAGATTTAGCTAAGCCACTGTACAACAAACAGAAAGTACCAACGATTGATGAAATTTTTCAACACTTTGGTAATGACGTCCACTATTACATTGAGACAAAATCACCTCAATATGGAGTGGGTATAGAACAAAAGCTGTTCAATAAATTCAAGCAATACAACATTGATACTGAGCGTGTCATCGTTCAATCATTTAGTAAAAAAAGCTTGAAAACACTTCATAAGCTAGATTCAAAACTAAAGCTTGTTCAACTCATTAAGTATGCTAGGCATGCAAAAATTTCTGCTCAACAAATTCAAGAATTAAAAACATACGCAAGTGGCGTTGGCCCTAATGCCTCTTCACTTAATCCAACGTATATTCAACATATACGAAAGCATCAACTCGACGTTCATCCTTATACGGTGAATAGCAAAAAAGAAATGAAAAGGCTGATCGACTGGGGGGTAACGGGCATGTTTACAAACACACCCGATCTTTTATATCGAATGTTACACAACTGAGTGACTCATTGAGAATAAAGTTGTTTCATGACCATCTCACTTGTAAGAGCTCGCATAAAAAAGTTTTATTTCCTTTTTTATGCGAGCTCTTCTTTTTTCGAATGATGAACAAAAAGACGATAAAAAAAGATTGGCAGAACATCATGTTCTGCCAATCTTTTTGTCGTAGGAGTTTTTGCTACTTGCTTTTTTGCATACTTCTTTTTACTTCTCACAAACCATTATAGCTCAAAGAATGCTGAACACAAGCACTGTTACAGCATTGTTATGAATTTGAAACATTTGAGATCACGAGCATCATATGCTCCTCATCAATAAATTGATTATTGATTTTAAGTGCATTTTTTTCATAGCCATATCGCTCAAACCCAAGCTTTTCATATAACGCTTTTGCTTGTTGATTGTCGGCTGCTACGACAAGATAAATTTGCGTTAACTCTTCGATTTGTTTTGCTTGTTTAATAGCTCTTTGAAGTAGCTTTTTCCCTGTTCCGTTTCCACGCGCAATTGGAGCTACGTACATGCCCCAAATATCGCCTTTATGGTTAACTTTGAGAGGCTTTCGCTGATTAAATCCGACTATACCTACTAACTCCCCGTCTAAAAAAGCTCCCATAATAAAAGAAGTAGATTCTTCTGGGAAGCTCTTCTTAATTTCACTTAGCTCTTTTTCCTTTGCCTCTTCATAGCTATTTACAAAGCTTTCCGGGTAATCTTTCAATGCTTGTAACCGTAGAGCCCAGTATGGTTCTACATCTTCTTTTGTTAATAGTCGAATCATGGCATCACCTTTCATCTATGTATCATAGGAATTTGTCATAACAATAAAAGAGATTGCTTTTCCCATGAAAAGACATTGTTCCTACTTTTGTATATCCATTTTTCTCAAATGTTTTTTGCGCTTTTTCGTTCAGCGAATATGTATCAATTTTCATATATGGTACATGATGTTCTTTTGCAACTTGCTCTGCATGTTGAATGAGTTTCGTTGCAACTCCGCCTTTTCGAACAGTTGGATTTACTACTAGGCGATGAAACGTATATGCTTCTCCCCATTTTCTCCAATCAATCGACTTGTATTCTTCAGGCTCATGTTGGTCGACTGTAATCGAGCCGACCACTTCACCGTTTTCTTCTATTACATACAAAGTGCTATTTTGAACATCACGTTCAAAAATCGAACGTACAGGATACGTCTCATCCCATTGATCGACACCTTCTTCTTTCATGATATTTACTGTTTCCTTTACCATATCCATAATTACTATAAGATCTTGTGCTGTTCCTTTTCGAATTCCCATTATTTTACCCCTCTCTTTCTTACTTTAGTTTATCCTTTTTTCCATCTAATCAAAATGAATACGTCTTCCTCAATAAAAAAAGAAGCTCCATTCTATGGACTTCTTTTTCATTGATAGCTTGAATGCTTAAGCGCTCTCTTTTCTCACGATTAAGTTGACTATGTGCACAGCATAAGTCGTTAGCGTTTCGATTACATTGTGCTCTATACAAAAAACAGTTTCTTTAGGCAATTTTTTCTATAGAAGCTTTACGATGTCACGCCTTGCCCTTACACAAGTTACGCCATCTCACCCAATATTTTACTAAAATTAGTGTACTTTATGAAACGGTTTTCAAGTCAAGTGATTTTTTACAAATTCTTCTTTCAAATTAAAATTAGACAAACAAAAAACTCAGTTTGAATGAACAAACTGAGTTTTTTTGTTTATTTTGACGCTACTGGCTGAGCAGCATCTTTACTTTTTAACAGTTCCATGCGCTTTTTCAGATAATAACCTTGAACGATCCCGAACAAGTTACCGATTACCCAATATAGTGCTAACGCTGACGGAAGTGTGAAACCAGCAATAAGAACAAAGACAGGCATAATGTTCATCATTATTTTCATCGGTGGCTGAATTTCATCTGTCATGCTTACACGAATTTGTAGGAATGTCGTAATTGCTGCAACAACCGGTAAAATAAAATACGGATCGGGTTGTCCTAAGCTAAACCATAAAAATGAGTGTTCAGCAATTGCTGTTGTACGGCCGATTGCATAATAGAACGCCATAATGATTGGAAACTGAAACAAAATCGGCAAACATCCACCAAGTGGGTTGATTTGATGCTTTTGATAAAGTCCCATCATCTCTTTTTGCATTTTTTGCTGTGACTCAGGATCTTTTTTCCCTGCATATTTCTTTTGAATGCTTTCCATTTCAGGACGCAACGCTTGCATTGCCATCGTGCTTTTTTGTTGCTTCATAATCAGTGGTAATAATACAAGGCGAATAATAATGGTTACGGCAATAATTGAAAGACCAAAGTTGCCACCAAGCCATTCAGCCATCGTTGTTAACGCAACAGACATTGGGTATACAAAGTAATGATCCCAAATCCCCGTGCTTTCTGACGTAATTGGTTCACTCATACTACAACCTGTTAGTACTAACATTAACAATGCTATTAAAAGAATCCATTTTCGTTTCATTAATTCAATTCCTCCTAAAAAGTGAAAATATTTACGTTATGAAGCGATTAGAAGGAAAGAATCTTCATCATCATTCTTCTTTTCTTTCATCGGTTTCTTCTTATATATATACGTAAATAAATCGAGACGCTTCCATAGAAGGAAGACAGAGCTGTCTATTGTTATATCTGTTTCATATACAAATCGTTGAGAATGAAACAATAAATGTCTAGATTCTCGTACGATATAATAACAAATAACATAAAACAAAATAGCAGACATATACGGTACATATATAAAAAGGTCTTGATAAAAAAATTCCATGTGTCGACCTCTTTCATAAACGACATTTGTACTATATGAGTGTAGCATGTACACACACATTTCACAACGTTGTTCATGACAATTACAAAAAAGTTTCAAAATGAACTAGAAAAATCACGACAAATGGAAAAACAGTGCCTTAGCATAACATCCCTTGTCCATCTGTCCATTTTATTCTAATGGATCTTATAGACAAGGGATGTTGAAGATTCAGCTAACTAGAGCGTATTTACTTATTTAAAATCTGATTCACTTCTTCAATGGTTGGTAAAGCCGTCATTGCTCCTTTAGTCGAAGCAGCTAGCGCACCTGATACGCTCGCAAAGCGGCCAAAACGATTCAAATCCTCTTCTGTTAAGTCAGAAAGATTTCCTTCAAACTCATTTACGCAATACAGCATCCCTGATACAAATGCATCACCAGCGCCCGTTGTGTCAACTGCATTTACCTTCATTGCATCAATTTTCACACGCGCATGTTGGGAAATAGCATGGCTTCCTTCTGCACCTAACGTCACAATTAACAGCGGGATATTGTAATGAGCTAGCGCTTGAATTCCCTCTTCAATGTCTTCCATTCCTGTAATGAACGCAAGCTCTTCTTCTGAAATCTTTAATACATCGGCATATGGAATCATTTCTATGATTGTTTCTTTTAACGCGTCTTTCTCTTTCCAAAGCGTAAGGCGAATGTTCGGGTCAAATGACACCACTACACCATTTTCTTTTGCTAACTTGACTGCTTTTATTGTTGCTGAGCGCGCTGGTTCACTAATCATAGAAATCGTACCGAAGTGCAGAATTTTATGATTTGAAAAAATCTCTTTCTTCACTTCTTCTTCTCGTAAAAAGCGATCTGCGCTTGGGTCGATGTAAAAATCAAAGCTTCGCTCACCATTTTCAGCAAGCGTGACAAATACCGCTCCCGTTCGTGCCTCATCTGTTAATGTCAGTTCAGACGTATTTACACCGTAGCTCGTTAAGGTTTCTTGTAAAAAGCGGCCTAATACATCGTCTCCTACCTTACCTAAAAAGGTTGAAGGTAAGCCGAGTCGTGCCACTCCTACTGCTACATTAGCAGGTGCACCACCTGGACTTTTTTGATACGTTAAATTTGTTTCATCAAGTGGAATAAAGTCAATTAACGCTTCACCTAGTGAAATTACACCATTTTTCATGTTCTTCTTCCCCTTTATACCAAACATTAGTCTTCTTTTAGCTTCATAAAGAATGTAATTGTAAAGGCAATACCAATCGAAATAACCATTCCAATAATATAATGAATTAAGTTAGATAGACCGAGTGGTGCTGCAATTGCCATCATTGGAATTCCAGTTAAGCCATAAGCATTTGCTGCTACATTCATCAATACAACATATCCTCCACCGACAGCTCCACCGATTGCTGCAGCAATAAACGGCTTACGTAGCTTCAAGTTCACACCAAAAATAATTGGCTCTGTAATACCAAGGAATGATGATACCGCTCCTGGAATCGCAATTTCTTTTGTTTTCTTGTTTTTTGTTTTAAAGTAAACCGCTAGGCCAGCTCCTCCTTGTGCAACGTTCGCACAAGCCCAAATTGGTAATAAAAAGTTCACACCAATACTTGGATTTGCAATCAATCCTGCTTCAATTGCATGGAAACTATGCTGTAATCCTGTTAATACAATAGTTGAGTATAAGCCACCGAACACGATTCCAGCGACAAAGCCAGCTGTGTTATAAAGTGATTGTAAACCAACTGAAATTAAATCACCAATGTATTTTCCAAATGGACCAATCACAATTAATGAAATAAAGCCTGTCATAATCACTGTAACAAACGGTGTAACTAATAAATCAATTGCATTCGGTACAACTTTACGTAACCCTTTTTCAATTTTACTCATCACATAAATGGCAAGTAAGATTGGGACAACGGTACCTTGATAGCCTAAGAGCGGAAACTCATAGCCTAGAAACGTCATATACTCCGGCTGTGCATCAGCTAACGTCCATGGGTTCAATAAATTTGGGTGTGTTAAAATCCCACCAATAACGGCTCCCAAATATGGGTTGGCTCCAAACTCTTTGGCTGCTGAATACCCAATTAAGATGGGTAAAATGATAAAGGCTGCACTTGAAAACATGTCTAGTAAAACAAAAAGAGCACTATCTTCGGATACCCATTTGAATGCGCGCATCATACCAAGTAATCCCATTAGCAAACCACTTGCTACAATCGCTGGGATAATTGGAACGAAGATGTTTGATAAAACACGTGCAAAACGAGCAAACGGGTTCATCTTTTTCTTCATCTCATCTTGATGATTGACGGCCTCTTCTTTTTGTTCTTCTTGAAGGTCGATTTCTTTAGCAAATGATGCGTATACTTTGTTTACTAATCCTGTTCCAAAGATGATTTGAAATTGACCGGAATTTGAAAATGCCCCTTTTACATCATCAAGTTCATCAAGACCTTTTTGATCGACCTTGCTTTCATCACGAAGAACAAGACGAAGGCGTGTTGCACAGTGCTGGGCGCTGACAACGTTTTCTTTACCGCCTAAAAGTGGCACGAGCTTCTTTCCTGTTTCTTTTGGATCCATGTATAATCCTCCTCTAATTTTTCTTAGGGTTCGTTACTTTCACTCATCTAATAAGTCTAAAAAACAAAAAAGACCTAAAACATAGGCAAAAAAGGATACAAAAAAAGTGTCCTTTTCTCTACATGTTTTAGGTCTTGCCTGCCTTACCAGTCACAATCCCGATTTATTGAATCAATACGTTTTCATTTTATCTCCTTCGACATCATTCGTCAATTGTTTTGTTTCTTTTTCGAGCAAGAACAATCACATTCAGTCAAATACGATCTTTAATGCGATGAACATGAAGCGTAATATAACCGATTTCAGATTCAGGAAATGTAATGTCGTACTCTTCTTTTAAAAACTGCCTAACCTTTTCTGCACATTGAAATGATTGTTCGTATTTCGTTTTCAAAATTGCCAACATGTCTTCATCCATCGAATGAAACGGCTCTTTTTGCTCAACTCGATTTAACGCAAATCGTAAATGTGTAAGAAGTCGTTGATATGAAATGCTGTCTTCGTCCATCTTGACGTTTAATTCTTGTTCAATGATTGTAATCATTTCGTTGATTATTGTGGCATGCATCATCGCTTGCTGCATACTCGATGTCTCTAGCTTTGCCGTGTGAATATGAAGAGCAATGTATCCAGCTTCATCGATTGGCATATCAACATCTAATTGCTTACGAACGTGTTCTACTGCCCATAATCCAATTTCATATTCTGGACGGTATAAGGCTTTAATTTCATTTAATAACTTATTTTGAATGGAAATACCTCGTCGCAAGCGTTCAATCGCAAAAGATACATGATCGGTTAAGGCAATATGGATATGTTCGCTCAACGTCACTTCAAGTTCTTTCTCAGCGTAAGAAATAATATCCTCTGCCACTTCAATATGCTCTTCAGGCAAGTTACGTAATATTTCTTGAAACTTTTCATTTTCTTCTTTCATGACGAACAGCTTTTCCACTTTCCCCATATTGATTGGATCATTTTTCTTTTTTTGAAATGCAATACCAGGGCCCATCGCAATTTTTTCGATGGACCCTTCTTTAATAACCGCTGCATTGTTGTTTAAAACTTTTAAAATCTTCAACCTAACGCTCCTCCTCTACAGGAAGAAGACGATTCATTACTTCATCGTCACTTTCGCAGATTCTGTTTGACCTTTTTGTACAGTACCTTGTGCTACTACATCAAATGAAGCCATTTGATCACTGTTTGTAATGACAACTGGTGTAATAGTACTTTTCGCTTTTTGTTTTACAAGCTCTAAGTCGAATGTAACAAGTGGTGAACCAACTTTTACTTTGTCACCTTGCTGAATGTGCGCTTCAAATCCTTCGCCTTCCATCGCAACTGTCTCAAGACCGATATGTATAAGTACCTCTGTACCTGCTGCTGTTTTTAAACCAATCGCATGTTTTGTATGGAATAGTTGAACCACTTCCCCTTCTACAGGTGAAACAACTTGTCCTTCTGTTGGCTCAATCGCAAATCCATCACCCATCATTTTTTGTGAGAACACTGGGTCTGGTACTTCGCTTAAAGGTAAAATTGTTCCTGTTAATGGTGCAACAAGTGTTGTATCTTTTGAAACTTCTTTTGATTTACCGCCAAATAATTTTTTAAACATGTTAATCACCTTTCTTTTACAGTTGTGTTTTTGTTTTTTAGCTTACCCCATCACACAAGTGTCAAAACAAAAAAAGCATGAAGAAAGAAATGTACTCTCCTACACGCTTCACATGAAAGTCAATACGTTCATTATTTAAACATGGTTTTTACCGGCTTGTAAATAAAAATGTTTTAAAAATAACATTTTTTTCTATTAAATATAAAATCATGGCGAATTACCAATTTTCCGTAATTCGCCATGACCATTTATAGTTTTTAACTTAGAAATTGCGTGCTACCTCTTTTGCTTGAGCTTCTGCTTTTGAGAAGATTGCTTCTGCTTCTGCTGGTGCTGCTGCCATACCTTCCGATACGACTAGTTGGAAATCTGTAATGCCGATAAAACTCATTACGGCACGTAGATAGCTTTGTGTGTGCTCAAGTTCTGCTGCTGGACCTTCGGAATAAACACCGCCACGAGCTTCTAGTAAAACCACTTTCTTGTCCCCTGCTAACCCAACTGGACCATTTTCTGTATATTTGAATGTTTTTCCTGCCATTGCGATGTTATCAATGTATGCTTTCATTAATGGTGGGAAGCTAAAGTTCCACATTGGCGCCGAGAAAACAATTTTATCTGCTGCTAAAAATTGATCTACTAATTCTGTCATACGTGTTACTTTTGCTAATTCTTCAGCCGTTAATTCTTGACCACTTGCTGCTTTTCCCCACGCACTTAACACGTCACCATCGATGAACGGAATGTTTTCATTGTACACATCTAACGTAGTCACTGTATCTGTTTGGTTCTCTGATTGATATGCATCTAAAAATGCATTTGCTAATCGTGCTGAAAATGATGCTTCATCTGTTTTAGGGTTTACTTTTACATATAATACGTTTGCCATATTTCTCATCTCCTCAAAGTTGTTAATTCATATATTTTTAATTAAGTCTATCTTACATAAAAAATAGATAAATCATTTATCGTTAAATCATTTATCTTTACTTCGAGATTTATTATATAACGACTTTTATTTACCGTCAACTCTTTTGGTTAAAATATTTTTACTTCAAAATAAATTAAGTTGTTTTGCTTTTAAATGCCTACTTAACCACCACTACTTGCAGGAATGATCAACCTGCTTTATCAATACTTCGCCTTCCTTCAACTCAGTTTTAAACGATCAGACTACATGAAATTGATAAAAAACACCTCTTCCACTCTATTCCTCAATGATGATGAATGAAAAGTGGAAGAGGCATTTAGTTTATTAGAAGCACTGAAACTCGCGAATTGTCCGTAAGTCAAGACCAGAATACACCCAGAAGAATCCAGTCCATCTAAATCCTGCTACAGATTTGCGACCTACATATGTTGGATAAAACCAGAACTGTCGCCCGTTATTTTGCCAAATATACGTATAGCGGAATAAACAGCTTCTGATAGCACCAGGGTCAACCGCAAGTAAAGATGGGCCACTAGCGCTACTAGCACTTAATTGGGGTGTAAAGGAAGGTGGTGGGGATGTCGGCGGTTGTACCCCTCCTTGACCTCCTTGACCTGGCGGTGGTGATGATGGAAATCCTGGAGGAAATGATTGTCCTCCTCCCCCAATTGGAATACCAATAAACCTCGGATCATATGGATAGTACATGTTTTTTACCCCTTTCAATGACTTTGGCATACTAACATACAATATGCGTCTCTGAAGGGATAGGTGAATGTCTATTCGGTTTTAGGCGGAGCAGGCGTCGTCGTATCCTCTGCTTGGGGAAAGAAACGTTCAATTTTACCATATATATAAAAGATGACAATTAAGGTGAGTCCTAAGATAAGTGGATGCTGAATAAACTTTTTTACAAAGACATCTTCATTTGCTGGTATTCTTTTCAAAATAATGAATAGGATGAACATTGACCAAAAAAGAGCGAGCAGCGAAAAGAAAAGCCATACACTATGAGCTTGTTCAATGGAAACGACTTGAATTACCCATACGCCTATGATTCCACTTATCATACCTGAAAACGAGCCCACTACAATCGCAAATGTGGAAACAGGAATGGCTACAAACCAGCCAACACCTAATCCAATAAAAGAACCAAATAGAGTGGCCATAAATGGTGGTTGTGCAAAAAAGAAATAACTCCCCATCCCTACTAAAAATCCTACATTCGCTCCTACAATCATTGAAACGAATGTTCCTACCTTCGCTTGAACGTGAATATGATAGCGTGTCATATAGAAGCATGTCCAAAGAAGAAATAAAAGTAAGACTTGTACTATGATAAGTTCTCCCATCGTCATCTCGTTCTCTCCTATTCTCTCTTAATCTATGTTCTACTATATGCGCACTCTTCTTTCTATATGATTTGATATAGAAAATATCAAATAAAGGCATCCTCTCTTTTTCCACATTACACCAAGTGTATACTCATGCAAAAATCCTATTTATGTTGTATGATGGTTCATGTATAATTAAGTGCTGTATTGTGTTGAGAATTACGATTGACAGGTGAATATAATGAGTGAAAATCAAACGAATGTTAGTAGATTCGATTGGAATCTAGCCTTTATTTTGTTCCTCTTTTTTTGTGTAAGTAGTATTGCCATTTATAGTGCACAAGCTATTGGTCAGTATGGTGAAAACTTCTTAGTTAAACAAGTTGCTTTTTACATCATTGGATCTGTGATTATAGCGGTTGTTATGCGTTTCGACTCAGAACAATTTCAAAAATTATCATGGGTGTTATATGGACTAGGTAACTTACTCTTAATTTTATTAATTGTCGCTCCTCAAGGTATCGCTCCTGAAATTAACGGAGCTAAAAGTTGGTTTCGACTACCAGGTTTTTCATTGCAGCCTTCTGAATTTATGAAAGTCTTTTTAATTATTGCTTTAAGCACTGTCATTACAAAACATAACGAAAAATATCGGATTCGTCACATCAGAGAAGATTTCATTCTTCTTTTTAAAATGGGATTAACGTTATCTCTCCCTTTGCTGTTAATTATGCAACAGCCTGACTTAGGTACAGCGTTAGTGTTTCTTGCTATTTTTTCAGGTCTTGTTTTTGTGTCAGGTGTTACATGGAAAATTATCGTTCCTATCTTCTTAGGAGGAGCAACGCTAGGGGGCTCTATTCTAGCACTTGTGATCTATGCTCCTGATTTACTAGAGAAATATCTAAAAGTAAAAGCGTATCAATTTGGTCGTATTTACTCATGGCTTGATCCATATACATATAGTGGTGCGGAAGGATATCACCTAAAGAAATCGCTAGAAGCTATTGGATCAGGAATGGTAAACGGTAAAGGTTTTGCAAATGGTGTGGTGTACTTGCCAGAGAGTCATACCGACTTTATCTTTGCAGTAATCGGTGAAGAGTTTGGATTTATCGGTGGTAGTATTGTTATTAGCTTATTTTTCGTGCTAATTTATTACTTAATCAAGCTTGGTCTCGAAACACGTAATGAATTTAATTCCTACTTATGTGTTGGTGTAATCGCTATGATTACCTTCCATGTTTTTCAAAACATTGGCATGACGATTCAAGTTTTACCTATCACAGGAATTCCTCTTCCATTTATCTCTTATGGAGGAAGTTCTTTAATGGGTAACATGTTAGCGATGGGCTTAATGTTTAGCGTATCTTATCACTATAAACGATACATGTTTGGCTCAGAATAAGATCACAATTGAACGAAGCAAAAAACCTTGCCTACTAGATCCAGTAAAATTTATGGATAGATGGGCAAGGCTTTTTTATGTTTACTTCCTACTTTTCTCGGGTACATCTTTCATAACAGTAATCATAGACTAGAAAGGAAGATGAAAGATGGAAAACAGAGATTATAAAGTAGAGCGCAGAGAAACAAAAAGAGATAGTGGAAAGGTAATGTCTACATTTATTAAATATGCTGCGTATTTAATTATCTTTTTCGGTGTGATTTGGTTTTTAATCAACTATCTTTTACCAATGTTTCAAGGGTAATCATCTTGAAATCACGATCTCCTTTATGGTATAGTACAATAAAGAAAGCGCTTACATGTGTTGTTCATAAAAGGAGATGATTGCGATGATGGATTACCAGTATCGACGCAAAGCATACGAAATCTTATCTGAACAAAAAGAAGAAGTCATTGAAGAATGTAAGCAGACCTATACAACGAATAAATATAATCATGTACTCAAAAGCATGACGCTAAGTATATCAGCATTTTTCGCATGGATAAATGATACGTTTTAAAAAGCCGCACGGGATATTTTCCCGAGCGGCTTTTTAAAATTAATGTCCTGAAACAGAATGTAAGCCGAGACGATCAACAATTTGCTGACTTTCTGCATTTAATCCTGTCACAACGACTTGTTTATTTAACTTTTTATATTTTTGCATCACTTTTGCAATTCCCGTAACGGCAGATTGATCCCATACATGAGAATGAGTAAAATCAATATGAATCACTTCTGGATCTTTTTGATAGTCAAATTCATCAATAAAGTAACTCATTGTACCAAAGAATAGTTGTCCAGATACAGAATAAACCTTTACCCCGTTTTCAAGCTTTGAAGTTGTACGGATTTTTGCCATTTTCCAGCCAAATGTAACAGCACTTAAGACAATTCCTAACATAACACCTAACGCTAAGTTATGTGTGTATACGACAACTGCTACTGTTACAACCATCACAACCGCATCCGATACCGGGTAACGCTTTAAGTCTTTTAATGACTGCCAATCAAATGTTCCAATTGATACCATAAACATAACTCCAACAAGAGCTGCCATTGGAATTTGTGTGACAACATCTCCTAATACAATGATTAAGAATAATAAAAACACACCGGCAATAAGAGCAGATAATCGCCCTCGACCACCTGACTTCACATTGATGACTGACTGACCAATCATTGCACAACCAGCCATTCCACCAAAGAAACCAGTCACAATGTTCGCAATTCCTTGTCCACGCGCTTCTTTGTTTTTATCAGACTTAGTTTCTGTTGCTTCGTCAACAATCGTTGCTGTTAACAGAGACTCTAATAAACCAACAATCGCAAGCGGTAGTGAATAAGGTAAGATAATCATTAATGTTTCCAATGATAACTCAACCATTGGAATATGGAAGACTGGTAATGAGCGAGTAATCGCCCCCATATCTCCAACTGTCTTTAAATCGAGTCCTCCAAAGATTGCAACTGCTGTCATGAAGACAATCGCAATAAGTGGAGATGGTACAGCCTTTGTAACCATCGGCAATAAATAAATGATTGCAAGCGTTCCAGCAACCATCGTATACATCATCCAGTTAGCACCAACAAAGTGCGGTAGCTGTGCTGTAAAGATTAAAATAGCCAGTGAATTGACAAAACCAATCATAACCGTTTGCGGAAGGAATGACATAAATCTGCCAACTTTTAATACCCCTAGAATAATTTGAATAATTCCTGTTAGCACCGTTGCAGCAAATAAATATTCGATTCCATGATCTCTCACAAGGTTAATCATTAATAACGCCATTGCTCCTGTTGCCGCCGAAATCATACCAGGACGCCCACCTGTAAAAGCAATGACTACTGCAATACAAAATGAAGCGTATAATCCAACCATTGGATCTACACCTGCAATAATAGCAAAGGCAATTGCCTCAGGAATCAGCGCAAGCGCAACCGTCATCCCTGATAATACGTCACCTCTGACGTTTGAGAACCATTCTTGCTTGAATGTTGCTAGGTTCATTTCATCACCTCATATTCAATTTTTAAACCATACTGACTTTCGACTCTCACGAAAGTCGGGACCGATAACAACGAAAAACATCATAACATAGATTAAAATGATTGCAAACACCTATGAAAACGATTAAAAACTGGCTTTTTCTACTTTTTTCTTTCAATTTCTCTTGTTTTCTCCCTTCCTCATTCTTTTGACACATTTTTGTAACATAAAAAAACGCAAGCCGTATGGCTTACGTTTTTGATGAACATTTAATGAGAATGAAATGAATGAACTATTAGTTTATCTTTATTAACATTCTTTTTCAGAAATGTGAGATAGTGCCTGCCCAGCACTTTGGTCTGCTTGTTGACGTACAGAAAGATCTCCTAAAGAAACCATTCCCACTAAGCTTCCGTTTTCGATAACGGGTAAACGTCGAATTTGATTCTGAGACATAATGCTTGCTGCTTCTTCTAAAGATGCATCAGGTGATACTGAAATGACGTGATTTGACATAACGCTTGATACGTTTGAGTTAGCATTACCAGATGTTAGTCCACGTACAACCATATCACGATCTGTAATCATTCCAACAACTTGGTTGTTTTCCACAACAGGTAACGCTCCAATATTAGATGACTGCATTTTAGAAGCAACTGAACTTAAAGCGTCTTGATTCGAACAGCTTTGAACATTTGAACTCATAACATCACGAACTCGCATACGTAAATCCCCTCCTGTAAGATAAGTTACAGAAGTATTATGTGATGATTAGTCGTTTCTATCCGACTTATCGTCCTCCAAATTTTGATAGCAGATTTGGCTTATTTATTTGGAGGCATTTCAATATAGTTCATCATTTGTATTGCTGCTCCACTCGCTTGTTGAATACGAGGTGGGTTTTTAATTTCTAACGTTAACATCGCTAACATGAATAATTGAATTAATAATGAAAACATAAGAACAACGAATGTATTTCGTCGTATGTCTATGTCCAACTAAAATCGTTTCTCCTTCTTTTTATCAAAATAGAATGATTATGAAAAACGATTACTTCTACACCACAAATCTTCCCTTCAAAAAGAATATAAAAAGACCCTTACCTAATAAGGCAAAGGTCTGGCTAGACATTCATTAAATGTCAACAAAGCCGATGGAACGCATTCCATGTATTGACGACTTTGTTTCAGGTATTCCCTGACGCTACTCCCCTAAGCGAGTCTGTTTACTTACTTGTTATTATAAAGAGTCTTTATACGTTTTACAAGTATTTTTCACCATCAATCTCTTACTCAATTTTTGCCCATAGCTCTTCTGGATTTACCTCATATACATTGCTGTCTCGATACATCATATTCGCCATAATGAACTCACGGCGAATGGTCGCATAATCATCATGGTATTTTTTTATGTATTCATTTATTTCTTTTTCTTCGTACTTTATTCCTCGCTCAAATCCTTTTATTAAATGGCGAAGAAGCATTAGTTTCTTTTTGCGTTGAGCCGGAATCTGCTTAATCGTTCCATCTTGATTAAGAAAATTTCGAACCACTTCATAATGTGATGAATCCATCTTTTTTTCATCCTCTCTTTCAAAAATAAGTGACAGTAACGCACTTGATCCCCTTCGAATGACGTCTTCATTTATATAGAAGTAAATGGTGTTTTTTTCACGCCTTTGGTAAATGGCACTCACATCTTTTAACTTATTCATATGATGAGTAATCGTTGGAGGCGTCAATCCAAGCTTGCCAGCTAGCGCCTGCCCATGTAAGGGTCCTTTTGCTAGAAGTGATAGTATACGGATACGCGTGGGATCTCCTAACGTCTTATAAAAGCTGACTAATCGATTTAATTGCATATTTCAGCACACCTCATTAGATAATTATCTAATTAGATAATAATAAAAATAGATTTATCTGTCAATTTTTTCTTTTATTCATCTTGTATTACTTTATAATAAAGTAAGAAAATTCTAAAAAGGGAGATATGTATGACTTTACAACAAACAGAACAAATCAATCATCAAAAGTTAGCTGTTACGTACTTTAATGAAACATGGGAATTTTTAGACAAAGACTCTCGTTCCATTGAAGAGATCGAACAAATGATTCATCTTGCTCACGCATCATTCTTTCATTGGAATCAAGTTGAATCATGCACAGATCAAAATCGCTCGATTGGTTACTGGCAGCTATCAAGGGTATATTCCGTAGCAACTATGGCTGATCAAGCCCTTTATTACGCTAACTTGTGTATCGAGATTAGCATAAGAACTCATTTAGAGCCGTTTTATGTTGCATATGCTTATGAGGCACAAGCAAGGGCATACGCACACCTTCAAAAAGATGATTTAGCAAAAGAAGCACTGCATGACGCAACTACCTACATAAAAAAAATTGAAAGCTCAGAAGCTAAAGAACTCGTTCTAAAAGACATAGAAGAAATCGAAGAAAAGTTAAAGTAACCTTTTTAATACCTAAAAAAATCCCTTGGCTATCTATCCAGGTATCATACCGGATGCTATAGACAAGGGATTTTGTCGCTTCTATAAACAGGCTCAATTTGTACACCTGTCGATGAAGGACATTATGATTCTTTAATTGCTGCTTCTAGCGCCACAATAATCATGTCATTAAATGTTGTTTGACGCTCTTCTGCCGTTGTTTCTTCTCCAGTAAAGATGTGGTCACTTACTGTTAAGACAGATAATGCTTTGCGGCCATATTTCGCTGCTAACGTGTATAGAGCCGTTGTTTCCATTTCAACAGCTAGCACACCATGTGCTGCTAATTTTTCAAGTTGAGAGTCATCATTGTAGAATTGATCAGCCGTGAACACATTTCCTACTTTTAGTTGAAGTCCTTTTTCAACACCTGCATCGTAGGCACGTTTTAATAAATCAAAGTCTGCTGTCGGTGCATAATCAATTGCTCCAAATTTTACACGATTCATGTTTGAATCTGTTGATGAAGACATCGCTAAAATAACGTCACGTACCTTTACATCTTTTTGAATCGCTCCACACGTTCCAACGCGAATCAAGTTTTGAACACCGTATTCGTTCATTAATTCATTTACATAAATCGCAATTGACGGTACACCCATTCCTGTTCCTTGAACAGACACACGCTTACCTTTATACGTACCAGTAAACCCTAACATGCCTCGTACTTCGTTATAGCACGTTACATCTTCTAAAAATGTTTCTGCAATATATTTTGCACGAAGTGGATCTCCTGGAAGAAGAATTGTTTCTGCAATCTCACCTTTTTTTGCTCCAATATGTACGCTCATTTTGTCCCTCCTATAAAAGTAAACCTTTCATTAGTATGATAAGTTTTATGATTTTTTAGTAGTAGTATGATGTCTGACTTCTCATGAAAGCGCATCACATCTCTACCCCTTACACTATACCATAATTCAACGAAACAGCTATACTTTTCGTGTTTTCTTTTTATAAACATAGTGACCTAAGAAAATAATTGCTACAATGGTTATCATTCCTTTTCCGATCATACTATTATTCATCACTTCTTGTACTGCGTAGACTTCCAAGAGAACAGCAGGTGCTTTGCCTAATGTGCTAGCAGTAAAAAATAGTCCCATCGATACAGAACTAACAGAGGCGATTGCAGTAACAGCCCCAGAAGGAACAAATGGAAGTAGCCTTAACAAGACAATAAGTTGAAACGCTTCTTTTCCACTTACTTGTTGCAGTCTATTCATCCATTTCGGCTCTTTTTCACGAGTTGATAACCACTTTAATACACCTTTTCGATACAACCAAAATGCAACCAATACACCGAGAGACTCACCAATGAAAGACAAAATCATTCCACCTGTAAATCCATACATATACACATTCGCGGCTGTTAAAAAAGCGCTTGGAATAACGGCCACGATGCTAATTATTACATTAACTAAAATACTGATGACAAACGCAACCTCTTGATACTGTTGAAACCATTCAATAACGATTTGTTGCACAATCCATACATCCTTTGTAAAAACTGGTGTGATGAAAGAAGAAGAAGATGGTGATTCTAATGGAGAAAGAGGTGAAGAACAATGGCGAATCAACAAATGAGCAAAAAGCTCCAACAAGCTGTTCAACACGCAAATGAAACAAACCCAACTTCAAAACGCAGCCTTAAACCTGTTACATCTAAATCTGATAAAAAATTATAAAAGGTTAGGTGATTATTATGGGCAAGAAACATCGAAATCGCATTAATTCACCAAAGAAAAACAATCATATCCCTGCAGAAGCCATCGTTGCTGAACACGAAGCTCATGCAGATGAATATTCGGCAGCAAAGCGCAAAAACGGCCCTGGTCATAATCAAAAAGATTACACTGGGTAACGTCGTAAATGTCCCAAAAGGCATTGTCCATTTTGGGACATTTTTCTGTTATCGCACTTGTATTCGATTAACAGGCTTCCATCCACCTGACCATAATTTATAATAAAATTTCCCTCTCGTTCCTTCATCAATTAAGATAACATCTCCAGTACTAATATACCTTGCTTGAAAATCTTTTGGAAGCGTATCGGCTACATTAAACATTTGAAATATTTTCTGTGCTGCTTCATCAT
Source organism: Priestia iocasae (assembly GCF_016909075.1). Lineage (GTDB taxonomy): Bacteria > Bacillota > Bacilli > Bacillales > Bacillaceae_H > Priestia > Priestia iocasae. The sequence goes on from NZ_JAFBFC010000003.1 coordinate 358,224, forward strand.
GACTACCAGCTTTTAACGTAAGGCGATAAACCTGCTTATATCCCTTTTCCTCTCCTTTTACTTTTGTTTGCATAATCGTTACATCATACTCTGTACTCCACCTAAACAAACGCTTTATGATCTTCCATATGTTAAACATCCAATAGCCCCCTTCAGTTAACACAAGGATTTTTTAAATATATTAGCGTTTTAAAACAAGATATCCTTTATCAAAACAACACTTATTTTGTCGATTAGGTACTATACTGAATGAAAGATTCTCCACATTCATCTTTTTCGTTACTTTACAACCACAAAAACACTTAAAATAATAAGTCTTAAGATCTATAAAATGAACAAAAAATCGAATAACCTCTTTTGAAAAATAAACCTTTAGTAATGTACTAAAATTTCATTATTTTCTGTATATTTAATGTCTACTGGTTGTTTTTACATAAATTTCTTTTTAAAAAGGAGAGAGTATGTTGAAAAAGAAACTTTTAATGACTGCTGTATTAAGTGGGGCATTGACACTTTCATCTTTTGGTCCATTCAATGTTCTAGCTCATGATGAATTAGGTGATGTCAATGTTGACAAAGGGGATCGTGCTGAATACAACGATTTAGCGGCTGAAGTATTAAGAGGTAGCAAAAATCTAAAATACTGGCATGAAGTCGCAGCACCAGAACCGAACGTCGTACGAGCTGATGGGAAACAAAACTCTTTTGCCGATGTGTATGCTCATAAAGGATTTGCTTACTTAGGTACGCATACAAAGAATGGAGCTAATGGTGGCGTTCGTGTCTATGACTTAAAAGATCCAGCTAATCCAAAAGAAGTAGCGGTATTTGCAAACAACGATATTCCTGGTACGTGGCAAGAAAAAGTAATTGTAAAGTCGATTAATACACCAGATTTTAAAGGTGATTTAGCAGTTGTCAGCGTTCAGCAGACAAATCGTGCAAACCCTGACTCAAAAGGTGGTTTCCTTCTTTATGATGTGACAGACCCATATAACCCTAAAAAATTAGGGTTTTCAGAAGTAACAAAGAAAACAAGAGGAACACATGAGCTTTATTTAACTACTCAAGGTAATCGTGCTATTGTCTTAACCGCTAATCCTTACGCTGATTATTATAGCCATGGTGAAGAGAAAGATTTCCAAATTGTTGATGTATCAAACCCTACTCAGCCTAAAAAGCTATGGGAATTTGACCCTCGCATGCTTCCAGAAGTAGCAGATGATTTTGACGGATACTTTTGGAAATCTCCTGATGGAAAAACGCGCCCCGTGTTTAATCATAGTACAAGGGTGGATGGGGATTATGCTTATATTTCAATGTGGGATTTAGGGACCATTATTTTTGATATTAGCAATCCTGAAAACCCAACGTACTTAGGGCGCACAGATTTCGCTTCTCACCAACAAGGTTCTGCTCACTCATCAGCTGTCGCAAAAGGTGGAAACATCTTAATCGAAACACGTGAAGTATATCAGCCGTTAAAGCCTGGCTATGAAAAAGCATTTGGCTACACGCGTATCTTTGACATTAAAGATAAAAAGAATCCAAAATTACTAAGTGAATTTAAAACAGACTTAACAACTGATATTCCTGACGATGCAACTTCATCTTACAGCACATTCTCAAGAACGGTTCACGACCCAAAAGTACATGGCAACACACTTTACCTTTCTCACTATGCAGGCGGTGTCATTGCTGTTGATATTACAAATCCAGCAAATCCGACTGAAATTGGGAGATATACACCAGAAAAATCAGATGTGTGGGGTGTATTCGTTGACCGAAACTATGTATTAGCTTCTGATATTGGTTCAGGACTAAAAGTTTTACAAAAGAATAATAGCGGTGGAAACGGAAACACAGGCTTACAGCGCTAATAGTTTCAAAAAGCACATATCCATTTATATTACTAAGTTTCAAAAAAATAGTAAGGACTGAGTTGAATGGGACGATTCCACCCCTTTCAACTCAGTCCTTTTCTTTTACGATACAATTTTCCCTTTAACAAGTTGACGCTTTAATTGCTGAACCATATCTTCATATACAAAACGTAAACTTGAATCACAAATCAAATCATATTTTGTACACTTCACAGAAACAAACAATACCTTTGTTTTCGAGCATGTGACGGATAAATCAACCGTAAGCTCTAGCTCTCCATGACGATTCAGCTGATACACACGAGGTCCGCAAAATAAAGATGGCGTTTCAACTGATGTACACTTTTCTTCTTTTAAAATTGTAACCACACATTCTTCTACTACCGATCCTAATGCTTCTGTCATCGCCTCAAGTAATGTCATGTGAGTATGACCATAAAGCAAGGGCAAATCATGAAAAATCGTTCGAATTTGTTCATATGGATGTTTTGTTTGTAGAGACTCTTTATATTGACGAACCTCTACTGAATTACATTGCGACATATATGTATGTAAGCGTTGAAGATACGTTTCACGAAAATACGTAACTTTACTATTCTTACTCAAGTTCTTACTCCTCCTTAACGACACAATGTATATATATCCCGTTTCATCCTCTTTCAACCCCCTTTTTTTTACGTAACATACGCTCCCACAAAATAAACACACTGAACAACCAAACAATCCCTGCTGCAAAGCCCGCTACTACGTCTGTAAAATAATGAACACCTAAATACATGCGGCTAAAGCCAATCATACTGATGAGTACAAGAAGTAATAGGTGTATGACTGTCTTTGCGCGATTTTGTTCAGGTACAAATACATTTATCAACAAGATGAGGCCGCCATAAAAAGCCATTGAATTCATAGCATGTCCACTTGGAAAGCTATAATGACTAGCTTCTATCAGCTGATCGAGCTGTGGACGAGGTCGTTCAAACAAATCTTTTAATAACCAATTTAATGAACGCGAACCAAAATACACGAGCGTAATGAACGCAACTGCAACGGCTTCTCTTTTATATAGCAAATAAATAATGAGCCCGAACCAGATAGGTGCTGTAAGGTACCATGATCCCACTTCTGTAAAAAAAACCATAATGGGTGTGAGCCAAGCTTTCCTCAACTCAAATACCCCTTTTAACACTTGACGATCAAAGACTTCTAACCAAGGGGCTTTATGGATAAATACAATCAGTAAAAAAACAAATAAAGAACTTAAAACTAACATCATCTGCTTTTTCATGTTATACACAACTCTCTATGTAAAAATGAAAACCGCCCCTTTACTTCCTCGCTCACGTATGATGGGAAAGGGGCGATTTACTATTAACCGTTTTTCTTCGGTTGTTTATAATGTTCTTTTTGAGGTGCCTGATTCGCCACAAATTCATTTGAGAACTCAGGTTCCATACGTTTCGACTTAATAATTGCTTTTTGTTCTGCTTGATTACTATGTTTATGCGACATTGTTATGCCCCCTTTCTCACATTCTTACTATGTGAAAAAAGAGCGACGATTATTCGTGGCTACTTAGCTATACTTTGAAATAAGCTGATCTAGAATCGATTTAACATGGGCAGTATCTCGCTCATGAACCGTTGTCTTCACTAACGTTTCATCCATCTCAAGCGCTTCTGCTAAAAAGCCACCTAATCCTCTTGCACGCCTATCGACTTCAATAAGAAGTTCATATTGATCCTGACCATCTGGCTGCACAATCACTTCTACCTCATCAAGCTTACCGAAATACGGCCCTCTTGTTGGAACAAATTCAAACTCCTGTACGAATGGAAGTCTCTTACGCATTCTTCTTGGCGCTTCCTCACATTCGACTTGACGCAAGCGAAACCCTAGTTGTTCCATTGCCGGAATGACAGCTGACACCATTTTATTAGGCAATACGTTTACATAGTCAACATCTTGTGGATCAACCGCATTTTTAATGTCTAACCCTGTCGCTACCCATACACGTGTTTTCCCCATTGTAATCGGCGTGTCTTTTGGAAGCTCAAATGAAAATGGCAGCTGCTTCGTTTCACCTGGAGTAATAACAAAAGGATTCGTAATCTTAAAGTTATTCAACATAACATCTTGCTTTACTTTTTTATCATCTACTTCTCTTACATAGCTTGTAAAGAGCTGTAAATAAATACTATCAATCTCTTGTTCAATATTCCCACCGTATACCTCGACAACACCTTCAATTTTTGAACCAGCCGTTAATTGATCCTTATACAATTTCGTATCAACTTTCGCTGCACCAATTCCAATACGAGCTAATACTTTGTTAAATAAAGCCATTATTCTCCCTCCAACTACTGATCTATTTTCAAATAATCATGCACATCTTGCTTCACTTGCTCAATGGTTTCATACGGCGGATCCAGCTGTAACATTCTGCGAATGATGCTGTTTAAAAAAGGGGATAACCCTAGCTCTTCTTCCCAGCTTCTCTCCTGTTTTGAGGTAGGTTTATAGGAAGAATATAATAGAAACAACAAAAAATGACCAAGGGCATAAATGTCACTTTTAAACGAAACCTCACGCATTCTCTGCTGTTCTTTTATAAGAGGAGCAGCCTCATCCTGATCGCCAATAAATCGAGCTAAACCAAAATCAATGATACAAATCTCATCTTCTACAAATAGCACATTGGGAATTCTCAAATCCCGGTGAACAATACCTTGTTTATGAATATAAGTGACGACCTCTATAACTTGCAACAAAACATATAAGGCTTCGCTTTCGGTATATGTTTTTCCTTCAACAAATATTAAATCTTCAAACGTTTTTCCATTCACATAATCCATGATAATAAATAATCGTCCTTGATCTTGAATCACTTCATGCAAAGTAGGAATTTGTGAATGCTGTATCGCTTGTAACACTTTTACCTCATAATCAAAGGATTGCTTTCCTTGCTTTGTGTGTTGCTTTGTTTTTCGAAGCTGTTTTGCAACCCATTCTTTTTTGTCTTTTGTCGAAACAAGATACGTCATACCATAACTTCCCATTCCAATAGCAGACTTTATTTCATACTGATGTCCAATCTTATCACCTTGCTTTAATGGACGATCAACTACCCATCGATGAATAGATTTCCATAACTGCATCATTTCGTATTGTTTTAACTGCTATAGCTAGAAAAGAAGCTGCTTCGCTTTCGTTTTCCTTTATAATGCTGATAGCCATAGGAACCATGCTTATGAGAGGAACGATGCTTTTTATAGTCACTGCTGCTATAATGACGAGGTCTTCGAAAACGGTCGCTACTACTATAACGACGATGCTTTTTTTGTCCTAATAACGATTCAATAATTTTTTTAATCATTTTTATACACCTTCTTTTCTAAATTCACGTATAAATAGTAACCATGAATATAACTTCATTGTTTCTTGCTCTTCAATCATTTTATCTGCTTGATTGATATATATACGTTTCATTATTTTTTTAGTTTCATCTTTTTTCCCTTCATTCATTTTTTTAAACAAATTTCTTAAACAAGGTGAGAGTATGCTTCCACATATTTTGAAAGATTTATTCAAAAAAGACAAGGTTCAGTCGCAAATAGTGGCTGATGAACCGACCATCTCTTCACTGAAACAAGCTGCATCACATAAGCTAACCATCTCTTCCTCAAAAACAATCACTCTTATTGGTGAGGATGTCGAAGTGATGAAGGACATTCGCGCTCAAACTTTACTCCATAATCGAGACAACCTTTCTCGAACAAATGCATACTTACAATTTTTCAAGCGAAACCCTGAGATTCATTGGGCATTTCTTGCTCACTTAGTGTCTCGAAACGGTGGCTATCACATGACAGACTTAAAAGGTGGTCTTGTCGAACATGTCTTATCGGTGCCAAGGAAGAAATCATACTTTTCCTTTTTAGAGCGAGCGAATGCGCTCATTTTCCATGATGCATATCCACAATTGCTTCTGTACGAGAAAAGCAAGCAACGGAAGAAAAATCTTTTTCATCTTTTGCCTGCTTTTCATGTTTCAGTATTTATGCAAATTATATGGTCGTACTATATGCAAGTGAGAAATGATTCTCTTCTTACCCTTGCGTTAATTATTAATGAACAGCATTACATTGATCAACGAGTCATTCATCATCCTACTTATCAAAAAGACGTAATGGACACATGGCAATTTACCTTGCAAGAGCTACTCGGATTCACGCGTGTTCTTCTTCCTTATTATGATAAACAGAATCTTAAGCTAACTGGTGTAACGGTACAACAATTTGATTCTGTTAATAAACGCATTCATGTTGGAAAGATGCTCTATAGCTTACTTTTTTCACACTCTTCCGTATTTAAAGGTGCAGCTCAATTCGCTAACATGCACACCCACACGGCTTCTCGATCTGATTATGCCCCCGATTTCTTTTCGACTTCCAAAAAGGAAAAGCGGATATATAGTCCGTCACTCCAAACTGCTTGGCCAATCGTTCACCATTCTTTTTTTGATCAACATGATTGGTTTAATCACATCTCCATCATGGATGAATTAAGAAGGATGCCGATGACAAACCTAATTGACCTTACAAATGAATACATGTCTAAATTAACTCCACTTTTACTTTTATCACGAGAAGATAGCGATTTAATGTAAGCTAAACATACAAAACGACGAGGAGGACCTCGTCGTTCTTTACACTATTTTAATTCTTATTTAGTCATAATCGTGATCTACATCAAGATCCACTTCTTCATCAATGATGCATTTTTCAATTAAATAATCAAACGCGATGTCTGCTAGTTCTCCTACTTCATCCTCTGTCGGGGCATATCCCCGCTTTACTAGCTCATTGTAAAAGAACTCCGCTATTTCTTCCGTATCGATTACCACTTCGATTTCTTTCACAATATCACCCCTTTATACACATTTATGTTTATACTGTCCAATCTATGTCTAAAACTTCATAGACACGCTAAGCATATTGTTCTTTCTTATTTCTTCATGTGCAATTTCAACAGGTGCGCGGCTACCTAGATGAACCTTTACATCCATGTTCTACCTTAGACAAAGCTTACGTTGTATTCATTTCAACCTTGTTATCTACGTAAAAATAGTGAGCAATGATTCCACCTTGTCCGATTCAATGGCGAGGAATAGCATGGGAACAACTCAAGACATCCCATGCTGCAGTAAATCTCTACAATTCACATTTTCAACATTTACATAAGCAAGTATTTATCCTTAATACGAAACAAACGATGAAAAACAAGGAGGTGAACTTATAACTTATCAGATGACTGATCAATGATTTTACGCAAATGTTTTAACACTAAATTCATGACTTCTGCATACTCTTCATCTTGAAACAGTTCATATAACACTTTATAATCGTTGTACACATCCAATAATCCATCAATGATTTCATCGCGCTCTTTCATTAAACGTGTTTCCTCTTTTTCATAGCCATTTTGTTTTTTCATCGCAGGTAGCAACTCCGTCTTCTGAATTTCTTTTCCTAAATACAGCATGCTAATACTTTGCATGTAACGCTCTGCTTCTTCATGAGGTGCCATTAAAGTTAGCTCTTCTTCACTCGCTTCAAGCCATTCACCATCTGTTATTCGAGATAACTCATAGACAATATCTTCCCATGCATCTTCTTGATAGCGCCACACTTCTGTGCGAATTCCTATGACTTTAAACAATTCTTTTCCATAATTAAATACTTGAACAATATCGCCGAAAAAGAATTTATATTCAAGATCTACGCGCTCTTGTATTAACACCTGACCGTTATAGTCTTCTAACAGTTGGATTGTATCTTCTAAAAAGAGTCCATCACTATGATTTACTTCGTAGACAAATAGCCCATCCATTACTTTAATATCTGTAATGGTGCCGACGGTCCCATAAATGGTAATAACAATTGTATCTCCTATTTTGTACTTTGGCTTTTTCTTTTCTCCCATCGTCGCACCCCCATTGACATATACACATGTTCGAAAGATACAATATTATATGCAAAACATTTGAAAGCGGTATAGGAACATGAATGAAACCAAGCCCGTTATCACAGTCGTTGACCACAGCTATTAGGCCACAAGTAAATACTTGTGGCCTAAATGATTACTTTATTAGGTTTTAAGTTCAAACAAGGTATTGTTTACGCTAGTCCTATGAAGAAATCTTTTGTTACTGATTACTCTCATATAATTCCCATGCTTGATCAAATACGGACATGCTCTCTAAATAATGACCATTCATTTCAAGATAAGAACTTATTTCATGATAATCTGTTGATGATTTTGGAAAGCCATGATCGTCATATGCATTCCTTGCAAATTCACCAATTGGATCATCTTTATGATTTGAACGATATTTCATCATGTAATGATAAAACGATTTCAACTTACATCCCCCATTTATATTTGTGTTTCTTCCTAACATCTGTATGTTTTTATGTGTTCTATCATAGCGTACCTATTAAAAATACGAAAGAATCAATTCACTTTAGTTTATTTTAACTGAGTCTTTTTGGATTCAGCTTTTTTACTTTATTTTCAAAAAGATTACATTTTCTTTAGTACCGTTGCAAAAAGTAGGTTTTCGTGTTTTAATCACCTATTGTACAGGTTGATTTGAGCATGCTGAATACTTGCTAACAATTTGTACCACACTTTGAATAAGTAAAAATTCTCTACACACAAACTAAGACTTATTCTCCCTCGTCGCAGGAGGGTAGATCTAGGCCCTTTTTCTTATTTTGATGAAAACAATCATTGGGAGGTTTACATTCTACCACTTTGCGGTAATGAATGAATACTATGAGAACACGTAATGCATACTTTGATAACGCCAAATTTATTTTAATCTTTTTAGTTGTATTTGGTCATATGATTTCACCGTACCGAACGGATAGTGATGGGATGTTATCCATTTATCACTTTATTTTTATTTTTCATATGCCCGTATTTATTTTGCTAGCTGGATACTTTTCAAAAAACTTTCATAAAAAAGGCTACTATAAAAAAATATTTACAAAAGTAGCTTTACCGTATTTAGCTTTCCAAACCATTTATACGTTTTATTATGATATCTTATATCAAAATGAGACGTACACGTTACAATACTTGGTACCAAGATGGGCCATGTGGTTTTTACTCAGCTTGATTTTTTGGAAGTTAATGCTACCGTTTTTTGCGAAGTTTCCAATGTGGCTTAGCATGACCTTTGCCATACTTTTAGGTCTAGGAGTTGGGTTTGTGAACATTGACGGCTTTGAAAAATTTTTAAGCATTAGCCGTATGTTTGTTTTCTTTCCGTTTTTCTTACTAGGCTATTATTTATCAAAAATGGAGGAACCTTTTAAAAAGCTGATGACCGTAAAGGGACGATTTGTTTCTGCTACTGTTCTGTTCGTCGCTTTAGTGGGCTCTTATGTCGTCTTAAATGACACGGTCTATACAAGCATGTTATATGGAACGAACACATACGATCAAAGTGGTGAATTTATGATGCGTATCGTTCACTATGCCATTGCTTTTGCCGTATCCTTTGCCTTTATGGCTCTGATTCCGTCCCATGAATTTGCTTTTACAAGTGTAGGCCAACGCTCATTGTATGTTTATTTACTACATGGATTTGTATTGAAGTGGTTTTTCACAACAGAATTTGCAAAAGGTCTAGACAGTACATCATGGGGATTTGTTGTTCTAACGATTCTTTCCATTGTTGTCACGCTTGTATTAGGAAGTAAGTTGGTGGATGTTGTCATCATCGCCACAAAGTTACTCATTAAGTTTATCCTACCGAAAAACAGCTTAACGAAATTAACGATGGTGTTAAAACGAACATTTTCATAAGATACAATTTTTCACACATTGTAAAAAGCCCTTGCGTATTCATGGAGTTCATGAATACGCAAGGGCTTTATTTTGTTATCATTTTTTCATGCTTGCGACTGATACAGACTTTTAAACAAGCTTTGAGTCGTAACACACTCTGAAATCACTACTTCTACGAAAACATATACATTGTATGAACGCCTCCCTCATACTCTATACAAACAAACAATTTCATTTTTCGATCTTTTGTGTTAATTTTGTTTTATAGAAAAAGGAGGAGATTAGATGGAAATCGCATTTTATGGAGATTCGTTTATTGATATTAACGACAAGGTTGTTCCAATTGATGAGCGTGGCCATCAGTTTGGCGATGGTGTGTACGAATATGTGAAAGTGTATAATGGAACACCTTTTTTATTAGACGAACATCTAGAACGGTTAGAAAAGAGTGCACTAAACATTTTGCTTCAACTCCCTTATTCTCGTCAGGAAATCAAAGATTTCATTCAAGAAGGCTTACGTCGATCTGGCCTACAAAATTCAGACATTTACATACAAGTAACCCGTGGTATTTCACCTCGTAATCATTTATTTCCTACAAATGTCCCTGCTCAATTTGCCATGACCATTCGCAGTGGAAAAGTCGTGCCAAATGAACAGCGCAAACAAGGAATTTCCGTTATGATTTTAGAAGACGAGCGCTGGGCGAATTGCTTTATCAAATCACTCAATTTATTACCAAACTTACTCGCAAAACAAAAAGCATTTGAACACGGTCATGGTGAAGCAATTTTGTCTAGAGACGGTTATATTACAGAAGGATCTTCAAGTAACGTGTTTGCTGTTAAAGATGGGGTACTATACACAACTCCTGCAACCAATCGTATTTTACATGGCATTACACGTGCTGCGGTCATTGAATGTGCAAGTAAGCTGAACATTCCATTCAAAGAATACGATATGAGTGAAGACTTCTTACGACATGCAGATGAGGTCTTCATTACAAGCACATCGGTGGAAGTCTTACCTGTCTCAAAAGTTGAAAGTATTACATTACCTGATGAACGTCCAATTACAACGGCACTCGCTCAAGCTTATAGCGAGCTATACGCAACAAACGAAGCACATGCATAAATACTACGTATAAATGAAAAAGCTCATTATCCCCTTCTCTTTACCTGTTAGAGAATAGATATAATGAGCTTTTTTTAATTAATTCGAGTCAAAGATGTAAATGAAAATGAGTTCGTCATTGTATAAAATAGTTGATATAATTGTTCGCAATGAAACTAGAGGAGAAGTGAGCAATGAGTACTAATTTAAAGAATCAAACATTTACAGAAGATGATTTACGACAAATGATAAAGGTGATGCAAAAGCACGTCGGTAAAGAAATAGAAGATCGTGAGGAATTTGAATTTGATGAACTATGGGAAAATGCTTGTGACAAAGAGTATTGGGTCGAGGAAGATTTCTATCCAGAAAAGTCACTCGTTACCTTATTTTTTATTTTTGCAGGTAACGGTGAAGAACCGACATTCTGTGTGGGAGATATTCATGTAGAATATGAAAAAAATCAATCAACTCTTATTGTGAAGTCCATTGGTGCGAATTGTAGCTCTACAACTTTAAACTAATTCATAACACCCTTATCTATCTGTTAAGCTGCATTATGTTCATAAGCAAAGGCTGTTATAAAACCTGCCAAACAGGATGCATGTTTGCTCCTGTTGGCAAAGTTCATTAAAAATTAAAGTAATTTCTCTTCAGCCATCGTGGAACGCTCATAAACTCGTCATAGGTCATGGAAGGTGGAAGTTTTTTCGTATCGATGAGTAAAAGCTGCGTCTCAATTTTCTCAACAATGTCTTCTTCTTGATGTTCCATTCCACATGCAGGACATTTTATACAAGGTACGCTAATGAGTTCAATGCTTCTAGAGCCATCAGGCAATTCCCAGTAAACCTTATTGGTTGCCTCAAATGCACCTTCCTCATCACACCATTCACACTTCACATTGAACGCCTCCTTAAGACGATGTTGACTCATCTTGCGTTGCATCTGTCTTTTTTTGTTGCGCTTGAAATTTCTTTTCTTTTAGTTCATCCCGCTTTTCCCGTTTATCTTTTAGCGTGGCGTGAGATGGATTGTTTTCATATTGCTTACGTCGATTCGCTCGCTTTAGCCCTTCTGGTACCAAATTAAATGCTTCATCACTCATTAAGGATGAAATACCGACATTGGATTTCTTTTGATCAGCATTTGGATAAATACTTTTAAAATAGTCATCTGCTCGCCCTGCGACATACCCTTGTGGCTCTGGATACGTCGTAATGACCCCTTCAAAGTTTCGCAAAACAACTTTATCTGCACTTTGGCTAATGAGATAATTAGGCTGAATGGCAATTTTCCCGCCTCCACCCGGTGCATCAACTACGAATGTAGGCACTGCATATCCGGACGTATGACCACGTAGTCCTTCCATAATTTCTAATCCTTTTGCAACCGGAGCTCTAAAATGACCAATTCCTTCTGATAAATCACATTGGTAAATATAGTAAGGTCTTACCCTAATTTTCACTAAATCATGCATGAGCTTCTTCATGATGGGAACGCTATCATTAATTCCAGCCAAGATGACAGCCTGATTACCAACTGGAACTCCTGCATTTACTAGCATTTCGCACGCTAATTTTGACTCCTCGGTTATTTCAATGGACGTATTAAAATGAGTATTCAACCATACAGGATGGTACTTTTTCAAGATGTTACATAGATTCTCGGTAATTCGTTGTGGAAATACAACTGGAGCTCTTGTACCAATACGGATAATTTCAACATGAGGGATAGCACGTAAGTTTTTTAAAATGTACTCTAGAATATTATCGTTAATTAATAACCCATCTCCACCAGAAATCAACACATCACGTACCTCAGGTGTTTCACTAATATATTGAATGGCTGCATCTAGCTGCTTTTTAGGTACACCCATACCTATTTGCCCCGAAAAGCGACGTCTCGTGCAATAACGACAATACATGGAGCATTGATTCGTTACTAAAAACAACACACGATCTGGATAGCGATGCGTTAATCCTGGAACAGGTGAGTCTTCATCTTCATGAAGTGGATCTTCTAAATCATATTTTGTTTTATGAAGTTCTTCTCCAATTGGAACGGATTGCATACGGACAGGACAGCGTGGATCATCTTCGTTCATTAACCACGCATAGTATGGTGTAATGTTAAGCGGAATCGTTTTCGTTGAAATTTTAACCCCTTCTTCTTCTTCAGGTGTTAAATGAATGACCTTCTTTAAGTCCTCTAACGTACGAATCGTATTAGTCAGCTGCCAAATCCAATCGTTCCATTGATCTTCTGTGACATCTTTCCAAAGGTCTACGTCTTTCCAGTGACGCTTTGGTTGATATAAATCTTGTAGCAAGCAAATCACCCTCCTAAAGATCCCTTTTTACTTTATGCCTAATTCTTTATTATCTGTATATGTGGTAAGCACAAAAATGGTTATTCTTTTAAGGAAGGAAATTGCTCATTCCACGTATTTAATAGATGATGGATTATGTGTTTGTTACTTGAGATAAGTCTTTTACCCATACATTCATGTCTTCTAAATTATCATAGATGTAACAGTTATTTGTAAAACGTCCACAATACGTATAGCCTAGCTGATGAAACGCAGCATTTATCCCAAATGACAATGACCTTGCGATTGTGTACGAGCAAAAAATGCTTTTTTCTTTTAACGCTTCTTCTAATTTTGTTAGCAGGTGCTTCATAAACCCACCTTGACGATGATCTGGAAGTGTTGCGCAGTCGGTTAACTCAGCATTATGATAGGTGTAATTAATATCAGCAGACGCAGCACTTACAATTTCTCCTTCATACTCAATCACATAAAATAAGCCACCTGACTTAAGGAGGTCTTGAAGATACGACACCTCGTATAAAGGAGTGGGGTATATCTGAAAAACAGCCTGATACAACGAAACTAATGCTTGCGCATCGTTTACCGTTGCTTTTCGTAGTGTGTAATTTGAAGAAAGTGGTTCTAACACTTGCCGAGAGGGTAATTGTTGTACGGATGAGACAATTTCATCTTCTTTAATCCATTGATCACTTTTTCTTCTCGTCGCTTCAAAGTATTTGGCCAAGCAATAAGCTGTATGTCCATTGAAATAAGCTGGGATGGTCGTCTCAACCTGAAAACCTTGCTCAATCCAGGCTTCAAGTTGCTCATATCGGACCTTGACAATGACTTTCCCAAACTTTGATTGTCTTACTAATTCCTCTACTTTTGCTTGTGCCTCTTTCACATTTCCTCGGTAATCTTCGACTCGAAGTCGCTGATTGAAATAATCACAAACACCTCGTAAAAAAAATGTTTGTTCACGAATACAAATTTCTTTATACACGGACTCTACATTCATAAAATACCCCTTTCGTTCTCTTTCTAACTGCCGTGTAGGTGGATGGTTAGAGCTCCACCTACACGAACTACTTACTATTCCGATACTCCACACCAATCTAACATCATTAATGCAATAATTTCAGCTGCTTCAAACAATGTATTTAACTCAATATATTCATTCGGAAAATGTGCCATTTCAGTAACACCTGGTCCAAATACAATCGTAGGGATGTGACCGATATTTGTTAACATCCCGCCATCTGTTCCCCAAGGAGAGGCTTCAATAACTGGATCATTCTTTTTAACTTCTTGAAAGCTTTTCGTTAACGTTTGAACCAATTCATGCTCTACATCTAGTTCGCTAGGTAACCAATGTGCGCCAAACCATTCAACTTGAACAGGATATTGTTCAAACCATTGATCCTTTTCTTTAAGCGTACCTATCCATGTTTGAAGCTCTTGTTTTGCATGCGACATTTGTTCTCCAGGTGCAACACCCATTCTCCCTTCAATGATGACTTCATCAGGAACAGATGATGGCCATGAACCTCCTTTAATACTGCCAAGGTTAATGGGAATTGGAATGGGGATATGTTGATAAAGTGGATCATTAATTCTCTCATTTCGTTTTTTTTCTAAGTCGAGTACATGTGTCACCACATTCATCGCTTTTTCAATTGCACTTACTCCTTCGTATCTCGTGCCTCCGTGAGCAGAACGTCCATTGATTGTCAGACGAAACCACATTGAGCCTTGTTGTTTCGGAAAGATTTTCATATTTGTTGGCTCTGGTATGATCGCTCCGTCTGCTTTGTATCCTCGGACAATACAAGCTAGCGTTCCCGCTCCTCCACTTTCTTCTTCAATGACGCTTTGAAAAATAACATCTCCTTTTAATGATATGTTTAACTCTTGAATCGCTTGAATAGCTAACAGCAGTGCGACATTGCCACCTTTCATATCTGTAGCTCCTCGGCCGTATAACTTCCCATCCCTCACAACTGCACTATAAGGGGCTTCGCTCCATTGCGCTAAATCTCCTTCTGGAACGACATCAATATGACCATTTAAGATTAGTGAACGACCTCCGCCTCTCCCCTTTAATACACCAACTACATTCGGACTATCTTCAAAGGATTCTCGCGTTGTTACAAAGGCTTCCTGTTTCCGCAATTCACGCATAGTCGGTTCCCAAATATCAATCTTAAGGCCAATTTGTCTTAACTTTTCTACAACAATGGCTTGTGCATGCTTTTCATTTCCTTGTGTACTTGCTTCTTGAACAAAGCGCTTTAATAACTTAATTCCTTCTTGGCGATTTTCTTGTATCCATGCGCGAATTGATTCTCGAATATCGACCATTCAAACACTCCCTTCGCTTCATTGATTCGTCATGAAATAATCTTTACATCCTCAGCAATGACAACCGCTGCTTCTGTTGATTGCAAGATGTCATCAATGGTGTAAGGAGCCATCATTTCTTTTAATAGTAGTCCGTTTGGTTGAACCTCAAACACAGCTCGATCGGTGATAATGATGTCTACACATTGTTTTGACGTTAGCGGTAAACGACATTCCTTCACAAGCTTTGGTTCACCTGTTTTGCTAGTATGATTCATTAGCACAACAACTTTGTTTACTTTTTGTGCTAACTCCATCGCTCCCCCCATACCAGGTACTCTTTTACCAGGTACAATCCAATTTGCTAAATCGCCTCTTTCACTTACTTCAAGCGCCCCTAACACTGTCATATCTACTTTTCCTCTCCTAATCATCGCAAACGCAGTTGCACTGTCACAATAAGAGGCACCTGTAACGGTTGTAACAGGATAACCAGCTGCATTACAAAGGTTTTCATCCTCATTACCTGCTTCTGGAGAGGGTCCCATGCCAACAATCCCATTTTCCGCATGAAACATTACATACATAGAAGAAGGCAAATAATTTGGAATTAACGATGGAATACCAATCCCTAAATTAACGACCATTCCTTCTTCAATTTCTTGAGCCGCTCGCCTGGCAATTCGATGTCGAATATCTATTCCCAAACCCATTTCCAGTTCACTCCTTTTGATGGCACGATATAATCAACAAAGACACCTGAAGTCATCACTTCTTCAGCATCAATCTCTCCCAAAGGAACCACTTCTTCTACTTCTGCAATTGTAACCGCCCCTGCCATCGCAACAAGGGGATTCGTATTACGTGCGCTTTTATCATAAAGTAAGTTCCCAAATGGATCGCTCTTTTTAGCATAAACAATGGATACATCAGCTGTTAACGCTTCTTCTACTAAATACGGCCTTCCATCTATTTCAATCACTTCTTTGCCTTGATTGACTACCTCCACATCAATACCAATATCGACCAACACGCCACCAAGCCCAACCCCTCCAGCACGAATTCTCTCGGCTAATGTTCCTTGTGGCGAGAACTCTACCTCTAATACCCCTTCTGTCATTAATGACCCTGCAATTGGATTAGAGCCGATATGAGAGGCAATGACTTTTTTAATTCTTCGATTACTCACAAGCTTTCCAACTCCAATGTGAGGAAACCCCGTGTCATTACAAATGAGCGTTAAATGACTAACATCCTTGTCTAGTAATTCATCAATCATAGTAGGAGCCGTTCCTACACCACCAAATCCACCAACCATTACTGACATTCCATCTTTTATATGTGTCACGGCTTCAGAAGCCGATATGATTTTTCCAAATTGATTATTCATTTAATCCCCCTCAGCACTACGCAACTCAGATTCCACTTCTACCATTGTTTGTGTAAACAGATAAAGCAACTCTTCCATTTCATCGTCCGTGATTGTAAAAGGTGGTGCAATCATTACTGCATCTCCATCTATTCCATCTATTCCAGCTTGTGCTGGGTAAAGAAGCAATCCTTTTGATTGAGCTTTTTTCACAATCTGACTCGTAATGTTCATAAGCGGTGAAAATGATTCTTTGCTTTCTTTGTCTTTTACAATCTCAATTCCTATCAATAAGCCTTTCCCTCGCACATCTCCTATTAAGCGACTTTGACTTTGAATATGGTGTAATGCTTTTATTAAATAATCTCCCTTTTTCTTTGCAGCCTTCACTAGCTGATGCTCTTCTATATAATTAATAACGGATAAAGCTGTAGCGGCAGATAATGGATTTGCACTTAACGTGTGACCGCTCATAATGAGTTTAGACCCTCTTAAAATTGGTTCAACGACACTGGCCGTAGCCATTGTGACAGCGATTGGTGTATACCCCGCACTCAGCCCTTTACCAAGCGTAATGATATCAGGCTTCACACTCCAATGTTCATATGCAAACATCTCACCAGTTCGGCCGATGCCTGTCATGACTTCATCTGCTATCCATAAAATATTATACTTATCACATATTTCTCTTATTTCTTCATAGTATCCATCAGGTGGTGTCACAGCTGCACCTGCTGCTCCGATAATTGGTTCTGTAATAAACGCGGCAATGTGATCTGTGCCTATTCGTTTAATGATTCGTTCTAGCTCCTTTGCACATGCAAGCTGACAAGAAGGATAGCTTTTTTGCAATGGACATCTGTAGCAATAAGGAGCAGAAACAGATGGAAACTCTTCTAGTAAAGGAACAAACCGTGACCGCCTTCCCGCATGGCCAGACATGGACAAAGCTCCAAGCGTAATGCCATGGTAGCTCATCCACCTTGATAACACTTTTGTTTTTAAGGGCTGTCCTTGCTCTTGCCAATGCTGAAGAGCTATTTTCATAGCTGTTTCTGTCGCTTCCGTTCCACTATTCACAAAAAAAGCCCATTGAAAGTGATCATGACTAAGCGAGCATAGCTTTTCTGCCAACTCTTCTGCTGGTTCACTCGTAAATTGAGATCGGTATACAAACGCAACCTTTTGTGCTTGTTCCATGATTGCCTCAACAACACCTTGCACCCCATGACCAATACTTGCTGTTACGGCTCCTGATGAAGCATCTAAATATTTGTTGCCATCTTTGTCATATAAATACACACCTTTGCCATGGGAAATCATTGGATAGTGTTGATCTAAAAGTGGCTTAATTAATCGAGATCGTTTCATCCGCCTTCCCCCGTTATATAAAATTAAGAAAGTAGTAGATTATATGAAAAAAAATAACAATACATGCGAAAGGAAAGCACACTTCACCGTAAACAAAAAAAGAACGCCACGTTTTATCCATTTTTGTAATGGACGTCACGTGACGTTCTTTTTATCATCTATTCTTTTAGTCATTAATTAAGCTGATAAATTAGATGTTTGCTGCTCTTTTTTCGCTTCTGATTCTGCTACAATAACTGCACAAGCAGCATCTCCTGTAATATTAACCGCTGTACGTGTCATATCTAATAGTCGGTCAATCCCAATGATTAGAGCAATTCCTTCAACAGGTAGATTCACTGATGATAAAACCATTGCTAACATAATTAGACCTACGCCTGGAACCCCTGCTGTTCCGATACTTGCTAATACAGCCGTTAAGACAACCGTAATTAGCATCGTTAACGTTAAATCCACGCCGTATACTTGTGCAATAAAGACAGTGGCTACACCTTGCATAATGGCTGTACCATCCATATTAATCGTTGCACCTAAAGGTTGTACGAAACTACTAATTTGCTCTGGTACACGTAAACGCTTTTGCGCAACGTTCATTGAAACCGGCAATGTCGCACTACTACTTGATGTACTAAATGCTACTGTCATTGCTGGACTGAATTCTTTAAAGAATTCAATTGGATTGCGCTTTGCAAGGAAGAAGATTGAGCCACCATACGTGACAATCACATGAATGAATAATGCCAGCACGACAACAAACATATAAAGTCCCATTGCTTTCATTGCATCAAGACCTTGGCTACCTACCGCTGTGGCAATTAATCCAAATGTACCGTATGGAGCGAATTTCATAATGAGATTGACAAGATACATCATCAATTCATTTCCTTGATCAATGACATCATATAAACCTTTTGTTTTTTTACCTAACATCGTAATTCCTAACCCAACAAAAATTGAGAATACAATAATTTGCAGCATGTTACCTTCTGCAAAGGCTTGAATCGGATTTGAAGGGATAATATTTAATAACGTTTCACTTACCGGCGGTGCTTCTTTTGCTTCAAACTCTGCATTCGTTGTATCAAAGGTACCAACCGTACCTGGCTTAATCGCAAATGCTAGAACAAGACCAATAATAATGGCAACCGTTGTTGTTGATAAGAAATACCCAATTGTTTTTGCTCCAATTCGTCCAAGCTTCTTTGGATCTCCTAAACCAGCTACACCAAGTGTAATGGAGAAGAACACAATTGGAACAACAAGCATTTTAATTAAGCTTAAGAAAATTTGACCTAACGGTGTAAATGCGTACTTATCAAGTACTGTGAACGTATCTGGTGCAAAGATGTTCAAAGCAAGTCCTACAACAGCACCCAGAATTAATGCAATAATAATTTTTGTCGATAACTTCATAAATGCTTCCTCCTTTATGATTTAAACCATGATGCGTGTGATTTAAAAGATAAACGTGACTATAATTAGAAGGTTTAGAATTTTTACAACGTTGATATAACCCAGAAAATTCCGAACATTATATCGGGAAGAAACGACAAAATCCGTAAAAAAGTCTACAAAAAAACCACAAGAGTCTCTCGTGGCTTTAATAAGCTTGATCGTCCTCCCCACACATTGCCTACGAGGTTAGCTGTCGGATTCGGGTATGTGAGTTACCCGTCCTAAAATAGGATTCACCCCTAGTGCATGTCCATGCACGGAATGGTTCCCCCGCTCTCTATCTATCTAGAAATTAGGCACACTATTATATTAGCATCATAACTTTTCTTATATGTATAATTAAAAGTCATAGCCTATATTTCTGTCAAGTTATTTTTATACTTTTATCACTTACCGAAAAATGGAATTGATTACAATGACACAGTGACTGTTCCAATTGTAACTGTTACTACTAGATAGCTTCTATCTATTCACCAATGGTTATACACCGTTTATGTTCATAATTGCACCATCTAGTATATTTATTCGTTTTTCCACAATTTCACTATACCTTAATTTCCTAATCCATTTACTTTTCTGATAAACTAATAGAAGATTACGTCAGGAGGAAACACAACTGGTAACCTTTAAAGAAGGAAACAAAAACATGGAGATCTCTACCTTAATTGAAAAAGGTCCTGTCACGGGTGGAGGCTTACTAGACTTTGAAATCATTGCTGTATCTGATAAGCTTTATGACACACTCTCTCCTTCTGCCGCTGTTGTTGACTACTATGCTTACTTTACGAAAAAGTGGAAAGAAACAAAAAACATTGCACTAGATATGTATTCGTATAAAGATTGAATAGTGATGGGAAATTATACATCTGATCCTCAGTTTTTCTTTCTTGCAAGTGGGTATGATTATAACTTTATGATGCAATCTTATAAATCTGCTCTCTTTATTGTGTTGCTTGTTGGGTGCGCTTTCTTCATCGCTGCTGGAAGCTTTTTATACTTCCGTTTATATACAGATCTTGATCATGATAAACGTCAATATAATACCATTGCAAAAGTAGGATTAACTCAACAAGAGTTAAACAAAATTGCGACCGCTCAACTTGCACTGTTGTTTTTCGTTCCCATTATTATCGCAGCCATTCATAGCTTATTCGCTTTTCAAGCATTACAAAGCATGTTTACGATGTCGATTGCAAAAGAAACACTTCTTGTTATTTTAGGGTTCGTCATTGCTCAACTTTTGTATTTCCTTTTTATTCGATCTCGTTACCTAAATCACTTAAAAAAAGCAATCATGTAAAAAAAGCGTGGGTACGTCCCACGCTTTCTTTTATGCAAATACTGGTGATTCTACATGAGTTGTCTTATTTAGCTTCTCAATGATATCTCGTGCTACCCATACACCACATGCACTCGCTTGCGCTAGTCCACGTGTAATCCCTGCACCGTCTCCACCTACATATAAACCTGAGATTTCAGTTTCAAATTTATCATTTAGCTTTGGACGAGCTGAATAGAACTTGGCTTCGACTCCGTAAAATAACGTATGTTCAGACGCAAGACCTGGAGTAACATGATTTAACGCTTCTGTCATTTCAATTAAACTCTTCATTGTGTTGTAAGGAAGAACTAATCCTAAATCACCTGGCACTGCTTCTTTTAATGTAGGCTCTAAAAATCCTTCTTTAATACGATTTTCCGTTGAACGACGACCCTTTAAAATATCTCCATACTTTTGAACAATGATGCCTCCATTTGATAATGCATTAGCAAGACCAGATACTTCATGTGCATATTCATTTGGACGATCAAACGGATCCGCAAATTTATGAGAAACTAACAGGGCAAAGTTCGTGTTTTTACTACCTAGCTTAGGATCTTTGTAAGCGTGTCCGTTTGCTAGCATAATCCCTGAATGGTTCTCAACAACTACGTGTCCTGACGGATTGCTACAGAACGTACGAACGCGAGTGCCTACTGATGTGTTAAAAATAAATTTCCCTTCATATAAATGCGTATTAATTTCTTCCATGACGACATCAGATGTTTCAACACGCACCCCGATGTCTACTTGGTTATTAATCATTCGTAAGCGACGCTTCTTTAATAATTTCGCTAACCAGACTGAACCATCACGCCCTGGAGACACTACCACTTTTTCAGCTTTTACAACGTCTCCACTCTTCAATTCGATTCCACGAATCACATGCGTTCCTTCTACTTTTTCAGTAACAAGATCTTCTACTTCTGTTTTAAAAACCATGTCCACACGTTCTTTTAAGTATTCGTAAATGCTTTTTAAAATTTCTAAGTTCTGCTCTGTTCCTAAATGACGAACTTGTGCACGAAGTAGCTTTAATCCAGCAGCGTAGCCGCGTTTTTCAATTTCACGAACTTTATCTGTCATTGGATCGGTAATTGTATCAGTTGCTCCGTGAGCTAAATTGATTTCATCAACATATTTAATTAAATCCACTACTTGAGACTCCGGGAGATAATCCGTCATCCATCCACCAAATTCACTCGTAATATTGAATTTGCCGTCTGAGTATGCGCCTGCTCCACCAAATCCATTTGTGATTGAGCAAGCGGGTAGACAGCCAGCAAAATCTTTTTTACCAGCAGCGGGTGGGCATTTCTCAATTTTTTTCTGAAGAATCGGACAATTTCTTCTATAAATATCGTGTCCTTTATCTATTAATAAAACCTTCGCTTCAGGCATTTTCAATGTTAATTCATAGCAAGTAAAAATTCCGGCTGGTCCTGCACCGACGACGATGACATCATAATTTTGTTTCATTTGTACATTCCCCCGTTATGTTATTCTTCCAACATTCGGTTATTTCCTAACCCTTAGCTACTATATCAAAGTTCCAATTGTCAGTCAACAATAAATACGAACAATATTTTATACTAAACACAAAAAAGTTCGTAATTAAACTCAAAGAACCAGTGACATTGTGTAAATCAATTGATTTACACGTTCACTGGTTCTTGTACGTACGGAATGGCAATCTCTACCTTTGTTCCTACACCTAACTTACTTGAAAAGGAAATATGCCCACTATGCTGCTCAATAATTTGATAACTAATCATTAAGCCTAAGCCCGTGCCGGATGACTTTGTTGAAAAAAACGGTTCCCCTATTCGAGCGAGAGTGGCTTCATCAATTCCGCTTCCTTCATCTTCAATGGTGACAACTCCATACTCACCACGCTTTTCAAGCTTTACAGTGATCGTTCCTCTTGTCATTGACTCCAATCCATTTTGAATAATATTAATAAATACTTGTTTTAAGGCATTTTCTTCACAGGAAACAGGTATATCTTCACTTTCCAGTAAACTAACAATCTGACAATCTTTATAACTGGCATGGGTGGCTAATAACAACGTTACATGGCGTAAAATTTTTTGTAAACTTTTCACCTCAAACATTGTCTCTTTTTTCGGTTTAGCTAATGTTAAAAATTCTTGAATAATGGATTCCACCCTGTTTAATTCTTCAAGCATAATATCATGGTACTCTTCATTATATTCCTTTGAAGCTTTTAACAGTTGAATGAATCCCTTGATCGCTGTCATTGGATTACGTATCTCATGAGCGACACCGGCAGCTAACTTACTAACCATCGTTAGTTTCTCAGATTTACTAGCCATTTCATCATACTTTTTCCGGTCTGTCACATCACGAATAATGTACTGAATAGCGTCATTACCTTTGAATTTTATCTTTGTTACAGATGATTCAATTGTCACAATCCCTCTTTTTGTTAAAAGTTGAACTTCTGCACGCGGCCTAACAGATATGCCACTCATAATTTTTCTCATTCGTTCATGAACAGTGTCGAAATGATCAGGGTGAATAAATTGTAAGAAAGAACGTCCAATGTACTCGTCTTTTTTGTTACCACCAAGTAGTTGAATAGCAGCAGGATTCATATATTGTATAATACCGTGCTGCGTCACGATAAACGCGTCTTGACTTTGTTGAACAAACTGCTTATATTGCTTCATTTTCCGAATCACTTCTTCTTGCTTTTCAATATTAGAGGAATACTCCTGCCATTGTATAAGTAGTAAGGGTTCGTTAAACTCTGAATTCTGTTTCAGTAACTGAATATGTATATGAGCTGGATAAGGCCTCGACTGCTTCTTTAACAATACAAAGGTTTCTTCCTCACTTCGAACCGGTTCAATTTCTTCCTCTTGAATTTGAAAAAGCTCTTTATGTATCAGCACATTTCGCTGTTTAATCTCTTCTTTAGATAGCCGAAACAAATGGACAAGTGCATCATTTACAAACAAAACACTTCCATCGTTTTCCATAACAAGTGTAGGAGTTAAAGACAGATTAAATACTTGTTCAAATAACGTTTCTTTTCTCATATATTCACCTCCAATTATAAATGTAGTAATTATAGTATAATATGGGAAATGTTAATTTTGTATTTTTTTTTACAATTTTCGAAATTTTTATCCTATCTTCCAAAAGTCTTCTTCTCTTTTAGCATAAGAAACCCCCACTTCAGGTGGGGGCAAACTGTTAAATGAATTAACATGTATATGTGTAGCTACAACCAATGATGATTAATAAAATAAACAATACAACGATTAATGTAAATGAATTGCCAATTCCACAAGAAGGTGCAGCGTAACCTCCAACTGGTGCCATTGGGTAACAAGAATGTTCATATCCGTAATTATACATCTTGATCTCTCCTCATTTGTGATATTCGTTTAGTACATTTATACAGTATGTGGCTCTAGTTTGTACCGTATGTGCATATGCCTATTTTTTCTAACTTTCCATTTTCTCTCGTAAAAAAGCCAACGCACGACAAAAAGAGGATATTGGCTTTTTCTTTGTCCTATTTACAGCTTCCATTTTAGATAGGTGATTAAAAACATCAAGCTTGTAGCGATAAAAAATGCGCTAATATGTGACTTTAAAACATGAACGACAGATCCAATATAAGGTATGTGGTACATATATTTAGTGTAATGATTATGTGCCATTTCAGGGTGAAAAATGTCTTTTCTCCCTTTTACTTCATTAACATGAAGAAGAACGTAATGTGACTCATTTAACTTCTCTACAAGAATAAAGTCATGTCTCTCTAACACAAAGTTGTCACGCTTCGCTATAATAAGTGAATCTCTCTCAATGTTGTTTACCTCCTGTTCAGCTTGATAAATGCTTACTTGATAGCCAAATATAGTTGGTATCAGCGCAACAAACAGAACCGAAAAGAAAACAACATAGAGAACAAGGCTATATCGAAATAAACTAAATAGTTGATTTTTGTTCACTTATACCACCTCTAACAGACTCACTAGTTTCATAAGAAGATGGATATTGTTGTTCATCACGTTCAATATGAGTTGCATAAGTCGTAAAGTATACAAGAACAAGCAATAGTAAGAAACTACACAAAATACAACGAACCGTTTTCACATAAAATCCTTTCATACTTCTACTCCTTTCCCTTACCAAATCTTTTCATCATCATGTAACAATGAGTTAGCGATACCTCGATTTAAAATACGATAAAGTAGCTGACAGGTGAAATAATCTAAACCTTTGAAAAAGAATTCAAAGGACTGGCATAGCCATTTGTAAAGAGCTATTTATTATATGAATAAAAAGATCTATTGGTAGGTTGTTAGAGCTTGACTATGTAAAAGAGCGTCATAGTTTTGTTTTTACGGCATATACTTGGTTACGTATACGACTGTTTTAATGATGCTTATTTTGTAAAGGAGTTGCATGTATGAATTATTCACACTTTGATAAATATTTAAAAAAAGCAATGAAATACGATTTTTTATCAAATTATTATAAATACAGTGACCCTACCTTATTTATTACGTACTATCAAAAGCATTTGCATTATATGCAAAAGGCACTTACTCCAACATCACGTAGTTATGAGGATAGAGAACAACCGATGATGCGAATTCTACACGCTTCTCCTGGAGCTTCTTCTGTCGATGTTTATCTAAACGGCCGTCGTACCATTCGAAACTTAACGTTCAAGCAAGAAACTGATTATATCCCATTAAAAGAAGAAGGGCGATACCGAATTGATATCTACCCAGCCGGTCAAACAGATAAGCCGTTATTAACAGAGGACGTTCAACTCGAAGCGAACCGAAAATACACGTCTGCAGTTGTTGGTACACCAAATGATTTGGATTTGATCCTCATCGCAGACAATAGCTCTACACCAGAAGGTGAAACAAAGGTAAGATTTATTCACCTTTCACCGAATGCTCCTGCCGTTGACATTGCTGCAAAGAACGGAGATGTCGTGTTTTCAAACATCTCATTTAAAGAGATAACGGACTATCTAGGGTTAACACCGATGCCACTTGATGTCGAGGTACGAGCAGCCGGCACAGATAAAGTCGTTCTTGACGTACCACCTGTTCGGTTAAGGCCAAATAGAGCTTATACCATCTACGCAGTTGGTTTACTAAACGGCAACCCACCGTTAGAAGCCTTAATTTCACAAGATTAACAAAAAGAACTCACCGTCTCTTTTGGAGACGGTGAGTTCTTTTTACGTATTATTGAGTTGACACAAGCTTGACACGAATATCGTCATTCTCTAAATCAAACTTCTGTACTTTTGCACGAAAATCACTCTTTAACTCTAGTTGTTGTAAGGCGACATAGACAGATTCGTTATTCGGATCAATTTGAACATACTTAGGAAGCTTAAAATTGTTATTCACATAGCGCAGTACCGTACGTACTGGAAGCTGTAATTTTCCTACTGATAATGTTTGCTGTTCTAATAAAATATCACCATTCTCCTGTACAACCGGCTCAAAGCTCATTTGAATATCAAGATCATTTCCAAACGCCTGAATAGTTCCATTAACTTCTACTACGTCTGTTAATCTTACTTGATAATTAAGAGGTTGATTGTTAAATTCCTTCTTTAAATATTTATCAATTAATGTATTTAAATCCTCTTTTTTTGCTAGTAGGGTTAGTTCTGCGTTGCCTTCAATTTTGGATGAATCGTTAAAATTCACATCATTAGCAGGCATAAAGATAATGCTAACAAGGATAAGTGCTACTACTATATTCACACTCAATAATCCAATAAATAATACTTTCCATTTCTTCATAAATCAAAACTCCTTAATTCTCGTTTCCTTGTTCCTCTTCCTCAACGAAGAATACACCTTCTTCAACAAGACTACCGTCATCAGTCAGCATAGGTTCTTGTCTCTTTACATAATAATTAATACGCTCTGCCATTAATTTATATCCTTTTTTGTTCGGATGAAACTCATCTTTTGCTAATAAATTTTCCTTCGTTAAAGCAAAAATATCATCTACTTTTACATAGGAAACATTCTCATATTGAGAGGACACCCTTTCACTTGTCTCATTCCACTCTTTTACAACTGTATTAATTTCATCTACATCGTTTAATGAATGGAAAAATGGATTATAAAACCCAACTAGATAAATATGAGCATCATTGTTTAGCTCTCTCACCTTTTTAAACACTTGATGCAAGCGACTTTCATACTTCACTTGTTCTTGTTTAAACGTGTCTAATGAAATATTGTAAAAAAAGTCTCGTACCACTTTCATCATATCATTGCCGCCAATTGTAATGAAAATAATATCTGCTCTTTGAACTTTTGCAGCAATCGCTCCTTCGTTTAGGCGAGCTAATAATTGATCTGTACGATTCCCTCTTTTTCCTAAATTGTTGACACTTACATTTTCAACTGCCCGTTGTTCAGATATATATTTAGCCACATGTGGAACATATCCACCTTTTTTTGTTCCATCTCCTACTCCTTCTGTCAATGAATCGCCAATCGCAACCATGTTCAAATCGACTGGGAAGAAGCCTTTTGGCAATCGCTGTTTAGCAGATAATTCAACTTGCTTTTCAGTCATAGAAGTTGGTTCTTTTGCTAAAAAGGCAGGCGCAGCACATGCTGAAAGTAAAAAGACGCATATTAACATCACAAACCACTTTTTATATTTATTCATGCAAACACCTACTCATTTGTTTAGTTTTCTTGTTGTATTGTATTACTTATCTTATCATAACTTGTTAAATTGAACATCCATTTATCAATGGTATAACCTAAAAGACGTGCTGTAAAAACGTGTTTTTTTATGAACAAAAAACCCTCACTACTGAAAGTAAGGATTTTTCCATCAGGTTTCTTATTTTTGAAGGGTTTTAATATGTTCAATGATTTCTTCATAAGGTGTATCAGATACTCCACTATAGTCCTTTACTACTTTCCCTTCTTGATCAACTAAATAGAAGCTTGTTTGATGAATCACTTGATCTTCATCCTTTGGCTTTTGCACAATCGTTTTAAAATTATCAAGTGCAAATTCTTGAATTTCATCCTGCTTATAGCCAGTTAAAAAATCCCATTTTGATAAATCTGTATTGAATTGAGAGGCAAACTCTTTTAACCGCTCTGGGGAATCCACTTCAGGATCTACACTAAACGATACAAATCGAACATCTAATCCTTCTTCTTCGGCCATCTTTTGAAGCTTTGCCATGTTCGCTGTCATTGGAGGACAAACCGTTTCACAATTTGTAAAGATAAAATCGGCTACCCAAATATCTCCCTTTAAACTTTCTTTACTAACCGTGTCTCCTTCTTGATTCACATATGAAAAGTCATCTAGCTCCCAATCTAATCGATCCGGAATATCGGAATTACATGCGGTTAAAGCTACTAATAATAAAATCATCATTCCTGCTAAAAATTGCTTATTGTGTTTTCGGATCATGTTGTTACTCCCTTATATTGGCCATTTTTTCTCTTACAGAAAACGGTCGATAAAAAGTAGTAAGGGTTTTCATTCCTTGCTTTGTTATGTATGTTTTCCCTATACTATGTATCTTTCTACAAATAAAGTGTTTTTAGTCGCCGCTTTCTTCTCTTATTTTAGCAAACTATGTTACAGGTGAAAAGAATAAGCAACTTTTTCATTAATTGTTCACATATGTATATCACTTAATAAAAGAGACTAAAACGGTCGATGGATTGGAAGACTAATGGTAAAGGTGCTGCCGACTCCTTTTTCGCTTGCCACTAAAATCGTCCCTTTCATACTTTCAATAATTTGGTAGGAAACCATTAAGCCAATTCCTGTCCCTTTTTCTTTTAACGAATAAAACGGTGTGCCAAGTCGACTCTTTTCCTCCTTAGACATCCCAATCCCGGTATCTGTTATATGAATGTCAACTACGTCGCCTTTTGTTTCCATGGATACTTTTAAAACCCCTCCTTCCTTCATTGATTCAATTCCATTTTTCATAATGTTTAATAATACTTGATTAAACTCATTCTTATTTCCTTTTATGTATACCGTTCTTTTAACCTGTAAATCAATTATGATATTATTGTTTAATAGTGCATAAGATGATAGCAAATCAACTAAACTTGTTACACATTCTTTACAATTTAATACCTCTAACTGTTCCATACCTGGACGAGCCAAAGATAAATAATCATTAATAATTAGCTCTGCTCGATGCATTTCATCAATCATAAGCTGAATATAGCCTTTCTCTGAAGATGTTAAATGCTCTTTTCCATGGAATAATTGCAAGAATCCTTTTACAACCGTCATCGGGTTTCGAATTTCATGTGCAACCGAAGCAGCTAACTGCCCAATCGCATTCATTTTTTCAGCACGTTGAAACTCTTTTTGAAGCTTTGTTTTTTCCATAATGAGACCCATATCGTTAATTGCTTTTTCGATTCCATTTGTTGATGGACTCCTCATTGCCTTCTCACCAAGTTCTTCAGTCGTTGCCGCGACTTGTTTAAATAAAACTTCAAGCTGTGTTGTCATTTCATTGAATTGCTTGTTAATCTCTCCAATCTCTGATTCATCTTCATGCTTAACTTTCATGCGTAAATTTCCATTGCTTACTTGCTTAATTCCAAAAAGCAATTCCCGCAGTGGGAACATTAATTTACGCAATCCCCAATCTTGGAAGAAAATAATAATACTAAACAAGAAAAGTAAGCCCATGACTAATGAGGTAACTAATTCTCTTTGATATGTACTGATAATACTTGCGTCCACATCTACAGCCAAAATGGCAATTACCTCTTGATCATGATTCATAATGGGGGTAAAGGCAGTAATCCATGTACCAAATTCATTTTTATAAATAGATGTATATTCATCTTTTTTGGTTCTTGTTACTTTTTGAAATACTCTGTAAAATTCGGTATCAGAGGTATAATTGATGGACGCCTTTTGCTTACTTAGTTCCTTATTGGTACTCACAATCATTTCAATTGTTTGATTTTTCTCTTTTTTCGCAGAAAAAATATGAGATTGCAAATAAGGGGGATGGGTGCCGTAGATTGTTGAAAGAGACTCAGCAAGACTTGCTTTATTTTTTTCTATCTCATTAAAATCCTCTTTTGTCGCAATTATTTGCTCAACAGATTGTGACTGCTTCCATATATCAGCAATGCTTAATGCATGATGAGAAAGCATTTCTTCTGTCATACTCTCTTGTACTTTATAGCTAATATACGCAGTCCCAATTCCAACAAGAATAACGATAAAAGTAGAAAACAATACAGTCTTATTGAAAATACTTAAATTGCGAATATATTTTCTCATTGTAAATAACCTCGACTCAAAGAATGATGTGAAATACTTTTCATTATTATATCATAGGAAGTGCTTTATTTTTCAAATAATTTAGAAAATTATCCCACAAATAAAAGCGATATCAACAAGGAATTCGTTTCTTTGTTGATATCGCTCTTATTCAAACAGACCGTTAACGTCTATTCAGCAAAATACATAAAGCCAATTGCTCCAACACCAGTATGTGTCGCAATAATTGGTGTCGTATCTTCAATTTTATAAGAAGAATAATCGCTCACTTTTGCAATTGAGTCTTTGACTTTTGTAGCTAATTCAAGCCCATCAGCATGAACAAGCCCAATTCCTTTTACGGTTTTACCTTTTATATCTTCTGCAAACTGATTCGTTAAAAACTTAACTACTTGAGAGTGACTACGTACTTTTGCTACAGGTGTATATACACCATCTGCTAAAGATGCAATCGGTTTAATGTTTAAAATCGATCCAATAAGACCCTTACCTCGTCCAATACGCCCTCCTTTAATTAAGTTTTCAAGCGTATCAACGACAACAAATAGCGTCGTACCTTTACGAATTTCCTCTACTCTGTTCACAATTTCTTCTACACTCTTACCTTCTTTGGCCATTTTCGCTGCTTCAATAACTTGAAAAGAGAGCGCTTTTGATATGTACATTGAATCGATTACTGTAATATGTCCCTCTACCATTTCCGCTGCACTTTCAGCTGAACGCACTGTGCCACTCATTCCGCCTGTCATATGAATTGAAATCACATCATATCCTTCTTGAACAAGACGCTCATATACTTGAACAAATTGTCCAGCAGCAGGCTGTGAGCTTTTTGGCAGCTCTTTTGATTGCTTCATTTTCTCAATAAATTGTGTCGGCGTAATGTCCACTCGGTCTAGAAAAGTTTCATCATCAATGTAAATGGATAATGGCACAACTTCAATATCGTATTGATTCAATTCTTCTTGTGAAAGATCTAATGTAGAATCAGTTACAATTTTAATTTTTTTCATAAATTCACCCCTAAAATAGCTCCTTCTTGCTATTATATCACCTCTATCTATTGAATTAAAAGTAACGTGTATCTATTTCCTTTTATCTAATACCCTACAGAAAATTTCGTTTTTTCATTTCATGCAAAATGGACCGTCAACTAACACCCTTCTGGTGAGGGAATTTGCATGACGGTCCATTTTGCTAGAGGGTATGAGGTTGTGTTCTCTCTTTTACATACCCTCTTTCTGTTAAGCGTTATGTTTTAATGCATCTTCTTTGAAAATGGCTTCGTAATCTTTCCATTTCAGTACGCGCTTTAAATAATCTTTAAACGAGTATACATGTT
Organism: Priestia iocasae; assembly: GCF_016909075.1. GTDB lineage: Bacteria > Bacillota > Bacilli > Bacillales > Bacillaceae_H > Priestia > Priestia iocasae. The sequence goes on from NZ_JAFBFC010000003.1 coordinate 389,925, forward strand.
TTGGCTCTGGTTCATGATAAATCTTATTAAGAAACACCTCAAAACGAAGTGATATCATAAACCTAAATGTGCTATCCTCCTCCAATACAGGAATTTGAATAATTTTCACTTTTTCCCCATTACCATGTTTGAATTCCAGGCTTTTTAATAGCAAGCTATCAATCCTCTTTTTACCCGTTTTTTCTATTATACTCCTTTACAAGCGCGAATAGTGTCTAAAGATGTTAAAACAACATAAAAAATTAACAAAATACCCTACTTCTTTTCATCCATAAAAACAATGAATAGAAGGCAGGGTATTAAATAGATAGCATTCTTCTTTTTAGATAAGCAGACTGAATAAGTTACTTTCCTTGTTAACTTCTGTGTATGAAAAGCCTTTTTTATTCATGCGTTGAATTAATGGCTCATAATCTTCTTTATGTTTTAGTTCAATCCCCACTAAGGCAGGACCGTTTTCTTTGTTGTTTTTCTTTGTATATTCAAAACGTGAAATGTCATCTGTTGGCCCTAATACTTCATCTAAAAACTCACGGAGCGCACCAGCACGCTGAGGAAAATTCACAATAAAGTAATGTTGAAGCCCTTCATAAATCATCGACTTTTCTTTAATTTCTTGCATACGCCCAATATCATTATTGCCGCCGCTAATAATACAAACAACTGTTTTCCCTTTAATTTGGTCTTTATAAGAGTCTAATGCAGCAATAGATAACGCTCCAGCTGGTTCAGCAACAATCGCATTTTCATTATAGAGAGATAAAATTGTTGTACATACTTTGCCTTCTGGTACAACAATGATATCATCTAGCAACTCTTGACTCACATCATACGAGATGTTTCCTACTCGCTTAACAGCCGCCCCGTCTACAAAAGGATCAATTTTCTCTAGACAAACCACTTCCCCTTTTTGAATCGATGTTTTCATACCTGGTGCTCCTAATGGCTCTACACCAATTAATTTTGTATGCGGAGACACACTTTTTACATATGTGCCCACACCTGACACAAGGCCACCACCACCGATGCTTGCAAATACATAATCAATTTCTTCTTCACAATCATTAAATACTTCTACGGCTACCGTTCCTTGACCGGCAATCACATCAACATCATCAAATGGATGGATAAATGTACGAGCTTCTTCCGTGCTACATTTAATCGCTTGCTCATATGAGTCATCAAACGTGTCACCTATTAAGATGATTTGCACATTTTCTTTTCCTAGAAATTGAACTTGGTTTATTTTTTGTCTTGGTGTTGTACTTGGCATAAAAATTTTCCCATCAATATTTAAATGCCGACATGCATACGCAACACCTTGTGCATGATTCCCTGCACTTGCACAGGCAATGCCGTTTTCTAATTGTTCTTGAGTCAATTTTTTGATTCGATTATACGCGCCACGAAGTTTAAAGGAACGAACCACTTGTAAATCTTCTCGTTTTAAATAGATGTTACATTCATAACGCTCTGACAAAACATCGTTTCGTTGTAGTGGTGTATGTACAACAACATCTTTAATCATTTGATTCGCAATCATGATGTCTTCTAAATGTACGTGTTTTGTTCTGTTGTCTACTTGTTGTTTCATAACCAACTTCCTTCCTGTGCTTCCTTTAGTAATTTGTACATTATATCACATAATTTTTAGAAAAATCATTATTTTCCACTAATAAATCTGTTAATTTTTTGGTTAGGTTGAAGGATGCTTAAAACGCTCCCAAGGCTCATTCATTTCACTTATCGGATAAACGAGAAGGAATCGTTACATACTATAAAAAACAAGTAAAAAGAAGGTGAAGACATGGAATATTCATTACAAAGTTACGATGGAGCTTTTCCGTGTGAAGTCACAATTGATGAAGATAACGGACGATTTATGTTGAGAAACGCTGACACAAGCGGACAAGTATTTAATAATATCGAAGATTTAATTCATTGGGTGGAAGACAATTGGCAAGCAGAACAATTTACTCAACCAGATGAATACACTAACATGCTGTTGTCACTAAAGCGACATCTGGTGAATCGTCGTAATACATTCAATTAAAAAAGCTGAGCCGACATGGGGAAAGAACACCCATTTCGACTCAGCTAACTAAATCAACAGATAGATAAGCAAAGGATGTTACATGAACATTTTTTCTATCCAATCGCTCTCTGTCTTATTATTTATTTAATTTCTTTGCAATAACCTTCTGAATATGAGCAGCTAATTCTTTTGTGTCGGTCTTTTCTTCTTTTAAGTGAGACGTGATGGGCTCTAAGATACTTACTGTGACATTCGCACGCTTAAATCCAACTTTATTTTGTTCCATAATTTTATATGTACCTTCAATCGCTATTGGCACAATAGGTACATTTGCATCGATTGCCATACGCAATCCACCCGTCTTAAATTCTGCTACAGGACCACCTTTACTTCTCGTCCCTTCTGGAAAGATGACCATTGAGTGACCTTCTTTTAAAAGCGCCACACTTTCTTTGATTGATTGCAATGCTTGACGGCGATTTGATCGGTCTACAAACACACAGTTCATCACTTCCATCCACCTCGGAATGAATGGAATTTTTTTCACCTCTACTTTTGAAAAGAACCCAAAAGGTTTTTCAACAAAGCCTAATAAAACAGGTACATCAAAATTTCCTTGATGATTACTCACAAACAATACAGGGCCGTTAGGGATATGAGCATCTCCTTCTACCGTTATCGTTGACCCTGTAATACGAACTAAATTTCTTGCCCATCGCTTTGGCAGCTCATGTTGAATACGATCACGTTCTTGAACAGCCATTGATATAGGCAGGTGCTTTACCTTCTTTAAAGTTGGTAAACTATAAATCAAGTAAGCAAAAAAGTAAATAAAAAAAGCAATCTTTCGAAACATAATCTTTACACTCCTATTTTTACACTCATGCATAAACGGATAGCCCTCTCTTTTAAGAAAAGAGCTATCCGCTTATGAAAAATCATCAAGCTACATTATTTGTTTACTCGCTCATACATGGTGAAGTAATACGTATATGGATTTTTTTCATCCTTTGGACCTTGTTCTTTTGTCACTACTTTCCATTCTGTTAAATCAATTTCTGGAAAATATGTATCGCCTTCAAATACCTCGTCAATATGTGTAAGGTAAAGGCGTGTTGCAAGCTGAAGCGTTTGCTCGTATAGAGTTGCGCCCCCAATCACAAATAATTCATCATTTAACTCTCGATCAAGCTTTTCTAATTCATCCAATGAATGAACAACCGTTGTTCCTTCAGGCTGATATTGTTCTTGATGAGTAACAATGACATTTGTTCGACTTGGAAGTGGCTTTCCGATGGATTCAAACGTTTTTCTCCCCATCACTACAGTATGACCAGTCGTTACTCGTTTAAAGTGCTTTAAATCTTCAGGAAGACGCCACGGTAAGTCATTTTCCTTACCGATTAAGCGCTGCTTGTCCATCGCTGCAATCAGTGAAATCATACGCTGACAACTCCTTTAATATGTGGATGCGCTTCATAGTCAACTAATTCAAAGTCTTCATAGTTAAAGTCAAAAATTGATTTCACGTCTGGATTTATTTTCATCTTCGGTAATGAATGAGGCTTACGTGATAATTGCAAGTTCACTTGCTCAAGATGATTTGTATAAATATGTGCATCTCCAAAAGTATGCACAAACTCACCTGGCTCTAAATCACAAACCTGCGCAACCATCATTGTAAGCAATGCGTAAGAAGCAATATTAAACGGTACACCTAGGAAGATATCAGCCGAGCGTTGATACAATTGACACGATAACTTTCCATTTGCTACATAGAATTGAAATAAACAATGACATGGTGGCAACGCCATGTTATCAACATCTGCTACATTCCATGCACTTACAATTAAACGTCTTGAATCAGGATTTTGTTTAATCTGGTTAATTAAGTTTGAAATCTGGTCAATCGTTTCACCATCTGAAGTAGGCCATGATCTCCATTGATGACCGTAAACAGGACCAAGCTCTCCGTTTTCATCTGCCCACTCATTCCAGATACGAACACCGTTTTCTTGTAGATATTTCACATTTGTATCGCCGTTTAAAAACCAAAGAAGTTCATGGATAATTGATTTCAAATGTAGCTTTTTTGTTGTAACGAGGGGAAAACCTTCTTGTAAATCAAAGCGCATTTGATAGCCAAATGTACTAATTGTTCCCGTTCCAGTGCGATCTTCCTTTTTCGTTCCATTCTTCAATACATGTTCACAAAGCTCAAGATATTGCTTCAAGTCCGACACATCCTTTTAAAAAATTCCTCTTCTATTGTAGCATGTCATAAAAAAGAAGAGTAGCAAACGTTGTTTCTTCTGCTACCCTTCCTATTGCATTATGGCTTTGTTTAGTTAAACACAATTGTTCGATTCTCATGAACGATGACACGATCTTCTAAATGCCATTTTACCGCTCTTGCTAATACTGTGCGCTCAATTAACCGTCCAATCTTTTTCAAATCATCTGCACTGTCACGGTGGTTTACTCGTTCAATGTCTTGTTCAATAATAGGCCCTTCATCTAAATCATTCGTCACATAGTGAGAGGTTGCACCAATAAGCTTTACTCCACGCTTATAGGCACGCTCATACGGCCTTGCACCGATAAACGCTGGTAAAAATGAATGATGAATATTAATAATGCGATTTGGATGTGCGGTAACAAAATCTGGTGTTAAAATTTGCATATAACGCGCAAGCACAATTAAGTCAATATCATAGTCTTCTAATAGCTGAAGCTGCTTCTCTTCCACTTCTTTTCGAATTTCCTTTGAAGCTGGAATGTAGTGAAACGGGATGCCCATTGATTCGACAATATCCTTTGCATCCTCATGGTTACTAATGACAAGCGCGATATCTGTTGTAAAATCCCCGCTTTGCCACTCCCATAATAGCTCTAGCAAACAATGAAGTTCTTTTGAAACAAAGATGGCCGTTTTTTTCACTTTATAAGCATATGTAAATTTCCAATCCATCGAAAATCTTTCAGCAATGGCAAGAAAGTCATGTTCTAACAATGCTTCTTTCTCGTTCAAGTTTTCACATTCAAATTCAAAACGAATAAAGAAGGTCCCACCTTCTGGATTCGTTGAGTGCTGACTAGACTCAACGATATTCGCCCCTTTTTCATAAAGAAAATTAGAGACGGCTGCTACAATCCCTGGTTGATCTGGACAACTAACGAGTAAACGTCCACGGTTTCGATTATTTTCCTGAAATGAACGAAGATGACCCTCAATACGTGTTTTCATGTTATTCTCCCTTACAACTTTATTTTCAGACTATTTACTCATTATAAGCATTCTTGTTTCGTTTTCAAAGGATTGTTTTAACTTTTATTCATTTCTATTACGTTCTGCCATTTTGCCAATTATGATTCTATAACGTACTATCCCTTGCCCGTCTATTCATTCATCTTAACGAATGGGAGAGGCAAGGGATAGTATTGACTAGAAGGCGGTATTTTGTAGTCGGAATGAAAATAAATGTTTCTCTTGGTGCACAGGGTACACTTCTAAGATTTTTTCTAAATAACGTAACGTATGAGGTGCTAAGCTTTTTAGCTGCTTTTTTGTTAACTCATTTGCATAATACATCGCAAATACTTCCGCAAAGTACTCTTCTGGATAAAGCAGAAAATAGGATTGATTCGGGAATAATTTATTCCGCTCATGTTGCCAATGTGTTAAAAATTCTTTGTTTCTTCTAATACCATTTAACACTTGTTGATCAATCGTGTGGCCGAGTTCATGTAGTTCTAAATTTACTGATCCATGTCCCTCTCCCTTATTACTATGTCCAACTTTTACATAAACGGTCGTTGAACCACCTGCGCCAGGAATGTCATCCCATGTTGGGCCTTCATCACTATAACCTCTTGGTTTCACACCTTTTAAATGAGAAAATGCCGGCTCATCTGTTAATTTACCTGTAAAAAATTTAATTCGTATATGCTTTTTGTACATTTGTTCAAGTAAGTAAGGGTTAATAGCCGCAATTCTCTTCACCATGAGCATCGCATCATCTTTGTTATAATGTTTCTTCGGAAGGTAAATGATACGTTCAATATAATAGGAGACTTGCTTTCTCTCATAAGTTATTTCATTAGATAGGGATGTATCACGAAGGGCCACTGAATCTCGTTCAAAGGACGAGTACGTAATAACTGGGGAAATAAATAAGATAAGTAAAAAAAGAACAAAAATCCGCGTATTCATATATGCCTCCCCCTTTCATTTCTACATACATGAACACATCGACTCATATTCTTTTATCCTATCACATTACCTATCTATTTTGAGATGCAATATCTGCCACCTATACAAAGGACTATCGTAAACGTCCAACAAACCATTTTCTGTTTCATACAAAAAGAACCGTCAATCAAAACCCTTGGTATTACTAGGTTTTGATTGACGGTCCAGTTTACTAAGTAATGTCTTATAGAAAAAATCAACTCATCCATTTAGGCGGCATGTTGCGATTCCAATAAATCTTGCCTAAATCATAATGTTTTTGAAAGTTGTCATCTGCCTTATGATAATGGAAATTAAACCAATATCCAGCTTTCGGTGGATTTTCTCTACGAACGTGAAAGCGAATCAAGTCTTGTCCACTTTCACGATCATATACATGAAAAATCTTTTCTCCATAGCCAGCTGCAGGATGCTCGCTAATTTCAAGATTATGAATGCTTTCTTCTCGCTCTTCAGCTAAGCTTGCTAACACTTTTTCCATTTCAGGTAAAACGATTTCTCTAAATTCATCTTCGATAACAGGCTTAATTTTTGTGCCAAACTTTTCAACCGATTGCTTTTCAGCTTCTTCCATTGCAAATACTACAAATGATTCAGCGTTCTCATACTTACTTTCCTCCGTTGGCAGCTCATAATACTGCTCATACGTACTAATTGGAATGTTTTCTTTAATGTAGCCTGACTTATGATGCTTATCAGCCTTTGCATCATCAACATATAAATATTCCGGTGGTGTAACCAAACCGAATGTAAATACTGTAATTAATACTATTAACGTTCTACGAAACCATTTCGGCATTACTAACCATTCCTTTCTAGTACCATTTCTGCATCATAAGCGACATTCATTATACGTCTAAATAGAGAAGTTCATCTTCTCTATTGTCCTATCATTCTGTTACAAAAAACTTATTCAGTATTGTAACATATTTGGAAGCGGTTTACTGCTCTTTTTTCATTTGTTCATCAAATTGAAATACCGTTTTAACCTTGGTTATATTTATATAGACGAATGACGGCTAAAAAAGTTTCAATTTTTTTAAATTGTGGAATACTTTTAAAAAAAGTGGGATACATACGCAGTAAGTTAACTTATATAAAACATTATCCACTTTCATTTTATTTAAACCTAAAACGTAAAATAGAAAGAAGAAAGGTGTGAATGTATGGAGGCAGTTTATATCGTTTCTAGCTTCATTTTAATGATTTATTTTATTACATTGACAATTGTTGATTAGAGTTCCTATGTTGTGATAGACAAAAAATAGACCTTCACTTTTCCGATTATGGATGTGTGACGGTCTATTTTTTGACATCTTCATAAAGTTGTTATTTTTTCTGCTTCATTCTTGACGAACTTTTTTCAACGCCTGTTTCAGACGTTGTCGTTCCTTGGCCTTGTACGTTTGGAGCCGCTAAGTCTGACTTCGAGTGATCTTTTTTAATTCTACTCATCTTTATCACACCTCCGCCTCTAGTGTGCCCGCTTTCCGCTACTTTATGAAAGAATCGTCACATAAGCTCAATGACACCAAAATGAAATTTGGCTGTTTTTCGTTTATACACTTGAAACGAAAAAGCATCAAATCGTTCACTTTTCCAATGATCCTTCAATACAACTCGCCTTTTTGCTACTCGTGTTGCTTCTTTTATTACCTCTGCTGTTAATGCAGAATATAAAGCAATCGTTTTCAACCCTTTAATTCCATCTGACTCTTCAATTGGCTCGGGAAACATCGGATCAAAATAAACAACATCAAAGCTATTATCCTCACAACAACGTAAAAATGCCTCAAAGGTTTGATGATGAAGTTGAATTCTCTTCATCGCTTCATCTATTTCATGAACGCCACTTTCCCAGTTTTTTAATCCTTGTTGACAGAGATAAGCTAAATATCGATTACCTTCTATCCCCACAACTTTCCCTTCCTTACCAACTGCCACACTCGCTACAATACTATCTGATCCTAATCCAAAGGTGCAGTCAAGTAAAGACATCCCTTTTTCTAATTTTGTCGCTTCTAAAAACGGCTCATGTTCTCCGCGCAATACTCTTTTTGAACGAAACATTGCTGAATTAGGATGAAAGAACACAGGCTCTTCTGCACCTTGAGGATGAAGCTCCAACCGCTCTTTACCAACAATTAATACATCGGCATCTTCACGCGCTTGAATCTCTTTAACCGATTCTTTTCGTCTCAAAACAAATGGAACGTGCAAATCTGACGCAACATTGTGGGCCATGGCAATCATTTCTTCATTTGTTCGACCTGCAGTCGTTACAATCACTTTCATTTAGCCTCCTACTATATCACTAAAACCAACATTTTTTGAATGCTCATTCAATTTTCTCAATGAAAAAAGGACGTCAAACGACATCCTTTTTATTCCTCATCAAAGTATATGCGGTTTAGAAGAAAAAGTCTAGCTGCACATTGTGACAAAACGCTGAACTTTTCTTATTTACAATGGGTATTGAATGCATCTAAAATGTTTTCAAAAATAGCCTCAAGTGGCTGACCTTCGATTTCATGACGTGGAATAAAGTGAACAACCTCTTTTCCTTTTAATAAAGCCATAGATGGTGAAGATGGCTCTATGTCAGTAAAATATTCACGCATTTTAGCTGTTGCTTCTTTATCTTGACCGGCAAATACAGTCACAACATGATTTGGCTTCTTATCAGCTTGTAAGTAAGCTTGAGTTGCTGCTGGACGAGCTAAGCCTGCTGCACAACCACAAACAGAATTCACTACAACAAACGTTGTACCTTCTACCTTTTCAATAAAGCCTTCAACCTCTTCTTCTGTTGTTAATTCATGAAAGCCTGCACGTGTTAGCTCTTCACGCATTGGCTTAACAATTTGACGCATATATTCTTCATATGCCATTGACATTGTACATTCCTCCTACTATTCATAGACGCTAAAAGCATACTATAGATCTGCCTAGGAAATCAACGTATAGGCGTAATATACTCTTTTCTTCCTTATATATATAGATTTTTCTTTATCATTTGACACAGGTCTCTGTTCACGGTTAGTTACCTCATAACTTGGAATGATCTCTTCCGTAAAAAAAATAAACCCTGACTGAAAAGAAGTCAGGATTTATTTTTCCATCGATCAAATTATGAATTCACTTTTACTTTCTCTTCCTCGAATAAATCCGTAACCGCTCCTTTAGAAGCGCATGATACGAGGCGTGCATACTTTGATAATACGCCTTTATCTCGAAGAGGTGGAGCTGTCCATTGTTGACGACGTCTTTCTAATTCTGCCTCGGATACTTCCATTGTAATTTCTTGCGTTTGAGAGTCAATCGTAACAAGGTCATCGTTTTGAAGAAGTCCAATTGGTCCGCCAACTTGTGCTTCTGGTGCAATATGCCCTACTACTAGACCGTGAGTACCACCTGAGAAGCGGCCATCGGTTAACAATGCCACTGATTCACCTAGTCCTTTTCCTACTAAGATAGCAGAAATAGATAGCATCTCTGGCATACCTGGACCTCCTTTTGGTCCTTCATAACGAATAACAAGTACGTCGCCTTCTTTAATTTCATCTTTTAATACAGCTTGAGTTGCTTCTTCTTCCGTATTAAATACGCGAGCAGGTCCAGTATGACGCGTTACTTTTACACCTGATACTTTTGCTACTGCGCCACTTGGTGCTAAGTTTCCTTTTAAAATCACAAGAGGGCCCGTTTTTCGGAACGCTGCGTCAATTGGTTTAATAATCTCTTGCCCGTCAACAAGAGATGGAGCCTCTGCTAAGTTCTCCGCTAACGTTTTACCTGTCACAGTTAAGCAGTCTCCATGTAAATATCCTTGTTCATATAAATATTTCATAACGGCTGGAACGCCACCAATTTTATGCAAATCTTCCATTACATATTTCCCACTTGGTTTTAAATCTGCTAAGTGCGGAACCTTCTTTTGAATACGATCAAAATCTTCTAACGTTAAATCTAGATCAACAGAATGAGCAATGGCTAATAAATGAAGAACAGCATTTGTTGAACCGCCAAGCGCCATGACAACCGTAATCGCATTTTCAAACGCTTCTTTTGTCATGATATCTTTTGGATAAATTCCTTTCTCTAGCAATTGATATGCAGCTTGACCCGCTTTATAGCAATCTTCTACTTTTAGTTCTGTTTCTGCTGGGTTGGATGAGCTACCTGGTAAACTCATACCTAAAGCTTCAATTGCTGATGCCATTGTATTTGCTGTATACATTCCCCCACATGAACCTGATCCTGGACAAGCGTTACATTCAATGTGCTTAAGTTCAGCTTCCGATACATCGCCTTTGTTATATTGACCTACCCCTTCAAATACAGATACAATGTCTAGCTTTTTCCCATCATGATGACCTGCTGCAATAGTACCTCCATATACGAACACAGCAGGCACTTCAGAGCGGCCAATTGCGATCATACAGCCTGGCATGTTTTTATCACAGCCTCCAATGGCTACAAATGCATCAAGGTTTTCTGCACCTACAACTGTTTCGATTGAGTCTGCAATGACATCACGACTCGGTAAAGAGTAACGCATACCTGGTGTTCCCATTGAAATTCCATCTGATACTGTAATCGTATTAAAGATAAGTGGTGCTCCACCTGCATCCTTAACACCTTCTTTTGCTTTTACTGCTAAATCATCAATATGTATATTACACGGTGTTACCTCACTCCACGTACTTGCAACACCAATCATCGGCTTTTGAAAATCCTCATCTGTAAATCCTACTGCTCTTAACATCGCACGGTTTGGAGCACGTCTAATATCATCACTGATTGCCTTGCTGCGAATTCTTAAATCTTTTGTCACAAGAAATCCTCCTGTCTAACTTTTCTATATTTTCTAACCACTATAGTACGTTTCTATTTATTTTGCAATAATATTCTAAAAATTTATCAAACAATTTTTTCCCGTTCTTTGGAACATTTTTGTCGTATTTTGACTGTTATTCATAGATTATCTATATTATAGTTAGAGAGAGGACGAGTCACAACGAAGAAAGGATTTTGACCATGAGAATGATTCGAAAGCCAAAAAAGCCATTTTATTTTCTTATCATGGTTCTAATCATGATCACCACATCCATTTTTACAATGACAGAAGTAAAAGGACGTGAGAAGGCTGTTGCCTTAAGCCACACACTTACACATGAAGATTTACCAAGTCGAAAGACTGCGTATTCAAATGAGCTAAAAAAAGAACTCAATCAGTCATTCGTCACAACAACTTTCAACCATAATAATGAACCATTAGAAAAACCACTATACTTGACATTTGATGATGGCCCAACGAAAGATACGCTACATATCTTAGATGTACTAAAGCAGCATCACGTGAAAGCTACCTTTTTCATGTTAAAGGGACAAATGGAACAACATCCAGACATTACAAAACAAATCGTTGCTGAAGGTCATGGAGTAGGTTGTCATGGGGTTAGTCATGACTTAAGTCAATTTTATGGATCTGAGGGTGCGGCATTAAACGAAATGCGCGAATGTTTAGCAACCTTACAATCTATTACACATGTTGATAGTTCACTCATTCGTGTACCTTTTGGAAGTGCTCCTTACTTAAAAGAGCCACACCGTACAGACTTGTTATCTCATTATCAAATGTGGGATTGGAATATTGATAGTCAAGACTGGACGCTACGTTCTGCTTCTAAAATTATTCACAACATTCTTCCGCAATTAACAGCTTTAGACGCTCGACATGAAACACCAGTTTTACTGTTTCACGACAAATCTTTCACAGCGGAATCATTACCTGAAATTTTAACCATCACAACAAAATCGGGGTATCAACCTATTACCATTAACGAAACAATGGAGCCCTTACAGTTTAAAGCTCGGTAATATCCCATCACTATCGAAATAGCTAGTTGTCTATTATAATTAAACACAAAAGCCGAGGCTGCTCTTTAGCCTCGGCTTTTGTATGAACATCCATTATTTACGGCTTTCGGTCATTTGCTTCCAAACAGATCCTTTCGCTTCCTCGCCACCTTCAATACGCTCAATCGCTAGCTTAATTTGCATCGCGACTTCAAATTCTTTATCATCTTCTGCTGCCTTTAATGCTGAAAGTGCCGACTCGTCTCCCACTTCATACAAGAACATGGCTGCACGCCAACGAACGAGTTTGTTTTTGTCTTGTAAAGCCTCACACATAGCAGGAGTCGCTTCTTCAAATCCTAAATCAGATAAGCAATCTCCAGCCGTTCGTCTTACTGTCACAGATTTATCATTTAACGCCTTATATAAGTAAGGAAGAACGTCTTTTTCCTCAATCATTCCTAAATAAACCGTTGCAAGACGACGAATCGATGCTTTTTCATCTTCTAACGCTTTATCCAATACGTGCAAATCCTCTTTTGTTGGATTCATTTGCTCAAGGTGCGCATATCTCTTTGACCAATCCTCTTCTTTCAACATATCAAGTGTCACTTGATAACTTTGACGAGGCTGAACAACCAATCCGCCTTCTTTCTCTTGCTTGGCCATGTTTACCAATCGGTCTAAACGCTCTTGAGGATAAGCAGCTTCTAGTTCATCTGCTACCTCATCTCCAATGTCAGCAAGCGCTCCGTAACGTACGCCTTGCTCTTTCCATTTACGTTCTAGCACGACATTATCAGCAAAGGTTTGAATTTGAGCAACAGCCTTTGCGAAGCGATCAGGCAATCCGACACGCTTTTCTTCATGATCATCCGTTAACTTTACTTGCATTGGAACATTTTTAAACATTTGTACAAATACTTTCACTTCACCAAAGTGTTCGTTTATTTTTTGTTCTTGATGGTCTTCATCCGACACATTCTCTCCAAAAGCCACACGTACTTGAGGTAAAATTTGTTTCCAATCATACTTTGCATTTCGTTCAACTGCTAAAAAGTCAGCAACGTGATACACTCCTTTTACTCCTTCAACCTTCATCATTTGTTGAATAACAGGAGGTGCTCCTTCAACATTATCTTTGTGATAATTGTTGCTTTTTCCGCCCGGTAGCTCTTGATCTAGGGTAATTTTCATTGTATTTGGACTTGGTGTTGGTTCAATTGATTTAATTTTCATCACGACACGCCCTTCTTTTACGATTCACTTCAAATTTTAGCATTTCAAAAAACAAGAGTCTAATGAGGTGATTATCCTTGCAACTCTTCTACTAACTCTGATAGTTCTGCCCATCGGTTCATAAGCTCTTCTAACTCTTCATTTGCCTGCTCTTGTTTTTGAGATAATTCATGTGCTCTTGAATAATCGCTTCCTGCTTTTTCAATCTCAGCCGTTAATTGCTCGACTTCTTCCTCTTTCTCTGCAATCTTGTCCTCAATTTCTTCCCATTCTTTTTGCTCTTTGTACGACAGACGGCGTTTCTTAGGCTTATCTTGCTGCTTTGGTTTTTCTTCTTTTACTTTCGGTGCAGCTACGACCTGATTCTTCTTCATTTCATCTTCTAGGTAATCTGTATACTCACCAAAATAAGTTGAAATTTGGCCATTCCCTTCAAATACAAGTAAGTAATCCGCCACTTTATCTAAAAAGTATCGATCATGTGAAACAGTCACGACTACACCAGGAAACTCTTCTAAATAATCTTCTAGCACTGTGAGCGTTTGTGTATCTAAGTCGTTAGTAGGCTCATCTAATAACAGAACATTCGGTGATGTCATTAACAACTTCAATAAGTAAAGACGGCGACGCTCTCCACCTGAAAGCTTTCGAATCGGCGTGCCATGCGTATGAGATGGAAACAAAAAGCGCTCAAGCATTTGTGAAGCAGAAATTGTTTTGCCATCGGTTGTATGAATCACTTCCGCAGACTCTTTAATGTACTCTAGCATGCGCTGATTCAAGTCCATGTCATCACTTTCTTGAGTATAATACGCAACTTTCACCGTTTGTCCTTGATCAATCTCCCCAGCATCTGGCTGTATACGACCTGCGATCATATTGAGAAGCGTTGACTTTCCACTTCCATTTTGCCCTACAATGCCAATACGATCACCCTTTTTCACAATGTGTGTAAAAGAAGATAAAATCATTTTATTTTCATAAGCTTTGCTTACTTCTTTCAGTTCGAACACTTTCTTCCCAAGACGGCTTCCTGTTAAGCTTAAATCTAATTTTTCCTTTTCACTGTGATCAAGCTTACCTTCTAAGTCATCAAATCGTTGAATACGAGCTTTTTGCTTCGTTGTACGAGCTTTAGCTCCTCTACGAATCCATGCTAATTCATTTCGATACAAATTATGAAGTTTGGATTGCGTCGCTTTTTCTTGCTCTTCACGAATTGCTTTCCCTTCTAGAAAAGACGCATAGTTTCCTTGATAGCTATATAAATTTCCTCCATCAAGCTCAAAGATGCGATTTGTTACAGCATCTAAGAAATAGCGATCATGGGTAACTAATAGAACGGCACCTTGATACTTTGCTAAATATTCTTCTAACCACTTTACCGTCTCATAATCTAAATGGTTGGTCGGTTCATCGAGGATGAGTAAATCTGGCGTTTCAATTAACACTTGAGAGATGGCTACTCGCTTTTTCTGCCCACCTGATAACTCTCCAATTTTGGCTCTCATGTTTGTAATGCCAAGCTTTGTTAAAATGGCTTGTGCGCTTGAATTCGTCTCCCATGCGTTCATTGCATCCATACGTTGTTGAAGCGTAAATAACTGCTGTTGATACGCTTCATCTTCTGGTGCTTGCTCTAATTTATATAAGCTTTCTTCGTATTCTTTTAACAATTGTAAAAGAGGTGTTTCTCCACTAAACACTTGTTCTAACACCGTTAGATTGTCATCAAAGTCAGGTTGTTGCGCTAAATAGCTAATGCGGTATCCTTTTGAATGCATCATATCACCGCTATCGCTTACTTCAAGACCTGCTATAATTTTTAGTAACGTTGATTTCCCCGTACCATTAATCCCAATTAAACCAATGCGTTCATTCTCTGAGATTGTAAAAGAGAGATCAGAAAATAGTGCTTTATCTCCATACGTTTTTGTTACATGTTCAACCGTCAACATTTTCATAATCAGTTTTCCACTCTTTCATAAATTGGGTTAAAAATTGCTCCATATAATCATGGCGCTCCTGTGCTAATTTTTTCGCAGTTTGTGTATTCATTAACTCTTTTAACTTCAACAGCTTTTCATAAAAATGATGAATGGCTGTTGATTGTCCATTTCGATATTCTTCTTCAGTCATCGTTTCCCTAACCATCCCATCTTCTTTATACATGGAATGACCAACTGCTCCTGCATACATAAACGTTCTAGCAATACCCATTGCACCGATGGCATCTAAACGATCAGCATCTTGGACAATTTGCCCTTCAATTGTTTTCATTGGGGGGCGATTCCCGCCTTTAAAAGACATGCTTTTGATAATATCAATAATATGTATAATCATGGATTCAGGGACACATTGGGCATGAAGCCAATCCATCAACTCCATGTAAGCAGCATCTACATCTTCCACTAGCTTATCATCCACCACGTCGTGTAAAAGAGCTGCTAATTCAATAACGGGAACTTGTCCCCCTTCTTTAGCAGCTAAATAGACAGCATGACGATAAACACGGCTAATATGCGCCCAATCATGTCCCGTCTTATCATGTTTTAACTTTTCTTGAACCCACTCTTCCGCTCTTTTAATGATTTCTTCCACACTATCATTCTCCTATCATCATGCCTTATTCTATCACGAAATGACGTTTTACTTCCATCTATACTCTTGGAGGCAATTTACTCGCGTTACTTTTGCTGAAAATGATATAATTTGGGATATTCTTTTATTAGAAGGAGGCTCTTTTATGAGCAATAAAAATCAAATTATTCAGCATTTTTTATCACATCGCTCTGTAACAAACGAATTAATTCAAAAAATCGAAGAAAATCATTATGACTACAAACCAACTCCAACTTCTATGCCTACACAACGACTTGTAACACATATGCTTACATCGTTTTATAAGTTTGCAGCTGTTGTAAAAGTCGGAAATCTCTCTCCTTTTCAAGAGAAAAAAGAAGAGACGGAATTAAACTTGATCAAGCTTGCGGATACATATACAGCTCAGACTGTCGAATTACTTGAATCTTTATCAGAAGAAGAGTTAGAAAAAGAATTAGATGTAGCAGCAATTTTCGGATCAAATATCACAGGAAAGCAACTACTTTCCATGGGAATCGATCATGAAATTCATCATAAAGGAAACTTATTCGTGTATGTCCGTGAAATGGGTCATACTGAATTACCGCTTTATGTGAATGTAAAATAAGAAGAAGAGCCACTTCATCGAGAAGGTGGCTCTTTTTCTTATTTTAGCAATTCTTCAATATCTTTTTTTATCTCTTTTGGTGAAGTTTGCGGTGCGTATCTCTTCACAACTTCACCATTTTGATTCACTAAAAATTTTGTGAAGTTCCACTTTATTGCTTTAGAACCAAGTAACCCAGGTGCTTTCTCTGTCAAATATGTAAACAACGGATGGGCATCTTCACCTTTTACATCGACTTTTGCAAACATCGGAAATGTTACGCCATAGTTTAACTCACAAAACTGCTCAATCTCTTGCTCTTGACCTGGCTCTTGACCACCGAATTGGTTACAAGGAAAGCCAAGAATGTTCACGTTTTGTCCGCTATACTCTTCATGAAGTGCTTGTAAATCCTTATACTGCGGTGTAAAACCGCACTTGCTCGCTGTATTTACAATAAGCATAACCTTTCCTTTATAATGATCTAATGAAACGTCCTCACCTTTAATCGTCTTTGCAGAATATTCATATACACTCATCTTCATTCCTCCTTTTTCCTTTATTATAATCGCTCATAAAGAAAGAGCAAAGCAACAACGCTTTACTCTTCTAGTGCATCTAAGGTTTGTAACATGTAATCAATCATCTCTACTAAATCCCCAACTTGGTCTTCATAGATATACCGATTGAATGTCACCGTAATAAGATCTTCATATTCTTCGTTTCCTACTTCATGAGACAAACGCTGTGTGATGGTTCTTGTTTCTCCCCAAATGTCTTCAAGTACATGTTGAAAATGCTCACATTGCTCAGTATCGAACGGTTTATCTTGGGTATATGTAAATTGAATAAAAACCGTGCAACCTGGCTTTTCATTTCGCCTCGGATTCAACTCAGCATGGATGTTATCAAGGTCTGTTGATAACTTTAATGTGGCTATACAGCAACTGTGTTGTCGAAATGAAATGTGATACGTACGCGTAAAACGAGCCAAATCAACAAAATCTTCTCGATTGACAACAGACACTTCCCCCGACAAATCTAACTCGTAAATTTCACCTTCTACAATTACCTTTAAATTATCAAACACAATAGGATCAAACATGATAGGCCCTTCCTTTATTCGTTATACTGTGAAAGCTTTTCCTTATACGTTATATAATGAAACGGTTCACTGTTTTTATACTCTTGTTTTGTGCCAACAAACACCGCAAATAAATCAGGATATAGCATTGGCTCATGGATCATTTCTTTGGTTATTTGTTTTGCTTCTCCTGTTGATTGTACAAAGAAAAATTTATCTGCTTGTGGTTGATAGTCGATCCAAGATAATGAAAATGTTCCAACTCCTTGATCATTCATATGAATTGGATAAGGCTTTTGTTCTGCCGTTTCTGTTTCTTCACCAAGCGACACAACTGCCCACCCTCGAAAGGATTCAGGCATATAAAGGTGATAAATGGCTTCACTTCGAAAGTCAGCTGTATAGACTCGTTCATTTTCTTTGTAATATTTTTCCGCTTCTTCTTTTGTACCAACAAAAAACGAGTTAATTTCTTGATCATATTCACCTTCATATTCAAATTCACTTGTTAACACATTATCAAAATGAAGAAGGTTTTGACGTTTCACTACTTCTTCTCCCTGTTCGTTTACAAACTTATATGTATACACACCTGAAGGAGTTGATGTTGATGTTTTTAAGATGCCTTTTTCATTAATGGGAGCAATTAAATAGTGCCCATCTTTCTTTAACGGCAGCTCCTCTTTATCATTATAATAAATTTTCACAATTCCTCGGTAATTCTCAGGAATTTCATAAATGACTGGCTCTCCAATGTCATCAATAGCTTGAACAAAGTAAACAGCCATAACAAGTATGGTTACAAGAATAGAAGGTGTAGCGAGTCTCCATGTAACACGATAATTTATAGGCTTTTTAAGTGCTAAGATAAAGCTGACAACCCAGTAGATGACTGCACCTAAACCTACAAAGGCAATTCCCTCTAGTAGTCCATCAAAATACAAAGAACCAAGTAAGAATGGAATGGTCCCAAAACCCACATGAACAATAAATGAAACAACAATACGTAACCAAGTTAAACTTATATGCTTTGCTATCCAGTCAGATAAAATGGATACCGGCATACCATATCCTAAAATAAAAAGAACAGCGTAAAAAGCAAAGATGACAGCATATACGAATGCTCCTAAGCCCGAATCAACAAGACCTGGTATAACAAATAAAACCCCCATGATGATCGCTGTAATCACACTAATCCATACTTTTCTAAGAATATACTTTCCCAATGTATGTCTCCCCTTACTAACAGAACGAAAGAGCTAGATTATTGTCCTCTAGCTCTTTCGTATTTACATGTTTCTTTAAAAAATCCCTAGTGCTTGTCCGTTTTCATCCACATCCATATTTAACGCTGCAGGTTTTTTCGGCAAACCTGGCATTGTCATAATTGAGCCTGTTAATGCCACAAGGAATCCTGCGCCAATGGATGGACGAAATTCTCGAATTGTAATCGTAAAATTCGTTGGACGACCAAGCTTTGTTTGATCATCACTTAACGAATACTGTGTTTTTGCCATACAAATCGGTAAGTTGTCCCAACCTAACTTTTCAAACTGAGCAATTTGCTTCAACGCTTTTGGGGCAAACTCGACACCCGTTGCGCCATACACTTTTTTCGCAATCGTTTCAATTTTTGATTGAATGGAATCCGAAACGTGATAAAGAGGAGCAAAGGTATTTTCACCTTTTTCCATCACCTGAAGTACTCGTTTCGCTAGCTCCTGACCACCTTCGCCACCTTTTTCCCACACTTCTGTTAACGCAACTGGTGCATCGTTTTCTTCACACCACTCCATTAATGCGTCTACTTCTGCTTTTGTATCTGTCATGAAGCGGTTTACTGCAACTACGTAAGGCAGTCCGAATGCTTGAATCGTTTCAATATGCTTTTGTAAATTCGCCATCCCAGCTTTTAATGCATCTACATTTTCTTCAGCTAAATTTGCTTTATCAACGCCTCCATGCATTTTTAACGCACGAATCGTCGCAACTAACACAACCGCTTCTGGTTTTAAGTCAGCCATACGCGCTTTTATATTTAAAAACTTTTCAGCACCTAAATCTGCTCCAAACCCTGCTTCTGTTACAACATAATCAGCTAGCTTAGCGGCCATCTTTGTTGCAACCACACTGTTACATCCATGTGCAATATTTGCAAACGGTCCACCATGGATAAGAGCAGGTGTATGTTCAATCGTTTGAACAAGGTTTGGTTTTATCGCATCCTTTAATAAAAGAGTTAATGCGCCTTCTACCCCTAAGTCTTTGACTGTCACAGGCTGATCATCTAAATTATAAGCCACAACAATGCGGGCTAAGCGTCGCTTTAAATCCTGAAGATCTGTTGCAAGGCAGAACACCGCCATAATTTCTGAGGCAACGGTAATATCAAAACCGTCCTCACGAGGTACTCCTTGAACCGGGCCACCTAATCCAATCACCACTTGACGAAGTGCACGATCGTTTAAATCGACAACTCGCTTCCACGTAATTTTACGCGTATCGATTCGTAATTCATTGCCTTGATGAATGTGATTATCAACCAATGCTGCTAAGGCGTTGTTTGCCGTTGTGATGGCATGCAAATCACCGGTAAAGTGAAGATTAATGTCTTCCATTGGTAATACTTGTGAATAACCACCACCTGCTGCTCCACCCTTAATACCCATCACAGGTCCAAGTGAAGGTTCACGCATCGCAATCATTGCCTTCTTTCCAACCTTATGTAAAGCTTGTCCTAACCCTACCGTTACAGTAGACTTGCCTTCTCCTGCTGGTGTTGGACTAATCGCTGTCACTAAAATAACTTTTCCTTCTTGCTTCGTATGTAATCGGTCCATAACATCTAAAGATAACTTTGCTTTGTAGTGGCCATACGGCTCAATTTCACTTTCCAACAAATCTAGTTGACTTACAATGTCTGTAATAGGTTTCATTGTTGCTTCTTGTGCAATTTGTAAGTCGCTTTTTACATTCGTCGTTATTTTCATTGCCCAAAACCTCTTTCTTTTGCGTCAATTTCTGTTTGCTCTCTTATCTTAACATTTTTTGTCGATTCTACGAATATAAATGATCTTTTTGTCAGTTCAAAACAACCATGCATGCCTCACATCAAGATTTAGATAAGTGGATAAGAGGGACTTAACAACTGTTTTTTCTTGTCATATTTTATGGGTTAATTTATATTGCTAATTTTTCAGTATATTCTTATAATATTAGGTATTGCATTTAATTGATAAATCAGAATAAAGGAGGGTTTGTCGTGCCAATTAACATTCCACGGAACTTACCGGCAAAAGAAATACTAGAGAGTGAACGAATCTTTATTATGGATGATTTACGAGCAACAGCACAGGATATTCGTCCCCTAAATATTGTTATTTTAAACTTGATGCCTGAAAAGGAAAAAGCAGAAACGCAGCTACTGCGATTACTTGGAAACTCACCTATCCAAGTAAATGTTACGTTACTTTACCCTGCGACTCACGAAACAAAAACAACGAGCAAAAATCATCTCGATCAATTTTACTCAACATTTGAACAAATTAAACATAAAAAGTTCGATGGGATGATAATTACTGGTGCCCCTGTTGAACAATTAGACTTTGAAGACGTTGATTATTGGCAAGAGCTTTCAATGATTATGGACTGGTGCCATACGAATGTAACGTCTACACTTCATATTTGTTGGGGAGCTCAAGCAGGACTATACCATCACTTTGGTATTAAAAAGCACCCTCTTACACAAAAGTGTTCCGGTATCTTCAGCCATACTTCAATTGAAGAGCCTATTAAATTATTACGTGGATTTGATGATGTGTTTTTCTCACCTCATTCACGTTATACAGACGTAGACCTCCAGCAAATTGAACAACACCAAGGTTTGAAGCTTCTATCCTATTCAGAGGAAGCTGGTGTTTATTTGGTCATGTCCACGGATGAAAAATTTGTTTTCGTTACTGGTCACCCTGAATATGATGCTCAAACGCTACATGAAGAGTATTTGCGAGATGTAAATAAAGGAATTGATATTCACGTTCCTCAACACTATTTCCCGAACAATGACCCGGCAAAAAAACCGTTTAAAACGTGGCGATCACATGCAAATCTCTTATTTATTAACTGGTTAAATTACTATGTCTATCAGGAAACACCTTATTATTGGAGATAATAGAAGAGATGTTACGGGCTGTGTCAAAGAAGCTTTTTCTGCTCTAGTTGACACAGCTCTTTGTTTGTTCATTATTCGTGGCTTTGACATGTAAGTCTCTTGTAGAGGTAGAATTCGACGTTTCGTTACCTATTTCTTTAGTATGTACTGTTATGACTAGGATTTCCTTAGTAAGAATACCCACATAAATGTGAGTGATTGCTTTAATTCCGTTGAAAGACCTCCAAGTTGTTGCTCGTTCACTCCTTTTTTATACACGCCATGCCCATCGATCACGCTCCACCCTTGTTCATTTGCTAACTTTTCAAATTCCCAAGGCATCATGGTGTTACAAATAACATCTTCACCATATAAACGACGATAGCTATTCGCTCTCGGTCCTGCTGTTGGCCCTAAAATCCCAACACATGCATATCCTCCGCTTTTTACAATCCTTGTTGCTTCTTTTAAAGCATGTGCCGGAACTTCCGTCCATTCTAATGAATTAATCGCCATCATACCGTCTATTTCTTCATCTTGAAAAGGCAATGATAAAATATCGGCTTGTTGAAATGACAAGTTCACTTGCTGATTGTTCTTTTCTGCTCGCTCAATCATTTCTTTTGATAAATCTACACCCGTAACATGAAAGCCAGCTTGTGCTAGAAGGAAGGATCCTACTCCATCTCCGCATCCAATATCCACAACGAAGCTTTCTTTTTCAAAATGTTGAGTAATAAAAGGAATAATCGTTTTTCGACTTCCATTTAACCACATCTCTTTACTGTTCTGATTCCAAAAATTGGCTCGTTCGTCCCACTGCTTTTCGGCTTCTTCATGCCATTTAAATGAGTTCATAGCTATTCTCTCCTTTCTTTACCTTCTTTGTTCGCTATTTAAAGCGAAAAACCTTTTTCTTATTAAGGAAACGAATATTTTCAAATCGAGTGTGTCACGCTATCACTATGGAGGAGTTGAAAAGATGAATCAGAAAGATCGATTTACAGCCGCCAGACGAAATGCAGACGGTGACCTTCAAGCATTTCAGACGGCTTCTGGTCAACAGCTAAACTATGGCGAAGCTCTCAAGCAAGTACAAGCTGGTAACATTGAAAATGTAAGCACCTTTATTGGCAAAGACGGGGAAACCTACATCCGTAGTAACCCAGACAACGAAAAATCCAACAACCTAGACAACCTCCCGGAATTCTAAAAAGTATAAATGGAGTTATTTAGGTTTAAAAAGCATTAAGCGAATAACATAGAAAAGAGGATAAAATCTCATGACAAAAAAATTCAACAATGGCAGTAGCAATCAAAGTAACCCAAAAAGACAGCATGAATTAGTGGAAATGGGACAAGAATTAACAGCAGGTGATAATTCAAAAGGAAATAAACGAAATAAAGATCAACGCAGCAAGACGTCTAAATAAGCGGCCATAACGAAAAAGCGCGTTACATGTAACGCGCTTCCTCTCTATATATTAACGAGTTAACTCTCTCGCTTTCTTTCTTTGATTTCCCCTCCATTGAGGATAAATCATTCCAGCAAAAATAAAAAGAACACCTATCCATTGCAGAACACCTACAAATTCTTTTAAAACCAAGCTAGACATGAGAACGGCTGTTGGAAGCTCTGCTGCACCAAGAATGGTTGCCATTCCAGTACCAATTTTAGGTACTCCTATTGAAAAGAATAATGTTGGAATAAACAACCCAAATAATCCAAGTAAAAGACCCCAAAGCCACAAGCCTTGCAGTAACGTTCCGTCTATTAAAAAAGTGGGTGGAAGAATCAAACATGCAGCTACTAATGTCCCGGTTGAAATGATAGCACTTCGTGTAATGGATGGAACAGCTAGACCGATTCGACCGCTAAAAAAGATAAATAATGCAAACGTAATAGCTGACAGTAAACCATACATCAACCCTATTTTATCTAACATTTGTTGTGTTCCAAATACACCACCCGCTAGAAGTGTTCCAACCGCTAGAATAAGAATTGATATGACTTTTGACTGACTAGGTACTTGTTTTTGTGCAACTGATTCTATTAATACACCCATCCATGTAAATTGAAACAAAAGAACAATGGCAATTGAAGCAGGAATGGTTTGTAGAGACATGTAATAAAATATGCTTGTCAAACACGTGGTCACCCCCACTGCCATAAGGGGTAGCCACTGCTTCCACGCTACCTTTTTACGAGAAAACAAAAGAGCCAATGTCCAAAGAAGTATACACCCAAAGAAGATTTGTGAGCCAATCACCTCACTAGGTACGTATCCTTGGCTGTATGCTATCTTCACAATAGTCGACAAAACTCCATAGCTACATGCTCCTAGAAAAACCAGCATCATATCTCGCATGTTATCTACCTTTATGACTCAACCTGATTTGATGACGGAGCAGGAAATTGAAAGACAATCTTTTTGTCTTGTTCATCCCACTTCAGAAATGCATCAAACGTTTTGTCACCTTTCTTAAAACCTTTAATTAGGTTGGTTTGACCATCTTTTAGTAATTTTTTGACGTTTGTTTGCGAAATCGTTTTACTTAATATTTTTTTAGAAATGGTAAAATTGCATTTTGTTTTTGCGTAATTTGAGCAGCCATAAAACTGGCCTTTTTCCATTACTTTTCCATCGCACAATTTACAAGTTCCAATTGAGACATTACGTGCTTTTTTATGCTTTGGTCCTTCAATTGATTCAACATCTAAACCATTAAAATCCCATGACTCTGCCGTTTGAATTGCATCTTGAATAATTTTTGCTGATAGTTTCTTTGTTTGCTCCATAAATGAACTAGCCGACGCTTTCCCTTGCCCAATCTCCGCCAGACGCTGCTCCCACTTGGCCGTCATTTCCGGTGAAGCCAGTATTTTATCACCGATAGCGGTGATTAATACTTTTGCTTTATCAGTAGCAAACACTTGATTTTTTGTTACTTCAATATATTTGCGATCCTTTAGCATCGTAATAATGCCAGCACGAGTAGCTTCTGTTCCAAGTCCTTCTGATTTCATTAATACCTTCTCTAACTCTTCGTTATCAAGATGCTTTCCTGCTGTTTTCATAAGAGTAATCAATTGTCCTTCTGTATAACGCTTAGGAGGCTGTGTTTTTCCTTCTTTTACTTGAACATCTACTACTTTCCCTTCTTCCCCTTTTACAACGTTGGGTAGGATCACATCTTTATCATCCTTATTTTGTTGAAACAACACTTTTCGCCAGCCTTCTTGAATTTGTTGTTTCCCTTTTGAAATAAATTCAGCACGACCATCTACAAGAGTAAGAAGTGTTGTATAGTCAAAAATCGCTTTCTCATGATGAGCAGCTAGTAAGCGTCTCACAACTAAATCGTAGATTTTACGCTCATCTCCTGATAACGTCGATGGATCTTTTACTTGTTCTGTTGGAATGATTGCATAGTGATCCGTTACTTTCTTTTCATTCACAAACCGCTTATTATTGATAATCGATGGGTTTGGGAGTGGAAAGTAAGATGCATAGTCTTGGAATTGGCTTAGCTTTTGTAAAATATCTGGAAATGTTTCCGCCTCACCTTTTGTTACATAGTTAGAATCAGATCGAGGATAGGATACAATTCCTTTTTGATAAAGCGATTGCAACACATCTAATGTTTTTTTAGGAGAAAATTTGTACATACTGTTTGCAGTCGCTTGAAGAGAGGATAAATTAAATAGGAGCGGTGGCTGAAATTCTTTCCTCTCTGTATCTAGCTCTTTTACTTGTGCATCTTTTCGTTGACAAAAAGCGGCGATTTTCACTGCCATCTCTTGAGTAGTTAATCGCGATTCTTGCTCTTTTTGCCATTTTCCTTCATATGTCTTTCCGTTCATATTAAATGTCGCAAACACTTCCCAAAAAGGCTCTGATTTAAATGATTCAATTTCTTTTTCTCGCTTCACAATTAAAGCCAATGTGGGCGTTTGCACACGACCTGCTGAAAACACGTCTTGAATACCTTTACTTTTGAGCAAAATGCTATACACACGAGAAGCATTCATGCCTACAACCCAATCAGCGCATGCTCTCGTGTACGCTTCATAGTAGAGATTTCTCGTCTCTTCTTCATCTTTTAACTGTTGAAACCCTTCATAAATTGATTTTGGAGTTAAAGAGGAAATCCACAATCGTTTCATTGGCTTTTTAACACCCGCTAAATGAATGATGTTGCGAATAATCAGTTCTCCTTCACGTCCTGCATCTCCTGCATGGATGACTTCTGTCACAGTCGGTTTTTTAAGTAGCTGCTTAACAATTTGAAATTGCTTCGCTTTTGACTTGGTCACTTCATATTTGAATTGATTTGGAATAATAGGCAGCGTATCTAACGACCACTTTTTCCATTCAGACTTATATGTTTGCGGATCAACTAGCTGACACAAATGACCGACCGCCCACGTTACATATGCCCCTTTTGAAAACAGTTCGTTAGGTAAAATCTCTATGTAACCTTGATGTTTTTTTGTCTTAAATTGAGAAGCTAACGTTGAACCTTGATCTGGCTTCTCGGCAATAATTACTTTCATTGAAAAACTCCTAACAAAATAAAATGAACCGCAGCTAAATCCAAATCTTATTATATAAAACATAAGACATGACTCACAAGCAGTCATGTCTCATTCTCTTTGTTCTATTTTACCTTTTCTTCTGCAGTTCACCGTATAGTCGACTAATTGCATAGGCAATCGGCTCTTCGTACGATTGATGTCCACTCGCGACCGTAATCTCTTTTAGCATGCTATAAATATGCGGCTGTAATTTCACTTGTAACGTCACTTTAGGTTCATTCACTTTAGGTGCATTTGCATTTTCCGTTGAAGTGGTTGTCCCTTCTGCCCCTTTTTCTGCAATCCAAATTGCATCTTCTGCTGTTTCCACTTTTCCGTATTGACGGATCCAACCTTTTGCCATATTTAATGTGTAAAGAATAAATTCTTTATTGTTTGCTGTATTTTTTGTCTCAAACTGATGATTTGTCACAAACACAGCTTGATACAACAGCACACTGATGACTTCATCTTTTAATTGAAGCTTTCGCAATTCATCAATTAAATCTGCGACATACTTAGGCAAGGGCATAAATACACCTTTTACTTCTTTCACAAGATCCATCGCAATTGATTCTGTTGAATATCGCTTAAAGTCTTTTATAATATCTTTCATTGCAGTCTCATTCGACATGAACACACCACCAACATTCATAATATATCCTTATTATATAGGAAAGTACAAAATGTTCATATAGGTTGTGTGATATACTCAAAAAATCCTACAATTTGCTAAAATAATGGCTTCTACCGTGAGACTAGATACGTATAAAGCAGATGACCGATCTGTGTAATGGTTTGACGACCTATATGATTGTTCTCCAATTGATCAATTAAAACGGCAATATATGCCGTTTTACCTTTGTAACGAATAATCGCACAGTCATGCTCCACTCCAGGTAATTCACCTGTTTTATTTGCAACTGAAACAATCTGTCGATTCATCATGGCAGGTAGTTTATCATAAAATTGCTGCTGCCCTAAAATGTGAAGCATCATATCACGACTTGTGCTTTCAAATAAGGTACTTTTATCAATTGCCTTTAAACACCTTATCATATCAGAAGCAGATGTTTGATTATCGAAGCCTCTTTCCATCCCTTCAAAATCCATCAACTTCCGCTTAATCGATGTATGCTCGAGAGAAAGGACATTGCATAATTCATCAATCGATTTTCTACCTAGTCGATCAATTAACAGATTCGTAGCTGTATTATCAGATACGATAATCATTAATGTTAGCAAGTCTTTTACCGTAAGAGTTATAGTATCTGATAAAGCCGATAATACACCAGCTCCTCCGACTTTTTCTTTTGGAGGAATTGTAACTAGTTGCTCTAAATCAATGACTTCTTGCTGAGCTTGTCGAACTCCCGCTAATAAGATAGGAATTTTTATTAAACTAGCAGCTGGATAGATTTCTTGACTATTAATAGAAATGGTGTGTGGATGTAAATCAATTGCTATACTTACTCGACCTTCACATTGAGTGATTACATCATAAATAGATTGCTCTAACGATACGATATTCATTTGACATCTATCCTTTTACTTTGTTACAGCGATTTCATGGTGATTTTGGTCGCCCATAATGCTTTTATCATACAAATGGCAAGCAACAAAATGCTTCTCTTCTACTTCTTGCCACTGTGGTTTTTTTGTTGCACAAGCTTCCATCGCAAATGGACATCGTGTTCGAAACACACAGCCGCTAGGAGGATTCATCGGACTTGGAATCTCACCTTTTAAAATCATTCGTTCGCGCGTATCTTCTACATCTGGATCTGGAATTGGAATAGCAGACAATAAAGCTTGCGTATATGGGTGAAGCGGCTTTTTATAAAGCTCGTTACTTTCTGTCAATTCCACCAAATGCCCTAAATACATCACACCAATACGATCACTAATATGCTTAACCATTGAAAGATCATGAGCGATAAACAGATAGGTTAAGCCTTTCTCTTTTTGCAACTTTTTCATTAAATTCACAACTTGTGCTTGAACAGATACATCTAAAGCCGAAATTGGCTCATCTGCAATAATAAAATCTGGATTTAATGCTAGTGCTCGTGCAATGCCAATACGTTGTCTTTGTCCACCACTAAATTCATGTGGATAGCGATTAGCATGATCTCGATTTAGTCCAACATCTTCTAATAATTGATAGATACGCTCTAACCGTTCTTTTTTGTCAGTATATAAACCATGCGCCTCCATTGGTTCTGCGATAATTTCACGTACAGTTGAACGTGGATTAAGTGACGCGTAAGGATCTTGAAAGATCATTTGCACGTTTCGATAGAAAGATAGCTTCTCTTTTTCGGTTAGTGTATGTACATTCTTGCCGTCGTAGCGTACTTCTCCATCTGTTCGATTATACAAGCTAATAATTGTACGCCCCGTTGTAGACTTACCGCATCCAGACTCACCAACTAAGCCAAATGTTTCTCCTTTATATATATCAAATGATACATCATCAACCGCTTTTAACGTTTTACCCTTCTCAAGATGAAAGTACTTTTTTAGGTTCTTTACTTCTAGTAGTTTGTGCTTTGTCATCATTAAGCCTCCGTCTCTTGCCAGTAACGTCTTGCTACACAGAGTTCTTTTTCATAATACGTACCTTCTAATGAAAGAATCTCGATATCCTTACCCGTTTTTGGAGAATGAATCATTTTCCCCTCTCCGTAGTAAATCCCTACATGACGGACATTTCCTTTTCCTTCATCATTTGCAAAGAATACTAAATCTCC
Organism: Priestia iocasae; assembly: GCF_016909075.1. Classification (GTDB taxonomy): domain Bacteria; phylum Bacillota; class Bacilli; order Bacillales; family Bacillaceae_H; genus Priestia; species Priestia iocasae. The sequence goes on from NZ_JAFBFC010000003.1 coordinate 419,069, forward strand.
ACGTTTCAACTGATCAAATGGTACATTTTCACCTTTTGTAGCTTGATCGTGTGCATCCCGTGGAATAAGGTAGCCATTTGCCTTACACATTGTGTAACTAAAACCTGAGCAGTCGAACCCATAGCTACTCATTCCACCCCATAAATAAGGTAATCCTAGAAATAACTCACCTGCTTTTACAATATCATCACCGTTTCCTTTTACCCTGCTTGGATTTGTTGATGATAGCATAATATCTTGACGATTTAAGTATCCTTTACCATGTGGGGTCCATACCTCAACCACTTCATCATATTCTTTTAAAACAGGTAACGTTGTTTGAAAGGTTAGCTCGAACTTCTTTTGATTTTGTGCGCTATATAAGTCTGTAAAAGCACGTGTTACAATCGCAAATTGAGTTAACTCAACTTGTTCGTCACTTTTTACGAGCTGATGGCTAGGAATCCACCCAGGGTAGCCTCGGTTGTCTTTTGAAGAAGTTTGTTCAGTAATGACCACATGTGACCATTCTCCCTTCTCTTCCGTGACAATCACTTCTTGCCCAAATAATACTTGCGATTGAACAAGATTGCGGTCACATAACTCTAACCGTGTTTCATAAGTTAAGGAATCTAGCCACTTTTGGATGTCTACTGAACTCGAAATAGCTAGTTTATCGATTTCACGAGCTGAATTAAAAGACGTCCAAACCGTTGCAACTGGAACACTTATGACTGCCTTTTTACTCACCTTTCATTCCTCCTCTACTTTTCTTACGTGTGAATACGTTCAATGCCTAGTCCTGATGTAGTTGGCATCATGATTTTACGTCCTTCGTACTTTATTCCTCCTACAATTACATCTTTTGCAAGCATAAGAGGCGCATCAAAATCAAACCTTGTTATGTTTTTCTTACTAGCTGCAAAGTGGGCAGCGGCAGTAATGCCAAGACGCGTTTCAATCATGCTTCCTACCATGCACTCGACCCCACACACTTCAGCGAAAGCATTAATTTTTTGCGCCTGATAAATGCCACCAGCTTTCATCAGCTTAATGTTAATTAAATCTGCACTTCGTGTTTTTAGCACTTCAAATGCTTGCTTAGGTGTAAACACACTTTCATCTGCCATGATGAGCGTATCTACCCCATCTGTTACTTGTTTTAACCCTTCTATATCAGCCGCTTGCACAGGCTGTTCGACTAATTCAATCTCTAAACCAAGGTCTTCCATCGTTCGAATTGCTCTCACCGCAGCTTTTGGAGTCCATCCTTGATTAGCATCTAATCGTATTTTAATGTCGTATCCAATACGCTTCCGAATTTCTTGAATACGCTTAATATCTGTTTCAATTTCATCTTTTCCTACTTTAATTTTTAAGACGTCGAAACCTTGCTGAACATATTCTGCCGCGTCTTCTCCCATTTCTGCTGGGCTATTTACACTGACGGTATAATCTGTTTCAAGTTCGCTTTGATATCCTCCAAGAAGCTGATAGAGAGGTAGATTACAATGTTGAGCCAAGCAATCGTAAATAGCCATGTCAACAGCTGCCTTTGCACTAGAATTTTGAACTAAGCGTGCATTGATTTGTTGAAACAAAGATTCATGGTTTAGAAGACTTTGTCCGATCAGTGCTGGCTTTAACACATGATGTATCGCTGATTCAATGCTCGCTAAACTATCTCCTGTAATAACAACCGTCGGAGGCGCTTCTCCCCATCCAACAATGTTATTTTCACATGTTAGCTTTACAACAATGGCTTCTGCTACTTCGACTGTTCGAAGTGCGGTTTTAAATGGCTTATGTAAGGGAACCGCTATTCGGAACGTTTCTAGCTGTGTAATTTTCATTCTGCTTCATCCTTTTCTTCAATGCCACTTTCGACAATGAATGTTTGGTCGTATGTATTCATCCTTCCAATAGAGCCAATTGGGATTGCAATAGTAGGTGAACAATGCCCAATTTTAAAGCCTTTCATTGTTGGCTTATTCGCTTGTGCAATATGATACGTAAAAATCTCGTCTAATGTTAGCGACTGTTCTCGCTTCACAGGGTCACAATTGTGGAAATCACCGATGATAATCCCTTCTGCATCTTGAAATTTCCCTGCCATTTTTAGTTGATTGACCATGCGATCAACTTTATACGGTTCTTCATCAATATCTTCAATAAAAAATACTTTTCCTTTTGTATCCACCTCAAATGGAGTTCCTAATGTATTGACTAACAACGTTAAATTACCACCAATTACAGGGCCGCTTGCCTCACCCTCTACGACGGTTTCAAGCGGTGATAGATGATTTGTATATTCAATTGGCTGTTGGTTAAAGAGCTGTTGAAACGATTGTTTCGTCAATTCATGGACATCATCAAGTCCAATATCAGAACTTAACATTGGCCCATGAAATGTAACAAGTCCTGTTTGTTGATGAATGGCAGTATGTAAAAACGTAATATCACTATAGCCCCAGAAAATTTTCGGATGCTGTTTAATAAGATCATAATTTAGTTTAGACACAATGCGCCCAGTACCAAATCCACCACAAGCACAAACAATGGCATGAACCTCAGGGTCTTTAAACATACAATGTATGTCTTCTAAACGTTCTTCATCTGTTCCTGCTAAATAACCATATTCCTTGTAAACGGATGTTCCTATCTTCACGTTTAGCCCTAATTCCTTCAGGAAGTCCAGTGACTTTTTTAATTGTTTTGCATTAGGAGGACTTGCCGGGGCAATAATTCCAACTGTATCTCCTCGTTTTAGTCTTGCTGGTTTCATAGTCATTTTTCTTCACCTCTTTATGAGAAAAAGAGAGGGAGATGACTCTCAGGAACAAAAAGAAACGCTCCCTTTTTCTTGGTCAACTCCACTCACTATACTCTAAAATTATTTAATTAGTTTTTATCTGCCCATTTCAGTTCCATATATCCAACAGGATGACGAACGATATCAGATACTTTTTCATTTTGTAAATATACGTGATTATAAAAATGAATTGGAATAATTGGCATTTCATCAAGTAAAATCTTCTCTGCTTCATACATTAACTCAAAACGCTTTGCTTCATCTGCTTCATTCATCGCTTGTTTAACTAAGCTATCATACTGCTCGTTGCTCCAAGCTGTACGGTTCATTGAATGTCCTGTTTGGAAGTTTTCTAAGAAGTTAATTGGATCTGCGTAGTCTGCTAAGAATGAGCTACGAGATAATTGGAACTTAAGTGCTTTTTGCTCATCTTGGAAGACGTTCCATTCCATGTTCGCTAGCTTCACATCGACACCTAAGTTTTCTTTGTACATCTGCTGAAGTGCTTCAGCAATCTTCTTATGTGTATCACTTGTGCTATACGTTAAAGTAACCTCTGGAAGTGTGTCATACCCTTCTTCTTGCATTCCTTTTTCAAGTAATGCTTTTGCTTCTTCAAGGTTTGTTTTTGCTAAATCACCGCTTGTTTCACGGAAGTCTTTTTCTGCTGCATCGTTAAAGCCGTAAGAAACGAAACCATACGCTGGCTTTTCTTCATTTTTCGTTACAAAATCAACCATTTGTTGTTGATCGACTGCTAAAGCAAACGCTTTACGAATGTTTTTGTTTTGGAATGGCTCTTTTTCTAAGTTAAAACGGTAGAAATAGGTTCCTGCTTGATCTTCTACTTTTACTTTACCTTCACTAAATAGCTTCTCACTTAAATCAGCTGGAACATCTGCCGTATCAAGCTCTCCTGTTTGGAATAATTGATAGTCTGTATTTGTGTCATTAACCATCGCCCAGTGAACTTTATCTAACTTTACTGTATCTGCATCCCAATATTGTTCGTTCTTTTCCATGACGAAGTGGCTATCGTGCTCCCACTCTGTTAATTTAAATGGTCCATTTGCTACAAATGTATCTGCTTCTGCAAACCATTTTGGATTGTCAGTTGCTACTTTTTCATTAATTGGGAAAAATGCTGGATTTGCGATAACACTTAAGAAATACGCTTGTGGACTTGTTAATGTTACTTCAAATGTTTTTTCATCAACTGCTGCTACTTTCACATCATCAGCAGAGCCAGCGCCTGTGTTAAAAGCTTCTCCACCTTCAATAAAGTAACCTAAAAATGCTGCTGGTGAACCAGTTGCCGGATCTAATAGACGCTTCCAAGCAAATACAAAGTCTTGTGCCGTTACATCATCGCCATTTGACCATTTAGCATTATCACGAATATGAAACGTATACACTTTTCCATCCTCTGATACTTCCCATTTTTCTGCAATTGCAGCTTGTGGCTCATGATTTGCATCTAAACGCGTTAACCCTTCCATTAAGTTATTTAACGCATTCCAAGAAACGGAATCGAAACCGATTGGTGGGTCAAAAGAAGTTGGCTCTGAACTATTGTTTAGACGTAATACTTTTTCACTGCTACCTTCCTTACTGCTTCCATCACTTTTTGCTGGCTCACTACCCGCATCTTTCGTTGCCGTACAGGCAGCCAGTGCTAATACAAGCACAGCCATTACACATAATGAAATTAACTTTTTCATGATGTTCCCCCTCTTTTTTATTATCTATCAATCTATAAGACTAACTTATAGTTGAAAGCATCGCTTTTTTTGCTCGTTCATCTTGTAACCAACAATCAACGTGATGTTCATTCGTTAATTTTGTTTTAAATGGATAGACGCGGTCGCATACTTCCATCGCTTTATCACACCTTGCAACAAAGGGACACCCTACTGGTGGTGAAAACAAATCTGGTGGTGAACCTGCAATAGGAGTCAATTCTTCTCCATCTAAATCAAGTCGAGGCACCGACTTCAACAATCCTTGTGTATATGGATGTTGAGCGTTATAAAAAATCTCTCTTCGACTTCCTTGCTCCACAATTTTCCCTGCGTACATCACAGCGATACGGTCGGCTACTTGTGCAACAACGCCTAGGTCGTGAGTAATTAAGATAATGGAGACGCCTGTTTTTTGCTGTACCTCTTTAAATAACTCTAATATTTGCGCTTGAATGGTAACATCCAATGCAGTTGTAGGCTCATCAGCAATTAAGACTTCTGGCTGACATACAAGAGACATCGCAATAACAATACGCTGCCTCATTCCACCACTAAATTGATGCGGATATTGCTTTAAGCGCTCTTCAGGGCTCGGAATCCCAACGAGTGTCAGCATATCAACGGCTGCTTTTTTCGCTTCTTCTTTTGATCTATTTTCATGCTGCATAATGCCTTCTATAATTTGCTCCCCAACAGTAATCGTTGGGTTAAGCGCTGTCATTGGGTCCTGAAAAATCATGGAGATATCAGCACCACGAACCTTTCTCATTTTTGGCTCTGTTAGCTTTACTAAATCTTTACCTTGAAATAAGATTGACCCGTTTGTAATTTTACCTGGAGGGTTTGGAATTAAGCGCATAATGCTTTGTGAAGTAACACTTTTTCCACATCCCGACTCTCCTACAATGGCTAGCGTCTCTCCTTTATGTAAATCAAACGTGACGCCACGAACCGCTTTTACTTCTCCTCCATATGTAGCAAACGAAACATGGAGATTTTGCACTTGTAGTACTTTATCCATGATGTTACCTCCTTAGCTTCGGATCTAGTGCATCTTGTAATCCATCTCCTAGCACATTAAACGAAAACATCGTTAGTGAAATAAAGAGTGCCGGGAAAAACAAACGCCACCAGTAGCCTGATAGAATGGTTGATAGCCCATCGCTAGCCATTACACCCCAACTCGCATATGGAGCTTGAATGCCTAAACCGAGAAAGCTTAAAAATGCTTCAGCAAAAATCGCACTTGGAACGGTTAACGTCATCTGTACAATAATTGGTCCCATTGTATTTGGAAGAAGGTTTTTCCGGATAATCCGTGCTGTTTTGGTTCCAAAGGTTTTTGATGCGAGAATAAATTCATAGTTTTTGATTTGTAGAACTTGTCCACGAACAATCCTGGCCATACCAATCCAGCCAGTCACCGTCAACGCGACAATAATGGTTAAGAGTCCTGGTCCCATGACAACCATTAATAAAATGACGACTAATAGATAAGGTAAGCCATATAAAATCTCAACGATACGCATCATTACGTTATCTGTTTTACCACCTTTGTAACCTGCAATTCCTCCATAAATTATGCCAATGATAAAATCAATGAGCGCTGCCATAAAGCCAACAAATAAAGATATTCGTGCCCCGAACCATGTTCGTGCAAAAACATCTCTTCCCATATCATCTGTTCCAAACCAATGTTCACTTGAAGGCGGTAAATTTTGATTTGCTAATGATTGTTTAATTCCATCATGAGGAGAAATAATTGGACCAATGATAGCCATAACAATGAGCACGGTTAAAAAGAAAAGACCACCCATTGCTAACTTATTTTTCAGAAGTCGTTTCCACGCATCTTGCCAATAAGAAAGGCTTGGTCGAACAACAGCTTCAGCATCCGCTTTGTTTTTTTTCTTAGGTGTAAACCACTCATCTGGAATATTCGGTGAGTTACTATACTCTTGTTGCTTTGGGAATCCCATCATTTGCCCTCCTTCTTATGAAGCTTAATACGCGGATCTAAGATTCCATATGCTAAATCAACCAAAAAGAGCATAAGAATTAAAAATGCGCTGTAAAAAACAGTTGTACCCATAATGACTGGATAATCTCGTTGGTTAATGCTTTCTACAAAGTACTTTCCCATACCTGGAATGGCAAAAATTTGCTCAATGACAAATGTTCCCGTTAAAATACCAGCAGCAAGCGTACCTAATACCGTGACAACTGGCAGTAGTGCGTTTCGAAGCGCATGTTTAAAGACAATTTTAAATGGTGTTAACCCTTTCGCTCTCGCTGTTCGGATATAATCTTGTGTTAACACTTCTAGCATACTTGACCGTGTTAAACGAGCAATAATGGCCATCGGGCCCGTTGCTAAAGCAAGTGTTGGTAGAATCATATGTTTCCAGCTTGTCCACGTAGCTACCGGTAAAATGCCCCAGTTCACAGCTACTTGTTGAATAAGTAATGTAGCCATGACAAAGTTTGGTATTGAAATACCTAGCACAGCAAACGTCATCGCCAAATAATCAATGATACCGTTATGTCGAAGGGCAGCTAGCACGCCTAATGTAATTCCTGACAGAACTGCTATCACGAGCGTAATCATTCCTAATTCAAAAGAAATTGGAAATCCTCTTCCTAACAAATCATTAACGGTTTGTGAAGGTTGTGTAATCGAAGGGCCAAAGTCTAAGGATACTAACGATTTTAAATAGATGAAGTATTGAATAATGAGAGGTTCATCTAAATGGTAATGAGCTTCTAAATTCTTCTGTACCATTTCACTTGTATTTCGTTCCTCATTGAATGGTGAACCAGGAATTGCATGCATTAAGAAAAAGGTTAATGTCACTATTAGCCACAATGTAATAACCATGGCAAGAATTCGTTTAAAAAGATATGTTCCCATCTCTCTCACACTTTCTAACAGAATGTTGTTCTCATCGCAAGTTCAGTCATGACGAGCATTGCTCGATATGCTTCTAATATGTCTTTTGCCTCGTATCGTACAATCGTTGTTCCCTCTTCTAACACAGTCCCTGGCATGAGACTCGCCCATTCTGCTTGTCCGTAGTTCGCAAATTCAATGCGAAGCGTTGGGTGGTCAGGTGGAACTAACGGCTTTACATGTTCTTTATTTTGAAGAGCTACTACTGTTTTCTCCCTTAACAACTCAGCAGATTTCGCTGGTGTTAAGCTTTTCGCAACAGAACGAGAAATCGTTTCTTTTACCACAGCAGTCGTCACATTTGGAATGAGTGACTCTGCTTCTAATGCAGCTTGATCATCCCCTGCTACCATAATAACGGGTACACCATAATATCCTGCTACATATGCATTAAATCCTAATTCGCCAACTACTACATCATTTATGTACATATGTCGAACGCCAAAAATCATTGAGTGTGACATCACGCCTTTCATCGATGCCCTTGCATGATATCCGACAAAAATAGCTGCTGAACATGTTTCATCTAGTCCTTCAACCATTGAATAAGGCTTTGCTCCACCCGATATTAGTGTCGTATCAGGATGAAGATTTTCAATTAATAAATTGTTCATTTGTGAATGACTATCGTTCACCAATACTTCGCTACAGCCATAATCAAATGCAGCTTGAATGACAGCGTTCGCTTCACCCGTCATAATGGCTCGACTACGCTCATAGTTATGTTTACTTGAATCAACCTGCGTGTGATCGACCAATCCTGTAATACCTTCCATATCAACTGACATATAAAGATTCATTTTCTCGCCTCCTCTCTTTTTATTATTTAAATTTTCTTAAAATTATAGTTCTAAATTCCAAAAATTTCAACAATTTCTTGAATAAAAAGTCATTTCTTCCTATTTTTATCTAAAATGTGCGCTGATTCACATATAAAAGATTTTATTTAAGATGAATCGTCTTCCAATCAATTCCTCTATTTTTTTGTGAACTATGATAAACTGAAAGATAGGCTTACATGAAGGAGGTTACCTCATTGAAAACGACAATCGCTTCTTTGCAATGGTTTTTATTTATCGTTTCTAACAGTATCATCGTACCGATTGTCATTGCATCTCAATACGGTCTCAACTCAAGCGATTCAATTGAATTTATTCAACGAACTCTTTTTGTACTCGCTCTTTCTGGATTATTACAAGTACTAGTCGGACATCGTTATCCAATAATGGAAGGGCCAGCTGGCGTATGGTGGGGAGTATTTTCTCTTTATGCAGGTCTCGGCGTCGTGTTGTTTGGTTCACAAGGCGAAACACTGCAAGTTTTACAATTTTCTTTATTAGCAAGTGGAGTGATTGGTATCTTTATGAGTGTCTTTGGACTCGTAGACAAACTTTCCCGCTACTTCACACCGCCTGTGATTGGTACATATTTAATTTTACTCGTGGCTCAATTAAGTGGCTCTTTCTTAAAGGGAATGGTAGGTATTGATGGCACGGACACTAACATAAAACCGCTCATTACCGTTGGTTCTCTCATCATCGTTCTGCTTTCTTTTTGGGTTACTTCACACCGCTCACTGAATAAATTAAATATTATTATTAGTATTGGTTTAGGGTGGGGATTATTTGCGTTAATGGGCCTTACTGAGCCCATCCATTTTGAAGACCATCTATTTTACCTGCCAGAGCTGTTTGTATTTGGAACACCTCGTGTAGAGTGGAGCATGGTGATTACTTCTTTATTTGTTACATTTATTTTAATCACAAATATGCTAGCTTCAATTAAAGTTGTAGAATCAGTCTTGACTCAAAAAGGGGAAAAGATCGAAGGAAATACCGTCAAACGGGCAGGAATAGCATCGGGAGTTAGTCAACTATTAGGAGGAAGCTTCTCTGCAGTAGGTGCCGTACCTATTTCGGGATCTGGTGGATTTATCGCTACAACAGGCATCGTTCAGCGTCTGCCTTTTATTATCGCTTCTGTTCTTTTACTATTAGTTAGCTTGTTTACACCACTTACAAGTATCCTGTCATCTTTACCTGCAGCCGTTGGATACGCAGCGATTTTCCCTGTGTTTGCAAGCATGCTAACACTAGGTATGAAAGAGTTTAAACAAGCAAAAGACGAAGAAGATGCGTTAAAAAGAGCAGGTATTCCACTTTTAGCAGGTATTGGTGTGATGTTTATTCCTCCAAATTCTTTTTCCAATCTCTCTCCTATCTTAACAACGTTGTTAAGCAATGGTCTTGTATTCGGAACAATGATTGCTATTGGTATAGAAGTCGTTTATTCTTTTCGACATCGTTCATAAATAATGAGCCCCCGTCACATTGTTTTAAGTGACGGGGGTTTTGTTATGATAATTTATATTTTGTCTTTTTGACTGAAACACTTTTTTCCTTCGGCTTAATCGCTTTTAATACGATTAATGCACCAATAACACTTAATAAGAGCGACAATTGAAAGACCGCTGCATTAGACCAATTCATTAAAAATGTATAAAGAGGTGGTCCAGCAGCTACACCTACAAAACGCATTGAGCTATAGATGGAGGTAATCGTCCCTCTTTCTTCTTTCTCAATCCCTTCTGTTATTAGCGCATCTAAGCTTGGTAATGAAATGCCAATTCCTATCCCAGCAACAACGAGTGCTGATAGTAAAAAAGGCAATGTATCTTTAAAAAAGAGAACAGCAAATGAACTAGTTAACAATACAAAACCAATAAAAGTACACCATTTCATTACTATTTTATTTTTACCAATTTTCTTACCTGCTACGTAAGAAGCAATAGACAACGCTAATAGTGGGATAGCCATAACAAATCCCTTTTGTGTGTTTACGATTTGATATTGATCTTCTAAAATCGTTGATAAGTAAAAAAGAATACCGAATAGAACGAGCATAATAATTGCTCCTAAAAAAAAGATTGCTAAAAGCCAGCCTAAATTCTTTTTCAGCGTAGCTTTTACCATTATAACGAATTCTTTTATATTTTGTTTCGGTTCCTGTTTCGCTTTTTCTTTTTTTGGTGGTTTTACGAAAAAGAGGACAAGGAGAATAGAAATGGCACAGAAAATGGGAATGAACCAAAATGGTAAAAACCAAATAAATGATGCTAAAAAAGCACCTAAAATAGGACTTAACACTTTTCCAAATGTGTTAGCTGTCTCGATTAAGCCTAATCCATTTGATACTTCTTTTTCGTCTTCAAACATGTCTCCTACACATGGAAGAACGACTGGCATTGCTCCAGCTGATCCAATTCCTTGTATCGCTCTCCCCACTAAAATTAACCAAAAAGGATTCGCTAGTTGCCACGATGCCCACCCTGTTAATGCTCCTCCTATTCCAGCTAACATTAAACTTGGAATAATGACTATTTTGCGGCCAAACCTATCTGATAAATACCCTGCTACAGGAATAAGAAAAATAGCGAAAATAGAATAGACAGTAATAATCATTGACACTTGAAATGCACTGACTTGAAGCCTTTTTTCAATAACAGGAAGAACTGGAATAAGCATTGAATTTCCTAGCGTCATAATTAACGGCACAGACGCAAGAGCTAGTAAATCAGCAGTTTGCTTCGTTTTCATCTTACCCTCCATATGAAGAAAACTTCTCTTCTCTCTTACTCAATGTGTACAGTTATACCTCTAATATTGTCCTCTATTCTTAATGTGATATTCCTCCCTTAAAATGGCATCATATTTCACTTAATAATGATGTACCTTTTAAATATAAAGCGGTTTCAAAAACCTTATAGATAGCTCATTTCTCAATTGTGTTATGATACTTTTTTAAATTTTTTCAATGAAAACGCATTAATTGGAAATAATAAACTTGCGAAAAGATGAAAATTTCTCTTTCATTTTTCGACAAAAACCCTTATATTATGACTAGGAGATTTAAGAGGTATGACGTAAGAAGTCTGACAACGCGTCTTATCTCATATAAATACTATATAGAAAAGGTGGAGTCTATGAACTACTTGTGGGGTTTACTTGGAATTGTATTCGTTTTCTTTTTAGCATTTTTAATTTCTAATAATCGAAAAGCGATTAACCCACGTACGATTCTTGTAGGATTAGGGGTACAAGTACTATTCGGATTTATCGTATTAAAATGGGAGTTTGGACGCGCTATGCTTCAAAAAGTAACAGTTGGCGTTTCAAACGTAATTGCTTATGCTGATCAAGGTGTAGGATTCTTATTTGGTCCTTTAGCAGACCCAGAAGCTGTTGGATTTGTTTTTGCAATTAAAGTATTAACGCTTATCATTTTCTTCTCTTCTTTAATTGCTGTTTTATACTATCTTGGTATTATGCAGCTGATCATTCGCTTCTTAGGTGGTGGACTATCTAAGTTACTTGGTACAAGTAAGACGGAATCACTTTCCGCTGCTGCAAACATTTTCGTTGGACAAACAGAAGCACCGATGGTTGTACGTCCGTACATTTCAAAGATGACACAATCTGAGTTATTTGCAGTTATGACAGGTGGTCTTGCATCTGTAGCTGGTTCTGTATTATTTGGTTATGCAGCATTAGGAGTGCCAATTGAATACTTATTAGCAGCAAGCTTTATGGCGGCTCCAGCTGGTTTGATTATGGCAAAAATGATTGTTCCAGAAACAGAAACATCTGCTACAACAGATGAAATTAAAATGGAACGTGATAAAGAGACGGCTAACGTAGTAGATGCTGCTGCTCGTGGTGCATCTGATGGTTTAAAATTAGCTGTTAACGTTGGAGCGATGCTTCTTGCGTTTATTGCATTAATTTCATTATTGAACGGAATTTTAACTGGTATTGGTAACTGGTTTAACTTTGAAGGCTTAACATTAGATTTATTATTAGGTTACTTATTTGCTCCAATTGCATTTGTAATTGGTGTTCCGTGGAGTGAAGCGGTTACTGCTGGTGGATTCATTGGCCAAAAGCTTGTATTAAATGAATTCGTAGCATACTCTGGATTCGCGCCACAAATTGACCAATTATCTGACAAAACAGTAGCTGTTATCAGCTTTGCTCTTTGTGGATTTGCAAACTTATCATCTTTAGCTATTCTTTTAGGTGGTCTTGGTGGAATGGCACCAAACCGTCGTCAAGATATTGCTCGCTTAGGGTTCCGTGCTATCATGGCTGGTACATTAGCTAACCTTTTAAGTGCTGCGATTGCAGGTATGTTCTTATAATACCATTAAAGAATGGAGTCAAAATGGACAAAGCAACATCATTTGACTTAACGTAAAAACCCCCTTGTTCATTACTGAATGAACAAGGGGTTTTTTCATTAAAAAGTGTTGAAAATGACCGTAAATTCTAAGATAAGCCTTAGATTTTTTATACGTCTCAAATAATGATTTGATTGTTTGGTTGGTCTTCATGATACATAAATTGTTTGTCAATGATATGCTCAATGTAAATGGTCGTTAAGTCACTTTTTTTCACTTGGGCAACAATTAGGCCTAATGGATCTCCAATTGTAAAACTTGTACCATCATTAAACGATAACAACTTATCCCCAAGCTGTAAGATGCGTTTATAAACACTTTCTTTTTCTTCACTTGTTCGAACAGTAGACGTTTCCTTTAATGAAAATAACAAAATGATTTCTTGTCCATTGACTTGACTTCGATACATGAAAATCAACCCCTTGTGTATACTTCATTTTATTTCTTATTGACAGTATACTCTTAGTAATAGGCTAACCATAACTTGCACACTGAAATTTTTGCAATTATCTCTTCTCTTTATTTTACCTAAAAAATAATTTTCAGTAAATAAAAATAATTCCAATTAAATAACCTAAAAAAGTAAGCGCTATCTCTTGACGTCAAAATCACATTATTGTATATTAGAAACAATCATCTAGCCTAATATCAGAATATTATGTGAGATGATAATACGTTTCAAAGTAGCAAAAGTATGCTACAAAGTATTAGGAGGATTCTATTTATGCAAAACGGTAAAGTAAAATGGTTTAACAATGAAAAAGGTTTTGGTTTCATCGAAGTTGAAGGTGGTAACGATGTATTCGTACATTTCACTGCTATCCAAGGCGATGGTTATAAATCTCTAGAAGAAGGTCAAGAAGTTTCATTTGAAATCGTTGAAGGAAGCCGTGGACCTCAAGCAGCTAACGTAACAAAACTTTAATTATAAATGGCTATGTCATTTATCCATAGAAGAACGATAAAAAGAGGCTTTAATCAGCCTCTTTTTTTATTGTTTCGCTTCAGTTAATTGATGACTACAAGCTTGAAGCTCTTGCTCACAACGCTTCAAAAACTGCTCGTCTACACCCGTTTCATTTGCTCTTGCTTGTGCTAATTGAGCTTGTGCATCAGCAACTGCGTTTGATGCCTGCTGTAATTGATCTGGATCCATACTAATTGTAGCGGTTCCTACCATTTTTTCTGCAGCTTTAATCGACATTTGCACTTGTTGCAAATCATTATATCCTGATGTAATTTCTTCATTCATTTTATCCATTGAAAACACCTCCATATGGATAGAATGAAGCTTCTCGACTAAAAATATACCTTGTTACTTTTTAAGTAATAAGTCACCGTACTGTTTAATCTTCTCACCAATTGTACAATTTTTTATACAAAAAGATTGAGCATAATTTTTACCATGCTCTTTTTTAAGTGTTTTTTTTACAAAACAGCCTTCGCAATAATAATCCAGCAGCTCTGTGACTTCCTCTAATAATTGTTTACGTTCCAACGTTCTTCATCTCCCATTTAGACTTTTTTATGACTTGAAATTGAGATGTTGTTCAAGGCTTGAGAAGCTAACTGATCTGCTTCTTGATTTTGTTTACGTGAGATGGGTTCATATACAGGATAAATGCTAAATTCTTTCATCTTTTCTTCAATTCGGTCTAAATATTTATTAAACTCTTCTTCAAAGCAAGGCCATTCTCCAGATAGTTGATTCAGAACAACTTGTGAATCTCCACGTAGTACCACTTTCATATGATGCACACCAAGCTCTTCTAACTGCTGCATGAGATACAGACAAGCTGCATATTCTGCTTCGTTATTTGATTGTATTTGTTCTAATTGAACATTCTGACGAATACGATACTCGCTTTGATTCTTTTTATAGTAAATCACAACTCCTACTCCCGCTAACTCCGTATCTCGATCATAACCACCATCAAAATAAGCAACAATGTCATATGGCTCAGTTTCTACTTCTTGTAAAAATTTCTTCGCTTCTTTTAATGTCCATCTTTGACCTTGTTCATCAATTATAACAACGCTTTTCGTTCTTCCTGTTTTCTCTAAATCGTCAACTACCTTTAATGCCTCATTGGCTTCAATACTTGCAGATTGAAACAATAATTGTGAGCCTTTAGGTGACTTGTAGTGCCATTCAATTTGAAAGTTCATTGTACAATACCCTTTCATTCCTAGCGTTTTTTCTTACTATATAAACATTTTGACTATTTCATGCACTATTTTCATCATAAATAAACGACTATTTTACGTTTATACTTAACTCATAAATAAAGATGTTGTATAATATTTTGCATTGTGTCTATTTTGGAGCTTTAACATTGCACAATCGTATCACTTGGTGAAAGTGTAATCAAGTATTTTGGAGGTAAAGTAATGTTTAATGAAGTGTTATGGTTTGTTTTTGCACTTATAAATTTCAGCTTGTTATTAATTATCTATCGTTTTTCCGGAAAGGCTGGTTTATTTGTTTGGCTTGGATTTTCTACGGTTGTGGCAAATTTACAGGTTGTCAAAACGATTGAATTATTTGGCTTAACTGCAACGCTTGGTAACATCATGTATGGAACAGCCTTTTTTGTAACGGATTTACTGAATGAAAAGTATGGGAAAGATGAAGCGCGAAAAGCCGTTTGGCTTGGCTTTTTCACTCTTATTGCAATGACAATTATTATGCAATTTGTGCTTGCATTTGAGCCTGCTTCGATCGACTTTGCACAAGAGTCCCTTGAAACGATCTTTGGACTTCTTCCTCGCATCGCATTAGGAAGCTTGTTAGCGTATATGATTAGCCAACATTTAGACGTTTATTTATTTTCCTTATTAAAAAAGAAATTTCCTCATCCTTCTCAGCTTTGGATTCGTAATAACGGTAGTACAATGGTTAGTCAGTTTGTCGATACGTTGGTCTTTACACTGATCGCATTTATTGGCTTTTACCCTTTATCAGAATGGATTCAAATCTTTATTACCACCTATTTTATTAAAATGATTGTAGCCATCATTGATACACCTTTTATTTACTTAGCACGATCATTCAAAGTAAAATCATAATGAAGACGTACAAGCAGATAGGGGGAAATTTGGTTGATTGAAGTTTACATTGATGGAGCAAGTGCAGGAAATCCTGGGCCTTCGGGTGCAGGTATTCATATTAAAGGAAATGGGGAACACCATCGTTTCTCGTTACCATTAGGAACGATGACTAACCATGAAGCAGAGTATCATGCATTAATTAAAGCGTTAGAAATTTGTGTAGAAAAAAAATATAAGGTTGTATCGTTTCGAACAGATTCTCAATTAGTTGATCGAGCTATTGAAAAGGAATATGTTAAAAACCCAACTTTTTCTCCATTACTTGCACAAGCGCTAGAACTTACAAAGCAATTTGATTTATTTTTCATGAAATGGATTCCAAGTAGTGAAAATGCAGCGGCTGATGAGTTAGCAAGGAGAGCCATTACGAAGCAAAATGAAAAGAGATAATCCCAAAAACACACTAAAAATGAATACAACATCCCTTGCCCTTCTATCCGTTCATTTTAGTGAATGTTAAAGGTAAAGGATGTTGCGTGCTGAGTTGAATCGGGCGTTTTTCCCTATTTTAACTCAGCTTTTTTCATGTAATCATTCCTTTTTCTTTCAAAAAAAGAAAAGCTTGTTTTTTGGTTTTAATTTTATTTAATATAATACTCTCTAACAATGAAAGAAAGAAGCTACCATCAAACTCTTTTTGAACTTTTAAGGTCCATTCGATTGCAAACATAACCATGTCATCCGACGCTTCAGTATAGTGTTGACCAAACATAATAAAGCCTTGCGCATCTTCTCGTAAGTAAAAGCCCTTATCTTTCAGATAAAGAAGGTATTCCTCTACAGTTTGAACAGTTCTCATCACTACGGTGCCCCACCCTTTGCTTGTTGTTCCTTCTTTATCTTAGCTTACTTCACTCTGTTTGACTACGATGAATTTAATGAAAAGAAACGATTAATTTCTCTCTAAAAAATACCCTAATGCGCCCATCGCTACCCCTAATATAGCTCCACCAACAACTTCTTCAGGTTGATGACCCAGCATTTCCTTAAGGCGCTCTTCTGCTAAATCATGAAATCCTTTATCAGGCTCACCTGCAAGACGTTCAATTTCTTCATCTAACGTATTTACTTTAATTGTAATTTCTCCTGTTTGTCTTCTAATACCTTGTGCGTCATACATGACAATAATGCCAAAAATGGAGGCTAGTGCAAACTCAGTGGATGAAATTCCTTTTTTTAGCCCAATATACGTAGCTAAAGATGAAACACCTGCAGAATGGGAACTTGGCATTCCTCCCGATGAAGCAACTAATCCCCAATTCCATACACCGGTTTCATACTTTTTAATTGGTACTTTTAATAGTTGTGCCACTCCAATGGATGCAAGCGAAATAACAACACCTTTATTCATCTTATTCACCTCACCTATAGTGTCGTAACAAATGAAGTGAAGTATGCGTTATTTCACTCGCTTAACTTCAATATTTTGTTCTTTTAGCATAGTAGTAATTCTGCTTTTGCTGCCCATTAACTCATGATTTAATGGGAATTCCCACTCTGTACCATCTTTAAAAGAAAAGACAAGAGCAATTTCTTTTGTTTCTTGATCAGAAGGATTAAGAATACTTTTTGCATCCGTTACCTCGTCCCACAGGTAGCAACGCTCATCAAAGCTAGTTAACGGGTTGATACAAATTCCTTCATTACTCATATGTTCATAATAGAAGCACGCTGAAATTGCAATCAATAAAGCGAGAAAACAACTAATGATGCCACTCCCCATGATGAGTCGACTTCGATGAGTCACTTTTGTCACGTAAATTAAAAGACCACCCCAAATCACACATAAAGCACATATAGAACCGATAAATACAATGGACGAATACATTCGAGGCTGAAAAAACCAATATGTATCATTAGACATGATCCACTCTTGAAGCGGGTATACAAGCACAAATGGAAAGAAAATACTCGATAAAAATAAAATACAAATAAACACAACTTGTAACGGAATCAATTTGCTTTCTTGACTCGAAATAACCGTTCGATTCATAGACATCAACCTTTTTATTGAAAATTTAGAATAAACACCTTTTCGATTATACCATATTTAACCAAAAAGGACGCTTATCTATTAAGATAAGCGTCCTTTTTTCGTTAGCGTTTATTCTTTTGAGCTTGATTGTTCATTTTTTTTGCTTCTAACTCTGCATATGAACCAAATTCTTGGCTATACTGGCTGCTTGATTGCTGCTTTGCATCAAGAGCTTTGTTATGAGAGTTATTTTTGTTTTGCTCTACATTAAACTCAGATGCATACTCTTGACCATATTGGCTTTGATTTTGCATTTGAGATTGAGCTTGACTTGCTTTTGAAGAAGCTTTGCTCGCGTTAAACTCAGATGCAAATTCTTGACCATATTGGTTTTGTTTTTGCATTTGAGATTGAGCTTGACTTGCTTTTGAAGAAGCTTTGCTCGCGTTAAACTCAGATGCAAATTCTTGACCATATTGGTTTTGAGACTGGCTTGCCTGACTTGCACGTTGAGCTTGACTTGGTTGTTGTGCTGAACCAGCCTGAGGATTTGCAGCGCCAAACTCAGAAGCATACTCTGCTGCGTATTGATTGTTTTTGTTTGCATGCTTTGCATTCTGAGCTTTTTGAGCTTGATTCGCTTTAAACTCAGAAGAGAATTCTTGGTTATATTGGTTTTGCTTAGCATTGTTATTGCGTTGTGCGTTTGCATTACCTTTTTTTGTTCTTCCCATTACAATCTCCTCCTTTGTTGTACCTCGTTGGTACAATCTTAGTATGGATTGATTAGGGATTTGTATGAACAGTAAAATTAATCAAAATAGGCATTGGTTAGATGTTCTTCATAAGTTATCCAGGCTGACGAAGAAAGGAGACATTACTTTTGATTTAAACGTGATACATACTCTTCAACCATTGATTTAGTCACCGTTTTTCGTGTAGGAACAATTCCATTTTTAGCTAATTCATTAATTTGTGTTGTAACTATATTAATTTCATCTGTTGTAAACGACTCATTATTTTGACACTTTGTGACTGCTCGTTCAATATATTGCTCACGAAGCATATCTAATTGTGCAAATGTTTTTACAAGCTGGTGTTGCTTTTGGGAATGTGCTGAAATTTCTTTATGTACGCTCATTGTGTAATTCCTCCATTGTTGTTTATTCTGTTTATGAAAGTGTTGTTAAAATAAGGTCGTTAACAGAAGAATAATCAATGTTTCCTTCCGTTAACCGTGAGATTTGTTCGTATGTTAATGACAACTTCCCTTCTATTGTATCATGAACATGCTTTATATCTGTCTGAGATACAGGATAACCGTTTCTTTTTGCATTGACAAGTATCATGGTGCAGTCCCTAAACGTTTGGTTACTATCCGCTTCTGTCACTAACCTGTCAAATATAATTGGTGGAAGCTTTTGTTGATGAATAATGACTTGCAATGATAAATAAGCGCGCATAATATGCAAATAGCGCTTGATTTCCTCCATTGTTGCATCGTTTTTACGCTTTTTATGCAAATTTGTTTTTAACAATTGAAAATAGTGAAAGCTAAGGGCCTTATGTGAATACTGACTGCTAATATTTGTACGTAAAGCATGCGCAAATGCTTGATTTTCTTTATAGATAATAGATGAATGAAGCCACTCAAAGAGCGATGGATTTGACTTTGTAAATAAATGCATCGCTTTATACAAATCCCATCCTTGGATATCGTCATGATTACACCCTTCATTTATCACTTCATTTGGACGATTTAAACGTAAATAATCGTTTACCTCATGTTTATATATAAAGCGAACGTCGTAATCACTTTCAGCAGTCGCTAAGCCATAGGCTCTACTTCCTGCCTCACACGCATATAAGATTGTAATGTTACGTTTATGCTCTATTTCTTTTAATCGCTCTTGAATCGCTTCTTTCATCCTAGACTCTTCCCTTTCAATTCTTAATGAGCTGTTTCAATGTAGTAATTGTAGCTTGAAGTTCTTTTAAATCGAACGGATTTGTCAGTGATTCTTGTAATCCTGCATAATAATCATCACACTGCGTCTTCATTTGTCCCTTATATTCCATTATATAGTCTGAAAAAGAAGCGGTGTAATACTGTGTTAATAACTGCTCTTGAGCCGCTAAATACGTATCAATAGTTGGTTCTAACATTTTCTTTAATTGTTCAACCATTTTTTCCTTCTCATTTTTCTCAAAAAAGCTCTTATTATTTTTATATAGACTCAATACTTTCTTAAACTGAACTGGATCTGGCATAGCCATTGCATTCATATACTTACTTCCATCATCACTGTTCATGTCATCAACAGATGGTGCAAAGGCTACATCAATTTGATGAGCTTTTTTCATAAGCAATTCATGAACCTCTTTAGCTAAATTATGAACATACTTTCCTCCACGTAACGTCGTAGCTCTTACTTCTTGAGTAGAATCGAATACAATGGATTCTAGCAATTCTTGTAAACAAGCTTGAAGCTGCTCTTGCTTATTACCTTTATCGTCCCGCAAGCTTGCAGGATTAAACGATTCTTTAAAAAAGTCATAATAACGAATCATGACTCGCTGTTTTACATAATAGAGTAGCTCCTTTAACTCTCGCTGTAGCTTTTCTCGTTCATTTTCATCAGAAACAGAAGCAATCAAATTCGTCATTTTTTCTTGCTTCTCTTGAAGCTGTTTAATATGTAGCTCCTTTTCAGAGGCCGATTTTGTTTGTAATCGCTCAACTTCTGTTGATACATTGAGTCCACGTTTGATATCTCCATATGCAGAGGAAGTGGCAATCTCCGTTAGTTCATAAGAAATGAATTGATAAAAATCCTTCTCGAATGGTAAAAAGCGTGATTTGGACTTTTCTTTCAATGCTAATAAGCTTGAAATTGGATACAATCTCGGAAAGCGTATGCCATATTGGCCTAACTGATCCTGTACATATTGTGTGACCAATTGTAACTCTTCATCGGATGAAGCTAAATCAGCAGCATTAATTAAAAAGAACATTTTATCAAGTGTAAACACATCTTTGACACGCCCAAGCTGAATTAAAAATTCTCGGTCTGCTTTCGAGAATGCATGGTTGTAATAGGTAACAAATAAGATCGCATCTGCATTTTTGATATAATCAAATGCTACTCCTGTGTGACGTGCATTAATGGAATCAGCACCTGGTGTATCTACAAGGGTAATTCCTTTACGTGTTAGTTCACAGTCATAGTACAAGTCAATGAACTGTACGAAACATGCTTTTTCTTCTTGGACAACATATTGACGAAATTGATTCATGTTTGTTGCAATGGAACTTCCTAACGACTCCTTGATTACCTCATATCCATTTACGACAGCATGTAAAAAAGAGAGATGAAGTTTCTCGCGAACATCGGAATTTTCTGCCACTGTAATAGATTTAATTATCTCCAATGCCTCAGCCATACTGTTTGCGTTCTTTGCAAAGAAAGATAAAGACACCTTTATATCTTCTAAGAGCTCAGCCTCCGTCTTAATATGAATGGTTGCTGTTTGATGTGGATGCTCTTTTGTTGGAGGAACAATTTTATTAATCGTTGCTGTCGTTGGATTTGGAGAAACGGGTAAAACAGATTCTCCAATTAATGCATTAGCGAATGAAGACTTACCTGCACTAAATGCACCAAATAATGCAACAGTAAATGATTGTTGTTTTAAGCGTTCCTTTTTATCTACAAGCTGCTTCACAAATGGATGTAATTGTTTAAACGGCTTCATACTTTTAACCGCAACTTCAATATCATCAATCGCTACTTCAATGGAAGTACCAGAGTTGTTTTTGTGCTCACGCACTGACAGTTGATTTTCTTTCTCTTCTGTCACTTGTAGGACAACCTCGTCATCACTATCACTTGCTAATGTGTATGTATCTTGTATATCCGTTAATAATTGCTTTTCTTGTTCCTCTGTTAACTCTTTTTCTTCATAAACAATTTCACGCAATTGAGCTTCTTTGTTTTGTAAATACTGATCTGACGAATTAATTCGCTGCATTGCATGTTGTAAAGCTTGCAAATCGTTCATTGAGTCAGTGACTGATTGCCTCTTCTTTTCATGTAACTCGTTTAACGATGCCACAATGATGGCAAACAAATCATTAAGCTGCCTTTCTGCTCTTTTCTTAACTTCGGCTGCTAAATCATTTGTGTATGTTAGCACATAGTCACCGCTGACCGATGCTCCAGGTTTTACAACTTTTTGAATATCTTCTTTTGTAAGCGGAATCGAAAATGAACGGATGTGTTGAATGAATGATTCTTCTTCAAGCGATTGATTAGCAACAAAGGTTTGCACATATTGCTGTAAATGCCATTGAAGCTGTGAATCAACTCTTTCTTTTAGATCATCATATAAGATGTTCAATCGTTGCTCTCGCTCTTCTTCTGTTTTCTTTTTTGAAAATAAAAACCCTATTTTAAAGTTAGATTGTATACTTTCCAAGAACAGTCGAGCTTTTTCTCTCATGTCGTACGGTGTTAAATTAGCATGTTGAATAATAACGCGAGTTTCGTTTACATACGTTTGTTCAAGCTGCTTTTCTTGTTGCGTTAATGTATTTAGCTGCTCTTGCAATTGAGCAAGTTGTGTATGCACCTCGTTACGTTCTGACTCTGTTCGTGACTGTACAATCTCTCTATCAACAGTTAATCCTTCTTCTTGTTTCTCACGCAGGAATGCCACATGTTGCGAAATAAGCTTTTGCATCGATGTTTGAATGTTTGGTTTTCGGTTCTTCTGCTCAATCATCAGCTCTTGTAACCACGCTTTTAATTGTGGTAGCTCGTTGTAGATACACGCCTCATCTTTTAATGATGTATAAAAGATACGCTCTGGCTTTACGTTCCATTTTGCGAATGAATCAGAGACGGATTGTTGAAACGCTTGAAATGATAGTTCTTCATCTCGATGTTTATCTACTTGATTAACAATAAGAAATAAACGCTTCTTTTCATTTTGCAGTTCTTTCGTAAATTGTAAATTCAATTCCGCTTGAACATGGTTATAATCCATCACATAAAAAATAACATCTGCTAAGTGCAAAGCAGATTCAGTTGAAACACGATGCGCATCATCTGTCGAATCAATTCCTGGT
Source organism: Priestia iocasae (assembly GCF_016909075.1). Classification (GTDB taxonomy): domain Bacteria; phylum Bacillota; class Bacilli; order Bacillales; family Bacillaceae_H; genus Priestia; species Priestia iocasae. Next base: position 442,005 of record NZ_JAFBFC010000003.1, read on the forward strand.
GTATCCATGACAACCACATTTGCAGGTAACTTCTGTGTATCAACTGACAAATGAATCGCTTCTACTTCATCTCCATCTAAACAAAAACGCTTAATTTTTTCAAAATCATAAGGAGCATTGTATCTCACACACTCCCCTTTTCGGTAATGAATCGTAGCATGTTCATCACCAGCTTTTACTGCTACTAGATTTGCACTTGTTGGGATTGGACTAGCCGGTAGAAGAGGATGACCCACTAGTTCATTAATCATGCTTGATTTCCCGGCTGAAAAGTGACCACAAAACGCAATGACAAATTCACTTTTTATCCACTTTTTTTCTAATTGAATCGTTTTGTACGCTTGTTCAAGATCTTCTTCTTCTTGAAATGCTGTATGCAAATGAAAAAGTGATGATGCAATTGATTGCTTTGCCGAATCAATTAAAGGCTCTTTTGTTTGTCTCAACTGCTTTATACCCCTTTGCCCCATTTTTCTTTTATTTTACTTGAATTCTCCTTTATTTCCTATAAAAAACTGAATTTTTTAACAGGAATAAACCACACAAAAAAGCTGACGACCGATCGCCAGCTTTTTGGATTGTTATGCTTTTTGAACTTTTTCGATGTTTTTCATCACATAAGTTGTTAACGCTGTATATGTAACAATTGTTCCGATCACAAAAAGACTTACCATATTGTCCACCACCCGTTTCTGTTTGATGAAATTGATAATCTTTATCAGGTGATTTCATCTTATCATGAAAGATAATCATTTTCAATTAGTTTTGCTATTTTTTTATTGGAACAAACCTTCTATATTTTTGTGTGGATTGCTCATAATTTGTTAACGAGCGTAACGCTTTTTCTTCTATTGGGATACGAACAGATAAGACAGCTATATTCAATAAACTAAACAAAATCAACGTAACGTATGCATGAAAAAGAAGTGGAATAATGATAAATTCCATCGCCACAATCACATAATTAGGATGTTTCATATATCTATATGGCCCTTTTAATACAACGTCTGCCTCCGGTAAAATAATAATTTTCGTATTCCAATACTTTCCCAATGATGAAATAGCCCACACCCTTGCGCCTTGTACGATAACAAATAATAAGGTGAGCCATATCCACCAATTTGAGACCGCTTTTTGAAACCATTGCACTTCAATAAACAACGAAATAAAAAAGCTCATATGGACAATGACAATCCATTTATAATGCGCTTGTCCAATTTCAATCGCTCCTTGCTTTTTCATCCATTTTTCATTTCTTTTAGCAACAATCAGTTCAATGACCCGTTGAACTGCCAACATGATTAATAATACATAGAAAATCATTTCCTCACTCCCACTTTAGCAACAATAACTCCGAGCTAAATCCCGGACCAAGTGCTGTAACAATCCCATATTCACCCGGCTTTGTCTTCCCTCTCATAAAACGGTCTAACACATACAATACGGTTGTAGATGACATGTTGCCATATTGCTTTAACACATCTAACGAATACTCAATCATATGAGAGCTCAATTGAAGAGAGCTTACATATGCTTCTAACACTTTTTTTCCACCTGGATGAGCAACAAAATGAGTTAAATCCGAAATGGTTAAGTCGTTTTGCTGAAGAAATGGATGAACTTGATTTCCTAACCATGTTTCTACAATAGTCGGAATGTCTTTTGAGAAGATAACGTACAAACCATTGTTTTTAATATCCCATCCCATTACATCCTCAGATTGAGGCATTAATGTTGATTGAACATCAACAATGGATGGATGTGCAGGTAACGTTGAAACCTTCCGTAAGTCTACATGATCCCCAGCCATTAGAACAGCGGCCACACCATCTGCAAATAATGATGTACCAATTAAATTACTTTTTGATCGATCATTTCGTTGAAACGTTAAACTGCATAACTCAATGGATAAAACAAGCACCTTCGCGTTTGGAAAAGCCAAACAGTACTCATACGCTCTTGACAATCCAGCCGCTCCTCCTGCACAACCTAATCCCCAAATAGGAATTCGCTTTGTATGATCTGAGAATGGCAGCTTGTTCATAATGCGAGCTTCAATACTAGGAGTAGACAGCCCGCTTGTTGAAATGTAAAATATCGCATCAATCTCTTCATAAGAAATAGGTTCATTTAAGTAATAGGAATCCTGTAAGCATGATGTAATAGCCTTTGCACCAAATTCAACCGCACATTTTATAAACTCATTGTTTTTCTCTTCAAAGGTATGATCCGTTTTAAACCATGATAAATCTTTTGCAAAGTGTCGCTTTTCAATTTGACCGTTTGCAAATACCGTTAATAAACGATTAATATCTTTAAATGATTGAGCAAACAGCTCTTTTGCAAACAACACCGTATCCTCTTGCTTTAATTCATACGGTGGAATACATAATCCAACGGAGACGACTTTTGGCAATGTTTTCACCTCTTCTAGTACAGGTAGGTATATTTTTTGCGATTTGCCAAATTTTATTCAAATAAAAACCATCATTTCCTATTTACACCTATATGTTTTTAGATGCTGTTACTTTCTACACTAAAGTATATGATGGCTACTTCAATCCAGTATCTCCTCCATTGTTTCCGTTTGGTTAAACAAAATAGGCTGTGTGACCTGGAGAGCTTTTTCTCCAGGTCACACAGCCTAACGTTTTGAAGGAATGTGTATGTTTGTTGTGCAATTCTATTATATCCCAAACAAGAGAACTGTAAATCGACAATATTTGGATATAGAAAACCTTTCTCCAAAAGAGCACGTGAAGCTCCTCTCGAGAAAGGTTGAAAGGTTCTACTTATTCGTTTATCTTTCATAAAAGAAAAGCGACATAAAGATTTCATCTATATATTCACCGTTAATATATGCTTGCTCTTTATAAATTCCTTCTTCTTTAAAGCCAACTTTTTTGTATAGCTCAAATGCAACAGGATTCGATGCAAACACCGTTAAACATAATTTACGAAGCTCATTTCTGCGACACCAGTTTAATGTATATTCCATGAATTGCTTTCCAATTCCCATTCCTTGAGCTTGTGACACAATCCATGTACGGAATAGACCTGTATGACGCTTCATATGAATCTCACCACGCAATACACGCGCAATTCCTACTACTTTTCCTTCTACTTCTGCTACTACATACATATGACCGTTTTGTTTGACATGATTAATAAATTCAATTTCTTCTTCAAGCGTACGAGGCTGATCTTTTTGAATAAATTCACCTGCATCAATAATCTCTTTTACAGCTGTTGTAATTTGCACCGCATCTTTTCCTTCAGCCGGTCGAATTGTTACTTCACGTCCATCTTTCGACTCAAATGTAACCACTTCTTTGTTCTCCATCGTTAACATCTATATCAACTCCCTAGCATCAATCTTCATGTGTTCATAGTTTGCTTTTTTCCCTTACATATTATCGTTGGTAAAGATTATGGGAAGATAACATACTTAATACCCACTACTCACATCATATAAACAGTATTTAAGGAGTTTTTATTCTTACATATGTCGATTTAGTTTTCAACATATTATACTTAAAAAATAAAAATAACAATTTTCCGAATATAAAAAAGCACTTGACCTTTCGATCAAGCGCTTTTGGGTTATGATACTATTTCTTGTTTTATTGCTGGTGAAACAGCAGATGAATGAGATTGTTTTCTTGAAGGAATCATATTAAAAACGATATTTAAGAAAATAGCTGTTATGCTCCCTGCGACAATGCCATTACTTGTGATGATTTGTAAACTTTGAGGTAAGTTTACAAACAAATCCGGTACAACGGTCACCCCTAATCCCATTCCAACTGAACAAGCAACAATTAAAAGATTTTCTTGCTTTGCTAAGTCCACTTGACTTAACATTTTGATTCCATATGAAATAACCATTCCGAACATTACAACCATTGCTCCACCAAGTACTGGGTTCGGAATAACCGTTGTTATGGCAGCCACTTTAGGTAAGAAACCTAATACAACTAAAATACCGCCTGCTGCAAAAATCACATTTTTCGTTTTAACACCTGACAACTGAATCAAACCGACATTTTGTGAATACGCCGTGTAAGGAAAAGCATTAAATAATCCACCAGATAAAATAGCTAATCCTTCTGCTCGGTATCCACCAGCTAAATCTTTTTCATCAATTTTTCTATTACAAATATCACTAACAGCAAAATAAACCCCTGTTGATTCTACAATCCCAACCATTAACACTAATAACATAGTTAGAATAGCTGTAATGTTAAAGGTAGGTGCACCAAAATAAAATAATTCAGGAACATGAATCCATGATTCATTTTTTACTGCTGACATATCCACTTTGCCCATGAAAGAAGCGACGATTGTTCCCCCGACTAATCCTAATAGAACAGAAATAGACCGAACGAATCCTGAGAAAAAGCGATAGAGCGAGACGATAAATAAGAGAACACCAAAAGCTAGCGTTACATTACTCAAGCTTCCAAAATCTGCACTTCCTTCTCCACCTGCCATGTTTTTCATTGCTACTGGAATTAATGTAATACCGATGATTGTTACTACAGACCCCGTAACAATAGGTGGAAAAAATCGAACAAGTTTTCCTAGATACTTAGCAAACACGACGACAAGTAATCCTGAAACAATAATGGACCCATATACAGACGTAATACCATATGAGCTACCAATGGCAATCATAGGACCGACTGCTGTAAACGTACATCCTAATACGACTGGTAAACCAATTCCAAAAAAGCGATTTTTCCATACTTGCAATAACGTTGCGACACCACACATTAATAAATCAATGGCAACTAAGTACGTTAACTGTTCTGCTGTTAGTCCTAATGCTCCTCCAACAATAAGCGGTACAATAATGGCTCCACCGTACATAGCTAATACGTGCTGAAAACCGAGTGACAATATTTTTCCGTTCATGAATTATACCTCCACTCTGCGTGTTTCTTTTACAAACTGCACTTTTCCATCTTGTAAAGATTCTATACGGGCTAATGATTCTACTTGAATCCCTCGCTCACGTAGTCTTTCTCCACCATCTTGAAATGCCTTTTCAATAACAATACCTATCCCAGCTGCCGTCGCACCAGCTTGCTCAACAATATGTAGTAATCCTAGTGCAGCTTGGCCATTTGCTAGGAAATCATCAATGATTAATATATGATCATCTTCAGTTAGAAACTTCTTTGCAACTGAAATTTCTGTTTCCTCTTGCTTTGTAAATGAATATACATTCGATGTTAATAACCCATCCTGCAGTGTTAATGATTTGCGTTTGCGAGCAAATATCATCGGCACTTCTAGTTGTAGAGCTGCCATAATTGCAGGGGCAATACCTGACGATTCAATCGTTAATACTTTTGTAATCTCTTTATGTTGAAACCTTGCTGCGAATTCTTCTCCAATTTGTTTCATTAATAACGGGTCCATTTGATGATTTAAGAACGTGTCTACTTTTAAGATCGTATCAGATAGCACAATTCCATCTGTTAAAATTTTTTGCTCTAATGCTTTCATATCCGCTTCCTCCAACGCTGTAATAAAATAAAAAAACTCAAACACATGACCACACTCTCTTATGAGTAGAGCCATGCCTTTGAGTTTTATTAAACACAAGGAAACAGATAAAAAGGATAAACCTTTTTTCTTCATCGCTCACTCATAGTCGAATCGTTTACGGCAATTCGGTAGAGACTTGCGAGCCATATCCTCGCGATTATATGAGTGCTTCATTAAGTTACTTGAATTATATCAAGAAACAATCGATTTGCAAAGAGGTTTTTAAGTTTTTATCGAACTATCTTCTTTTTAATTTTATTTAACATTCGTCTTTTCCGTTTTTTATTGATTGTTTTGTACTTCCTTTTCTTTTGTTTTCATTTGTGCATCACTTCACAAAAACTTCATAATTTGTGTGATATATATCACAGATTATATAGCTTTTGAACCATTACGATTAGCTTAACACGAAGCATTATAAGAGGAGGGAAAACAATGGCTCAATTGCAACACGAAACCAAAAAAACAAAAGTAGAAGATTCTAAAACGTTAATTGGGACATTATCATCGGTTCTTTTACTAGGCATTTTTCTAATTGTCACCTGGTTTTCAGTTTACTTTTTATTTTTAAGTCGCTTATAAAAGGAGAATCGTCAACATGCATATGCATAAATTTGAAAAGATTTGGTTAATTTTCGGAGTTGGCTCACTTATTTTATTTTTAACGACCATTGGAGTCAGTGCATTTTATATGGGGCATCATCCCCCAAGCTCACATACAACCATTAATCCTGAAAAAGTAGATGTTACGCCTCCGTTTAACAACCCTGGTGTTAAAAAGTTAAATGACAATGAATACGAAGTAGTGCTTGTAGCATCTGCTTTCTCTTATGTACCTAATCAGATTCAAGTCCCAACAAATGCAAAGATACATTTTAAAGTTGCCACAAAAGACGTAATTCATGGCTTTGAAATTGCAGGTACGAACGTTAATATGATGGTTGAGCCAGGGTATGTGAGTGAATTTACCCAAACATTTCGCAAGCCTGGTGAATTTTTAATTTTATGTAATGAATATTGCGGAATTGGTCACCATATGATGACCTCTAAAATTGAGGTGGTAGAACAATGAATACGATGGTAAATAAACAAGATAGCCGCTTAGCGATGGCTCACATTTATGTAGCAATCATTGCGTTGGCTCTAGGCGGATTAGCAGGGCTATTACAAGTATTAGTTCGCACAGGAAAGTTTGAGCTGCCTTCTCCTATTACTTATTATCAAGTCTTAACAGTCCATGGCGTACTATTAGGTCTCGTTTTAACGACATTCTTTATTATCGGATTTCAATTTGCTGCATTAAGTCGAACGCTCGGAGCATTAAGTCAGAATGTCTTACGATCTGGATGGATTGCCTTCTGGTTAATGACCATCGGCACAACTATAACAGCAATTTGCATTCTGTTAAACGGAGCATCTGTTTTATATACATTTTATGCTCCTCTCCAAGCCCATCCTGCCTTTTATATTGGATTAGCTCTTGTAGTGATTGGAAGTTGGGTAAGTGGATTTGCCATGTTTGCCTCTTATCGAAGCTGGAAAAAAGAACACCCGAAACAGGTGAGTCCACTTCTTGCATTCATGGTCATTGTGAACATGATTCTATGGCTAGTTGCCACACTTGGTGTAGCAGCCACCGTTGTGTTACAACTGATTCCTTGGTCTCTTGGAATGGTAGATACAATTAACGTTCTTGTGTCTCGAACCTTGTTTTGGTATTTTGGTCATCCACTCGTTTATTTTTGGCTGTTACCTGCTTATATGGTTTGGTATGTGATCATTCCTAAAATCATCGGTGGGAAAATCTTTTCAGACTCTTTAGCCCGTATGTCGTTTATTTTATTCTTACTTTTCTCAATTCCTGTTGGGTTTCACCATCAATTAACAGAGCCAGGAATTGCCGCTTCATGGAAGTACCTTCAAGTGGTATTAACGTTTTTAGTCATCGTTCCTTCTTTAATGACTGCTTTCTCTCTTTTTGCCACATTTGAATTGTATGGACGTTCAAAAGGAGCAACAGGATTGTTTGGCTGGTTCAAAAAGCTTCCTTGGAATGATGCACGATTTGTAGTACCGTTTATTGGGATGATTGCTTTTATTCCAGCAGGAGCAGGCGGAATGGTTAATGCAAGTCATCAATTAAATCAAGTCGTTCATAATACGATTTGGGTAACAGGGCATTTTCACTTAACTCTCGCTACTAGTGTTGTATTGACGTTCTTTGGCATATTATATTGGCTCGTTCCTCATTTAACAGGTCGCGTCTTAACAAAAGCGATGAATAAACTCGCCATTACTCAAGCGCTTGTATGGGCATTTGGAATGGCCATTATGTCTGGTTCCATGCATAGTGTTGGATTATTAGGGGCACCAAGACGGTCAGCATTTTCAACGTATGGAAATGCACCTCAAGCTCTTGAATGGATCCCTTATCAATACGCACAAGCAGTAGGCGGAACTATTTTATTTGTAGGAATTATTCTTATACTTATTATTTTTACAAACTTAGCCTTTTTTGCACCAAAAGGAACGACTGAATTTCCTGTAGGAGAAACAGATAATCAATCAGAACCCACTCCTCTCTTTTTTGAAAATTGGAAGGTTTGGTTAACTATTGCAGTCGCACTGATTTTATTTGCTTATACCATCCCATTTGTGGATATGATTCATCACGCTCCACCTGGATCAAAAGGATTTAAACTATGGTAAATGGAAAATGTTAAAAGCCAAGACAATGTGTTGAAAATGACACATTGTCTTGGCTTTTATTTAAGCTAATTCATATACACGACGATATTTTTCTTCTAAATAATCAATTAAATATTGAGCATTTAATCCTTCACCTGTTACATCGTTTAAGATTTCAAGTGGCTTCTTCATGCTACCATATTGGTGAATTCGTTCTGTTAACCATTCACGAATCACATGACCTTCTCCGCTCTCAAGTAATTCATCAAAGTTAGGAAGATCTTGAAGCATTGTTTTCTTAAACTGTGCTGCATACATATACCCTAAAGCGTAAGATGGGAAATAACCAAAGCTTCCACCTGACCAATGTACATCTTGTAGCACACCTTCACCGTCATGATTTGGACGAATACCTAAATACTCTTCGTATTTATCATTCCATATTTGTGGTAAATCTTTTACTTCCATCTCACCATTTATTAATCCTTTTTCAATTTCATAGCGAATCATAATATGAAGTGGATACGTTAATTCATCTGCTTCAATTCGAATTAATGATGGCTGAGACTGATTGACGGCACGGTAGAAATCATCAAGCGCTACATCATCGAATTGACCTGATGCATATTTCTTTAATACATCATAGTTACGCTTCCAGAATGAATAGTTCTTTCCTACAAACTTTTCAAAGAATAATGATTGCGATTCATGAATCCCCATTGACGTTCCATCACACAAGACTGTTCCAATTAAATCTGGGGAAATGTTTTGTTCATATAGGGCATGGCCACATTCATGAATGGTACCAAAGATAGCTGTACGGAAATCATTTTCATCATATTTCGTTGTAATTCGAACATCTCCTGGGTTTAGTCCTGTCGCAAACGGATGAACCGTTTCATCTAGACGACCTGCTTCAAAGTCATAACCTAGTTCTTCTAAAATTGCTAAGCTAAACTCTCGTTGACTTTCTTTTGGAAAGTGTTTATGTAAAAAGGCTGTTTCGGGCTTGTTAGGCGATGCTGCAATTTGTTGAACAAGTGGAACAATACGCTCGCGTAACTGACCAAACACACGATCAAGTACTTCTACCGTTACACCGGGTTCGTACATATCTAGTAGACGATTATATTTATTGCCTTCATAACCCCAGTACTCGACAAAACGTTTATTGTATTCAACAATTTTCTCTAAATAAGGCTGAAACATCGCAAAGTCTGCTTTGTTTTTTGCGTCTTCCCATACAGACTCCGCTTTTGATGTTAAGATGACATACTCTTTGTATTCATCTGCTGGAATCTTCTTATTTAATTCATATTGCTTTCGACACTCTTCTAACGATTTCTTTGTAATATCAGATATGTATGCTTGTATCTCATGATTACCTAATTTTGCAATAAATGCTGCCATCTGTTCAGATGTCGATAATTTAAACACTTCAGAAGAAAGCATTCCAATTACTTCTGAGCGCTGTTCAGCTCCTTTTTTAGGTGCTCCTGTACGCAAATCCCAATACATGACACCAATTGCTTCTCCGTAGCTCTTTATTTTTTTCATATACTCATGAAATTGCTCTTCAACTTTTTTTATTTCTTCTTTCATGATAACTCCCCCTCTATTCTACAAACCAAAACTTTCTGAATTATTTTAACATATCTACTTAGCTCTGTCATTTTAAAAACCCGCTATCTCATATAGACAGCGGGTTTTAGACTCACGCAAAAGTTGGAGTAGTTGGTAAGTTGCGTTCAATGATATCTGTTACTTCTTTTTGTAACGTATCTTCTGTAAAAATGGTAATGAATCCTTTGTCTCCATGTGAACGAATTAAGCGCCCTATCCCTTGCTTCAAACGTAACATCATATATGGCATATCAGCATCCCAAAAAGGATCTGCCACTTGGTTGCGTTTCGCTTCAAATACAGGGTCGTTTGGCGGAAACGGAAGCGACCATACAATGACATTTGATAGTGATGGGCCTGGGACATCAAGTCCTTCCCATAGATGAACCGCACATAAAATCGTTTCTTCTTCACGTTGGAATCTAGAAACAATTTTACTAATCTCTTGATCGCCTTCAAACAAGAATGTATATTGCTTTAATTCTACCGATGCTTTTTTGAACTGTGTCAGCTCTTCTTTACTATTGAATAGTAGCAATGCTCGTCCATTTGTTTTCTCTAACTGTTGCAATGCAAACCCAAATTTATCAGCAAAGGCTGATTCTCCCGATTTTACACGCTTAATTGTTACGTTCATTTGCTCATCATAGTCAAATGGAGACTCCACTGAGAAAGATAACGGATTCGACACACCTAAACTATAGGCTAAATAATCGAATGACTTATTATCTGATAGTGTCGCAGACGTAAAAATGTATGGAATGTTTTTTGAGAACACTCGTTCTTTCAAAACATCCTTTACAGCCTGTGGCATGATAACAAGTGTTAACTGAGCTTCATGTTCTTCTGCCCAATAAATCGCATTGTCATTGTCCATAAATAGACGTAGTGAGTAATCAATTTGATCAAGGTATTCGTCTACAATACGCAATGTATATTCGTCAACCGTGTATGTTTCACTTTCAAATACAAGTTCATTTCCAATATGATCAAGTAAAGCTAACATCTCTTTCACTTTTGATTGTAGTCCTTCTGTTCTCGCTACTTCTTTACGATTAGATCCTACAACGTCCGTACTCGCAAAACTTACTTCATCAAAAAACTCCGCATATGTTTTAATCGCACGCTCAATTTGATAAGCAAACCCTTCACGAACATCGTTTTCAAGGAGACGCGTTAGAAGATTTTCAAGTGTATCTTCTTGAATACGATATGTTAACGCCTTTTGAGCTGCAAACTCTAATAAATGCCCTTCGTCAAACACCACACAGCTGCTTTCTGGTAAAAATGGCATTTGTCCTTCACGTTTACGTGCCTCATAGGTCCAAATATGCTCCATATAAAAATCGTGTGAACAAATAATCAAATCTGATGCTTTACGATAATGATCTCTTGATAGCGTCAACCCACAACGGTGACGCTGATCACAGGATGAACAGTCCTGGAATGAATCCCAGTTTACAAAACGCCACTCTTCATCTGTTAAATGAGGATACTCTTTACGATCACCATAATGATAAAAAGATTGCATTCCTGTTCGATCATGAACAAAAGGTGGCAAAGTATCATAAATACTTTCAATGTTTTCATTATCAGTGCGCATTGTAATGCCATCTAGCTTTTGCAAGCAGAGGTAATTATCTTGTGATTTTGCTAAACGAACATCAATATTTAAGTTAAGAATACGAGATAGCTTCGCAATATCTCCTTCTTCTTTAACAAGCTGTTCGATCAGTGTTTCATCCGCACAGGCAATAATAGCCGGTTTTCCAGTGTAACGGGCATAGCAAAGAGCATAAAGTAAATAAACAATAGTTTTCCCCGTTCCTACACCCGCTTCAGCAAACATCACTTTTTTTTCTTTAAAAGCGCGTTCAACTTGAAAAGCCATAAAGATTTGCTCATCACGCTCTTCTAATCCAGCTTCTGGAAGATGATCGTAAAAAACATCTCCAATCCATTCATTTAATTTATCATAAAAATTTTCATCGCGTTCAATTGTAAAAGGTAACCGTTCTCTAATCATGATTTAGACTCCTTCAACTATATAAATCGACTTAAACGTTAGCATGAATCATAGTAATCTCATGGTCAGTTTTAAGTACTCGCTTCTTATTCACATATTCAGGTTCACATGTTAAATTTGACAAATTAACAAATTTTCCTGCTTAATAACAACATTTAAGCGATTGGAAAGTGATGCTTTAGCTTTTCCAATCGCTTATGTATCCTTTATTTTCTTCATTCTACTTTTAACATTACGCAATAATGGTTCATTATTGCCCTAATAAAATCTTTCAAACAAACATTAATTATCAATTATTCAGCAGGAATTGTCAATATTGTTTTACATCTAGAAGATAAAAGAAAAAAGCATGACGGCATGACACATCCCTTGCCTCTCTATCCAAAGGTGTAAATGGATGTTAGAGGCAAGGGATGTTGTCTTTTTTAATGAAATACTTCTTACTGCTTTTGCTAAAGCCTGCTCGTTTTTATAATTCCTCGATATTTGGTGTTGTATATGAAATGTACCGTTCATCAATTGATGTAGCAAACGACCACGCTGATTTATATTCTTGTTTCGCTTTTTCAAGTTCTGATAATGTGTTTGTTGCTACATCATTTTGTTTCTGTAGCAGCTCATAGCTATTCTCTAGTGCGTGATGAATTCTCTCAAAATCAATTTGATTATACGTCATGCATACGCCCTCCTACTCAGGCAAATGAATTTATGAAATACTATTACTATATACAAATGCTCAAAGAGTTATACCTTTAAAGAACAGAGACAAACTTAAAAGCGTGATGCCGATTGCACCACGCTTTTCATACGATCTACTATTGATTGTTTCTTGGCGGACGTTTCCCCCAATATTGATAGTAATCTGTTTCAATAAATCCATTAAACAGCTTTCGCTTTTTTGTTGCTTGTTTGCCATAAAATTGCTCAAAGCCTTTATGAGACGTTAGCATGTAAATTGACCATGTATCTAACTCAGAAAATGCTTGTCCCATTTCTGCATACATCTTTTCAACCGATGGGCGATCACTTAGACGCTCCCCATATGGAGGATTTCCGATGATCACACCATATTCTTTCCTCGTTGTAAAATCACGCACTTGCATTTGTTTAAACGTCACTAAATCACCAAGTCCTGCTTCAAATGCGTTTTCCTGAGCCATTTTCACCATACGATGATCAATATCAAACCCAGTAATATCAAGCTCTTGGTCATAATTTGCAACATCTTCGGCTTCTTCTCTCGCTTTATCCCAAACATCAGCAGACATCCAAGGCCATTGCTCTGAAATAAAATCACGATTAAATCCTGGAGCGATGTTTTGACCAATTAGAGCTGCTTCAATTGGAATGGTTCCAGATCCACAGAAAGGATCAACAAATGGCTTGTTAGGTGTCCATGATGTTAACATAACAAGAGCTGCTGCTAATGTCTCTTTAAGAGGTGCTTCCCCTTGATCTACACGGTAACCTCGTTTATGCAAACCAACTCCACTTGTATCAATCGTTAATGTAGCAATATCTTTTAACAGCGCAACCTCAATTTTAAAGACAGGTCCTGTTTCCTCTAACCAGCCTGTCGTTTTTTTATAATGACTCTTCACACTATCTACAATCGCTTTTTTCACAATACTTTGGCAATCTGATACACTAAATAATTTTGATTTCACCGATTTACCACTGACCGGAGATTGTGCATCAACTGGTAAATAATCTCCCCAATTAAGGGCTTTCGTCTTTTCAAAAAGCTCATCAAACGTCGTTGCTTTAAACTGACCAACTTGTATTTTAATACGGTCAGCAGTACGAAGCCATAAGTTACAACGAGCGATAGCAAGCTCGTCTCCTTCAAATATCACTTTTCCATTATCTACTTCACATTCATATCCTAATGCACGTACTTCTTTTGCAACGAGTGCTTCAATTCCCATTGCAGCTGTCGCAATAATTTTATACTTACCCATGTTTTAACCTCATTTAATTTCAATTTAGATGTATCTGTAAAGTACCACATCTCTATGTACATTTCAAACAATCTTGCAAAATTAAGAGGGTGTCTCTAAAGGTAAAAGCGTTCCTTTAGAGACACCCTCATGCAACTTAAACCACCATCCAAACTCAATAACATCACTAAGTTCGGTTCATAATTCCGTGTGCATCAAACAAATTTTTTCACTTTCCAAACCGTTCTCTTCTCATTTTTATCGCGCACAAAATAATTTTTCAAATATGCGCAACCGTTTGCTCATTATTCACTTGTTAATAAATAAACGCGTGTTTCATAAGGCTTTAACGTAAATGCATGAGCAGACTCAACGCTATCTAATGGATAGTTATTCGCTAAAACTTTTTGGCTTGTAAATGCGATATCTTCCGGAAGCTCAAATGCTTCTTCCTGACGAGACATGTTACATACAACGACTACTTTCTCATTGCCAAGTGTTCGCGTATACGCATAGATTTTTTCATGATCAGGTAGAATTAAATCGTACGTGCCATATACAAGAACTTCATGTTCTTTACGAAGGCGAACAAGGTTTTTATAGAAGCTTAAAATTGAGAATTCATTGTTTATTTGGGATTCTACGTTAATTTCTTTATAATTCGGATTTATTCCCATCCAAGGTGTTCCAGTTGAAAATCCTGCATTTTCTTCTGTATTCCATTGCATTGGTGTACGTGAGTTATCACGACCTGTTTCCCAAATTACCGGCATAATTTCTTCGTGCGAACGACCTTTTTCACGTTGAATACGATAGTAGTTAATCATCCCTACATCGTTATATTCTTCAATTGAATCAAATTTCACATTTGTCATACCAATTTCTTGACCTTGGTAAATAAATGGTGTTCCCTGCATTAAGAAGTACAATGTTGCTAAACATTTTGCGCTTTCTTCACGGTATTCTGGATCACCAAATTTATTAATCGAACGAATATGGTCATGATTTTCTAAGTATAAAGCATTCCAACCATTTATTTTCTCTAACCCTTTTTGCCAATTCGTTAAAATGGTTTTCATTTCTTTTAAGTCAAGTGGACTTGATTGACCTTTGTCCCATAAACTCATATGCTCAAATTGGAAAATCATATTGAACTTTCCATTTTCAGCTCCAACCCACTCGTCAGCGCCGTCCCACTTTACTCCGTTTGCTTCACCGACTGTCATAATGTCGTATTTTTCAAACGTATTAGCTTTTAGCTCTTGTAAATGCTCTTGAATACCTTCTCGATTCATATGTCCTTCAAAAGATGGTACATAGTCTAATCCTTCTGGATTTGGTAGATCAGGGAATCCTGGCACTTTCTTAATATGAGAAATTGCATCAACACGGAATCCATCAATTCCTTTGTCTAGCCACCAATTTACCATATTATATAACTCTTCTCGTACTTTTGGATTTTCCCAGTTTAAATCAGGTTGTTTACGAGAGAACACATGTAAATAATATTCTTTCGTTTCTTCATCAAGCTCCCATGCTGATCCACTGAAAATAGACTCCCAGTTATTTGGTTCTTGTCCATCTTTACCTTCATGCCAAATGTAATAATCACGGTATGGATTCTCTTTAGATGAACGTGATTCAATAAACCAAGGATGCTCATCTGATGTATGATTAATGACTAAATCCATAATCAATTTCATACCTCGAGCATGCACTTCTTCTAATAGTTGATCAAAATCGTCCATTGTACCAAAATCATTCATAATATCTTGATAATCACTAATATCGTAACCGTTATCATCGTTTGGCGATTGATAAATTGGGCAAATCCAGATAACGTCGATTCCAAGATCTTTTAAATAATCTAATTTTGAAATAACACCTTGAATGTCACCAATACCGTCTCCATTTGAATCCATAAAGCTACGTGGATATATTTGATAAGCGACTGCTTCTTTCCACCATTTCTTTTCCATTATGTTCAACCCCTCACAAAACTACGTCGAAGTAAGCGCTAGCAAAAAATCTAACACTAATCCATATTGTATAATGAAAACGTATAAAAAAACAGATATTTCTCTAAAAAATCTTTTAACCACTAAAAAACTCTCCATTTAAAATGGAGAGTTTGCTTGAGTTCATTATCATTAAGTATATATTTTATTTACATAAAATTGTCGAGTGCTTATCAATAGCGTTCTGTAAGCCATGTTTTGTCCCTTCGTACTTCAATCGGCTAGCAGCCTCGTACTCCGGTGGCAACCATCTATCTACAAGTTGATAGTCAACTTGTCCTTCCCTCCGTTCAATTCCTTCAGGAAGATGCCCCTACCATTATTTGGGTTTCTCGCTCGAGGGGTTTACCTCGTTCCACTCTCATCATTTCTAATGAGACTACGTCACTGTGGCACTTTCAGAGTATTAGAACCATATCCGAAGACTTAGGTCCGTTCCCCGCCGTTAGCCTAGTTACCTAGACTACCCTAGCTTATGACTTCGCTAGGCACGAACACTACAGACATCGCAGTCTGTGCGAGCATGGACTTTCCTCTACATCCTCAAGTGATGCAGCGGTTACCCAAACGCTATTGATGACGACAAATACTAGTATAATAAAAACAGGAGCTGAATGCAACTCCTATTTTTGCCATACGTTATTCGTATAATTTGCTACCAAATACATGCTTTTCCAAGTTCGATAAGCGCTTTAGAATATCAAAGTTTGTTGTTCCACTTGCTTGATTTTGATTATACGTTTGCTGCTGACGCTTTGATGAATCTTCAAGCTGTTTTTTCAAACGCATATTTTCTGCTTGAAGATTGCCAATTTCTTCGTGGAATGCTTCATAATCTTTAATAATAGAATCTAAAAACTTATCTACCTCTTCTTGATTGTAGCCTCTCATACTTGATTTAAAATCTTTTTCTAAAATTTCTTTTGCTGTTAAGCGAATTTTATCCGATAACATGTCCCTCACCTCAATACGCTTGCCCTATTCATTATTACTTTATATTTTTTCAAAAATAGGATGAATTGTCAATTTTTCTTTTTAATGTTCGTTCGACAAATTCCCATTAATAAGATGAATGTTGTTCATCTTCTACAATATCTTGTAGGTCATATGATGTAACCGTGTAGATTTGATAATCTGTTCGATCTTTTTTTTGCTGTGCTGCCTCGAACATATATTGTGGGCTTCCTTCATGCTCTTCATCATATATGATAAGCAATCCGTCACTTTTTGCAACTATAAATTGATTTTTCACCCGAAATTGAGCTGGATTTTCATATTTTTTCTTTGTAATACTATCAACAAAATCAGCTTGACTAATAATAAATTCATACCATTCTTGGTTTGTTTCATTCCACTTTTCTTCTTGCTCTAGAAAAGGAGTTAACACTGCCAATTTCAAATCAGGATATTCAAGTTGCAAATCAAGCACGACTTCTGCCGCCCATAATTCTACACCTAGCTGTCCACTTATTATTACCCATTCTAGACCTTCTTCAATCAACGGTTGTAATCTTTTATGTATCGCCTTTTTAATGTATGTAATTCCTACATGCTTTTGGTCAAAAATCCCAAGTTCATAAGGCTTATAACCAGTAATTGCTAGCACTTTTACCATGCTCCCAACTCCTTATAAAAAGATAATAGGAACTGATATTTATCAGTTCCTATTAGGGCTATTATCTACAATATCCTTTTCCTGGATACCCACCTGGCATTTGTTGTGCACCTGCTACTTGACCTGGAAACGGAGCATTAGCACCAGGCATCATTCCTGGCATTTGCTGTGCGCCTGCTACTTGACCTGGCATACCTCCTGGCATCATACCCGGCATCATTCCTGGCATTTGCTGCGCGCCTGCTACTTGACCTGGCATACCTCCAGGCATCATACCCGGCATCATTCCTGGCATTTGTTGTGCACCTGCTACTTGACCTGGACCACCAATAAATTGTTGGCTTGTTTCTTCGTTAACAGTAGACTGTGTTTGTGGGAAATAGTGTACATGTTTAAAGTTTGTTTGATTTACAAAAGTTGTGTGTGATGGATGAATATGTGGTACCACCACATCTTGAGCACTAAATTGTGTATTACATTTAGTTGGATGAACAATTGGTGGACAACATTTTGTTGGTCTGCAATACATATGCATTCTCCTTTTCATATAGTTAGTTATTACACTAATACAATATGTAAGGAGATGTGTACATGTACTGATTCAAATACCTATTTTTACGAGTACGTGTTCACATAAATGTGTAGTACGTGTTTTTAATGCTACTTAATACAATAACTGTTAAGCAAATTACTGCGAAAAATGAAAATAAAATGACATTTTTCATACGGCTCTCTCTCCACTTCACCATTTTTACTTTTCGCTCATCCGGTTTTGCATATTCTACATGCTCGCTCACTATGACCATGTAAAAAAATACGCTTTCATCCCTTGATTGAGTTTTTGTCATTACAGTGAAATATTGTATCAATGACTGAAAAATAGAACAATAAAAAAATGAAGAAAAAAGAGAAATTTAATAATTGGTAATATTCCGTCATAATTGTCACAGGAAAATAGGTCTATTATTTGTTGTTTTTCTTATTTTCTAACCGCTTGATTCGCTTTTCAAACGCTACTTTTTCTTTCTCATTATAAACTTTTACTAATTGATTTTTTTCTTTCCACCATTGATATGCTTGTTTTGTATACTGAAGTGCTTTGTCAAATTGCTTATAGCGATGTTCATATGCTTTCGCTAATTCAATCGCTGCTTCTCTCTTGATCTTTTCACGACCAACTTTATAGACAACTCCCCATTGTTCAATCGCTTTTTCCCATTGTTGACCACGCTTATATTGTAGAGCAAGTGCCATCTTTGCTTTATCATGCTCTTCTTGTTCTTTTATGGAAACATCCTCATATAGAGGAAGTGCGACTTTCTTTTCACCAAGTTGATCGTACCACCGTGCCACTTCATATGTTTCTTTTATACTAAGTGAGGCACCTTGTAGAAGCTGGTTTGAAAGATGAATATACAATGTAATCAATGATAAAATATCATGTTCGTTATGCTTCATCACTTCAAACACACCTTGTGGATCTTTCCGCTCAACGTAATCAAAATAAATCATTGGCGCTAAATATCCAGGAATATCACCTTGTCGTTTTATCTCTAAAACCTCTTCTTCAACCTTCGTTAATTTGACAGAATCTAATTTATGCTTCCATAGTCTTCTCGCTGGATGCAGAAGGTCAAAGTGCTCTAATCGTGGTAACGGAGGTAACTCGTTTCGTAATAATGTATGTCGTGTCTTTACTTGAGGCCAGTCAAACGACTTACCGTTATAAACAATTGATGTTGTAAACTGATTAATATCTCTTAAAAAGAAATAATACAGCGCTGTTTCCGCACTTGGTGAAGGCAAAAAGTATTGCTTCACTTTTACTTCATCACCTAAAATATGCGCATATCCTAATAAAAAAATGGTTGTGCCTGTTCCGCCGCTTAAACCCGTTGTTTCTGTATCAAAAAAGAAAAGCTCTGATACTTGTTTTTGCTTTAAAGACAAAGGATGCTGTACGTCCACTTGTGACCAAACGTTTGCCACTATATTTAAATGCGCAAATGGGTATAGACCATGATGCTGTGATAATGGGTAAGTGATTTCTCGAATAAAGATATATTCGCCTTGAAAAAAGAATGGCTTTGCACCAAATTCAAGCCATTTCTCAACAAATGGAATATCTGAAGAAGACGGCTCAATAATTGTCTCTTCTTTTTTTTCTTGTTTATCTACGTCTTCACGTACTATATGTTTGCGTAACTGCTTTAATTTATTTTTCATCGCCATTGCTGTTCACCTTGCGTAATGACTTTAATAATTGAATCGCATCTGCCTTTGAAGTGTCACCACTTGCTTCTGTTCCGACACACGATGGACAACCATCTTCACAGATACAAGTTGTAATTAGCTTGTATACCTCATCCAAAATACTACTCATTTGTTCATACACTTTGTCGCTGAGTCCAATACCTCCTGGATAACGATCATATAAAAAGATGGTGGGCTCTTCATTGTGAATTGCTTTTACTTGTGGAACGACATGTAAATCAGACGGATCACACATCACTCGTAATGGTGCAATTGATTGAAGAGCGTTGGCTACTGCAATTAACGCTTGTTCTAACCGCTCTTCTGTCATACTTTCCATCTTACTTCGTGAAAAACTAAGCCAAACAGCGTTTGTGTGAAGCTCTTCTTCTGGTAAATGGATAGGACCTGAACCAATGTTTTCGTGTGTTTCAAATTTGATTTTTTTAAAAATCGTCGCCATCGCCGTGACCATCACATCACCATAACCAATATCGTATTCAAGCTCTTGTTTCTCTTTATCTGCTTCTAACACTTTTAAGTTTACTGCTAAATTGGCATCGGTAAAATAATCCACATCCACTTCACGCACGTATGCCTTTTTCTCATCCCAATCAAGATATTCGACCTGGTACTGAATGCCTTGGTGTAAATAAATCGCTTCATCATGAAGTAACGTCATTGCACTAAAGCGATCCATTTCTCCAATGACTTTTACATTCGCTACATCCGACTGATCAATAATAATCACATTTTCTTGAGAAGCAGATCGGAGGCTAATGTTGTGAGCAGGAAACGAATCACTCATCCAATACCACTTTTCACCACTCATATGAAGAACGCGTTCTTCCGTTAAAAATTCGAGCACCTCCTCAATGTCAACACCATCAAACGTCTCTCCTTGCTTAAAAGGCAATTCATACGATGCACATTTCAAATGATCGACTAAAATCACTAAATTGTTAGGGTTAATGCGCGCCGTTTCTGGATTTCGACTAAAGAAATAGTCAGGATGTTGAATCATATATTGATCAAGGGGACTTGAGCTTGCTACCATTACAATAACCGCCTCACCATGCCGTCTTCCTGCACGTCCTGCCTGCTGCCACGCACTTGCCACAGTCCCTGGATAGCCAGTCATAATGCATACTTGTAGCTGGCCAATATCAACGCCTAGCTCTAGCGCATTTGTACTAACTACTCCATAAATATCACCTGTTCGCAACCCTTTTTCAATTTCACGACGCTGCTGTGGCAAATAACCACCTCGATAACCTCGAATAGACTTTGCTTGTAGCTCGTTTTTCACAAGTTCTTGTAGGTACGTTAAAATGATTTCAACACGGACTCTACTCCGTGCAAATACGATAGTTTGAATTTTATTTTTAAGAAACTCACTTGCTAAATTTCGCACCTCTAATGTCGCACTTCTTCGGATATTCAACGGTTTATTAACGATAGGCGGATTATAAAAAACAAAATGCTTTTTACCCGCTGGCGCTCCATTATTATCAACTAATACTACCTTTTCTCCCGTTAATTCCTCGGCAAGCTCTTTTGGGTTTGCAATAGTGGCCGATGTACAAATAAACGTTGGTTCGCTTCCATAGTAGCGGCAAATCCTTTTTAAACGTCGAATTACATTTGCTACATGGCTGCCAAATACTCCTCGATACGTATGTAGTTCATCAATGACAATGTACTTTAAGTTTTCAAACAGCGACACCCACTTTGTGTGATGTGGCAAAATAGCTGAATGAAGCATGTCTGGATTTGTCATGACAACGTGACCAGCTTTTCGCACTTTTTGACGAATGTTTGCTGGGGTATCTCCATCATACGTGTAACTGTTAATCGCTACGCCCATTTCATCAATGATTTCATTTAGTTCACTCTTTTGATCTTGCGCTAGTGCTTTTGTCGGAAATAAATAGAGTGCACGTGACTGCTCATTTTCAATAATGCTTTGTAGCACCGGTAAGTTATAGCAAAGCGTTTTACCTGACGCTGTTGGTGTAACAGCGACGAAACTTTGTCTCGTATAAGCTAATTCAAATGCTGTTTGTTGATGTGTATAAAGAGAAGCAATGCCTCTTTTTTCAAGCGCTTTTTTTAACTTTTCATGAATAAAAGAAGGAAAAGGTGCTGTTTTTGCTTCCTTCTCATCAATGGTATGCCAATGAACAATGTTATCTCGGTACTGTTCTTGTTCGTTTAGTATGTTTATCACTTCTTGTAAGCTTTTTCTTACTTTCATCTTCATCACCTACTTCCTATTTTAACGAAGAACGGCTCATTTCACTAGAACCTCCTCTTACTTATTAGCATGTTTTTTGCATAATTGGATACTGTAACAACTAGGAGGTGTAGTGAATGGCAAACCCGTATTTATGCCCCAGCTGCAAAACAAATCGCACACGCTTTAACGTCATTGAACAAAAAGCAACATCTGTAAAAATTGATCCGAAGACCGGTGATGTAACAGATACGTATACAAACGATAGCCTTGATCCTTTTCATACGCCATACCGTGGACCAGAGCGTCGCATTCAATGTGCAGCGTGTGGATTAATTGAAGATGAACAAATGTTTGTGAAACATGCAGAACATCATCGCTTATCTTAAAGAGAAGTAAGAAATCCGCCTTAACTGCTCTTGCAAGGAGCGAAACATCTTCGGCGAATGATTACTAAACATCAGGGGCAAAGGATGCTGCGAGCTCTACTAAACAGACACTCTTTTCCCCTTTTAACGCAGCGCCTTTGTCACTAATTAAACGCTTCCTCTACAATCACTTTTTTCATTTCACAAATGATACTTTTCTGCCTATCTACTTCCTTTAACATCCTGGCTATTTTATTTAGTTTGTTTATTGTTTCAGCTTGCTCCTCTATCTCTGGAAGCTGTAATGTCACATTCAGAAATTGGTCCTCATTTAAATATTTTCGATTAGTTGTCCCTACACTCGCATATTCACACATATTGATAAAACGATCCGTATTTACAAAATGATTAAACCAATGAATATTCACTTTTTTACTATTCACATTATAAGTCCAAAAATTCCCTGTTATAATGGCGTCTTCTAATTCTTTCGTCACAATGCCAAATGCTCCGTATCTTGCATCAATCTTTGAAAGTAAAAATTGGTTTTCTTTTATACGAAACTGTCGCTTCGTTCCAATCTGTTTGCCGATTTTCTGATCTCTTAAAAAGACACCTTGTCCCTTTGTTTTTACTGTGACACGTTTGTACATGACATCATCTTCAACGAGTACTAAATCTTTTACTTTCATCAACAAATCACCTACTTTAACCGTTCTCATCGTTTTTTTCCTCCCTTAGCTCCGCCATTAAGGTATGTACACGATGCATCGACTGTTCAAGTTCAGTGACTAACTCAGTCATTTTATAGGTAACAACTTGAGGGTTCAATTGCTTAGGATGTTTGAAATCTAAGTTATAGCTTCGGTAAAAGATGTCCTGAACATTTACCTTCCAAGCATGCTCATTCTCTCTTCGATTACTCCACCATTCTGCTTCAATTTGAAAATCTGAATGATGTAATGGCTTTGTTTTTGAATAACTTTTTCTTCCGGCTGGCAATGGGTGTTGAAAGTACCAAACATCGGTTGTTGGGCACGTGTTATCAAAGAATAAAATATTGGTGGGGATATCTGTATATGGTTCAAACACACCTTTTGGAAGTCGAACAATCGTGTGAAGGTTGAATTCCTCAATGAGCTTCTTTTTTATGTAGACCTTTGCTTTGTCACTACCAAACAAAAAGTGATCTGGTAACACAACTGCTCCTTTGCCGTTCTCTTTTAGACGGCGCATAATTAATACCATAAATAAATCGACTGTTTCAGATGATTGAAAGGAAGGTGGAAACTGTTCTTTAATTGTCTCGTTTTCAACTCCACCATAAGGAGGGTTCATTAAGATAACATCGAATTTCTCAGCTCTAGGCTCATTGACAACATTGGCTCCTAATGAATTACAACGTATAATTTGCGGAGAATCAATGTTATGCAGCATAAGGTTTGTTACCGCTAACAAATAAGGGAACGGCTTTTTCTCAATGCCAAACACATATGGTGGTATCTCTCCTTTTTTACTTTGTACATACGTTAAAGCAGAGGTTAAAAAACCACCCGTTCCACATGCAAAATCAGCGATGGTATCCGACGCTTTTGGATTAATCATCTGCACAATAAAATCCGTCACAGCCCGAGGCGTATAAAATTCACCAGCGTTACCTGCCGATTGTAAATCTTTGACGATGAGCTCATACATGTCATTAAAAAGATGTCGTTCATTATGTACGGTAAAGTCAATTTCATTTAAAATGTTGAGAACCTCTCGTAGCAACACCCCACTGCGCATATGATTATGAGTATCTACAAAAACCTCTTTCACAATCCTTTTTCGTTGCTCAGTCGATTCGTTAACTTCAAGCGCTTTCAAAGTGGGAAACAAATGCTCATTGACGAAGTCTAGTAAACGATCTTCTGTTAACCATTCTCTTCCTTTATGAGTAAGAGCCCAGCTTCTCCATCTGCATTCTTCAGGAATGATAGATTGAAATTGTTCATCCTGTGCTTCCCACATCAACTCTTTTGCATCATATATTTTTAGAAATAGCATCCATACTAATTGAGAGATTCGCTGTGCATCGCCATCCACCCCTGCATCTTGACGCATCATAGTCTGCATTCTTCTTAAAGCTAGCTCCATCCTCACTTTCTCCCCCCTTGCTTCTCCTATCATTCATCTCTATCTATCTACCTATTATAGAATGAATTCAAAATCTCCTTTAGGCTTATTTTACCATTTTTTACAATCGCATAAAAAAAGAAAAGTCACGTATGGTAAAATCTTGATGATTGGTTATTAAGACTTATTTTATATAAATGAGGTGTTACACTGTGTTTGATTCTTCACTCTCAACACTTTATTCAACGCTACAGCTAAAACAGGAACATCTGTCTCGTCTTTCAAAGGCAAACTATGAATTAGAACATATT
Source organism: Priestia iocasae (assembly GCF_016909075.1). Classification (GTDB taxonomy): domain Bacteria; phylum Bacillota; class Bacilli; order Bacillales; family Bacillaceae_H; genus Priestia; species Priestia iocasae. The sequence continues at coordinate 466,754 of NZ_JAFBFC010000003.1, forward strand.
TATGATGAATTCTATATGAATGTTGATTATTGTACAAACCCCAACCTTCCACCAAACTTATGGAATGGCAAAACAGCTAAAAGATTTGATACAGATCGAGATACCGAGATAAGAGCCAATTATGATCAAATCATGAATGTTCAGCTTACTGCGACTATCAATTTGTTAAAAGCTGAAATTAGTAGTTTAAAAGCAGATATTGTTCATCTACATGAACGTATACAACGAGCTGAAGAAGAACAAATGAAGAAAAAGGAAGAATAATGATGAGTAAACAAATCAAAGTAAACAATAGTGAAGTCGAAAAAGCATTAAGTAACTTACGAGCTTCTGTCGATAATCTTACATATCACACAAACGCTACAACAATTGATTCGAATTTAGAAGTGTTGAATAAGCTCAGTGAATTGAATCAAAGTTTAGTAGAGTTATCTAAACGATACACGACCCTGTTAACAGCTAGTATTGATGTGACTCAAACATCTATAACCTCACTAAAAGAGGCAGACCATACTATTTCTTCTTCAATAAAGTCACCTTAAGGAAGGGATTATAAATGAAAGTATTAAAGGTTAGAGAGTTAACCACAAACCTTAATGACTCAATGAAAGCTATTCACTCTTATCAAACTCAACTGGATAACGTGATTACGAATGTAAATGAATTTCTTTCTTTGGAAGATGCCTTTCAAGGAAAAGGAGCCGATGCACTAAAATCGTTCTTTCAAGAATGTCATGTACCTTTTTTAACTTATTATAATGAGTTTCTCATCACGTTCTATCAAACGTTAAAAAGCATTGAAGAAGCCTATCCGGCTGTAGAACCCGAAAACGATGGCGTTATTCACACTCATTACCTTGAGACAGAGTTACAACAAGATTTAACCAAGATTCAAAACATTACGGTGGAATTAACCGATGCTGCGAATGATACCATTAGCAAAATTAGTGACATCGTTCACTTATCACCGCTTAAAGATCGTGCTGTGTTAAAAGGAATCGAGCATGCGCGAAAAAATATAAAAGAGACCGTAGAAGATGTTGAACAATTTGACGCAGAACAAAGCAAAGAACTACAAAACTTACAAACAACCGTAAGCGTCTTAACGAACTATGTAAAACAATGTGAAGACATGATTGTAATGAACAGTGCGATAACTAACTCAGCTGTCAAGCAATTCAAGAAAACAGAAGCTTATCAGACTTTTAAGGACGAGCAGTCTAAATACCCTCTGCCGTTCATGTCAGAGCCGCGTGTCACAATGGATTGGAAAGCACCAGTTTCCTCTTTCGGTAATGGATTTGGCACGGTGACAGATGGAGCAGCTTTACTTAGTACCTCTTTTAAGGTCGTAAGAAACGGCACGACAATTAGTAAAGTTGGCGATCATCATGTTGTTAAAAGTGGGGAGTCTCTTGGTATAAAGAGTGCAAAATATCATGAAAACTATATAAAATCTCAAGTCAAACTTGGCAATAACCTTAAAGTGGCGGAGTACGTCAGTCCTGTTGGTGCTGTAAAGTCCACCTTAAAAGGAAAAATCGGATGGCTTGGAATTGGAGTTACGACTGTTGAAAACATAAATAGCAATGTTCAATCAAACGCGTCCACATCTAAAATAGTTGGTGATGCAGCGGTGGATGTTGGGTTAGGGGCCGTTTCTTTAGCTGGTGGGGCATTTGTAGTTGGGCTTGCAGGAGCTTTTAGCGCTCCTATAGTTGCAGCTGCAGCAGTTGGATTCCTCGCTTCCGTGTCTGCAACATATGCATTTGAAGGAATAAGATTTGGTAAAAGTGAAACAACCGTTTCTGATACTTTAAAAGAGAATGTTGAGAAAAGTTTTGATAGTTTAAAAGAATTACTTAAATAACCTAAATTGAAAATTCTATTGCTAACAAGAGAGGTTTGACATGTTAAAAATAAACAAAGATTTGAAACCTAAACAATTACCTATACACATATTAGCGCAACTACAACCATTACCAGTTAGCCAAATTAAAACGTTAGTCTTTGGTGCAGCTATTTTCCTTTTAGACTTACTTATTATCGTACCTTTACTTGCTCCACCTATTAAACTATTCCTATATCTTACCTTACCTTTATTAGCCTTTATAAGCTTGTGGGCTTTGAGATTACTTGTAAAAAATCCTATTCACACAGAAATGGAATCCATTTTATTTACAGGATGGTTAGGCGTAATTGGGGCATTTTGTTACTTTATGCTAGGGTTAAAATACTCCTACATGCTTGGCATTACATCACCCATTTATTATATTTTTTCTATTTTACTATTTATTGGAGCGAATTATTTATTTATTCGCCGCCAACTAAACCGATACGCTACACTTGAGCCCGAAGAAAGTAAGCAAACGCCTGCTTGGCATTATCAACTAGCTTCTGTCTCTGTTCCTGCTGGTTATATGGTTACTCACTACTTAATGGGGTTATCAAATCAACTCGTACTGTCAGTTATGATGATGGTATACCTGATGTTGTCGACCTTTTATATGTTCTTAATGGCCAAATACTTTCACAAATATTTCTTTATTAAAACTAACCGTCATCTCGTCATTCTTTCTAACGAAAACAGAAAAAAGAAACAGGCTAAGGAGGTGTAGTAATGGACCATCTACTTCCAAATGGCTCTATTCTACTATTACATGGTGGAAATAAAAAACTAATGATTCACGGAAGAAAGCAACTACTCGTTACGAACGAAGAAAACGAGCATCAGATGTATGATTATGTTGGCGTTCCTTATCCTGAAGGATACATTTCTCCTGAATACACGTACGTGTTTAATCACAACGATATTGCCAAAGTTATTTTTACAGGGTTTGTGAATGAAGAAGAAGTAGAATTCAAAGCATTTCTCACAGCAAATGAAACGAGCCAAGAATCTTAAGCGTCTTGGCTCATTTGTTAAATAATCCCACAATATAACACACTAGTCTAAAACGAGGACATATATGCTAAAAATAAATCCTAAAATTGAAGGAAAAGAGTTACCTTCGCACATACTTAATCAACTACAACCATTGCCTACCAATCAAGTACGTTATTTAATTTTCGGCTTAACTTTTTTACTATTAGACTTTATTATCTTATTACCTTTATTAGTGCCACCGATTCAATTATTTATCTATTTGACTTTACCATTTATTGTACTCATTAACTTGTGGGCACTTCGATTATTCATAAAGAAACCTGAAAATACAGAAATAGAATTCACATTATTTATAGGATGGCTCGGAGTTGTAGGATCTTTTTGTTATTTTATGTTAGCTCTAAAATACTCTTATATGCTTACGATTACATCGCCCATTTATTATATTTTTTCTATTCTACTATTTATTGGAGCGAATTATTTATTTATTCGTCGTCAACTAAACCGATACGCTACACTTGAGCCCGAAGAAAGTAAACAAACGCCTGCTTGGCATTATCAACTAGCTTCTATCTCTGTTCCTGCTGGCTATGTTGTGGCTCACTACCTAATGGGACTATCAAATCAATTTGTACTTTCCGTTATGATGATGATTTTCTTACTGTTTTCTGCTATTTACATATTTCTAATGGCCAAATACTTTCACAAATACTTCTTTATTAAAACTAACCGTCATCTCGTCACTCTTTCTAACGAAAACAGAAAAAAGAAACACACTAAGGAGATGTAGTAAACGAACCATCTACTTCCAAATGGTACTATTATACTGTTACACATTGAAAATAAAAAACGAGTGATTCACGGAAGAAAGCAATGACTCGTTACGAATGAACACAACAATCATCAAATGCATGAAAAAAACCAGCCAAGAGGTGGAATCTTCTTGACTGGTTTCTTTCTGTTTTGCTTATTGCTCATACATAATCTTGCCTAACACATCTTTTCCACCCGTTATAGGTATCACATTTCCGGTCATAAAGTCAGATTTATCGTCACATAAGAACGCAATGACACGTGATAAATCTTCGCCAGTTCCGACGCGACCAACAGGTGTATGTGGCTCTGTGACAGATTGAGCCGATTCAATGTCGGCTTCTTTCCACTCCCCTGTAATATCGCCAGGAGATACCATATTAACCGTAATGCCATGCTTTGCTTCTTCTAATGAGAGTGTTTTCGTTAGTGAAACAAGGCCGACCTTTGCCGCAGCAAACGCTGATCGGTATACCCATCCTGTAGCGGTCTCTGCTCGATCAAAGCCAAAGTTTACAATGCGACCCCACCTTTGCTCTCTCATAATCGGAACAATAAGCTTACATAAATAAAACACCGCATTTAAGTTTCCATTGATTAAGTAATGCCATTCATCCACATCGTATTCAACCATTGATTTTCGTTCAAATACGTATGGGCCTGCATTGTTGATTAATAAATCAATGCGACCAAACTGCTCCTTCACTACTTCCACCATGCGCTCACAATCTGAGAATGATGAGATATCACCTTGAAGTGCTATGGCTGTAACACGATATTGCTTCTCTAAATAACGAGCTAATTCAAATGCTTGTTCTTCACTGCGCATATAATTAATCACAATATGAATCCCTTGCTTCGCAAGCTCAATCGCTGTTCGTTTTCCAATGCCTGTCGCACTACCAGTAATGAATGCTACTTTTTCATTTGCAATCATAGTCACATACTTCCTTATCCGATTTAGTTCGACTTTTCTGTTCCTATTATACTACCTTTTCAAAAAGATAATAAAGTAAAAGGCGGTTATCAATGTGTTCGAGATTTCCTCTTCACTTTCCTTTGAAATGACGAAAAAATGTGTATAATAAGGAATGAAATCTTTGTTAAACATGAAAGGTGCTGCGTATGCTAACAATTACAGAATATACAGTTGAACAAATTAAAGATCCATTTAACATTTTATCTGGCGATCGTTATGAATTCTTGCTTTATTTAGATGTACCTGAAGACGATGAATTACATACAGACAAAGGACTTGCTTTGAAGGTTCTTTACACAGTAGATGGTGACAAGCAGTTAATTTCAAACTACAACTTTGTAGAAACAGAAACAAATGAGTATCTTGACTTTGAATTAGAAGATGATGAAAAAGAAATGATTGAGGCATTTTGCCGTAACAACTTAAACGAAACTGAAGAAGAATAATTGCTATGTATACAAAAGGTGAAGTCATATAATCTGACTTCACCTTTTTTACTTCTGACGCAACACCGCTCGTACAGGACTTCCATCTCCCTCAACTAATGGCAAAGGCAATGCAGCTAGTTCATACATCCCCTCTTCTATTTCATCTAGTACAAGTCCTTCTAAGATGTGAATGCCATTTTCATGCAGGGCATGATGAGCAGCTAACTCTTTACTATCAAGCGCGTCTACAGATGGTAAGTCAAGACCGAGTAACCGAATTCCTTGCTTCGCTAGGTAAGGAACAAGCTCTGGGTCAACAGGTGGAATGGTGGCAGGAAAGGACGTTCGATCTGTCCACGCATCGGTCCGAATAAGCAACCGCGTCACTCCTTCTAGAGACAGATGAGCCAATTCCTTTAGCTCAATCCTTTTAGCATTCTTTACATGTACAACAAGTGCATCTCCTATATACAAATTCACATCTAAATCAATAACACACTGTCCTTCATCATCAAAATGAAACGGTGCATCAATATGCGTCCCTGTATGTGTACTCATATTTATTTGCCCTACATTCACGGATCCACTTTCTTCTTTACTCCAGCTCACTTGATAGGAAAAAGGAGTATCTCCTGGCCAAACCGGTATTTCATTAGTCAATTTTTGTGAGACGTCAATCCATCTATTCATTTACCTCATCTCCTTTTACAGCTTTGTACGTAAACTCCATAGCTCTGGAAAAAACTGATGCTCTACTATTTTTTTTAAATACGTAACGCCCGAGGAACCACCTGTCCCTGTTTTATGACCAATAATTCGTTCGACCGTCATCATATGATGATATCGCCATAGTTGTTGCTGACTACCAATATCAACTAGCTTCTCAGCTAATTCATACAAATCCCAGTACTTCTCCACATCTTGGTATACGGCTAGCCAAGCATTTTCTACACTTTTATTGGATTCATACTCCTTTGACCAATCTCTCATTAAGCAGCCTTCATCCACTAACAAACCCCTCATGTGAAGAGCTTGAATTGATGCATCATAAATACTAGGCTCTTGCAATGCCTGACTCAACGTGTGATGAAGATTGGGTTCATGCTGATAAACAGACAATGTATGACTGTTTTTATGCCCTAGTGCAAACTCAATTAAACGGTTTTGGTACGATTGAAAACCTGAGGAGTGACCTAGCTTGTCTCGAAATTCCATATATTCAGCGGGTGTGAGCGTGGACAATACGCTCCACGACTGAATTAATTGTTGTTGAATACGAGACACACGTGAAAGCATTTTAAATGCCTCTTCTAATTCATTTTGCTGAATACACCTCGTCGCTGCTGATAACTCATGTAAAATAAGCTTCATCCATAATTCACTTGTTTGATGAATAATAATGAACAACATTTCATCATGGTGATTAGATAACCGTTGTTGACTTGATAAAATTTGATCAAGCTGCAAATAATCTCCATAAGACATCGATTTCTTAAAATCTGTTTGAATGCCCTTTTCTAACGGCTGGCCGTCTTTCTCCTTCATTTTTATCTCCCCCCTTATGCCACTACTTCACGCTCATTTTTATAGTGTTCGTATTTCTTTTCAACCATAATGGTCTTTAATCGTTGTACTACTTCCCACACCTCTGTAAATGACGTGTAAAAAGCAACTGGAGCTAACCGAATAATATGAGGAGCACGAAAATCTGGTATAACGTTCTCAGCTTTTAATGCTTTACAAATGCGTGCTGCTTCTTTGTGCTCAAGACTTACATGCCCACCTCTACGCTTTTCATCACGCGGATTTCCAATAGTAAATCCCATGTCAGCAAGCTCTTGATCAATTAACCACATAAGATAGTCAGTCAAACGAAGTGATTTCTCTCGTATTCTCTTTATTCCGACTTCTAAAAACAAATCAAGTGACCCAATAAGAGGAGCTAGACTCATAATATGAGGCGTACCAATTTGATAAGCACCAGCTGCTTCTGCTTGTGTAAATGTATGATTCATATCAAATTGCTTTTCTTTTTGAGAACCAAACCACCCTGAAAGCCCAGCTTCTTTGCCAAAATGACGCTCATGCACATATAAGCCCCCTACACTTCCTGGACCTCCATTTAAATACTTATAATTACACCAGTAGCCGAAATCTACATTCCAATCGTGAAAGTGATGAGGAATGGCACCTACTGAATGACAGCCGTCAAAGCCAATCATAATCCCTCGTTTATGGGCTTCTTCTGTTAAACGTTTCATATCAAGAATTTGACCACTTCGATATAACACCGTCGGCAAGACAATAAGTGCAATTTCATCTGTCATCGCTGCAATCACATCTTCTTCATCAATAAAACGACCATCTCTACTTTTCACTTGAACAAGATGCGTGTCAGGATCAAACCCTCGAAGTTGAAGCTGACTTTTAAGTGCATAAATATCAGACGGAAAGTTCAACTCATCCGCTAAAATTTTTGTTCGCTTTCCATCTGGTTTATAAAACGTGGCAACAAGCTGATGGAGATTCACTGTCGTTGAACCAGTTACCATTACCTCCTCAGGAAGAGCGCCTACTAATGATGCACTTTTTACACCTAAGCTTTCAGACAAATGAAACCACGGATGCTTCCCCTTCATCCACCCATCAATTCCGAGGTTTTTCCAATCATCTAAGACGTCTAATAACGTTTGCTCGGCACGCTTACTTAACAAACCTAATGAATTCCCATCCATGTAAATAGATGATGCAGACAAGTAAAATTCCTGGCGATAGGACGCAAGCTCATCTTGTTCATCTAGCTTGTTTGCACAATCAATGGTTAGCTCATATGTATATTCAGTCATTTTCTCACCCTCTTTTATAATCTATAAAAAGCGTACCAAAAAAATTGAAGCGCTTTCAATCTTTTTTTATGTTTTCTTTTTCTATTAGCCTTTGAACCTGCTCTGTTGGGTCCCAACAAGTAAACTGATAGTTTGGTTTTGTTTCATACCGCAATCGTTCACAATAATAAAGCATCCCTTTTTCTAACTTAACCGCTTTAAAATGCTTACAAGTTGCACAACAATGAAAGCGACTCATCTTATTTCTCTCCCTTTTAATCAAGCACCATTTTCCTGCCATCTTACTCTTACTTACTAATCTATCATACCTTGTATGAACAGATGAAGGTAACTTGATTAAAAGAATAACCTCTATCCATTGATAAAGCTGGATTTTGTCGGCAAGGAATGTGTAAGTTGAGTGAAATAATGACACTTCTCCCCCCTTTAAACTACCCTCTTTTCTAAATAGATTTATGTATTGCTTCGTCTTATATCTATTCTCTATAATAAAATTATTGAACTAGTTTGTATTCCTAACTACTTCACTTGTCTACATACCTTACAATCATAAAAACAATAAGCGATATTGAAAGGAGTGAGTCTATGGACTTTTTACAAGTATTACTACCTATCTTTGGTATTTTTGCTCTTGGCTTTATTGGTCAAAAAACCATTGGCTTTGATACGAAAACCATCTCAAAAATGTCTTTATATTTAATGTCACCTATTCTTACCTTTCAAACATTTTATACAAATTCATTGAGTATGACTTATGTGTACTTAGGCATTTTTCTTCTCATTCTTTGCTTCACGATTATTGGAATCGTTTATTTAATTGGCTTTATTAAACAGTATCCAACGAATGAATTATGCGGCATGATTTTAGCTTCTGCTTTTATGAATAATGGTAATTACGGAACACCTGTCGTATTGCTCGTTTTCGGTGCAATAGGTCTTGATATTGCCATTGTCTTAATGGTTTTACAACAGCTCATCATGTGCACAGTCGGGGTTTATTACGCTGCGAAAGGCAGTCCAGAAGCAAATGGATTCCGCTCTGCACTTCGTGCCGTTCAACGCATGCCTATCATGTATGGTGCTGCGTTAGGGATTATTTTTCAATATATGAACATTCCTTTATCAAACCCCATTCAGGAAGCGGTTAGTCTCGTCGCAAGTGCAACGATTCCTACAATTATGATTGTATTAGGAATGCAGTTAGCCAATATTAAAATTAAAAATCTGGCTATCAACAAACTTTCATTTTCGTTATCTTTAAAACTTTTTTTATCGCCTGTTATTGCATTCATCATTACATTATTTTTACCGGTCGATGAAATGACAAAGCAAATTATGATTATTATAGCTGCCATGCCAAGTGCAGCAAATACAACGATGTACGCCTTACAATTTGACACAGACACGGATTTCGTTTCAAGCTCAACACTCATTAGTACTTGTTTAAGCCTGCTAACCCTTCCAATTGTGTTAAGTATCGTTTTATAAAACAAAACCCCTTTCTTGATTTCAAGAAAGGGGTTTTGTTTTATTTTCACTTTTTAAAAATACCAAATGGTTTACCAATCGGTAAGAACACTCGACCAAAATGTGCATTTAAAACAGCGGCTGCTGAACCGTAGAACGATAATAAAGCAATACACATTTCAGACACGGCTGCTAGCATATGCGTAGCATCTGTCATAATGCCAAATGAACTTAGTGATAGGCCAATGAATAAGAAATCAATTAGAACAAAGATAAAGAATAATACCTTATGCGTCTCCATCGCGCCAATTGTCATGTAAACACTAAAGATTAAATACCCGACAAAGGCAAAGCCAAGTTGTTTTGGATCCACATTTGCTGCTAAATTGTCACCAAAAACGCCTAATTGAATTAACCATGACGTACCAACGCCAAGCCAAAACAATCCGAATGCCCCAAAAGCTGTTGTACCAAATGTATTATTATGCTTCGCATCATGAATGCAAGCAAATAACTGAGCAAAGCCACCTAAGAAGATTGCCCAAGGTAATACAAAAGCAAGTCCTTCTGTTAACCCTAATTTCTGTGATGAAGCAACAAGCGTCACCATAGCTAATCCAAATAACCCTATTGCAGATGGATCAGCTGTTGTTATTTTTACGTGTTGTGTTGATTGATTCTCCATGTTTACCTCCTAAAAAAGCACATACTTTTACAAGATACTAGAGGGGTATGCATGTGTCAATGCTTTTTTAGGCTTCTTATTCCAAATCGAAAAAGTTGTTATTTTTAGAGAATTCTTTCACCACTTACTTCATCAAACTGTTGGCTCTATAACATCCGATCAATGTCTTCATTTATGACTTGTTTTCGTTTATTTTGTAACGTCTCAAACAAAAGCTGTGCTTCTTCCTCCGTTAGTTCAATGGATGTTTCTTCTTTCAATTCATGTTTATGTGTATGCAAATTTAACTGACTTTTATCAATTCCATTTTCTTTCATCATTTGTCACCCTTCGTTGTATAAATTCAGCTACTTATGAGTAGTATGAACAACGAACATGGCTTCATGTATGCAACATGCGATTTCTTTCTTGTAAAACGATGGCTTTAAAATACGTTAATGGCAGGAGATCATCATGAATAAGAGAATGTCCCCATGTAAAACGCAAGCAAAGCTTTGCAATGGCTTTTTCTCTTTCTCCTCCAGCTGCAGCATTGCAAAGCGCAACTGCGCACAAGTAGATATCACACATTTGATTGGCCATTTTCTTCGCATAATAGGTTTGAATTTCTTTGTTTTGTTTTAACACATGATGCACTAACTCGGTTAACTTCATCATCTGATCTTTAATTTGATTAATCTCCGTTCTCCAATCATTTGATAAAGTGTTCAACATTTTCTCAATGTGCTCGTTAAATAAATGCTGAATGTTATATTTATGAAGCAAACGAAGTATTTCTAACCCTAACGTATTTGCCGTTCCTTCCCAAACCGTTAATACTTGTGCATCTCTCAATAGTCGTGGCGTCACAAAATCTTCAATGTAACCATTGCCACCATGTATCTCAATGGCTTCATGGGAAAAATGAATAGCTTCTTCTGCTGTACGCATTTTTAACAGCGCAATAAACAAGCGATTTAATGCTTTTTCCTCTTTAGACGACTCATTTGGCTCCTTCATTACGTGATCAAATAATGAAATAAGCTCAAAGCAGGCACTTGTTTGCACCTCTTGCTTAACGGCTAGCTCTACTAATGTTTCTTGAATCATTGGATAGTCTGTCAGCTTTTTGCCAAATGCATTTCGTTGATCGGCATATGCTTTCGCTTCATCGTAAGCTCGTTTCATAATCCCTATCGATGCGATGGCATTACATACTCTCGAAAGATTAAGCGCTTCCATCATGTAGTAAAAGCCTTTAGACGCTTCTCCAATTAAATAGGCTGTGGCTCCTTCTAGTACGACTTCTGCAGAAGGAACCGCACGAACACCTAGCTTATCTTTCAACCGACGAATCGATAAGTCATTGAGCGTCCCATCTTCTTTTTTCCAAGGTACAAGAAATAAGCTTAATCCTTTCGTTCCTTTTTCTGCTCCTTCTATACGTGCAAGCACCGTTGCTACCCCACAAGCTCCTGCATTGCTCGCAAAATATTTTTCTCCATATAACTTATACGCCTCTCCGTCTTTAACTGCTTTTGTTTCATTTGCTCCTACATCTGACCCTCCTTGTCGTTCAGTTAGAAACGTGGCTCCTTCATATAATTCTACTTCTCCTGTAGACAGCACATGAGGAAGGTATTTTTGTTTTAACGCTTCATCTGCATAATGTTCAAGTAAATAAGCGGTAGCCATTGTTAGTGTAACTGGACAATAAAAGCCTGGTTCTACTTGCGATAATAAATATCCTTGCGCATAAGAGTATACGTAATTTCCACGTCGACCTAGCTCAGGAATTGGTTTGTGTACATATCCTACAATCCCTGTGTTATATGTTTGTTTGACCGTTTGTTTGTACCCTTCATTTAACCAAACATAAGAGCAATCATTTCCGTATCGGTCATATTTAATTAGTTTAGGCTGGCCTTGTTGATCTGTATGTGTGGCTCTTTCGTCAAATTCATTTTGACAAAGATTCCAAAAAGACTGCAAATGTCTTTCAGCATATTCAAACATTTCTTTATCTAGGTGCTTTTGTAAAATTCGCTTTAGATTTGGATCACAATGAAACAACTGTTTTTCACTCATTTCCCTTCTCCCCTTTTTGTAAGATTTGCTCAAATTTTCTTAAGAATTCGTTCATTTCGTCTCTTAGTTCCATCATCTCTTGAATTTGTTGATTCATTTCTTCTACTTTCTTTTTTCCATAAGCGACTGTTGTTTCAAGCTGTGCAATCCCTGTCTGGTCTACATCAAATAACTCAATCATTTCCTGAATCTCTTCTAACGAAAAACCAAATCGTTTTCCCCTTAAAATAAGCTTTAACACCGTTCGGTTTTGTTTTGTGTATAGACGCTGTCCCTTCGTCGTTCGTATAGGGGTCATTAATCCCCGTTCTTCGTAATATCGAATGGTCCGGGCACTGATATTAAATTCTTTTGTTATTTGAGAAATGGTATAGTTCATGATGAAACCTTTCTTTTTTCTGAATTTTCTTATATTTTAATTGACGTTTACGTAAACGTCAATTAAAACCTTCAACATGTTGACTAGAATAAATCTTAGATCTTTAACTCATCCTAAACAGTGAATACTTATATTAAGGAGGAATACAAAATGATAAAAGGAATGTCAGCTCTTTTCATTAGTTCGTTAGCTATTTTCTCACTCGTCGGTTGTGCCACAAATGAACAAGGTCAAAACAAAAACGAGCTAATGGGGCAACAAGACGCACGAAACGTTGTGTATGAAAATGTTAACGATACAGAAAATAGAGTTCAAAACAATCAAGAAGAACGTATACGAGTGGCAAATGAAGCTGGTGATCGTGTCGTGAAGCTTGGAGAAGTACGTCAAGCAAATATTATCGTGACAAACCAAAATGCCTACGTAGGAGCAGTATTAGAAAACAACACAGAAGGTGAACTTACAAAAGAAATTGAACGTAAAATTTCTGATGAAGTAAAGGCAGCTGATCCTGATATTAATAATGTTTACGTATCAACTAACCCTGACTTTGTTAACCGCATGGGTAACTACGTAAATAAAATTGAATCAGGACGTCCTCTTACAGGTTTACTCGATGAATTTAATGAAGTTGTACGTCGCGTATTCCCAAATGCTCGTTAATTAAGTTAAATAATACTTTTAGTAATCATAGAAACAGGCTATTGATAAGGTTATCAATAGCCTGTTTCTAGTTTTTTTATTTATATTTATCGAGAATAATGATAGACACACAGTCCTTTTCTTTGCTTGTACATACGATAAACTAGTAGCTTATAATAGAAAGGAATAGTGATAAATGGAAATAAATGGTCATCATATGGTGGTTGACGCATTCTCTTGTAACCCTTCTGTCCTCAATGATATTCAACGGTTAGAAGAACTACTTTTACAGATAACGAAAACACTTCATATGGAAGTGCTTCATACTCATTTTCATCAGTTTCACCCCGAAGGCATCACAGGGGTTATCGTACTTGGAACATCTCATTTCTCCATTCACACATGGCCTGAAGAAGGATATGCTGCACTTGACTTATATACATGCGGTGATGGAAATCCAATGACTGAAATTACTACGCTTTTAGAGGGCCTTGAATCTAATTACGCAAATGTTTATTATCTTCCTCGTGGTGAAAAGCAAAAACAACAAATCTCTTCAACCATTTTAGATACACGCAAAGATGAAGGAGGGGAAACAAATGTTGAATAAAAAGCCTGCTAATTTATGGCTTTCTCCTTACTACCACAAAAAGCGAGATTATTCACAAAATAAAACTCGTAATGTGCCTACAAAAGTAACGAACAATAAAAAAGCAGTAAATACAACAGTAGATGAATGGGATCAGATTAGCTTACAAGCTATTCAGCAACAAAACCACAACATGATTATCCAAGAAAATAGTCCTTATCAACATGTTCAACTCGTTGAAGCCACGGACCTTCGCCTTTATTTAGATGAGCAGTTGCAATTTAGCTCTCTAGATGAGCACATTTACCACGAAGCACTTGTTCATCCTGCTTTTCTATTTGTTCCACATGCAAGCCGTGTTCTTATTGTCGGTGGTGGTGATGGACTTGCTCTAAGAGAAGTATTAAAGTATCAGCAAGTATTACATGTAGACCTTGTTGATTTAGACCCTATCGTTCTAAACGCAGCAGCAAATAACCCTAACCTAGTCACCTTAAATAAACAATCTTTTTACGATAGTCGCGCTAATATTCACTGCCAAGATGCAAATAAGTTTTTGACAGGCAACATTCCCCCTTACGACATAATTATTGTCGACTTTCCAGATCCTACAAATGAGATTACAAGTAATTTATATACCGTTGAATTTTATACTAACATTCATCGTTTTCTTTCAGATGATGGAATCATTGTCTGTCAGTCAAATTCTCCAGAAGATACGCCGATTGTTTATTGGAGCATTGCTAAGACAATCCAATCAGCAGGCTTTAACGTTACAAGTTACCATACGATTGTTCCATCGTTTGGTGATTGGGGCTTTCACTTAGCTTCAAAGACACAGCTAACACGGAATAATAGTCGCCTTCAAGTTCAAACAATTACGCTTCGTAACAACATTGAAAAACTCTTCTCATTTCCCACTTCTATTAATAGTATGAAGGAACAAGCCATTATAAATAGTAAACAATCTCTATCTTTACACGAAACCTTCCTAAAAGAGATTAAGGATTTATAACTTTTGCTTTGTAAGACGCACTTCTCTAACAATGAGTTTTCTTCTTTAAATCAAATTTTTTATGTATGAGCATTGCTCATCAGTTGCAAATAAATAGTTTCTAAAACCTTGTGTCATATTATAGACATAAGGTTTTTTACTTTTTTAACACATGTTAAACCTTCATTTTCAGTTTGTTGGACCTAGTAAAATTACATTAAAATCATATGGGCCGGTCATTTGTATGTTTTTAAAAATAGTGCACAAACTATTAATAAAGTCATACAAACATTTCTATTTAAAAACCGGTCATCTTTTACGATATAAAATTCTGAATAGTTTTACTTTTTAATAATATTGAAATCGCTTTCATTACTATTAAAGTAAGGGATTGCGCAAACTTTTCTAACAATTTCCTAGCGTTTAATCACTTGATACTTGGGGAATTCTTTGTTAGGTTAAGAAACCATAAGCAATAAAACGTTGATATGCCGCATTTTTCTAAATGTACATACTAAAAACAAAGGAGAGATATTGTGGAAGTAGAAGTTTTTATAGCACTGGCGATTTATTTTGCCGGAATGCTAGGTATTGGATATTACGCTTATAAAAAATCAACCGATGATATTTCGGGATACATGCTAGGAGGGCGTGGACTAGGCCCTGCGGTAACAGCACTATCAGCTGGTGCTTCCGACATGAGTGGTTGGATGCTAATGGGATTACCAGGTGCTATGTATACAACCGGAGTTTCAAGTTTATGGATTGCCGTTGGTTTATCAATTGGTGCTTATGTAAACTACTTAATTCTTGCTCCTCGCCTTCGCACATACACGGAAGTAGCAAATGACTCAATTACAATCCCTGACTTTTTTGAAAACCGCTTCAGAGATCAATCCAAAATTCTTCGAACAGTATCAGCTGTTGTTATCTTCATTTTCTTCACACTATACACTTCAGCAGGTATGGTATCAGGTGGAACATTATTCGAATCATCGTTCGGGCTTGATTACAAAGTTGGTTTATTTGTAACGGCTGGTGTTGTTATTGCTTATACGCTATTTGGTGGATTTTTAGCGGTTAGCTTAACAGATTTTGTTCAAGGTATTATCATGTTTATTGCACTTATTTTAGTACCTATTGTCGCTTTAACAGACTTAGGAGGAGTTGGACCTACCTTTGATACAATTCGTACTCTTGATCCGACTTACTTAGATTTCTTTAAAGGTACATCATTTATTGGACTATTATCATTCTTAGCATGGGGACTTGGTTATTTCGGACAGCCTCATATTATCGTTCGTTTTATGGCTATTTCATCAGTAAAAGAGTTAAAACCTGCGCGTCGTATTGGAATGGCTTGGATGATTATCTCTATTATTGGCGCGATGTTTACAGGCTTAGTCGGAATTGCTTATGTGGATCAAACGGCTACAACGTTATCTGACCCAGAAACAATCTTTATTGTCTTTGCACAAGTATTGTTTCACCCACTCATTACTGGATTCTTATTGGCTGCCATTTTAGCTGCAATTATGAGCACCATTTCTTCTCAGCTCCTTGTAACATCTAGTGCAGTCACGGAAGATTTTTATAAAGCATTCTTCCGTCGCAGTGCTTCTGATAAAGAGCTTGTAACAGTTGGGCGCATTGCCGTGTTCGCTGTTGCCTTAATTGCGATCGCTTTATCATATAATCCAAGCGATACAATTTTAGGTCTTGTTGGTTATGCTTGGGCAGGATTTGGTGCAGCATTTGGACCAGCTATTTTATTAAGTTTATATTGGAAGCAAATGACACGTTGGGGTGCATTAGCTGGTATGATCGTTGGTGCCGGGACTGTTCTCATTTGGGTAAACATTCCCGTATTAAAAGATTTCATGTATGAAATGATTCCAGGATTCTTCTTAAGTTTACTAGCCGTTATTATTGTAAGCTTCCTTACAAAAGATCCTTCTAAAAAGGTTCAAAGTAAATTTGATGAGATGGAAGAAACACTTGAAGAAGAAACAAAATAAGAATAACGTAAAATCAGCGAGTAGGCTTTTCTTCTACTCGCTGATTTTTTTATGATGAACTCTTCTTTCCTACATATAATTGTATAGCATAAGATTTCAAAAGGAGAGGATTTTCTATGCAGCCACCTTTTCACCCTAACTACTCAACTTCTTACAACTATCCATCGCGTACACAAAACCAAACAATAACTGTCACTGGTAACGGAAGTATTGAGGTAGATCCTGATACTATTTCATTGGTCATTGGTGTCCGGACAGAGCATAAAAATGTTCAAGAAGCACTTCGGAATAACGCAACCATTTCTACACAAATGATTACTGCATTAAATAATATAGGAATTTCTGATCAACAAATTGAAACAAAATCCTTTTTTGTGAATCCACAATATGATTATTCAGATGGAAAGTCTAAACTAGTTGGATACGAGGTTCAACATCTTTTCACTATCACAGTAAACGATGTCAAGCAAGCAGGTCAGGTATATGAAGTAGCCATATCAAATGGAGCGAATATTGCCCAAGATATCCAGTTTAGCGTTGAAAACCCTGAACAATATTACAATCAAGCATTAACAGAAGCCCTTTTAAATGCACAAGAGAAAGCAAACGTCATTGCTGAAACGATTAAAGTTACAATTAATCCGTTTCCGAGTGAAGTAGTAGAAGAAACGCCATTTTCTACACAAGGGATTGAAAGCTATCAAAAAATGGCTGTTTTCGGTGCTTCTAGTGCTCCTCCTATTCAATCACAACAACTCACAATTTCTGCTATTGCTAAAGTCATTTATCATTATTAATGAACCTTTATTTGTACTATAATAAGTGAAGCAATGGTGCATAAGGAGGTTATAAATGAATTCAGATCAATTGCTTCACTGCTATAAACAATTATGGTCTAGTCGTTCATTCGCAAGTGAACAAAGCGATAATAGCAAAGAGGTATTGCTTCAAGCGATCAAAAAAGATTTGCTTGATGAGATGACTCACCCTCGTGTCAGAAAGACAGCTCATGTAAAGTATCATTGGGCTATAAAGCGTATCCTTACTAGTTCATTAGAAACAAATGAAAAGCTTGCCCTCATTGAGCAGTATACGAATGTCTATGAAGAACTTGCTTAAAGAGGATATGAAAGTTAACGTAGCTGTGTCTAAAAGATGCAAAATGCATTCTATTCGACACAGCTACATCCTTGTTGATTTATTTGATGACTTTTTAAATAGGTAGACTTCTTACAAATGTTTTTAACGCCCTTTCAAAATCGTTTTGTAAATCTTCATTCTCTTCTAGTCCAACAGAAATGCGAAGTAATGTTTCGGTTATCCCTTTTTCCTCCCTCACTTCTTTAGGTATACTTGCATGTGACATTGTTGCTGGATGAGTCAAAATGGACTCCACTCCACCTAAACTAACGCCAATTGATGCCAATTTTATCGTTTTTAAGAAATGTTTCGTTAACGCTTCGTCTTTTAATTTAAATGAGATAATTGCTCCATACCCACTTGCTTGTTTGGACGCTAATGCATAATGAGGATGTTGAATTAAGCCTGGATAATAAACATCTTCGACAAGTGAATGATGATTTAGCCACTCTGCTAACTTAATAGCTGTTTTTTGTTGTTGATCTAGACGTACTTTTAGCGTTTTGATGCCCCTCAATACTAATGAACTGTCTTGAGGTCCCAAGATTGCTCCAAATGCATTTTGAACAAATTTCACTTCACTAGCAAGTTTCTTAGTAGAAACAACTACAAGACCTGCTACAACATCGCTGTGTCCTCCTAAATACTTTGTTGCACTATGAATAACAATATGAGCTCCAAGTTCGATTGGACGTTGTAAATACGGCGTCATGAATGTATTGTCAACAATCGTCACTAACTGATGTTCTTCGGCTATTAATGAAATCTTTTCAATATCTGTAATGTGTAAAAATGGATTTGAAGGGCTTTCAATATAAATTCCTTTTGTTGCATGTGTAATAGCCTTTTCTACATCTTCAATGTTTGTAGTATCGACGAACACTGCTTTAATACCAAATCGGGAAAAAAGCTGTGTTAACACACGATAGGTTCCACCATAGATATCATGTGATACGATAATCTCATCTCCTGCTTGGAATAAACAAAGAACAGAAGAAATTGCTGCCATACCCGACGAAAAAGCAAAACCAGCTTCTCCATTTTCAAGATGTGTAATCGTATTTTCTAATGCTTCTCTTGTTGGGTTTCCAGAACGAGAATAATCATACCGTCCATGATTGTCCTCTGCTTCTTGATTAAAAGTGGACACTTGATAAATCGGAACATTCACTGCTCCATAATGTCCTTCTATACCTGTTTTTGCATGAATTAATTTTGTTCCAAACTGACAGTTCTCTTCACTCTTCTCATTTTCTGTATGCATCAAATACCTCCTCTAAGTCTCGAATTAAATCATCTGCATGCTCAATTCCTACGGAAAAACGCAGTAAACATTTTGTTACACCAATTCGATTACGTATTTCTTCTGGAATATCTGCATGAGTTTGACGAGCGGGAAATGTGATTAAGCTTTCTACTCCTCCTAAGCTCTCTGCAAATGTAATAATTTTGACGTGTTCAAGAATAAATGGAACGATCTCGGAATCTTTCACGGCAAAGGAAATCATTCCTCCAAATCCGCTTGCCTGCTTTTTCATTACTTCATGTCCCGGATGTGTTTCAAGACCAGGATAGTAGACTTTTTCAATTTCGCTACGACTTGTTAGCCACTTAGCAATTTTTAACGCATTTTCATTATGTTTTTCCATTCGTAATCCTAATGTCTTCATTCCTCTTACTAATAACCAACTATCTTGAGGGCCCAATATAGCACCAACAGCATTTTGATAAAATCTAATCTTTTCTCCAAGTTCACTACATCGTGTAACAACCAATCCAGCTACTACGTCGTTATGACCGCCAATATATTTACTTGCACTATGGATAACAATATCTGCTCCTAATTCAATCGGACGTTGATAATAAGGTGACATAAATGTATTGTCCACAATGGTATAAAGAGCATGGTCATTCGCAATCTGGATTACACGCTCTAAATCTGTTACATGCATCATTGGATTAGTTGGTGTTTCAATAAAAAGTGCTTTTGTATTTGATTGAATGGCCTGGTTTACCTCGTCAATATTTGCCGTATTAACATAGGTGACAGTTACACCATGCTCCGACAAAATATCACTTAACACACGGTACGTTCCTCCGTATAAATCTTCTGACACAACAAGGTGATCTCCATTTTTAAAAAGTAATAATACAGATGTAATAGCAGCCATTCCAGAAGCAAAAGCTAACCCCACTCTTCCACCTTCAAGATTTGCAATTGCTTCTTCTAACGCTGATCTTGTGGGATTGGCAGTCCTAGCATAGTCATAACCCGTACTTTCTCCTAATCGTGGATGTTCAAATGTTGAAGCTTGATAAATAGGTGTTGTAATGGACCCTGTCGCTACATCTCTTTTCATTCCTGATCGTACAAGTTGTGTTTCAATATGCATGTTGTTCTCTCCTTTTTTAAATAAAAAAACACTCTTCACAGATGGAAGAGTGCTTTTATTTCACACTTTCTCTCATCTGTTAGAACAATTTAATGTCCTACAGGAATTAGCACCGTTCAAATCATTTAAAAATTTGATGGTTGCTGGGCATCATAGGGCCAGTCCCTCCGCCTCTCTGGATAAGAGTTGCTTATTTTCATTTCATGTATAAACTATTTGATATCCACTTTAATAAAACTATATGTAGTTGTCAATATAATTTTCTAAAAAATCTAATAATATTTTCTGTTCTTCACCTTACACTTACGCTATGAATATGTATGCACATACTAGAAAGCTCATAGCTACTTTTTAATAGATACGGATAAAAAATGGACCAATGAGCATTTACTCATTGGCTTGACCTTACTTATGGAAGATGCATCGTCTTGATATGCATAAGCTTGCAGAACATCATTTCTCCATCTGCTGTTATAAGCTGAACAATATTATTTGCAATACTCTTTACCACGCCAATTTTTTGAGGATTATCACCTAAATCAAATACAACAAGATTTCCTTCAACTTTCTTTAATTGTTCTTCAAATGTTCGAGACAAAGGAATGGAAGATGGTTTAACAGGCAATTCTTCGTTATTCAACATGTAGGGTGTTAACTCGTGATTATATGGTGTGAGCCATTTTAAATGATGTAAAGAAATGCACATTGTTTTATAAACAGGTGAATAAAAGACAAAATAATCATTAAGTACACTTGTAATATAGCCGTGAATGGATTTATTTCCTGTTACATAGATTTCAACAAATCTTCCCTTTGCATGTTGAAGCATTTTTCGATAAGAAATTGTTTCAGATTCATTAAAAATGGTCTCTTCACTGTCTGCGCTTTTAATCTCTTCATCTGTATATCTTTTTACACTGTGCACATGAAGCATCGGGATGTATAAATATTGTTTTCCATCATAAATCACTAATATATCAAGTCCTATATCAATTAGTATTCCTAAAAAAATCGTATTACCTGTAATTTCAACCTTAACCTCTTTTCCAATGTAATGTTTTAGTGAGGTTTCCAATTTTAGTAACCTCCTTCCTTATAGATGAAGAAGGGTGCTGAATCGCACCCAATCTTTTTACCCTTTCCACCGATACTCTTTTGTTTTCACAACCGTTTCTTGACCTGATTCATTGTCTATCTCTTTATCCCCCTTACCTTTTCCATCTTTTGATTTCTTGTCTTCTTTACTATTATCTTTACTTTCTTTTGACTTCTTGTCTTCTTTACTATTGCCTTTATTTTCTTTCGAATTTTTGTCTTCTTTACTATTGTCTTTATTTTCTTTCGAATTTTTGTCTTCTTTACTATTGCCTTTATTTTCTTTCGAATTTTTGTCTTCTTTACTATTGTCTTTATTTTCTTTCGAATTCTTGTCTTCTTTACTATTGTCTTTATTTTCTTTCGAATTTTTGTCTTCTTTACTATTGTCTTTATTTTCTTTGTTTGATTCATTATTTTCTATTGAATTGCTTTCTGATAAGTTATTTTCCGCTGAGGTATTTTCTTGTGAGCTATTTTCCGCTGAGTTACTTTCTTCTGAGGCATTTTCTGTTGAGGTATTTTCTGCTGCTTCTTCTGCTTCTCCTGAAGATTCTTGTTGAGCTTTAAATGAGTTTCTTGCACCTTCCGTCACACTTCGAATATGAACTAACTGAATGCGCAGTACCTCCATGTTTTTAATAAGCATAATGTTATTAGAAGAACTTTGAACAACAATACCTTCTACAGCTTCTGGACCACCTACATTAAGCGATACCCATTTAGTCATTAGCGCTTTAAATAAGCTTGCAAATCCACTTGTTCGAATATATCCAACCTTAGAATTTACGTTAGGTGACTTCCCTTCGATAGGAGTTACACTCTTGATTTGCCCCATATTAAAGTAAGAAATGCCATTTTGCATACTAAATACAACAAGGTAAGAATCTGTTACATCAATTAAAAATACCTTCGTCGACTCTGGACCACCTTGATTAATTTGAATCATATTATTCTTTAGCTGCTTTAATAAAGTGACAAATGATTTCTCTTTCACACATACCATTTTTTGTTCTGAATCGCTTTGACCAGTGTTTACTTTAGAATCACTTTGATCAGCATTTACTTTAGAATCTTCAGTTACACTTTTAACATGTTTCAATTGATAATAAGACACATGAGAGTTTCCTTCTACAGCAAGAGCTAAATAATCATGCTTTAAATCTAATAAGGTACCAGATTTTGATTCGGGGCCACCACGGTTAACCTTTACTGTTTTTCCAATTAAAGGTCTTAATGATGTATAAAAATGCCCAGAGGTATTATTATTGCTACTGCGCAAATAATAAGTCATTATACTATTTCCTCCCTGATATATATCCATATTGGTCATTCATGCTGTATATATACGTGTCACGGTAGGAGTTTGACTCTAGTAATTAGCCTATTTCTTTATAAATTCAACGCTTGCCTAATAGAATGGGTAATAAGGATGCTAGTCTATTTCCAGAAAAATACACAATTATACTAGAGCATGTTTTTTCTTTCTACGTACATTAAAAGCAGAGACAAACTTTATTGTTTTGTTTACAACTTTTACTAGACATTCAACATTTCAAGGGGGAAAAACTGTGTTTTTTCGAAATCGTGACTTAAATGGAGAGGTTCAAGAAGATGGAGCGAACAAACCTCGTGGGTTTATGTTTCAGGAGCCTAAGGAAAAACAATCTGAGGAAGCGGATTTAGTACCAGACACAGACATCGATGCAGAGATTGAAGAAGATTTCAATGAATTAGAAGAAGAGCTACAGCAAATCGACGAGATAGAGCGCTGTCAAACTGAAGACTCTGCTAATAGAGACGTTTTTAACTCTAATGGCAATAGCAATCCCTCTCGTTCCAATCGCCATCGCTCTAACTTCATTAGTAACGATCGTTCTGTCGTGGAACGTCAAAGTTCAAACAATAGTAAGCGCATTTTCCAAGATGGTAACCAACAAGAGCTTCGATTTTAATAAAAGCTGTATGAAGTGAAGTAAAGCTCATCTCACGTCATACAGCCAACTTACATTCATTAAGTTCAATTGATCAATAAAACAAGATATTTCATGTCAACTTTTAAAAATTAATCTAATAATACATGTTAAATCTTAATAATCATTGCAAGAATTAATACAACTGACTTAAGTCAACTGTATTAGTTCTTGTGCGATTGTTGACCATATTTTGCGTTATGTTCTGGTGTAGCGTCTTTTTGAATTGATACTTCCTTTGAAAATTCTTCACTCATTTTATTATTAGGATATTTATTTTGACGTTCACGATTATCATTTTTGTTTGTCATAATGCTCACCTCTTATTTCTTTTTAGGTTGATTTCCTGCTTCATGTTTAGAAGGTTTGTTTGTAAACTCTTTGCCAAATTCCATATTTGTTTTTTGAGGGCGATTTTGTTTATTTTTAGACATACTTTTTCTCTCCTTTCTCACTTACTAGATAGTGTGGATCATTGCTTATTTTTTATTTCACTTAAATTTTGCTATCAAAAGAATGATTTGGAATGATTGTTTGTACATATTCTTTTCAGCAAAAATCACACTAAAGATAAAAGGAGAGGATAAGAAAATGTCTACTACAAATAAGAAAATGTATGTAAAGCCTTCAGATACACCAACACTCGTCATTAAAACACATTTAGATCCTGATACAAACGAAGAAAAAAATCCGTATTTTACTCATAAGCGAGATGAGAAATTTGAACAATACTTCAAACACTCTTAATTTAAATCATTCAATACAAAGCAACACAAATATAGAAGAGGTTAAAAGGCTAAATGCTCAATCAGGGCTAACATATAACGAAGTACTTGCACTCTTAGGAAAAAATTATCTAGAATCTCAAAAGAGAAAATAACTAAAAAGAAAAACCTTCTCCTTCATCCAGTCCTAAACACACATGGATAAAGAGGAGGTTTTTTCTTTAAATAAATAAGTCATTACTATGATCGGTGAAAAGACCCAACCACTTCAGTTGTTTCCGTAATATTTACAAATGCATTTGGATCTGTTTCATGAAGCATTTTTTTGACATCAGCTAATTGATAGCGAGTAATGACGACCATTAGCATTTTCTGCCTTTCTCCAGAGTACGCACCTTCTGCATCCATTAACGTTACACCACGATATAAGCTTGAAAGAAATTTTTGCTTTATTTCTTCCCCTTTTCTGGTCACAATCATGAGTGTTAATTTTATATGTTTTGTATGAATTGTATCTACTACTTTTCCCGTTGCATAAATAGCTACCATCGTATTTAAAGCTGCATCCCAAGTAAATACAAATCCAGAAGCAATGACCACAACAGCATTCATGGCAGAAATGAGCGCACCTAGCGGGAAATCTTTCTTCTGAGTGAGCAGCATAGCAATGATATCAAATCCACCTGATGAACCTGATGAACGAAAAATGAGACCAATCCCAATACCCGTTAGTACACCACCAAATACAGAAGATAAAATAGGCTCTGTAGACACTGGAATAATTGGAATGACATATAAACTTACCGATAACACAACAACAGATAAAATTGTGTAAAAAATAAATCGTTTGCCTAGCTTTAAAACACCTAAAATTAATAGAGGTAAGTTTAATAAAAAATTTAACAATCCTGTATTAAAAGGCGTAATAATTCCAAGCATAATAGCCACTCCACTTAATCCACTACTTAATATTTCGTGTGGAATAAGAAAAAGATTATACGCAACCCCTACAAGTATCGATCCAATGATGATTATAAGTATTCTGGTCATTTCTGTTCTCCTCAATCATAAACTAAAAATAATTTAATTTATTATAGTAGAGGATTAAACAAAAAAGAAAAAAAAAGTTTTTTCAGAAATATTAATTTCTATCTATATTTTAAAGATCCCACCAAATCCTTTTACAATCGAAGTTAATTGATTCACTGCCCCCATCATTTGCCCAGCAGTATTCATCATTTTGTTCATATCATATGTTCCATTAGACGTTTTAAATTGAGACATAAATGATTGCATTTGCGAAGGCTGCTGTTTAATTCCTTGATTAGCCTTCGGATAGGGTGTCATATAAGGATTTCCTACGTTCATCATATATGGTTGTTGTTGAAAAGGCTGCTGAAGTGGTTGTTGAAGCGGCTGTTGGAGCGGCTGTTGAAGTGGTGGCGCATATACCCCTCCATTCATTTGCGAAAATGGCATTTGAACGAATGGAGCTTGCGATGGCATGTAAGCTCCTTGCCAATATGTTGGCATTGGTCGCATCGGTTGTGTATATTGAGGAAACGGATAAAATTGACTTAAATCAACATGATGTTGTTCATTTGAATGATACTGATTTGTTGCATACATGCAATACCCTCCCTTTTATGATTGATTTATTATATGCCTATACAAGCATATCGGTGATTTTAGGAAAAGTAGGCACACTTTCTTTTCCTTACGCAATAATTTGTTGGTATTTGTCGAAAGTTTAAATTTTTCAAATAAAAGAAAGTTTCGATATTCATGTTAAGATAAAACAAATGGGGACTAGGAGGGGATTTACATGTGTGTGAACGAACTTCGCAAAAATTTTATTGAGTGCAAACAGTATGAACCAGCGCATCACAATGAACTTCTTGATTTTGCACAGCAAGAGTATTTAAAAGGAACACTTACAATTGGTGAGTATAAGTCAATTGTAAAAGAACTTGAACTCATTGGCGCTCAAAAGCCAGAATTTGTTGCTGCTGAAGAACAGCATTAAACAACATAACCATCAGCTCTAGAGCTGATGGTTTTTTTATCGTTACTTCTCTCTCCTTCTTCTTCCACGCATAAACCGTTTTGTTGTCTCCCATATTATAAATGTAACCTCAAAATAAAGGAGGCACTCCCTATGGGTAGAGGACATCATTTTAACCACAAGCGTCAAGGACACGAACAACAGCCAGCTAAAAATGAACAACAAGTAGCGCCAAAAACAGAAGAAATTGTTGAGTATTCTATTGAACCTTTTGCTCACAATGGCGAAAAGCCTGTTTCAACTCGCATTGGAAAAGCTTAAATAAAAAGGAGCTGAGACAAGAGGGATATAGAACACCCCTGTTTGGCTCAGCTTCTTTTATTCTTGTGCTAAAATAGATTCTAATACGTACTTATTGGCTTGATACATTTGTTTAAATCGCTTCTCACGTGTTTCTTTATAGAATGATTGTAAAACAACGTTATGCAAATTTTCTGTTGTTGAAGTAATTTGATTTACATGAATATATTGAGGCTTTGCTTGCTGAATCCATTTCTTTGTTGCCTCTTCCCATCGATCTAACTCTTTAAAAAATGCATCTACATAAGGTTTTACCTCATTATAGAAATCTGCTTCCGCTTCCGTTTCATGAACATTTATTAAGCGAGTTAACGCTTCTTCATTGTAAGTAAATAATTTTTCTGTTAGCTCTATTACTGTTAAATTTGTTACCATTATGCTTCACCTCTAAGCTGTTATTGTATCACAAAGATCGATTAAATTTCATTCATACCGTTCGCAGTAGTACTTCTCTTCTCGGTTCTTTCCACCCTAAAGGTGAACAATGTTGAAGATCCGTTGTCGCCTCTTCAATATCACACAAAGCTTGATTAATTTGTTTCACATGCTCAAAGAAACTCTTCTCTTGTTTCGCAATTGATTCATCTATCTTAACAGACATTTCTTTTTCTGTTACCTCTAATTGGGATAAAACGTCATCTAACAAACTTAACACATCTTGTGTAGCTACTAAGTTTTGTTTCATCATCATCCCTCCAGACTATTTTATCTACATATTCTCCTTCTTATGGACTTCTCCTATCAACTTGACAAAACTAGTAATCATTCGTCAAAGAAAGTTGTTTTATGCAAATGAAAGAATTTTTTCGACAATATTTACTTAGGTGCTTGGCTACGAATGAAAAGAAGGAAATCGTAAACACTAAGAATGTAGGAGGTGTTTAATCATGCACAAAAACCAACAGCAACCTAAACAAAATCAAAAACAGCAAGCTCAACAAGCAGAATCAAAAACATATGCTGATCCAAAGAAATTGAATGGTCCTAATCAGCCGTCAACATAATAAACATACCGATGTTCAATAACAAACATCACTTTTTGTTCTAACACAAAAATCCCCCTGCCCTTCTCTAAAAAAAATAAGTAGAGAAAGAACAGGGGGATTTTTCTATTCGTTTTTACTTATCTCCTGTAAACAACATTCCTTCTTAGCAAAAAATGCGTTGATTAACAGAACTAGTCGATTACGCTACGTCATTTTACTTTTGATTTAGTGGATGACGAAAATAAGACTGACATTTAATCAGGAAATGCAGCTCTACTTGCTTTTTTTGATACCATTTTGTTACGTTAGTTTTAGGGGGATATGGAATGTCTTTCTGCCATTTTAAAATCCTCCTCTGATCTTCCATCCAATCATTATTTTTGGATTGATGATGTGAAACGATTGGAAATGTCGTTCGTAGAATAGGTGTATCCTTTTCTTTTTTGGGATTTAAATATTGCTCATAATCATGCCTTGAGCCCGTATGAGGTGTTTGTCTTGAAAAGCATAAAAAGCTTTCAAAATGAGTAGGATTAAATAAGATTTGGGCTAGCTTCTTTCCTAATTCAATTCGTTTTGTAAGCTTCCAAAAATCGTGAACAGAGCATCCAAAAATTTCTCCATCTATTGTTGGAAATAACACACAGCTAAAATGAAGAAAATCTTGAAAGGTAAAAACAAAAGAGCGAAACACCTTCTTCTTATAAAATGGATGTTCAATGACTGGACGTTGAATGATGTTTTGTTCATTAATAATTAACGATGTTCGTAAGCGCTTTTGATCTCCTTTTATCCAGAACAATTGCCACTCTTTTATTATAAAAGAAGAAACACCAAAATGAGGCAATAAATAGAAGTAAGGTTTTCCTTTTGCCTTTGAAATAGCATAGATAAGCAGTTGAGGATACACATCATGAAAAATGAGCCAATTTGCTCTCTCGTACGTTAAAAACAACAGATCTCTCGTTTGTTTATTTAAGAAACAAGGTAACCATTTTCCTTCTAAATCGCACATGTTCCATCCTGCATTTCGAGACACCATGCTTGCTAAAAACGACCATTGAATTTCAGGATAGACTTCATAGTAGTCCGCATATGCGTTTGTACGTGAAAGATTATCTATATTCATTTTTTGTCTTTTTTCCTTAATATATTTTAAAACACGTTGTTCAAATAAGCGCTCATCCATAATGGCAACCTCTTTCATTAAAATAGAAAGTAACGTAGGACTGTTAGATTATTTTTTAAGTTAGTTCAGTTTTTTCTGAAAATACTTAATCAGTCCATCTCCTTATGATTTTTGGTATGATATATAATATATTTTTGATGTATTTACTTTTAAAGGGGGTAATGATAAAATGATTCGCTATCCGAATGGGAAAATGTATAGCCCTACTAATAAAGGAACTACCCCTTCTACCCAAAAGGCGACCATTGACTATAGCAACCGAGGTATGACACTTGAAGAAGATTTAAATGAAACAAATGAATATTATTTAGTAAAAGGTATTGCGGTCGTTCATAAAAAACCAACACCTGTGCAAATTGTGAAAGTAGATTATCCAAAGCGAAGTGCTGCCGTCATTAAAGAAGCTTATTTTAAACAAGCTTCCACAACTGACTATAATGGTGTTTATAAAGGAAAGTATCTTGATTTTGAAGCAAAAGAAACGAAAAACAAAACGTCTTTTCCACTTCAGAATTTTCATGAACATCAAATTCAACACATGGAACAAATTTTGAAACAAAATGGCATTTGTTTCGTCATATTAATGTTTACTACTTCTCAAGAAATATACTTACTAGACGCCTCTCATTTGCTTCCACTATGGGAAAATATGAAAAAGCAAGGAAGAAAGTCAATTCCTAAAAAGGAGATAGAAACAAAAGGTCATTTAATAGAAATTGGGTATCACCCACGAATTGATTACATCAAAACTGTAGATAAATTGTACTTTTAAGAGTATGATATAAATGTTTACCGAAATCATTCTCTTACAATTAGTTGAAAGGTAGGAGCTTTTATGTCAGAGAATTACACTTCTCGTGAAGAACGTCGACGATCTCAAGGCGACAATAAGCAAAAAAATAAATCATCAAATTCAGCACAGAAAAAGAAACGCGGAGGAATTTTCCGTAAGATTGTTGTTGTTGTTGTATTATTAGGACTCGTTTCAATGATTGCTGGAGCAGGTACATTTTTTGCGCTCGTAAGCGATGCTCCCAAAATTGATGATTCGATGTTAAAAGATTCATTATCATCGAAAATTTACGACGTAAATGGTGAGAAAATTGCAGAGCTTGGCGGTCAAAAACGTACATACGTTCAATACGATGATATTCCACCATTCGTGAAAGAAGCCTTTCTTGCAACAGAAGATGTTCGTTTCTTTAAACATCATGGGGTTGACTTTTATCGAATTGGCGGTGCTCTTATTGCAAACTTCCAAGATGGATTTGGATCTGAGGGTGCAAGTACTATCACGCAACAGGTAGTAAAAAACTCATTTTTAACACCTGAAAAAACCATTAAACGTAAAGTACAAGAAATGTGGCTTTCTTTCCAATTAGAACGAAAGTATTCAAAGCAGCAAATTCTTGAAATGTACTTAAATAAAATTTACTTTGCAAAAGGTGAAGTATATGGAATTGCGAAAGCAGCTGAAACGTTTTATGGCACGACAGATTTAAATGAGCTTGAACTACATCAAGCTGCGATGCTTGCAGGACTTCCTCAAGCTCCAAATGCATACAACCCTTACAACAATCCAGAATCAGCAACAAAGCGTCGTAATATCGTGTTAAGCCTAATGGAACGACATGGTTTTATTACAAAAGCTGAAGCTGATGAAGCTAAAAAAATTGATGTACAAGCTACATTAGTTGAGCGCACAGAAGAGCAAGAGCAATATGCTGCGTTTATTGATGAAGTGATTGAAGAAGTAAAAAGTAAAACAGAAGCAGATGTGTTTTCTGCCGGTCTTGAAATTCACACCACTCTTGACCCTGAGGCACAAAGCTATGTAGAAAAAACGTTGAACACGAATGAGGTTGTTCAATTTCCAAATGATAACTTCCAAGCAGCTATTGTGCTACTAGACACAGAAACAGGCGCAGTTCGAGCAATTGGTGGTGGACGTAACCGTGTATCTCGTGGGTTTAGCTTAGCGACAGATAACTATCCACAGCCTGGTTCAACCATTAAGCCTATTCTCGATTATGGTCCTGCGATTGAATATCTAAATTGGTCAACAGCTCAACCACTGAACGATGAGCCATACACTTACTCAAATGGAACAGCGATTAACAACTTTGATCGCAGTCACAAAGGATGGCTTTCGGCACGTGAAGCACTTGGACGCTCTCGAAATATTCCTGCTTTAAAAGCGTTCCAAGCTGTTGGAGCAGAGAAAGCGAGAGAATTTGGTGCAAATCTAGGTATTCCATTAGAAAAATCAATTCCTGAAGCTTATTCAATTGGTGGATTCAACAAAGGTGTCTCCCCTCTTCAATTAGCCGGAGCATATAGTGCATTTGGAAATAATGGTATTTACAATAAGCCTCATACTGTGACAAAAGTAAATTTTCCAGATGGAACAGAAATGGACTTAACACCTAAACCTAAAGTAGCTATGAAAGATTCAACAGCCTTTATGGTGACACATATGCTACGATCTGTTGTAGAAGAGCCTTATGGAACTGCTACATCTGTTCGTACTTCTGGCTTAACGATTGCCGGTAAAACAGGAACAACGAACTTCGATGCACAAGAAAAAGCAAGATACAATGTTCGTGACGGCGGAGTAAAAGATGTGTGGTTTGCAGGTTATACACCTAAATATACTGCTGCTGTTTGGACAGGGTATGAGAAATATTCGAGCGAAGATTATATTTACAGCAAATCAGAAAAGGATATGGCTAAATCTATCTTTAAAAAAGTGGTTAGTCATGTATCAGAAGGTAAAGATAGAGGAAGCTTTAAACAGCCTAATAGTGTTGTAAAGGTACCTATTGAAAAAGTATCGGGTGAAGAACTTCGAAAACCAAGTGCAGGAACACCAAGCAACATGGTAGAGGAAGAATACTTTATTCGTGGTTCAGAGCCAACAAAAGTTTCGAAAAAATATATGGGAGCAGACCGTCCACAAGGTGTGAAAGCACAGTTTGATCCAGCATTAAATCAAATCAATGTTAACTGGTCTTATCCAGAAGACAAATTAGGGGACGTCACATTCCAAATAACTACTTCAATTGATGGTAGCTCTTCACAACAATCAACAACAGATACATCCCTTGTTGTGCCATCACCAACACCTGGAGCAACCTATACATTTACAGTCACAGCAACATTAGGTGATTCTACAAGTAAAGGAGCTTCTGCTTCTGTAAGAATACCAGGTGGTGAGGAAGAAGAACCATCTGAAGATGAGAATGATGATTCGGAAGAAAAACGTAAAGAAGATGATGATGATGATGATGAAGAGGATGATGATTCATCAGATTCTGAAAATAAGCCTGATAAAGGCAAAGATAAAGATAAAGATAAAGACAAAGATAAAGATAAAGATAAAAATGAAGACAAAGATAACGAGCAACCGCCTAGCGAGGATAATGAAGGAAATCAGCCTACTCCGCCATCAGGAGATAATCAAGATGGGCAAAACCCACTGCCGAGTCCAGGAGACACAAATGGCACAAACCCTCCTCCTAGTGAAGGATAAAAAAACAACCCCACTGAAGCCTAAATCAGTGGGGTTGTTTTTTTTGTACAATTAGCATTTTAGCATATAACCTTTCAAGCTCTTGATAAAGTTCTCCTAATTGAATAAATGAGTGGTATAAAAAAGGTTTCTTCATAACAAAGGCTAACCGTTCGTACACATTTATTGGTTTATATGTCAGTTTATTGAGGTCTTCCTCTAAATGAGTGAGACGAGGAACGTTTACTCCATTTGTCCAAAATAAAGCACTAATAAAATTAGCTATTGCGTGTCTCATAGGATCCAATGCATACGTTGCCTCTCTTTTTTTATATAAATCGGCAATAAAATCCTTCTGTTCTCGCCATACTTGAAACATGGTTGGCATATAATCAGATTGTTTCTTCCATGGCTCTTCACTTTGCACACCCATATCATATGCAAAAATAGTCGATTGAATCACTTGCTTGACCTCTTTCAACTCACTTCGCTCAACGATTGAGTTTTCTGAAAAAAATAGTGGATGATAAAAAGCTGAGGCTACATTTCCTTTTCTATCCATCTATTTGTTTTCCCTTCATTCGCTTTTTCCCCTCTCGACAAACGTCTAATAAAGGACAGATATGACATTGTGGAGATTGTGCCTTACAATGATAGCGACCAAAGAAAATCATACGATGATGAGTAACCGACCACTCTTCTCTAGGAACTTTTTTCATTAATGTTTTTTCTACTTCTAATACAGAATCTTTCCATTTACAAATGGCTAACCGTTTACTTACTCGTTCCACATGGGTATCTACTGCAATAGCTGGAATACCAAAAGCAACAGAAACGACAACATTTGCAGTCTTTCTTCCTACTCCAGGTAGCTTTGTCAATTCATCTCGATCTTGAGGAACTTTTCCACCATATTCATCAATTAATAGCTGACATAATTTACGAATATTTTTCGCTTTATTTCGATACAACCCTATTGAACGGATGTCTTGTTGTAATTCCTCATCTGATACAGCCAAATAATCTTCAGGTGTTTTATACTTTTGAAATAAATCTTTTGTGACCTTATTAACTAGCGCATCTGTACACTGTGCAGACAATGCCACCGCGATGACTAATTCAAATGGATTGCGGTGATTTAACTCACAGTGAGCATCTGGGAACATTTCTGCCATTTGATCGAGACAATAACGAATTTGTTTTAACGTTAACATTTTTACATCTCACCTTGCTATGTAATTTATCTACTCAATTCTTTCTTAAAATAACACAAAAACCCCTACACACAAAATCCAAAACAAGTGAATGGATAAAGTGATAGGGATTTTATTGAAAGGACCTCTCCTTTTATTTACTACTTATGGGATTATCCCACTTTTTATCCGTCTTAACTAATTAAATATAAACATAGCTTCTTACATTAGGAAATTTTCAATAGGATGATTACTGTTCAAGCCAGTTAAAAAATGGAACAGATGAGTTCGCGGCTTCTTTCTCTACAGCTGAAGATTTCTTTTGTGGTTGCTGATGTTGACGAAACTTTCTTCCGTAACTTCGCGCTTGTTCAATCGTTTTAATGCCATTCTTTTTCCATTCAAATAAAATTCGATCAATGTAACGAAAATTCAACTTACCCGACATGACTGCTTCACGTAAAGCTGCTTTAATAATTACAATATCATGATGATCTTGATCAACCCACATTGTTAATGTTTCACATTCAAAAGGAGATAATGGACGGCCAAATTCCTTTTCAAAAATGGAATATAAGTCTAATTCAGTTTGCTGTTGTGTTTCAGCTGTTTTATGTTGGGTTTCTTTCATCATGAAGTAAATAAGCTTCTCCCACAATGGCTTTAGTGAATAAGTTTCCGTAATCATAGAGGATTGATCATGATGTTGTTCAATCGTTAGAAAACCTCGTTGAATTAAGCTACGTAACGTCTCCATGCAAGCTGTACTTGAGATGCTCATTTTACTTGAAAGTTCCACTGGAGTAGGAAAAGAATTCCCACCTTCAAGCGCTGCGTGAATATGCATGAGCGTCATAAATTCAATTTCATTTAAGCCTAATTGAGCATAGTGATTCATCAATAGCTTTGGGATTGACACACTTCCTTGCTCAAACCATTCGATTATATTTTCTTTATCCATATATGAACACCTCAACTTTTAGTATATCATGAAGTGGAAATCTTACGTACTGAATTATGACATGGTTGAAAAATAAAAGGAGTTGTCCAAAAAATTCAAAAACGAATTGATTTTCTGTTTCATGAAAACTGGACCGTCAACTAAAACCCTTGATAATACAGAGTTTTCACGACGATCCAGTTTGAAAGAGGGTGTCCTAAAAGGCGCTGTTAATCCCTTTTGAGACACCCTCTTATGTTATTTTCTATTCGTTCATTTCTTAAGTTAAGGATATAGACGATTTAATAAACGTGGGAATGGAATTGTCTCACGTACGTGCTCTACACCGCTAATCCATGCAACTGTACGCTCTAGACCAAGGCCAAATCCTGAATGTGGAACAGAACCATATTTTCGAAGTTCTAAGTACCACTTATACGTTTCAGCATCTAGGTCATGCTCCTTTACACGTTGCTCTAATAAGTCCATGTCATGAATACGTTGTGAACCACCAATGATTTCTCCATAACCTTCTGGAGCAATTAAATCTGCACATAATACAACATCACTATTCTCTGCATCTGGCTGCATATAGAATGGTTTTAACGATGTTGGATAATGCGTGATAAATACTGGCTTATCATAGCTTTCTGCAATTGCTGTTTCATGTGGAGCACCAAAGTCATCACCCCATTGAACATCATCAAAGCCTTTTTCATGTAAGAATTTAATGGCATCATCGTATGAAATACGTGGGAATGGTGCTTTAATATTTTCTAATTTTGATGTGTCACGACCTAATGTAGTAAGCTCTAACTTACAATTCTTTAGTACAGATTGAACAACATGTGATACGTATTCTTCTTGTACTTTTAGGTTATCTTCAAACTCATAGAAAGCCATTTCCGGCTCAATCATCCAAAACTCAATTAAATGGCGACGAGTTTTTGATTTTTCTGCGCGGAACGTTGGACCAAATGAAAATACTTTTCCTAATGCCATCGCAGCAGCTTCCATGTAAAGCTGTCCACTCTGAGAAAGATATGCATCTTCATCAAAATACTTTGTATGGAAAAGTTCTGTTGTTCCTTCAGGAGCACTTCCTGTTAAGATCGGAGGATCTACCTTTGTAAATCCATTTTCATTAAAGAATTCATATGTTGCACGAATGATTTCATTACGTACTTTCATAACTGCATGCTGACGCTTTGAACGTAACCAAAGATGACGGTTGTCCATTAAAAATTCTGTACCATGCTCTTTTGGTGTAATTGGATAGTCCACTGCTGCATGAATGACTTCAAGCTTTGTAACAGATAGCTCGTAACCAAACGGTGAGCGCTCATCTGCACGTATAACCCCTGTTACATACAAAGAGGATTCTTGAGTCATTGATTTTGCTAATTGAAATACCTCTTCTCCTACTTCAGCTTTTACAACGACACCTTGCATAAAGCCTGAGCCATCACGAAGCTGTAAAAATGCAATTTTACCACTTGAACGTTTATTTGCAAGCCAAGCACCAATTGTTACTTCTTGTTCAACGTACTTGCCTGCTTCAGAAATCGTAATTTTCACGATGAATACCCCTCCAAAACACTTACGTAAAATAAAATGTCAGTCGAATGAATCACATTCCTACTGACTCATTTAATTAATTCTGCTCTTACAGTCATGTTTGCAACTGTCTATAAAAACAGAATCAACTAAGTATGTACGACCATTTTATTATACAATTCGACACTCACAATAACAAGAGAGAATCAAGTGTCAAAAACTTGATTCTCTCTTGCACATTTTTTATTTCATATGACGATCCATAAAATGACTAATTCGATCAATTGCTCTTTCAAGTAAATCTAGAGACGTTGCATAAGATAAGCGAACATTTTCTGGAGATCCAAAGCCTGATCCTGGAACTAAAGCAACCTTCTCTTCTTCTAAAATCGCTTCCACCCATTGATCAACATTTTCAAACCCTGTTAATCGAGCTGCTTCAATTGCATTAGGGAACAAGTAGAATGCACCTTGTGGTTTAATACATGTGAAGCCTGGTACAGCCACTAGCTTATCATACATAATATTCAGGCGTTCTTCAAATGCTTGCCTCATTATTTCAACAGGCTCTTGTGTACCATTGTAAGCAGCAATGGACGCATATTGCGCAACAGAAGTTGGATTTGATGTACTGTGGCTTGCAAGATTGGTCATTGCTTTAATAATCTCTTCATTACCAGCTGCATATCCGATACGCCAACCTGTCATTGAATGTGATTTTGATACTCCATTAATAATAATGGTTTGTTCTTTTAATTGTGGAGAGATTTCAGCAATTGATACGTGCTTTTCTCCACCATAAACAAGTTTTTCATAGATTTCATCAGAAACAATAAGAAGATCATGCTTTAAACAAACTTCACCAATTGCCTCTAACTCTTCACGGCTGTAAATCATACCTGTTGGATTACTTGGTGAGTTAATAATAACGGCTCTTGTTTTGTTCGTTACGGTCGCTTCTAGCTGTTCTGGCGTAATTTTAAACTGGTTACTTTCAAACCCTTCCACATAGACAGGAACACCTTGAGCTAACTTAACTTGTTCAGGATAACTTACCCAATATGGTGTCGGAATAATAACCTCGTCTCCCTCATCTAATAGCACTTGAAAAAGTGTGTAAAGAGCATGCTTTGCACCAGAACATACGATGATCTCGTTTGACTTATATTCAAGACCTTGATCATCCTTGAACTTTTGAGCAATTGCTGTTTTTAATGATGCTAATCCCCCAGATGGCGTATATTTTGTATGTCCTTCATTCATTGCTTTTTCTGCCGCTTCTAAAATGTGTGCTGGTGTATTAAAATCAGGTTCTCCTGCTCCTAATCCAATAACATCATGTCCTGCAGCTTTTAATTCCTTTGCTTTAGCTGTAATCGCTAATGTTGAAGATGGCGTTAAAGCTGATACACGTTTAGCTAATTTCACTAAAATCTCCCCCTAAAAGCATCAAAAATTTATATCACATATGTTCTGTATAAAAACAGGGTTAAACACATGGTATATTCATTCTCATTATTGTGATAAACTATAGCGTTTCAAGAACTTTCCACTTTCAAAATCAACATAATAGTATGTAAAGCGATTTTCCTCATCTATATATGTGATTTCCCACAGCGGTAGTTTTCGCTCCATTCCTAAACGAACAGATTTAATTTCTTGAGGATTTCGTTCGTTTTCTACAAGAGAACGAGCTTGAGCTTGTGTAATGCCACTTGCTTCTTTTTTCATGATCATATCATGTTTTTTACGATCTTTCGGCACCCAAACAATTACTTTTTCGCCTTTATTGTTTGTTCCTTTTACAATATAAAATGTATCTTTTCCAAAGTATGTTTGGACATTTGTTACATCTTTTAGCTGATATTTTTTATCTGCTAATACCATCGCTTTTTCTTCATCACTTTGTTTCCCTTTTACAGATTGATGGTAAGTCGAAGCAAACTGCCAACTTACGATAACGATAATAAAAATAATAATTAAAATACTCCACTTTTTCATCATAACCCTACTTTATGTACGATAAATAGTAAAAATCGCTTTTTCTTTGTCTTCTTCATCTAAAGCTAGTCCAAACATCAAATCTTTCTTTTTCAATGTTCGATTTAAGCTATCTACAATCTTATATAAATCTGAAGAGTATTCAATTCGAACCGTTGATAATACTTCAATTTTGCTTTCCACCTGTCATTCCTCCTTACGAGATGCACACAAAAATTGCTATTCATAACATGTTGTATTTCGGTGACAC
The DNA here is from genome assembly GCF_016909075.1 of Priestia iocasae. GTDB lineage: Bacteria > Bacillota > Bacilli > Bacillales > Bacillaceae_H > Priestia > Priestia iocasae. Next base: position 504,866 of record NZ_JAFBFC010000003.1, read on the forward strand.
TATACCTACAAAGCATTCAACCATTATTATAACAGCTTAAAACAAAATTACGAAAACTTTCTCAATAAAATTCTTTCCTATCCACACTATACAAAAGCAGCTTATTTAAAAAGCTGCTCTTTTTTACTTACCTACTTTCAGAAATCGAAATGATTTCGTACTGATACTTTGTCATTTTCATCACTACTGTTCCTACTTGTTTCACGTAATGAATATCAATCCACATTTCATATAACCTTTCTAACAAATCAGGATTTATACGATTTATACTCGTTTCAAATATAATAGCGGCCTGAGGATCTACTTTTTCTAAAAACGGTTGCGAAGTCGTGGTACCTCCCCCATAATTAGCTACTTTTAAAACATCCGTGTCTGACAGTGGAAGCTTCGTTAACTTTTTTTCGATTGAAGAATCATTGTTAGTCATATATAAAATTCGGTTTTCACCATACGTAACGATTATATCCATTGACACAGTAGAAGTGGATTCATTATGTAGCACCCGAACGCTAATATCCTCGGAGTACTGATGGTGCTTTCCTTCTTTCCATGCCTCATACGAAGAATCATTTTTCATCTGATATCCGTTTGGTGCATAAACATGCTTAGGGCTAAATCGATTGATCACATCCATTAGGTTGTCATCAAATCCAGCTCCTTGCTTTGTAATAATGACTTCATCTAGCTTTTTTATTCCAAACATATTCATCCATTTATAAAGCTCTTCTTTCGAAGCTGCACTGCCTGTATTAATTAAAATATGATGATTTGTACCATCTTTTATTAAGGTTGCTTCTCCATCTGACAAGCTAAAAAACACCATAATGGCTTCACCTTCAGATAAATCAAAATCCACGCTTTCTACTTTGCTTGCATAGCTACGGTTATTAGAAATACCTAAGTCTAATAAAACACATACAATCAGTAAAATGATAAAAGGCCGACTCATCTTCTCAGCTCCAGCTTAATTTGTTCCGTATAAAAATAGGAAGCGTTCTTCACTTATGAAGAACGAGCACAAACCACCTTATTCGACTAATGATCGATCGATATGTCCTTCCACCACGTTTGCAAATCATCCAATGTTTCATGAAATGCTTTCTCTTTAATATCGACTTGTGGTAGAGACATTAAAAAATACTTTCCATATGTCGTACTCGTAACACGATTATCAAAGATATAGACAACTCCTCTATCTTTCCTCGATCGAATGAGCCTTCCAAACCCTTGTTTAAATTTAATAATAGCTTGCGGAAGAGAGTAATCGATAAATGCATTTTGACCATTGTTTTTTAATCGCTCTACTTTTGCAGCAACAAAAGGTTGTTCTGGCGGTGAAAATGGAAGTCGCACAATCATTAAGGCTGATAACTTTTCACCTGGAATATCAATTCCTTCCCAAAAGCTGTTTGTTCCTAATAGAATGGCTTTGTCAAATTGAGTAAAGTCTTTAATCAATCGGTTTCGGTTGCGAGTTGTTACACCTTGCCCTAAAAGAACAAATTCTTCTAAGTCATTTAACTCTTTCATATAGCTATACGTTTGTTTCAACATATCATATGACGTAAATAACACGAGCATTTTACCATTCGTAATAGACGCAACATCTAATATACTTTCCGCTAATAAAGCACTATATTCTTCAACTGATACAGAATTAATCGCAGGAAAGTCTGACGGAATAAACACCTTTGCCTGCTTTTCATAAGAGAAAGGTGACTGCACTGATAATTGCAAAGGTTGAAAATCATACAAGCCTAATTCATTAATAACATAATCAAATGAATGATGAACCGTTAAGGTAGCTGATGTTAAAATAACGGTCTGCTTTTTAGCAAAAAAGAGATCTGCTAACTGATCCGCTACTGATACAGGCTGGCTATATAAAAATGTAGCATTGGCTGCACCTTTTGGTTCAATTTCAAACCACATTACTTCATTTTCTTCAGATTCAAACAATAATTTGTAAAGACGATGATCCACGTCTTCAAACATGTGGCAAACTGTAAAAAACTCATGGAAAATCGCTTGTTCTTCTTTTTTAAACGAACCTAAATTGGCTTCAATTCCTGCTTGTTCACTTCGAATCATATGAAGAAAATCACGCAATAAAAATCGAACACGCGAAGCGAGTTCAAGAATAGCAGACCAATGACTCCCTTGCTCTGCTTTTGTATGATAACGATAGCTTAATCGACCAATATCAACTGCAGGCTTGTTTCCTTTCTTTAACACATATGAATGAATCAGCCTAAATAAGTCGTTACATTCAGCATGAAGTTGACCAATCATGTCATTTATTCGCTCAAGTGGCTTTGTATGATGATATTTTGACATCACTTTATGCACATCTATTAATAGCCCTTTTGTTTGCAAAGAGCCGATACGAGTTAGAAGCGTATGAATGGAGAAATAGTCTAAGTGCACTCCTAATTCTTCACTTGCAATCTCTTCAAAGTGATGAGCCTCATCAATGATGACATGATCATAATGTGGCAATAAAGACTGATTACTTAGCACATCCATTAATAGTAAACGATGATTAGTCACAATAATGTGTGCACGCTTTGCACGCGCTCGTGCTCGTTCATAATAAGAGTGATGTATCCATGGATTACGTACATCTACTTGTGATGGATTGGCTTCATTGATGCGATCCCAAAACAATTTACCTCCTGAAGGCAAATTAATTTCATCAATATCTCCTGTTGTTGTTTCCGTTAACCATACAAGAATTTTCGCTTTTGTTAAGATAGCATCATAGTTATTCTCACGCTCTTTTAGTAAGTGAAGAAATTTACGAACGCTAATATAGTGCTCTCTTCCCTTTAATACGACAGCAGACAACGGAAAAGATAACAGTTTACTTGCTAATGTTAGATCTTTTTCAATCAGCTGCTGTTGTAACGAAATAGTATGCGTAGACACAACAACTTGTTTTCTTTCCTTAACTGCATACATAGCAGCAGGAATTAAATAAGCGAGCGTTTTTCCTGTTCCTGTCCCCGCTTCAATTAATGCATGCTCATGAGAAGAAAAAGCTTCATCAACTAAATCCATCATCTGCCATTGTTCTTTTCGATCTTCGAAGTTTGTTAATATCGAATTAAAATGTTCATGCTTTTGCTTAGAAAACTCCTTATAAGTAAAAGGAATTTCCTTTGTTTCTTCCTTTTCATTTTCCATCTTCCGAATGGCTAAGCCGTGAAGAAAGACAAAGTCACTATTTTCTTCTATTAATTGTTGCTTCTCTTCAATGACATCTTCTATGAGTTCTCCAATCTCACTTTTCAAATGCAATGATAAAGAGTACAGTTGCTTTAACGTCGTAAGAGGCAACTGTTTCATTTTTTCAATGAGCATAAGTAGAATTTGAGCCGTTACTTCTGCATCACTATCAGCTTGATGAGGATTATCATGCGTAATGGATAAACAATCTGCAAGCTGATTGAGTTTATATCCATCGATTGTTGGCAACAAGATACGTGCCAGTTCAACCGTATCAATCGGCGAATTATACAATGTATCATATCCGTGATTATGTAATTCATCTTGAAGAAATGAGAGGTCAAAAGCTACATTATGAGCAACAAAATAAGAGTCTTTCATTAATTGCAACACTTTTGGAGCAATCTCTTTAAATAGTGGCGCATCTTTTACCATGTCATCATTAATATGAGTTAGCTGCTCGATAAACGGTGGTATAGGTAATTCCGGATTTAAAAAGCTTGAGAATCGATCAACAATAAGACCATTCTCAATAACAACGGCTGCAAATTGAATGATTTTGTCTCCCTGCTTAGGAGAATGGCCAGTCGTCTCAAGATCAATCACAACAAAACGCTTATTCATAGGTAACACCTCACATCATTCTTCCTTTTTAGTATTCATGTAGCGTGAGTTGTGTATGTAAAATTTATCGTGGTTTTTCGCTTATCACGAATGTACCTTTAAGCTATCATTATAACGTAATTTTCTTTGACAAGCATAATGAATGATTAAATCAAAAAAAGAGCTGAGACAAAAGGGGCAAAGAACACCCCTGTTTGACTCAGCCTCATGTATAGGCATTTAGTTTTACAAAATTGTAGAAGCTGGCTCCTGCTTTAACAGTTGCTTGATTTGGTTATGCTCATCCATAATTGCTACTGTTGGATGATGGGTTGCTACTTTTTCATTTGGCACCATTGCATATGAAATAATGATAACAACATCACCTGGCTGTACAAGGCGCGCTGCAGCACCATTTAAGCAAACCACACCACTACCGCGTTCACCAGGGATCGCATAGGTTTCAAGCCTTGCCCCATTGTTGTTATTCACAATTTGTACTTTTTCATTCACTGCAATTCCTACTGCATCTAATAAGTCTTCATCAATCGTCACACTACCTACATAATTTAAATTCGCTTCTGTGACACGTGCACGATGGATTTTTGCATTCATCATTGTTCGAAACATTTTCTTTTCCCCCGTTATACTTCAAATGTTAGATTATCAATTAGTCGAGCTTTTGAAAAAGCAACCGCTACTGCAAGAATGATCCTACCAGATAAATGGTCAATCTGGGTTAAGTGTGGGTACGAATAAATATCTACATAATCGATACGCCCATTTGTATGATTACGAAGATCCTGTTCGATTTCTTTCTTTATTTTTTCTGGATTTGTTTCTCCCTCAGTAATGCGTTGCTTCGCTTTCTGCAAGCTTTTATAAATAAAAGGCGCTTCCTTTCGCTCTTGTTCTGTTAAGTATACATTACGCGAACTCTTGGCAAGCCCATCTTCTTCTCGAATCGTACCTACTGGCACAAGTGTAACTGGAAAGTGAAAATCAGCAATAAGAGCGTCGACCACAGCTACTTGCTGTGCATCCTTCATTCCGAAATACGCTCGGTTCGGTGTAACAATATGAAATAGCTTTGTGAGTACGGTTGCTACACCATCAAAATGACCTGGTCGCTTCGCACCACAAAGAACATCAACTCGTTTCGTAACCTTCAATTGAATGGTTGGTTCATTCGGATACATTTCCTCTACTGTTGGATAAAAAAGAACATCAACACCAGCCTCTTTTGCTAATCGCTCATCACGCTCAAAGTCCCTTGGGTATGAATCAAAATCTTCATTCGGTCCAAATTGAGTTGGATTAACAAAAATGCTAAGCACAACGGTATCATTTTCTCTTTTCGCTTCATGGAGGAGAGTGAGGTGACCTTCATGTAAATAACCCATGGTCGGCACAAACCCTACTGTTTCATCTTTTAGCTTTGTTTCTTGTACATATTGCTGCATCTCTTTAATGGTTTTAATAACGTTCATCTTACTTTCCCCCATATAAAGCAGTTAGCTGTTCTTCTTTCATCGTGAATGTATGCTTTTCTTCTGGAAATGACTTTTTCTTCACTTCTAACACATACTGTTTTAAGCTTGGTACAACTAGTTCATTTAGATGTCCATACTGTTTTACAAACTTAGGAACTCGCTCTACTCCATATGTTAAAATATCGTGATAAACAAGTACTTGACCATCGGTTTCCTTACCTGCACCAATTCCAATAGTTGGAATCGACAAACGATTGGAAATTTCTTTCGCAAGCTGCTTTGGTACACATTCTAATACAAGAGCAATAGCACCTGCTTGTTCACACTTTATCGCATCTTCAATTAATTTTTTTGCAGCTTCAGCATCTTTTCCTTGTACCTTATAGCCACCAAGTACACCAACGGATTGTGGGGTAAGTCCTAAATGCGCAACCACAGGAATTCCTGCGTTGGTTAAATCAGTAATGGTATAAATGACATCTCCTGCTCCTTCTACCTTTAACGCATGAGCACCGCTTTCTTGAACCATTCTTGCTGCATTTCTCATTGTTTCTTCTCGTGAAATATGGTAAGACATGAACGGCATATCCGTTACAATAAACGTATTGGAAGCGCCGCGCTTTACTGCTTTTGTATGATGAATCATATCGTCTACTGTAACAGGAAGTGTAGAGTCGTAGCCAAGCACAACCATCCCTAAGGAATCACCAACTAAAATCATGTCAACCTCTGCTTGTTCTGCATACTTAGCAGATGGATAATCATAAGCGGTTAACATCACGATAGGGTTACACTCTTTTTTCATTTTCATAAAATCTGTTTTCGTTTTCACGATCTTTCTCCTCCTTTTTCTCAGAGGAGATGACTACCGAACGTCCATCAAGCAGTAAAAAATCCTTCTTTCTACAACGGAAAGAAGGATTTTGAACATTCAAACAATATCATGAATTAGACGTCTGCCTAGTAAAGATTCGGTGTTTGTCATCCCTCTGTCCTAGTCCTTATTTGGATCAAGGCAGATTAAATTAAGTTAAAAAAATACGAGTACCAGGTGAAGTTCTTACGATACTACCCTGATACTCGTATTATAAATAATTTATAAGTTATTTTCTAGTAGATAATTCGATATCGGCAGAGTGGATATGATGAAGAACACCTAAATCATCTTCAACAAGTAAAACACCATCCTCTGTAATACCTTTTGCCCAACCTTCAATAGAACCTCTTAGCGTTCGCGCAATAATGCGTTTCCCAATACTTATCGCATACGTTTCCCAAAGAACCTTGATTAAGCCAAAACCATTTTTTAAGTATTCTTCATAGAGTGATTCAATTTTAAGAAAAATAGTTTGCATAAGAGTGGCACGATTAATAAGTTCTCCTGTTTCTGCTGCGAGTGAAGTCGCAATGTCTTTAATAGCATCGGAGAAGTCTTGCTGCTGTTGGTTCACATTAATACCAATGCCAATGATAACGGAATGGATACGATCAGCGTCTGCTTGCATCTCTGTTAAAATTCCAACAGCTTTTTTGCCTTCAATTAAAATATCATTTGGCCATTTAATTTGAGGAGAGATACCCGTTACCTCTTGAATCGCTTGCACAACCGCTACGGCCGTTAAAAGTGTTAACTGCGGGGCATTCTGCGGAGGCACTGTCGGGCGTAAAATAATGCTCATCCATACACCTGTACCTTTTGGTGAATGCCATACGCGATCTAGTCGTCCTCGTCCTGATGTTTGTTCTTCCGCTACTACAACGGTTCCTTCTTGTACACCTTCTTGTGCTAATCGGTGTGCGATTTTTTGAGTGGATTCAACAACCTCTTCATAATGAACGTGCTGTCCAATCTTTTTCGTTTGCAATCCTAGAATTAGCTCATTCTCACTTACTTTATTTGGTTTATTCACAATACGATATCCTTTTTTACGCACTGCTTCTAGCTCATAACCTTCTTTTCTTAAGTCTTCAATATGCTTCCACACAGCGGTTCTTGAGCAACCTAACATATCACTAATTTTTTGCCCAGACACATACTCTTCTTTTGAGTTCGTAAACATTTCTAATAACGTTCTTCTTATATCTGATTGCAAGACTGCACCCACTCTCTTATTGCGTCTTTGTCGTTCTTTAATTCACCACTTACAATGCTTTGTTCCATTGTGCGTAACAACTCAGAAAGCCAAGGCCCACCTTTTTTATTTAGCCAGTTCATGATATCAGCGCCATTTACCACTATATCTTGTAAGGAATGAATAGGAAGTTCTTGATTGACTTGTTTAATCCAAGATTCATCTACCTCATGCTCTCCCACTACGTAACAAATTCGATTTACTGCAAGACTTGTGTGTACACCATATGTATAAATGAGTTGAGGTGACCAACCCTCGGTTCGTATTTGAGTGTACGCACTTACATAATCCCTTACTTCTTTAATTGTTTTGTTTGAAAGCTTCCAATTTTTCAAAAAGCTTTCTATTTGCTGATTATGTAAACCAATTAGGAGAAGTGCCCATGACTCTGTTACGTGTTGCAGCAAGTGCCACTTATACTGTAGCAGTTTTGAAAACGTGTTATCACTCACTTGTAAACTCGGTAAAAATGAATAAAGCTTTGTTTCAGCTAGCAACGAAAAGGCTTGAACAGAACTATCTCCCTGTAGCATTTTTTCAAATTCAACTGTGATTCTTTCCACTGATACGTGTTGCAAAAGACTTCCGTGCTGTCTAATTGCTTGTCTCGTTTCTTCTTCTAATGTAAATGAAAGCTGACTAACAAAGCGTATCGCTCTCATCATCCGCAGAGCATCTTCGTGAAATCTCTCTGATGCTTCTCCTACCGTTACAATGACTTTTTTTTCAATTGCTTCTATCCCGTTAAAAGGATCAATGATGTCACCATGACGATTCATCGCAATTGCGTTAATTGTAAAGTCACGTCGCTGTAAGTCTTCTTTTAGAGAAGAAATGAACTGAACAGACGAAGGGCGACGAAAATCTTCGTACGTTCCCTCTGTTCGAAATGTGGTAACTTCGTATGGCTCTCCCTTATATAAAACAACAACCGTCCCATGCTCAATTCCTACATCAATCGTTTTGGGAAATAACGCCATGACTTCTTTCGGCTTAGCAGAAGTTGCAATGTCAACATCGCCAATTTCTCTACCGATGATTGAATCGCGAACGGCACCTCCAACAAAGTAAGCTTCATATCCATGCTGCTCAAGCTCTTTTATAATCGTTAGCGGTTGAATAAAAGGTTCTCTCATGTCTTCCTCCATTACGATGACTCCATAATGCGGTAATATAATTGTTCGTATTCATTAACGATTGTTGTTGAATGGAATCGTTCATTTACTGCGGCTAAGGCTTTTGAGACCATTGTTTGATAGCTTTGTTGGCTAGTTAATAAATGAACCGCTCTTTGAGCAATTGACTCAATATCACCTAACTCACAAATAAAGCCTGTCTCTCCATCTTCAATCACCTCAGGAATTCCTCCAATGTTTGTACCAATGCAAGGAACTCCACAAGCCATCGCTTCTAACAATACTAGGCCAAAACTTTCTTTTTCAGATAATAGTAATTTCAAATCACTTATTGAATAAAGCTCTTCAATATTTTCCTGTTTCCCAAGGAATAATACTTTCTCTTTCAAGCCAAGTTTTGTCACCAACTGACAAATGACCGACATCTCCGGCCCATCACCTACTAGCAGTAATTTAGCTGGAACTTTCTCTTGAATAAGATGAAAAGATTTGACAACATCTTGAACTCGTTTGACTTGTCTGAAATTCGATACATGAATGACAACTTTCTCATGAGGAGCAATGCCATATTCTTTCTTTAAATGAGAAGCGTCTTGCTTTTTATACACACGCTCATCAATAAAATTATATACTGTCTCAATTTGCTTATTTGGCCTTACTAGATCATACGTCTGTTCAACTAATGCCTTTGATACAGCTGTCACAGCATCTGATTTTTCAATCCCAAACTTAATTAAGTCTTTTAGCGAAGAGTCATATCCTAAAACAGTAATATCCGTACCGTGAAGAGTTGTAACAATTTTCAATTGTTCCCCTACCATTTGCTTTGCCAAGTATGCGCACACAGCATGAGGAATTGCATAGTGAGCATGAATAATATCTAACTTTTCTCGTTTAGCAACTTCTGCAATTTTTGTGGATAATGCAAGATCGTAAGGAGGGTATTTGAACACCGAATATTGATTTACTTCTACTTCGTGGAAGTAAATATTAGGGTAAACTTTATTCAAGCGAAAAGGCATACTAGAAGAAATAAAATGAATTTCATGTCCTTTTTCTGCAAGTAGTTTTCCTAGCTCAGTGGCAACAACCCCTGAGCCACCTACTGAGGGATAGCACGTAATTCCAATCTTTAATTTCATTGTGTCCCTCCTACTAAATCACGGTCTATAAGCAGTGGCTTTTTAGATAGAAAACCCTCTGCATATAAAACGCCAACTTCTTTTCCCATTAACCGATCGCGACTTTCTACTGTTTCAACGTATCCATTTACGAGGGGAGTGTTATAGCTATCAGTCGTTTTAGTAAATTGACTCTTATAAGCCAATAAGCTATCGCGCTTTTTAGAAAACGTATTTGATATATCAATGACAAAATGAGGTTTATGAAACCCGTTAATCATGTAAAAATAAAGCGAAGATACGCGATGAGCATCTAGCTGATTAGGGTCAACATATTTTTTTACACCTGATGAGAAAACCGCTTCTTCTACTAATCGTGCGCAATTTCCGTGGTCAGGATGACGGTCTTCAAAGTAAGGAGCAAAGACAAGCGTTGGTTGATACTTACGTATAACAGAAACAATTTCTTGTATATACTCTTCTTTCATATATAAACCTCTATCAGGCATGTGTAAATGGATACGTTCGTGAATACCTAAAAGAGAAGAAGCGATTCTTGCTTCCTCTTTTCGAATTTCGACCGTTCCATTTGAAGAAAGCTCTGCATGAGTTAAGTCGCAAACCACAACATTTAATCCTTGCTCTACAAATTTAGCAATAGATCCGCCCATGCCAATTTCAACATCATCAGCATGAGCTCCAATTGCTAATACATCTATTTTACTATTTATCATGTTATTCACCTTGCTGTTTTAGAATAGAACGCCACTTCAAGTCCCCTCGTTCAAGTCCGTGAATGAACAGTTCAGCTGATCCCATATTCGTGGCAAGTGGAATCGCATATACATCGCACAAGCGCATTAAAGCTGATACATCCGGTTCATGAGGCTGTGCCGTTAGCGGATCACGGAAGAAAATAACCATGTCCATGTTATTTTGAGCAATCATGGCTCCTATTTCTTGGTCTCCACCAAGTGGACCTGACTGAAACCTTTGAATCTTCAATCCTGTTGCTTCCATAATCTTTGTACCTGTTGTGCCAGTCGCAAACAATGTATGCTTTTGCAATACGTATTTATAAGCAACAGCAAATTGAACCATATCATTCTTCTTTTTATCATGTGCAATTAGTGCTACATTCATTTTCCCTTCCCCTTTTCCACTCATTGTTTACTCAATAATGTTTTCTAAACCATAAACAAGTACATCAATCTTCATAACTGTCTCAACTGATAATTTAACCCCAGACATGAAAGAAGCACGATTATAAGAATCATGACGAATTTTTAATGATTCACCAAATCCACCGAATAACACCTCTTGATGTGCAATCAATCCTGGAAGACGCACACTATGAAGGTGAATCCCATCATATGTTGCCCCTCTTGCGCCTATTAAAATTTCTTTTTCTTCAGGATGACCTTGTTTTTTTGTTTCACGCACTTCGCTAATTAACTCAGCTGTTTTTAATCCTGTACCAGAAGGTGCATCTAGCTTATTATCATGATGAAGCTCAATAATTTCTACATCGCTAAAATACTTGGCAGCCATTTGAGAAAATTTCATCATTAGTATTGCTCCAATAGCAAAGTTCGGGGCAATAATACACCCAATTCCTTTTTCTGAAGACAACTGTTTTAATTCTTGAAGATCTTCCTCTGAGAAACCTGTCGTACCAACTACTGGTCGAACACCATATTCTAACGCTTTTTTCGTATGTACTCGTCCAATTTCTGGAGTCGTTAAATCAACTAAAACATCTGCTTTTACTTCTTTTAAGCACTTTTCAATATCAGTATAAATTGGAGCTTGCAGCTTAGGTAAGCCTTCTATCTCACTTATGTATTTCCCTTCATGGATACGATCGACTGCTGCTACAAGTTCAAAGTGCTCCGTATCCGCAATTAAACGTAACGCTTCGATGCCCATTCTTCCTCTTGGTCCTGCTAAAATAACGCGAATTGTGTTCATTCTTCTTCTCTCCTTATTCCTTGTTATCAATTCTTGTCCAACGATCTTTATCACGTGTATTAAATTTCTCCATCACACGATCATGTGCTTCTTCTAAGTCAATATTTAATGAGTTAGCAAAACAGATTAATACGAACAACATATCTCCCATTTCTTCTTCAATCGTTCGCTCTCCTTCACTGTTTTTCTTTGGCTTTTCACCATAATAGTGATTAATCTCTCTTGATAATTCACCTAACTCCTCTGTCATCCGAGCTAACATTGCAAGTGGGCTAAAATAACCTTCCTTAAATTGACCAATGTAGCCATCCACTTCTTTTTGCATTTCTTGCATTGTTTTCTTTTCCATCTGTTCCACCTCAACTCTAGTTTACTCGCCTCATTATGACACATTTCTTATCCTTCACGTATATTCTCTTTACATGTTAGCTAAACAATGGCTTTTTGACAAACAATTGGTTTAGAAGCAGGGTTCATAGTAAAAAATGCAATTATATCAATTCAGAAATTTGAGTATTTACGAATGAACCTCGCATCTACTATTATTATGTAGAGCTCATATAATACTCATCAGGAGGTCCGTATGTTTAATGGTTTAAGAATACCTAACATCTTGTTTATCTTATTAGGGTCCGCTATCTTTGGATTTGGTCTTGTTAATTTTAACATGCAAAATAACTTAGCTGAAGGTGGATTTACCGGTATTACACTTCTTTTGTTTTTCTTATATGAAATTGATCCATCCTACACCAATTTACTATTAAACATTCCCCTGTTTTTCATCGGATGGAAATTATTAGGAAGAACCTCTTTTTTCTATACGATGATTGGGGTTATTAGTTTATCTGTGTTTCTTTGGATTTTTCAACGCTTTCCTGTTGATATGCCACTAAAAGAAGATATGACGCTTGCAGCATTGTTTGCAGGAGTGTTTATTGGCGTAGGGCTAGGTATCATTTTCCGCTATGGAGGGACGACAGGAGGCGTAGACATTATTGCCCGACTTGTTCAGAAATATGTAGGATGGAATATGGGGAAAACCATGTTTTTATTTGATTTTGTCGTGATTACGGTCTCACTTATTTTCTACCTTACTTATACTGAAGCTATGTATACACTCGTCGCTGTGTTTGTTGCAGCGAAAGTCATTGATTTTATGCAAGAAGGAGCTTATGCAGCAAAAGGCGCAACCATTATTTCTTCTCATAATGAGCAAATTGCACAAAAGATTAATGAACAGATGGATAGAGGAGTAACCTTTTTAAAAGGACAAGGCTCTTATTCTAAACAAGAATTGAACGTATTGTATTGTGTAGTAAGTAAGAATGAAATCTTCCGTCTCAAACAAGTCATTACGTCCATTGATCCCCATGCATTTGTTGCGGTCAGTGACGTTCATGATGTGCTTGGAGAAGGCTTTACATTGGATGAAAATAAAAATCCACTTAATCGTTAAACTAAGGTTGTGTCAAACGGAGTAAATGCGCCCCGTTTGACACAGCCTGCCTCTTTTCGCTACGGCATAGGCGTAGGTGTAGGCTTTGCAAATCGCTTATATTTACGGTCGATATAATGACGAATGTCTTTAACTGCTTGGCCTTCATTGAACATCTTTATTGATTCATCAGCAATATCAAGACACAATCCACACTTTGTTGCATGATTATCCCACACAACTGCTCCATCTTCCTGGATTTCATAAATAAAGCAATCATAATTATCTTTATGATTAGCCATTTCTCCACAACCGCAATAGCAAGGAATATATGTAAGTAAGTGCTGATAATATACAGCTTGTTTGTATAGCTCTTTTATTCGTGGTGACTGTTCTTTTAGAAACGTTGGAAGTTGCTCTTTACTTGGTGTTTTCTCACGTATATCAGGTGTCACACGACAGTCGTGGTTACTATGCTGTTCAGCTACTACTATACTCCCGTTACTAAGTAACAGCATCATCACTAAAAGAATTCGAAACACAACATGCACTCCTTCTCAATTACTTCCTTTTTAGTGTGTCTTAACAACAAAAAAATAGCCGCTCTTCAATGATGAAGAGCGACTATTTTTGCGGTAAGTGAGATTAATTTAAAATCATCTGTTTCTCACTTCGCTTCTATTCCAATTAGTCTTCGTTATTCATACCTGTATAAATCAGAATAAGGCGAGCAAGCTCTAACACAGCTACAGCAGCTGCTGCTACATATGTTAAGGCTGCTGCGTTTAATACTTTACGTGTCTCACGTTCTTCATCGTTACGAATCACACCAACAGAGACCAATTGACTCATTGCTCGACTAGAAGCGTTAAATTCAACAGGCAATGTTACTACTTGGAATAGTACAGCTGCTGCCATAAATACAATTCCTAGCAATAAAAGATTGCTCATTGAAGCAAGTATACCTACTAAGATGAGAATCCAAGAAATGTTTGATCCAAAGCTTGCCACTGGAACTAACGCATGTCTAAAGCGTAAGAATGCATATCCTTCTGCATCTTGAATTGCATGCCCTACTTCATGAGCAGCAACCGCAGCACCTGCTACTGATGTTCCATAGTAGTTTTCTTCTGAAAGGCGAATTACTTTTGAACGAGGATCGTAATGATCCGTTAACATTCCTCTAATTGGCTCAACTTGTACATTGTGTAGACCATTATCATTTAAAATCTGTCTTGCCACCTCTGCACCAGTCATTCCAGAAGAACTTGCTACTTTTGAGTACTTCTTGTATGCACCTTTTACTTTAAACTGTGCCCACAAAGGTACTAGAATGATGATCAGAAAGTAAACCAAAAAACCCATTTACATAGCCTCCAGTAGTTGTTTTATTGCTTTTATTTTAGACAACAGAAGCTTGTCATGTCAATCATTAAGCTCCCGTTGCGATGTTTGCTTCTTTTTATCTGCATTATATTTTCGAAATCCCACGTAAGACAACGTTAAAATGATAATGCTTCCAGTTGTAATCATCACCCATATTAACGAAGGATCTGCTTCATCTTCTTTCATTTTTGTAAATAGGTCACGCAGATCCAATTCCATCTGCTGCATTTGTTGCGCATGATAATGATCATTCATAACTAACTGTTTATATTCACCTAAAACACTTAAATGTGAATCGACCCTTTGAATATATTCTGGTCTAATGTCGACTTGGGCACTCGGTAAAATCATGTCATATTTATTTAAAAAGTCATGAAACTGTTCTTCGAAATATTCACTTTCTCCTCGTTCAAGGGTCTCTTTCATATGACTGAACGAAGTCATAATGCTGTCTTCCATTTCAGTCCACATAGGTTGATGCTCGCTTTGTAGTGCATCAACTAGCAAGCGAAATTGAATCGCTTTTTGCACACGTCCTTCAATACTAGATGATGGAGATTCAATTGATCGAATTACCTGTTCATGACAAATCGTTAAAATGCGCAAATCTTCTACAGACATATTGAGAGACGTTATATCAAAACGGGCAAATTGGTCCGAGAATTGTTCTAATACTTTTTTCGCTTCTTCATTTCTCTCTTGCTGCACTAGTGATAAAATCTCATCTGATAGACGGTTCAATTCATTCCATTCTTCATTTGTAGCTAACGTGACGTGTTGAAATGAAAAGAAAAAGAGCATAGCTATCACTAACATTCTGACTTTCATCCTTGTCCCTCCTCTAGGTAATAGTACAACCTATGAAGAGATGGACAAGAGTAGACCAGTTATTTTATGAAGAGCATTACATACCTATTTCAATAAAATTTTGCGTATAATATTTTTCATACACACCGACACCTAAGCTGGTAAAGTCTTTATTCAGTAATGCTTTTCGATGCCCCTCACTGTTTAACCATCCCTCTACAGCAGCAATCCCATCTTGATATTGTGAAGCAATGTTTTCTCCCGCTGATAGAAACTGAACGTTACCCTTTTTTAATCGATCTCCTAAATCCCCCTTTGTTGGAGACACATGTGAAAAGTATTGATTATCACTCATATCTTTACTATGCCCATATGCTACACTCGATACTTCTTCATGCCATGTCAACAAATCTAAATGATGTCGTTTCCGAATGACATTTGTAATATCAAGAATTTGTTGAGCAGTTCCTTTTTCTATTTGACTCCATTCCTCTTTCGATAAAGGGGGGGTATCATATAAAGAACCTCGGTATGTTAATGAATATGGACGCTGCTTAATAAGCGTTTCTTCATTCATCACCCTAATACTTGACACGGTGCCTAAGAAATCATCGAAATAGAGCTGAACGAATACATCGTCATACTTTAAAAGAGGTCTCGTCTTTACATCTTCATCAGATAACTCAAATTTATAGAAGTCTCCTTCGTAAGAAAATTCAACCTCTTTTTGTAACGAAAATTCACTCATTAGTTCTTTTCGATCTGCTCCAATGACAAAAGGAGTTGTATTCATATGTTGACCAATTGCGTATACGGTTACAATTTCGTTCTCTAATACTCCAATTTGAAAATAGGCTTCAGGACTCTCATGATAAACCCACCAATCATATCCATAAGCGGATGGGTCAATTCTTGTAGGTTCACCAAACAGACCTATTATCTCTTCAGGACTTTTCCCTACTAACGAAACAATATTTTCATTATCTCCTTTTACTGATAATGCTTCTTCACTTTGTAATTCATTAGAAGGTGGCTTTACTTCACTTGGTTCTGTATGATATAAATCAGGTAAATAATCCCCGATATAAATAAACATCAACATAAATACGACTAAAAATAACAGCTTTTTCAGTTGTGACTCAACTCCTTGTTCGCTACTTATTAACTTTTTAACACGTTCGTACCTTTATTATACACACTATGTTATGAAAATTTCTAATAATCCACTATCTAAAAGCGGTTCAATACAAGAAATAAAAAGAGGCTGCCTTTCAAAAAGCGCAAAAATGCTCTTTCTAAGGCAACCACTCGAACTGTATTGTTTGTTCTTACCTTTAATGAAGATGCTCTGAAATTTCAGTTAAAGCTACTCCTGCACGTTCATCTGATAAATGATTTGTTGATAAATCGCCTAAAGAAACAATGCCAACAAGCTGTCCATTTTCAACAACGGGTAATCGACGAATTTGATTTTCAGCCATGAGTTGGCTAGCTTCTTCAATTGATGTATCAGTGGATACCGTCACTAGCTCACTACTCATGACATCCGTTACTCTGCTAGAATTGGCCTTCTTCTCTGCAACTCCACGCACCACAATATCACGATCAGTAATCATTCCAATGAGATTCCCTTCTTCCACAATTGGAATGGAACCTACATCTAACTTCTTCATTTTATCAGCCACTTCAAATACATTATCTTTTGTTGTACAAACTTCAACATTTGTTGTCATTACGTCTCGAACTGTTTGCATGCTATTTCATCCTTTCTGTTAACCGTAATCATGAAATGAAACGTATTTTCTTTTTCTATCTTAAATTGTTTTCACACTTGTTCATTTTTCACTTTGTCATTCACACCTATTTTCCAGTTATGATGACACATTTTTATCTATTTATACGTAAATCGTTTACATGATTTCATTGCAACATTTATCCATTCGTACTATTATTAAAAAAGGGAGTATATGTTTAGGAGGTTTTACATAATGAAATTTGAAAACACAGGTGTTGAAGAGTTAAAAGTAGATCTAGTTCGCTTAGACTCAATTATGGAAGATCTAGGACTAGTTCGCGCAGGGCAATGGGATTATGAACGTGTAACATACGATCGTAAATTCGAGATTCAAAATGATGTATTTTACCTTCGCGTACAAGGATATGCGGTAGAAGGGGACATCGGAGGCCGTCATGCGGTTGTAAAATTAATGACTCCTTTACTTGGCAAGCATTATTATCCACATGGCGTAGAGTACGGTGAGGGCGAAAACTTCCCTTCTTCACTTGTTGACCAATCTAACAAAATCCTTTCTCAACTAAAGCAACAAGTGGAAGCGGTTAACTCTTAATACAAAGAACAAAGAGCTGCCTATAGCAAGGAGCTCTTTGTTCTTTTTTTTACCAACCAACACTACTATATCGGCTGTTCTCCTCCTCATTTTTTCCATTTAGAACCCTATGCTCTCTTAAAAAATCACCCTTAAAAATAAAATAATTTTATTCGTACGAAATTCTGTTATCCCACGTTAGAACATGCTAAAATTAAGGTAATGATGTATGTTTGTTCGGAGAAAGGAGCACCAAATTGGCCACTGTTTTATCAAAACGCTTTATCATTATTTCATTCGTTATATTTCTACTAGCTCTACTTGCTTTTTACATTCTACCTTTATCTGTACCATTAATTGTTGCATTTATTACAGCTCTTTTTTTAGAACCTGCTGTTCGATTGCTACAAGAACGCTTTTCATTTAAAAGACAATTAGCTGTTTTGACTACATTTTTGATCTTCTTACTTTTACTAGGTTTATGCGCCTATTTTATCTCAACCAAAGTAATTACAGAAGTTGTGCAAGTCGCTCAAAACACACCCATGTATATTAATGAAATTAACAACCTCTGGTTACAAATGAAGATCAACCTAACACATGCAGCTCAAAACCTTCCTCCCGGATTTGTAGATGAAGCAAGCAGACAAGTAGATGATTTTCTAAATAAAATACGTGTGGATTTAGCATCCTATTTAAACATTGAAAACGTCAAATCAATCATCACGAATATTCCGAATTTTCTAGTGAGTTTTCTTGTTTACTTAATTGCTCTGTTTTTGTTTATGATCGATTTACCTAAGTTAAAAGAAAAGTTTTACAGTCATTTAACTGAAAAAACAGCTGATAAAGTTCAATTTATGAGTTCTAGATTATCTCATGTTGTATTTGGTTTCTGCAAAGCACAATTTTTAGTAAGTGTTCTGATCTTTGTTGTAACACTGATTGGTTTATTTATTATTGCACCGGAAATTGCCTTGGTGATGTCATTTGTCATTTGGATTATCGACTTGATTCCTATTATTGGTTCTATCGTAATTTTAGCACCATGGTCATTGTTCCATTTAGCTGCAGGCAACGTTGCATTAGGTACTAAGTTAGCTATTTTAGCTGCTATCCTATTAATTATACGTCGTACAGTTGAGCCCAAAATTATGGGCAGTCATATTGGCTTATCTCCACTTTCAACATTAATTACGATGTTTTTAGGTTTAAAGCTTTTTGGAATTCTTGGATTCATCATTGGACCACTTACATTAATTGCATTCAACTCTGCTCGAGAAGCTGGAATTATTAAAACAAAGTTTAAAATATAAAAACCCATTTTAAATCGAGCAAACACCGCTCCATTTAAAATAGGTCATAAAAGTCCTTGCTTATTAACGTAAGCAAGGACTTTTTGTTTACTATTCTCTTTTTTATGATTTTACTTTAAAAGAAGTCTAAAAATGCTGTGTCTCTCTGTGTCATTAATTCTTTTAATAACTCAGTTTCTTCTTTTTCCCCTTGAATTCTACCTATTCTCACTAACTCGTCTACTCGCTTATACCCCATTAGTACACAAGTTAATGTTTGGATATCAAGTTGAATACCTCGTTTAGGTGGATGAGCACAACTACTTGCCTCATTCCCTTTCTGATAAAGTTTCACTTGTCCATTTTTAATCAGGTACGTTCCGTTGTTCCATTCAGCGTGAGCATCGTATAGATGTATGAATAATGGTTGTTCTATTTTCTTTAGTGGATACTGTAGCAAAAAGTTTTCCACATCGACGATTCTTCCCATAAAATAAGGATGCACATGTTGCTCAATTTGAGGATTTTGTAGCATATAAGCTAATAAATCATTAGCTGGGACAACAATTTCTACTTCTTCAATCATTGAGTCATGCTGACAAATAAAATTCCATAACGCTTTTGTTCCATCAATCTCTATTGCAATAAACTCTTCCACCTTCATTTTCTTATCTTTTATGCTATACATTAAATAGCCTAAAGGCTCATTCATCGAATTGAAATACATCACATAATGAATGCTTTTATCTTCTGCAAAAGACCTCCACCACTTTTGTGAGCGTTTTAACATTCCATTGTATTGCTTAGCATATAATTCGTAAATATGATTTAATTGCTCTGTATCTTGCTCAATACACGCGCGCTTTATGAAACCCGATGCTTGACTTAAAGGTGTAAGATCTTCCTTTTTTATTTGATATTTTTTCTGATCAGCGATAAGCTCCCAACCATATTTTCGATAAAAGCTAACTTTGAACGGATGAAGATACGAAATAAGTTGACCACACCTTTTCATTTCTTTTAAGCTATGAATCATTAATTTATTTACATATCCAAGCCGTCGGTACTCTGGCCAAGTTGCTACTCCTGCGATGCCCCCCATCTTTATCTCTTTTTTTTCAATAAACACACTGTGTGGAAATAGATGTAACTTAGATGCTAATCGATTATCTTCAAAGATCCCCCATACTTGATGATCATTGAACATATCTAGTCGTTGATTTTTTTCTTCTTTTGTTAATATATATTGAAATGCATATTGAGATAATTCTAACGATTGTATATAGTCGTCTTTTGTTAATAACCTCATATATTGACTACCTCCTTCAGTTCACTCCTTTTATTTATACATGCATTACGAAAATCCCTCTATTTCACAACTAAAAAAACAGCTATAGGCAAGCCTACAGCTGTTTAGAATCCTAATATTGCTTTAATAACAGAGGTTGTTTCTCCTCCACGGTAAAATACATATAACAGCAAATAAACAGCTACACCTGTAGTAGCAGTAAAAAACCAAATGATACTCGTAATTGGTCCAATTTTTTTATGTTTAATAAGCTGACTTTTATAGCCTGTTAGTAGCGTAACAATACCGAATACAGCACCTACTGTTGCTAAGAAGATATGAAACACTAAGAAAATTGTGTAGTAAATCTTAATATCATCTGGTCCACCAAATGCTGTATTCCCTACAAAGATAGTACGAGACGCATAAATCACAAAGAAAATAATTGCAAATATCGCTGCTACGAACATAGTTTTTTTATGCGCTTCAATCTTTCCTTTGCTTACAAGATACCAACCAATCGCAACTGTTATCGCACTGAGAACAATAAAGGTAGTACTAATAGTCGGTAAAATAGGTAACGAATTCATAGCTGCATCCTTTCTCTCTTCATCTACAATTACTTCCTCTCTACTGATAAATGGCTGTTAGAAAAACGGTCATTTATTATCGTAAAGGCGACGTGGGTGTAATTGTTTCTGATAGTTCTAGCTCATCATTTTGACGCTCTTTCTTCGCCCATTGGAAGAAAATATAACCTAAAATTGTTCCATATACAATTTCTTGAATGACTTTCATAATGACTCCCCCAAGTTGCTGGTCTTCAACTGGTGGTAACATATTAAACATTTCTGGCCCTATTGTACCCAAGGCTGCTAGCATACTTGGTGGCACACACAGAGCTAAAGCGTTTACCCACGCTTGAGGATCTGTATACGTAGCGTACAACGATGTGTCTGCAAAAATAATTAACGCACAAGCTGGAGTTAATAAAATACCGTCTGCGAAAATGTAGCCAATTTTCTTTACACCTGACAATGTTTGCTGCTCTGGTAGTTGATTCATTAATGGCCACCACATAAAGAAAGCTGTAAAAAACAAGATAAACGATACAATTGCGTGAAGCGTTGCATCCGTTTTCACAACATCAAAAATCAAAGGAATATGGTAAAACGAAAATGTGCCATTAAATACTAGAAGTGCAATCAAAGGTTTTGAAAAAAACGAAAAGAACGGTTTAATTACTTTATTGTTAATAACAGCTCGTGCTAGCCAATTCGGAATACCTAAAATAAGCAATGGTGGAATGGCTAAGTACACAATCGCCATTTGTGTCATATGAGCACTAAACATTAAATGGCCAAGTAAGTCAACTGGCCCTCCTTTAAACAAATAAAGCAATACCATACTAATCACAAAATAGGCCTTTGTCTTTGTATGTACTGGCTCACTTTCTGCAAAACGAGTACGCAATCGATGAATGATCACAAAATAGAAAACTGTAATAGCAGCGATTACTAAAAAGAAATAAGGACTCCAAAGTGCTTGAAAACCAAAAACTTGTAAATTACTAATCAACGAAACATCACCCCTAATTTAGCAGTGACCAGTTACTATTATTATACACGAAAAACTTTAAGCCTAGCAATGACACTACATATGAACATTTTGTTAACTCTACTCGTTCAACGACCATGACGGTAGAGAGGTCATGGTCATTGAGCGAGCTTTTATGAAAACACTAAAATAGAACGAACATCTTCAATAAAAAATGTCCCCATTTAGACAACTAAAAATGAGTACATCTAACGTTCATTTAACTGAACATCGAAAGAAAATAATAAAGTTTTAACGTTTACTTTTTCTTATAACATCATTACGTGAACTAAAATTTAAAAGCTTCTATCAAGCTGAAAAGAGCTAGCGGACAAACCGCTAGCTCTTTTCTTGGTTATTACCACCAAACGATTGTCAAAAATGCTAATACTGTTAGTAGACCAACAGCTAAGCCAGAATATAAGAACATGGCTGGCACATCATGACCTTTATGGTTCATATGCATAAAATAATAAAGTTGAAAAACAACCTGTACTACTGCAAGTAAGATAATGAACGGTACTGTAAACCAACCAGTAAAATCTTCATTATATACTGCAAAAAATGCTACAAGTGTTAAAAAGATCATCAGTGCAAATGAGATTACTTGATATCTCATGTCTTCAGCATTTTTCTTTTTTCGATAAGCTAAGTCTACTTTTGGGTTACGTGAACTTGATTGATTTGTCGCCATCAGATTATCCCACCATTCCCATTAAGTATACGACCGTAAAGATAAATACCCAAACTACGTCGATAAAGTGCCAATAAAGACTTGCTACATAAAACTTTGGAGCATTGTATAAACTTAAACCACGTCTAAAGTTACGAATGATAATTGTACCAATCCATAGTAAACCAAATGCTACGTGAGCTCCATGCGTTCCAACTAATGTATAAAAGGCAGATCCAAACGCACTACTTGTAAATTTGTGTCCAAGGTGAATGTAATGATTAAACTCATAAATCTCTAAGATTAAAAATGAAAACCCTAGCAACCATGTAATGATCATCCAAAGCTGCATTTTCTTAAAGTTGAAATTTTTCATATGATACATTGCATACACACTTGTTAATGAACTTGTTAAAAGTAACATTGTTGCCACAAAAACGAGTGTAATGTCAAACAACTCTTGTGTTGTCGGACCACCAGCTGTTGAATCTTTTAATGCTAGATACGTTGCAAAAAGTGATGCGAATAAAACCGTTTCTCCACCGAGGAAAAGCCAAAAACCTAGAAATTTATTTTTACCTTCAAGGGTTGCTTTTTCAGGCGATGCAGGAAACGTTTCAGGCGTTAGTTTCTGTTCAGCTGCCATTATGCATTCGCCCCCTTATCATCATCATTTAATATATCTTCTTTATGAATATGATAACCATGATCATCAATCCATGAACGGAAGAACATTGAAATAAATGTAATTGCTAAACCTGCAATACCAACCACATCACCCCAGCCATGATCATTGCGATACATGAATCCAAATGCGGCTACAAATAAGCCAACAGAAATCATAAATGGAATGAATGAACCGTTTGGCATATGAATGTCACCAACAGGTTCAGCTGGAGTCATTCCTTTTTTACCTTCCATTTTCTCTACCCATAAAGCATCTAACCCACGTACAAGTGGAGTTTGTTTAAAGTTATACTCTAATGGTGGTGATGCAACAGCCCACTCAAGTGTACGTCCATCTTCCCAAGCATCTCCAGCAGCTTTCTTTCCATTGATGCTTGTTTTTACTACGTTAATAAGAAGAACGATTGTAGCTACAGCCATGAATGCTGCACCAATTGAACTAATTAAGTTTCCTGTTTCTAATCCTTGCCCAGGCAAGAACTTCCAAATACGACGTGGCATTCCCATTAATCCTAAGAAATGCTGAATAAAGAATGTTAAATGGAAGCCGGTAAAGAATAACCAGAAGGTAACTTTACCAAGTGTTTCATCTAACATACGACCAAACATTTTTGGCCACCAGTACGTCACACCTGCTAACAGTGCAAATACTACCCCACCTACGATTACATAGTGGAAGTGAGCAACTACGAAATAAGAATCATGGAATTGATAATCCGCAGGAGCTGCTGCGTTCATAATTCCTGTTACCCCACCCATTACGAAAGATGGGATGAATGCTACAGCATATAACATTGGAACTGTAAACTTAATGCTACCGCCCCATAGTGTTAATAACCAGTTAAAGATTTTAATCCCTGTAGGAACAGCGATTGCCATTGTAGCTACAGCGAAAATGGCATTAGCAATTGGACCTAAACCAGTTGTAAACATGTGGTGAGCCCATACCATGAATCCTAGGAATCCAATTAATACTGTTGCGAATACCATTGAAGAATAACCGAACAGTCTTTTTCTTGAAAATGTTGATAAGATTTCAGAGAAAATACCGAACGCTGGAAGTACTAATATGTATACTTCAGGATGTCCGAAAATCCAGAATAAATGCTCCCATATAATTGTGTTACCACCCATTGTAGGGTCAAAGAAATTTGCACCAAATAAACGATCAAAAATCATTAAGAATAATCCTACCGTTAATGGTGGGAACGCAAATAGAATAAGAGCTGATGCTACAAATGTTGACCAAGTAAACAACGGCATACGCATGTAAGTCATACCAGGTGCACGCATATTAATAATTGTTACAAGGAAGTTGATACCACCAATTAATGTTCCTGCACCGGAAATCTGTAGTCCTAGTGCATAAAAGTCAATTCCATGACCAGGAGAAGCTAATGATAAAGATGCATAAGATGTCCATCCTGCATCAGGAGCTCCACCTAAAAACCAACTTAAGTTTAAGAAAATTCCACCTGCAAAGAATAACCAAAAACCTAATGAATTTAAGAATGGAAACGCAACGTCACGTGCTCCTATTTGCAGAGGTACAACCGCATTCATTAATGCAAATAAAAGCGGCATGGCTGCTAGGAAGATCATCGTCGTTCCGTGCATTGTTAAAATTTCATTATAAAGACCAGCACTAACAAAATCGTTATCTGGCACCGCAAGTTGAATACGAATAAATAAAGCCTCTATACCACCTACAAGGAAGAAAAATCCACCTGATATTAAATAAAGAATGGCAATTTTCTTATGGTCTACAGTTGTAAGGTAATCCCACAATGTAGCTCCAATGCCTTGTTTCTGAGATTGCGTACTCACGGCTTAACCTCCCTTTCTATAAATCTCGAAAAGCTATTCGAGAATTATTTCTCTTTTAGACCTTTTAAATATTCTGTTAATTGATTTAACTCTTCATCGCTTAATTCAGGATATGTACCCGTCATTTTGTTACCTGGTTTTAATGTCTCAGGATCTTTTAACCACTGTTTTAGGTTTTCATCATTATGATCTAAAATACCAGCAATCTTTTCACGATCAGCAAAGCCAGCTAAGTTTGGCGCTTGACGAGCTTGCTCTGGACGACCATCTTGTGCTTCAACAGCGTGACAGCCAATACAGCTTTGGTTAAAGATTTCTTCACCAGCTTGTGCAGTTTCTGTTGCCACTTCTGGTTTAACATCTTTAAGGTTTGCTACCCAAGCATCATATTCTTCTTGAGGAAGCGCTCGCACTTTAAAGTCCATTAAAGCATGTGAAGGGCCACATAGCTCTGCACATTTACCATAGAACACACCACCAGCTTCTTCCGATTTTTCAGAATCAAATACTAACCAGAATTTGTTTTCATTATCTGTGTTCGTATCAAGCTTTCCACCTACTGATGGGATCCAGAATGAGTGCTTAACATCAGATGCTTTTACATTGAAGTACACTTTTTGATCGGTTGGAACAACTAAATCTTGTGACGTGATAATTCCTTCATTTGGATATTCAAACTCCCACCAGTAAAGGTTTGCACGCACATTTACAACCATCGCGTCTTCTTTTTCCATCCCTTTTACATCAGCCAACTTGAATGTATCAATGACTGTTGGAACTGTTAAGATAATTAGTAGCAAGATTGGAATAACAGTCCAAATAATTTCTAATTTGTGACTTCCTTCTACTTGTTTTGGAATCACATCTTCTTCGCCTTTACGACGACGGAAGCGCACGACTACATAAACGAAGATAATGGAAACGACAATAATTACAAGTACCATTATCGCAGTACTTAACAGCATGAGTGAGTACTGCATGTCTGCTACTTCACCAGCTGGTTGCAGCGTTGATAAGAACGGTTTACCACATCCAGCCAATAAAAGCGCTATCATGCTAAACAACGACAATACGCGCCACTTTGGTAGCCATTTTTTCATAGCTTATTCAAACCCCTCTTTCATTGATGTAATTTCACCGCCTATGCTCTTATACATAGACCATGAAACATGCAATTCCTTCTATATAAATTCTAATTAGAAGAAACACCCTATATTAAAGTAACAACAACCATCGCACTAAACAAAACTGTTACGTAGTTTAACGAATAAATAAACATTAAACTTGCCCATTTTATATCCTCTACTTTTCTGTACTTAAAAAATTAAAGCGCTAACCAGCCAATATTCAAAGCTTTTAACGATAAGAAAAGAAGTCTAAGGTATGAAGATAAAATGGCAATATCGAAATGCCTGCTGCGCGATATTCTTCACTTCTTCTCATGACTAACGCTAAGAAGTGAGATAGTTGCCAAATAAACATAAGTAAACTAATAGCCAAGCACTAATTTAAAAATCATCATCAACTGCAGTTCATTCAGTTAGTGAAGCTGCACTTGATACACTATCTATGTATAGTGTTTAGTGTATATTGACGCTTAGAGCACATTGTAGAAAGAAATATGTATGCAACAATACCTATTAAACTAATAATAGTTGCTGTTACAGACGTGATCATAAGCATTAATAACCCGATTAAAACAAACCCCACTCCCATTAGTAAGAAGTCATAGGATGAAATGAACCTGTTACCACAGGTATTTGCCTTGGTGTTTTCATTGTCTTTCAAGTAATCCACATATTATTACCAAAAAGATGAAACAACTACTCATATTACCATATTTAGTGAGGAATTTGTATTCTGTTTTTCAATATAAGGAATTGAATGCGTTTCCACACAAAATAGAGCGAAAAATATAATTCCAAAAAATAACTTATATTGTATATTAGAACATGTTTCTCCTGTCTATTAAAACACATTTTTCGGCAATTTTGTGAAAAAAATATGAAAAATATATGGATTTTTTTTGTCACATTGCTTAATTGTTATTCTCTCACTTGATTCTTCTATATAATTAACAATAGAATGAATAAGTGCTTGTTGTAAACAATGTTTGTGTAGTGTTTATTAAAGTTCACACAACCTTATTATCGACATTTTCTACTCTTTTTGATTGTTTTTCTTTTCACTATCATAACATATGGATTTCCTTTTCACTGTAAAATCAGTGAAAAATTTTCCTATAAAAACATTTTCTTTCCTGATTTCACTGTTTCATATTTTTACTGATATAATATTAAATAGAGATTTTGGAAAGTAATTATTTATCAATGATTAGATTTAGGACGGTGAGTAGTTTGCGAAGTGGATTAAAGTGGCTTTCTGTAGCCTCAACAATAGTTATGCTATTAGTGTTATTAGGTGGTGCACTCGTTACAAAAACAGAATCAGGAGCTGGGTGTGGAGATTCTTGGCCTTTATGTCATGGAGAATTGATTCCTAGTAACATTACTCCTGAACTCGTAATAGAGTTAAGTCACCGTGTTGTGTCTGGAGGAGCGGGTATTTTAATTTTAGCTCTTTCAGTGTGGTCTTGGCTTGCACTTGGACATGTACGTGAAGTAAAGCCTTTAGCTCTTATTTCATTTTTCTTTCTTGTTTTACAAGGTTTAATCGGTGCTGCAGCCGTTATGTGGGGACAATCTGATGCTGTATTAGCTCTTCATTTTGGTATATCGCTTGTGTCATTTGCATCCGTACTATTATTAACACTGATTATCTTTGAAGTTGATCAAAAGTTTGACGCAACATCTGTCAAAATTGCACCTAGAATGAAGTTTCATATTTACGGTATTATTCTGTATAGTTACCTTGTTGTTTACACAGGTGCATTGGTTCGACATACAAATGCTAGTCTCGCTTGTCCTTCTTGGCCATTATGTTCAAGAGCGGGCTTACCTACTCAAATGCACGAATGGATTCAGATGGGACATCGTTTTGCTGCTGGTTTAATTTTTGTTTGGGTTTTAATCGCCTTTATTCACGCATTTAAACATTATCGAAATCAAAGAGCAATTTACTATGGATGGATGATTGCTTTAATCTTAGTATCACTGCAAGTTATTTCTGGTGCACTTGTTGTATTTACAAAGCTAAACTTATTTATCGCTCTTGGACATGCTTTATTTATTTCTTGTCTTTTTGGAGTGTTAAGTTACTTGGCGCTAATGGCGACGCGTAGCAAGTATAACGAAGGAAAGATTGATCACAATCATACTATCTCTAAATAAAAAAAACGAGAAAGGCATTGCCTTTCTCGTTTTTTATTTAAGACTTTGTCACTTCAATTAATAAGTCTCCTGGTTGAATTGATTCTCCATTCGATACATGGATATCTTTTACAATCCCTTCGAACGGCGCTTGAACTGTTGTTTCCATTTTCATTGCTTCTGTAATCATCAAATGATCACCCTTAGACACCTTTTCACCTTTTTCTACAAGTACTTTAATAACAGTACCAGGCATAGAGGCACCAATGTGGCTCTCATTTCCTTTATCAGCCTTTACCTTTGCTGAAACAGTCGTCTTGATGCTTTCATCTTTAATCACCACTTCACGAGGTTGTCCATTTAGCTCAAAGTATACTGTTCGCGTTCCATCTGCTTGTGGTTGACCAATTGATAAAAGTTTGACAATTAATGTCTTTCCTTTCTCAATCTCAATTTCCACTTCTTCACCTAAACGCATTCCATATAAGAACGTAGGTGTATCTAAAACTGAGATATTTCCATACATCTCTACTGCTTTATTGTAGTCCATGAATACTTTTGGATATAAAGCATAAGCAAGTGCATCGAAGCTTGTTACCTGACGATTTAACGAATGGAATAATGTTTCTTTTACCTCGTTAAAGTCAACAGATTCAAGTAATTCGCCTGGTCGTACTGTAAGAGGCTCTCTTCCTTTTAAGATGATACGTTGCAGCTCTTTAGGGAAACCTCCATGTGGTTGTCCTAAGTATCCTTCAAAGAGCTCAATTACAGAGTCTGGGAAGTCTAACGTTTCACCACGATCATAAATATCATCTTCTGTTAAATTATTTTGAACCATAAATAAAGCCATATCTCCTACCACTTTGGAAGAAGGAGTTACTTTTACAATATCGCCAAATAACTCGTTCACACGTGAATACATATCTTTTACTTCATCCCAACGCTCGCCTAGCCCTACTGCTTTCGCTTGCTGCTGTAGGTTGCTATATTGACCACCTGGCATTTCATGAACGTATACCTCTGTATGAGGTGAATTCATTCCACTTTCAAAATCTTGATAGTACTTACGCACGTCTTCCCAATAGTGAGAAAGTTGCTCTAATGCTTTAATATCAATGTTTGGTTTGCGGTCCGTGCCCTCTAATGCATAATACAATGAGTTTGCACTTGGCTGTGATGTAAGACCAGCCATTGAGCTAACGGCAACATCTACAATATCAACACCTGCTTCAATTGCTTTTGCATAGGTGAAGAGACCATTTCCGCTTGTATCATGTGTATGCAAGTGAATAGGAATATCGACTGTCTCTTTTAATGCTGAGATCAAATCGTAAGCTGCTTGTGGTTTTAATAAGCCAGCCATATCTTTAATTCCTAATACATGTGCACCAGACTCTTCTAATTCTTTTGCAAGCTGTGTATAGTATGTTAAATCATACTTACGGCGAGTCGGATCTAAAATATCACCCGTATAGCACATAGCCGCTTCTGCAATCTTATTTTGCTGACGTACAGAATCAATTGCAAGCGTCATCCCTTTCACCCAGTTAAGGCTATCAAAGATTCGGAATACATCTATTCCTGCTAATGCTGATTTTTCAACAAACTGCTTAATAACGTTATCAGGATAGTTTTTATATCCAACAGCATTCGATGCGCGTAGTAACATCTGGAATAATACATTTGGTGATTGTTCACGTAACGTTAATAAACGATCCCATGGGTCTTCCTTTAAGAAACGATATGAAACATCAAATGTCGCTCCTCCCCACATTTCCATCGAGAACAAGTTCGGTAGTAAACGTGCGGTTGGGTTTGCAATTTTCTCTAAATCATGTGTACGAACACGTGTCGCCAACAACGATTGATGACCATCTCGGAACGTTGTATCTGTTAGTAATACTTCATTTTGGTCCTTGATCCACTTCACTAATCCTTCTGGACCTTGTTTATCTAATATTTGTTTTGTACCTTCAGGCATTTTTTCAGCTAGATTTACTGCTGGGATACGAGGTTTTGTAAGCACAGGCTTTTTCTTTTTCGTGATGCCAGGGAAACCATTAATTGTAACATCCCCAATATAAGTAAGCATTTTTGTACCACGGTCTTTACGCTTTGGAAAAACAAATAATTCTGGTGAAGTATCAATGAATGATGTATCGTATTGGCCTGTTAAAAACTTTTCATGCTTTACGACATTTTCAAGGAATGGAATATTGGTTTTAATTCCACGAATACGAAACTCTTTTAAGTTACGCACCATTTTTGATGCAGCTTGATCAAATGTTAAAGCCCATGTTGTAACCTTTACAAGTAAAGAATCATAATACGGCGTAATAACGGCTCCTTGGAAGCTGTTTCCTGTATCTAAACGAACGCCAAATCCTCCACCAGAACGATAAGCCATAATCTTCCCCGTGTCTGGCATAAAGTTATTTAATGGGTCTTCTGTTGTTACACGCGATTGAATAGCATAGCCATGTAAATGAATGTCTTCTTGTTTTGGAATTGCCACTTCTTTACTGTGAAGGCCAAATCCATCTGCAATTAAAATTTGCGACTGTACAATGTCTACGCCTGTAATCATCTCTGTAATCGTATGTTCAACTTGAACACGCGGATTTACTTCAATAAAATAAAATTTATTTTCAGCAACTAAAAATTCCACTGTTCCTGCATTTATGTATTCAACATTTTCCATTAATGCAACGGCAGCTTCACAAATTCGATCTCGAAGATCAGGATCTAATGATAAACTCGGTGCTACTTCTACTACTTTTTGATGACGACGTTGTACGGAACAATCACGCTCATATAAATGAACAATATGACCTTGCTGATCACCTAATATTTGAATTTCAATATGTTTTGGATTTTCAACAAATTTTTCAACATATACGTCATCACTACCGAATGCTGCTTTAGCTTCTGAACGTGCACGTTCATATGCTTCTTTTAATCCTGCTTTATTACGAACGATACGCATTCCACGACCACCGCCACCAAGGGCTGCTTTAATCATCAATGGATAGCCGTGTTCTTGACCAAATTGTTCTGCTTCTTCTAATCCACTAATAGGACCGTCTGTTCCTGGAATAACAGGAATATTTGCTTCTATAGCTTGATGACGTGCTTTAACTTTATCACCAAACATATCAAGATGCTTTGACTTTGGTCCAATGAAAACAATTCCTTCTTCTTCACAACGTTTTGCAAATTGGATATTTTCTGACAAAAATCCGTAGCCTGGATGAATAGCATCGATTCCATGTGACTTTGCAATCGTGATGATTCCTTCAATATCTAAATAAGCATCAATTGGTTTCTTACCCTCACCGACTAAATACGCTTCATCCGCTTTATAACGGTGATATGAACCTGCATCTTCTTTTGAATAGATAGCAACTGTACGAATATTTAATTCTGTACAAGCGCGAAAAACACGAATCGCAATTTCCCCTCTATTTGCAACTAACACTTTTTTTATGTTTTTAGTTACAAGACTCATGTTGTATCTCTCCTCTCGAATTTCGTATTTACTCTTAACTTGCTCATACCTTCACAGAATACGTGAGTGATAAAAGAGAGCAATTGGTTATATAGAAAGCTAGAGGCAACAAAATGAAGCAGTACCTACCTTTTATTACCTCCAACATCTTTCAAAGAATTTAGTCAAAAGAAATCGTCTCGTTACTTTTTTGAATAGGAGACTTCTTTGATTGGCGGACTTCTTGATAGTTCACAAAAAAAGAGATATTAATAACAATTCCTATTGAACTCATTAATAGTAATAAAGAAGAACCTCCATAGCTAATAAAAGGAAGTGGCACTCCAGTAATTGGAATCATCCCTGTTAGTCCACCTAAGTTAATAAGGGACTGAATCCCTATCATGCTCGCAATTCCAATACATATTAGACTACCAAATGGGTCTTGGCATCTTTTGGACAAGAGCAAAATTCTGAGAATTAAAAATATAAGTAAGGATAACACAATTATGACGCCAAGAAAACCTAATTCTTCTGCAATAACTGCCATAATGAAATCTGTATGGGATTCTGGTAAGTATCCATACTTTTGAATACCCTCACCTAAACCTAACCCTTTTAGCCCTCCAGCGCCAATCGCAATATAGGAATTAACAAGTTGATATCCTTCATCTTCTGCATATTTAAAAGGATTAGACGCACCTGTAAAACGAGAAAGTCTCTCTTCAGACATATAGCCTGTCCAATAAGCAATCGGCAGCATAATCGCTACACAAGCGATTGCTAGTAACACCAGGCGACCAATCGTTTTAAAATTAATGCCGGAACATAACATGACAACAGCTGCAATCATGGCGATAATAGCCGCTGTTCCAAAGTCCGGCTGAACAGCTACAATTAAAAAAATAAAGAAAGTTAGTCCAATTGGTCCTATAAATGTTTGCTTTAAATCATTAATGTTTTTTTGGCGTTTGGAAAGGACAGAGGCTAAGTAAATAATTACCGTAAGTTTAGCAAACTCTGCTGGTTGAAAGCCTGTACTTCCAAACTTTAGCCAGCTTTGTGCATTACCTGCCGTATGGCCGACAATAAAAACAAGACCTAACACAATGACATTAATGATTACAATGAATTTTATCAATTTAGGATACAGTTTATAAGGAAACAGCATTGCTACCAAACAGATAATTGCTGAAAAGAGTAGTGATTTCTTTTGTTTATCAAAAAAGTAATCACTTTCCACCCCAAATTGAACGACTGTCGTAATCATACTGGCACTATAAATCATTAAAAGTCCTACTGCACAAAGAGCTGCAACAGCTAAAATAATTGAGTAATCATAAAAGCGAAAGATTTTTTTTAACATTGTCATCTTCCTTTATCTAATCTACACAAAAAGTTATAGCGATAGTATTTCTGTCTTTATTTTACTACACCTTGCTACTTTTTGTTTATCTTTTTATATTTATAAGAAAAGTTGTATAGCATATTTATGGCTTGTTTCCCGTTTGGAAAAAACTCATAAAGCATATAAAAAACTCAAACTATCTCTTACTATAGTTTGAGTTTTTCTGAGCTAATTATTTTTTTGTAAAAGCTTCATGAAGTGCGGATAATTCTTGTTCAAGACGATCTAGCAACTGTTTTCCAACCGGCTCTTCAATTAAACCTAATCGAACCGCAAAATCAATTTCTCTAGACAATCCAAACATTTGTGTATCTAAAACCTCTTCATACAGAGGACATTGGGGCATCGTTAAATTATCCATTTGCACCTTAATAAGCTTTAAAATTTTATCTGCATCAGCTTTTAACAACGCGTATGCTTTTTCACGATGATCTACCATTGTATCAGGCGTCACAATCAATCCCTCCGTTCACGAGCGATTACCTATT
This sequence comes from Priestia iocasae, assembly GCF_016909075.1. GTDB lineage: Bacteria > Bacillota > Bacilli > Bacillales > Bacillaceae_H > Priestia > Priestia iocasae. The sequence goes on from NZ_JAFBFC010000003.1 coordinate 538,526, forward strand.
CTATCTATTAATATTAACGGTAAGAAGAGAAAAAAGCAAGGATATTAGCGCCTAGAAAATGCTAAAATGATATTTATTAGCTAAAAGTTCTAGTAACTTTATCCCCCCTATACTATTCCCTTTTTTATCAAGCGATGGACCAAAGATACCAATGCCAAACTGATTAGGTACGACGCCCATAATTCCACCCGCTACTCCACTTTTAGCAGGAATACCAATTTTTATAGCAAATTCCCCAGAAGCATTATACATTCCACATGTAACCATGAACGTTTTACAAATTCGCGCAATGTCCTTTGGGATTAACACTTCTTGAGTCAATGGACATAGTCCATCTGATGCAAATACCGCCCCAATTTTCGCAAGGTCTAAACTATGCATTTCAATCGAGCATTGCTTTGTATATAGTTTCATTAGCTCCTCAACATCATGTTCAATCACATTGTACTGCTTCATATAGTAGCACATGGAGCGGTTTAACCAAGCTGTTTCATATTCTGAATTTGCAATATCTTCACAATATGAAATCTTTGAATTATGAGCTAACCGTTGAACAAAATCCAATAGTCTTGTCCATTTCTCGTTTAGTGTCTCTCCTTTAATCATATCTGTAACCGCAAGCGCGCCAGCATTTATCATTGGATTTAACGGCTTAGAAGGCTTATGTGTTTCTAATTTAATAATGCTGTTATAAGGATCTCCTGTCGGTTCCATTCCTACTTTTTGAAACACAACTTGAGGACCATGATCCATTAACACAAGCGCTAATGCTAATACTTTTGAAATACTTTGAAGGGTAAATTTCTTCTCTACATTTCCAGCCGACATACATGTTTGGTTTAATGTAAAGATAGCGACCGACAAGTCATCACGATTTGCCTTCCCTAAAGCAGGAATATATGTGGCTACCTCTCCAAGCTGGGTCACGTCCTTTGCTTCTTCTACAAGATTAATTAATTCTTGTTCTGTCTTACAAACCATCTTCTCACCTCAACTGAATGTCTATTACAATTATTGTTATCATACCAATGTGTTAATCTTTCCATTCTAGATGACAAACAAAAAGAAAGCGCTTATACTTTTTGTAGGAGGCGAATTAGATGGAAGCCATTATTTTATTAAAAGGAAATGTGAAGCATTCTTTAACACTTGATCCAGGAGTTTGGATTTTTGATGACCGAAAAGTAGATCTACATACATACTTTCAAAGCAGTAAAGTGAATGAAGATGAAAATGAAAAGTATACAAAAGAAGTTTCTAAGCATTGGGATCGTGAAATTCGTGAAGGAGCCGTGTTCCCGCCGACATTAAAAACTGAAAAAAAGTTTGAAAAAGAGCGCATCCTTACTGGAACATTTGGAATCCCATTTGCACCGTTCTTACACAATGCTGAGCCAAATGAAAACGCTTGGGCAGTATCATTCATTGGGGAAAATCAAACCGTAACGATGCCTTTAGATGAAGCTAAAGAAGTCATTTTTGGCTTTAGTAAAGAAGGGAAACCTTTAAAAGAGGATGGTCCTATCCATGTCTATAACGGAGATGGTTCCAATGTAACTAATCCTCTTAAACATGTAAAGGAAATTGTGATTAAATGATGTAAGCTGCCTTAAAAATCCCTGTCACACTAGTTTAAAAACTGGAGCGACAGGGATTTTTTCATAGTTGAAGCAATTATAAGATATCTGCAGCTAGTTGAGCTAAACCTGATCGTTCTCCTTTTACTAAACGAACATGCCCTGCAATTTTTTGTTCTTTGAATCGCTCTACCACATAGGTTAATCCGTTATTATACTCATCTAGGTAAGGATGATCAATTTGAGCTGGGTCGCCCATTAATACAATTTTACTGCGTTCTCCAACCCTGGTTAAAATGGTTTTCACTTCATGCTTGGTTAAATTTTGCGCTTCATCGATAATGATGAACTGATCTGGAATGCTTCTACCTCGTATATAAGTTAATGCTTCCACTTCAATTGAACTCATTCCTGCTAGAATCGCATCCAGTTCCCCTGGTTTTTTTGTATTAAATAAATACTCTAAATTATCATAGATAGGCTGCATCCATGGTCGAAGTTTTTCTTGTTTTTCACCAGGTAAAAATCCAATATCTTTGCCCACAGGAACAATAGGCCTTGCTACTAATAATTTTTTGAAGCAACCTAAATCCTCCGTTTGCATGAGTCCCGCCGCTAATGCTAATAAGGTTTTCCCTGTACCAGCTTTTCCAATTAGGGTGACAAGCTGAGTATCATCACGAAGCAAAAGCTCTAACGCCATAATTTGCTGCACGTTACGTGGTTTGATCCCCCAAATATGATCATATTCGAACAACAGCTTTTTGACGCGCTTTCCACTTTGATCCACAATTCCAATGGCGGAACCTGAGCCACCTAATGCATCTTTCATAATTAGGAATTGATTTGCAAAAAACGGATGATTGGCAATTTGTGAAGTAAGGATTTCACCTTTTTCATAAAATTGATTTAGCGTTTCTCTTGCTACATAAGCCTCTATAAAACCAGTATAAATACTGTTAAACTCAACAACACGATCACTTAGAAAGTCTTCTGCTTTTAAGCCAATCGCATCTGCCTTTACGCGTACTAGCACATCTTTACTTACTAAAATGACTTCGTTTCCATCTTCCTTCGTTTCTTCTTCTAGTGATAAATTTTTAGCTACTGCTAAAATGCGATTATCGTTCGTTTTTTCAACAAATATTTCTTGAAGTTGATGAAAGGAACGATGATTTAATTCTATTCGTAAAGAGCCTCCATTTTCTAACGGAATTTTCTCATGAAGTTTCCCCGATTGTCTCAAACTATCAATGAGCTTAGAGACTTGTCGAGCATTTCTCCCCACTTCGTCCATATTTCGTTTTTTAGAATCCACTTCCTCTAGTACAACAGCAGGTATTACAACTTCATTATCGTCAAAAGAAAAAATTGAATGCGGGTCTTGTAATAAGACGTTTGTATCTAAGACATAGATTTTTCCCAACATTCCGCCTCCTACTTTGATTGTTTTTCCGTTCAGAAGTAAAAATAAGGCTCCATCCATTTACCATATTATGTAGTGTATATGCGTAAAGCATACGCATATGGACGGACCGTTTGCTTTTAATATATGAACTTGTGCATAAAGATAGAAGAACTATTGAACAATAAATACAAATTGCAACAAAAAATGAGCTACTTTACAAAGGAGAGTTTTAAACATGAAAAATTGGATCATTTTAACAAGCTTATGTTGCTGTTTAACTTTATTAGGTTGTAATAACCAAAACAATACAGCGGAAGAAGATTTAAACAAAGAGCAGCTTATCACTGTAAAAAATACAGCTCCACAGCCTGTTAAGAACCAAACCGGTACGCAGATTTCAAAGCACCTTGTAGACTTAGCTACTAGTGTACCAAACGTAAAAGATGCAACAGCCATTGTTGTAGGTAAATATGCCATTGTTGGAATTGACGTGAACAATAAAATGGATCGTTCAGAAGTCAGTTCAATTAAGTACACTGTTGCTGAAAGTCTTAAAAACGATCCATATGGTGCTAATTCGGTTGTTATTGCAGACCCTGACACATTTGCACGACTTCGACAAATTGGCCATGAAATTCAACGAGGTCGTCCTGTTACAGGCTTTCTAGATGAACTCGCTGCCATCGTCAATCGTGTTATGCCTGAAATTGCAGAAGATATTCGTAAAAATCCAACTCCGACAGAAACAAATAATGAAAAATTAAATGAAGAAGAACAAAAGCAGTTAAAGAATACTCAGAAGAAACAATCAAACCAACAGTTAGAAAAGAATAAATACAATCCACAATAGTTCAACTATGCATTGCCTTGTATATATCTTTCAGCTTAAAACGTTAATGAGCTGTGTTAAAAGGGGCAGATTTACCCCTTTTAACACAGCCCTTTTTTCATTGCTTCTATGACTTGGTTATCTAATTTAGCAGCTGCAACTGCATCATACGTTTTTTCATAAGCTGGCTCAACAGAAATCTTTGAACCATAAAACATTACATCTCGTACTTCCTGTATCTCTACCTCAAGCAATGCTAATTTCAATGGAACCCCCTCCATCTTTTCACACTTAACATTTGCTTTGCCACTAATTGAGTAACAAGATTCATTAGCAATAATGTTAATGACAACTAAGTCATTTTGTTCAATATTTTTCACAATACGAGAACGGTTATCTACTGCAAAACGGATATGCTCCATATCTGGCGCAATAATCCATGAAATAGCGCTAACATTCGGTCCCTTTGTTTCAAAATCTACTGTAGAAATCGTTGTAAATCTTTCTTTTTGCAAAGCTTGAAACAATGGTTTAATTAGCAATGGCTCAACTTGATTAGCCATATAAACACCTCCATGAATTGTTTCTTTTTAGTGAGGGATAGTCTAATTTATTTAGAAAGGATATGGATGTATTTTCTTGACTATGCTAGTGAATGCATAACCCTTTCTTTAATAAGATTCGATGAAAGATGAAGTTTCCCTTTATTTCATGGCTTTATTCTTATAAAATGTTCTGTATAGAAGTCGAGGTGATAGAATGAGAGTTAAATGTGTATTATGTGATAAAATTGAGTCCGTTGATGATGAATCCTCGGTAGCAAAAAAGTTGCGCAATCGCCCCATTCATACATATATGTGCGCCCCGTGTCAAGATCGAATCGCACAACGAACAAAAGAGCGAGCATCAACAGGAAACTTTAAATTATACCAATCAAGAAAAGTAGAGGAGGATTGGTAAAATGATTAAAAGCGGCATCACAATCGGCTTAATTAGTGGTAGCGTCTTAGGTCTTTTTTTGAAGTGGATTGAAACAATAACCGGTAAAAAAGTATATACGCTATTATTAAACATTGATTTTATTCCAGTGATTGGTGCAGTAACCTGGCCAGAAAGTATTGAATTTTTCTTTCACCTTCTCATTGCCTTCATAATTGGTATTCTGTTTGTGTATGCCGCAAAGAAATTTACAACGCAATCATGGAAATGGTTATTGGTAATTTCAACGATTTTGACACTACCAACCATTCCTTTATATTTCCCATTAACCATATTAGCCATAAAAGAAACGCCTGCTCTTAACGACTTTATGGCCATTCTCTATTGGACCATTGGCCACTTATTATTTGCTCTAACATTAGCATATTCATATTATTTCATGCAAAAAAGGTCATCTCATAAATAATGAGATGACCTTTTACTATTACTTTATGCAGATGGATAATTTCGAAACTTTTCTGGCTCTTGTTTAATTTGTTCATACATACATTCAATGAGTTCAACAGGAAAACGCTTCGTCTCTTCTTGATGATCAATTTTATATGAAACCGTATATGACATTTCATCTTTTGTTACACTCACTTCTTTTACAGAAAAGTCTTGTTCAAGCATCTGTTGAAAGAACGCGAATGTTTCTTGTGCCGACAAATCATCAGGACGAGCATCGGCGACTATCTTAATTGATAACCAATTATATAAAGCATCTTGAATCGACTTCATGCAAAACAGCTCCCTTATTATGGTGAGTCCGCATTTGCCTCCTGCTTTTTCGATTGATGTAGGCGAACTTTATAAATAATTAATACGAGCGCAGCTACGACTAATCCTTCTGTAACTGGTAAAAAGATGCCGAGAAATGTTAAAACTGTACAACCTAATGCAAGAAACGTATAAATTACAACCGATTTTAACACCGGTAATTTTCTCGCAAACCCCAGCTTGTACACGACAACAGAGAGTGCAAAAATCGTGAAATATAGAAACCACATATTCACTTCAGGTTTTTCATCTACTTTAAACAAAGCAGCGAAAAACGAAAGGTGCTCTCTTACATCGATTTCCATTGTTTCTCCCCCTCACCCTTGTTGATCTTATTTTTCCATTTCAGCGTATTTCTTTTTCTTTGCCACTTTTTCACGTTCGTTTTTATCTAAAATCTTTTTACGTAAACGAATTGATTCAGGTGTGATTTCACAAAGTTCGTCTTCATTTAAATATTCAAGAGATTGCTCTAATGACATAAGACGAGGCTTTTTCATGCTTGTTGTTTGGTCTTTATTAGCTGAACGCATGTTTGTCATTTGCTTCATTTTACATACGTTTACAACTAAGTCATTTTCACGTGTATGCTCACCAACAATCATACCTTCATATACTTCTGTACCTGGTTCGATGAAGATTGTACCACGGTCTTCAACCCCCATAATACCATAAGCAGATGCCTTACCAGTTTCCATTGAAACAAGAACTCCTTGACGACGTCCTCCAACTTGACCTGGCTGCATTGGTTGATAGCTGTCAAATGAGTGATTGATGATTCCAAATCCTCGTGTTAATGATAAGAATTCTGTTGTATATCCAATTAATCCACGAGCTGGTACCATGAAAATAAGGCGAACTTGTCCACTACCATTGTTAATCATGTCAACCATTTCACCTTTACGTGCACCCATAGATTCCATAATTGATCCAGTATGCTCTTCTGGAATATCAATTTGTACACGTTCTACTGGCTCACAACGAACACCATCAATTTCTCGTACGATAACTTCTGGCTTTGACACTTGAAGCTCGTAACCTTCACGACGCATGTTCTCAATTAAAATAGATAAGTGTAGCTCTCCACGTCCTGATACAACCCAAACATCCGGAGAGTCTGTGTTTTCAACACGTAAACTTACGTCTGTTTGAAGCTCAGCCATTAAACGCTCTTCAATTTTACGTGACGTAACATATTTACCCTCACGACCAGCAAACGGGCTGTTGTTTACAAGGAACGTCATTTGTAATGTCGGCTCATCAATACGTAAGATTGGTAATGCATCTTGGTGTTCAACTGGACATACTGTTTCACCTACGTTAATGTCTTCCATACCTGAAACCGCAATTAAATCTCCAGCTTTTGCTTCTTCAATTTCAACACGCTTTAGTCCTAAGAAACCAAACATTTTCGTTACACGGAATTGTTTAATGCTTCCATCAAGTTTCATTAAGGCTACTTGTTGACCCACCTGCATTGTTCCGCGGAATACGCGACCTACTCCAATACGACCTACATAGTCGTTGTAATCAAGCATAGCTACTTGGAACTGAAGAGGCTCTTCGCTATTATCAACTGGTGCTGGAATATGTTCAACAATTGCATCAAATAAAGCTTCCATGTTCTCATCTTGCTTAGCTGGATCTTTACTTGCTGTACCGTTAATCGCTGATGCATACACAACTGGGAACTCAATTTGTTCTTCACTTGCACCAAGCTCAATGAATAAATCGATTACTTCGTCCACAACTTCTTCAGGACGAGCAAAATCACGGTCAATTTTATTTACAACCACGATTGGTGTTAATTTTTGCTCTAACGCTTTTTTCAATACAAAGCGTGTTTGTGGCATACATCCTTCGTATGCGTCAACTACTAGTAATACACCGTCTACCATTTTCATAATACGCTCTACTTCTCCACCGAAGTCAGCATGTCCTGGTGTATCCATGATGTTAATGCGTGTATCTTTATAATTAATAGCTGTATTTTTCGCTAAAATTGTAATTCCACGCTCACGCTCAAGGTCGTTTGAATCCATCGCACGCTCATCAACTTGCTCGTTTGTGCGGAATGTACCTGATTGATGTAACAATTTATCTACTAATGTTGTTTTCCCATGGTCTACATGGGCAATAATCGCAATATTACGTAAATCTTTACGAATGTTCACGCATTTCACTCCTATGCTTGTAATAACTAAGCTATTATATCACACTCACCATAGAATACTATAGAATAGTGTAGAATTACAAAATGAATTTGTTGTACACTATAAGTTGAGGACCATATTTGAGGGTTTCAGCTCGATTTATGGAAAGATTTTGTCACTAAACAAGCGTTATGTATACTTTTTACAACAAGATGGTGGAATGGGAGGTTTTTTGATGAAAAACATTAAGTGGGTATTTGTGCTTTATGCAATCTTAGCAACCGCTTCAATTATGGCTATCGGTATTTTTGTTGGTGAGGGTAGCTTTTTTGGAATTATAGGGGCTCTTTTAGCGCTAGTGGTCGTAATGGGGTTTGGATTTGTGACGAAAAAGAAAATGCGTGAACGTGGTGAATTATAACATCACCTATACATAAAAGGCTGTGAGAAGAGGGTTAAACACCCTACTTACCACAGCCCTTTTTTATCGATTCTGAATGTATTCTTTTTGTACTTGTTCATGCAGCATGGAGTTTCCAATAAACACACTGCTATTTTCTAGAATAGAAAGTGGCTTTCCATCTAAACTTGTCACTGTACCTCCTACTTCATGTACAAGAATCATTCCTGCTGCAAAATCCCATGGTGCTAAGCGCATTGTAATATATGCATCTAGTCTACCTGCTGCTACATATGCAAGCTCAACAGCTGCTGACCCGTATGAACGTGTCCCTCGTACTCGACGAACAAGTGGACCTAACACAGTAGGATCAATTCGTTTATTTTCTGTCACCCATGTTGCATTAAGACCAACAATTGCCTCTTCGATTGGAACAGGCTTTAACTTTGGCAAATGTATATCGTTCATATAAGCTCCTTGTCCTCGACGCGCATGATACATTTCATCATGAACAACATCATAAATTAGACCAATTTGCCCTACTCCCTCTTCAAAAATACCAACCGAAATAGCAAAGTTACGCTGTTGATGAACAAAATTCATGGTTCCATCAATTGGATCGATAACCCAAATAACCCCTTCTGTTGATTCGACTTTTTCTCCATATCCTTCTTCACCTAGAATACGATGAGTTGGAAATACTTCTTTAATTTTACCAATTAGAAATTGTTCCACTTCTTTATCCATATTTGTGACAAGGTCATTTGGATTTGATTTTGACTGAATCAACAATTCTGTACTGAATGATTCTTTTATCTTCTTCCCTGCTTCTGTTACCCATTCCTTTGCATATGTATCAATTTTCTCCCAACTATGTTCCATGATTAAAGCCCCCTCGTCCATATGTATGTAATACAAGCTTAAAAAAATACGCGCTATAAATCAAGTAACCATCCTTTTCACAGAAAAAACGAACCTATAAAAAGGTTCGTATAGACTTCTATACATTCTGTAGTTTTACCATTTCTTGCCTCAATGTTTCAAGTTTTTGCTTACAAACGGTTTTCTTTTCTTCATTTTTTTCAATCATAGCGTCATAGAGAGTTGCTAATTCGTAATCTACTTCTAAGCGTAATACAGCAAGCCTTTTATTCCCATTTGCCTTTTTATACATATTTACCACTTGCTTCATAAATTAAAACACCCCTCTTTCACTTTTTCACCTACATAAAAATTAATTTTTAAAAAGACTAAATTTTCAGATATTTTTATTGATATATTCTATGTAGAAAGTCAAAATCATGCAACTAAATTGTGTGATTACCTAGAAAAAAATAAAAAGTACAACTTAGAGGATATCCACCTCGTTTAACCTAGCAAGTTGAATACGTGCAATTCAAGGGTTTAGTGTGTTAAACTTTTGCCATTAATATATTCCTATCGGAGGTTTACATGACGTTTTCTGGATTTCACCAAGAAGATTTCAATGTGTTTCACATTGAAGGATTAGATGCACGAATGGAGGCAATCAAGTCTCAAATACAACCCAAATTTGAAGAATTAGGACATTATTTCGCTCCCACTTTATCTGCACTATGTGGAGATGAAATGCATGTACATATCGCAAAACACGCAAGACGGACCGTCAATCCACCAAATGATACATGGGTCGCCTTTGCCAATAGTAAAAGAGGCTATAAAAAACTCCCACACTTTCAGATTGGCTTATGGGAATCTCATGTGTTCATTTGGTTTGCTGTTATCTATGAATCACCTATTAAAGAAACATTTGGATCGTTATTGCAACAAGAGATTAAACACATTCAACAATTAGTACCTTCTCATTTCGTTTGGTCGGCTGATCATACAAAGCCGGATGTACGAAAGATGAGGGATTTACAAACAGACGATTTACTTCAGTTGTTTAATCGCCTGCAAACGATCAAAAAAGCAGAAATACTATGTGGGGTAAACATTCCAAAAGAACAAGCCGCTACGATGACAAGCGAAGAATGGATCAACACGATTGATGAGACGTTTCAAACCCTTAAGCCATTATATGAATTGGCAAAGCAAGGATAAAATAAAGTGACGTGCCTTAAACGATTCTACTCTGACTTCGTTTAAGGCACGTCTTTTTTAGGTCATTTTAATTAAATTGCCAGAAGCAGATTCTTTTGCTTTTTTGATGGTGCGATATGAAGAATAACCACTTTGATCCTCAAAATCATTGCACATGGTTTTCTCTTCTGCTTTACTTGGCACAATTTCTTTAAAGCGACGATACACTTCCATAAGCTCATCTCGCTCAATTCCTTTTTCATAAGCCTTTTCAATGGCTTCAAAAAACTTTACCACATCAATAATTTCGTCGGTACTCCAGTCTATTGATATTGGGTATTGATATTCCATATCTATCACTCCATACTTCATAACTTCTACGCACGGGTTGTAACAGATGCCCAGCGTCCAGCAACCTCTTCTGCTTCTTTTATCATTCGTTTAAATAGCTCTTCAACTGAAGGCACATCTTTAATCATCCCCATAACTTGTCCAGCCCATGCAAATCCTTCATCTTGGTTTCCATTATAAATGTAGTTGCGATTGGCTTGTCCACTTATGTATTGTTTCAATTCTTCATACGTAGCCTGGTTAGATTCTAGAGCTAATATTTGATCTGTAAATGAATTAGCGATGGCTCTAGCTGGTGCACCTAATGTGCGTTTAATTACTACTGTATCATATTCGCTTCCATTGACAAGGGCTTGTTTGTAGGATTCATGAGCATGAACACATTCTTTTGTCGCAATAAATCGAGTGCCCATTTCAATTCCTTCGGCTCCTAAACTTAATGCAGCCATTAAACCTCTACCATCCCCAATTCCTCCCGAAGCAATAACTGGAATGGATACTGCATCAACCACTTGAGGAATTAAGACAAATGTACCCGTGTCATTTTTCCCAAGATGGCCTCCACCTTCTTGTCCAACCACCATGACTGCGTCTGCACCAAGCTCTTCTGCTTTTTCAGCTTGTCTCCTTGCTGCGACAAGCACAAGCTTTTTCGTTTCTACTCCTTTTAACTGTTCGAAAATAGGCGCTGGATTTCCACCTGTCATCGTGACAACAGGGACGTTCTCTTCAATCGCTACTTCAAGCATGTGTTCAAATGGGCGCCCGTGCTGTCCGATTGCAAAATTGACACCGAATGGCTTAGCTGTCTTTTCACGTACTTTTTGAATCTCTTGTCGTAATGCTTCTGGAGAAGGCAATGACATCGCTGTAATTTGCCCTAGTCCTCCTGCATTAGAAACAGCAGCTGCTAAATCAGCATATGCTAAATAAGCCAGCCCACCTTGAATAATTGGATAATCAATGTTTAATAAGTTTGTCACACGTGTATTCCACTTCATCTTCTTTCCTCCTCATTCTTTGTTCTTCTTTCTTTGTTCTTCTTTCTTTGTTCTTCTTTGTACATCACAATTTATCCTTTCTTTTTAGATAAAAATTTCTATGCAAAGCATACTAGAAATGCTATAATGCTTTTGTTTTATGTTTTCTTCATCATACATTTTTAAAAAAAGAAACGAAAAGACTTTTTATCACTGTTCAATACGTGATAAAAATGACATAATTATCATTCAATTAGTAAAGAGGTGTATAACAAAATTGTCAGATCAATTTACTACTCCATTATTCACAAAACTAGTCGAACATGCTAAAAATAACCCAACTCAATTCCATATTCCTGGTCACAAAAAGGGCTCAGGTATGGATCCTGAATTCCGTCAATTTATCGGTGAAAATGCACTTTCTATCGATTTAATTAATATTGGTCCATTAGATGATCTCCATCAGCCAAAAGGGATTATTAAAGAAGCCCAAGATTTAGCTGCCGCTGCCTTTGGTGCAGATCATACCTTCTTCTCTGTCCAAGGAACAAGCGGTGCAATTATGACCATGGTTATGTCTGTTTGTGGACCTGGAGATAAAATTATTGTTCCACGTAATGTTCATAAATCCGTTATGAGCGCCATTGTGTTTTCTGGTGCAACACCTATTTTTATTCATCCAGAGATTGATCCGAATCTAGGTATTTCACATGGAATCACAACTGATTCTGTTGAGAAAGCACTTGAACAACATCCTGATGCAAAAGGATTGCTTGTTATTAATCCAACTTACTTTGGAATTGCTGGTGATTTACAAAAGATTGTTGAAATCGCGCATTCCTATAACATACCGGTTTTAGTAGATGAAGCACATGGTGTTCATATTCACTTCCATGACGCTTTGCCACTATCAGCCATGCAAGCTGGTGCAGATATGGCAGCAACAAGTGTTCATAAATTAGGTGGGTCTATGACACAAAGTTCCATTTTAAATGTACGTGAAGGACTTGTATCACCAAAGCGTGTTCAATCTATTTTAAGTATGTTAACAACAACATCCACTTCTTATCTGTTACTGGCGTCACTAGATGTAGCACGTAAACGTCTAGCAACAGAAGGAAAAGTGCTAATTGACCAAGCAATTCGTTTAGCTGAATATGCTCGAACAGAAATTAATACGATTCCTCACTTACAATGTGTAGGTCGTGAAATTCTTGGCACAAAAGCAACTTATGACCTTGATCCAACAAAGTTAATTATATCTGTATCTGACTTAGGTATTACAGGATATGATGTAGAGAAATGGCTACGTGAAAAATATAACATCGAAGTTGAAATGTCTGACTTATACAATGTTCTTTGCATTATTACACCTGGAGATCGTGCAGAAGATATTGAAAAGCTTATTACAGCTTTAAGAGAGATTTCGACCGAATTTTATCATTTATCTCAACAAGAAGATTCTCTTGAAGTACCAGTGTTACTTCCTAACATTCCAGTTCTTGCGCTTACACCTCGAGATGCTTTTTATGCAGAAACCGAAGTTGTACCGTTTGAAAAATCGGCAGGGCGTATTATTGCTGAGTTCATTATGGTTTATCCACCTGGTATTCCAATTTTCATTCCTGGAGAAATTATCACAGAAGAAAACTTAAATTATATTACTACAAATTTAAAAGCTGGCTTACCTGTTCAAGGTCCAGAAGATTTCGAATTAAAAACGCTTCGTGTTATTAAAGAACATAAAGCGATTAAATAACTAGAACCCTATGAAACCCCTACACTTCATCCAGTAGACTGCTGAATGAAGTGTAGGGGTTTTCTATATATAGTCCTCTCGTTTATACATATATAAAAAGCATGTAGCCCCTAGCTACATGCCTCCCATCCCTGTTCATTATTCTTAGTCTAAATCTTCATCCATTGCTTTGCAGTCTTCACAGTCACATTTCCCGTATAATCTTGAAACCTTCTCATCTTCAAAATGTCCAATTGTACTGTTGCAAGTTTGACAAATAATTGTTCCCATATTTTAACTCCCCTTTGCTTATGTTTAGTGAACTATATGACGCTTTTAAGTGAAAAAGAAGTATTTTGTAAGCGTTTTATTCTTCTTGATATTATAATATTATGTCACATTTGATTTGTCAACAACTAATTAGTATGTCACATTTATTTTTTTTTATTCTTTTCATGTGGTGATTTTCACAAAATTTATTGTGGTTTAATAAGTAGTAGGTAGTGATTCATTTCTACTTTAACGAATCTTTTGCAGTTACCTTTCGAGTAAACGCTCTAAAAACAAAAAAACCACGAGCTACTCGTGGTTATCTTTTATAGAAATACATCACTCTACCATTAAACAAGTGTAATTCTGCTTCAAGTTTTTTCGCTAAAAACTTACATAGCTCATTTGCCTTTCCTTTATCTCCATTTGTAGCACTAGCAGGAAGTGTTATCTTGATGTATCCTCCGCTCTCTTCTTCTCCGATGCTCAAAATAAGGCCATAATATTTATCGTTTGTGCCTTTTAAATAAAAAGAAGTATCTGTCTCTCTTATTTCATAAGGAAATGCAGATTGTGCATAAGTCCAATTAAGTTGTTCGCCTGTCTTAGTTGTTATTTCTTGATAATAGGCTAATAACGCTTTTACCTCATCCTTTGACATTCTTTGTTTAATTGATTTTGGTGCAAGCTTAATCACGGTAGACTGACTCAATCATCTCACTCCCCTTTGCTATCTCACCTTTTATTTTTCTTCAGTTACCTACATAGATCAATTAAAAGGTTTCCTTAATAATCTGTTGAACTTCCTCACTCTCTAACCCTTTCCAAAATAGGTCTCCTTTTATGAGTAAGTCCACATGCAAATGTAGCTCTGATTGATCTTTCTTTACTTCTCCACTTGTCCCAGAATTCCCTACTAGCCCAATGAATGTTTGTTGATTAACAAGGCTTCCTACTTTCAAATCAGGAGAAACGGCGCTTAAATGAGCAAACCTTGCTTGAACGCCATTGTCATACTGAATCCAAACTTGCCTTCCTCTTAGCTTATCAAGAATATATGCAGGGGTTTTATTGGCTTGCTGACATAGCAATAAATCTTTTTCTCTTTCATTTACAGAAGAATATCCTTTGTAATCATGATCAATGCGAACAATTTCACCTTTTCCCATTGCATAGACAGGGGTCTTTTCATTGATCATCATTCCTGCCGAATACGTATACCAATCTAACCCTTCATGATATCCGTAACGATAAGCTCGATTTGCTCCAGGTATATGAGAAGCAAATGTATCTGCATGAGCACCTTTTAAAGGAGACGTTAATGATTGAAAATATTGTCGTACTTCCTCCACGCTATATGAGTGAGATGTCATCGTTTCTATTGTTTCAGTTGTCACTTGTGCTAATTTTTTGCTCACTCTGATAACATCACCTTGTACTTGCATTTGTGTAGAAAGTTCATTTTCAAGAAACTCGATAGATAAAAAGGGGGTGTTATTCTGAATGATAAAAACATCTTTTTCAATCGCTAAGTAAGACCCATTTTTCTGCATCACTGGTACTTGCTCGATAAATGTATATGTCACTTGTTCAAGTTGTATTTGCAACTGCTTATCAATTTGTTGGAAGTCATAATAGCTTCCTAATACAGAAAGATTTTGCGCATGAACATATGGCTTATTATTTATATACTCTATTTGAATAAATTGACCCTCTTTAGGTTCAGGACTTTTTAATAAAACAATAACGACGCTTGTACATATGAGTAAAATAGTAGCAACATAATAACGCTTCAATGATTTATTCCTTTCCTCCATAGACAATTCCGTATCAGTATAGCCCTCTTTCACTCAACTTAATCTGTTAATTATGCTACAATGAAGTAAGACTTGAGGAGGAAAAAATGAAAATTAGAAGTTATATTTTGATCTTTGTGACGAGTTTTATTTTTACAATCTTTACCCCTTTTATTTTTAATACGTACGTCGATAAAGTAACGGTTGGTGAGAAAGTTGCCTTTGGTGTTCCATTTCCGTTTGTTTTTCAACAGACTGAGACACCTTTTATGTCTTCATCTACTCCAATTGCCGTTACATTTAATAGCTATTTTAATGAACATGTTACGTTTTCTCTAATACCGTTTCTGTTGTCACTTGTCAGCAGTTTCTTTTTATTTTTAGCAATTAGCTACTTGTTTCAAAAACTATTCTCTTTTCGAATGGAACGAAATGAATAGAAGCATTTGGACGTTATAAACGTAACACTGAAATTATAATAAAGCCGCTAGCAACCAGTTGCTAGCGGCTTTTAAATTCTACATTAACTGCTCATAGCAATAACCAACCATGCGATGCGCTGAAAAACAAAAAAGCTCAAAAATGTCATGACGGTGATTGAAAAAGCTATCTTCTTTCTCTTTAAAATGGTTTCTGCGACTAAGTAGGCTAAGTAGGCAAAGACAAAAAACAAAATCACTTTAGCAACAAACTGATCTCGATTCGAAATCATTTCGATGATGGTGTATCCACTCCAAATGATAAGCTGAATACACCAAACCATTGTCTTTATCATTAAGCTTCTTTCCCTTCTATCATTCCTATTTTTACTTTTCACTCATGATGAAGGGTCATTGAAAGTATTTGTTACTTATATGTACGATGCATTTATTTCGCTTATACCCAAAAAAATCCCTTGTGTAGTAAACACAAGGGATTTTTTTATCATTTATTACTTTACGATATGAATTGGGCTACCAATTGCAACTTCAGCAGCTTCCATTGTAATTTCACCTAATGTTGGGTGAGCGTGAATTGTTAATGCAATATCTTCAGCTGTCATGCCAGCTTCGATTGCAAGACCAAGTTCAGCAATCATATCAGATGCACTTGGACCTGCGATTTGAGCACCAACAACTACTCCGTCTTCTTTACGAGTTACAAGCTTTAAGAAGCCTTCTGCAGCGTTAAGTGCAAGAGCACGTCCGTTAGCAGCAAATGGGAATTTAGCAGCATTTACTTCTAATCCCTCTTCTTTTGCTTGTGCTTCTGTATAACCTACAGATGCAAGCTCAGGCTCAGAGAATACAACTGCTGGAATACCTAAGTAGTCGATTTCAGCAGGTTCACCAGCGATTGCTTCAGCTGCGATTTTACCTTCGTAAGAAGCTTTATGTGCAAGTGGTGGTCCAGTAACGATATCACCAATTGCATAAACATTGCTTACTGATGTACGGCATTGGTTATCGATTTCGATAATGCCACGGTCTGTCATTTTCACACCCACTTGCTCTAAACCAAGCTCGTCAGTGTTAGGACGACGACCTACAGTAACTAATACGTAATCAGCTTCAACTGTTTGAGTTTCGCCTTTTACTTCGAATGTTACTTTTACGCCATCTTCTGTCTCTTCCACACCTTTAGCCATTGCTTTTGTGTGAATTTCAACGTTACCTTTTTTCTTTAAGTTACGTTTAACAAGAGAGCTCATTTGCTTTTCAAAACCAGCTAAGATTTCATCAGCTGCTTCTACAAATGTTACTTCTGTACCAAAGTTTGCATAAGCTGTTCCAAGCTCAGTACCGATATAACCGCCACCGATAACAACTAACTTTTTAGGTACTTCTTGTAATGCTAATGCACCCGTTGAATCAAGCACGCGTTTTGAGAACTTGAATCCAGGAATCTCAATTGGACGAGAGCCAGTTGCGATGATTGCATTTTTGAACTTATATGTTTGTGCAGAATTTTCATCCATAACACGTACAGTTTCATTGTCAACGAAGTAAGCTTCACCTTGAATGATGTCGACTTTGTTACCTTTAAGTAATCCTTCAACACCACCAGTAAGCTTTTTCACTACGCCGTTTTTGAACTCTTGAACTTTTGTAAAGTCAACTGTTACATTTTCAGCTTTAATCCCCATATCTTCAGAATGCTTAGCATTCTCAAAACGGTGACCAGCAGCGATTAATGCTTTTGAAGGAATACAACCAACGTTTAAGCAAACACCACCAAGAGTACCTTTCTCAACGATTGTTACTTTTTGACCTAATTGTGCTGCGCGGATTGCTGCAACATATCCACCAGGACCAGCACCGATGACTAGCGTATCAGTTTCGATTGCGAAATCTCCTACTACCATTTATTACGCCTCCATTAATAATAATTCTGGATCATTCAGTAAACGCTTGATTTGGTTTAGAGCGTTTTGAGCTGTTGCACCATCAATAATACGGTGATCAAAGCTTAGAGAAAGTGCTAATACCGGAGCAATTACAATTTCACCATCACGTACAACAGGTTTTTCAGCAATACGGCCGATACCTAAAATTGCAACTTCTGGGTGGTTGATTACTGGAGTAAACCATTGTCCACCTGCAGAACCGATATTTGTAATTGTGCAAGATGCACCTTTCATCTCAGCTGGAGCTAAACGACCTTCACGTGCTTTTGTAGCAAGATCATTGATTTGATCAGAAATAGCAAATACAGATTTGCGATCAGCATGCTTAACAACTGGTACAAGTAGACCTTTGTCTGTATCAGCAGCAATACCGATGTTATAGTAATGCTTTTGAATTACTTCATCAGTTGCATCGTCGATAGCTGTATTAAGTGCTGGATATTTCTTAAGCGCAGATGTTAATGCTTTTACTACATATGGTAAGAACGTTAACTTGATGCCTTGCTCAGCTGCAACCTCTTTGAACTTCTTGCGATGTGCAACAAGTTTCGTTACATCCACCTCGTCCATTAACGTAACGTGTGGAGCTGTATGCTTAGAGTTTACCATAGCTTTCGCAATTGCGCGACGAATTCCACTCATTTTTTCACGAGTTTCTGGGAAGTCACCTTCTGGAACAACCGTTTGAGCAGCAGCTTTTGTCTCTTCTGCTGTTACTTCTTCTGTAGCTGGAGCAGCTTCAGTTGTTTCAGCAGCAGCTTTTGTACCGCCTGCTAAGAAGTTTTCAATGTCTTCTTTTGTAATACGGCCATTTTTACCTGAACCAGGAACAGCTTTAATATCAACACCTTTTTCACGTGCGTACTTACGTACTGAAGGCATTGCTACTACTTTACGGTTAGGGTCCACTTCTGCTTGTGGTTGAGCACCTGCACCTGTTTCTTCTGCTTTTGCTGCAGGAGCTTCTTCTTTCTTCACATCTTGCCCAGCTTCTGCTGTTGCTTGAACTTGAGCTTCTGTTTTTTCTTCTTTCGCTGGTGCATCGTCATGATCGTCACCTTTGAACTTTAAGTTTTCATAACCAGGTGCATCAAATGTTACGATAACTTGTCCAACTGTCGCAACTGTACCTTCGTCTACTTTAAGTTCTAATACTTTACCTTTAACAGGAGAAGGAATTTCTACTACTGCTTTATCGTTTTGTACTTCTGCAAGTACGTCGTCTTCGTTAATTTCATCTCCAGGTTTTACGAACCATTTTACGATTTCACCTTCATGAATACCTTCACCGATATCTGGAAGTTTAAATTCAAATGACATGCGTGTTCACCCTCCTATGTTCAATACGTTCTTTTACTACGGTCAATTTAACCAATAAATGTGTAAAAGAAATCAGCAACATTGCTGACCTCTTCTACACTAGTTGTTTGAATTAAAATTCAAGAACTTTTTTAGCTGTTGCTACGATGTCGTTATGGTTTGGTAACCATACACCTTCAGCTTGAGAGAACGGATATACTGTATCCGGTGCTGCTACACGTAATACTGGAGCTTCTAAGCTTAAGATAGCACGATCGTTAATTTCAGCTACAACGTTTGCTGCAATACCAGCTTGTTTTTGAGCTTCTTGAACAACAATTACGCGACCAGTTTTTTCAACTGATGCAATGATTGTTTCGATATCTAAAGGTTGAACTGTACGTAAGTCAACAACCTCTACAGAGTGACCTTCTTTTTCAAGCTCTTCAGCAGCTTTTAATGATGCGTGAACCATTGCACCATAAGAGATGATTGAAAGGTCTGTACCTTCACGCTTTACATCTGCTTTACCAAGTTCAATTGTGTACTCTTCTTCAGGTACTTCTTGACGGAATGAACGGTAAAGTTTCATATGCTCTAAGAAGATAACTGGGTCATTGTCACGAATTGATGAAATTAATAAACCTTTTGCATCATAAGGTGTTGAAGGAATAACAACTTTTAATCCTGGTTGAGAAGTCATTAAGCCTTCTAAGCTGTCTGCGTGAAGCTCTGGTGTATGTACACCACCACCGAATGGAGAACGGAATGTGATTGGAGCTGTCCAGCGTCCACCAGAACGGTAACGCATACGAGCTGCTTGACCAGAAATTGAATCGATTACTTCAAAAACGAAACCGAAGAATTGGATTTCAGGTACTGGACGGAAACCTTGAGTAGAAAGACCTACTGCAAGACCACCAATACCAGACTCAGCTAGTGGTGTATCGAATACGCGGTCTTCACCAAACTCTTGTTGAAGGCCTTCAGTCGCACGGAACACCCCGCCGTTTACGCCAACGTCTTCACCAAAAACTAATACGTTTTCGTCGTTTTTTAATTCTGTGCGTAACGCATCAGTAATTGCTTGAATCATTGTCATTTGCGCCATGGCTTACTTCGACTCCTTCTCTTTGTAGATTTCATATTGCTCTTTTAAGTTGAAAGGCATTTCTTCTTCGTACATGATTTCCATTAAATCTGTTACTTTTTGCTTTGGATAATCATCTGCCTTTTTGATTGCTTCTTTAATGTCTTCTTTTGCTTGTTCGATTACTTTGTTTTCTTCTTCTTCATTCCAAAGGCCTTTTGCTTCTAAGAACTTACGGAAACGAACGATTGGATCTTTCTTTTCCCACTCGTTGTCAAGCTCTGTAGAACGATAGCGAGTTGGATCATCACCAGCCATTGTATGTGGACCATAACGGTATGTTAACGTTTCAACTAATGTTGGACCTTCACCGTTTACTGCACGCTCACGAGCTTCGCGAACTGCTACGTATACAGCTAATGGATCCATTCCATCTACTTGCACACCAGGGATACCTGCTGCTGCTGCTTTTTGAGCAATTGTTTTTGCTGCTGATTGCTTTTCAACTGGTGTTGAAATAGCAAAGCGGTTGTTTTGAACCACGAAGATTGCTGGAGCTTTAAATGCACCTGCAAAGTTGATACCTTCGTAGAAGTCACCTTGAGATGCTCCACCATCACCAGTGTAAGTGATTGCAACAGCTTTTTTACCACGCTTTTTAAGACCTAGAGCAACACCTGCAGCTTGAATGTATTGTGCACCGATGATAATTTGTGGTGATAATGCATTTAAGTCTTCAGGCATTTGGTTACCGTGGAAGTGACCACGAGAGAATAAAAATGCTTGATATAATGGAAGACCATGCCAGATTAATTGAGGCACATCACGATATGCCGGTAAGATAAAGTCTTCTTTTTCTAATGCGTATTGAGAAGCAATTTGAGATGCTTCTTGTCCTGCAGTTGGCGCGTAGAAGCCTAAACGACCTTGACGGTTTAGAGAAATTGAACGTTGATCAAGAATACGAGTGTATACCATACGTGTCATTAACTCTTTTAATTGATCGTCAGATAAGTCAGGCATAAATGATTTGTCTACAAGTTCGCCCTCTTCATTAAGAACTTGAAACGTTGTGTAATGCGCTGCAACTTTATCAAGTTGCTTTGATACATCGATAATAGCTTTTTTTGTTTTAGCAGCCATCTAAGTCACCTCTTCCTTTCGTTTAACCATTATTATTCATTTTGTTAGTCATACAAAAACATACAATGTTAGAATGTCCAAAACGAACATGGAAAAGTCATTTTTTGTAGACTAACATCTAGTGAATTCGTTATTTTTCTACACCTATATGTATTCCCTGACGAATTCCAAGAAAACATTTAAGTAAAAGGAAAGTTCAAGCGGATATAATCTATCCACTAAACTGTATTAATTATTTCAAAAAAATCATTAATACAATGTCTATTACATGCATTAGTTTACAATATAACAAAATGGTTCGTCAATCCATTTACATCAATAAAATTAACCGCTTTTTGTTAACTTTCAAATATTAGGAAAATTACTTTCTGTACTATTACACAAAACAAATCTGTATTACATGTTTTATAATAAATGAAAATAGGACTACACATCTCTAATCTTTTGTAGATGTTTTTCACCTTAAATACTCTCTTTTTTTCCCATCCCACAAAGAAAGCGCTATCTTTTCTCTCGTGCTAATCACCTTTAAGTAATTGAGAATTTGAAGCAAAAAAAGATTGTTACATCACGTTTAAGTGTGTAACAATCTCAAAAAAGAAAAAAATTTATTTAATTAAGTCATTTTCACTTACTTTTATTCACTTTTTCGTAAAACTGTTGCTTCTTTTCATTATAAATGTACGTTTTATTATTAAATTGTTCATTTGCTTTTATAATATTTTCATATGTTGCATTAATAGACGTAATTTTATCTTCTAATTCATCAAGAGTTACTTTTTCATTTTGAAATAATTGATAAAGCTCCTTATCTAATTGAAGACCCTGCTTGTAAAAGCCGTAGAGCTTCTCATACGCTTCATAACGTTCATCCATCATGCTAATTAACTGTTCAGCATCTTTTTTAAATTGCGGATTTTCAATAGTTTCAATTTGAGATTGAATTTCCTTCGATTTTTGGTAAGACTTTTTAATACTCTTACTTTCTTTTTCAAGTCTCTCTTCTCGTTCATTCACGATTTTTAACGCTTGATTGGCTACTTTCTTAACTCGCTCATGCTCTTTCATGCCAAGCGATATGATTTCATCATACATGTCTTTTTCTTTTTGTTCTAATTCTGTTAGAGATCTCTGCTGACTTGAAAATGCTTTTTCTTCAGCTACTACTTTTTCAAATGATTCATACACAGCTAATTCTGGAACTGAATCATTAGAGCAACCTGCAAGTAAGCCACTCACCAATGCTCCAACAACGACATATTTCTTCATAAGGCAAAACTCCCATTTTTATATGTCAAATATTATACTTTGAACTCCACCTACTTAGCAAACGCTCGAAGCAAAGGAGCTCTACAAGCATCCACGTATGCACACACGTTTTTTAACAACCTCTACATATCGTCTTGTTCAAGTTTGGTGCATTAACTTTTCACACACTTAGCTCGAGCTTATGTTTCGTAATTTCGACGTATGTGAAACCATAAGCAGGTAAAAACCTTTACCTAACAAATGCTTTTACGCGATTTTCCCTTTTGAAGGACTAACTTACAGAAACAGAATAGCACTTCTATTGGTGTCGTTCAATCATTCAGACAGCCATTCAAGCCTCTATCCATCTCTTACTTACTTGTAGAGCTACGTTCTTCACATTTCTTAAGGTAAAATATAACTTCCATTTAAAGAGACAAACATAGAGATTTCATCTATTTTTTCATTTAACCCTCTTTATAACTGTTTATCAAAAATATAAATATCTAAACATGGGCTATTTCTCTACACACCTTTTAATTGTTTTTAATATATTGTATTAACCCAGTAATGAAAAAGACGTTTATCAAACGTTTTGGACTAAATGGGAATCATTACTATTGGAGGTTTTCTTATGTACGGTTACGGTTATGGCTGTTGTGGTTACGGCGGTTACAGCGGTTGCGGATCAAACAAAGGATTCGTATTAATCATTGTTTTATTCATCTTGTTAATTATCATCGGCGCTGGATGCTGCAACTGGTAAAAAAAACGGCCATGAATAGGCCGTTTTTTTATTTTCCCTAACTCTTTGTTTTAAAGCTTCTTTCCTTCACATAGATTTATAATGTTTCCTTTGTTAGACTTAATTCGTATAATATAAGGTTATAAGATGTTACAAGCAAGGAGATGTGTATGATGATTACAATGAAAGATATTATCAAAGAAGGTCACCCAACCTTAAAGCAACCAGCAGCTGAAGTCCCCTTACCTGCGTCTGAAACAGATAAAGCAACCCTACAAAGTCTTATTGACTACGTTATCAATAGTCAAAACCCAGACATTGCTAGTCAATATGGTTTAAGACCTGGCATAGGATTAGCCGCTCCACAAATTAATGTATCAAAAAGAATGATGGCTGTTCATGTAACAGATGAAAAAGGAACTTTACATAGCTACGCGCTTTTCAACCCTAAGATTGTGAGTCACTCTGTAGAAAAAACGTATTTGTCTAGTGGCGAAGGATGCTTATCAGTTGACCGTGAAGTGCCAGGTTATGTGCCTCGATATGCTCGTATTACTGTCAAAGCTTTTACAATCGATGGAGAAGAAATTAAGATACGCTTGAAAGGACTTCCAGCTATTGTATTTCAGCACGAAATTGATCATTTAGATGGTATCATGTTTTATGATCACATTAATCAACAAGACCCTTTTAAACAACCAGAGGATGCTACACCTATTGATCGATAAAAGAAGGTGATGTCAAAACCGACATCACCTTCTTCCTTGTATAGCAGCAATACAGATTACTTTAATAGCCCTACTAACGTTAATCCATGATGAATACCATCTTCATCTACATGTTTTGTAACATGGTTAGCAATGTTTTTCACTTCGTCATGCGCATTTCCCATTGCTACACCATTTCCTACGTATTCAAGCATTTCTAAATCATTTAAGCCGTCACCAAATGCATACACCTGTTCTTTTGAAAATCCAAGCTTTTCAATCATTCGCTCGATTCCTTTTGCTTTAGAGCCACCTGCTGGTAAAATATCGGTTGAGAACTCATGCCAACGAATAAAATGAAACGCCTCAAAGTTTTCTTTGTACGTCTCCTCTTCCCCGTTCTCACAGAATAATAAAGTTTGATAAATCTCTCGTCCTACATAATAGGAAGGATCGTGAGCAGGAGCCGGAATGGATAATTTTAGTGTTCCAATGCTATCTTCGATATACGAATGCTTTTCAATATTTGACTTCATACTTTCATGATCCATATAGACAAGAGGGTGATTCTTTTCTGTCGAGAACTGTGTTAATTCTTCAAGTGTCTCTGTGCTCAATGGATTTTTGTAAATCACTTCTCCATCTAAAACTACATACTGCCCATTGAAGCTTACAAATGAATGAATATCAAGTTCTTTTCGTAAATCTTCAAACATAAACGGTGCTCTGCCCGTGGCAATTGCTACTTCATGCCCTGCTTCTTTTAAGCTTCTGACCGCCTCTTTTGTTGATTGAGGCAGCTTTTTATTGCTGTCTAATAATGTTCCATCGATATCAAAAAAGATTACACTTCTTTTCACTTCAATCACCTAGCTTTTCACATTGTTTGTTAAGTATTTCACAACTTGATTATACCAAACAAAACAAGAAATATCTAAGATCCTCCTTTTGACCTTAACTTTTTCTTCCAGTTATAACCACGAAAAGCTTTTCCACTCTCATCATATAATAACGGTAGAAAAAGAGGATTCTACTTTAACATAAGGAGTTGAATCATCGTGCTGAAACGTCTGCGCAAGAAGCTTTTGAAACAATGGAACGACTTACTTCACAAGAAAGTCATAGCCTAATCCACTATTTATTTACTTCTTTTAAAAAACAAGTTTTGGAAAGAGACTGATTCATCAAAAGTGGACACATCTAGCGCATTAAAGTCCCTTTCCCTCCTAATTAAATAGACTCTCTCATTGACTTGTGTTCTTGTGATGATTAAAATGTATTGAAGGCAAGTTTCTTTTAGAAAATACATGAAATACATACACAATTTATAATATAATAAAAAAAGTTACTTGAATTTCGGAGATTAAGGAGAGATTTTCATGATTTTTAAAGTTTATTTTCAAGAGAAAGCAAATGAAGTACCTGTTCGTGAAAACACTAAAACAGTTTATGTAAACGGTGAGTCTGAGCGCGATGTTCGCTTAAAACTAAAAGACCGTGGTTTTAACGTTGAATTTGTTCAAGCGGTTAAGGGTGCACATTTAGAGTATGAGCAACAAAGTGAAGATTTTAAAGTATTGGAGATATGATAAAAATGAAATTCGTTAAAAACAATCAAACGGCTGTTTTTGCGCTAGGTGGTCTAGGCGAAATCGGCAAAAATACGTATGCTGTACAATTTCAGGATGAAATCATCCTTATCGATGCTGGAATTAAATTTCCAGAGGATGAACTATTAGGGATCGATTATGTCATTCCTGATTACACATACTTAGTTAAAAATGAAGATAAAATCCGTGGACTTTTTGTTACTCATGGACACGAAGATCACATTGGTGGTATTCCCTATTTACTAAAGCAAATTAATATTCCTGTATACGCTGGAAAGCTTGCATTAGGATTATTAAAAAACAAGTTAGAAGAGCACGGTTTATTAAGAAGAGCTCAACTTCATGAAATTACAGAAGATGATGTGATTAAGTTCCGTAAAACCTCTGTCACATTCTTCCGTACAACACATAGTATCCCAGACTCATACGGAATTGTCGTTAAAACACCAAATGGACAAATTGTACATACAGGTGATTTCAAATTTGACTTTACACCAGTTGGAGAACCTGCAAACTTAACAAAGATGGCTGAAATCGGTAAAGAAGGCGTGCTATGTCTACTTTCAGATAGCACAAATAGTGAAATTCCAAATTTCACTATGTCAGAGCGTCGTGTTGGGGAAAGCATCCATGACATTTTCCGAAAAGTAGATGGACGTATTATTTTTGCAACCTTTGCTTCCAATATTCACAGACTACAGCAAGTAGTAGAAGCAGCTGTTTTGAACAACCGTAAAATTGCTGTATTTGGTCGTAGCATGGAAGCTGCCATTCAAATCGGACAAGACTTAGGCTATATTAAGTGTCCGAAAGATACATTTATTGAATCATCACAAATTAATAGACTCCCTGCTCACCGCGTCACGATTTTATGTACAGGAAGTCAAGGAGAACCAATGGCGGCGTTATCACGTATTGCAAATGGAACGCATCGTCAAATCCAAATCATCCCTGGTGATACAGTTGTATTCTCTTCTTCACCAATCCCAGGAAATACAGTAAGCGTAAGCCGTACGATTAACATGCTATATCGCGCTGGTGCAGAAGTTATTCATGGTGCTCTAAATGATATTCATACATCAGGTCATGGTGGACAAGAAGAGCAAAAATTAATGATACGTTTAATCAAACCAAAATACTTCATGCCAATTCACGGTGAATACCGCATGCAAAAGATGCATATTAAGCTTGCAAACGATTGTGGTATTCCTGAAGAAAATTGTTTTATTATGGATAATGGTGAAGTACTAGCTTTAAGCGAAAATGAAGCAGCTGTAGCAGGAAAAATTCCTTCTGGCTCCGTTTATATCGATGGTAATGGTATAGGAGACATCGGAAACATCGTACTTCGTGATCGTCGTATTTTATCAGAAGAAGGACTTGTTATTGTCGTTGTAAGCATTAACATGAAAGACTTTAAGATTGCAGCTGGTCCTGATATCATTTCACGTGGATTTGTTTATATGCGTGAATCTGGTGATTTAATTAATGATGCACAATCACTGATTACAAAGCACTTAAGCAAAGTAATGGAACGTCGTACATCTCAATGGTCTGAAATTAAAAATGAAATTACAGACACATTAGCTCCATTCTTATATGAAAAAACAAAACGTCGTCCAATGATTTTACCAATTATCATGGAAGTATAATAAACAAAGAGCGAATGTCTAATAAGACATTCGCTCTTTATTCATTGACCTAATAATTTTTTTTCAAAGCGGTTGATGTCAACATCGGCTCCAATAACAATCAGTACGTCTCCTCTTTGAATGACCTCAGAAGCTTGTGGTGATACAATAATATCACGGTTTCTTTTAATGGCTACAATATTAATGCCATATTTCGCCCGGACATCTAGCTCAATAATGGAATGACCATGCATACGATCATTGGCTACAACCTCAACAATGCTATGCTCATCAGACAACTCTAGATAATCTAATACATTGTTTGATAAAATTTTGGTTGCAATACGCTTTCCCATATCCCTCTCTGGATGAACAACATGATTAGCCCCAATTTTCGTTAGTACTTTTTCATGATAATCATTTTGTGCCTTTACCGTAATATGCTCCACCCCTAACTCCTTTAACATGAGGGTTGTTAAAATACTAGCTTGAATATTATCACCAATAGCTACAATCACATGATCAAAGTTACGAATTCCCAAGCTTTTTAATACATTCTCATCTGTTGAATCACCCATCACTGCATGTGAAGCAATATTCGCATATTGATTTACTTTGTCTTCATCTGTATCAATCGCTAATACCTCAACGCCTTCTTCACTTAACGTTTTGCATATACTCCCACCAAATCGCCCTAATCCAATTACAGCATACGCTTTCCTCATTATTCTGCCTCCTCACCGAGTAACTCCGTCTCTTTATATGATAATTTTACCACAAAACGAAGTTCCACTCATATGTGAAAACCATCGTTTTTTTTACTAAACGAAAATGCAAAAAAAGTCCTTACCTACCCATTTACTTTCTTGAGTAAGTAAGGATAACGTATTTTAAAACATACAATATTTACGACTCATTATTTGTTAAGAACTGGGATTGTACAAGACGATAATATTGACCTTTTATACGCATGAGTTGTTCATGATTACCTTGCTCAATGACTTGCCCATGATCGAGTACAATAATTTGATCAGCTTCTCGAATTGTCGATAAACGATGAGCAATCATAATAGCCGTTCGATTTTTCAATAGCTTCTTTAATGCACGCTGGATAATCATTTCTGTTTCAGTATCAATGCTTGCGGTCGCCTCATCTAATATGATGATTGCTGGGTTTGCTAATAGGGTTCGTGCAAAAGATAACAGTTGCCTCTCCCCTACAGATAAGATATTTCCTCGTTCTTCTACTTCCGTATCGTATCCACCTTTTAACGTTTGAATAAATCCATGAGCTCCTACTGCCTTGGCGGCTGTGATGACTTCTTCATCAGTTGCATCTGGCCTCCCAAATCGAATATTTTCCATAATTGTTCCAGAAAAAATAAAGGTATCTTGTAATACAATACTAATCTGTGATCGTAAACTCTCAATTGTAATGTCTTTACTATCATAGTCATCCATTTTTATCTTCCCACTATCAATATCGTAGAACCTTGTAATGAGGTTCGCAATGGATGTTTTGCCAGAACCCGTATGTCCTACTAATGCTACTGTCTGTCCTTCATCAATTGTAAAAGAAACATCGCTCAACGCAGGACGCTTTCCATCATAAGAAAAAACAACATGGTCAAACTCTATTTTTCCTTTTAGTTCATGAACATCTTTAGCTG
This sequence comes from Priestia iocasae, assembly GCF_016909075.1. Lineage (GTDB taxonomy): Bacteria > Bacillota > Bacilli > Bacillales > Bacillaceae_H > Priestia > Priestia iocasae. Next base: position 567,376 of record NZ_JAFBFC010000003.1, read on the forward strand.
TTGCCGAATTGACTACATTTGGTTGCTCGTCAATAAATTCAAAGATACGTTCAGATGATGCCATCCCCATCAATAATTGATTGTAAACTTGCCCAAGACGCGAAATGGGCTCCCAAAACATTCCTAGATAAAAGGCAAATGAGACAAAGATTCCAATTGTTACATCTTGTTGTTGAATAAGAATAGCTCCAAAAATAATTAAAATCACAGTACCGATTGCGTTTGTCATCTCAACAAAAGGACGAAACATCGCATTTTTTTGAGAAGCATGCTTCCAACTCATAAAGTTCTCTTGATTTATGCCATCAAAAAAAGTTACATTCTCCTTTTCTTGTGCAAAAGCTTGCGTTACACGAATTCCTTGAATACTCTCATTCAAGTGAGAATTTAAAACAGACTGCTTCATACGCACAGTTTGCCAAGATTTCCGGATGTTTTTTCGCAAACTAGTTGAAATGAAGAACATAATCGGTAAAATGATCATAATCGCTATGGTCAGAGGCGGACTCAACGAAAATAGAATGGTCACAATTCCAATCAGTAGTAAAAGATCCATGAGCAAATTAATGACACCACTTGTAAAAAGCTCTTGAAGTGAATTAATGTCATTCATAATGCGTACGAGGATGGATCCTGCTGATCGAGAATCAAAAAAGCGGTGTGAAAGTTTCTGTACATGTGTAAATAAATGTTTTCTTAGATCATAAATGACGTTTTGCCCTAACATATTCATCCATCTAATCCGAAAACGATTTGCAATATAGGAAACGATATATAATGAAAAAATGAGTACAACTAGCTTTGTTAATAAGTTGAAATCTTGTTTAGCAATTGCATGATCAAGCGTATAAACCCCAATAAGAATTGGAATGGCTAGACGTACTGCTGTTGTAATAATAACTGTAAGAAACGAAAGCGGAAGTAAATTTTTATTATATGGCTTTAAATAGCTAAACAACCGCATCATTTGCTTCCAGTTAAATGACTTATCGATCACTTCATCCATTTTATAATAAAAGCGATTTTGCACGATATTACTTTGTTCTTTCTTCATCTCTTCCCTCCTCCATTATACTTTTGCAACAGCTTCTTGGTCTTTGTATTGAATATTGTAAATGCGCTTATATGGGCCCTCCTTTTGAATAAGTTCAAAATGGGTTCCTCTCTCTACAATCCTCCCATTCTCTAATACTAGTATTTCATCTGCATGCTTCACGGATGAAATGCGGTGCGCAATAATAAACGTCGTTTGATTATTCATTAATTCTTTTAACGCCAGCTGAATTTTGTGTTCTGTTTGCATATCAACAGCACTCGTTGCATCATCTAATACGAGAATACTAGGGTTCAATAATAAAGCACGAGCAATCGCAATGCGCTGCTTTTGTCCTCCTGATAACCCTAAGCCACGCTCTCCTAGCATGGTGTCATACCCTTGAGGTAACTCCATAATAAATTCATGCGCTTGCGCTCTTTTGGCCGCAAGGATGACCTCTTCCATTGAAGCGTCAGGTCGACCATAAGAGATGTTTGTTTTAATCGTACTTGAAAATAAAAAGGTTTCTTGCAACACAAAACCAACATTGGTTCTTAAAGTAGATAAAGAATATGTTCCAATATCTGCTTGATCTAACAGGATTTCACCTGAGGTTGGCTCATAAAATCGTGTAAGTAATTGAGTTAAACTGGTTTTCCCAGACCCCGTAGCACCAATTAATCCAATGACTTTTCCTTTATTAGCATAAAAGGAAATTGACTGTAAAGCATGCTTCTCTTCCCCAGGATACGTTAAGGTTACATCATTAAATGTTACGCTTCCTCCCAATTTCTCTGGTTGTACAAATACATCCTCATCTTTCTTTTCTTCATCATCCAAGATTTCTAACAATCTCTCTCCAGACGCTTTTGACTGTGAAAACATATTGATGACAAACCCTAAGTTCATAATTGGCCAAATTAGATAGCTTGTTAAACTAAAGAAGGCAACTAACTCACCTGGCTGAACACTTCCTTGCATAACTAAATAGCCTCCGTAAGACAACAGCGCAACAATGGATAAATTCCCGATAAATTCCATAAGAGGAAAGTACGTTGACCATACATTGGCTGTTTCTAAATACCGATCTTTATAATGACCATTTGAGCTGTTAAATTTCGATGTTTGAAACTCTTCTCTCGATAATGATTTTACGGTCTGAATACCGCTAATGTTTTCTTGAACATTTGTGTTTAATTGCCCAAATGACTTACGAATCTTTCGAAAAGCAGGATGTACTTTTTTATCAAATCGGTACACCGCTACGCATAAAAATGGTAACGCTAAAATCGTCACAATTGTTAAAGGCACCGAATAAACAAACATGACTGAAAAACTAGCCACAATCAATAACGTGAAGCGAATTAATTCGGAGAATCCAAATGAGAGAAAGAATCGAAACCCTTCGACATCTGCTGTTAAGCGGGACATTAAATCACCTGTTTTAGCATTATCGTAATAGCTAAAAGGTAAGTATTGAAGCTTTTTATAAAGTGCATTTCTCAAGTCGTACACAGCTGTAATTCCAAATAAATCACCTAAATATTGCTGAAAATATGTAAAGATACCTTTGACAATCATTAACCCCATAAAGATAAGTGCTACCGATATTGTTGCATCATATCGTTCCGCAAGAATAATATGATCAATTGTATACTGTAAAACAATCGGATAGGCTACTGTAATCATTGTCACAATTAATAAGCAAACTGCTGAATACATAAAGTACCGTTTATGAGGCATAAAAAAAGCTTCTAATCTCTTAAATGTATCCATCGACTTCCCCTCCTTCTGTAAAAGTATTCCAAATGAATAGAATGTAGTATTAAATATATCGGTTATCGAAATAATTTTCTATATATTTTTAGAATTTTTTTGATTTTCAGTCTAATTAAGTAATAAAAAAAGCGAACACCTCCTCCTAAAGTCGGAGGTTTTGTTCGCTTGTGAAAATCTTGCCTTATTTATCAATGTTTTTAAAACAAAAATATGGCTAAATCTAAAAAGCCTTTTATTCACAACAGCATGATCATGTTTGATAAATAACATGATCATGTTTGATAAATAAAAAGCTTTCTTGTATGTTTTTACTTAGTTGGCTTCCGTCTCTGATAACACACGGTTAACACGCTTTTCTAACATTTTCATTCCACTTCCACCTGCTTGGAAATGGCGAAGTTGTCCTATTTTATCAAACACATAGTAAGCAGGTACGTATTGATTTTCAAACGCATCAGTTAGCTTATGCTCACTGTCAACAAAGATAGGTTGGCTAATGTCATGCTGCTGAGCTACCTTCTTAATTTCATCAAGGTTTAAATCCTCTTCTGAACGAGGCATATGTACAGCTATAACATTAAGCTTGTCCTGATACTCATCGCGAAATTGATTTACTTGCGGCATTGCTTCTTTACATAAATGGCAACTAATTGACCAAAAGTGAATAAGTGTTGGCTTTTCACCAATTAATTGTTCTTTTGTTACTTCTCCATTTAACCATTCCGTTGCGCCTGTTAATTCAGGCATTGATTCACGTAATTTCATCTCTTTAGTCCTCCTTCATAGCGTTTCTTTTATTACAATACCCATGTAAGTAGCTAATTTATGACATCATTTTTATGTATATTTCTTGTTGATTAGAAAAAGGCCTAACAATCACGTTAGACCTTTTTATCACATACAAATTAAGCGTTTAATGTAGCTTGTCCTGGCTTCCAGTTAGCTGGGCAAAGACCACCTGTTTGTAACGCTTGAAGAACACGTAATGTTTCATCTACGTCACGACCAATGTTGTTATGGTTTACTACAGAGTACATTAATTCACCTTCTGGGCTAATGATGAATAAACCGCGTAATGCAATTCCTTCTTCTTCAATTAATACTCCATATTCACGAGATACAACATGGTTTGTATCAGCAGCTAGTGGATATTTAAGATCACCTAAACCATTATCTTTGCGATCTGTTTTGATCCAAGCTAAGTGTGTATGAATAGTATCAGTAGATACACCAATTACTTCTGCATCTAAGTCTTCAAACTCGTCATAACGATCTGAAAGTGCAGTGATTTCTGTTGGACATACAAATGTGAAGTCCATTGGATAGAAGTATAACACAGTCCACTTGTCGTTTTTCATGTTTTCTTCTAGGCTTACTTTACCAAATTCTTTGTTTGCTAACACAGCGTCCATTTCAAAACGAGGAGCTTGTTTACCTACCATACGTTCTGGCATAAATGATCCCTCCAATTCAAAGTTAAATGAGAATATAGTGAATGTATTCTCATCTATGTAACCTTTTAACGGTTACAATTATAATAGAATTTATTTTTTTAGTCAATATTAAGTAATAATTAATGTAAAGAAAGAATTCTTGACAAAGTCATCTCTTTCATGTAACATAGCCACTTTACTACGACATGTCTATTCTTTACATACATACGAATGTTATGCCTGCTTTTAAAAAATTTAAAACAAACCATGTAACATTCATTCGACGTTGAGCAAACTACTTGTGATAGTCGTTATTTTAAGTTTAGCATGTCTAGTGTGGGGAATAAATAAAAGTGCTCAAGATGCAGACTGAAAGGATGATTGGATGTTTGATATTGAAAGAATCAACTGGGAAGGACTTCTAACTAGCGCAAGTATCCTCATTTTAAAACTTGCAGCAATTACTATTGCTTTTCTAATTGTAAAAGCAATTGGGAAAAAGATTATTGAGCGATCATTTCAGCGTTTAATGGAACGTGATAATGTGACACGTGGTCGAGCTTTAACTTTAAAAAGCTTAACCTTTAATCTATTTTCATATGTTCTTGTCTTTATTTTTGTTGTTATGTTATTTGAAACAGTAGGTGTTAAAGCCACTGCTTTATTAGCAGGAGCAGGAGTCGTTGGACTTGCAATAGGGTTTGGTGCACAAGGTCTTGTAAGTGATGTAGTAACAGGATTTTTCTTACTTCTTGAAAAACAAATTGATGTAGATGACTATGTAACAACAGGTAGTTTTTCAGGTATTGTTGAAGCGGTTGGACTTCGTACGACACACATTCGTGGATTTGATGGAACATTACACTATGTTCCAAACCGCGAAATTACAAGTTTAAGTAACCATTCTCGTGGTAACATGCGTGCACTCGTTGATATTGGCATTTCATACGATGATGATATCGATAAAGCAATCACGGTTTTACAAGATGTGTGTAATCGCATCGCTCAGGAAGAAGAAGCGGTCGTAGATGGACCAAATGTGATTGGTGTCCAAAGTTTAGGTTCCTCTGATGTTGTTCTTCGAGTTGTTGGAAAAACACAAAATGGCGAACAGTGGGCTGTAGAGCGTAAATTGCGCAAAGCTCTTAAAGAAGCACTCGATGCAAATGGCATTGAAATTCCGTTTCCTCATCAAGTATATGTGGAAAAGAAACAACCAGGTGAAGGAAATAACCAACCTCAACTTGATTCATAATAAAAAAAGCTGAAGGGCTCCCTTCAGCTTTTTTTATTATTGAAATCTACTTTGTACTTGCTGACACACATCTTCTGCCGATAAACCACTTGCTTTAATGACAGAGCCTTGTGTCACACTGTTTGAAATACCCATCACATTTGAATCTTGACCTGTTACAACGCAACAATCGCATCCTTGTGCGTCGTTTTCTTGACGAAGTTGCACCACTTCATGTCCCATTTGTTGAAGCGCTTCTTGTACATCTGTTAATCCATATTCAACACCGATTTTTGCCATTGTCAATCCACCTCCTCATATAAGTACTTTTTCCATGAGAGAGGTGGATTATTCGATTTAGTCGTTACCTTTCATAGCGAAATATTTTGTCATTAATGAAATAGCAACATCAATTGCTTGCTCGTTTGGGGCAAGTTTTGAGTGATGTAATCCGTGTGGAGAATCTACCCCAAGCCAGAACATAAATCCTGGTATTTCTTTTAGCATATAGCCAAAATCTTCACCTGTCATTGCTTTACTGCATTCAATACAGGTAACATCCGTTTGTTCTTGGACGAATGTCATAAACTCTCCTGTTAATGTTTTTTCATTGTAAACCTGATGATACATACATCCGTAATCAATGCTTGTTTCACATTGATATCCTACTTCAACACCTTTTACAATAGCTTCAATCCGCTCTTTCACACGTGCCATTGATTCTGGAGAAAGTGTACGAATTGTGCCTTCTACCCTGGCACGCTCAGCAATAATATTCTGCACCGTTCCCCCTGTGATTTTTCCGATTGTAATGACTGCACTATCTAATGGATCCACATTCCTAGCAACGATGGTTTGCAGCTGCGAAACAAGTGAACAAGCAGCCACTACCATATCATTGGTCATATGAGGGTATGCTGCGTGCCCACCTTTTCCTTTTAAATCAATATATAGTTCAGATGTATTGGCAAATAACAAACCTTCTTTTGTCGCAATTGTCCCGACAGGGTATTCAGGGGCAATATGCAACGCAAACACGGCGTCTGGCTTCCATTCCTTCATGATATCACTTTCAAGCATTGGCTTTGCACCACCAGGTCCTTCCTCTGCTGGCTGAAAAATAAATAACAAATCATCCTGAATTGGATGATGAACAAAATGAGTTAATATACCAAGCGCAATACTCATATGAATATCATGACCACAAGCATGCATACGCCCTTCATGTTCAGATTGAAACGCATAGCCTGTTTCCTCTGTAATGGGTAAGCCGTCAATATCCGCACGATAGCCAAGCATTTTTGTTGGATTGGTTCCTTTTACTTTTACAAAAATACCTGTTTTCCACGTTTTTAATTCAAATCGCTCGGCTGAAAGAGTAGATAAATAATTTAATAAAAACTGCTGTGTTTTGAATTCACGAAATCCTAACTCTGGAATTTTATGAAGTTCACGCCTAATAGCGACGAACGGACTTCCATTCATCTAAAATCCTCCTCATACACAAGAAAGCGTGGATTCCCACGCTTTCTCAGGTTGTTACATTTTATAGTTGACGTAACTCTTGTTTAATTTCTGTTTTTGATTTCGTTTTTTCATCAATCTCTTTAATCACTCTTGCTGGTGTACCTGCAACAACCGTGTATGGAGGTACGTCTTCTACAACAATTGCTCCAGCTGCAACAACTGCACCTTTTCCTACAGTTACACCTTCTAATACAACTGCATTTGCACCAACAACTACATCATCTTCAATGACTACAGGCTTTGCTGAAGGTGGCTCAATTACACCTGCTAATACAGAACCAGCACCGATATGGCAGTTCTTTCCTACTGTTGCGCGTCCACCCATTACAACATTCATGTCAATCATTGTACCTTCGCCAATAACAGAACCAATGTTAATAGATGCCCCCATCATAATCACTGCGTTGTCACCAATTTCAACTTGATCACGAATAATCGCTCCTGGCTCAATACGCGCTTTAATGTTTTTCATATCTAACAATGGAATCGCAGAGTTGCGACGATCATTTTCAATCACATAATCTTCAATTTTACTTTCATTTGCTTCAATTGCTTCTTTAATTTCTGCCCACTCTCCAAAAACAACTCCGCTGTTTCCAGTTAGGAATGTTTTAGAAGAAGAACCAAAGTCAATTCCCTCTAATTCACCTTTTACGTATACCTTTACAGGTGTTGATTTTGTGCTGTTTTGAATAAACGAAATAATTTCGTTTGCATCCATCATTTTCATTATGTATTCCTCCTATATGTATAACTACTTTCTATTCCTTTAATGTATCAAACTGTTTGTTGGATGACAAGTTCAATGCATGAAAAGCATTATTTTCCTCTTCCTTTACATAGTCACGAACAACTTGTAAAAATGCTTTTACTTGCTTCAATTGAAAGGACGAGTCATATCCAATTAACCACGTATCACGTGAAATCGGTTCACCGTTGCTTTCTAAAAGCGGAATGCGATGAAATGCATCATCACGTTCAGTCAATGCAATAGACGGTAAGATCGCAAATCCTAAACCATTTAACGCCATTTGTTTACACGTTTCAATTTGGTCAACCACGATCGTGCGCTTTGGACTCGTATGAAATTGACGATGCCACCAATCTAAAATTTCTTGATAGTAAGTAGAGTCACTCTTAAATTGAATAAAAGGACGATCTGTATGAAAAACATCCTCTATTTTCTGAATTTCTGTATCCACTAAATAAAGTTGATCTGTTAAAATATGCTCCTTAATCCCTTTCCAATCTGGATTACCACGAATAATCCCTACATGTACTTCATCTTCATAGATGTAATGAAGCATTTCACTACTCCATCCTGTCACTAGTGAAATTTTAGCATGAGGATATTGATCAATGAAGCGTTTTAACACGACCGGAAGCCAGTGTTGACCAATAATGGATGCGACAGCAAGCTTTAATGTTCCATAGACTTCTGTGTCAAGTGAATGCAAATCCTCACGTACTTTTTCTTCTTTCTCTACTACTTCTTTTGAAAACTGAACAATCTTTTCCCCTGCCGGTGTAAGAGATAACCCTTTTTGAGATCGAATAAAAATTTGTGTGTCCCACGCTTTTTCAATCGTTTGTAAACGTTGGGACAAGGCAGGTTGAGACACAAATAAACGCTCGGCTGCTTTTCTCATATTAAGCTCTTGTGCTAGCACAACAAGCATTTTACATTCAACAAGTTGCATATCTGTTACCTCACCGATCTGTTTTCCATTTAGTATACAAGAATTCCATTAGAATTTCATTATGACTTTTATCATCATAAAATAAAAAAGCCGCTCCACGAATCGTTTAGCGACTTTCTTGCTTTGGAAGAAATAAGATAAATATAAAGCTTATTACAGCAAACAACCCTACAGTAAGATAGACTTGATGTAAGGAATAAGTCAATCCTTCTTGTAACGTTGAGCGAACAGATGATGATAATGACTCTCGCATTTCTGGATTTAGCAATATATTCGTTGTATCGATGTTGACATCTTTAACATCAGATTGCTCAATGTAGGATTTCATTTGAATGTTAAGAATGCCCCCTAATAATGCTGCTCCAATTGTACTGCCTAAGTTTCTCATAAACATATTAGAAGCGGTTGCAATGCCTCGCTGCTTCCAATCGACAGTACTTTGAATTAACACAATAAAAGCGGTTGACGACAGCCCCATTCCAACTCCAATTAAAAAAGAACCAAATGCTGCCCAAAGCGCACCATCATCAGGAGATAACATCACAAATACACTACTTCCTAATACTAAAGATATACCTCCAATAACGGATGTAATCCTAAATCCAATAGATAAAATCAACCTTCCTGCAATTGTTGCTGCAATCGGCCAACCAATGGACATTGTCGTTAATGTGAACCCAGCAACAAGTGGAGATTTCCCCATCACACCTTGTACATATGTAGGCAAAAATGTAGATAGCCCAATTAAAATAACACCTGTTGTTAAGGAAACAATATTGGCAATGAGAATTGGACGTTCTTTCCAAATAGTAAATGGCATAACTGGTTCTTGACTCCGATTCTCTTGACGAACAAAGAGTAAAAATGTTAAAAGAAATGCCGCTAGTAATCCAACTACTTGAGGGGATGTCCATGAGAATCGAACCCCACCTTCTACTAAAACGAGCATAAGGCTAGTAATTGAAATGGTTAATAAGATCGCTCCAGCATAATCAATCTCTCGCTTACTTTTTTCAATGTCTTCTTTTAGAAAGCGAGACAGCACAAGTAGCGAAAGAATACCTAGAGGGATATTAATCCAGAACACCCATCTCCAACTTATATACTCTACAAAGAATCCACCTAGTGCAGGTCCTAGTATCGCCGAGATTCCCCACACACTTGATAAATACCCTTGAATCTTAGCTCTTTCTTCCTTTGTATACAAATCACCCACAATTGTCGTTGCGATCGGCATAACGGCTCCTGCTCCAAACCCTTGGATAAAACGAAAAATAATTAACATGGTCATGGAGTCAGCAACACCACATAACAAAGAGCCAATAAGAAATACAACAATTCCAAATGTCATAACAGGCTTACGCCCAAATAAATCAGCTAGTTTTCCATAAATCAAAACGGTTACTGCGTTCATAAGCAAATAACTCGAAAATACCCAGCTATATTGAGAAAAACCACCTAAATTTGAGACAATAACAGGCATAGCCGTTGATACAATTGTCGCTTCAATTGCAGCCATAAACATTGCCAGCATTACTGCACCTAATACATATGGTCGCTTTGTTTGATTAGGAGTTTGCTCAACATACTGTTTAGCTAAAACATCACTCACACTACCTCTCCTTTCTTTAGTATTTATTTTACCGCACCTAAAAACATCTGAACAAAAATAACACTTAGCTATTAAAACAAAACGCTCTTGTCAGCTTCATCTATTCTTTCGGATAGACGACTATGACAAGAGCGTTATAAAAAATCTTTTAACAAACGAACGGCTTTATCGTTAAATCTTCTCATTTTTTATTTAGTTGCTTAAGTATAGTTTCTTTTTGCACATGCTTTAACATCAAGCTCCGAGTTAAAATCCCTTCAAACACACCGCTTTCACTTTCTACACACACAAATGGATGATTGATCATTAACTCAAGCGCTCGGTCCATACGTTCTCTTACTTTCATTCGAGGTACATCTTGTCTCATGACACTTTCTACTTTTCTTTCTTCTAAGCGTTCAAATTCAATTCGCTCAAGACCTAAAATAGAATCTAAAATAAGAGTAGTGCTTACAAGGCCACATAGTTTGTAATGTGGGTCAAGCACAGGAACTGCTGTATAGCCTGTTTTTGTTAACACTAATAAAGCATGCTCTAGATTATTTCCAACTTGAACATGAGCTACTTTATCTGATTTCACTAATAAATCTTCAATCGATACAGAACGAAACATTTCATGAGGCACGTTCAATTGACAATCCCTCCTTTAAACTACCCACGACTTTGAAAACGCTATCATTTTAGTATATGAAGAAACGGTTCAAAATTAACCGTTTAATGTTTGAGTGTTTTTTTTGACAAAAGGGGTTACTCATTAGTCATTAAAATGAAAAACAATCGATTAAAACAACATCCCTTGCCCATCTATCCAATGGTGTGACTGGATTTCAGTAGCAAGGGATGTTGCAGAGTCAAGTAGGACACCGTTTTGTTCCTATTGATTCAGTCTCTTTCTTCTATTATGTATTACATCTCTTGTAAGCGATGATACAGAGAAGAAATCCTTTTATATTCTTCTTCCTCTACGCTTACTAATCCATTCTCAATATCTGATATATGACTGCTAACTACTTCAACTGCATAATGTTGCTTAAACAACAAGTCTAACAGAAGCCGAGCTTCTTCGCTGGATAATAAAGTTGTGCTATTTAAACTCATGAGATTGTCCCTCGCTTCCACATAAACTTTCAGAATTGTTTATGTATTATAATTTCAGTCTAGGTTTTTTCCTCATGAGTGTCAATATTCTACGATGAAGATTCAGCAGATTTTTACTGAGCGATTTTTACAAAATTCGACTTTCTAAGCTGAAATTTAAAAAGACCTTTTCATCAAGTGTAGCTTATTTGATGAAAAGGTCTTTTTAGAAGGATATAATAATCCTCATCATTAATGAATCAATTCAAAAATTTCAATCGCAATCATATCAACGTTATCAAATTGATAAACATTTGGTTTTTCACCGTCTTGGTACACTTCAAGCTCAAATGTTTCAGTTTTTGCATGAAACTTTACACTACAAATGCGTTTCCCATCTACTTCAAAGAAGCGTTGAGGAGCTTCACTTCCTCCTGCTTGTTCACGGAGATTCACAAGACGAGTTAAAATGCCTTGTAATTGTGACATATTACCTCTCCTTTCAACCATTCCATTGTATTGATCCTAATTATAGGTTTCACTACAATTACGTTTCTATCCATAATCTCATCTAAGATGAGGGATTAAAGACACCATTTCACTATATTCTACATATGACAAAAATACAAGCATTTTAAAGAAATTTTATAAAGAAAATGCTTGGTATTAGCCTTTCACTTTTATGTACCTTATAATTCATATTGTAACAATAAAAAATGTAAGGGTGTATTTTATGTCAAAAACTGTTGAAGTGTATACACAACCAGCGTGTCCTCCATGTCAAGTTGTTAAACAATTTTTAACTCATTATAACGTACCATTTGTTGAATTTGATGTCTCAAAAGATCAATCCGCTCGAAATCGTATGTTAAACGAATTTCAGTCGTATTCTACCCCTACCGTACGTGTAGGAAGTGACATCGTAAAGGGATTTGATTTACAACAGCTAGAAGCATTATTAGAGCTTTAATTCACGTTAAAAAGGATTGGGACGTAAGTAAGCAACATGAAAAAAGAAGATTTACAAGCAACATCCCTTACCTCTGTATCTAATTTTAGGGTAAGGGATGTTGCATGCTGAGCCAAACAGGGTGTTCTTTATCTCTTTTGTTTCAGCTCCTTCTTTTGTCTAATTATGATTCCATTTCTTTTGGTAAATCTTCACTATACAAATAATCACTTACTTTCCAAATCCCTTGCTCTTTTGTTAATATAATACACTCATAGTGTTCACCGTACGATACAGGTCCATCTTCCACTGCTGGAAAATGCTCATACACATATACAGTATGACCATCATCTGCATACGTAATTTGCGTATGTTCATCATATGAAAAATAAGGGATATAATAAAGAGCAAAATCCGTACCATACGTAATGTAGCCCTGTGCTTCTTGTGTCATGTTTTCATCTAAAAACTTCTTGATATATGGTTTTTGAAAATGTGGCGTTAACAGCTTTTGAGCTTCTTCTTTTGTTCGATGATGATTACCTAGTTGAAGCTGAGCTTGAAATGCCTTATGAAGAATTGTAAACACCTCGTGACGCAGCGGCTCCTGTGAAACAGTTTTAGCTGTTATTTGATGCACCGAAATGATACTGGTGAACAATAAAACGGACAGAGTAGCCATAAAAACCTTTTTTAACAATGCAATCATCCACCTTTCTTTTTTTTTCCACGTTCCCTATTTCAAATGGTGTAAACGTATTTTAATAGTAAATTACAGCCATGTAAGCGATTAATGCCAAGCAAATCGTTATACCTATTAAACATGCAATGAATATTGGATTTCTAATGTAAGGATGCGCTTGTACTTTCTCATCTAACTGTGTATCAAATTCACCTTGTAACTTTTTTTGATCTCTCGCTATAATCCATGTATAGAAAAGTGAAATCAATGCTATTATACCTACAATGATACCTAAGACGCCCATTAATCCCATCTTTTTCACCCTCTCTTTTTTCTCTATTTTTCCGATTTACAAAAAAGATATGCACACGAATAAATAGAAAAGGTTGCTAGGAATTCCTAGCAACCTTTTCTATTTACTTATAATGCATCTTTCTCATACAAAAATGCATAAGATAAATCAATAAATACGTAGTGCTGATCATCTAATGGATAGGAAAAGGTACGAATGCTTTCCCCGGTCTCAATGTCACTATAAAGATCAGATAAAATTCCTTTTTTGTCATAGCTCATCTTCATAATGTTTGCGAGAAAATAAGGACGCCAGCTCCAGTTTTTATTCATATACTGTGATTCAATGATCCACATTTCTTCTTTTTTAATAATGTTCGATGATTGTTGGAAGCCATTCTCATCGCAAATATAAACCCTAAAACAGCTTTTAGACAGCTCATTTGCAATGATCTCAATCATCTCATCATACAATTGAAGTTTGCGACACTTTTGGATAAGAGCCTGCATTTTCATTTCAAATGCTTGTGTTAATTGATGAATGGCTAACAATTTCTTTTTCTCATGCGAAATAAATGTTTCAAATTGCTCTTTAAGCTTTTCTTTTAACATATCGGCCTTCACAAGAGTGGGTGAAGGCTTATGAAGGTAAAACCCTTGAAAGTAGCGTCCTCCGTTTCGCCAAGCATATTGCAACTGATAGGACGCTTCAATGTCTTCATAAAGCAAGGTTGCACCAATTTTTCTAGCGAGTAGTGATAAGGAGTAAAGAACATCTTGATAAGATTGTGACATGGCTGTTTTACGAAGAATATGTAAATCAATTTTTAAAATATCTGGTGACAATAAACCAATACGTTCAAGATTGCTGCTTTCTTTCCCAATATTATCAACGGCTATTTTAATTCCATATGTACGGTAGTACATTAATAAATGATGAAGTTGATCAATCTCTCCTTTAAAATCATGTTCGGTAATTTCCAGTACAATTCGCTTAAGTGATAACCCACGACTTTCAAATGATTTTAAAAGAAGAAGCAATGATTCTCCATGGTCGTTCATTAATAAATTAGCATTCTGATTAATAAAAATTTGATAGACGTCTTCTTGTTCTAACGCATGCTCTAACGCCTTTGTCAACACCGCACGATCCATTTCAATGCGATACTCATCAGGAATACCTTCATCATGAAAAAGAGGACCAAGACTCTCTACCTGACTTTCTGTTTGAAACCTTCCTAACACTTCATAACCAATAATTTTGTGTTCATCCGCACTAAAAATCGCTTGATAATATGGAAGAGTTTTATCTAGGCTTGTTAATACATCTAAAGGATCCATCCACTCTCCCCCTCTTTAAGCTAGTATACATAAACTTCAAAAAAAATCCTACTAAAAAAGAAAAGCGTAAGGGGCCTGATTAGCGACGAACAAACTGGACGGCTCCGCATGAGATAAAGAAAACACGGAGAACGTAGTGATCCGATGTTGCCT